>NZ_FMYK01000020.1 GCF_900096915.1 Acinetobacter marinus
GCAGGACAGCCCGCAGAACTGATTGATGGCTTGATTGCATTGGGTGTCAAAGATCTGGTCATCGTCAACAACAATGCTGGCAATGGCGACTACGGACTGGCAAAGCTACTAAAAACAGGCGCCGTGCGTAAAATCATCTGCTCTTTCCCACGTCAATCCGACTCATGGGTGTTCGATGAACTGTACCATGCAGGCAAAATCGAACTCGAAATCGTCCCTCAAGGCAACCTCGCTTGCCGTATCCAAGCCGCTGGCATGGGACTTGGCGCAGTATTTACCCCAACAGGCTACGGCACCATGCTCGCCGAAGGCAAAGAAACTCGTCACATTGATGGCAAAGATTATGTCTTAGAATATCCAATCAAAGCCGATGTAGCATTGATCAAAGCGCAACAAGGCGATCGCTGGGGCAATTTGGTTTATCGTAAATCTGCACGCAACTTCGGACCAATCATGGCAATGGCAGCCGACATTACCATCGCCCAAGTCTCAGAAGTGGTCGAACTCGGTGCACTTGATCCAGAACACATCATCACCCCAGGCATCTTTGTTCAGCACGTCATTCAAGTCGAACCGACCTCGCCTGTAGACAACAATACAGCGAGCGCATAAGGATAAGCACATGAGCTATAACAAACTGACCCGTGATCAAATCGCCGAGCGTGTGGCACAAGATATTCCTGATGGTGCCTATGTCAATCTCGGTATCGGACTGCCAACCAAAATTTCCAAATACCTGCCTGCCGACAAAGATGTGTTTTTACATTCTGAAAATGGACTACTTGCCTTTGGACCACCACCAGCCAAAGGTGAAGAAGATCCAGAACTGATCAATGCAGGTAAAGAATACGTCACCATGCAAACAGGTGGCTGCTTTTTCCATCATGGCGATTCCTTTGCCATGATGCGTGGTGGACATTTAGATATCGCTGTACTTGGTGCATTCCAAGTGGCTGCTAATGGCGACCTTGCCAACTGGCATACAGGTGCGCCTGATGCGATTCCTGCGGTGGGCGGTGCGATGGACTTAGCCGTCGGTGCTAAAAAAGTCTTTATCACCACCGACCATGTCACCAAAACGGGTGAAGCCAAAATCGTTGCTGAACTGACCTATCCTGTGACAGGCAAACACTGTGTCGATCGGATTTATACCGACCTGTGCGTGATTGATGTCACCGCAGAGGGTTTAAAAGTCATTGAAAAAGTCGAGGGCTTAAGTTTTACGGAACTACAAGGCTTAACAGGTGCAACGCTTATCGATGCAACACAAGGATAATTCATAATCTCCCCTAACCCCTCTTTAAGAAAGAGGGGAACTCCTTTACTAAAGGGACTTGCGGAACATTGTTCCTCAGGAGGGATTGTAAATACAGGGAAACAAGATGAAAAACGCCTATATTATTGATGCCATTCGTACTCCATTTGGACGCTATGCAGGTGGACTTGCCCCGCTGCGTGCGGATGATCTCGGTGCAGTACCACTACAAGCCTTGATGGCACGCAACGCAACTGTGGATTGGACGCAAGTCGATGATGTGATCTACGGCTGTGCCAACCAAGCAGGTGAAGACAACCGCAACGTCGGACGTATGTCGGCACTGCTTGCAGGGCTTCCTGTTGAAGTGCCAGCCACCACAGTGAATCGTCTTTGTGGTTCATCTATGGATGCGATTGCCATGGCAGCACGTGCCATCAAAGCAGGTGAAGCAAATCTGATCATCGCTGGTGGTGTGGAGAGCATGAGCCGTGCGCCATATGTGATGGGGAAATCAGAAGGTGCATATGGACGTAGTCAAAAGATCGAAGATACTACGATGGGCTGGCGCTTTATCAATCCAAAACTTAAAGCCATGTATGGTGTGGATACCATGCCACAAACCGCTGAAAATGTGGCGACACAATTTGATGTCAACCGTGCCGATCAAGATCAATTTGCCTTAAACAGTCAACAGCGTACTGCGGCAGCACAAGCCAATGGCTTTTTTAAGCACGAAATCATCCCTGTCATTATTCCTCAGCGCAAGGGTGATCCGATCGTTGTAGATACCGATGAACATCCACGTGCCTCGACCACTATCGAAGCATTAACCAAACTCAAAGGTGTGGTCTCTGCAGAGGGTACGGTGACTGCGGGCAATGCCTCAGGCATTAACGATGGTGCAGCAGCGCTATTGATTGCTTCAGATGAGGCAGTGCAACAATACAACTTAAAACCACGTGCCAAAATCATTGCTTCAACCACGGTTGGTATTGAACCACGCATCATGGGTTTTGCGCCCGCACCTGCGATTAAGAAGTTACTCAAACAAGCCAATCTCAGTATTGAACAGATGGATGTGATTGAGCTGAATGAAGCCTTTGCAGCACAGGCATTGGCAGTGACCCGTGATTTATGTCTAGCGGATGGCACCACGCAGGTCAATCCAAATGGTGGCGCAATTGCGATTGGTCATCCACTGGGTGCGTCAGGTGCACGCTTGGTCACCACAGCATTGAACCAGCTTGAACAGTCAGGTGGAACCTATGCCTTATGTTCAATGTGTATTGGTGTCGGGCAAGGTATTGCCATGATTATTCAACGGGTTTAATACAGCGTTAAGGATTGCGGTCA
>NZ_FMYK01000019.1 GCF_900096915.1 Acinetobacter marinus
TTAAAAGCTGGCGATGACTTACTCTCACATGGGTAACCCCACACTACCATCAGCGCTAAGTGGTTTCACTTCTGAGTTCGGGAAGGGATCAGGTGGTTCACACTTGCTATGGTCGCCAGCAAACTGTTATGACTATGCGTTGGTCTTATTCGCTGTGTACTTTTATGTACTTTGCTTGCCATTGCTTTGGTCAAATGAGTGTATTAACAGTAGGTTAATTGAGTCGTGCATTGTATTTAGCATTTCGTTCTGAATCAAGTTATTTATGACATTTCTGTCATGGTATGAATCGATTAGTGCTTGTTTCAACTTTCGTTGATTAACAACAACCGCTTGGGTGTTGTATAGTCAAGCCTCACGAGCAATTAGTATTGGTCAGCTTCATGCGTCACCGCACTTCCACATCCAACCTATCAACGTCCTAGTCTCGAACGGCTCTTTAGTGGACATAAAGTCCAAGGGAAATCTTATCTTGAGGTAGGCTTCCCGCTTAGATGCTTTCAGCGGTTATCCCTTCCGAACATAGCTACCCGGCGATGCGACTGGCGTCACAACCGGTACACCAGAGGTTCGTCCACTCTGGTCCTCTCGTACTAGGAGCAGATCCTCTCAAATTTCCAGCGCCCACGGTAGATAGGGACCGAACTGTCTCACGACGTTCTAAACCCAGCTCGCGTACCTCTTTAAATGGCGAACAGCCATACCCTTGGGACCTGCTTCAGCCCCAGGATGAGATGAGCCGACATCGAGGTGCCAAACACCGCCGTCGATATGAACTCTTGGGCGGTATCAGCCTGTTATCCCCAGAGTACCTTTTATCCGTTGAGCGATGGCCCTTCCATACAGAACCACCGGATCACTAAGACCTACTTTCGTACCTGCTCGACTTGTGGGTCTCGCAGTTAAGCGCGCTTTTGCCTTTATACTCTACGCGTGATTTCCGACCACGCTGAGCGCACCTTCGTACTCCTCCGTTACTCTTTAGGAGGAGACCGCCCCAGTCAAACTACCCACCAGACATGGTCCTCGTCCCGGATCACGGGACAGAGTTAGAACCTCAATATTACCAGGGTGGTATTTCAAGGATGGCTCCATGTGAACTGGCGTCCACATTTCATAGCCTCCCACCTATCCTACACAAGTAAGATCAAAGTTCAATGTCAAGCTGTAGTAAAGGTTCACGGGGTCTTTCCGTCTAGCCGCGGGTACACTGCATCTTCACAGCGATTTCGATTTCACTGAGCCTCTGCTGGAGACAGCGCCGCCATCATTATGCCATTCGTGCAGGTCGGAACTTACCCGACAAGGAATTTCGCTACCTTAGGACCGTTATAGTTACGGCCGCCGTTTACTGGGGCTTCGATCAATAGCTTCGCTTACGCTAACCACATCAATTAACCTTCCAGCACCGGGCAGGCATCACACCCTATACGTCCACTTTCGTGTTTGCAGAGTGCTATGTTTTTAATAAACAGTTGCAGCGGCCTGGTTTCTGTGGCTGCTCTCAGCTCAGGAAGCAAGTTCCATCACCAAAAGCAGCGTACCTTCTCCCGAAGTTACGGTACCATTTTGCCTAGTTCCTTCAGCAGAGTTCTCTCAAGCGCTTTGGTCTACTCGACCTGACCACCTGTGTCGGTTTCGGGTACGATTCCTGTTTAACTGAAGCTTAGAGACTTTTCCTGGAAGCAGGGTATCAGCCACTTCTCTGTACAAGTACAGATTGCTATCGACTCTCAGTATAAAGTACCCCGGATTTGCCTAAGATACATACCTACAGTCTTCCACCTGGACAACCAACGCCAGGCTGACTTAACCTTCTCCGTCCTCTCATCGCATTAAACAGAAGTATTGGAATATTAACCAATTTCCCATCGACTACGCCTCTCGGCCTCGCCTTAGGGGTCGACTCACCCAGCCCCGATTAACGTTGGACTGGAACCCTTGGTCTTTCAGCGAACGGGTTTTTCACCCGTTTTGTCGTTACTCACGTCAGCATTCGCACTTCTGATACCTCCAGCATGCTTCTCAACACACCTTCATCGGCTTACAGAACGCTCCCCTACCACTTACGCATAAGCGCAAATCCGCAGCTTCGGCACATAGTTTTAGCCCCGTTACATCTTCCGCGCAGGCCGACTCGACTAGTGAGCTATTACGCTTTCTTTAAAGGGTGGCTGCTTCTAAGCCAACCTCCTAGCTGTCTATGCCTTCCCACATCGTTTCCCACTTAACTATGATTTTGGGGCCTTAGCTGGCGGTCTGGATTGTTTTCCTCTTGACTACGGACGTTAGCACCCGCAGTCTGTCTCCCGGATAGTACTCATATGTATTCGGAGTTTGCATCGGTTTGGTAAGTCGGGATGACCCCCTAGCCGAAACAGTGCTCTACCCCATATGGTATTCGTCCGAGGCGCTACCTAAATAGCTTTCGGGGAGAACCAGCTATCACCGAGTTTGATTAGCCTTTCACCCCTATCCACAAGTCATCCCCTGGCTTTTCAACGACAGTGGGTTCGGTCCTCCAGTTAGTGTTACCCAACCTTCAACCTGCTCATGGATAGATCACCCGGTTTCGGGTCTATACCCAGCAACTATACGCCCTATTAAGACTCGATTTCTCTACGGCTCCCCTATTCGGTTAACCTCGCTACTGAATATAAGTCGCTGACCCATTATACAAAAGGTACGCAGTCACACCACGAAGGTGCTCCTACTGCTTGTATGCATGCGGTTTCAGGATCTATTTCACTCCCCTCACAGGGGTTCTTTTCGCCTTTCCCTCACGGTACTGGTTCACTATCGGTCAGTCAGGAGTATTTAGCCTTGGAGGATGGTCCCCCCATATTCAGACAAGGTTTCACGTGCCCCGCCTTACTCAATTCATTAGTTATGCCCTTTCGTGTACAGGACTATCACCTACTATGGTTGCTCTTCCCAAAGCATTCCACTAAAACATAACTAACTTAATGGGCTCTTCCGCATTCGCTCGCCGCTACTAACGGAATCTCAATTGATTTCTTTTCCTAAGGGTACTGAGATGTTTCACTTCCCCTCGTTCGCCTTACACACCTATGTATTCAGTGTGTAATACCTATCTTATGATAAGTGGGTTCCCCCATTCAGACATCTCCGGATCAAAGGATATTTGCCGCCTCCCCGGAGCTTTTCGCAGGCTATCACGTCTTTCATCGCCTCTGACTGCCAAGGCATCCACCACATGCACTTAATTACTTGACTATACAACCCCAAAAGGTCGTACAACAGTAATCAATTCATATACCAAAACGCTTGATTCAGTTTAATTTGCTAGTTCTCAATTCATTCAAATCAATTAAAAAATTAATCTAAATGCTTGAGTAAAACAATTTATTTCAGACTCAATTTCTACTGTTAATGAATAACTTATATCTCATCAATATAAGCTAATACCGTGATACTTAAATCACAGAAGTTAATAAGTCTTAACTTACTAAATTCTATAATTTATCAGCTACTCAGCCTCGCACCGTAGGTGCGTGGTGGAGACTAGGAGAGTCGAACTCCTGACCTCCTGCGTGCAAAGCAGGCGCTCTACCAACTAAGCTAAGTCCCCAGCTATATCATTGTGCAATACCGATTCACTGTTTCTCATCAGTTTGGTGGGTCTGACAAGACTTGAACTTGTGACCCCACGCTTATCAAGCGTGTGCTCTAACCAACTGAGCTACAGACCCATCGATATCTAGAAGAACAACTTGTTGTGGATTCTTACCAATCAATCCATCTTTCGTTAAGGAGGTGATCCAGCCGCAGGTTCCCCTACGGCTACCTTGTTACGACTTCACCCCAGTCATCGGCCACACCGTGGTGAACGTCCCCCCTAAGGTTAGACTATCCACTTCTGGTGCAACAAACTCCCATGGTGTGACGGGCGGTGTGTACAAGGCCCGGGAACGTATTCACCGCGGCATTCTGATCCGCGATTACTAGCGATTCCGACTTCATGGAGTCGAGTTGCAGACTCCAATCCGGACTACGATTGGCTTTTTGAGATTAGCATCACATCGCTGTGTAGCAACCCTTTGTACCAACCATTGTAGCACGTGTGTAGCCCTGGTCGTAAGGGCCATGATGACTTGACGTCGTCCCCGCCTTCCTCCAGTTTGTCACTGGCAGTATCCTTAAAGTTCCCACCCAAAGTGCTGGCAAATAAGGAAAAGGGTTGCGCTCGTTGCGGGACTTAACCCAACATCTCACGACACGAGCTGACGACAGCCATGCAGCACCTGTATGTAGATTCCCGAAGGCACCAATCCATCTCTGGAAAGTTTCTACTATGTCAAGACCAGGTAAGGTTCTTCGCGTTGCATCGAATTAAACCACATGCTCCACCGCTTGTGCGGGCCCCCGTCAATTCATTTGAGTTTTAGTCTTGCGACCGTACTCCCCAGGCGGTCTACTTATCGCGTTAGCTGCGCCACTAAAGTCTCAAAGACCCCAACGGCTAGTAGACATCGTTTACGGCATGGACTACCAGGGTATCTAATCCTGTTTGCTCCCCATGCTTTCGTACCTCAGCGTCAGTATTAGGCCAGATGGCTGCCTTCGCCATCGGTATTCCTCCAGATCTCTACGCATTTCACCGCTACACCTGGAATTCTACCATCCTCTCCCATACTCTAGCCTTACAGTTTTGAATGCAATTCCCAAGTTAAGCTCGGGGATTTCACATCCAACTTATAAAGCCGCCTACGCACGCTTTACGCCCAGTAAATCCGATTAACGCTCGCACCCTCTGTATTACCGCGGCTGCTGGCACAGAGTTAGCCGGTGCTTATTCTGCGAGTAACGTCCACTTATCCTAGGTATTAACTAAGTAAGCCTCCTCCTCGCTTAAAGTGCTTTACAACCAAAAGGCCTTCTTCACACACGCGGCATGGCTGGATCAGGGTTCCCCCCATTGTCCAATATTCCCCACTGCTGCCTCCCGTAGGAGTCTGGGCCGTGTCTCAGTCCCAGTGTGGCGGATCATCCTCTCAGACCCGCTACAGATCGTCGCCTTGGTAGGCCTTTACCCCACCAACTAGCTAATCCGACTTAGGCTCATCTATTAGCGCAAGGTCTTACGATCCCCTGCTTTCCCCCGTAGGGCGTATGCGGTATTAGCATCCCTTTCGGAATGTTGTCCCCCACTAATAGGCAGATTCCTAAGCATTACTCACCCGTCCGCCGCTAGAAATCAGTAGCAAGCTACCTATTCCCGCTCGACTTGCATGTGTTAAGCCTGCCGCCAGCGTTCAATCTGAGCCATGATCAAACTCTTCAGTTAAAATCATTTTGTCACTTTAATCTAAGTGACTAAATCTGGCTCATTAATCTTACTGACTAAAAATTCGCTCAAATAAACTTCGAGTAATTCCTACCAATTCAATCAATGAAATATAT
>NZ_FMYK01000018.1 GCF_900096915.1 Acinetobacter marinus
GGAACCTATGCCTTATGTTCAATGTGTATTGGTGTCGGGCAAGGTATTGCCATGATTATTCAACGGGTTTAATACAGCGTTAAGGATTGCGGTCACCGCATTGATTGAATCAACAAACAGAGCAGATAAGCATGACATTTTTTCAACATCAAGATCTAGAAATCCACTATGAAACTTTCGGCGATCCAAAGCAACCAAGCCTTGTTTTTTCGAATTCGCTCGGCACCAATTATGGCATGTGGCAAAAGCAAATTAATGCACTGAAAAAATCCTTTTATCTGATCTGTTATGACACTCGAGGGCATGGTCACTCATCTGCACCTGATGGTGCCTATCAATTGTCACAGCTGGGTGAAGATGTGATTGCGCTACTCAATCATTTAGGGATTCGTAAAGCATTCTTTTGTGGCATTTCGATGGGCGGATTGATTGGACAATGGCTTGCCATACACTATCCTGAACGCTTTGAAAAAATCTTGATCGCCAATACCGCTGCCAAAATTGGAACAGCCAGCGCATGGCATGAACGTGCCAATTTGGTACGCCAACAAGGTTTAAAACCCATCGCCGACAGCGCAGCAAGTCGCTGGTTTACGCCAGAATTTATTGAAAATCACTGTAATTTGGTCAGCACGTTGTGTAATGATCTTGCCATTGCTAGTGCGGCAGGCTACGCCAATTGCTGTGAAGCCTTAGCGCAAGCTGACCTACGTACAGACATTGAAAATATCACCCTGCCCGTCATCATTATCGCTGGACAACTAGATCCCGTGACAACGGTCGAAGATGCACAATTCATGCATCAATGCATCGCACAGAGTCAACTGTTTGAGCTCGATGCCTCACATATTTCAAACATTGAACAAGCCGATCAGTTTAACGACATCATCATGAGCGCATTTCAAGCTCAGCAATGAAATATTAACCGTTATCGTTCTGAATATTGAAATAATATTCATATAATTATCCCATGATGATAATTTAAATAAATAACCATTTTTAATCCAATAATGATTTAATACTTTTTGAGTTATAAAAATATTTCAAAATTTGACACATTTTCGAAATACCCACCTCAAGCAGACATTAATATCGGGTTTATTTTATTTTGCATACCTAATAAGTATAAAGATATATGCAATCGGTTTTGGACATTTCATTGAATAAAAAATAACTTTATCAATAAGTAAAAAACTTCACAACAGGAGGTGAAGCATGCAAAGCGAGCAGATTAATGTCAGCGATATTGTTGATCATGCCAAATTTTCAGGATTCCATTGGACTGTTTTATTATGGTGTCTATTTATTATTATCTTTGATGGATATGATCTCATTGTATATGGTGTGGCACTACCATTATTAATGCAAGAATGGGCATTAACTGCCGTACAAGCAGGATTATTAGCCAGCGCCGCTTTATTCGGCATGATGTTCGGTGCCATGTTTTTCGGCACATTATCCGACAAGCTCGGTCGTAAAAAAACCATTATGATTTGTGTCGGTTTATTTAGTGGTTTTACCTTTTTATGTGCTTTTGCCAAAGATCCTGTCTCATTTGCGATTTTACGCTTCCTTGCTGGCTTAGGCATTGGCGGTGTGATGCCGATCTGTGTGGCGCTGACCTCTGAATATGCACCAAAACGCATGCGTAGCACCATGGTTGCCATCATGTTCAGTGGCTATGCGATTGGCGGCATGATGTCTGCCCTGCTTGGTGCATGGTTGGTTGCAGATCATGGTTGGAACATTATGTTTTATATCGCAGGCATTCCGTTGTTGTTACTTCCAATTATTTGGAAATTCCTACCAGAATCTTTAATGTTTCTTGTAAAAAAAGGACGTCAAGACGAAGCCAAGAAAAATCTATCATTAATTTCCCCAGAAACCGTGGTTACGGCAAATACCACACTAAAACTCAATGAATCAACTGAAGACAATGATGCGCCATTACCCGCATTATTTCAGCGTGGACGTGGCTTTAGCACCATTATGTTTTGGATCGCATTCTTCATGTGCTTATTAATGGTTTACGCCCTCGCCAGTTGGTTGCCAAAATTGATGATTCAAGCGGGTTATTCACTCGGTGCAAGTATGCTGTTCTTATTTGCGCTCAATATCGGTGGAATGATCGGTGCGATTGGTGGTGGCTATTTATCAGACCGCTTCCATATCAAAAAAGTCTTGGTGGCGATGTTTGTTTTCGGTGCGATTGCATTGATCTTACTTGGATTTAATAGTCCTGCATTTGTCCTTTACAGCTTGATTGCCGTTGCGGGTGCGACCACGATCGGTTCACAAATTCTGCTTTATACCTTTGTTGCGCAATATTATCCAACAGCAGCACGCTCGACTGGAATGGGATGGGCGTCAGGCATTGGACGGATTGGTGCGATTGTCGGTCCAGTATTAACTGGTGCATTGTTAACCTTACATCTACCCCATCACATGAACTTTTTGGCAATCGCCATCCCAGGTGCAATCGCAGCATTAGCGATCTTCCTCGTCAACCTTCGAGCTTCGGTTGATGGTGTACAAGCTGCCAGCCAAATGCAACAGCCCAACCAAAAAGTGACTCAATCTTAGTTCGGCTTTTTATCTACTTTCAATTAACCAATTTCTATCACCCTATCTCAACGGCGCATTCAACAGACTGAATGCGTCCCCACACAAATGGATTTTTGATATGAAACGACTTCAAACACATTTCCGCCGCCAGCAACTCATGCTCGCAATCACTGCCACTTTATGCACGCAAGTTAGCTTTTCCGCTGAAATCACCGATGCAGAGCTCAATGATTTACGCCAGCAAATCGCAGAATTACGCAATCAAGTCGCTGCGTTACAAGCACAGCCTGTCGCAATAACAAGCCAAACCACCGACACCAAGACCTTATCCATGCCTCAGCCCAAGCTCTCGTTCAAAACCAAAGCGGGTGCTGATCTGAACTTTTATGGATTTGTTCGTGCTGATGCGTCTTATCAAGCCAAAGGTGCGTCGACCATGTATAACAATATCAGCGCAGTGCCACTAGAAGGCACGGCTGAAGAAGACAAGCAACAAGATCGCTTCCAAGCCACCGCCACGGCGACGCGTTTTGGTATGGATTTCAAAACGCCAACCGCAATCGGTGATGTCGGCGGAAAAATCGAAATGGATTTCTTTGGAGGCTCGACACGTGATCAATTCCGTATTCGCCACGCCTATCTGACCTACGCCAATTGGTTGGTCGGTCAAACATGGTCGAACTTTATCGCTCCTGAATATTTACCTGAATCACTGGATGCAGCAACCTATGTCGGTGGGTCGCTACAACGTGTACCTATTGTCAAATACACCGATAACATTACCGACAAAACCAATTTTGCAGTCAGCGTCGAAGATCCTAAATATAACACTCGCTCTGATCCTGATAATGAAATGCGTCTGCCAGCCTTAGTCGGACGCATCAATCATAAGTTTGATAATGGCTCAGTCATCTCTGGACGTAGTTTTGTCGCTGAGAAAAAAACCACTGAAGATGAAAATGTATCATGGGGACTTGGACTGGGTGGAAAATATCAAATCACACCCGAAACAATGCTCAAGGCAGATTATTATCATGTCAAAGGCGATGGAAAATTCTTATTCTGGGCAAACAGTGGCTATGTCCTCGATGAAGATAACCAAATGCATAGCAATGAATTTGACGTCTTCACTGTGGGTTTAAGCCATAGCTTTAGTCCAAAACTACGCTCAACCATCGGCTATGGCTATATGAAAGCTGATGATAATAACGAATTTGCTGAACTCAGCTATGACGATACCTCACAAAATAAATCATTGTGGCAAGGTTGGGTCAATGCGATCTATAAACCTTATACGCCGATTGAGCTCGGTGTGGAATATGTCTATGGTGAGCGTGAAACATTTGATGGACAAAATGGTATAGATAACCGTATCAACATGATGGCGGTTTATCACTTCTAACATCAAATCCCAATGCGTTAATAACGTGAATCAGGGCATCTTCCCCAAGCAGTTTGGTGAAGATGCCTTTTAACATATTTTATTTTTCATCATCAACGATTTCCGCTAAGCTGAATGATATGTATGGAGATCAAGTCATGTCATCGTTTCAACCGATTAAAATCATTCAAGCTCTAACAATTTCTATTGTTTTGGCAACACTGGTCGGTTGTGCCAGCACCCCAAAACAACCGAGAACGTTTAACCAACTCGGACAATTCCAAGAAATTCCACTCAATCAAAATAGCTACCGTATCGGCTTTCGCACGCATCCCGATGCATCTTACGGCTATGCCGAAGAGGTGACCTTACTCAAATCTGCTCAAGTAACCGTGCAGCAGGGCTTTGATGCATTTAAAGTCATCGATGACCCAACCAATCGCACCAATCAGCAGCAGCAACGACAAACCGTGGTCTATCCGAGCCGACCGTATTATTCTTCTTTTGGCTTCCACGATCGCTTCTATGATCCGTTCTATCGCCCCTATTGGCACGATCCTTTCTTTGATACCCCCTATGTGGTCAATGTCGATCCCGTTGAAGTTGCCTATACTATCCAAATGTTTCAGAGCAACATGGCGCCAAGCGATGCATTTGATGCACGGCGTATTCTTGAAGCGATTGGTGGAAAATATGGACTCCGTGCAGATGGTTCGGTGACCTTAGCAAGCCCGACACCAAACACGCCTGCGTCAACTACGCCAGCATCAAATACACCTGTGAAAACAACAACACCATGACAATGTGACAATGACAACCTGATTCACCTGTATAGGAAATAAATCGTCGATGACCGACAACAGCGCACACACCGTGATCGAAGCCGAAGTTCCCAGTCTAAATCGCTCCAAACGATTGGCAAGTATCGCACTGATTATTGCGGTATGCAGTTGGCTGGCATTGATGATTCTTGCCAAAGTATTTCCTGAATATCTGTGGCTTTTTCATATTCTGATGCTCTCCGCCGAAGCGGGTGTGGTGGGTGGCTTGGCAGATTGGTACGCCATCACCGTACTGTTTCGCAATCCTTTTGGCAAAATGCCACTGCCCAAACTGCTTCGTGATCACACCGAGATTATCCCCAGAAATAAAGCCCGTATTGCTGAGTCGATGGGAAAATTCGTACAAGAAAACTTCCTCTCGCCAACGGTAGTGCAAAATAGTTTAGCCAAATTTGACCTAAGCCTTGCCAGCGCACAATGGCTACAACAACAGCAAAATAGCCAAAAAATCGTCGATGTGGTGCAGTTTGGTGTGCCGAAAATCTTTGAATTTGTTGAACAACAGCAAATTAGCAACTTCATTCAAGACAACAGCATCCAGTGGCTAAAAAGCACAAAATTCAATAACTTACTCAGTGAAATGTTACGTGCAGTGCTCGACAATGACTTTCATCAAGAGGTGCTACAACGTGGTTTAGACATGGCACATCAATGGGTCAAAGAAAATCCTAAACGCACCTATCAACTCACTGAAAAACTCTTTAGCGAACTCGGTGTCGGTACGCTGGCGCGTGGCGCAACATGGATTGGTATCGATGTACAACAACGCACCATCAACGCCTTTATCAGCAAAGTCGAGCAAATACTTGCCGATCCTGAACATCCGTGGCGCATGCAAATCGAACAGCAAGCCCGCAAAGTCATGGAACAGCTTGCTGATCCTGATAGCGAAATCAGTCTAAAATTAAATGAAAGTAAAAATAAATTGCTCGACAGCCCGCAACTGGTGAACTTTATCGGTAGCTCTGTGGCGATTCTCTGCAATGCGATCAAACAAGATTTGGAACAAGAAAACTCTGGTATCGCCAGTAACCTACATGCTGTGATCATGCAACTTGGGCAAAATATCGAACGCAATCAAGCGGTGCGTGAAGTATTTAATCAACGCTTTAGTCAAATCGCCGTGCAACTCAGCAGTGACTATAGCGATAAGGTGATTCGCTTTATCAGTGAGCGTATTCATGAGTGGGATTCACATGAGATGATCGATAAGATCGAAACCGAAGTCGGTGGCGACCTACACATGATCCGTGTCAATGGTGTCGTAGTTGGTGCCTTTATTGGACTATGTTTGGGGATATTCCGAGCTGTGGTCGAGCATTTTATCTAGTTTTTTTATTTGGGTGTTTTTTATCTGGTTTTGTTATTTAGATAGGCTCTAGACTAGCAGTTTAATAATTTCTGATGAGTTTCCATAGTTCTTTAGCGAGCTCATCAGGCTCTTTCTTCCACCGCCATTCACATTCT
>NZ_FMYK01000021.1 GCF_900096915.1 Acinetobacter marinus
TAAATTCTGGAGTATATCGTTTACTGCTCATAAGCACCTCGTTAATTAGCCATTTTATCTAACTAAAAGGTGTCTACAAAATCGGTGGCTATTCATAGCTTAAATAATACAAAATTTAATGATGTTCTTTGTCTAGTAGATTCACCTGAATTTTGTAAATTAAAAGTTTATGCGCCTGAAGGAAAATACGGATTAAAAAGTAGCGTATTAGTTCACCCTGAAAATTATGATCTTGCAACAAAAGAACCTTTTTTTAAAATTCAAGTAGCTCAAAGAAAAAAGAGTCCTGATTTAGGTTGTATTCTCCCATTACCTTGTATTACCTCTATTCCATGGACTGCCTCAGATCTACCTCAGTGGTTTTTGGAACATTTCGAGTTATTAGATGCTGATACTAAAAAAAAATTCGTAACAACCTTCGCTCAAACTAGGAAGAATATATTCTGGGTAATCTTTAACATTGATACATCCTCAGGAAAATCTTGGTTTGGACTAAAATTTCAATATAAAAAATCTAAAGTAAACAAAACTTTTCCACTCAAATTAGAAAGTTTCACTGAATGGAATATAGAGGCATGCTCGATTAAATTATTTGATAAATCAAGCTTAATACCCCGTGGCGGTGCTTTTTGTGATCTTCAAGACAAACACGTTTTATTAGTAGGCTGTGGGTCTGTAGGTGGTTATATAGCAGATCAGCTAGCATCATGTGGATTAGGGAATCTAACTCTTGTCGATTCCGATACCCTTTCCATAGAAAATATATACAGACACTATCTACCAATAGAATATTTACATCAATACAAAACTATAGGACTACAATTTAGAATAACAACTAAATATCCTTGGGTTAACGTAATCCCTGCTGATGGATGTTTGCTCGAGCTGAGAAACGATTCTATTATCAATAGATATGATCTGATTATCATTGCTATAGGCTCACCAACAAAAGAACGGATATTTCATGATTACTGTATAAAGAATGAAGTAGAAACAGCCATAATTAATACATGGACAGAAGGCTATGGTGTTGGGGGACATGCAGTTTTAGATATTCCTGAGCAAAAAGGATGCTTAAGATGTGCTTATGTAGATAATGAAAATTTATGTAGAGGCTTAGTTTCTAATCTTAATTTTTTAAAACCAAATCAAGATTTAACTAGAAATCTTTCAGGATGTGGAAATGCCTTTCTACCCTATTCAAACTTATCTGCCATTCAAACCGCTAGTATCACTACAGATTTAGCCTTAAAATTTTTACAAGGGAAAGTCAAAGATTCTTCAAAGGTAAGCTGGAAAGGTTCTGATCTAGACGCTTTAAATGAAAATTTAGAGTTAACTGATCGTTATTCTAGCTTTTCAAAATCATTACTAGTCACACCACTATTGAATCCAGAATGTGATATTTGTAATGAATGACCAATTAACTGTTCATGTTTCTGACGCTACTGTTCATATTAATAAAGATATCATTGAAATATGGGAAGAGTATCGTCAAATCTCATCTGAAGCTAAAGAAGCTTGCGGAATATTGATAGGACATCAAATTCAAGGTACTGAAATCTTTCAAATAGAATTTGTTACTACTCCACAAAAACTAGACATTAGAACTAGGTATAACTTTGTGATGAAAGATCCATTTCATCAGAGGTTTCTCGATACAAAGTATAAAGAATCTAATGGTACATCTGTTTATTTAGGCACATGGCATAGCCATCCAGAATCGATACCTACACCATCTTCGATTGATAAGCAAGATTGGGAGAATTGCATAGCGAGAAATCATAATAGAAGACTATTTTTTGTAATCGTAGGCATTAAAGAAGTTAAAATTTACACTGATCAAAATAGCTATTTAAGTACATCTTCAGCCTTGAGGTTTTAATAAAAAACATGAGTGACACCAATTCTTTGCCTAAATTTGAACTAATACAAAGTAAACTAGAACCATTGGATAACTTACTAACAGCCAAATCATATATCGATGGAATAAAATCTGTTTTAACTTGGGATAGAGTCGGGCTATTCATAAGCCAATCAAACAAAAACTTATTAATCTTATTAATTACCTCAGAAAAAATCGAATCTCTTCTGCGGGTTAATCTCTGCGAAATAGATTTGTTAAATTTTCTAGATTACCTTTCAGGTACTCGATCTACTATCGAGCTAAGAGCTACGGATAATATTTTAACATCCGATGATATTGTAAACTTAGAAACGATAAATTCTCTATGGACAACATATGAGTTTTCTACCGTAAGTCTAAAGACGAAGTCATTAAAAATAAAGTTTATAAAAGACTTTTACAGTAATAAGAAAAAGACTGGCCGAGGTAAACAATTCACTAGTAAAACTATCACTAGCTTAATGATTGATAGTCATGGACGCTGTATGTTTACAGGCTGTGGTGAGCGATTAGATATAGATCAGCTTACAGGAGCAAAGGGAAACTTTGCTTATAATGCACATAATATTGCATCTTCAGACTGAATAGCCACCGATTTTGTAGACACCTTTTAGTTAGATAAAATGGCTAATTAACGAGGTGCTTATGAGCAGTAAACGATATACTCCAGAATT
>NZ_FMYK01000015.1 GCF_900096915.1 Acinetobacter marinus
TAAATTCTGGAGTATATCGTTTACTGCTCATAAGCACCTCGTTAATTAGCCATTTTATCTAACTAAAAGGTGTCTACAAAATCGGTGGCTATTCATGGAGGGTTTTCTAATGTTACTGGAGAATCTTCTGGAGCAATTGGGAATTTTAATAACATCTCTGCAAACAACACATATGTCATTGGTAATAATATTGATGCCACGGCAGACAACAATGTCATCCTAGGTAATACTAGCAGTGAATCTTCCGCAACTACAATCAATGGCGTTGCGACACAAGTCGATAGCGCAATCATTAACAACATTACATATGACAACTTTGCTGGCACTGCGGCAGGTGTAGTTAGTGTGGGTGCAGAAGGTGCTGAACGACAAATCATCAATGTGGCACCAGGCGAAATCAGTGCGACCAGCACGGATGCGATCAATGGTAGCCAGCTTTATGAAGTCGCCAATACATTGACAGCCCCACTTACATTTGGTGCTGATAGTGGTACAGATTTGCAGCGTGCTTTAGGTAGCCGTTTGAGCATCAACGGAGATGATAATATTACCACCTCAACAGGTGCTGATGGGTTAACTATTTCTATTAGTGACACCCCTACATTTGATTCCGTTACTATCAATAATGCTCCAACCAACGACACGGATGCCACAAACAAAACATATGTTGATGGCTCTCGGACAACGGTCACCTCAGCGAATAACTCTGTGTCAGTGACTCAAACCACAGTTGGTGATGCGCTAAACTTTGATTTATCAGTAGATGCTCAGTCCATTACGGATGCTTCGCAATTACCTGTGGTATATACCAATGATGCGGGTGATCAGGTGTATCTGCAAGATGACGGATCATGGAATACTGTGGCTGATGGGTCTGGTATGACTGTGGATGCTGGAGACATAATCACCTCTATGCAAAATGCAGATGGTACAACAACTACACCAACAGTATTGACAAACGTGGCTGCTGGGGACATCAGTGATACTAGTACAGATGCAGTAAATGGCAGTCAGTTGTATGACACCAATCAACAAGTTTCAACGAACACCAGTAACATTGCGACCAACACGACGAATATTGCCAATAATGCAGCGGATATTGTCACCAATGCGAACAACATTACGACTAACACGACTGCGATAAATACTCTAGCGGCAACACCGTTGACCTTTGCGGGAGATAGTGGCGGGGACGTTGAGCGTGAGTTAGGAACAACATTGAATGTGGAAGGTGGTGCTACGGGTACATTGACCGATGGCAATATTGGTGTCGTTGCGAATGGTACAGATACATTAGCAATTCAGCTTGCAGAAACCATTGATCTAGGCAGTGCAGGTAGTGTGACGACAGGGAACACCGTGCTGAACAATGCGGGTGTAACCATTACAGGTGGTAGCAATCCAGTTAGTTTAACCTCGAGTGGCTTGGACAATGGAGGCAACGTCATTAGCAATGTTGGAGCGGGTCAAGCAGGCACCGATGCGGTGAATGTAGACCAATTGACAGATGCGATTGATGGCGTAAATACCTACGACGGCTGGAACCTCAGCACCAATGGTGGGACAAGCGAAGCGATTGGTGAAAACGACACCGTTGACCTAAGCAATACAGACGGCAACATCAGCATCACGCAAAGTGGCAGTAATGTTGAATTTGGCTTGGCAGACAGTATTACGGTAGGCAGTACCAGCCCAGTGACCATCGATGGCGATACAGGGACGATAGGAGGCTTAACCAATACCACCTTTGATGCCAATAACTACGTGAGTGGACAAGCAGCAACCGAAGATCAATTGGCTGGTGTCGCAGATGATGTTGCAACCAACACCACAAACATCAGTACCAATGCAGACAACATCAGCACCAACACGACCAACATTGCCACTAATACAGCGGATATCGCGAAAGGGATCAATGTTGGCGATGGAACTACCGATAATAACTATGCGTTAGGGGATACCATTAACATCACCGAAGCGGATAGCAATATCGAGACCACCACGACTTCGGATGGCGTAGAGGTCGGCTTAGCGGATGACATTAGTGTGACTAGTGTGACGGCAGGGAACACCGTGCTGAACAATGCAGGTGTGACCATTAATGACGGCAATACCACAGTTAGCTTAAGCTCGAGTGGCTTGGACAATGGAGGCAACGTCATTAGCAATGTTGGAGCGGGTCAAGCAGGCACCGATGCGGTGAATGTAGATCAATTGAATGCAGCAGAAGCCGCTGCGAAGACAGAAGTGCAAGAAGGTCAGAACATTGCTGTGACCAGTACCACGGGATCAGACGGACAAACGATCTATACGGTTGCGACGGATGACGAAGTCGAATTTGACAAAGTGACTGTGGGTGATGTTGTCGTTGATGCTACGACCAATGACATCACAGGCTTATCGAACACTGCATTGGGTGGAGCTGACTTTGCGCAAAGTGGACGCGCAGCGACAGAAGAGCAATTGAATGAAACACAAGACAACCTAGTAACGATTATTGGTGGTAATGCGGTCAATAATGGTGGGGTCGTCACCACGACGAATATCGGTGGCACAGGTGCAGACAATGTTAACGATGCAATCCAAACGGTAAATACCACAGCGAAAGCAGCGAAGACCGAAGTCGAAGAAGGTCAGAATATCTCTGTAACCAGTACCACAGGGTCTGATGGACAAACGATCTATACGGTCGCAACTGATGATGACGTGAACTTTAATAGTGTAACCATTGGCGATACAGCTGGAGACAACACCGTATTGACCAGTACAGCAGATGGTTTAGATGTTGGCGGAGATAAGATTACCAACGTAGCTGCTGGTACAATTTCAGATAGTTCAACTGATGCAGTGAATGGTAGTCAACTCTATGGCTTGAGTAATAATGTCACCAATCTCTTTGGTGGAAATGCGACCTATGATGGTGATGTGATTTCTTGGACTAATATTGGTGGTACAGGTGAAAACACCATTGATGATGCGATTGCTTCGATCAAAGACTCTGCAGATAATGCCAATCAAGGTTGGAATATCTCGACGAATGGTGGCACAGCAACCAATGTGAAACCTGCGGATACGGTTGATTTCCAAGGTGATGGCAATGTTGTCGTCAGCAATACAGGTACGGAAGTGACCGTTGGCTTGGCTGATCAAGTCACCATTGGTACAGGTGATACTGCCGTATCGATTGATGGTGATACAGGTACGATTACCACTGGTGATGTCACTATTGATGGTTCAACAGGTAGTATTACTGCTGGACAAGTCACTGTTAATGGTGATCAAGGCACGGTTAATGGACTCAGCAATACGACTTGGGATGCAGACAATATCACGTCTGGTCAAGCAGCAACTGAGGATCAGTTACAGCAAGTTGCAGCCGACGCAGCGAGTAATGCGGCTAAGTCGAAATCGACAGTCTCTGCTGGTGATAACATTGAAGTCACCACATCAGAAAATACCGATGGCTCTACCAATTATGAAGTTGCGACAGCGAAAGATGTCACATTTGATACAGTGACCTCAGACACCGTAACTGCAGGAACGGTGACAGCTGATACGGTCAATGTTGGTGATGTGTCGATTACTTCATCAGGCATCAATGCTGGCAACCAAAAAGTCACCAATGTGGCGGCGGGTACAGTGAGCTCAGACTCAACTGATGCAGTCAATGGCAGTCAGCTCTATGGTCATGCGCAAGCGGTACAAAACATTATCGGTGGATCAACCACTTATAATGCAGATACGGGCACCTATACCAACAATAACATTGGTGGTACAGGTCAAAGCACCATTGATGCAGCGATTGGTGCAGTCAACAATAATGTGACTTATCTCAATCAACGTGTGAATGACTTGGAGGATGATCTTTCATCGGGTATTGCAGCGACAGCCGCACTTGAGAACGCACCATTTATTCCAGGTAAATGGACGTATGCAGCTGGTGCATCTTATTACAATGATCAAAGTGCAATTGGTGCGACATTAAGACGTACTGCGGATAACGGTCGTTGGTCGTTCACTGGTGGTGTTGCTGGCGGTACGAATGGTTCACCAATCGTTCGCTTCGGTGTTAGTGGTGTGATTGATTAATTCTAACTAGACAAGGGAGTGTGCTTTACACTCCCTTCTAAAAAATTAGCATATGAGAGAGTAACAATGAAAGATTTCAATAAATTCATGATGTTTGGTCTGCTCAGTGGTCTAGCGTATACCACCACTTATGCAGCAGATGATCTGAGCGCTGTAGAAGATGCAGATGCAGAGCAGGTTGCATATGCAGCAGACAGTACGGAAGCAGTTGCGCCGACGGAGGTTGACTTTCCAGATGTAAAAGATAGTTACCTGAAACAAGTTAAACGCTATGAATATAATGATGTTGCAAGGTTGGATGTCGGTTTAAATAAAGACCAATTCCGAGCAATCTTAGGCAATCCACAGTTTAGCGAAGGGGTTTTCGCCGTTCGAAAGTGGAATTATGTTTTGGATATTCGTGTACCGAATACGCAACAATATCAGCGCTGTCAGTTGCGCATTGATTTTGATAAAAAATATCTTGCCGAAGCAATGTATTGGAAGGGTGAGGCTTGTCAGGGGCTAATGGCATATGGTGAAGCCAATCAGGTACCTGCAGTGATTCCTGCGCAACAAGGTCAGAATGCCCGTGTATTTTTTGCATTTGACCGTTATGATCCTTCAGGGATCGAACAGGGGATGGATAACCTCCATGCTATCGTTGATGCGATCAAAGCCAGTGGCTCAAATCGTGTGACAGTATCGGGATATGCGGATCGCTTAGGGAAATATGCCTATAACCAACAACTTTCCGCAAATCGTGTGAATACGGTTGCATCATTATTGGTACAAAATGGCGTTAATCCAGAGTTGATTGATCTGGATGCCAATGGCGCCACCAGTATTTATCAAGAGTGTTCAGGCACCCGTTCGGCAGAAACAATACACTGTTTGGCACCGAATCGTCGCGTGAATATTGCCTGGTAAACGAGTATTGAATATGAGTGTTGTGATTCATTTTCTAACATAACACTACAATATCATGGCATTCAAAAAGCACTCATCGAGAGTGCTTTTTGCGTTTGAAGGAGAAGGTCTATCTGAACAAGCGATGCATAATGACTTGATCGATGCGCATCGAATTGCTATAAACAAATGAAAAAATTGATAGAACATACAGCGCATTTTCCCGCATAATGCGAACAGATTTCGTTTAATTGGCATCAACTTTAAAAAAATTGTTGAGCCACATCCTTTTTTAACATTGATTGCATTCGAGGTAAAACGCAATGTCCCTGATCCGACGGTGGTTTGATCCGATTCGATCGAAATGGTATTTCGATCAGCCGCATCGCCAAGCCGAATTGCCAACAGATCAAGGGATTAGCGTTTATCTGCGCTTGGATGATGTGTATAGCTATCTGGCAGTCCAGCAACTCATTCAACTCGAAGAAATACTCATTGATGAGATTCGACCGTTAAAAATTGTCATTTCTACCCAAGGTGCATTACCGCCTCAAGGGATGAGCATTCAAGCATGGCAAAACTATACTTTAAATGATGCCAAAATCTTAGCGATGCAACATCGCTTTGCTTATGATGACGTACCCGAAATGCCGTGCGCCCAAGCATTGGCGCAAGCGCATACAATTCTTGAGCGTACTCCATTGATGGGGCGAGATTTTTTATACTTGCTAGAAGATGTGTTCCATATGCTGTGGAATCAACAATATGGCAAGCTCAACATGCTGTATATGATGGCAAAAAATTACAGGCAACCCAGTAAGGATCCGCAATTTCGCTTTGATGAAACACCGATTCTCTCTGCTTTTTTTAGTTTTGGTGGACGACATTATCAGGCGGTAGATGATTTATTGCGCTTGATGCGCCGTTTGCAACAGCAAAAATTGCTGACATCGTCGCCGATTTTTTTAATTAATCACATCGAATGGCGTGAGCATCTGATTCAAGATGCGGAGGAGCTGACAGATGTTCAGGCGATGCAACCTGAGCTGGATCTTTATTTGAGTTTGGAAGATCCGATTTCGTGGTTATTGCTGGCGTATATTCAGGACGAGTTGGCGAACCTCTACAATATTCATATCAATATTTATCCGTTGCCATATCAGGGGCGGGATTTTTTTGATTGGAGCTTGGCGGCACGCTTATCGAAGCGAACGGATGTGGCATTTACGCCTTTTTGTCGCCCTGATCAAAAGACGGTTTTGGCGATGGCAAAGTTGTTTTATCAGATCGAGGCGACCGAGCGAGTCGAAGCCTTGCAGGAAATGTTGCGTCTGACGTGGACGAAGGGTAAAGACTTGAGTTTGATTAACCATCAGCGTTCGATACTTATGCACCATCAGTTCAATCAAGACCCAATCACTGATGATGAAGCGGTGCAACATTTACAAGATAACCAAAAGCACTGCGATGCCTTACAACAGCCGAATCAACCCGTGATGGTACTTCGTATTGCCGAGCAAGAATTTGTGTTTAATAGCTTGTATCGGGTGTGGATGATTGAAAGTATTTTTTCGAATATTTTGCAAAAGAAATATGAAGCAGAATCAAAAGAAACAACTTCTGAAAGTTTAGACTCCAAAGAGATTGATTCGACTGAGTAATAATACATGTTCGGACTGACAAGGTTTGCGATTTTCGGACTGCTCACGATGTGTGGTTTTGCTCTAGTTTGCATTGCTTTAAATGCATATAGGGTAGCTTGGTGGTTTGTATTCTTTATAATTTTAGTCCTTTTACTTACGACAACAGTCCCTATTTTAAAAATACTTTTCCCAAATTCAAAGATAGTTGCTCCTATTCTCTATGTTGGTATCACAGTTGGTTGGTTTTTGTTTGGAATAAAAATTCCGTTTTATTTACTCAAGCAAATAGAAGTTCAACGGGAAATTTGTGGTCAGGTAATTCTTGGTCAAGAATATAGTGAAAGTGGTGGTCGTGGAGGTTCAAAATACTATACTGTGTTTGAGGTTAAAGGTGCTAAAACGAAAGTATTTAAAATGCAGGGTATTGAGAAACGTAAAATGATAAGAAAAAAACCTAGCCTATGTATCACTTATTTCGAAAATGAAAATTGGAGTGATTATCCGTTCATCGTGTCTTATGAGATAAACGAAAAAAAGAATGAGAGAAAGCATATTCACTAAATCCCGTAAAAAGGAATTTTAACAAAGATACTATTCTCTCAACTCGGATCGCTAAGTTTTTAGAAAAATTTATTGCGCATCAATACTTTCGCCAGTCACCGCATGACTATCTTTACCCATCAAATATAAATAGGCAGGCATGATGTCTTCAGGTGTCGGCAAAGTTTTTGGATCTTCGCTTGGATAGGCTTTGGCACGCATTGCTGTGCGTGTCCCGCCAGGATTGATACAGTTAAAACGCAGATTGTCTTGATCGGCAAATTCACGGGCAAAGATTTGGCTTAAGGCTTCCACACCAAATTTTGAGACCGAATAAGCGCCCCATTCCGCTCGTGCATCACGCCCAACACCGCTACTGGTAAAGATGATCGATGCGCTGTCAGAGCGTTTTAATAAGGGTAATAAGGCTTGAGTCAAGACAAAAGGAGCACGTAGATTGACATTGAGCACATCGTCCCACACTTCCGTTGGATAATTCTCTAAAGGCACGCGCTCGCCCAAGATGCCTGCATTATGCAAAATGCCATCCAAGCGACCAAATTGCTTATCTAAAGTGGTGTATAAGGTCTCAAACTCATGCGCTGATGCGCTCGACAGTTGCAATGGTAAAATCGCAGGTTGTGGTGCGCCGAGTGCTTCGATTTCATCATAAATAATTTCAAGTTTATTTAGACTACGCCCATGTAAGACTACGGTTGCGCCATGTAGCGCATAGTTAATCGCAGCAGCACGACCAATGCCATCGCCACAGCCTGTGACGAGGATGACACGACCTTTGAGTAAATCGGGAGCAGGTTGATAAGTTTTAAAATCCACGTCGAACCTCTAATTTTTGCTTGTACTTTGATCAGGTATATATTGCATCGTTCTGTTTTTATTTATCAGGCAAATGCGCTGCAAAGTCAAAGCATATTTGTTAATACCGACTTGTGAATGACTTTGCAGGATGTTGCCAGTGCATAGATGGATAGACGGACGATTTTAACTCGATTGCAATAAGGTCAAAATCACATCGCTTAATT
Organism: Acinetobacter marinus; assembly: GCF_900096915.1. Taxonomy (GTDB): domain Bacteria; phylum Pseudomonadota; class Gammaproteobacteria; order Pseudomonadales; family Moraxellaceae; genus Acinetobacter; species Acinetobacter marinus. The sequence continues at coordinate 8,204 of NZ_FMYK01000015.1, forward strand.
GCGCCACATCGTCAACGATATAGTCTGCGCCCCATGCGTTTAAATCATGCTTTGACTCAGGTGGTAAGTAGCCGTAAGCCGCAAGAATGGTTGGCATATTGGCATTGTTACCTGCATCAATATCTCGAGGGTGGTCGCCAACGTAGACAATGTGCTCCGCTTCGATATTGAGCTGTGATGCTGCAAGATACATCGGTTCAGGATCGGGTTTGGTATTTTTGACATCATCGGGGCAGACCAAGACCGCACAGCGCTCAGTGAGATTGAGTGCACTGAGTAAGGCTTCGCTTAAATCACGTGGTTTGTTGGTGACAATGCCCCACGGAATATTTTGCTGTTCGAGTTGAACTAACAATTCATCCATACCCTCGAATAACGTGGTATCCACCGCAATGTCTGCGCCATAACGATCAAGAAAGGCTTGGCGAAGTTGTAGGAATTGTGGATCAGTCACTTGCAATTCAGGGTAGACCAAACGCACCATAGCACGGGCACCCTCAGAGACTTGGCTACGAATTCGCTCGGCGGACACAACCTCTACGCCACCTTCACGGCACATTTCTTGGATGATGCGAATAAAGTCGGCTGCGGTATCGATCAAGGTGCCATCAAGGTCAAATAAAACCGCTTTGATCATGATGCATTTCCTTGGGTCGTCGATGTTGTCGGTTTGATGGTATGTACCATATAGTTGACATCGACATTTGGTGCAAGCCAATAGTGTTTGGTCAGCGGATTATAGTGCAATCCCGTCATGGCTTTTAATTCAAGTGTCGCACTGCGAATCGCACCCGCCAATTCAGATGGACGAATAAATTTATGATAATCATGTGTGCCACGAGGCAACATGCGCAGTACATATTCTGCACCAATAATGGCGAATAAATATGACTTCGGATTCCGATTGATTGTCGAGAAAAACACATCACCACCAGGCTTAGCCAGATCAAAACAGGCTTTAACGATCGAGGCTGGATCAGGCACATGCTCCAACATTTCCATACAGGTCACCACATCATATTGACCTGCCTGTTCTAAAGCGAGTTGCTCAACGGGAATTTGCTTATACTCGATATTATTTACACCTTCTTGCTCAGCATGAATGCGTCCAACTGCAAGCGGTGCTTCCCCCATATCAATGCCCAATACTGAGCCAGCTCGGCGAGCCATACTTTCCGCCAAGATACCGCCACCACAGCCAACATCGAGCACTTTTTTCCCCGTCAAACCGCCAGCATTTTCATCAATCCAGTTTAAACGCAAGGGATTGATCTGGTGTAATGGGCGGAACTCGGAGTGTTGATCCCACCATTTATCGGCTAAGGCTTCAAATTTGGCAATTTCTTGGGCGTCGACATTCGGCGTAGTCATAGCAATACCTTTGGAGAAACGATTTTATAAGTCGGTGTTTTAAAAACTTTGTGATCAATACATGGTAATAAATACATGAATAACGGTAGCTTAACGTACAATGCATGCGAAGAACATCGTAAAAAGCAATAAGAAAACAAAAAAACCGTTCACAGATTAAAACGATTCGTTCCAATTGAGTCTATATTTATTTTATTTAATATCCTTTATAGTGTTGAAGTTTGAACACATATTGAAAATGATGAGGACGTATAGACCCATGAAAAAACTTGCTTTAACGGTAATGTCTGCTGCTGTGATGACAGTGTCAGGCATGACTTTTGCCGCAGACCAATTCGTTGAAGGAAAAGATTATAAATTGGCGCCTAAAGTCGGCAAAGTCGATGTTGCGGGCAAGATCGAAGTGCGTGAATTTTTCTGGTATGGCTGTGGACACTGTTATAGTCTTGAGCACCCAATGCAACAATGGTTGCGCAAATTGCCTAAAGACGTGAATTTTGTGCGTACACCAGCAGCGATGAACCCAGTTTGGGAGCAAAATGCTCGTGGTTATTATGTTTCTGAAGCATTGAAAATTCGTCGTAAAGCGCATATTCCACTGTTTGATGCGATCCACAAAGGTGGTCAGCAATTATTTGATCAAGCCTCATTGGCGCAGTTCTATACCAAATATGGCGCAGATACCAAGAAATTTAACAGCTTGTTCAATTCATTTGCGATCACAGGAAAAATTAACAAAGCCAAAAACTTGGCAATGGATTATCAATTGACAGGTGTACCTGCGGTAGTTGTCAATGGTAAGTACATCGTGCAAGGTAATAGTCAACGTGTGGTTGATGTGGTGACTTACTTGGTCGACAAAGAACGCCAAGGCATGAAAAAAGCATCTTAAATCGACTGATTTAAGAAGAATAAGAAAAGCTCGACATGATTCGGGCTTTTTTTATGGGTCAAATTTGAGTTTCTTGGGCTAATTTCATTTTGTTGCTAGGTATTTATAGATACTTTTTTGGGTAGTTGTTTCTAGTTATTTTTTTACTGAAGTGTGGTTTAATAAAATAGTCCAGTTCTTGAATCATGTGAAATGACTAAAAACAGATTTTTTAAAAAAACGTACCATTCTAATTATCGAGGTAAAGTATCTGTTGAGGATGCTGTTAAACATCAAACATATCTTGATGATATGAGAAAAGATGCTGTTTTTTATTGTGTAGATCATATCGAAAGTTCAATGATCCCGCATAGTATGCTTCATAAAATAATTCAAAAGTTAAAAACGAAGCAAAATGATAGTTTAACTTTGCCAGAGAAAGCCTATTTAGTTCGTAAAAACCTTAATGCTTTACATAGTCTAGTTGAAGGTAAAATTTCTTTTAATCAATATAAGAAAGAAGTTGTTAATGACAGAATAAAGCATCAAGAACAATTAGAAGCAGAAAGATTACGCTTGGAAAAACTAAGAGAATTAGAACTAATTCAGTTAAAGAAACAACAAGAAAAATTAGCTCAGGAAAGAAAAGTTAGAGAACAAGCTGAGCGTGAACGTAGGAAAAAATTAGAATCTGACCCTAAATATATAGAGAGGCAAAAAGAAAAAAATCTAATAAAAAAATATGGTATTTACTTCTATGACATAGCTGACAAGCATAGATCGAAGTTAATTAATATATTGAAATTATTAGATAATAATCAGAGATTATCTGTACAAGATGCTATTTGGTTAAATTCGGAAGGACGACAGTTTTTTACAGATGAACTTAAGATAAAATTTCATCGTGTAGAAGCTGATTTTTATATTAATGAATATAAGGCAACCAAATCACATTGGCATGCTATTAATGCCTCTAGTCAATTAAGAAAAGCTAAAGCAAGTAAAGAGGCTGAAAAGTTTTTAGAAAATACTGAAATCTCACTAAACAAAAATAAAAAATTATTGTCAGCTTATTTCACTACATTGGGGGGAGTTAAGAGAGATATTAGAAAAGTCGATACAGCAATAGAATGTGGGGTAAAAGCTCATGAAAATAATTCTCAAGACTATCGACCATGTACTTTATTGGGAGCTATATACATGGAAAATCATGAATATACTCTTGGACATGATTGGTATAGCAAAGCACGTGACCGAGGTGCGCCAGAAAAATCTATAAATGCTGATCTCAGAAGTATTCTATTAAAATTGGATAAATCAAAACGCATTGAAATGATTGCTAGTCTATTGAAAAAAGACCCATACCTTTATGGTTGGTTAGAGAGTTTAAATAAATAGCGGTAACCTCATTTTACAAATAGTCCATATTTATAAATAAAAATCATGCTTATTCAGCACTTTGCCAATTTTCAATACCACGAAACAGCAAACGGACTTGAACCGCCACTTGGTCAATATAAAGCTGTTGCTGTTGATTAAGCGCAGGGGCGCTGAGATTTTCACGCAACGTGCGCCACGTCATTGCCCACGTAAAAGACAAATTAATTAGAATTGATGAAATCACCATCAGGTCATCAGCGCTTTCCACATGTTTAAAGCTGGTACTTTCGGTGAGATCCTGCCCAAGCCCTGCGATCAAAATATCGATTTCATCGGCAATCTCTTGACGCACTGCCAGCGAGCCACCCCAACGCTCTGCAATAAAAAACAGCCAATCTTGCGGGCTTTCATCCACCGCTTTAAAAAACAGTTCGACACTACTGCGTGTCTTGGCATTGTGCTGAATGAAATAACCTTGACGCAGTTGTAAGATCACCGCTTTTAAGCGAGATGAAACCTGTTCGACCAGCTCACAGCCGAGTTGATCCATATCTTCAAAATGACGATAAAACGCCGTGGGCACCAAGCCGACTTCACGGGCAATTTCTCGCAAACTAATGGTGCTAAACGAACGTCCAGACGTGCTGAGCTTAAGTGCCGCATCAAGCAAGGCTTGGCGACTTTGTTGTTTGCGTTCATCACGGATTGACATGGCTGAAAACTCAAAAAATTCAATACAGACGGGATATCCGTCACAGTTTATCAAAAAAGACCATTTTGACCTAAGAAATTCAGTGTACAACTGTTGACTAATTTATTTTTCGAGAATATAGTGCACAAATGTTCTCTTAGGGTACATATGTTCACTCAATAAAAATCAGCAAAGAGGAACACGAGTATGAACACAGCAGTAACTCACGTAGCAATATCTAATATCACAGGATCTAACACATCCTATCGACCACACTGGATCAAAGAAGACTTTGTGGACTTTGTCCTCGCTCAGTTCAATCCCTTGTGGGCGATGCGCAAAATCAAAACCACGATCAAAGCACGTCAGGCTTTGGGCAATGACATGTACAAGGTGGTTTTGTCAGCCAATGTAAAATTCAAAAGTCAGTGGCGAGCAGGGCAGTCTATTTTAGTCACCGTGCAAATCCACGGTATACATCATCAACGTAGTTACTCGATTGTTGATATTGATGCCAAAGGTCAAATTATTTTAGGTATTAAGGCACAAGGTTTGGTTTCAGACTATCTGTGCAAATCCGCAGATGACATGGTGCTTGAAATCTCTCAAGTACAAGGCGATTTTGTTCTACATCATGGCAAAGCACCTGTATTAATGATTGCATCAGGCAGTGGGATTACAGCGATCTACGCGATGGTAAAACAAGCCATTGCACAAAACTTTGAATCAGTACATTTGATTTATTTCAACCGTGCGCCAGTGTTCCACGTGGAACTTGAGCAACTCAGTCAGCAGTATCCCCAGTTCCATTATCACTTCATTGATACAAGTAGTACTAAGCAGTATTTGGACGAAGCATTGTTGAATTCGCAATGTGCAGATTGGCAATCCATCCATACCTATATCTGCGGTTCAACACCGATGATGAAAAGTGCAAAAGCGATTTTTGAAAAATATAATATTTCAAATCAGTTGCATAGCGAATATTTTCAACCATGTGTCGATGATAGTGCAATAGCGCAGCTGATTACTTTTCGCCGTGCACAGCGTGATTTCATCGCCACCAGAACACTTTTGGAAAGTGCTGAAGATGCAGGACTTCGTCCAACTTCAGGTTGCCGCATGGGCATCTGTAATCGCTGTACTTGTACCAAAGTCAGTGGTGTCACCAAGAACATTATCACAGGCGAGATTGATCAAAGTGACAATCAACAGATCAAGCTGTGTGTTAGTCAGGCACTTAGCCCAGTTACCATTGATCTTTAATCCATACATTTTTATCCATTCATCTCAATCCTAGAAAAACAAATACGAGGAAAATAGCCATGAATTCAGCAGTGAAATTTCCGTTAAATAGCAAATCAAAATATTTAACCCCAGACCAAATCCAAGCATTTGGTGCAAAGATTGATGCCATACGCCAAGCGGTGATGGATGATTTAGGCGAAAAAGACGCAAAATATATCTACAAAGTGCGCAACTTTGTGCGTTATACCGAGATCGCATCTCGTGGCATGTTGATGTTTGCAGGCTGGTTGCCACCAGTGTGGTTGCTTGGTACAGGAATGCTCGGTGTATCAAAAATCGTTGAAAATATGGAGCTTGGTCATAATGTCATGCACGGTCAATATGACTGGTTGAATGATGACAGTTTGCGTGGCAAAGACTTTGACTGGGATAACGTCTGCACAGGTGATGATTGGCGCCATACCCACAACTATATCCATCATACCTATACCAATATTGTCGGTATGGATCACGATGTCGGTTATGGTTTGCTTCGTGTCAGCGATGAGCAGGCTTGGGAGCCGCGCTTCTTGTTGAATATTCCTTTGGCGATTCAGCTGATGGTGTTCTTTGAATGGTATGTGGGTGTGCAGAATTTACATTTAGAGGATGCGATTGCGTATAAAACCAAAACATGGGCGCAAGTTTGGCAGGAATCAGTGAATTTCCGTAAAAAAGCTACACGTCAAATCGTCAAAGATTATGTATTCTTCCCTGTCATCGCCACAGTGAATTTTTTACCTGTACTGACTGCCAATGTAACAGCGAATATAATTCGTAATCTCTGGTCATCGGCAGTGATTTTTAATGGTCATTTTACCGAAGATGCAGAAAACTTCGAGCCTGATAACACAGCGACTGAAACACGTGCAGAGTGGTATTTGCGCCAAATCCGTGGTTCAAGCAACTTCACAGGTGGCAAATGGATGCACTTTTTAAGTGGTAATTTGAGTCATCAGATTGAGCACCATTTATTCCCAGATATGCCTGCCAACCGTTATCAGGAAGTTGCACCCAAAGTCCGTGCGGTATGTGAAGAATTTGGTGTGAACTACAACAGCGCCAGTTTTAATGCGCAGTTTGCGACAGTGTGGACTCGATTGGCAAAAATGTCTGTGCCAAATAAAGATGAACGCCAGCAATGGCAAGCGGATATTCAAAGCAAATTGAAAGCTCGCTTTGGGAAGTTGTTTACAAAATAACTGAAATGCGCTTTTCAAAGCAAAAATAAAAATATGTTGTTTCTTGCATGGAGCTAGTCAGTGTGTTCGCTAGCTCTATTTTTGCGATAAAATAAGCAACTTTTTTAAATTTAATCACTTTCAAATGTCTGAAAAAATTCTATTTATTCATGGTTTTGCATCCGTTGGTCAGGGTGTAAAATCATTACAACTCAAACAATGGTTTGGCAATGATATTTTTGCCCCAGATTTGACGCATCGACCGCTTGCTGATCTCAATGATTTAGCCACATTGATCAAAATGGAGAAAATCACCACAATCGTCGGTAGCTCGTTGGGCGGGTTTTATGGGCTATTACTTGCCATGCAATTTCCAGTGAAATTGGTGCTGATTAATCCTGCTTTACAATCACCGCAAACCTTACAGCAATATATTGGCACGGTGACACGTTACAATGGTGAGCAATTCACATGGTCACAGCAACAGGTCGATGAGCTCCAGCAATTATCTGCACAGTTATCTTCTGCATCGTTCCAACAGCTTGATCAGTCAAAAATCTTAGTGCTGTTGGCAAAGCATGATGAGGTGCTAGACGCTCAGGTTGCACTCGATACCTTGCCGAAAGCCAACATCATTGTTGATGAGTTTGAAGATCATCGTTTTGCGGATATCGGCAAGTATCGACAGCAGATTGATGCCTTTATCCATGCTAACGGCTGAAATGGCTAGGCTTTGTCATATTCGGTTGTTATACTTTTGCCCCAAGCTCTGAGCAATATTTCATTTTTCTAACCTATTTTTATAAGGATCAACCATGCGCATAGATCAACGTGCTGAAAACCAACTTCGCCCAATTAAAATCACACGCAACTACACACGCTATGCAGAAGGTTCGGTCTTGGTCGAATTTGGTCATACCAAAGTGCTCTGTACAGCGAGTATTGACAACAGCGTGCCACGCTTCTTAAAAGGACAAGGGCAGGGCTGGGTGACTGCGGAATACGGCATGTTGCCACGTTCGACGCATACCCGTTCCGATCGTGAAGCAGCACGTGGTAAGCAAAGCGGTCGTACTCAAGAGATTCAACGCTTGATCGGTCGCAGTCTACGTGCCATGGTGGATTTGAAGAAGCTCGGTGAACATACCATCACCATCGACTGCGATGTGATTCAAGCTGATGGAGGTACACGTACAGCATCGATCACAGGTGCTGCGGTGGCGTTGATTGATGCGATGAATGTCTTGTTAGAGAAGAAAAAAATTAAAAATGATCCGCTGAAAGGTTTAGTTGCTGCGGTATCGGTGGGTATTCACAATGGTGAAGCATTGCTTGATTTGAATTATGACGAAGATTCGACTTGTGAAACCGATTTGAATGTGGTGATGACGCAGTCTGGTGAATTTATTGAGATTCAAGGCACCGCCGAAGAAAAGCCGTTTACCCGTGAACAAGCCAATCAAATGTTGGCATTGGCTGAAGAAGGCATTAAACAACTGGTTGAAGAACAGCAAAAAGCACTCGGTTGGTAATTTCGCTTTTTAGATTTAACTGAGTTCAAGTACAAAAAAATGCCACAGTGATGTGGCATTTTTTATGGTCATTCAATTACTTAGGTTGTTGTTTTAAGACACGACTTTTAAAAGTTCGACATCAAAAATCAAGGTGCTGTTTGGTGGAATACTGCCACCCGCACCCGTTTCACCATACGCCAGTTTTGCTGGGATGAATAAGCGATATTTGTCGCCTTCACGCATGAGTTGCAAACCTTCTTGCCAACCGATAATCACTTGATTTAGCGGGAAAGTAATCGGCTCATCTCGTGCGATCGAGCTATCAAACACAGTGCCATCGATCAAACGCCCTTCATAATTGACCAACACGGTACTTGATGCCGTTGGCTTTTTGCCAGAACCTTGTTGTAGCACTTGATATTGCAAGCCAGATGCTGTGGTTTTTACCCCAGATTTCTTGGCATTTTCAGCAAGGAAGGTCTGTCCTTTATTCAGGTTTTGATCGGCGAGTTTTTTGAATTCAACCAACTCGGCAGCTTCAGATTTCTTTTTATATTGATTTAGAATACTGATCATCTGTTCATTGGTCAGTGTGGCTTCTTTGCCTTCAAAACCTTGTTTAAAGCCTTCCAAAAAGCTATCTAAATCCAAGTCATCTAAGGCATTGGTATTTGAGCGTCCCATTAAATAGCCAAAACTGTATCCGACTTGGACACGTTCGCTACTTTTCTCGGTGACTTTGGGTGCGGCAAAACTGTGACTAGCAATCAACATGAGACTAACTAAAGCAACTTTTTTCATCATTGTTCCACGATTAAATCATACGTTTTTGAAATGTTGTGGTCTGACAAACATGCACTAAGCAAGGCTTGAAATGCTCAACAGACATTGCTTTTACATTACAATAATTTATTTTGTCGGTTGTATGTTTTTGTAATAAAAAAGCCTTCAAGGATGAAGGCTTGATTGGATGAAAAAAGCAATTTACAGGACTTTGATCAACTGGACTTTAAAGATCAAGGTGCTATTTGGTGGGATGACGCCCTTGTCTTCTGCGCCGTAACCCAACTCAGCTGGAATATAGAAGGTATATTCAGCACCTTCTTTCATTAGTTGTAGACCTTCAGTCCAACCTGGAATCACTTGATTTAATCCGAACTCTACAGGCTCACCACGTGCGATCGAGCTGTCGAAGACCTGACCGTTAACCAGCTTCCCTTCGTAATGCACACGGACGGTGTCTGTGGCTTTCGGTTGCTTGCCAGTACCTGCTTTATCCACAGTATACTGTAGTCCTGAAGCGGTGGTTTTGACATTTGGCTTGCTGGCGTTCTCTTTTAAGAAGTTCACGTCATTGCTTGCAAGTTGTGCTGTTGCTTGTGCTTGGCCTGCAGCCGTTTGTGCAGCAAGATCAGGCGTGGACTCAGCTGGCTTTTGCTGGTTAGCAATAAATTCTTGATAAGCTGCCTTGACTTCATCCTGAGTCATTGGGAATTCTTCTTTGGCATGACCTGCTTTGGCACCAGCGGCGAATGCATTAACATCCAACTCTGGTGGCGTCATTTGGCTGGTCACTTCATAACCAAGCACATAGCTGATCTTTTCAACTGCCGTAGCAGATTCAGGATTGAATGGTGCTGAGTGCGCACTTGCCTGAAATTTTTCAGGATCTTTGCTCGCCATATATACAGGCACTAAAGCAGCGCCACCAATGACAGCTGCAACAACAAGAGGTAACGCTTTACTCATAAAGATAACCGTAAGACAATCTGTGAAACCAAGGTGTGACCAGTTTAACAGATTTTAAGCAAATTAAATGCTGTATTATCAGAAAGGTGTAGAAAAAATAGACTTGAACAATCGAGAAATTGACTTAAGCTGTGTTTCAGGCATAGATGATCGACGTTCATCAAACAGATGCATCAACACTGTCATTCATAACCGCTAAAGGACGACAAATGAAAATTCAAAATATTGCACTCATCTCAGCACTCATGTTCGGAGCACAATTTAGTATGGCTGCGACCCAAGTCACCATGAAAACATCAATGGGCGACATTCAAATCGAACTCGACGACGTCAAAGCACCGATCAGCACCAAAAACTTTGTGCAATATGCACAGTCTGGATTTTATAAAGGCACGATTTTTCATCGTGTGATTCCGGGCTTTATGGTGCAGGGTGGTGGTTTTACAGCAGACCTACAACAAAAACCAACCAAAACCCCAATTAAAAATGAAGCCAAAAACGGTCTGAAAAATACTCGAGGCACCATCGCCATGGCACGTACAGGAGTGGTCGACTCAGCGACCAGCCAGTTCTTCATTAACCTCGTTGATAACCCCGCACTAGATCATGGTAGCCGAGATTATGGCTATGCAGTTTTCGGTAAAGTCACCAAAGGCATGGATATTGTCGACAAAATTGCCAAACAACCGACCACTCGAAAAGGCGTTTATAGTGATGTCCCTGCACAAAGCATCATTATTCGCGATGTAAAAGTGGTAAAAATCAAATAAAACGCACAATAAATACGCATAAAATGAGAAATCGTGCAAAAAAGGCGCAAACATGTCAAAAAAGTGAAAATAGTGCTTGCGCCTGAAAAATAATTTCCTATAATGCGCACATCCCGACGCAATTGATCGAAACATCACGAAGGGTGATGTGTTGAATTGATTGCGTTATGTTTTTATTGACGAGATAAAAACACGATCATTAAGAGTTAAAGAAGAACAACTTGTGTGGATTTTTGCTGATTGATTCATTGAATATATTTCATTGATTGAATTGGTAGGAATTACTCGAAGTTTATTTGAGCGAATTTTTAGTCAGTAAGATTAATGAGCCAGATTTAGTCACTTAG
>NZ_FMYK01000022.1 GCF_900096915.1 Acinetobacter marinus
TGAATAGCCACCGATTTTGTAGACACCTTTTAGTTAGATAAAATGGCTAATTAACGAGGTGCTTATGAGCAGTAAACGATATACTCCAGAATTTAAAATTGAAGCAGTAAAACAGGTCACAGAGAAAGGTCATAGTGTTGCTGATGTCGCAGCGCGTTTAGGTGCGACTACACATAGTTTGTATGCCTGGATTAAACGTTATGATCCACAGCAGCCCAAGACGATAGAATCTAATGATCCAAGTGCAGAATTAGCGAAATTAAAAAAAGAGCTGCAAAGGGTCACTGAAGAAAGGGACATATTAAAAAAGGCCGCGGTGTACTTCGCAAGCCAGTCCAAATGAGGTACGCCTTTATTCAGGACAATCAGCACATATGGCCTGTTCGTCGTTTATGTTCAACGTTAGATGTTCATCACAGTGGTTATTACGCATGGTTAAAGCAACCCACCAGTAAAACTGCCAGGAAACGGCAACAGCTTTCAGGACTGATTAAACAGTTCTGGCTGGAATCTGGCGGAGTCTATGGCTATCGCAAGATTCACTGTGATTTGAAAGATGTTGGCGAAAGTTGCGGGATCAATCGAGTACATCGGCTGATGAAAGCAGATGGTCTTAAATCACAGCGTGGTTATCGTAAGCCTAGAGCTTACGCTGGTACTCCGGCTGTCATTGCCGCAAATAGCTTAAATCGACAGTTTAATCCAACTCAGCCGAACCAATTATGGGTGACGGACATTACCTATATCCGTACACATGAAGGGTGGCTATATCTTGCGGTGGTGATTGACCTGTTTTCACGTCTTGTTGTTGGCTGGTCTATGAAATCCAGAATCACGACAGATTTGGTTTTAGATGCGTTATTGATGGCTTTGTGGCGAAGAAATCCAAAGAACAAAGTCCTAATCCATTCTGATCAAGGCAGCCAATATACTAGCCATGAATGGCAGACATTTCTCAAGCATCATAATTTTGAAAGTAGTATGAGTCGTAGAGGCAATTGCCATGATAACGCTGTTGCAGAAAGCTTCTTCCAGCTATTAAAGCGGGAACGAATTAAAAAGAAAATCTACGCAACTAGAACTGAAGCAAGATCAGATATCTTTGAATATATTGAGATGTTCTATAATTCAAAACGCAGACATGGTTCCAATGGTCAGCGTTCTCCATTAGATTATGAAAAGGCCCATCAAAAGATGGTTATGTGTGTCTAGAATTTTGGTGGCTATTCA
>NZ_FMYK01000014.1 GCF_900096915.1 Acinetobacter marinus
CACTTAGCGCTGATGGTAGTGTGGGGTTACCCATGTGAGAGTAAGTCATCGCCAGCTTTTAAATCCAAAGCCCTCACCTAAAAGGTGGGGGCTTTCTTTATTGCAAGGTTTAAAATAATACTTAGTCACTCATATTCAAGGTGAGCTTATGTGGTGTCCGTGTGGTTCGGGTTTAAACTATTCAGCGTGTTGTCAATTGCTTCATTTAGGTCAAGAAATAGCACAAAGTGCTGAGCAGCTGATGCGCTCTCGCTATAGTGCCTATGTGCTGCAAGAAATTGATTATATTGTTAAAACGACTGCACCATCTCAGCAAAAATTACTTGATCAACAGGCAATTGCAACATGGAGCAAGCAGACCAAATGGGACGGTCTAGATGTGATTGCAGATCATTCAAAACTCGGCAAAAACCATGCTCAAGTTGAATTCAAGGCTTATTATTTAGCCCCAACTGTAGCGGATAGTGCTATTCGTGATGCTCACCACGAGCGATCTGCATTTGTGAAAATTGCTGAGCATTGGTATTTTATTGATCCTACGGTTGCTTTGCCAACCATGAAACAACCTTGTTTATGTGGCTCGCAGAAAAAATTTAAGCTGTGTTGTTATCCTTGTTTAACTGACTAACCTAAAAAGTACGGTCTCGTTTTCAGCAAGCGTATTCTGCGTGGTTGTTGCGTCATTTTTATCGCATCAAGTTTAATTTTCGCTACAATAGCCATATTTTCTGCGACACATTTGTGATGCAAATATGCTACTGACTGTTATTTATATTATTGCGATTACTGCTGAGGCGATGACAGGCGCTTTATCTGCTGGACGACGCAGTATGGATTGGTTTGGTGTCATTCTGATTGCTTGTGTCACGGCACTCGGTGGCGGTTCGGTGCGTGATGTACTGCTTGGACATTATCCACTGACATGGGTCAAGCATCCTGAATATCTGGTACTGACGACTTGTGCGGCACTATTTACCATTCTGATTGCCAATTGGATGAAGCATTTTCGCAATATGTTCTTATTGCTCGATGCGCTCGGCTTGATTGGCTTTACCATCATTGGCAGTCAGGTGGCGATCGAAATGGGACATGGCTTTGTCGTAGCGGGTGTTGCAGGTGTGCTGACGGGTGTGTCGGGCGGTATTCTGCGGGATATTTTGTGTAATGATGTGCCTTTAGTGTTTCGCCGTGAGCTGTATGCCAGTATTTCCTTTGCTGCGGTGCTATTTTATTGGGTCTGTCTGCATTATGTCCATTTAAATCTTGAAGTGACCGTCATTCTGACCTTAATTTTTGGTTTTAGCTTACGTGTGGTGGCGATTTATTTTGGTTTAGAAATGCCAAAATTTATTTATAAAGATGATGACGAAAGTTCAGCCTCGTCTACCGATGACCATTAAACTTGAACAATATCTATGTCTGCACAGTATCTAATTTGCTGAAAGAGTTGCTGAATTGATCATTTTGTGGCATGATGCGCCTATTCTAGCTGGATTGAAATATAAAAATATTCAGTGAACAAAGTTTGACAAGGGGAGTAGCCTCCTCCAAACGAGAAAGCGTAGTTCTGAATTAAAGTTTCGGTTTTCTCGTGTCAGATATCGTCAATACACTTTGCAAAAAGTCGGTATCTGAGCATTGTTTTGATTTGAATGGTTTTGAAATCAAAGCAATGTAGGCAAGACCTTGATCATGTTGGCACAGGTGTATACATCTGGCGACTGGTCGAGGTTTTTTTATGTCTACAAGACTTATAAAAAAATTCGCTCAATTGCCAGATGCGGGAGTGATTAATGGATTCTGTCGGTAATATTTGGCTGTATTTGGTATTTTTTGGCATCGTGTTTGTGATGCTATTGATTGATTTTCTTGGCTTTAAGCAAAAGCAAGGTGAGGTTGTACCGATCAAGCAAGCCGCTTGGTGGAGTGCGGCATGGGTCACTGTGGCGATGCTTTTTGCGGGTGGTCTGTGGCTCTATCTCAAGCAAAGTATTGGTGTCGAAGTTGCCAATCAAAAAACGCTGGAGTACATCACAGGTTATCTCTTAGAAAAGTCATTAGCGATTGATAACGTCTTCGTCTGGCTGATGATTTTTGCTGCTTTTGCGATTCCGCCTGCGCTACAACGCCAGATTTTGCTATATGGTGTCATCGGTGCCATTGTTCTGCGTACGATTTTCATCTTGATTGGTGCATGGCTAGTCCAAGAATTTTCGTGGATTCTGTATATTTTCGGTGCATTCTTGGTCTATACAGGGATCAAGTTTTTACGTGGTCAAGAAGAGGAAAGCAATGTCGAAGATATGGCATTGCTGAAATGGTTGCGCAAGCATGTGCCAATCACCACGACCTTGCAAGGCAATAAGTTCTTTGTGCGTGAGCAAGGCAAGCTCTGGATGACACCGTTATTCGTGGTGTTGATCTTGGTGGAGTTTTCCGATGTGATTTTTGCGGTGGACTCGATTCCTGCGATCTTTGCGGTGACTACTGACCCGTTCATCGTGTTAAGTGCCAATTTGATGGCGATCTTGGGTCTACGGGCGATGTTCTTCTTGCTCTCAGGTGCGGCGGCGAAGATGCATTATCTGCCGTATGGTCTGGGCATTATCCTGTTATTTATCGGCTTTAAGATGTTGATGCTGGATGTGTTCCATATGCCTGTATGGATTTCATTGGGCTTTATTGCTGTGGTGCTCAGCATTACCGCATATATGTCGATTCAATATGCCAAGAAGCAAGAGGCGCAAAACTAATGCTTGTGCTTTATAAATCAACGCAGAAATAAATATGCCCCGTATGTCGCTATCGAGATACGGGGCAATTTTTTACTGCTGAGGTTAGCATTTGAAGGGCTGTTTACTCACCAGCGAGAGAGCATTCAAAATTGGACTTATCGACGCTACAACGGGCTTTTTTCAATACCGCCATCATTGATTTGTCATACACACCTTGTTTGGTGAGGGCAATGCGTGATTCACGCATCATTTTTTGATAACCAATTTTATCATCTGCGGGGATGGTCATTTTGTATTTAGCTGGGATGCCCGCTTCGAGTTTGGAAATGGTGCTAAAGGCTTTTGGTAATTGTTTAACAAACCAGTCTCGTGATTTTTGTCCAAAGCCTGCAGGGAATTTCTCAGGGTGAATAATCACGTTGGCAGTGACATGTAGAATCGGGAAATTGACCATTGCACCCTTAGATCCCAAGCCTTTGTGTAATTCTAAAGGTTTAAACGCATAGGCTGGTGCACCAATGATATCGACCTGACCGTTGTTAAATTTTGAAGCGAAATTGGTGACATCAGATGACACAGGCTGTGCACCGATCTGTTGCACCATTTTCTTTTGCGCTGAATCATAATCGAGTACGGCAATTTTTTTACCTGCAGCTTTGGCAACAGAGTTGATGCTACGATCATTGACAAATAAATAAGCAGAACCTAGCGGTGCGACGCCGACAATTTCATATTTCTTGTTGGCGCTGACCATTTTGGCTGCATTGCGTGAGTTGAGGGTAAAGCTAATGGCACTTTGTGCGACTTTGTTGTTGGGTACGGCACCAATCGAGTCGATTGATCCAACAAATTTATTGTATTCACGTCCACGCATCGCAGTGATGCTGACGCCATCACATTTTCCTGCTTTGAAATCTTCGTTGGCAACACGCTCATCGGTGTAGGCTTTGAGCTTGACATCAGCACCCCACGATTTGGCTTGTAGCGCCCAACCTTTCATTTGTTGATAGGCTTCACCTGAAGCACCTAAGAGATCGAATACGCACATGGTCGCAGCGTGTGTGTTCGCCATCGTGCCCATTGCAGTGGTTGCCATAAGGGCAAGCGCAAGTTTTTTCATCTTTGCATCATCCTGTCAAATTTTTGTTTTATGGAGAGACTCGTTCTCAGCCATTTGAGCAGAATCATATCCTGCTACGGTCTAAAATAATAGAGTAATTACTCCAATATCTCTAAGAATTGTACAAAATTATGCAGAAAATGGAAGTCAAAAACACAAAAAAGACAATTTACATTGTCAATATTTGTATGTTTGCTGATGTTAAGAACGGTGTTTTCATTCAGACCAAACTTTGGCTCGGTGGCAAAATTGTTTACAATAGCGCCATGATTTTTTTGATGATAATTTCCCATGATCCAACTTGAAAATTTTAGCATCCGACGTGGCGTTCGTGCTCTATTCCAAAATGCCACCATGCAAATCCATCTAGGTTGGAAAGTGGGCTTAACAGGGGTCAATGGCGCAGGAAAATCATCCTTGTTTGCTGCGCTACTGGGTGAGCTTGGCGCAGATGAGGGACAGTTGACACGTCCACAAGGCTGGGTCGTGGCGCATATGGCACAAGAGATCGAGGCGCTGGACGTACCTGCGCTGGATTTTGTCTTGTCAGGTGATGCGGAATATTGGCAAATCCAAAATAAACTGCAAAATAGTGATCAGTTCAGTGATACAGAACTTGGTGAGTTGCATGCTCGCTTTGATGAGATTCATGGCTATGTTGCGCCTGCCAAAGCAGCACAATTGTTGGCAGGTTTAGGTTTTTTTGAATTTCAGATTCGTCAGCCTGTACAAAGTTTTTCGGGTGGGTGGCGAATGCGCCTGAATTTGGCACGTACCTTGATGAGCCGTTCAGATTTATTATTACTCGATGAGCCAACCAACCATTTGGATTTGGATGCGATTTTGTGGTTAGAAGATTGGTTAAAGAGTTATGCAGGCACATTGGTATTGATTTCGCATGACCGTGATTTTTTGGATGCAGTGACTGATCATATTTTACATATTGAAAATGCAGAATTAACACTCTATTCAGGCAATTATTCGAGCTTTGAAACCATACGCAGTGAACGCTTATCACAACAGCAACAAGCCTTTGAGAAGCAACAAGAAACCCGAGCACATCTACAAAAGTTTATTGATCGTTTCAAAGCCAAAGCCACCAAAGCCCGCCAAGCGCAGAGCCGTATCAAACAGCTTGAACGTATGCAAAATCTTGCGCCTGCGCATGTGGATACGCCGTTTACCTTTAGCTTCCGTGAACCAACTCGGATGAGCTCGCCATTACTGAGCCTAGACGATGCGACGATTGGTTATAGCACAGAGAAAAGTATTGCCTCAAAAGTAAAATTGCAAATCACGCCGACGACACGTTTGGGTTTACTTGGCATGAACGGCGCAGGGAAATCGACGCTGATTAAATCGTTGGTCGGTCAATTGCCTTTACTTTCGGGGGAACGCCAAGCCTCAGAATTACTGAATATCGGCTACTTTGCACAGCATCAGATGGATGCGCTGGATGATCAAGCCAGTCCGATGTTACAGCTGGCTCGGATTGCGGATAAATCGATTAGTGAAGCGAGTTTGCGCTCATTTTTAGGCAGTTTTGGTTTTAGCGGTGAGCGCATGGATACACCGTGTCAGCGCTTCTCTGGCGGTGAGCGTGCTCGTTTGGCATTGGCATTGATCGTGTGGCAACGCCCGAATGTGTTGATCCTCGATGAACCGACCAACCATTTGGATTTGGACATGCGTCATGCGCTGACGATGGCGCTACAAGACTTCGAAGGGGCGGTGGTGTTGGTCTCGCATGAGCGTCAGTTGATTGCCACAGTCTGTGATGATTTGTTGCTTGTCCATGATGGGCGAGTGACGGAATTTGATGGTGATTTGAAAGAATACAGCCAGTGGCTACGTCAAGCACGTCAGCAGATGCTACAAAAGCAACAGGACGACATCTCAGCGACAGCCAGCACAACCACAGATTCGACACAGACTGCAAAAGCAATAAATAATCCAACAGCACCGTCACCGAATAGCAAAGTTGATAAAGAAGCACAGCGTAAAGAAAATGCACGGCGTCGTGAGCAAACTCGTCCACTTCGTAAGAAAATGGAACAATTAGAGAAATCTATCGAGAAAGCGCAATCACAGCTAACAACCATTGAAAATCAATTGGCGGACAGCGCAATCTATGATGCTGAGCGTAAAGCCGAATTATTGCAACTGATGGATCAGCAGACAGCGCAGAAAGCAAAATTGGCGCAAGATGAGGAGCAATTGCTTGAGTTGATGATGGAATTGGAGGAGCTGGAAGCCAGTTTTGAGGGTTAAGGATCTTCAGTTTTGTTAACTTATGTGATTCATCAGCCCATGTGATTTTGAGAAAATGGAGTTAAATTATCACTGCTGTATCATTTTACTCAAGATAAATGAATCGCTTAGCGCAACTGTTGCGGCATCAGCTTGAATTTAAAGCCTTACATATTGTATGTATTCTTTACATACCACTTAAGATTGGCAACTTTTGCTAAACAGTATTAGTCATCGCAACTCGGCATAATGCATGTATTGAAACGATCGCATGAGACACGATCAACCCTCAAGGATGTCAACAAAACATCCTTCTTCTCAAAGCCTAGGCTCTCCCCAGACCTAGGCTTCTTTTTTGCCTATAGTCAGCGAACTTAAATCCTGCTACAGGGTTCACCTCGCTCGCAGTACTACGTGTACACCTTCGCTTGGTTGCCTTGTATCAGAAATTAACTTCTTCGACTATATAAATTCACTCCTTAAAAATCTAGGCAAAATAAAACCGAACATTGATGTTCGGTTTATATACTTCAAGAATAAAAATCTTAGATCGAGAATGATGAGCCACAACCACAAGTTGTTGTTGCATTTGGATTTTTCACGATAAATCGGGAACCTTCTAAGCCTTGGACATAATCCACTTCTGAGCCTAAAAGATATTGATAGCTGAGTGAATCGACGACCATTTTTAC
The DNA here is from genome assembly GCF_900096915.1 of Acinetobacter marinus. Lineage (GTDB taxonomy): Bacteria > Pseudomonadota > Gammaproteobacteria > Pseudomonadales > Moraxellaceae > Acinetobacter > Acinetobacter marinus. The sequence continues at coordinate 6,798 of NZ_FMYK01000014.1, forward strand.
ATCACCATTTTCAAATTCGGCATCATCATCATTGACACTTTCTGCAAAGTTAAAGCCATAAGAAAAGCCCGAACATCCGCCACCCGTCACGTAGACACGGAGCATCAAGTCCGCATTGCCCTCACTATCACGCAGTTGGCGTACTTTGTCGGCAGCATTATTGGTTAAAACTAAGGCTTGTGCAGTCATGATGATCTCCACCTATAAATCAGAACGGGTATTTTAGCATATCTGTGCGAATTTGTGATTTACAAGTGGGAATCTGATGTGATGGATTCATTTTTTTGAATATTGTTCATCTTTGAGTGCACATTCAAAGTTTTGCCGATTTTCAGCGCAACGGGCACGCCAGAGAAGCTCCATCATTTTTTTGTCATAAATGCCTTCTTTAGTCAGCTGGATACGAGCTTCACGCATCATTTTTTGATAGCCGATTTTGTCTGCATCAGGGATTTGCATCCAGTATTTGGCAGGGATGTCTTGTTTCATTTTGCCCAAAATCGTGAATGCACGAGGCAATTGTCCTCTGATCCATGTTCTGGACTTTTGCCCAAAACCTGCGGGAAATTGATCACTGTGAATGATCAGATTGCCCGAGACTTGCATGAGTGGATAATTGGCAATTGCGCCTTTAGTCCCCAGTCCTTTGTACAGCTCTAATGGGCGAAATACAGCGGCAGGCGCACCGATAATATCGACCTGACCATTGTTAAACTTTGCACCGAAATTGGTGACATCGGCGGATACAGCTTGAGCGCCGACTTGTTGCACCATTTTCTTTTGCGCTTGGTCATAGTCGAGCACCGCAATTTTCTTTCCTGCAGCTTTGGCGATGGTATTGATACTGCGATCATTTAAAAATAAATAGGCATCACCAACAGGGACAATGCCGACGATTTCATATTTGCCTTGTTTCATCTCTTTGGCAAAGCGTGGATCAGCCAAAGTTTGCATGACTTTGACCGCCAGTTTTAAACTTGGAATTGAGCCAATCTAATCGATCGAACCTGTAAAACTGTTGAATTGGCGTCCACGCATTCCTGTGATACTGGCGCCGTCACATTTTCCAGCTTTAAAGTCTTCGGTCAATACACGTTCATCGGTGTAGGCTTTCAGCTCGATATTGGCACCCCATTGTTTCGAAGCAAGTTGATAATCTTTCATCAAGGCATAGACATCACCTTGTGTACCAACCAGATCAAATACACAAAATGTTAGTTTGGCGTGTGCCGTATTGAGGCTCAGCATGGTGAGCAAACTCAGTGTGCTGAGTCCGATCAGCGTTTTGATTATTTTCATGGAGTATTCCTTGAATGCACGTCCTGCATACTTTTGTTGTTTTAACGGTTCAATCAAAAGTATAGATATGCAAGGCGTACATCGCATTGGTCAAAATGACAGGAAATTGTCCATGATGCACAATGCGTGAATAATCCATTTTGCAAGATTAGCCAGAAAGTTTTTTTGTTAAATCAATCAGTTGATTTGCCAAATTGATCAGTACATCTTGCTCAGCATCATTACCTTGGAAATTTTGTGATTTTGTTCGTGCAAAGATGTCACGAATGAGCAAGCTGATATTACTGTCAATCATACCGAGTGCGGTAGTGACTTGGCGGATTTGTGAGATTGAACGTGCACCATTGACCGAGCCATAGCTGACAAAGCCGACTGGTTTTCCGCTCCATTCAGCGCCGAGATAATCCAAGGCATTTTTCAGGGCAGGTGAGTAGCCATTGTTATATTCTGGAGAAATCAGAAAATAAGCATCGCCTTCAGTGATTTTTTCAGACCATTTTTTTTGTAGTGGATCGCTATAATTGCCTTTTAATGACATCGGTGATGCACCGCTAAACATTGGCAAATCCCAGGTTTTTAGATCGACAATTTCCACTTCGGCATCAATATCTTGCAAGGCATTTTGCATCCACTCGGCGACATGGATCGCCACACGATTTTCCCGAACGCTGCCGACAATAATCTGAATCTTCATTGTAATTTCCCTGTGCTTGTTTTATGTTTTGAGCTTAGCAAAAATACAGCGATGGAAAAGTAAGAATATGTCAAATTTGCAAGATCCACGGGTGCTATTGGCTTTGGAGCGCACAGTGTTGGCGTGGAATCGGAGTAGTTTGGCATTGATTGCTTTTGGCTTTGTCATTGAAAAATCAGCCTTTCTTGCGCAACTGGTCGATCCTGTAAAATATGCCGACAAGATTGCATTTAGCAAATGGACTGGGGGCGGGGTGATCGTTTTGGGGATGATTATCTGTCTGATCTCGGTGCAACAATATCGTATTGCGCTGCGCTCAATCACCGATGCGGAAATGATGGAAGGCTATAAAACCAATCAGCCGATGCTTTTGGCAGGGTTTAGTATTTTGGTCGGGATGTTATTGATTATTTCGTTTTGGGTTTGATGCTTTTATACGGCTAACTTTTTGGTACATCGCCTGCTAAGCAACGACGTTTCCAATCTTGGTTAAATGCTTCGAGAACTTGTTCAGCTTTTGCTTCATCGTATGTTTCAGGCTGAGTTTCATCTGCGTAAACAGGAAAGGTTTTTGCTTCATCAATAATTTGAATAAAAACAGCAGATTCTTCCTTGAATTGATTGGTATAGGTTGATTTTGAGTCTTCAATATCATTGCCTAATTGATGCATTGTCATCAATAGGTCAGTTGCTACTACTAGAGCCTCGCAATCGGCTTCTTTTGATTCTGCGAAGCTCAATGAGCTGATGCTTAAGAGTGCAACAAATATAGTTTTTTTCATTATTTCATTCCTGAGAATTTGATCTCACATCAACCGAATGCCTTGCTGACCTTGCGGGGTGACTTTAAAGATTTCCACCGCAAAAGTAATATTTTTCCCTGCAAGTGGATGATTAAAATCAATCTCAGTAATGTCATCACCTACAGACATCACCACGCCAAATAGACTGGCTTTGGCTTTATCTTCAAATTCGATCATGTGACCAACTTCTGGACGTTGCTCAAATTTGACTGTGTCGAAGCGTTGCACATTCTCAGGATTCCATTCACCAAACGCATCTTCAGGTGGTAGGCTCACAGTACGGCGATCGCCAGCACGTAAGCCGAATAGTGCTTTTTCAAAACCTGGTAAGAGATTACCATCACCGATGACTAAAGATACTGGCTCATCTCGGCTACGGGTATTGTCGATTTCTACGCCATTTTCGATCGCCACGGAAAAGTGCAATTGCACTTTTGAACCCTCTTCGATGCGGGTTTCATCATTTGGATTGATAATTTCAGACATCAGTTTCACCGTCATTTTCAGTCATTGTGGTGGAATAAGGTTAGTTCGATTTCAGCTAGACGTTATGGGTTTGATGACGTTTTTTCTCAAGGAAAAAGGTGTCGATCAATAACAAAATCGTCCCTAAAGTAATCGCACAATCGGCAAGATTAAACACAGGGAAATTCCACGTTTGATAATGCACATGCAAAAAGTCGATCACCACGCCATGTACTTGTTCACCACGATAATTGACCAATTGTGTGGTCAGACGGTCGATCAAGTTACCCACTGCACCACCCAAAATCAACGCAATCGAGGCAGGCAGGACTTTTAAAGTTTTTGGCATGCGCAACAACCACACCACAAAAAACACCGAAACGACACTCGCCAATCCTGTAAAGAAGTAGCGTTGCCAACCGCCTGCATCAGAGAGAAAGCTAAAAGCCGCACCGGGATTGTAGGCAAGCGTCCAGCTAAATACAGGCAGGACATTGACGCTATTGCCTTCAAAGACCAATTTATCCAGCGCAATTTGTTTGGTAATTTGATCCAAAATGATGGTCAGGATACTGAGTCCCAACCACCAAAAATTCACTGCGTTAAAGCGCAACCAATCTGCTTGCTTAGGCATATTTTCTCTCTTCACCAGTGCCTGATGGCAAGTTGATGATGCAACGTGAACACAATCCCTCATGACCTGCATGGGTGTTCACATCAGGCAGTACATGCCAACAACGCACACATTTCTCACCGTCTGCGCTCGATACCGCAACACGCAAGCCGTCGATGTCCGTCGCTTCACCCTGTGATGCATCAAACGGGTGTACAGCAACTTGTGAAGTGATCAGTACAAAGCGTAATTCATTTTCCAAGCGGTCAAGAATGGTTTTTAATGCCTCATCCGCCCAAATATCAACTTTGGCAGAGAGATTTGAACCGACCAATTTGGCATTACGTGCCGCTTCGATTTGCTTATTCACCGCAGATTTGACTTGAATCAGAGCTTGCCAATCAGATTCGCTGATTAAGTTGTGCTGGGTTGATTTTGGCAGATCGTACCATTCAGCAGTAAAGACATATTTTTCCGCTTGCTCAGGAATCAGTTCCCACGCCTCTTGTGCGGTAAAGCTCAAGATCGGACTCATCCAACGCACAAAGGCTTGCACCAAGTGATACAACGCCGTTTGTGCAGAGCGACGTGCTTGCGAGTCGGCTTTGGTGGTGTACTGACGATCTTTGATGATGTCGAGGTAGAAACCACCCAAGTCATTGATACAGAAATTCGTTAGCGCATTGGTCACGACATGGAAATTCATCTCGTCGTAGGCTTTGCGAATCGTCGCTTGCACTTCACTGGCACGTTGAATGATGTATTGATCTAAGGCGATCAACTCATCCATCGGCAGTGCATCACGACTAGGCACAAAACCATTTAGATTGGCGAGCATAAAGCGCAACGTATTACGAATACGGCGGTAGCTATCGGAAACACGGTTGAAAATTTCTTTCGATGCGGCGATTTCATAGCGATAGTCGCTCGAAGCCACGTACAGGCGTAGACCGTCTGCACCGAGTTGTTTGATAATTTCTTCTAATGGGATGTAATTGCCCAAAGATTTTGACAATTTACGACCATTTTCATCGACAGTAAAACCGTGTGTCAGCAATGATTTATACGGCGCATGACCACGCACACCAATACTGGCAAGCAGTGAAGTTTGGAACCAGCCACGATGTTGATCCGAACCTTCGAGATAGAGATCGGCAGGGCTTTGCAAGTCGTCACGTTGATCAAGCACGGCAAAATGCGTTGTACCTGAATCAAACCACACGTCTAAAGTATCACGCACACAGTTGTATTGTTCCGCATCTTCGGCAGACAAGAAATCTTTACCATCACGGTTAAACCATGCGTCAACACCTTCTTGCTCGATCAGCTTTGCCACCTCTTCGATCAACTCAGGCGTACGTGGATGCAATTCATGGGTGTCTTTGTGCACGAAAAATGGAATCGGTACGCCCCATGTACGCTGACGAGAGATACACCAATCTGGGCGTCCATCGACCATCGATTGCATACGATTTTTACCCCAGTCAGGGATAAATTCGATGTTATTTTCAATCTCATTCAAAGCGGTTTCACGCATGGCACATTGTTCCATGTTGATGAACCATTGTGGTGTAGCACGGAAGATGATTGGCGTTTTGTGTCGCCAGCAGTGTGGATAGCTATGGGTAATTTTCTTATGCGCCCACAGACGACCCGTTGCACCAAGTGCTTCGATGATTTGCGGATTGGCTTTATAGATGTGCTCGCCTGCAAAGATCGGTGCAGTTGGGAGATAAACACCGTTCGAGCCAACAGGATTGTCTACGGCAAGGCGATATTGCAAACCGACTTTATAATCGTCCACACCATGACCTGGTGCGGTATGTACTGCACCTGTACCACTACCTGCGGTGACGTGTTCGCCCAAAATCACAGGCACTTGGCGCTCAGCGATCAATGGATGTTGTAATAATAAATGTTCGATTTTGTCGCCTGTAAAATCCGCCAAAACTTTTGGATGTTCTAGTTGATAGCGTTCACATGCCGAAGCAACCAATTCTTTGGCAAGAATCAGGTTATGCGTGCCACGATCGCTTTCAACTTCAACCAATTGATAGTCAAGTTCAGCATGCAGTGCCACCGCTTGGTTGGCAGGCAGAGTCCACGGTGTCGTCGTCCAGATCACAATATCGGTTGGCGTGCTGACAGATACACCGAGCTTCGCTGACAAATCCGCAAGATCCACGACGCCAAAACCAACATCAATCGCATCAGACTTTTTATCTTCATATTCCACTTCAGCTTCAGCAAGCGCCGAGCCACAATCCAAACACCAATTCACTGGTTTTAGACCGGGTTGGATATGACCATTTTTTTGAATTGCCGCCAATGAACGGACAATATCCGCTTCTTGCTTAAAGTTCATGGTCAAATACGGATTGTCCCAATCGCCAAATACACCGAGGCGTTTAAAGTCTTTTTTCTGCAATTCCACTTGGCTGAGCGCATATTCACGGCAGGCTTTACGGAAAGTCGTTGCATCGACTTTGACGCCGACTTTTCCGATTTTTTCTTCGACTTTCAGCTCGATTGGTAGACCATGACAGTCCCAACCAGGTACATACGGCGCATCCATACCGTCCATGACACGGCTTTTCACGATGATGTCTTTTAACACTTTATTCACCGCATGACCGAGGTGAATACTGCCGTTGGCGTATGGAGGACCATCATGCAGGATGTATTTTTTCTTGCCAATTCGAGATGCACGAATCTGCTGATAAATGTCGTCGGCATACCAGTCGTCTAACCATTTTGCTTCACGCACCGCCAAATTGGCTTTCATGGCAAAATCAGTCTGTGGCAAGTTGAGTGTGGCTTTATAATCCACGACATTTTCAGAAGGTTGCTTATCGCTCATGCATCTGTCTTCCAGTTGGGTTAACGTGTTGATTTATCTTGATCAGCGCAATGGCAAATCTGTTTAGACAAAAAAAAGGGTTAATGGTGTCATTGATGTAAAAAATCAATCGAGTCATTGTCGTCTCGAAATTTTTTCAATTGCATCACATCATCATCAATACCATCTTGCAGCGCTTGCAACGATGGATAATTTTTTTCACCATGTAAATAGTGCAAAAAGGTCACTCGTACCAGCAAACCGTACAGATTAGCAGAAAGCTCAGGGAAATGAACCTCCAATCGCCACTCAGGTGTATCTTGCGCAATCGCAGGACGAGTACCGACATGACCTGCACCATACAGACTTTCAGGCAAATAACCTTTAATACCACTTTGGCTGCTCTGTTGATCTGTATGTTGCGTTGCTAAAACCTGTGAAAATGGTCGTTCCAAGCTCTGCACATCGACTGCATAAATACCACTTAAACATGGTTTATGACGATGCAAGGCGACATTAATGGTGGGGAAATTAATGGTACGACCGATCTGATCACCATACACCACACGCCCTGTAATGCTGTACGGACGCCCCAGAAGCTGTGCGGCAAGGGCAAAATCACCTTGTTGCAACACCTCACGGATGCGAGTTGAGCTGACACGATCGGCATCGTGATTCACGGTATGCAAATTGGTCACGTCAAAGCCTTGTTGACGGAGAAAATCACTATCGCCACTACGATTTTTACCAAAATGAAAATCATCGCCGAGCACGAGACTTTTGGCATTGAGTTGATGTTTTAATAATTCTGCAAACTCAAGTGCACTCATGCCACGAAAGGCATCATCAAACTTGGCAACGGCAACATAGTCCACGCCAAGCTCGGTCAGTAATTCAACTTTTTCACGTAATGATGAAATACGAGGCGGTGCGTCGCTACCTTGAAAAAATTCTAAAGGTTGTGGTTCAAAGATCATCACCAAGCTGTGTAATTGTTGTGCTTTGGCGATATTTTTCAGCTCAGCAATCATCGCCTGATGCCCAAGATGGACACCGTCAAAGTTGCCAATGGTGACAACGGTCGGAGGTAACTGATGATGAGGAGTCAGCGCATGCAAACGAAGCAGCTTCATAGCCAAAGTGAAATCTGAACAATTTAAAGGCGACTATTGTGCCATAAATTGATTAAAAATGTTATGCGTCAATGCATTTCAAGCCAAGCAGTCGAAAGACAATTATTTCGCTAGACGGTAATAAGAGTATTTGACGTTTTTATCTTTGTAGACATCGTAGCTACGTTGTTTAAAGTCGGACACCCAACTGTTGCCACTATAGCCTGCGATATGACCGTATTTATGCTTTTGCGTGCGGTGGATAATATAAATATCACCATCTTGTGGGTTGTCAAAAGCAGGTGTGATTTGACGGTAGCCGATGGTTTTTAAGGTATCGCCCCAGTCAGACGCTGCCACAGGATGTGATTGAAACTTTGCCCCAGCAGACTGTAATGCAATACGAATGCTACGTGCGCATTTACTGGTACTGGTTTGGCGAGTAATGCCTTTGAGCTTATTGGTAAATAAATCCAAACTAAAAAATTTAGAGCTCAAACCACGTGCACCATCAAAGGGACCAGTATGCTTTTGTGCAGATTTGGCGATCACTTGGACTTGTGGCTGTGTGTTGAAATAAGCGGTGTCGGTTGCGGCATTATCGTAGATCATACAAACATCGTGAATTTTAAGGCGCAGTATAAATAACACACATTTTTCAAAAATGGGAGCAATGTAATAAAATGAAATATTATTACATTACACATTTGGCAAAAAATTTATAAAAATGTGAACTAATTCAAATGAGTCGATCAAATATTCATCGCAGTGTAACTGATTGGTTTATATTACATAAAACTATGTTTTAAATATGTGTCATCGAACCAAGTACACGCAAGCCGTTTGCACCTGTGACTGCAGGCAGATTTCCAGCTTGACCTTCACAAAAGCGCATCGCAAGCCAAGCAAAAGCGGTCGCTTCTACCCAAATCGGCGCCAACCCAAGCGCTTCGGTCGTTTGTACAGACCAGTTGTGCTTACGCAGTCGCCAGCGCAGTTGTTCGAGCAATGTGCCATTAAATGCACCGCCACCACAGACATAGATTTCACCTGTCGGCATAGCTTCTTTACTGCGATAAATGGCTTTTTTAATCGCTCGGGTGGTGAGCTTCATTAAAGTCGCTTGCACATTTTCAGGCTGATCTTCCAGTTCGTCATAGTCAAGATCGTTGCGCCAATCTGCCAGTTGATCATGGAGCCAGTCGATATTGAAGTCTTCTCGCCCTGTACTTTTTGGTGGTTCTTTAGAAAAATAATCGTGCGCTTGCAGACGGTCGAGTAGCGAGCGAATCGGATGGCCGTAAGCCGCCCAATTGCCATTTTCATCATAAGGCTGACCTGTATAACGGTCGCACCACGCATCCATCAGAATATTAGCAGGTCCTGTATCAAAGCCGAAAATTTGCTCAGGCTGACCCGCAGGGAGCATGGTGACATTGGCAATTCCGCCCAAGTTTAAAATCACCCGATGAATACTGTGATGCTGAAATAACACTTGATGAAACGCAGGAACCAGCGGTGCACCTTGACCGTTTGCCGCCAAGTCCCGACTACGAAAATCGTAAACCACGGGAAGATTGGTGAGTTCGGTAATGATATGCGCATCACCAATTTGCAAGCTAAAGCCACTTTCAGGACGATGGCGAATGGTCTGACCATGTGAGCCAATCGCTCGGATTTGACTACGATCAAGCTGGTTGTCTTCGATCAGTTGATTGACACCATTGCCAATCATTTTGCCCAGCGCCACGTGCGCAACCGCCATGCGATCAATTTCATTATCATCAGGCAGTGACAATGCCATGAGCTGATCACGCAAATCTTCTTCGAATTTCAAGGTCAAAGTGGCGTGGATTTTTAGCGGATCAAAAGATGCGGCAACGAGGTCTAAGCCGTCCATGCTCGTGCCTGTCATCACACCAATATATATTGCACTCATGCCGATCTTTGCCTGCATTTTCCGAAAAAAATGTTAGTATATCGCACAATTTGAAAGTTAGAACGATTAGGTTTTACTGATGAGTACTTTTCTACCTGCTGAAGAGCAGTTGGCGTTAATCCAACGTGGCACGCATGAGATCATTTCCCAAGATGATTTATTGAAAAAATTGAAACAAAATCGACCGCTACGCATCAAGGCAGGCTTTGATCCGACTGCGCCAGATTTGCATCTCGGTCATACCGTACTCATCAATAAACTCAAAGTATTCCAAGATCTTGGGCATGAAGTACTATTTTTGATTGGCGACTATACTGCCATGATCGGCGATCCATCGGGGAAAAGTGCCACTCGTCCGCCGTTGACTCGTGAGCAAGTCGAGGCCAATGCCAAAACTTATCAAGAGCAAGTGTTTAAAATCCTTGATCCTGCCAAAACCAAAGTGGTATTTAACTCAGAATGGTTTTCAAAACGCTCTGCTGCGGATTTGATTCAATTGGCAAGTCAGCAAACCGTGGCTCGTATGCTAGAGCGTGATGACTTCTCAAAACGCTATCAAAGCGAGCAACCGATTGCCATTCATGAGTTCTTGTATCCATTGGTACAAGGTTATGACTCGATTGCGATGCAAGCCGATGTTGAGCTTGGTGGGACAGATCAAACCTTTAACTTGCTGATGGGACGTACTTTGCAAGGGCGTTATGGACAAGAATCACAAGTCTGTATCACTGTGCCGATCTTAGAAGGCTTGGACGGTGTCAAGAAAATGTCCAAATCGCTTGGCAACTATATCGGTGTATTTGATGCACCAGGTGCGATGTATCAAAAAATCTTGTCGATGCCTGACAGTTTGATTGAGCGTTATTTTGAATTGCTCAGCTTTAAGTCGATGGATGACATCGAAACCTTGCTCAAAGAGATGGCAGACGGACGCAATCCGCAAGAGATCAAACGCATCTTGGCTCTAGAAATTGTGGAACGTTTCCATGACCGTGAAGCGGCTGAAAATGCCCATAAAAGCGCAGGAAACCGTATTGTCGATGGTGAAGTGCCTGAAGACACGCCTGAAGTTGACATTTCACTGTCTGAAAATGGCGGAGAAATCTTTATTGGCTCGATCGTGCGTCTTGCAGGGCTGACCAAAAATGCAGCGCAAGCCAAAGATGCAGTCGCTCGTGGCGCAGTCAAAGTCGATAATGAAGTGGTTGATGGTTCATTTTCTGTGAGTGCACCAAAAATTGTGGTGATCCAAGCAGGTAAAAAAGCCATCGCTCGCGTTAAGTTTATCGATTAAATCACAATCAATCTTTAATCAAATTGAATAAACGTCACCATCATGGTGGCGTTTTTTTATGTGTGGTGAATATATTTAGAAAAATATAAAAAATCATAAATTGATGAAAGCCTGATCAGAAGCGAATTCCGACTAAATTGGTTTAGTTTTTATATAGGATAAATGTAACCAAATTAAAAACTTCTTGTAAAAATATGTGGCGATATTATGATTAAAAAGAGAAATGCGTCACATATTGTGTGGAGATTGTGAGAAATGAATAAAATATATCGTGTCATCTGGAATGCAAGTTTAGGCATATTTATCGCTGTTTCTGAAAATGCGAAAAGTGTGTCGAATTCAAGCAGATCATCAACCGTTGGAAATAATAAAGATCAAATTCCACCTGTCGAAAATCATCCGCAAAAATTTAATGTCAAAATTTTGCCACTTGCGATTTTAACCATAATGTCGCCATCTTTAGCATTTGCAGGTTATGCAGTTGGTGGTGGTAGTACATATTCCGATTGTTTAGGTCTGAATCCTGGCACTGCTGCTAATCAGACAACAGGTATCGCCATTGGTAATCAAACAACGGGTTTATATACCTGTGCAACGGGCAATGAAAATGTTTCAATCGGTGCCAATGTCGGTGGCTACGGATTTCAATCTGTGTTGATTGGTAGTGATATCTCAACCTCAACTGCCGCAGAACAAGCAGTGATTATTGGTTCAAACTATCATGATAATCCCACTCAATCGACGGGAAAAGGTGGTGTGGCTATCGGTAGCGGTCTAACGGTAGGTTTAGATAGTCCGGTAGCAAATGGCACGGGCTCTATTGCCTTGGGTTCAAGTGGTACTTTATCAACCTATACAACATTAAATGGCGCACAAGCCACAGGCAACTATAGTGCTGCGATGATGGCTGGATCGGTGGCATCAGGTGCGAACTCGATCGCAATGGGTGTCAGCTCTTCAGCACTGGCCAACTATTCGCTTGCTTTGGGGCAAGAAGCAAAAGCGAATAATGCCTCTACGGTTGCTATGGGTTACCTAGCCAGCGCAACAGGGAATAACTCGATGGCACTGGGCACCAACTCTACCACAAGCGCAGGTAGTGCCGTTGCTGTTGGGAGCGGATCAAAAGCGAACTCATCAAACTCAGTAGCAGTAGGTTCAGTCTCATCTGCGACAGGGAATAACTCGACAGCCTTTGGGACAGATGCACAATCAAATGGTATTCGCGCAGTTGCTTTGGGGGCGAACTCTCGAGCTTCGGCAGATAATACCACGGCAGTCGGACCAGGAGCTCGTGCGACATCCATAAGAGCAACTGCAGTGGGTATGGGTGTACGTGCTGAAGCTGTAAATGCTGTGGCACTAGGAACTTCAGTTTTCGATGATGCTGGAAACTTAATTGGATATACAACGGCGAGCGGGTTAAATTCTACGGCTCTTGGTAGTGGTGCACAGTCAACTGCTGAAGCAAGCCTAGCTGCTGGACAGCTCTCAACTGCCTCAGGTATTAGCTCAACTGCTCTAGGTGATAGTGCTACAGCCTCTGCAACCAATGCTTATGCTTTAGGTGCAAACTCTCGGGCTGTATCTCTTAGCAGTATTGCTATCGGTGATCAAGCACAGGTTGGAGAATATGATTCAACAGGTGGTGTTGTTGGTGATACGACTACGGATGCATACGCAGGAGTTGCTATCGGGAATCGCGCATTAGTAACAGGTGTACGTGGCGTAGCGCTTGGATCATATTGGGAAGATCCAACAGGCGTTAACAGTTCTGTAGTCACGACTGCATCAGGTGTGAACTCCACAGCACTTGGTAGTGGTGCACAGTCAACAGCTGAAGCAAGCCTAGCAGTTGGACAGCTCTCTACTGCCTCAGGTATTAGCTCAACTGCTCTAGGTGATAGTGCTACCGCCAGTGGAGAAAATGCGATAGCTATCGGTAAAGATAGCCAAGCGACAGCAGAAAATACAATCTCAATTGGTACAGGAAATGAGGTGTCAGGCGAGGGGTCTGGTGCTATAGGAGATCCATCATATGTCACAGGAGCAGGAACTTATACCATCGGCAATGACAATGGAACGTCTGCGGCGCCAATAGCTGCTGATAATGCTGGTGCTTTCGGTAATGACAATTTAATGAGCGATACAGCTGATGCAAGTCGTATTGTAGGGAATGGCAATAATATCAGTGGTGAAAATACCTTCGTAATTGGCAATAATGTCACAGCCACAGCAGCAAATAATGTCATCTTAGGCAATGCCAGCAGTGAATCTTCCGCAACCATCACTAATGGTGTAGCTACTCAGGTAGATGACGCCACTGTCAATGGTGTGACGTATAGCGGTTTTGCAGGCACAGCATCAGGTGTAGTCAGTGTCGGTGCAGCAGGTGCTGAACGACAAATCATCAACGTGGCACCAGGCGAAATCAGTGCGACCAGCACGGATGCGATCAATGGTAGTCAGTTATATCAAGTTGCGGATCAGCTTTCGAATGATATCGAGAGTAATGCCACTCATTTTTATAGTGTGAACTCTACTGATAATACAGCAGGAAACTATAATAATGATGGTGCAACAGGAACTAATGCATTAGCTGCTGGTGTTGGGGCTGTTGCTTCAGGCACTGAATCCGCTGCTATCGGTCGCAATAGCAATGCTGCTGATGAATATGCTGTTGCCATTGGACGTGAATCAACCGCTTCAGGTATTAACTCTTCCGCAGTTGGTGCTGGGGCGACCGCAACTGGGTTTAACTCAAATACTTTTGGTTCTGATTCAACAGCTAGTAATGAGTATGCGACTGCATTTGGTTCAGAAAGTGTGGCATCAGGATATATTTCATCAGCTATAGGTAGTGGTTCACAAGCTATAGGGGACTATGCGCTTGCAGTTGGTGAATAGCCACCAAAATTCTAGACACACATAACCATCTTTTGATGGGCCTTTTCATAATCTAATGGAGAACGCTGACCATTGGAACCATGTCTGC
>NZ_FMYK01000011.1 GCF_900096915.1 Acinetobacter marinus
GCCCTGAAAATGCCGACCATGGAAAGGATTCATATGCTGCACCTTTAGCTAAAACAGTCTTCAGCTTACCATTCGTGGTTATTTGCAACAGTGCCGTAATATCCGCATCACCTTTTTGAGTCGATTCAAGTATTTCATAATAGCGCTTGCGCTTATTCAAGATAATAGGTGACATCGCATATAGACGGATACTCTGTTGATCCATCTGTGCTAAAGCCAAGTCAATCAGTGTACGTGTAATACGTCCATTACCATCATCAAAAGGGTGGAGTGTCACAAACCATAGGTGAGTAATACCAGCGCGAATCAATGGGTCAAGCAAGGTATCGGTTCTACTCGTATTAAACCACTGGATAAACTCATCCACACGATGTTCTAAACCTTCTCGTGGTGGCGCTTCAAAATGCACAGTAGGGTGATCTATACGGCCAGAGACAACCTGCATCGGTTCATACCCACGTAATTGTCCGATCCTGATACGTTGTATCGTCCAATCAGTTTCATTAAATAACCATTGGTGCCACTGCAATAATCTTTCGACTGATAAGTCTTGTTCAAAGTTATTTAAGGCGTCCAACATGATATTGGCTAAACCATCTGAACGTTCAGAGCTTGGATAGGGTTGCTCCAGCGAGACACCTAGACGTTTTGCCAGAGATGAACGCAGCGAATAAACATTCAGCGTTTCATTCTCAATCGCTGAGGATGAGACCAGATTGGCAATCAGGTTGTCTAGTGTAAGGTATTCTTTTTCAGGGTTATGCTGGCTTTGTCCAAGCAGGATTCCAATTTTTTGATGAATGTGTCTGGTGAGTGGAAGAATACTTTCATCTTTCCATGTAAAGCTTGTCCAGTTCGGCTGTTTCCAAACCCAGTCATCATACATATTTGGTCATCCCCTGAAATAGTGAAGAATAGGAGTGAGTCGATTGCAGTGTATATTTGACTCATTGAGTGAGTCAAATAAATTAATAATTCAGCTCGGAATAAAGACTTTAACGATAAGTTTGTGCAATAAATGTTGGGGTCTGTAAATAGTTATATGGAAAGGAAAATGCCTATAGATGTGATTGCAAAGTGTCTTCACGGCTGAGGTAGCTGAGTTTTACTTAGAACATAAAACAGGGATTTCTTCATTGCTTAGCTACATATCGGCGACTACTTCGCTTACAAGTTTAGTTATCTAGCGTGAACACTCGACTGATCCTGATCGAGCCAAGATAGAGATGGGAATTCAGTACATAAGCCGACAAATTCCTGATCTTCTTCAGACCACAAAAATACTAAAAGTATAGGATTGATTGTTTATTAACATTAGTAAATTTCCATACTTTTAACTCAAGTGTTCAGATTATTTTTAATCCGCCTCTTTTTGAAAATTCAGTTTAGCACAGAGAAGAGTTTTCCTTATTTTGGAGGAGAATTTATCAGTGACGATTTTTCTATTTTTAAAAATGTGGATGATTATTGTTGAATTTTTCGAAAAATAAAAGTGACCAAATTTAATCTCAGAACGATATTTAAAATGATCTCTGAATGCTTGCTTTTCCTAAATGTATTGATATACAATGATTTCAGATAATGTCACTTAATGAAATTTATTATAAAAAAGTGGGTGACTTTTGCCAAGGTTGGGGTCGCGAGTTCGAGTCTCGTTTCCCGCTCCAAATTCTAAAAGCCTCAATCAATAGATTGGGGCTTTTTTTATGTCAGTACGATGTTGCATCTACAGTTATGCGCTTTCTTTAGTTATACAATATTTTCAGTATAAATCTGTTGGGTTGTTTCGACCTGCTCTGCTTTTATTTTCTTATCAATTAACCATCTGAATTGTGAAAGTGCAGAATCAACACTCAAGGCTTTCATGGGGTGTGATGGATTGAGCATAATATTGCGTTGTTGCCCTAATATCATTTCCTTATCTTCATTAAATGCCTGAATGATGCCGTTATATATTGCATCGGATACTGCGTGATCATCCAGTGCGAAGTCACGTGCTTGCCCAAAAAAGTAATGTGTCGAGTGCTCCGTTTCTGGGGTGAGTGCTTGTGCGCTTTTGAATGAAATGGCATTGGCTGGTTTTTCCTCATAGCTTCCTGTGCCAGTCGGGTACATCCCTGCATCCATCAGTAAGATACTTGGAATTAAAAAATCATAATACATCCAGCGATCTACCTTAGTATTCTCATCATAGCCTGCATGCTGTTTGGAATAGCCTGGCGCTTCGGTATTGTTGACCATTTTCTCTAAGCGTAAGCCATCGTCATTGCGTGTAACTTTGGGGAGAACACTGGCATAGTCTGGTGAGCCACCCAGTGTTGTTGGATGTAAAAATGGCAGATGAGAAAAATCGAGTAAATTGTCTGCGATCAGCAAATAGTTTACAGGATAATGCATGTGACCATTTGGCTTGTACGCCCAATCTGGATGGTCATACCAAAAGATATCTGGAATGAGATTTGGATCAGCCAAATTTTCATCTCCCATCCAAATCCAGATCCACTGATTCTTTTCCACCACGGGAAAAGTCTGAACGGACATTTTGGGAAGTCTTGTTTGTGCTGGAGCGCTAATGCATTGTCCATTTTTATCAAAGATTAAACCATGATAATTGCACTGAATGCAGTCATTGACTTTTTTACCTAAAGACAGTGGCGCTAGGCGATGACAACAGCGATCGATCATCGCTCTGACGATATGTTCTGAATCACGCCAAAATAGAACAGGCGTGTTTAAAATGGTGCGGGAAAATAAATCCTCAGCACCGACTTCATCCGTCCAAGCAGCCACATACCAACAATTTTTGACAAACATATTCAATATCCTTATCCATGGGTATCTATCGAGCATCATTTTCAGCGAAGCCAATCGAAAGCGAGCCGCTGATGCGATAGATCCTTACACTGACGTCATGTTGCGTATAGCCTTGCGGCACGATTAGCCTGACGCTTTGTATGAAAATCCTGAATGGTTATACTATGAAAAGGGCTACACCTTAGCAATTCAATGGGGTAATAGGCGTCATGATTGAAATCGATAATCAAAAAATGGATTTGAATTTGCTGTTTGTGTTTTATGAAATATATAAATTTCAAAGTGTCAGTAAGGCGGCGTTAAGTCTGAATCTGTCACAGTCTGCGGTAAGTCACTCTTTAAAGAAGCTCCGACATGTATTTTCAGATGAGTTATTCATTCGCAATGGCAATAAAATATCTGCCACGATCAAAGCCCATAAAATTTTCAATCAACTTGATCCGCTGATTGATTTGTTAAGGGAAAGTATTTATCAAACCATCGATTTTCAGCCTGAAACGTCGACAAGAACATTTAAGATTGCCATGATGGATATTACCGAAATCATCATGCTGCCTCGAGTTTTAAATTATTTGTTAAAACATAAATATCAGCTATCCGTTCAAGTGGTGAGCTCCAATGCAGATACGTTGTATCAGGATTTAAATGAAGGGAAGATCGATATTGTCGTGGGTAGTTTTAATGACATTCATCCAGATCTTTATCGTAAGCGACTGTTTGAACATGAATTTGTGGTGATTGAACATGCAAAAAATGATCACGGCACGCATGCGGAGCTCAGCCAAGCGCAATTTCTACAAAGGCAACACATTGTGGTTTGTTCCAGCTCAGATGCGACCTTTTCAAAAATGGCGTTAGAACCATTTGGACTCAAAAGGATGCATCTTTTAGAAATTAATAACTATTTACCTCTACCGTGGTTATTATTTGAAAATGATTGTATTGCAACGATTCCACAAGGATTGTCGAAAATATTATCAACCAATATGAAGCTGAATACTTATGCGCTGAATTGGTTTGCCAATGAGTTTTCTGTGGACATGATTTGGTCAGCAAGAGTGAATAAAGACCCTGCGATTTTTTGGCTGGTTAATTTAATCTATGATCTGATGGTCGATGTGCGTAATAAAAAAGGCGATTATCAAAATATTTTTTAATCTTGTTTATTTTGTTTGTTCTGCTTAGAAAAGCCTTCATGATGGGCGAATGAAACGCCCAAGTCACAATGTATGATGTGGATGCATTGCTGATTTAATTTGATGAACTAAAATCGCCTGTTATGGCATTTATTAAGACGCATAACAGGCGAATTCGGAATTAGCGCCCTGTTTTTTCTTTTAAAAACTGGCGTGCTTGTTTGATACGCTGTTTCACAGGTTTTGGTACTTTTGGCACGACCAATTTAGCGGCTTGATTGAACCACACCAACAACGAAAAATCACCTTCCATCTTGATCTGACCAGACTGCATGCCAGTCATAAATGCACTTGGGTCGCCTTTTAATAAGGTTTTTACCGCATATTCACTATCCACGAACTGGATTTTAAAATCAGCGGCTTGAGATGCGCCTGAAGTGCCAGATGCGGTCGAGACTTTGCCTTGATCGATAATAATCTGGCGAGCCACGCCTTGTTCTGTACCGATTTCAATGCAGAAACGTCGATCATAAATGAGTTCAATAAACTGTGGGCTGGTACGTGCCAATTGCTTCATGCGGAGCACTAAGCCTGCGATCAATAAATCCAATGGATCGGTGGTGACATCAACCGCAGGGAGCTTAACAACGGGTAAAGATGATAATTTCATCGACATTTTCCTAATCTTTGTATGGTTTTCTCAATAATGCCGATGCTAGCATAATCCAAATCAAAAAAAGATGGCTTTTCTATATTTTAGTTGTAAGTATTTGGTCAATACAGATGGGATTCGACAGTGCTATTGAAAATCAATTGAAAAAATACAGCAAAAAACACCATGTGCAAATGCATCACCATTTGCACAATGTTTGGACAAATTCAGTCGTCGTATACAGGCGTATGCTCTATATATTTGACCTTGGTGTCCGTTAGTCGAGCCAAACGGCGATCATTCATGGCGATAATGACTGTAAAAGCCACCAAGCAGACCATCATGGCACTGACATAACCATAGAGTAGTGGCATGTCGAATACACTTTGAATGCCTGCTCGAAGCAATTCTAACCCGCCCCAAAACACCATGCCTGCGCACATAAACACAAGCCAATAGCGATAGCGGGAAAATGCGATGAGCAATACAGCCAAGCCAACCAATGATCCCCCGATAATTGTGGCTACATTTAATGCAAACATTAAAACTCTCCTACCAAATAGACACTGGCTTACAGCGTCCAATGAATTGATCTTCGAATTTAGAATAGAACAACGTGGTGAGATCAATTTTCATACACATACCGTTGTGTACTTAAATTGATTATGCAATTTTTTTGCGGAAAAAAAAGCCCTTGAACGCATTGCTGCGACACAGTGTGACGCTGTATATTTTTAGTTCGATGTAGGGTGATGCATCAAGTATGCTGGATACTATATGTTGTGTGGGTTTGATTTATTACAGATTACGCTGATCGCTAAAGATGTTCTCACAAATTATTTTTTAATGACAAATTTGTAATATTTAAATATCTGATTTATATCATTATTTCACTTTAATCACGTTGTAATTACAAAAGTAATACAGCCGATATGCAGTGCTTAATTTACGACCCATACATACTAGATGTAGTGGGTCGTAGTCTATTTATGCACGGTATAAATCTTTGTCATGCAGACCCAAAAGATAGAGAATCCCGTCTAATCCAACACTGGAAATGGCTTGATTGGCATTTTCACGCACCAATGGCTTCGCACGAAATGCCACGCCAAGACCTGCAAGGGACAGCATCGGCAAGTCATTGGCACCGTCACCAACGGCGATCACTTGCTCGGTGGAAATGCCGAGTTTCTCTGCCATTTGTTCAAGCAGTAGCGCTTTGCGGGCACCATCGACGATGTCGCCTTTGACGATACCTGTGACTACACCATTTTCCACATCCAAAATATTGGCATGGACTTCATCAATGCCAAGTTTTTGTTGTAGATATTCAGCGAAATATTGAAAACCACCAGACAAAATTGCCGTTTTATAACCCAGCGATTTTAAAGTGGAGATGAGGCGCTGTGCGCCATCGGTAATGGTGAGACGTTCAGCAATTTTTGGTAAGACACTGGCATCTAAGCCTTTGAGCAAAGCCACTCGAGCACGGAAGCTCTGCTGAAAATCCAGTTCACCTTGCATGGCACGCTCAGTAATCTCGGCAACTTGCGCACCCACACCTGCTTCCAGTGCCAATTCATCGATCACTTCTTGGGTGATCAAGGTTGAATCCATATCAAAGCAGACGAGACGACGATTTCGACGATAGACATTGTCCTCTTGTACGGCGATGTCCATATTGTGCGCAGCACTCATCAACATGCAGGCAGAGCGCATCGCTTGTGCATCGAGCATTTGACCGCTGAGCCCAAATTGAATACAGGCGACATTTTCATGCGCTGGCTGATCGACGCTATTTGATGGCAACTCTAAACGACCAGATAGACGCGTCACGGTTTCGATATTAAAGCCTTGATCTGATACGATTTTGGTCACGGATTGTAGGTGTGACGCAGTCAACTCAGGCGCAAGCGCTGTGACGATATATTTGGTGCGACCGCCTTCTGCGACCCATTGTTGGTATTCGCTGGCAGGAATCGGTTTAAAACGAACAGTTAAACCGATCTCTTGTGCCAAGATCAAAATCTCTTTCATCGCCAAAGCGGTTGCAGTTTGATCTTCGGAGCTAACCACGATACCTAAGGTCAATTGATTGTGGATCACGGCTTGACCAACATCAAGAATCTGCAAACTATGTACAGACAATACTTGCATAAGTCGGGTAAACTGATTAGGTTGGTCAGGTCCTAAAAAGGATATAAGAATGATTTCTTGCATGCGCTTTTGCTAATGGGGCTAATCTAAGACTGGCTAGAATGATAATCTATAGTCATGACATTTTAAAAGCACTACATCGTTAACCTTGCTCGATGTACCATGATGTACACGATTTCGCATTGGCTTTGTGTGAGGTTTTAAATTGTCTTTGACTAAAAATTTGCAACGAATGGCTTTGGAAGTTTTAACTTGAATGCACCTCGACAAGGGCTTTTTGCAAGCCTGCTGATCCTCAGTTTTATTTTGCACGGTATTCTTATCGTGGTCGCAACCAATTATTTTTTAAAGGATAATCGTGCAATTCAAGGCGAGTTGTTGACTCGTCAGCTAGTTGCCGATAGTGCCGCAGAGCTTGCACCGCCAAATACTGTGGCATTGGCATTGCTGACTTCACGCTATGCCACCAACCCAAGCATTGCCTCATTACGTGTCTTGGATCAAAACGATCAAGTCTTGGCGACAGCGGGTGCCAATAAAACCCGTCAAGGTGATATCTTTGTCCGTGATGCGGTCGTCAATGAGCAAAAAGTTGGGCGCATCGAAGTGACTTTGATCAAACCAAGCGTTGGTGAATTGTTGCGTAATCAATGGTTGCCACTATTGGTTTCGTTGATTTTACATTTTGGTTTATGGATTGGTTATCGCACCATCGCACGTCCGACACGTTCAGAATTCTTAAGTAAAATGAAGCGTGAAGCCTTACTCAAGCATGAAATTCAGCGTCTTGCCGAAGCGGTTGAGCATGAAAAGCATCAGGCAAGTCTTGCGATTGCCAAAGCACAGCAGCTTTATCAGCGTCCGCATGCCGAATTACAAGTGAAAGATCCGTTGCAGCAAACCCAAGATTCTGAGCATATTTATCTGAGTGTGCAACATTATGATCCAAAACAACTTTTGGGGACGGTCAATCAAAAAACAGCACAAGATTATTTTTACCTGTGCCAATCATTCTTAAATAAAACTGTTGCCTTGTGTCAAAAGCATTATCAGCTCAGTGAAACGGATTTGGAAATTATTCAGCCATTTTATGATGATGGTGCATTGGTGCGTGTCAATAAAAAATCTGCCAATGCGATTGCGGCGATTATCCAAGTGGCGGTGGTCTTTCAGTTGATTTTTGAGGCAGTGTATAAGCGTTTTCGCCATGAAAAGCGCTTTGTTTTGCAAGCTCGCTGTGCCATTGCTGAAGCTCTGCCAAGCATGCAACTGGCGGCGGACAAATCTGCGATTCGTCTAGCGCAGTATCTACATGCCAAGGAAACAGCGATATATTTGAGCCGTCCAAGTTTTAAAGATGTGCGTCATTGCTATGAGTTTTTAAATCTGCCAAATCCGTCTAATGCGCTGACCCGTGATGCGGTGCTGCTGCAAGGCATGAATAATGACTGTGCGCAAACCGCACAAAAAATGCGTGCCGAAATCTTGCTTGGCCCAAAAGCCCATTTGCAAGATGACAATATCACGCCTCGATCTGATCAAGCCTAATATAATCAGTAGTTTAGTCAGTCGCTTAAAGCATCAGCTGATCAAGCAAACCCAGTCACATCCGACTGGGTTTATTTTTTCATTCAATCCAGCCATATCAACGCTCAGCACAGCATCATTCAGCAAAACATTCTCCATAAGAAGATCAGCAAAATCTGTGTGCGACGATTGCAGTCATCGAAAGTACAGCAATTTCTTGCAAAAACCGTTAGAATATGGCGCATTTATTCTATTTTGTTTGTTGCATTGAATTTCGCTTGTACTGAAATTTAAATGCTTTTAAACATTCCCATCGCTAAACAGGTGTAGCTGTAATGCAATTGAGTCGCATTGAAGAACTGGTTGCCGATATTCGTGAAGGCAAAATGGTCATTCTCATGGATGACGAAGATCGTGAAAATGAAGGTGATTTGATCATCGCAGCGACGCATGTGCGCCCTGAAGATATTAACTTTATGATCACCCATGCACGTGGTCTAGTCTGTTTGACCTTGAGTAAAGCCCGTTGCGAACAGCTCAATCTGCCGTTGATGGTCAATCTGAATGGTGCACAGCATGGCACCAATTTCACCTTGTCGATTGAAGCAGCCGAAGGCATCTCCACAGGCATCTCAGCCAAAGAGCGTGCGCATACTGTGCGTACAGCGGTGGCTGCACATGCGAAGCCAAGTGATATTGTACAGCCAGGACACATTTTCCCATTGATGGCTCAGCCAGGCGGTGTGTTGCACCGTGCGGGACACACTGAAGCAGGTTGCGATTTGGCACGTTTGGCTGGTCTTGAGCCTGCCTCAGTGATTTGTGAAATCATCAATGAAGATGGTGAAATGGCACGTCGTCCAGACCTTGAAGTCTTTGCAGAAAAGCATGGCATCAAGATGGGCACCATTGCAGATTTGATTCACTACCGCATGACCAATGAGCAAACCGTTGAGCGTATTGAGTCGAGCACCATTCAAACCGAATATGGTGAGTTCCAACTGTTCCGCTATCAAGAAGCAGGCAATCCTGCGGTACATTTGGCATTGGTCAAAGGCGATCCAACAGATGGTGTGACCACTGTGCGAGTCCACGGCTTTAATCCGACTCGTGATTTGCTCAAGCAGAAAAAAGCCGATGGCTCAAGTGCGTGGAATATCGATTCAGCATTGCAAGAAATCGCTAAAAACGAACGTGGCGTATTGGTGTGGATTGGTCAAAATCAATTGCCTGATCTCGGTCCTGCGCTAGTACAGCAGTCACAGCCACGCCAAGGCAAATCCAATGCAGCACTGTCACAGCAATATCAAACCATCGGTGTCGGTGCGCAAATCTTGCGTGATGTCGGTGTGAAAAAGATGCGTCTACTCAGCTCGCCACTGCGTTTTAATGCACTTTCAGGCTTTGATTTGGAAGTGGAAGAGTATGTGAGCCCTGCGCAGTGTGGACAATAGACAAATTTTTAAATTATTGGTTTTATGCATGATTAATCGCTCCACTGAGCGCAAAGAAATTAGAGGAAAGAAACATGGCAATTCGTAAGGTCGAAGGTGTTTTACATTTAGCAAACGAAGGGCAATATGCCATTGTCGTTGGTCGTTTTAATAGCTTCGTGGTGGAGCACTTGCTCGAAGGTGCCATTGATGCGCTGAAACGTCATGGCGTGGCAGAAGAGCAAATTACCGTGGCGTATGCACCGGGTGCTTGGGAGCTACCTGTAGTTGCCAAAAAATTTGCTTCAACAAAGCAGTTTGATGCCATCATTGCCCTTGGTGCAGTGATTCGTGGGAGTACGCCGCACTTTGATTTTGTCGCAGGTGAATGTGCAAAAGGTCTTGGTGTGGTGGGTCTTGAGAGCACAATGCCAGTCATCAATGGCGTATTGACCACCGACAGCATTGAACAAGCGATTGAGCGTTCAGGTACCAAAGCAGGCAACAAAGGTGCTGAAGCTGCGGTAACTGCGATCGAAATGGTTAATCTGTTAAAAGCGATTTAAGCGAAAGGCAATTAAAAGCATGAATCAAAGTTATCCAACAACCTATGCGGCAAAACGCAAAGCACGTCGTTTTGCTGTACAAGGCGTTTATGAATGGCAAATGAGTGGCAATGCCGTGCACGAGATTGAAGCACGCACCCGTGCCGATAATGCCATGCACAAAGTCGACATTAGCTACTATCACGAGTTGCTCAGCCAAGTCGTGGCAAGTCATGAGACGCTGGATGAATATCTCTTGCCTGCATTAGACCGCCCAGTATCAGCACTTGATGGTGTGGAATTGGCGACCTTACGTCTTGGCGTCTATGAACTGCTCAATCATATGGAAATTCCATACAAAGTGGTTTTGGACGAGTCAATTGAGCTGGCAAAACACTTTGGCGGTGCAGACAGTCATAAATATATCAATGGTGTATTGGATCGAGTGGCAACACAGCTCCGTCCAGATGAAAAGCAACTCTAACTGATTCCATCTACTGGCATTCGCCCATGGCTGAATTCTCAATCATCCGTCAATATTTTCAGTCGCTGACATCACGATCCTTAGCATCGCAATCCTTAGCATCGCAATCCCCGACATCACCAGCATCTGCTGATGTCGGGATTGGCGATGATTGTGCAGTCAGCACAGTACCGCAAGATATGCAGTTGGTCAGTTGCGTCGATACTTTGGTCGCTGGACGACATTTTCCCCTAGATACATCGGCGCATGCCATTGGCTGGAAAAGTATGGCGGTCAATCTTTCGGATTTGGCGGCGATGGGCGCAACAGCGCATAGCATTTTACTGGCGTTAAGTTTACCGAAAATTGAAGATGCATGGCTGGCTGAGTTTAGCCGAGGCGTTGCCGACTGTTGTAAAAGCTACAATGTGCAGCTCATCGGTGGTGATACAACGCAAAGTCCGACATTAACCATTTCCATCACCGCTTTGGGTTGGATTAAAACTGGACAGGCGATCTTACGCGGTGGTGCACAAGTTGGCGATCACATTGTAGTCAGTGGCGAAATTGGTAGTGCAGCGTATGCACTGCGCCACCCGAACAGCGCATTACAATCGACTTTGGACTATCCACAACCACAATTGGCTTTGGGGCAATCCTTAGTGGGTTTTGCGTCAAGTATGATTGATATTTCGGATGGTTTGGCGCAAGATTTAGGGCATATTTTGTCTGCCAGTCAGGTTGGTGCTGAGATTCAACTAGAGCAGATTCCGATTGCCAATGAACTTGCACAATTATCTATTGATCAGCGTTTTGCCGATGTGCTTGCAGGCGGTGATGATTATCAACTATGCTTTACCATCAGCCCTGATCATTTTCAGCGTTGGCAAGCACAGTGTGCACAAAGCAGTGTGACGCCAGTGACCGTCATTGGGCAAATTCAGCAAGACATGACTTGTCATTATTTTTATCAAAAGCAAAAATTTACCCCAGAAAAATCAGGATACCAACACTTTGCCTAAGACGCCGATCAATCTCGAAAATACTCCATTTCACGACCGTTTGACATGGTTTTTAGGTGTAGGCTTAGGTACAGGATTATCACCTGTTGCACCAGGTACCGTCGGTTCGCTCTTAATCTTGGTGCTTTATCCACTGTGGCTTTCGATCGGTTGGGTGGCGACCATCATTGCCATCGTGGTGATGTCCTTGCTTGGGATTTATATTTGCGGGCGTAGCGCCGAAATCATGCACACCCATGATGACAGTCGTATTGTGTGGGATGAATTTGCTGGACAATCGATCACATTAATCCCATTGATTTATCTTGCAAATCTGCCACATTGGTGGATTGTGATTGCTTTTGCATTATTTCGTTTATTTGACGTGTGGAAGCCATTCCCAATCGGCTTTGTAGATCGCAAAGTGCATGGTGGTTTTGGCATTATGCTCGATGATCTTTTGGCAGGCTTGATGGCGATGTTTAGCTTGGCTGTGATTTTGTATATCGTATTGACTTAAAAGGCGTTATTGATGATTGATGTGGTGATTTTAGCGGCAGGTAAAGGCACGCGAATGAAGTCGGCTTTACCAAAAGTTCTGCAACCTTTGGCAAAACAACCCTTACTCGCCCACGTCATCCATACCGCAAAACAACTGCACGCCGAACGCATTATTACTATTTATGGACATGGTGGCGATGCGGTCAAACAGCGATTTGCCAATGAGCAGATCGAATGGGTGGAGCAAGCCGAGCAACTCGGTACTGGACATGCGGTACAAATGACCCTGCCTGTACTTGGCAGATCTGGTTTTGCCTTGATTCTCTATGGCGATGTGCCACTTGTTTCCAAAGCCACATTACAACGTTTATTGGATGCGTCAAAAGACTCGGGCATTGGCATGATTACGCTGGAGGTGGCTGACCCAACAGGCTATGGGCGTATCGTTCGTGAAAATGGGCTGATTCAAGCCATTGTTGAGCATAAAGATGCTAATGATGCACAAAAGCAAATTACTGAAATTAATACAGGCATTTACTGCGTCAGCAATGAAAAATTGCATCAATGGTTACCAAAACTCTCCAATAACAATGCGCAAGGCGAATATTACCTGACTGATATTGTCGCTATGGCGGTGCAAGATGGTTTGGAAATTGCTTCGATCGCACCTGAATATGCGTTTGAAGTTGAAGGTGTGAATGACCGTTTGCAACTGGCAAATCTCGAACGTGAATGGCAACGCTATCAGGCAGAACAACTCATGCGCCAAGGCGTGCATTTGATTGATCCGTCACGTTTTGACTTACGTGGTACGCTCAGTGTTGGTCAGGACGTCGAGATTGATATTAATGTCATCATTGAAGGCGATTGTACCATTGGGGACAATGTCAAAATCGGCGCAGGCTGTGTGATTAAAGACAGTACGATTGCATCAGGTACGGTGATTCAGCCGTATAGTGTTTTTGATCAAGCCATCGTTGGCGAGAATAACCAAATAGGTCCTTTTGCCCGTTTACGTCCAAATGCTAGGCTCGCTGATGAAGTACATATCGGTAACTTTGTCGAAGTAAAAAATACCACAGTCGGTCTACGCAGTAAGGCAAATCATTTCACCTATCTTGGCGATGCTTCAGTGGGACAAGACAGCAACATCGGTGCAGGCACCATTACCTGTAACTATGACGGCGCCAATAAGTTTAAAACCACGATTGGCGATCGTGCCTTTATTGGTTCGAATAGTTCACTGGTTGCACCTGTGAGCATTGGCAATGGTGCAACGGTCGGCGCAGGCTCGGTGATTACACAAGATGTCGAAGCCAATGCTTTGGCTGTGGAGCGCAGTAAACAATTTCAAAAGGGCAATTATCAACGTCCACAAAAGCAAAAGTGAACGCAAAATCATTGAACGAAAATACACAGTCGTAAACGTTTTTTTGAGGTAAATCAGTATGTGCGGAATTGTTGGTGGTATCGCAGAACGTAATATTTCAGGGGTCTTACTTGAAGGGTTGAAACGTCTGGAATATCGTGGTTATGACTCCGCAGGTTTGGCGTTGATCGCATCGGGTCAGCTAAGTCGTGAGCGTGAAGTCGGCAAAGTTGCCAATCTCGTGCACGCTGCAGAACAAAGTGGTATTCACGGCAATGTCGGTATCGCACACACCCGCTGGGCAACGCATGGCAAGCCATCACAGCATAACGCCCATCCGCACACCTCACACAATATTGCTGTGGTACATAACGGTATTATTGAAAATTACCAAGAATTAAAAACCGAATTACAAGCACTTGGCTATCAGTTTACGTCTGAAACAGATACAGAAGTGGTGGCGCATCTGGTGCATCATGCACTGAAAAATCAAGCCGATTTATTGCTTGCTGTGCAATCCATCATTCCCAAACTCAAGGGTGCGTATGCGCTCGGCATTATTGATGCCAATCAACCTGATGAACTGATTGCTGTGCGTGAAGGTTCGCCATTGGTCATCGGTGTGGGTATTGGTGAATATTTTATCAGCTCCGATCAGTTGGCATTGTTGCCTGTGACCAATCGTTTTATCTATCTCGAAGAAGGCGATACGGTACGTTTGAAACGGGATAGTGTGGAAATCTTTGCCCACGGTCAAGCCATCGAGCGCCCAGTCACCGAGCTGGATGCCACCGTCATGAGCAGTAGCAAAGGTGAATATCGTCACTTTATGCTCAAAGAAATTTTTGAACAACCCAACGCCGTGCAACAAACCATTGCTCAAGCGCTTGATGGCAATGCCTTAAAAGAAAATTTCTTAGAACATGCCAATCCTGCGTTGACGCAAGTACAGCACGTACAAATCATTGCCTGTGGTACCAGCTATCATGCGGGATTGGTGGCGAAATATTGGTTTGAGCAAATCATCGGCTTGCCATGTCAGATCGAAATCGCCAGTGAATTCCGCTATCGTCATCCTGTGATTATTGCCAATACCTTGTATCTATGTATCTCGCAATCAGGTGAAACGGCTGATACTTTGGCGGCGTTACGTGATATTCAGAAACGTGCCAAAGCAAGCAATACGCCGATTTACACCATGGCGATTTGTAATGTATCGACTTCATCAATGATTCGTGAAACCAATTTTCATTTGCTTACCCTTGCAGGACCTGAGATTGGCGTGGCATCGACCAAAGCCTTTACCACTCAGCTTGCTGCGCTGATGCTTTTGATCTTAAAAATCGGTGAAGTGAAGCAATCGATTACCACTGAATTAAAATTAGAATTGATCCAAGCCCTTTGGCATTGTCCAAAAGTGCTGAATGAAACACTCAAACATGATGCCAAGATTCTCAGCCTGTCTGAGCTATTTGTTGAAAAGGCACACTGCTTATTCTTAGGTCGTGGCACGCATTATCCGATTGCATTGGAAGGTGCACTCAAGCTCAAAGAAATTTCTTATATCCATGCCGAAGGCTATGCCGCAGGTGAGCTTAAACATGGTCCTCTGGCACTGGTCGATAATGATATGCCTGTAGTAATCTTGGCACCGCAAGATGACATGCTTGATAAGCTGAAATCGAATATGGAAGAAGTACAAGCCCGTGGTGGTGAGTTATTCGTCTTTGCTGATGAGCACAGCGGTATCCATAAAAAAGACCGCCAGCATGTGGTGCATATTCCTCAAATCTCCCAGTGGCTTGCACCGATCATCTATAGTGTGCCTGTACAATTGCTGTCGTATCATGTTGCGGTACTGCGTGGAACAGATGTTGATCAACCAAGGAATTTAGCCAAGAGCGTCACGGTGGAGTGAGATAATTTTTTGATTTTATTAAATTTATATTGAGAGTAATAAAGATATACCTAGTGAAATCATATAATCAAAAAAGATCTGTTCTTAACAAAACAGATCTTTTTTTGTTCAAAATAAAATCTATATTCTACGTAAAACCCTAATCAAATAATCTAAGGACAATACAATGGACTTGGTTAGATTGAATGCAAAAGTCTATAGAAGTAAAACAGGTGTCTACACTGAAATTCCAGTCCTTTTAACGGAGTATGGGGTCATAGACTCCTTTGTTGAGTTTTTCCTTGATCATAGCCATAGACGTGGTAGAAGCTGGATGGAGAAACACATAACAGCAATAAAATTATTTTTAAATTTCTTAGAAGTAAACTTTCAAATTATCAATACTCCAAAAAAATTATTCAAAGTTTTTGTTCAACAGTAAATGGCTGGCTAAGTCCTGAAGCCTTTGAACTGAAATATTTTAAGAAATTAGAGGGATCGGCTGTCCACAATACTGTCTAGGATCACTCTTTAGTGTATAGTCACACAATAAAATTAAAGTACTTGAAATAAACTCTAAAAGTAAAAAATAGAGTTTTATGAGGAGGGAAGATGCAATACATTGATAAACAAATTCTTGAAGGAAAAGCAGTATTATTTCTTGGTGCAGGTGCATCGTATAGCTGTACTAATTCTAAAAATGTGAGAATTGGCTTTACAGGAGGTGAGTTACTGCAAAAAATTAATAAAGAGTTTCTTGGAAACACCTCAGATTCTTTAACACTAGACTTTGCATCAAGCATGGCTATACAAATTTCTGGAAGAGAAAATTTTGATCACTTTATAAAAAACTTAGTTTGTGATTTTGAACCAACAAATGAACATAAGATAATCACAGAGTTTAAGTGGAAAGCAATTTTTACCACAAATTATGATGAAGTAATTGAGACAGCATTTAAAGAAAATAAATCACATTTCCAAAAAGTAGAGAAAATTATTAGTGATAATGATTCATTACAAAAGGTGGTTGTTAATCCTGAAAAATTACCATTAATAAAAATACACGGCTGTATATCAAGAACAAATGATAATAGAGTTCCTTTAGTTATTGAAAGCAGTGATTATCGAAGACATTTAGAAAATAGGTCTAGCTTATATCAATTCTTAAAAGAGTGCTTAACTAGTAATTTAGTAATTTTTTACGGTTATGGTTTAGCTGATCCTAATATTATTGGTATTTTAGATGATTTAGAAAAAGATGGAGTAAGTCGTACAAGACACATATGGTTAGACCCATTTATGAAAGACTTACATAAAAAATATTGGGAAACCAAAAACTTGGAATGTATAATCAGCAATTTACATGATTTTTTGACAACCATTAAAAATAAAAAATCTAATAATGTAGTGTCTTTAAACAATATTCTAAAAAATGATTCTATTATTTCAAAAATAATTCCATCAAATAATAGACCTGGTGATGAGTTGGAAAATTATTTATTAGCTCAATTAATATATTTCGAAATAAATGATGAAATAAAGAAAGAGTCTGATAATTATAATAATGATATTTTCTACAGAGGTAATTCACATGGTTTCGGTTGGGTTAATAAAAATCTAGATTTCAAAAGAACTATAGAGGGAACCTTAGAAAATGAAATATTTGAAAATTTAGAAATATCTAACAATCATTTCAATTTTTTAGTAATTAATGGGTATGCAGGTAGTGGGAAAAGTGTCTTATTAAAAAGACTTGCATGGAATGGTGTTTCAAAATTTAACAAATATTGTTTTTACCTAAAAGAAGGTGCATTATTAAATACAACACTAATATTTGAACTGATTAATTTAATTAAAGAACCTATCATTATATTTGTTGATAATATCTTAGAATATCAAAAAGAAATAATAGAAATAAAAAATTTTTCAATAAAAGATAGAGCAAAAGTATTCATTGTAGGTACTGCTAGAAGTAATGAATGGCATAACAATGAAAATACTTTAGATAAATTAAACCCTAGTTTTTTTAGTTTAAAAGATTTAAATGATATAGAAATTAAAAATCTTATAGATAAATTAAAAGAATTTAATGCAGAAGGAAATTTAAAAGAATTAAATGATTCAGATAAATTTAAATTTATAAAAGAAAAAAGCAATAATCAATTACTGGTTACATTATTGGAAGCAACCCATTACGGTCAAGAATTTTCGGAAATAATAAAAGATGAATATGAAGGTATTTATGATAGATCAGCAAAGGATCTTTACTTAAGCATATGTTGCTTACATAGGCATGGAATAGAACTCAGAGCAGGAATGATTAAAAGACTAAGTGGCATTGACTTTGAACAGTTCAAACAAAAATTTTTACAGCCACTTGAGCTTTTAGTTGTGAGTTATCACAGTTATAGGTTAAATGATATTGTTTTTACATCTAGGCATTTTCATATTGCAGAACATGTATTTAAACAAGCATTTATGTCTGAAATGGATAAAGCCCAACAATTAATAAAAATTATTAGATACCTAAATATAGGTTTCGATACTGATGCTAAAGCATTAGAGTGTATTTTAAAGGGTAAAGTTTTAGCAGAAGAATTTAGCAGTAAGGATTTAGCACATTCTATTTTCAATATTGCACAAGAAATTGGTGTCAATAATGCATTTATTTTACATCAAAGAGCTATTTTAGAAATCAATCACTCAACACCAAATTTTGAATTAGCCTTAGAGTATTTGAAAAAAATTGATAATACTGATATTTATTATGATATGAGAACTGTAGAACATACCAAGGCAAATGCTTATAGAAAATTAGCACTTAATACAATATCTAGGCACGACAAAATAAAATATAGAAACTTCAGCCTAAAATTATTAAATGAAAACATTAAAACATCCACTAAAACGTCAATGCCTTACCATACAAAAGGATTGGTTTTACTTGATGAAATTAAAGACTGTGAGAATGAAAATGATCTAGTTGATATTATTAGAGATTTTGAGAACAATTTATCTGCTGGTTTTAAAAAATTTCCATATGATGAATCATTAACACTACTTGAACATGATTTTTCAAAAGAAATGAATAATTCCCCTCGTGCCATAGGAAAAATTAAAGAGGCATTACGAAAAAATAGTGATAATGTCTATATAGTTCAACGCTATGCTAAATTTTATATAAGTAAAAAAGATTACAATGAAGCTAGAATATGTATGTTAAATTTTTTAAGAAATGACATTAATAATCGTTATATTAATTATTTAATGGCATTATCATTTATTAATGAAAATGAAAGTCTATATTATCAAAAAGCCATTTCATACTTAAAAAAATGTTATTCACCTAATGATACAAATTATGAACCAAAATTTTTACATGCTTGCCTTGAGTATGTTTATCAAAGTGAAGAAAAAGCATTAAAAATTTTTAATGATTTATTACAATCAAATGTAAAACCAAGAATTAAAAATAAAATATCACACCCTATTTTGAATACAGATGGTCATGAAAAGCTTTTTGAGGCTGTAATAGTAACGATTAATGATCAATTTGGATTTGTAAAAACTTCGAAATATGCAGAAAATATATATATGCATAAAGTCTCTATGGTTGATCAAGATGATTGGGAAGCTTTGAGACCTGGTGACCCTATAAACATTACCATTTGTTTTAATTTTAGAGGACCAAGAGCTAAGACGGCTATTATCAGATAATCTATAAATTAATCCTTGGAATAAATTAAGACGATATTCGTTAGAATATAAATCTAAAAATTGTAGTTAGCATAACTGCTAACTACAATTAATATACTAAACAAAAAAATGGCTATACCAGTGATGACATATAATAAGAAGATATTTTATTAGATTCATAATCTTACTATATTTTATTATATACCCACTAAGTACTTATAAAGTACTCTCATACAAAATTTATTTATAAAAATAAAAATTTATCTCAAATAACAATCGCCTGCTATTCTTAAACTAATGAGAGTAGCAGGCGATTTGCTATAGCGATGGCGACTAAAAAAACTTAAAAATGATCTTAACCAATAAATAGACAGTAGTCAGCTCAGGTCTGAGCTCGTAGACGCAAGGAGTTCTCGTTTTAGTTTTTTTCCGCATTCGATGATCGTTTTTCTTTGCGCTGGTAAGGCGCCATGAATGATGGCTTTTGCCCTCACTTCCACTGTGACGTCATAATGTGGATAAGATGCACTGCGGTGAAACCAACCTCGATGCAGACCTAAAAATAGTGCAAATTCGTGCAATTCATCCAGACTATCTGCCATAAGATGACACCATTCTTTCCCCTTGTATTTGATACGCATGTTATCGACATAGATCGTCATATTTATTTCCATGTAACAATGAGAAGGCGAATCAACATTTTAGCGCAACGATGATAGGCTGTATATTAATCCATCAATATGGTGATAAATATGGTGATATAGGTTATTGATTACACTTCTAGCATAAAACTCACAGGGCCATCATTGATGAGGTGAACTTGCATATCTGCTGCAAAAATCCCTGCTGCGACATGCTGATATTGGCTGTGTAGATAGCTGAGTAAGGCATCATACAAGGCTTCCGCTTCGGCTGGTGGCATGGCGGGCGCAAAGTCGGGGCGTAGTCCCTTATGTGTATTGGCGTAGAGAGTGAATTGTGAAATCAGCAAAATCCCGCCATTTGCTTGAGCGACATTCCAGCCCATTTTTCCATTTTCATCATCGAATATCCGATATTTCAATAGCTTATCAATGAGTTTTTTGCCTTTTTCCAAAGTGTCTTCACGCCCGATACCGAGTAAGACCACCAGACCGTGGCTGATTTGACCAACGATTTGATCATCAACACTGACATGCGCCGACAGGGAACGCTGAATAAATGCACGCAAAATGAAACGCCTAATCAAAAGATTGCATGCATTGTAAAGGGCTGTTCGGCTTTCTTCAATCTTGCAGATGATATGGCTTTAAAGCAACTTCGATTCGATTTCTGTACGCAAGTGTTTGTATCGATTGATATAATTTTTTTGCATACTCTTGTAGCGGTTGAGTCGACTATTCACCGCATTGGGATTGTCCACCAACGCCACGATTTGCATGGTGCTATAGTTGAGTTGCATCACGGCATTGCGCAGGCGTGCCACTTCTGGGGTGTGGATATGCAGCTTTTTAAATTGTTCATTTTGACTACTCAGCGTGCCCGAAATATCCTGTAAGGACTGGCGAATTTGGGCGCTACTGGTACTTTTCTTTGAGGCAAAGCTAAGCTGTTGATCCAATTCATCAAAGACGCCATTTTGCTGGCTTCGGATTTGATCAAAGGCTTTCAGATCGGTTTTGAGTTTGCTTTGGTATGCCGCATCGGGACGTTGATCTTGCGTCATCCCAACGATTTGTTCCAAAGTATCTTTACAACCGACCAGCATCACACTGGCAAGAAGCAACAGTAATGCGAGCATCGGTTGAGATTTGACACGATAAACAGGGATACCAGTCGGCATTATTTTTCCTAAGACCATCAAATTAAAGCCCAGCGCATATTTATACTGAATGATTAATTAACAATCAAGTCTTTCATTCGATAGAATTTAGATTAGGCGCTGAATAGTTTTGCGTTTCCAAACCAGTTGGTAGTACAAGCCTTGAAAAATAAACAGACAGACGAATGCTGCTGCATAGCCGTACCAAATGCCTTGTAGCCCCCACCAGCGACTAAACAGATACGCTAGCGGTACTTCGATCAGCGTGATACAGGCGACATTGATCAGCATCGGTTGTACCACATGACCACTGGCACGCATAATCGACACGAACACCGCACTGGCGCCAAAAAACAGAATCGACCACAGCACAATAAACAATAATTGTTGTCCCAACTCGATCACATGCGGTTCGGTAATAAACAGTGCCATTAGATATTTCGATGCCAGATACGCTGCCATGATGAGTGTGCCTGTGAGTGCCAGATTCATCATCAATGCTGTGCGGGTGACTTTGCCAACGGCATCCGCATGGTTTGAACCGATGGCTTGTGCAGCAAAGATCGATGCAGCGATGGAAATCGAAATTGCAGGGAATTGCACATAGTTCAGCACTTGATTGACCGCACCATACGCCGCCGTTGCTTCAGCGCCAAAGCGGTTGACCAAGCCAACAATGACCAAGCCAGCCACCGATGTAGTGACCATTTGGATGCCTGTCGGGACACTCAATTTCAGGATCAGTTTGCTCATCTGCGGTTGATGGCGGATTTGTTTTAAAATCTCAGCATCGACTTTCAGCGGATGATTTTTGACTTTCATATAGACAAACAGAAAAATCAGCACCAAAAAATAACCGAGAATAGTGGCAATCGCAGGCGCAACAATCCCCATCTGCGGAAAACCAAAATAGCCTTTGATCAGCGTTGGCGTGACAATTAGACCGACCACACTGGTCAGCCCAAGTGCCATCAGTGGCGTCACGCTATCACCAACACCACGAATAATCGAGGTGTAAATAATATAAATAAAAATCAATGGGCTACCTGCCAACATACAGCGTACATAAGGCAGTGACAGATGCATAATTTCATCATCTGTACCAAGTAGGCGCAATAATTCTTCGGCAAAATAAACACCCAAAATAGCGATCAATGTGCCACCAATCAGGGTCATAAACAAGGTCGAGCCGATAATGCGTTTTAACTTATCATGGTCTCGTGCGCCCCATGCTTGCCCGATGAGTACGGTACAGCCCGCAGACAGCCCAATGATAAATGCCAAAAGCGTAAATAAAATCGGGAAGAAAACCGCCACCGCTGCGACCGCATTGACGCCCATCATCTGACCGACAAAGACGGTATTAATCGTACCTGATAAACTTTGTAAAATATTGGTGGCAATGAGTGGCAATAAAAAAATCAGAAAGCGTTTCCAAAATGCTTGTGACGGTTGGGCTACATCCATGTGATGATCATATACTTTTTAGTGTGATTGTTGCGCTAGTGTACGCCGATTCTATCGCTGGCGTTAGCGCTGATTTGTATCATCAGGGCGAAGAAAAATAAGAAAAAATGAAGAATTCACATGACATTGTGTTTGCGCCACTGTTGTGGTGTTTGCTGTGTCCACAGTTTAAACGCCCGCTGAAAGGCACTTTGTTCGGAATAGCCGAGTAGCAGTGCAATTTCCTGCAAACTCAAATGCGGATCTTGCAGATATTTAAAGGCAAGCATTTGGCGAATGGCTTGTACACGGGCTTGAAAAGTCGTGTTTTGGCTTTGCAGATGACGTTGGAGCTGTCTGACGGAAGTGTGAAGTTGCGTGGCAATCACTTCAATATTCAGTTGTTGTTTTTGCAATTGCTTTAAAATCGCCTGTTGTAATCGCTCATCAAGCTGTGTGGTATGCGGTAATTTTTCCAGTAACGTCTGCGCTTGCGCCATCAACAAATGTTGCAAGGTTTGGTCGGCATGGCGAATCGGTTTACTGAGAATTTGACTCGGCAAAACGATCTGCGCCGTGGGCTGTGAAAACAGCACAGGACAACCGAAATAGCGTTGATAAATCATTGTATCTTTTGGTGCGGGATGCATGAAATCGACTTGAATCAGCGCCACATCATCGATATGCAAAAAATGCCGTAAAAACTGATACATGATCGCAATCGCAATCTCATTGGTGACTTGCGTGGTAAAGACTTTGGGGACATCCCAGCCGATGATGAGGTGATCTTGATTTTTATTAAATATCAATGGGCTACCATCATAAATCAGCCGATAAAAATCATGATAGCGTAATAATGCCTCACCGAGATGCTCGCAACTTTGCGCCAAATAACCCAGTACGCCAAGATGTTTGAGCTCAACATATTGGGCGATGTCTAAGCCAAGCGCAGGCTGATTGTGCTGTTGATCTAGTTCATTAAGTAATTGATACCAGACTTGATAATCAAAGCGGGGTAAATTTTGCACATGCAGGAGCTGTGTCGGTGCGGGGAGTTGATTCGCTTGGCAGTAGCGCAATAATAAATCACCCAATCCACCGTAGACCGAGCCTTGATAGCTGGTGATCTGTTGCATCCGTACTCCTGATTCATCCTATGTCCTGTGCATTGTTATAAAATTCTTGTCGTAATTTGTCAATCAATCACAGACGAAGTGTCAATACGCTAGATTTTCATCGCTCTACACTGAATAGAGTAAATAAACAGGTGATTTTTATGATTAAGGGATTTGTTGCAGGATTAATGGTTGCTAATGCCTTTGAATGGGTAGCACATAAATATATTCTGCATGGTACACACCGAGCAGGTAAGCCAAGATTTAGTCCTGTGCCACGCAGTATGAAGTCGCATTGGGAACATCATCGTGAAGTGCGTAAACAAGAATTTGCGGACGATGGCTATGTACAAGGTCTGAGCAATTGGCGTACCAAGAATGAAGTGGTGTCTTTAGGAATCGTTGCAGTAACGACAAGTGCGATGTTTTATCCATTCTCAAAGGGTATGGCAGCTGCGGCATGGTATAGCGCATTCAACTATTACTATATCCACCGCCGTGCACACCTTGAGCCTGATTGGGCGAAAGCAAAGATTCCGTGGCACTATGATCATCACATGAATGCCAACCAAGATGCCAACTGGTGTGTGACTAAGCCGTGGTTTGACTATGTGATGGGCACGCGTGTGGTGTCGTCAGCAGATTTACAAGAGCGCAATCCACTTGGCGTCAATTTGCCGAAATTTATTGAAACGCCATTGAAACAGTTGGTCAATCAATACTTCCCTGCCAAATACGTGCAAAAATCGGTGGTGTCGAAAAGTACAACTCAGCAATCAAAAGATGCTGAAGCGCAAGATGCACTTTCAGTTGCATAAATCTGAGTAAAAACCTAAATTAAAACAATAAATAAAGCACTAAGTTAGCACCTTAATTTCTCAGTTTTATCAAAGCGGTTTTCATCAAAGCACTCCACGGTTTAGGATTGCTTATTTTTCACAGGCGTTATATTCTCAAAAACATAATGAATCTATATCTTCCACATCACCGCTGAGCAAAATATCTATGCATTTCCAAAACAATTACTCTCTGAAAAAACAATGTCTTGCTATCCTTGGTATCGTGGGTTTAACCGCCATTTCAACAATTAGCTTTGCCAAAGCATCGACCACCGTCTTTGCCGCCGCCAGTCTGACCAATGCCATGCAAGACATCGAAAAACTCTATGAGCAAACCTATAAAACCGATGTGAAAACCTCATTTGCAGGATCATCGACCTTGGCAAAGCAGATCGAAGCAGGCGCACCAGTCGACATTTTTATGTCAGCGGATTTGCAGTGGATGGATTATTTGCAAAAACAGGGTCAGGTGAATCCCAAAAATCGGGTGAATTTACTCGGTAACTCTTTGGTGTGGATTGCGCCAAAATCACAAACCTCAAAACTTGATGTCAAAAAGGGCGCAGTGCCTGCAGTGGTGAAAAATAGTCGCATCTGTACAGGCGATACCAGCAGTGTACCTGTCGGGAAATATGCAAAGTCAGCACTCACTTCATTGGGTTGGTGGACGACCATTCAACCTAAATTGGTGGAAACCGAAGATGTGCGTGGTGCGCTTGCCTTTGTGGAACGTGGTGAATGTCAGCTCGGCATTGTCTATGCGACGGACGCAGCGATCAGTGATAAAGTCAAAGTGGTTGGCTCATTCCCTGTAGGAAGCTATCCAGCAGTGGTCTATCCAATTGCTAAGCTAGACCAATCTTCGGAAACACAACGTATGTATCAGTTTATCCAAGGCAAAAAAGCTGAAGCGATCTTTAAAAAGTATGGCTTTATTCCGCTTCATCCAGCTGCAAAACGTAAATAATGCTTGTGTTAAGTCCTGAAGAAATCAGCCTACTGCAACTGTCCTGTAAAGTTGCAGTAGCTTGTCTTTTGCTGAATATTATTCCTGCATTATTCTTCGGTTGGCTATTGGCACGCAAAGAGTTTTTGGGGAAATCCCTATTAGAAACATTGATCTTTCTACCTTTAGTCCTGCCGCCTGTTGTGCCGGGTTATTTGTTGCTCCAGCTATTTGGTAATAATGGCGTGATCGGCAAATATTTTAGTTACTTGGGATTCGAGTTGGCGTTTAACTGGAAAGGGGCGGTACTCGCTTCGGCAGTGATGGGCTTTCCGTTGTTGGTACAGTCGATTCGCCTTGCCATTGAATTGGTTGATCGTCGTTTAGAAATCGCTGCCATGACTTTGGGTGCATCTCGATTTGCTACTTTTCGGCAGATCACCTTGCCATTGGCGAGTAGTGGGATTTTAGTTGGGTTAATTCTGTGTTTTTGTCGCAGTTTAGGCGAGTTCGGTGCGACCATTAGCTTTGTCGGCAATATCGCCGAAGAAACCCGCACCTTACCGCTTGCGATGTATAGCCTGATGCAACAGCCGAATAGCGAAGATGCTTTAAATCGCTTAATTATCATGTCCTTAGCGATTGCATTTCTGGCGCTATGGTTTGCACAATGGTTTCAACGTCGGCAAAAACGGCTTCGAGGTGTGCAATGACTGACACGATGAATCAGCAAAAGTCATCTGTGATAGACATTGATATTGCATTATCTTTGGGGCAATTTCAGCTTGAGGCGCAGTATCAGACCGAGCAACAAGTATTGGGATTGTTTGGCGCATCGGGCTCTGGAAAAACCTCAATTTTGCATAGCGTGGCAGGCATTGTCACACCGCAAAAAGGTCGGATTCACATTCAGGAGCAGTGCTTTTTTGATGCGAGTCAAAAGATCAATCAATCGGTGCAACAGCGCCGTGTCGGTTTGGTGTTTCAAGATGCTCAGCTCTTTCCACATTTCTCGGTGAAAAAGAATTTATTGTTTGGGTTTCAGCATATTGAATCGTCACAGCGACATTTTCAGTTGGATCAAGTGGTGGAGTTACTCAAGTTGGCGCATCTACTAGATCGTATGCCGATCAAGCTCTCAGGCGGTGAAAAGCAACGTGTTGCGTTAGGACGTGCGTTATTGTATTCACCGAAAATTTTGCTCTTAGATGAGCCATTGTCTGCGCTAGATACGACACATAAACAGGAAATTATTCCGTTCTTTCAGCAGATACGAGATCAGACCAATATTCCGATGCTCTATGTCAGTCATGATATAGATGAAATTAAGCAACTGACTGATGAAGTGTGGTGTTTGACTTAATTTGTTAGTTGGATCGATCTTCTTTTTTTCTTAACTCTTCATTGGTAATCTCGACCATGTAATTCA
This sequence comes from Acinetobacter marinus, assembly GCF_900096915.1. GTDB lineage: Bacteria > Pseudomonadota > Gammaproteobacteria > Pseudomonadales > Moraxellaceae > Acinetobacter > Acinetobacter marinus. The sequence continues at coordinate 26,768 of NZ_FMYK01000011.1, forward strand.
TTGGCATCATGATAAATGATAGAACTTCATCGTAGTCTAACTCATTCGGATCGACATTAGATAACTCAGGATTTATTGTCACTTCAAACTCAACAAACCACCATTTTTGTATTTTGAAATATAAATCACGAATTTGACCAATATATTCTGTTTTCGTTCTTTTTCCACTATCGGAGATCATTTTAGACAATTCATGTGCTAGTTCATTGCGATGAATCTTAAAATTTTTGACGCTTTGGATATCATCTTTAGAAATAACCCCATTTTTTTCTAACCAGATCAAAGAAGCGATAATGATATCTTTTCGATAGAGTTCGCGTACTTGAGTTTCGTATTTTGTATCAAGAGTTAAGCCATTTTCATTAAATCCATTGGTATAAAAATCTTTAATTTTCTGAATGATACTTTCAATTAATAAATCGTATGCGGTTAAATATAATGACGCAGAGATAAGTTGGAACTTAACTTCATCAGGATCTAAAAATTTCATCCAATCTTTATAAATCTTTTGCTTATCTGTCATTTTGAACTTGAACAAACTAATTGCGAAAACTCTACCATTTCACTTTCAATACTTTGCTTCGCAATCGCCTGCATCTGCCGATATTTCTCCACGATTTCCAGACCAAACGCTGTGACTTGTGCGCCGCCGCCATGCGAGCCACCTGTTTGCGTACTGACCAATGGCGAGATGAAATTTCGATTCATAGTATCGACCAACTGCCAAGCACGACGGTAGCTCATATTCATCTGCTTGGCGGCTTTGGAGATTGAACCTGTGGCGTGAATGGCTAGAAGTAACTCGGCTTTCCCTGGACCAAAAGCAATCTCAGCATCATTATAGATGCGAAGTTTGAGGCTGAGATGCGCTGATTGAGTCATCGGAATGAAATTTTATTTGACGAAACGCATTGATAAATCAATGGCTTGTACATCTTTAGTCAGTGCGCCCATCGAAATATAGTCTACACCAGTCGAAGCCACTTCACGCAAGCGTTCAACGGTAATGTTGCCCGACGCTTCAAGTTTGCAACGTCCATCGACCAGTTTTACTGCATCGATCATTTCTTGCTGACTAAAATTATCCAGCATCACAATATCCGCACCTGCCTCGAGTGCTTGCTGTAACTCATCAAAACTTTCGACTTCGACTTCGACAGGCTTATTTGGTGCGATTTGATGCGCTTGGTCGATTGCTTGGGCGATACCGCCTGCCGCCATGATGTGATTTTCTTTGATCAAAAATGCGTCGAATAATCCAATACGATGATTTTGACCACCACCCATGGCTACAGCATATTTTTGAGCAATACGTAAGCCCGGTAAGGTTTTGCGAGTATCCAAAATTTTAGTATTTAAGCCATCAAGCAATTTCACATACCCGTTCACTTTGGTCGCTACCGCAGATAAAGTCTGAACAAAATTCAGCGCAGGGCGTTCACCTGTCAGCAGGCTACGTGCGTTACCTTTTAGTTCTAAAAAGGCGTCATTAGCGAGGACAGTATCGCCATCATTTTTTAGCCAAATCACTTCAACAGTTGGATCAAGCTGCGCAAAAATTGCATCGACCCACGGACGACCTGCAAGCACCATATCTTCCCGAGTAATCACCCGTGCATGGGCAATCTCGTCTGCAGGCGTAAGCTGTGCGGTAATGTCGCCATCGCCAATATCTTCTGCAAGGGCATGTTGGACATTGATTTGGATCGCTTGCTCAAGCATCGTTGACGAAATCATGGTGTACTCAAAAAGGGATGATGAAAATTGAGACTGATTATAGCGGATTTTTTGTGATGGCTGATATGCCCTGTATGACTTACTGAAAAATAATCAATGCAGAAAAAGATTTACACAGCGCACGTGCAACAACTCAAGTAATATAATGCGTATGACATCAGATTCAATAAAATTTTGCGCATCATGACTGAACTAAAAATTGAACAAGGACGATTAAATATCGCTCGGCAGATCGCTTCACCGAATTTTAATGCACGTCCTGAGCAGACTGAGATTCGTCTAGTGGTGATTCATAATATCAGTTTGCCACCATCGCAGTTTGGTGGCGGTTATATCGAGCAATTTTTTCAAAATCAACTCGATCATAGCAAGCATCCTTATTTTGAAACCATTCGAGGGATGCAAGTTTCAGCGCATTTGCTGATTTTGCGCACTGGGGAAATTTTACAGTTCGTCAATTTTAACGATCGAGCGTGGCACGCAGGACGTTCGAGCTATCTTGGGCAAGTGGAATGTAATGATTATTCCATCGGCATCGAGCTTGAGGGCAGTGATGATTTACCTTTTGAAGAGGTGCAATATCAGCAATTGAGCCAAGTCATTGTTGCACTAGAATCTGCTTATCCAAAAACCAAACAGCATCTTGCAGGACATTCGGATATTGCGCCGCAACGTAAAACAGATCCCGGTGATTTTTTTGATTGGCAAAAACTACGTCGGCTTTTACAGCAGACACGCGCTACATAAAATCATTGGATTTACATGGTCTAGCGCATGCAAATGCTAAAAATTCCTCTACAATAAGCACTTTTGTGATTTGGGATAAAAAACCATGGCGCTATGGCGATCGACCGTCATTGTCAGTGCGATGACCATGTTGTCACGCATCTTAGGCTTGGTACGAGATATGGTCTTGCTCAATGTATTTGGCGCAGGCAAAGACTTCGATACCTTCGTGGTGGCGTTCCGCATTCCCAATTTTTTCAGGCGACTGTTTGCCGAAGGGGCATTTTCCCAAGCCTTTATTCCCGTACTTACAGAGTATAAAACTTCAAAAACACACGAAGAAGTGCAAATCTTAGTTAGTCGTGTATTTGGCGGTTTATTGCTGATCATGAGTTTGCTCACCGTCATTGCGATGGTGGCAGCACCTGCGATTTTATATGCCTATGCAGGTGGTTTTGCCGATGATCCTGAGAAATTTGCACAGCTGATTGATCTATTTCGCCTGACCTTTCCGTACCTGCTATTTATGTCGTTGACGGCATTTGCCAGTAGTATTTTGAATAGTTACGGTTCATTTACCACGCCTGCGTTTGCGCCTGTCTTGCTCAATCTCAGTATGATTTTGGCGGCATTATTTTTAGCGCCAAAAATGTATCCTGATCCTGCAATCATGTCGCTGGGTTGGGGGGTGTTGATCGCTGGTGTGCTACAACTAGCCTTACAACTTCCCGAATTATGGCGTAAAAAATTACTGATTCCACCGAAGCTCGACTTCAAACATGAAGGCGTGCAACGCATCTTAAAATTGATGTTGCCTGCATTGTTTGGCGTGTCGGTGACGCAGATTAATTTATTGCTCAATACCTTTTGGGCGTCGCATATGCAAGATGGTTCGGTGTCGTGGCTGTATACCGCAGAGCGGATGACCGAGTTACCATTGGGCTTGATTGGCGTGGCGATTGGTACGGTGATTTTACCGTCGTTATCGAGCCGACATGCTGAGCAAGATGCGGAAAAATTTCGTGGGATGATTGATTGGGCTGCCAAAGTGATTATTTTGGTCGGTGTGCCCGCCAGTATTGCGCTCGGTATGCTGGCTACGCCGATCATTCAAACGCTGTTCCAACACGGTGAGTTTACCTTTCGAGATACCGAGATGACTGCTTTGGCATTGCAATGTATGAGTGCAGGCGTGATTTCATTTATGCTGATCAAAGTCTTTGCGCCAGGCTTTTATGCACAACAAGATACCAAGACACCTGTGCGTATCGGCATGATTACCGTCTTTGCCAATATGCTGATTACCATTATTTTGCTCGGAATTTTTCATCTGATTGGCTGGCAGGCACAGCATATGGCACTGGCATTGGCATCATCAGGCTCGGCGTTGGTCAATGCAGGATTGCTCTATGTGGCATTGCATCGTCGTAATATTTATCGCTTCGAAGGGCACTGGAAGAAAACCATCGTACAATTTGCCGTTGCCAATATTGCCATGATCATCGCTCTTTGGTTCGGTTTACAATGGTTTAATGGCGAGACTGGGGCGATCATTCGCATCGTATCGCTGATTTTGCTCTGTGTTTTGGGTGCGGCGGTGTACGGCATTGCTTTGCTAGCAACTGGCTTTAGACCACGTCACTTACGCCCATAAAGCGCAACATATTTCGCCGTATATCGCCCAATAAAAAAGCTGTCCTTGGACAGCTTTTTGCATTTTATCTGGTGAAATGCTTGTTTGTTGAAATTATTTCACACGATACCATGTTTGGTTACGACCGAGTGCAGCAACACCGATATAACCACGGACTTTCAATGTCTTACCATTGGCAGCCATTTCCGCATTCATTTTATAAGTTTTTCCTGACTTTGGATCAAGAATTGTCCCGCCAGTAAACTTATTACCTGAGTCTGATTTGAGGTTTTGTACAATGGTCAAACCTTCGATTGGCTTACCTTTGAGTGAACCAGAGCAAGCGTCACAGGTTTTCTTCGAGGTTGTATCAAGTTGTTTTGCGATCGAAGCAGTATATGAACCATTAGATTGCTTTTTGAATTCGACAATCGCTTTGGCTTTGCCTGATTCATCATCAATGGTTTTCCACTGGGTATTATTGAGATCTGCAGCAAAAGCTGAGGTTGCCAACAAACTTCCGAATGTAATTAGGGCTAGTTTTTTCATTTATTGCGTCCTTCCTTAAAGGGGTTTGTCCTACATCATCCACGATAAAACATTAACGAATTTCTATTATGATTGTTTCGTTTATGCGTGTAATTTTATATGCTTATTTTGTGAATATCTAGCCACATTATGGAAAAATAATATGCCTGCTCCACAACAACTCAAATATTTTGTGATCGAAAAAGCCTTGAGAACACTGGTTCACTTTCCGAGTCGACAAGGGCTATCGGCACAGACACTGCGCATGATTTTAGCCAAGGCGACTAAATTATTCCCAGTAGATCAACGGCTTGCATTTCGAGAAATCAGTTTAGCAGGCATGCGCTGTGAAGAAATTCGTCACCGTAAAGCGCCCGCAACGCAGTTGATTTTTCATATTCATGGTGGTGCATTTTTTTTAGGTGGACTGGACAGTCACCGTGGCTTGATGTGTGATTTGGTGCGTGCGACAGGGGCACAAGTGATTCATCTGGACTATCCATTAGCGCCAGAATTTGCCTTTCCACATGCATTGGATGCACTGCAAGCTGCTTATTTGGAGGCGTTAGAGCAGGGCATTGCAGCGAAAAATATTACACTTTCTGGAGACTCCTGCGGTGCCAATTTGGCGTTGGCATTGTGTTTAAAATTGCGGGATGAAAAGCAACCTTTACCGAATGGCTTGATTTTATTATCACCGTGGCTAGATCTGTCGCTTGGCGGCGCATCGATCGTGCGCAATGCCAAACATGATGCGTTGTTGTCTGAGCAATTGCTTCGAGATGGCATCAAATATTATTTGGATGATCAAGCCAGCGTTGATGAACCTTATGTTTCGCCATTATTTGCCAATCTTAAAGGCTTGCCTGAAATGTTAATCCATGTCGGCAGTAAAGAGATATTACTGGATGATGCCAAACGCTTAAAGCAGGCGGCAGACGATGCGGATGTGGACTGTACCCTGACGATTTACCCTGGCATGTGGCATAACTTTCATATGTTTAGCCATTGGGTCGATACCGCAAAACGTGCGCTACGTGATATTGCCAAGTTTGTCGATCACATTGATCGTTAAAAATGCGCATTTTTGTGCGTTTCACGTGGAACATGAAAAATCATAATTCAGATTTACGTCCACCAATAGCGCAAAATATGAAAATAGATCGGCGCAGAAAAGCAAATCGAATCGAGCCGATCGAGCATACCACCATGCCCTTGGATGAGGTGTCCCCAGTCTTTGACGCCTCGATCCCGTTTGATCGCCGACATCACCAAACCACCAAAGAAGCCAAAGACACAGACAATAAAGCCAATCACAGCGGCTTGCCAGAGGTTAAATGGTGTCAACCAATGCATTGCCACACCGAGTAAGGTCGCAAGCAACATGCCACCAAATAAGCCTTCAATGGTTTTGGATGGGCTAAGTTTTGGTGCAACTAAATGTTTTCCAAGTAATTTTCCACAGACGTATTGCAATACATCGGAGCTTTGCACCACCAAAATTAACCAAATCGCCAACCAAATTTGTTCACCTTGGAACTGTGGAATGTTTATATTGACGATGGCAGGCACGTGTGAAATACAAAACACACAGATCATTAGTGCCCATTGGATTTTGCTGGTACGTTCCAAAAAATTGGTGGTATCTTCTTGTTTTAATGTGCTAATTGGAATCAGTAAGAAGATATAGAGTGGAATAAAAATCGAATATAAACCATACCAATCGATGTGAATCAGATAATATTGATAGGGAATGACAAAATAAAAAGCGATCAATAGCGCCCAATAATCACCCCGCCGAGTCGGTAATAACGTAATAAATTCCCGCAGTGCAAACAATGAAATCAGCGCAAATAAAATAATCAGTGCGGTATGACCCAACAGAATCGCCACACCGAGCACGATCAGCATCACCCACCACGCATTAATCCGTGCATTGAGGTTGTCAATGACGGCATGTGGCTGATAATTGACCCGTTGTTTGAGCAAGTGACCAATGGTGGACGCCACACTCAGCAAGATGGTGATAAAGATAAACAGCAGTGCGGTCAGATGGGTGTTACTCATGTTATTGATACTCCGCATCTTTTAAGGCTAATAATTGCTGTCGTGCTTGCGCTAAGAAGACCGATTTTTCACAATTTTGCGTATCGGTTAAGGGTTCACCAAAAGCAACCGTGGAGAGTAATGGCAAGGGAATCACCGCACCTTTGGGCATGACCCGATTGAGATTGGTGATCCATACAGGGATAATTTCTACCTCAGGAAATTGTTGGGACAGATGAAAGAGTCCACTTTTAAAGTCCAACAACTCTTGATCTTCTTCGAGATTTCGAGTGCCTTCAGGGAAAAAAATAATCGACTGACCTTGTGTCAAAGCAGCTTTCACAGGGGCAAGCGGATCCTCACCCTGTTCATGTTGACGGCTGATGATAATGCCGTGAAACACATCATGAATCAGAAATCGTTTCAGTGCGCTATGTTGCCAATAGTCCGATGCTGCCACAGGATGAGTCTTTTCCCGAATCTGGGTCGGTAAGGATGACCACAGCAGGATAAAATCGATATGGCTATTGTGATTGGCATAATAGATGCGTTGTTTTTGCTCAGGCTGACAGCCTACCCAAAGACTGCGTGCGCCAGTCAATAAACGAGTCGAGCGACGTAAAATAAATGCCAAAAAATAGGTCAATCCTCGAAATAGACGACTGGATTTATTTACACTTGGCATAGCACCACCCCAATGATCAGACCGATCAGATATAGCCACATCAACACCGCACTGCCAATAAAATACCGAAATAAACGCATGATACCTGTGAAGCGATCATCCCAATTGCGCACATTGTGCGATGCTTTAACTAGCTTAAAAAATATAAGAGATTGATCAAGTTGCGTGGTGAATTCGGCTATGGATGTGCCTTGTTGCTGAGCATCTATGAGCTGAGCTAAAAGTCCCTGATCGAAGCAAAAACGCAGATAAAAATATAAATGAATCAGTAGGATAAATATCGCAGGAATAATCCAAAGCAACACCTGATGCAACACAGCAATGATAAAAATTCCGCACCACGCCAGCACACAACTCAACAAAAAGGCGAGGCTACTTGTACTTAGCGCCAGCAAAGTCTGCGCTTGGAATAGAATGCGATCATTGTGCGGTTCCATGCTGATGCCATTGTTCCAATTGAGCGAGATTGTCGTGTTTCAAAACGATCCAAGGACGTGCCTGTTGAATCAATTGCATGCCTTGATCAGGGCTTTGCACGACGCCACGTTGTAGTAGCCATGCGATCAACACGGTACTACTTCGAGAATAGCCCAAAGCACAATAAATCAACAACTTTTTTACATCCTGAGTATGGGATAAATCTGCGGATTCAAACGGTGAGGATTGCAATGTTGCAGGTTGACTTGGTGTAGATTGAGTCGCTAAAGATTGCACCTCTGCAAAAAGATGCGCGAATCGTTGTACCGCTTCATCTAGTTGCTGAGCCTGAATGGGAATGAGATCAAGACTATAAAAGGCTTCAAACGATTGCTGCACCCGTTTGGCATGTGGCAGTTCGGCACAGCAGTCAAACAGTGCATCATAAGCATTGGCGTGTTCTGCCGTAGGAATGCGCCCCAAATAAATCTCAACATTCTCAACGCAGATAATCAGATTGTCCTCAGGATGCGAACGTGTCCACAGCCGACTATTGCACCATGCCATCAGTAAATAAGGTGCTAATAACAAGCGACTAGCAATCGACATCGTACCATTGCTATGCTTTTGAAATACCGAGGGTTGTTTGAGTAAATAAGCCAGCGCCACCAATGCCAAAGATAACGCAGGATAAAGCAACCATAAAAAACCACCACCGAACGCAAAGGCAATTGCGCTCAAGATAATTGCCAGTACAGCATAAAAGCTGGCAAGTTTCACATGCTTCGCCGTCAGCTTTTGCCGACCACAGCGTAACGGACTATAGCCATCTAAGGGAAATAGCCACATACAGATCGCACCAACCATGAGCCCTGTGGGGATATCAATAAAATGATGTTGCCATGTGGTCAGTACCGACAGTCCGATAAGAAATGACCACAGATGCACCAACCATCGCCAAGATGGTTTGATATGACGACGGAAAAAATCCCATAAAATCACTAATAAAATGATGTGCAAAGAGGGCGCTTGATTAAAGGGTTTATCAAAACCCATTAAAATATCAAACCATGTGCCGAAAAATCCTGAGATTTCAGGGCGCTCAAAACTGAATTTTAAGGGAAATAGAATAAAACAGCTGACAGCGATCAATTGTGCGCTGAGTAAACGTAAAAACTGCTGGCGAAGTTCAAACGTTGTAAAACACAGCAGTAAGGAGATGCCATAAAATAAATCAATCGACCAATACGGCACGATCGTCCATGGTAATAATGGAATATGCTTTTCCCATGCATAGACGATGCTGGGTACAGCGTCCAATTGGCTGGCATAGTGGTTGGCGAAACCGTAAGACCAGAAGAAAAAGGGTGCCAACACGACTAAGCATAAAATGCCATATTGCCAAACACCACGTTGTGGCGGATTGATAATCATGGTTTACTCTGCGATACGCTGTGCCACGGAAACGGTAAAAATACCAAATTCATCAATACGTTGATCGACTTTTTTAAAGCCTGCTTGTTCCACCAAAGCGTCCATCTCAGCTTGCGCACGTAGACGCATTACCCATGCTTGCCCTTGACGGTGTGAGGTCAAGGCACGTGCGATAAACTCTTGTTGCGGATGCCAGATTTGCCCTGTGTAAATCAGATAACCACCGACTTCAACACAATTCGACAAACCTGTTAAGGAATTGCGTAGCCAAGCATTGTCTGCAAATAACTCATAAAGTCCAGAGACTACAGCCAGATTGACTTTCGGTTCGATCGCCGCCAAATCTTGTGCATCAAAAGCATCGCCTTGCACAAACTGCGCAATATCATGCAAGCCACGTTCATGAATCAAGGCTTGTCCCGCATCGACGTTGATGTCGCTATAATCCCGCAACAAGATCGAGGCAGGACGTTCACTGAGCTGCGCCACGGCATCCAAAATATAGCGCCCATGCCCCGCCGCAATATCGAGAATACGCACCGCTTGACCTTCGGTGCTCAATTGCTGGGCATACTGTTTTAACATCAGCTCCAGATTTTGCTTACGCACACGAATGCCACGCCAGCCGATCGCATTGAGGTATTGTTTATCGATGAGCTTTCCGAGCGGATTTTTACTTTCCATTTGATTGCGATAGACAAAATCGAGCGTTGAACCTGAGTCATAACCTGTCTTTTCCCCGATTTTTAACCCTTTGGAAAATAGACTGCCAATTTTTAAATTCTGTTTTGCCAGTTGCCAGTAGGCATTTTTTAGTGATTTGGCGGGTAAAGGCGTAGAAATCTGCTCGGCAATGGCACAGCTACTGCCGATCACATCAGCATCTAAGACGTTGAGTTGATGCGAGTGCTCAAAGTTTGCCAAGATAAAGCGACGCATCTTTTCGATGGCGAGATGACGATCCTTTTCACCCAAAGTGTCGTGATAAAAGCCTTCTAGCACATGCCATTCTTTATTGGGATGTGCTAATTTTTCAAAAAAACTGCGCTGTGGTGGCTGACGCACCACGAAATCGGCAGAAGAACTGAGTACCTGCGTCGGTACAAAGATATTTTGTGCATCAGCGACAATTCGATCACTCGCCTCATACAGCCCAAGCAACATCCGCACCGAGATCGCTTTGGCAATCATCGGGTCTTCATCATAGCTTTTGGCACGGGCTTGATCATGGGTCAGCATCTTGGCTTTGACATAGCTGGTAATAAAGAAATTACCACGGACTTTTGCCAGTGCGGTCAAACCTGCACGAGCGAAAGGCACATAGAGCTTAATATCAAATGCAGGCGAGGCAAGGCACAGCGCACGGATTTTTGGCGCATAGTCATGAACCCAAGTGGCAGCAAGCACGGCGCCAACGCTTTGCCCAATCACCGCAATATTTTCTGTTTTGATTTGATAGGACTGATTGATATGGCGCACAAAATATTCTAAATCCAGCACCACCGCACTAAAACTTGGTGCATCACCACGTGCACCCTCGGTATGTCCATGTCCACGTTGATCCCATGCAAAAAAATCAAACTCAGGCAAATCCAGTTCACTGACTAAATGTGCCATACGCTCGGCATGTTCATGCCCACGATGCAGAAGAATAATCGCTTGCTTATCTGCTGCGGGTGTATCAATGGATTGATTGCTTTGCCAATGTTGATAGACGATGTGCTGTCCATCATGGCTTTGAAATTGCTGTTTGTGGTTGTTATACATATTTATTTTCCTATATTGATTCAAGTCGATCCTAATCTTTGTGATGTAATAGTCCTTGTCGAATACGATTAAAAATGGTCAGTATTAATAACACACTCGATAGCAGTAATATGCCATTGATCACTGTATCAATCTGTTGAATTTGTATATTTTGAAACTTTGCTTGTAGTGTTGGACTCAAGGCAATAATCACTGCCAATACACTGATCACAAAGGCACGATCGCTTTTGCCCATTGGGCCATCATAGCGACGTTCGGCACCAATAATCGGCGCCATGACCCCTGCATATTCCGCTAGGATTGCCAAAAAAATAAATAAAAATAACAGCTTATGACTAATTAAAGTAAATGCAATCAAACATAGATAAAGTGCACTGTCGCTGATCACATCGCACAATTCATTGAGATACGCACCGAGGTGGGACTGTTGCCCAAACTCACGAGCCAGCATGCCATCGATGGCATTACACGCCATGCGCAGCAACATCCACACGGGCAACAAAAGAAAGTACCAGATCGAACCATGAGGCGACTGCACACTAAAATAAATCCCAATCGCCACAAAGACTGAAACCAGCATACTGCCTAGCGTCACCATATTGGCAGTGACGCCCAGTCGATACAGCCCTTTGACCAAGGGTCGAAGTAGGTTTTGAAAGGCAGGCTTGAGCTGATAGATGGATGGCATGATGAATTGCGCAGTCTTATTGTTCAGTTTTAATAAAATCAATGATCAATTCAGTGTATCGGTTTTTTGTTCGAAGTTAAATCTTTATTATGCGTTGTTGTCGTTGCATATTTTCATGACGCCATCAAGAATATGCGGACGTCATGAATCGTTAAGTGTTTCGGTCAGAATGTGAATCGCCAAGCCATTTGTACATCACCAAAGCATCGACCAAGCCTTGGGTTGGGTGATTAAACGCCTTTGGTAATCGCCCAACAATGTCAAAGCCAAGTTTTTGCCAAAGTCGCACAGCACCTGCATTGCTTGATGCCACAAAGTTAAATTGCATCGACAAATAACCTAGCTCACGGGCGATTTGCTGCGAGTGTTCACACATCTGCGCCGCCACGCCTTGCCCACGTGCTGCTTCGGACACCATGTAACCACAATTACAGACATGCGCACCTGCAGCAGCGTGGTTGGTTTTGATGTAGTACGAACCGAGAATTTCCCCATCTTTTTCAAAAACAAAGGTTTGACGAGGTAAATTCATCCATTGATGAAAAGCCTCCTCTTGACTGATGTTTCGATCATAGGCATAAGTCTCGCCCGCTTGGGCAATGGGTTTGAAAAAAGTCCAAATTTGAGCAAAATCTTCGCTGCTTGCTAGTCTAATCATGTTCACTTCACCCACTTTTGCGTCCGCTATATTGTGCAGAATATATTAACGGTGCAAAAGATTAAAAATATAAAATTCAAAGACTTTAGTCTAGATTTGACGATTAACAGCGTTGTAATAGATTAAAGCGTTCATCTTCACGCTTATGCGCACTGACTTGTTGTAAGACTTTATGGATAAAGCGTAACTTATCTAAGACGGTACTCGACAGTACAAATGGATAGGCATCTTCCAGTCCCATACTTTGGTTCAGCGAATTTAGACCATACGTGAGCGCAAACCAGTTATTTAAGGTCAGTTCAAAATCTTGCGCATGGGTGGGTGATTCGGTGAAGCGCAGTTCAGGGCCGTTCTTATGGCGTTTTTCCACGGTCATGCCGATATGATACGCCGTATCTAAGGTGCTGATCATGTGTAGATAATGCGCCCAAGTTTCCGCCCAATCTTCCCAAGGATGGCTGGTGGCATAAGTGCTGATAAAGCGTTCTTGCCAATCTTTTTGCGCACCGTGTTCATAATAGTTTTGGAGGGCTTGGCTATAATCTTGACGCTCGTCTCCAAAAATCTGCCGAAACTCAGCCAGCCACGGGGTATCTGCGATCAACACATCAAAATAGTAGTGTCCACTCTCATGGCGAAAGTGTCCAAGTAGAGTGCGATAGTTTTCGCCCATGGTAATGCGGGTTTGTTCTCGATAGAGATGATCTGCCTCAAAGGCATTCAAGGTAATCACCCCATTGGCATGACCTGTCATCACGGGATGGTCTTCGGTCGGTACCAAAAACTGAAAACTCAAACCGAGCGCATCATCAGGGCTGGTTTTTGGTCGTGGGAAAATATCGAGACGCTGGGTGATATATAAAAAACGGCGTTTGGCGATTTCGAGTTTTGCCCAATATTCAATATTTTTTTCTTCGTGCAGATTCGGGATCACCGAGGTCAATTGACATGAGCAACAATAAGCTGAGGGATCGTCAGCGTCGATCATCCAATTGCAGACATGATATTCTTGATAGTTGGCGCACGGGCGGTATAGTTTTTCCGAACCATCAAGCGCAAGCCAGCCTTGTTCGGTTTGCTCGAACGTCGCCATATCTTGACTTGTCGGTAAATAACCCACCACTTTATTGCAAGAGATGCATAAGCTGTTGCTATACATGATTTGCGCATGGCAATGATTACAATAAAAAACTTTCATATCCGCTAAAACTAAAAAGAATCGTGTTCGATCATAGGGTAATTAGCTGTGATTGAAAAGTGCATTGACCTAGAAGTCGTAGAAAACTCGCAAAACGAAGCACAGGTCAGGGCTTTATTTTTGCATTGGTAAAGTCGGTATAAGTGTCTGTATCAGCAGATTTAATCTTATTCTACTTTTAAAATGGTATTGGTCAGCACATTCATCAGCACAAAACGGTCATTGACCTTGACCCATTGCTGGTAACGAGACGGTTCACTGAGTTGACGATGATCTCGATAATCAACCCGCTCGGCATGACGAAACTCTTCTGGTAAGGCTTGTCCTGCTTTGAGCGGGGCGTTATGACGTTGCTGTTTTTTGCCTTGACCTCGACCTTTGTCATTTTTCTGGCGCTCATCGCCTTGCCCGTGTCGATCTTGCTCAAAAGACGGATCATGCGGATGCTGGTTGTCTTTTGGCTTTGCAAACGTGGTTTGCCCTGCCATTAAGCTCAGCATAACAATAATCAATCCAGCAAGTTGTTTCATACGAGCAACCTATTCAATTGGGTGTGTGCCAGCAATCATAACCGATTGGCTTTGGCTGTTGATGAATTTGGTTTTACTTTTACGTGAAAACTATGTAGAAACGATGGATTTTTGTGCATGGAAATGACAATAGATGAGAATCATTTCCGATGGTTTGGGTCATTTTTCATGGTCATGGTGTACTGAGCAATGAATTTGACGATGCGTCGTCTGAATCGCAACAGACCCTAATCAAAGTGGTTGAAATGCAAAAATCATCTATCGATTAGTCAATCAATTTACGAAATACTTGTGAGTTGCGTTGATAGTTGTACATGGCTTGGCGCGCGCTTGGCAGTTCGCTCAATTCGACTTTTTCAAAGCCTTGTTCCATAAACCAATGCCCCGTATGGGTGGTGAGCAAATATAACTGTCCAATGCCAAGGTGTTTGGCACGTTGCTCCAAAAAGTGTAAGACTTGCACGCCACGATTGGATTTACGGTAGTCGGGATGCACCGCAACGCAGGCAATTTCACCTGACGCAGGTTCAGTATCGTCAACAGGGAGCGGATAAAGTGCAGCACAGGCAAGGATCATCCCGTCACGTTCAATCACGGCAAAGTGCTCGATTTCATCTTCTAGCCGTTCTCGTGAGCGATACACCAAGATGCCTTGCTCCTCAAGAGGACGCAGCAGATTGAGCAATCCGCCAACGTCTTGAATCGTGGCTTGGCGCACTGCTTCATAGTCCATCGCTGTGACCAGCGTACCGAGACCATCACGGGTAAATAGCTCACCAAGAAGCGCACCATTTTGATGGTACGACAGCAGATGACAACGTTTCACGCCAGCTTTGCACGCCTGTACTGCACCTGCCAAGTGCAAATACTGCTCATGATTTGGCGTATCGAATTGTGTCAAATGATGTGTGGCTTGCTGTGGTGTGAGCTCTCGAATGAGTTTGTGCTGGCTGTCTAAAAAGCCACGCTGTTCCCCAAGAAAAATCAGTTTATCCGCTTTTAAGTCAATGGCAGCACGTGTCGCTACCTCTTCTGCACGCAAGTTAAACACTTCACCCGTGGAAGAATAGCCTGTCGGACCAAGTAGGACGATTTGATTATTTTTCAGATTATGCGTGATGGCATCATGATCAATGGCACGCACCTCACCTGTCAGTTGAAAATCAACGCCTTCGTGGATACCAAACGGTTTTGCCGTGACGAAATTGCCTGAGACCACATCGATGCGTGCGCCATACATCGGTGAGTTGGCGAGTCCCATCGACAGTAAGGCTTCAATCTGCAAACGAATCGAACCAACCGCACTGAGCACCGCAGGCAAAGATTCACGGGTGGTGATACGGCGATGTTTTAAAAATGGGGTTTTAAGCTGAAGCTGTGCCAGATTGTGATTGATTTGCGGACGTGCACCATGTACCAAAACCAGCCGTATACCCAGCGCATGCAGTAGTGCAATATCATGAATAATATGCTGAAAATTATCAGATTGCAGGGCTTCGCCACCGAACATCAGTACAAAAGTTTTATGACGATGCGTGTTAATATACGGTGCTGCATGACGAAACCAATGCACATAGTCAGGCGTAGATGCTTGATCCAAGGATAAGTTATTTTGATTTGGGGTGGGCTGTGCTGGTTTTGTCACGGGATGACCTTATTTTTCAATATGCGATACAACATGCCAAGCATAGCACTATCGATGCATTGCCAAAAGTGCTTGGAATCAGTCATTTGTATATGTCGTTTGCGGATGCGATGAGATGAATATTTTAATCTTGGGTTGTGGTCAAATTGGTCGAGCGCTCGCTGAGGGCTTGGCACAAGAAGGCGATGGGGCAACACATCAAGTGACCTGCGTGAGTCGAAGCGCACAAACCTTTGCTCAAGCGAATATCCAGCATGTTGCGCAAGATATTCAAGATTTAAATTTTCTAAATTTAGATCTATCCGATCAGCATGGTTTTGATTGGGTCTATGTCATTGTTTCACCAAGTGAACGCAGCGTGGATGGCTATCAGCAGATTTTCATTGATAGCGCTCGCCCAGTCTTTCGGGCATTGCAACATCATCCGATTCAAAAAGTGATTTTTGTGTCCTCTACGCGTGTCTATGGCGAGGATAGCGGACAATGGTTAAATGACGAAACTACGCCACAGACGCATGATCCGATCGGGCAGACCCTGATTGCAGCGGAGCAACTGTGGTCGGCGTATTGGCAGGAAAAGCTCACCATCATCCGCCCCAGTGGTTTATATCGGGAGCACAGTCTATATCTCAAAACGAAAGCATTAGAAACTACGCAATTGACGACAAATCATTGGACCAATCGGCTTCATCGCAGTGATTTGGTGGGATTTTTACAGTACTTCATGCAGATTGAAAATGTAGAAAATATCGAATCAAGCTATATCCTGACTGACCAACGCCCGAGCATACAACATGAATTATTCAATATCATCCGTGCGGAACATCAATTTGAACCGCTAACGATTCATGCCGATGCAAAGACAACAGGCAAACGACTGCGTGCGGATCGTTTTACGCAGTCGGGTTATAAGCTGAAATATTCTGCGCATCCTCTATTGACTAAGATAATCCCCACCGAGCCTCCCCTTTGAAAAAATGGAGGAGCGCCTATCTTAAGCCTAAAGCCAGTCAGTTAAGTATTTTTTAATCCTCCCCAACCCTCCTTTTTCAAAGGAGGGAGTATTTCGAGATTCAATACAGTGTTGAATTCAATGGTATTCCCCTCTTTTCAAAGAGGGGTTAGGGGAGATTTATCAATCAGTAATAATGAAATTACGCTTAACTGATCAGCATTATATCTTAAGCCTGTTTTTTAAAGCGTTCACGGACAAAGGTATAGATTGCAGGCAGTACGCTCAAGATGATGATGGCGAAAATGACATAGGTGAAGTTGTCTTTGACCGCAGGAATATTGCCAAATAAATAACCCAACAGAATAAATGAACCCACCCAACAGATCGCACCGATCACGTTATAGCTCAAAAAATATTTATAATTCATCGAGCTGGCACCCGCCACAAAGGGTGCAAAAGTCCGTGCAAAAGGAATAAAGCGGGCGAATATAATGGTCTTGCCACCATGCTTTTCAAAAAAGGCTTGGGTTTTGAACAAGTATTCTTTATTGATCCAGCGTGACTCAATGCTAAACACTCGAGGACCAATATATTTCCCGATATGATAATTCAGCGTATCGCCAAGCACCGCAGCGATAAATAGCAGAATAACCAATAACACAGGATCCATTGCACCAGTGGCAGCCAAAGCACCCGCAGCGAACAGTAAACTGTCACCAGGTAAAAATGGCATCACCACCAGACCAGTTTCGACAAAAATAATTAAAAATAAAATGCCGTAAATCCACACCCCATAATTGGTCACGAACTCGACGAGGTGTTGGTCGACATGCAAAATAAAATCAAGCAAATACATTGCGTTTCATTCAAATCAAAAAATTTGCCTAATGCTAGCAGGAGTCGTTCGTGCTTGCATTAGGCAATCTGTGATTTTTTATAAGTTGCAGGTCAATTCAACTCAAGTCAATTCAGATCAATAACATCAGATCAATTAACCTGTATTGCGTAGTCCCGCAGCGATGCCTGCGATGGTGACCATTAAGGCATGATCGACAGGGGTTTGCTCTTGTCCTTGTTCAATGTATTGACGGCGACGGCGCATTAATTCTGCTTGCAACAAATGTAACGGCAACAGGTAAGTTTTGCGCACACGCATCGATTGATCAAAGTTATCTTTGTCTTCAATCAGTGTCGAGCCAGACTTAAGCTGAAGCACAGTATCCACTGCTTTATCCAAGCGTTTACGCAAGCTATCGCCAAGCTCGATCAAGGCAGGGTCATCGGTCAGATGTGACTCATAGTACTGCGCAATACGTGGATCGGCTTTTGCCAAGACCATTTCCAACATATCGATCAAGGTATTGAAATATGGCCATTGATCTAACATGGTCAATAAGGTGTCTTTTTGCTGTGCATCGAGTGCATGTCGGATCGCAGCGCCAGTGCCGAGCCAAGCAGGGAGCATCAGGCGAATCTGTGTCCATGCAAACACCCACGGAATTGCACGTAAAGATTCAATGCCACCACCGACTTTACGCTTTGCAGGGCGAGAGCCCAACGGTAGCATTTGCAGTTCTAACTCTGGTGTCACGGTACGCAGATAACGAACAAAATCAGGATGTTCACGCACTGTTTTACGATACAGTTGCACCGATTCTGTGGTCATTTGATGCATCAGCTCACGCCACGCAGGCTCAGGCTTTGGCGGTGGCAGTAAGGTGGCTTTTAAGGTCGCCGCACAATAGATTTCTAAGTTCTGAATGGCAATTGGCTCTAAACCAAATTTAAAGCGGATCATCTCGCCTTGTTCGGTGACACGGATTGCGCCCTTGATCGAACCTGGCGGCTGTGCATAGAGTGCTTGATGGGTTGGTGCACCACCACGACTGATCGAACCACCACGACCGTGGAATAGTGTCAATTGAATGCCGTGCTTTTGCGCCACTTCAGTGAGTTGTTCCTGAGCACGATATTGTGCCCAGTTGGCAGACATGAATCCTGCATCTTTGGCAGAGTCGGAGTAGCCGATCATCACTTCATGCTTGCCTTGAATTTGTTGCTTGTACCACGGCATATTCAGCAGTTGATCAATGGTTGATGCTGCACGATCCAGATCGTCTAAGGTCTCAAATAATGGCACTACACGCAGGGGCTTGGCGACACCCGCTTCTTTTTGCAGGAGCATCACCGCCAATACATCACTTGGATATTCCGCCATAGAAATAATATAAGCACCGAGCGACTCAGGCGGTTGCTGAGCCAACATTTTGACCGTCGCCAAGACCTCTTGTACATCGGCATGTGCCAGCGCATCCTCAGGGTTCAGCTCGACATGATGTGGCAATAATGGGCGTTTATTGGACAGCTCTTGAATCAACCATGTTTGTTTGGCTTGTTCGCTCCAAGTAGAAAATTCGCCTAAGCCGAGATACGCCGTGATGGCACTGACTGCTTGACGATGACGGGTGGATTCTTGACGAATATCGAGCTTGACCAATTCAATGCCAAAACAGTTGGCACGATGAATCACATCCAGCAATAAGCCATCCGCAATATTTTGCATTTTGCTTTGAGTTAAGGATTGGTAACAATCGTGCAACGGCTCAAGTAACTCTTGGGTCGAGTGAATCACGCCAGTATCATCTAGCGCCGTTTGCCCATGCAATCTGGCGTCTAACCAACGCAAGGTCAGTTGTAGTCGGTCACGCAGGTTGCGTAAACGCTCACGATATGGCTCAACGTGGTGATTGACTTTTTCTGCGAATTCAGCGGTGCACTGTTGCATGGAGAGTTCCCAGCGCAAATTCTCAATGTCTTTTAAGAATAAATCTGCTGCTTTCCAGCGTGACAGCAATAACACTTCCTCAGTCACTTTATACGTGACATTTGGGTTGCCATCACGGTCGCCACCCATCCACGAGGCAAAACGAATCGGTGCGCTATCTAAGGGTAAGCGTTTGCCACAGTAAGTGAGCACCAGTTGATCTAGCTCACGGATAAACTTCGGTACCGCCGTCCATAATGTTTGCTCGATGGTGGTAAAGCCCCATTTTGCCTCATCGACTGGTGTTGGGCGATTTTGGCGAATTTCATCGGTTTGCCATGCGGCGCTAATTTCTTGTTGTAATTGCGCTTCGAGTTGGGCTTGTTCGATCGGGGTCAGTTTGCGTTGATCCAAATCGGCTAGACAGCGACTGATGTCGTCATATTTTTGAATCAAGGTGCGACGGCTAACTTCGGTTGGATGGGCGGTCAGTACTAGCTCGATATGCAGATTTTGTACAGTTTCATAAAGCGTCTGCGCATCGATTTTTTCAGATTGGCTGAGCTTAAATAGATGCTGTAACACATTGCTGTGATTCAGTTCATCGCTATCAAGGTGAAATTGATTGCGACGACGCTGCCGCACCCCATGATATTGCTCGGCGATATTGGCAAAGTTGAGAAAATGGGTAAATGCACGGCTTAGAGGCAAGGCATCTTCATCACTTAAATTCTGTAAAATTTCCGCCAATTTTTGCTCTGCCTGCGCATCACCATCACGTGCGCCTTTGGCATATTTACGGATATGCTCGACTTGGTCATACAGGGTTTGCCCGACTTGTTGTTTTAAGGTGTCGCCTAAATAACTCCCCAATACACGCACATCATCACGTAGTTCCACATCAATTTCTGTTTGGCTCATGGTTTATTTGGCTCCTTAAAAGCGGCGGCGGGATGGATCAAAAAAAGAAAAATAGCTAGGGTCTGTTGACATTTCAACCATGCATTGCGTTATCAGCTAAAACAACAGAAACGAGACATGAAACGAAGGTAATGGTCACTCCCTTACCAAGTTTCATAACGAAGTTTATGGCAGTTTTAGCGATAACCCTTTGGGACTAGGATGTTTTTTGGCGCTACGTCGTTAGGAAAGAGTCATTTAGAATGACTAAACTTCCTCATTCCTGCCTAGTGTCACCTAAAAAACATCCGTAGTCGCAAGCATCTGTGAGATGTCAACAGACCCTATATTCAAGCATCAAAATCTTGTTCTCGGCTTAGTCTACTCGCATCATGCGCTTGCCACAAATGGCTTGGGCTAAAGTCTGATACCTCAGGTGCAATGTCCAGAATACGGAGCGGTAGAAAGATCACTATAAAGGCAAATCGAAATATCTTATTTGCATAAAACGACAGTCGATTGGCGTGAATGTAAGCAAAAAATTTCGCTACATAGAGGCAGTGTTCTGAGCATGAAATAAAAAGAGCATAAACGTATACGGATGACTTTAAAATTATGCGCAATGATGCAATGTTGTGTAGAAGATTGCCCTAACGCAAAGGATAGACTTTAAAGAAAATCGCCAATTGATGTTTGACCTTGGTCTGGATTTTTGCCAAATCAGGCACAGGGTCGATCCCCCAAAGCACACGGTCATGATGCACATCGGTCATTAAGGTACAAAATAAATCAATCGCCAGCAATTCATCATCAATATCGATGAGTTGATGTTGTTGAAACTGTTGAAATAATGAGAGTAAGTTGGTGCGAGTCTGCTGTGGTCCAGAATTGAAAAACAATGCGACCAAATCAGGCTCTTGGCTGGCTAAGCTGGTCATCAGCTGATGCAATTTGATCGCCTCATCCGAATACACCATCTTTAAAAATGCCACGGACAGTTCAAATAAATGTGCTTCGACCGACTTGTGAATATCCAACTGATAGAAATGTTTGGGCAGGCGTTGGTCACAGACCATGGAAATCGCAGCACCAAATAAATGTGCTTTATCTTGGAAATGGTTATATACCGTGAGCTTAGAGACATTGGCGAGCTTGGCGATGCTGTCCATGCTAGTCCCCTCATAGCCTGTACGCAAGAAACACTGCGTAGCTGCTTCCAAAATCGCTTGGCGTTTTTTCAGATCTTTGGGACGACCGACTTGGGGTTGCATGCTGGCGCATTTCCTTCTTAAGCAGATTGACTTTACTGACATTAAAAAATGTCTAGCTTACAATGACAACAATTATTATACTGCCTAGTATAGAAATAGCGAAGCATTGTTTTCGCACACCATCCGCAGGGATAGGGATTCGCATCGATCAGGGCAAGTGTGTGCATAGACGCACGATAAAGGCAGTATAAAGAGTACAAATCATGAATAGTCGACAGCATTTTGCAACATGGTTGAACACAGGCGTTGTGTTATTGATGAGTCTGACGCTAGTCGCTTGTAGCAAACCAGAAAAAAAGCCTGAACAATTAAAAATCGTCATGGTGACTCAGCCCGAGTCCAACCATCAGCAAACGCAAAGCTATGCAGGCGAAGTGCAAGCTCGCCAGCAAACCAATTTGGCTTTTCGTGTTGGCGGACAAGTGGTGGCACGCACGGTCGATGTCGGCGATCGAGTAAGTGTTGGACAGGTGATTGCCCGTCTGGATGTGAAAGATGCTAATTTAGAACTTAACGCCGCCCGTGCACAGCTCGAACAAGCCCAATCGGCGCTCAATAATAGCCAAGCTGAATTGAACCGTTTTAAACAGCTGTTACCAGACAATGCGGTCAGTCGCTCACAATATGACAGTGCAGAAAATCAATATCAATCCGCACAATCCAGCCTAAAACAAGCCCAATCCAACTATGCCATGGCACAAAACCAAAGCCAATATAATCAACTGCGTGCCACCAAAAACGGTGTGATTACTACTCGAGAGATTGAAGTCGGGCAAGTGGTTGCAGCGGGTCAAACTGCATATCAACTGGCACTGGATGGTGAGCGAGATGTGGTGATCGGTGTAGCAGAAAATGCAGTGCGTGAACTGCGTGTTGGGCAGTCAGCGACAGTGAGTCTGTGGTCGGCACCAGAGCAACGCTTTGATGCCTATGTACGAGAAATCGCCCCAGCCGCTGATCAAAGTCGGACTTTCCAAGTCAAAGTGGCACTACGCAATCAAAGCCAAGCGATCCAGCTTGGGCAAAGTGCTCGGGTGTTTTTCCAAAGTACAGATGCAGAACAAGTCACCGTACCTTTGTCGAGTATTTCTGCGGTCAATGACAAGCCTTATGTGTGGGTGGTTGCACCGAATCAGACACTGCATCGCACTTGGGTACAACTCGGTGAATATCATCATGATCGTGTGCCTGTGTTGGCAGGCTTAAACGCCGATCAATGGGTGGTGGTCGGTGGCGTGCATTTGCTCCGTGAAAAGCAAAAAGTGCGCTTAGTCGATGAAGACAATCGTCCTGTGACGCTGGGAAATACCACGGATACCTCACAGCCAAGCAAAGCACAATCAGGTACAGCTCAGCCAAGTGAAAAGCCAGCAAATACAGCCACACAGAATGCATCTGCGACGCCTGCAACAGCCAATTCGGAGGGCTAAATCATGTCATTTAACTTATCCGAATGGGCACTTAAGAACAAAGGCTTGGTGCTGTACTTTATGGCATTACTGGCGGTCGTCGGCTTTTTATCTTATTCCAAACTGTCGCAAAGTGAAGATCCACCGTTTACCTTTAAGGTGATGGTGGTACAGACCTATTGGCCCGGTGCAACAGCACGGGAAGTCTCCTTGCAAGTCACCGATCGCATCGAAAAAGCACTGATGGAAACGGGCAAATACGAGCGCATTGCCGCCTATTCTCGACCGGGTGAATCGATGGTGACGTTTGTCGCCAAGGACACGATGCGTTCTGCGCAGATTCCTGATGTGTGGTATGAGGTGCGCAAAAAAGTCGGCGATATGAAGCATGAATTGCCGTCGGGGGTACAAGGACCATTCTTTAATGATGAATTTGGCGACACCTTTGGCAATATCTATGTACTGACTGGCGATGATTATAACTATGCCACCATGAAGGAATATGCTGATCGGTTGCAATTACAACTACAGCGTGTGCCTGATGTCGGGAAAGTCGATTTGGTGGGTCTGCAAGACGAAAAGATTTGGGTGGAAATTTCCAATACCAAAGCGGTCAATATGGGCATTCCCGTGACCCAGATTCAGCAAGCCTTGAATGCGCAAAACAGTATTAACTCGACGGGTTATTTTGAAACGCAGAGTGATCGGATTCAGCTTCGGGTCAGTGGTGAGCTGAAATCTGTAGATGAACTACGTGCCATGTCTCTGTTGGTGGGTGATCGCACCATTAAACTCGGTGATGTGGCTGAGGTCTATCGTGGCTTTAGTGAGCCTGCCCAGCCTCGCATGCGTTTTATGGGTGAGAATGGTATTGGGATCGCCGTGTCGATGCGTAAAGGTGGCGACATCTTGGCATTAGGCAAGCATCTTGAAAGCGAATTTGCTCTATTACAAGACACCTTGCCTGTGGGCATGAAGCTAAGCAAAGTCTCAGATCAACCTGTGGCGGTGAAACGCAGTGTCAATGAGTTTATGAAAGTGCTTGCCGAAGCGGTCTTTATCGTCTTATTGGTAAGTTTCTTCTCATTGGGATTTCGGACAGGTCTGGTGGTGGCATTTTCAATCCCGCTGGTCTTGGCGATGACTTTTGCAGGCATGAATTTATTCGATGTCGGACTGCATAAAATTTCCCTTGGCGCACTGATTCTGGCGCTTGGGCTACTGGTGGATGATGCCATTATCGCTGTGGAAATGATGGCGATCAAAATGGAGCAGGGCTACAGTCGACTGAAAGCCGCTGGCTTTGCATGGACGAGTACCGCCTTTCCGATGCTCACGGGCACATTGATTACCGCAGCGGGCTTTTTACCGATTGCGACAGCGCAGTCGGGCACAGGGGAATATACTCGCTCGATCTTCCAAGTGGTGACCATTGCTTTGTTGGTATCTTGGGTGGCGGCAGTGGTGTTTGTACCGTATCTGGGTGCAAAACTGTTGCCTGATTTTCAGAATATGCATCAGCAACCTGCACCGTGGTATCAGCGACTCTGGGCGAAACTGCGCAAAAAGCCCGCACCGAAACCGATCGAGCATGATGCGGATCATGACCCGTACCAAACGCCGTTTTATCAACGCTTTCGCAAGATGGTCAATACCTGTGTTGAATATCGTAAGACGGTGATTCTGGTGACGGTTGCGATTTTTATCGGCTCTTTGGCGCTGTTTAAAACGGTTCCACAACAATTTTTCCCACCGTCGAATCGGGGTGAAATCTTAATTGATTTGAAATTGGAAGAGGGCGCTTCACTCAAAGCCACCGAGCAGGCAGTGAAAAAAGTCGAACAATTCTTAAAGACTCAAAAAGGCATTGATAATTATGTGGCATATGTAGGCACAGGCTCGCCACGCTTTTACTTGCCACTCGATCAGCAGTTGCCACAAGCCAGTTTTGCCCAGTTCGTGGTATTGGCAAGCTCACTTGATGAACGTAATGAAATCCGTCAAAACTTAGATCGACAATTGCGAGAAATCTTACCGCAAGTGCGTACACGGGTCTCTTTGCTTGAAAATGGACCACCAGTTGGCTACCCAATCCAATATCGAGTATCAGGCGAGGACATTGGCGAAGTGCGTAAATGGGCACAACAGCTCTCTTCAACACTCGGTGAGCAAGCCGATGTCACCAATGTTCATCTGGACTGGGGTGAACCGAGTAAAATGATTTACCTGAAAGTCGATCAAGACCGTGCACGTCAGATGGGTGTGACCAGTCAAGATTTGGCGAACTTTTTGAGTAGCTCGTTGACAGGTAGTGTGATTGATCAATATCGAGAAAAACGGGAATTGATCGAAATTCGTATGCGTGGTGATGCCAAAGAGCGCATTGATGTCGGGGCACTATCGAGTCTAGCTGTACCAACCAGCAATGGTGGTAGTGTGCCACTAGCGCAGATTGCCAATATCGAATATCGCTTTGAAGAAGGCTTGATTTGGCACCGAAATCGCTTACCGACCATTACCGTGCGTGCCGATATGCGTACCGATAAACAGCCTGCAACATTTATCGCAGAAATGGCGGAGCAAGTTGATCAATTGCGTCAGCAATTACCAAGTGGTTATTTGGTCGACGTGGGCGGAACCGTAGAAGAATCTGCTCGTGGACAGAAGTCAGTCAATGCAGGTATGCCATTATTCTTAGCGGTGGTGTTCACCTTACTGATGTTGCAGCTCAAGAGTATTTCTCGTTCCATCATCGTGTTGCTCACCGCACCACTCGGGATTATTGGCGTGACTGTGTTTTTATTATTATTTGGCAAGCCGTTTGGCTTTGTGGCGATGCTCGGCACCATTGCCTTGTCGGGGATGATTATGCGTAACTCGTTGATTCTGATTGATCAGATTGAGCAGGATATTAGCGCTGGCTCTGATCCGTGGACAGCGATTATCGACTCCACTGTGCGCCGTTTTAGACCGATTATCTTGACCGCTTTGGCTGCGGTGCTGGCGATGATTCCATTGTCACGCAGTATTTTCTTTGGACCAATGGCGGTGGCGATCATGGGGGGCTTGATTGCAGCGACAGTTTTGACGCTATTTTTCTTGCCTGCGGTCTATGCAGCATGGTTTAAAGTGAAAAAAGACGATACGGCGAAATCCAGCGCATAGTTTGTAAGAAATTGCTATCTTCTGCGGGCGATATGTAGTATTTTTGCAATACAAAATGAGGGCAAGCCAGACAACGATTTGTCAGGTCAGAAAAGATGCTCAGCGATTGAGGTATACATGGGTCAGGAACAACAAAAACGACAGCAAAAGCAGATTTTATGGGCTTATGTGATGATGTTTCTGACCGTGTTTAGTATTGTGCCGCTGGTTATTGCCTATGTGCTGGCGATGCGCTTGACCAATATCGCAGATATTGAAGTTTGGCTGAATTCACATGCACTGTGGATCGTGCGCAGTTTATTGATTTTTCTGTGTATCGCCGTGTTTGCCGCACTGTGGTTTATTCCCTTGTATTTCTTTGTTTGGGATCAACAGATTTGGGTCACCGCATGCACCATTGCGGGTGTGATCTTTGCGCTGGTGGCGTGGCTTTATCTGCTCAATGCATGGCTCAAAGGCATGATCAAATTTTTCCAGCGTAAACCTGTCTATTGATTCGCCTTGCGTCATTCCATTTAGTCTTCATTTCCTAGTCGAAAAACCGCTATCAAAACTGTCTATACCAGCACTTTGGCAAAATTTTTTTGCTGATCTTGGCGTTTTTGCTTGTAAAAAACTAAAGCGCCCCAATCTTAGACGCAGTCAAATTTTAATTTTTAAATTTTCAGTGTGAAATGTGAGGAGTACCGCTATTCATGGCAAAGCGTGACTATTATGAGGTTTTAGGTGTTGCTAAAACCGCCAGCGATGACGAAATCAAAAAAGCCTACCGCAAGCTGGCGATGAAATATCACCCAGACCGCAACCCTGACAATGCTGAAGCAGAAGACAAATTTAAAGAAGCCACTGAGGCGTATGAAGTCTTATCAGACGGCGAAAAACGTAGCATGTATGACCGTATGGGACACAGTGCGTTTGAAGGCGGTTTTGGTGGAGGCGGTGGCTTCGGTGGTGGTGGTTTTAGCGCCGAAGATATTTTTAGTCAGTTTGGCGATATTTTTGGTGGTGCATTTGGCGGTGGCGGACGTGGACAGCAACGTCAGCGCCGTGGCTCAGATTTGCGCTATGTGATGGAACTCAGTCTTGAAGAAGCCATCAAAGGCGTCAAGAAAACTATTACGTTCTCTGCGCCAGCACCTTGTAATACTTGTGATGGCAAGGGAGCAAAAAATCCAAACGATGTGGAAACTTGTAAAACCTGTCATGGCGCTGGTCAAGTGCGCATGCAACAAGGTTTCTTTGCGGTACAACAAACTTGTAGTACGTGCCGTGGTACGGGTAAAACCATTAAAAACCCATGTAATACCTGTCATGGTAGCGGCATCCAAGATCGTCAGCAGACCTTGGAAGTGACCATTCCTGCGGGTGTGGACAATGGCGACCGTGTACGCCTCACTGGTAAAGGTGAAGCGATGCGTGATGGTCAAGCAGGTGATCTTTACGTGGAAGTGGTGGTGCGTGAGCATGAAATCTTCCAACGTGATGGCGCCGACCTGTATATGGATGTGCCTGTTAGCATCGCCGATGCAGCTTTGGGTAAAGAAATCCAAATTCCGACCTTGGATAGCCGAGTCAGTTTGAAAATCCCTGAAGGCACACAAACAGGGAAAATGTTCCGTCTACGTGGTAAAGGGGTAAAACCTGTGCGTAGCACTATGGTGGGGGATTTACTTTGCCGAGTAATGGTAGAAACGCCGACCAATCTCAATGAAAAGCAACGTGAATTATTACGTGAGTTTCAGCAGACACTTGGTGACAGCAATCTGCACAGCGAAACCAAGAAAAAGAAAGGTTTCTTTGATAAGGTATCAGACTTGTTTGACTAATTGATTGATATTATATCGATTTTTAGGTTTTAAAATGCTTGCCATGTGCAGGCATTTTTTATGCAAGTTTATATGGCATTTGTGAAGCATGCTGAAATTCAACATAAAAATCACTGATGTGTAGGATTTCGCCTTCTCATGGGGCAAAGTTTTGCTATAGTAATGCACAAATTTTTTATCTTTGATTTAAGCTGAGGCAGTTATGGCAAATTCACCACGTATTGGCATTTTGGGTGCGGGTGGTCGTATGGGACGTACCTTGATCCAAGCAGTACATCAAGCAGGGCATACGCTTGCAGCCGCAGTAGAGCGTCCTGAAAGCAGTTTGCTCGGTGCGGATGCAGGTGAGTTGGCTGGAGTTGGTGCGCTTGGTGTTAAAGTGGTTGGTAGTCTTGAAGAAGCCTTGCCAGTGTGTGATGTGGTGATTGACTTTACTGCACCCTCGGCGACTGAACAACATCTCAAAGCATGCCAAGCTGCCAATGTGGCGATGGTGATTGGTACTACAGGTTTTAGCGATGCACAAAAAGCCTTGCTAGATGAGGCGGCGAAAACGATTCCAGTGGTCTATGCGGCGAACTATTCCGTCGGGGTCAATGTCTCGATCAAACTGCTTGAGATGGCAGCCAAAGCCTTTGGCGATACGGTCGATATCGAAGTGGTTGAAGCGCATCACCGTCACAAAGTTGATGCACCATCAGGCACGGCACTGATGATGGGTGAAGCGGTTGCGGACGCACTTGGTCGTGATCTCAAAGACGTTGCAGTGTATGGACGTGAAGGGATTACAGGTGCACGTGATCGTCAAACCATCGGTTTTGAAACCATTCGTGGTGGTGATATTGTCGGTGAACACAATGTGATGTTTATTGGCGAAGGTGAGCGTTTGGAAATTAAACACACTGCCACCAGTCGCATGAACTTCGCAGGTGGTGCCGTCCGTGCTGCTGCATGGGTCGTTGCCCAATCACCGAAGCGTTACGATATGCTGGATGTGTTGAATCTGAAATAAACGAGCAGTAAGAAGTAAAAAGTACACAATAAAAGTGGCGTGCTCTAGGGTGCGTCCCAATGTGTTTGGTGGAAAGCACAAGGCAGAGAGATGCATGACAGCTTGTTGCCGAAACATCGTGAAACACCTTGAGATATATTGCTGACATGCAGTCACAGAAAGCTACGGACAATGCAAGATGCATTGTTTATACTTTTTAAAAATGGTTTGAGTGCGATCTGACAGAAGCCATTGCGAATATCAGCTTTGCCATGTGATCAAAGCAGAAAACAAAAATATTGGAACAATGGTTGGATCATCATCATTGGACAAGAAGAATTGGACGACAAGGATATGTTAAAACGATTTTACGCCTTTTGGGTGGTGCTGTGTTTATGCGTTGGTGTGTTACTGAGCAACATCAGCTATGCCAAAGGGACAGAAAAATTATCCATTAATAAGCAAGGTATTAAGGTCTGGACGCAGCAGATCAAAGACAATCCGATGATGCACTATCGTGCTGAAACCACGCTGAATACCTCGATTGAAAATGCCGTCGGCTTAATCTTGGATACCGATCGTGGCAAAACCTGGATTCCCTATGTGACTGATATTCAAGTGATTGATCGGGACGATGCTGCGGGTGAGTTTGTGATTTATATCAAATTTGATTTTCCTTTCCCGCTCAACGACCGTGATCTGGTGGTGAAAGGAAAAATGAGTAAAAATAACAAAGGTCAAATGATTGTGAAAAATACCGCAATCAAAGACCCTCGAGTGCCACTGAAAAATAACGTGATTCGCATCACCCGCTACGAAGGCGATTGGGTGCTGACCAAACTCAGCGCTAAGCAAGTCAAAGTCAGCACGTCGGGTTTTGCCGATCCTGCGGGCTCGATTCCGACCAGTTTTGTGAATACTTTTGTGGAACAGCAACCCTATCAAATGTTGCAGCGCATGAAACAGTATGTCAAAACGGTGAAATATAGCAGCGACGATTTACCTTCAGCCTTGAGATAAGATCGTTTTGACGCTGTATTCTTCCGTATAACGACTATATAGCGTGGTGAAATACCCGTAACATTCGACATTATCTTTTGTAATTGCGCTGGTGAAGTGTGAAAATCCAGCTACACTAGGCGCAGTTTTTACCGAGTCGATTTAGGGCAATAGAATGAAACATTGGAAACAACTCAGTACAGCATTAATGTTCTCTGGTATGGCAGGCGGGATGGTGGCTTTGAGTGCCAGCGCACACGCCGATATGCTTGGTTTGTACGGTAGTGTCGATTACTGGCACCTACAAGGCGAATATAATCAATCACCTGAAGATGAAAGTCTGCGTGATGCGGACAAACTGGACTTGGAAGATAAAGGTCAAGCGCAAATCGCACTGGCTTTTGAGCATCCTATTCCATTGATTCCAAATGCAAAAATCCGTCATGTTGGGATTGATGTCGACACTGAAGAAGACAATCTCTCAGGTCATGCACTGTATAATATCGACCTCGATTCAACCGATTTCATTTTATATTATGAAATTCTAGACAATATCGTCAGTGTTGATGCGGGTGTAGCAGCAAAACGCCTTGATGGTGATGTGACTTACTACAGCACACTCGGTGAAGATAAGGTTAACATCAGTGAAACCGCACCAATGGTGTATCTTGCAGCAGGAGCAAAACTGCCATTTACAGGGTTGAGTGCTAAAGCAGAAGTATTGGCAACGAATTATAGTGATACGCAAATCACTGATGCATCAGCAGAAATCAAATATAACTTCATTGAAAATATGGCAATCGACTTGGGTGCAAAAGCGGGTTATCGTTTGCTCAATATTGAACTAGATGATCAAGATGGCTATAACACCAAGTTCGATTTTGATGGTCCATATATTGGCTTAGAAGCGCATTTCTAATTTGAAAATCGCTTGAAATCTAAAAAACGGATGCATGATCATCCGTTTTTTTTATGAGCATGTTTCGGAAAATGATCAATGTTAGCCATGGTGTACACAGGCGATGTACATATGCGGTGTGCAAAAACAGTTTGCGAAAAGCATGGTTCCACGTGAAACCATGACTTCAAAATACAGCAAAAATGCTCGTTTAAGATAGCGTATTCCAAAATTGACGAAAGGCTTTTGCATGTTCAATCCAGTGCTGTTTCGCACGGTGATGGATTGTGGTCATATTGATGAAGCCATGTGGTTGGTCTGCGATATTGCTGTAGAGGGTTTTTACACCTGCGTGTTTGAGTTTTTCAGCGTAGAGCTCACCTTCATCATGTAATACATCGAATTGAGCCGTGATGACATAGGCAGGTGCAAGTCCATTTAAGTCACCATAAATCGGTGAGATGATCGGATCATCCAGTGCGGTCTGATGACGCATTGGGTAAAGTGCTGTGACATTATCAATATCTTCGGCAGTCAGCACCAAGCCATCTTTATACTTATAAAAGGAAGCATAACGATTTTTAAAATCAATCGCAGGGTAGACGAGGAACTGTGCTTGTGGCGCAAATATTTGATTTTTAGACTGTTGTGAAACAACAGCGCTGATATTTCCGCCTGCACTATCGCCTGCGACAGCAATACGATTTGGGGCAACATTCAAATCTTGCTGATGTTCAAAAGCCCATTGTAATGCCTCAACGCAGCGTTGAATCATTTGCTGTGCAGAATGCTCTGGAGCAAGCGGATAATCGACACTCAAGACTTGCGCATTGGCATGTTTGGCGAGTAAACGACAGGCTTCGTCGTGGCTATCTAAGTCCCCGACGATAAAACCACCACCATGATAAAACACGATCAAAGGCAAGGTCTGCTCAGGATTTGGATGATAGAGACGTGCTTTGGTTGTGCCCGAAGCCAGCGCAAGTTGTCGGTCTTCAACACGGGCGATCGCTGTTACTTGTGACTGAAAGGCTTGCATTTGTTGGGTGAATTGTGTGCGACTTTTTTGATAATTTTCTTTGATAAATCCTGAGCGTTTTTGTTTGAGCTGGGCTGCTAAAATACAGCTATAAAATGGATGCAGTGCAGGAAAAGAATATGGATACTCCAACATACGAGCCAAACGGCGTTGCACGATTGCTGGCGCACGATCAATAGCACGGGCGCTATGTCCTTGTGCCTTGAGTTTGATCTGCGCAAGGTCAAAAAATTTACTCATGATTGCTCCATAATCTGATGATTGTGCGTCAAATCGCAGTATGTTCTACATGTTTTATTCATAGTTTTGCCGAATGGTTAATCCAGTTGCACAATCAGCATAGATTTCATACATTGCCCTGCGATTTGATTCCTATGCTGTGGTTATAGTCATTACAATAACTTGAAAACCAATATTGTCAAGTTGAAGTTTTGCGAATGGATTGACGACATTGTAGGAGGAATCGCCATGTCAAATACCTCACTTTTAAAAGCCAGCGCAGTGCTTTTAGTCACAGCCATATCTGCTGTGGGCTGTGTGGTTGCGCCAGATTCAGATGGTTATTCACGCTCAGATGGTAGATATGGTTATCCGAGTACACGTTATCCGACTGGATATGACAGCCGTGACCAATACGAGTGGCAACGTGAGCGTCAGCGCCAATACGAACGTCAAAGAGCGTATCAACTTGAGCAAGCAAGAAACCGTGCTGAATATCACGATCGTCAAGTTTGGCTTGCACAAGAGCGTGATCGTCAAAAGCAATATGATGCACAGCGTAAACGAGATGAATGGGAGCGTCAGCGCCGTCAACAAGATGCGAAAAAGCGTGCCGATGAACAACGTCAACGAGAAATCCGAGAAAAAGCTGATCAAGAAAGAAAAAATCGGGAAAAAGAAATTCGAGAAAGAAACAATCGAGACCGTGAACAGCGAGAGCGTGAACAGAGAGATCGAGAAAATAAAGCACGCATAGCGCAAGAGCGTCGGGATCGTAATAATGATGCACAACGTAGAGTGCAACAGCAAAAAGCGCAACAGCAAAAAGCACAACAGCAAAAAGCACAACAGCAAAAAGCACAACAACAACGAGATCAACGTGCCAAGCAGCAGCGTGAAAAAGCACAAAGAGACCAAGCGCAGCGTCAGAGGCAGCAACGTGAAAAGGAACAACGAGCAAAAGATCAGCAAAAACAAATCGCTGAACTACGAGAACGGGCTGAAAGAGCGCGTCAAAATCGATAAATTTGCCAGTGCAACGTAAAAAATATGACTGACTATATGATTGATAGTTAATTAAAAAAGAATAAATTTGAGCAAATTATAAGCGATGCATAGTCGCTTACTATTAAAAAAAATGCCGCATTTGTGATAATCTGCGGCATTTTTTACAGTATGCTAATGCGAAGCATCGGAGATATAAGGGGATTTCTGTGACCAAACAACGTGAAAATTGGTCGGCCCGATCTGGATTTATTCTAGCTGCCATCGGATCGGCGGTCGGATTGGGTAATATTTGGCGTTTTCCATACGTGACGTATGAGAACGGCGGTGGTGCCTTTCTTGTACCATATTTAATTGCATTATTTACTGCGGGCTTACCGCTGTTATTTCTCGACTATGCGGTCGGGCATAAATATCGTGGCGCACCACCGACTGCCTATAAAAAAGTGTCTAAGCCGATGGAGGCTGTAGGTTGGTGGCAGGTCATGGTGACATTGGCGATCGGCGCCTACTATGCCAGCGTGTTGTCATGGGCGGGGAGCTATATCTTCTTCTCATGGGGACAGAAGTGGGGCGAAGACACGCAAACCTTCTTCTTTAAAAATTATTTAGAAACTGCTGATACGCTTGCCTTTGGTTTTGTGCCACATCTGTTTTTTGGATTGCTCATTGTTTGGGGAATCACCATGCTGATTTTGTATGGTGGCATCAAAAAAGGCGTGGAAGTTGCCAATAAAATCTTTATTCCACTATTAATTGTCTTGTTTACCATTTTGGTGATTCAGGCGATTCGTTTGCCAGGTGCGAGTATTGGTTTGGATGCATTATTTACCCCTGACTGGGCGGCGATGACCAACTATAAGGTCTGGCTGGCAGCGTACGGGCATATTTTCTTCTCGTTATCAGTCGGCTTTGGCATCATGCTGACCTACGCCTCTTATCTCAAACCAAAATCCAATGTCATAGGTTCTGGGATCGTGGTTGGCTTAGCCAACTCATCTTTTGAATTACTGGCAGGCATCGGGGTCTTTGCTGCGCTTGGCTTCATGGCGCAAAGTGCGGGTGTCGAGTTTAAGGATGTGGTGAGTGGCGGTATTGGCTTGGCATTTATTGCCTTTCCGAAGCTGATCTCGAGTCTTGGTGCTGGTGCGGACTTATTCGGCTTCTTATTCTTTAGTTCGTTGGTCGTTGCAGGGATCACCTCGATGGTGAGTATCTTGCAAGTGCCGATCAGCGCATTTCAGGACAAACTTGGCTGGTCTCGTGCTAAAGCAGTGACGATCATTGCGGGTGGTTTGGCAGTGATTTCGATCGGGTTATTCTCAACACATAGCGCGATCAAGTTCGTTGATATTATCGATCACTTTGCCAATAGTATCGGGATTGTGTTTGGTGCGTTGCTATCGATTGTGATGATTACATGGTTTAAGCGTTCTAAACTGTTTGAATTGGAACAGCATATCAATGCGATTTCCAGCATTCAGATGGGTGCTGGCTGGCGCTTTATGCTCACCATCGTGACACCATTGTCGCTCTTGATCGCATTTGTGCTATCGATTGTATCGTTAGTCAGCAACGGCTATGAAGGCTATCCAACATCGATGTTGTTAATCTTTGGTTGGGGTGTGGTGCTGTTATTTATCCTTGGTGCGTTGGCACTGAGTCAACTCAAAGACCATGAATAAAATCAATCAGCTAAAGGAGAAAAATCATGTCAAATAGTGCACTGATGATGATGATTGTATCGATCCTTGCCCTATGGGGTGGGTTGTTATGGGCTATGATTCATTTGGTCAAGCATCCAGATCCAGAGGATTAAGCGGAAAATCCGATTACCCCAATGAATGATAATTATTATCATTCATTGAAAATGTGTTATACACTGTGCTCATCGTTTCAATAGATTAGCCAGATTATGTCGGATTTCTTTAGTACCAATGTGCTGATTGCCTTTTTGGTCACGGTGTTGGCAAGTTTGGCAACCGTCGTCGGCGGTGCATTGGTATTATTCTTTAAGCAGCCGAGTCCTCGGCTGTTGTCTTTTGGGCTAGCATTTGCTGGTGGGGCGATGGTCTATGTTTCGCTGACTGAGATTCTTACCAAGTCAGTCGACTCATTTTCACAATCTTATGATTCACAAATTGGCTTTGCATTTGGCACCTTTGCCTTTCTCGCAGGAATTCTGCTGGTTATTCTCTTAGATCGTTTTATTCCCAATCCACATGATGCCTTAGATCGTGCACATTTAACCGATCAAAATGATGCAGGGCTATATCGCACGGGCTTACTCACACTATTTGCAATTACTGCACATAACTTCCCTGAAGGCTTAGCGACCTTCTTTGCTACGCTAGAAAATGCCACGCTTGGCGTACCGCTTGCCGCAGCAATTGCAATTCATAACATTCCCGAAGGGATTGCCATCGCCGTGCCTGTTTATGCGGCGACAAAGAGTAAATCGATGGCGCTGTTGGCGAGTTTCATCTCAGGGCTTGCCGAGCCATTGGGGGCGTTGATTGGCTATAGCATCCTTGCGCCGTTTATGAATTCTTTGGTGTTTGGTACAGTTTTTGGATTGATTGCAGGGGTGATGGTATTCTTGGCATTGGACGAATTGCTTCCTGCGGCAAAGCGCTATGCCAAAGGACATGAAACGGTGTATGGTTTGGTGACGGGGATGTCGATGTTGGCGGTGAGTCTAGTACTGTTTAAACTCATCTAAACATGAAAATTCATAGATGACAGTCAGGCAAGAAAAAAGCATCGTTGGCAACGAACGATGCTTTTGGTTTTAAAAGGTTTAACTTTAACGCTTTCAATCAAACAGCTTTTTCAATCAAGCAACTTTTTCAATCAAGCAACTTTTTCAATTAAGCAATAGTAGAAACCGTCGCCACTACCTTGTTGTGGTAAAAGTTGACGACCATATTGCTGTGCAATGCCCCAATCGGCTTGGATTTCCACGTGCTTGGCATCGGCATGTTGCGCAAAGAAATTTTGCATTTGCACTTCATTCTCTGCCTTTAAAATCGAACACGTGATATAGAGCATTTGTCCGCCGACTTTGAGCTGTTGCCACATATTCTCTAAAATTTCAGCCTGTAGCGCCGTGGTTTGTGCAATATCCGTCGATTGACGAAGTAGTCGAATATCAGGGTGGCGACGCAATACGCCAATCGCTGTACATGGCGCATCAATAATAATGCAATCGGCTTGTGTCGCATCCGAAGATTCACTGATTTGCCATGTGGTTGCATCGGCGCAAACCACATCCACTTGCTCGGCATGCTCTGATGAAGCGAGTTGAAGGCGATTGAGATTATCATGCACACGTTGTAGACGACTTTCAACATTATCCAGTGCGATCAACTGCTGTGGACGATATTTTTCCAAAAGATGTGCGGTCTTACCGCCCGGTGCGGCGCAGGCATCGACCACGACTTTGCTATTCAGATTCGGCAACAGCGAAACGCAAAGCTGTGCATGTTCATCCTGTACCGAAAACCAACCTTTGTCATAGCTCGGTAAAGCAGGAATGCTAACGCTTTGCTCAAGGCGAATGCTGACCTCTGAAATATGGCTTGCACTCGCCTCAATCCCTGCAAGTTGCAATTGTTTTAGATAGGCATCACGACCAATCTGACGATGATTGACCCGCAGAAATAAAGGTGCAGGCTGACGTAAGGACTGTGCAAGCTCAGGCAGTTGCTCCGCCCAATCTTTGTTTAATCGCTTATACAACCAACTCGGCAAACCATGCGCTTGCTCTAGTTCGATGTAAAGCTGTTCACGCTCCCGAGTGGCACGGCGCAAGATGGCATTGATCACGCCACTCGCCGATTCAAAACCAAGTTGTTTGACGGCTTCTACGGTTTCAGAAATCGCAGCATGATCGGCAATGCGGGTATAAAACAGTTGATACAATCCCAAATAAATCGCAACTTCAAGCTGTGGATCACTGAGTGGTTTATTCAGCATCGGTAGACTAATGCTTTTTAGTGCATACCAATGACGAAGCACACCAAAGCTCAGCTCATGCATCAAGCCACGATCTTTCTCATCGACCAATTCAAAATACTTCTCTTGAATCTCGGACAATGAACGACCTTGTTGTACTTGGCTTAATAGTCGAATCAGTTGTGCACGTAGATTTAAACGACTGCCAGTTTTTACGGTACTATTTTTTTCATGGCTCATTTTTACACTGCTATTTTTTACATCGCCACGCTTTACAGCATCTTGCGGTGTATTCTGCTGTTTGGTTTGGCTTTGCGGTTTGGCATATTGTTTATAAAAACTTGGTTTTGGACGCTGATTCATGAGAGGACTTGTCCAATATTAAGTTTTTGAGTTTGCAGGATTTGCACGCTATTTAACGTCTTGCCACCTGCCCATTGCAAACTGGTTAAACGTAGCACTGTACCCGCACCACAAGCCACGTCGATACCGTGTTTATCCATCGCAATAATTTCACCATAGGTCTTGCTGTGCGATTGATCTGTGAGTTCAGCCGACCATATTCTTAAAGGCGGATTATTCGGATCAGTTTGACAAAAACACACTGGCCACGG
Organism: Acinetobacter marinus; assembly: GCF_900096915.1. Taxonomy (GTDB): domain Bacteria; phylum Pseudomonadota; class Gammaproteobacteria; order Pseudomonadales; family Moraxellaceae; genus Acinetobacter; species Acinetobacter marinus. The sequence goes on from NZ_FMYK01000011.1 coordinate 64,472, forward strand.
ATTAAAGGCACGAATTTGACGGTCGATGATGTTTGCGGCTTGTGCCCAGTCGATCTTTGCTTCGCTCTTAACGATCTTGTGTGCATAGTTGGTGAGGGCTTCATCTTGCACTTCACGCTTGGCTTGATAATTTTCTAAAGTTGAAATGTCCGTGAGCACTTCACAAATCGCCTCTGCACCAAGTGTCGCCAAGCGATCATGTAAATTTGCAGAGGTATCGTTTGCGGTAATCTCTGTGCTAACTTTATACAGCATATCACCCGTATCCAAGCCTTTTGCCATCTGCATAATCGTCACACCTGTTGACGCATCGCCAGCCAAAATTGCCCGTTGAATCGGCGCTGCACCACGCCAACGAGGCAGTAATGAGGCATGAATATTTAAGCAACCATATTTCGGCGTATCTAAAACCACTTGCGGTAGAATCAAACCATACGCAGCCACCACCATCACATCGGCATTTAATTCGGCAAGTGCTTGCTGTGCTTCGATGCCTGCTTCTTCGCTACTTTTAAAATGTAAAGGCTGATGCACTGGCAAGTTGTGCTCGAGCGCCAACGTCTTCACAGGAGATGCTGTGAGCTTTTGCCCACGTCCCGCAGGACGGTCAGGCTGCGTATAGACCGCAACGATCTCATGATCGGTCTTGAGTAAAGCGGCTAAGGCTGCGGCAGCAAAATCAGGTGTGCCTGCAAAAATGATTTTCATGAGTATCCAAAAATGGGTAGGATAAGAAGATGCTTTATTATAGCGAAAATGATGCAACTGATGGTCGCTAATCGTGAGGCTTGTACACAAATAGGTTTTAGAAAATAAAAAATCAAAATATGGGGGAGTTATGGATGATCGAACGACTGCTTTAAAAAATCAAAATTACTATGCAGTGCTGAATGAGCTGTCACCAAGAGGTAATCGTCATTTACTGTTTGGCTTCGGTTTTGTCATCTTGTTGATTTCGATCTTGTTGCCTTTGGAAAATTATTCAGGATTTACCAATGTTGGTCAATCTGAGATATTAACAATAAAGCATCGCATACTTTTTGATGTGCTCAATGGTTTAATTATTTTGGTGAATATTTATGCGATTATGATGTATAAACTGAAAGGCTTATCACCAGCTCTGATGAGAAATATTGCGTTGTATTATCACGAAATAAAGCACAAGAAAAAGTTTAAAAGATCTTATATGTACATTTTTATGATGTACCTTGCACTCTATTTTTCCATGTTTCTGTTTATTATATTTTTTACTCCTGATGGCTCAACAGGTGGTTCTGGGCGGAGGGGTGTAGAAGGGTATTATTTTGGATATATCTATTTTTCTTTACTATTTGCATTTGTGGTGTACTACATCTTTGTGAGTTTTGCCATGGTAACTGTGGCGATGTTTGCGCTGAGGAAATATGTGAAATAAAAGTGAGTAATTTTTTAAGGGAAAGCGATATCAAAAATACACAGCTTTAAAACCGAGATGTAGTGATTAACAACTCTCCATTATTCAAATCTTGCGAAATTGTTGTATAAAGCAACTATTGCTCAACAAAAAATTCTTGGTAACACCCATGACAACAGAAAAAGATAAAGACTCCCCAACCATCGTGGTCGATGAGGATCATCCTGAACAGGAAAAGTACGAAGTCCTCAAAGAAAAACTGCGCTACAAACAAGCCAAACGGGAAAATGCCAAGAAAATTGACCACAAACAAGTGCGTTTAAATATTCAAGCGGATGCTTTGCCGACCAAAACCTATTTCATCATGAATGCGCTGTCTGCGGTGATTGCATCCTACGGACTATTGGCGAATTCTGCTGCGGTGGTGATCGGGGCGATGTTGGTGGCGATGATGCTTGGACCAATTTCGGGTGTGGCATTATCTTTTATCGATAGTCGCTGGATTTTATTTCGCACTGCGATCAGCACCTTGCTGATGGGCGTAGTGATGATTTTTGCCATCGGGGTTTTGATTGGTTTTATTCATCATAACATTCCGATGACTTCGGAGATTCTGTCTCGGACACAGCCGACCGTGATTGACTTGATGATTGCACTTGCGGGCGGTGCAGCGGGTGCGTTCGCCTCGGTATCGCCACGACTTTCAGTGGCTGTGGTTGGGGTTGCTGTAGCGACGGCATTAGTACCACCGCTGGCGGCGAGTGGAATATTGTTTGCACATATGCAATGGCGTAATGCGGGTAATGCCTTTTTGTTGGCAGTGACCAACATGGTCGCCATCCAGATCAGTTCATCGTTGGTGCTTTGGATTGCAGGCTTTCGCCGTGGTTCAGAAGAGGAACTGCAAAGTAACGTCTTGGAGTTTATTAAGCGTAATATTTGGAGCTTGTTGGTTCTTGCAATTCTTGCGGTGTATTTGAGTCTTAATTTAGCTCAGCGTGTGCGTCTTCAGCTCTATGAAAGCTCGATTAGCCAAATCGTTAAAAATAATCTCAATGATGACAATAATATTATCAATGCCGTAGCGTTTGATCAGAAGAAAGACTATACCTTGGTACGAGTGGTGATTCGTGGCGATCATGAACCTTCCCAAAAGCAACTCGCTACGTTGAATAAAGAAATGCGTAAGGACAATCGAGGACTACCAACCAAACTGCAAGTACGCTTTATTCCTGTCAAGATTCTACAAATTGAGGGTAGTACGGATGAGGAATTGTCACCACGTCAAGCACAGAATATTTCATTGAAAACAGCAGAATAGTACACTGAAAAGTTTAGGGTCTGTTGATATTTTAGCCATGCATTGCGTGATCCGCTAAAACCACAGACCCTCATTAAATTTGGGAAATAGATGCTTATTCTACTTGTGATCGAATTGAGCAATAACAGTTTGGTTACAGCAAAATATTTAATATTGAATTAATATAAAGGTTTACTCAGAGTCTATTGACATTTCAGTCCACTTGCTAGGTTTAGGAAATCTCAATAGATTCGGTTTTGCTGAATGAAATATACAGTTCTGAGCATCCGCAATTTCTAGTTTTCAGATTGTGCTGTGTTTTTTTACGGCTGCGAATTATTTCGTTATATTCGAATATAGACAAAAGACTGGGGGAAATATGTCTTCCAAAACACCATCTTGGTTTGCCAATGTCAATCCAAATGTGTTTTTTAGCACGGTGATCGTGATTGCAGTATTTTTAGGTTTGGTCTTAATCACGCCTGATGCATTTGATCTCATCACACAAAAATTAAATACATGGATTACCACATCGTTTAGCTGGTTCTACGTGCTTTCCGTAGCGATTTTCTTGTTGCTTCTGGCTTACTTTGCGCTTTCTGATGCAGGCAAGATTAAACTCGGACCAGACCACAGCCAACCTGAGTATAGTAATCAATCATGGTTTGCCATGCTGTTTACTGCGGGGATGGGCATCGGGTTGATGTTCTTCGGTGTGGCTGAGCCGATTATGCATTTTGCCAGCCCACCGACAGGTGATCCTGAAACGGTTGCTGCGGCACGTCAGGCGATGCGCATTACCTTTTTCCATTGGGGCTTACATGCTTGGGGCATTTATGCTTTGGTGGGTTTGTCCTTGGCGTATTTTGCCTATCGTCATAACTTACCGTTAAAAGTACGCTCTGCCTTGTATCCGATGATCGGCAAAAAGATTTATGGTCCGATCGGTGATGGGGTCGATACCTTTGCCACCATCGGTACAGTATTTGGTGTGGCGACCACTTTAGGCTTTGGCGTGACGCAGATTAATTCGGGGATGAATTATCTGTTTGGCATTGAAACCAGTGCTACTACGCAGATTTGGCTGATCGTTGCAGTGAGTATCATGGCATCGATGTCGGTGATTCTTGGTGTCGATAAGGGTATTAAGCGTTTATCTGAGCTGAATTTGATTTTGGCGTTGATCCTGTTGTTATTCGTATTTTTTGCAGGGCCGACCATTTATTTACTACAAACTACACTACAAAATGTCGGTGATTATCTCAGTAATCTGTTCACCATGACCTTTAATCTCTATGCGTATCAACCCAATGGTTGGATTGGTGGCTGGACGATTATGTACTGGGCGTGGTGGATTTCGTGGTCACCATTCGTGGGAATGTTTATTGCACGTGTCTCCAAAGGACGCAGTGTGCGTGAGTTTATTGTCGGCGTGATGTTGATTCCGACAGGCTTTACCATGATCTGGATGGGCTTTTTGGGCAATGCAGGATTGTATAATATTCTGCACAAAGGTCAGCAAAGTCTCCTCACGGCGACACAACAAGATTCATCCATGGCGTTTTTTGAGTTCTTGTCGGCGATGCCTTTTGCGGGAGTGTTCCAAGTCGTGGCGACGGTCTTGGTGATCTTATTCTTCGTGACTTCGGCGGATTCTGGTGCTTTGGTCACGGATTATCTCACGGCAAAAACTGATCAATCGCCATTATGGCAACGTCTATTTTGGACAGTGTTGATGGCGATTTTGGCGATCGTATTGCTCTTGGCGGGCGGTCTGAAAGCCTTGCAATCAGCTACGATTATGAGTGCATTGCCGTTCACCTTTATCATGCTGTTGATCTGTATCGGCTTGGTCAAAGCGCTGAAAGTCGATGTGACGCGGATGCACGCACTGCAAGGTGCACGCACCACGCCGTATGCACTGAAAAATCCACGCAGTTGGCAACAGCGTCTTGGCTTGATCATGCACTATCCGCATAGCCAAGTGGAGGTTGAACAATTCATTCAGGACACGGTACGACAAGCATTCTTGAAGCTAGAAAAAGAGTTTGCTGTGCGTAATCTTGAAGTAAAAATTGATCAAATCGCCGATGGCTTACAGTTGAGTGTTGATCATCGCAAAGAAATTAACTTCATTTATCAAGTGGTTGCTCGCTCTACCACACCGCCGAGCTTTATGACAGAGCAGACCAGGCAGGAAGTGGAATATTTCCAAGCCGAAGTCTTCTTGCGAGAGGGCGGTCAGCATTACGATGTGATGGAGTGGACGGTCGATGATATTTTGCAAGATGTGATTGATCAGTATGAGCGTCACTTACATTTCTTAAGTGTGGTGCGTAGTTAAGTATCTAAATATCTAAGTAGCTAAATATCTATGTATTTTTACGCTGATTGAAGCCATCTGTATCAAGGAAAACCATTCGAGTCATCGGGTGGTTTTTTTATGGAGTCACAGTCACGATGCAGTGGATTGCACTACAATTTATTGCACAGTGAAAATAGGGTTTGCGGTTTTCCTATGCTATATTTTTGTGCAGAAATATCGTCAAATACACTCCCCAAAATAAACGATGTAAATTCTTTTAAAGGCTAACAATTTATGGCGCAATTTGCAGTGATCGGTCTTGGCAGCTTCGGTGCGACTGTGGCGAAAGAATTATCGTCACTCAAGCATGATGTCATCGGTATCGATCTGATCAAGAAAAATGTGGAAAATATCTCTGAGCAACTCACCCACGCCGTGATTGCCGATGCCACCGATGAAGTGGTACTCAAAGAGCTAAATATTCAAAGCAGTGATGCAGTGGTGGTGGCGATTGGTGAAGACATTGAAGCCAGTATTTTGTGTGTACTTCATCTGAAAAATATGGGTGTGGAAAATATTTGGGTCAAAGCCAAAACCAGTGCCCATCATATGATTTTGTCGCATTTTAAGATCAAAAAAATTATTCATCCCGAAGAAGACATGGGCGTGCGTGTAGCACAAGCCTTAAACTCGCCGTGGGTGAGTCGCTATATGTCACTCGGCGATGATCATTATATTGTTAAAGTGATTATTCCTTTGCATTTACGTGGTGTGAACTTGCTTGGGCTGATCAATAAAGCCAATGATATCAAAATCATTTTGCTGAAACGACAAAATAAAGTGGTCTGTGATATTCAAGCAGACACGACATTGGAGCTGAATGATGTGCTGGTCATCGAAGGCCCAGTCGAAGAGCTAAAAAAATTGTCTAACCGATTCCTAAAAGCATGAACTTCTTAAGTTTCAAAAATCAGATCGTCAATCTCAGCCCGCCAAGTATGTTGGCGCTGGGCTTTTTGAGCTTCATTGCGGTAGGCACTTTATTGCTGTTACTGCCGATCTCGCATCACGGCGACCTGCCTTTTATGACGGCGTTTTTTACCGCAACTTCTGCGGTGACCATTACGGGGCTGTCGGTGGTGTCGATCAATGAGACTTATACGGTCTTTGGGCAGATGATGATTTTATTGCTCATCCAAGCGGGCGGACTAGGCTTCATTACATTTGCGGTGTTGGCGGCGCTGAGCCTCTCGCCAAAAATCGGACTCAAACAGCAAATTTTTGCCCAAGATGCGCTCGGGCAGACCAGTCTGCATAACGTGACCTTCATCGCCAAAGGCGTATTGATCTATACCTTATTTTTTGAATTGATTGGATTTTTATTTTTAGCTGCGGCGTGGTATCCGCAATATGGTCTGCTGCACAGTTGCTATTATGCGCTGTTTTATAGCGTCTCCGCCTTTAACAATGCGGGCTTTACCTTATTTGATAATAGCTTGATGGAGTTTCAAAACAACTTCTTGCTGTGCATGACGGTGAGCACCTTGTATATCTTGGGTGGTGTGGGTTTTGTGGTGTTTATGGACATCAAACAAGCCAAAGCATGGCGCAAGCTCACCACCAATTCCAAAGTGATCCTGTCGAGTGTGCTGATCATCAATTTGGTCGCATTTGTATTACTCTGGGCGCTCGAAGCCAGCAATCCGAATACGCTCGGCAATATGAATGTGGAGCAACAAGCAGTACATGCATGGTTCCAAGCCACCGTACCGAGATCATCGGGCTTTAATAGTCTGGATATTGGCTCGATGAGTAATGCGTCGACTTTCTTGATGATGTTGCTGATGTTTATCGGTGGTGGGTCACTCAGTACCGCAGGCGGGATTAAAATTGGTACCTTTGTGATTTTGATTCTCAGTGTGATTTCATTCTTGCGACGTAACGATGAGGTGACCATTTTTAATCGTTCGATCTCTCGTGAAGTGACTTATAAAGCCTTGGCGGTGACTTTGATTACCTGCTTCTTCATTATCTTGGGGATGTTCTTATTGCTCATCTTCGAGCCAGAAATGGAATTTATCGATGTGGTATTTGAGGTCTTGTCGGCAGCGTGCACGGTCGGTTTGTCTCGTGGCATTACCGCAGAGCTGCATAATGGCAGTCTATTGACCTTGATTTTCTTGATGTATGCAGGGCGTCTTGGACCGTTGACTTTGGTTTATCTGATTGCCACACCGAAGAAAAGCCGTGTGCAATATCCATCTGCCGATATTCAGATTGGTTGATTTATCCGTGCTATCAATTTGCGAATGGTGAAAAATCACCATTCGTCATGCTTAAAATGCGCTTCTATGTTAAAAAAATCATAAAAATTCAACTTTCAAGCACTCTCTTTGCTTGAATTTCACCGACTTTGCCCATACTCATCAAGCAATCGTTATTTTATTTTTAGATGAACACTGCAGTTTCGTATCATGTTTGATCGTAACAGCGCTTCGAGGACTGCACATGTTTGACTTTTTTAAACGGAGAACATCAATGGCAACTGAGCACAATGAGCAAGCTCAAGATCAGACTGTAGATCAAGACCAAGATCTTGAAAATACAGAAACCAATGAAAATGCTGAAGAAGTGACAGTAGAAGATTTACAAGCGCAAATTGGCAAATTGGCAGAAAGCCTCAAGCTGGAAAAAGCACGTGCTGCCAATGCAATTTATGAGTCTGAAAAAGTGAAAGAACGTCTCGAACGTGAAGCTGACACAGCGAAAAAGTTTGCTTTAGAAAAATTCGCCAAAGGCTTACTCGAGTCGGTGGACAACCTTGAACGTGCTATCCAAGCCGCTGGCGAGGAAAAAACGCCACTGCTTGAAGGTGTCGAGCTGACTTTGAAATCGCTACTCAGCACGCTAGAAAAGCATGAGATTGCAGCGGTCGATGTCGACAATGGTTTTAATGCAGACCTACATCAAGCGGTCGGTATTGACCCAAATGCCAAAGCAGGCGAGATCGGTAACGTGTTGCAAAAAGGCTATACCCTATCAGGTCGATTGCTCCGCCCTGCAATGGTTACAGTCGGTCAGTAAGCAGAAAAAACCAGCGCATTTGTAGAAATTTTTCGGCACATTGACTTGAAAAAAAAACAAATGCTCTCATATCGGATAACAAGCAAAACATTGCACAAAATTATTTGAGGAACAAATCAAATGGCTAAAATTATCGGTATTGACTTAGGTACAACCAACTCATGTGTTGCGGTACTCGAAGGCGATAAAGTCAAAGTAATTGAAAACGCTGAAGGCGCACGTACAACGCCATCAATCATCGCTTATAAAGACGGCGAAATCTTGGTCGGTCAATCTGCAAAACGTCAAGCAGTGACCAACCCGAAAAATACATTATTCGCCATCAAGCGTTTGATCGGTCGTCGTTATGAAGACCAAGCGGTACAAAAAGACATCGGTCTTGTACCATACAAAATCATCAAAGCAGACAATGGCGATGCTTGGGTAGATGTCAACGACAAAAAACTTGCACCACAACAAGTCTCTGCTGAAATCTTGAAAAAGATGAAGAAAACAGCGGAAGACTATCTTGGCGAAACTGTGACAGAAGCAGTCGTGACAGTACCTGCATACTTCAACGATGCACAGCGTCAAGCGACGAAAGATGCGGGTAAAATCGCAGGCTTAGACGTAAAACGTATCATCAACGAACCAACTGCTGCGGCACTTGCGTTCGGTATGGACAAGAAAGAAGGCGACCGTAAAGTTGCAGTTTATGACTTGGGTGGTGGTACATTCGACGTATCCATCATCGAAATTGCAGACTTGGACGGCGACCAACAGATCGAAGTATTGTCGACCAATGGTGATACATTCCTTGGTGGTGAAGACTTTGATAGCGCATTGATTGAATACTTGGTTGAAGAATTCAAGAAAGACCAAGGCGTGAATCTGAAAAATGATCCATTGGCATTGCAACGTCTCAAAGAAGCAGCGGAAAAGGCAAAAATCGAATTGTCTTCTTCGAACTCGACTCAGATTAACTTGCCATATATCACTGCAGATGCGTCTGGTCCAAAACACTTGGAAATCAATTTGACTCGTGCCAAACTTGAAAGCCTTGTTGCTGATTTGGTTGCTCGTACCATTGAGCCTTGCCGTATTGCACTCAAAGACGCTGGTCTATCATCTTCAGAAATCTCTGATGTGATCTTGGTTGGTGGTCAATCTCGTATGCCACTTGTACAACAAAAAGTACAAGAATTCTTCGGTAAAGAGCCACGTAAAGACGTGAACCCTGATGAAGCAGTTGCGATTGGTGCAGCGATTCAAGGTGCGGTACTTTCTGGTGACAAGAACGACGTTCTTCTTCTTGACGTAACACCGTTGACACTTGGTATCGAAACTATGGGCGGTGTGTTGACACCAATCATTGAGAAAAACACTACGATTCCTGCGAAGAAATCTCAAGTGTTCTCAACAGCAGCGGACAACCAACCTGCGGTAGACATCTCTGTCTATCAAGGTGAGCGTAAGATGGCACAACAAAACAAATTGTTGGGCAACTTCCAGCTCGGTGATATTCCACCTGCGCCACGTGGTGTACCGCAAATCGAAGTATCTTTCGACATTAATGCCGATGGTATCTTGAAAGTGTCTGCAAAAGACAAGAGCACTGGCAAAGAGCAATCGATCCAGATCAAAGCAAACTCTGGTTTGTCTGATGCTGAAATCGAAGCAATGATCAAAGATGCTGAGGCGAATGCTGAGGAAGATCGCAAGTTCGAAGAATTGGCAAAAGCACGTAACGAAGCGGATGCTTTGATTTCAAGCGCACAAAAAGCGGTGAAAGACCTCGGCGAGCAAGTGACTGATGAAGAAAAAACAGCAGTCGAAACAGCGGTGTCTGACCTTGAAGCAGCGACTAAAGAAAATGATGCGGACGAGATCAAAGCGAAAACTGAAGCTCTACAAAACATCTTAATGCCGATCACGCAACGTGCCTATGAACAAGCACAAGGTGCAGCAGGCGGTGCGGGTGCGCAGGACTTCGATCCAAACGCATTCAACCAACAAGCTGGTGGTTCGCAAAAAGCCGATGACGGTGTTGTTGATGCTGAGTTCACTGAAGTGAATGACGACAAGAAATAATCATCCTTTTATTCCCCCTTTTCAAGGGGGATATAAAAAACGCTCACAATGTGGGCGTTTTTTTTATGCAAATTTTTCAAGATAGAAATTAGATATTGCATATGTATTGGTATATACTCTATGTATATTGCACAGTATTTAAGAAGAGGAGCTTATTATGACAATAACATCCATTTTTATGAACAACCGCACCCAAGCCGTTCGACTGCCTGCGACATTTCGTTTTTCTTCGGAGATTAAAAATGTCTATGTTCGCCAAATTGGTGTAGAACGGGTGATCAGTCCTGTGGATCAAGTGTGGGATAGTTTTTTCACGGATAAAAACTTAAAAGTAACGGATGATTTTGAACGTGGCGAGCAAATTGAAAGTGTGCGAGAGTCATTTTAATGTTGAAATATATGCTCGATACCAATATTGCCATCTATGTGATTAAGCACAAACCTGAACAGGTGCGTGAACGATTTAATGCGGTCGCAACGCAGATTTGTGTCAGCAGTATCACCGTCGCAGAATTAGTCTATGGTGCGGAAAATAGTGCCAACCCTACGCATAACCTGATGGTGGTGGAAAACTTTTTGTCTCGCTTACAGGTCTTAGATTATGATGTTGAGGCGGCGATGCAGTATGGCAATATCAAAGCCTATTTGCGGAAGCAAGGGCAACTCATCAGCGATAATGATCTGCACATTGCAGGGCATGCGAGAAGCAAGGGCTTGGTCGTGGTAACCAATAATTTAAAAGAGTTTGAACGTGTGCCTGCATTGCAACTTGAAAATTGGATGCATTAATTTTTAGTATTTTAATCATGCCAAGGCTCTATCAAGCCATTATTCTCTAAGCAGCATCAAGACAGCTAATTTTCTTGCGCATAAAATTAAAAATCCTGCTTTAACTCTATTGAAAAACAACCCTGCCATCGCCATTGATAACCCATAATTTTTTTAAAGTAAAAACGAAGGAGTTCATCAATGAGCGAGCAAAATGCCTCACAAAAACACAGCTTCCAAGCCGAAGTTGCACAACTACTGCATTTAGTCACGCATTCTTTGTATTCCAATCCAGAAATTTTCCTGCGTGAATTGATTTCCAACGCCTCAGATGCTTGCGACAAACTGCGCTTTGAAGGCATCAATCATCCTGAATACTACGAAGATGCGCCTGATCTACGTGTTCGTGTTAGCCTCGATAAAGACAACAAGACCATCACCATCTCAGACAATGGCATCGGTCTGAGCGAGCAAGAAGCGATTGATAACCTCGGGACGATCGCCAAATCAGGCACCAAAGACTTTATGTCGAAGCTCACTGGCGACCAAAAATCAGATGCACAGCTCATCGGTCAGTTTGGTGTGGGCTTTTATTCAGGCTTTATCGTGGCTGATAAAATCACCGTAGAATCACGCCGTGCAGGCTCGCCAAGTAGTGAAGGCGTGCGTTGGGTCAGTGGCGGTACAGGCGATTTTGAAGTGACGCAAATCGACAAGGCAGGTCGTGGTACAGACATCATTTTACATTTGCGTGATGATGCGCTCGACTATCTCGAAAGCTATAAAGTGAAGCAGATCATCAACAAATATTCTGATCACATCAGCTTGCCAATCGAAATGCAAAAAGAAGTGTGGCAGGAAGAGGAAACTGCCGAAGGTGAAGAGCCGAGCAAAGGCGGTGAGATGGTCAAAACCGATGAATGGGAAGCGATCAACTCCGCCAGTGCGCTGTGGACTCGAAGCAAATCAGAAGTGACTGATGAGCAATATGTTGAGTTTTATAAAAACCTCAGCCACGCATTCGATGAGCCACTGGCTTGGTCGCACAACCGTGTTGAAGGCACCACCGAATATACGCAATTGCTGTATATTCCAAGCAAAGCGCCACACGATTTATTTACTCGTGAGTCGAAAGCAGGCATCAAACTCTATGTAAAACGTGTGTTTATCATGGATGATGCGGACAATCTGATTCCGAATTATCTGCGTTTTGTACAAGGTGTGGTGGACAGTGCCGACCTACCGCTCAATGTCAGCCGTGAATTGCTCCAAGAAAGCCGTGATGTAAAAACCATTCGTGAAGGCAATGCCCGTCGTGTCTTGACCATGATTGATGGCTTGGCAAAATCAGACGATGAAAAAGACCAAGATAAATTCAAAACCTTCTATGCTGAATTTGGTTCAGTGATCAAAGAAGGCTTGGGTGAAGACTATGGAAATCGTGAACGTATCTTAAAACTTTTACGTTTTGCCACCTCGAATAATGATGAGATCAGTACCTCATTGGTAGACTACAAAGCCAATATGAAAGAAGGGCAAAAGGCGATTTATTACGTCACCGCCGATAGCTTAACCACTGCGAAGAACTCGCCACAGCTTGAATTGTTCAAGAAAAAAGGCATTGAAGTGTTGCTCATGGCAGATCGTGTCGATGAGTGGGCGATGAATTTCGTACATGAATTTGACGGTACACCAATGCAAAGTATTGCCAAAGGTGCGGTTGATCTTGGCGATCTACAAGATGCTGAAGAGAAAAAAGCACTCGATGAAGCGACTGAAAAATTCAAACCTGTCGTGGAAAAACTCAGTGATTCACTAAAAGCTAAAACCAAAGAAGTGCGCTTGACCAGTCGATTGGTGGATTCACCTGCATGCTTAGTCACAGGTGATGGCGAGCTTTCACCGCAGTTGATCCGTATGCTTAAAGATGCAGGTCAAGCAGTGCCTGAAAGCAAACCGATCTTGGAAATCAATCCATCACATCCATTGGTACAAAAGCTCGAAGGCAGTGCGCAGTTTGACGATTTAGCCAATGTGATCTTTGATCAAGCATTGATCGCAGAAGGTGGATTGCCTGATAATCCTGCGGAATATGTGAAACGTATCAATAGCTTATTGTTGAAATAATCAAAACCACTATCCTTTGAGAGGTTTGCAATACATCGCTCAAAGGAATGCTCCTCCCCTGTGAGGGGAGGTTGGGTGGGGTAAAAAAAGCAGTGTGACTTCATCACACTGCTTTTTAATTGCTTCAGAATATGCAAAAGATGAATTGCGCTGAGATTATTGAATCAACTCAAATGCTCGATCACTCTTTTGGATTTGATAGGGCTTTTCTAGTGATGGATTGCTTGGATAAGATTTGCCATCAAAGGAGAGTTTTACCTGACCAACGCCTTTGCTATACACCGACAGATCAGACCAACCATTTTGCTTAGTCGATAGTTGATAAATCGGCGTATTGGTGACCGTGGTTTTGGTCACTAAAGTCAAACTATGATCATTTTTGGCATGATAAATTAACATCGTGCAACCACCCGAACCACACCACTCCTTGCCTTGCAATAGTACCACAGCATCTTTGATCTGATCGCCATTGAGATCCCGCCATGCTTCGAGATAATCCGTTTTCCCATAAGTATGCTCGATCACGGTCGGTAATAAATATCGTGCTAATTCACGGTCTTTCGTTGCATTATCGTTCACACCATTTTCTTTCACAGTACTCACAGAGGTATTCTCAATGGGGCTGGTGTGTGTCGCTTGGGATTGATCTGAGGAAGATTTGTCAGAGGAATTTGGCTGATTGTTGATATTGCTACATGCTATTAATGTGGTTGACAACAGGGCTAAACTGAATATTTGAATCTTCATGAAAATGTAACCTAAAAAATTTATAGTTCATATTATAAGAAATCGTTAGAAAAACATGTTGTGAACAATGAAGAATCATGTAACTACGCAACACATAAGAGAAACGCATAAAAATAAAATGTGAAACAGGTTGTCTATGTAAGTAAATGCTTACACGATGAGGTGTCTTTGTCGTCTGTTCGGCAGTCCAATATTTTTCTATTATAGCTTTATTGAGAGACAGGAAGTTTCCAACGCAAGGTACAGGATGTACAGAGTTAGCAGGATGCGACTCACGCCGAATTCAAAATCGCCTCGACAGGATGTCGGGGCTGTTTTCGTTTGGGGCTTTACAAAATTTATCCTTAAAAATATAACCGAAAATATCGGATATTGAAGGTGTCAATCATTTTAGGAAGTCGCACTCGCTACAGAATATCTAAGGCTCTAGACTAGCAGAATAACCATGTTAGTCTAGAATCATGATAGAAAACAGTAAATTAAGTCGCTACAAAATTAAAAAAATAATTCAATGC
>NZ_FMYK01000002.1 GCF_900096915.1 Acinetobacter marinus
CACCTGATCCCTTCCCGAACTCAGAAGTGAAACCACTTAGCGCTGATGGTAGTGTGGGGTTACCCATGTGAGAGTAAGTCATCGCCAGCTTTTAATTCCAAAGCCCCCACCAAATAGGTGGGGGCTTTTTTATGCAGTGAAGGAGCTTAAAGGGGTGCATTACATCTACAATTGTTTAAAAAATGTGATTAAAAAATTGATCTAGTCATGTACTTTTAATTTATAAAAAATTAGAATAGCAACAAATATTAACAATGACACAGGAATAATAAATGACGTTAGGAAATGATATAAGAGTCCTTATGTGCTTAGGGATCTCTACCGTATTAGTGGCATGTGGAGGTGGTGGATCCTCTACAGAGAACAAGCCTGCGGTTGTTCAAAAAAGTAATAGTAGTATAACGTTTACGCAACAACAAGATAGCGATGATGATTTTCAAGTTGAAATTGATTTGAAAGAACTTGTGGATGAGTTAGACATCGATCCGAGCTTAATTCAGGCGACGGTTGATTGTGAAGCGAATCGTGTTCCAAGTTTTGCAAATGTGATTATTAAAGCAAGTTTATCTGATACAACAAAAACAATATATGCACCTGTCGGTTGTGATAATGTGATTACCACGTATGCAACAGACTTAGTACAAGGAAATTGGCAATTTGAAGTCATTGCTTATGATGTTCAGAAAAAACAGATTTTGGCAGCAGAAAAAACGATCAATATTAGAAAGACTTCAAAAATTGAATCGGGCTTAACCTTTGTTGCAGATGCGAGTAGAACTGCAGAAAAAGCCACTTTATCCAAGACTATAGATGAAGATGTACTATACGAAGTTTCTGCGACATTGCCTGAATACTTTCATAGTGATGAAGAAAATTTTGTCTATTTAAAGAGTATTAATGATTATATCGGCGCCAATCAAGAATATTTTTACTTATCCGATGAGTTTAGTTTAGTCGGTTATGGTAATCAAATGCAAGTCAATGTAGATGGTTTTGATGGAGTGTATTGGGATGGAGATTTTATTTTATCCGATTTAAAAAGTAATCTTGAAACAGGTGTATATGGAAACTTACTAAGATACCCTTTTCATAATCCACGTATTGGTGGGTTGAGTTGGACAGGTGATTATCGTGGATGTAATGAATCCAAAAGTTGGCTGTTAATAGATCAAATTACGGTTGAAAGCGGTGCAATTCGTTCTATTGATTTCCGATTCGCTCAGCATTGTGAGGATCAGCCCGATGGTGCCTTATTTGGTTTTATTCACTGGAAATCACCTTCTGATTCGATTGGTTATAAATGGCAACCTAAATTAGAAACAGTTCCTGAGGGTAATTATATTGCGATAGAAAGTGATAAAGGCGACTACATTGGCGGTGGTCAGAATTATTTATTTGACCCAAGTAATGCAGTAGTGCAAGTGGAAAATAATGAGAAAAATGCCCTCTCTATTAATATCCACGGTGATTCATGGTGGAGTGGACAATTTGCTATCCCTATAAGTTATTCAAAATTAGAAAAGGGAACCTATTTAAACTTAACGCGCTACCCATTCCATAATCCAACTCGTGGTGGTTTGAATTGGGATGGCGATGGGCGAGGTTGTAATGAACTTAGTGGTTGGATGATTGTTGACGATACTGTATATCGAGAGGATCAGTTGATTTCGATAGATCTTCGATTTGAGCAACATTGTGAGGGGAATGCTCCAGCACTCAGAGGGAAAGTGCATTGGAAACTTCCTTGATACACCCAAATAAATAATACGCTTGCAAAAAGCATCCTCATTTGACGGATGCTTTTTTATTTAAAGTGTCGACTACAATTTAATCAATCCGATTCTTTTAAATTCATGTTAAAATAATTGCCTTTCATTTTCAGCCCATCAATTTGATCCTTCCAATTCTCAATCTATATTGAGCATTGTACTAGAGATCACGCTGATTTATTTATCGAAATTCACCAAAAGTTGCCAGCCAAACTTGTTCAGCCAGTATGTTTTCAGTAACGGCTATAAGCGAAGTTTGCCAGCCGAGATTGACCAATTATGAGCACTGCGTACACCATGCAGACTGCGCCAAAAGCGTTGTTTGATTATGATAAATTTTGGGCATCATGCTTTGAGCCTGCACCATTTTTGCCGATGTCACGTGCAGAGATGGACTTGCTTGGTTGGGACAGTTGCGACTTTATTTTGGTCTGTGGTGACGCCTATATTGATCA
Organism: Acinetobacter marinus; assembly: GCF_900096915.1. Taxonomy (GTDB): domain Bacteria; phylum Pseudomonadota; class Gammaproteobacteria; order Pseudomonadales; family Moraxellaceae; genus Acinetobacter; species Acinetobacter marinus. The sequence continues at coordinate 2,225 of NZ_FMYK01000002.1, forward strand.
TCCGTCTTTTGTGTCAGGCATTATTGGTCGTGTGCTTGAGGCACAGGGTTTCCGTGTAGGGATTATTGCACAACCTGATTGGACAGATGTCGAAGCCTTTCGTGTGTTAGGTAAGCCAAATATTGCTTGGGGTGTGACAGCGGGTAATATGGATTCGATGATCAACCGCTATACCGCAGATCGTAAAATCCGTTCCGATGATGCCTATTCGCCTGATAATGTGCCGAATAAACGTCCTGACCGTGCAGCGACCGTGTATTGCCAGCGTGTACGTGAGGCTTTTCCTGATGTGCCTGTGCTACTTGGTGGTATCGAAGGTTCATTGCGTCGTATTGCGCATTATGATTATTGGTCGGACAAAGTGCGTCGCTCGATCTTGATGGATTCCAAAGCAGATTTGCTGATGTACGGTAATGGTGAACGCTCGATCATTGAGGTGATGCATCGTCTCGCCAAAGGTGAAAAAATCCACGAGATCACCGATGTGCGTGGTACAGCTTTTATCATCAATAAGCATAATCGTGCTTCAAAATCGCAGTTTGTCGAAATTGCCTCAAATGATGTCGATACCATTGGGCGTGTCGATGCGATTATCAATCCTTATGTCATGACCGAAGATTTAGAAGGTTGTGATATCGAAAAGAATAAAAATAGTTCACTCAGCCAATATCAAAATTTTCAGAAAGAAGCGGTTGCCAATCCGATTATTCGTCAAGCAGATGACCTTGCAGCTGATACGCAGATCGTGCAGTTACAACCATCAAAAGCGATTAAACACCGTTTGCCACCACGTGAGCTTGCCGTAATTCGTTTACCTGCGTTTGAGCAAGTGGCAAATGATCCTGTGCTGTATGCGCATGCCAACCGAATTTTGCATCTTGAAACCAATCCGGGCAACGCTCGGGCGTTGGTTCAAAAGCATGGTGAGCGTGATGTCTGGCTCAATCCACCACCGATTCCGTTGACTACGGAAGAAATGGATTATGTGTTTGATTTGCCTTATGCACGTCTGCCACATCCTGCTTATAAAGACGCACGCTTTCCTGCCTTTGACATGATTAAATTTTCTGTGAACATCATGCGTGGCTGTTTCGGTGGATGCACATTCTGTTCGATTACCGAGCATGAAGGACGAATTATTCAAAACCGTTCGGAAGACTCAATTCTACGTGAAGTGGAAAAAATTCGTGATACTGCACCGGGTTTTACAGGGATTATTTCTGATCTTGGCGGACCTACGGCGAATATGTATCGCTTGCAATGTAAAGATCCTGAGATTGAAAAGAATTGTCGTAAACCGTCGTGTGTCTATCCAGGTGTCTGTCAAAATCTACACACCGATCATGCGCCATTAACCCAATTGTATCGTAAAGCCCGTAGTCTAAAAGGCATTAAGAAAATTCTGATCGGTTCAGGCTTGCGTTATGACCTTGCGGTGCTGAATCCTGAATATGTCAAAGAATTGGTACAACATCATGTCGGCGGTTATCTGAAAATTGCCCCTGAACATACCGAAACTGGACCTTTGTCAAAAATGATGAAACCGGGTATCGGCACTTATGATCGCTTTAAACAAATGTTTGATCGTTTTAGTAAAGAAGTCGGTAAAGAGCAGTATTTGATTCCGTACTTTATTGCGGCGCATCCAGGGACATCAGATTATGACATGATGAATTTGGCGATTTGGCTCAAGAAAAATGGCTTCCGTGCCGATCAAGTGCAGACCTTTTACCCATCACCGATGGCAACGGCGACCACCATGTATTACACAGGGAAAAATCCGTTGGCGAAAGTCGCTCGCTATACCGAAGATGTCGATATCGTCAAAGGTGAAAAGCGTCGCCGTTTGCATAAGGCGTTTTTGCGCTACCATGATGCCAACAATTGGCCGATGCTTCGTGATGCTTTGAAAGAAATGGGACGTGCTGATTTGATTGGTAATTCTAAACAGCATTTGATTCCGACCTATCAACCGCAAGGCACAGGTGAGTATCAATCTGCTCGCAAGAAAAATTCTTCGAAAGCTGGTGACTCTGTGAAACGTACTGGCGGGCAAAGCACATCACAAAAAGCCCCTCAAAAAGGGCAAATATTGACTCAACACACAGGTTTGCCACCAAGAGAGCAAACGGATCGCTCAAGTTCGACCAATAATAATCAAGCAAAAAAAGTTCAGTCGAAAAATGCGCAAGGTCGAAATGCTTCAAATCCTAAACAAAAATCATCAGGGAAAAAGCACTCAAATCGTGCTTAATGAACTAATGCAAAATCATGCGCTGTGCTGAAATTGTGCACAGCGTATGGTGTTATTCATTTAAATTGCGCTAAAACACTTTCAAATAAACATTTTGGTACGAAGATTGCATTTTTACAGCGCAACAAGAGTGAAGATGTTGTGTTCTGCATGGTCTTGGTGCATTTTGATAGATGTGCAACGTGCATTATCATGAGTATGTGCTTTGCATGAATAAGCGCTAAACCAAATTTGCAAAAGAGTCGTAAAATGAGTGAAATCCGATTTGAATTTTATGGTCGGCTAGCGAGTCTAGCAGATCGACCAAGCATTGATTTAGCAACGACTTTTCCAATTCGGCTACAAGATGCCTTAACGCACTTGGCTGAACAGCTTCCACAGATTCATGACAATCTTGAACGCTGTGCCTGTGCGGTCGGCGATCAATTGGTGCATCGTGATTTGATGATTCATGAGCAGATGACCATCGCTTTATTACCTCCAGTTACAGGAGGCTAAAAATGTCAGAACAACTCAACCTAAGAATTAACGCTGAGATTGAACGCATTCAAGATCATGAGATTGATCTGAATCAGTTGCTTGCCATGCAATATTTTCCTGAATGTGGTGGTTTAGCACTTTTTGCAGGGACGGTGCGTGATCATCACGAGGGCAAAGCCGTAAAAAGCCTGAAATATACCGCTTATAAGCCACTGGCAGAGCGTTTAGTCCGAGAGATCGAACTCGACATCGAGCAAAAATATGGCGTGTCTTATGTGCGGGTCGTGCATCGTATTGGGCATTTAGACATTGGCGAAGTGGCGATCTATGCGGTAGCTCGTGCTGCGCATCGCCGTGAAGCCTTTGCCGCTTGCGAGGAAGCGGTGGAACGGGTGAAACACGAAGTGCCAGTGTGGAAAGAAGAATTTTATCATGACGGGACAAGTGTCTTTGTCGAAGGTTGTTGTATTCGTAGTGACTATGCTGATGTGGCGCAGAAAAAGGATATAAAACATGCACATCATCAGCACGATCATACAGCTTGTTCACATGAACATTAAGCGTTATATGTTTTGTAAATGCAGGAGACTTTATTTTGAAAATAAAAGCATTTTCGACAAGGTCTTGTGGTGTATGCTCTTATGTAAGGATTAACCTTCGGTTCGAGTTACTTTTCTTTCGGGAAAAGTAACCAAAACCATTTTGTCAGTTGCAAACTCGGTCAAATACCTTAAAAGAAATAATGTCTTGAGAAACATTATCTTGCATATTGAAGTTGTTCCTCGAACATGCAACTGACATTTCTACGAATCAGATGATAGTTACTCATCTAATGCTTAGGTTAATTAAAACATTAAACTTTAAAATTTAAACTTTTGGAAATTTTGCGATGAAAAATGTCGGCATGAAGCCTGAAAGCTATCGAATTGCCAAAGCCAGTGCCGAGTTGCTTGCGCCTGCACACTGTATTCAATTGCTTGCGGATGGTAATACTGAAAAAGGCGATGCCTTAAAAACAGCACGTATCGCAGGGATTCTCGCAGCAAAGCGTACCGATGAACTGATTCCGCTGTGTCATCCATTGCCGATTTATCGGGCGGATGTGGAATTTGAACTTTTGGAAGATCGTGTGGTGATCTATGCCGAAGTGGAAACCATCGGTCCAACGGGTGTGGAAATGGAAGCCTTGACGGCGGCAAGTTTGGCAGGATTGACCATTTATGACATGCTCAAACCGCACTGTGAACCTGAAGAATTAGTATTGCAACAATGCAAACTGGATCAAAAAAAAGGCGGTAAATCTCACTTCAAACGCACATTACGCCGTGCAGTATCTGCGGCGGTGATTGTGTTGTCTGATACCGTGGCAGCAGGGCGTAAGCCTGATACCGCAGGGCGTTCGGTAGTTGACACTTTAGAGCAAGCAGGCTTTGAGCCGATCCATTACCAAATCTTGCCTGACGAATCTGAGCAACTCAAAAGCCTTGTTTTAGAGTTGAGTCAAAGTTACGCCTGCGTGATCACTGTGGGTGGTACAGGTCTAGGTAGTCGTGACATTACCGTTGAAACCTTACAACCTTTATTGAAGCGTGAAATCCCTGGATTAATGGAAGCAGCTCGATCATTTGGGCAGAAGCGCACACCGTATGCGGCGCTTTCTCGTGGCGTGGCGGGCTATATTGATCGTAGCCTCGTCATTACCTTGCCGGGGAGTCGTGGTGGTGCAAGTGAGTCGATGGCGGCGATTTTGCCTGCATTGGTGCATTTGGTTGATGTCAGTCAGGATTTGCCACATGCGCAAGGTTATCAATAAGGTCATTTAAAATTATGGTGGCAACAGTATCAGCGTGTGGTGCGGAAAAAGGTTTAATCAGCATTGATCAAGCGATCGAAATCATCCTGCAGCAGACACAACCTTTAAGCATTGAAAATAAAGTACTACAGGCAAGTTTACATCACTATTTGGCAGAAGATATTCACGCCCAAGTGAATTTACCCACCTTTTCGCAAAGTGCGGTGGATGGTTATGCGCTGTGTTTTGATGGTGAAAATGCTCAAGATCAAACATTTGAAGTGATCGGGGAAATCCGAGCAGGTGGTGATCAGCAATTTCAGTTGAATCATGGTCAAGCAGTACGGATTTTCACAGGCGGTAAAATTCCTGAAAACACCACCACGGTTGCACGGCAAGAAATTGTTCAAGCCAAACAATCATCAATCACCATCACGGAACCACTTCGAGCCGATGCGGATATTCGTCATGTTGGTGAAGAAGTGTCAAAAGAGCAACTTTTGGCTGAGCGTGGGCAATATCTGAGTGTCGGTGCAATTGCAGCCTTGAGTATGGCAGGTGTGTTTGAGGTCACTGTATTTAAGCAACCGAAAATTGCGGTGCTGATCACGGGTGATGAAGTGGCGACCTCAAGCAATGATCCGTCAATGGATGCTAGCTCAAAAGTATTTGATGCCAATGGTCCTTTACTTCAAGCATGGTGTCAGTCGAATCATTTTCAGGTTGATGTTTTGCATATTGTCGATGATGAAGCGGTGGTCAATGACACTTTTCATCGCCTTAAAACGCAATACGATGTGTTGATCACTACAGGTGGTGTATCGGTTGGTGATTATGACTATGTACGTCCTTGTGCGCTGAACAATGGTTTTACGCAACACTTTTGGAAAGTGAAACAAAAACCAGGCAAACCGTTATTTTTCGCATCCTTTCAAAATCAAGATCATCATTGTTATTTGCTTGGGTTACCGGGGAATCCTGCGGCGGTCTATGTCTGTATGCAGGTTTATGGCAAGCTGTTGCTGAATACCTTACAAGGCAATTGCAATACCCTACAGTGGTTTAGCGCAACATTAACGCAGCCGATCAAAGCGGATCAACGTGAGCGATTTATCCGTATGGTCATGGCGTTTGATCAAGGGCGTTTAACGGTTCAGCCATTGGCAAAACAGCAGTCACATATGCTCTCCAATCTGATGCAAGCCAATTGTTTGGTCAGAGTACCGAGCGATCGGCAATGCGAGGCTGGCGATCCATTACAAGTATTGATGCTCTAGTTCAACAGATATTAAATGACTAATTCACACATAAAAAAACTGCCTGATTGATAAGACAGATCAGGCAGTTTTTATTGAGAATATGCTGTTTAAACTTAGAAGTTATAGCTTAAACCAACTGTATATACCCAAGGATTCACTTCTAAAGTACCGATGTCAGTACCATTTAATTCGAGGTCAGTTTCAACATTGGCATAACGGACGTCTGCATACACGCCCCAGTTTTTTGCATCAGCAGGTTGGAAAATGAAACCCACTTGACCAGCAGCTGCTACACTCACGTCATCTGCTTCAAGATCGTGGTTCGTGCCTTTGACTTCTTCATCCCAAGGCACAACGACTGTTACACCTGCACCGATATATGGTGTAAAGCCTTTATAAGTTGGCAAGTTGTATTTTGCAGTCAATGTCGGTGGAAGATGTTTGAACGATGCTTCAAGGCCAAGTTCAGGAAGCTCTACATCATGTTTGAATGGGGTTGCCAACAACAATTCTACAGAGAATGGTGTATCAGCAAAACGATATTCTACAGATGGCGTGAAGTTGTATTCACTAGAAACGTCTGGGTGTACAGTCGTACCGCCAATATTTAGCGTACCGTTGTCTGAATCAGGAGCAAGTAAACTTCCACCCACTTTGACAGTCCAGTTGCCTGCGAAACTTGCAGAAGAGAGCGCTAAAACAGCAGTAGCGAGAGCAATTTTTTTCAACATTGTTGTATCTCCAATTTGTAACAAAATAATTGTAATGCAGATACAAATGTTTACGCAATCACATTTTTAGATACATTTGATATCTAGTTGAATTTTATAAGAATATAATTTAATAATATGTTAATGAGAATAGGTTTCATTCTTTGATTTGACGAAAATAAATAAAATATTTAATAAAAACAATGAATTAAAATAAATATACACTTGTGTATAAATGAAAACTTAATTCAGAAATGCTTAAATATTCAGCAAAATAAAGCACATTATTTCTTCACAAAGTATTTGGGGGAAAAGCAAGTGGTTTTTAGGTTGGAGAATAGATGGTAATCAATAGCAAAAAGAGAGGATAAAATGATGCTTATTAGAAAATGGTGGAGTCAAGGAGGATCGAACTCCTGACCTCTACAATGCCATTGTAGCGCTCTACCAACTGAGCTATGACCCCAAGTATTTTGCTTTTATACAGCACTACAAAAAAGTGCTACGCCATCTTATGCAGATGGCGTAGCACTGTCAATTCTGCTGGATTATTCCGCAGTATCATTTGCTTCATTTTTAGGCAGTTTTAGCTGTTGATTCAGCTTTTCCCACACTTTCAGCTCTTTTTTGCTTGGGGCGCCGACGATGTCTAAGGCATGGCGCAGACGGGCAAAGGTCAGGTCAGGGCCGATGGTGACCATAGCTTGCATCACTGGGGTTGCGCTGGTCGAGCCTGCGATGGCAATAAAGAACGCAGGCATAAAGTCACGCAGTTTAATCTCCATCTGGTTCGCCAAATCCATCAAGGTCTGGCTCACCGTGTCATTATTCCATGTAAACATGCCTTCCAAACGCCAAATCGCAAATTGCAGACTTTGACGCACTTGTTCAGGACTGAGTTTTTTACTTTCAAATTGTTCAGCAGTTAATGTCGGCATGTGATTGAAATAAAATCCAGCCCAATTCACTGCTTCAGACAGGAGATGAATTCGAGGTTGAATTGCGGCGGCGATGTCTTCGAGTTTTTGGCGATCGCCTTGCCATGCCAAAATGGTGTCGAGCAATTGCGCTGGAGTCAGAGCTTTAATCCATTGTCCGTTGAGCCAGTTTAGTTTTTCCACATCAAAGATTGGACCACCGAGGGAAACCCGTTGAATGTCGAAGTTGGCGATCATGTCCGCCAAGGTAAACACTTCACGCTCATCAGGCATTGACCAGCCCATCCGTGCCAAGTAGTTTAACAAGGCTTCAGGCAAGACCCCGATGTCACGATAATAGTTGATTGAGGTCGGGTTTTTACGCTTGGATAATTTTGATTTGTCTGGATTGCGTAGCAGAGGCATGTGTCCGAGTACAGGCATCTCCCAACCAAAATATTGATAAAGGAGTTGATGCTTCGGCGCTGACGGCAACCATTCTTCACCACGGAACACATGGGTAATTTGCATCAAATGATCATCTACCACATTGGCAAGGTGGTAGGTCGGCAAGCCATCGGTTTTCAGCAAGACTTGCATGTCGACTTGTGCCCAAGGAATCTCGACTTCACCCCGTAATAAATCATTGACTTTACAGATACCGTCTTCAGGCACTTTCATGCGGATTACGTGTGCTTCGCCAGCGTCAAGGCGCTGTTGCACCTCTTCGCTCGAGAGCTTCAAACCACGACCGTCATATTTTGGTGTTTCGCCACGTGCTTGTTGTTCGGCACGCATTTGATCGAGCTCTTCGGCTGTGGCGAAACAATAAAAGGCATGTCCTTTTTCAATCAATTGTTCAGCATATTGCTTATAGATATGCATCCGTTCCGATTGGCGGTACGGCGCATGTGGCCCACCGACGTCAGGCCCTTCAGACCAATTTAGCCCAAGCCAACGCAGTGAATCCAAGATCATTTGCTCTGATTCAGGGGTTGAGCGCAGTTGGTCGGTATCTTCGATACGCAGAATAAATTCGCCGCCGTGTTGTTTGGCATAGCATAAGTTGAATAGGGCGATATACGCAGTACCAACATGCGGAAAACCTGTTGGTGAGGGAGCAATACGGGTACGAACGGTCATAATGAATGTCTAATAAGAGTGCAATGCGCAGTATTATAGCGAAAAATGCGCAGGCAAAAAATGCCAATTCGGCGCAAATCCTTGGCACCAATATCGAGATAATCCCTATCGTGGATTGGCACATTTTTCGCTACAATGGCGCAGCGTTAAAATTGGGTATGATGATGCAAAACGATAATCCACATTCACACAGTAGTTCAAGTGCGAATACCAGCCAAAATACAGATGACAGCTGGTTTGTAAAATGGCAACCCTATCAGGGTGATCTGGAACAGACGCCTGTAGCGATCCATGAATATTTACCCGCAGGGCAAAATGTTGCGCTCGGCTTACAGCATGTCTTTGCCATGTTTGGTGCCACAGTGCTTGCACCACTCTTGATGGGCTTTGATCCAAGTCTGACCATGCTGATGACAGGCTTTAGCACGATTTTATTCTTCCTGATTACAGGCGGCCGTGTGCCGAGTTATTTGGGCTCGAGCTTTGCGTTTATTGGTGTGGTTGCGGCAGCGACAGGCTATGCAGGCGCAGGCAGTAATCCAAACATGAGCCTTGCACTTGGCGGGATCATGGCGTGTGGTATTTTCTATGCCTTGGTTGGTTTGATCGTGATGCGTACTGGCACACAGTGGATTGAGCGATTGATGCCACCAGTGGTGACAGGTGCTGTGGTGATGATTATCGGCTTGAATCTGGCACCGATCACCATCAAAGGCGTGTCGGGCAATGTCTTTGATACATGGATGGCGCTACTCACAGTACTATGTATTACTACCATTGCCGTGTTTACCAAAGGCATGTTGCGCCGTCTGTTGCTCTTGGTGGGCTTGGCGCTGTCCTATTTATTCTATTTTATTCTCGCCAATGTCATGGGGCTAGGGACGCCGATCGACTTTGCCCCGATTATCAATGCAGCGTGGATTGGTCTGCCGCAGTTGCATAGTCCAAGTTTTGATGCCAAAGCGATACTGCTGATTGCACCCGTATTTATCATTTTGATTGCAGAAAATTTAGGACATTTTAAAGCGGTCAGCGCCATGACAGGGCAAAATATTTCGCCGTATATGGGGCGAGCTTTTTTTGCGGATGGTTTATGCACCACGATCTCGGGCGCAGTGGGTGGCACAGGCATGACCACTTATGCCGAGAACATCGGCGTGATGGCGGCAACCAAGATTTATTCTACCGTGGTGTTTATGGTGGCGGGAGTATTTGCGATATTGCTGGGTCTATCACCAAAATTCGGTGCGGTAATCAGCACCATTCCTGTGGCGATTTTGGGTGGTGCATCGATTGTGGTCTTTGGTTTGATTACCATTGCAGGCGCTCGGATTTGGATTAGTAATCGGGTTGATTTTAGTCAAAATGGCAATATGTTGGTCGCTGCGGTGGTGGTGATCATGGGCACGGGGAATTTCTCGTTACACCTTGCAGGCTTTGATCTGGGTGGTATTGGCACGGCGACCTTTGCGGCGATCTTGATGAATTTGATTTTTAATCGGCAAAGTCTTGGTCAAGAAAATCGAGATGAGCACGACGCTTTTTCGGCACATTAATGCTTCAAAATTTTGCTGAAAATCATAAAAAACGATGGGCTAAGGCGCATCGTTTTTTATTGGGTTGGATGGGGCGACTATATCGATCAATCGCCAATAAAATCTGGACAGTAAAAAACTGTAGAGAAAAAACTGTTGAGTAGAAAAAGCGGTGGCACACTGGATTGTAAATATGACAGTTTGGTAATAAAATCGTCGCAACTTTTCTATGCCATGCTTTTGACAAGCACCGTCAGGTTTTTGAGTCGATCTGACACGATTTTTGCTTAGCAAAGTTCAGGCATTTTTTCGGGGATTTCCATGAAACTTCAGCAATTGTGTGCGGCACTTGCACTGACTTCGATCGCCAGCTTTGCGACGGCAAAACCGATTTGGCAAGACTTTAGCTTAACAGGATTATACGGTGAAAATTATGAACTCACCAATGAACCTGAGCAAGCGACCATTACCGCAGAATATGCGGCAAAGTTAAAATACGGTGATTTCTTTGGTTTTATTGACCGCACCGAAAGTGGCGGTGACAAAGACAGCTATTTCGAAGCATCGCCTCGTTTGAGCCTCGCTGGTGTGTCTGGCAAAGACTTGCAATTCGGTATCGTGAAAGATGTTTTGATTTCAACGACTTGGGAAGGCAGTGAAGATGACAATAACTATCTCTACGGCGTTGGTGTAGATCTTGATATTCCATATTTCCAATATGCCAGTGCCAATATTTACCGTGCCAATAATGACAGTATTGATGATGATTGGCAGTTGACCTTGACCTATGGCGTGCCGTTCCAACTGTCGAATGAAGACTTTTTATTTGATGGTTTCCTCGACTGGTCAACTGAAGAAGATGATCATGAAAGCGAACTGAACTGGACGAGCCAGCTCAAGTGGAATGCAGGTAAACACATTTCACCTGATACTCGTTTGTATTTGGGGATTGAGTATTCACACTGGATCAATAAATACGGTGTAGATGGTGTGGATGAGCACAATGTCAGCGCATTGGTGAAATACCATTTCTAAGCATTGAAATGAGTATTGAAATTTGAAAAAGCAGATCAGACGGTCTGCTTTTTTTATGATGATTTTTTATGGCACTATTTTAGAGTGCAATTTTTCATGTTGTCTTGGGGTATCTTTTTTGCGCCTAGGTAATCAGACGGTCTGCTTTTTTTATGATGATTTTTTATGGCACTATTTTAGAGTGCAATTTTTCATGTTGTCTTGGGGTATCTTTTTTGCGCCTAGGTAATCTGTTCGATCTACGTTATGCTGAATAGATCAAAACAACATCAGGCGTTCAATCATGCATAAAATAATCGCCGTCATGCTGTTGGCAGGTTTAGCAGCTTGTAACCAAAACCAGCACAACAGCGTTCAAGCCGAGACATCATCCATAGAATCTGCTCAACAGGCAGACAAACTGCAAGCGCAGATGCCAAATGCGCAGACTAAAATCGTGAATATCAAGACCAATGATCTTGACGGTGACGTGGCGCTGATGCAGGGTTTAAATCCGTTCTTTAAACAGCAAAAATTTAAAATCGTTGATGTCGTGTCTGATGATGTCTGGAGCTACAATGATTGCCAAAATAATATGCAACTGCGCATCGAGGGCTCAGGTGTCACACGCTATTACATCAAACGCACCGAAGCCAAGCCGAAAAACTATTATCCTGATTATGTGATGTGGGTAATGCAATTTGCCGACCCAAACCAAGCGCAACAAGTCGAACAGCAAATCCGTGCGGCGAAGCGTTCAGGGCAAGGATTTTGCAATGGTAAAAATGCAGAATATTTCGTTCGAGATGGTCGCAATGTGATTCATCTGAGTACACGGGCGCATATGTTTATTGACTATATTCAGGCGGTTGCGGATTATATCGAAGCGCATCCGACCACAGTCGAACCTATAGAATAATTAACGCAACAGCGCCATACAAGGTACAAAAGGGCAAGCACAGACCGCAGGAAAAAGACCATGGAAGAAATGAGACTTGAACTGAATAATGAACAACGCAAATATTTGGGCTTAGCACCTGTTGAAGCACATTGGGAATTGCAACAGCTTGGCGAGCAATATTTATATTTTGATGGTGACAGCATTCGCAAAGAAATACGGGTCACAGAAAATAGCTATTTTGAAAAAGAACTGAATGAAAAAACCGCTGAAAATCGCACCATTTTGCTCCCCAAAACGGCACGTGGAAAGCCAAAAAAACTCAACTTCACCGCCACGAAATCCTTTGGTAGTGTTGGCGTGTATTTTCAGTATTCCCATGATTATATTAGCATCTCTAGCTACGACACGCAGACCACATTTCATGGTGAACGATTGCCAGAAAAGAGTAATTTAGCATCTTTGCAGGTGTGGCTTGCACAGTGGATCGCCGACAGCACAGCAGATGATTTGAAAGCCATCGAGGCATTTAAAACTGCTAAGCGTTCGCATCATAAATATCAAGAAGGGGATTTTTTTGCCTTCAAAGTGGATCGCCGTCGTTATGGTTTTGGGCGCATCTTGCTAGATGTGGTGAAACTGAAAAAGTCCAAAGGTTTTGATCAAAATAAAAACTATGGTTTGACCAATCTGATGGGGCGGGCGTTGATCGTCAAGGTCTATCATAAAATCAGCGATACGCTTGATGTGGATTTGGATGAGTTGGCGCAGACCATGGCATTGCCATCGCAAGCGGTGATGGATAATCACTTTTATTATGGTGAAAACATCATTATTGGACACAAGCCGATCGAGCCGAGTGATCAAGATATGTTGATCTCATACGGAATGAGCATCCGAGCTGATGAAATTGATTTGGTTTATCTGCAATACGGTTTGATTTACAAAGAGATGCGAGTCAAACAGTTTAATCAGCTTCTGTATCCTGATGATCCGAATATCCAGCCTGATACTTTAAAAATCAATCCATTTCGTAATGAAGGCATTGGCTTTGGTCTGGAGGTACGTCCGCTCGAAGCCTGTATCAAGGCGAAGTCGAATCAACCATTTTGGGAAAAGAGTTGGGTAAGAGATTTGCGTAATCCACAATGTGCTCAAGAAAAACGAGCAGTTTTTCAGGCATTTGGATTGGATGCAGATAAGAGTTATGAGGAGAATTTGGCGTTGGTTGAGTAGTTGGGCTTTGTAATTCACTATGTGATATAAACGATATAAATGAATTGGCGTGTTTTTAAAATGAAGTCAGAATATGAGCGTATGATTAAAAATGCTTTTCCAAAACAACTACAAAGCGATGTAGATGCTGTCATACAAATTTTACCACTCGCAGATGAAAATCCTATATGTGGCTCATATCCACTGATTGTATCATCTTGGCAAATACGACTTGAAGATGAGTTTTTAACAGTTCCCTATCGGATTTATTTTAATGAACCTGAGCTTGATTTAGAAAGCACTTTAAATGAAAGACAAACAGATATTTTGAATTGTATATACTCACGACATCATAATGGATATGTCAGAGCTAAGCGTTTGAAGCGTATTTCAGATCATGCAGAAAATTGGACGGTTCCATTTGTAATACAGTTATTGGGTGAATATGTTTGGGAGTTATTTCCGATCATTAATACTAAAATCAATGAAAGTACACTGCATTTTTATAAAGATTTCCGCTTGGAAAATCCGACATATTGGAGGCTTCTGGAGAGTAGAGTTGTGAGCTATTGGAATGAATATTACAGAGATAGCTTTCCAAAATGGGAAAATTATTTTGGCAATCAAGTATTACATAGAATTAATCAATAATATGTATAACCTGTTGTTGTATATGGTTTTTTATATTTCTTGGAAAATTATTTGGATTAAGCGCTTCATTCAAACGCATGCAAAAGGTAGCTTGTGAATACAGCACTTGAGCCGAAGAACGATTAAAAAAAGCAGAGAGGATTTCTGATATATGTAGTACCGACTCTTCGGGAAAACGAAAAAATACTTCCACTAGATCTAACTGGTCGCTAGGTTCATTATAAAAATCAATTGCAAAAATGAAGTCATGGTTATTTTGCTTTTGAAAGACATGAACATCGCCTTTACCAGCTCTTTCACAGTCTTCAAAATAGTCATCAACCAATTGTGTAACATCAATATTTGCATTAAAAATTTTGAAAATTGTGGAAAGTTCTGTTCGTTGACCATTGATAGAATCATCACCCCAATCAACAAGATCGACTGCGGAAATGATCATTCTAAACTCGGTAGCATTCATATTACGCCTCGTTTTGACCTTGTAGGTCGGAATGCCAAAAAGCAGTTTAAAGCTGTCGTTTAAACTGCTCACGAAGATTACTTCTGCTCCGTCCAACCTTCTGCTTTTTCCACAGAATCATCGTTGCTCAAGAACTTCTCACGTTGTTCTTCAAGGAACTTTTTGGCATCAGGTTCAAACACATTTAAGCGTTTTTCATTGATCAAGGTGGTTTGATGCTGCAGCCATTCTTGCCAAGCCTGCTTCGACACGGTTTCTAAATATTCCTGACCTTTCGCCCCTGGAAATGGTGCAAAATCAAGTGCCTCCATTTCCTTTTGATATTTACGACAAAATATCTGCTTTGACATAACGATTCCTTAAATTCTGCTGTAAAGTTTTAAGCCAATTTTTCGGTGCTTAGAGCGATGCAATACGCTGACGAGCACGTTCAATGGCTGCGCTGACTTGCTTTGGGGCAGTCCCGCCCAAGTGATCACGAGCCGATACCGATGCTTCCAAAGTCAACGCCAGATCAAACACATCTGCTGTAATCAAATCAGAGAATTGTTGCAATTGCTCAAGGGTGAGTTCGGACAAGTCTTTTTCCTCTTGCACACCGAGCGCAACCGCTTTACCGACGATCTCGTGCGCATCACGGAATGCCACACCTTTTTTCACCAAATAATCGGCAAGGTCAGTCGCTGTCGAGAAGCCACGAAGCGCTGCTTCACGCATACTGGCAATATTTGGTACAAGCGCAGGCACCATATCCGCAAACGCCATCAAGCTACCACGAACGGTATCAACCGCATCGAATAAAGGCTCTTTGTCTTCTTGGTTGTCTTTGTTATATGCCAACGGTTGACCTTTCATCAGCGTCAATAAACTGATCAAATCACCAAAGACACGACCTGATTTACCACGTACCAATTCAGGTACATCAGGATTTTTCTTCTGTGGCATGATCGATGAACCTGTGCAGAAGCGATCTGGAATCTGTACAAATTTAAACTGTGCCGATGTCCATAAAATCAATTCCTCTGACATGCGAGAGAGGTGCATCATGATCAACGATGCTGCCGCATTAAACTCAATGGCAAAGTCACGATCTGATACGCCGTCCAGTGAATTTTCACTGACCGCTTCAAAGCCGAGCAGTTCCGCAGTGTAGTTACGGTCGATCGGATAAGTCGTACCAGCTAACGCTGCCGAACCAAGTGGCATACGATTCACACGTTTACGACAGTCGATTAGACGCTCGCTATCACGATACAACATCTCAAACCACGCCAACAAATGATGACCAAAAGTCACAGGTTGCGCAGTTTGTAAGTGGGTAAAACCTGGCATGATGGTGTCGGTATTTTTCCCTGCCAAATCCAAAATGCCTGATTGCAAACGCTTTAATAAATCTAAAATCGCATCAATTTCATCACGCAAATAGAGGCGAATATCAGTCGCTACTTGGTCATTACGGCTACGACCTGTGTGCAATTTTTTCCCTGTAATGCCAATACGATCAGTCAGACGTGCTTCGATGTTCATGTGTACATCTTCAAGATCGATGCGCCACTGGAATTGACCCGCTTCGATTTCGGCTTGAATCGCCGTCAAACCATTGATAATGTCGTCACGTTCTTGAGTGGTGAGGACGCCGACTTTCGCCAACATGGTAGCGTGCGCAATCGAACCTGCAATGTCTTGTTTATAAAAGCGTTGGTCAAATTGCACAGATGCAGTAAATTCGGCAACAAAGGCATCGGTTGCTTCACTAAAACGACCGCCCCACATACCTGAAGTTTGAGTCGGGTTTTGAGCGGGATTCAAAGAATCAGTTGGCTGATTTGTCGGTGTAGTCATAAGATCGTCAATTCAATTTGAAACTGTTTAAAATTGAGCGAAATTATAACAGACATTGCCATCACAGACATTGAATTGTGTATGCAAGATGAAAAAGTCATGGAATATGCTAAGTTAAGCTGTTGCTTGATCTATTTAAATCAATATTATCCATCGCTCAACAGGACGTGCAACTGCATGGCACAACACACAAAATCCGACCCCACAAAATCTGACCCTTCAGCACAGGTTCAGCAATACGGCTTTCGTGACTTTAAGCAGTGGCGCCACGTGCTGGAGTTATTACTGGCGAGTAATGCACTGGGTTTGATTCTGGCGGTGGCGAGTGTGGCGAAGCTGTCGGATATTTCATGGGCATTGTTGATTCATCATCTGTTATTTGTCAGTTGGGTCTGTGTGGCATTTGCGACCTGTATGGATGTTTTACAGCGTCGATGGTTGCAATTAGAACGTAAAACCTTTTATCAATTGGGCTTTGTGTTGTTGATTGCCATCATTTTGCTCAGTAGTTTCATGATCAATATCCTGCAGCATCATGCCCAATTTACAGCAGCACCTTTAACATGGGCGATCATCAGCGAACATAGCTTGCGACGGATGGTGCTTGGCGGTGGCATTGGCTTGATTGTGCTGCGTTATTTGTATGTACGTGAGTTGGTGACACAGCAACGCCAGTCAGAACTGATGGCACGAGTGCAGGCGTTACAAGCTCGGATTCATCCACATTTTTTATTTAATAGCTTAAATAGTGTGGTCAGTTTGATCGGCAGTGATCCGTTTAAAGCCGAACAAATGTTGATTGATTTATCGAGTCTATTTCGGGCGAGTTTAACGGAATTGCGAGAAGTGAGTCTGCGCGAAGAAGTCGAATTGTGTCAGCGTTATTTAAAAATTGAATCGGTGCGACTCGGTGATCGGCTAGAGGTGAAATGGCGCATCGATGGCGAAAATATGCTGGATCAAGCCAAAATTCCGTTGCTCACTTTACAACCATTATTGGAAAATTGTATATATCATGGCGTAGAGTCATTGTCTAAATCGAGTTTAGTCAGTATATTAATCGAAATACGTGGCGATCATGTCAGTATTGTTTTGACCAATCCTTACCAACTCAAAGTAGGGCAGTCAAATTTAAAATCGAATCAAGGCAATGGAATTGCCATCGATAACGTGAAACAACGTCTTAAGGCGTATTATGGTGCTGAGGTGAAATTTTCGACCTTTGCCCGTGACGATGTCTACACGACTTTGTTGAGTTATCGATATTAAACGAAATCATTAAAAAAACAGATGCAACGCAAGTATTCATCTGTACCAAAAAACGATGGGGAATATAATGGATATTGTAGTCTGTGACGACGAGCCATTAGCACGTGAACGATTAGAGCGCATGTTGACACATCTGGGGCATCGTGTGCTTGGGCAAGCCAAAAATGGTGTCGAAGCACTGGAGCTGGTCGAGCAAGAACAGCCTGATGTGATCTTACTAGATATTCGTATGCCAGAAATGAACGGTTTGGAGTGCGCACATAAACTCAGTGCGTTGGATACACCGCCAGCGATCGCCTTTTGTACCGCATTTGATCAATATGCCATTGATGCCTTTAAAACCAATGCCATTGCCTATCTGCTCAAGCCGATCGGCATGGATGACTTGTCGCAAGCCTTGCATAAAGCCACCAAACTCAATCAAGCGCAGTTGCAGGCTTTACCGACGACAGAAAAAGATCCTGAACATCAAACTAGACAAAATATCGTAGCGAAAACCCATCGTGGTGTAGAGCTGATTGCGATTGATGATATTTACTATTTCTTAGCTGACCAGAAATATGTCATGGTGCGCCATAAGAATGGTCAGGTGCTGATCGATGAAACGCTGAAAGAATTAGAAACTGAGTTAGAAAGCAGTTTTGTGCGTATCCATCGTAATGCCTTGATGTCATTGAAATATTTAGATGGTTTGGAAATGCAGTCCAATGGGCAATATCAAGTGCGGTGTAAAGAGATTGATGAAAAGTTGATGATTAGTCGACGGCATTTGCCCTTGATCAAAGAGCGTATTCAAAATTTATAATTAAAGTGCTTTGAGCTCACTACTGCGTTAACCTCGTTTTTATAGTTTTAGCAGATAACACAATGCATGACTGAAATGTCTACAGATTCTACTTCAACGATAAATCTGAGTTTGATGAAATTTGTGATGTATGTACATAAGTTGGGATTAACCTTCGGTTCGACCTACTTTCCTTTCGGGGAAAGTAGGCAAAGCCATTTGTCAGTCGCAAACTCGGTCATACATCAAAATCAATCGAATGCCTTGAAAAACGCTACTTTACTAAAGCTGTTCTGACCTCGAACAATGCGACTGACGTTCCCACGAATCAGATAATTTCTACTCATCTTATTTAGAACTGAGGTTGTTTTTAAGTTCAGGCGAAAAAATCAAAATTGCCAAAATGACTTGCAATTCTGTCTCAGCACGGTAGTGTAAGTCATCCTTGATTGTTGCCGAGTTTGTGCCATGCCTATACTAAAAATTGCCACCCGTAAAAGTCCTTTGGCGCTTTGGCAGGCGGAGCATATCAAACAACGTCTAGAAGCATTACATCAAGATTTAAGCGTTGAGCTGGTGACTTTCGTGACTCAAGGCGACAAGATTTTAGATACACCGCTTGCCAAGATCGGCGGAAAAGGGTTATTTGTCAAAGAGCTGGAAGCTGCATTACTTGATGGTCGTGCGGATCTGGCGGTGCATTCGATGAAAGATGTGCCGATGCAGTTGCCCGAAGGCTTGGAACTGGCTGCCATCTGCACCCGTGAAGACCCGCTAGATGCCTTTGTGTCCAATCAATATGTGCATTTTGATGATTTACCACAAGGCGCAAAAGTCGGAACGTCGAGCTTACGCCGTCGCTGTCAGATTTTGGCACGTCGTCCAGATTTGAATGTGCTGGATTTGCGAGGCAATGTGGGGACACGGTTATCCAAGCTCGATGATGGGCAGTATGATGCGATTATCTTGGCGAGCGCAGGATTGAAGCGCTTAGAATTACACGGACGCATTCGCCATAGCTTAAGTCCTGAAGTGAGTTTACCTGCAGTCGGTCAAGGCGCATTAGGACTCGAATGTCGTAGCGATGATGCACAAATGCACGGCTGGATTGCGGCATTAAATGATGCTGAAACCTCAGCTTGTGTGCGTGCCGAACGTGCGTTTAATGCGCATCTTGAAGGTGGTTGCCAAGTGCCGATCGCTGCATTTGCCCAGTGGCTTGGCGACCAAATTCATATCGAAGGACGAGTTGGTTCACCAGATGGAGAGCAATTACTGATTGCTAAGCAACAAGGTTCGCTAGCACAAACAGAAGAAATGGGTGTAGCACTCGCCAAGGATTTATTGGCGCAAGGTGCGGGAGAGTTGTTGCAAGCGCTGTATCAAGACCAAAGCCAAGATCAGCAGTAAGATGAATTAAAGCAATTTGTTGATTTAGCTATGACCCAACGCAGATCAAAGCCACTGATTAATACGCGTCCTGCAGAGCGTGCGAGCGTTTTAACTGAAGCGTTGCAGGGTTTGGGTTATGCCGTGTATGAATTGCCTTTGTTGTCCTTAGAGCCGATGACGCTTGATACTGGGTTAAAGACGCAGTTTGCTCAATTGAAAGATGCAAAAATTGTGGTGGTGGTCAGCCCGATTGCGGTTGAGCTGGGCATACAATATGCGTTGCAATGTGATATTTCCTTGACTGAATTACAGACAAAACAATGGATTGCAGTTGGACGATCTACACAGTTAGCATTGTCAAAACATCAAATTGACAGTATTTGCCCCACAGTGGAAACCTCTGAAGGCATGTTGCAACTGCCGATTTTAAATGATCTGATCTCGGCACAATCGAGTACATCACGTGACACAAAAACTGACACAGAAAATGATACAGCAAATGTAACCATTGCCTTTTGGCGGGGCATAGGTGGACGAACCTTGATGATGGATGCGCTGACTGCACAAGGTTGTCATGTTTTGAATATGTTGCTGTATCATCGTGCAATGCCGAATTATACCATTGATGATTTAAAACAGCTTGTACAGCAACTGCCTGCGATGATTTTGATCAGCAGTGAACAAAGTTGGAAAAATTGGCAACAGCTCACAGAGCGCATGATTGAGCATCGTATCGTGAATCAAGATGTATTTGCTGAAAATCAATATGTGGTGCTGGGCGAACGTGTCAGTCAAGTGCTTCGAGATGCGTTGCCAAATCCCGAGCACATCATGACTGTACAGCATTTACAAGCAAATGAAATTGACAGCGTTGTTCAGAATCGCAACAATGCGGGGTAGCAGTGGCTTGATTGGTGTGCGCTGTGAAATTTTGACGCAATGATTGATATGAATATTGATGAAGAATGATGAATAAAATAGGTGCTTTGGTTCTGCTCTTAGTTGTTGCTTGGCTGGGTAAGCTCAGCTTTGATATGTATTATGTCAAGGCGGATCAGCTCAATACATTAAGCAAAAGTCTGAATCAGCAGAATCAGCGGGTTTCGGCATTGTATGATCAACTGGTGTTGTTGCAACAGTTTCATGAGCATGGCGAACCAAGTGTGCAGGCACAAGATCAGATCGCCACAAACAGTCAAACCCAAACAAAGCAAAATGACTCAAGCACACAGACACAGTCGAGCACCGCACCTGCGACATCAAACAATTTACATGCGTTGAACCCAACCCTTGCCAGTATCAATGCTTCGAATTTTGAGAGCCAACGGCTGATCCAAGATCGCTTGAATTATGTCAAAGATCGACTCAGCCTGATCCAAGCCATGTTGCAACAACAGCGCATCAGTATGGCATTGTCACAAATCCAAAGTCTCAAACAAAAGCTCGGTCAAGAGCAATTGCTTGCCAGTAGCTTGAACTCAACCCTGATTGAAGCATTGCAACGCGATCAAAATAGCATTACCCAATATTTACAACAGCGCAGTGAACATTTGGCGGTATTACAACAACAGCTGCAAAAAATCGAAACACAGCTTGAACCTACAGCACTCGATCAGCCGAGCCAGAAGTCATCTTGGTCGAATTGGTTTAATTTACAACGTGTTGAACAGGGAAAAACTGCGCCAAACCTACAACAACGTGCCTTGCATTATAAAGAAATGCAATTGCAAATTTTGCTGGCACAACAAGCCTTATATGCAGGGCAAAACGCCTTTTATCGTCAGCAAATCGACACCTTGAAAAAGGAATTGAATACCTATCCAGATGCGACCTCTAAGTCGGTGCTGAACAGTCTAAATCGCCTTGATCGCATGGCATTGAATCCTGCACCGCAACTCAGTGCGATGACATTATTGGGTGAAACACCATGATGTGCGGATCAACGTGGGAGAGCTGGCATGCGTAATGTGATTTTTGCCTATCTGATCTTATTTTTGATCCTCGTCGGCGCATTTATTGTGCTCAGTTTTAATGTCGGTTTTGGTTATGTATTTTTGCAATGGCACGGCTGGCAACTGCAAACCAATTTATTATTGGTGTTGATCTTATTTTTTATTTTACTTATCGCACTTTATGCCAGTTGGACTGTTTTAAAGCGTATTTTTCGGCGCAATATTCAAAATCATTTGCAGCCTAAATCATTTCACAAACTGCACCCCTATGAGCGACTTGGGATATTGTGGCTACTCAAAGCCGAACAATATGAACAACAACAGATTATCTCGACCTATCAAGCCTCTGCATTATTGCATCCGTTAATTCGAGCGCAAATGTCGCTGAATCAAATGGATGCTGAAACGGCAAAAGACTGGTTGAAGCACAGTAAAAATCCACTGTTCGAATTGGCAGAACTACTCAAAATTGATATTGCGCTACTTGAGGAAAATCATGCGGAAGCATTTGAGCGTATAGAATTCTTAAGTGTGCAACCTTTATCCACATGGTTAAATCCAGTCAAAAGCGCCTATCAAGCACAGCTTCAGCAAAAATGGTTGCAACTGTCACTGCAATATCCGTGGAAAATGTTTGATGCCACGTATCAGCCACAATTTGAGCAAACGCAAAATATATTATGGTTGCAAGCATTATTTCAATATAAAGACCGTGCCGATGCACAAGCAATTGATCAACTGGCGCAGTGGATTGAAAATCAGCAGGAAATGATTCAAAGCTATCCTGTTGAACATAAAATTGTCTTATTAAAACTCATGGTGCAATTTGAGCGTTTTGATGCACACAGTTTTATTTTTGCAGAGCAAATATTAGCTGAGCGTTTCGTGCCTGAGGTGTTGTATATTTGGCTCGATCAGGTATTTGAGCATGCACACTTGGATATTGCTGTGATCGCTGAAAAAATCGAATCGTGGTCACAACAATATCCTGCACAGCCGAGTCTTGCATTTGCCCAGTGGCATATCGCCCAGCAGCAAGGTGATATTACTCAGGCGAATCACTTGTTGGTACAATATCCAGACGATCCATATATGGCATATTTGCGGGTGAAAAACGCATTATCTTCGGATGAATTACAACATGATTTAAAATTGATGTTGCAGTTCTCTGAGCAAGATTTTAAGTTTAATTTATAGCGTTTACTTTATCGCTTATGCTGTATGGCGGTGTGCGAAATAGTTGATTTGGTATCGATCGCATTTTGCATTATCGCATTTTGTATTAATGAATCATTTTAAGGGGCTGGTTATGTCGGAGCAAAGCATGTCAGAGCAAAAACATTCAGAACAGGTAGCACAAGATTTGGATTTAAGTCAGATTCAGGATTATCCATTACACTTTGCGCAAACCGTGGCGTGGGGAGATATGGATGCTTTTGGTCATGTCAATAATGTCATGTATTATCGTTACTTTGAAAGTGCACGGATCAATTATTTTGAGCAATTTAAACTCTTTGCGCATGATTTAATTACTGTGATCGCAAAAAGTGATTGTCGCTATTTAAGCCCTGTATTTTATCCAGATCAATTAATTGTGGCGACCCGTGTCGAACAGTTTGGCAATACCTCAATGACCATGCGTTATACTTTATTTAGTCAAAGCCAAAATAAAGTCGTTGCCGATGGTGAGGCCGTGATTGTCTGCTTAGATGCCAAAACGCAAGTCAAAAAAGTTATTCCTGATGCATTTAAACAGCAAGTGATTGCATTTGAAACACAAGCTGGACACATATTCTAAGTGAGTCAATATTGAAGTAAAAATGCTGAAAGTAAACAGTTGTGAGCGTGGTTTTTGAAATGCATTATTTTAAGCTGAGTTTTTAAAGCATCGTTTTTTGAAGCATGGTTTTTAAATCGTTACTTTTAAATCGGTGCTTTTTAATTCGGACAATCCATTAAAAATTACATAATCCATATCATTATTTATGCGCAATATGTTATAAGGTCGAATAAGTAAATCGATAATGAACATCCATTTTGCCTTGTCGATTTAATATTTATCATCATTCAAATGAGAGACAACAATGGCAACAAATATTGATCAATTGGATTTAACCCAATTCGACCCAAATCAACTCAAAGCAATCTCGGAAAAAGCACAACAAATGCTCGAGAAAAAAGAAAAAGAGAAAGTAGATCAAGCCTATGCGCAGTTGATTGAAGTGGCTAAAAGCGTGGATATGACGCTTGATGAGCTACTTGCGCATGGCACAAGCAAAAAAGCCAAGCCGACTCGTAAAGTGGCACCACGCTATCGTAATCCAAAAGATGCTAGCCAAACGTGGACAGGTCGTGGTAAGCAGCCACGTTGGGTGGTTGAGGCACTTGCTTCAGGTAAAAAAATCACTGATTTAGAGATTTAATCCGCAATCTAATCAGAGACTTCATGAGAAGCCATCATGCACTGTCAGCACGGCAATATGATTGATCAAATCTGTCATTGTTGTCAGTTGTCATGAAATGGTCATCTAAGCCATTGATAATCGATCAAACCAAGCCACGGCTTGGTTTTTTTATTTGCGCTTTGTGAAATTCTAGTGTTGGTTCATGGCGCAAAATGTGCATAATGTGTTAAGAATTGCGGATCAATAACGATTCATGGATGTAGTTGTGGCGTATTTTGGGTAATGATGTGGATGACCAATAAAAAAATTCTAAGATTTTGGCTGATGGTGTTTTTCAGTCTTTTTGCGTTATTTGTATTATTACAAGTGCCTGCGGCATGGTTGTTGTCAAAATTTTATCCAAATTTGCGTAGTCTTCATAATGTCAGTGGCAATATCTGGCAGGGTGAAGCGGATTGGTCTTATCAAAACTTACAAGGCACGCTGTCGTGGTCGACTCGTCCATGGGAGCTGTTGCGTTTGCGTGCGGCGTCGAATATTAGTATTCATTCTGGGCAAACCGAGATCAATGCCATTGCTGCCTATGGTCTGGGCAAAAATGTCTATCTAAGCGATGTGAATGGCGAAATCAGCAGTGAGACCTTAGCCAGTGTGGTGGATTGGCAATGGCCAAGTAGCAATATTAAGCTCAAAGATGTTTCGCTGAAATATAAAAAGCAACAAGGTTATCAAGATGCGGATGGTCAGCTCACATGGGCGGGTGGCTTGCTGAATTATCCGATGGGGCAACGTTTAGAGCGTATCGATATTCCGCCATTGGTTGGACAGTTGAGCGCTGAAAAAGAACAATTGAAACTCGCAGTACAAGATGGTCAGAAGCAACGCATGGCTGATCTCAGTCTAGATAAGAGCAATATGCTGGATGTGCAAATTACCCAGCGCTTCTTGCTGAATGCACCGAGTTATCAAGGTAAAGCGGGTATGGATACGGCTGTAGTGAGTACTCGTCAGCCTTTGGGTAGCTTGTAATGAAGCGGGCGATGATGAATTGGCTTGAGATAAAGCGGGCTGGGATAAAGCGGATGGTCGTGAGTCAGGTTGATGCATGGGCACAGTGGCAAGAGGCGAACCATCATGACTAATATCCAACAGTGGTTAGCACGCTTCAATGCCGAAAAATTCAATAAAGTGGCACCCGTACTGTTTTTTATTTTGATGTTGTGGCTGTGCTGGCGTTTGGCGAATTTATTTTGGTGGTTTGCCTCTCCGCCGAAAGCACCGACCATCCAGCCAGTGGTGTTGGGTTCACAGCAAGTGCGTATGCCTGATATTGTGCGTTTTTCACTGTTTGAAGAACAAGGTCAAAACCCGCAAGCACAGCAGGCAAACTTACCTGTCAAACTGGAAGGTGTGGTGTTGGCAAGTCCGAGTTATCTGTCATCGGCGGTGTTGCGTGTTAATAATACTGCCAGCAGTTATCGGGTGGGTGAAACCATCGACGAGACCAATATGACCTTGGCAGAAGTGTATTGGGATCGGGTGTTTATTCGTGAAAGTAGTGGACAAACCCGAGAGGTAAAATTCGGCGATGAAACCAGTACCGCAAATACACCACCGCCAGCACAAGGGTCGTCAACACAACAAACTAGTCCACCTACAACTGCACAGCAACCGAATACGGAAAATAAACGATCTGATCGTGCCATTGACCAAGCCATTGAAAAACTGAAACAAGATCGTGAACAATATTTGGGTCAAATGGGTGTGACGACGGGACAAAATGGTTTTGAAGTCACGGATCAGACACCTGCGGCATTGCGTGCTCGATTGGGCTTAAAAGCGGGTGATAAAATTCTATCGGTGAATGGACAGGCGTTGTCATCAGGGGTGAATGAAGCACAATTGCTGGAACAAGTGCGTCAAGCTGGACAAGCCAAAATCGAAATACAACGTGGTGATCAAACGATGACCATCCAACAAAGTTTTTAACGCACAGTGATGTGTAATGAATAAATGAGGCAAGTGCGTAACATGACTTCATCTTTTGCAAATCGTCAACTTTGGGCTGCACTTGCAGTAGCACCGATGATCTTTGTGGCGTCGCAGGCAAGCCATGCGCAAACGTGGAAAATTAATCTGCGGGATGCAGATTTGACCGCTTTTATCAATGAAGTGGCGGACATTACGGGTAAGAATTTTGCGGTTGATCCACGGGTGCGTGGTAATGTCACTGTGATTTCCAATAAACCACTGAACAAAGATCAAGTCTACGATCTGTTTCTTGGCGTGCTCAATGTCAATGGCGTGGTAGCGATTCCATCGGGCAATACCATCAAACTGGTGCCTGATAATAATGTCAAAAACTCAGGCATCCCGTTTGATGCCCGCAATAATGCTCGTGGCGATCAAATTGTGACACGGGTGATTTGGCTGGATAATACCAATCCCAATGATTTGATTCCTGCGCTACGTCCATTGATGCCACAGTTTGCGCATTTGGCGGCAGTGCCTGGTACTAATGCCTTGATCGTGTCTGATCGAGCAGCGAATATTTATCAACTGGAAACCATTATTCGCAACTTAGACGGTACGGGTGAAAATGATATTGAGGCGGTTGCGCTACAGTCGAGCCAAGCCGAAGAAATATTAGGGCTGTTGGATTCGATGAGTTCCACGGGTGCAGCCAAAGATGTGAAAGGCTCACGGGTGCGGGTGATTGCTGATGCACGTACCAACCGCATTATCATCAAAGGTGATACCCATAGCCGTAAGCGTATCCGTCAATTGATCGAAATGCTGGATGTGCCGTCTGCGGATCGTTTGGGTGGCTTACGGGTGTTTCGTTTAAAACATGCCAATGCCAAAAATTTGGCGGAAATTTTACAAGGATTAGTCACAGGGCAAGCGGTAAATAGTTCGAGTAATTCAAATAATAACAATACGACCTCGAATCAAATCACCTCATTATTAAATAATGGCAATAGCTCAAGCACCACCTCCAGTGGCTCGAATAACTCAGGCTCGTTGATTAATCTTACAGGGAACAATAATAATACCAATCAAAATGCCCTGACCAGTTTTAGCGCCAATGGGGTCAGTATCATTGCTGATGCCACGCAAAATGCGTTGGTGGTCAAAGCTGAGCCACAGTTGATGCGTGAACTTGAAAGCGCCATTGAGCAACTCGATATTCGCCGTCAACAAGTGCTGATCGAAGCGGCGATTTTAGAAATTTCAGGCACCAATGCTGATCAACTCGGTGTGCAGTGGGCGCTCGGTGACTTATCCAGCGGTGTGGGCTTGATCAACTTCGCCAATGCAGGCGCCAGTATCGCCAGTATCGCAGGGGCTTATCTGGGCGGGACATCCAGTCAGGCGACCGCACTGGGCAATATGAGTAGTGGCGGATCCTTTGCGATCGGTGACTATAGCTCTAATAGCGATGGCACAAGAAGTTTCTTTGGCGTGTTGGTTCAAGCACTCGAGCAAAGTAATAAGTCCAATCTGCTATCTGCGCCGTCTGTGGTGACCATGGACAATGAAGAAGCCTATATTGTGGTTGGTGAAAACGTTCCCTTTGTCACAGGTTCGGTCAGTACCAGTGGTGGAACAGCCAACCCTTACACCACCATTGAGCGTAAAGATGTCGGGATCACCTTGAAAGTCATACCGCATATTGGTGAAGGTGGCACGATTCGTCTCGAAGTGGAGCAAGAAGTGTCTGCTGTGCAGGACGATACTTCGGCGGCAGACATTATCACCAGTAAGCGTGCCATCAAAACGGCAATCTTGGCGGAAAATGGACAAACCATCGTACTGGGTGGCTTGATGAAAGATGATCGTTCCGAAGGACGTCAAGCCATTCCTGGTTTAGGGCGGATTCCTGTCGTTGGGCGCTTATTCCGCTCAGACAATGCCAGCACCGAAAAGCGCAATCTGTTGGTATTTATTCATCCAACCATTATCAAAGATGCTGCCGATGGTCGTCGTGTCACGGGCGACCGTTATAATCAGATTCGCAGTCTACAGATTGCTTTTGATAAGGATGGTAGTTTTGCCACCTTGCCTGATACTGTCGAGGAAATTTACGATCCACGGATCACGTTGCCGATTCCAAAAGATCAGCGTAATCCAGAAGATGGTCAAAAATATCAGACTGTCCCTGTGACTGCGATTCAAAAGCAAAATGGTGAAACGGTGATTGATCTGCGTCAAAATTTGAATGCACCACAAAGTTATGCACCCCAAACCGTTGTGGTGACGCCAACCGCTGAAGCCTATCCAGCGCCACAAGTTGAACGTACCAGCAATACAGTGACCGAGACCACGATTCGAGTTGATTAGTTTTACTGCGTATATGCTGTTTCATTGCATAATTTCATGTAATAAATGGTGTAAAGACTTGCATCTACAGCGCTGTTATTGAATGATGGGGAACAACGTAATATTGATATGAATTCGGCGTAATTGATGTGTATCGCCGTGAAAGAGGTGTTTTGATGAACTGGAAGCTGATTGCAATAAGCGAGCCGATTGAAGGACAGACCATTGTCATCGATCGAGATATGGTGATTGGACGTCATCAGCAAGCAGATATTGTCTTGCAGGCTTCGCATGTCTCTCGTCGTCATGCGGCACTGCTGCTTAAGGAGCAGGGGCGTCAGTTGTGGATTCAAGATTTAGAATCGTCGAATGGTACCTTCGTCAATGATCAACGTATCACCTCGCATCAGCTCAAACATTTAGATCAAATCAATTTTGAAACAATTCGCTTTAAAATTGTCGCTGAACAAGCTGATGCAAGCACGACCAGTACGCCAACAGTCGTACCCGATACAAGTGTGTCTGAGCCAACTGTAGCTGAGTCAGTGCTTTCTGAAGCAGAAATCACAGAATCGATTGAAACAAAAACAGATAAAATTGAAACAGATAAAACTGAAACAGCACCAGTGTCTACAGCGCCTGATTTAGAAAAAGTCGTGCCATCTGACCAAGGTATGCCAACGCTTGCGGAGCGTGGTGATGTTGAGGTGAAACAAGACGGTATGCCTGAAAATGTCGGTGTGCCAAAGCCAGCGCCAATTCCAGAACATGTCGCTGTAGATGTAGCACCTGAGCCAAAAGCGGTACCGATCGAACAGCCTGAAAGTCGTGTTGAGCAAGCGCAAACTCAGCAAAAAAATGCCAAAGTCGGCTTGATGAGTCTGATTGTCTTGGTGATTTTAATTGTCTTGGCTGTGATCTTTTTCGTGGTTTAATCACGTTTAAACGCAATGTTTTACCTTTGAATGCACCGAAAAGATCGTACTATTAGATCGCATTAAATAGCTAGAACTGAGTAGATAGAACTGGGTAGTTAGAACTGAATAGATAGAGGGCTTCATGAATCTGATCGCAGATATTTCACAGCGCCAATTGATCATGTTCGACTTGGATGGCACTTTGGTGGATTCCGCCCGTGACCTGTATGCCTCGATGAATATGGCACTGGCTGAACTGGGTCGTCCTGCAGTCACTGAGTCGCAAGTGCGTAACTGGGTGGGCAAAGGCGCATCACAACTGTGTAGTTGTGTGATTCAATATCAAGAGCACGGTTTAAATCCTGAACTTCAGCAACAGCTTTTACAGAAATTTTTGGCGGTTTATCAGCGTCATCTGTGTGTTGATACCGTAATTTATGACGGGGTGCTGGAGTTTTTGGATTATTGCCGTGCTGAGAAAAAAACATTGGCATGTGTCACCAACAAGCCATTCGATGCGGCACATGGTTTGCTCAAGCAACTGAATATTCTTGATCGTTTTGCACTGGTGATCGGTGGCGATTCGTTGACCCATCGCAAGCCTCATCCTGAGCCACTGTTGCATACTATGCATTATTTTCAGCAAAAGCCTGAACAGACCTTGATGATTGGTGATTCACGCAATGATGTCGAAGCGGCACGTGCTGCGCATGTCGATTGTATTGTGCTCAGTTATGGCTATAATCATGGTGAAGATATTCATGCCTGCGCACCGCAGATGGTGATTGATTCATTGGCGGCGCTTATTTCACACTAAATCATCTGCTCATTTACCTAAACTTTTCAATTTAAAAAAATTGAGGAAAATATGTCTAAAACAATGTTGTGCCCAATCATGTTTCGATGGCGAGTCTGTATCTGAGCCCATTTTTTCGAATCATTTTTTCAACATTGAGTAAAGACCATGACCTCACACGATCAGCTTCAAAAAGCACAACTTCAAAACGATCAACTGCAAAACAGCCAATTCCAACGCCTCGTCCAAGCAGGCTATCAGACCATTCCTGTATTTCGTCAACGTTTAGCGGATACCGAAACACCACTCACTGTTTTTGCACGTTTGCGTCAGCAGGCATTGGCGTATTTGTTTGAATCGGTCGAAGGCGGGGAGACGTGGGCACGCTATTCGATCATTGGTTTGGGTGAAAGTACGGTATTTTCCTGCAATGCAGGCGTGCTGAGTATTCAAGACGAACAAGGGCAAGTTTCAACTCAGCCGTGCACCGATCCTTTTCAATATATTCGGGATTATCAAGCCCAGTTTAAAGTGCCACCGCATGCAGAGCTTCCAGAGTTACCGCAATTTACAGGCGGTCTAGTCGGATATTTTGGCTATGACTCGGTGCGCTATATCGAGCCAAAATTAACCAATGTCCCTGAAGCTGATCCTGTGGGCTTGCCAGATATTTGGATGATGCTCTCAAAAACCGTGATCGTGTTTGATAATCTCAAAGACACCATGTTTTTGATCAGTCATGCCGATGCCAGCCAAGCCGATGGCTATGAAAAGGCACAACAACGTCTTGATGAAATCGAAGCCTTGCTTGCGCAGCCTGTGAGTTTGGCGGCACAACCACACACTGCGCCACAATTCGAATCTTTAACGGGCAAACAAAAATTCTTAGACACCATCGAAACGGTGAAAGAATATATCCGTGCGGGAGATGTGATGCAGGTGGTGCCTGGGCATCGCATGGTCTCCAATTTTGATGGCGATGCGATTTCGGTCTATCGTGCGCTTCGTCACCTCAATCCATCGCCGTACTTATTCTTGGTACAAGGCTATACCCTACACGATCAAAAGCCGTTTCATATTGTTGGCTCATCACCTGAGATTTTGTGCCGTTTAGAAGATGGTGTGGCAACGGTGCGCCCGTTGGCAGGCACTCGTCCCCGTGGCAAAACTCATGAAGAAGATTTGGTTTTAGAAAAAGACTTGCTTGCCGATGAAAAAGAAATTGCTGAACATCTGATGCTCATCGATCTCGGGCGCAATGATATTGGTCGTGTCTCGAAAATTGGCAAAGTACAAGTCACTGATCAGATGGTGATTGAGCGCTATTCCCATGTCATGCACATCGTCTCGAATGTGCAAGGTGAAGTGTTGGATGATGTTGATGCGCTAGACGTATTAAAAGCGACTTTCCCTGCAGGAACGCTGTCAGGTGCGCCAAAGATTCGTGCCATGGAAATCATTGATGAAGTCGAACCTGTCAAACGTGGCGTATTCGGCGGGGCAGTTGGTTATCTTGGATGGCATGGTGAGATGGATATGTCGATTGCGATTCGGACGGGGATTATCCGAGAAGGCAAAGTCTATGTCCAAGCAGGCGCAGGTTTGGTGGCGGACTCTAATCCTGAATCGGAATGGAATGAAACCCAAATTAAAGCACGTGCAGTGATCAAAGCGGTTGAATTATCGTCAAATGGTTTGATTTTATAGGAATTCATAGCATTTCAGTAAAAAAAGCACTTGCATCGTTTGAAAGTTTTGCTAAACTGCACACCGTTCTGATGCGAAACGTCATTGATGAAATGATGTGAAATATCGAAAAGCCGGCATAGCTCAGTTGGTAGAGCAACTGACTTGTAATCAGTAGGTCCACAGTTCGAATCCGTGTGCCGGCACCATTTTTAAGAATGATTGAATATTTTTAAAATATGGTAAGATAGCAGAAGTAACGAGCTCTAATAAGAGTGAAAAAAGGTGAGGTTCCCGAGCGGTCAAAGGGAGCAGACTGTAACTCTGCCACGAAAGTTTCGAAGGTTCGAATCCTTCCCTCACCACCATTTTTCAACTTCGATTGAGTGCTGACTTCAAGTATTTAAAGAATATTGAAGCAACCAACATCTGCGGGAGTAGCTCAGTTGGTAGAGCGGCAGCCTTCCAAGCTGCATGTCGCGAGTTCGACCCTCGTCTCCCGCTCCATTCGAAGAGCATTGAAAACTGAATAACTACATCACGTAGTGATTGCTCTTATAGCTCAGTGGTAGAGCACTCCCTTGGTAAGGGAGAGGTCTCGAGTTCAAATCTCGATAAGAGCTCCAGATTTGATTTAAATTACCAGTGTGTCAATATTCACACAGTAATCAAAACATAGAATTTTATCTCAAAGCAGGCTATTTAGTCTGCTTTTAAAGTATTAGGCGTTCAGTTTTTTAAATTTTTAAGACCTGAACATATTTCAGTCGATAGCTGAAAGATTGTTATTTTACCAAATAGCAATACATCAGGATCGAGAGTCTCGACGTAAGCGAGGAGTATCATCATGGCTAAGGCTAAGTTTGAACGTAATAAACCACACGTAAACGTGGGCACGATCGGTCACGTTGACCATGGTAAAACAACTTTGACAGCAGCGATTGCAACAATCTGTGCTAAAACCTACGGTGGTGAAGCAAAAGACTACGCAGCAATCGACTCTGCACCAGAAGAAAAAGCACGTGGTATTACCATTAATACTTCACACGTAGAATACGATTCTCCTACACGTCACTACGCACACGTAGACTGCCCAGGACACGCCGATTATGTGAAAAACATGATTACTGGTGCTGCGCAAATGGACGGTGCGATTCTTGTATGTGCTGCGACTGATGGTCCAATGCCACAAACACGTGAACACATCCTATTGTCTCGTCAGGTTGGTGTACCATACATCCTTGTATTCTTGAACAAGTGTGACCTTGTTGATGATGAAGAATTGCTTGAACTCGTAGAAATGGAAGTACGTGAACTTCTTTCTTCTTATGACTTCCCTGGTGATGACACACCTGTTATCCGTGGTTCTGCATTGAAAGCGCTTGAAGGTGATGCGGGTCAATACGGCGAATCTGCTGTACTTGCATTGGTTGAAGCGCTTGATTCTTATATCCCAGAACCAGAGCGTGCAATTGACAAAGACTTCTTGATGCCGATTGAAGATGTATTCTCGATTTCTGGTCGTGGTACAGTTGTTACTGGTCGTGTAGAAACTGGTATTGTTAAAGTTGGTGAAGAAGTTGAAATCGTTGGTATCAAAGATACAGCGAAAACGACTGTAACTGGCGTTGAAATGTTCCGTAAATTGCTTGACGAAGGTCGTGCAGGCGAGAACTGTGGTGTACTTCTACGTGGTACAAAACGTGAAGAAGTACAACGTGGTCAAGTATTGGCGAAGCCAGGTACAATCAAACCGCACACTAAATTCGACGCAGAAGTATATGTACTTTCTAAAGAAGAAGGTGGTCGTCATACACCATTCCTTAACGGTTACCGTCCACAATTCTATTTCCGTACAACCGACGTCACTGGTGCGATCCAATTGCAAGACGGCGTTGAAATGGTTATGCCAGGTGACAACGTAGAAATGTCAGTAGAATTGATCCACCCAATTGCGATGGATCCAGGTCTACGTTTTGCGATCCGTGAAGGTGGTCGTACAGTAGGTGCTGGTGTTGTTGCGAAAGTAACTGCATAAGCTACGCTGAAGTCGGTATAATAAAATTTATCAGGTCGGGAATGCGTTTCCGATCTGTATCACAGGTCAGTAGTTCAATTGGTAGAGCGTCGGTCTCCAAAACCGAATGTTGGGGGTTCGAGTCCCTCCTGACCTGCCAAATATAATGCTAAATAATTGATTTGAATAAATACTGATAATTTTTTATTTTTATAACCCTCATCATTACCCACATAAAAATTTGGATAGAATCAGATCAAATAGATTTGTTTAGGACTTTGGTCTAGTGCATTTGGTATCTCTTGTTAAATTGAGTTTCCCAGCTCCAGCTTGCAAGTTGGAATATCTGGCATTCTGCTCGGGTTGTAAATCTTGTATTTTATTTTCTACAGTTAAATTCTGAACTTGATCGGTCGGAAGCACAATGCTAGCCCATCTTGATTCCTTCCAATAATTTAATATCTGTTGCACTTCATTTGAGAATCTAAGCGATTAAAAATATCAATTACTGTGGTTTTTTATCGAGAATATAAGGTTGTAGCGCCTCTCGAACACGTGTTTGAATTAATTGCCAATCTTTTAAATTTACTCGTTTATAAATTACAATTGCTCTTGCTCTTGCTTTTAGCTCTGGTAAAAATAAGAACCGTTGCTCACACCCTCCTCCAAATTTATTACTATGACAATACATGATTGTAATTACATTACCATTTTCATCCTTATATACATAAAGATCTCTATTCATACCATGTCTTGATGGATTATCCAGTTTATACTCCTGTAAGCCATAAATTTCTTTGCCTGTAGGATGATAGGCAGTAGAGCTATTTTTAGGGGCACTCATAATATTGTCCCAAGTAATATCCATACTCCCCCCCCCATAGCGCTTACCACTTTCAATACCAACACTTAACCATTTACTATCTGGTCGGTCATGTTCTGCCTGATATTGAATTTTTGAAGTTTGTGGTGCTTTATAATATCCCTCTAATAACATACCATCGCTATAGCGCATCTCAAAAGCCATCGATTTAATAATAGAATCGTAGGTTCGAGGGTGTTTTTCGTATTCTAGTCTTTCTTCTTTTGTCCCTCCCCATGTATCGGGAGAGTCGTTATACTCCCATACAATAAATATGGTTGAAGGCAACTTTACTGGTTTGCCACCTAAGTTACCTGCCCAATAAGGTAAACCATATTGGTCTTTCGGGCGTTCAAACGCTGGAGCTTGTTGCTCGGATTCAGAATGTGGTTGGCAAGCAGCCAATAATAGAAGACTGGTTGCCAATAATACGAGTTTTAGGCTTGTTTTATTCATCTTAGATTCTCAAATGAAGTGCAACAGAGATTAAATTATTGGAAGGAAGCAAGATGAGCTAGCATTGTGCTTCCGACCGACCAAAGTCAAAATTGCATTCATGAACTATACTCATCTCACTCTTGAAGAAAGATATCAGATTTATGTTTTGTTACGTGAAGGTTTTTCTAAGCGTCATATTGCCTCGTTTCACTGCTGTGCGGTGGGAATCTTGCAAAATATATTTTTCATGGTTGATGTGTGGATTTGAGTGGAGATTCGTTAGGAATAGGCTATCGATAGTCTGGCATTTCGACTGTGTTTTCTTATTTTGATTCGAGTCTTTACCAGCTTGTTTAATAGGTTTCAAAGATCTGATTTATTTAAAATTCTTATTTTTTGGCATTGCCATCCTAAAATGAAAAAAGCCCATATCAATAGATATGGGCTTTTTAGAATTTGGCGTCCCTACGGGGATTCGAACCCCGGTTACCGCCGTGAAAGGGGCGTGATCGAGTTGCTTAATAGTTTTGTAAACTTTTGTAATTTTGCGTTAAAATTGGCAGGGCGTTTAAACATTCGTGCAAATTATCAGGCGCTAAGTGCGCATAGCATTGTGTTATGCGTGTATCTGAATGCCCCAGCAATTGTGAAACGTGGTAAAGCGGTACACCCTGTTTTATTAGAAAACTTGCAAAAGTGTGGCGTAAGTCATGGATTCTAACTTTGCCAATATCGGCACGTTCAACAGCACTAGAGAATCGTTTATAGAATGTTCTATAGTGATCATCGGTTTTTTCATTGTAAAACACCCATTTTTTGTGGTTTCTCATTCTGAGTAGGGCAGTAATTGCAGAATCATTTAGCGGTTTATAAACAGTCTTTTCATTCTTAGAAAGTGAATTTCTAACTATTAAAT
This sequence comes from Acinetobacter marinus, assembly GCF_900096915.1. Lineage (GTDB taxonomy): Bacteria > Pseudomonadota > Gammaproteobacteria > Pseudomonadales > Moraxellaceae > Acinetobacter > Acinetobacter marinus. The sequence continues at coordinate 38,152 of NZ_FMYK01000002.1, forward strand.
AACGATCATTTAAATAGACATTGTCCCAAGTCAATTTAAGCAGCTCACCCGACCTACACCCTGTATTCAATAGCAGCAATATATAATCATGTAGGTAAAAATTACCGAATCGTTTTGACTCAGTGAGAAGTTTTGAACATTCCGAAGCATTCAAAAATCGTGGGATGTAATCATCTTCAAAAAGTCGAAATCCATTAAATCTGTTTTTAAAATTCGCATCGTCTTTGTGTTTTAAGTAGTAATTGAATGCCGAGCGAATAACATTTAATTCCCGATTGATTGTACTATTCTTTACCCCAGAAGATCGGCGATACAATACATATTGATGCAAGATTTCAATTGTGATTTCATCGAATTGATAAAAATATTCCAAGTGTTTAAATTTTTCTAAGTATTCATGATCAGATTCAAACAAGCCATTAATTGCATAAAATTTCAGAATTTTTTTAATATCCATAATATAAGCCTTTGTTAATATTGAATTTTATTTGTAGCAAAAAGCAAAAGCAAAAGCAAAAGCGGAATTCAGCGAGGGTGTATGGGCGAAAATTTTGCACGTCACTCGTAGACACTCGTTAAAGAATATATTCGAGTGAGCAGGGGCGTGATGATGGCGAATCGACAAACTCGCTTTGTTAGCGAGCTTGTGAAAATCAAAGATTTTCAAGTTAACTTTGAAATTTAGTGTTCTATAAAAACGACATATGTAACAAGCAGGGCAAAAACCATGGAGGTTAAACAGTCAAGATAGCCGATCCAATAATATATTTGTGCATATTTATCCAAATCCATGATTTAACTCCCCTGTTTGTTGGGGTTGTGACCGTTGATATTCTTGCGTAATACGCTGATATTCTTGGAATTTTGCATATTCATTCAAAGAAATCTGCGCAGGATTTTGTTGACTAGATAGCGGACTATTGCCCGAATTATTGCTTTGAGCATAAGTAAAATTCTCATTTGAGTTAACTTGTTTGAATGGGTTAAACGGCTTGTCACCATTCATATATCGCTTGCAATCAGTTTGTGAAATGTCTAAACGTGTCGCTTGCTGTGAGTAGCATGTACATTTTTTATCGATGATTGCGCAACCTGATAATTGCGGTACTTGTTGTACTTGGTACTGGAAAGCTGTGTAGTCAATGTCATACGGTTTATTAACATTGTATTTCATGAGTTGTTCACGGTTATACTCAAGTTGTTTATTAAAATCAGCCCTGCGTTGTTCTTCTGTGCGATCATCAAGTCCGCCAAAGCCTTGCGGTTCATTAATTGACACAGATGACGCTTGCGATTCAACAACTTTTTTACCGCTTGCGTGATCATAGTTATCTTTGATTTTGTGTGCAGATAAAAAAGGGTTATTTGAGCCAAAAACCATATATAAGATCAATGCAATGACAGCAAGCAAGAATCCGCCTAATTTCCAATATAAAACAGGTACTTTAAGTTTATGTGTGTCAATCGTCGTGGATTGATAATTATCGAATAATTTTGATTCAGGTTTAAATTTTTCGTGTGATTCTGCTTTATTTTTTGCACCCGTTGAGTCAGGAGAATGTGATGTATATCGCCATAAAAACACATCAGCATATGAACGACCATAGGCACGGTGCAAGTGATAATGCTCACCAACAAGGCTTAGAACATGGTTGTGCAAGAAGCTCGGCGATTGTGTAACAAGGATAATGTCATAGCCTTGATGACGATGAGTTTCTAAACCCTTTACACGTTGATCACTAGAGAGCTTTTCACGTCCTTTGTACTGTAAGAAATCAAATTGCTGGGCTTCATCATAGATAACAACGGATCCGTGAGGACAATCAGCCCAATCAAGAGATTCGGGGAGCTTTTGAACGCCCTCATAGTCGAAATTGTCGATATTTGTATAGACTGGACGACCTTCTTTGACAAAGCGCATGGCATCGCTCACAGCTTTGGCAGTTTTAAATGAGCCGGGTTTGCCAGTATAGAGCTTAAGCATTTTTTATCCTCCAGCGCCCGCGCCATGCGTTACATGTGCGAGGAAGCGCACACGGTACGCACAGCGCAGGCGCATCATGTGAGTTTCTTCAATGAAACAGAGCTAGCAACAATAGTTGCACGAGCAATTAAAGCGCCGATCACAATAGATATGGCAGTATCTACGCCCGAGATTGAAAGCAAACCCAAATATGTTGGATCTACTGAATTTGATGCATTGATTGCTTTATTAATAAATGCGGTCAGTATTGATTGAATGATTGCGCTTGATACAATTGCAACACCAGCGCCCAATAGCACTTTTTTAGCAAAATTGGATAAGAGCCAAGAACCGAGCATAAATAATAAACGTGGCATTATCTCATTCCTAAAATAATGTAAGCGCCAGCAAAATAGGCACAGGCAATAATTGCCCAGCGGAGCTTAGAAAGTAATTCACACCAAGGCGACCACGACAAAGTTAGCGTTGAGGATTGACCCATCAAGTTAATGTGTACATTTTTATCTGCTGGACATTGTGACGACCAAGAAACATAGTTATTTTCATAGTCACCTACTGTATGTTCCTGTATTTCTGCTGTACCGTTTTCACTGAAATCGACACCCGAATCATCTTTAAGCCAATCATCAATAGATTGGATTTTGTCGTTTGTTTCTGTTTGCAAGTCTTTAATATCATTTAAATTTTGATTTGATTGATCTAATTTTTCATTAGTCTGATCAAGTTTTGCATTAGTTTGATCAATGCCATTTTGAACAGCATCTAACTTTGTATTCGTTGTATCTAAACGTGAGTTTGTACCATCGATTTTTGAATTGACCGTATCAAGTTTTGAATTAGTTTGTGCTGTATTTGATTTTATATCAGCAGTGTTTTGTGCTGTTTGTGCTGTATTACTCGCAGTTTGAGCTGTGTTATTTTTTACATCATTTAAACGTGCATTCGTTGTATCGAGCTTTGAAGCAACTTGATTCACTGCTGATGTAATTGCAGAACTTGCAGAATTAACAGCATTGGTAATGGATGTTTTTGCGTTGTTGACTGCTGTGGTTATTGCAGAAGATGCGTTGTTTACTGCGCCAACAATGGAAGATGAAGCATTATTGATTGCTGAGATAATGCCCTCAGAATCCATTGTATTACAGTTATTTGTGCCATTACATGAGCCGTCACCAGTTCCGTCAGGTGGTTGATTTGGGTCTGTTGGGTCTGTTGGGTCTGTTGGGTCTGTTGGGTCAGTTGGGTCAGTTGGCGGATTAGGGTTTTCAGGAGTACCCATATTTGTATCTACTTCACAAGTGTTGCCCGTGGATTCATAAGTTCCACCCCATTCGTTGTCATCAAAAGACATTGATGATAATTGTGTGTATTCACAGCCTGAATGACAAAACAAGTCAGGCATAGATGAACCATAGTAAGGCTCAAACCATTCCTCATTACCTGCCTCACATTGACTAGGAACATAAGTAAGATTGAAAGAAAACCAAACTGAACCACCAGGATAAAGGGCATTTAACTTAGTATGTGTGGAATCTGTGTCTTCAAATGTGCATGAAGCAACGTTAGAACGGTTAGCTTTAACTGCGGAACACCATTCTTCTTTTGTTTTATATTCAGTTACACCGTTAGTATATGCACCTGTACCAGTCCAACCAGCGAATACAGAATTTGAGATAAATAACAAAGAAATGAAAATCAAATATTTAAAGTATTTCATTATTTCACCATCAAAGTTATTGTGATCGTAAAAACAATGACAATGAGCCAATTTGCAATGTGAACAGTGTCCATGTCATCCCCTGAAATTGTTTAAATATTTGAATTAAAAGAGGGGGCGAACCCCCTACTTTTTTTATCGTGCAGCTGCTCGAAGATTACGCCAAATTGCAATACCCGCAGTAAAGCCGAGCCAAGCAACACCGATCGTTGCAGCAGCAGTAACAGCAAGACCAAGATTAGAAACGATCTCAGTCACATCATAGTCAGCAAAAGCGGAGGTTCCCGCAGTTGCAACAACTGCACCCGCACCGATTTTGTTTACAATGCGTTGTAAACGTGGATATTTTTGTTCTTTAGCAGTGTGAACAGTCACTTGTGTTTTTTTATCCATGAGATGATTCCCCTATTTTGGATAATTTTCGAAATACAGCTCCAGTGATGATAACCAGTGCAATAGATGCACTAATAACAACAGCTTGAGCCATTGTGATGCCAAGCAGATCATTTATTGTGATTTGCTCGACCCATACGGCGCATGTAGCGACATTGTTTTGTACGGTCAATTGCTCGCATACATACGCCATATTTAATGACCTCTTAAAAATTTGAGCGTTGCTTTATACACACAATAAATGTGTGCAATAACGCCAATTAATAAGAAGTACCAAACTGCATATATGATCATAATTTAGTCATCACAATATTTTTGATGTTTTTCTAAATCTTGTTTAGATACAAAATCTTGATCACATCGTGTACATGTGAATAGTGTTCGTTCCCATTGATAAATCACGGTTTTGCCTGTTGTGACGTTTTTGGCACAGGAACAACATCAAGAATAATCGTGGTCATTGCTTTACCATTGGAAACCTGTTGCATAACAACATCGGCAAGCAATGGCGATTCATGTTTATTCAGTTTTTCAATGTTTGAAGAAAGCCCCCAGCGCATTGATTCGCCGACTTGACCCCAGTAATTTGCACCCTCAGGTGTGTCAGCTTGGAAAAACACCTCAGTGTAATCGTATGTATTCCCTTGGAATTCGCCCTTTGAAGCACGAGCGCCCAAGATTACAAGTTGAGTTTTAAATTGCATTTATGAATTCCTCATAGATTGGTTTTTCAAAGTTGTAATCAGCACCAACGAATAAAGGGAATTCGTCAGCAAATGATTTTTGGATAGGTTGATTGGTACAAATTGCTTGATGAACCGCAGCCATTGAAAACTGTAAACGCTTCGGTACTTCGTCTTTATCAGATGAAAGCAAGCGAATTAATTCGCTTGGTTCGATGTATTTCGCAAAATGGCGCATATACTTACCGAATTGATGCTTCATGATTGAAATTGCTTTCAATTCATTGATTTTGCTTTGCTTTTTAACAATTTCCAATTTTGTCGGTAATGCATAATCACCAAGTTTTTCGATTAAAAGACGAAATGCAGGGTATGCACCTGAAAAATAATCAGTTGGATTCAACAAAATATCCAAAGGGATATGGGCTTGTGTCGCTTTAAATTCGATTTCTGCACGTACCCACGGAGACATATTGTCGCCCTCTTTTTTGCCACGTTCATAAATGCGGGCAAACTTATAACTGGTACGATCACCAATTGTTAAGGTACGTCCTTTACCTGTGATACGTTTCCAGTTACCTAAATGGTTAACCTCAGGAGGGCGACCACCTGAGAAAAACAACCCAGCATCGTCCCATTCGTCAGCCAACTCCGTAGTTATAAATTCGCCCTCGAAGTCATCAAAAGCCAAGTCGACACGGTTTAATTTTGCTTTTCTTGCTTGATCATGGAGAAAATCATATAGGCGTTCATTCCAGCCAAGACGTGCCAGTGAACAGCCTGAGCCGTTTATCTGCACTGCAATACGGCGTGATTTATGACCATATAAAACCATGCCCAAATTATCTTGTAATTCATAGGCGCATTGATACCAGTGCATGCCTTTATCACGTTTTTTACCTAATCCGAAACCGAACATTTCAAAAAGCCACTGGTCAAGGTGCGTTTCAATAGCATCGGTCAATGCTTCGATATTGTGTTGAGGGTCAATAAATGAATATTTTTCACCAAAAGTGGATTGGCAAAAACTGAATGTTACCCAGTCGTGACCTACATCCTGACCCTGAACGGGCACACAGCAAAGCACTGGCACAACGCCTTGAGGAGTTGAAATTAATTTGTGATTGTCCAAATGCCGAGGAAATGCGTATTTTTCAGATTGCGGGTACTCATCCTTTTCCCCCATATTATAAATTGGGGGAAATTCACGGTGATTTACTATGTGTTTTTCACACGTTTTGGATAAATTTTGTACAAAAGATTGCTGGATTGAATGGTCAGGAACATATGCAATTTTTTTCGATAATTCAGAATCAAACTTTTTCAGTTTATTGATAAATATGCCATCGAGCATATTTTTTAAGGTCAGCGAATCATTGGCAGTAATGTCACCAAATGCAGTCAATGCATGAATTTCTTCATCAAGCGCCGTTTTTGCTTTAAACACGTGAACAGCATTAGGGGCGATTTCATTATCGAAATCTTTAATCTGCTCGATGATCTTAAATAGTGGATTCATGTCAGCAATCCCCCATGTTTTCTTGTAATTCTTTGTTGGCTGCCTTATATGTTTCTAGGTATGCATCAATTAATGAATGATCATAAGACCATTCGTAACAGACCAGCGCCAAGTGAGATAAGCATTTTTGCGTTGAAAAAGCGGGTACAAATGCGTCCAATGTTGGGCGACCATGATCAGAAATGATTTTGGCGATGTCATTGAAAGCAGATTGCAAATATTCTTGTCGTGTTTGAAATATTATTTGTGCCATTTATGCCACCACTGGGAGGGAGCCAAGTTTTTTCTTGATGCGATCTAAAGACCTAGGTTGATCAATACCATCTATAAAACGGCACTTATGAGCAAAAGTAGATTTCTGAACGTATTCTTTGAAATACTTTTGGCGCAATTCATGAGAATCAGCATTAATAATGCTTTTTTCGAGTTCTCGAAGTTCAGAACGAATTTGATTCTTCATAAAAAGCCCCTTGATATTTTTGGTATTTGGTTTTACCGTTCACGGTATTAACTTACCCAATTGGATAAATATCCATATGGGTAATCTAACTATCCATTTGGATAAAATCAAGAGGGCGAATTATGAATAAAGAGCTAGTTGATCTGATTGATCGTGCAAGATGGAAAGCAGGAAGCTATAAAGCTGTAGCAGAAAAGATGGGAATTACAGCAGGAAGATTATCGGATTTTAAACATGGCAATAGAACGCCATCGACATTAAATATTTGTCAACTTGCTGATATTGCTGAACTAAATGTAGCAGAAACTTTGTTTCAGATATTAGAAAAGCTCGACACTGATCATGCCGAGCTTTGGAGAATTTGGCGTCCCTACGGGGATTCGAACCCCGGTTACCGCCGTGAAAGGGCGATGTCCTAGGCCTCTAGACGATAGGGACTAATATGAGGCATGTTCTAAAGTGAAGTGTTGACTTCAAGGCACTTTAATTAGGTTAAGAATTAAAGTGGCGTCCCTACGGGGATTCGAACCCCGGTTACCGCCGTGAAAGGGCGATGTCCTAGGCCTCTAGACGATAGGGACGCAGAGTACAAGTGTTGATAACTATCAATCTGCTTGCTTAGAACGAGGTGCATTGTAATGGCATATTATTGATGATGCAAACGATTTCAATGCACTAACGACGAGATCATGCGCTTTTTCATGCTATTTGTCCAAGTTTTATGCAACATCGTTCAAATTGAACGCAACGCAGGTGCTTTATTCAGAATAATCATCAATTAGGTCGATTGGATGCGGCATGAGGTGTGGCTATGTTCGTGCTCTAGCCGAGTTTTTTTGCGATGCTCGGCAGCTTCAAAGCGACATTGTTGTACAGGGTTTTGAATGGTTAATGGCGGAATCTTTTTGGGTTTACGGTTTTCATCGACGGCGACCATGGTGAAGTAACAGGTATTGGTATGACGTCGGGTGCGTTCTCGAATATTTTGTGCTTCGACACGGATACCGATTTCCATCGAGGTATTGCCGACATGGTTGACGCTAGCGAGGAAAGTCACCAGTTCACCGACATGCACAGGTTCTTTGAATAACACCTGATCGACAGACAAGGTCACCACATAGCTACCACTATATTGACTGGCACAGGCAAACGCCGCTTGATCCAACAATTTTAAAATAATACCGCCGTGAATATTTCCTGAGAAATTGACCATATCTGGCGTCATCAATACAGACATGCTGAGTTCGGTCTGTAGATTGGCTGGAGTGGTTGAATCAGGCATGAGGATTTCCTTCATTTGCAACAATATCGATAGATTAAGCACAAAACAGGGTGTATTCAATGCTTTCTGTGCCTAGAGAATAAGCCAGTTGATTATCAGATCATAGGTTGAATAGATGATCATCAACATGGCAAAGCCTGCCATTCACACGGTGATATTGCTAGCAAAATTAGCGCCAGAAGATGACATCCGTGCACATCATGTGCAGTTTCATATCCTAAGTTGTCGCAGTGCGTCAGTAAGTACTTGCTGAAAATTCCCAAGCGCCGTAGCATAGCTAAAACTTGATAAAATGATTTCTAGAAGGAATGCATCGATCACATGAGTAGCCTTGTCCATCACGCCACTGAAAACCGCTCTGTTGCCGAATTCACCGAACAAGCCTATTTAAACTACGCCATGTACGTGATCATGGATCGTGCATTGCCCCATATTAGTGATGGTCTAAAGCCTGTACAGCGTCGTATCGTCTATGCGATGAGCGAACTTGGATTAAAGAATTCAGGTAAACCAAAGAAATCTGCACGTACCGTCGGTGATGTGCTCGGTAAATATCATCCACATGGCGATAGCGCATGTTATGAAGCGATGGTGTTGATGGCACAGCCGTTTAGCTATCGTTATCCATTTATCGAAGGTCAAGGCAACTGGGGATCACCAGACGATCCAAAATCCTTTGCGGCGATGCGTTATACCGAAGCCAAGTTGTCCAATTATAGTGAGCTTTTACTCAGCGAACTCGGTCAAGGCACTTGTGAATGGCAAGACAACTTTGATGGTAGTTTAAAAGAACCAGTCACCATGCCTGCTCGTGTGCCGAATATTTTACTCAATGGTACGACAGGGATTGCGGTCGGTATGGCAACCGATATTCCACCGCACAATCTACGTGAAGTGGTCAAAGGCACCGTTGCCCTGATTAAAAATGCCAACCTGACCGATGAAAAATTACAAAGCATTATCCCAGGTCCTGATTTACCGACCCATGCCGAGATTATTACCCGACCTGAAGAATTATTAAAAATTCAAACCACGGGACGTGGTAGTTATCGCATGCGTGCAGTTTATACGGTTGATAAGCAAGCGGATAAACACGAGATCGTGATTCAGCATCTACCGTATCAAGTATCAGGCTCGAAGGTACTGACGCAGATTGCGGATCAAATGCAAGCGAAGAAGTTGCCATTTGTGACTGATCTACGGGATGAATCTGACCATAAAAATCCAACGCGTTTGGTGATCGTACTGCGTTCCAATCGGGTTGACGTTGATGCGATCATGAGTCATCTGTTTGCTACGACCGATCTGGAAAGTAGTTATCGGGTCAATCTAAATATGATCGGTGCGGACGGTCGCCCACAGGTCAAATCGATTCGTCAGATTCTGCTGGAATGGATTGAGATTCGCACTGAAACTATTACCAATCGACTACGCTATCACCTCAATAAAATCGAAAAACGTCTACATATCTTGGCGGGATTACTCATCGCCTATCTCGACATAGATACCGTCATTAAAATTATCCGTGAAGAAGATAAGCCAAAGCCTGTTTTGATGGCACATTTTGGTATTGATGAGATTCAAGCCGAAGCGATTTTAGAACTCAAGTTGCGTCATTTGGCACGCCTTGAGGAAATGGAAATTCGCAGAGAGCAAGACGAGTTAGCGGCACGTGCAGCAGTGATTCGTGAACAATTGGAAAACCCTGAATCACTGAAAAAACTGATGATCGAAGAGCTGACAGAAGATGCCAAAAAGTTTGGCGATGATCGTCGTTCACAAATCGTGTTGCGTGAAGATGCAGTGCAAATCAAGGAATCTGACCTTGCACCAGCGGAAACCGTGACCGTGGTGCTCTCTGAAGCAGGTTGGATTCGGATGGCAAAAGGTGAAGTCGATGCCACACAGCTCAACTACCGTGCAGGGGATAAATATTTAGACTCTGCAATTGGTAAGTCCAATCAAAAAGTCTATTTACTTGATCAGACTGGACGTAGCTATGCACTCGCTGCTAATGGTTTGCCTTCTGCACGAGGACAAGGTGAGCCACTCACCTCAAAACTTAATCCAGCCAATGGCGTGCAATTTGTGCAAGTGATCATGGGCGCCGATGATGCGCCGATCGTGACGCTTAGTTCACAAGCGTACGGTTTTTTATCCACTTTGAAACAACTTGATACCTCTGCCAAAGCGGGCAAGAACTATTTATCTGTAACAGATGGTTTCAAGAGCCTAGCAATTGAATTTGCTCAAGAAAAAAGTCATTTGGCACTGCTCAGTCAGCAAGGTCGCCTACTTATTATTGATAGGGAATCTTTACCACAACTCAATAAAGGTAAAGGAAACAAGATGATGCAACTTGAGGCTGGAGATGAACTAATCAGTCATCTTACTCTGAATTTGAGCCAAGATGTGTTAAAAATACACGTTGGCAATCGCTTCCTTAACTTAAAAGGCGAAGATTTGAAAGCCTACTATGGTAAAAAGGCGACCAAAGGCAAACTTTTACCTCGTGGCTATCAGAAAGCGCAACGATTATCACTTGATCTGTAATTCGGTATCAACGTATAGTCGTGCTATGCGATATGTTTTTAAACAATAGCCATGGACAAGGTAAAATTTGATGATCTGATGGTAAATTGAATCGATGGCGATCACACATTGCATCGGAATTCAGCTTACAGGGAATCAGGAGCTTTGTTCAGCGCAAGACACATAAATCAAATCAGGGCAGATTGATAAACATCGCAACAGTCTGCATTGGTACAAGGAAATATTTTGGGAGTAGTGGGTACTATGGACAAAGTTTGGCTGAAAGCGTATGAAAAATTTGGAATTCCTGCAGATATTTCAATGCCAGCAGAAAATACATCGTTAATTGATATTTTCGAAAATAATTTTAAAAAATATAGCTCACGTGATGCGTTTATTTTCATGGATAAAACCATGACCTTCGCTGAACTAGAAGATCATAGTCGTCGTTTTGCTGCATATTTACAAAGTCTGAATTTGCCGAAAGGTTCTCGCGTTGCGGTGATGATGCCGAACGTATTCCAATATCCAATCGTGCAAATTGGCGTATTTTTGGCAGGTTTGGTGTTGGTGAACGTCAACCCATTGTATACCACACGTGAGCTTGAGCATCAGTTGAATGACTCAGGATCGCAAGTATTGGTGGTGGTAGAAAACTTTGCCAGTGTCTATCAGCCGATTCATGGTAAAACCACAGTAAAACACGTTGTCGTGACGGGTGTGGGCGATATGCTCGGTATGCTCAAAGGCACTTTAGTGAACTTTGTACTGCGTAAAGTCCGTAAGCAAGTACCAGAGTGGAGCATTCCAGGTCATGTGCCGTTTAAAACTGCGCTGAACCAAGTTTCTCCAAGTAAATATCAACGTCCAACCGTGAGCTTAAGCGACACTGCGGTATTGCAATATACTGGCGGTACTACAGGTGTGTCTAAAGGTGCGGAGTTGACGCATCGTAACCTTGTGGCAAACCTACTGCAATGTGAAGGCATCTTCTCTTCAAAATTTGGTCAAGGTGATGCAGCACAAGGCGATAAGATCGTCTGTGCGCTGCCGCTATATCATATCTTTGCGTTCATGGTCTGTGCGCTATACGGCATGTACAAAGGTCAAACCAATATCTTGATTCCAAACCCACGTGATCTCCCTGCGGTGGTCGGTGAGCTGCGTAAGTACAAGCCATCGTTCTTCCCTGCGGTAAACACCCTATTCAATGCATTGGTGAACAATGAAGAGTTCAAACAACTCGATCATAGCAATCTCAAAATGGCAATGGGTGGCGGTACAGCAGTATTACCATCAACTGCGGAAGCATGGAAAAAAGTCACTGGTACGACCATTATCGAAGGTTATGGTCTCTCTGAAACCTCGCCTGTAGCGACAGCAAACCCGCCGATTAACGAAGAGTTTACTGGAACCATTGGTGTGCCATTACCTGCAACCGAAGTGACTTTGCTAGATGATGATGGCAACGAAATTGCACTTGGCGCATTGGATGAACAAGGCAATCCACAATCTGGTGAAATCTCGATTCGTGGGCCTCAAGTGATGAAAGGCTATTGGAACCGTCCTGAAGAAACTGCAAAAGTGATGACAGCAGATGGCTACTTCCGCACAGGTGATGTCGGCATCATGAATGCTGAAGGCTATTTCAAAATTGTCGACCGTAAGAAAGACATGATCTTGGTGTCTGGCTTTAACGTCTATCCAATCGAAATCGAAGAAGTCGTCTCAAAACATCCAAAAGTATTGGAAGCGGCGGCGATTGGTGTACCAGATGAAAAATCAGGTGAAGTACCAAAATTGTTTGTGGTGAAAAAAGACGAAAGTCTGACTGCAGAAGAAATCTTGGCGTATACCAAACAAAACCTCACAGGCTATAAGCAACCACGTTATGTTGAATTCTTGCAAGAACTGCCAAAATCTAACGTTGGTAAAATCCTGCGTAAAGATTTGCGTAAATAATTCGCTTAAGTATATCCAAGACAATAAAAAAGCAGCTTCGGCTGCTTTTTTCTATTTAAAAATCATGATGTGACTGTTATACACATTGTGATTGAACAGCATCGTGATTAAAACGAATCTTTTTTCATCATGGCACGTTCAAACATAAAGCGGGTCAACCCGATCAGTGAAACGAATAAAATCATCGACAGCAGCTGACGCTTAAGTCCAGTGATATTAAATTGCATGTGGTAACTGAGATAGTTGTCGATCAAGCAATAGATCAAGACGATAGTGAGCGTGAGTGCCAATGATTTTTTCTTGATGCCGACCATGACAAAGCAGATACCAAGTACGATCGCTGTGCCGATGGTGGATAAAATGTTCCAATTGGCAAAAATCGCACTCAGTAAGAGTGCCAAAATCGGCAAAATAATCCACAAGATACGGTCTAAATCACGGCGATTTTTTTCCTGAACAGCTAAGGCGTGCTCCAGCTCCTGATTGGGGTCAGTTTTTTTATTCATCGCTACATCCGCAAATTCAAATATCGAAAAATCCAGAACATGGTATCATGCTTCGGAAAATTAAATTGTTGATTTACGCAGACTTTCAATTTCAATGCCGAGGACATTCATGCATAGCTTAAATATCATCATTCTGATCATTTTAGTTGCATGTTTATTGCCCTATGTTTTTGCCTTCATTGCGCGCATGACTTCGAGCTACGATGCCAAAATTCATGATAGTCATCGCCAAGTGGTTGAGCAGTCGCAGGGCATTACCCGACGTGCTGATGCGGTACAAAAGAATAGCTATGAAGGCTTGCCATTATTTATCGCTGCGATGTTGATCGCAGATTATTTGGTGGTGCCCGATTTTTTTGTGGTGACATTGGGCATCGCCTATCTGATTTTAAGAGTGATTTATGGGCTATGTTATTTAGCCAATTTTAATCGCTTGCGTTCGGTATTCTGGATGCTTGCTACCTTATGCCCTGTGTGTTTGCTGATTATCTGTATCCGTCTCTGAGTGTTTATAAAACGGCAAGAATCATGGAAGGAACATGCAATAAAACATGACAATTCTTCGTGCAATTGACAGCGCAACAGCTTGAGATTTAAGTATAATAGGTCGATTAAAATTTTTAGATGATAATATTTTGCAAGATACGCAATGCATTATCGCCATTTATTTCACCACAGACAAAGAGTGAGCTATGAGTTACAACAATATTCCGCCAGGTAAAGACGCACCAAACGACATCTATGTGATCGTTGAAATTCCTGCCAATGCTGCACCGATCAAATATGAAATCGACAAAGATTCTGATGCATTGTTTGTCGACCGTTTCATGGGTACAGCGATGTTCTATCCTGCGAACTACGGTTATGTGCCAAATACTTTGTCAGAAGATGGCGATCCGCTAGACGTATTGGTCGTTACACCGCATCCAGTGGCTGCGGGTTCGGTGATTCGTTGCCGTCCAGTGGGTAAATTGAACATGGAAGATGATGGTGGTATTGATGCGAAATTGATCGCTGTACCGCACGAGAAACTTTCTCCACTGTACAAAGACGTGCAAGAATATACTGATCTTCCGCCATTGTTGATCAGTCAAATTGAACACTTCTTCTCACATTACAAAGATTTAGAGCCTGGTAAATGGGTAAAAATCAGTGGTTGGGAAAATGCTGAAGTAGCAAAAGCTGAAATCCTAAAATCAATCGAAGCGTTTAAAAAATAAGCTGAAAGATTGAAGTAAAAAGACCGCATTTGCGGTCTTTTTTGATTGACGGATGTGTTTATTGATTAGGTATTTTCTGTGTTCTTCGCCTGCTTTTGCGCTAATTCAGGCGCATGCAACTCTTGTCGCTCAAGTTGAATATTTTGAAAATCGGCACCCGACGGCGCTTGGTATGCACGCAAACCAAACTCACTGATAATCGCAAACAGATGATCGAAAATATCTGACTGAATATCTTCATATGCAACCCATGCAGTGGTATTGGTGAAGCAATACAACTCCAGCGGTAAGCCTTGCGCAGTTGGTTGAAGTTGGCGGACGAGCAAAGTCTGATCTTGTGCGATGCCATCATGCTTTTGCAAATAAAGCAACATGTAGGCTCGGAAAGTCCCAAGATTGGTCATACGGCGTTGATTAAATAAGTCTTTGATACTGCTATTCCATTCTGCCAGTTCATGGCTTTTTTTATCGATATAAGTCTCAAGTAGCAGAAAATTTTTTAAACGGGCAATGTCATCATCAGATAAGAAATGTACGCTACTTTGATCGACATAGAAGGCACGTTTGATGCGACGTCGCCCAAGATCGGTCATACCACGCCAGTTTTTAAAGGTGTCGGTGACCAATTTGTTGGTTGGAACCACGGTATAGGTTTTATCAAAGTTTTGCACGGTGACGGTGTGCAGTGCAATATCAATCACCGTACCATCTGCGCCAAGACTTGGCATTTCGATCCAGTCGCCGATACGGATCATGTCATACGATGAGATTTGAACACTTGCCACCAAAGACAAGATGGTATTTTGAAAAACCAACATCAGCACCGCAGCCATTGCACCGAAGCCTGCTAGCAAGGTAAACACATCTTTCTTTAAAAAGGTGCCAATAATCATCAAACCGCAGACGATATAGACGATGAGTTTGATTAGTTGCAGATAGCCTTTGATCGGTTTATTGGCGGATTTGGGATTGGTTTGATAGGACAGATTAAAAATATTTAAAAAGTCGCTGATCGCCAGCGCCATCGTCACAAAAATCCATGCCTGTGACAGCATTTGTACCAATTGGACGACTTTCTCAGACAAGTGTGGGACTGTGCCGATACCATTGATAATCACCAAAGCAGGGACAATGTTGGCGATTCGACGAATGACGCTATGCTTTTGAAAACCTGCGCTATTTTTAATCCAAGATACTCTGGCAAGGAGTTTGCGAATGCCCACCACCACGACTTTTTTGGTGATCAGATAGGCGACAGCTGCGACGAGACACAAAATTGCCAATGAATTGAGCATCTCTAACCACGGATATTGGTCAATCCAGTCTTGTAACTTTAGCCAAATCTCTTGCACAGCACACTCCACATTTCATCATTTTAAAGGCATTCTGCGAGCTCAGCAGATCAACCAAAATCATTTCATCAAGAAGTCGCATAGCTTAAACTATGTCTATGCCAGTCGGATGTTATTTGTCAAAAAAGAACATAAAAAAACAATATTTAAAAGTTAAGCTAAGAAATCATAAAATCTAAAACCGTGATGAGTGATCGCTGTCATTTAAGAAACTACAATTTTTGCTATACCTCAGAGATTGGTTCAGGCACAATCAATATCAGTCAAATTTATGTTTTTACTTATTTTTAGGAGCTCTAAATGACTGCGCAATCTGTCATTTTGCCACTACCTTCCGATCATGCCCGCTTTATCGTGATTCGCTTGGGACAACTGACCATAGAACAACTCAAACAGCAACTCAATGATCTGATCAATACTCGAGATCGTTTGATCACCCAACACGCCAACGCCGAAATTAAAACAGCAATCGCATTTTCACCGTCGCTTTGGCAACAACTTCATGATCAAACTCCTGAAAATTTTCATCAGCTTGAACCATTACAAGGCGCATTCTTGATGCCTGTTGATGCAGGTGATGTATTGATTCACGTGGCGAGTAGCAAGGCAGATATTTGTTTTGCACTGAGCCAAGCATTTTTTAACGGTGTTCGTGAGCAAGTAGACGTGCTTGAAGAGCGTACCTGCTTTAAATATCTGGATAGCCGTGATTTAACGGGCTTTATTGATGGCACAGAGAATCCGCAATTCAAAGATGACCGTGAAGAAGTGGCGCTACTTGGAGAAGATGCGGGTATTTTTGCAGATGGTAGTTTTGTTTTTGCTCAGCGCTATGTGCATGATTTGGAAAAATTCAATCGCTTAAAAGTCGATGCGCAAGAGCATGTGATCGGTCGTTCTAAGCTCGAAAGTATCGAGATGGAAGACGATGTCAAACCTGACAATGCGCATATCGCACGTGTGGTGATCGAAGATGATGCGGGCGAAGAGCTCGAAATCGTGCGCCACAGTTTGCCTTATGGTGACGGACATGGTGAGCAAGGTTTGTTTTTTATCGCCTACACCAAAGATTTAAATATTATTGATCAAATGCTTGAGCATATGTTTGGTACGACAGGGGATCATATCCACGATCGTCTGTTGCATTTCACCACAGCGGTCAATGGTGGCTATTATTTTGCACCATCTGATGAATTATTGGCTGAAGTCATTGATGAAGATTGATTTTGTGATTCATTGATAAAAATGTAAAAGGAGCTGTCTCAAAATCCAATTTTCAACCCCACCTAACCTCCCCTTAAAAAGGGGAGGAATTTTAGCCATTTGATTTTATTGAGCGGTTTTCCCCCTGTGAAGGGGGAATTAAAGGGGGTTTTATAGTTTTGAGACAGCTTTTTAACTTTGGGGAATCAAAAGCCGAATTTTGCGATTTTAGATTTTAGAAAAATCAACCAAACGTGCGGTAATACGGCGCACAATCGGTAATAAAATCAACACCGCAGGGAAGGCGATACACCATGAAAAAAACCATGCCGAAATCCAAACTGTCGCAAAATGATCGACAAAACCAATATTGTGAATAATATTGATGAATGAAATCAGTCCACTCATCATAAATGACAAAATAAACGGAATCACCACCGCAGCATATTTGGCAGGAAGTTTTGGCACCGTGCCAAAGATATAAGGAGATTGAGACATAAAGCGGATCAAATCAAAAAGATGGACTATTCTAACCATATTTACAAAATTAGCCAAAAATTAACCAGAAAAAAACCACATCAAATACCGATCGCATGCTCTTCGCTCTCCCTTTGTACGGCAAAATTTGCTATATTTGCTTTCTTTTTTCGCAATATTCCGAGCGGTTATGAACACGGCAATCCAAAATGCACTGGCGCAAGCAGTGACGGCACTTCAATCTCAAAATATTCTTCCACAAGATTGGCAAAATAACAGTGTATTGACCCGTACCAAAGACCGTAGTCATGGCGATTTTGCCTCAAATATTGCCATGGTGGCGTCCAAAGTTGCAGGCATGAAGCCACGTGATTTGGCAGAAAAAATTTTAGAAAATCTACCAACGGTCAGTGACATCAGTAAGGCGGAAATCGCAGGGCCAGGCTTTATCAATTTCTTTTTAAATGCCGATCAACGCTTTGTGGTACTAGACACCATTGCGACGCAAAAAGAGCAATACGGTCGTAGCCAAGTCAATCAAGCCGAAAAAATCCAAGTCGAATTTGTCTCTGCCAATCCAACATCGAGTTTGCATGTTGGACATGGTCGTGGTGCAGCGTATGGGATGACCGTGGCGAATTTGCTGGAAGCCACAGGTGCAACCGTTGATCGTGAATATTATGTCAATGATGCAGGGCGTCAGATGGACATCTTGGCGACGTCGACCTACTTGCGTTATTTAGAGTTGTGCGGTCAAACGCTGGTTTTCCCAAAGAATGCTTATCAAGGCGACTACGTTAAAGACATCGCACAAAGCATTATTGACGCCGATCAGAGCCAAGATAAAAATCATTATGTTCGTGATGTTGCGGATGTCTATGCAGAAGTGCCTGAAGATGTGCAATATGCTGAGGAGCTTGATGCAGAAGGCAACAAAGTCGTGCTGTCTGGTGATAAAGAAAAGCATATCGATGGTTTGATTGCCAATAGTCAAAAGTTGCTTGGTGAAGATTATGCGGTGTTCCATCAAGCAGCGTTAAAAGCCATTTTGGATGATATTCAAGATGATTTGGCGGATTTCGGCGTGACTTTTGCCAAGTGGTTTAGCGAAGCCTCATTGATTGAGAAGATTGATGAAGCCTTAGCGGTGCTCGATCAGCGTGGTTTCCTCTATGAAAAGGACGGCAATATTTGGTTTAAATCCACTGAATTCGGTGATGAAAAAGACCG
The DNA here is from genome assembly GCF_900096915.1 of Acinetobacter marinus. Lineage (GTDB taxonomy): Bacteria > Pseudomonadota > Gammaproteobacteria > Pseudomonadales > Moraxellaceae > Acinetobacter > Acinetobacter marinus. Next base: position 56,672 of record NZ_FMYK01000002.1, read on the forward strand.
TGTGGTAAAACGTCGTAACGGTCAAACTACCTATTTTGCTTCGGATATTGCTTATCACTTAGACAAGTTACAACGTGGCTATACCCATATCGTGGATATTTGGGGATCAGACCATCATGGCTATATCGCTCGGGTCAAAGCGGCGATTGATGCGCTTGGCTATGATTCATCAAAATTGACTGTGCTTTTGGTGCAGTTCGTCAGTCTATGGCGTGGCGGTGAAATGGTACAAATGTCCTCTCGCTCAGGGCAGTTTGTGACTTTGCGTGAGCTTCGTCAGGAAGTTGGCAATGATGCGGCACGGTTCTACTATGTGATGCGAAAGTCTGAGCAACATATTGATTTTGATTTGGATTTGGCAGTTTCACAAAGTAAAGACAATGCGGTGTATTACATCCAATATGCCCATGCACGTGTGAATCGTATGGTCGATGTGAGAGCACCAGAAAAAAATATTCCGTTTAATCGAAATGCCGTCGATGACTATGACCGAACATTGTTAAGTCATGAGTTTGAGACCGAGTTGCTGGTAAAACTAGCAGCCTATCCAGAGATTGTGATTCGTGCGGCCAATGCCTATGAACCACATCAGATAGGTAATTATCTCAAAGACTTGGCGGCATTGTTCCACGGCTGGTATGCGCAAGATGACATCAAAATATTGGATGAGAACAATATTGCCTTGTCGCAAGCACGTTTATTACTTTCGGTCAATGTACAGCAAGTTTTGCGCAATGGGTTAAATGTGCTTGGTGTCAGTGCGCCTGAGTCTATGTAACAATTTATTTTAGTTGCTATGAAGCGCCAAGAAATTCTGTAATATAAATGCCATAGTGCATTGCCATGGAACTAAAGCAATGCCATCAGGTGAGAATACTGACAAAATACGATGTGGTTGATCACATTATGTTTTGTCAGTGAACCATGATGTAATTTTCATTGCTCAAAAAATTAGAGGACAGTCTGTGTTTGGTAAAGCCCCTCGTGGAGTGTCGCAACGCCCAAAAACACGTGAAAATACCCGAGCCATTCCATCATGGCTATGGCTGGTGGTTTTGGTTTTAGCAGGGATTTGTGTTGCCATTTTCTTGTCATTGTGGAGTCCGTGGAAGCCCGTTGAGCGCAAAACGGTGACGCAAGGACCGATGTCCGTCAATGGACAGGAAACCAATAAAGACTACCGTTTTTACGATATGTTGCCACAGCAACAAGTCACGCCGATTCCTGATCAAGCCGTACCTGAACATCAAGTGGAACAGCCTGTGGTAGTGGTTGAAGCACCTGCACGACCAACGACGGAAACCTCAGAAGAAGTTGTGAGTGATCCTTTTGATGAAAATTATCCAACGGCGCAGATAAGCGTCAGTCCACGGTTTATTCTACAAGTGCGCAGCTATGAAGATCCTGACAGTGCCGATGCTCGGCGTGCGGAAATCGTACTCAATGGTTTATCCGCCGAAGTGATCATGACTAATGAAGGGGAGAAGGTCTGGTATCGTGTGATTTCTGGGCCGTATCATTCTAAAGAGTCTGCACATATCGCACAGCAAACTTTGCAACATGCAGGGATTGACTCCATCATTGTGCAGCAGTCAACGAAAGCAACGCACTAATTACAGTCGCTAATTAATGTCACAAAAAAAGTCACTGACTTCGAATAATTAATTTTTAATTGCTTTGATCATGCACTGATACTACAGCGTATTTCGGTGCATTTTTATGTCAGCGATCATACGGTTAAATTGTATTAGCAAAAAAAGAACCCTGCCGAAACAGGGTTTGCGAAAACGTGAAATTGTAAAAAATATATTATTATCAAATGACTAGATTTAACAATGGTCAATTAAAATGATTTGGTTAAGGTAAATACCGCACCAGCATCAACCCCACGTTTTGCAACATCGCTCATGTCATCGGTATCAATGTCTGTGCCGACTGCTGCCAATTCAGCAGTTAAACCATCAAACATCGGAATCGCATAGTTCACACCGACTTTCCAATCGAGATAGTCATCACTGCCTTTACCATCAAAATCGTAATCAGATGTAGTGGTATAACCTAGACCTGCAACACCGCCAAAGCCTGCACCAAATGGGATAGAGTAGGTTGCATTGAAGTACCATTGATCGCCTTTAGCTAAGTCACCTAAGTAATCATTCGCATAATTAATACTGGTCAATAAGCTGTCATCGGCAGTAATGAGAGAACCGAACGTCAATTTTGCATAAAATTCAGCCCAGTTGAGGTCAGAAGCACTTGGATAATTGTAGTATGAAACACCCACATCAAGGACTGGTTTTGATGCAAAAGAACTGAGTTCAGTTGAATAGCCTAAATATGGGTCAAGTTCTAAGTGTGGGTCAGCAGTACCAAAATTAACATTAGAACCCCACACACCCGCATACAGACCAGAAGTGTGCGCAAAGTTAAATCCTGCTTGCAAAGCGGCATCATTCTGATTTTGGGTAATACCACGGAAGCGATAATCAGATGTTAATGCAGCGCTACCAGAAAGCGTTACTGAACTTTCAGAAGCTAAAGTGACGCCACTTGCACAAGTGAGTAATGATGTAGCCAAAAGAGTAGAAAGTTTAAAATTCATGGTGGTTTCCCCGCAAAGAAAAGTGATTCATCCAAATCAAATTGATTTAAAATGACCTAATAAGTAATTAGCAAATAACGTGCCAATATGTGAAAATTTTTCATTGATATTGTTCGATAAAGTCAGCGTGTTTATTTCGATTATTAGAGTGTGCTTGAAGTTAAAATAGGAAACGCCTGCAATCACAGATCAGATTGCAGGCGTTGATGTGCTTTAGGAATATCGCATCTTAAAGCATGGCTAATTTAGAAGGTTTTGGTCAAGGTAAATACCGCACCAGTTTCCACACCACGCTTAGTTACATTGCTCATGTCATCAGTGTCGATGTCTGTACCGACAGCTGCTAATTCGGCAGTTAAACCATCAAACATCGGAATCGCATAGTTTACACCAACTTTCCAATCGAGATAATCATCACTGCCTTTGCTGTCAAATTCGTAGTCAGATGTCGTGGTATAACCGAGGCTGGCAACACCACCAAAGCCTGCGCCAAATGGAATCGAATAGGTTGCGTTGAAGTACCATTGATCACCTTCAGCACCATCACCTAGGAAGTCATTGGCATAGTTGATATTAGTCATCAAGCTATCATCAGCGGTAATCAGTGAGCCGAAGGTTAAGCGAGCATAAAATTCTGCCCAATTTAGCTCTGATGCACTTGGATAGTTGTAATACCACACACCCACATCAAGCACTGGCTTTGATGCAAAAGCACTGAGTTCAGTCGAATAGCCTAAGTATGGATCAAGCTCCAAATGTGGGTCATCTGTACCGAAGTTAACATTAGAACCCCACACGCCAGCATACACACCTGAAGTATGTGCAAAGTTAAACCCTGCTTGTAAAGCGGCATCGCTTTGCGTTTGTGTAAGACCACGATAGCGATAATCTGAAGTTAATGCAGCACTACCAGAAAGTGTCACTGCGCTTTCTGCTGCAAGTGCTATACCACTCGTGCAAGTGATCAATGAGGCAGCCAAAAGTGTAGAAAGTTTAAAGTTCATGTAGGTATTCCCCTGAGCAATATAATGAATTCAAATCGTACTGATTTGATTTATAAACTTGCATAGACTTAGCAAGCATTGTGCCAATTTGTTAACTTATTGTTTTGTCGCGTGTGAAAAGCGTAAAAAGTGCGATTGGTCACAGAAAATAAACTGAAAGAATGGGAGAAATTCCCAGAGTGTAAAAAAATGGTGCAAAATATCAATTTTGCACCATTTATAATCAAACTGTATCAAATTGTATAAATCAATGTTCAAGGATTTCCAGTTGCATCACTTCAACAAAAAAGCCAATCACGAGGATTGGCTCTGTTCTGCATAAAAAAATGGTTTCAGCGCAGTATTTGGATTGAAGAAAGGCTTATTTTTCCATATTGCTCAAAATTGATGTTCTTACATCATCTAGTGTCGCATTGATGGTGAGCATCACAGCATCGGCACATTGTTTGATCGCAGTGTCAGGATCTTTTAGACCATTACCAGTCACTGTGCAAACGATCACCGAACCTTCAGCGATTTTACCTGCTTTGATATCACGGATTGCACCGCCGATTGAAGCCGCCGATGCAGGCTCTACAAACACACCTTCATACATTGATAGCATGCGCTGTGCATCTAAGATTTCTGCATCAGTCAATTCATCAAACCAACCATTTGAGTCACGAGCTACAGCTTTGGCATGATTCCAACTTTGTGGATTACCAATACGGATCGCCGTTGCGACAGTTTCAGGTTGTTCCACTGGCGCACCACGTAAGAACGGCGCAGCACCTGCGGCTTGATAGCCAACCATGGTTGGACGACCTTCAGGTTTTGGTCCTGTGAATTGATCAGTTGCTGCATCATAGACCACTTGTTCAAATTGATCAGCAGACTGATTGGCAACCGCTTCGGTGTAGCCCATCCAATGCGCAGTGATGTTCCCTGCGTTACCGACAGGCAAGCAGTGATAATCAGGCGCACGACCAAGCTCATCCACGATTTCATAGGCAATGGTCTTTTGACCTTGCAGACGATATGGATTGATCGAGTTCACGATGGTGACAGGTGCTTGATCTGCAACTTCTTTCACCAAGCGCATGCCATCGTCAAAGTTGCCACGGATTTGCATGGTGATCGCACCGTACATCATTGACTGTGCCATTTTACCCATGGCAATTTTGCCTTCAGGAATCAACACATAGGCTTTGATTCCAGCACGTGCCGCATATGCAGCAGCAGCAGCAGAAGTATTACCAGTCGATGCACAGATAATCGCTTTTGAACCTTCTTCAACGGCTTTGGTCACCGCCATGGTCATGCCACGGTCTTTAAATGAACCTGTTGGATTCAGACCTTCGTATTTGACATAAATCTCGACATTCTTGCCAATCAAACGTGGGATATTCTCAAGTTTGATCAAAGGCGTGTTGCCTTCACCGAGGGAGATAGCACGAGTAGTAGCAGATACAGGCAAACGATCACGATAGCGATCAACGAGACCAGTATAACGATTGGCATTCGACATGATGGTGTTCCGATGAGTTGTTTTGAGTCATTGAGGCGGTTTTAAACGATCTCGCCTCGACTCGGTATGTAATAAACGAATAAATTAACTTTCTAAAGATTCTAAACGAATTCGAACGATTTCGCCATGAATCGCAGGCAGTGCTTGGATTTGCGCAAGCGCATCATCCATCACCGACTCTTTGATTGGGTCGGTCAAAATCACGATCGGAATCAAATCTTTTAAGCGGGTTTGTTGCATGATGGCATCAATGCTAATCCCTGCACGGCTTAAAATCGTGGTGATGTCAGCAAGTACGCCAGTTTCATCTTCGGCATTGACACGGATGTAATGTCCAGTAGTCATGTCCTCACGACTAAGAATCGGTAAATCGGTCAAATCTTCAAAGGCAAAATGTGGAATCGTGCCTGCGCCATCTTCGGTATAGCTAATGTCACGTACAATATCGATAATATCAGCCACCACCGCAGACGCTGTAGGCCCCGCACCCGCACCTGCACCATAATACAGCGTCGGTCCAACGGCATTAGATTGCACCAGAACTGCATTTTTCACGCCATTGACATTGGCAAGTAGTTGCTCTTCAGGAATTAAGGTTGGATGTACACGTAATTCAATGCCTGTTTCGGCACGACGTGCAATACCTAAATGCTTGATACGATAGCCGAATTCTTCTGCATATTTGACATCTTGTGCAGTGATTTTGCTGATGCCTTCGGTATAGACTTTGCTAAATTGCAGTGGCATACCAAATGCAATCGAAGCGAGCATCGCCAATTTGTGCGCAGCATCAATGCCTTCCACATCAAAGGTCGGGTCAGCTTCGGCATAACCTAATTCTTGTGCTTCTTTGAGGACATCCGCAAATGGACGACCTTTTTCACGCATTTCGGTCAGGATAAAGTTGCCTGTACCATTGATAATGCCTGCGAGCCAATCAATACGGTTGGCTGCCAAACCTTCACGGATCACTTTGATGATCGGAATACCGCCTGCAACCGCTGCTTCATAGGCGATTTGTACGTTGTTGTCATCTGCTGCTTTAAACAGCTCATTACCGTGTTCAGCAAGCAATGCTTTGTTGGCAGTGACGATATGCTTGCCGTGTTTGATCGCTTCTAACAGCACTTCTTTGGCAGGGTGAATACCGCCCATGACTTCGATCACCACATCGACATCATCTTGACGTGCGATATTGAGCAAATCTTCACTTTGCTTGATGCTTGTATCGAGATTTAAATCTGGGCGAGGACGACGTGTACCGACATGGGTGATTTGAATCTCTCGACCTGTACGGCGTTTAATTTCTGCGGCATTGATTTGTAATAATTCAAGAACGCCACCACCGACGGTACCCAAACCAAGTATAGCCAGACGAACTGGTTTCACGTCAAACTCCAATATTAGATGATAAAAATTATTTCGATCATAGCGAAAAAGCGACCTAGACTCTAGCGCTAGATCGCTCATCTTGCATTATTTTTTCGAGGTGGTTTCTTCTAAGCGTTGCAGCAGTGCATCAGGCTCAATATAACCCGCCAAATAGCGTCCATCTTCGCTGTAGATCGCAGGTGTACCGTTGACGCCGATCTTTGAACCAAGCTGATATTGTGCCATCACAGGGTTGGTACATTCAGCAGCGACCACAGGCAAGCCAGCGACCGCTGAACTAAATGCTGCTTTACGATCTTCACTACACCAAATGCTTTGCATGGTCGGGAAGAATTGCTCGCCACGAGGCCAAGCGATATAACGCACTTCGATACCTTTGCTGTTGATTTCGTCCATGTGCTCGTGCAGTTTGTGGCAGTACGGACAGCTAGAATCGGTAAAGACATAGACCACATGCTTGGTTTTGCCTTTGGCTGGATAGACGATTAGGTCTTCTTTTTTCAGTTTGGCAAATTCAGCTTTGTTATCACCTGCTTGCAAATCTTCACTGACATTATGAATTGCACTTTCACCAAGTCGAATCATGTCACCTTGAAAGATATATTTGCCATCGCTACTTGCTAATACCGCAGGGAAGCCGTCCAAAGTCACCCAAAACCAGTTTGGAATCTCGGTGGCTTTGACATTGATAATTTTGGCTTTTAAACCTGCTTTGTCAAAGTTGGCTTGCAGTGTTTTGATAAAGCGTTGCTGTGCATTACGCTCAGTCAGTGTCGATGCTTCACCAGATACAGGTGTGGTTGCGGTGATTTCATTGTTATTGCTTGAGTTCGCATCATTTTTTGAACATGCAGATACACCGAGTATGCTGCCCATCAATACTGCGCTCAGCGCAAATTTCAACAATTGCATAAATTGCCTATGTCTAAAGTCAATTTGGAATGACCGCATAATATAGCAAAAAGCAGGAACACTGCCTAGCAAATATACGATGTGCAAGTTAGAGTGGTTTCAATAGAGCACTAAAAGTAATTAAAGAAACAAACATAACTAGGTTTAAAGGAAGTACACAGTAATAATTTTTAAAAGCATAACATTTTAGACAAGGTCTTGCCGTGTATGCGCATAAGTCTGGATTAACCTTCGGTTCGACCTACTTTTCTTTCGGGAAAAGTAGGCAAAACCATTTGTCAGTCGCAAACTCGGTCATGTATTAAAATTTATCCAACGCTTTGAAAAACGTCATTTTGCTAATGTTGTCCTGACCTCGAGCAATGCGACTGACGTTCCCACGAATCAGATAATTTCTACTCATCTTATGTAAAACTCAGGTTGAATTAACCACGTGGATGATGTTGTTGATGCAGTTGTTGCATGCGCATTTGTGCCACGTGGGTATAAATCTGTGTGGTGGATAAATTGGCATGTCCAAGGAGCATCTGTACCACACGCAAATCTGCACCGTGATTGAGTAAATGTGTGGCGAAGGCATGACGCAACACGTGTGGTGAGATATCTTGCTGAATGTCGGCTTGTAAGGCATAGCGTTTGATTGCATACCAAAAGTTTTGCCGAGACATCACACCGCCATGCTGTGTAAGGAAAAGCGCATCAGTCGATTGTTTGTAGAGTTCTGGTCGTGCGCCGTGTAGATATTTTTTAATCCAATCAATGGCAATTTCGCCAAGTGGCACCAGTCGCTCTTTGTTGCCTTTGCCTTTGATACGGACAAAGCCCTGCTCTAGATTGAGCATTTGAGTTTGCAAGCCAATCAATTCACTGACACGGAGTCCGCAGGCATACAATACTTCTAACATGGCGCGATCACGAAGCCCGAGTGCGGTTGCTGTATCAGGTGCGTCAATCAGTCGTTCGACATCGATATTGGAGAGATTTTTCGGCAGAGGTCGACCTTGGCGGGGAGTTTTCTGCTGTGCTAAAGGGTCGTCTTGGCGGATGCCTGTTTCTCTTAAAAATTTAAAAAACTGGCGTAATGCTGACATGGCACGTGCAATCGAACGAGGGCTTTTGCCCTGCTCGGTAAGTTGCAGTAGCACGGTTTGGACATGGCTTTCTTGCCAGTCTGGAATCACCACGTCACTACATTTTGCACAAAGAATTAAGTCGGACAAATATGCATTACGAGTATGTACACTGCTACTGTGGCTAATCAAATAGTCACGAAAACCTTGCAAGTAACTGAATTCTTGAGGGATGCTGACAGGTGTCGGGGTGCGGACTTTTTTGGCATTCAACATAGGTAAATTTCAAAAGGAAAATATCAGCTGCAAACAAAAATCTGCATTAAGCAAAAAAATTGGGCTGAGACAACTCATTGAGATGAGATCTTGAGATAAGGCATAACGATGAAAAGACATGATGTGAAAAGACAGGTTAAGAGATCCTATCAGGAAGCGCAATATGTTTAAATCACCGCCACGATTACAGTCACTGCCACCACAATCATTACATTCACCGTAAGCGCATATTACGGGGGCGAATTCCCGAATAATTGCCTAAAAATTGAATAGCATCAAAGTGGTGCAAAAAGTTCGGCATGTCGATCAAATTAGAATGGAAAAAATTCTCATTTATATTTATAATGGCGCATTCAATTTAAATCTTCTTGAAAGGCTGCGACGGTGCGTTTATCTCAACTCAAATCCAATCAAATTGCCACCATTACTCAGGTGCATCATCATTTAGAGGCACCATCGAGCGACAGCAAAGATGCCATTGCCACACGTCTGTTGACGTTGGGCTTTGTCGCAGGTGAAAAAGTGGAAGTGTTGACCCGAGGGATTTTTGGCGGAGAGCCATTGTTGATCAAAATTGGCTTTACCCGATTTGCGCTACGCAATAATGAAGCAGAACGTATCGAAGTCGAATTGGTCTAAGGAACACCAGCATGAGCGAACAAACCATGAATGACATGCTACGTGTTGCCTTGGTCGGCAATCCAAACTGTGGCAAAACCTCACTGTTTAACCAACTGACAGGCACACGGCAAAAAGTCGCCAACTACGCAGGCGTCACCGTTGAGCGTAAAGAGGGGCATTTCAGCCTGCCTTCTGGGCGGGGCGTGCGGGTGCTTGATTTGCCAGGGGCTTATACGCTCGATTCCGCCAGTCCTGATGAAGCGATTACCCGAGATGTCTGTCAGGGCGTGCTGAAAAGTGAAGCCCATCAAGATGCGTTATTGTGTGTGATTGATGCGACTAATTTAAAATTACATTTTCATCTTTTACTTGAAATCGTGGCACTGAAACGTCCGATGCTGATCGTACTCAATATGATGGATGAAGCACGTCGCCGTGGCATGCAAGTCAATGCACAAGCCTTGTCAGATACGCTTGGTGTCACCGTGGTCGAGACTGTTGCGGTGCGTGCGGGTGGCGTGCAAAACCTGTTAAATTCTTTGGATAAGCAAGAATTTAAAGTCCCAAGCTACGAGGTACAATCGAGTATTCCTGTATCGATTAATGAGCTCATCGCAGTGACCGTGACCTCGGCAGTGCAAGAAGATAGCCGTACCACATTCTTAGACAAATTATTTTTACATCCTGTGCTTGGTTTGCTCAGTCTGGCGGTATTGATGTTTGTGGTGTTTCAAGCGGTATTTGCGTGGGCAGCACCATTTATGGATGCGATTGAAACTTTTTTTGGCTGGTTGGGTGAAGTCATTGGTGCAAATATTTCTCAGCCATTATTACAGAGTTTGGTGGTTGACGGCATCATCGGCGGTGCAGGTGGCGTGGTGGTGTTCTTGCCACAGATTTTGATTTTATTCTTCTTTATTTTGATCTTAGAAGAATCGGGCTATTTGCCACGTGCCGCATTTCTATTAGATAAATTGATGTTTAAAGCAGGGCTGAGTGGTCGTGCGTTTATTCCGTTGTTGTCGAGTTTTGCTTGTGCGATTCCTGGGATTATGGCGACACGAACCATTAGTGATCCACGAGATCGGTTTACCACGATTTTGGTGGCACCGCTGATGACCTGTTCAGCACGTTTGCCTGTTTATGCTTTGTTAATTGCTGCCTTTATTCCACAGCAGATGGTGGCAGGGATTTTTAACTTACAAGGTCTGGTGCTGTTTGCGCTGTATATGGCGGGTATCGTCAGTGCCTTGATCGTCAGTTATATCGTCAAATTATTCCGTCGTGATCGTTCTGAGCATGCGCTGATTATGGAACTGCCAAGCTATCGTATTCCAGATTGGAAAAATATCCTGATCGGTGTCTATGAGCGTGGCATGTTCTTCTTAAAGCGTGTCGGTGGCATTATCTTTGCGCTGTCGATATTGCTGTGGTTCTTATGTACATTTCCGCAACCGCCTGCCGATGCGACCATGCCTGCGATTGATTATAGTTTTGCGGGGATGCTTGGACATTGGATGCAACCGTTCTTTGCGCCGATTGGTTTTAATTGGCAGATTTGTATTGCCTTGATTCCTGCGATGGCGGCACGTGAGGTTGCAGTGGCGGCACTGGGCACAGTGTACGCATTGTCGGGCAGTGAAGATGCACAGGCGGAGAGTTTGGCACAGTTGATTAGTGCGGATGGCTCAGGTTGGTCGTTGGCAACGGGATTGGCGTTGCTAGCGTGGTTCGTCTATGCACCACATTGTCTAGCGACCTTAGCAACGGTACGTCGTGAAACAGGCTCATGGCGCAATGTGGCGGTCATGACGGTGTATTTATTCGGCTTGGCATATTTGATGTCGTTCTTTGTTTATCAAATCGCCGTGCGTGTTTTTAATTTTGGTTAATTGGAAGTGAAAACTTTCACAGTACGATTTACCTAAATCCTGTTTGGAAAAAGGCAAGGGAGAAAAATCATGATTGAGATGCTGATTATTACGCTACTGGTGTTATGGAGTGTGTTGGTCGTATTTAAAAAAGTTTTTCCAAGTACGGCAAAAAATACATTTTCTACATTGTCCAATATGTGTCAAAAACAAGGTTGGTCTACCTTGGCAAAATGGCTTGCACCCAAAGCGCCCGTTGGCTGTGGTGGCGGGTGTGGTTGTGATACCGAGAACGATCCAAGTGATGGGAAATCAGCCCAAAAAATTGAAATCCAAACGGTAAAATGGAAGTAGTTTTTGCAAATCAGTGAAAAAAGCACAGATTAGTTTTGCACATTTCCTAATCTTGTTTACAATCTAGGCAGTATACTTTTTTCACATATTGCGAATCTTTGCGCTGAATTTCACCGACGATATGAAAAATTTGACATGAAAAAACTGCCACTGATCTTGATCATGATGAGTTTGTTCATATTCCAAAGTGCTTGGAATGTGGCGGCAGCGTTTTGTCAGCATGAAAGTGTCGATTTGTCACAAGTTCATAAAACGCATTTTGGGCATCATCAAGTCTTAGAGAAATGTCTAAGTCATACAGATCAAAGCCATTCGCATGATGAAGTCAAGTCGAGCAATGATACGCAAAACAAGTTCAGTGAAAATCAGCTCAATGAAAATCAGCTGAACCTTTCCCAAGATCATCACGATCACTTGCCGTCGATGAATCATATTTTGATGCAAGATGCTCAGCCAGACATTGTGCAATCCACTACTTTTCACGTCGATCGTGAACCGCATTTTTTCTGGAATAATCTATATCAATCGCCTGATCTCGGGGCGATCACGCCACCACCGCTGTCTTCCCCGCTATAGGTGGGGTAGCCAAAACATTCCCACCACGATGTTTTTAACCAAGTTAAAAGCAGTTTCGTTTAAAAATAGTGGGAATCCCAGTGAAAAATTTAACTATTCAAAATCAGGCGTATGCGCCAAAATTCGATGCTTTGCGAGCCGATGCTTTCAAGGCATTGTGCTTAGCGATGGGTGTTGCTTTTACATCCAACACATTTGCAGACACATCAAGTGGAAAAATAGCGAGTCATACGGCAAATCAAACAGCGTATCAAGCCGTTCAAACGTCAATTTCCAATCAAAATGCACAGACTCATAGTCTGAGTCAGGCAATAGATCAAACACTACAATATCAGTTGCAAACAGGGTTATGGCAAACACAGCAACAGATTGGTCAAGCCAATCTTGCACAGAGCCAACTGTGGCAAAATCCAAGTTTAAGCATTGAACAAACGGGTTTTGCTAATGATCAAGAACGTGAACTGAGTATTGGTATTGCACAGCCTTTAGATATATTTGGCGTGCGTCAGGCAAGACGTGATCTTGCCAAACTGTCCAATGCGCAAATCGAACTGAATGAAAAGATCTATCGTGCCAAACTGGAATTGATCGTCAGTCATCTTTGGTCAGAAACGGTGATTGCCGAATTAGAACATCAGCTGATCGAGCAACAACTTGCAACGAGTCAGCACATCTTAGATGCCACACAAAAACGCTACCAAGCAGGTGCAATTGCACAAGTCGATGTCGATCGCATCAAAATGAATGTGCTGTCTGATGCACGTCTAGCGGTGCAAGTCACACAGCAGTTGCAGGCAGCCAAGCAGAATTTATCCACACTTTGGGGGGAGCGATCTTTAACTCAAAATACCATGAATGCTTCTGCATTAGCCGTGGAAAATATCTTCCCAAAATGGTCGAAAGATCAAGTCTTAGCACAGTCGAAAAACAATTGGCTGATGCAAAATCTGCAACTACAAAGCAAGCAAAGCTATGCCGAGCTTGCAATGCTCAAGTCAGCGGCTCGTCCTCAGCCGACTTTGCTATTGGGTATGACCCAAAACAAATCGCCTGAGCAAGAGAGCAATACTCGACTCAACGTCGGCGTGGAAATTCCGCTGAATATATTTAATCGTAATCAGTATAAGTCAGCGATGGTGCAGGCAAAACAATCTAGCCTTGCACAGCAACAGCGTTATCAGCTTGAGCAAGCCGAATTGAAATTACAGACTTTGCTTGATCAACTTGATGGGCTTTCTAAACAATTTCAGCAGGTCGATCAAGTACAAGTGCCTTTGGCAGAGCAAGTGCAACAGAAAGTCATGCTTGGATTTCGAGCAGGAAAATTCTCCGTGACTGATGTACAGCAAGCCACGCAACAACTGCAACAAACACGCTTGCAAAAGATCGAACTACTGCGTCAAGCATGGCAGCGCTATATTGAACTACAAAGTATCAGCCAAGGTTTTGCGCTAGAAGAAATCACACAAGCGGATGCGATGTACACGATGAATCAAACCTTTTGGCAAGCGATTCAAAATAATGAAGGCATTGGGGCGGGAGAATAACAATGGATATTCAAATGAAAAATTTAAACATGACAGCAAAAACATCGCAGTTTGGCAAAGCCTCTCAAGCGCTACTCATTGTATTGGTGATCGGCTTAACCGTGGCTGCGATTAGCGCATTCTTGTTATTTTCAAAACCTGACACCGCCTCAGAAGACAGTCACGGTCAAGGTGCAGAAGAGGCGCATGCGGAAGAAGGGCATTCTGAGGGTGAAAATTCAGAAGACAGCCATGCAGAAGATAGCCATTCAGACGAGAATCATGCTGAGGAATCAGCTACAGAAGCAGGACATACTGAAGGTGCAATTGAGCTCACGACCGAACAACTGAAACAGCAAGGCGTAAGCATTGCAAAAACAAGTCTAGGTATGGTGAGTCAAACCACAGCAGTGCCTGCAATGCTCGTTGCCAATACCGATCAGCAAGCACATGTTTCTTCGATGTTTTCAGGGCGTGTCGAGTCGGTATCTGCCAATCTTGGACAACGTGTGAGCAAAGGTCAGCGTTTAGCCACGATTGTGTCGCCTGATTTGGTTGGGCAACAGTCCAATGTACAACTGGCACAAAGCAATCTACAACTCGCTCAACAAGAGTACAACCGTGAAAAACAACTGTGGTCGCAAGGTGTATCTGCAAAGCAAGACTATCAACGTGCCGAAAATGCCTATCGTAAAGCGCAGATCGAGTTAAAAGTCGCACAAAGTCAAATACAGGCGTTGGGTGGTGCAAAAAGCTCGAATGGTCGCTATACCTTGACTGCACCAATGTCAGGGGTGATCTCGAATAAAGACATTATGGTTGGTGAGTATGTACAACTTGCAGATCAACTCTACGTGATTGATGAGCTGAGTCAGCTTTGGCTTGAGTTTGTTTTACCATCACAGCAGAATATTCAACTTGCGCCAAATCAGCAGATTGAATTTACTGCATTACAAAATGGTCAGACGTATCAAGCTCGGATTCAAACACTTGCCAGTCAAGCCGATCAAGCGACAGGTCGCTTACAAGTTCGTGCGGTGGTGTTGTCCAAAGATATGGCACTGCGTCCAAATCTGAAAGTCAGTGTGAATCTGCCGACGTCATCGAGCAAACAAGTGCTACGTGTACAGAAGCAAGCGGTGCAACAGATTGATGGTAAAAATGTGGTGTTTGTAGCGACACAGCATGGGGATAATGTGGAATTTTATCCACAAGAGATAGACTTAGGGAGCTTATCTACAGTACAGCAGTCAAGCGATCAACAATGGGTTGAAGTCCGTAAAGGATTAACAGCAAATCAAAGCTATGCCAGTCAAGGTAGCTTCTTGCTGAAATCTGAATTGGAAAAAGGAGAGGCGGCACATGGACACTAATCCTAATTCCGAAAATAAAACTGCCAATGACGATCATTTACCTGTAGACGGTTGGTTTGATCGGCTGATTCAATTTTCCATCAATAATGCCATTTGGGTAATGCTCTTTATCGTAGTGTGGATCGTGGTCGGGGTATGGAGTTATCAAAAACTCCCGATCGATGCTGTACCTGACATTACCAATACCCAAGTGCAGGTTAATAGCCAAGCCAATGGCTTTACGGCATTGGAGATGGAGCAACGGGTCACCTATCCGATCGAAACCGCAATGGCAGGTATGCCAAAGCTCGAATATACACGCTCAATCTCACGTTATGGCTTGTCGCAAGTCACCATTGTCTTTGAAGACGGTACGGATATTTATTGGGCAAGACAGCAGATCAACCAACGGCTACAAGAGGCGCAAGGCGATTTGCCTGAGCAAGTCGAAACCAAAATGTCACCGATCTCCACAGGATTGGGTGAGATTTATCAATGGGTACTGCTTGCAGAGCCGAATGCGAAAAAAGAGGATGGCACACCTTACACGGCGATGGATTTACGAGAGTTGCAAGATTGGGTGGTACGTCCACAGCTACAACGTGTTGAAGGTGTGGCGGAGATCAACAGCATCGGTGGTTTTAACAAGACCTACGTAGTGTCACCTGATTTTAATACCATGCAACAACTGCAAATCAGTCTTGCCGATTTGCAAACTGCGTTGTCAGACAATAATGAAAATCGTGGTGCAGGTTTTATTGAAGAAAATGGTCAGCAAATCACCGTGCGTGTACCGGGTGTATTGGGCTCGGTCGAGGATATTGCCAATGTGGTGGTGAGTGAGCGTTCGGGTGTGCCGATTCGAGTAGCTGATATTGCTTCGGTGTCGATCGGTCATGATCTGCGTACAGGTGCTGCAACCTACAACGGTGAAGAAACCGTGTTGGGTGTGGCAATGATGATGATGGGCGAAAATAGCCGTAGCGTCGCCATTGATCTCGATCAAAAAGTCAAGGAAATTCAGCAGTCTTTACCCAAAGGCGTGAAGATCGAAACGGTCTATAACCGTACCACACTGGTGGAAAAAGCCATTGCAACGGTGCAGAAAAACCTTGTCGAAGGGGCGATCTTAGTCATCGTCATTTTGCTTATTTTCCTTGGGAATTTCCGTGCAGCATTAATTACCGCCTGCGTGATTCCACTGTCGATGCTATTTACCTTAACAGGCATGGCAGAGCAAAAAGTCAGTGCCAACTTAATGAGTTTGGGGGCACTGGATTTCGGGATTATCGTCGATGGTGCGGTGGTGATCGTGGAAAACTGTATCCGACGACTTGCTGAACAGCAAAAGCATCTCGGCAGAATTCTGACACGGCAAGAGCGCTTTAAAGAAGTCTTCCTCGCTGCCAAGCAAGCTCGCCGTCCATTGATCTTTGGTCAAACCATTATCATGGTGGTGTATTTGCCGATCTTCGCCTTGACTGGTGTCGAAGCCAAACTGTTCCACCCAATGGCATTTACCGTAGTGCTTGCCTTATTGGGTGCGATGATTCTTTCCGTGACTTTTGTCCCTGCAGCGGTGGCGTTATTCGTCAAAGGTGAAGTGAAGGAAAAAGAAAGTCGTTGGATGGCGTGGTTGAAACAGCGTTATCTCGCTGTTTTGGATTGGGCGTATCAGTTTAAATATTTTGTCGTGGCAACGGTGAGCTGTGTACTGGTTTTTACCGCAGTGCTATTTAGCCAAATGGGTAGTGAGTTTGCACCGCAGTTGCAAGAGGGCGACTTTGCAGTACAACAATTGCGTGCGCCAAGTACAGGATTAGATCAGTCCTTGATCATGCAGGAAAATACTGAAAAGTTGCTCCTGAAAGAATTTCCTGAAATCAAAGCGGTGTTCTCTCGTACAGGGACGGCAGAAGTTGCCACCGATGTCATGCCACCGAATATTTCCGATGGTTTTATTATCCTTAAGCCAAAGTCTGAATGGGAAAATTCGAAACAAAGCCTCGATGATTTACGCAATCGCATGCAGGCTTTCCTTGCCACTTTGCCGGGAAATAATAGTGAATTTTCACAACCAATCGAGCTGCGTTTTAATGAGTTAATCTCAGGTGTGCGTAGTGATATCGGGGTCAAATTGTTTGGCGATGATATGGAAGTGCTTGGTGCAGAGGCAGAGAAAATCGCTGATAAAATCAAGCAAATCTCAGGTGCATCAGCGGTCAATGTTGAGCAAACATCGGGTTTACCACTACTCAATGTGGCAGTGAATCGTGATCTCGCAGGGCAATATGGACTGTCCAGTCGTGATATTCAAGACATCGTATCGGCAAGTATTGGCGGTGAAAATGTCGGGCAAATGCTGCAAGGCGATCGCCGTTTTGACCTCGTGGTGCGTCTTGATGATGCACAGCGTACTGTGGCGCAATTGGCGCAACTACCGATTGCATTGCCAAATGGTGGTTTGATCCAACTGCAAGATGTGGCAGAAGTTGAAAACATCATGGGTATCAATCAAGTCAGCCGTGAAAATGGTAAGCGTCGCATCGTGGTGACTGCCAATGTCGAAGGGCGTGATCTCGGTTCCTTCGTGGCGGAGATTCAAAGCACCTTATCCAAACAAGAACTTCCTGCGGGTTATTGGCTTGAATATGGCGGTCAATTTGAAAATCTCGCTTCGGCAAAAGCTCGCATGCAGATCGTGATTCCACTGGCATTGATCATGATCTTTGTCCTGCTCATGGCGGTATTCTCCAATGTCAAACAAAGTCTATTGGTCTTCATGGGTGTGCCTTTTGCCTTGACTGGTGGTGTGGTGGCGCTGTGGCTTCGTGATATTCCACTGTCCATGTCGGCAGGTGTTGGCTTTATCGCCTTGTCAGGTGTGGCGGTGCTCAACGGCTTGGTGATGCTGAGCTTTATGCGGGAGCTACGAGAGCAAGGCATGTCGATCGTTGAGGCGACGTGGCAAGGGGCAATCCTGCGCTTACGTCCTGTGTTGATGACGGCGTGTGTGGCATCGTTTGGTTTTATTCCGATGGCGATTGCCACAGGGACAGGTGCGGAAGTACAGCGACCATTGGCAACGGTGGTGATCGGTGGGATTATTTCTTCGACCTTGCTGACTTTGGTGGTGTTGCCTGTGTTCTATCGGTGGATGAATAGCAAGGTGGAACAGTCGGTGACCGCAAAAACCTAAACGGCTTCTCACACAATTTAAATAAAATAAACCTCACAGATTCAGATTGGGTCTGTGGGCATTAAAAAAGCCCAATATTTGGGCTTTAGATTGTTGGTCGCTAGTTGCGAACCTAGCTTGTGGTTCTTTGATGACACTTTTCGGATTTCATCTGCAAGACGTATCAAAGTGTTGCTTCGTCTTGCTGTCATTCAGCACTTCTAAACAAATGTGTTGTACTCAACTCGCTGACACTTACCAGTTTGAACTCACTGTGCTTACTATGCTTTCGCATAACCTCATGATGATCCGTATCGCCTACGGTATGACCAACCCAATCAGCATAACACAGCCGAAAGCGAATTTCATCGAATAAAGAGGCGCTGAGTTTTAATCCACCGTTTGCAATGTTTTAATAATTTGACAGTTGGCAATACTGCTTTCATTTTGGCAGGACTGTCGTAGGGTTTTGAGCTGTTTTTCAAAAGATTGTAAGGTTTTGATTTTGGCTTTCACCTCTATCAAGTGTTGATCAATGATGTCGTTTACTTGATGACAGTTTTGCTCGGGATGCTCCAAAAGCGCATGTAAAGTTTGGATTTCTTGAATGGAAATATCCAAAGCCCGACAATGCTTGATAAACATGACTTTTTCCAAAGTGCGCGCATCATAATAGCGGTAATTATTGTCGGCACGTAAGGTCGGCTGAATCAGATTTTTCTTTTCATAAAAGCGAATGCTATCCGTTGATAAGCCTGTTTTTTCCGCCAATTCTTTGATTTGTAACAGCATCACCAAATCTCCTAAACTTTTACATCACATGTCAGAACCTCTTGACCTTGGAGTTACTCTAAGCTTTTTAATAGAGATATTCAATGAATGGTGCGTATGACAATGGCATGTAATTGTTCTCCTGTACAACAGAAAACACTCAGTCCAAAGTTTAAAAAAGCGCTGTGGATTGCGCTGATCATCAACCTTGCCATGTTTTTGATTGAGGTGTTTGGCGGGATGTATGCCAATTCTTCAGCATTGTGGGCGGATGCGTTGGATTTCGCTGGTGATAGTATGAATTATGCGATTTCGCTGGCGGTGATCGGGATGAGTTTGTATTGGCGGGCGACTGTGGCACTGCTCAAGGGCTGGACGATGTTGCTATTCGGAATTTTTGTCCTCGTTAAAGCAGGCTACGCCTATAGTCAAGGCATTGTTCCTGAAGCGATTACCATGGGGACGATTGGCGTGGCTGCATTGGTTGCCAATGTGGTTGTGGCGCTGATTTTATACGCCTTTCGAGAGGGTGATTCGAATATGCAATCGGTGTGGCTATGTAGCCGTAATGATGCGATTGGAAATATCGCAGTGATCTTTGCAGCCTTTGGGGTATTTGGTACAGGCAGCATGTATCCCGATTTGATTGTTGCGCTGATCATGGCAGGGCTCGGCATTAGCTCAGGATATACCGTAATTACAAATGCCAGTGCAGAACGCCGTCAGTCAAAACTGCTCAACAGTTGCGAAAAGGCTTAATTCCAATAGTTATTTTGAAAAAAACGATTAAAATAATACTGTGATCAATCGGTGATGGGATGAACTTGTCACCTCTCGCCACTGCGTAGAGTCATCGATTAGATTAATTTAACCGAGTATTGAGCTGACACAAATAGCGCAAGCAGTGTAAATAATTGTAGGTAAAGCTGGCGGAAACAATTCTTTTTATTGTATTTTATGGCTAACGGTAAATACCCTTTTATCGCCATATGACTTTTGGGTCGTTCTGCATCAAAAGCACACCCTTTGGATGGAACCAGATTTTTTTATGAACATTCTTATCGTTGATGATCATCCGTTATTTCGACATGCTTTGATCCAAGCAGTACGATACAGCCTGCCACAAGCCGTCATCAGTGAAACCGCTTCGGTTGCCGAGCTTTACCAACGCTTAGAAACTGGCACTGAACCAGATTTGGTGTTACTCGATTTACATTTGCCAGGGGCATCAGGGTTTTCGGCATTGGTGCACGTGCGTTCGCAGTTTCCAACCATTCCGATTATCGTCGTATCGGCACATGAAGAAGCCAATATTATCCAGCGTTCGATTGCGCATGGGGCGATGGGCTATATTCCAAAATCTGCACCGCCAGCACATATCGGTGAAGCGATCAAAGCCGTTTTAGAAGGTGATCTTTGGTTGCCACCAAATTTATCACAACATGGTAATGATCCACGTGCTGCCAGTGAAACAGAGCTTGCAGACAAGATTCAATCACTGACCCCACAGCAGTTCCGTGTGTTGATGATGGTGGCAGAAGGGTTGCTGAATAAACAAATCGCTTATGAGCTGGATGTGTCTGAGGCGACCATTAAGGCGCATGTCACGGCGATCTTCCGCAAGCTCGGCGTACAAAACCGCACCCAAGCGGTATTGGCAATCAGCGCGCTGAATATCGAAGAACCACGCTTTTAATTCAATGACTTAACATCAAAGATTGAACGATTTATTTTCATTGCTGTACAAAAAACGCTGAGCAAATTACTCAGCGTTTTATTTTTAGTGTGGTGTTTGCAGATTCAGACGAAAAGAATCAAACCCAAACAATTTAAACCCAAACAAATTAAACGAGGTAGTCTTGTTTTGCACGTTGATCTGCGCAGTTCAGCGGGTTCATTGCACATTCAAGTTCTTCGATTTGCGCTTCGGTGACTAGCCCTTTTTCAATGAAGAATTGTGCCACTTGCTCGTCTTGCATACTCAGGAACACAGGGTCATAGACACCAAGCTGACTAAACAACAATGCAGTGTCTAAGCAGTTGAAGCGATCCAAATAGACGCTGTCTTCATAAATCAAGAATAAGTGTTCATTTTTAGATTCACTATCCACCCGTAGCGCCTTGGCAAGGGTATCAGGTTTGGTTTTGATCCATAGCAGGTCTGACAATTCATCGAATTGCACCAGATCGATGCTGAGTTGACCAGTTTTGACCAGACCGAGCCAGACTTTGAACACCAGTACCGCACCGCCACGAAGGAGCATGCTCCAGATTTGATGGCGGGTATCGTGGTCTAGATCGTCGGCTGCATGGCTTAAGATCTCAACAAAGCGTTGTTCTTGCTGTGCCAGTTGGTCGAATAATCCCAAACCTTGTGGATGAAAGGCTGCTGGGGCAAATACATCAAAGTTGAGGCGTTTAAACACCGTCAGCGCCAATGGAATTGCACTTTGATAGATGGTATCGAGTGCAGTGATTTGCGCAGGGGTGAGTTTTTGCTGTGCAGACAGGCTTTGCCAGTCGATATTTGGTAACAGTGCATTTTCAGCATATTGGCGTTGTAGGCTTTGCATCGCTTCTGGATGCGGATTGGAGTTGATGTGCATTATGTTGTTCCTTCTCTAGCGGGATAATCTTGTTGTAATGATTGTTGTATTTGCAAAAAGTCAATAATATTAGACTAAAGTATAGTTTGGTCATAAATTTTAAAATTAAGTGTTTTAAATCAATAAATTAATTTAATTGTAAGAAAGTGTACAATTGTTCACTTAAGTAAAGTAGCATTTTCGCCATATCTAAGCCGAAAAAATTGCGCAGAATGCCAAATTGTTGATCGCATCGACAAAAGTGCTGAACGAAAATGTCAACGCGCAGCACCTTGATGACGAAATTAGCCACGATGCAGTTTGATACTGGATAAGAATGCCCGAAGCGCTGCGGGTTTTAGTGGCTTTTTCAGTAACACAATGTTCATCGCTTTTAATGTTTCAGGCAGATCGGGATCACTGTCTGCGGTGATCAGTGCAGTTGGAATGTGCTGTTGTTGGTGGCGCTGAATAAAGTCCAAACCATATTGATCATCGTTGAGATGTTGGTCGACCAGCCAGACATGGATATCTTCCGATTCAATCAATTGCAGTGCTTGCGCTGGATCAAGTGCGGTGTAGACTTGGTAGCCCCATTTTTGCAATAGGTTTTGCATGCCTTGCAAAATGGTCGGGTCATTGTCTAGACAGAGGATATTTAAGGATTTTTGTGGTGCACTGAGTTGAGTTTGTGCGGTATTTTGCGTCACAGGTGTCGCCACCGTCGGCACTTCAAGAACAAAGCTCGAGCCTTTACCCACTTGCGATAAGACTTGAACGGAATAATGCAATTGGCTGGTCATGCGTTCGACAATTGCCAATCCCAAGCCCAGTCCTTGTTCGCCCCATGGTGAGTTGTGTCCGCCTCGTTCAAATTCTTTAAACAGATTTTGCTGTTGCGCCTCTGAAATGCCAGGCCCCGTATCCCAGACACCGATACGAATATAATCGGCTTGGCTGGCACTGCGTAGCACACCGACCACCACACGACCCGAAGCGGTATAGCGTAAGGCGTTGCTGACGAAGTTCTGCAAAATACGGCGAATCCACTGCGGATCGGTATCGATCCAAAAATGGGTATTGTGGATGTGTAGTTCGATCTGGCGTTGTTCTGCGATAGCGGTAAATTGAAGGCGTAAATCACTGAGCAAATCTTGTAAGTTATACGCACGGCGATTGGGTTTGATCGACCCGCCTTCGAGTTTGGCAATATCAAGCAGTGCCGAGAGCATGCTTTCTGCACCAAACAAGGCACGATCGAGTTGTTCTAAGGTTTTTTGATCATCCGTGTGAAAGGCGCTTTGCTCTAATGCGGCACTAAAAAGTCGTGCGGCATGCATCGGTTGTAATAAATCGTGACTGGCGGCGGCGAGGAAGCGGTTTTTCGATTTGATCGCCAGATCGGCTTGGGCGAGGGCAAGATGTTGTTCATCCAATGCATGTTCTAACTGCGAGGTGCGCTCACTGACCCGTGCTTCGAGTACCGCTTCATTTTCACGGAATGCGGTAATATCGGCATAGGTGGTGACAAAACCACCGCCTTCGATCGGATTGCCTCGCATTTGGATGACTCGACCATCTGCACGAATCCGTTCGAACTCATGCGCACTGCCTTGTTTCATCCAGTTAATGCGTTTATTGACATGATCCTCGACAGGACCTGGTCCACATTCGCCCCGTTCGGCATTGTATCGAATCAAATCTGCAACTGGACAGCCAACATAGACCAAATCTTTGGGATAATCAAAAAGGGTCAGATATTGGCTATTCCACGCCACCAAGCACATATTGGCATCAACCACGCTCACCCCTTGAGTCATGTGATCGATCATGGTCATGGTCAGATTTTGATTGAAACGTTGCCACTGTGATGCCTGATCGAGAATATTTGCCACTTGTCCAAGTGCCAAGCCATTATCGACCAATGCAGTGGTTAGCAGGGTACGAGCTGATGCAGTACCAATTGCACTGGCGAGAAACTGCTCGCTAAACCGCCACCACATGCCATTGGCGAGTTGTTGCGGATCGAGATAGACCATTTGCTGGCGGGCGAATTGCTCAAATGCTTGCTTGCTACTACGTTCGCCAGCGATGCGTGAACATAGTGCAATCAGATCGGCAATTCTCAGTCGTGAGACCTGATCGGTCGGTAAATATTTCAGACTCGGTGTGGATTCGATCGGGGTACTTTGTGTCGGCAAAGGCTTGGTATCGTAGAAGAAAAAACTTTCTGCTTGAATTTGCTCCGCCACACTTGGGCGAAAGCGCCGTGAAAATCGGTAATAGCACAAAATATTGGTGCCAAGTGACCAAATCACGCCGTGGGTGAGTGCAGACAGTGAGCTAAAACCAAACAGTGCTTCAGGGCGCAACCATGTCCATTGAAATGGACCATAATCGAGAATCTGTTGTCCCCACGGCAAATATTCTGCAGGCAGACTGCGTAAAATGGTGGGCAGGAGTAAAGTATATAACCAAACCGCAAAACCAACGATCAAGCCAATATAGACCCCTTGCTTACTGCCACTACGCCAATACAAACCGCCAATGAGTGCGGGTGCAAACTGCGCCACGGCACTAAAGGCAAGCAAACCAAACACAGACAATTGATTGATATCAGAGAAAAAATGATAAAAGAAAAAGCCGAGTAACATCACCACCAAGATCGAAATACGGCGCACCAATTTTAGCATTTGTGGCATGCGTGGATCATTGCGGGAGATTAGGTTAAACCGCCACAGCACAGGCATGATCAAGTCATTGCTGAGCATGATGGAGAGTGCGACAGAAGACACCAAAAGCATACCCGTTGACGCAGAAAATCCACCTAAAAATGCCAATAAAGTCAGCCAATCATTGCCATAGCTCATCGGCAACATCAATACTGCTGCATCGGCTACGGGGAGCACTTCTGAGGGCGCATGAATCGCCCAGCTTGCGAGCGGAATAATTGCCAATAAGGTTAAAACCAGATAAGCACCAAACCAACGCCGTGCACCATTAATATGGCGTTCGTCTTTCAGCTCGACCACCGCCACGTGAAACTGTCGGGGCAAGCAAATCATCGCCAAAGCAGCCAGTAAAGTTTGAATCCAGAAGGTGTCAGGCACGCCGACTTGTTGTACGAGATTCACCGTTTCACGCACATCAGCGCTGACTTGATGAAAATTGGCTTTAGATTCAAACAGGAAAAATAAAGCAACCACAAGTAGCGCAAACAATTTCACAAAAGATTCAAAGGCTACGGCAAGCATCAAACCGCCATGTTGCTCGGTGTTGGCGATGCGCCGTGTACCAAAGAGCATGGCGAGAATGGCAAGTAAACCCGTCAGCATCAGCACGCTATTGGTCACCGCAAACGGGCTATTGTGCTCGGCTAAAATAATGTTGGTGCTCAAGGCGATCGCACGCAGTTGCAATGCCAAATACGGCAAAATCGCCAGCACAGCGAGGAAGGTTACCAAGGTCGCCAGCGAGCCCATCTTACCGTAGCGGGCAGCAATAAAATCGGCAATCGACGATACGGTATGATACTGACGGACTCGCCCCAAACGTCGCCAGATGTCATAACCAAAAATCAGAAATAATAAAGGACCCAGATAAATCGGCAGATAAATAATGCCGTCTCGAGCCGCTGCCCCAGCTGCTCCATAAAATGTCCAAGAGGAACAATAGACGCCGAGTGTTAGACTAAAGAGAATCATTCTGCCACGGGCACTTAATCGGCTGGCATGACGCTCACCATAAAATGCACATGCAAATAAAATTGCAACATAAA
Organism: Acinetobacter marinus; assembly: GCF_900096915.1. Lineage (GTDB taxonomy): Bacteria > Pseudomonadota > Gammaproteobacteria > Pseudomonadales > Moraxellaceae > Acinetobacter > Acinetobacter marinus. Next base: position 82,047 of record NZ_FMYK01000002.1, read on the forward strand.
CTATTAATATACCTAGAATTAATCCTGCATTCATCCGCACTACGCCACATTGTCTTCCACGCTATGATACCTGATTATCCGTGCGTGAAGTGAAGCTAGTGCCTTGAATTCACGACCAAAGTCTAAGTGAACATGAGAAATCCAGTTGTTACCTTGAAAAACATCAAAAAATGGATGGCAATCGCCGTAAAGGAACAATGACCATTGATCGGTCATAAAATTTTGGAGAAGTGAGATATGGATGATGCTCATGTACAGGAAATTTTAAGGAACCCCAAGTTCCAAGAATTGGTGCAAAAACAGCGCAAGCTGAGTACGGCACTGACGATTTTAATGTTATTTATTTATTTCGGATTTATTTTGCTGGTTGCCTATAACCCAGAGTTTTTGCACAGCTCGTTTAGTGGTGTGATCACTTGGGGTATTCCGCTGGGTATCGGCGTGATCGTGGCGTCATTTGTACTGTGTTGGGTGTATTCGGTGGTCTGTAACAAAGCCTTTGACCGATTAAATACGGAAGCGATTCGTGAGGTGAATGAGATTCTCAGCTCACAACATGCCAGTCGTAATGCAGGTCAGCAAGGAGCAGATCAATGATGGATAAAAAAACCGCTTTAAAAATGTTGCTCACCACGGCATCAGCGTCACTGATCAGCCATATGGCTTGGGCGGCACCGACGATTGGCGAGGCAGAGAAACAGCCAACCAACTGGATCGCCATCATCATGTTTGTGATCTTCGTTGGTATGACCTTGTTTATCACCAAGTGGGCAGCAGGGCGTACTCAATCGACCAAAGATTTCTATACTGCGGGCGGGGGCATTACAGGCTTCCAAAATGGTTTGGCGATTGCGGGTGACTTTATGTCGGCGGCATCGTTCCTCGGGATTTCGGCGATGGTGTTTAGCTCAGGCTACGATGGCTTGCTCTATTCTCTTGGCTTTATGGTGGGCTGGCCGATCGTTCTGTTCTTGATTGCTGAGCGTCTGCGTAATTTGGGTAAATATAACTTCTCCGATGTCGCATCATTTCGCTTAGAAGAACGTCCAGTACGTGCGATGGCGGCGGTCAACTCATTAGTTGTTGTCGCATTCTACTTGATCGCGCAAATGGTCGGTGCAGGGCAGTTGATCAAACTCCTATTCGGTCTGGACTATAACATTGCAGTGATCATCGTTGGTTTGCTGATGATGGCATACGTGATGTTCGGCGGTATGTTGGCGACCACATGGGTACAAATTATTAAAGCGGTATTGTTGTTGTCAGGTGCTTCGTTCATGGCATTTATGGTGATGAAGCATGTCGGCTTTAGTTTTGCCGAAATGTTTAACCAAGCGATCAACGTCTTTGGTGAAGTGCATGATAAGACCACTGAAGAAGCCACCAAAATTATGGGACCTGGCGGTTTGGTCAAAGGACCAATCGATGCGATCTCGCTTGGTTTGGCATTGATGTTTGGTACAGCTGGTTTGCCACATATTTTGATGCGTTTCTTTACCGTGAAAGATGCCAAAGAAGCACGTAAATCAGTGGTTGTGGCGACAGGATTCATTGGTTACTTCTACCTACTGACCTTTATCATTGGTTTTGGTGCGATTCTTTTGGTTGCCAACAATCCAGCCTATATCGATGCAGCAAAAACTGCAGCGACTGGTAGCTTGCAATTGATCGGTGGTAGTAACATGGCTGCGGTACATCTTGGTCATGCAGTCGGTGGTAATATTTTCTTGGGCTTCATCTCTGCGGTGGCATTTGCGACCATCTTGGCGGTGGTTGCAGGGTTGACCTTGGCGGGTGCGTCGGCGGTATCGCATGACTTGTATGCCAATGTCATCAAACGTGGTACAGCGACCGAACAACAAGAGCTGAAAGTATCGAAAATGGCGACTTTGGGCTTGGCAATCTTTGCCATGATCCTTGGGATTATGTTTGAAAAACAAAACGTGGCGTTCATGGTCGGTCTTGCCTTTGCGGTCGCGGCGTCTGCCAACTTCCCAGTGTTATTGTTGTCTATGTACTGGCGTGGACTGACCACTCGTGGTGCGGTAATTGGTGGTTGGGCTGGCTTGATCAGTGCCTTGATTTTAATTTTCCTCACCAAAGCAGTTTGGGTCGATACCTTGAAACTCGGCGAGCAAGCACCACTGGATATGAGTAATCCTGCGCTGTTCTCGATGTTGATTTCATTCTTTGCATGCTGGTTGTTCTCAATTACAGACAAATCTGCTCGTGCACAGCAAGAACAACATCGTTACGATGCACAGTTCGTACGTTCGATGACAGGAATTGGCGCATCAGGTGCTTCAGATCACTAAGTCTGAGCAGTTGATCTTGCAATAATTTCAATATTAAAAAAGCCGATACACAGCGATCGGCTTTTTTGTGCTTAAAATAAGTCAAAATGGCTGAGCATCATTGGATAGACAATCATGTCAAAACTCGAACAAAACCTTAAAAAAATTGCCAAAGATCCCTTAGCGATACGTGCGCTTCATTTTGAAGGTTATGATGATGAGATTCCAAAGCAAGTCGCACAGTGCATCAACCTTGAAAAACTCGATATTGCTTATTCCGATATTTCCAAGATTCCTCAGTTTGTCAGTGAGTTAGCAAAACTGAAATCATTCAATTTTTGTGGTTGTCGTGATTTAGACTGGATCAGCAATCTCGTCGAATATCCCGCTTTAACAAGTTTGGGCGCACATTGTAAAAGCATCGCACACGTCGAACAGATCGCTGAATTAACGCAATTAGAACATTTGACGATTACAGGAAATGTTCATCAGTTTTCACAGAATTTTAGTCAACTCAAAAATTTGCAGTCCTTAGAACTGTTTGCCTTGCCGATCAAGACATTACCTAAAGTATTGGCTGAATTGCCCAATTTAAAGATTTTATCTGTGAATACGGGCGATGTGAGTCTTGATTTTGATCAAGTGGTCGATGTGCTTAGGGATTGTGAAAAGCTCAGTGCGCTGAAATTGGTGACGCCAAAACTCACCTTGAACCAGCGTATTGCTGAACTGAGCCAATTGGAAAAACTGGATTTATCAGGCAATGGCTTAGAACACATGCCTGACGCAGTGTATCAATTGCACAATCTGACCGAACTGGATTTGGGCATGAATCAATTGCGTAGCATTCCCAAAGGCATCGGGCAATTGTCCAAATTGCAAGTGCTTAAGCTGAATTCCAACTGGCGCTATAAAGTACAGTTAAACAATCTTATGAATGAATTACACCAATTAAAGCACCTGAAAACCTTGCATCTTTGGTCATGTCAGAGCTTGAAGCAGTTACCCGAAAATATTTGTGCATGCACTGCATTGCAAGCGCTTGATGTGGATAATAATTTACTCAAGGATGTGCCAGAGTCCCTCTATCACATGCATTGGCTGAAAAAACTACGGCTCAGTACCAATCCGATTGCGCCTGCAACACAACAACGGTTGCAAGATTGGGCGACCTTACATGAGATTCGACTCAGTATTGGATAGTGTCATTTTCGCCAACGTGGAAAAATTCAACATTTGATTCGCATTGTTTAAAATCGGTTAAAAAAGCCATTCGCTCTGTAACTGATTTCTTGTAAAATAAATGAATCTCATTTTTATTTACGGTGGCGTTGATGGGCAAATATACAGTATTGAGCCTACAGATTCTCTTTCTCATGCAACTTGGCATGCAAGCCCATGCTGCGGATACGATTACAGCACAGGATGAGGATGCGCAAGTCAATGTGCTACCAACGATCACCGTGACTGCGGAGGATGATAGCAAAGCCTATGCCGCAACAACAGCCTCAGCTGTGTTACGTTCGGATGCACCTTTGTTTGAAACTGCGCAATCGATTAGCGTCATTAGTGAAAAGCAACTGCAAGAAAAGCAAGCCAAAACACTGTCTGAAGCCTTGCAAGGTGTTGCTGGTGTCACCTCTGGACAATATGGTCGCCGTGGCTGGGATGATTTTATTATTCGTGGGCAAGTGTCCAGTGCGCAAACTTACATGGACGGTTTACGCATTCAATCTTCTGACAATGCCTTGCGCTCTGAAGACATTACGGGATTGCAATCCATTGAAGTAGTCAAAGGGCCAACTTCGACAGGCTTTGGTTTTGCATTGCCAGGTGGCTTGGTCAACTTAACCACCAAGCGTCCAGAAGCCGAGACTTTTGTTCGGGGCAGTGCCAGTTATGGGAGTTATTCACTGCTCGATGGTACCTTTGATATTAACTATGCGCCGAATGACAGTGAAAAAGGGGCGTTCCGTTTGGTCGGGCATGTTTCTGATCAAGATGATCCAACGGATTATGTCTATTACAAAAATTATTATGTCGCACCGTCTTATAATTTTGATTTAGGTGACAAAGATGAGTTGTCGGTGATTGCCAGTTATCAGCACCGAGAGTTTATTCGTCAGCAGGGCATTCCATATAGCAATGGCGACTATAAAAATTACTCGCATAAATTATTCTTTGGCGTCCCAAATCTCAGCAATACGGTGGATGTGTTGCGGTTTGGCTCAAACTACACCCATTATTTTGATAATGGCTGGAAATTTAAACAGAATTTTGCCGTCACTCAAACTGATGCAGATAATAACCCTGTGCTTGCAGGAACGGCGACTGATTTGCCGACAATTAACCGACGCTTAGAACGTCAGCTCAAAGATGATCTGAATTTTGCACTGGATCATAATTTGTCTAAACATTTTGATTGGGGAAAAACGCAGTACGATCTCATGGTCGGTTTAGACGCAATGCATGAGCGCAGTGATTATGAGCGTCGTCGTAGAAATCTTTCTGCATTTGATGCAGACAATCCAGTGTACACTTCGGAAGATAAAGCGACAGCAACCATTGCCCATCAAATTACCGACACGCAGTATATGGGTGTCTATCTGCGTAACAACTTTAAAATTGATGAGCATTGGATTTTAGGCTTATCAGGTCGTCACGATTGGACACAGGTCGAAGTGGAAGACATCTATAACGACAGTCAGAGCAAAAACTCGGACAATGCCTTTACGGGCAATACCTCATTGATGTATCAGATCAATGATATGTTTGCACCTTATGTCAGTTATGCGACTTCATTTTTTCCTGTCAGCGATTTAGGTGAAGATGGTTCATTACTCGATCCTGAAGAAGGCGAGCAATATGAAATCGGGTTGAAATTCCAAGGCTTGGATAAGCGCTTACAAGGCTATGTGGCGTATTATGATTTGACCCGTAAAAATGTTACTGAATCTGACTCAGTTGGTGATTATTCAGTACAGATCGGTGAGCAAAAAACCAAAGGCTTTGAGACCGAGCTGTCGGCTGCTTTAACGGATCAATGGAATGTCACAGTGACCTATAGTTATATCCCAACGGCTGAAATCACTGAAAGTGAAACCACCAGCGATATTGGTAATCGCATTAACCACGTTCCGAAAAATGCAGCATCACTATCAACCCAGTACTATTTTGGGGCGGATCAGTTGGGCTGGAATATTGGTGCAGGGGTGAGCTATCAAGGCGAGCGTTCGGCACAGCGTGGTACTTACTATGTGCCATTGGCGAGCTATACCTTGTATGATGTCAATGCGGGTTATGCTGCCAAGCATTGGGGCGCAAGATTCAGTATCAAGAACTTATTTGATAAAGAGTATTTGGTCGGTACCACACCGAATGCACAATTGGTCAACTGGGGTGATCCACGTACTTTCCGCTTTAGTGTTGACTTTAAGTACTGATCGAATCAAGCCCAACAAAAAAACCGGGCATCAGTGCTCGGTTTTTTTATTGATCCCGCCGAGTATGATGAAACCAACTTGGCAGGATATACGATGAATTAAATATCAGATAAATCGATACCAATGCGTGAAGCTACTTCTTCATAGGCTTCAACCACACCACCTAAACCCTGGCGGAAACGGTCTTTATCGAGTTTCTTCTTGGTGTCTTTGTCCCATAGACGGCAACCATCTGGAGAGAATTCATCACCAAGTATGATACGATCGTGGAATACACCAAATTCAAGTTTGAAATCCACCAAGATCATGTTGCCTTGATCAAAGATTTGCGACAAAACATCATTGACTTGATAGGTCAGCTCTTTCATTTTTGCCAATTGATCAGCAGTTGCCCAGCCTAGTGCAATTGCTTGAGATTCGTTGACCATTGGATCGCCCAACGCATCATCTTTGAAGAACAATTCAAAAGTTGGCGGAGTCAATTGTTTGCCTTCTTCTACGCCAAGACGACGGCAGAGTGAGCCTGCAGCGTAGTTACGAATCACGCATTCTACAGGGATCATGTCGAGTTTTTTGACCAAAACTTCTGTTGGGCTCAGCAATTCTTCAAAATGCGTTTCAATGCCGGCATCAGCCAATTTTTGCATGATGAATGCGTTGAAACGGTTGTTGACTTTGCCCTTGCGGTCAAGCTGTTCGATCTTTTCACCATTGAATGCAGAAGCATCATCACGGAACACCAAAATCAGGTGATCAGGATTGTCGGTTTCGTAGACTGATTTTGCTTTTCCAGTATAGAGCAAGGCTTGTTTAGACATGGGTTAACCTTTTGTGGTGAGGCGTCGTGTGAGCGTGTGCAGATTTAAGCGGGCCAGTTTTGATAGATCAAAGCTAAAATTTCGCTGGCAACATCACGATCTGCAAAATTATGATCGGTATTATATACGCCTACGGTGTTACTTGCACCCGATGGTGTTAAACGAATTTCATAATTTTTATCTTGATAGCGAATTTGCATCACATTGCTATTTTCACTGGCTGTAGCATTTAAGTTTGCAGCACTGCTGGCGGCATTGACATATTGCCAAACTTCACTTGAGCCACCATCGACTTTAAGTAGTGGAATGCCGTTACCATCTTGAACCAGTTGTGGGCGAGACGGTGCAGCGCCTGTGCTGGTTGATGCTGTAGCATTCACTGCTTCGGGACGTGGTAGGTCAAAACGGTTGCCCTTGGCATTTTTAAAATCTTGTGCTTGCTCAAGTGCACGTGGGTCGATCTGCGGTGCAGGATAGAGCGCATGCTGTGGACGCATTTGTAGATTTTCAGGCACTTTCAGCGGTGCGACTGTTTTTGATTCTTTATAGTCCAAAGAACTGTTGTCCATCGCAAATCGTGAACAACCAAACAAACTCATCGATACCAGTCCAAGGACCACAACAACACGTAACTGCATAATTTTGCGCTCTATTTCATTCAATACAATTTAGTTGGTTTCAATCACATGCGTCGCTTGCAATGTTTCACGAATTGGCGTGCGATATTGTTCAGCCAACGGTGTTAACGGCAAGCGAATGCCTGTGCCGATTTTACCCATTTCATGCAGTGCCCATTTTACAGGGATTGGATTGGATTCACAGAACAAAATGTCATGTAATTGTGAGACTTGTGTATTGAGGCGATGTGCTTCTGCTTTGTTGTCATCCAGCGCCGCTAGACACATTTGACTCATAGCATGCGGTGCGACATTGGCAGTCACAGAAATGTTGCCTCTTGCACCTGCAAGGATCAATTCCCAAGCTGTTTCATCGTCACCTGAGTAGACCACCATGTCGACAGGGTCTAAATGATGAATCAATTGAATGCCACGTGGAATATCGCCTGTCGCATCTTTGATACCAACAATGTTGGCAACTTTAGCGAGACGAATCACCGTATCATTGTCCATGTCGACGCCAGTACGCCCTGGGACATTATATAGAATCTGAGGTAAATCAACGGCTTCAGCGATGGCTTTGTAATGTTGGAATAAGCCTTCTTGGGTTGGTTTGTTATAATAAGGCGTCACCAATAGCGCAGCATCAGCACCAACCTCTTTGGCGGCTTGGGTGAGTTCGATCGCTTCACTGGTCGAGTTGGCACCCGTACCTGCAATGATCGGGATGCGTTTATCGGCAATACGCACGATCTCAGCGATGACTTTGATGTGTTCTTCCATGCTCAAAGTGGATGCTTCACCTGTAGTGCCCACAGCGACAATACTGTGCGTACCTTGCGCAATGTGCCATTCTACAAGCTGCTTTAAGCCATCCCAGTCCACGCTGCCATCTTCGAACATTGGGGTGACGATTGCGACGATTGAACCATGAATGGTGGTTGCTAGCTGAGTCATTTGAAAACACGATCCTATGCTGACACCCGAATGGATGGACAATCAGTTCATCGATTGATCGCCGTGATCGGATGCGTTGTTTTTAAAAAATAATAATGTGATCAATCTGGTTGAGTTGCGCTTCTGCCGTTGTTTCTCGACAGAGATAAGCACCATGATGAATCATATCGACCCTTGATTATGAACTATGCGTAGTTGAAGAACAATAGTGATTTGTACGACATCACCCAGCGTATAAAAAACTTAAAAAGCAATTGTTGCAAAATTGACATGCTGTATAAATAAAATTGGAATTTCATAAAAAATTAAAACGCAATAGACTACAACCATCGCAATGAGATCGAGATAAAAAATGTTGAATCCAAATGTTGTCGTTAAAAATATCGTCCAAAACCAAACTGTTGCAAATATTGTGAGTCTGCTGGCACGGGTGCTGATCGCTTATATCTTTATCGTAGCAGGCTGGGGGAAAATCACAGGCTACGAAGCAACAGCGGGCTATATGCAATCAATGGGTGTACCTGCAGCATTATTGCCATTGACCATTTTGGTGGAATTTGGCGGTGGTTTGGCGATTTTATTTGGCTTGCAAACACGCTTGGCAGCGTTCGGTCTTGGGGTATTTAGTGTGATCACTGCGCTAATCTTTCATGGCGGTGCAGATGATGCCATCAACTTTATGAAAAATCTCACCATGGCGGGTGGCTTATTCTTTGTGATGCTATATGGCGCTGGAAAAATTAGTGTGGATCGCTTTTTGGAAGGACATGGCGTCTGAAGCTGAAATTGACTTTTAAATTGAAGAAGCTGTCTCAAAATCCAATTTTCAACCCCACCTAACCTCCCCTTAAAAAGGGGAGGGATTCTAACCATTTGATTTTATAGAGTGGTCTTCCCCTGTTAAGGGGGATGAGGAGTATACTCCGCAAGGGGGTTTTATAGTTTTGAGACAGCCTCTTTTGTGGATAGCTACGGTGCTTTTCAATCTAATTTACATTGAAAGCATGTTAGGGCTTAGAGCATAAACAAAATTTGCATTTCACCGACCAAGAAACCAAGCACTGCACCAACAATAATCAGTGACCATTCATCCTCTTTAAATGCAGGGCGAAGCATGCCTTCAAACTCTTCTGGGGTCAGGCGTTGCATACGGGTAATCAAGGTATTACGAATATCCATCGCATCTTCGGCATAAGATTCAATGTGTTTCATGGTATCTGGCAAACGTGCCATGATGCGCTCAGCCACTTGTGTCTTGATGTTTTGATATTTCTCACCGCCGATGGCATAGACCACCAATGGACGCATGATGCCTGCTTGCTGGTCAATTTCTTGTTTGACATGACGATTGACCAAATCAATCACTCGATCAGAATGCGTACCCGTAAACAGTTCTTCAATGATATGGCGTGAGGTGAGTAACTGCTTAGAAATCAAGGCTGCATAGTCGGCAGCCACTTCATTTTGACGTTTTAAGAATAACCCTTGCCATGTATAGCCCAAGATTTTTTTCGGCTTCAGTGGGCGGAACATCATCTGTAAAGCCATCCAGTCACTAAAGAATCCGACAAAACCGCCAAACATTGGCAACATCCACGGATATTGCCCACGTGTCACAATCCAGCAAGTCATTTGCACCAAACCAATGGCAAAACCAAAAACAAAACCGACATTGGTAAAAAATTTAAATTCTTCTTTACCGACTTTCTTGAAGATTTCATTGAGTAGGCGCTTGTCCTTCATTAGGTTGCCGATCACCATATTTTTAATATCAAAATAACGGCTGACATCATGCTGTACTTCACTCATGATGTGTTCGACGATCTCTGGCGCTTTGGCTTTGACTCGATTGATCAGTTTGGTACGGGCAAACTCTGGCATGCCTTCCCAAAGTCCAGGTTGATATTCCTGTGCCACTTGGCGGGTAATGTCCTCAGCCGCTTCCATCAGCGCAGGTTCGATTTCTTTGGCGATGCGCTTCGGATCAAGCCGAGCAAAAATTTCCTCGGGTTTGATCAGGCGGGTGGTCATTAGGTCGACCGCCGTAGTTGCCATTTTTTTGGCTTTACGAGGAACTACACCTTGCCAGCCGAAAAACGGCTTGATACCTTTGAATTCAAGGGGTGAAAACATCATGTGAATGGCGACAAACTTGGTAATATAACCAATGATGCCACTGATAAACGGGATGGAGATATACAGCCAAAAATGCTGTTGAAAGTCTGCCCACATCGATTGAAACATTTGTTCTTTTCCTTATGACACACGGCTAAGCGACAGAGTAGCGCATGTGATCGAGTTGTGTTACGCATTATCATGAGCAGAGCTCGGCTCAACATCGTGCATGATAAAGTGTGACGATTTTAACAGCAAAGTATAGGAATTGAACAAGTGACTTCAAAATAAAGTGTAGACGCTGAAGTCGAAAACATGGCGTAAACATGGGCAGGTCAGCGATAAAAACGGTATTGTAGGTGAGTGTGTAGAAATATAAAGTATGAAAAATATAGGGTATGAAGAAAAATAATGATTAGCGTGTTGATGATTTTCGGGTTCATATTGATTTTTGCTGCACCGATTTACTGTGCTTTCTTTGATCAGCGGATCCAAACCATGATTCGCAATGCCGAAACGCAAAAAATCGTGCCGTATTTGGCGATGATCCCTGGTGCGATTTTACTCGGTGTGGCTTTTTATATGAATAAGCAAAAGCCATCTGTAAGCACAGAAGCCTGTGGCATGGTTGAGCGCTATTATCGTTATGGCAAGTATTCAAGATCAGAACGGGTTGTGATTCGTGTTGAACCGAGCATGAAGCAACGTCACTTAAACTTTAAATCGCATGTGCCGAGATGGCAGCAAGGTCAGCGAGTCTGCTTTGAATATTATGATCGTTATCAAAATCCACATCTTGGACAATCAATCATTTTGCGTGCGTTACATTGAAAAAGCGTCTTAGAAAATAAAATGTAGGCGCCAAAGTCGACATGCTTACATAGATCGGCTTGAATGCGTCAATCGGGCTGTAGTTAGATGTGTTATGGAAAATAAGTCGGTAGCAACGTCAATATTAATGTCAATTTCAGCGTCAATATCAACGTGAATATAAATAAGGAACGCCAAGATGGAGGATTTATTTGGCAATGCGCCCCAGTCTAAGCAAGACGGAACACCTGAGTCGATTATCATTCGATGTGATCACAACAAAATCACCATGAATGAAACGGAGCTCAACTTTCCGATTCATTTAAATACCTTAATCTCGATCTTGGGCGCACCTGATTTGCGCAAGCATGATCTGCTGTGGCGAGTGGTTTGGGATGATGCTGGCATCTATGCGGAATATGGCACTTGGGATAATATTTTATCGATGAACTGCCTAATTTCCCATGCCCATCAACGACAATACACGCCTGAAATGCTTTTTTCTGGTGAGATTTGGGTGAATGGTGAACAGATTAATCCGAATATATTTCAACAACAACAGCTTACTCGACATATGCTGGCGGTAGTGACTTATAAGGACGAAAATGAGCCGTACAGTATTGTGATCGGCAAGAATTTTGACTATGAAGAAGCCATTCCCAAAGATAAATATGTGATTCAGCCATTGCATGAGCCGCGCATTGAATTTCAAGATTTTGGTTTTAAAGTGTCGATTATTCAAGAGTTGATGTATGTACAAAAGCGCCTTGAACCGCAGTTTGATTTGTTTGAGTTTGTGAAATGGTACGACAAACGGAAAATTGACCTTGAAGAAGAAGGCTATGATCCGATTGCTGAAGTGACGCAATACTTTCGAGATTTACCGATACCGCAACGCTTAGCACAGTATGTCACTGAAGTTTATCAAGATGGTGGCAATGATATTTACTTGCAACTGATTCGCTTTGCTGAGGGGTATGAAAGCGATTGGGATATCCTCTCGGTCGAGGATGCGAGACAATTTCCCAATCTAAAAAAAGCGGTATTGTGCTATTACCAAGACCCTGTGATCGACCAATTGAATGAGATGGGCATTGACGCAAGAATGCTTTAATTAAGAGTGCTTTAATCAAGTACACTTTAATCAAGCATGCATCGAACGATAGGATAATGCTTCACTAATGTGCATGGTGCTGATCTGCTCGGATTGCGCCAGATCGGCAATGGTGCGTGCCACACGTAAAATACGGTGATAGCCACGTGCAGACAGTTGCAAGCGTTGCTGTGCCATGGCAAGAATATTCTGACTTTGTGTGTCGAGCTGGACGTGTTGGTCGATTTGCTGTGGCGTGAGTCCCGCATTCAAATAACCCTGACGCTGCAATTGTTGCTGATTCGCTGCAAATACCCGCTCGCGCACCGAAGCTGAGCTTTCTCCAGCCTGCTGTTGTTGCAACTCTTGTGCAGACAGTGGCGGGACTTCGATGTGCAAATCAATACGGTCAAGCAAAGGCCCTGAAATCCGATTTTTATAGCGTTTGATTGCTTCACTCGAACATTGACAACGATTGTCTTGATGGAAGGCATAACCACACGGACAGGGATTCATCGCCGCAATCAGTTGAAAATTGGCAGGATAGCAAATCTGCCGAGACGCCCGAGAGATCACCACCTCTTTGGACTCCAAAGGCTGACGCAAAACTTCTAAGACCTTGCGGTCAAACTCAGGCAACTCGTCCAAAAATAACACGCCCAAATGCGATAAAGTGATCTCGCCAGGTTTTGGATTGGAGCCCCCACCAACCAGCGCCACCGCCGAAGCGGTATGATGCGGTGCACGAAAAGGGCGCACCCCAAAAGGTTGATGCAAATTGGAAATGGAATAAATACTGGCAACTTCAAGACTTTCGCTGTCGGTCAGTGGTGGCAAAATACTCGGTAAGCGTGACGCCAGCAAAGTTTTACCCGTGCCAGGTGGTCCTGTAAATAGGAGTGAATGTCCACCCGCAGCTGCGATTTCCAGCGCTCGGCGTGCTTTGAGCTGACCTTTGACATCGGCAAGATCAGGCAAATGATCCAAAAATGTGTGATTTGGCTGATAATGGTGCGCAGGCTGTTGCACCGTCCCTGTCAAAATATCACAGACGGTTTTCAAGTGATTGGTGGCATAGACGGTGAGGTCTTGGATACAACAGGCATCATCGGCATTTTGTTCAGGCAGTAAAAGCTGTCGTTTCGCAGTTTTACAGGCGCGGGCAATGCTTAAAATCCCCGTAATTGGACGCAGTTGCCCATCTAAAGCAAGCTCACCGAGTAACTCAAACTGGGCAATACGATCATCAGCGATCTGTCCAGACGCCACCAATATCCCAACAGCAATCGCCAAGTCCAAGCGTGAGCCATCTTTGGGTAAATCGGCAGGCGCAAGGTTGATGGTGAGGCGTTTATTGGGAAATTGAAAACCGCTATTAATAATGGCAGAACGCACCCGATCTTTACTTTCACGTACCGCAGCTTCAGGCAAGCCAACAATAGTCAATGCGGGCAAACCTTGACTGGCGTGGACTTCGACCTCGATCAGCGGGGCATTTAAACCCAAAACGCTACGAGAATACACTTTGGCAAAACTCATATTATTGTTCCATTATTGTGCGTTTTTATAAAGTTGTTGTGTTTTTGATCAATATTGGCGCAATCGTTACTTTTTGATTTGACTTTGTAAGCCTTCAAGTTGCTGTTGTAGTGCATCCATGCGCTGATTGGCTTGTTGTAGTGCAATTTTTTGTCGATCAAGCTCTTGTTTAGAGACCAAATCCATTTTTTCCACCATTTCTGCCAAGACTGCACGAATATTGTGCTCAAGGTCAGCTTTTGGTGTGGCGATGTGTTCTTTTAAGGCGTCTACAAAGCTGTCTAGGGTTGGTGTCATCTGCGCTTGCTCAACATTGAATACTTAAAATTCAAGATACAATAAATGTAACTGAGATGATAGCTGTAAGATGGATAATTCAAAGAATACTGTTAAACTGTCGGCAGAACATGGCTTTAAAGTTGTGCAAAGTGAAGAAATATTCCCCCAATCGTTTCTTTCGTTTTGGCACGAAAATTGTTATGTAAAAACCACTATTGGTATGAGTAAACCCAAAGGAAGATAGCATGAAGCTCGTAACAGCAATCGTTAAACCGTTTAAGCTTGATGATGTCCGTGAATCACTTTCAGAAATCGGTGTGCAAGGTATCACTGTGACTGAAGTTAAAGGTTTCGGTCGTCAAAAAGGGCACACAGAATTGTACCGTGGTGCTGAATATGTGGTCGACTTTTTGCCGAAAGTCAAAATCGAAATTGCCATCAAAGACGATATGGTCGACAGTGTGATCGAAGCCATCACTCGTGTTGCCAGCACTGGCAAGATCGGTGATGGGAAAATCTTTGTCTCGAACTTAGAGCAAGTGATCCGTATCCGTACTGGAGAAACTGGTCCAGACGCCGTTTAAAAACAATATGGCATGACATTTGCTAACTGTTAACCATCTAGTTAGTCAAGTCAGCACAACTTAAATTGAAGGTTGGGGGATCTAATGAATAAATTGCTACTGGCGTTTGGTCTATCGACTGCGCTACTCGGAACATCTCCTGTATGGGCCGAATCAGAATCAGCAACTGCACCGACGGAAGATACGGCACTGGTCGTGGAAACCACGGAAGCGCCTGAGATGGCGGTGGTTGCTGAAACTGAAACACCAGCTACGCCTGCTGAAGCAGCAGCACCTGCGGAAGAAGAGCCAACGCTCGACTCAGGCGATACAGCATGGATTTTGATATCAACTGCATTGGTATTATTAATGACCATCCCTGGATTGGCATTATTCTACGGCGGTATGGTGCGTAAGAAAAATGTACTCAACACAATGGCATACAGCTTTACCGCTGCAAGTGTGGTGAGTATCGTCTGGGTTGTTGTCGGTTACTCGATTGCCTTTACCGATGGTAATAGCTTTATGGGTGGCTTTGATAAGATCATGCTCGCTGGCATCACCAAAGATGCACTCAGTGGCACGATTCCAGAGATTCTGTTTGTCATCTTCCAAATGACTTTTGCCATCATTACCGTAGCCATTATCAGTGGTTCGATCGCAGAGCGTATGAAGTTTAGCGCTTGGCTTGCGTTCATTACTATCTGGGTGATCGTGGTCTACGCACCAATCACACACTGGGTATGGGCATCTACAGGCTGGTTGTTTGGTAAAGGCGCTTTAGACTTCGCTGGTGGTACAGTAGTCCACATCAATTCAGGTGTTGCAGGTCTCGTTGCAGCGTACTTGCTTGGCAAACGTATGGGCTACGGCAAAGAAGCAATGGCACCACATAACCTCACCTTGACTGTACTTGGTGCGAGCTTGGTTTGGGTGGGCTGGTTCGGTTTCAATGGTGGTTCTGCTTTGGGCGCCAATGGTTCTGCAAGCTATGCCATCGTGGTAACTCAAGTTGCAGCAGCAGCAGCAGCCATCTCTTGGTTAGCGGTTGAGCGCATGGTGCGTGGCAAAGGTTCAGTCCTTGGTGCAGCATCTGGTGCGGTGGCTGGTCTAGTGGTGATTACACCTGCGGCAGGTTTTGTGACTGTTGGTGGTGCATTGATCATGGGTATCATCGGTGGTATCGTCTGCTTCTGGGGTATCAGCGGACTAAAACGTATGTTGAAAGCGGATGACTCGTTGGATGCATTTGGTCTACATGGTGTCGGTGGTATTGTTGGTGCAATCCTAACAGGCGTGTTTGCAAGTGAATTCATCATGGGTGATAGTGCGCCGACCAATATGATGAGCCAACTTTGGGTACAAGTCGAAGGTGTCTTGGCAACGATCGTATATAGCGCAGTATTAACCTTCATCATCTTAAAAGTGATTGATCTAGTGATTGGTCTACGTGCAGAAGGTGACGATGAGCGTATGGGTCTTGATCTTAGCCAACACGGCGAACGTATCGAATAATCTGATCATGACAATGTAAAAAGATTGATCTAAGGCTCCGCTTCGGCGGAGTTTTTTATGAGCAAGATTTTGTTGTTTTTAGTCCGATGACTTGAATGTTGCACGATCACACAGCATATAATAATTCAAGTTTAAGCCACGATGTACATTGAGTGAACCCAAACGCCAAAGCCCATATTGAAAATCTACTCAGTAACATGACCACTTTGCCAGGTATTTATAAAATGCTTGGTAAAGATGGTGAGCTATTGTACGTGGGTAAAGCCAAAAATCTTAAAAACCGCATTTCCAGTTATTTTGTCAAAACCATTGAGCATCCCAAAACACAGGCATTGGTATCACGGATTTATGATATTGAAACTTTGGTGGTGCGCTCAGAAACTGAAGCCTTATTACTCGAACAAAATCTGATTAAACAACATCGTCCGCCGTATAACATCATGCTCCGTGACGATAAATCCTATATCTATATTTTTGTTTCAGCGGATAAACCGTATCCACGCATTGCCAGTGGGCGAGGTAAGGGCAAGCATCAAGTGGGCAAATTTTTTGGGCCTTATCCAAGTGCTTATAATGCACGGGATATGCTACTGAGTTTGCAGAAGTTATTTAATGTGCGGCAATGTGAAAATTCTTATTTTTCACAGCGCAAACGTCCCTGTCTACAATATCAAATCAAACGCTGTTCTGCGCCATGTGTCGGGCTGATTTCCCCTGAGGATTATGCGCAAGATGTACAAAATTCGATTCGCTTTCTCAAGGGTGATACCAAAGAGTTGAATACTGAGCTCATTGAAAAAATGGAGCAAGCCGCTGAAAAGCTCGAATTTGAAAAAGCCGTGTTTTACCGAGATCGTTTGGGATTATTGCGTGAAGTGCAGTCACAGCAAGCGATCTATAAGCTCAAAGGTGAGGCGGATATTTTAGCAATCGCCTATCAGGCGGGTGTGGTCTGTGTGCAGATTATGCACGTGCGTAATGGGCGAATGCTTGGCGGAAAAAGCTATTTTCCTGATATTCAGGGTGAAAATCAATCTGAAATACTCAGTGAATTTATAACCAATTTCTATTTTCAGGTGGCGGATGAAATTCCTAGCGAGTTGATTGTCAATGTTCAATTGCCAGATCAAAAACTGTTAGAAGATGCGCTCAAACAGCATTTTGATAAGAAAATTCAGATCAAACATCAAGTCCGAGAAATCCGTGCCGAGTGGCAACAGCTCGCTGAGATGAATGTACAACATGCGATTAAAGGCAAACTCGCCAATCATTTGGAACTGAATGAGCGTTTTCATCAGCTTGAGCAAGTGCTGGATCGACCGATTGATCGCATTGAATGCTTTGATATTAGTCATACCATGGGCGAGTCGCCGATTGCCTCATGTGTGGTGTTTGATCAGGGCGGTGCTCGTAAGCGAGATTATCGACAGTTTGCCATTCAAGACATTACAGGCGGTGATGATTATGCGGCGATGCGTCAGGCACTCACCCGTCGCTATAAGAAAAATATGTTGCCTGATTTGCTATTGATTGATGGTGGTAAAGGGCAGTTGCATATGGCGATGGAGGTGATGCAAGAATTAGGTTTAGATGCTTTTATGGTGGGTGTCTCCAAAGGCGAAGGGCGCAAACCGGGTTTGGAAACCTTACACTTTACCGATGGTACAAAAATCCAATTGGCAGAAGATCACAAAGCCTTGCATTTGATTCAACAGGTGCGTGATGAAGCGCATCGTTTTGCCATTACTAAACATCGTGCCAAACGAGATAAAAAACGGGCAGGCTCGGTACTCGAAGTGATTCCTGGTTTGGGCGAGAAACGTCGTCGTGATGTGCTGACACATTTTGGGGGGATACAAGGCGTGCTTCGTGCCACAGAAAAAGAGCTGATGGCAGTCAATGGCATCGGTAGTGCGATGGCTCGGACGATTTATAAAGTATTGCATGAATGATTTTGCAACTTAGATGAACAATATTGAAGCGCTGAGTCAGCGCATTCCGTTGACCAAAATGTTCAAGATATCTAGACAAATTGATCATTCACAAATGCGATGGGAATTGTCATTATCTATGCACTTTGTTGTATTTCTTCTTGGTAATTTATGAATTTTGATCAAGTATTACAGCTGATTTCCCAGACCGATACCTTTGATATGCCGACAGGCTGGGGACAGGGACGCACTGTCTTTGGTGGTTTTGTAGCAGCCTTATTGATGGCAAGAGCGCAAGTAGTACTAGGCGATGCTGAGCGTAAGCCACTCAGTGCCAGTTTTACCTTTGTCGGACCAGTACAATATCAAGTATCAAAAATTACCGTGGAAACTTTGCGTGTTGGCGGTTCGGTGACCACCTTAGAAGCCCGACTTTGGCAGAATGATCAAGTGCAAACTATCATGCTGGCGAGCTTTGGTAAAGCACGCCAGTCTGCGGTGAGTATTGATCGGTTACCCGCATCTCCTCATTTTCCTGAGCGCAGTACTTTGGCGAAAATGCCTTATGTCAAAGGGATGATTCCAGAATGTTTTCAGCATTATGATCTCTACTGGGCAGAGGGTAGTATGCCATTTCAAGCAGGCGAGTCGGCGGACTTTGGTGGTTGGTTCCGTTTTAAACCTGAAGTGAGTCAGATGGCAATGCAAGCACCGCATTTGATTGCTTTGGCAGATATATGGCCACCAGGTGTGACGGCGGTATGTGATACGCCATCACCAGCCAATTCATTGACGTGGCATCTGACTTTTATTGCTGATGACAAGCTAGAAAGCAATGTTTTAAAGAGCAATGCTTGGCTACAATATCGGGAACATACTGAATTTGCGCAGCATGGCTATGCCACAGAGCAAGCGCAAATTTGGGATGAAGCAGGAAATTTATTGTTGCTGAGTCGGCAAACGGTGACGGTATTCGCTTAACCTCATCTAAAATCAGTTGAAATCGGTTGGTTCAGCAAAAGCGAAGCACATTGCTCGACAGTGTTTGTGATTTGGTATAGAGTGCGTACTGCATTGTATCGATTTACATGCATTCATTTTTCTTGGGGAAGGCGTCGCAGGCGGTGTATATGACAGGTCGTATCCTGAATATTCCAAATATTTTAACTATTGCTCGAATCGTCCTTATTCCTGTTTTTTTGTTAATTGCCTATTGGCCCCCTGCGGTCGGTGTCAATGGTCATGAGGGCACATTGTTTCGGCATGGTTTATTGACAGGCATCTTTGTGCTGGCGGCGGTTACCGACTGGTTCGATGGCTATCTCGCTCGGGCGCTCAATCAAAGCTCGGCATTTGGTCGCTTTCTCGACCCTGTGGCAGATAAGCTGATGGTGGCGGCAGCCTTGATCGTATTGGTACAGTGGCAACCGACCATTATCATGGCATTTGCAGCGATCGTGATCATTTCTCGTGAAATCACTGTTTCGGCATTGCGAGAGTGGATGGCGGAGCTTGGCGCACGCACCAATGTGGCAGTGTCTACAGTCGGAAAATATAAAACCGCATTTCAGATGATCGCCATCACCGTATTTTTGCTCAACTGGCAACCGATTGAATGGATTGCTTATATCTTGTTGTATACTGCTGTGATTCTGACTTTGTGGTCGATGTTTATTTATCTTAAAGCGGCTTGGCCATATTTAAAACAGCCTTAAACCAGACGAAAAACTAAACTCAAAGCGCAACTCAAATTCCAACTTGAATTTCTGCTCATATTTTAATTCGAATCTTAAGGTGCTTCGGCATTTTGTCGCAGAAATGCTACAGCACCGCTACAAAATTAAGCTAAAATCATTGCACAATAAGTAAATTCGCCGAAAGAGGTTTGAATGTTTCCGATTTTTTATCTCAGTAAAACCGCATTAAATTATCATTACGATCAAAAAGATATTGTGATCCCGTGTCAGGCAATCGACAAATATAAAAAGAATCTGCAAGAAATTAAACAGCGCAAGGCATGGAAAAACACGGGTGCAGGTGCGCAGTTTATGGGGGCATTTCCACAGCAAGAAGACAATGAGGCGATGATTTTTGCCACTGATGTGCTGATTGCATCTGCAGAGCGCATCATTTATAGCGCTTGTCTGCAAGATGGTACGGCGATTTATGCCAAATCATTAACAGACTTTAACGAGCCCGAAGCACTGATTTTGCGCAAAAATGACTATCTCACCTTTGATATGGACATCGATCGGGTCAATCAACGACTGGTGCTGTCGGGTGCGGACTTGAGTGGTTATGTGCAACACCTGAGCATTTTGGCGATTGATGATAATCGCATTCAATACATTACCGAAGGCGAGTGCGTGGATGCGCATCCGTGTTTTGATCCGCAAAATTCTGATCTGATTTATTATGATTCGTGTGGTTTTGGTGCGGATGATCGGGGTTCGATGCGTCTAGGACCGAAAGAAATTTGCCGTCTAAACCTGAAAACTGGCGATCTGGAAACCATCCTTGCTTCGCCTGAGTTTGACTATTTCAAGCCACAAATTGATGCACAGGGTAATCTGTACGTGCTTCGTCGACCTTATCAATATCGCAAAGCCAGTACGTGGACGTTAAAAGATATTGCCTTGATTCCCGTGAAAATTTTTAAAGCAATTTTCAGTTGGTTGGACTTTTTTACCCAGCGTTATACAGGTGAATCTTTAAAAACCTCATCAGGTGCAAACCCTGCTAAGGCACAACAAAAATCTGAAGAAGATATTTTTATCGAAGGTAATTTGATCAAAGCACAGCAGACCACTGCTCAAAATGCGAAATCAGGTGAAAAATTCCCTGGGTTGATTCCAAATAATTGGCAACTGCTTAAAATCTCTGCGGATGGCACGCAAACGGTATTGAAAAAAAGCGTGATGAGTTATGTCATCAAAGATGATCACATTATTTATTCGAATGGTCGTTTTGTGGTGCAGATGAATCCTGATCAAAGCGAAGTTAAGCTAGTTGAAGGGCATTTGATTGATAAGATTGTGTGCTAATTATTTGAGCCTTAGTCACTTGAATTGGCATGAAGTTTTATCATTTATGGCGTAATGCCATGTGGTTCACGATACCAACTTTCTAATAATAATCCAGCCGCCAAACTGTCCGCCTGAACCCGTTTGGCTTGACCTTGCGCATGTAGATTTGCCAAATCTTGCCGTGCATCTCGTGTGGTGAGGCGTTCATCGACCATCCATGTGTCGATGTTGGTTTGATGGCGTAGACGACGAGCAAATTTTCGAGCTCGACGAGATAAATCTGATTCTGAATCATCCATATTGAGCGGTAAGCCAACCAAGAAGATATCAGGTTGCCATTGTTTGATGATGTGGAGTAGCTCATCCCAGTTTGGAATGCCGTCTTTCATCGGGAACAGTGCCAGTGGATTGCTGTTTTGAATCAGGCTTTGCCCCACAGCGATGCCCATTTTCTGCGTACCAAAGTCAAATGCCATAATGGTTTGTGCAGTTGCATTCATATCTAATATATCTGAATCAGGCATGACCAATCTCATCGGCGAGCCAACTTGGATTGACGCCAATTTTCTCGTAAGCCGCATTCCAACGCAGGTCATACGGCAGATTAAAAATCAAATCCATATCCGCAGGGCAGACCAACCAATCACCTCGAGCGATTTCCGCTTCAAGCTGTTGTTTGCCCCAACTGGCGTAGCCAAGCGCAACTTGATATTGATCCACGCCTTCATTATGCGCAATCGCATCGAGAATATCTTTACTGGTGGTGATGCAGACATTTTCTCCCACGGCAATGGAAGAATGCCATGTCGGCTGACCTGTATGCAGTACAAAACCAGCCTCTGGACGCACTGGACCACCGTGCAGTACCGCATGTGGATTGACATGATCGGCATCAATATCGAGGTCGTTGAGTAGTTCACGAATCGGTACCGAAGACGGGCGATTGAGGATAATGCCCTGTGCGCCGTCGGCATCATGACGTGCCAGATAAATCACACTGTGTGCAAAAAAATCATCTGCCAAATGTGGCGGTGCGACTAAACAGCGATGTTTTAGGTAATGTTTGGAATGTTGTTTTGGCACCCATCTAATCTCCTATTTCATGAAGTTAAAATAATTATCGAAATGAACAGTCTATCGTTCCAACATACTTGACGTGGCTTAGAAAACCAATGCTTTTTGGTTATCTAAGCCCGAAATCATGAAAAAAATTAGCATAATGAATAAAAAATAAACGACTACGACAATGTGAGACTACTTCGAGGAAAATTTAAGTTCTCGCAATTGTTTGGCATGTTGCAGTGTGGTGTCGTTGATCTCTACACCACCTGACATGCGTGCCAACTCATGAATGCGCTCAGCTTCATCTAAAACGAAAATGGTACTGCTAGCAGGGTCGGTTTGTTGCTTTTTCACCAGTAGATGCTGATCGGATTGCCCTGCGACTTGTGCTTGATGGGTAATACAGAGAATTTGTACGTGATCAGCAAGATTTGCCAACAGTCGTCCGACGATCTCCGCTGTCCCGCCACTAATCCCGACATCGATCTCATCAAATACCAAGACTTCGGCATCGGCTTTGCTGGCATTCATGACTTGCATCACTAAGGCGATACGAGACAGCTCACCACCCGATGCAACACGTGCTAGCGGTTGCGGTGGAATGCCTTTGTTGGCACTAAACAATAATTGAATCGCACTCAGACCTTCTGCATTTGGTGTGTCAAAGGGCTGAAAATCGAATTGGAACTGTGCTTCAGGCAGTGCCAAAGGCTTCACTTGCGCACTCAACTTTTCGGCAACATCACTGGCAACCGCTAAGCGTGCATGATTAAGTTGCTCTGCGTCATTTAAAAAACTGTGCTCAAGCTCGGCGACCTGTTCAGCCAATTTTTCAGGATTATCGAGGAAATTCAGTTGTTCGAGTTCAGCTTGCCAAATCGCTTGCTGTGCGATCAGTTCATCAGGTTGAATGCGATATTTACGTGCAAGGCGATGGAATTGTTCCAGTTGTTGATTCAGCGTTTCCATGCGTTCAGGATCGAAACTCTGCCGATCAACGAATTGACGTAGCGTTGCACTGGCATCTTCCAGCTCACTTTGGGCATTGACGATGCTGTTGTAGACCTGTTCAAGCTGTGGGCTGCGAGATTGTTGTGCTTCAGCACGGCGTAACACATTGCCCAGCTCTTGCAGTAAATTCTGTTCAGACTCATCCAAGGCAAACATGATCGAGGCACAGTCTTGCATCATGGTTTCATGATGACTTAAGCGATCATATTCTTGTTCAATGTCTTGATAGTTAATCTCGAGTAATGGCTCGACATCTTCAAGCTGTTGTTCGAGCAGTGCGATCTGTGTGGCACGGGTATGCTGTGCATCGAGTGCAGATTGATATTGTTTGGCGGCTTTTTGCCATGCCTGATGTGCCTGTTTGACTTGCGTCGCCTGTGCTTGCAATCCGCTATAACGATCCAGCCAGCGCTTTGGATACGGTGGATCGAGCAGTTGTTGCTGACTGTGTTGGCTGTAGAGAAGCACCAACAGACGACCTAAAGTTTTCAACTCTGTCAGGCTAGTTGGGCGACCATTAATCCATGCTTTGCTACGACCTGTCGCAAAAATCACTCGACGAATGACGATCTCGCCTGATTCATCATTTTCGATTTCAAGGTCTTCGAGCTCATGCTCTTTGAGCCAAGCCTGCTCAGGGCTGTTATTTTGATAGCTAAAAGTGGCAATGACTTCGGCTTTTTCTTTGCCATAACGCACTTGCGTGGCATCACTACGCTCACCCAAACACGCCGAAAGCGCATCCAGTAATAATGATTTGCCTGCGCCCGTCTCACCTGTTAAGACATTAAAACCTTGATCAATCTCAAGTTCCAGATGATCGGCGAGGGCAAAATCAATGAGCGTGATGTGGCTAAGCATAGGCGAATCATTTTCTAACGGTGGATGATTATTGTGATGGAGCAAACTGTTGCATAAAATGAGTTGCATCGGATCAGTTGTAATTGATCATGAGATGCAAGACAACGACTTTAATACTACTGTATTTTGCGGGCAAAGATACACTGAATTGTAGGGGAAAATGGAGAAATCTGTCTAAGTTAGTCGTGTGTTTGGGAATTGAATAAATAAAAAATGCTGATATATTGAGCAACATAAATTCAATAAAACTGAAAATAAAACACGTTTCAGTCAATAATTCGAGGAAAAACGATGCAACAAATGCAACCACAACACCAAGCAACAATGGACAAACCACTTAGTAGTGCAGGGCGATTTAGTCGACTTTCTTATCTGGCATGGACATTTTTAAGCGGGATCGTATTGAATGCGGTATTGGTTGCGATCGTGGTATTTTTCTATATTGCCTATGGTGTGAGCAGTGGTGGTAACTTTGAGACTGAGCCTTCTGCAGGGATGATGATAGGCTTTGGTATTGCATATATCATTATTTTAATTGCTTATTTGGTCTATACTTTTATTTTTGCGATCAGACGTTTGCACGATTGTGACCAGACGGGGTGGTTGTCGCTACTGTTGCTTGTGCCGTTGGTCAGCTTATTTTTTCTGTTATATATCTGCATCGCCAAAGGCACGGATGGGACAAACCGTTATGGTGTGCCTCGTCCGACCAAAGAGTGGGAGCGAGTAATGGGGATTATTTATTTGGTGCTGATTCCGTTGATGATGATTGTTGCTATTGGTGTACTATCGGCAATTGCCATTCCTGCTTATCAGGACTATATCGAACGCGCCAATCAATCCCAGCAACAACTGCTTGAAGAAGGGCGAAGTTATTATTAATTTCTTCATCTGACAGCATACCAACGAGTGTGCTACATACAATCTGCACATTAAAAAAGCATCATTAGATGCTTTTTTAATGGTTCGAATATGATCAGATTGCATGTATTTGTAGAATGCGTGGCGACGGTGAAATAGATCTTACAGCCATGTAATTCGCCCTGAATTATTTCCGAGATAAATCCACCGCAGCGGTAAACAAAATATCCGTCGATGAGTTGAGTGCGGTTTCAGTCGAGTCTTGTAAGACGCTGATCACCATCCCAATTGCCACCACTTGCATGGCAGTTTCTGATGAAATGCCAAATAGACCACATGCCACAGGAATCAATAGCAGTGAGCCACCCGCGACACCTGACGCACCACACGCCGTCACCACAGACACGACAGACAGCACGATCATCGTGGTCATATCGACCTGAATATCAAGTGTATTGACTGCCGCTAAGGTGAGGATGGTAATGGTCACCGCAGCGCCCGCCATATTGATGGTTGCGCCAAGCGGGATAGAGACGTTGGCTGTGGTTTCAGACACGCCAAGACGCTTTGCCAAATCCAAATTCACAGGAATATTCGCCGCCGAACTGCGAGTGAAAAATGCGGTAATGCCACTTTCTTCCAAGCATTTAAATACCAATGGATACGGATTCTTTTTCATCACGATCGCCACCAAAATCGGATTGATCACCAGTGCCACAAAAGCCATGGTCGCCACCAAAACGATGATGAGATGCGCATAATGCTCCAAAGTATCCAATCCCGCTTGGGCAAAAGTCGCTACCACCAAACCAAAAATCCCGAGCGGTGCAAAGCTAATCACGATGCGGATAATGTGATTGACCCCATCGGCAATGTCTGTGAGCACCTGACGGGTCGTGTCCGAGGCATGACGCAGTGCCATACCCAAGCCGACCGCCCATGCAAGAATACCGATGAAATTCGCCTCATGCAGTGCCGTCACAGGATTGCTAATAAAGTTGAGTAATAAGGTCTTAAGGACTTCGGCGATACTGCTTGGTGGTTGCAGCTGTGTTTCAGGATCGATGGTGAGGATGAGTGTACTTGGGAAAAGATTGCTGGCGATGACCGCAGTCGTCGCTGCGAGCAACATGCCGACCACATACATCAGCAAAATCGGCTTGAGATTGCTGGCGCCTTGACCGACTTTAAAGTTGGCAATCGATGCAAGGACTAAAATAAACACTAAAATCGGCGCAACCGACTTCAACGCCTTGATAAACAAATCACCCAAAATGCTGACATAGCCCGCAGCCTCAGGAATGAAATATGCGACTAATCCGCCTAAGACGATTGCAATGATAATACGTGACACTAGACTTAAGCGAGCTAGGGCTGAGAACATAACCGAGCCTTGAAAATACGTTGGTGAAATGAAAATAAAAAGCCAAGCCGAGCATTTTATAACAAAATGTGAATTATCTGCTAGTTTTAACCTGTCCGTGTGACTAAGATTCTGTAATTCAAAATATTATTTCTTTTGAAAATCGCTAGACCCGCTCTATTTGCGCTGATAAGTTGATATAAAGCAGAAATCAATTTGACAAGAAGTACACTAAGTCACTCAGAATGCTCACAATCATGCACAGGATCTTCGCTATGATGAAACGGTTTATATTTTTAGCGTTGTTATTCTCCTTGACTCAATCAATTGCTGTGGTAGAACTCGATATGGAAAATCAAAATCTGGCATTGTCTGAACTTGCCGAAATGTTTTATGACGATCAGGATGAACCGATTTATCAACAAGATTTTTTACAAGCCACACAGCTTGATTTCTCATTACACAGTTTGAAGCATGTGGATGATTATTTGCATACAGTACGCCCTGATTTTGCCAATTTAGATCAAGCGCAACAGTTTGGCATAGTGCTTCGAGCAGGGGCTTATGTCGGGGAAGTCATTCGCAGAAATGATCAAAAAACACAATGGTACTGGGTGGACTATGATACGGCGGTGGCGCTCAACCCTGAATTGTTTGCGAATTTCCCAAGATCCGTTGAATTGGCAGCAGTGCTCACCGATGGCAATCAGTTTACCTTTCCTTTGAATAAGGTCGTGAAATATATGCAAAATGGTGCAGAAGATAGCGTGGCTTTTTTTGCTGAAGCGACTGTGGCACAGCCTGCACAATAGTTATTTTCTTATTTCTTATATAGATACGGGCTTAGATGCTCTAATCTCATTCAAAAGCGCTTCAAAAGGCGCTATCGATTCACTTCAAGACGCATTTTAACGCCATTCAAAAAAATCACTCAAAAGCCATTCAAAATGTCATAGATCGAGTCATACACACGGTTTTGTGAATCGGCTCGGCATGACCTGCATTCTCGAGTCGAATTGTAGTATCATGATTCGATATCTCCGCTGATTCACTCATCAGCACTCATTGCAAGTTTCGCCAGAGTAAATGGTTCTGATAGTGTTTACTCAAGCATCATATTTTGGAAGTACTCATGCCTGATTATCGTTCGAAAACATCAACACATGGTCGTAATATGGCTGGTGCACGTGGCTTATGGCGTGCAACAGGAATGAAAGATGAAGACTTTGGCAAGCCGATTATTGCCGTGGTCAACTCATTTACTCAATTCGTTCCGGGTCACGTCCATCTCAAAGATTTAGGTCAGTTGGTGGCACGTGAGATCGAAGCGGCAGGCGGTGTAGCAAAAGAGTTTAATACTATTGCAGTCGATGACGGGATTGCGATGGGGCATGACGGCATGTTGTATTCACTGCCATCTCGTGATTTGATTGCGGATTCGGTGGAATATATGGCGAATGCGCATTGTGCCGATGCGCTGGTATGTATTTCCAACTGTGACAAGATCACCCCAGGAATGCTCATGGCGTCGATGCGTCTAAACATTCCCGTGGTATTTGTGTCGGGCGGTCCGATGGAAGCAGGTAAGGTCAAATTCCGTGGTGATGAAAAAGCCATTGACCTTGTGGATGCAATGGTGGTCGCAGCCGACGACAGCTATAGCGATGAAGAAGTCGAAGCATTTGAGCGTTCTGCGTGTCCAACTTGTGGTTCGTGTTCGGGAATGTTTACTGCCAACTCGATGAACTGTTTGACTGAAGCGCTGGGATTGTCACTTCCGGGTAATGGTTCGATCGTGGCAACCCATGCCAATCGTAAAAAATTATTCTTACGTGCAGGTCAGTTGATCGTTGAGCTCTGCCGTCGTCATTATGAACAAGATGATTACAGCATCTTACCTCGTTCGATTGCCACCAAAGCCGCTTTTGAAAATGCCATGACATTGGACATTGCTATGGGCGGTTCGACCAATACCGTATTGCACTTGCTCGCCGCAGCACATGAGGCGGAAGTGGACTTTACGATGGATGACATTGATGTGTTATCTCGCAAAGTCCCTGTACTGTCTAAAGTTGCCCCAGCGAAGTCAGACGTGCATATGGAAGACGTCCACCGTGCAGGCGGGATTATGTCGATTCTTGGCGAGCTTGATCGTGCAGGACTGCTTGATACATCGGTCAGCACCGTGCATGAAAAAACCATGAAAGATGCGCTGGATAAGTGGGATATTATCCGTCATGAAGACCCTGAAATTTATGAATTTTATCGTTCATCACCAGGGGGGATTCCAACGCAAGTAGCGTTCTCACAAGATCGTTATTATGCAACCTTGGACGGCGACCGTGAAAAAGGCGTAATTCGTAATGCAGAGCATGCCTTCTCTAAAGACGGTGGTTTGGCTGTACTGTACGGCAATATCGCACTGGATGGTTGTATCGTGAAAACCGCAGGTGTAGATGAGTCGATTTTGAAATTCAACGGGACTGCTCGTGTTTTTGAAAGTCAGGACTCAGCGGTTGATGCCATTCTTGGTGGGAAAATCGTTGCAGGTGATGTGGTCGTGATTCGCTACGAAGGTCCTCGTGGTGGACCGGGTATGCAAGAGATGTTGTACCCAACCAGTTATTTAAAGTCGAAAGGCTTGGGTAAAGACTGTGCACTGATCACTGATGGTCGTTTCTCGGGTGGTTCGTCAGGCTTATCGATTGGTCACGTTTCCCCAGAAGCCGCTGAAGGTGGTGCGATTGGTTTGGTGGAAGATGGTGATCAGATTCAGATCGATATTCCAAACCGTACCATTCACCTTGATATTGATGATGCCACAATGGCGCACCGTCGTCATATCCAAGAGGAAAAAGGTTGGCATCCAGTCGAAGAGCGCAAACGTAAAGTGTCTAAAGCATTGAAGATTTATGCGCAACATTCGACCAGTGCCGCAAAAGGTGCAGTTCGAGTGCTGTAATCAGCCCTACAAAACAAAATGCACATTGCTTCGGTGATGTGCATTTTTTACGTTTAAAATGCCGTGTGACGCTATTTTTTACTGTGAATGCATGTGATTTACGTGACTTCTTGCGCTGACACTGGCAAAATTTACGCCATATTCGATGTTCTAAACAATTTATACAAATTTTGGCTTGGGATACGTCCTAAAACAGTGAATAATTGCGGATTATCTTTTTGATTGTTTTTTAAAAACAATTATCCATGCCATAAAACCAATCGTTGTGTTCCATGTCCCATATTTCTGTGTTGTTAAATGAAACTGTTGACGCTCTATTAGGCGAAAAACAGTCTGGAATTTTTGTTGATGCGACCTTTGGTCGTGGGGGACATACACGTCTGTTGTTAAGTCGACTGGATGCGAACGCCAAAGTCTATGCCTTTGATAAAGACCCGCAAGCGTTGGCAGAAGCGCAGAAACTTGCCAACGAAGATGCCCGTTTTCAAATTATCCATGCCAGTTTTGCCGATCTAAAAGATGCTTTGGCTGAGCTGGGTGTAGATGCGGTGGACGGGATTATGGCTGATCTCGGTGTATCTTCACCACAGCTTGATCAGGCGGAACGTGGTTTTAGCTTTATGCACAGTGGACCACTCGATATGCGTATGGACAATTCGCAAGGTTTAACTGCCGCCGAGTGGCTCCTTGAAGTCGATGAAACCGAGCTTGCTAATATTATTTTTAAATATGGTGAGGAGCGTTATAGCCGACGCATTGCCAAAGCGATTAAAAATGCAGGGCAGATCGACACCACAGCGCAACTGGCTGAAATCGTCAAAGTCGCCCATCCAAAATGGGAAAAGCATAAGCACGCTGCGACCCGCACATTCCAAGCGATTCGGATTTTTATCAATCGTGAGCTGGATGATGTCGAGCAGTTTTTACCACAAGCCGTTGAATTATTAAAAGCAAATGGACGATTGGCGGTGATCAGTTTCCATTCTTTAGAAGATCGTTTAATCAAACAATTTATTCAAAAAGAATCAACTTTGCCTGAACAGGATTGGGGGGCGGTGCTGTCGCAAACAGCGCAAAAAGATACCCGCCGTTTAAAGAAAATTGCACGTATCTCACCAAGCCAAGCTGAAATTAAAGACAATCCCCGTTCACGCAGTGCATGGTTACGTGTCGCTGCACGTTTGGAGCAGGATTAATCATGGCAAAGTATAATTCATCGAAAGCCAAAGCTACTGAAACAAAAGCCACGGAAACCAAAACGGCTGAAGCCAATTCTGCTAAAACCAAAACCCCAGCAACTAAAACTTCAGACACAAAATCTCAGCCTGAATCATCGACCGCCCGAAAATTGCGCCAAAGTGGTTTAGCCAATGCCAGTTTTCTGCAAGAAAAGTCCACCGTGCAGAATATTGCAATCATTTTTGTGTTATTGGTGGCAGTGATGGGCAGTGCTTTTATGGTGGTGCATCAGGTGTTTAAATACCGCTATGATTATCGAGGCTATACCAAGCTGATGCAGGAAAAGGATAATCTCAATGCAGAGTGGGGGCGTTTGCTGATCGAGCAACAAACCTTTGGGGCGACAGCGCAAATCGGTAGTCGGGCAGTGACGCAATTACGCATGTTCTCGCCACCTGCTTCGCAAACCGTAGTCATTGCCAGCAATGATCTGGAGCGAGATAAGATTGCACTTGGTGCCGAAACAGGTGCTACTACACAACAGCAAGTGGTACAACAGCAAGTAGCACAGTAAATTGGGTGGGCGTTAAACGAGGCTCAATAAATACAAGCTGTTGTATTTCTTGGCGAATAGATCAAACATCACGGTAAGTAACAATCGTAGATATTGGGAAAGTAACAGACCATGGCGGTAAATTCACAAAAAGGCAGAACCAAACGTAAGGCGGTGGTTGCAAAACCCACGCTTGCTCAGGATATGTGGCGCTTTCGTCTGCTGTGGTTGGCTGTTTTTGTCGCTTTTGTGCTGTTGATTTGCCGTGCGTTCTGGGTGCAGATCATCGAAAGTAAGTTCTTGCAAGAACGTGCCGATGCCAAGATTTTATATACCGAAAAAGTCCAAGCCATGCGTGGCGTGATCAGCGATCGAAATGGCGTACCATTGGCAATTAGTACGCCAGTGATGACCTTGGTGATTGATCCAATGGATTATTATCAAGCGCAAGAATTGAATCAGAAAAATATTGCCGAAGGTAAAAAGCCGACCCACAAGAATTTTGACTTAGATGCGCTTGCCAAAGCGGCTGGTGTGGATGCCAGTAAGCTGAAAAGTGATGTCAAACGCCGTGAACGTACTCGTTATGTGGTGATCAAACGTCAAGTGCCACCTGCTAAAGCCCAAGCGATTTTGGATCAGAATTTCCAAGGCGTCTACACCGAGAAAACTTATAAACGCTACTATCCTCAGCCACAGCCCAATGCGCAAATTATTGGCGTGACCAATAGTAATGGTATGGGAATGGAAGGCTTGGAGATGCAACTGAATAAACGTCTTGCAGGGGTAGATGGTGAACAGCGTATTTTGCGGGATCGTCGTGGTAATCGCCTGAAAGTAGAAGAAGTCCTGACCCAAGGGCAAGCTGGCGAAAATATTCAGCTCAGTATCGACTCACGACTCCAGTACATCATGTATCGTGAGCTCACTGCTGCGGGTGTGGCGAACAATGCCCGCTCGGCAACGGCGATTGCAGTCGATGTGAAAACGGGTGAAATCTTGGCGATGAGCAGTTGGCCGTCGTATAACCCGAATAATCCAAAAAGTTTTGATAACAAAGATGCCATGCGTAACCGTGGAGCGATTGACTCTTTTGAACCAGGTTCGACCATGAAGCCGATGACCATCATGATGGCATTAGAAAGTGGTAAATATAAGCCTGAAACCGTGGTCAATACCTCACCGGGTTCAATGCGTGTTGGTAACCATACCATCCGAGATACCCATAACTATGGCGCACTGAATCTGGGTGGGATTATTATCAAATCGTCGAACGTCGGTGTATCTAAGATTGCCTTGTCTTTGCCGTATGAAATGTTACCGCTGTTTTATAAGCATGTTGGTTTTGGTTCACGTTCGGCTGTTGGCTTTCCGGGGGAAAGTGCGGGTTTAATCCTGCCAAGAAGCAAGTGGAA
This sequence comes from Acinetobacter marinus, assembly GCF_900096915.1. GTDB lineage: Bacteria > Pseudomonadota > Gammaproteobacteria > Pseudomonadales > Moraxellaceae > Acinetobacter > Acinetobacter marinus. The sequence continues at coordinate 114,314 of NZ_FMYK01000002.1, forward strand.
TGTCTCTGAAGTCGCCACCATGTCCTATGGTTATGGCTTGAATGCCACGGTACTCCAGCTTGCTCAGGCGTATGCCATGATCGCTAATCATGGTCAAAAGGTACCCTTAACTTTATTCAAAGTCAAAGACACGCCAAAGGCAGAGCAAGTCGTCAAACCAGAAATTGCCGATACGGTATTGCATATGCTCGAAGCTGTGACTCAGCCGGGTGGTACGGCACGTCAAGCAGTGATTCCGGGCTATCGTGTGGGTGGTAAAACAGGGACGGCACATAAACTGCGTGCCGATCGTAAAGGCTATTCGCAAAGTGAATATCGTGCGCTATTTGCAGGGGTTGCGCCGATCAGTAATCCACGCATTGCCATGATCGTGGTGGTGGAGAATCCGCAAGGTAAATATTATGGTGGTTTGGTGGCAGCACCTGTGTTTGCCAAGATCATGCAAGAATCTTTGCGCTTGCTCAATGTCCCGCTCGATCGACCACTTGAAACTGCGGAAGCGTCCTAAGGAGCGGCAATTTATGAGCACATTACAATACATTTGGACAGGTGAAATCGCTTCTATTACAGCGAATGCGAGTTTGCCAAAATGGGCGAATGACACTTTTTCAGGTTTCCAATTAGACAGTCGTCAAGTGCAATCAGGTGATATTTTTATTGCCTTACAAGGCATCAATAATGACCTTGAAAAAACCCAGCACTATATCAATAGCGCACTAGAAAAAGGTGCAATCGGTGTACTGACCGAAGTTCAAATTCCTGCACATGAAAACGTGCTGTATCTGCCTCAATTACGTCAAATTCTCGGATTATTACAACAATACTTTTTACAGGCAAAAGCACCGCTTGATTTAGCACAAGTCGTTGCAGTTACAGGCACTAATGGTAAAACCACCGTTTCACGATTGATTGCAGAGTTATTGACGATGCTTGGTCAAGCCACCGCCGTGATGGGTACGACGGGTAATGGCATTTTACCGAACCTGCAAGCCTCGACGCATACCACGCTAGATGCGTTGCATCTACAGCAGTCTTTTTATGATTATAGCTTGCAAGGTGCTCGTTATTTGGCATTAGAGGCGAGCTCACACGGTTTAGAACAAGGGCGTTTGGCGGGTATGCCGATAGCCGTCGCTACCTTTACCAATTTGAGTCGTGACCATTTGGATTATCACAAAACTTTAGAAAATTATGCCGAAGCGAAAGCGATGCTGTTTGATTTTCCAAGTTTAAAGCATGCGGTGATTCATCAAGATGATGATTTTGCATCATTGATGGTCGAACACGCCAAAAATAATCCTGTTCAGCCTAAGATTGCCACCTATAGTATGCGTCATGATGATGCGGATTATCATCTCAGCAATGTGCAGTTTAGTTTAGATGGTGCGAGCTTCACTTTGCAGTGTGCAAGTGGCGAGTATCAGGTCAATAGCCCACTACTTGGACGTTTTAATGTGGAAAATGTCTTAGCAGCGATCATCTGTGTGGAAAAACTCGGCTATGCTTTGGCAGATATTATGCCGTTGGTGGCAAACTTAAAAGGCGCACCAGGTCGCATGCAAGTCATTGCCGATCAAGGGCGATTATTTATCGTCGATTATGCGCATACACCAGATGCTTTGGCACAAGTGCTACAAAGCCTCAAGGCGCATGTTGAGCATCAGCTTTGGGCGGTGTATGGCTGTGGCGGTGATCGTGATCGGGGCAAACGTCCAGAGATGACCCAAGCCGCGATAGATTGTGCTGATCAAGTGTTAATGACGACGGATAACCCACGTACAGAAGATCCATTACAAATTTTTGCTGATATGAAAGCCAACTTGTCTGAGCAAATGGTTAACGCTGAAAATTTCCATGAAATCCATGATCGCCGTGAAGCGATTAAGTTTGCAGTACGTCAAGCCAAACAAGGTGATATTGTGGTGATCGCAGGCAAAGGGCATGAAAATTATCAAGAAATTGATGGGGTGCGTCATTGGTTTGATGATGTGGTCGAAGTGGAATCGGCAATTCAGGCACAGCCTCATCAGCCACAAAGCTATCCCGCAGAATAATTATTGATCAAGAATTAAGGAATATCGCAGCACATGCACACCTCAACCACCAGCACCACTCGGCTTGATCCGTGGACTATTCAAGAATTACAACAGGCGACACAAGGCGTTTGGCATCAAGGCATTCAGCCAGCAGATAATATTCAGCGTATTGTCACCGATTCACGAGATGCGAAAGTTGGCGATGCCTTTTTAGCGCTGAAAGGTGAGCGTTTTGATGCACATGATTTCGTCGAAAAAGTGGCAATGCAAAACGCAAGCTGTGTGATTGTCGAACGTGCTATCGAAGTTGTGAATATTCCGCAGTTGATTGTTGCCGATACCCGTTTGGCTTTGGGACATTTGGGTGCATATCGCCGTCAGCAATGTCAGGATTTAAAAGTCGTGGCATTGACAGGCAGTAGCGGGAAAACCACTACCAAAGAAATGCTCGGCAGTATTTTCTCACGGCTCGGTGAAACTTTAGTCACCCGTGGCAATCTGAATAATGATCTCGGTGTGCCAATCATGTTGTTAGAGCTTCGTGCGGATCATCGCTATGCGGTGATGGAGCTTGGTGCCAGTCATATTGGTGAGATTGATTATACCAGTGGTTTAGTACAGCCAGATGCGGCAGGGATTTTGAATATTGGGACGGCGCATTTGGGTGAATTCGGCGGGCGTGATGCGATTTGCACAGCCAAATCAGAGATTTATGCCCATATCAAAAATAAGGGTACGGCGATTATTCCTGCCCAAGATGATTATGCAATGCAGATTCAAAATACTGTGAATGATGTGGTGAGTGATCGTGCACAGATTCGCTTTGGTCAAGGTGGCGATGTCTATGCCACGGAGATTGAGATTTTAGCGCAATCTTCGCGATTCACCTTAAATACGCCAAAGGGCAGTGTACAGATCGACTTGCCGTTCGCAGGGGCGCATAATGTGCAGAATGCCGAAGCAGCGACCAGCTTTGCGTTGGCGATGGGCGTGTCTTTAGAAGATATTGCGATTGGTTTACAACAGGCAACAGGTGCAAAAGGGCGACTCAACTTTATTGAAAAAGATCAGTTCTTATTGATTGATGACACCTATAATGCCAATCCAACCTCGATGCGTGCAGCAGCCCAAGTTTTGCTCCAGCAAAAAGGTGTCAAAGTCATGGTGATGGGTGATATTGGCGAGCTCGGTGAAGATGCAGAAATGGAGCATCAGAAGCTCGGACAAGATTTGGCACAGCTACAACTTGACTATCTCATCGCAGTGGGCGAGTATGCGCCAGCTTTTGCCAAAGGTGCAAATGTGTCACATTGCGATGCTTTTGCCACGCAAGATGAAGCGCAAGTACGCCTTGAACAAATTATTCAACAACATCAACCACAGCCAGTGAGTTTGCTTTTCAAAGGGTCACGTTATACCCATATGGAGCATTTATTGGGCGCATTGGTGGAGACATTATAAATGCTGTTATGGCTTTTTGAACTCTTGGCGAATTATCACGATTCTTTCCAAGTATTCCGTTATTTGACTTTACGTGCGCTACTGAGTGTTTTAACGGCATTGGGGATCGGTCTATTGCTTGGGCCCGTCATGATCCGTAAGTTGCGTGCATTGAAATACGGGCAGGCGGTGAGTAGCTTTGCCCCTGAAAACCATGCAGCAAAAATGGGCACGCCAACCATGGGCGGTGTGTTGATTTTGATGTCTATCGGCATTAGCACGCTACTTTGGGCGGATTTAAGCAATCCCTATGTGTGGATTGTGCTTGGGGTGATGGTGATCTTCGGTGCGGTCGGCTGGGCGGATGACTGGATTAAAATCCGTTATAAAGACAATGCTGGCTTACCTGCACGCAAGAAATTCTTTTGGACTTCTGTCGGCTCGTTGGGTGCAGGCATTGGCTTGTATTGTATTGCGCAGATGCAATCTGATCCTGTGATTACTTCGAATATGCTGGATTTGCTGGTGCCGTTCTTTAAAAATCTCAGCATTCCATTTTCTGTGATTCCATTTGGTATCGCCTTTATTATCTTTACCTATTTGGTGATCAATGGTGCATCCAATGCGGTAAATTTGACCGATGGTTTAGATGGCTTGGCGATCATGCCGATCGTGCTTGTTGCGGCTGGTTTAGGCGTATTTGCGTATTTGGCGGGTGATATACGCTTTGCCAATTATTTGCATATTCCTTATGTCAAATATACCTCCGAGCTGGTGGTCATCTGTGCGGCGATGATTGGCGCAGGACTGGCATTCTTGTGGTACAACGCTCATCCTGCACAAGTGTTTATGGGCGATGTTGGAGCGCTATCGCTTGGTGCGATGTTGGGTACGATTGCGGTGATGGTACGTCAAGAGATCGTTTTTGCGATCATGGGCGGTGTATTTGTTATGGAAGCGATTTCAGTGTTCTTGCAAATTGGTTCACTGCGGATGCGCAATAAACGGGTTTTTCTGATGGCGCCATTGCATCACCATTATGAAAAACAAGGCTGGAAAGAAACTCAAGTGGTGATTCGCTTTTGGATTATTACCATCATATTAGTTGTCTTGGGTTTGATGACGTTAAAATTACGTTAAACAATTTCTATTTAAATGAGCCAGCTACGCTGGCTTTTTTATTTAGATCAACCGTTATTGTGGAAAGTGAAATATGTCTGAGCTGTTGATGTGTCCAATCTGCCGAGAAGCGTTGCATCTCGATGGAAAAACGTGGCAATGCGTAAATCGGCATAGTTATGACCAAGCCAAGCAAGGCTATGTCAATCTGCATGTGGTACAGCACAAACACAGCAAAAATCCTGGCGATACGCCTGAGGCAGTGGCGGCACGCCGACGCTTTTTGAGTTCAGGTACATATCAACCGCTACAGCAAGCAGTCAGTGAATTATTACACTCCATTTCAGCAAAAACGCTGTTAGACATCGGTTGTGGCGAAGGCTATTACACTCAAGCGATGGGAGGCGTTGTGCCTCAAGTGGTGGCGGTTGATATTGCCAAAAGTGCAGTACAGACCGCTGCCAAACAAGCACAACAAAGTAATGAAAATAACAAAGCGCAAAATATCACTTGGGTAGTGGGAACAGGTGCAGTGCTTCCTGTACTTGATCAATCGATGGATGTCTGTAGCAGTCTGTTTAGTCCATTACCGAAAGCGGAAATGCTTCGGGTATTAAAGAAAAATGGTTATCTCATCATTGCCACACCTGCACCACAGCACTTATTTGCGATGCGTGACGCCTTGTTTGATGAAGTGAACGCACATGAGCCTGATAAATTCGTGACACAAATGTCACCTGAATTCTCACTGATTTCTAAGCAGATCATCACGACTGATCTCAACTTAGATCAACAGCAATTAACAGACCTCATCGCCATGACACCTTATGCGTGGAAAGCCAAGGCGGAGAAACGACAAGCCCTAGAAGCACAGCAAACATTCCAGCTCAGTGCGTCATTTTGTTTATTTTTACTACAAAAGTGCGTAGATTAAACGCTCAGGTTTTTATCGATATTCTTGGGAAAGTGCGGTAGTCATGCTTAAATTTTTGCAAAGTTTTAAAAGTTTACCGTCAGCTTGGCTACTCGCTGTGCAATTGCTGATGTTGTTTACCGCACCCTTAACCCACCAAATTTTCAATCACAATGCGTTTGCGTGGTTTTTAGGCACTTTGGCATTGCTCATGGTGGCGCAGATTATTCGAGTCACGGCGATGTATACCGTGGTCGGCATGCTCTGCGTGATTCCTGCATTGCTGTTGTCGCTAGTCGTGATGCTCGGTGCGGATTCCCCAAGTATCTTGATTACAGCGCATTTGTTTGAAGCGGCGGCTTATCTTTGTGCGGCTTATGGTCTGACTCGCTATATGTTCGATGATCGCTATCTGACTCGGGATGAGCTGTTTGCGGCGGCAAGTGTGTTTACGCTGTTGGTGTGGGCGTTTGCCTTTATGTACAGTGCCTGTCAGCTTTGGGATATGAATAGTTTTAATCTGGAAAATGGTCAAGCACGCTCTTGGGTGGACTTGATGTTTATTAGTTTTAGCGTACAAACGGGCACAGGTCTCAGCGACATCGTGCCACAAAGTGATCTGGCACGGGTGCTGGTATCGTTGCAGATGTTTGGCGCAGTGATGTATTTGGCGTTGATCGTTTCTCGATTGATTGCCTTACAATATATTCGTCATGTGCCTAAAAAATAAAAAACTTTATTTCGCATCCTGTTGCTGTGACAGGATCAATTCAATTTCTTCTTGTGCCGCCGCTTGAAGTTTGGTTTTGAGCTGTTGCAAAGTTTGCTCGATATAAAATTCCGCTTCAAGTTCTAAGCGAGTGCGTAAGTCTTGATGTTCAGTTATTTCTGGTACAGGCGCATGTTGTTCAGCCACTGCTGATGTCACGGCATGATTTTCACTGCGGTTAAATTGCTTAATCTTTTGCGTATCAAATTTTCGTTGATTGTCAAAGTTTGAGGTATGACTTTGTTGCTGAAGCTCTTGGGCAAGTTGTTGTAAATAGGCATCTTGATGCTGTGCTTGGCGTTGCTCTTGAGCTTCGAGTTCTGCCACTTGTTTGGCTTCGAGCGCACGCTTTTCGGCGAGCGCTTGTTCAAGTTCGGCTTGGCGCTGACGTTTGCGCTGTTCGGCAAGCCTTGCTTGTTCGGCTAAAATTTGTTGTTTGAGATCAGCATAGGCACGTTCGATAATTTTTTTATTTTTTTGCTGTAAAACAGCATCTTGATACTGCCATTTGGTGATATGCTCATTTGAGTTGAGTAGATCGCAGATGTGATTGAGCTCATCAGAAAATGTTTGGCGAACGGCTTCAGGTGTGGCGAGCCAACGTTGTGTAAAGTTTTCACCGACATTCAGTGCCACGATCGACTCCTCGATGTTTGATCATTTAAAAATAAAAAAGCGCTTAAATCTTATGTACCGCAGGCTCAACATCACTCGCCCGATAGGCTTTAAATACTTGGCGGGACAAGATTTTTTCATCTTCATTATGCCCGACTATTTCGATTAAATGTAGTGTGCCGTGCTTGATTTCTGTTAAATCCAAAGCCTGCCCTGTGAGATTGATGCAGACTTCACTGTGTCTAGGCGGTGGATCACAACTGATCAGAATCGGTGTGTTTGACCGCTGATGTGCTACATCGCTTGTACTTTTTGCATTATCAATTAGAAGATGTGGCACAAAACTGCTTGGCGCAAAAGTCCAAAGCTGATCGTCTAACTGCTGTGCTTGCGCAACATCACGACAATAAATCCAAATCGGATGCTTGGTATAAATTTGCTGACACAAACGACAGACCACCTCGGTCTGCGTTTGCGACGATTTTTCAACCAAGTAAAAACTAATTTTCATGCAATTCTTACAGTCTTAATTACTGACACGGTTGACAAGGAATTGCATCAATAGTGGGACAGGACGACCTGTTGCGCCTTTTTGTGCACCTGAAAGCCACGCTGTACCTGCAATGTCTAAGTGCGCCCAACGATAGTCACGGGTAAAGCGTTGCAAGAAGCACGCCGCAGTGATCGCACCACCATAAGGCCCGCCGATATTACCCATATCTGCAAAAGGCGAATCTAACAATTCTTGATAATCATCCATCACTGGTAAGCGCCATACACGGTCAAAGGACTGCTCACCCGCATCAATCAAGTCTTGAGAAAGCGCATTATCAGGACTAAATAGACCTGAAAGCACTTTACCCAATGCTACTACGCATGCGCCTGTAAGTGTTGCAATATCAATCACCAGTTCAGGCTCATAACGTGCGATATAGGTCAAAGTATCACACAGCACTAGGCGACCTTCGGCATCGGTATTCAGCACTTCGACGGTTTGACCGCTCATGGTGGTGACGATATCGCCTGGGCGAGTGGCATGACCTGATGGCATATTTTCCGCGCAAGCCAGTGCACCCACCACATGAATCGGTAATTTACTTTCACACAAAGCACGCATCACGCCGAGTACCGTTGCTGCACCGCACATATCGAATTTCATTTCATCCATGGTTGCCGCAGGTTTCAGTGAAATGCCGCCTGTATCAAAAGTCACACCTTTTCCGACCAGCACCACAGGTTTTTGTGCTTGTTGAGAATTGTATTCAAGTAAAACAACACGTCCTGAACGCTCCGAACCTTTACTCACGGCGAGAAAAGCATTCATGCCAAGATCAGCCATTTGCTGTTCATTCAGTACCTTCACGTTGAGCAAGTCTGGAAATTCACCTGCCAATTTTAACGCTTCATCTGCGAGATATTCTGGGAAGCAGACATTGCCAGGAGTGTTGCCAAGATGACGGGTGAAATGCTGACCTTTTTGAATGGCTTGCAGTAGCGTCAATTGTGCGCTATCGAGTGAAGTTTTTTCAGCAAAGAAGTTGATATTTTTTAAGGTGATTTCTGATTTTTTGGTTTTGAATTGATCATAGGCATAGTTGGCTTGGGTCAAAGCCAATGCAAATTGATAATGCAATGCTTCAGGCAAATTGCTCAGATCAATGGTGATGGTTTCAGCCAGTTTTTGTGTGGCTTTGACGATACTTTGTGCGAGCTTTTGCAGTTTAGAACCGTTTAATTGCGCAATATCACCCAGCCCAAGTACAAAGAGTTGTGGAAAAACATCACTTTGTGCATAAACAGGCTGTAGTTGGTTGAATTTGCCTTCAAATTGGCTGAGTGCTAACCACTGTTCAAGATTGCCGATTTCACTTGCTTTAAGTTGCGATGCAATATTTTCACCATCGCCTGCTTCTTGGATGAGACGAATAACAGGTTGTGCTGTGATTTCAGCGGCTTGTAGGTCGGTTATTAAATTCAGTTTCATAAAGTAATCATTATCCTAAGCAGTCATTGGCTTTGATGCATGTTGTGTAAGTGGTGCAACAATATCACCATAATATACCCCTTTATTGCAGGTCTGCAAAATAGCACTCGAGCAGACATTCAGGTAAACTAGCACAATTTATTTCATAATAAAGTTTTGGGAATTTGCCTTTGATTATTACCCGATATTTGGTCAAGCAAGTGGTGACAACGTCATCTGTGGTTGTGGCATTGCTGACTTTAGTGATGCTCGGTGGTCGCTTGATCAAGTACTTTGGTGTCGCTGCGCAAGGGCGGATGGATGCAGGGATTTTATTTAGCATCATCGGCTATCGTTTGCCTGAATTTTTGACTTTAATTTTACCCTTGGGTTTTTTTGTCGGTTTAATGTTGGTCTTTGGGCGCTTGTATGTCGACCATGAAATGGCAGTACTCAATGGTAGTGGTGTTAGCCGTGGACAGCTTGGGCGAAAATTATTGCCTTTAGCCATTGTGGTCATGGCAATCCACACTGCATTAATGCTGTGGATTGCGCCGTGGGGAAATCGTTCATTTGATCATCTGACCACCACGCAAGCGGTGCGCAGTGGCTTTGATATGGTGCGCCCAAAAGAGTTTATTTCGAGTGGTGTGTATACCATCTATGCGGGCGATTTGACTGAAGATCGGCGTAGTCTCAAAGACATTTTCTTCTATCAAAAAGCTGAAAAAGCGGGACAGCCTGATGTGATTATTCTCGCTAAAGAAGCACGTCGTGTCGCCGCAGAAAATGAAAAAGCCAGTATTGTTGATCTGTATCAAGGACGTCGTTATAGCTTTGTCCCAGGACAGCCAAAATATCTGCAAGCCGAATTCGAAAGCTATCGCTTGCGCCTTGAACCTGAAGATGATGGTGAGGTGTCAGCACAGCGTATCGAGTCGATGACCATGTCGCAAATTTGGAGCAAACGTCAGCAAAGTGATGTGATCATGAGCGAGTTGGGTTGGCGAATCTTTGCGCCATTCGTGATTTTATTGGCGTTGCTACTTGCAGTGCCTTTGTCTGAGGTCAGTCCACGACAAGGGCGTTATTATCGCTTATTTCCTGCGATTATGATTTTTGCCAGTTTGATTGTCGCCATGATGGCGATCAAAACCCGCATGACTAAGGGTGAGCTGGGGATTTGGGCGTATCCTGCGATTTTAATCATCTATACTGTGGTCGGTTTAATCTTTGCCAAGAAACACAAGCTCGCACCAAAAATTAAAAAGCATTTAAATCAAGGAGCAAGCTAATATGTTGTCACGTCGTATTCTTGCTCGGCATGTCATCAAGGCAACAGGTGTTGCCATGATTGGTGCAACGGCGATTTTATTGTTATTACAGATGCTCTTTGGCTATCTTGCAGAGCTTGGCGAACTCAACGAACACTATAATGCTTGGCAGGCGTTGCTGTATATTTTGTGGGATGCGCCGAGTAAACTGCTGGAACTATTGCCGATTGGTGCATTGATCGGTGCAGTGGTCGGCTTGGGCACGATGGCATCAAATAGTGAGCTGGTGGTAATGCGTGCCTCAGGTGTGAGTCTGTGGCGGATCGTCGGCTGGGTGATTCGTCCTGCATTATTATTGATCGTATTGTCTTTTGCGCTGAGTGAATGGGTGATCCCTTATACCCATGAGCAAGCCAAAGCGGTGCAAAAAGAAAACTATAGCGCGTCCTTGGGGGAGGTGCGTGGCTATTGGACACGAGAAGGACAGCGTTTTGTGCATATTGATTATGCCAATGCGGGTGGACATTTGCGTGATGTGCAAGTGATTGACTTCGATGATAATTATCGAATCGTTTCCACCATTAATGCTGACGAAGGGCAGTTTAAACAGAATCAAAACTGGACGCTTTCAGGCATTGAGCAAGTCGATATTTTTCCGATGGGTGAAGCACAGCAAACTACCCGTGCCGCAGAAAATTTGCCATTGGCGTTACAGCCGAAATATGTGCATATGGTCACGGTCAATCCTGAGGATTTGGCACCAAGCCAGTTGATTAGTTTTATGAGCTATATGCAAGAATATAGCCAAGTGCCGAAGAAATATGAGCTGGCTTTTTGGAAAAAACTAGCATCGCCTTTGGCATTGATTGCTTTGGTGGTGATTGCGTGCTCATTTATTTTTGGACCATTACGACAGCAATCGATGGGTTTTCGTCTGGTGATTTCGCTATTTGTTGGTTTGGGCTTTTATTATTTGCAGGATTTTTTGGGCTATGCCAGCCTGATCTATAGTCCATCGGCGGCGTGGTTTGTGCTTGTGCCAATTTTCTTAATTTTAGGCGCAGGTGCGGTGCTATTACATCGCATGCGTTAAATATTTGGTTTAGTATCGTTGAAGTTTAATCTAGATAATGTTATTTATATTTAATTATGAATTTAAATAATTAATTATTTTGGATTAAGCGCTGAGTCATGACTGTATTTTTAATTGTAATCAATGTGTTATTTATTGCCATTCTGGCATGTTTAATTAAACCAAGTTTTGCTGCGAAATATAACAATGGCAATCCGCCATCTCGCTGGATCTTTTTTATTCTTTTATTGATTGTCGTTGCTATTCGGAATGCTGTAGTGGGTCTTTAGTCTTTAAATATCAGTGATATGCTGACATTTAAAATGTGTGAAGTGCTGTGCAAGCTGTTTTAGCCGTGGTTAAGCTAAAGGTGAGATCAGGGTGATGCATAGATTTACCCCGTAATTTTGAGTAAAATTATCTCACTTTTGAATTAGAACCTGAGATGAAGCAATGACGGATGTAGCAACGCATAAAATTCCCCACGTATTGGTGATTATGGATGGCATTGGTCATCGTGAAGCGGTCGAAGATAATGCATTTTTGGCGGCGAAAACACCACACTTGACGGCAATGAAACAAAATCATCCGCATAGTCTCGTTTCTGGTTCTGGTGAAGATGTGGGCTTGCCTGATGGTCAGATGGGGAACTCCGAAGTCGGTCATATGAATCTTGGCGCAGGGCGTGTGCTCTATCAAGACTTTACCCGCATCACCAAAGATATTCGCACAGGGGATTTCTTTGAACATGAAGTGCTTGTTGATGCAGTGGAAAAAGCCAAAGCGACAGGCGGTGCTGTGCATATCATGGGCTTGCTCTCGCAAGGTGGCGTGCACTCGCATGAAGATCAAATCGAAGCCATGTGTGAGTTGGCACTCAAGCGTGGTGCAACCGTTTATCTACATGCTTTCCTTGATGGACGTGACACTCCACCCAAAAGTGCTGAGCCAAGTTTAAAACGCTTCGATGCTCTATTTGCGCAGTATCCAAATCAAGGGCGTATAGCTACCATGATCGGGCGCTATTTTGCCATGGATCGTGACAATCGTTGGGATCGAGTTGAGCAGGCTTATCGGCTGTTGACCGAAGGCGAAGCGATTCGTGTGGTAGATAGTGCGGTTGATGGCTTAAACCAAGCCTACGCTGCTGAAGAAACCGATGAGTTTGTCAAAGCAACCCGTGTTGGCGATCTCGCAACCATCAACGATGGTGATAGCATTGTCTTTATGAACTTCCGTGCTGACCGTGCCCGTGAACTGACCCGTGCTTTTGTGGAAAAAGGCTTTGCAGGTTTTGAACGCAAGACCGTGCCAAACTTAGCCAAATTCGTGATGCTGACTCGTTATCAAGCCACCATTGATGCACCTGTTGCCTACATGCCTGAAGAATTGAAAAATTCAATTGGTGAATATTTGTCAAACCTTGGCAAAACCCAACTGCGTATCGCTGAAACTGAAAAATATGCGCATGTGACCTTTTTCTTTAGCGGTGGTCGTGAAGACGAATATGAAGGCGAAACACGTATTCTCGTTCCATCGCCGAACGTCGCAACTTATGATCTACAGCCTGAAATGAGTGCTTATGAGGTCACGGATAAACTGGTTGATGCGATTAATTCTGGTACATACGATCTGTTGATTGTGAATTACGCCAATGGTGATATGGTTGGACATACGGGTGTATTCGATGCGGCGGTGAAGGCGGTTGAAGCGGTGGATACCAGCTTGGGTCGTGTTTATGATGCAGTGATGGCGAATAAAGGGCATATGATTGTCACTGCCGATCATGGTAATGTTGAGCAAATGCAGGATTATGACAGCGGACAAGTGCATACCCAACACACCACAGAGCATGTGCCATTTATCTATGTTGGACCGACTTCGGCGACCATCGCTGACAATGGTGTTTTGGCGGATGTTGCGCCGACCTTGTTACACTTGATGAATATTCCAGTACCCGCAGAAATGCAAGGACGTAATCTGATTACGACACGCTGACTAAGACACGCTGATTTCGACGCACAGATTCTCAACTGATTTGCCGATTCATTGGAAAAGGAAGCCATGATGTCAAAGACCTCGCCATTGATCTTCACTTCACTGATCACGACTTTGGGCATGTTGCCCATGACGTCTGTTTGGGCAAATCCGAATGCTGTATCACCTCCAATTGAGCAATCACAGACGGTGTTGGCACAAGCGAATGCGACTTCAACGGATAGCGTGGATGATTTTAATCCTCCAAACGATGCGGATACTGTGCCAAGTGATGCCAATATGGAGGATCAGCTCAGTCTTGATGATGAAGAGCTGGCAAATTCGCCTGATGATGCCAATGTCGAAGATATCCCGATAGATCAGATTCGGCAATTTGTTGAAACTTTCCAGCTGGTCAAAAAGAACTACGTGGATAATGTTTCCAATGATCAGCTCTTTGAGCAAGCCAGTCATGGTTTACTCGAGGGGCTCGATCCATATTCACGCTATCTGACCGATGAACAATACCAACAACTGATGCAGTTTACCGAAGGGCAAATTGCCAAAATTCCATTTCAACTGAGCTACGTTCCCGAACAACATCAATGGCAAATCGCAGGGATTGCCAATGGTTCGGATGCCTATGAACTGGGTTTGCGTAATGGCGAAGTGGTTGAAAAAATTAACAATAATGCCGTGCAATATCTTGATCAACGTACTGTCGATAACCTGTTGACAGGATCACTTGGTAGTGTCGTCAAGCTGAAGATCAAACGGGGCAATCGTTCGGTGATTGCCGATGTGGTGCGAGATCAAGCGTTAAATTATGATGTCGAACCTTATTTGACCGATGAGCGCATTTTGATTTTAAAAATCAAAGCCTTTCAGCAAGATACTGTGCCACAAGTACAGCGTTTACTAAGTACCTATCAGCAACGTGCGCCAATTCGAGGGGTGATCATCGATATTCGTGACAATCCAGGTGGTTTGCTCTCATCTGCAGTGGAGCTTGCGGATTTATTTTTGGAAAAGGGTTTAATTGTCAGCACCAAAGGGCGTATCGAAGCAGCACAGCAATTCCAAGCCTTAGCCAGTCAAGATCCGATCACTTACCCTGTGGCGATCCTGCAAAATCGGTTTTCAGCCTCTGCATCAGAGGTATTTTCTGCGGCTCTGAAAGAAAATCAGCGTGCGACAGTGTTTGGTGAAACCAGCTATGGCAAAGGCGCAGTACAAAAACTCTTTCCACTACAACAAGGTGCGGTGCAATTGACCGTTTCGCACTATTTCACGCCAAATGGTGAAATGATCGAAGGCAAAGGTATCGAAGCAGATCGTAAACTGAATATGAGCGATCAACAGACTGATCGGCAAATCCAAGAACAAGCCAGCAATCAGTTTGGGCGTATGATTCCATAACCGACATGCCCGTCGCTGAAAATCATAAACTAATTATCACTCACTTAGCGCTCTGATAATTACTGACTTCAATCAAATTCAGATCAGGGTCTCGAAAGTAGATTGAGCTGATTTTTCCTGTTGCGCCTGTGCGTTCAACGATACCTTCGAGGATATCGATATTTTTTTGTCTGAGCTCGTGTAGGACTTCATTTAAATCCGTTTCGGCGATAAAGCACAAATCTGCTGAGCCACACGTCGCTACGTGTGCTTTGGGCTCAAACTCCTTGCCTTTTTCGTGTAGGTTGATTTTTTGTTGACCAAAACGAAGCGCTTTTCGATTGTGTGCAAATTCAACCACTTCAAAGCCTAAGACTGTGCTGTAAAACTGAATGGTTCGCTCAATATCAGCAACAGTCAAAACCAGATGATCAATACGGTCAATTTTCATCATGACATACCTAACAATTCAATGGTGTAACGCCTTATTCTTCTTCGTCACTATCCAGTTCAAATTTTTTCAAACGGTAGCGTAATGATCGGAAGGTCATACCGAGTTTTTTTGCCGCCAAAGTGCGATTCCAATGCGTCGCATCAAGCGCTTGAATTAATAAACGTTTTTCAATCTCAGCTAAGTAATCTTCTAATCCCTCTTGCGGTAAACCCGCTTTGCCTAGTTTGGGTAGCTCAGGTTGCTTACTTGCGTTGGCGTGTTGGTTATTCGAAGTTGTTGATGCTTGCCCTAAATTTTGCTGTGTAATGCTTGGTTCGGCAATACTTGGTGCACCATTGCTGGCGTGTTGGCGTAGACCTTGGATATGCTCACTGCGAATGGTTTCGCTATCGCATAAAGTCACGGCACGCTCCATGACATTGCGTAACTCACGCACGTTGCCTTCATAATAACCCGTCAACAGATGCGATTTGGCGGTACTCGAGAGTTGCATTGGTTCGAGTTGCCAGTCTTGGCAAATTTGCTTTAAGAAATGTTCTGCGAGCAAAAGAATATCATCGCCACGATCTCGTAGCGGGGGAATCATCACTTCGATGACATGGATACGGAAAAATAAATCTTGACGGAATACGCCCGCCTGCACCATTTCTGCCAAGTTTTTGTGGGTGGCGCTCAAGATGCGAATATCGACGCTAATCTCTTGATCACTGCCCACAGGACGGATTTTTTTCTCTTGAATGGCACGCAGTAATTTGACTTGCATGGCGAGTGGCAGATCAGCGATTTCATCTAAAAACAAGGTGCCGTTATGCGCTGCTTGGAATAGACCAACCTTGTCTTGGTGTGCGCCTGTAAAGCTACCTTTTTTATGTCCAAAAAATTCACTTTCCATCAGCTCTTGTGGAATCGCACCGCAGTTTACAGGAATAAATGGACCTTCATTGCGATTGCTGAGTTGATGAATCAGCCGTGCCACCACTTCTTTCCCTGTGCCCGATTCACCCGAAATATAAACAGGTGCTTGTGAGCGAGAGAGCTTACGCAAAGTGCGTTTCAGCTCTTGCATGACCTCAGACTGCCCGAGCAACAACTGATCTTCAATTTGTAGATCTAAGGAAGAAATCGGATTGATATTACTTTCTAGCGCATGGGCAAGCAGTGCTTTGAGCTGGCTTTGTTGAATTGGTTTGCTGACAAAATCAAAAGCGCCTGCTTTCAATGCAGAAATAGCAATATCGATGCTACCGTAAGCACTGATTACGGCAACAGGTAAGCCCGTATAATTTTGCTGAATATGTTCAACCAGCTCGATGCCATTACCATCAGGTAAATTGAGATCAGTCAGGCACAGATTGAAGGATTGCCGAGTCAGTGCCAGCTTGGCTTGACGGACATTTTCAACACACACGCAATCGACCGCTAAGCGCTTCAAGGTCAGTTGCATTAAAGTGCGAATGTCTTCTTCATCATCGACGACCAAGGCAATCGGTTGTGCCATCGTAAATTTCCCCTAAAAATAAAAAAATTATTAATCTTCCATACGAGCACATTCTATACGAAAACATGCGCCTTGTGTCTGTGGCACATAATTCAAATGGGCATGATTGGCTTCACAAAAAGTTTTGGAAAGATAGAGTCCAAGCCCTGTGCCGTTGACCGACGTGCTATGAAAAGGCTCAAATAAATTTTGTAATTGGGCATTATTCACCCCCGCACCTTGGTCGATAATATCAATAAATGTGGCATCACCAACATGATAGGCTTTGATGTCAATACGGCTATTCGGCACATGCTGATGACCGTGACGCACCGCATTGCGAATCAAGTTAATCAATACTAAACGTAGTTGATGCGGATCGAAATGCAGTTGCGTTTTGTCTTCAATGGTCAGGCGCAGATGTTTTTGCACATCCATCAGGTCTTCACGAATAAACGAACGCAACCACGGATACAGCTCAATCTGCTCAGGCACTGTTTGATTTTGCCTTGACATATTCAGGGTATCTTCAATGGTGCGATTGATCCGTTTGCATTGCTTATCAATCATCGCTGTGAGGGATTTCAAATCCTCATCCAAGTCCTCTTCGAGTAACTCATTGGCTTGACTAATGGCAGAGAGCGGATTGCGAATTTCATGTGCGATACTGGCAGAAAGCTGCCCGAGCGATGCCAATTTTAAGCGTTGCACCTGTTGGTTGATCTTATCCATGCTTTCGATGGTAAATAAGGTGAGTTGTTGGGTCTGCTGATGTGTAACGATCGGACGATAATGAATATTGAGTAACTCACCATTTTCGGTCTTATAGGTAAAACTGCCTTTGAATGCACGAGATTTTTGTGCACGTAATTCATCAAAAAGCTCTTGATCGATATGCTTTAAATCTTTGGTGCGTAACAACATTTCGGTAGACAGTTGGAGCAATCGTTCCGCAGACAGGTTAATACTGATAATGATGCCTTGTTGATCGAGCACCATAAAGCCTGTGTCGAGCTGTTCGATGATGTTTTGATTAATTTGTTGCAGTTGGAAGATCGCAGAGCGTTGCGTTGTCGCCACGGACTCGGCAAAATTCAAACGGCTAATCCCAATCCGTGCAATGCCATAAGTACCAATAAAGACCAAAGTAATCAGACTTGAAGTACCGATGAAGGCGACATTATCTGGACCAAAAATACTATAAAAAAACTGCTGATACACCACCGCAATCACACTGAGCAGGGTAATGATCATGGCGAGATTGGCAGGCAATAACATCACCGCAGCCAGCACCAACATCATAAATAACAAGACAATGGCGATATTCGGTCCCGTACTGAGATATAAAATGCAACTGAGATGAATAAAATCAATGATTAAATAAATAAACAACTGGCGCTGTAAATGGATTGGCTTATAGCGAAAGGTCAGAAAATTCACCGCACAAATCAGCACATAAGTGATACTGAGTGCAAGATACGCCTGCGGATGGCGCCCGCCAATGAGCAAGTCATTTAAGCTGACTAATAAAATCGCCAGCAACCCTAAAGCGAGAAATAAACGATAACCCGTGTAAGGTGCACCAAGTCGCTTTAATGTTTCATCTTGATGTGAATTTTGTGTTGTGCTCATTGTTGGGAGATATGGTTGTTATTAAGGCTTTATTAAACCATAACGCATCGCCAAATGGGTGAGTTTTACGTCGCTGTCGACATTTAATTTTTCAAAGATACGATAGCGATAAGTGTTCACCGTTTTGACACTGACAAACAACTTATCTGCAATCTCTTGGGCGCTGACGCAGTTGACCACCATCATCGCCACTTGCATCTCTCGTTCAGACAATGCATCAAAAGGGGACTGCTGATGGTCTGAGAGATAAGAACTCGCCAACTGCTCGGCAATATCAGCACTAAAATATTTACCGCCTTGGGTGACTTTCTTGATGGCTCGCACCATCTCCGTCATCGGTGCGCCTTTGGTGATATAGCCTTTTGCGCCCGCTTTGAGCAACATCGATGGATAAGGCTCTTCAGATAAGCCACTGACAGCAAGCACATGGGTGTTGGGCACGGACTGTAACAAGCGACGTGTGGTTTCCACCCCGCCAATGCCAGGCATGTTGACATCTAACAGTACCACTTCGGGTTGGAGCTGTTTGCAGAGGAGAATCGCTTCTTCGCCAGATTCGGCTTGTCCGACCACATCGATCTCGGGATGATCTTCGAGCATACGACAAATACCTGTACGAACCAGCTCATGATCATCAACAACTAATACAGAGATCACATTTTTCTCCCTAAAACTTAACTTTTTTGTTACATAACGCAAAATTCACTTGCAATTACATCGTAATTTTAGCAATCCTATAACAGAACCCAACGAATTTGCTATCTGATGTTTGAACAATGATACATGATCAAGCATTAGGCAAGTCATTTTTTAGCGCAGGAAGCGAAGTTTTATAAAGGTTGTGTGTATGCGTAGAACTCACTCTAAAACTCGACAAGCGATGACTCGACTGACGCTGGCACTCGCCACGATGGTCTCATGTCATTATAGTTTTGCTGAAATTTATATGCAGCAAAACCCATCTAGCAATGCCAATATTGCTTGGTCTGACTCGCAGGCCAGTCAATTTTTAAGTAATGATGAACCCGCAGCGCAAGTAACGACGCAGGTGACACGCTCGCAACCACAAGTGAGAAAATCATCAACGATCGTGCTCAACAATAGCACGCTGGCAAACAAATATCCAACGTCAACAAGCAATTACAGCAACGCATCGTATAGTAGCTACAGCTCGTCGCAACCGAGTGTCAATGCCAAAGCGGCGTTGGTGATGGATGCACAAACGGGTGAAGTGCTGTACGGTAAGAATGCCAATACGGCACGTTCGATTGCCTCGATCACCAAGCTGATGACAGCAGTGGTGATCTCTGATGCACGTTTGGACATGTCTGAGAAAATCACACTACAACCGATCGACTTTGCGGGTGCAGCAGGTAAAAACTCAAGCTCAACGCTTCGTGCAGGCGATACGCTGAATCGTGCGGAGGCTTTACTTTTTGCCTTGATGAAATCTGAAAATCCAGCGGCTGCGGCGCTTGGACGCACCTATCCAGGTGGCAAGAGTGCTTTTGTGGCGGCGATGAATGCCAAAGCCCGTGAGCTTGGCATGCATTCTTCACATTTTTCTGAAGCGACGGGTCTTGATCCATCAAACCAAGCCTCTGCACGTGATCTTGGTATTTTGGTCAGTGCGGCGTCACAATATGGCTTGATTCGCCAGTTCTCAACCACGCCACATTATGACTTCAATCTTGGCTATCGTGTATTGAAATCGAACAACACCAACGCTTTGGTGCGTAACGGTACTTGGAATATTAATATTTCAAAAACTGGCTTTATCAATGAAGCGGGGCGCTGTGTAGTAATGCATACGACTGTCAACCAACGTCCAGCGATTGTGGTCTTGCTTGGTGCATCGAGTAGCTCGGCACGAACCAATGACGCCAATAAATTGTTGACTTGGGTCAGCCATTTACCAAAACGTATCTAACGATTACTGAGTTTGTAAGTTTTTAAAATCCCAAGTTGATGCTTGGGATTTTTAATTTGCATTGATTTAATTTTCTAAAGTAGTTATATCAGTTTCCGTCATTGGAAAAATGATATTTTCAGGGAAGTCTGGGAAAAATTCTTGAAAGTCCTCAGGACTGATCGCTTCATGATATTCAAAAAAATACCATCGATCACTGTCGGTTTTTCGAACCCAAATATCAGTTAAGTTTTTAAGTGTTGTTGTGACCTCATCAGATGTAAACGATATATCTAGAGTAATTAAGCATAATTCTTGGTCGTTTAGGATGAAATTGGCAAATGGCTGATGTACAGCATAGGTAGTCTCCATTTTATCATCGAAAGCACTTTTAAGATCTGCAGTGGCTTGATCAGATGGAATCCATGCGTCTAGATAATATGTCTGCTTGGGATGATTTTTTTGAAATAGCCGTGTGTAATCGTATTGGTTTAAGTGGTTTTGTAAGTCTTCAAATTGTTGATGATCAAAAATATCTTTTTTAACTGCATATATATTTTTGATTTTTGCCATGTCTTTGCTACAGCGCAATTGTTCATCGGCATGACTGAGCTGTATCGCCATCACCCATACCATTACGCAACAAAGACGTTTGATTCCTTGTTTCATATTAGCCATAAAAATGCTCTTTAAGATGCACGCTATATTCAGTGAGATATTGCTGCAATCGGGTTAAATCATTATTTGACTCAATAGCCTGCTGATTCAGGTGTTCGATTTTATGTTGGAGCAATGTCAAAATCTGCTGTTGTTCTTGTTCAGGCACTTGAGCTTTTTCACGTTGTTGCTTCTTGACCTCTAAATAATCCTCTGCCCAATGACGCAAAGGATCATTTTGCTTTATTTGCGCAAATAAGTTGGTAATCAACAGCTCAGGCATGATCTGCTGTGTGGCAAGCTCGGCGGACATCAGTCCACGAATCGAGTAAAACACTTTTTTATAGGTAAAATTATCGGCGCTTTGCATGACGTGCATACCACCTTTTGCCAAAGACAGATAGTGATGATAAAGCGCTTTGTAATCAATGCGTTCAAGCAAACCCGTTTGAAAGATCTGCCATTCTGGAAAGACATTGAAATAGACAATATGCGCTCGTACCCACTCCAGCACTGTGGGATTACTTTTTGCCAGTAGACCAAACATTTTGTTTAGGTCATAAGACACAAAATCAAAGTCACCATCCATGATTTCGATCAAGTCACGATGTTTGCGGTAGTCATAATATTGTGCTTTGGATGGTAGGTGAAAGCCTCGCACATCATAGTCGCTATCAGGACTTGCCATGCCCCACAGACGGCTACCACTTTCGATATAAAACAGTGGAATATCATCACGTTGTTGAAACAGGTTTTGAATTTCGAGTTCGATATTCATCGATGGATTTTGCTCCTAATATTTCTACGGATTTAACAGCTGTTTATTTTTCCGCTATTTATTTTGTTCGAGTAGCACTTGTTTGCTGACTTGCCATTGTCCTTTTTGATACTGCACGGTGTATTTAAATTTATTGGCGGGGAAATTGTTGCCTGAATCCTTACCCCCATATTTATCGTCGGCATAGTTCCACGAGATGATTTCAAAGGTGTCAGCAGAAAGTTGTTTCATCGACTCGAGGAAGCGGAAATTAATATCAGCCGACAGTGCAGAGCCAAAAGCACGGTCATTGATGACCATAAACGGTTTGTAGGATGACTGCTTTTCGACTGTAGAGACATGATATGACCACGTGCCACTGCCACCATCACAGCCCATGTCACCCCCCCAGAGCACAAAGTAGGTTACACTGCCTCGCTGTTGATCTCGCTCAACCTGATAAACATCGTCGATGTCGGTCAAGTGTTGTGGGTAATTATTCTTATCTAAAGTGGTGGTACATGCGCTAACTTCAACATGCTTTTTGATGAGTTGTAGGACTTGTGCTTTTTCAGCATTTTGACTTTTGGTGGCTTGACTTTTGGCAGCAGCAGGTTGGAGGAATACGAGATTTGCCAAGATGAGTGCTTGGCAGGTCATCAGTGTGCGTAAAGTTGTTTTCATGTGTTGTCCTTTTTTCAAAATTCTTTTGCTCTACTTTAGCATAGTCTGTTGTTGAATCAGTAAGCGTTATCAATCATCGACAATTCTTCATCAGTATCGCTAGTCGGCATAGCAACAAGGCACTTGCTTCCATTGTCCATTTGGCATTTTTTGATACAGAATCCCTTGTCCAAAATTGAGCTGTTGCTTTTGTGGATAGCGTGTTGGTCGTCCGTCGAGGTGATCCCATTGCGTCGATTTAACGAATTGTTGCTGTGTGGGATCGTAGCGGAAAAACAGCATCACATCATCCTCAACCCGCTCGCCTACATCTAAAATCAAATCAAAATAGCCGTCATAATCCAGATCGGCATAATTCACTGCATAATCATTTGCTTTAAAGCCAGTCAATGTTTGTTTTACTGCATCATGATTGCGCTTATCGATGACCTCAATCTTGGTAATCCATGCACGATGCCATTCAGGGTCTTCCACACCATAAAACTTAAAATTCAGCAGGGGACGATGATCAATGGGAATCGCTGGCTTGAAAGTCACTTTGCGTGTTGTATTTTCATAGTGATTGATCATGGTGGCGAGAAAACGATTTTGAGTAATATCCAAAGTGCCTTGGAGTTGATATTCAGGTGTCGCCTCATAGCTCAGCTCGGGATTAAAAGATTTTAGTTTAATTTCTAGCCCTTTTTGAAAACCCTCAAAAGACACACCACCACGCTTGGTCAGGTAAAACAACGTGCCATTGGGATTCCATTTGCCTGTATAGAGGTTTAAAAAATATAAACCATCCGTTGAAATCCAATCCCGTTCAGTGGTCAACTTTACTTCGGTTAAGGCTTTGACGGGTTGTTGATCTATGCTTGACGGTGCGTGATGCGCTGAGTCGGGTGGATTGGCATCTGACTGATTAGGATTGCTTTGATTTTCAAAGTCTGGTTTTTTATCTATTGGCATTGATTCATCAACACTTGTCACTGACGGTGTGGCAGCAGTATTTTCTATCAGGGCAGTTGATGGTTCTGTGGTTGATGATTGTGTTGACGGTTCAGCATGAATCAGGCGTTGGAGTTGTGTCTGAAGCTGGCTATGTAGCGGAGAAACGGCGGGTTGAGTGAATAAAAAGAACAACGCAGTACAGCCTATCGTAAAGATCAGGATGAATGTACTGATGATGACTTTTTTGCTCATGATGAAACTGCGCTTAGCTACAGATGTATTGATTAAACCTGAATGTGGTGATCATGTTCAATAAGATTTGTTTCAAACAGTGTGAAATAGAATATGATCTAAGGAAAGCGAAATGATGAACAACCAATAACGCCAGCTCACTGTGAATAATTCGCCGTGAATCACTCAGCGATGGAAAGCCCGATAATGGAAATCTAAACATGAAAAACAGAACCATGAAAATCAGAGCAATGCAAAGCAAATATAAAGTGCAGTGGATCATCTGGCTGATCCTTGTGGTCGTCGTGCTGATCGGAACAGTGTTGTTTAAAATCTCTGTGGTGGTCAACACAGTCCATCTCAAACTTAGCCCACAGCAAACGGCTGAGGTGCAGATTTTTCGGCTTTTTCCTGCGTCGCTGTATATGCAGTTGGCTTTCCAGCGGATACCAAGGGAACGCCCTGAATTGGGGAAATTTAGTACCCGAGCTGATTCGGATGCGCAAAGTGCACAATTATTCTTTGATCAGCCAGGAGCGCCTGTGAAGCTCCTTGTGCAGTCGCCAGAACAGCAGATGGTCTTTGAGGCGACACCTGTCAGTAGTCGTTCGCAAGATACCTTGCGACGTGATCTGTTGCCATATGTCGATGATGGCGATCCACATGCAATGACTTGGCGTAACCGTCAAAATTTTGCCTTGCCGTCTGGGCGAACCACACTCAAAGTGACGGTGATCGATGTTGGTGAGAAAATTCAAGGTGAAGACATTGTGCTTGAGATTGAGCCACCGCTGAGCATTAAATGGGTTCAGGAAAATTATGGTGTGCTGTGGTGGTTTATGTTTTGGCAGTTTTATGCGGGCATACTTTTGCTGTATGGTGCGGTGCTGTATTATTTTTCTAAGCCATTTGTTAAATCAACGGCGGAGTGAGTTTGATTGTAATAATTAGACCAAACGAAATGTTTGGCTTTTTTATGAATGAATTTTAAACAGTTTTGATCTCGGGATTTGACGCAAACATGAGCCACCCTTTTTTCATCCACTTTTCGACATGATCTTTGCCCAGTATTCGTAGTAAATTGTTTAGTAAAGCAAACTTTGCAGGTTTATTGAAAAAGTACACAATGATGCGCACATTGCGATCTATGTCATTATTTAAGCTGAACAGGTCAATTATGTAATCTTTATCAGAAACATCTAGGGAGTGCCCCCAAATGTAGAAAGTAAGATTTAGAGATCGTGTTTCTTGAGTTTGTCTTAATCTTATTCTTTCTCCTCTAGACCGAATTTCTGTAGCATAACCACTGCTAATGCTTTCTTTTAAAATGTTAATGTTGCGATCAGTTTCATTAATCCAGTTTCTATAATTATCTAAGAATAAATAGTCGGTATCTTTAAAAAGTTTTTGATGGTATTTGGTGAATCCATAAGCTTTCAAGCTTCTCAAACATTCATGTTCTAAATCAGAAATGCCTAAGACAATATTTTGGTTTTCCCCACAACTACCGTGTAAATATTCAGTTTCTGTAGAGTTGTGGATTCTTTGATACGTATTCGTATAATTAAAAGAATAAATTTTATCTGGATAAACCCACTGTTCATTGCTTATTTGTAGTTGAGTTTGAGGTTGTAGTTGATTGACTACAAGCAATAAATATTGGTCAAAAATATCAATAAACTCATCAAGCTGATTGTTCAAGTACCCTAAGAAGCATGTTGGATTAAATCCGAATTCTATTTTTGCTCCGTGACAGAAAATCGGATTAATATTATTTCTTTTTACAAGCTTTGAAGATCCATCTAAATGGATTGAGCGTCTAGAGTATTCTTCTAGTGCAAAGAAGTTAAAGAAACCGAGAGTTTTTAACTCCTTTTTTAGCAAATTTCCGTTTCTATCAAGGTTAAAGTATTCATGATACTTCGATGAATTTTCTAACTTCTCAATTTCAACTATGCAGTTGGCTAGTGAATTCAGTACTTCTTCAATTTTTTGCTCAAAATCAATCCATGTATTAATTTCCTCTACATGATTTTTAAAATATTGATACCAGTTATTGAGTTTTAAACGATATTGAAGTTTCACAACGTCTTGAGATGATAAGATGATTTGATCAGTAAGATAGAATTCTTTAGTTTTTGAAATAAAGTTAGCATCACGAGTTTTGGAATATAAGCTATCAAAGTCCATCTCATATTGTGAATTATCATGATCTTTTCTTTTTTCAAAAGTTTTATCAAGAAGAGTCATCCACTCATTTACACTGTGATCTGATAAATCGGGTGCTTTTTTTCCTGTATCAAAATCATCTATAGCTTTCATCACATCCATAAAGTGATCATATTTGGTCGGTAAGTAATGTGATAGATCGAAGCCGTTACCAACGATTAAGATATTCATTGTTATAAAATTCTCATAAAAAAGCGCATCACCAGATACGCTTTTAGCAATTTTTGGTATGGAGTTCAATCTTTGTAGATCGAAGTGTTTAGATTACAAATCAAACAATTTCCCTGGATTCATCACATTGTTTGGATCAAAGACTTGTTTTAAGGCTTTCATATAGCCGATTTCAGTGTCTGAGCGAGTGTAGTCGAGATATGGCTTTTTGGTCATGCCGACACCATGCTCCGCCGAGATTGAACCGTTATATTTCTTCACCGTTTCAAAGACATATTTATTTACCACCTGACATTTTGCAAAGAATTCATCTTTAGACAAATCCGCAGGCTTTAAGATGTTTAAGTGTAAATTGCCATCACCAATATGCCCAAACCAACAAATCTCAAAATCAGGATAATTCTCCGTCACGATTTGGTCGATCTCAGCAATAAATGCTGGC
Source organism: Acinetobacter marinus (assembly GCF_900096915.1). Classification (GTDB taxonomy): domain Bacteria; phylum Pseudomonadota; class Gammaproteobacteria; order Pseudomonadales; family Moraxellaceae; genus Acinetobacter; species Acinetobacter marinus. The sequence continues at coordinate 140,466 of NZ_FMYK01000002.1, forward strand.
ACGTGCGTAATCAACACGGAAATGTCATTTTTATATGGGGTAAATGGCGCAATCGACTCAGAAATGTCTTCACGTAGTCGCCATAAATTCTGCACTTGCTCAAGATTTTGACTCATCACACCATCAAGTACCCAACCTTGTTCCATGCAGTGCTCGAACAATTCCATCGCCTTATCCATGATCGGCTCAAACGGCGCTTCAAACTCAAGCAACACGTAAAACGGACAAGTGCTTTCAAATGGACGTTGTACATGACCATTGTCGAGGACTTTTTGCATCGCCAACTCACCGAAGAACTCGAATGCAGTTAGGTCAATTTTACTTTGGAATGCATGTAATACAGGCATCACCGCATCAAAATCTGGCACACCAAGCACCAACACTTGTAAGTCTTGCGGTTGACGTTCCAGTTTGATTTCTGCTTCGGTGACGATACCAAGCGTACCTTCACCACCGATAAATAAATGTTGTAACGCATAGCCTGTGGCATTTTTGATCATGCCTTTATTGAGATGCAGTATATCGCCCTTACCCGTGACCACAGTCAAACCGAGTACCCAGTTGCGAGTCATGCCATATTTGATGACTTTGATCCCGCCTGCATTGGTGCCGATATTGCCACCGATCTGACTTGAACCTGCCGAGGCAAAATCCACTGGATAATACATGCCTTGCGACTCGGCGTATTCTTGCAGTTGTTCAGTGATCATGCCTGCTTGGATGTGTACCATGCGATCGGCAGGGTAGAAGTTCAGCACCTTATTCATGCGATCAAGACTAATCACCATTTCGCCGTTTGATGCCACTGCACCCGCAGACAAGCCTGTACGCCCGCCAGATGGGGTGATGGCGATGTTGAATTGATTGGCGGTTTTGACCAATTCTGCCACTTCTTCTGTTGTTGCAGGGAAAACTACGACTGACGGGTTCGGATCAAAATGTTTGGTATGATCTTTGCCCCACGTCACCAGCGTGTCGCTATCGGTCTTAACACGTTGTTCACCAACGATATTTTGAATGGTGGTGAGAAAATCAGAAGGTAAATTGACAGAAGCATTCATAGTGCTAAACCCAAATATCGAGATGAAAAGACATGATAAAAAGCCAGTGGATATATGTTATCATACTGCGATTCTTTTTTTGGCCTTTGTAGCGGAGCCGTGATGAGCCAACTTTCACTTCCAAAAGATAAAATTCGTTTTCTATTGTTAGAAGGTGTGCATCAAAATGCCATCGATACTTTGAATGCAGCTGGGTACACCAATATTGATTACCGCAAAACTGCGCTAGAAGGTGATGAGCTCAAAGCAGCGATTCAAGATGCGCATTTCGTGGGCATTCGTTCCCGTACACAGTTGACTGAAGAAGTGTTTGAGTCGGCGAACAAGCTGATCGCTGTCGGTTGTTTCTGTATCGGTACCAATCAAGTTGACCTGAAAGCGGCAATGAGTCGTGGTATTCCAGTGTTTAACGCACCGTATTCAAATACTCGTTCTGTTGCAGAATTGGTCTTGGCGCAAACCATTCTTTTACTACGTCGTGTGCCTGAAAAGAACATGGTTTGTCATCGTGGTGGTTGGGACAAGTCTGCTGTAGGTTCATTTGAGACTCGTGGTAAGACTTTGGGTATCGTCGGCTATGGTTCGATCGGTTCACAGCTTTCTGTACTCGCAGAAAGTCTGGGTATGCACGTGATTTATTATGATGTGGTGACCAAACTACCACTTGGTAATGCACGTCAAGTCGGTTCGATGGGTGAACTCCTAGCCAATGCTGATGTTGTGTCGCTTCACGTGCCTGATGTGCCATCAACTCGCTTCTTCTTCACCAAAGAGCAATTTGCGCAGATGAAAGAAGGCGCCATCTTTATGAATGCGGCACGTGGTACTTGCGTAGTCATCGAAGATTTGGCAGATGCCTTGAAATCAGGTCATTTGGCAGGTGCGGCAGTGGATGTATTCCCGAAAGAGCCAAAAGCCAATGGTGAAGAATTCCAATCTCCACTACGTGGTCTAGACAATGTGATCTTGACGCCACACGTCGGTGGTTCAACCATGGAAGCGCAGGCGAACATCGGTCTTGAAGTGGGTGAGAAATTCGTTGCGTACTCTGATAAAGGTATGACCTTGTCTGCGGTGAACTTCCCTGAAATCGCTTTACCATTGACCGAAGGTCAGCATCGTCTATTGCACATTCACAAGAATGTCCCAGGTGTCTTGTCTAAAATCAACACACTGTTTGCTGAGCAAGGCATTAACATCTCAGGTCAATCACTGATGACTAAAGGGGATGTCGGTTACTTGGTGATGGATGTGGACGCATCTGCATCACAAGAAGCACTCGATACCTTGCACAATGTAGAAGGTACGATTCGAGTACGTGTTTTATTCTAAGTAAAGTTCAAGCATTTATCCTACAAAATCTAAACCATCCTTCGGGGTGGTTTTTTTGTGGGCTGAGCGTGGGAGGAAAAAGTTAATTCAACAATTGCAGTTGTTTAAGTTTTTTCCAGTCTGAGAGTGTCACTTGATCTTTGGCTATCCACAGATGAATCGGCTTTTCTTCATCATATATAAATTGAAATAATAATACTGCGCCAAAGGATTGAATGGATTGTAATTCAGCTTGGTGTTGTGTCGTAGTTTGCGCTGACTTTGATGTGCGTGTTGTACTTTGCTGCAGTGTCCATGTGTCTTGATCAAGGTGCGCCATCGCTGTGTAAGGTGTACGATTTCTGAAAGCATAGCTCAGCAACAGAGCCAAGCTCGACAACGAAAACGCCCAAAGACTAGGCATCATCTGTAGCGCAAGTATCGATAAGATCAGCCAAAGTAGCAGTGGTATCAGTAGTTTATAGACACTGGCTTGGAATGATACATAGAGATTTGATGCGTCCATCCTTAGACATCCTTCTTAACACGTCTTGATGTTACACAGGTTTGGTGGACATATCCCAACACGCTTACCTTAAGTGCTTCACATCAAAATGATTGCGCAAAAAATGCTGTTTAACTGTTGTGTACTAAGCCTTTCATTTTTGCAATCAAATCAAGCAACGCTTTATTCTCAGGCTCAGACACTGCCATAAACCAATCGAGTAGGTCAGGATCTTCTTGTTCGACCAATTCCTCAAAAAGCGCCTGTTCATCGGCAGCGACATTGAGGTATTGCGTTTTGACATAGGGGTCAAAATAAATATCTAACTCTTTTAAACCACGGCGGGCGCGGTAGATAACTTTACGCTGTTCTAAAGTAGGTTCGACTGACATAACACATCCTAATCGTGATGGATCAACGGTGATCATTTGCCTTGAAATTGTAAACCATTTTTGTCGATTCGGCGGATTTCGCTGTGAGAAAAACTCGGCTTTGATAAATGATTATTCAAAAAAATCAAAACAAAAAGATCATGTTGGCAAAATCTGCCACCACTTTAGCGGATTTGAGCATTGTGCGCATTGTTTGCAAGGGACGGATGTTTTTAACTGATCAGCAATGCAGTGTGTGGAAGTTTTCATGTTGCACAAAATGTTGGATTAAAAATTGAAAAGTACAAGGAGTTATTATGTCTGAAGCTGCGATTCGTCCAATTGCCAATATGCTACCCCGCAAGTTATTTCACGCAGATCACGATGCCTTTCGTGACACGGTCAGACGCTTTTATGCCAAAGAAGTGGTGCCCAATATCGAAAAATACGAAAACCAACAGCATGTTGATCGTGACCTGTGGAATAAGGCAGGCGAGCTCGGTTTGCTCTGTGCGACCATGCCTGAGCAGTACGGTGGCTCTGGGGTTGATCGCTTGTACAGTATGATTTTGATCGAAGAACAAGCCTATGCGATGGACTCCAGTACAGGTTTCTCACTGCACTCTGATATCGTTGCCAATTACATTAACAACTTTGGTAATGAAGAACAAAAAAGCCACTGGCTACCGAAAATGGCGACAGGAGAGATCGTTACGGCGATTGCCATGACCGAACCTGGCACGGGATCAGACTTACAAGCGGTACGCACCACAGCCGAACTCGATGGCGATGATTACATTATTAATGGTTCTAAAATCTTTATTACCAATGGTTATCTCTGTGACATGGCAATCGTGGTCTGCAAAACAGGTACAGAGGAAAAAGGTTCATCGAATTTATCCTTGATCATAGTGGAGGCGGATCGTGCAGGTTTTAGCAAAGGCAAACCCTTGAAAAAAGTGGGGATGAAAGGACAGGATACGTGCGAACTCTTTTTTGATAATGTCCGAGTGCCAAAGGAAAATTTGCTCGGTATGCAAGGCATGGGCTTTATGATGTTGATGAAAGAGCTGGCATGGGAGCGCATGTTGGTGGCGATAGGCTGTCAGGCAGGTGCAGAGGCAGCTTTGGCGCATACCATTCAATACACCAAGGAACGTAAGGCATTTGGCAAAGCAGTGGCGAGTTTTCAAAATACACGTTTTAAACTGGCGGAAATGCGTACCGAAATCGACTTTTGCCGTGCCTATTTAGATCGTTGTATGGAGCTACAGCTCGAAGAAAAATTAGGCATCGATGCTGCGGCAGCCGCAAAATATAAAATTTCCGAAATGTTTTCCAAAGTCGTGGATGAATGCGTGCAACTGCATGGTGGCTACGGCTATATGCTGGAGTATCCAATCGCTCGTGCCTATATCGACAACCGTGCCAATCGGATTTATGCAGGCACCAATGAGATCATGAAAGAGTTGATTTCTCGAACCTTATAAGCGCTGTAGCTCTACTCAGGTAAAAATGACTATAGATTTTTAGCTCAAAAAGTTTAAACTATGCGCATTCATATTTTCTATCCGAAGATGAATGACCGAAACGGATCCATTGTTTCAGTCGAAGCGTCCTGTATGATTGTGTTGTATCCCGTCATGATTTTACAGGGCACGCTGATGTTTAATAATAATTTCTCAAAGAATCAAAACGATCAATTAGGGTCTGTTGACATTTCAGCCATGCATTGCGTTATCAGCTAAAACAACAGAAACGAGGCATGAAATGAAGGGAATGGTCACTCCCTTGCCAAGTTTCATAACGAAGTTTATGGCAGTTTTAGCGATAACCTTTCAGGACAAGGATGCTTTTTGACGCTACGTCGTTAGGAATGAGTCCTTTAGAATGACTAAACTTCCTCACTCCTGCCTAGTATCGCCTAAAAAGCATCCGTAGTCGCAAGCATCTGTGAAATGTCAACAGACCCTAAAATCACTATTTCGAAAATTCACGCAAAGCCTTTGGCACTTGATACTGTTTCCCATCATATTTTAAGGTAAAACTTTTAGAGTCTTCTTTGGTCGGTAAGTCTTTACACTGTCCTTGTACGGCATGGGTCGCATAGTATTTGCTGGTCATATTGACTCGAATATTGGCATAGCCTTTGGTTTTTTGATTGAGCATGTGCAGTACCGCATTTTGTTCCTCCCATTGGTTTTTGCAGTGCATGTCGTTCTCACCACGATATAACTCAACGGGCAATTCGCTGAGTATTTTTTGTTTCTTTTCAAAATCATATAAATTTAAATGCACTGGCGCATAGGGGAAAACTTGCGAGCCGTTTCGATATTCGATGCGTAGTCCAAGGGCACGTTGTTTGGGATTGAGCCGATAGGCTGCGGTATCCAGCTGTATGCCTGTCAAGGCGACGGCATCGGAGACATAAGATGCTGGATCGTGATAGCTGGCGACGACGTTTTGCTTTTGGTCGTTAATTTTATAAAGGTGCATTAGATAGTGACCATCTGGCGCATCGATGCTTTGATCTTGTACAAACTGCGCCACAGCCAACACGGAAAAGCCAGCTTCCGCAGGCAGTGCACGGCACGCATAATGTCCATATTCTGCATATTTTCCTGTTTGTGTGAGTAGTTTGTGTAGCGTCGTTTCATTATCGCAAACGCTGGCATAGGCAAAAACAGGGCTGATCATCAAGGTGATGATCGCAAGGCATTGATAGGAATTTCTTTTCATTGGAATAAGCATAAGCACGTTCTCGTTGTATTAAAAAATATGCTACTGTATTTTCAGTTTATATGAAGCATAGATGATTAAAAAGCCCATGACGACAAAACAAATACTCTATGTCGAAGATGATGCCGCCATTGTCATGCCATTAAAATATGCGCTAGAGCGTGAAGGCTGGCAGGTGACTTGGGTCAGTCAAGGGCAGTTGGCATTGGCGGAAACGCAATCTCGCACTTTTGATTTTATTATTCTCGATGTGGGTTTACCTGATATAGATGGCTTCGAAGTGTGTAAACAACTGCGTCAATATTGCCATACACCTTTGCTATTTCTGACTGCTCGTGATGATGAGATTGATCGGATCGTTGGACTAGAGATCGGTGCAGACGATTATTGTCATAAACCGTTTAGTGCGAGGGAAATTATTTCTCGGATTAAGTCTGTTTGGCGGCGTATGCAACTGTCACAAAATGCTGTATCAGCAACTTCGCCCGAAAATGCTTCCTTAGAGATTGTTCAAGAACTAGAAGCCGTTTGGCAATGTTTGCCTGAGCGCTTACAAATTTTATATTTTGGTGAAGCCTTGCAACTAACCCGTTATGAATATGGGCTGTTGAAATTTTTGATTGATCATCCTACGCAAGTGTTTAGTCGCCAGCAACTGATGGATCACGTTTGGGAACATCCTGACCATAGTCTGGATCGGACGGTGGATACCCATATCAAAAGTCTACGTGCCAAGCTGAAAAAAGTCCGTAGCGAACTAGAACCGATTCAAACCCATCGAGGTTTTGGTTATAGCCTAGAATTAAAATAATGCATTCGATTGATGCTTTAAACTGATTGAGAACAAGTCGTATAGCGAATCCAAGCGCATTCCCGCATAATATCGGCTCCCTGCTGAGCTGTTGATGATTTTCTGATGATGTCTTTTTTATCTGCGCATACGATCTCCTTATTTTTATTGGCTTTTATTGGTCTTGGTGTGCTTAGCCATAACTCCTCGATCACTATTGCTTCGGCAGTTTTACTGATCGTGTTGCATACGCCGTTGGTGCAGTATGCACCGATGATGGAAAAGTATGGTTTGCATCTTGGCATTATCATTCTCACCATTGCGGTGTTGTCGCCGTTGGTCAGTGGCAAGATTCAAGCCGAAGACATGATGCAAGTCTTTACCCACTGGAAAACCATGGTTGCGGTGATCGTCGGTGTGTTGGTCGCTTGGCTTGGCGGGCGAGGGGTGACTTTGATGGTCGATCAGCCGACGGTGGTGACAGGGCTTTTGGTCGGGACGATTATTGGTGTGACTTTCTTTCGTGGTGTGCCTGTTGGGCCATTGATTGCGGCGGGAATTGTTTCAGTGCTATTGTGGACGAAATAATAATTCAGCGTTGCCTGTGATTTGACAAGACATTGGAGTAAAACATGAAAACCATTGGACTGATTGGCGGGATGAGCTGGGAGTCAACACAGCTCTATTATCAATTTATCAACCGCAAAGTGAAGCAACAGCTTGGTGGATTAAACTCTGCCAAAGTGATGATTAACAGTGTCAATTTTGCCGAAATTGCTGAATATCAACAGCAAAACCGTTGGCAAGATGCAGGCGAAGCATTGGCTGAAAATGCAAGACAACTGCAATGTGCCGATGCGGATATGGTGCTGATTTGTGCCAATACCATGCACAAAGTCTATGATCAAGTGCAGTCTGCGGTAGACATTCCTGTGCTACATATGGCGGACTGTGTTGCAAAAGCCATTTTACAAAAAAATCTCAATACCGTGGCTTTGCTCGGCACCAAATATACCATGCAACTGCCGTTTTATCGGGAGCGATTGGCGATGCACGGTATTCAAGCGATGACACCTGATGAGGCAACCCAAGATCAATTGCACCAGATCATTTATCAAGAGCTATGCCTCGGGATTGTGAATGCAGAATCTGCAAAAAAATTCCAAAGTATGATTGAAGATTTAACCTCACAAGGTGCACAAGGGATCATTTTGGGTTGTACCGAATTGGTCTTATTCATTGAGCAATTGGCGTTAAGCACAGCGATTTTTGATTCAGCGCAGATTCATGCGGAAGCAGCGGTGGATTTGGCGTTAGGAAATGCAAATTTCAGTGATTTTTCGTTTCCCAAAACGCCGACCACAACGACTTAGCACGAGAAAAATAGCATGTCGATCTTTGTGCGCATTTGGTTTTTCTTTAGTCTGATTTTGATCGTGGTGCTGTGGTTTATGCTCTACACCATCAATCAGCAGATCAAACCCAACGTGCGCCAAGTGGTTGAAGATACGCTTGCGGAAAATGCCAATATCGTGGCGCAACTGGTCGCCGAAGATGTGCATTCGGGCTATGTCAACACGCCTGAGTTTAATGTGAAAATTCAACATGCCTTATCTCGTGATTTACATGCGCAGATTTGGCAACACAGCAAAAATCAAATTCATCAGCAGATTTATATTACCGATGCGCAAGGCATTGTGCTGTACGACTCGACAGGTGCGGGCACGGGACAGGATTATTCGCAGTGGAATGATGTCTATCTGACGCTACGAGGACGTTACGGAGCACGCTCGACCCGTACCAATGTCGATGATGAACAAGGTAGCACCATGTATATTGCGGCACCGATTATTTATGACAGTCAGCTCATCGGTGTGGTGAGTCTAGGCAAGCCCAATTTTTCAGTACAGCCCTATATCAGCCGTGCGCAAAAGCATTTTTTAGAAAAAGCCATTTGGGTGGCGATCATTAGTCTGCTGTTTGCCAGTATCGTGGCATGGTGGCTGAGACGCAGTATTGATCGAGTGCGTCGTTATGCGCAGGCACTTGCGCCTGTCAATGAAGCACCGCATTTTTATTCCGCCAAAGAGCTGAATCAGGTGACGCAAGCCGTGACCGAAATGCGTGAGAAACTCGAAGATCGGGCTTATGTCGAGCATTATGTCAATACGCTAACTCATGAGCTGAAAAGTCCACTGACAGCGATTCAAGCCAGTGCTGAGATTTTACAAGACCCATTACCACTCGATGATCAGCAACATTTCGCCAAGAATATCGAAGCGCAAAGTAAACGCCTGCGGGATCTGATTGATCGCATGTTACTCCTTACTCGTTTGGAAAAATCGGCGAAGAAATTTGAACGAGAACGGCTGAATCTTTCTGTACTCATCGAAAGTTTAATTGAGGCACAGCGTAGTCGAATCCAGCAGAAAAATATTCAACTGATACAAAATATTCAGCCGAATTGTGAACTTCACAGCGATGCATTTTGGTTGAAACAAGCGGTCAATAATGTCTTGGATAATGCCCTAGATTTCACGCCAAATGCAGGCCTAGTGATCGTGCAACTTACTGAACAAGATCATCATTTCCAGATTGATCTGTTTAATCAAGGCGCATTGATTCCTGACTTTGCCATGACGCATATTTTTGAGCATTATTATTCTTTGCCTCGCCCTGATACCCAGCAACGCAGTTCAGGCATTGGCTTAACCATTGTTCAGCAAGTGTTGGATGGCTTGGGCGGAATGATTCAGATTAAAAATGTCGAATCCTTACAACAATATGCTGACTTGCCTTTTGCTAAGAATATGCTTTTAGCCACTACTGAAAATGATGCGCACATTGAAAATTTGCAAGGCGTTTTGGTGAAGATTCAACTGAAAAAATCGCACTTTTAAGGCATCTCTCGTATTTTTTGCGCTAATGTCGCAAGCGCTTCGCTCGGCATTTCTTGTGCATCATGTGAAGAAATATAACCTTGATATTGTTCAAAATAATGATCAATATTCGAGTTAATTTGTTGCCATTGATTGGCTCGTTCAGCCGTGCCGTGCATCGGAAACAATTTGGCATGCACATGATCTACGCCAAACCCCTCAAATACCAAAGCCGTTCTGCCCACATCATCAAAAAATTGATCTAAACGCTTAGCAACGGATTTGGAAAATTGCATCAATTTTGCAATCAATTGATCATATAAATCAAAGATATAACTTGGATAATGCTGTTTGGGAATCACCACAGTCACACCCAAAGTATTCGGGTAGATTGATAAAAATGCCATGAAATCTTCATTTTCAGCAATCACGTGGCTGTTGATTTGTTGATGGGCGATTTTACAAAATAAGCAGTTTTCCAAACTATTTACCTCAGCAATTTAAAGGTAAAATGAAAATTATAAATGAGATTTATTATCATATAAGCCGTGTAAATAAATCAATTAAAAGTCTTTGAATGAATGCACTAAATTCTCAATAGTGGATTTTCAAATGAGTCCATTCAATATCTTGCGACAAGGCTTGTGTCGAAAACTTCACCAAAATTTCACTTGTTCCACATCAAGCGCTCCCATAAAACACATTTCACATCAAGACAATAAATAAGTCGAATAAGTACAGTGGGATGTGTCATGAAACAACGTCAACTTTTTTTAAAACTTTTTATTTTGGGTGCTTTGCTCGGTTTATTTGCGCTTGGGCTGAGCTTTGTCAATTATATTGTCTATGAACGGGAGGGTTATCAAAATCAAGTGGTGCGGGAGATTGAGCGCAATCAAATCGACTCACAGCGCTTGGTCAGCCCATTTATTACCGTGCCGTATACGCAGATGGTGGCATGTGATTATCGAGAGAATCCAGCGCTGAAAGATAAGCTCTGTGCTGAGTCAGGTGAACAATTATTTTTCCCTGAGCAGATCGACTGGGATGCTAAGTTTGATGTCAGCGATGAGAAGTATCGGCGCACGATTTATGCTGCCACCAGTTATATGGCGACTTTAAAAAGTCAGGGGAAATTTCGTCATGTGAACGAGCAGGTGGTCACGGCAAATCAGCGCACTTTGGATTGGCAGTCGGCTCGATTTGTGTTGCCGATTAAAGATTTACGTGGGGTGCATCAAAAGCCGATTCTGACCATTGCTGGGGAAAAGCGCCAACTTGATTTTTCCGAATATCAGCAAACAGGTTCTGGCGGTGGCATTTCTTATCTGAGCGTGGCTTTACCGAATTTTAGTCTGAATGATTTTGATTTTACGTTGGATATGAGTCTAGAGGGTTTGCAGGTGTTTAGCCTTGTGCCCACCACCGAAAAAACCACATTTAATGCCACAGGGAATTGGGCAGATGCCAAATATTTCGGTGATAGTTTGCCAACGCAAAATAGCTCATTTGATCAGCAATTTAGTGCAAAATGGCAGAGCATTACGCTGGGCTATCAAAACCGCCAAGACTATATGCGCTGTTGGAATGCGATGAATTGCAGTAACAATGACTACTATGAAGACAAGACGGGCGAAATATTGTCTAAAGCATCAGGTTTTGCGGTGGAATTTATCGAGCCAGTGAATGTCTATAGTCAGACCGACCGTGCGATTAAATACGGTTGGATGATTACTTTAATCACCTTTGCCAGCTTCTTCTTGTTCGAAAGTCTGAAAGGTTTAGCGATTCACCCGATCCAATATCTGTTGGTCGGGATTGCACAGTCAGTATTTTTCCTGCTGTTACTTTCCTTTAGTGAGCAATATAGCTTTCTCAGTGCCTATTACATCGCCGCCATTGCCTGTATTGGCTTGATCGGTTGGTATCTGCGCTTTGTGATGGGTAAATGGCTTCATGCGATTTTGTTTAGTGTGCTGTTGGGCAGTCTGTATGTGGTGATGTATGTGCTCTTACAATCTGCGGAAAAAACCTTCTTTATGGGTTCGATCTTCGCCTTTGTACTGGTGGCTGCGGTGATGTTTATTACCCGAAATGTCGATTGGTATCAGATGAGCTTAAAAAATCCGAAGTCGAACGGTTAAGCGAAAGTTACTCAACCTAAATCATTAAACCAAAATCACTAATCGGAAAATTACTAAGCCGAAATTAAAAAGTGTGTGCTGTATGAGCAATTTGACATCCAGCACAGCTCAAAATTGAATCAAAGGACATCACCATGAATCATATCGTCAATCATTTCATGCAAAGCACTTCACACAGCATTAGTTTGCACAACAACACTACACAGCACACCATTTCAGATCAGATCAGATCAGATCACGCCACTTCCACAGCGTCAATGGTCACCGCTGGCATTACAGCAACAGCAGCTCATGCAAGTATTAGCGTATGGCACAAGCAAAGCATTTTGTTTAAATACCTTGCGTACCAAACAGATCGACTTTTTAAACTTAGGTGGTGTGGTGTACTGCGCCAGCTTGCAGTTAATTTTGCAGTTTCAAGCACGGCAATTGGTCGGATTTCAGATTTTAAAATTCGATGTAAATTCAAAACCTTCGGCGTAGATTTAAGGCAAATGATGGATTAATTCATCACTCGCCATATCGCCACCAAAGCCGCCAAAATATAGAAAATGATACCAATAAAAATCGGCGTAATCATGGCAAGGCTGAGTAGAAAAATAAAAATACTGCCAAAAATCCAATTACGTCGTTGTTGTTGCGCTACTTGTAGGCGGAGCGTTTGCAACTCACGGATTTGGCGATCATGCCACACCGCTTGATTTTTAAGCCCATTCACACTGTCGATCAACATACTCGGCAAATCCTGCGCACCAAGCAACAAATCGGGAATTTGCTGTCCAAGTTCTTTGAGATTCTTGGCAGGATTCATCTGTTGTTTGACCCATTCGGTCAGAATCGGTTTTGCCAACTTCCAAATGTCAAGCTGTGGATAGAGATCAGTACCCAAACCTTCGACATGTACCAAAGTTTTTAATAACAACATCAATTGCGGTGGAATTTCCAAACGGAAACGTCGTGCGATATCCATGATTTGCAACAGAATCCCCGCAAAATCAAGCTGATCCATCGGCTTGGATACCATCGGACCGACCGTGCGTCGCATCTCACGAGCTAAGCCATCTTGGTCGGTATCAGGCGGAATCCAACCAGCCTGATGCACGATCTGAATCAACTGCATAAAGTCGCTATTCATCACCGCAAGCAGCATCCGAGCAACGGTCATTTGATCGGCTTTGGACAGCTCACCCATGATGGCGCAGTCGAGTGCAATATAGCGTGGGCTCTGCGGATTTAAGGTTTCGACAAAGACATTGCCAGGGTGCATATCGGCATGGAAAAAGTTATCCCGAAACACTTGGGTGAAAAAGATGGTTAAGCCTTTTTCCGCCAAATCTGCACGATCCATACCGAGCCGATCAAAAGTTGCCGTGTCGGAAATTGGTACACCTGTGATGCGTTCAGCGACCATCACATCGGTGCTATCCATATACACTTCAGGCACATACATCATGCTCGAGCCTGTGAAGTAATGACGCATACGGCGAGTATTGTCCGCTTCAATGCTCAGATCAAGCTCATTCAAAATCACTGCACGATATTCTTGAATAATCTCACTGATGTGTAAAGCACGAGCGGCTTCAAGGCGTTGCTCAAGCCAGCCACCGAGCCACGTCAAAATCTCAAAATCACGTAAAATCTGCTTGCGAATCTCAGGGCGAGTGACTTTGACCACCACTTCACGTCCATCATGCAATGCTGCGGTATGCACTTGCGCAATCGATGCGGCAGCGAGTGGTTGCTCGTCGAAGCGTTGGAATAAGGTATTTAGATCGGCTTTAAAGGCATCGCTAATGCGAGCTTTGGCAACATCTACCGCAAAGGGTTTGACCTGATCTTGCAACAAGGTCAGTTGCGATAAAATCTCAGGCGCAATCAAGTCACGACGCGTCGAGAGCAATTGTCCCATCTTGATCGCAAGAGGTCCCATATCCTCTAAGGCTTGTTTTAATTTCAGCGGATTGCGCTTTTCACGAGAAGACCACGCCGCAGGATTGGCACGAATCAACTTGAGAATCGGGCGAGCTTTCGCAGGTAACTCATCGGCAGGAATCAGCGTATCCAAACGATAATGCGCTGCGATGCGCCAAAGTTCTAAAAGTCGAGTCAGATGTGGCACCATACCAAGCAAATCCTAATTGTATTGAACAGAAACATCGAAAAATCGGCTTTTCGTGCGTCCCTTATTGAGGTTGAATATTTGTGGAATCATCAATATCTTTTTGAAGATTCGTATTTTCTAAATCAGTTGAAAACCCTGCATTCAGTTCAGCCATTTTGGCTTCTAAGCGGTCTAATGATTGATTGAGCTGACGAGTTTCTCGCTGTAAATCATCCATCTGCCAACGTGGCGCAAATACGCCTGAATCTTCTCGAATACTGTCAGTAAACATAAACTCAGCGCTTTTCAATGTCTTGGCGAGATGCTTCGGCACATTCTGCACTTTACCAAGTTCATGCGCAGCCGTTGCACCGATCCACGGACTGAGGCGTGAAGCTAGATCAATATCAAGTTGCGCAATGATTTCTTTTAAAGCAAAGAGCAAATGATAATCGCCCTGCAACGGAATCGTACCGAGTTGGTCGCTATCGGTGCTAATCAATTTGATCAATTCCACCACATTTTTGACATGCAAGGTGGCTGTGGCTTCGGTAACTTTTTCCGCATGATCAAAAGGACGTTGCTCAAATATGCTCGGTTTAGAAAGATGGTTTTCTGCCTGTCCAAGTGCAGTCGGTTCAAGACGGATTTTACCTTGATCGAAAAATGTATCGACGCTGAGCTGTGGCTGATCGATCACCACACGTAAACATTGCCCATGCAATGCATCGAGCTTGAGTCGGGTAATGGCATCGCTATTGATGATGCCATTGATGAGTTTTTCACATGCACCGAGCGCAAGGATTGACCACATGTCTTTATGTTTTCCCTTTCAAATAGAACGGCTTGTTGATTTATATAGTCGAAGAAATTAATTTTTGATACAAGGCAACCGAGCGAAGGTGTACAGATAGTACTTCAAGCGAGGTTAACGCTGTAGCAGGATTTAAGTTCTCTGACTATAGTTTAAAGCCACGATGTACTGCCACTATACCACCAGTCAGATTGTGATAATCACACTGAGCAAAGCCTGCATTTTGCATCATTTGTTTTAAGGTGTGTTGATCGGGGTGCATACGAATTGATTCTGCCAGATAACGATAGCTTTCCGAATCATTCGCCACCAATTTCCCCATCACAGGCAAAGCGGTGAATGAATACAGATCATAGAGTTTTGATAATGGCTCAAAGATCGGTTTTGAAAATTCTAAAATCAATAAACGACCGCCTGGCTTGAGTACACGATACATCGCAGCCAGTGCCGCATCTTTATCGGTCACATTACGTAGACCAAAGCTGATGGTGACCAAATCAAAACTATTATCTGCAAACGGCTCTAAAGTTTCAGCATTGGCAAGCACGAAATCGACATTGGTACAGCCCGCATCGAGCAAACGATCACGACCGACATTGAGCATCGACTCATTAATATCTGAAAGCACCACATGACCAGTTTCACCGACTTCACGGCTAAATACTTTTGCCAAGTCACCTGTACCGCCTGCAATATCAAGCACCTGCTGACCACGGCGTACACCTGACATTTGAATGGCAAAACGCTTCCACAGACGATGGATGCCAAAAGACATCAAGTCATTCATCAAGTCATATTTACTGGCAACGGAGTGAAAAACTTCTGCGACTTTTTGTTCTTTTTCAGTGCTATCTACTGTTTTGTAGCCAAAGTGTGTGGTTGCACCGACATTGCCTGTGTTGGCACCACGTGGCAGATTATATTTTGGAATTGCTGATGAAGTGTCCGTCGATGTGCCCGCCGTTGCATTCGTGCCGTTAGACAATTGTTCGAGGCTTTGTTGTTGTCCTTGAGGCGTACCTTGTGGCAATGATTCGGTGAGAAATGGGCTGGTTTTTTGCTGATTATTTTTATCTTGGCTATCGCTGTTATGATTGTCGCTAGACATATCGCACTCCTCAGGCGTTTTTAATACGAACATATATAGATGCCGAAAAGATAACATACTCAACTTAAATCTGGTGTGTTAATGTGTGAATAATAATTGATAATTCTAAAGAAAGAGAGATGAAAGTATGGCGATTGACCGAATGGATTGGCATGCAGAAACTGTTGAAGAATTTGGCTTGCCTTATGAGCATGCTGGAACGCACATTGGGATTTTTTTGGCTTGGATTATTCATCATGATTTACATGGCGAGCTACATCGAGAAGAAAGTGCAAGCGCTATTGTAAAAGTACAACAACGTCAAATTACTGGGCGAATGTTTTTGAGTATGGAGTGCGATGAAAAATTTTGGGATGAAGATTTAAATGAAGGTGGGTTAGCCTTTACCCAGTTTTATTATGCAGGGGAAGATTATCTGTATTACAAAGTCTATGAGGATGTGTTGGCGAAAGCATTGCCAAGTATCTATCATGTTGAAGATACTTGGGAAAATTATGACTTAATTGCACCACATTTGACAGAAGCATTCCGACGCTGGAAAGAAACGAGCGTTTAAATAGCTCGATATGTGCTTTTAAAGCTGAAATGGAGTTGGATGCCCTGTATGAACTGCATCGATAATTTGTTTTTCTTTGGCGGTAAATGTGGCGATGAAATCTTGCGCAGAATGAAGCGGTGCCATCGCCTTAAAACCATCATCAATAAAATCATAAATGGTGTTGGCATCATGCCGATAAGCCACGCCTTTAGATAACTTAAATGCTGCTTTGACGATCGCCGAGCGCACATATTTATCCAGTTTTTCACCTAATGTTTCAAGCAGTTGCATCTGATGCAGTCGAGGTTCGGCTTGATCAACGGCAAGGTAAGCGCGGCGCATCATGTCATCATTTAGCGGTGTGTCGCTTGGATAATTGTCCAATACATATTTGGCGACTTGTTCATCGAGCTGAATCGCCAATACTGCAAGTTCCACCCCAGCATCACCTGTTTGCAGGGCAGACTTTGGCAGAATTTTTTCAACTTTGTGTGCATTACGAATAAAACGACCGATCTGATGGGCAAGTTCATTAAAATCATCTGCGCCATATAGGCGATTGAGAAAATAATGCGCCATCGGTTGATGTGCTGGAATGGCAAAAAAATCGGCATGGGTCTGTTGCATGCGGGCTTTTTGCCATGCTTGGACGTGTTGTAATTTGTTGGCAAGCCTTGCATCTTGGTGGCTTTGCAAATTCTCGTAATCATCGAGTTGTTGTTGTAAAAAGTCAAACTTAGACATGATTTCCCCAAAAAAATTAAATCAAATGAATGCACGGATGCAAATTACTGCGGTGGTGTTTGCGCATTCCGACAGATTTGTTGTGATGTCGGGTCATAATATACATTGAGATCGCTCGGCTGTGCATTGACCATATAATCTAAAAAACAATATTCTTGCTGTGCATAATGATGAAAAAATTGCTTGGCATGTGGATTGCTACGCATGACCTGAAAGCCATGATCTAAATACTGATACATCGGTGCAAAACCACGTTGTTTGAGTTTGGATTTGGCGAGTTTGAGTGAAGTGCGAAGCAGTAAAGACTGTGCATGACGTGCCAATTGTTGGCTGACACTTTGAAAGAGTTTGAGTTGGCGCAGTCGGTCGGGGCGTTGATTACATGCCAAGGCAATATGCAACAGATTTGCATCATTTAGCGGTTGTTCTTTTTGGATCAGCTGAATGGCAAGCTGTTGGTCGAGTTTGATGGTGAGCAGTGCCAATTGCATCGATTGCACCAGTGCATTGAGGATTTCATTGGGGAGCCAACGATCAAGTTTCACTTTTTGCGCAAGCATGAGCTCGAGTTGATCAGCAAGCTCGGTTAGTGCATCAAAGTTATACAATTCACTGTGAAAGAAGTCAGCCAGTTCGGTATAAGTGTTGCTTTGAAATAGGTTGCCATGTACTTGTTGCATGCGCTGTTTTTGCCATGTTGCAACTTGCCAAGTGAGCGTTTTTACCTCAGCAGAATGATGAATTCGAAGTTGCTTATATTGCTCAAGATAACGTGCAAGTTGTTCAGTTTTTAACATATTTTTTACATGACAGACAGCTGAAAAGAGTATAAAAGAAAGTATCGAGATGTGAATAGTACAATTGTAGCGCAAACCGCGCATCTGTTTTGTTGATGTGTTTTGCATGCTCAATTTTGGGAGAAAAGAGTCACGATGTCAAAATCAGAAAAAATAAATGCTGAACAAGCCAGCCAAGATGACCTTGCTAAAAATTCAGCACAGCTTGTGCCGTGTCTAAGCGCCGAGCAATTGGAAAAATTGCCGATACGTGATGAAGACGAACTCTCCGCAGATTTAATCGAAGCGCAATTTCAGCTTCGAGAAGGGCGAGGCAGTATCAAAGGCAAAAGTGTCTTGATTCTGATCAGCGGTATTGAGCTGGCAGGTAAAGGCGAAGCGGTGCAACAGCTCCGTGAATGGGTTGATCCACGTTATCTGTTGGTCAAAGCCGAAGTCCCGCATCCACTGACCAAGTCACAACCCTTTTGGCAGCCGTATGCTGGCTTTATCCCTGCCGAAGGGCAGATGAAGCTATTATTTGGTAATTGGTATAGTGATTTGTTGGCGACTGCAATGCATGTGTCTGAGCCGATTACTACCGAACAATTCAAAGACTATGTACAAAACATGCGTGAGTTTGAGCTCGATCTACAAGCCAACCACGTGCATGTGGTGAAGGTTTGGTTTGATCTGTCGTGGAAAGCGCTACAAAAGCGTTTGGATAAACTTGATCCAAGCGTACAAAAATGGCAACAACTGCACGGCTTAGATTGGCGCAGTCAAAAGCAATACGATACCTTGCAAAAGTTGCGTGCACATTTCACCGAGGATTGGATTTGTATTGATGGTGACGATGAGGAACGGCGTGATCAACAATTTGCTCAAGTGGTACTCTCCGCATTAAAACAGCCTTTGTCAGAAATTACACCCGATGCCATCACAGGACGTTGGAAAAAATCAACGATTCCCGACGATTTGACTCAATTTGATGATGACGAATTAGACAAAGATGACTATAAAAAGCAGCTAAAAAAACTCAGTAAGAAAGTTGCCAAAGCCATGCGCCAAGATGAGCGCAATGTGGTGATCGTGTTTGAAGGGATGGATGCCGCAGGCAAAGGCGGTGCGATCAAGCGCATCATCAAAAAACTCGATCCACGTGAATATGATATTTACACCATCGCAGCACCTGAAAAATACGAATTACGTCGTCCGTATCTGTGGCGCTTTTGGACGAAACTACCTAAAAACGGTGACATTACCATCTTTGATCGCTCATGGTATGGACGGGTCTTGGTTGAGCGACTCGAAGGCTTTGCTAAGCCCTTTGAATGGAAGCGTGCCTATGCGGAAATCAATCGTTTTGAACAGGACTTGATGGACAACCAAACCGTGTTGATTAAGTTTTGGCTGGCGATCGACAAAGACGAGCAGGAAAAACGCTTCAAAGCCCGTGAAGTAACGCCACACAAGCGCTTTAAAATCACCGATGAGGATTGGCGCAATCGGGAAAAATGGGATGACTATTTGCAAGCGGCAGCGGATATGTTTGAACACACTTCAACCGACTGCGCCCCGTGGCATATCGTGGCGACTAATGATAAAAATAGCGCTCGGATTGCAGTGCTTGAACATATCCTAGAGCGCTTAAAAGCTGCGAATTAGAGTTTCAAAATAGAGCGCCTCTCCTTCGAGGAGAGGCTGGGTGAGGCGCAATGGAAAACTCCTCTCCTTGTAGGAGAGGTGGGGTGAGGTCTTTTCGTCTGTAGTTTTACTGCGTACCAACAACTTTACTTTGGCTTTCTTTTTGCAACTTTTTCGCCGTTTGGTAGCAATCTTCGATATGCGTTTCAGCGATCTTTTTCATGATCATGTAGCCGAGCGTTCCTGCGACCAATGACCCACCAAGTGGAATAAACTTGGTCACTTGTTTGGTTACAAATTTTCCAAGTAGACCATTGATCGATTGCTTCACCGCTGTGCGTGCTACCACAAAGCTCGATAGCTCAAAGCCACGTTTGCGCAGTTCTTTCCAATTCACTGTTTTGGTTTTCGGGTCGTAGACACTGATTTGCTCAGGCGCCAGTCCAAATTTGGCATTGATTTCAGGCAACAGTGTGGTTAATACGCCCAAATCCACCACCAAGTCAAACAAAGGAATCGGCACCATCGCCGCACCTGCCGAAATATAAGCACGCTTATTAATCAGCTCTAAACTGTCTTGACGTGCTTTTTCGAGGTCAAGATTTGGGTCAATCGTATTTGGTGTGTTTTTGATTTTCACGAAGTCTTTCCTTGTGGCGTAGATTTAAAATGTAAGCGTTGAATTTTGCTGAAAATTACTTTGCCATGAAATTGCAAAAATGTGTAGTGCTTCTCTATTTTCAATATGTATCTGAAAGGATTATGAGAAAAAACGCTTCAACTTTATGGCGACAATACATGTCGTTTATTTGATGAATTTCAACCTGAAATGATGGTCAGTTGCCACAAATTTGGTTAGGATAAATACCATTCATTTTTCCAATAATTTTATAAATTTTAGAGCTAAATATGGGCATTGATATTCTGCAAAGTCAGCGACCTGAAGTGTTACTCCATGCTTTGATGCAGGATGCGTTTCAGCCGAAAAATTCTGCCCAAAGTCTTTTGCAAAGCACGCAAATCGTGGTGCCAAATCACGGCATTGGACAATGGCTCCAACAACAACTTGCCGAGCAACAAGGCATCAGCGCTAATATTGAGTTTAGTCAATTGCGTACTTTGCAATGGCAACTCTATCAAGCGGTACTTGGGCAAGAGCCGATTTTAAAAGCCCCGCAAATGCTCAATATGAAATGGCGGATTTATCTATTTCTCAATACATATTTTTCAAAAGACATTGCAGAGAAATCGATTACAGAAAACCATGCTTTATATGGATTATTTCAACGAGTTAGACAACATAGTGATGCCATCGAAAATGCTTTGCAACGCAGTTTAAAACAACAAAATCTACTGTATTGGATTGCCGATCAGACCTCACGTTTATTTGCCAATTACATCGTCTATCGTGGGCAGTGTGTACAGAACTGTGAACAGCTTTACGGCTTGAGTAAATCGGGTGCAGTGCAATGCCGTTGTCGACAAAATTGGCTACATCGTTGGGGTAATGATCAAGAAATCCTAGTACAGAAATGGCTACGCAATCCTGAAAAAGTTGCACAAAAAGACTCGGTAAAATCCCAACCCGAAGCAGTGAATTATCAAATCCAGCAAGCCCAGCAATTGGAGCAGTGGCAACGCTTTATTTGGCATGAGGAATTTGCGGCAGATTTCCAGCAGATCGAAAGCATTGATCAGGCATTTTGGCAGACCTTAACGGGTGAATTTGCCGAGCAAGCGATTCGCCGTTTACCACCACAGATTTATATTTTTACGCTATTGGAATTGCCACCGTCACAACTGAATTTTTTAAGACGATTGGCGCAGTATACGCAAATTAAAATTTATCATTATGCGCCGTCGCAAGAGTATTGGGCGGACAGCGTCGATCCGTACTGGAAAGCCAAGTATGAGCTGAAATATCCCGATGCTGCGGTGTATTATGAATCTCGTCATCCGCTACTGACGAGGCTCGGCAAGCAAGCCCGTGATATTGGCGCATTGCTGAGTCAGCTTGCAGGTGGTGAAGAGGGCGATTGGCAAGATCACTTTGTCGAGATTGAACCACAGCATTTACTCTCGAAAATTCAATCAGATATTTTGCATTTAAGTGAGCCTGTAGCGGACAGCTATGCTTTAGCGGATGATGATCGTTCGATTCAGATTCACGTCTGCCATTCGACCATGCGTCAGCTTGAAGTGCTGAAAGATCAACTCACACAATGGCTCAGTGCCGATACAGCGCAGAAGCGTCAGCCGAGTGATATTGTGGTACTTGTACCGAATCTATCTGAAATCGAAACGCAAATTCGCACGGTGTTTCATTCAACACATCATGCGAATTTATCAGTCAATTCAGCAATTAAAAATGATATTTTAACTGCTGCACCAATGCTTCCTGTGAAGATCGCAGGTGTACCGATTCAAGATGCCTTGCAATTGTGGCAATCGATTACTTTGCGCTTTAAGTTGTTGCATCAGCGGTTTAGCCTAGAATATTTTGCCGATTGGCTGAGTTTGCCTGCGACTTTACAACGCTTCGCCCTGACCTTTGAACAAGTACAACGCATGTTGGAACTGCTTGAATCGGCAGGATTTAAACGTGGTTTTGATCAGGCGCATCTTGCACAAAGTCTTGCGCCACATGATCAAGATTTTCGCTTTAGTTTCCGTTATGCGCTAGATCGACTGGCATTGGCGATTGCCATGCCTGAACATGCGCTGTTCGATGAGATTTTAAGTTTGGAATCCGTGCAAACCGCTGATTTCGAATTGATCGGTAAGTTGATTGAAATTCATCATGATTTAGATAGTCATCGTGATTGGCTCACACCGCAAGCGATTGATCAGCAACAGACTTTGGCGGAGTCAGTCGCATTATTAGATACTGATATTAGCGACTTTGAAGTCTGCACAGGTTGGCGCTATGTGCAAGATGCTTTGCATCAGTTTAAACGCATTATTGAGGTGACGGATTCGCAAGCGGTGCGGTTGCCTCTGTCTTTTGTGCTCGATGAAATTGAATCGACGCTATCGCACAAAGTTTCGCAAACTGAGCCAACTGGATATATTACTTTTGCGCAGATTGGACAGCTCCGTCCACTACCGTATCAACTCGTCGTTTGTCTGAATATGGATACAGGCACATTCCCGAATCGTGATGCACATATTCCTTTTGATTTAATGGAGCTTTTACAAGCTGAGCTTGGCGATCGTTCACGACTTGAGGATGATCAAGGTGCATTTTTAGATGCTTTGTTGCAGGCGCAAGATCAATTTTGGCTGTTTTATAATGGCTTCGATGTGCAAGATGCCGAGGTGCGTGATCCGTCCAGTATTGTACAAGAATTGGTACAACATCTTGACTTGATCGTGGCAAAATCATCAGATCAGCATCGTGAGCAAAAACCATGTATCGAAGAATCAGGCTTAGTGATTCCACGTCATTTATCTTCGATCTATAACGTGCATCCATTACAACCTTTTGATCCAAAAGGTTTTACCGATGTCAAAGTTCAGCGTTATCGTTCGCAGTGGTGGCAAGTGGCACAGCAGATACAACAGCCGTCGGATATGCAATTCTTTTGGTTAGATCAGTCACCTATAGAAACAAGTACAGCCCTGCAAATCATGGATGTCTCGCAGTGGATCAAAGACTTATCGCATCCCGCACAGCATTTCTTACGTCATGCAGGCATTGCCAATGTGGGTAGTGTTGATGCCTTTGAAAGTTTTGAGCCATTACAATTGGGCGGCTTGCAAAAATATTCGGTGAGAGATTATTTACAGCAATGCTTTTTAGAAAATAACACACTAGAAAGTGATGCCGTTTTAGCGACAGAATCCACCGATTTACTGTTATTACAAGACAAAATGCCGATTGGCAAAATGCAAAATGCCACGTGGCAACAGGCGCAGAGTGAACTCGATCAAGTGCTGGAGCGGCTCAGTGATTTTGGTGGGAAAGTCACACTGTTAACCACTAAAACCATGCCTTTGGGCGAACAGCTACAATTGAATATTCAAATCCCAAGTGACGAATCTGCCACGAATTGGGTTAGCCTCACTGCGTCAAGTTGTCATGGTGCGCGTGCGCTGTCGATTTGGTTGCAATATCTTTTATGGCGAGCTTATGCCGATCAAATTGAATCGTTAACTCGGATTGCGTTGTTTAAAAATATGACATTAATTTTCTCAGAACTAAGTCAAGAAAATGCGCAAAAATATCTACAAGATTGGCTTGAGGTCTGGACTCTGCAACAAAATCAAGCCTTTGCCTTGCCACCTGCGATCTTTGCCCAAGTCGGTGATAAGCAGTTGCAGTTTGAAATTGATGATCAAGGTGAGGAATATGTCGCCAACTTTAAAGAGATCGAAAAGCGTTGGTTAGGGCAACACTATTACCACGCAGATTTTGAAAATGCCTATAGTGATCAAGGCTCATCGTTGTCGCCTGATTGGGCATTGGTGATTGCACCTGATGAGGCGGCAAAACTGCTCAATCAACATAGCGAGAAGTATGCGGTGCGTTTATATCAACCGATGTTCAAGCATCTGCAAAAGCCGATCAAGGCCTAGGAGCGATCAAGCATGACTTCAAATATGAAAGCCACTGTGCACTATCAAGATCAACCGCTGAAGCAATTAACACTCAGTGGTTTGCATCTAATCGAAGCCTCGGCGGGGACAGGCAAAACGTGGACACTGTCTAGTTTGATGGTGCGTATCTTGGTGGAGAAATATTTGCCACGCCAAGTGATCGCTACCACCTTTACTCGTGCGGCGGCGGCGGAGTTAAAATCTCGGATTCGTAAACGCCTGCAAGAAATTTACCGCCTTGCCAAAGTCTGGCAATCATTTCACAGTGAGGAACAAATCTCACAGACGGAAATGTCGCTTAGTGACCCTTTGGCACAGATTATTTTCCAGCAGTTTCAACGTGAAAGTTCAAGCAAAAATAATCAGCAAGATGATGAAAATTCAACACATAATTTTGTCTATTTAGTTAATCGTTTAAAACTGGTGATTGATAGCTTAGATGAGTTATTTGTTGGTACGATTGATAGTTTTATTCAAAAGACATTGCGTGAATTTGCCTTTGATAGTGGTGAAGTACAAATACGGCAAATCGCTGAAAATGAAAAACAATATCCATATCAACTGGTGCATGACGAGCTACGTGCATGGCTACAACATCAGCCACAAGAATTGGTTGATGTATTATTGATGAGCCGTCACCTCGGCTCGGTAGATCATTATCTCAGCACCATTCAGAACACCTTGAATTTTAACCAAGCTAAGTTGCAAGAGGTGCAAGCACCGAAGATTGATTTGGCAGGTTTTCAGCCCTATGTCGCTGAGGTGATTGACCAGTGTAATGATGAGAATATGGCAGCGTTACGACCATATTTTGATTTAAAAGGTGACTATTATGCCTTTGTCAGTAAACAGTCTTTTCGTAATGATAAATTTAATTCTATATTCAAAGATGCATTACCTAAAGCCATTCAGCAACTCGATAAAAATCATCCATTAAGCTATTTTCAAGCCTCGGCACAAAGTGCTTTTCAACAGATTTATCAAATCTTTTTAGATTCCAAAGGACAAGTCCGAGAAACGATTTTTTCAAAAAAATGTCCTGAAGATGTCTTACAAAAATTTTATCAAAGTCCATTGATTCAAGCCTTATTTAGGTTGTGTGAACAGAGCCAAAAAATTCATCACGACCTCGCACAACTCGATTTATATCTGCATTATTACCTCACCGTGCAAGTCAAACAAAAACTGCCACATTTACTTTATCAGTCAGGTGAAACCACCTTTAGCCAACAGACTCGTAGCCTGAGCGATGCGCTGACAGGCGAACGTGGCAAAGTCTTGGCAGAGGCGATTCAACAACGCTATCCGATCATTTTGGTAGATGAATTTCAAGACACCAACCAAGAACAAGACAATATGTTGCAAGCAGTGTGGCGTGATGCGACACGTTATACGCAAGGCTGTTTTATTGCGGTCGGCGATCCGAAACAGGCGATTTATGGCTTCCGTGGTGGTGACGTTCTGACCTATCTCAACGCCTTTAATGATATTGCTTCGAAGCAGGGCAGTTTTTATCGCTTACAGCACAATTTTCGTTCTACACCTCGCTTGGTTGAAGCGGTCGATGCGCTATTTCAACGGCAAATGCAGTTTGGCGAAGAAATTGATTATTATCCTGCACAGGCAGGCAAAGATGGCGCAAGCTATTTGGTAGAACATGGCGAACAAGATCTAACGCCGTTACGCTTTGTCGAGTTGGAAAAAGATGCCAATGAAGCCTATTTAATTGCGCATAAAATCCGTGAATTATTGATTTATGCGCAAGAAGACAAACTTTTTCTACAAGATAATGATGAAAAAATAAAGATTGAAGCCAGTGATATTGCCGTGCTTGCCAATAGCCATCATCAACTCAGCGAAGTCCAAAAACAGTTAGAAAAGCTCGGCATTGATGTCAATCGCACCGCACAGCGCAGTGTCTTTGAAAGCACTGCTGCGCAAGATGTTGCGGCGATACTGCTGGCGATTGAGCGCCCTGAACGAGATGCGGTACTGAAACGTGCGTTATCGACGCCGTTGATCGGTTTAAAGGCATCGGATTTTCAGCGATTTTCCAATGAAGCTGATGCCTTGAGTCTACACATGCAACAGTTCCGTCAAGCAAGACAATTGTGGCTTAGCAAGGGCTTTTTGCTGGCATGGCAATATTTGGCGACGCAGTATCAATTTTGGCAAAACCTTGCGCAGAATATGGGCTTAGATGCCGAGCGAAGTATCGTCAATACACGACATATCGTTGAGCTCATCAGTCAGCAATCGGGGCAACAGTCGCATGGTTTACAGCATGTGTTGCATTGGTATCAACTGCAACTCGGCTCGCCTGCACAGCGGGAATGGGAGCTTGAGCGTAAGCTGAGTAGTGAATCGGGTGTGCATCTGATGACCATTCACAAGTCCAAAGGTTTGGAGTTTAAAATTGTTTTCTTAATGAAAGCCAGTCAAACCATTGATTTATCCAAACAAAAATTAGCATTTTATCAATCGGATAAAGATGGTATAGGCGCTGAAAAAGACAGCAAAGCGCAAGAGCGGATTATTGCCATTTCCCAAGCAGCGATAGCGGATAATGACGAAGCACAGCGGGCTAATACTGATAAATTCTGTGCGGAAAATCATCGGCTGTGGTATGTGGCGATTACCCGTGCCAGCTATCGGCTCTATGCTTATTTTCCTGTAGAAAGTCGTCCGAAAAAATATAAAGGTGGGATCAAGTTTTGGCTCGATGCGCAAGCAGATGCGTTTGAACACGAGAGCTTAAAAGCGGAAGATTTTCAGATTCCACAAGCAGTGATTGATCAGCGCTATCAGCCGAGCAAACATCAAGTGCAGAATCTAAACGCCATTGATTATCCAACACGGCGCTTTTATCCGAAGACTCGCACCAGTTTTAGTGCGATTGCCGTGCATCAGCAGGGCGGTCATGGACAATTGCTTGATCAAATCGCAGATAACACTTTGCAAACAACGCCTGCCGAAGATGAAATTGTGCTAGACAGTTCCGTCATTTTTGCGGAAGAAATTTCGACGATTGCACCGACGCAAGCAGGTGATTTGACCCAACTCGATTGGATTCGTAGGCATTTTCCCAAAGGCACTAATGCAGGAAATTGCTTACATGAATTGTTTGAAGTGATTGATTTTCAACATGATCAGTATTGGACGAAACAGCTACAATCCAAGATGAATCAATACGGCTTATGGTCTACGCTGTGCGATGCTTATGTGAAAGATTTCCCTGAGCGCAATGCCGAAGAAATGAACGCATGGCTAAAAAAAGCACTACACCTGTGGATAACGCAAGTGTTGTCCACACCGTTGCATGATGGTCTAACACTGGCTCAATTACAGCGTAGCGATCGTAGCCATGAGTTTCCATTTTATCTGGCATTGGCAGATCGGCGTTTTGATACGCAGCGCATTCATCAGCTTTTTGCAAAATACGATTTAGATTTGCCCGAATTCGATCATGCCGATACTGCACGGTATCTGAATGGTTCAATCGATTTGGTTTATTTCGATGGTGTCAAATACCACATTGCTGATTTTAAAAGTAATTTTCTAGGCGAATATCTGCAAGATTATGATCATGCGCAGATCAGCGAGAGTATGCGTCATTCGAGTTATTGGCTGCAAGCATCGCTTTATCTCGTTGCATTGCATCGCTATTTATCAACGCATCTAGCTGATTATCAGCCTGACACTCATCTCGGCTCGGCGAATTACTTATATCTTCGAGGGATGCAAACCACAGAATTATCAAGTCAACCACAAAAAAGCTACGGTGTACTGCATTGGCAAGCAGATTTGGATTTAATTTTTGAATTAGATCAATTGTTTGGGTCAAAATTTTCAGACAGCAAGATTGTGGATAAGTCTGTGCAAAATAGTGTGTAAAACCGTGTGTTTAGTCTGCGGAAACTAGATGAGTTTTATCTAAATGAACGTGAGTTGAAGTGTTATCCACAAAATGGTGGATAAATATGTTGAAAAACTTGTAGATAACTCTGTAGATAAATGTGTGAATAACTTGGTGGATAACTGTGCGGATAAATGCACTGTGATAGAAGGTAACGCAATGATAAATCAACAGTTCATGGGGCAATCACAGCCATCTGAGGCGCCAACATGGGCGACCTTATGGAGTGGTTATTTGTCTCAATTCCACCCCATAAATAGTAATTTTAAACAAGAAAATCAATCGCTTGTACAAGGCTATTTGCTTGAGTTAAGCACAGCACTAGAACGTGGCGATAGTTGTATTGCACTTAAGGAAAAGCCTCAACAGATTGACGAGTTTCTATTAGATGTTGGTGAATATCAAGCGCAAGATGTATCTACTTTTAGGCAACTAAAGCCGATGTTTTGGGATCAAGGGCGGTTGTACTTACAGCGCTATTGGCGTTATGAACATGATTTGGCGCAACGCATTGCTAGGTTATTAGTGCAACATGTTGAGCAAGTGGATTTAGCGCCTTATCTCAGTCTATTTGAAGATCCGTATCAACAGCAGGCGCTTGCTCAGGGTGTCAATTCTGCATTCAGCTTAATCACGGGTGGACCAGGCACAGGCAAAACCTTTGTATTGACCCATATCGTTGCGGTGTTGAAAAAATTCTATCCTGACATGCGTATCGCCATGGTTGCGCCGACAGGAAAAGCGGCACAGCGTATGCAAGAAGCACTACAAAAAGCCTTTCAAAATCCGAAATTGCTAGATGCAGGCTTGTATCACCCTGATTTTGCCCATCAACAGACACAGACTATTCACCGCTTACTCGGCATTGGCGAACGTGGCGTGCCACGCTTTGACGCGTCACGACCGCTGGGCCATGATGTGATCGTGGTCGATGAAGCCTCCATGCTGGATTTGCACTTGGCGAAGCTATTGTTTGATGCGATCCAAGCACCGACTCGAGTGATTTTGTTGGGTGATGCCAATCAGCTTACATCTGTCGACGTGGGTTATGTGCTGGCAGACTTTCAGCAAGTACCTGCATTGCAACAGCGTCATGTGCAATTGAAGCACAGCCGTCGTTTTGTCGATGATGCCAAAATTGGACAATTTGCCAAATTGATCTATGCCACGGATCGACCAAGTTATGCATATTTTTTAGAAAAAGCTCAACCGCAGATGCTTCAAATCGGCGATGAGATTCCAAAATTAGCGCAAGTGAATGTCGATTGGTTGGGCTTTTATTCATTACAACAATCTGAACATGCGTCCTTGGATACTTCCACCTTGATTGCGATTTATCGACAGCTGGCACTCGGTTATCAGGCATATTTTTCGATTTTAAAAGATTATCTTGCAGGCAAAGTGAACCATCAACAGGTTGCTCAAGTTTTTGATCAGTATCGGATTTTGGTTGCAATGCGTCACGGTGCGCTTGGTTTAGCGCAGATTAACCTTGCCATGACCCAACATCTCAAATATGCCTTAAATCTGGTACAAGACAGCGAATGGTTTGTAGGTCGTGCGGTGATGGTGAGCAGTAATGATTATCAGCTTGGTGTGTCGAATGGTGATATTGGCATTTGCTTGCCACATCCTGATAAGCGTGAACAGCTTGAAGTCTATTTCCCGAGTCTGGACAAATGGCTTGCCGTGGCGAGATTGCCA
This sequence comes from Acinetobacter marinus, assembly GCF_900096915.1. Classification (GTDB taxonomy): domain Bacteria; phylum Pseudomonadota; class Gammaproteobacteria; order Pseudomonadales; family Moraxellaceae; genus Acinetobacter; species Acinetobacter marinus. The sequence continues at coordinate 170,213 of NZ_FMYK01000002.1, forward strand.
CAAAGTATTCAAACGGCTTTTGCGCTGACCATTCATAAATCGCAAGGCTCAGAATTTGATCATGTGGCAGTGGTGTTGGATCAGTCTGCACAGCGACTGATGGGCAAAGAGTTACTTTATACAGCGATTACTCGGGCGAAGAAAATGGTGAGCCTATTCAGTTCCGTCACCATGTTTGAGCATAGTCTAGCCGTGCGGACACAGCGTCAGAGCGGGCTTAGCGCACAAATTATTCGGGCAATCGAAAGTAACGGATTGTAAAACTTGCAAGGAAAAAGCAACGATGAGAACAATAATGTTGCGAACGTGTAAGTAAATGCTTACAACAATCAGGGTGATTCGCCACTGGTCGGATTCGCAGACTTTTGCGATGATGAACTCACTGCTTAGTTATGGATGATTAAGCGTACCGCAACCAAATAGTACAAACGGTCGAGAGACTTTGCGGGCTTACAGTGACGTAAGTGAACTCTATCTCAGCAGAGATTGCAGTACCTTGAGCCTTATAGTTTTGGGAGAGACTATAAGGCTTTTATTTTGCCTAAAATTTATACATTGTGCAATTTTTTACGACTAAAGTCATGAAGCCATAAATTTTTCATCAACCGATTTTGGCGTAAAGTGCCAAGTGCTTATACTGTTTCTATGACATAAAATGTACATTCTTGACAAATTAAAATCTCATTAAAATTTGTAAGTAAATGATTTAAAACAATTTTATTAATTATTGTAAGCAATTTCTTACAACCAATGTCGAATATCTCGTATTTTCCAAAATCATCTTTTTTGTCACAATGCTTTTAACAAGTTGATTAAGGTGTGGTTAATAAAACAACTATCATATTGTCGATTTGTTGAGATGAATTCAGCGTGTATCAGCGTACATACAACAAGAACACAGGGGTGTGTTGCAGAACAACAAAAAACAGGTCTTGGGAAAAGATCAAAAAACAAAAATAAAGAGAACGTGTTGTAGTGTAGTAGCCTAAGCAAATGCGCCGATTTCAGTCTGGAATCGGCGTATTTGTTTTGATTCGGTGAAAATCTTGAGAAAAATCCGACAATGGGTTTTGCAAAGCATTAAAATCTCTATTAGAATATCGCACTTGCTGTAGTGATGCACGGCATGGGTGTTTTGACAGGGATTGAATAGACTGCGGTCGAATGATTGCTCGATCAAAATACTTGAAATATCGCTCAATAGAACTTTTAAGCATCTCGGAGATACATGATGGCTTTAACTAACCAAGATCGCGCTGAAATCATCGCAAAATTTGCACGTGCTGAAAATGACACTGGTTCGCCAGAAGTGCAAGTTGCCTTGTTAACTGCGCAAATCAACGATTTACAAGGTCACTTTAAATCACACAAACACGACCATCACAGTCGTCGTGGTTTGATTCGTAAAGTAAACCAACGTCGTAAATTGCTTGACTACCTCAACGGTAAAGATCATGCACGTTATGTTGCATTGATCGGTGAGTTAGGTCTTCGTCGTTAAGCTGTTGCTTAGCAAGATGAATACTGAGAAGGGGCGATAAGCCTCTTCTTTTGTTTTTGTCAAAATAATTTGGATTAGATTTGCAAATTGTACATTTGTGATTTAAAACATGATTTCGGTTGAAATTTTAAACTGAGATACCAAGTAAATCGGTGGTACTGGTCGAAAACAGCTTCTAAGTTTTGCCATGGCATGTCATTCAACATTTAAATTTTATTTTGATCATATTGCTGACTGTGTTGTTGCAAGCGATTGAATCAAAATAATTAAGTAATGAAGCAATGCCAAACCTTAGGGGCTTTCTATCAGCATGAAGCCATTATTAGGGAATATCGAAAAAGTTGCCAAGATAGGTGGTTTTTCGAAGTCCCCATTAAACAATTAGGAAAAAATAAAACATGTCTATGTTTAATCTTGTTCGTAAAGAATTCCAATATGGTCAACACACGGTTGTTTTAGAAACTGGTCGTGTTGCACGTCAAGCGAACTCTGTGCTTGTCACTATGGGTGGCGTAAGTGTACTTGTTGCAGTGGTTGCACAGCCAACAGCGAAAGCAGGTCAAGACTTCTTTCCACTCACTGTAAACTACCAAGAAAAGCAATATGCTGCAGGTCGTATCCCAGGTGGTTATGGTAAGCGTGAAGGTCGTGCGTCTGAAGCAGAAACTTTGATTTCTCGTTTGATCGACCGTCCAATCCGCCCATTGTTCCCAGAAGGTTACTTCAACGAAGTGCAAGTCACCGCTTCTGTGGTGTCTTCTGACAAGACGATGGATGCTGATATTGCAGCGATGCTTGGTACATCTGCGGCACTTGCGATTGCAGGTACACCGTTCCGTGGTCCAATCGGTGCGGCACGTGTTGGTTTGATCAATGGCGAATATATTCTTAACCCAAGCCATGCGCAAATGGCTGAATCTGCACTTGACCTTGTGGTTGCAGGTACAGAAACTGCGGTATTGATGGTTGAGTCTGAAGCAAAAGAACTTTCAGAAGATCAAATGCTTGGTGCAGTATTGTTCGGTCATGATGAGCAACAAATTGCTATTAAAGCCATTCAAGAATTTGCAAAAGCTGCTGGTGCAACAGAGTCTACTTGGACTGCACCTGAGAAAAATGAAGACCTTCGTGCAAAACTCAAAGATGCTTTCGAAGCAAAAATCTCTGAAGCCTACACCATTGCAGTGAAACAAGATCGCTATGCAGCACTTGATGCACTTCAAGCGGAAGCCGTTGCGCAGTTCGTGCCTGCAGAAGATGAAACTGGTATTGCTGATGATTTGAATGAACTCTTTGAAGACCTTAAATACCGTACCGTACGTGACAATATCTTGTCAGGTAAAGCACGTATCGACGGTCGTGATACCAAGACAGTTCGTCAGCTCGACGTACAAGTTGGCGTATTGGGTCGTACTCACGGTTCTGCATTGTTTACACGTGGTGAAACACAGGCGCTTGTGACTGCGACTCTAGGTAATACGCGTGATGCCTTGATGGTTGATACGCTTGCAGGAACGAAGACTGACAACTTCATGTTGCATTACAACTTCCCTGCATATTCTGTCGGTGAAACTGGTCGTGAAACTGGTCCAAAACGCCGTGAAATCGGTCATGGTCGCCTAGCGCGTCGTGGTGTACAAGCAGTCCTTCCTGCGGCAGATCGCTTCCCATATGTACTTCGTATCGTGTCTGATATTACAGAGTCTAATGGTTCATCTTCAATGGCATCTGTATGTGGTGCATCGCTTGCATTGATGGATGCCGGTGTACCTTTGAAAGCGCCAGTTGCAGGTATTGCAATGGGTCTAGTTAAAGAGGGTGAGCGTTTCGCAGTCCTTTCTGACATCTTGGGTGATGAAGATCATCTTGGCGACATGGACTTTAAAGTTGCAGGTTCTGCCAATGGTATTACTGCACTGCAAATGGACATCAAGATCGAAGGCATCACTGAAGAAATCATGGAAGTGGCATTGAACCAAGCCTATGCTGGTCGTATCCACATTTTGAATGAAATGAACAAAGTGATTTCACGTGCTCGCCCTGAAATCAACATGTTCGCACCGACATTCCAAGTGATCAACATTAACCCTGATAAGATTCGTGACGTGATCGGTAAAGGTGGTGCAACCATCCGTTCAATCACTGAAGAAACTGGCGCAGCGATCGACATCGAAGACAACGGTACAGTACGTGTATTTGGTGAGTCGAAAGCGTCTGCAAGTGCAGCGGTTGCGAAGATCCAAGCACTTACTGCTGAGATTGAACCAGGTACGATCTACACTGGTAAAGTGATTCGTATTGTAGAATTTGGTGCGTTCGTCAATATCATGCCAGGTACTGACGGCTTGCTTCACATCTCACAAATCTCGAATGAGCGTGTAGCGAATGTGTCTGACGTCCTCAGCGAAGGTCAAATCTTGCAAGTACAAGTACAAGACGTCGACAACCGTGGTCGTATCAAATTGACTATGAAAGACATCCCACAAAAGCAAGCTACACCAACTGAAGCGTAATTGCTCAGTATTCAATTATTTTAAATTGAGCAAATTTGCTTAACAGAAAGTCCTCACTGCGGTGAGGATTTTTTTATAAGGAACATTAATGTGAAGTTGAGTTAGTCTATTTATGCTAATTAAATGCACTAACTTTGATATTTCTTCTGTTTGAACCCATTTTTAAAATTAGAGAATCCATGCAAACCTATTATTTTTATCATCATGCCACGGAACACAGCGTGATTTTGGCAGCGCAAAGTTGCGCTGAGCATGAGCTTTTATTTAAATGGGGGGACTGTCTACGCAGTGAAGTCATTCATCAAAAAAAAACAATGGCGACAACAAGTACATGCGCAGACCGATATTTGTATTAATGAGTTTCACCTACAAAATATTCTCAATATCGAGCATCCCTGTGTCTTTGATCTAGTCAGCGATTGATATTCATTTTAATGCGATTGCCAATCAGACCAACGAGAACATGCGCATCCTCGCCATTATTACTGCAGTGTTTGAACCGTTGACCTTGCTGACAAGTATATATGGCATGAACTTTGAAGTTTTGCCTGGGTCAAAGTCGCCACAAGGCTTTTGGGTGATGATGGCAGTCATGATCGTGACCACAGTGGCATTGTTGTATTACTTCTATCGTCAGCATTTGGTGGGTCGTGGGGAAAAGAGTGTGATTGATCTTTTGGCAGATCAACATCATCAGCGTTCGATCAATCTGACATGGCTTTTGGACTACGAGCCAATCAAACAAACCATCAAAGAAGTGGAAAAAGTGGTGAAAAGATAAGCGGGAGTTTAAGTGTAATTTTCGGCGGGGAATCAAGCCAATATGTCAGTTTGGTCAATTGATTTTATAAATTAAACACAAAAAATGATCACTAAAATCGATTTATATTAAAAATTAATAAGCATATGAATTAAAAATATAAGAAGCAAAAACAATTAATTATATAAAAAACATCGCCTTTATTACTCTATATCCAAGTGTTTTGATCAGAATACTTGGCATAAAAAATGAGTGTGTCAAATTGTAAGCACTGTGTTTATAATGTCAAAAGCATAGTTTTTTTATGGGTTTCTTGTGAAAGATATGCAACTAAAGAACAACCAAAAATTGGTGCGAGAGATCGGCATCATTTTGGTCGTAAAAGTCTTTTTTCTGATGCTGATTAAGTCAATTTGGTTTGATGCACCGACCATTCCTAAGGGTATAGATAGCCAAGTTGCAACGCATATCGCAGGGTCATCCCCTGCACAACAGGAGTCATCTCGATGATCTCAGAAACAGTAGTTGATTTATCGCGGTTTCAGTTTGCCATGACCGCCATGTATCATTTTTTATTTGTGCCATTAACACTGGGGTTGGCATTTATTTTGGCCATTATGGAGACGACATATGTCGTTTCGGGCAAAGAAATTTATAAGGACATGACCAAATTCTGGGGAAAACTATTTGGGATTAACTTTGCACTGGGTGTGACTACGGGTCTGACCATGGAATTCCAGTTTGGTACCAACTGGGCATATTACTCACATTATGTCGGTGATATTTTTGGTGCACCCTTAGCGATTGAAGGTTTGATGGCATTTTTCTTGGAATCGACCTTCATTGGTTTGTTCTTTTTTGGCTGGGATCGTTTGACCAAGTTTCAACATTTGGCAGTGACTTGGCTGGTGGCAATCGGCTCAAATATGTCTGCACTGTGGATTTTGATTGCCAATGGTTGGATGCAAAATCCAGTCGGCGCGGCGTTTAACTTCGAAACCATGCGCATGGAGTTGGTTGATTTTGGTGCTTTAATTTTTAATCCAGTAGCACAAGTAAAATTTGTACATACCGTATCTGCGGGTTATGTTACTGGCGCAATCTTCGTCTTGGCAATTTCAAGTTATTACATGCTGAAAAAGCGCGATTTACCGTTTGCCCGTCGTTCATTTGCGATTGCGGCGATTTTTGGCTTGGCATCAACCTTGTCGGTGATTTTACTTGGTGATGAGTCAGGTTATGAGCTGGGTGATGTGCAAAAAACCAAATTGGCAGCTATCGAGGCAGAGTGGGATACTCATCCTGCGCCGGCAAGTTTTACTTTGTTTGGTATTCCTAATCAGGAGGAAATGCGCACCGATTATGCGGTAAAAATTCCCTATGCGCTCGGCTTGATTGCAACCCGTTCGACTACAGAGCAAGTGATTGGGATTAAGGACTTGATGGCACAACACGAGGTACGTATTCGTAATGGTATGACTGCATATGCAGAGCTTGAGCAACTGCGTGCAGGCGATCGTTCACCTGATTTGATGGCGTCATTTGCGCAAAATCAAAAAGACCTCGGTTATGGATTATTGCTGAAAAAATATGCGCCGAATGTGACGGATGCGACTGAAACACATATTCAATCTGCTGTGAAAGATACGATTCCTCATGTCCCAAGCTTATTTTGGTCTTTTCGTGCAATGGTGGCGTCTGGCTTCTTGATGTTATTGCTATTTGCTGTGTCTACTTGGGCAGTATTTCGTCGTGATGCGGATCAAAAAAAATGGTTATTAAAATTTGCACTTTTGGCATTACCGTTACCGTGGATTGCTGCGCAGACAGGTTGGTTTGTCGCCGAGCATGGACGGCAACCATGGTCAATTGGTGAAATTTTACCAACGCACCTTTCTGCATCAAGTGTAAGCACTGGAGATGTGTGGGGTTCTATCTTGGCACTAGCGGCTTTTTATACGGTATTATTGATCATTGAAATGTATTTAATGATTAAATTTGCAAAGTGGGGACCAAGTTCCTTACACACAGGTCGTTATCATTTTGAAAAGCTTGAGGCGCAAAATAAATCTCAGGAGTCACAATCATGATTGAATATGAGTTGTTAAAAGTGATTTGGTGGGTCTTAGTTGGCGTGTTGCTCATTGGGTTCGCACTTACCGACGGCTTTGATATGGGTTCTATGGCGATAATGCCATTTGTCGCCAAAAATGACCAAGAACGTCGTGCTGCGATCAATACAATTGCGCCGCATTGGGATGGTAACCAAGTCTGGTTTATCACTGCAGGCGGTGCATTATTTGCAGCATGGCCAATGGTCTATGCTGTAGCATTCTCAGGGCTGTATTGGGCGTTATTATTGGTTTTATTTGCGTTGTTTTTACGACCTGTGGGTTTTGACTATCGTTCTAAACTTGAAAACACCAAATGGCGTAATGCTTGGGATTGGGCATTGTGTATTGGTGGTGCAGTACCTGCATTGGTTTTTGGTGTAGCGTTTGGCAACTTGTTTTTAGGCTTACCATTTGAGATGGATAGTACTTTGCGTTCACAATATACAGGCAGTTTTTTTGCATTACTCAACCCGTTTGCCTTACTCGCGGGTGTGGTGAGCTTAAGTATGCTGTGCGCACATGGCAGTACGTGGTTGATGATGCGTACCGATGGCGCATTACATCAGCGTTCACAAAAATCAGCCTTGCTCAGTGGTGTAGTGTATTTGTTTGCATTTATTTTGGCAGGCGCTTGGTTGTATCTTGGTGGAATCGAAGGCTACAGCTATGCACAGCCAGTTGATGTGAATAGTGCGTTGAATCCATTAGCGAAAGAAGTAGTAACCAATGCCAACCATGGTTGGTTAAATAATTATACGGCTTATCCAGTCACGATGTTGGCACCGATTGTCGGTATATTTGGTGGTTTGCTGTTGATCATTGCGGCAAAAGCCAATAAGGCAGCGCTGAGTTTTATCGGCTCAAGTTTGGCAATTGTCGGTACAATTTTGACGGCTGGCTTTGCTTTATTCCCATTTCTATTGCCATCGAGTTTGAACCCAGCATCAAGCCTCACGATGTGGGATGCGGTGTCTAGCCATATGACTTTAGGTGTGATGTTTGTGGCGGCGTGTATTTTTGTACCGATTATTTTGTGCTACACCTTGTGGTCATACTACAAAATGTGGGGCAAAATTACTAATCAACATATCGAAGCAAACTCACATAGTTTGTATTAAACGGTCATCACGGAGCATAAAATTATGTGGTATTTTGCATGGATTTTAGGTGTGTTAATGGCGTGCTTTGCAGGTGTGCTAGCAGCGCTGTATATGGAAAATAATCAAGATCTTGACGAAGAGTAATAGATATGGGTGAAGTGGCTTCTGAGCAAAAAAAAACAGGACAAAGGTTGCTCACCATTATTTCTTTTCTGTTGGCCATGCCATTGGCTGCAATGTTGTTACTTCATCCTGCATTAATGCTTGACGATCAAGGGCACTATAGTCATAGTGCCATTATGTTAATCATGGTCGGTATATCAGGTGGCTTTATCTACGGTGTGGGATTTATTCCAAGATTTTGGTTATGGAAATGGTTGTTTCACCCTATAGTATCTTTTCCTTTGATGCTATGGGGTTATTATACTTGGTTATTTACTTGATCACTGATTAAGTATCACGGAAATTTCTGTATCGGCGAACCACCTAACGCTTGCATCAATGTCACATATGCTGTGTATTGATTGTAACGAGTTTGCGCCAAAGACACTTGTGCACTACGCACGGATTCTTGTGCATCGAGTACATTTTTCAATGCAACAGCACCGTGACGATAGCGTACTTCATTCAGGCGGGCACTTTTTTGTGCCAGTTCTAAATTTTTCTGTTGATCGGCGACTTGTTCATTGATTTCGATTCGACCAGAGAGTGCATTTTCGACATCGGCAAAGGCTTGATACAAGGTTTGACGATAGCTAATAATTGCCGATTCATAATCTAATTCACTGATCGCAATATCTTTTTTCATATCGTTATATTGCAAGAAAGGCAAACTCAAACTGGCACCAAGCGCAAGCACAGGATTTTGCAACAATTCTGTCAATGAGGTACTGGTTGCACCGAGCGAACTGGTCAAACTAATCGAAGGGTAGTAACTGGCTTTGGTCGCATCTTTGGTGGCAAGGGTTTTACGCAGGCGTAGCTCAGCCGCTTGTAAATCTGGACGACGAGAAATCAATGCCGCAGGTAATCCCGCTTCGATATTTGGCAAAGTGCTATGCGGTAACGCATTGGGAATATTGACGTTGAGCTGTTGTACAGGCTGATGTAATAGCACGGCAAGCGCAGTTCTCGCTTCGACAATTTGCTGGCGCAATTCACTGACCGTGGCTTTTTGACTTTGCACCGATTGCTCGGCTTCGGTCATCTCGATGCCAGAAACAGCACCTGCACGGTATTGTGCTTTGACCAAATCAAACAGTTTGTTGCTGGTGGCAAGGCTTTGCTCGGCTGCGGTCATGCGCTCATTGAGATATGCCAATTGCCAGTACAGATTACACGTGGTGCCAATCAGCGTTTGGGCTGTGGCTTGTAAATCTTGCTCGGTGGCAAGTGCTTCCCAGCGCTGTGCTTCGGTTTGATTAGCGAGTTTGCCGAATAGATCGACCTCGTAGCTGACGTTACCACTTAAGGACAGTCCATCGGCGCTGTCATTGCCAGAATTTAAATCATAATTGTGCCCAGTCGAGACATTGGAGCCGACACGCAAGCCTTGCTGATTAGCAGTGAGATCTGCCTGTAAGCGAGCTTGTTTCACAGCAATACCTGCCACTGCCAAATCGCCATTTTTGGCAATCACTTGATCCACCAGACTGTTGAGCTGTGCATCATTAAACAGTGTCCACCACTGATCTGACCATTGATTTGCATTAAGCCCATTGCCACGTTGATATTGAAAATCACTCGGCACGCTAACACTCGGTGCGTGATAAGGCGTTTTGATGCTTGCTGCACAGCCTGCAAATAAGATTGGCACCATCATAAGTGCGCTGAGTTTCGGCAGTGCATTGATCGGTAAAGTCTTTAACATAAATTTAACCTTATTTTATTCACGTGCAAGCGCATTAACAGGATCGAGTTGTGCGGCATTTTTCGCTGGGAGATAGCCGAAAACAATACCAATCATACTTGAGCAAACAAAGGCGGCAACCATCGATGTGGTGGAGTACGCCATGCCAAACGAATCGCCAGCAAATTTGTTGATGATCTGTCCAAGTCCGAGTGCCATCAATACTCCAAGTACGCCACCTAAGATACAGACCAAGATCGCTTCGATTAAGAACTGTTGCAGAATATCACTTTGCCGTGCGCCAACCGCCATGCGCACACCAATTTCTTGGGTACGTTCAGTGACCGACACCAGCATAATATTCATCACCCCGATCCCGCCGACGATCAACGAAATCACCGCAATCGAGGAGACCAATAAGGTCATAGTTTGCGTGGTCTGTTCAATGGTTTCACGGATACTGTCTGAGTTTTGGGTAAAGACATCCTCTGCGCCGTGACGTTGTACGATCAATTTCAGGATGGCATTTTCCGCAGCCGAGCTTGAGTATTCATCTTTGATCCGCACGATAATACTGCGCACATTGGACTGCCCCATAAATCGACTCATCACCGTCGAATACGGCAAATAGACATTGAGACTGTCGGTGTTACCAAAGCTACTTTTTTCTTTATCAAGGACACCAATCACACGACTTGGCACACTGCCAAGCAAGATCACTTGTCCGATCGGATCAGTGCCATCACTAAAGAAAGTGTCTTTGGTATTTTGATCAATCACCACATCTTGGCGCAGTTGGGTGGTGTCTTTTTGGTCAAAGGCTTGACCGCTGGCAAAGGTTAAGCCTTTGACATTAAAGTAGCTCGCACCGACGCCATTGACCGTAGCAGAAGCCTCAGTGTCCTTAAAGCGTGATGTGACCGAAGTATTAACACTTGGGCTGACCGATTCCACATAAGGCTGTTCGGATAAGGCGACCGCATCACTCGGCACAAGGGTTTTATTGGACGCCGTTCGGGAGTTATCACCAAAGCCTCGTCCTTGATAGACGGTAATGGTGTTGGTACCCAGACTGCTAATATTTTCAAGAATTTTCTGTTGCGAGCCATTACCGAGTGCGACCACGGATACCACCGAGGCAATACCAATAATAATCCCGAGCATGGTCAAAAATGTACGCATGCGGTGTGCATTCATCGAGATCAGCGCCATGCGAAAGGCTTCGCTGAGGCGATCTAAAAATGCACGCAGCGTAGAGGATTTCTTCTTCGGTTCACGCACCAAGGTTTGTTTTTCAGCAAGAGGCTGTTCATTTTCTTGATATTCAGGCACATTGGGCTGATCAGAAATAATATTACCATCACTGATTTCGATGATGCGGGTGGCATTTTTGGCGACATTAATATCATGCGTCACCAAAATCACCGTATGACCTTTGGCATTCAGCTCACGTAAAATGCGCATCACTTCAAAGCCACTATTTTTATCGAGCGCACCTGTGGGCTCATCGGCGAGAATGACATCGCCACCATTCATCAAGGCACGGGCAATAGAAACACGTTGCTGTTGACCGCCAGACAGTTGACTTGGACGATGATCAAGGCGCTCGCCGAGTCCAAGATCAGAGAGAATCTGTGATGAACGCTGATGACGCTCGCTCGGGTTCACACCTGCATAGACCGCAGGCACTTCGACATTGCCTGTAGCGGATAAGTCGCCAAGCAAATGATAACGCTGGAAAATAAAACCAAAATATTCACGGCGGAGCTGTGCCAGTTGGTCGGGTTCAAGTTTACCTGTTTCTTGACCATTGACCTTGTAGCTGCCTGAGGTCGGTTTATCCAAGCAGCCTAGAATATTCATCAAGGTCGATTTACCCGAACCTGATTGTCCGATAATGGCGACCAATTCACCCGCATAGATTTTCAGGTTAATGCTTTTTAAAATCTGTACAGTGGTATCGCCAGCAGGGAATTCACGAATCAGATTGTTGACTTCAAGCAACGGTTGATTGTGCTGATCCATATTACATTCTCATCGGTGGACGATTATTGCTACGCTTCGCAGAGTCATTTGAAGAATCTGAGCTGTCAGAAATCACCACTTCATCGCCTTCTTTTAAGCCTTTGAGCACTTGTGCGGTGACACGGTTATTGAGACCAATGAGTACAGGGGTTGGCTTGGCAGAACCATCGGCTTGTAATACACGCACCATGCCACGACTGGCTTTGCCTTGCTCAATGAGGGCTTGTTCAGCGGCAGTTAACTGTAAAGGTGTAGGTCGATTTGATGCTTTGCCATTGTTTGGGCGAGCGTCTTTTTGATTTGAAGCAGATTGTTTATCAGTTGAAGCAGATTTTTTGCTTCCAGTCGGTGCGCTTTCGATCGCTGATGCTGGGATGGTGAGTACATTTTTCGCCTGATCAATGATGATCGAGACTTGTGCTGTCATGTCGATACGCAATTTGCCATCTTCATTCGGCACATCAAACAGCGCATTATAATAAATCGCTTCACTGGAATCAGAGCTAGAGCTACTGCTGTCATCATCGCTGATCGATTCAGGTGCAGGTTCGATCTGACGCAGTGTGGCATAGTATTTTTTGTCGCTATCACCGAGTGTGGTGAAATATACCGATTGTCCTTTTTCCACTTTCATCACGTCCGCTTCAGAGATTTCGGCATTGACGGTCATGTTGTCGAGTTTCGCCAGTTTCACAATCGTCGGTGCACTTTGATTGGCATTCACGGTTTGACCTTCTTCGGTCACGATCGCCACTACCGTACCATCCATCGGTGCAACAATACGGGTATAACCCAGTTCTTCTTGAGCAGTTGCCAAGGTCAAGCGAGACTGTTCGATTTCTGCATTGAGTGCCACGATTTCAGCTTGCGCTGTTTGATAGTCTGCCAGTGCAGATTCAAGCTCGGCACGAGATGTCGCATCTTGGGCGAACATGGCTTTTTGGCGGTTGTATTCAGCTTGGACTTTGCCGAGTGAGGCTTGTTTGACTGCCAATTGTGCTTGCTTATTTTTGATGTCGGCTTGCGCAGTTTTGAGGTCGTTTTCTTGGGTTACCGAGTTGATTTGCGCAATCAATTGTCCTTGTTTGACCTCATCACCGAGCTCAACATACATCTTTTTCAATTGACCAGATGCCTGCGCACCGACGCTGACGATCTTGGTGGCTTCAAGCAAACCTGTGGCAATCACGCTATTTTCGATGTCGCCACGTTCGACTTGTGCGGTGATGTAACTCGGTTGCTCATCTTTGGGCTTTAAAAACCACCACGCCGCAAGGGCGATTAAAATGACGGCAACAATACTCAGAATTATTTTTAAGCGTTTGGATTTTGCAGGCATGAGAACTAAATCTAAATGAGAATATTTGCGTTAGTATATGATCGAATTACGGATAAAACATGAATATTTATATTAATTCAACACAATGACGGCAAGCAAGATGATTGAAAAATGTTAATTTGTGCTAAAAAATAAACAATATTTTTAATTCAAAACACCAATTTTCATACTGTGTGATATGAGTCACGATCATGATGATGGGGTGAATATCGCCTGTCCACTGAGCGCACAGACCAGTTGTAATAATAAATCATGCGGATGTTCATCGCCTAAGCCTTTGATGGCTTGATCGGTACGAAGCAGTAGATTTGACCATGATAACAGTTGCTGTGGGCTAAAGCGTCGTAGCGCACTTTGATACAGTGACAGTTTATTTTTCCAAATGCCGAGTTGCAGTGCATTTTGCGGTTGTTCAAACAGTTGCAGGATCAAGCGCATTTCTTTTTGTAATACCCAAAAGATCAAGGGCAGTGCTTCGCCTGATTCAATCAGAAAATTCAGAATCTTCACCGCTTGCGCCAAGTCACCTTTTAAACACGCATCACCCAGATCAAAGGTGCTAAAGCGAGATTGATCTTGTACGCTTTGCTCAAGCTCGGCAATGTCGATTTGTGCAACTTCGGGGAAGCTATCCGCCAGTCCAAGCAAGGTGTTGCGTGCGGACAGTAAATTATTTTCATGGTGGAAAATTAGCCATTGCCATGCCTGCGCAGTGAGTTGAAGACCGATCTTTTCGGCTTCAATCTGTAAGATGCGTTGTTGTTGCTGTGCGCCATAAGCACTCAGTGCAACCACAGCCGCATTGGCTTCAACCGCTTGGAAAAATGCCGATTTTAAACTTTGACTTTCTTGTTTGGGGAAAACCATCAACAAAAAATTATCTTGCGGATTTTGCAGATAACTTTTCAGTAATTTTAGACTTGGTGCATCAGGCTTGATGTTGCCATGCACTTCGATGGCGAGCTGGGTGGAAAATAAGGATAGGCTGTTGAGTGCGCTAAAGATTTGCTTCCAATCTTGTACGGATTGTAGTTCAAAGCGTTGCCGTTCAATGCCTTGCGATTGCCAATGCGCTCGAAATGCTGACAACAGATTTTGCTCAAGCAGAGGTTCGCCGCCATGCACAAGCCATGCACCTTTTGCATCTGCAACACGGTTTAAGGCTTGTTGGTAGTCGAGCTTCATAAATATCGTAGCGTTATAAAAATCGTAGCGTTTTATTCAGGCGCTTGATCAAGATTTGGCGCAGGCAAGCGATTGGTGTGGAGCTGACGAATGATCTGCTGGGCAATATCTTGTTGCATGACTTTGATAAAGAATTGTTCTTCTTGGCGATCGGTGTTGACGGTCGCTGTATCATATTGATAGTTGCGCTGAGTCATCACGGCACGTGGTGCGGTGAGTGGATCGCCTTGCATATTCTCGACTTGGAATGTTGCAGTCATATAGACTTGGACTTCGGTCAGTTTGCCCCGAAGCTGGCGACGACGTAGATCGTATTCGGTAATATGTAGCTTGGTTTTGGCTTGTGGCTGATCAATCTGTGCGCCAAGTGTACTGAGATAAGATTGTAATGGTTTTTTCAAATCCTGCGCATCTTCTGGTAGATCCAGTGCGATCGACTGATATTGCTCAGGTAGCGCTTTTAACTCAGTACCACGCATATGAAAGCCACAGCCGACAAAACCCGCACTTAATCCTAAAGTCAGTACAATGGTTGCAAAACGATGGGGGAAACGCATGAGTGTTCCTTATAAAAACGTAAACAAATTTCGATATTATAGTCTAACTTGTTTGGTCTACTGAGTAGTGACTTACCTAGCATTGAAGTTTACTCTATCTAGGTATAATGTAAATGATCATTCCACCCATTAAGCTCATAATATTAACTTTTTTATAAAAATAGAGATTGTTAGAAATATGTCTAAAACAGTGAAAATAGGTTTTAGTATATTAGTTATTTTACCTTTTCTTTTGATTTTAATTGACGCTTATTGGGCTGCTTGGGCTAGTTTTGTTTTTTTAATGCTTATTGTAACTGCACTCGTCTTGCCAGTGATTATTACAAAAATGTTTAGAGTTAAAAAAGAACATGTTACATATTTTGGAATGGCTTTTCTTGTAATTGCTGGTGGTTTTGGTGCGTTACTATCTTTGCCAGTAGAGTTGCTCAAGATCAGTCGTATAAAACAGAAGTTTTGTGGTGAGGTTGTGTCATATCAACATGATTATCATCATAGTAAAAGAGGGTTGAGTACATACACCACAACTTTTGTGTTAAAAGACAATGAGCAACAAAAGACTTTTCGAGTTCCAGAAAAAGATAAAGAAATTATCGAAAAATCTAAAATATGTATCGTTTATACTGAAGATTACAAGTGGAGTACTTATCCGATTATTGTATCAAAAGAGGTTCACCATTAATTTTTTAGGTATTATGTTTTTTGATTAAGTTCTAGCTTTAACTTTAACCAAAAAATATTGGCTCAATCCCTTATAAAACGAGATAAATAACCAATACTCTTTGGTATATCAATAAACTCTAAACCACAAGGTTGACCAATTTATTTGGCACCACAATTTCTTTCTTGGTTGGACCTGTCAAGAATTGTTGCACCTCAGGCAATGCCTTAGCTTGCGCAAGTAGATCATCTTTGGCAATGTCCACAGCCACTTCTAACTTACCACGTAGTTTACCATTGACTTGTACCACAATGGTTTGCGTATTACGAGTCAGTGCTGATGCGTCAACCTCAGGAAACAAAGTCGCTGTTAAATCAATTCCAAACTGCGCCAATAATGTTTGACTCAAATGCGGTGCGAAAGGTGCAAGCATGGTGAGTAAGCTGACGATCGCTTCACGTGCTATAGCGACATCGTTGTCATCTTTGGCTTCAAACTTGGTGATGCTATTGAGCAATTCCATCTGTGCGGCAATGGCAGTATTAAAGGCATGGCGGCGTTCAATATCATCACCGACTTTGGCAATGGTTTCATGCACTTTACGGCGTAGGTCTTGCGCCTCTTTGGATAGATTTGCACCATCAATGTCTTGAGATGTATTACCTTTTTCCAAGAATGTTGTGGTCAAACGCCACACACGTTTTAAGAAACGGTTTGCGCCTTCAACCCCCGCATCTGACCATTCTAAAGATTGATCAGGCGGTGCAGCAAACATCATAAACACACGTGCAGTGTCGGCGCCATATTGATCAATAATCGACTGTGGATCGACACCATTGTTCTTAGATTTGGACATTTTTTCTTGTCCACCGATCACTACAGCTTGACCGTCGCCTTTATATGTTGCAGCGGTGATGCGACTTTTCTCATCACGTTCAAGCTCGACATCGGCAGGGTTAAACCATGTTTTCTTGCCACTGGCATCTTCACGGTAAAAGGTGTCCGCCAAGACCATACCTTGTGTTAATAGGTTGCTAAATGGTTCGTTGCCTTGTACTACGCCTTCGTCGCGCATCAGTTTGTGGAAGAAACGTGCATATAAAAGATGCAAAATCGCATGTTCCACACCACCGATATATTGATTGACTGGCAACCACGATGCAGCTGCTTCAGGCTTAATCATGCCATCGGTATAGTCAGGTGAAGCGTAACGTGCGTAATACCACGAAGACTCGACAAAAGTATCTAAGGTGTCAGTTTCACGTTTGGCATCTGCGCCACAGCTTGGGCAAGTGGTTTGATAAAACTCAGGCATTTTCGCCAATGGATTACCCGAGCCGTCAGGCACGACATCAGTTGGTAAGACCACTGGCAGTTGATCCTCAGGTACAGGCACTTGACCGCACGACGCACAGTTGATCATTGGAATTGGACAACCCCAATAACGTTGACGTGACACGCCCCAATCTCGTAGACGGAATTGCACTTTTTTCAAGGCTTGACCTTGTGGTTCGAGCTTAGCAATCAAGGCATCAAAGGCTGCTTGGAAAGTGAAGCCATCAAATTCACCTGAATTAATCAATGTGCCATTTTTTGAGCCGTACCATTCTTGCCATTGTGTTGCATCAAAGTCTGCATCATCTGCGCCTTTAGCATCAATCACTTGTTTAATTGGTAAGCCAAATTTATTGGCAAATTCAAAATCACGTTCATCGTGTGCAGGCACAGCCATCACTGCACCTGAGCCATAACTCATTAATACATAGTTGGCAATCCAGACTTCGACGTGCTCACCAGTCACAGGATGCGTCACAAACAAGCCTGTTGCCATGCCTTTTTTCTCGACGGTGGCAAGATCGGCTTCGGCAACCGAACCATGGCGACATTCTTCAATAAATGCCACCAATTCAGGTTTTAATTCTGAGGCTTTTTTCGCCAAAGGATGATCGGCAGCAACCGCAACATAGGTCACACCCATTAAGGTGTCAGGGCGAGTGGTATACACCGACAAGCCATCGGCATAAATCGACGGATCGGCAGATGGGAAAGTGATCTCCATCCCTTCTGAGCGACCAATCCAGTTGCGCTGCATGGTCAAGACTTGTTGAGGCCAACCGTCTTGTAATTGGTCTAAATCGTCCAAAAGCTCTTGCGCATAGTCAGTGATGCGGAAGTAATACATTGGAATATCACGCTTTTCGACCAATGCACCCGAACGCCAACCACGACCATCAATCACCTGTTCGTTCGCCAATACCGTTTGATCGACAGGATCCCAGTTCACGGTAGAGAGCTTGCGGTAAATCACGCCTTTTTTATAGAGTTGAACAAAGAGCCATTGTTCCCAGCGATAATATTCCGGCGTACAGGTGGCAATCTCACGATCCCAATCCACCGATAAGCCAAGACTTTTGAGCTGATTGCGCATGTAATCAATGTTTTCAAAAGTCCATTTCGCTGGCGCAACTTGATGGGCGATCGCTGCATTTTCCGCAGGTAAACCAAACGCATCCCAACCCATTGGTTGTAGCACGGTTTCACCTTTTAAACGATAAAAACGGCTGATCACATCGCCAATGGTGTAATTGCGCACATGACCCATATGCAGTTTGCCACTTGGATAAGGGAACATCGACAGAATATAGCGATGCTTGCCCTCAACTTGGTCGGCAACCTTAAACACTTGGCGTGTTGCCCAGTCATTTTGGATCTGTGGTTCAATGGCACTGGCTTGGTATTCAGCGGGAATCGTCGTTGCAGATGAATGCGTCGTGGTCATAGCTCTAAATAAACTCAAAAACGGTAAGCTAGCTTAGCTACAAAAAAGTAAGGGAAATAATGTGGCACAGCATAGCGCAAATTGAAAAAAAAAGCGCATATTTCGTGTAGAAGATATGCGCATCAATCCACTCGGCTGATGTAGATTGTGACTGGAATTTTAGAGATTCGGTTTAAAGTCGACTGGTGCCTGAGCCTAGAGGGATGACGTCATCGGTTGGGTCGCTAGTGACTTTGGGTAGTGGAATACGCTCAAGATTGTTGTTGTTCGAGGTATTGCTGGTTGGTGCGGTGTTTGTTGGTGCGCTATTGTTTGGTGTTGCATTATTTGCAGGTGTGGCACTCGTGGCGTTGTTACTGTCTGTCGCTGTGTTTTGTGTTTCACGATTGGCATTATTATTGGCAACAGCAGAGCTGGAAAGATCATTGTAGGTGCTGATTTTACCGAGTTTTTTGGCATTTTTCGGCGGTGGTGTGGTGGTGTAATGTGTTGAGCCTTTGGCATCGACCCATTTATAGAATTTTTCTGCATGGCTGAACTGCGTAGCGCCTAAAACAAACAACACGGAGAGCACACTACTGGCAAACTGCCATTTGACAGTGCGAGCGTTGGCGGTGCGAGAAGAGGTAACACGATTAGGCAATATTGACATTATTTTTTGGCTCCGAGCATTACTTTTGATATGCATTCGATTGGTGGTGCTATTTTAAACATTTTATGCTGGGATGTGCACAAATTTTACCAAATCACGCTATAGATGAAGAAATATCATGAAAACCAAGAATGTGAAATGTCGCACAATTGTGCCTTTAAAAAATCATCAGCGTAAAACCGCACAATAGATGTGAAAAAGCGTGAATAAAATGTACAGAAAACTTGACTTTCAAGGCAATAGCATCAAAAATGCTCGCTTTAGTTTATGTATATCGATTCGATCACCCTTCGAGTCCATATCATAGCCGTGATAAGCCTTGAAACTCTAGACGAGCAGGGCATTTAACTTGATCTTCTTCCACCCGAAGCGATCCTGTCATTGTTGGAAAAGTAGTCCACGCAATGTGTATTTTTACATCACGGTGAAGCTAAACCGCTTCTGGCGACAAGATTTTGTCGCCCGAATTATTTTATGAATGATTGTTTTATCAATTTGATGCAGTGAGCCAGTCCATTGAAAACTTGGATCAGATCCAAAGTAAATCAATGTTGGCGACTGCCTCCAGAAAGTCTAGGGTGAATACGTTGGAACTTTTATCAGGTGGTGAGATGCTCGTTCGCGCTTTGGCGGACGAAGGTGTTGAACACGTTTTTGGTTATCCGGGCGGCGCAGTACTGCATATTTACGATGCGCTTTTTCAGCAGGACAAGATTGAGCACTATCTCGTGCGTCATGAGCAAGCAGCAGGGCATATGGCCGATGCATATTCTCGTGTCACAGGGAAAACAGGCGTCGTCCTCGTTACAAGTGGTCCTGGTGCAACAAATACGGTCACACCGATTGCGACTGCCTATATGGATTCGATTCCAATGGTGATTTTATCTGGTCAGGTGGCAAGCCACTTGATCGGTGAAGACGCATTCCAAGAAACAGATATGGTCGGTATCTCTCGTCCGATCGTCAAGCACAGTTTCCAAGTGCGTCATGCCAGTGAAATTCCTGCCATTATTAAAAAAGCATTTTATATCGCTGCTTCTGGTCGTCCAGGTCCAGTCGTAGTTGATATTCCAAAAGATGCGACCAATCCTGCTGAGAAATTCGCATACGAATATCCTGAAAAAGTGAAGATGCGTTCGTATCAACCACCAACACGTGGTCACTCAGGTCAGATTCGTAAGGCGATTGATGAATTACTCACTGCAAAACGTCCTGTAATTTATACAGGTGGTGGTGTGGTACAAGGTAATGCATCAGAACTGCTCACCGAAATTGCACACATTTTAAATTTCCCAGTGACCAATACCTTGATGGGTCTGGGTGGTTTTCCTGGTGACGATCCGCAATTTGTTGGGATGCTGGGTATGCATGGTTGCTACGAAGCAAACATGGCGATGCACAATGCCGATGTGATTTTTGCCATTGGCGCGCGTTTCGATGACCGTGTCACCAATAATCCTGCAAAATTCTGTCCGAATGCACGTGTCATTCATATTGATGTTGACCCTGCAACGATTTCAAAAACCATTACTGCGCAGATTCCAATCGTTGGTGCAGTTGAGCCAGTCCTTCAAGAAATGTTGGCACAAATGAAACAGCTCAATGTGTCCAAGCCCAATCCTGACGCGCTTGCAGAATGGTGGAAGCAGATTGATGGCTGGCGTGGCGTACACGGCTTGCGTTATCAAGCAGCGACTGACAATGGCATGAAACCACAACAAGTGGTTGAAGCGATGTACAAAGTGACTCATGGTGATGCGATCATTACCTCGGATGTCGGTCAGCACCAAATGTTTGCTGCCTTGTATTACAAATACAAGCATCCACGTCAATGGATCAACTCAGGTGGTCTAGGTACGATGGGCGTCGGTCTGCCGTATGCGATGGCTGCAAAGCTCGCCTTCCCAGAGAAGCAAGTGGTTTGCGTGACAGGTGAAGCATCGATTCAGATGTGTATCCAAGAGCTGTCGACCTGTAAGCAATATGGTTTGAATGTCAAAATTTTATGCTTGAATAACCGTGCGCTAGGTATGGTGAAACAATGGCAAGACATGAACTATGAAGGTCGTCATTCAAGCTCTTATGTCGATTCATTACCAGATTTTCCAAAGTTGATGGAAGCCTACGGTCATGTTGGTATTCAAATCGACCATGCGGATGAGCTTGAAGCGAAGCTCGAAGAAGCGATGGCGATCAATGATCGATGCGTATTTATCAATGTCATGGTTGATCGTTCAGAACACGTTTATCCAATGTTGGTTGCGGGTCAGTCGATGCGTGATATGTGGTTGTCAAAAGGGGAGCGTACCTAATGCGACATATTATTTCTGTACTCATTGAAAATGAAGCAGGTGCGCTATCACGTCTAGTCGGGTTGTTCAGCCAACGTGGTTATAACATCGAAACCTTGAATGTTGCACCGACTGATGATGAGACCATGTCTCGTCTGACTTTGACGACGTATGGTGATGAGCACAAGATTGAGCAAATCACCAAGCAATTGAATAAATTGGTTGAAGTGGTGAAAGTGGTCGATCTCTCTGATGGTGCACATATCGAACGTGAATTGATGTTGATCAAAGTGCGTGCGCTTGGTGCATCTCGTGCCGAGATCAAACGCACAGCGGATATCTTCCGTGCGCAAATCGTTGATGTGACACCGAATACCTATGTCATTCAAATCGCAGGTGCGACCGATAAGCTCGATGGCTTTATCGACGCATTGTCTGAAAACACGATTTTAGAAGTGGTGCGTTCAGGCGTTTCTGGTATTGCCCGTGGTGAAAAAGTTTTAAGTATTTAACGAATCTAAAATCCCCCTAAATCCCCCTTTGTGAAGGGGGGGACTTCCCTAGAATTCTAGCAAGGTGAGAGAATTTGGAAGAAGTCCCCCTCTTTGAAAAAGAGGGGTTAGGGGAGATTTAAAAAGCATTTTAGCGGAGAACACAAATGCAAATTTTTTATGATAAAGACTGTGATTTATCAATTATCCAATCGAAGAAAGTTGCTATCGTTGGTTATGGTTCACAAGGTCATGCACACGCATTGAACTTGAAAGACTCAGGTGTTGACGTCACTGTTGGTCTACGTGCAGGTTCTGCATCGTGGAAAAAAGCTGAAAATTCAGGTCTAAAAGTTGCTGAAGTGCCTGAAGCTGTTGCACAAGCTGACTTGGTCATGATTTTGACGCCAGATGAGTTCCAATCTCAACTGTATCGTGATGTGATCGAGCCAAACATCAAAGAAGGCGCAACTTTAGCATTTGCGCATGGTTTTTCTGTCCTTTATAACCAAGTTGTACCACGTGCTGACCTTGACGTAATCATGGTTGCACCAAAAGCACCAGGTCATACCGTGCGTTCTGAATACCAACGTGGTTCAGGTGTACCTGATTTGATTGCGATTCACCAAGATGCGTCTGGTAATGCACGTAATGTGGCATTGTCTTATGCTTCAGGTGTTGGCGGTGGTCGTACTGGTATCATCGAAACGTCTTTCCGTGAAGAAACTGAAACTGACCTATTCGGTGAGCAAGCGGTGCTTTGTGGTGGTGCTGTAGAGCTTGTGAAAATGGGCTTTGAAACTTTGGTTGAAGCGGGTTATGCACCTGAAATGGCTTATTTCGAATGCTTGCACGAGTTGAAATTGATCGTTGACTTGATGTTCGAAGGCGGTATCGCAGACATGAACTATTCAGTATCAAACAACGCTGAATACGGCGAATACGTGACAGGTGTTGAAGTGATCAACGAGCAATCACGTGAAGCAATGCGTAATGCGCTTAAACGTATCCAATCTGGTGAATATGCGAAGATGTTCATCCAAGAAGGCGCATTGAACTACCCATCGATGACTGCTCGTCGTCGTCAAAATGCGGCACACGGTATTGAAGTGACTGGTGGTAAGTTGCGTGCAATGATGCCTTGGATCCAAGCGAACAAAATCGTAGACAAAGAAAAGAACTAAGGGTGCGTTACGTGCCTTAAAAAATGGGAAAGCAGTGCTTTCCCATTTTTTTTTCTTGCGCAGGGGGAAAAGCAGTGTCTTTCCATTTCCCTGCTCAGGATTCAAGCGAACAAGATCGTTGATAAGGAGAAGAATTAAATTCTCGAATCAACTGATTTGTATACGAACACCCACTCGATTCGAGTGGGTGTTTTATGTTTGAGGTTGTGTGTTTTGCGCATCGGTTAAGATCTAGTTTTTCATATGACTGAACGGAGAGAGAGGGAATAATTTTTATAAAGCAATTGATAGGGTCTCGTTAGATTACTATGAACGAGTGGAGGGGAGTTTTATTTGCTGAAATAATAGACAACAACTGCTTAAAAAGTGTTTATTATCTCAATAAATTTGCTATATTAATATTTGTTAACGTTATGTAAATTTTTTGTAAACTTTAACATGGTTTTAATTTAAAGTGCTTGGCAAAAGGTAAATCACTCAGGTTGATTTTAACTCGGTGATGGTTTTATACAGAATTGTAGGGATTACATGCATATTGAGTATGATGCGTTCTTTGTAATGCTATCGATTATCGTTGCCATCGCAGTAAGTTTCTTTGCCTTTAGTGTGGAAAATCTGTCTTATTATAAAAAAAATAAGCAGTATGCCCTGCCGATTATCTTTATCAGTGGTCTGCTTTTTGGTTTGGCGATTTGGGTGATGCATTTCGTTGGGATGTTAGCCTGTCATTTGCCACATGGTTACCAGATTGATCCTTTATTTACGATGATTTCCTATGTCATTGCTGCGGTCATTTCTATCTTTGCCGTATGGCTGAAAACACGGTCAACTTTGCCAGCGTCTCGGCTGTTGTTGGGCTCGGTATTTATGGGGCTTGGGATCAGTGCCATGCATTATACGGGTATGGAGGGGCTGATTTTTGCGGATTATGAGCTACTTTATGATCCAATGATGGTCTTCCTTTCGGTATTTGTGGCGATCTGTGGTACAGGGCTGGCGTATTATCTGAGTTGTAATTTTAAAAAACTTCAAGATGATCGGATTTCGCCACGGCTGTGTGTGGCAACAGTGATGGGCTGTGCAATCGCTGCCATGCATTATACGGGCATGGCAAGTGTCTATTTTGTACCAGCGGAACAAATGTCCGCTTTTGCGATACATCAATCCAACCACCCGTATTTTTTGGTGGCGATGTTGCTACTATTTATTTTGATCACGATTGTGGGGATTGGTTTTGCGATATTTGAACAGCAGATCAAAGCCAAGGGTGCAGATATTGCACGCTTAAACTTTGAATTGTCGAGTGTGAATCGTGTCGATCAGCTGACCAAATTGCCTAATCGCTCTTATTTAGAAGAATATATGCACCATGTTTTGCCCATGTCTTCAAGTCAGCATGTGGAATTATCTGAATACGAGCATGCCTTTGCTTTGTTTTATATTGATTTGGATCGTTTTCGCTTAATCAATGATTTTTATGGTTATGCTTTTGGTGATGAGTTACTGAAAAGGGTGGCGGAGCGGATTCAACAAACCATGCGTCAAAATGCCAGTTTGATTCGCTTTGAAAGTGATGAATTGGTGATGATTGTTCCAAATGTCGATGCCGATGAGGCGGGTTTGTTGGCACGGCAGATCAACTCCAGAATGAAGCAACCTTTACAAATTGATGAGCAATTGGTGAATGTCTCAACCAGTATTGGTGTGGCACTGTTTCCTGAGCATGCGCAAAACAATAAAGATTTGATTTTGCATGCCAATTTGGCAATGCTGCAAGCCAAGGCGCAAGGTCGAAATACCTACTGTGTCTTTGATCGAAGTATGCAAGCCAATCTGATTCGTGATGAATATAAGCTCCTTAACGATCTATCAACGGCGATTGCATATAATGAGTTGTACTTGCAATATCAGCCGAAATTTTTACCGAATGGTCAGATTCACAGCCTTGAGGCTTTACTACGCTGGCGCCATCCACAGCTGGGCTTGGTTGAACCGATGACCTTTATCCCACTGGCGGAAAAAAGTGGCTTGATCGTGGGCTTGGGCTACTGGGTGTTAAAACAAGTTTGCCGTCAACTCAAGCAGTGGCGTGAAGAAGGACGCCCTGTATATCCGATTGCAGTGAATTTTTCGGCGACGCAATTTGAGCAAGCAGATTTGTTTGATGTATTACAAGGTTTAATTGATAACTATCAGATTCAAGCGGCGGATTTGATTATCGAAGCAACAGAATCCACCACGATGCATAATCTTGAGCTGTGCATTCAATGCTTTGAGCGCTTGCGTGAACTGGGCATACAGGTGGCGATTGACGATTTTGGTACAGGTTATTCGAGTTTTGCGCATCTCAAGGATTTGCCGATCGATGAGCTGAAAATCGACAAAGTGTTTATTCAAAATCTGCATGCGCATAGCAAAGAAGAAACCATTTTATCCAGTATTATTGATTTGGCGCGCAATCTAGGCTTATCTGTGACAGCTGAAGGTGTGGAAACCAGAGAACAGGCACAAGTCTTGGCTCGACTGGGCTGTCATCAGTTACAGGGTTTTTATTTTGCCAAGCCGATGAGCATTTTTGAATTAGAACAAACACAGTTTCAACAACAAGCGATCTAATCGCATTTAAGCCATCGCATGATTTAGTAGATCGTTTAATCATTTTAATGTGGTTATTTTTGAAAAGTGACATCACTTAGATGAAATTTTTTAGACTAACAATTCAGATTAGAGCAACAAAGCCCCAACAATGTAGGGCAGTGTCTGAATCATGGCTAAAATGTCGACAGACTAGTCATTATCCACGTTTAAAGGACGGACATCCATGCTGTGATATGGAATCAGTTTGGTTTTATATTTCCATTTATAACCCAGCCAAATCGCCAAGAATAACGGAATACTGATATAGGTTGAGAGTAGACCGAGCCAATCGATTTGACCGCCGAGGAGCGCTTGATAGTTCTGACCGAGAATAATCAAGCTACACAGAATGAACGCAAACCACGGTGCAAAAGGGAAGAATTTGGCACGATATGCCAGATCATTGAGTTGATGACCTTGCTTGAGATAGCCTTTACGAAAGCGATAATGTGAAATCGCAATGCCGAGCCAGACGATAAATCCGCACATGCCTGAAGTATTCAGTAGCCAGTTAAATACCGCTTCTTCGCCAATAAATGTGGTGAGAAAGCACAGCGCAGCCACAGCAGTGGTCGCATAGAGTGCTTTCATCGGTACGCCACGGCGATCAAGTTTGGCAAAGACTTTCGGCGCACGACCTTGTCTTGCCATGTCATAGAGCATACGTGTTGAAGAATACATGCCTGAGTTACCCGCTGAGAGAATCGCAGATAAAATGACCGCATTCATGACACTGGCTGCAAAGGCAAAACCTGCTTTTTCATAAAGTAAGGTGAACGGCGATAGCGCGACATTTTCAGTCTTTGCGGCGTGCAGTAGCATTGGATCGTTATACGCTACCAATGTGCCAATGATGAAAATACACAAGATATAGAACAACAAAATCCGCCAGAAAATCTGTTTAATTGCTAATGGAATGGTTTTATGCGGTTCTTTGGATTCGCCTGCTGCTACACCGACCATTTCTGTACCTTGGAAAGAGAATCCAGCAATCATGGCAATCCCGATCATGGCTTGTAGCCCGCCGACAAAAGGTGCATCACCAGTGACCCAATTCTGCGTGATACTTTGGGTCGGATCGAGCATGATTTTGCCAATGGTAAATAAACCGATCGCAATAAAGACCACGATGGCGACCACTTTGATCATGGAAAACCAAAATTCACTTTCACCAAAGCCCTTGACCGTGAGCGCATTGATGCCAAAAATCACCGCTAAAAATAGCGCACTCCAGTAAAAACCTTCGATCTCGGGAAACCAAAACTTCATGATGAATTGTACGGCGACCAATTCAAAAGCCACGGTGATTGCCCAGTTGTACCAATAGTTCCAACCGAGGGCAAAGCCGAAGCCTTCATCGACATAGCGACTGCCATAGGTGAAGAACGCCCCTGAGCTTGGATAATGTGTTGCAAGCTCTCCCAGACTGGTCATCAAGAAGTAGATCATCACGCCAATGAGCGCATAGGCGAGCAATGCGCCCCCTGGACCTGCGGTAGCGATGGTTGCACCAGAAGCGAGAAATAGCCCTGTACCGATCGAACCACCGATGGCGATCATATTCAGGTGGCGAGCACTGAGCTTACGCTTTAAGTGTGGCTCGCCTTGTGGGGCATTGTCTATGGCAGAGTTATTTTGCATAGGTTATCCATGTTGCATGCAGGTGTTGATCAGCCATGCAAAGTTTAGCGGTTGGCATATAAAATCTTAAATCCTTTCGAGTCATCTTTTAGCACACAGTGTCCAAATTCAGTCTCAATTAAGGCAGGATAATTTAAAAAACGATTGGCAACGATCCACAATTCCCCTTGAGGATAGAGGCGTTGCTTGGCAAATTGACAGAGATTTTCACTGGCTTGGTAATGGGTCTTGATGCCTTGATGAAAAGGTGGATTGCTCACCACGATGTCAAATTGATCTGAAATGTCTTGAATGTCGGTAATTGCCAGTGTGGTCAGTTGCTCGCTCAGTTGATTTTCGGCAAATGTAAGTTCTGTCGAGCGAAGTGCAAACGCATCAATATCGACCGCAGTGATTTTTCGATTTGTATCTTGCTTTGCTAAAACGGCAGAAATCACCCCAGCGCCACAACCAAAATCCAAAGTTGTACCCGATTTAACTTCACTCAGATAAGGCAAAAGCTGTGCCGTACCGACATCGAGATGATCTTGGCTAAATACCCCAGGTAGGGCGCAGATTTTCAAGGTTTTTCCATTGACTTCAATCGGATAGTGTTTAATCCACGTGTCGAGATGAGTTGCTTTTTCACTTGGTAATTTATCAATCACCAGTTGCCATAGCTGACAATGTCGTGCACTATCGAGCTTAATCGTCTTGCCGAAGCCTTGCAGTTGTTTGGCACTGCGTTCGATGCCAGCTTTTTTTTCACCGACTAAATAAATGGATTTGCCTATGCCGAGTAAGCGAATGCATTGCGCCAAAATATAGTCGAGCAAGGTCTTGGCTTTGGGCACAAAAATGATGATTTGGTCATATTCATCGGTCTTTGGTTGAATGCCAAACGTGCTGTCGAGATGACTTTTATAATAATGACGGTCTGCAAAATTCCACGTCCATACCGAGACTCGATCAACGCCAGACTGTACAAGTGATTGAAAAAGTTGGTCTTGTGGTGGATTGACCAATAATACGTGACCTTGCCAATATTCATGGCGGAGAATCACTTCACTTTTTGCATCCATGGACTGTACTCATGTGCTGATGTAGGCAGGGGTTAATCGTGAAAAAGAGTTGATTGCAAGTTAAGCAATATTTAAAAAGGCGACTATTTTAATCAACCTTTGCAATAAGGCAAATAAAAAATGATAAAGTGCGTTGATTTTAGCCCGATGCGCCAGTGCAAAAATACTCGACAAACCGCTAAAATCGAGGCAAATTGACGGATAAAATTGTCATCCAAGCGCAATAATAATTTGACAAAAGTCCGCTGATTTTATTTTTGATATGACATGTAAACTAAAAAGCATTTGATTTATAAGTAAAAATTTTTTAAAAATCATCTCATCGTTGTCGTCAAACTGTCACTACTCAATGTTAGCCTTTTACTGTATAATTTGTCCTCAAATTTTCTAGTAGCATTTTTTCATGTCAGATATTAAAAATCTTCGCAATATTGCCATTATTGCGCACGTCGACCACGGTAAAACCACATTGGTTGATAAATTACTTCAACAATCAGGTGCGCTCGGTGACCGTGCAGGCGAGATTGAGCGTGTCATGGATTCCAATGCGCTAGAGAGCGAGCGTGGGATTACCATTCTTGCAAAAAATACAGCGATCACATGGTTGGATCAACGTACGGATACCACTTATCGTATCAACATCGTCGACACCCCAGGACACGCCGATTTCGGTGGTGAAGTGGAACGTGTGATGTCGATGGTAGACTGCGTACTTCTTCTTGTTGACTCACAAGAAGGTCCAATGCCACAAACTCGTTTTGTAACGCAAAAAGCCTTTGCACGTGGTTTGAAGCCTATCGTGATCATCAACAAAGTCGATAAGCCAAGTGCACGTCCAGACTGGGTCATTGACCAAGTATTTGATTTGTTTGATAACTTGGGTGCAACTGATGAGCAGTTAGACTTCCCAATCGTCTATGCATCAGGTCTTCGTGGTGTGGCAGGTCCTGCGCCTGAAGAGCTTGCAGAAGACATGACCCCGCTATTCCAAACCATCGTTGATATCGTTGAACCGCCTGCGGTTGACGTGGATGGTCCATTCCAAATGCAGATTTCATCACTTGACTATAACAGCTTCGTGGGTGTCATCGGTGTTGGTCGTATCCAACGTGGTTCTGTGAAGTTAAACACGCCAGTAACAGTGATCGATAAAGAAGGCAAAACCCGTAACGGTCGTATCTTAAAGATCATGGGTTATCACGGTCTTGAGCGTGTTGATGTTGAATCTGCCTCTGCGGGTGACATCGTGTGTATCACAGGTATTGATGCGCTGAACATTTCCGATACGATTTGTGATCCAAAAAATGTGGAAGCATTGCCACCGCTTTCTGTCGATGAGCCGACCGTATCGATGACTTTCCAAGTCAACAATTCACCGTTTGCTGGTAAAGAAGGGAAATTTGTCACTTCACGTAATATCCGTGAGCGTCTTGACCGTGAATTGATCCACAACGTGGCACTTCGTGTAGAAGATACCGACAGTCCAGACCGTTTCAAAGTATCTGGTCGTGGTGAGCTTCACCTGTCTGTATTGATTGAAAACATGCGCCGTGAAGGCTTTGAAATGGGCGTATCTCGTCCACAAGTAATCATCAAAGAAATCGATGGTGAAAAACAAGAGCCGTATGAAAACGTGACCTTTGATGTGGAAGAACAGCATCAAGGCGCAGTGATGGAACAAATGGGTCACCGTAAAGGCGAGATGACCAATATGGAAGTTGACGGCAAAGGTCGTATCCGTATTGAAGCAACAGTCCCTTCACGTGGCTTGATCGGTTTCCGTTCAGAGTTCTTGACCATGACTTCTGGGACAGGGATCATGACATCGAGCTTCTCGCATTACGGTCCTGTGAAACAAGGTTCTGTGGCGAAGCGTCAAAACGGTGTGTTGATTTCTATGGTTCAAGGCACTTGCTTGGGTTATGCATTGTTCAGCTTGCAAGATCGTGGTCGTTTGTTTGCTAAACCACAGCTTGAAGTGTATGAAGGCATGATTATCGGGATTAACTCTCGTTCTGATGATATGACGGTCAACCCAACCAAAGCGAAACAGCTCACCAACGTGCGTGCGTCTGGTACCGATGATGCGTTAACTTTGGTTCCTGCGATTGAATATACGCTAGAACAAGCACTTGAATTCATTGAAGATGATGAATTGGTTGAAGTAACACCGAAATCAATCCGTATCCGTAAGCGTTATTTGACTGAAAACGAACGTAAACGTAATCGTGATAAATAATTGATGTTTTAAGTCATGATGTTTTAAGTCTTTTGCTCTGCGGAGCGATAAAAACCGATTTCGAAAGAAGTCGGTTTTTTTATGCTATATTTTTATCCACAATCAAAAGAATAGAGCAACAGCATGAAGCAATCGAATCAACCTTATAGTAAAGCTGGACTATGGACGATTCGTGTGGTGCAGGTGATTTTGGCGGTGACCGTACTATTTGCCTTGCTGATGATTTGGGGGCTAACTCGCAGTGATTTAGAACCGAGTAGCTATCAGATTGATCAACATGGTCAAGATATTGGGACTCGTTCTGCATTTAAAATTTATAAAGATAAGTTGCTTGTTGCGGTGCCAAGTGGTGGCTATTACCCCTTAGCTCAGGCAGATATTTCGACGATCCGACTGCTCAGTGATGACTATAATGCACGGCACATCGCAGTCGATAAAAATCATCTGTATTGTGGCAATCACATAATTGCTGAGCTCAATCCTGCAAAGAGTCAAGTGATTGGTCAGGGCTATCTGACCGATGGCAAGCACAGTTATTATTGTGCGCCAATGACTGAACCCAATTCAAATCTGAGTGCAGTGCAAGAAGTTTGGCAAGAGATTTTATACACCTTAGGGTTGGGCGATAAGCCGCTGGGATATTGGCATCCGATCGTCAAACTGAATCATACCAATGTCCCGTATAAGATCACGCTAGATGGCATCGCCAGTAATGGTTCGAGCACCTACTATGAAGGGCAACTCATGCCACAGGTGAACGCAGATGCGCTGTACTATATCGCAGAGCGAGCCAATGGGCGTTCCTTGCCTCGAGTGAGTGAGCACTATTCCAGTGATGGTGAACATGTTTATTTTGATCAGCGCTTGCTTGATTTAACATCAAATCCTGATTTGCTTTCGATACGCTTTGGCACGCGCGATCATTATTTATTTGATCCAAAAACGCAAAATTTTTATCTCGAAGATCAGGCTTTTCCTGCGAAAAATGTACCGTACAAAATGTTAAATCCAAGCGATGATCACGCATACCATGCGTTATTTCTCTCACCCGAAGGCATTTATTTTTATCATAAGCGCAATCAAAAGATTGAACGTGCAGGGGACAATCCATTTCATGCCAAACTGATCCAACTTGCGCCAGATGTGTATAGCGATGGCAAAGATACCTATTTTTTAAGTCTAGCAAGGAAGACCGTGCGTAGTCGGCGTGGGCAACGCCTGTGTTGGTTTGCTACTAATCTCAATCGGCTTGAAAATACCCCGCCAGCATCATGGCAGAAGCTCACAGATGTGAAATATGACATTTGGCAAAAGGGCACGCTGTGGCGCAATCAAGATCGAATCTACTATTTTGATGAGCTTGGACAAGGACAGCTATTCAAAAGTGCAGTCTACCAAGTGATGGATGCAACGAGCGTGCAACAATTACAAGGAAGCGTGCGAGACGATGATATTCGCCGTATGATCTATGATGAGAAATTAATTATTCCAAAAACAACAGATCCGATTCAAGCCAAAGAAAAAGTACGATTCTGCTTTTCTTTGAGTGATTAACTGAGAATCATAGATAGTTTTTTTGAGAAATGATTGCAGTGTTCTAAATACAAGACAATGTATGTTGATTTTGTAATATTAATAAAAATTAATTAATATATAATTATAGTTAGAAATAATTAATATTGGTGAATCCTATGCAAGCCTATCTCCATCGCAGTGAAGATCGTGGTCACGTCCAAGCAGGTTGGTTGGACACTCGACATAGCTTTTCTTTTGGTAGTTGGCACGACCCGAAATATATGGGTGTCAGCGCACTGCGCGTCATTAATGATGACCATATCGCAGGCAATCAAGGCTTTGGCACGCATCCGCATGACAATATGGAAATCTTGACCTGTGTACTTTCAGGTGCGATTTCGCATAAAGACAGCATGGGCAATGAGGGCGACATCAAAGCAGGCGAATGGCAACTGATGAGTGCGGGTACTGGTGTGCGTCACAGTGAAATGAATCGTTTTGATGAGCCTGTACATTTGCTACAGATTTGGGTGATTCCGAATGTACAAGATGCTGAGCCGACCTATCAGCAAGTGGCGTGCGATCCGAATGACGCACCAAACCAATGGCATCTAATCGCAGGGACAACTGATCAAGCGCTGATGCACATCCGTCAAAATGCTGAAATTCGCAGTGCTGTATTAAACGCAGGGCAAAGCCTCAATGTGGATGTGGTAAAACGAGTGAACTATGTGCATCTGATCAAAGGTGAAGTGAATATCGGGGAGCACACTGTGAGAGCAGGCGATGCCTTAGTCTTTGAGGAGAATGCGGTGATTCAAGCGAGTGAAGACAGTCAAATGATTTGGTTTAATTTGCCTTGAGTTTTAAATCATGCATCTTTTAAAAGAATGAAAAGCGAGCCGAGGCTCGCTTTTTAGTGTGCATACTTTAGAAAGGTTTACTCCTCTCTCGCCTTAGCATTCGACTTTTTGGATTTCTTGGTCGATTTCTTTGCTTTGGCTTTTTTCTTCGACTTCGCTTTTGCGACATCTGCATCTGATTTTTTTGCCTTTTTCTTTTTCGGCTTTTTATCAGTCGGTTGCTCGAAGATTTGCTCTAAATCTTTTTCTGCCTTGTCGGTTGTTTCCAGATTTGGCAAGACTTCGGACACTGGTTTCTTACGGCGTGTAGTATTTGGTCTAGCGCTTGTCGGATTGCTACCATTTGCATTGCCAGATGCCTTTGCACGTGTCGGACGCTTACTATTTTGATTTGCATTTGGTGTCTGATGATTTGCACTATTTGCATCAGCACGATTGCTTCGTGGCGCACGACTACGCACTGCACGACCTTCACTGGTCAGTTGTTTGACCAAATCAAAATCAATTTTGCGTTCTTCCAAATTCACTTGAGCGACTTTGATTTTAATGGTGTCACCCAATGCAAAAGTGCGTCCATGATGCTGACCGACCAAGCGTTGTAATGGCGCATCATAAACAAAATAATCATCGCCTAACTGACTGATATGGATCATGCCATCGACATACAAGTCTTTGAGCGTGATAAATAAACCAAAATCCGTCACGGTGGTGATGACGCCATCGAATTCCTCACCGATATGCTGCTGCATATAATGACATTTTAACCAACTGGTCACATCACGAGAGGCTTCATCGGCACGGCGTTCGGTCTGCGAATAATGCTCACCAGCGGCATCGAGTGATGCACCTTGTAGCGGATACGGTTTGTTTGCGAGTTTGGCTTTAATCGCCCGATGTAGCAGTAAATCAGGATAACGACGAATCGGTGAAGTAAAGTGCGTGTATGCCTCATATGCCAAGCCGTAATGTCCTGCATTTTTCGGGCTGTAATAGGCTTGCATCATCGAACGCAAAAGCACCGAATGGATACTGGTGGCATCGACACGATCTTTGGTCGCTTCGATGACACGTTGATAATCGGCTTGCGTCGGCTGTTCTGGGAAAGTTAAACCGAGCAATTTGACAAAATCACGGACTTTCTGAATGCGTGAAAACTCAGGTGGCTCATGCACACGATACAGTACAGGCACATCTTGTTTTAAAGCAAAATCTGCGGCGGCAACATTGGCAAGGAGCATACATTCTTCGATCAAGCGATGTGCATCATTACGGCTACGAGGCAGAATCTGCTGAATCGCACCTTTATCATCAAAGGTCATATAGGTTTCAACAGTTTCAAACTCCATTGCATGACGCTCTTGGCGTAGATTCAGTAAAGTTTGATAGAGTTGGAACAGCGTATTGACTGATTTATGAATCATCTTATCATCAGGAATGGCTTTGGTATTGCCTGATAAATAGTCAGCGACTTGAGTGTAAGTTAGGCGTGCCTTAGAGTGCATCACTGATGGATAGAGCTCATAACCTGTGACACGACCAGCACGAGAAAGCGTGAGGTCGCAGACCATACACAGACGATCAACGTGTGGATTCAGTGAGCATAAACCATTGGAGAGGGCTTCAGGCAACATCGGCAAGACATAATGCGGGAAATACACCGACGTACCACGTTGCTGTGCTTCTTCATCGAGCGGTTGATCAACTTTGACGTAATGGCTGACATCGGCAATCGCCACCACGACACGATAGCCGCCGCCTGCACGCTTTTCTGCAAAAACGGCATCATCGAAATCTCGGGCATCTTCACCGTCAATCGTCACTAATGGCAAATCTCGTAGATCAATGCGTCCTTTGCGATCTTTTGCCGAAGGCTCTTTGTAGCTTTCAGCTTCTTTGACCACTTCATCAGGGAATTCATAGGGCAAGCCATATTCCAAAATCGTTGCAGGAATAATGATTTGCGTATCGGCGTGATCCGCCATCGACTTGATCACATGCCCTGTGGCGAATTCTTCACGCGTTGGATAATCATCAATGGCAATACGCACTGCATCACCGATTTTCAAATTGGCATGCTCAACCAGTTCTTTTTCTAAGGTAATTGGTTGATGTGTATTTGGCGTATTCGGTTGAATAAAAAATTCACCCTCATGCTCGCACAATTCGCCAATAATTTGTTGCACTTGATGTTTGATGACTTCGGTAATAAAACCCTGTTGCTTACCACGGCGGTCAATACTGGTCGGGCGGACACGAATACGATCACCATGAAACACAAGGCGAAGTTCACGCTCTGTAAGCACCAAATCATGATGATCTTTGATCACCGCAAAGCCTTGACCACGATGGTTGATTTCCACTGTGGCATCAAACTCTTGATCATCATTGCATAGCTGATATGTTTGACCGATACGCAATAATTGCCCATCACGTACCATTGCGCCCAGACGACGACGTAAGGCTTCGAGATTATCATCACTATTTAAAGCAAATTTTTCCGCAATATCATCATAGCTCAAGCCTTGTTCAGACTGTTCGATATGCGAGGAGATCAAGGTACGGCTTGGAATCGGATTGTCGTAGCGCTGTGATTCGAGTAAGGCTTCGGGATCGTTCCATTTTTTTGTCATGTTTTACTCCCAAGAATTTCAAAAAAATATATAGATTGCCCAAGAGTTTAGCATATTGCCTCCAGCGCTTTGTGGGTATTTTCTTGCAGGAATTCATCACTTTTGGCTTTATTGCCAAGCACAATGCAAAGCCGATCGCCATGAGCG
Source organism: Acinetobacter marinus (assembly GCF_900096915.1). Lineage (GTDB taxonomy): Bacteria > Pseudomonadota > Gammaproteobacteria > Pseudomonadales > Moraxellaceae > Acinetobacter > Acinetobacter marinus. Next base: position 205,947 of record NZ_FMYK01000002.1, read on the forward strand.
ATGATTAATTGCGCAAAAAGCATCGCATCTGCCACTGAAACTCAAAAAAAAGCATCGCAACACTTGAAGCGCACGCATTTAATTTGTATTATGGCGACCTCGTTACGGTGAGATGTCCGAGTGGCCGAAGGTGCTTCCCTGCTAAGGAAGTGTGGGTTTTATAGCTCACCGAGGGTTCGAATCCCTCTCTCACCGCCAACGAGATAATCTTTTTTTAAGATGTTTGATGCGCTCATAGCTCAGCTGGATAGAGCACTTGGCTACGAACTAAGGGGTCGGGAGTTCGAATCTCTCTGAGCGCACCACTTTAATTTTGCAATTAAAGTCAAACAGTTTAAATATTGATTGATGTGCGCTCATAGCTCAGCTGGATAGAGCACTTGGCTACGAACTAAGGGGTCGGGAGTTCGAATCTCTCTGAGCGCACCATTCATTTTGATGTTCAGATTTTTAAATTAAGATTTTAAAGTGAAAACTGATTAAAGATGAAACTGATTAAACCGCAGTCGTAAGATGAGCGGTTTTTTTGTGCCTAGTCTGTGCGGGATTGTGTGTAAAGCGAACAATAGATCAAATTGATTGAATTAAAGCTATGCAAAGCTCAAAAAATCCGTATAATGCACACACTTGATGCGCTCATAGCTCAGCTGGATAGAGCACTTGGCTACGAACTAAGGGGTCGGGAGTTCGAATCTCTCTGAGCGCACCAGATCATTTTGATATTAAGTTTTTAAAGTTAAAACTGATCAAAAATGAAATGATTAAACCGCAATCGTTAGATATGCGGTTTTTTTGTGCCTGATTTTTATTATAAACCGAGTTTAGCATCTGCCTTGGCGCTTACCACACTTGCCATTGATGCTGATGGCAATACATCGTGATAGGGTAGACTGCGCATTGCTCGCAGTAAAAATGGCGCATCTTTATGGATTTTTCCTGCGGCGATGACTTTCCAGACTGAACCTGAACCAAAGTCTTTGACCGACATACGTGATTTCATTAATTTCACATCGCCACCGACGGCATACATATCGACATGATTTTCTAGTGAGTTTTCTGGTGAGTTTGCTAGTGAATTCTCTGATGAATTTTTCGCCAAATCTACAAAGCGAATACGTGCACTGAAAGGGATATTAATCACACCCAAACCGACACGAATATCATAGATCGCATCTTGCGATTTCAATTGATCCTGATTTTGAATCAATTTGACGCTTTTCACTTGATTACTAAACAGCGTTTTAAAGATATTTGGTGAAAGTAGTTGTTTGGATTGGTCGCTTTTCGCCGAGAAATATTGATAGCTGGTGCTAAAGCGTAGATTTTCATCGCCATGTTTATAAGGGACAGCGGTACTACGGTGTACAAAGGTGATCGGTTGTTTGCTCTTTTTACTGAGTTGAATCAGATGCTGATATTCAGCCAAGGTGGTGAGTTTTTCAGGCACTTTGCCCGCACCGAGTTTGACGGCTTTGGCTTTGCCATTAAATTTTTCATTCAATGCTTCTAGCGCAAAAGTGTTGGCGCTATAGGGAATGCCTGTTTTGATTTCAGGCATGGCTTTGAGCAAGGTGCTGATGAGAAAGCCTTTGCTGACATTGAGATCATTCCAATGAGTGAGTGTGATTAAGGTTTTATTCTTTCCCAGTGCAAACCATTCAAACTTGCCCATACCATGTGGAAATGGGGAGTCGATCACGAGTGAGCTCATGCTGTTTTTAGTGAGGTGATGTTGTAATGTGATGTCTTCATCAAAGTTCAATACTTTGATCGGTGTGGGAATACTGACCTGATATTTGACTTGGCTGATCTGTTCTTGTGCTGATGTGTCAGATGTATTTGTTTCAAGCACTTCTGCTTTTTTCAGGGTAGGAAATAATCCAGCATATCCAGCGTAATTTTTTAAGGTATTGTAGACTTGCTCGGGTGTGGCATTGAGCACGAGGGCAGCGGAGCTATACTGCGCATTCTTGTAGCTTCGAGTACCAGATAGATCGCTATATTGAATGGCTTTGGGCACATGGCTATAGAGTAAAATGTCGTCATTTGCCAACTCGGCAACTTGTTTAGCGCTGTGATTAAATGGTGCAAGTGCGCTGGGTGTGGGATCTTGCCAAGTGACTAATTTGGCAAAACTCGAATTGGGCATGCCGATCAGCAGTCCTGTGAGGACGAATGAGATACACGCCGTGGTGGTGTGATTGTGCATATGAACTCCATGTTCGATTTTTTTGTTTTATGGCAGATGGCGTCGAAAAGACGTTCGACAATTGATCTGCATTCATTGGTTTTAGACAGCTATTTAAGCATAATGTCTTCGCAATAGAATGCATAAAATGTAACCAAGCACATGCGCATTGATGAAAAATACCGTGCTGGACAAATGTAAATGAAACGTGAATTTTGTATTGTCGACACTTCCTTGCTAAAGTGAGGTAGATTTTTTTTGAATGACCTTTCAGCATGACAGAGCAAGCAAGTTTTAGTTGTCGTTATTACCTGACTTTGGATGAGTCCAAAGAAGGTTTTGCCTTGGCGACTTTTGGTAAAAAGAAATTCACCCGCTATCTCACGCCATTACTGAGCGTAGGTATTATTATTTGGGGAATTTATCTGGGTTGGCAAGGCATTGGTCAGGTTTATATTATTTTGGGTGTGGCGTTTTTGCTGTTGCAACTGTTGATGCGCTTTGTGATTTTGCCCAAATTGTTTGCACGCCAATATCAGCGCTACAACTATGGTCAAATTGAACAAGGCATTGATCTGTATCAAGATCATGCCGTGTTGATCGCTGCGGATCGCCAGCAACGCTTTGCTTATAAAGATGTGCAGCGATTGATCGTTGGTAAAGTCAGCTATGTGATCGAGCTTAAAGATAAAACCGTGATTATCCTGTCCAAATCTGCGATTGAGGCGACAGGGCAACAAGCACTCTTTGAATCGGCGCTACGTCAGCATTAAAATTTTCTCAGCATTAAGATTGCGACAATAGACAGTAGTTTTTGCTGATTCATGTGACTGATCACATTGTATTTTAAATCTGCCATCGAAACCATTTACCCCACCAAGAGATTAATCTGATGAATACTCAAGCACTTGCACAGCGCCCGTCAAAAATGGTTTGTGTTGGACGCAGTTATGCAGACCACGCCAAAGAGCTTGGTAATGCAGTTCCTGAACGTCCTGTTCTGTTTATCAAGCCGCCGAGTAGCTTAGGCAGTTTGCAAGCGGGGATTGCGTGGAACAGTGATTTGGGTGAGTGCCATTTTGAATGTGAATTGTGTTTAAGAATTGCCAAACCATTGTCTCAAGTAACTGATCCTGAAGAAATTCTGGCATCGATTGCAGGGGTGACTTTGGGTTTGGATTTGACCATGCGTGAGCTACAAACTGAACTCAAAAATAAAGGACAACCGTGGGAGCGCGCCAAGGCATTTAATGGTTCGTGTATTTTGGCGGATTGGGTGGATTATGATCCTGCGATTGATTTGGATCAGCTGACTTTTACCTTTGCCCAAAATGGCGAAATTAAACAACGTGGCAATACCCAAGATTTGATTTTCACTGTTGTTGAGCTGTTAATTGATATTAATCAAGCCTTTGCGCTGGAAGCAGGCGATGTGATCATGACGGGTACGCCAGCAGGTGTCGGTGCATTACATCGCAATGATCAGCTGGAAATGATGCTCAACTATGGCGATCAAGTCTATCAATGGCAGACGTTTTGTCGATAAATTATTGAAATAAAAAACCATGCAAAATACGTTATTTTGCATGGTTTTTTTTAGTGGGATCGTTCCTTAAGTGGAGTGCTCAGCATTCAAGTCTTCAGGACTTATATTCTCATTAGTCATTGGCTGATCAGTTATTTTTCCGTCAAAAATCCTGGACAGCGGAATCGCTAATTTCTCTGCCAAATACGCATCCGACTCAGCCAAAGTAGAGCCAACCACTTGCATCACATGATCATCGGGTGTGCTGTCATTCAGTTCACTGCGATGTGGCAGTGCATACGGTAGGTTTTTCACAAACTGCCATAAGTTAACTTGTTCTAGGTTGCGGATGAGGACAAATTCATTGTTATCTGTGCGGGTAATGAGATTTTGTTTTTCCAATAATTCAATGAAATACGGCCATGTGCCGATCTCACCACGCCCAAGCACATCCATTGCCTCTCGATCCGAGACCGTGCCACCCGTTTTTTGTTTGTTGTAAAACAGCTCCAAAACATCTAAAAGCATCAAAATCGGATGGCGTTTTGTGGTTTTATCTGAGTGGAAAGCGGTGATGGCATAGCTGATTTGTACACCGAGCAAAATCACGATCCATGAGGTATAAATCCATAAGAGGAAAATTGGCAAGGCAGCAAAAGCACCGTAAACCAGTTGATAACTGGTAAAGTTGCTCATGATAAAGCCAAATAGATTTTTCAGCAGTTCAAACACCACCGCACTAAACACCCCTGCGATCACAGCAGACTTGATCGGCACGCTACGATTCGGAATCGTCCAATACAGCAGACTAAAGCCCAGACAAGTCAAACTAAATGAAATCAGCAATAAAACATAGCCAAAATCAAACTGATAGCCTGCAACTTTATTGCTGAGTAGATTCATAGATGCCACTGTTGAAGACAATACAAATGCCGTGCCCAAAATAATCGGTCCCAGTGAAATGATCGTCCAGTAGCGCATAAAGCCAACAATCCCACCACGAGCTTGGCGTACCCGCCAAATACGATTAAATGCCAGCTCAATGCTCGATAGCATCAACACGGTGGTGACAAAGAGAAATAAAACGCCGATGATGGTGAGGTTGCTTGAATTTTCAGTAAAGGCGCTGAGTGCTTTATCAAAAGCGATTGAGGTTTTTGGAAGGAAATTGCTATAGATCCAGGTTTGCATCTGCTGGCGTGCAGGTTCCAATGCCTTGATCGAAGACACGATCACCAAGAACACAGTCAGCATTGGCACGATGGCAAACAAAGTGGTATAGGTCAACGAGCCTGCACTTTCTCGACAACGGTCAGCTTCAAAGCGATGTAGTACAAAGAGGACAAACTGCACCCATTTCTGTTCCAAAATGCCCGAAGCCTTGAGTTTATCTAGCATGCAGTCTGTTCCTCATGTATCCCATCAATTGATTTAACGCACGCTGATCATCAAGAATGTGTGCTGAATTCGGCTTAATTATTACATTGAATTGAAAAACTGCAAAATTAACATCGTATTACATTGATTACAGCGACAAAAAGAAAAAATGCGTATTATGATGTTTTACCATAATTTCTCAGAGCGTTTGGGTGGATATGCAACCTTATATTTTGGTGCTGTATTATAGCAAGTATGGTAGTACTCGAGAGATGGCACACTTGATTGCACAAGGTGTTGAAGCGCAAGGTGTACAAGTGAAAATTCGTACCGTACCCGAGATTTCTCCTGTGGTGACCACGGCAGAGCCGAGCATTCCCGCACAAGATGATATCTATTGTTCCTTACAAGATTTACAGGATTGTGCTGGTTTGGCGCTGGGCAGTCCAACGCGGTTTGGCAATATGGCGAGCCAGATGAAGTACTTCTGGGATCAGACCACCAGTCTGTGGCTAAGTGGTGCCTTGCACGATAAGCCTGCATGTGTGTTTACCGCTACTGGGTCGATGCATGGTGGGCAAGAGAGCACGTTGCTCAGTATGTATTTGCCACTGCTTCATCATGGCATGCTGCTACTTGGGCTTAAAAATAGTGAAGCTGCGCTGTCGAATACCAAATCTGGCGGGACGCCTTATGGGGTAACTCATGTGAGCGGTTCACGACATGATCAAGCGATTTCAGAAGATGAAAAGAAATTGGCGATTGCGCAAGGACAGCGTTTGGCGAGTGTGGTGCAAAAGCTGAGTGCGTAAAAAGTCTGTGTTTAACACAGTATGCTGATTTTGGGGCGCTGAGAAATTCAGCGCTTAACGGATACAGTTGCGTCCATCGGCTTTGGCTTGGTATAGGCGTTGGTCTGCCAGTTCAAATACACCATCAATATCCTCGGACTGTGATGGCCAATGGGCGATGCCGATCGACACAGTGACTTTACCCATGACATCAAGTTCTTCTTGTGCACGCTTTTTGAGAATGCGCTGTGCTACTTTTTGTGCAAGTCGATAAGGCGCATTCGGAAGTAACACGATAAATTCCTCCCCACCGATGCGACAACAGAGGTCTTGATCACGGCACTGGGTTTGAATTTGTTCAGCAACCAATTGCAAGATACGATCGCCTTCTGCATGCCCATGTTCATCATTAATTTTTTTAAAATGATCAATATCAATGGCTAAGATCGAAAACGGCGTACGGTTGTTTTGAAAGCGTTGCACAAAGGTCTGCATACCACGGCGATTATAAAACCCTGTTAATGGGTCGGTTTTGACGATGGTATTCAGCTCTTCTACGGTTTGTTGAAAATGCTCTGCGCTAGCGAGTAGTGCGCGTTTGAACTGCGCCACCTCAAAATACCATGGCTGAATTTGTGCGATATTATGCTTTGCTTCGGCTTGGTTGAGCTGACTCGCAGAGTCGGCAAGTTCCGACAAGGGCTGGGCGATCAAATAAGAAAAACGCCAAATAATAAAGAAAATCAGTAAATAAAAAAATAACATGCCGAGAATGACTTTCGTCAGCAGATTGGAGGCTTGATCAAGCAGTTGTTTGGTCGGTTGCTGTGACACTACCGTCCAGTTAGGTGATTTAATCCGTGCAAAGCCTGCAATATTGTCTACACCTTGGCTATTGATGAGGCGTAGATGACCTGCTTTTTTAGTCAGCATTGTCTCTAGTCCAGTATTGCCTTGGGCGGAGTCGCCGATGCGATTCGGATCAGGGTGGAAAATAATGCGCCCAGTTTCATCCAGTACATAGATATAGTTATTTTGAAAACCATACTGGCTGGTGAGCAATTGATTGATAAAGTTCGGTTGCTTTAAATAAATATTACCACCGATAAAGCCAATATAAGTACCATTTTGGTCAAATACAGGCTCTGAAATAAAGATCACAAAATTATTCAGATTCGAGGTATACGGCGGGGTGATCAACGAATCACGCTTTTGTATTGAAAGCTGTGTGCCAAGCGTAGTGAGTTTTTGTCCTTTTTTTAGGGGCAGTGAGATCGGCGCAAAACTTTGTAAATAACCTTGCGCATCACTATAGCCAACACTATCAAAGTATGGCGATTGCTTGAGTATGCGGGTTAATTCTTGCTGAATCTTAACATCATCGTGATCCGCTTGACCGAGCACCATCGCACTATATTTGAGTTCGAGCTGGATATTGTAGAAATGCAGTTCTGTGCTATTGGCGATTTTATGTGCATATTCTTCATGTACTGCCAGCGCACTGCCAATTAACTGATTGCGCTGAATGAAGTAATTGACGATTAATGAAATCACAAATAATGTGGCGATGCTAAAAATCACTAAAGAAAGAATTAACTTCTTTAGATTCAATTTGGTGATGCGCGACATGTACTGCGAGAACATAAGCGTTAAGGGGTAAAAAATCGGGTAACTTTTGCATCATACGCAATTTCAAATGAAATGCCTAAACAATTTAAAAAGAGATTTGACCGTTTATCGAATTACAAACCGTTTACATTCAAAAATGTGACACTTATCGTAAAATGGTAAAAAGCTGTCAGGTTTTGACCAAAATGGCTTGCTTCTTTTCAGTATGCTGTTAAATTGTTAAAATGCGTAAACGGCTTGATGCTTTTTTTCATGAATCAACTTGTAGATCTTCACAGCATGATCGCTGATGAATAAAAGGTATTGCTATGCAAAGTGTTGCATCCATTTCGACTTTGAGCTCGACTCCCGAACCTGTCAATATTCAGGATGAGTTGGTTGAGATTGTGCGCACGCATATTGATGCAACAGTGAATTTACTGTGTCAGATGAGTCGCTATCCACATGCGATTTATTACTATCACTATAAAAATATGTCGATGGCACGCTCAACTTCATCCAAAATCCCTGAAAATGTCATTCAATCGATCTGCGAGCAAGTCAGACACTGTGCCAAGGGTGAACAGCTTGACAGTGAAAGTGCAACGTTTGAAGCAGTACAGCGTTCTTTTGAAGTGTCACATGACTTTGTTCCAGCCTCGCTATATGTGGTAGGCAATGCTTTAATCTCAACGCAATCGACCTTAACGATTATACTCTGCGCTGAACAGACCCAGTTGATTCCACTCTCTAGCAAAAATCTGATGCTGGACTATATCCATCAACGTGATTCATCCTTGCAAATGATCATTGATAGTAAAACCGCCTACCAACAGTTGGCTGATTTACAGGATATTAATGCCAGTCGAAGCAAATATTTTTCGATTATTGCCCATGATTTGCGAGCGCCTTTTCATGGCATTTTGGGCTGTGCAGATATTTTGTTGCATGAACGGGATACCTTGGATCAAGATGCCGAGTCACGCTTGATTGAATATATCCACGATACTTCACAGTCTACCTATGGACTGCTGGAAAACTTATTAAATTGGTCGATGGCAGAAGGTGGTCGTTTCCATTTTAAACCAGAGCCGTTTAATGTCAGCGATGTGGTGCAGTCAGTATTTGGTTTGCTCAGCTCGCTCGCCTTTAAAAAAAATATCAAACTGAAATGTGATGTATCGGGACAATTGTATGCCTTTGCTGATGTGCGCATGATGACCTCAGTCATTCAAAATTTGACCTCAAATGCATTAAAGTTCACCGAATCAGATGCAGGAAAGCATATTTTTATTCGTGCCCAGCAACAGTCTGATTGGATTGAAATCTCGATAGAAGATCAAGGTGTCGGCATGACGGCGACGCAAAGTAAAAATTTATTTGCGCAAGATACCATTCCAAGTACTCAAGGCACGTCAGGTGAAAAGGGCACAGGGCTGGGTTTGGTGCTGTGTAAGCGTTTCGTAGAAAATAATGGTGGCACCATCACGGTCGAATCTGCGGAAAATCAAGGCACACGATTTATTGTGCGTATTCCTGTCGCTGTTGCGTCCTAAATCCTGATTTGAGGCGCAGGGCGCTTTTGAAAAAGCGCTTTGTGGTGCTTCGACCAAGTTCGCATTGCATGTGCGACCAATATCGGTGATGATCAGCTTTGATGCTTTAACAAAGTCAGTGAATAGGTCATGAGTAACATCGATCAACAACAACTAGAACGCACACAATTCAGTAGTCTTTACGCTAGCCAAGTGATGCAAAATTTAGATGGCATTTGGCAACAAGATTATCATGTTGACCAATTTTTACAGCCACTATCACGTGCGCAAATCACCACATTTCTTGAAACCAATTTAAATTTTGATGCGGATGAAGCGACGTGGATGCGTCAAATCCGTCAAATTCGTGCACGTCTGATGTTGCGCTGGATTTGGCAAGATTGTAATGATTTGACCGATGTGCGCACCTTGACTCGTGAACTTTCTGATTTTGCCGATCTAGCCGTAATTGTCGCAAAAGACTTCGCTCGTCCTGCGCTGATCGCCAAGCATGGTGAACCGATCGGTGAGGATAATGCTGAAATACAGGATTTAATCGTGATCGCCATGGGCAAGCATGGTGCGCAAGAGTTGAATCTCTCCAGTGATATTGATCTGATTTTTGCCTTTGATGAAAATGGTGAAACCAATGGGCGAAAATGTGTGGATGTACAGCAGTTTTGCATCGCTTGGGGACAGAAGATTATTCAACTGCTCGAACAAGTCACCGCTGATGGTTTTGTGTTTCGAGTGGATATGCGTTTGCGTCCGTGGGGTGATGGCAGTGCGCTTGCGCTCAGCCATGCCGCACTGGAAAAATATCTGATTCAACATGGGCGTGAGTGGGAGCGTTATGCGTGGATCAAAGCACGTGCGATCACGGGTGGTGAAAAAGCGGAAAGCCTGATGTTGATGGCTCGACCTTTCGTGTTTCGTCGTTATGTCGATTACAGTGCATTCGCTGCCTTGCGTGAGATGAAAGCCATGATCGAAAAAGAGGTCATGCGGCGCAATATCGAAGAAGATGTCAAACTCGGTGCAGGCGGGATTCGAGAGATTGAGTTTATCGTGCAAGTCTTCCAGTTGATCTATGGCGGTTCACGCTTTGAGTTACAAGACCGACAGTGTTTGGTGGCACTGAAACATTTATTAGATGATAATTTTATTGATCAACAGGCGTTCGATGAACTCAAAGATGCATATCTGTTTCTACGTCGTGTCGAGCATGGCATTCAAGCGCTTGAAGATAAGCAAACCCAAAGTCTGCCACAAGATGAGCAACTCCGAGCACGGTTAATGTTTGCCTTAAATTTTACAGATTGGGACAGCTTCCAAGCTGTGCTGAAGCAGAAGCGCAGTCGTGTCAGCTACTATTTCGATGCGCTGATTCAAGAGCGTATTAATGCGATAGATACGCCTACCGTTTCAGGGGAATTACAAGAGTTACAACCTTATCTTGACGAAAGCTCGTATCAGCGCATCGAAGCATTTTGGCAAAGTAATGCCGTACAACGTCTGCCAAGTACCGCATTGAAACGCTTAAAAGATTTTTGGCCGTATCTGGTGCAAGCGGTGATTGATGCCGAGCACACGCAGACCGCATTGATGCGCCTGTTGCCGTTGATTGAATCGATTCTACGGCGTAGTGTCTATATTGTGATGTTGATGGAAAATCGGGGTGCATTACAACGTCTAGTCAAAATGGCGAGTGTCAGCCCGTGGATCTGTGAAGAACTGAGTCGTTATCCAGTGTTGCTCGATGAATTTCTGTCGATGGATTTTGAGCTACCACAGCGCCAAGATTTGGAAAATGCCTTACGCCAGCAACTATTACGCATTGAACTTGATCAAGTGGAAGACTTGATGCGGGTGTTACGATTATTTAAAAAATCCAATGTGCTTTCAGTGGCAGCCAGTGATGTGTTGGCAGAAAGTCCATTAATGCGAGTATCCGATGTGCTCACGGAGATTGCAGAAGTGACTGTCAATGCGGCATTGCAACTGGCTTATCAGATGGTGGCGAAGCGTCATGGCTATCCACTAGATGTCAATGATCAGCGCTGTGGTTTAGATCACCTTGGTTTTTCGGTGATTGGCTACGGCAAGCTTGGCGGGATTGAGCTGGGTTATGGTTCGGATTTGGACTTGGTGTTTGTACATCATTATCAAGAGCAAACGGAAACTGATGGCACGAAACCCATTTCAGGGCTTGAGTTCGCCATGCGAGTGGCGCAGAAATTCCTGTCTTTAATGACCACGCAAACGCTCGATGGTCGAGTTTATGAAGTGGATAGTCGCTTGCGTCCAAATGGTGATGCGGGATTATTAGTGACTAGCCTGAAAGCCTTTGAGCATTATCAAAAGCACAGTGCATGGCTTTGGGAACATCAAGCCTTGGTGCGTGCTCGAACTATTGCAGGTGATGATGATTTAAATCAACGGATCGAAGCAATCCGTAAAGAAGTCCTCACCACACCACGTGAAGAGTCACATGTTCGTGAAGAAGTGATCAAAATGCGCCAGAAGATGAAAGATCATCTCGGCTCAAGTAAAGATCAGCAAAAAGATGGCATTTTTCACTTAAAACAGGATGCGGGTGGTATCGTTGACATTGAATTTATGGCACAGTATGCAGTGCTCGCGTGGAGTGGGTCGAATCCAGATCTCGCCCACTACTCAGATAATGTGCGCATTCTACAAGATGCCGCCAAAGCAGGGTGTATTTCCAGTGTCGATGCCGAAACATTGACACAAGCCTATCTTCGTCAACGAATGATGAGCCACCGTCTTGCGCTTGCAAACCAATCTTTGCAAGTCGATGCGACAGCGTGGCGTGATATCCGAATCGGCGTTTGCAAGTTATGGCAAAGATTAATTGATCCGAATACCGTTGTGGATTTGGACGCTATGTAATTTGACATCGCATTTCGATGACAGAACATCAAAAGCGATGTCGTAAAGATGAATGATATTTGGAGTGTGCGCCATGAATTTGGCTGATCGTGATGGTTTTATTTGGCAAGATGGACAATTGGTTGATTGGCGTGAGGCAAAAACCCACGTCTTAACCCATACGTTGCACTACAGCATGGGTGTGTTTGAGGGTGTCCGTGCCTATGAAACGCCAAATGGCACAGCGATTTTTCGTTTAAAAGAACACACCAAGCGTTTGCTGAATTCGGCAAAAATTTATCAAATGAAAGTGCCATATGATCAAGCGACTTTAGAGCAAGCGCAGATCGATGTGGTACGTGAAAATAAACTCAGCTCATGCTATTTGCGTCCAATCATTTTTATTGGATCAGAAAAACTTGGTATCGCTGCTACAGATAATACCATTCATGCCGTGGTTGCTGCGTGGAGCTGGGGTGCATATCTCGGTGAAGAGGCGATGGCAAAAGGTATTCGTGTCAAAACCTCATCGTTTACCCACCATCATCCAAACGTGACCATGTGTAAAGCCAAAGCCTCAGGTAACTACACCCTGTCGATTCTTGCGCATCAGGAAGTGGCACATTCTGGTTATGATGAAGCGATGTTGCTTGATCCGCAGGGCTATGTGTGTCAGGGTTCTGGTGAGAATGTTTTCTTGATCAAAGATGGTGTGTTACATACGCCTGACATCGCTGGTGGTGCGTTGGATGGGATTACCCGTCAGACCATTATCACCATTGCCAAAGATTTGGGCTATGACGTGGTTGAGCGTCGTATTACCCGTGATGAATTCTATATTGCCGATGAAGCGTTCTTTACAGGGACTGCCGCAGAAGTGACGCCAATCCGTGAATATGATGATCGTCAAATCGGTGAAGGCGTACGTGGCCCAATCACCACAGAAATCCAAAAGACTTATTTTGACGCCGTCCAAGGTCGCAGTGAAAAATATGCACATTGGCTAACTTATGTAAAATAAGCACCACGCATCAAAATATAAAAATCAGATAAAAAAATCAGGCAAAACGCCTGATTTTTTTATGAATATTCAAAGACAATTAAACTTGATAATAGTCTCGATACCAATCCACAAATGCTTTAACACCATCATCCACCGTCGTTGCAGGGCGATAATCGATATACGCTGCTAAGGCATTACTATCGGCAAAGGTGTCAGGCACATCACCTGGTTGCATCGGGAGCAGGTCGAGCTGTGCAGTTTTTCCAGTAGCCTTTTCGATGGCACGGATATATTCGATAAGCTGTACAGGATTGTTGTTGCCAATGTTAAAGATGCGAAATGGTGCATGACTTTTGGCTGGGCTCGGTTGTTCAGGTGACCATGATTCATCTGGCGTGGCAATCTTGTCACTGACTCGAATCACTCCTTCAACAATATCATCGACAAAGGTGAAGTCACGGGTGTGATTGCCGTGATTAAACACAGGAATAGCTTTATCTTCAAGGATATTCTTGGTGAATTTGAACAGCGCCATATCTGGGCGTCCCCACGGACCATACACTGTAAAGAAGCGCAGTCCTGTGGTTGGTAGCTGGAACAAATGACTATAGCTATGCGCCATCAGCTCATTACTGCGTTTAGTCACCGCATACAGCTGAAGTGGATGGTCGACCGCATGTTCTTCACTAAACGGCATGACGGTATTTGCACCATAGATACTGCTTGAGCTGGCATAGGTCAGATGCGGTGTTTGCGCATGACGACAGGCTTCTAAAATATTAGTAAATGCCAGTACATTACTTTCGATATAGCTATAGGGATTTTCTAAAGAGTAACGTACGCCAGCTTGTGCAGCGAGATGGATAACACGATCAAAAGTGTGGATTTTAAAGCAATGCTCCACAGCACTGCGATCAGCAAGATTGGCTTGGATAAATTCAAAGCTACCTGTCGCTTGCGATGCGACTTTTTCTAATTGTTCAATCCGTGAAAACTTTAAACTGGGATCATAATAATCATTCATATTATCGAAGCCCACCACATCATCGCCACGTTCAATCAACTGTTTTGCCACAGCAAAACCGATAAAGCCCGCTGCGCCTGTTACTAGAATCTTCAAGTGAAATTACTCCGATGCATGTTTTGCATACCGATATGATGCGATCGCAAATTATTTGACCCAATGTCTACACTTCCCAACATAATCTATTTGTGAAGTGCGATACAATGAATTGCGTAAAAAAGTGATCTAGTTTAGAGGAATTGCACTCAGAATGATATATTGTCGCTATGAGTGGAAATTAAATATCGAGAACAATGATGCCAAATGAAAACTTACCCGATAATGATGCTCAAAATAGCGATACTCAGAATATCGATACACGGAATGCCGATGTAGCAACGGCGCAACATCCGTCCACTGCGTATACCAGTGAGGACAATATTATCCTCTGCATGAAGTGGGGCACCAAGTATGGCGCAGAATACGTCAATCGCCTGTATAACATGGTCAAACGCCATACCACACTCCCGTTCAAAATGGTCTGTCTGACCGATCGTACAGAGGGAATTGATCCGAATGTACAGTGCTTTCCGATTCCACCGCTAGATTTACCTGAAGGCAGTCCCGAGCGAGGCTGGAATAAGCTATCCACTTTTGAGCCTGACTTGTACGGATTAAAAGGTAATGCGCTATTTTTAGATTTGGACGTAGTCATTGTCGATAATATTGATGCGTTTTTCCAAGAGAAGGGCGAGTTTTTAATTATTCATGATTGGAAGCGTCCTTGGCGAGTCACGGGGAATAGTTCGGTATATCGCTTTAAGCTCGGTGCTTTTCCTGGAATTTTGCCGTATTTCCGTGAGCATTTCGATGAGATTCGAGAGAAGTTTCGCAACGAACAAGCCTATCTGTCATGGTTCGTGCACAAAGAAGGCAAGCTGAGTTATTGGAATGATGCATGGTGTAAAAGCTATAAATATCACTGTTTGCGCAAGATTCCTTTTGCTTATTTTCAGCCACCCGTCAAACCTGAAGGGGTGAAAATTATTATTTTCCACGGTGAGATTAATCCACCCGATGCGATTAATGGCGGTGGCGGTAAATGGTATCGCTATGTGTTGCCGTCAGATTGGATCAAAGAAGCCTGGCAATAAATTTTATATATAAAATATCAAGCCAATTGAACAGTTAAGAGTGATGAAGATTAAAAAATGATTGAACAGATGGACTTAGTGATCGCATGGGTGGATGGCAATGATCCTGCGCTCAAGGCGAAACGAGAGCAATATCAAGGCAAAGCCAAAAGCCAAGCCTCGGATGCGGTGAGCGAGACCCGTTTTGCCAGTAATCATGAGATTTATTTCAATATTGCTTCGATATTAAAGTATGTGCCATTTAGTGGGCATATTTATATTGTGGCGGATAGTCAGTCGCCTGCTTGGTTGAATGAGTTTCATCAGCAAGGTTTGTGTGCAGCCGATAAAATCAAAGTGATTGATCACCGAGAATTATTTCGTGGTTATGAGCAACATTTGCCGACTTTTAATACCCGTTCGATCGAGTCGATGCTGTGGAATATCGACGGCTTATCCGATTATTTTATTTATTTAAATGATGATTTTTTCTTTAACGCCGATGCCAAAATCAGCGACTTTGTCAGTGACTGCGAGGTAGAACCTAAGGCGAAGCGCAAGTGGATCAAATCTGCACAGTCGAAAAATAAGCAAACGAAACCCAATTATGCCGATGTACAGCAAATCGTCACTTACGGACATTGGGCAAATAGTTTTCCGATCAAAGCCAAGTTGAAATATCGTCAATTCTTAAAACAACAAATTGGCAAACCGATTCAGCCAAAACATATGATTGCGCAGATGATGGGTGCGGATATTTTAGGTTTTAAGCAGTTTTTTGAAATTCATCATTATCCACATAGCGTCGATCGTCGTATTTTGGCAGACTATTTTATGGCGCATCCTGAGCTATTGGAGAAACAGATTCGCTATAAATTCCGTCATGTGGCACAGCTCAATCCGATTTCTTTGATGAATCATTTGAAAATCCAACAACGACAAGCCGATCTGCGGGCAGATTTGCCGATTGCTTATTTAAAAAATGAGCAAGGTGTTGAAACCTTCTTGACGCAACTGGCGGATAGCACAATTCAATACGGTTGTATGCAAAGTTTGGATCAGCTCGATACGTTGCAACAACAGCAAATTTACACTGCATTTATGCATAAGCTCGGTGATTATTTGCCGAATTCGTTAAAAGCACAAATTTCCGCCCAAGCCTAATTGGTGAGGTGAGCAATATTGATGAAAGTCCTGACTTATTTAATTAATTTAGACGGTAGTGATGCGAGGTTGGCACGTGCCACGGCGCAGTTAAACCAAAGTAACACCACGTTCCAGCGGTTTTCGGCGTATGATGGTCGAGGCAAAGCACTGTCTGAATTTTCAGATTACGATGCGTCACAGACACAGCAACTCCTCGGACGGACATTACTGAATTCTGAGTTGGGCTGTTATCTTAGTCATTATGGTTGTGTTGAGCAGTTCCTCGCTAGTGATGCAGATTATCTGGTCGTGCTTGAAGATGATATGAAAATTGCTGCGGATTTTCAGCAACGTATCGATGAGATTTTGACCTATTTGCATCAACATCCTGAGATCGATTGGTACTTGATCAATATTGCTGCCAAGAAGAAAAAGCTGGCAAAAGACATTACTCAGTTTGGCGAGCATGCTTTGTGGCATGCCTATTATTTCCCGATTCGTGGTTTGGGCTTGATCTGGTCACGACAAGGTGCTGAGGCATTCTTGAAAGCGGGTAAACCGATGCACATGCCTGTTGATATTTTCTTTCAAACGTGGCTCAGTAAAAATGGCAAAGGCTTAGGCGTATGGCCAGCGTTGGTGCGGCCTGCGGGCTTGGACAGTGATATTCTCGGCACCGTGGCATCACAAGGCATTTCTCGAAAAGAGAAAGAAAATCGTCAATCCACTTACGGTATCAAGAAGCAAAAACGCATGTGGCGAGATAAGTGGAATGCGGTGAAGCATAAATATTTGGATTAAAACGCAGGCAGTTTATGCGAATGAACTAAGCATGGCGAGATCAAATATGATGAGATCAAGCATGACTGGATGGTTGCTGAAGTGAAAATTTTTAAAAAATTATTTTATCGCATGCAGTTTTATTGGCTGTATTGGACCAAGCAACAAGGGCAGTGCGATGCGGTGAATAATTTTGCTGGGCAACTGATTATCCAACCTAGTACTCGCATAGCAGATTCAGAAGGTGTCGTATTTCCAAAAATTATCTGGCTATATTGGCAAGGTGACATGCCTGCATTGGTACGGCACTGTATTGATCAGATCAAGACCTTACATTCAGATTATGCGGTGCATGTGCTTGATCCGCAGAGCGTTAATGAATTTATCCAATTTGATCTACACTCCCCCGTGTTGCAAAAGGCGACTGCACAACAACGTGCGGATCTGATTCGTTTTGATCTACTCTATCATCATGGTGGGATTTGGCTGGATGCCAGTATCATGCTCTATGAAAAACTCGATTGGATTGTGCAGTTGATGCATAACACGCAAACACAGAGTTTCGCCTATTACCGTAAGAAAAATACCACCTTGCCAGAATTTCCTGTGGTAGAAAATTGGTTGCTGGCAACGCTTCCTCAGCAAGCATTCTTTAAACGCTGGTTTGATGAACTGTTCGTAGCGATAGAGGGTGGTGTTGCGCAGTATATTCAAGCGATTCGAGCGAACTACCCCAATTATGATGATTACTTTCAACGGATTGGGCGCTTGGAATATTTGGTCGCTTATGTGGCGTGTCAGAAAGTCATGCGAGATGACATGCCGAGTATGGTGCTGTTAAATTGTGATCAAAATGCATTTTACTATCAAGTTAAAAATCAATGGGTTAAAGAGCGAACATTAATTGATTTCGCCATCCATAAGGCGCCAAATGAATTGCCAAAACTCATCAAATTGGCAGGAAAAGAACGTCATATTCTTGATCAGCATTATGTGAAGCAGCAATATTTTTCAGGTACCTTGCTGGATTTTTAATACCTTTTCGGTTTAGTTATTAGAGTCGGATGACGCATTGATTTTTGAATCAGACCAAATGTGATTCGGGTCGACTTTGGTGAAAGATTCCACGGCGCTCTGCTCGGATAGGTTGTAGACTTTAATATTTTTCATCTTCAAAAAATGAGAAGCAGTATGAAATGCAGGGAAAATATCACTTAGATATTGATCTAGCATTGTTGGCTGTTTTGTTTGCGTATCCTCATAAAATCGAGGCTGATTAAAATTACTCATATCCAAACCAGCTAAATATATTTCATCATAAGAGAGTGCATAGGTAATCTGCAAAGCTACATATGCGACAGTAAAATAATCAAATACAGCATTTTCAATATGTTGAGAAAATCCTTTACCGTCGTGTAGGTAAAAATATTCTTGCTCAGTGTTTACAGTTATGCGAGAACCCAAAAATCGCTCAATCTTTCCTTCTGTAATTGTTTCAATAACTTTAACTTGACACTTGATTTGATCAGGTCGAATTTTTCTAAGAATAATATCTAAGCATCGTGGTGTAGTGAATAATACACAATCACTTCGCAATACTTTGGAAACTAAATCAAAACGATTATTGGTGAAATTGTGATCAATAATGACATAATATTTAAACTTAATATTGGGTAATGAAATAGAGCCATTCGTACCAATATAATCAACACCATCTTTTGAAAATATATCACTTGGATATTCTTTAATGGATGGACCTGTCATAACCAGCATTGCTTTTTTTAGTTCGCTTAATGGAATGCTGGAATTATCTGCTATAAGTTGATTTTTAAAGTAAACTTGATCAATTCCACCTTGTGTGTTTCGAGTGACTTGATAATACGGCCAATATCTACGATTATGCTTAAAAGCCTTTGGATGAGAATATTTGTAAATGACTTTATAAAAATTTCGTAAAATCAAATTTGAGAAAAATAACTGAATATTCTGAAAAGCCATAAACATCATCGTAGTTGAATAACTGTGGAAAAATACACGAGGTAATCTAAATTAGCCATCCAATTTAAAAGTAGATTTTTTAAATTTTGCTTTGAATTTGTGTATTTGTGATTTTAACCAGCTTGATTGAGCGCTAGGGCGAGTCACTTTGTTGCCTTGATAGTTGATTTGTGTGGCTTTTGAAAAATCACCATAAGGTTCAATCATATAGTTTTCAGGCTGATAACCTGAATCTATTGCCTCTTGATAATATGTATCAAAAAGTTCACTTAGATCAGCTCTTGGATGTGGCATGATTTTACCATCAAACCAGTGTTTCTGATTGGTTTTAGCTAATCGAGGAAGCGCATATTTATGACTAAACTGAGTGCCCATATCTGAATAATGCAAAATTTTAATTTCAGATATTGGTAAATCTTCACCATCAATATTGTTATAACTATGTTGATACGGTTCGACGAGTTCAGGCTTTTCTTTTAATAGACGCATTAAATTTTTGTGCCCGTCAGGATTGTCTTGAATTTCTTTCAATGGTGGTAGATATGACTTGGCTTTTTCACAATCCCATACACAGGTGCATAGGCGTGCAGCACTTTTGCCACCTTTCGCAATCACCATCGCATCATTTTGCATTGGATGTGACCATAATTCAGCAATGTCACACAGTACAATGACATCAGCATCCATATAGATTGCACGACCTTCGAAATGACAAAGTTCTGGAATCGCCCAACGAAAGCCCGAGAACGGTGTAGCCCATTTTTCAGTGCGCCATCCTTCCTGCGTGGTTTCATCAGAATACCAAGGACTTTGGCGATCATGGCTGAGTTGCATCCAAGTGATTTCAATAGGATGTTTGGTATTTTTACGAACGCTATAGTCAAGCACCATCATTTGTTCAAGATCGCAATTATTGGGATCACAACCGACAAAAATCTTGATGATTTCTTCACTCATTTGTAGTATTCCTAACACGTCATTTCTTCTATGATATAGGATAATGGCTGGGCTAAACAGATTTTGTTAGTATTGTGTCTGTTAAAATCACAAATCTTTTGGTTTTTTGATTTATTTTAATAAAGCGAGAACGGTTTTCGATGTCGATTAAAAATTTCATCATTAGTTTATCTACTGCGCAAGAACGTCGTGAACATGTGACGAAAGAGTTTGAAAGACAACAGGTAGAGTTTGAGTTTTTTAACGCAATAACCCCTTCAACGATGGATTTTACTTGTGCTGAGTTGAGGATAGGCAAATATCAATCTACTTTGCATCCAAATGAAATTTCCTGTTTACTCAGTCATATGATGGTTTGGAAAAAAGCTGTCGATGAACATCTTGATTATGTAGCTATTTTTGAAGATGATATTTATTTAGGTGAGTCTGCAAATGAATTTCTAGGCAGCACAGCATGGATTCCAAAAGAACATTCTTTAGTTAAGTTGGAAATGTTTTATAAAAAAATTGGAATAGCGATAAATAATAAAAATATCTCTGCACCAAATCATCGTAAGTTATTACTCTTAAATGAACCTCATATGGGCTGTGCGGGCTATTTGATTTCTAGAGAAGTAGCACAAGAGTTGCTAGCTTTTACAATAAATAGCCAAGTATTAATACCTGTTGACCATATTGTTTTTCGAGAATACCCAAAAATAAATGAGTTAAAAATATATCAGCTTTCTCCTGCACTATGTGTGCAAGACATGATCTTAACCTCTGGAAAAACACGTTTTCCTAGTGCGCTTGAAGACGTTCGCAATGTGAGGAAAGGAAAAAATACACAGAAAGAAAAATTGCCACTAAGTGCTAAAATTCAAAAAGAGTGTTTGCGTATTTGGTTCAAAGTAAAAAAAATAGCAATCAATTTTTCTAAACTAAAACATGGAACTAAAATGTTTAAAATAAAATTTAGATAAATTTTTCATTTGATTTAAATATCCTATATTTGGGTGGGTAGATGTGGATTGTTGCTATATTTTTGCATTAGGTAATAGAATTTTTTGATATGGCTCCAGATTAAGTATGTTTTTAATCCAATTTTTAAAACTATATTTATCTCGAATTGAGTCGTCGATGTGGTGATAGGGAAGACGTAAAAATTCTCCTAACATCGAAAGATCTTCTCCGTCCCATATAAGAATGTTATTCGGATGATAAAAGTCATAGTCTTTGACTGTACTATTGTTGGTAATTAATTTTTTCTGATAATAAAGTGCTTCAAACGTCCGAAAAGAAAGACCATGATGAATGGGATTAACGACATCGACTAAAATGTCTGACTGGTTGATTCGATCAATATTTTCATCAAATTTAATACTATCAGTAATTAATTTAATCGTTTTACATTGATAGGTATTTGAGGTGATTTTATTTTTTTTGAAATAGAGAATATTAAAGTCAAGTAGAATGCCTTGCTTAAGAAGCGCTTGAGCGCATTTTTCTAAAGTAGCCGTTCGGTCATCAAAATGTATACCTACAAAATATGCTACCACACCCTCATGTGCAATAGGTTGCGGTAGGTACATGTCAAAATAAAAATTGGTTGTGCCCTGTAAATGATATTTTTGATAATCGTCATTGGATAAATCTAAAGGGTCGAAGACGTAAAATTGATCAAATTGGTTTATGGATTGTACTGTTTTGGGTAGGCGATTTAGTCCATTCCACTGATAACCAATAAGCTTATCTGAAGTGGCGGATTTCATCATTTTGAGCTGCTGTAAGCTAAATAAGTCTGGACGAATGACTAGGGTGAAGTCGACCGACCTGTTTGCCATTGTTCTTTTTATTGTGTCATCGATGATTTTTTCTTTAATTTTATTTTTCGCCTTTACCTTATATGTTGGGTCAAGAAATAAATACTTATGAAAAAAATGATAAATTTTATGTAAATAATTCAACTTAATGTTGATTTGATATTCAGGTGAACAGTCGATGAATGAAACATCAATATCATGGTGTTGCAAGTTCTCTTGTATTGGTTGCGCAAAGTTGCTATGGCTTGGCATTGCAAGAATGATTTTTAATTTCCGCATGATTGACCTGAAAGGAGATAAGCCAGAATGTATAAGAAAAGGCTACTTTTGAACAGTAAGATGCTTTTTCATGCACATAATGAGGGGTGGTAGGGAGTAAGGAGTAAAATTTACTTAAAAGGTTGCCTAAAAATTCTGCTGAAAACGCCATAACACAACACTTCTGCGCAAAAGGATAACAGCTTGATCAAACGCATTCATGAAGCAAAATGTTATCATAGCTCAGCTCGATTTTGCGAATAGGTGTCTTGGGTTGTGAAAATATTAATTACAGGTGGTGCAGGATTTATTGGTTCAGCGGTGATTCGTCATATCATTGAGCATACCGATGACTCAGTGCTGAATGTGGATAAGCTGACCTATGCAGGTAACTTAGCCTCATTGGCATCAATTGAACATAATCCACGTTACCAGTTTTCGCAGACAGATATTTGTGACCGAGCGGCTTTAGATCGCCTATTTTCCGAGTTTCAACCTGATGCAGTCATGCATCTGGCAGCAGAGTCCCACGTTGATCGTTCTATCTCGGGTTCTGCCGCTTTTATTGAAACCAATATTATTGGCACCTATCAGTTGCTTGAGGCAAGCCGCTACTATTGGAACAGTTTAGAAAGCCAGCAGAAGCAAGCATTTCGCTTCCATCATATCTCAACGGATGAGGTTTATGGTGATTTGGAAGATACGGATGCATTATTTACCGAATCGACGCCTTATGCCCCGAGCTCGCCGTATTCTGCGAGTAAAGCCAGTTCTGATCATTTGGTGCGAGCATGGTATCGTACCTATGGCTTGCCTGTGGTGATGAGTAATTGTTCTAATAATTATGGCCCGTATCATTTTCCAGAAAAACTGATTCCGTTGATTATTTTAAAGGCTTTGGCAGGAGAAAAACTGCCCGTCTATGGTAATGGACAGCAAATTCGAGATTGGCTCTTTGTGGAAGATCATGCAAGAGCATTATATACCGTGTTGACTCAGGCAAAAGTGGGTGAAAGCTATAACATTGGCGGACATAATGAACAAAAGAATATCGATGTGGTGAATGCAATCTGTGCGTTATTAGAGGAACTTGCGCCGCACAAACCAGCAGGTGTGGCGCATTATGCGGATTTAATTTCCTATGTCACCGATCGTCCTGGTCATGATCTACGCTATGCGATTGATGCCAGCAAGATCCAACGTGACCTTGGTTGGGTGCCTGTGGAGAGTTTTGAATCTGGACTGCGTAAGACCGTGCAGTGGTATTTAAATCATCAAGATTGGGTGAAGCAGGTTCAAAGTGGGGAATACCAACACTGGATCAAGCAACATTATCAGTCAGCATCTGTTTAAAGATGAATCAGGAAGTATAAATCATAAAAGATGAACCAGAAAATATGAAAATCCTGTTGCTCGGAAAAAATGGACAAGTTGGTTGGGAGTTGCAACGCGCCTTGCAACCATTAGGTCAAGTGATTGCGTTGGATCGTGCACTAAGCCAAGATGGACTTTGCGGGGATGTGTGTGACTTCGATATGATGCAACAACTCATCACGACATTGCGCCCTGCTGTTGTCGTAAATGCCACGGCGTATACCGCAGTGGATTTGGCAGAATCAGACCAAAAGCAAGCAGATGCGGTTAATCATTTGGCTGTCGCCAATCTCGCCAAGCTCTGTAGTGCTCAAGATATTCTATTGATTCATTATTCCACCGATTATGTGTTTAGTGGAGAAGGTCATCGTCCTTGGAGTGAGGATGATATCAGCCAGCCGATCAATTACTATGGCGTGAGTAAGCGTAACGGGGAGGAGGCTTTAGACGCAAGTTCGGTAAACTTTATGAATTTTAGAACAAGTTGGGTCTATGCCACTCAGGGTAATAATTTCATTAAAACGATGCTCAAACTCGCCCAAACCAAGCAAGAATTAAATATTATTCAAGATCAAGTTGGTGCGCCGACAGGTGCCGCACTGATTGCGGATGTGACGGCTCAGGTCTTGGGCTATTATTTTTTACAACCTTGTGAAGATAGACATGTTCTGCATGGACATTACCATCTTGTTGCACAAGGTGAAACCACGTGGTTTGATTATGCGCAATATATTTTTGCACAAGCACAGCACCATGGTAAGCACTTGATGATAGAGGCGGTGCATCCGATCCTATCTAAAGATTATCCAACAGCAGCAAAAAGACCACTGAACTCAAGATTAAATACTCAAAAATTACAAAGCACGTTTAATATCCAGTTACCACATTGGCAGCACGGTGTGGATCAAGTCATTCAAGAGATTCTATAACATGCATCAGCAAGTGAAACGTAAAGGAATTATTCTGGCAGGCGGTTCAGGCACACGGTTGTACCCAATCACTATGGGGACATCAAAGCAGCTGCTTCCGATTTATGACAAGCCAATGATCTATTACCCGTTATCGGTATTGATGCTGGCGGGAATCCGTGAAATATTGATTATTTCTACACCTGAAGATTTACCTCATTTTGAAAAATTATTGGGCTCAGGGGCGCAACTCGGTATCCAGCTTTCTTATCAAGTCCAACCTTCTCCTGATGGCTTAGCACAAGCATTTATCCTTGGTGAGGAGTTTATTGGTCAAGATAATGTCTGCCTCATTCTAGGAGATAATATTTTTTACGGTCAGCATTTTAGTGAGCAACTCAAGCGTGCTGCGCAACAAACTTCAGGGGCGACAGTATTTGGCTATTATGTGAATGATCCTGAACGATTTGGCGTGGTGGAGTTTGATGCTGAAGGAAAAGCATTAAGCATTGCAGAAAAACCAACTCAGCCAAAATCCAATTATGCAGTTACTGGACTTTATTTCTATGACAATAACGTGGTCGACATTGCAAAGCATATTCAACCATCACCACGTGGCGAGCTAGAAATTACCGATGTGAATAATATTTATCTACAAGAGCAAGCACTCAGTGTGGAGATGTTGGGGCGAGGTTTTGCATGGTTAGATACAGGCACGCATGACTCCCTGATCGAGGCAAGTCATTTTGTACAGACGCTGGAAAAACGCCAAGGTTTAAAAGTGGCGTGTCTTGAGGAAATTGCTTTTAATCATGCATGGATAGATGAAAAGCAGTTAAAAGCGCAAGGTGATTTTTTTAACAAGACAGGTTACGGTCAATACTTATTGAAAATTTATCAGGAATATCTTGATAAAACTGCGAAGTAATCAGCGTCCTTATCTCTTTATTTAAATTTTTAATTGTGGGGTGAATACATGAAAATCATCGAAACAAAAATCGAAGGCTTATTCATCTTAGAGCCACAACGCTTTGCTGATGATCGTGGTTGGTTTATGGAAAGTTTTAACCAACAAAATTTTGAACATGCATTACATGAGCGTGGTTTAAATATTCCAAAATTTGTTCAGGATAATCATTCATGTTCGAAGAAAGGTGTATTGCGTGGCTTACATTATCAGCTTGATCCATGTGCACAAGGCAAATTAGTCCGAGTTGTTCAGGGACGTGCTTGGGATGTGGCGGTCGATCTTCGTCAAGATTCTGCAACATATGGGCAATGGGTTGGCGTAGAGTTGAGTGCAACGAATCATCGACAGTTTTGGATTCCTGAAGGCTTTGCACATGGTTTTTTAGCACTTGAAGATGATACTCATTTTTTATATAAAACAACAAATTACTATTCAAAAGCGCACGAGAGAAGTCTATTGTGGTGTGATGAAACCTTAAATATTGATTGGTTGTCTCACGGTGTAGATGTAGATGACTTGATTATTAGCGATAAAGATCGAATGGCTCCATCGTGGGCATGAGTTGAATCATGTGAAGTTGTTATCGTGGGCTACTTATTTTTATAAAAATTAGGTAAATGCGGTGCTTTGCGAAAGCGTTTATATCCCCACATATATTCTTCAGGAAAACGGTTAATCATTGTTTCAATGGCTTGATTCAAAGCGGTCGTCGCAAGATGAATATCTTGATCATAAAGTGCTGGATCATCCAAATCATCGCAATATACTTCGAATCCTTCGCCATTTGCTTGTCGAAAACAACTTAGCCCAACCAATTTACAGCCTGTTTTTTGAGCCATTTTGCTGGCAAGCGTGCTGGTTAAACAATCGATCCCGAAAAAAGGCACGACAACACCACCAGAACGATCGGGGACGTGATCGGGCAAAATCACACTGAAACCACCTTGTTTTAAGGTTTTAAAAAGCGCTTTCACGCCAGTAGCATCGGTTGGAACGAGCTGTGCATTGAGACTTTTTCGAGAGTCGAGTACAAACTGATCTAAAGCTGGATTTTTACTTGGTTTATACATGATAGTTGGCGTACCGTACTGATGTACCCATGCATTCATCATTTCCCAAGTACCAAGATGCGGGGTGATGATGAGTGCCCCTTTGGGGTCTGCTAATGCCGAAGTGAGCACGTCCAGATGATGCACTTTTTTGATTTGTGCAACACTCCATTCGGGTGGCATTGCCCAGCATTTTGCTGACTCAGCATAAGATAAACATTGTTTGTGTACACTGCGTTTGCTCATCGCTTCGACTTGCTGTTCATCGAGCTCGGGGTATGCTAAGCCGAGATTGATTTTGGTTTTCCAGTACATGCCTTGATCTTTGTTTAGGCAAATAAACCATGCCACCACATTGGCAAGGCTACGGATCAAAGCCAGTGGCAGAAAACGAAGTAAGGATAAGCTCGACATAAATGGAGATAATGTATTTAATCAGGAAGTGCGCTAGACAGTTTACAATGAGTTGAAGTGATTGGTGTACTAATTATTTTTCTTGGGGTTGATCGTGTTAATTCGATCACAAAAATCGCCAATAATCACACATTTGAGAATGGAATTTTCAATGGTGTTGCATTGGCAATTGATTCATTATGCCTGCTCGATATACACTAGCAGGGTTTAAAAATAAGTGATGATTTTGCGATTGGATTATTCAGTCGAGTTGCTCATTGCAATTGTTCGTTTAAATTTCTAGGTACTGGAGTTTTACATGAGTTCAGCACAGTTTGACCATGTGTCTGTGATTAAAAAGTCAAATGTCTATTTCGATGGTAAATGCGTGAGCCATGTCGTTCAGTTTGAAGATGGGACGAGAAAGACGCTTGGTGTCATTATGCCAACCGATCAGCCACTCACTTTTGAAACGCACGTCGCTGAACGTATGGAAATTATTTCTGGGGAATGTCGTGTCTTGATCGCAGATAGCGAAGAAAGCGAATTGTTCCGTGCGGGTCAATCATTTTATGTTGGCGCCAATAGCATGTTTAAAATCGAAACCAGCGTCGTGGTCGATTATGTTTGCCACTTTGAGGGCTAACAGGCGCTGTGATCAGATCGATCTCAAATGCTCAATCCTGTAAGTCACTTACAGGATTTTTATTTTTTTAAAATATATCTTTTAACAATTTTTCATAGCGTATAGGTGAGCACGATGGCGAAGGCAGAACATTATTATGGCGTACATGCTGTAGAGAGCTTGCTGGAGCTTGAACCTGAGCGTGTGTTGACATTATTTACACTCAAAGGTCGTGATGATCAGCGCTTAAAGAAAATTCTGGAATTGGCTGAACCGTTTGGCATTAGCGTGCAAAAAGCCAGTCGAGATACTTTGGAAAAATTAGCGGGTTTACCTTTTCATCAAGGTGTGGTGGCAGCGGTGCGACCTCAGCCGACATTAAATGAAGATGACTTAGAAAAATTGTTAACACAGCAAAAAGATGTGTTGATTTTGGCATTAGACCAAATCACCGACCCACATAATCTCGGCGCCTGTATTCGTACTGCGGCTGCGATGGGTGTGGATGCGGTAGTTGTACCGCGTGATCGTTCGGCGAGTCTGACCCCGACCGCACGAAAAGTCGCTGCTGGTGGTGCGGAGAAAGTAAAATTTATTCAAGTCACAAATCTTGGTAAAACTTTAGCAGCGACAAAGCTCCACGATGTAAAAGTGGTCGGCACCTTACTCGACGAAAGCGCAATGCCCATCCAATCTTGTGATTTAACAGGTCGATTGGTGATTGTGATGGGTGCGGAAGATACGGGGATTCGTCCGATCAACCAAGCGCAGTGCGATGAAAAAGTCTATATCCCAATGTCTGGTGATCTACAAAGTTTGAATGTCAGTGTGGCGGCGGGTATGGCGCTGTATGAAGCCTGTCGTCAACGAATCAGTCAGGCTTAAGCTGTATTTATTCAGCTGTATTCGTTCAGACTGCATCTGGCTATTATCTTGAAATTTTTAAGCGATATTTTGGTTGAGTGATATTTCACTGCACTGTATCGCATCTCCTGTGAAAATCCGCAAAAGGACACCATGATGAATCGTGTGCAATTGCAGGGCTATCTCTTTGTCCTGATTACCATGTGTATTTGGGGTGGTTTTACCATCTTGTCGCGGTTGAGTGCGAAGTGGGGTATCGTGGCGTGGGATTTGACTGCATTACGCTTTGCTTTTGCCTTTATGATTTTGCTACCGATTCTACTTTATCAACGCAACTATCAATTTTTATTTCAAAAACAAGCGATTGTGCTGGCACTATTTGGTGGGATTGGCTATTGCCTGACCGTATATAGTGGTTTTTATTTTGCACCTGCGGCGCATGCGGCGATCTTTTTAAATGGCTTTATTCCTGTATGTACCGCTGTGGCGGCATATATTATGTATAAACAGCCATTTGATCGGAATATCTGGATCAGTGTCATCATCATGTCCTTGTCGCTGATGCTGATGACCTATCTGCTGTCATTAAATAGCCATCAACCTTTTGGTTTGGGTGATCTGTTATTTGTGCTTGGTGCAGTGTGCTGGGGGATTTTTACTGTATTGTTACGTGAGTCGAGCCTGACGGCTTGGCAAGCCATGAGTAGTGTGGCGATTTGGTCGGCAATCATGTATTTACCCGTATATGTATTATTTATGCCGAAACATTTAGCACAAGTCGAACCTGAGCATTTACTGATTCAAACACTTTTTCATGGCATCTTGGTGGTGATTGTAGCAACGCTGAGCTATGTTGAGGCGATTAAGCGTCTCGGTGCATTCCAAGCAGGTAGTATTGTGACCTTAGCACCGTTTATCGCTGCAGTCTTGGCGATTCCTTTGCTGAATGAACCCGTGTCTCCAGCGATTATTTGTGGGTTGATTGGTATTGGTTTCGGTGCTTTACAGCCGTGGCGTTGGTTGGCTTATCGCAGACATAAACCAGTGATTTGAATCAATTATCGAGTAATTGACTTTGTCTGAGATAGGTTTGATGCAAAGGTTGTAATTGTTGGTATAACTGCGCAAGGTCAGCGGAGTTATCAACAATATCATCAGCGAGTTGTTGCTTATCCTTTCGGGACATTTGTGTGGCAATAATCCGTTCAATCTGCGCACGGCTTTGACCATCTCGTTGGCTGGCTCGATCAAGCTGAAGGGCGATAGGCACATCGATCAATAACGAGCGTTGACACATTAGATGTTGTTTCGTTTCAAATAATAATGGCGAAACTAAAATCACATAGGGGCTTTGTGCTTGCGTAAGTTGCTGAATGATCGATTGACGAATCGCAGGATGGGTAATGGCTTCAAGCTGCTTGCGTGCTTCAGGGTACTGAAAAATATATTCTCGAAGGGCAGTACGGTTTAGCGCACCTGATGGTTCTAAAACCCATTTGCCAAATTGTCGCTGAATCTCAACCAATGTCGGCTGTCCAATCTCAACCACTTCACGCGCCACGACATCTGCATCCACCACAACAATATTTTGCTGTTCAAACCACGCACTGGCTGCAGATTTACCGCTACCAATGCCACCCGTTAAACCAACAATATAAGTCATTTTAATCTGCTCTTGAAGCCATGAGAAAATAATTAGCCACCTAAGTAGACGGTCATGATCTGCTCACCATAAAGAAAAGCAATCCAACCCGCAATCGCCAGATAAGGACCAAAAGCAAAGGGTTTATTTTCTTTAGTCATCTTTAGCAGAATAATACCGATGATTGCGCCAACCACAGAGGAGAGTAGGATAATCAAAGGCAGTTGCAGTGGTCCAAGCCAAGCGCCAAGCGCAGCTAAGAGCTTGAAATCCCCATGTCCCATACCTTCTTTACCAGTAACTAATTTGAAAATGATATACACTGACCAGAGCGATAAAAAACCCAATAAACAACCCCAAATTGCCTGTGTTGGTGTGGCAAAAAGGCTGTAACTGTTCACTGCCAAGCCAAGACCAATCAACGGATAAGTCAGTCGATCAGGGAGCAGTTGCGTATCAAAATCGATACCCGTTAAAGCAATCAAAATCCACGTAAAAATTAATCCAAAAAAGGTTTCTATGCTGACACCAAATTTAAAGGCGATGAGTATAGAGCACAGCATGGTGGCGATTTCGACAAAAGGATAGCGAAAAGAAATCGGTGTTTTACATTGACTGCATTTGCCACGCAATAACAGTAACCAGCTCACCACTGGAATATTTTCATACCAGCGAATACGGTGCTGGCAGTTGGGGCAAGTCGATGCAGGATGGCTTAATGTCAACTTTTCCTGATCGATCAGCGCTTGTTCAGGATGTAAAAACAGTTGGCATTCTTGTCGCCATTCTTGTTGCATCATTCTCGGCAGACGCAGAATAACGACATTTAAAAAACTACCAACACATAGCCCTAAAATGGCAATACAGATATAAAACAAAATCAAATTGTTTTGAAAGATGTCGACGATTTGCATTAAACCACAGAACCCATTTGGAAGATTGGGAGGTACATCGCAATCACCAGACCGCCAACCAAGACACCAAGAATCGCCATAATTAAAGGCTCCATCATACTGGTTAAGCCATCAACAGCGTTGTCTACTTCATTTTCAAAGTGCGTAGCGACTTTATCGAGCATTGCATCTAATGCACCAGATTCTTCACCAATGGCAACCATTTGCACAGCCATACTTGGGAAAAGCTGGGTTTGACGCATAGAAAATTGTAGCTGTTGTCCTGTCGCAACATCATCTCGGATACCGAGTACCGCTTTTTCATATACCACGTTGTTGGTTGCACCAGCGGTAGATTCCAGTGCATCGATCAATGGCACACCAGCGGCGAAGGTAGTGGCGAGGGTGCGACTGTAACGGGCAATAATTGATTTATAGACCAAATCGCCAAAAATCGGAAGTTTTAAAGAAAGTTTATCAAGGAAGTCACTAAATTTTTTACTGCGTTGTTTGGCTTCAAGAAAACCAAAAACAACTGCACCAATACCCAAAATTAAGAAGAACCAATATTTCTGCATCCATTCCGACATATGAACCACCATTTGGGTAAATGCAGGCAGATCAGCGCCAAATGAACTGAACAAGTCTTCAAAAACAGGGACGACTTTGACCATCAAAATAATGGTGACGATAATCGCCACCACGATGACAGTGGCAGGATATTTCATGGCTTTTTTAATTTTCTGCTTGAGTAATTCGCTTTTCTCTTTATAGATTGCAACGCGATCCAGCATGGTTTCCAGCGCACCCGACTGCTCACCTGACTCAACCAATGAGCAAAATAAATTATCGAAATATTTTGGATATTTACGCAGTGCCCCAGCAAAGGTATTGCCGCCTTCGACTTCACCTTTTATACCGAGCACCACTTCTCGCATGGCTGGATTTTCTAAGCCTTCAGCAACGATTTCAAAAGACTGTACTAATGGCACACCCGCTTTCATCATCGTAGCAAGTTGGCGTGTAAAAATCGTAATATCGAGCGTGGTAACTTTTTTCTTAAATAATTTATTTAAGAATTCTATTTCACGCTTTTGGGCAATTTTTCGAACGGTAATGCCTTGTTTTCTCAAGGTGACTTTTGCCAGTGCCATATTTTTGGCGGGCAAATCCCCTTTGATTTTTAACCCCTTGCGATCCACCCCTTCATAGCTAAAGGTCGGCATCAATTGTGCTTTTTTTACTGCCATGACGATTCCTTATTTCATATTTCTCAAAAATTATTCACTGGTCACACGATTCACTTCTTGTAAAGTGGTTATCCCCTGCATGACTTTTAACAGCCCCGAACGTCTTAAATTATTAAAGCCTGCTTTGGCGGAGGCGGCTGCAATCTCTAAGGCATTGCCGTCTTCCATAATAATTTTGGCGATTTCAGCATTGACCTTCATCACCTCATAGATACCGACACGCCCTTTATAGCCTTCACGGCACTCTGGACAGCCCACTGCTTCAAACAATTGAAATTCTGGATGGGCAAGATCGTCTTCGCTAAAGCCCATTTCAAGTAAGCTGTGCTGCGGGATATCGGCAGGTTTTTTACATTGACTGCATAAGCGCCGTGCCAAGCGCTGGGCAATTACCAAATTCACTGAAGTGGCAATATTAAAAGAGGGTACACCCATATTGCGGAGACGTGTCAGAGTTTCTGGTGCACTGTTGGTGTGTAGCGTCGACATGACCATGTGACCTGTTTGTGCCGCTTTAATCGCAATTTCAGCTGTCTCTAGGTCACGAATCTCACCAACCATGATGATGTCTGGGTCTTGACGCAAAAAGGATTTGAGTGCAGCAGAGAAGGACAGTCCCACTTTATTGTTGACGTTAACTTGGTTGATCCCTTGTAGGTTAATCTCCACAGGGTCTTCTGCCGTTGAAATATTGGAATCTTCGGTATTTAAAATATTTAAACCCGTGTAGAGCGATACTGTTTTACCTGAACCTGTTGGTCCTGTAATCAACAGCATACCCTGCGGTTTTTCCAAGGCTTCCATAAACAAGGCTTTTTGATCAGCCTCATAACCTAATGCGTCAATGCCGAGCATAGCACTGGATGGATCGAGGATACGCAGTACAATTTTTTCGCCGAATAAGGTCGGTAAAGAGTTGACACGAAAGTCGATGGCTTTGGTCTTAGAGAGCTTGAGTTTAATACGACCATCTTGTGGGACACGTTTTTCAGAAATGTCCATTTGAGACATGACTTTTAAGCGAGAGGCGAGTCGATTGGATAGCTGTAATGGCGGACGGATGATTTCACGTAATACCCCATCAACACGATAGCGCACCCGATACATTTTTTCATAGGGTTCAAAATGCAAGTCTGACGCACCCATGCGAATCGCATCCACCAAGAGCTTGTTAATATATTTAACAATTGGTGCTTCTTCTTGTGCCTCGCCTTCATCGGGTTCATCTAAAGAGGTATTCTCATCAGCAACTTCGAGTTCAAAGTCTTCATCACCAAAGTCAAAATTGTCTTCTTCTTGATAATACAGCGCTATGAATTTGCTGAGTTTATTTTGCTCAACGATGACACTTTGCAGATTCATTTTACTGTTAAAACGAATCGCTTCCATCGCATCTAAGCGTGTTGGATCACTGGTGGCAACGACTAACGTACCGCCACGTTGCATGAGCGGAATCACTTGATGTTGGATCACCAGCTTTTCGCCGACAGCCTCTTTGGGTAAAACGGCAGGATCGTAAGCATCGAGATCAAAAATGGGCTCAGCAAACTCAGTGGAAATTGCCGATGCGATTTTAAGCCCTTGCACATTAAACTCTTCAACCAAAACCGAGGTTAACGATTGTTTATTGCGCCGAGCTTGATCTTGCGCCTTTTGCATAGACTCTGCGCTGATCACCCCATCAGCGACTAATCGTTTGGCATACCCTGAAAAGGTGTTTTGACTCGTTGCTAGCATAATATCAATTCAACTCATCCATATGTTCATTATGTTTTGCGGATTTTTCTAGTTAACAATATAACACAAATTCACAACCATCCAACTAAAATCAAAAATTATGATAGCGATTTCAAGTGCTTTAAGTGACTTTGTGATGCTCAAGTCAGGCGTTGCTTATCAACAGCGATAAAAAAGTATAAAATATGCCGATTTTTAAAATATAGAGCAAATCTTTATGAGCCAACCTGTGCGACAGCAATGGGTGATTGGGAACTGGAAGCTGAATCCAAGTTTTATCGATGCCAAAAAATTATTTACCAGCATACAAGCGCAACTTGCTGATCGTACCGATGCGTGTCAGGTGGCGATTGCACCACCTGCGCCTTATTTGGGACTACTGGTCGAACAGGCAGAACAGCTTGCGATTGCTGCACAAGACGTATCTTTTGTGTCTGGGTTTGGTGCATTTACGGGCGAGGTGAGTGCGCATTTGCTTCAAAATATGGCAGTCAATCTGGTGATTATTGGGCATTCCGAGCGTCGTGAACTCTTCGGTGATGATGTCAAAATGCTTCAGTCTAAAATCTTGCAGGCTCGAGCGGCGAATTTAAAAATTATTTACTGTGTTGGTGAAAGCCTTGCTCAGCGTGAGTCTGGGCAAGCAGAATCAGTGGTGATGCAGCAGCTTGATGATTTAAAACAGGTATTGTCGGCTGAAGATTGGGCGCACATCATTATTGCGTATGAACCGATTTGGGCGATCGGCACTGGTAAGACCGCATCACCTGAAGATGCACAGCACATGCATGCGACGATTCGTCAATATTTAACACAACATACCGACTGTGCTGAGCAGTTAAGTTTGCTCTATGGTGGTAGTGTTAAAGCTGAAAATGCGGTACAGTTAGCGGCCTGCAAAGACATCGATGGTGCATTGGTAGGCGGTGCGTCACTTGATGCAACCAGTTTTATGGCAATTATCAATGCGTTTTCGCAGTCCAACGATTAATCATTATTAGGTGAGATCATGTATAGCTTCGTACTCGTCGTGCATATTTTATTGGCGATATTAATGATTGCGTTGATTTTGGTGCAGCACGGCAAAGGTGCTGATGCGGGTGCGTCATTCGGTGGTGGCGGTGCTGCAACAGTATTTGGTGCATCTGGTTCGGGTAATTTTATGACCCGTTTGACGGCGATTTTAACTGCGCTGTTTTTTGTTACCAGTTTGACTTTGGCAGTGTATGCGAAAAAACAAACCCAATCGGTGAATGTTTTACCTGGCGCTGAGCAAGTCCAACAAAATACTGCACCTGTAGTGCCTGCACAGTCGACCACACCTGCCAATACGACATCGACTGAAACTTCGACAAACGCACCAACAAATTCACAATAAATAAAAAATAGGCTTTTCTTTTTTGAAAGAACGGTCTATTATGCACGCCTGTTGCGGTGGTGGTGGAATTGGTAGACACGCTACCTTGAGGTGGTAGTGCTTTCGGGCGTGGGGGTTCAAGTCCCCCCTTCCGCACCAATATTTTTTTGATCTTGAGTGAAATGCTTGAATTCAAATAAATATTGACCAGATGAGAAAAGAGCTTAAATCGAAAGATTTAGGCTTTTTTTGTGTCTGAAATTTGCAGAAGTGGCGTCAACTCGCTGAGAAAGTAGAGCGTTATTCTGTGATGGATTAAAGCCAGTAATTGGCAATGGCATAAATAAAAAAAAGATTGGCACGATCACCAATCTTCATCTATTGCGAAATATCAATTAGCTGGCTAATAGTTGTTTGGCGGCAGCACGATGTTTGGCGCTGAGTTCATCGAGATCGAGATTTTGTATTTCACGATGCTTCACCACCCAGTTGCCTTTCACCATAACGTGTTCCGCATGATCGGCACCACAAAGCAAGAGTGCAGCAACGGGATCATGACTCCCAGAGAATTTAATTTCATCGAGCGTGTAGCATGCCAAATCTGCTTGGAAGTTTGGTGCAATTTGCCCAAGGTGGTCTTGGCGCCCTAAAAGTTTGGCAGAACCTTGTGTTGCCCAGCCGAGTGCAAGCTCAGGGGTAATGGTTTCAGCACCATATTTGAGACGTTGTAGATACAGCGCTTGACGGGCTTCAAGCAGCAGGTTGGAGGCATCGCCAGATGCTGAGCCATCCACGCCAAGTCCAATCGTCGCACCAGCGTTCAGCAGATCAATAGTCGGGCAAATCCCTGAGGCAAGACGCATATTAGAATGTGGGCAGTGACAAATGCCGACTTGTGCTTTGCCGAGGCGTTGGATTTCTTTAGCATTAAAATGAATGCCGTGTGCAAGCCATGTGCGACTATTGAGCCAATTGACGCTTTCCAGATAATCGACCGTGCGCATGCCAAATTTTTCTAAACAATAGTTTTCTTCATCAATGGTTTCGGCGAGATGGGTGTGCATTCTGACATCCATTTGCTCGGCGATTTTGGCAGTTTCGATCATCACTTCTTGGGTCACTGAGAACGGCGAGCACGGTGCAAGCGCAATGTTGATCATGGCATCTTCACCACGTTGATGGTATTGCTGGATCAGGCGTTTTGAATCATCGAGGATGATTTGCATGTCTTGAATGGTGCTTTGTGGTGGTAGCCCGCCATCTTCTTCACCTAAACTCATTGAGCCACGTGTGAGCATGACACGTAGTCCAATCTCACTAGCAGCTTGGATTTGAATATCGATGGCGCTATTCAGTTGTTTTGGAAATAAGTAGTGATGATCAGCCGCCATGGTGCAACCTGAGAGCAGTAGTTCGGCTAGGGCAACCTGCGTGGCGAGATGCAATTGGTCTTCATCAAGATTTGCCCAGACAGGGTATAGGGTGGTCAGCCAAGAAAATAAGGGTTTATTGACCACGGGTGTCCATGCACGAGTTAAGGTCTGGAAAAAATGATGATGGCAGTTGATTAAGCCTGGAGTAATCACCAAATTGCTGGCGTCAAAAGTCTGATCAATCGGCTGGCTTGGGCTGTGTCCTTTGGCGATCAATTCGATGATTTTACCATTTTCGATGACGATGCCATTGGATGCATCTAAATCATTGGCGGTAAATATGGCTAAAGGGTTTTTGATCCATAATTTTGACATGGTGCACTCAACTAAATAAATGAAATTTGAATAAAGCAAATACCATATTTGGACAAAGCAAATCTTATACCAAGTGAAGAATTAAGCTGGAGTGCGACAGTAGAAAATGATTTGGCATGCAAGTTGCTAATTTAATTTGCGTGGGTACAACGGTAAACAGCACGATTTCAATCGAGGTGTTGGAAACTACTCTCAACAAAGATTCATCTCATTGCATTTCATCACATTTGAATCGCCTCTGAGTTGAATTGATTTTGAAGATAGTTTCATGAGGAAATGCAATGCCTTTACCCCTTTTAGATTTAGCCAAAACCCGTTCATTACAACTCGATCAGCTCCCCGCAGATCTACAGGGTTTAGCGCCACATCAACAACAAGATCTAGCGCAGACCGTGGCGCTACTGCGTGAAGCGGCAACAACATCGGGTTTCTTTTATATCCAAAACCACGGTATTGCCCCAAAAATATTGGCACGGCAGTTCGAGATTGCTCAAACATTTTTTGAATTACCACGCCATCTCAAAATGCACTATAGCCATCAATACAAAGCGGGCTTTCGGGGCTATGAAGCCTTTAAAGGACAGCAATTGGATGTCGAGTCAGAGCCTGATTTAAAAGAGGGATTTTACTGTGGGCGAAATTATGCGCCTGATCATCCCTATGTGATTGCAGGCTATCAAGGTTATTCTGAAAATCGATGGCCGAATGCGGTCGTTGCTGATTTTGAGCGAGATAGCTTGCGTTATATCGAAGCCATGGTGCAGCTTTCACAGCATTTGATGCAACTGTTGGCGTTGTCATTGAAGCTACCCGCCAATTATTTCGATCAAAGCTGTATTGATCCGATGCTGACCTTGCGCATGATTCGTTATCCGAGTCACCCTGAGGGTGCAACTGAAAAAACCTTTGGTGCGGGAGCGCATACCGACTGGGGTGCATTGACCATTTTGGCACAAGATGATTTAGGTGGTTTAGAGGTTTGTATGCCAGATGGCACATGGTTGGACGCAACGCCAATCAAAGGCACCTTTGTGGTCAATCTTGGTGACATGATTCCACGCTGGACCAATGGCTTATATCACTCCAATCCACATCGGGTACGCAATAGATATTCTCAAGGCAAGCCACGCTATTCCATTCCATTTTTTTATGAACCTGATTATTTGGCAGAGATTTCGGCTGTACCTGGAACAGTGGCGGACGGTGAGCAAGCGAAATATCGTCCTTGCACAGCGGGCGAGCATCTACAGGAAATGTATCAGCGCTCCTATGGATTTTTAAAAAAATCAGGGCAAACCGCGCAAAACTAAGGCGCAAATGAATCGGCATGAAATTGCATGTGGGTTATTATTTTTAATGAGGGTGAGGTGTTGACAATGAAAAAGATGTTATACAAGACGTTGTGCAGTGGCGTGGTTGCCAGTTTGGCATTAACCGCGTGCTCTAAACCTGAAGCAGATGCCAGTGCATCGAGCAAAACAGATGCGAGCGCAAGTACAGAGAAGACTTTAAAGCCATTTCATTTCTTGACCAATTGGTATGCAGAAGCTGAACATGGTGGCTATTATCAAGCCAAAGCCAAAGACTTTTATAAAGATGCGGGACTCGATGTCACCATTCAAATGGGTGGACCACAGGTCAATAACTATCAATTATTGGGGGCGAAAAAAGCGGATTGTGCCATTGGGGCGGATATTGCGACCCTAAATGCCATTAGTCAGGGTGTTGGCGTAACCACAGTAGCAACAGCATTTCAAAAAGAATTGATTGTATTAATTGCACATGATGATGTGAGCAAAATCGAACAGCTCAAAGATAAAACCTTACTGATTGATTCGGTGTCGATGTCGAGCTGGTATCCGTGGTTTAAGGCGAAGTATGGCTTGGACGATGCGACAGTGAAGCCATATACCTTTAATATTCAGCCATTTATGGTCAATAAAGATTATGTGCAACAAGGCTATTTTTCATCTGAGCCGTATGCACTTGAGCAAGCGGGCGCTAAGTTTAAAGTCTTTTTCCTCAGTGACTATGATTATCCATCCTATGGCAATGCGGTGGTGTGTCGTACCGATGTGATTCAAGAGCGCCCTGAGGAAGTCAAAGCCTTTTTGGCAGCGACGATGAAAGGCTGGAAGTCTTATCTTGAAGACTCTAAGGCGGGTGATGCCTTGATCTTTAAGGATAATCCACAAATGACTCAAGGTCAGATTGATTATGCGATTGATAAAATCAAGCAACATCAATTTGTCACAGGTGGTGATGCCGCAACCATGGGGATCGGTATTATCACGCCAGAACGCATGAAAGTAATCCATCAAATGTCAGTCGATTTGGGCTTGATCGATGCGGCTAAAGCGCCACTGGAAAAATTCTATGATGATCGCTTTATCAAGGAAATCAAGGAAATGCCTTAAAACATCACGGTGAAATCCGATTGTGCAATCAGAAATGTTAATGCGTGGGTGTAAGGGGATGGTGATTTGCTGGTGTTTTAAGCAAATAGCATCAAATTTTGCGAATTGTGAGAAAATAATGCAAAGTCCCCTTGCAAACTGATTTTAAAGTGGTAGACTTGCCGCACTGTTTTTAGTGGTCTAAATGATTTGAGATAATTTTTTAGAATAAACTAAAAACGATTGGTTGATGCGGGATGGAGCAGTCTGGTAGCTCGTCGGGCTCATAACCCGAAGGTCGTTGGTTCAAATCCAGCTCCCGCTACCAAAACCAGAATACAAATGATCTCAATACGCCACTGATCATGGTGGAGATGGTTTGTAGAACAAAGGCTTTACATTGACTTTTGTTCAAATCGCACTATAATTTGTGCACATTGATGCGGGATGGAGCAGTCTGGTAGCTCGTCGGGCTCATAACCCGAAGGTCGTTGGTTCAAATCCAGCTCCCGCTACCAAGTTTCTGAAGAGAGGCTCACAATGAAAGGTGGGCCTTTTTGCACAGTAGATTTTGAAAAATTGAATGTTGAAAAATGAATTTTAAAACATTTGACTTTGAAACATTGTGTATTTAAAAAGGGGGCGAAATGCGCCCTTTTTTGTTGGCTAAAGTGATTGATCTTGGTTGTCTGTGAGGATTGTGGCGTCTGCCATCAATCGGTCAAATTTGTATGCTTCACTATTAGCGCCTATTAGCCTTAGATTTCTATGACGAGATTCGATGAAATTATCCAATAAAACGCAAGCACTATTTGACATGATTGCACCTGCGGTCGCAGCCTGCGATGTCGAGTTGTGGGGTTTGGAATTCTTACCACAGGGCAAGCGTTCATTATTAAGAATTTATATTGATAAGCCTGTAGACCCAAATGCACCAAGCACTGAGGTGCAAAGCGTGGATGAAAATGGCGAGCCTGATCAAGGTCGTGGTATCGGCGTGCAAGATTGTGTCAACGTGACCCATCAGGTGGGTGCACTGCTCGATGTGCATGATCCGATTTCAGGTGAATATAGTCTTGAAGTCTCGTCACCAGGTTGGGATCGTCCATTTTTTAGTTTGGCGCAGATGCAAGATTATATCGGTCAGCAGGTGGCGCTACGTTTGATCACTGCGGTGGACAATCGTCGTAAGTTTCAAGCCAAATTGGTTGCTGTAGATGTCGAAGCAGAAACCATTCAGGTGGAAGTGGAACAGGCACAGGTGTTAGACATTGATAGTCATAACATTGATAAAGCCAATTTGGTTTTTCAGGATTAATGGATTTTTTTGAAATTAGAAAAGGTGACTTATGAGCCGTGAGATTCTTACCGTAGTAGAAACGGTTAGTAATGAAAAAGGTGTTGGTCGTGAAGCGATTTTCCAAGCATTAGAACAAGCGCTTGTGGCTGCCACCAAAAAGAAATTCTATGAACATACGACTGCATCTGAAGCACGCTTGCGTGTAGAGATTGACCGTAAAACGGGTGAATATCGTACCTTCCGTCAATGGGAAGTGGTGGCGGATGAAGATCATGAAATGCCTGCTTGCCAAGATGCGATCTCTGATGTCGATCCTGCGGAGTGGTCAATCGGTGATATTCGTGAGCTCGAAGTCGAGTCGATTGAATTCGGTCGTATCGCAGCGCAGATCGCTAAACAAGTGATCGTGCAAAAGATTCGTGAAGCAGAGCGTGCTTTGGTTGCCGATGCCTATGAAGATAAGCTCGGCGACTTGATCTATGGTGAAGTGAAAAAACAAACCAAAGACGGTTTTATCATCGATTTGGGTGATGGCGCAGAAGCGTATTTGGCAAAAGAAGAGTCGATTCCAAAAGAGATGCTTCGTCCAAAACAGCGCATCAATGCGATCTTGTTTAATGTCAATCGTGAAGGTCGTGGTGCGCAGTTGCAACTGTCACGTGCCCGTCCTGAGATGTTGATTGCTTTGATGAGCAAAGAAGTCCCTGAGATTGCAGAAGAAATTATCGAGATCAAAGCAGCAGCTCGTCAACCGGGTGTGCGTGCCAAGATTTCTGTAAAAACCAATGATCATCGTATTGATCCAGTCGGTGCATGTATTGGTATGCGTGGTACACGTATCCAAGCGGTACAACAAGAGCTCAATGGTGAGCGTATCGATGTGGTGGTGTGGTCTGACGATCCTGCACAGTATATTGCCAGTGCGCTTGAACCTGCAGATGTGTCGGGGATTGTGCTGGATGAAGATACCTTTAGTGCAGACATTATTTTTGCCACCAATGAACAGCTTGCACGTGCGATCGGTTCACAAGGTCAAAATGTGCGTCTTGCGTCTGAATTGACAGGTTATAAGCTGAATATGATGCTTGAAGATGAGTATCGTGCCCGTCAAAGCTCTGAAAATCAGCAATATCTGGATATGTTTGTTGAGCGTTTGGATATTGATGCAGACTTGGCAGAAGCATTGGTGGAAATGGGCTTTACCTCACTGGAAGAAGTGGCGTATGTGCCTGCGGAAACCTTTGAAGAAATCGGTTTGGATGAAGAAACTGTAGGTGTGTTACAAGAGCGTGCCAAAGAAGCGACATTAACCGATGTGCTTCGTGAGCAACAAAATATGCAACATGCCACTGAAGAATTGTTAGCAATGGAGGGGATGACCCCAGAAGTTGCCCAAGCACTTGCCCAAAAAGGCATTTGCACTGTAGATGATCTGGCAGATCAAGCGATCGACGATATTATCGATATCGACGGTCTTGATACAGACAAAGCTGGTCAGCTGATCATGAAAGCCCGTGAATCGTGGTTTAACTAAAGAGGAGGTCATATATGACGGACAAGACGATACAAGAGTTAGCGAAAAGCGTAGATAGTCCAGTTGAAAAGCTCCTTGAACAAGTTCGAGCTGCTGGTTTACCACAACGCAATGCTAATGATGTGATTAGCTCTGATGAGCAAGAGAAATTGGCACAATTTAATAACGCATCGGGTGCAAAGTTGGGCGCAGGTAAAATTACTTTAAAACGTAAAACCACAGGTACGGCAAATCTTGCGGACTCCTCTGGTCGAACCAAAAAGATCAATGTTGAAGTGCGCAAAAAGCAAACTTTTGTGAAGCCTGATCCAGCAAAACTGGCAGCAGAAGCGGAGGCGAAAGCCAAAGAAGAAGCTGAACAGCAAGCTAAAGCACAGGCGAAGGCACAAGCGCAAGCGCATGAAAAAGCGCAAAGCAAAAAGCAAGCAGAGGCTGCGGAAAACAAAGCCCAAGCGACCCTTGAAGCAATGCGTGCAACGCACAATAAAGAAGCCAAGCAAGACAAGCCGACCGCTGCGGTTGTGGTGAAAAAACGCAATAGCAATGCCAAAGTTGAAGTGAAAAAAGTTGAAACTGCGGCGCAGAAAAAAGCTCGTGAGGAGCAATCTGCACAGCTGAAAGCAACTGAAGAAGCGGCTCGTCGTAAAGCGGCTGAAGAAGCACAGCAACGTACCCTTGAGCAAATGCGCAAGATGGCGAGCAAGTACGAAGGCAGTAGCACACCAACCATTAAAGTGGTAGATGATGCACCTTTGGCGGCGGGTCTAGTGGGTCAAGCCTACGAAGATTCGTTTGAAAAAGAAGATCGTGAAATCAAGCGTGGCGGTGGTAACACTGGACGTGCGCAGAAAAAAGGCGGTCGTCACAATCAGGAAGAGCAAAACTTTAACCGCTCAAGCCATAAACGTGGTTTAAAAACCAGTCAAGGCAACAAGCATGGTTTTGAAAAGCCTGTGAAAAAGCAAGTTTATGATGTGGAAATCGGTTCAACCATCGTAGTTGGTGATCTTGCACAGAAAATGGCGATCAAAGTCCGTGAAGTCATCAAAACCTTGATGAAAATGGGCGAATTGGTCACGCAAAACCAAGCCATTGACCAAGATACAGCGGTACTTGTGGTTGAAGAAATGGGTCACAATCCTGTACTTGTTTCTGATACAGCAGCCGAAGATAACTTGCTTGAACAAGCTGAGCAAAAACGTGGTGAGTTGTCGACTCGTCCACCAGTGGTGACCATCATGGGTCACGTCGATCATGGTAAAACCTCATTACTTGATCGTATTCGTCGCTCGAAAGTGGCGTCTGGTGAAGCGGGCGGTATTACTCAGCACATTGGTGCATACCATGTAGAAACTGATAAAGGCATTATCACTTTCTTAGATACTCCGGGACACGCAGCGTTTACCTCAATGCGTTCACGTGGTGCCAAAGCGACCGATATCGTGATTTTGGTGGTTGCGGCAGATGATGGTGTGATGCCACAAACTGCAGAAGCGATTGACCATGCTCGTGCTGCAGGTACACCAATTATCGTGGCGATCAACAAGATGGATAAAGAATCAGCTGATCCTGATCGTGTCTTGAATGAATTGACTGCCAAAGAAATCGTGCCTGAGCAATGGGGTGGTGATGTCCCTGTAGCGAAAGTGTCTGCACATACCGGTGATGGCATTGACGAGTTACTTGATTTGATCTTGATTCAATCAGAATTGATGGAACTTCAAGCGTCAAGTGAAGGTGCTGCGCAAGGTGTGGTGATTGAAGCACGTGTTGACAAAGGTCGTGGTGCTGTCACCTCAATCTTGGTACAAAACGGGACATTGAATATCGGTGACTTGGTTCTTGCAGGTTCATCTTATGGACGTGTACGTGCCATGACTGATGAAAATGGTAACCGTATCAAGTCGGCAGGACCTTCGATCCCAGTGGAGATTTTGGGTCTACCAGAAGCGCCAATGGCAGGTGATGAAGTGCTTGTCGTCAATGATGAGAAGAAAGCACGTGAAGTGGCTGATGCACGTTCTGACCGTGAACGTCAAAAACGTATCGACCGTCAAAGCGCAATGCGTCTTGAAAACCTCATGGCGTCTATGGGCAAACAAGATGTGCCAACTGTCAATGTGGTGATGCGTGCCGATGTACGTGGTTCGCTTGAAGCATTGAGTGTGGCGTTGACTGAGTTGTCTACTGATGAAGTACAAGTACGCATTATCAGTTCAGGTGTTGGTGCAATTACCGAATCTGACGTGATCTTGGCAGAATCTTCAGAAGCAGTATTACTGGGCTTTAATGTGCGTGCCGATACTGCAGCGCGTCAACGTTCTGATCAAGATGGTGTGGATATTCGTTACTACAGCATCATTTATGAATTGATTGACGATGTCAAAGATGCCATGAGTGGTAAGCTCGCACCTGAACATCGTGAAACGATTCTTGGTGTGGCGCAAGTGCGTGAAGTGT
Source organism: Acinetobacter marinus (assembly GCF_900096915.1). Classification (GTDB taxonomy): domain Bacteria; phylum Pseudomonadota; class Gammaproteobacteria; order Pseudomonadales; family Moraxellaceae; genus Acinetobacter; species Acinetobacter marinus. Next base: position 250,443 of record NZ_FMYK01000002.1, read on the forward strand.
TCCGCTCAAGTAAGTTCGGTGCGGCTGCAGGCTGTATGGTGATGGAAGGTGTGATTCACCGTAACAAACCGATTCGTGTATTACGTGACGATGTGGTGGTGTTCCAAGGTGAATTGGAATCATTGCGTCGCTACAAAGACGTGGTTGAAGAAGTGCGTGCGGGGATGGAATGTGGTCTAGCGGTTAAAGGCTATAAAGACATTCAAGAACTGGACAAAATCGAAGTCTACGACGTACAAACCATTAAACGGAGTCTGTAATGTCAGGTCAACGCTTAAAGCGGATGGCGGATACGGTTCAGCGAGAACTCTCTGAACTGATTCGTTTGGAACTCAAAGATCCGCGTTTAGGTGGTTTAGTCACGATCTCTGCAGTCAAGGTCAGTCCTGATCTTGGCTACGCAGATGTCTATGTGACGGTGATGGGGCGTGAGCTCGAAGATGACCAATCTGAAGATGCACACAAAGACAGCCTAGATGTATTAAACAAAGCATCAGGCTTCTTGCGTCAAGAGTTGAGTCGTCGCATTAAGACACGCATCACACCACGCCTGCGTTTTCATTATGACAAGACCAATGCCTATGGTAACTATATGTTTGGTTTGATTGAAAAAGCAGTGCAAGACTTACCACCAAAAAATGATCAAAGTGATGATGAATAATCATCAATAGCGATCGAAACAACCAGACCATGCGTCTGGTTTTTTTGTGTCAAATCATTGTCGATAATAGCTATTGTTTAATTCTAAGTTTGCGTGGTGCTGGGATAGGTTAACTCTTTGCATTAGCTACGAAATCGCAGTGATGGTAATTTTGCTGAGCGCATCATCTTTATCAAGACTATAAGAAACAGGCTGATGCAGTGCATCTTGTAATTGGTAATGGTTGAGGTGTTGGTAAAACTGCTCTAAGGCTTGATCCAGTACCGACTTTAATCCACAGCTAAAACGTAGCGAGCATGCAGGCTCTAGGCAATTCACCGCTTTTTGGTCGTGCTCTAAGATGCGCACAATATCTCCCAGCGGTAGTGTATAAGCCTCGGGTGCAAGCCGAATCCCGCCACCTTTGCCCCGTGTGCTGATAATCCAACCTTGTTTGACCATAAAATGGCTGACTTTGACCAAATGATTTTCAGAAATTTTTAGGGCGCTGGCTGCCTGTGCAATGGTCATCAGCCCATTGCTTGACGCATCTTTACTCGGCTGTAGTAAAAACATCAGGAGGCGAAGACCATAGTCACTAAATTTATTGAGCTGCATATCAAGTCAAGTCAAAAAACGGGAATAAAAAAGGCGGATTAGTATAACACCATCCCGCCCTTTGCAAAGTTTCAAATACGAAGCAGTCAAGTGCAATGCCTTGCCATTACATTTGACGTCTACTGATGACTTAGCTGAGTTTTACCCCGCCAGTCCCAAAGGCTTCACTATGAATATTTTCAACAGGAATGCCACGAGCGATCAGCGCTTTTTGTTGTTCAGCCATAAACGGCATAGGTCCACAGAGGTAGTAATCTGCATCTTGTGGGAGTAGCGCATTGTCCATGCTGGCAAGATCGAGGCGACCTGCGACATCGTAGTCTTGACCAAGCACATCACTCGGTTGTGGAAATTCATAGGCTGTAAATGTGCTTAAACGTGGGAATTTGGCTTGATGCGCCTGAATGTGTTTCTTCATCGCATGTACTAAACCGCTACGACACGCATGGATAAATGTCACAGGCTGTGGCATGTCTTGAGTAATCAGTTGGTTCAACATTGCAACCATTGGTGTGAGACCGACACCGCCACTGATAAATACATTGCGTTTGTTTGGATCGATCAAGAAGAAGTTACCTGTTGGTGCAGACACTTCGATCTCAGCGCCTTCAGGCAAACTGTGCAATGTGCTAGACACCCATCCACCCGCTAGCTCACCTTTTTCGTCTTCACGCTTGACTGAGATACGCAAATAATCTGATTGTGGACTATTTGACAATGTGTATTGGCGAGGTTGTTTTAGACCTAAATCTTCGACAAAGACACGCACAGAAATATATTGTCCAGCTTCATATTTTGGTAAGTCACCGCCATCGACTGGTGCAAGATAGAATGAAGTAATTTCTTCACTTTCCACATCTTTTTTGGCGATTTTAAATTGACGCCAGCCGAGCCAACTGCCTTTGGTTTGTTGGTGCTGTTCATAGAGTGCTTTTTCAGCATTGATAAACACATCAGCAAGCTGACCATAGGCAACGCCCCACGCTTCGATGAGTGGATCATCCATTGAGATTTTGAGCACTTCACTGATCGAATGTAGCAAGTTTTCACCGACGATATTGTAGTCTGGCGCTTGGATGTTGAGGCTGACATGTTTGTGTGCAATCAGCTCAATCACTGGGGCAAGTACAGATGGATCATCAATATTCTCCGCATATGCAAGTACCGCACCTGCAAGTGCTTGTGCTTGTGCGCCACTGCGCTGATGTCCCATGTTAAAGGTTTCTTTTAAGTCTGGGTTGTTGGTGAGCATGCGATTGTAAAAATAGGAGGTGAGGGCGACACCGCTTTCACGTAGAACAGGGACTGTGGCTTTGACGAGGTCTTTTTGGCTTTCAGTAATCATGATCGTTGGCTCTTGTTTGGGTTGGTGGATTAAAAGATATATTTAAAATACACCTTTAAAGATATATTTACAATACATCTTTAAGGTAAAAAGAAAACTAACGGTTATCTGATTGAAAAGAAAGAAATTATATTTTCAGCCGATGTTCCGATAGGCACTTGATTGTTAGAAGAAATGCCTTAATCCGAGTGTGATTAATGTATGCGCATGAGCCATACACTATCAAAGAAATATTTTTTGTGGTACTCATCTGCCAAATAGTGATATTGGTAATAGCGTAAACCTAGGGAGAGTATAAAGCTGAATACAAACAAAAATATAAACCATGAAACATGAGGTGTTCTCTTAATAAAATAGCGGTATAGCACTAAAAAAGACATGGCGGATAAACTAAAATACCAAAAAAAAGCCCCATAACCCCATGCTACTATTCGTCCATTTGATGTGTAGTTAACGGGAAATACATCGAAAAAACTTAAAATCATTGACATGATGAGTAAGATTGCTAAAACGACTGAAAATTTGGAGGAGTAATTTGGTGTGATGAAAAACCGAGCCACAAAGTAAAAGAAAATATAATTACCGCAGACAGCTAGTATCCCATAATTTCCAGAGTACAAACCAAAAGGTAAATATAATGTACCCATGATTAATGTGCCAAGCCCACCAAATCCCTCACCACTTCCGATCATGATGCTTAGCTTAAAAGCAGGTAAGTATAGGCAAATGTGATAACACAACATTAAAAAAGGAATGACAAGTTTTAGATTTTTATCTGATACTGATGTGCCTGTCATATGTTCATTTATCATATTCATCTTATTTTTATTTGGTTAATGGTGGTGTAATTCTCATCATTACATAAAAAGTATAATCATCAAAGAGGAACTAAATTATTCCGAATACTTGAGAAAAGCACGAAAACATTATATGTAGTGCTTTTGAAAAATTAGCCAATCCAAGATTTCGGTATTGGCTGATTCATTGATGAATTGTTGTGTCGTGTTATTTGACACGATTCCAAATTTGCGTACCAGCTAATGCGGGTGTGCCAATATAACCACGCAATTTGAGTTGTTGACCATTGGGAGAAGTTTCAACATTGAGGCGATAAGTACGGCTTGATGCAGGATCAATCACCGAGCCCTCGGTATATTTGTTATCGGTACTTTTCTTGAGGTTTCGAATTAAGGTCATGCCTTGCAGGTTTTTACCTTTCAGCTCACCCGAGCAGGTTGTGCAGACAGGAATATTTTTCGGTTCAGACACTTGTGCCACTTTGCCTGCATAGTTACCATTTTTGTCTTTGTAAAATTGAATAATATTTAAAGGCTTGCCTGTTTTCTCATTCATGGCTTGCCATTTTGTGCCATCTAATTCGATAGACCATGCAGTTGTTGCACTCAACACACTGATGCTCATTAAAGCGACACTGAATAAAAGACCTTGTTTCATCACGGACTCACTGGATTGAAATATTGGACTTTTATGCTATGTGATCCAGTGGAAAATTCTTCATCGAAGTACGACAATGTTCCATCAAATAACGACACTTGTTTTAATGTTTGCACATGCGATAAATGATTGAAAAATAGATAAATATACATTACGAATAACGATGCCGAAAAGTGTTTGGCGTTTCGCCTGTCCATTTTTTAAAGGCTCTGGAAAACGAATTGACTTCTTGAAAACCGAGCAGATAAGACACTTCACTTGGGCTGATCGAAGATTGTGAAAGATAATGCTCGGCAAGGGAGAGCCGAGTGTCATCCAAAATACTTTGAAAATTGGTTTGTTCATCCTCAAGCAGACGTTGTAAGGTGCGTTTGCTCAGCGCCAATCTGTCCGCAATGTCCTCAATACGACTAAATCCCGCAGGCAAGCTCTCCAATAAAATGGCTTTGACTTTGTCCTGCGTGGGTATGGTGTCATCTAGGTTGGCTAGACTTTGCCGTAAATTTGGCTCGAAGAACGACCACATGGTCGGGTTGGCAGTTAAGAATGGTTTTTCACTATCTGCGAGTGAAAAGTGAATGGAAATCGTATTGCCTTGTTGTGGACGTACCCCAAAAAAGTCGTGATAACGATCTAAGTCATTTGGTAATTCGGGCAGGGTGACCCTGAGTGGTGTGACCTGACTGCGGGTGCAGAGTCGTGCCAGTTGCGTGAAAAAGATCAGCTCAGTCAGCATCATGCTATTTGGCACGGTTTCGCCCACTTGATAAAACTCAACCTCTAAACGAAACGCCTTCGTATCCTTGATTGGATGTAGGTGAATCGGTCCAATCAACTTTTTAAATAAGGCAAAGCGTTCTAGGGCGATCTGTAGATTTGGACTACATACGCAGGCAAAGATCGCAGGATCAAATAGTTCCACGGTAAGCATTTGTCCGATTTTCAGCGGTAAATGCTCAACACCTGCGCTATCTTCGAGCGCATTCCAAAACTGAAAATACTGCGCTGGTGTCAGTTCCATTTTGCCACGGTTAAAGGCATCTAGTGGCAGTGACGCCTGTCGCAACACATCTTCTGGTCGGACGCCCAAATCAATCAGAAATAGTTTCCAATTCGGCTGGAGCACAAATTTTGTGGCGTATTTCATGGCGAATCACCTCGAAGATGTATTGCAATAGTAGTTTATGTAGATATGAAGTTGATTATTTGACGACAGACATCACCATCATATCGAAAATGCGATCACCGAACCATTTACGCACAAAGATCATCATTTTGGCATATTTACCACCGACATAGCGGGTCTTTGGCTGACGATCATTGACGGCTTTGAGCAACATGTCGACCACCACTTGCACCTCGGAGAGCTCGCCTTTGCGCACAGATTCATTGGTGGCATTGGCAACGGATTGCGCCATATTTGCATACGCAGTTTGACCTGAACGCTCTAGCATTGGTTGTACCATGACGCCTGCAAATTCGGTATTGATCGCACCAGGCTCGATCACCACAACATCAATATTAAAGGCTTTGAGTTCAAGACGAAGACAGTCTGACCAACCTTCTACTGCATGTTTACTGGCATGATACCAACTGCCAAGCGGCGTGTAGATTTTGCCACCCATCGACGAAATATTGATGATGCGTCCTTTATTTTTACTTCGCATCGTGGGCAAAATTTGCTGTGTTAGTTCTGCCATGCCAAATAGATTCACTTCAAATTGATAACGTGCATCGTCAATCGAGGTGTCCTCCATCGCACCGTATAGACCAAAGCCAGCGCAATTAATCAGAATATCGACGCCTTGCGTTTCTCGGTTGATCTGCTTTACCACTTGATGAATATCTTCAGACTTGCTGATGTCCATTTTCAAGGTGCGTGCACCGAGATTTTTGAGCTCATTCATTGCCTCTAGGCGACGTGCAACCGCATAGACGATGGCGCCTTGTTGTAATAAGGCTTGGGTGAATGCTTTACCCATACCTGATGAGCCACCTGTGATTAATACAACCTGATCTTTGCTTTGTAACTTGCTCATTTGCCTTTCCTCAATGAAATATCAACTGGATTCGATACGGTCATTGTAGAAATAGCGCCAAATTTTCTGACATCCGATCATGCCAACTGATATGCAGATGACGACAACTTTTCATCATTTAAAATCAGAAGAAATACATCGAGCCATAAAAAACGCCGTCAATGTACATCGACGGCGTTCAGAATATTTCAGTTAAACAGTGCGTTAACGCTTCCCAAAAATCGACCCGAGAATACCACGCATGATCTTTTGTCCAGTGCGTCCACCTAAGCTACGTGCAGCACTCTTTGCAAACGTACCGACGGTATCTTGAATCAACTTTTCACGTTGTCTTGCGGCACGCTCAGCTTCTTTTTGCTGTTCTTTCGCTAAACGCTCTTGTTCACGGGCTTGCTGTTTCTCCAGCGCAGCTTGTTCTTTGGCTTGTTGCTTTGCCAATGCTTCTTCTGCTTTAGCCTCTTCGGCAGCCTTTTCCTCAGCGATCTTTTGTTGTTCGAGTTGCGCCACTTTTTGATTTAAAAGTTCATAAGCACTTTCACGATCGACCATTTGTTCATAGACACCTGCAACGATGCTACTCGTCATAAAGGCTTTGCGCTCTTCGGCGGTGATTGGGCTAAACGCTGAGTACGGAGGCATCACCCAACCACGCTCGACGATTTGTGGTGTACCTTGCGCATCAAGACAGCTGATCAAGGCTTCCCCGACGCCAAGCTGTGTGATGGCATCTGCCACTTCAAATTCAGGATTGGCACGGAATGTATCGGCGGCAGTTTTCACTGCTTTTTGATCTTTCGGCGTGAATGCACGCAGTGCATGCTGTACACGATTACCGAGTTGACCCAACACACTTTCAGGAATATCTAGTGGACTTTGCGTCACGAAATAAATCCCAACGCCTTTGGAGCGAATCAAGCGCACCACTTGTTCGATTTTTTCTTGTAGTGCAGGGCTGGCATTGTCAAACAGTAAATGTGCTTCATCGAAGAAGAACACCAATTTCGGCTTGTCCATATCGCCAACTTCGGGCAATTGCTCGAACAATTCTGACAACATCCACAGCAAGAATGTCGCATAGAGCTTTGGTGTATTCATTAGCTTATCGGCAGCGAGCAAGTTGATATAACCTAAGCCATGGCTATCTGTTTGGATAAAATCCATGATATTCAAACTTGGTTCGCCAAAGAAGTCTTCACCACCTTGATCGCCAAGTGCTAACAAATTCCGTTGAATTGCACCAAGACTGGCAGGGGATAGGTTGCCGTATTCTGCTTTGAGCTCAGACGCATTTTCACTGACATAGGTCAGCATGGATTTTAAATCTTTAAAATCTATCAGCAACATGCCTTGATCATCGGCAACACGGAACACCGCAGAGAGTACGCCTTCTTGGGTGTCATTCAGGTTGAGCATTTGCGACAGTAAAATCGGACCAATTTCAGAAATGGTGGTGCGAATAGGGTGTCCTTGTTCGCCAAATAAATCCCAAAACGTGGTCGGATAGCCTGCAAAAGGCACACTGTCTATACCAAGTAGCTTTAGACGTTCTTCGAATTTTGCACTGGTTGTCCCTGCTTTGGTGATGCTCGATACATCCCCTTTGGCATCGGCAAGAAACACAGGGACGCCGATCCGAGAGAAATTTTCAGCCAAGACTTTTAAGGTTACAGTTTTCCCTGTACCCGTTGCGCCTGCGATCAAGCCGTGACGGTTGGCGAATTTGGAAAGAAGGTCAATATTTTGCGTGGTGTCTGTTGTTTTTTTTGCGATGGTTAAGGCTTGGCTCATTGATGCTGCTCATAAAAAGGCGAATTGAGCAAAACATAACATATTCAAAAAGTTTGAAAAAGGCATTTCAATGTAGCCATTTTGATAAAGCCAAGCCGTGAATTGGTTCTCGCTTAAATAAGTGTAATAGTTCTGTCTTAACGTGCTCGCTTCTGCAGTGAGGATTTAAAACTTTGCACCAAATACTCGTTATTCAGCCAATATTGCAGTTGCGGATCGTTGCTGTCTTTGATGTGGTTAAAGGTGTGCCACAACGAGCTTAATGTCGCCTCAGGTGCGGGGCGTTCGATTAATGTACATTCATCATCGAGTTTGAAATGTCCATTTTGCACAATACGGTAATACCAACCGATACAGCCTTCATCCAAAAGAAATTTGGCGATGCCACGATTATTCAGCTGCGCATCAATTTTCCAACATGGTTTGCGTGGACGAGTGACTTGCATTTTTACTGTGCCGACTTGATAAATATCGCCGACACAGACATTGGATTCATTCATACTGGTTTGGTCAGCTTCACCGATAATCAGATTTTCACCAAGCATGCCCTCGTAAATCGTCACATTAGGGAACTTGGCTTTGATCAGAGGGTAAACTGAAGCAGGCATCTGATGAATCGCTTGAAATTGCCCACCATGAAAGAATGGATCGGCTTGTTCATCTCCGACAATACCTAGCGTATTCACCTCAGCTTCGGTAATGGTGAACTTATTGATGGCACTGGCTTGCTCACGGGCGAAAGGCATCGCTTCACCGATTTGAATACGAGTGACTTTGCCACAATTTAGTGGTAAATCAGTATATTTGAAGTCGCTCATAGTTTGCTCCTATGACGAGAACGCATCAAGTGCTTGTGCAATATCTTTGATCAAATCATCTGCATGCTCAAGCCCGATACAGAATCGTACCAGCCAACCGTCTTGAAGGTGTGGCGTTGGCAATTTGCGAATCGCTTTGAGATCATAATACATCACTAAGCTGGTCGGTCCGCCCCAACTAAATCCGAGGTGGAATAACCGTAATGTATTGCAAAATTGCTGAATCTGTTCAACTTGGTATTCCGCTCTAAATATCACGCTGACAATCCCTGCACCCAGCCCATCCTGACAAATGGCTTTCCAATATTGATGTCCTGCATGACTTGCAATACTTGGGTGTAGCACTTGGGAGAATTCAGCACGAGATTGTAAAAATGGAATTAGTTTCAGCGTATTTTGATGATGTTGTTGATAGCGCAACGCCATGTGGCTGACACTTCGGCTGATTTGGGCGCAATCATCACCTGATACAGCAATGCCTTGTAAGGCGTGCATACGAAGCAATTCAAGATGCAATTTTTTATCGATGGTACAAATACTTCCCATCAGAATATCACCGCCACCGCTTGGATATTTGGTTAAGGCGTGCACGCTCATATCGACCGCAAGTTTTTCATTGTCTCTGCTTTTATTTGCATCATAAATGTCAAAAGGCGAGAAAGCTAAACCTGCGCCCCATGTATTATCCAGTGCCGTCATTACACCCTGTGCTTTGGCCTTTTTGATCAGTGTGGCTAAGTCAGGAAATTCTAAAGTAATTGAACCTGCAACCTCGATCCATAGCAATTTCGACTGTGATGAAAATTGAATGCTATCCAGATCGGTTGGGCTATAGATTTTTAACACTACGCCATATTTCTGCTGTAAGGAAACGAGATGATCGTGGTTTGGACTATAAATATTGTCAGGAATCCACACTTCATCGCCAGTATTTAAAAGTGCGCTATTGACCAGATTGATCGCAGACAATCCACTTGGTGCAAGCAAGCAGTATTTTGCACCTTCAATGTGCGCAATTTGATCGGCAAGATTGTAGGTCGTCGGCGTGCCGTGCGTACCATAACTATAGTCATAATCGTCTGACCAGTGACGATTATTCAGTGCGTTGGTATCTTTGAAAATAATGGTCGAAGCACGATAGATCGGTGTTTGCACCGTGTGAATATATTGTGGTGCTTGGCGAATCGGTTGGCTCAGTGCAGTTTGCAAGTGGACTGTTGAAGGTAATGCGTTCGATTCAGTGAATTTTGTATGCTTAGACATTGTTAATAAATGATAATGAAATGTGAATAAATATCATTTTTTCATATTTTGTCGAGGGCTTGGCTTTAATTTTGCAATTCATTTGTAAATCGTCAAAACAATGGAATAACGACATGACAGCGCAACTGCGAGTGCATTATTTTCAGCATATAGCTGGTGAGGGGTTTGGGAGCTGTGAAAGCTATTTAAAAAGTAAGAACGCTAAGATCAGTGCCACAGAATTTTTTGCCCTACCGAAAGAATACAAGCTAGATATTGAAGCCTTGCCAAATATCGACGATGTTGATTTGCTGATCATCATGGGCGGGAAGATGAGTGTTAATGATGAGGCGACCTATCCGTGGTTAGTCATCGAGAAACGCTGGTTACGCCGCTATATTGCCAGTGGTAAGCCAGTAATTGGCTTGTGTCTCGGCGGGCAGTTGATTGCCAGTGCCTTAGGCGCAAAAGTTAGTGCAAATCCCCAGCGTGAAATCGGCTGGACGGCGATACAGGCAGTCAATCCGTATCCGATCGATTGTTTTGTGATGCCTGAGCAATGTGAAATTATGCAATGGCATGGCGAAACCTTTGCCTTGCCACAAGGTGCGATACGTTTGGCGGAAAATGCTGTATGTAGCAACCAAGCCTTTCAGATTGGCAAGAATGTTATTGGCTTTCAGTTTCATCCTGAAATTACCGCAAGTGCATTAAAAGTCTTTTTGGAAGATGATGACGAAGTGGGGTTGTTTACTCAGCAGATACCTCATGCAAAAGAAGAGCTTAAAAAAGCCATACTGCCTAATGCGGCTCGCTATTTCAAAGCAGGTAATCAACTACTCAACCAAGCCATTGATTATGTACTGTCACAGCGCTTTGGCGGGGCGACACTAGATGCGAGCGCATAATCTGTAGCAAATAAAACGAAAAGAAAATCCGAAATGGCAAGAATGTGATCGGGAGAGGTAGACTAAAAAATATTCGTTCGCTTGCCTTGCTTTAGTGGAGGTGTGTCGTTATAATAGGCGACCTTCAAATTTTGAAGATGAATTGAGATGGTTAAGTCGTTGAATTTAATTCGATGGCTTGAATGATATGCTCAATTAATCGTGACAGTCGTGGCATCGATCACGACCTTAGTGATTTTCACTGCCCTTGACACTTGCCTGATGTTTTTTACAAAGGTGAGCTGCGTCATGGGTGATTCTTTATATTTTAAGCTTGGAGTTTACTGGTATGTCTAACCAGAGAATCCGTATCCGTCTTAAGTCTTTTGATCATCGTCTGATTGATCAATCTTCTCAAGAGATCGTGGAGACTGCTAAGCGTACGGGCGCACAAGTTTGTGGTCCGATTCCGATGCCTACTCGCATCGAACGCTTTAACGTTTTGACTTCACCTCACGTGAACAAAGATGCGCGTGATCAGTACGAAATTCGCACCTACAAACGTTTGATCGATATTGTTCAACCTACAGATAAAACTGTTGATGCATTGATGAAATTGGATCTTGCGGCTGGTGTTGACGTTCAGATCGCATTGGGATAAGGCTTTCGGATGATTAAGTCGATTTATAAAAAGATTTAATCAGCTGTATTTTAAGAGGTTTACACACATGGCTATTGGTCTAGTCGGTCGCAAGTGCGGTATGACCCGCATTTTCACTGAAGCCGGCGTCTCTGTGCCAGTCACAGTGATCGAAGTCGATCCAAACCGTATTACACAAATCAAAACACTTGAAACTGATGGTTATCAGGCAATTCAAGTGACTACTGGTGAGCGTCGCGAATCTCGCGTAACGAGCGCACAGAAAGGTCACTTTGCAAAAGCTGGCGTAGCTGCTGGTCGTCTTGTGAAAGAATTTCGTGTAACTGAAGCGGAACTTGAAGGTCGTGAAGTTGGTGGAACGATCGGTGTTGATTTGTTTGAAGTCGGTCAAGTTGTTGACGTAACAGGTCAGTCGAAAGGTAAAGGTTTTCAAGGTGGTGTGAAGCGTTGGAATTTCCGTACGCAAGATGCTACACATGGTAACTCTGTATCTCACCGTGTTTTGGGTTCTACAGGTCAAAACCAAACACCTGGTCGCGTGTTCAAAGGCAAAAAAATGGCTGGTCACTTAGGTGATGAACGCGTAACTGTGCAAGGTCTTGAAGTGGTATCTATCGACGCAGAACGTTCAGTTCTTGTTGTTAAAGGTGCTATTCCTGGTTCAACTGGCGGTGACGTTATCGTACGTCCTACCATCAAGGCTTGAGGGGAAATAAAGTGAATTTAAAAACTGTTTCCGGCTCTGCGGTTGAATTGTCTGAAGTTGCTTTCGGTCGTGAGTTTAACGAAGCGCTTGTACACCAAGTAGTAACAGCTTACTTAGCTGGTGGTCGTCAAGGTTCTCGTGCACAGAAATCACGTGCAGACGTATCTGGCGGTGGTAAAAAGCCATTCCGTCAGAAAGGTACTGGTCGTGCTCGTGCTGGTTCTATTCGTAGCCCAATCTGGGTAGGTGGTGGTAAAACTTTTGCTGCTCGTCCACAAGATTGGTCTCAAAAAGTGAACCGTAAAATGTATCGTGGTGCGATGCAATGTATTTTGGCTGAACTTGTTCGCCAAGATCGTTTGGTGTTGGTTGAAGATATTCAAGTATCTGCACCAAAAACCAAAGAGCTTATTTCTAAGTTGAATGACTTGAATGCAAGCCGTGCATTAATCGTAACTGATGCTGTTGATGAGAATCTTTACCTAGCTGCTCGCAACATTCCACACGTTGATGTGGTTGACGCAACTGCAATCGATCCAGTAAGTTTGATCGCATTTGATAAAGTTGTTATGTCTGTTGCTGCTGCGAAGAAAATTGAGGTAGAACTCGGATGAACAACGAACGTATCTATCAAGTCCTCCGTGGACCTGTATTCTCAGAAAAAGCACAAGTTTTAGGCGATACTGCTGGTGTTCAAGTGTTCAAAGTTGATATTAATGCAACTAAACTTGAAATCAAAAAAGCGGTTGAACAACTCTTTGGTGTGCAAGTTGTGAAAGTAAATACAACCATCACTAAAGGCAAAACTAAACGCTTTGGTCGTACATTAGGACGTCGTTCTGATGTGAAAAAAGCATACGTCACCCTGAAAGCTGGCCAAGATGTAGAAATGGCTGACTTGGGCGATACCGCTGCTGATACAAGCAGTGCAGCGGAATAAGGACGAGAATTATGCCAATTCAAAAATGTAAGCCAACGTCTCCAGGGCGTCGCTTTGTGGAAAAAGTGGTGCATAACCATCTTCACAAAGGAAAGCCGTTTGCAGCGTTGACTGAAGCTAAAAAACGTACTGGTGGTCGTAATAACAACGGTCATATCACGACTCGTCACGTTGGTGGTGGTCATAAGCAACAGTACCGTATTGTAGACTTCAAACGTAATAAAGATAGCATTCCGGCGGTTGTTGAGCGTATTGAATACGATCCTAACCGTACTGCACACATCGCATTGTTAAAATATGCTGATGGTGAGCGTCGCTATATCATTGCGCCGAAAGGTTTGCGTGCTGGTGATAAGGTTCAATCTGGTAACGATGCACCAATTCGTCCAGGGAACTGTTTGCCACTTCGCAATATGCCTATCGGCTCTACGATTCACAACATCGAGCTTAAAATCGGCAAAGGTGCGCAGTTGATGCGTTCTGCTGGTACTTCAGCACAGTTGTTGGGTCGTGATGGCATTTATGCAATTATTCGTCTGCGTTCAGGCGAGATGCGTAAAGTGCATGTTGAATGTCGTGCCGTTCTTGGTGAAGTTTCTAACCAAGAAAACAACCTTCGTTCATTGGGTAAAGCTGGTGCAGCGCGCTGGCGTGGTGTTCGTCCGACCGTTCGTGGTATGGCGATGAACCCGATTGATCACCCGCATGGTGGTGGTGAAGGGCGTAACAAAGGTATTCAACCTGTAAGCCCATGGGGTCAAAAAGCGAAAGGGTACAAGACTCGTACCAATAAGCGTACGACTAAGATGATTATTCGCGATCGTCGCGTCAAGTAAGGAATCTAACTAATGCCTCGTTCATTAAAAAAAGGTCCATTCGTCGACGCACACTTGTTTGCTAAGGTTGAAGCGGCAGTTGCTGCCAACAACCGCAAGCCGATCAAGACATGGTCACGTCGTTCGATGATCCTCCCAGATTTTGTTGGTCTAACAATCTCTGTTCATAATGGTCGTAACCACGTTCCAGTAATTATTACTGAGCATATGGTTGGACATAAACTTGGTGAATTCGCGCCAACCCGTACCTATCGTGGTCACGGTGTTGACAAGAAATCTAAACGTTAATAGGTGTCATGATGGAAGTAACTGCAAAATTACGCGGTGCCGCTATCTCGGCACAAAAAGCACGTTTGGTTGCTGATCTTATCCGTGGTAAGTCAGTTGCGCGCGCACTCGATATTTTGAGCTTCAGCAACAAAAAAGCTGCTGTGTTGGTCAAAAAAGCACTCGAATCTGCGATCGCCAATGCTGAACACAACAACAGCTTAGATGTTGATGATCTGAAAGTAACAACGATCTTCGTTGACGAAGGTATGAGCCTAAAACGCATCATGCCACGTGCAAAAGGTCGTGCGGATCGTATCACTAAGCGTACCTGTCACATCACTGTTAAGGTAGGAGTTTGATATGGGTCAGAAGGTTCATCCAATCGGTATCCGCCTAGGTGTTGTGAAGCGTCATAACGCCAACTGGTATGCGAGCCCAAAACAATACGCTGAATACTTGCTAAAAGATCTTCAAGTTCGTGAGTTTTTGAACAAAAAACTTAAAGGCGCGATGATCAGCAATATTCTTATCGAACGCCCTACAGGCGCAGCTAAAGTAACCATTAGCACTGCACGTCCTGGTATCGTGATCGGTAAAAAAGGCGAAGACATTGAAAAATTACAACGCGAATTAACATCTATTATGGGTGTTCCTGCGCAAGTAAGCATTAATGAAATTGATCGCCCTGACTTAGACGCACGTTTAGTTGCTGAAGCAATTGCTTCACAACTCGAAAAACGCGTAATGTTCCGTCGTGCTATGAAGCGTGCGGTTCAAAACACTATGCGTGCTGGTGCGAAAGGTATCAAGGTTGAAGTTTCTGGTCGTTTAGGTGGTGCAGAGATTGCACGTACTGAGTGGTATCGTGAAGGTCGTGTACCTCTACATACGCTTCGTGCGGACATCGACTACGCTACTTTCCGTGCAGAAACAACTTACGGTACGATCGGTGTTAAAGTTTGGATTTTCCGTGGTGAAATCTTGGGCGGCATGAAACAAGTCATGAACCCAGCACCAAGCGAGGAACGTCCAGCTAAACGTGGTCGTGGTCGTGGTGAAGGTCAAGAGCGTCGTGGTCGTCGTTCAGACCGTGCTGCAGACAAGGGAGAATAATCCATGTTGCAACCTAAACGTACCAAATTCCGTAAAGTGCACAAAGGCCGTAACACTGGTCTAGCGCATCGTGGTAGTACAGTATCATTCGGTACGATCGCATTGAAAGCGACTGAACGTGGTCAAATGACTGCGCGTCAGATCGAAGCAGCGCGTCGTACGATTAGCCGTCGTGTAAAACGTGGTGGTAAGATTTACATCCGTGTATTCCCTGACAAACCAATTACTGAAAAACCATTAGAAGTTCGTATGGGTAAAGGTAAAGGTTCTGTTGAATACTGGGTTTGCCAAATCAAGCCAGGTAAGATCCTGTACGAAATGGAAGGTGTGAACGATGAGTTGGCACGCGAAGCATTCACGCTTGCAGCTGCTAAGCTCCCGTTTAAAACCACTATCGTAACTCGGACGGTAATGTAATGAATACTAAAGATCTACGTGAAAAATCGGTAGAAGAATTGAAAGCCTTGCTTGATGAGCAACAGCTTAACCAATTCCGTCTTCGCATGGCGAAAGCGACTGGTCAATTGGGCAAAACGCACGAAGTGCAAATTGCTCGTAAGGCGATCGCACGCATCAAGACACTCCTTACCGAAAAACAGGGGAACGGACAATGAGTGAGAATACAGTTCGCACTTTAACGGGTAAAGTCGTTAGTGACAAAATGGATAAGTCGATTGTTGTACTTATCGAACGTCGCGTTCAACACCCGTTGTATGGCAAATCAATCCGCCGTTCAACTAAGTTACATGCTCATGATGAGAACAATACCGCTAAGTTAGGCGATCTTGTAACCATCAAAGAAAGCCGCCCAATTTCTAAAACTAAGTCTTGGACTTTAGTTGAAGTAGTTGAAGCAGCTGCTGAGTAATTCAACGTTCTTGTTGCATCATTGGCAAATTTCGAGTAGGATTAGCGCCTTTCGAATGAGCCAGTGATGCTCGGTTTTGGAGTAGGGCAATGATTCAAACCGAAAGTATGCTCGACGTAGCAGATAACAGTGGTGCACGCCGCGTACAATGTATTAAAGTACTCGGTGGTTCGCATCGTCGTTACGCTTCTGTTGGCGATATTATTAAAGTAACTGTAAAAGAAGCAATTCCACGTGGCCGTGTTAAAAAAGGCGACGTCATGAATGCTGTTGTTGTTCGTACCAAATTTGGTATTCGTCGTCCAGACGGTTCTGTGATCCGTTTTGATGACAATGCTGCGGTGATTTTGAACAATAACAAAGCACCGATTGCAACTCGTATTTTCGGACCAGTGACTCGTGAACTTCGTACTGAACAGTTCATGAAAATCATTTCATTGGCTCCAGAAGTTCTATAAGAGGCAATCATGGCTAAAATTAAAAAAGGCGATCAAGTGATCGTGATCGCTGGTAAAGAAAAAGGCAAACAGGGTACTGTGCTGTCTATTTCAGAAGATCGTGTTAAGGTTGAAGGCCTTAACTTGGTGAAGAAGCATCAAAAGCCAAACCGTGTAACTGGCGCTGAAGGCGGCATCGTTACTCAAGAGGCTTCGCTTCATATCTCTAATGTGGCAATCTTAAATGCTACAACCCAAAAGGCTGACCGTATTGGTTACCAAGTTGATGCAGAAGGCA
This sequence comes from Acinetobacter marinus, assembly GCF_900096915.1. Taxonomy (GTDB): domain Bacteria; phylum Pseudomonadota; class Gammaproteobacteria; order Pseudomonadales; family Moraxellaceae; genus Acinetobacter; species Acinetobacter marinus. The sequence continues at coordinate 267,404 of NZ_FMYK01000002.1, forward strand.
CGAAAACTCGTGTTTACAAGTCAAATGGTGAAGCAGTGGCGGCAGCGAAGTAATAGGTTGATAGGGCAATGGCCAGACTTAAAACTCGTTATAACGACGAACTTAAAGCCAAACTTAAAGAAGAGTTAGGCATTAAGAATGTGATGGAGATTCCTCGCATCACAAAAATCACTCTAAACATGGGTGTTGGTGCAGCTGCAACTGATAAGAAATTATTAGATGGCGCTGTGGCAGACATGACGTTAATTGCTGGTCAAAAGCCAGTGGTAACGCTTGCACGTAAATCAATCGCTGGTTTTAAAATTCGTGATGGTTGGCCAATCGGGTGTAAAGTTACATTACGTGGCGACCAAATGTATGAATTCTTAGATCGCTTGATCTCTATTGCAATCCCACGTATCCGTGACTTCCGTGGTTTCTCAGCGAAATCATTTGATGGTCGTGGTAACTATTCAATGGGTTTGAAAGAGCAAATCGTTTTCCCTGAAATCGATTTCGATAAGATTGATCGTATTCGTGGTATGGATATTACCGTTACTACGACTGCTCGCACCGATGACGAAGGCCGTGCGCTTATGCGTGCATTCGGCTTCCCGTTCAAATAAGAGGTCGATATGGCTAAGAAAGGTATGATTAATCGCGAATTAAAACGTGAGAAAACAGTCGCTAAATACGCTGCAAAACGTGCTGAATTAAAAGCAATTATTGCAAACGTCAATGCGTCTGAAGAAGAGCGTTTTGAAGCGATGATGAAATTTCAAGCATTACCACGTAATGCATCTCCAGTGCGTCTGCGTAACCGTTGTGGTTTGACTGGTCGTCCACATGGTTATTTCCGCAAGTTCGGTCTAAGCCGTAACAAATTGCGTGATACCGTGATGCAGGGTGATGTCCCAGGCGTGGTTAAGGCAAGCTGGTAAGGAGCGACTATAAATGAGTATGCAAGATACCGTTGCCGACATGCTAACACGTGTTCGTAACGCACAAATGGCAAATAAAGCAACTGTTGCTATGCCAAGCTCTAAATTGAAGGTTTCAATTGCAAACGTTCTAGAGCAAGAAGGTTATATCTCTGGCGTTGAAGTATCTTCCGAGGGTGCTAAGACGACTTTGACCATTACCTTGAAATATTTTGAAGGCAAACCAGTTATCGAAAGCATTAAGCGTGTAAGCCGTCCAGGTCTACGCCAATATCGCAATAAAGATAGCTTACCAAGCGTGAAGCAAGGTTTAGGTGTTGCAATTGTTTCTACAAGCAAAGGTGTCATGACTGACCGTGCGGCTCGTGCTGCAGGTGTTGGTGGTGAAGTCCTTGCTTTTGTATCTTAATAGGTGATTCCTCATGTCTCGTGTGGCTAAAGCCCCAGTAACTGTACCAAATGGTGTAACAGTTACTCAGAACGGCCGGCAGGTCGAAGTGAAAGGCAGCAAAGGTACGTTGTCTTTCAACCTGCATGCGCTGGTCGAGCTAAAACAGGAAGAAGGTAAACTTCAAATTGCTCCTAAGCAAGAGTCGAAAGACGCTTGGATGCAAGCTGGTACTGCTCGCGCTGTATTAAATAACCTCGTGAAGGGTGTAAGTGACGGTTTTGAACGTAAACTGCAACTAATCGGTGTTGGTTATAAAGCTGCGGTGAAAGGTAATGTTGTTAACCTGAACCTTGGTTTTTCTCATCCAATCGATTACAACTTGCCTGAAGGTGTGACTGCTGAAACACCTACAGCGACTGAAGTGGTACTGAAGTCTGCTGATAAGCAATTATTAGGTCAAGTTGCTTCTGAAATCCGTGGCTATCGTCCACCAGAGCCTTATAAAGGTAAAGGTGTTCGTTATTCTGACGAAGTTGTACTTCGTAAAGAAGCTAAGAAGAAATAAGGCGCGAGGTTCTTATGAACGAAAAGAAACAATCCCGCTTGCGTCGTGCAAAAAGCACACGCTTGCACATTCGTGCATTGGGTGCGACTCGTTTGTGTGTAAACCGCACACCGCGTCACATCTATGCGCAAGTGATTTCTGCAGATGGTGGCAAAGTATTAGCGCAGGCTTCTACTTTGGATGCATCTTTGCGTAGTGGTACTACGGGTAACGTTGATGCGGCAACTAAAGTTGGTGCATTGATCGCTGAACGTGCTAAAGCTGCTGGCGTAACAAAAGTTGCATTTGACCGTTCTGGTTTTAAATTTCATGGTCGTATCAAAGCCTTGGCTGATGCTGCTCGTGAAAACGGCTTGGAGTTCTAATCATGGCTAAAGTTGAACAAAACGACGGTCTTGTTGAAAAGCTGGTTGCCGTTGATCGTGTAGCCAAAGTGGTTAAAGGTGGTCGTATCTTCTCTTTCACAGCATTGACTGTGGTTGGTGATGGTAATGGTCGTGTAGGTTTTGGTCGTGGTAAAGCACGTGAAGTTCCAGCTGCTATTCAAAAAGCACTAGAAGCTGCACGTCGCAACATGATTACTGTTGATCTGAAAGGAACAACTTTACAACACCCTGTGAATGCACGTCATGGTGCAAGCCGTGTGTACATGCAACCTGCATCTGAAGGTACTGGCGTAATTGCTGGTGGCGCAATGCGTGCTGTTCTTGAAGCAGCTGGTGTACATAACGTACTTGCGAAATGTTATGGCTCTACAAATGCTGCTAACGTAGTCAACGCAACTTTCAACGGTTTGCGTGATATGACTTCTCCTGAGAAAGTCGCTGCGAAACGTGGTAAATCAGTAGAAGAAATTCAAGGGTAATAATCATGAAAACGATTAAAGTTACCCAGACTAAATCATCTTCGCATCGTTTGAAAAATCACAAACTTTGCCTACAAGGTTTAGGTCTGCGTCGCATTGGTCATACTGTAGAAGTAGTTGATACTCCTTCTAACCGTGGCATGATCAATAAAGTTTACTATATGGTCAGTGTAGAGGAATAAGCCATGACTCTGCGTTTGAATGAACTCGCACCTGCAGAAGGTGCAAAGCGCGAAAATCTTCGCCTTGGTCGCGGTATCGGTTCTGGTGTCGGTAAGACTGGTGGTCGTGGTGTGAAAGGTCAAAAATCACGTAAAAGTGGTGGCGTTCGCCCAGGTTTCGAAGGTGGTCAAACTGCGCTGTATCGTCGTTTACCAAAATTTGGTTTTACTAGCCAAATCGCATTGAAAACTGCTGAAGTACGTTTGTCTGAGCTTGCAAAAGTTGAAGGTGATATCGTTTCACTTGAGACATTGAAAGCTGCGAACGTAGTACGTAAAGATATGTTGCGTGCTCGTATTGTACTTTCTGGTGATGTTGCTCGTGCATTCACTATTCAAGGTGTTGCATTGACTAAAGGTGCGAAAGCTGCTGTTGAAGCGGCTGGCGGTAAAGTCGAGGAGTAATCGTCGGTGTCTATGTCTCCTAGTTCTTCAGGTCACGTGCATTTGCAAAAAGGGCAACCTTTTTATGTCAAGTATCGTGAGATTATTAACCGACTCATGTTCCTTGTGGGGGCATTGTTGGTGTTTCGACTAGGAGCGCATATCCCTGTACCTGGTATTAATAATGCTGCGCTAGAGAATTTGTTTAATGCAAACCAAGGCACAATCCTTGGGATGTTTAACATGTTCTCTGGTGGTGCATTAGAGCGTATGTCGATTCTTGCGCTTGGAATCATGCCGTATATTTCGGCATCGATCATTGTGCAGCTCATGTCTTCTGTAGTGCCTTCATTAGAAGCACTGAAAAAAGAAGGTGAGCAAGGTAAACGTAAAATCCAGCAATATACGCGTCAAGGCACATTATTACTTGCACTGGTTCAATCAGTCGGTATGTGTGCTGGTTTGATTAGTCAAGGGATTACCTTATCTACTGGCTTGGCATTCTATGTTCCTGCTGTGACTTCTTTGGTTGCAGGCACCATGTTTTTGATGTGGTTGGGTGAACAGATTACTGAGCGTGGTGTGGGTAACGGGATCTCGATGATTATCTTTGCGGGTATTGTTGCAGGTTTACCAACATTGGTGATGCAGACGTTCACTTCGGTTGAAAGTGGACAGAGCAGTATGATTGCGATTTTAGTATTTGCGGTGTTGTCCTTATTTGTATTGGCAGCCATTGTATTTATCGAAAAAGCGCAACGTCGTGTGCCAGTGAACTATGCACAAAAGCAACAAGGTCGTCGTATCTTTACTGCACAGCAAACCCATTTGCCATTAAAAATTAATATGGCAGGTGTGATTCCAGCGATCTTTGCTAGCTCACTACTCTTGTTCCCTGCAAGTTTAGGGCAATGGGTGGGTGGTAATGATCCTGATGCGGGTATTATTAAAAGTACATTGCAAGATTTGGCTTTAGTTTTATCACCTGGACAACCGCTGTATTTGATTTTGTTCGGTGTTTTAATCATCTTCTTCTGTTATTTTTATACCGCTTTGGTATTTAGTCCAAAAGAAGTTGCTGAGAATCTAAAGCGTAGTGGCGCATATGTGCCGGGGATTCGCCCAGGCGAACAGACATCACGATATTTGGATCATATTCTCAATCGTTTGACCTTTATTGGTGCGATTTATATGACGGTCATCTGTCTGATGCCGATGGTGTTACAAAGCTCGTTTGGTGTGCCATTCTATTTAGGTGGAACATCCTTGCTGATTGTTGTGGTTGTTGTGATGGACTTCATGGCGCAGCTACAAGCACATTTAACTTCGCATCAATATGATAATCAAACATTGATGAGAAAATCGACCGCTAAGTCGTAAGACAAAGCATTAGAGGTTTATCATGAAAGTTCAAGCTTCAGTGAAAAAAATTTGTGGTAACTGTAAAGTTATCCGTCGTAATGGGGTAATTCGCGTAATTTGTAGCGCAGAACCTCGTCATAAACAACGTCAAGGTTAATCTTAATCTTAGACCTGTTGATTTATTAGGTAATTTGGGTTAATATCCGCCCCTCAAGATTTTTGTGGGGCGGCTCATTATCTCGAGCGCCTTGTTGGAGAAAAGTCAATGGCTCGTATTGCCGGTGTAAACATTCCGGATAACAAGCATGCTGTTATCTCTCTCACGTACATTTTTGGTGTTGGTCGCCATACTGCTAAGAATATCTTAGCTGCTGTTGGTATTGCACCGACAACGAAAATTCGTGAATTAGATGACGCACAGCTAGATGCGATTCGCTCGGAAATTGCTAAGGTTCCTACCGAAGGTGATTTACGTCGTGAAATTTCCATGAACATTAAACGTTTAATGGATTTAGGTTGCTACCGCGGCCTTCGTCATCGTCGCAGCTTGCCTGTCCGTGGTCAACGCACCAAAACTAACGCACGTACCCGTAAAGGTCCGCGCAAACCGATTAAAAAGTAAGATTTTTGGAAGCTAAAAGATGGCTAAAGATACTCGCACACGCAAGAAGGTCTCTCGTACCGTCTCTGAAGGTGTTGCACACATTCACGCGTCTTTTAATAACACCATTGTAACCATTACCGATCGTCAAGGTAATGCATTGGCTTGGGCCACCTCAGGTGGACAAGGCTTCCGTGGATCACGTAAATCAACTCCGTTTGCTGCTCAGGTAGCGGCTGAAGTTGCTGGTAAAGCAGCTTTGGACTACGGTTTGAAAAACTTGGACGTCCTTGTAAAAGGTCCTGGTCCAGGTCGTGAATCTGCGGTTCGTGCATTAGGTGCAGTGGGTTATAAGATTAACAGCATTACCGATGTGACCCCAATTCCTCACAACGGTTGCCGTCCACCTAAAAAACGTCGCGTGTAAGGAGAAACATTCATGGCTCGTTATATTGGTCCTAAATGCAAACTCTCTCGCCGCGAAGGGACAGACCTGCAACTTAAATCTGGCGTTAAACCTTTTGACGTCAAAACGAAAAAACATGCTAAAGCGCCTGGTCAACATGGCGGGGCTCGTGGCAGTAAGCAATCTGAGTATTCACTACAATTACGTGAAAAACAAAAAGTACGTCGTATGTACGGTGTTTTAGAGCGTCAATTTAGTAATTACTATAAAGAAGCTGCTCGTGTAAAAGGTGCAACAGGTGAAAACTTGTTACAACTCCTTGAAAGCCGTTTAGATAACGTTGTTTATCGTATGGGCTTTGGTTCTACTCGTGCAGAAGCTCGTCAGTTAGTTTCTCACCGTAGCATTACTTTGAATGGTCGCCGTGTAAATATTGCATCAATTCAAGTGAAAGCAGGTGATGTGATTGCTGTGCATGAAGGCGCTAAACAACAATTGCGTATTAAAAATGCAATTGAATTAGCGACTCAACGTGGTATTCCAGAGTGGGTTGATGTAGATCACTCTAAATTGGAAGGTACGTTTAAATCTGCACCAGATCGCGCTGATCTATCTGCTGAAATTAATGAAAGCTTGATTGTAGAATTGTATTCTAAATAATCCTTGAGGTGGCAATATGACGCGTACTGCAAACGAGTTCCTTACTCCGCAAGCGATCAAAGTCGATGCGGTTACAGGAACCTCGGCAAAAGTAATTCTTGAGCCTTTAGAGCGTGGTTTCGGTCACACTCTTGGTAATGCTTTGCGTCGCATTCTATTGTCTTCTCTACCTGGCGCTGCTGTGGTAGAGGTGGAAATAGAAGGTGTCGAGCATGAGTACAGTACCTTAGAAGGCTTGCAGCAGGATATCGTCGAGCTCTTGCTGAATCTAAAAGGGTTGTCAATTAAACTGTTCGATCAGAACGAAGCATATTTAACATTAGACAAACAAGGCGCTGGAGAAGTGACTGCAGCTGATCTTCGTTTGCCACATAATGTTGAAATTGCAAATCCTGAACATGTGTTGGGTACTTTGAGTGCTAACGGTCATTTAAAAATGCGCCTAAAAGTTGCTCAAGGTCGTGGTTATGAGCCATCTGATGCGCGTTTCCCTGAAGGTGAAACTCGTCCAGTAGGTCGTTTACAACTTGATGCAAGCTATAGCCCAATCACTCGTGTGTCATACACAGTCGAAAGTGCTCGTGTAGAACAACGTACTGACTTGGATAAGCTGGTTATTGATCTTGAAACCAATGGTACTGTTGATCCTGAAGAAGCGATTCGTAAGGCAGCGACCATTTTGCAACAACAAATCGCAATTTTTGTTGATTTGCAAAAAGATCAAGCACCTGTTGCACAAGAACCACGTGAAGAGGTCGATCCGATCTTACTTCGTCCAGTGGATGATTTGGAGCTTACTGTTCGTTCGGCGAACTGTTTGAAAGCAGAAAATATTTACTACATTGGTGATCTTGTTCAACGTACTGAAGTTGAGTTGCTGAAAACTCCTAACTTAGGTAAGAAATCGTTGACTGAGATTAAAGATGTGTTGGCTTCTAAAGGCTTACAACTCGGCATGCGCTTAGAAAACTGGCCACCAGCTAGTTTGCGTATGGACGATCGTTTTGCCTATCGTAGCCGTTAATTGAGTAGGACTATTCACCATGCGTCATCGTAATAGTGGTGTTAAATTAGGCCGTACCAGCAGCCATCGCAAAGCGTTGTTCCAAAATTTAACGAATGCTCTTGTAGAGCACGAGTTGATTAAAACAACTTTGCCGAAAGCGAAAGAACTTCGCCGTGTTGCTGAGCCTTTGATCACCTTAGCGAAAAACGATACTGTAGCAAACCGCCGTTTGGCATTTGCTCGTACTCGTTCAGCTGCAACTGTTGGTAAATTATTTACCGTTCTTGGCCCTCGTTACAAAGAACGTAACGGCGGTTATCTACGTGTGCTTAAAGCAGGCTTCCGTGCAGGTGATGCTGCGCCAATGGCTTATGTTGAGCTTGTAGATCGTGAGATCAAATCTGCTGAATAATTCTATTATTCGCAATAAAAAAGGTCAGCTTAAGCTGACCTTTTTTTCTTTTCGTATTTAAAAATAAAAATCTTTATAAGTAAAATAATCAGTTGATAGTATCACATTAGCACGTCCATCTTTATAAAAACCATTTAATTATAAGTGTTTACACTTGATGCCAAACCAATGCATTTTTTATAGAAAGATCGATTGATCCCCATCAATTTATCAGATTGGCATAAAATATCCTTAAAAATTTCCCAAATTGACATTGCGCATTGTCAAGTTTGTGCTAGAGTAAGATCAAAGCAAAACTCGGAACAGAATAATGGCTCAGCATATTAATACATTGATCATCGGTGCAGGGATTTCAGGCATTGGTACAGCGGTACATCTCCAAAACGACGCACCACAGCGTGACTTCCTTATTTTTGAGCGTCGTGACCGTATAGGCGGAACATGGAGTTTATTCCAATATCCAGGAATTCGTTCTGATTCGGATATGTCTACCTTTGGCTATGTGTTTAAGCCGTGGACGAAAGCTAGTGTTCTGGCTGATGGTGCGTCGATCTGTGGTTATTTGCAAGAAACCATTGATGAAAATAGATTAAATCAAAAAATTAAATTCAATCATGCGATCGAGTCTGCCAATTGGAACTCGAGTCGCCAGCTTTGGGAATTGACGGTAGACAATAATGGTAAAACAGAACAATGGACTGCAAACTTTGTGGTGAGTTGTACTGGCTACTATAATTATGCACATGGTTTCCAGCCTGATTTTCCGCAAGCTGATCGCTTCAAAGGGCAATTTATTCATCCACAGCATTGGCCTGAAAATCTAGATTATGTCGGCAAAAAAGTCTTAATCATTGGTAGTGGAGCAACGGCGATTACCTTGGTGCCTGCGATGGCAAAACAAGGGGCGATTGTGACTATGTTACAGCGTTCACCGACTTATATTGCTTCTGTGCCCGCGATCGATATGGTTTACAATACCATGCGCAAATTTTTATCGGAAGAACGGGCATATCAACTGACCCGTAAACGCAACATTGCGGTGCAGCGGGGCATATATGCACTGGCGAAGTCACAGCCGAAGCTGTTGAAAAAATTATTATTAACTGCGGTGAAACGGCAGCTTAAGGGTAAGGTGGATATGCGCCACTTTACCCCAAATTATAACCCATGGGATCAGCGCTTGTGTGTGGTGCCTGACGGTGATCTTTTTCAAGTATTACGAGAAGGGCAGGCGTTCATTGAAACTGATCATATTGATCATTTTGAGGAAAATGGGGTCGTGCTCAAGTCAGGGAAGAAGATCGAAGTGGATATTGTGGTTTCTGCGACAGGGCTTGAAATTCAGTTGCTCGGCGGGATCAAGGCTACGCTTGATGGTCAGACCATCGATACACGGCAAGAGATGTTGTACAAAGGTACAATGCTCAGCGATATTCCCAACTTTGCGCTGATGATTGGTTATACCAATGCATCGTGGACGTTAAAAGTCGATGTGGTTGCTGAGTATCTTGCACGGTTATTAACGCACATGGATCAACATCAGTATGCAACAGTGGTTGCGCAAGGTGACGCATCTGCCAAAGCGACGGAAAGTCTGATGGGCAGTAGTCTGAATTCGGGCTATATCAAACGTGCCGATCAGATTATGCCTAGACAAGGTACTAAAGCACCGTGGAAAAGTGAGCATAGCTATTATGCCGATCGTGATGCGTTGCAAAAGGCACGTTTTGATGATGGTGTACTTCAATTTGCCAAGAAGAAGTTATCCATTGCAACAGATGAGTGTCAATTGGCGAGTTGAGCAACGCATTATTTCATCAACCAATTTGCAAAAGTTAAAGCAAAAAATGCCTAGCAGACAGCTAGGCATTTTTATTGAACACAGTATATTGAGACTTTGGAAAACTATCTTTCAACTTAAATTTTGGCGTGTTTACCATATTTATCGATCATGACCGAACTGGCTTCATTTAAGCCTTGAACATGGACTGCTATGCCGTGATTTTTAAATTTCTGTACCACACTGTCGAGCATTGCCACGGAAGTCACATCCCAGATATGGGCATGACTGAGATCAATCACCACTTGCGTCACTTTTTCATCGAAATTGAAGAAATGATAAAACCGCTCCGATGAACTAAAGAAAATCTGCCCACGTACATCATAATGGCGCACACCTTGGTGCAAGTGACTTTCGACCTGTACATCATTTTCCAGCTTATTCGCTAAGAATAGTGCAGAAAGAATGACGCCAAGCAACACACCAAGTGCAAGATTATGGGTTGCCACCACGACAGCAACGGTCGCAAGCATGACGATATTGCTGGATTTTGGATTTTTATGAAAACTGCGAATCGAATCCCAGTTGAAGGTGCTGATCGACACCATGATCATCACAGCGACAAGTGCTGCCATCGGAATTACACGCAACCAATCACTGATAAAAATCACCAAAATCAATAACCACAAACCTGCGACCAATGTTGATAGTCGAGTTCTTGCACCAGAGGTGACATTAATCATCGATTGTCCGATCATGGCACAACCCGCCATTCCGCCCATAAATCCCGTGACAATATTGGCGATGCCTTGTCCTTTACACTCACGGTGTTTGTCGCTGTCGCTATCGGTCATTTCATCGACAATGGTGGCAGTCATCATCGACTCAAGTAAGCCAACTGCTGCAAGTGCAATCGCATAAGGCAAGATGATTTGTAATGTTTCGAGATTCAACGGAATATCAGGCATGAAAAAATGCGGTAATGTCGTCGGCAAAGTACCCAAGTCACCTACTGTACCAATATTCACGCCAAATAGCAGACAAATCGCTGTCACTACAATAATGCAGACTAAGGGCGAGGGAATCAGCTGTCCGATTTTGGGAATCAGGGGGAACAGGTAAATAATCGCCAAACCCAAAGCCACTAACGGGTACACCGCCCACGGCACATCAATCAGTTGCGGGAGTTGCGCCATAAAGATCAAAATCGCCAAGGCGTTGACGAATCCAATGACCACTGACTTTGACACAAAGCGCATCAGCTTGGCGAGCTTGAGCTGTCCTGCAATGATCTGCAAGATCCCCGTCAAAATGGTTGCGGCAAATAAATATTGCAGTCCATGTTCTTTGACCAAGGTCACCATAAGCAGTGCCATCGCTGCCGTAGCCGCTGAAATCATCGCAGGGCGACCACCCATAAACGCAATCACTACCGCCATAGAAAATGACGCATAGAGTCCAACTTGTGGATCAACCCCAGCAATGATGGAAAATGCAATTGCTTCGGGAATCAGGGCAAGACCGACCACAATCCCAGCCAAAACATCGCCACGAATATTGGAAAACCAGTGCTTTTGAATTGTTGAGAGCATAAAAATAGCAATAAAATCAAAAATAAATATAGAAATGCAACACACCAGATCGATGTTGCAATGCGTGATAGATGTTAGTTTAACATGAACAGTGCTATCTGAAAGAATTGTTGTTTGATAGTAGGACTTGGGCAAAGCGGTTCATTTTATTGATAAATTGACCAACAAAAAAAGAGCACATAGCGTGCTCTTTTCGATACAGACCGAATTCAGTCCAAATTTATTTAATCACACCACATGCAATGCGTGCACCACCACCACCGAGCGCTTCAGGCTTGTCAGAATAATTATCTCCACCTGCGTGAATCATCAACGCACGTCCTTGGATTGCATCAAGGCTCAGACGAGGTGCTTGCACTGCTGAGGTTGCTGTGCCATCGGCATTGACTGTAATCGCAGGTAAATCACCTAAGTGACCATCACCTTGAGGATAGCCATGCTTGCCTGTGTTTTGCGGATCATAATGACTACCTGCTTTGAGTGCAGCACCTGCTTTGCCATCTTTCATATCAGGTTCACACGATGGATTTTCGTGAATATGGAAGCCGTGCTGTCCAGCAGGTAAGCCTTTCAGATCAGGCTTGACCACAAGTCCTTGATCCGCTTTGATAAAGGTGACTGTCCCGATACTGTCACCAACGCCTTCACTGTTGACGGCATAGACTTTGATTTTTTGCATTTCATCAGTTTTGGTCATGGTGGTACAGCCTGTCATCACCATCGCTGAGAGTAAGCCACCTGCGAGCAGTTTCATTTTCATTGTGTTGATCATCTTGACGCTCCATCTGTTCTGCAAAATTAAAAATTTAAAAAAGAGTGGCTCTAGCCTAATACGAATCATTCTCTCTTGTTGTAACAGTATGAAAGTAAAGCAACATAATGTAAATTTTGCGGATAGTGATAGATTGCACGAGCAAAACGCATCGACAAAAAAGCCCGATCGAAATCGAGCTTAAATCAATACAATGTGTTTTGAATGATTGAGACAAGGTGCAGGATTTAATCCGCTTTTAAATCCTCGGTAATCAGTTGGTCTGGATTGGGGTGTTGGTCTTCCGCCTTTTGAATATTTTCTTGTAGCCACTCTTTCCAAATTGCAAGGAGCACCGCCAAGATCACAGGACCGATAAATACCCCGACTAAGCCAAAACTTGCCAGACCACCAAGTACACCAAACATGATCAGTAAGAAAGGAATTTTGGTTGCACCAGAGATCACCAGTGGGCGAATCACATTGTCGGCACTGCTCACGATCGCCACGCCCCAGATTAGCACGCCAATCGCTTCGACAGTATGCCCCTGCGAGAATAGCCACAGTGCGACACTGCCATATGCCATCGGCGGACCAAATGGGATTAAGGCAAAAATAAAAGTCACTAAAGTCAGTACCATCGGGTTGGGTACACCAGCGACGATATAACTTGCTCCAGCGAGTAAGGACTGTGCAATTGCGGTCAAACCAACGCCGTATACCACAGCACGAGTGGTTTCAGAAATGGTTTGAAAATAATGGTGAATACGAGGACCAATCACCATTTCAAACGCACGGCGCACTTGCTCCAAAATCACATTGCCATCACGATAAAAGAAAAATAATGACAGCACGGCAAAGACCAGCTTCACCACATTACGGCTAATCTCGGTGAGTACAAAACGCCCATAGCCAAGATGACCTTGTATCCATAAGCCAATGTTTTGGGTAATGGCATGCGGATTGCTATTGAGTTCAAAAGTAATGCGCTGAATCTCTGGACCGACCAATGGTAGCGTTTGGATAAAGTCAGGAACTTGGATTTTGCCTGAATAGAGCTGATGTTGTAGCTCAAAATACAGTTGCCGACCTTCGTGCTGTAGTACAAAAACACCAATGATTAAGGGCACACCGACCACCAATACCAAGAGACTGGTCATGATGATGGCGCTGATATTCTTACGTCCACCGACCCAGCTCAAGATTTTTTGATGCAAAGGCCATGTGATATAGGCGATGATCGATGCCCAGACTACAGGAACAATAAAATATTTAAGGATTTCAAAACTTAATAAGATTAGACAGAAAAATAGTCCGAATAATAATAAGCGTTGCAAAATAGGCGCATTTTTTTGCACGAGAGGCGATCCATTACGACGAAGCATGCTGAGTCTATGTTAGCTTAAAATCAGGCGAACTAGAACCAATCTTCCTTTTTATCCGCACTATTTTGACCAAGCAAACGACGGATTAGCGGTTCCCATTGTTGTTGAATCAGCATAAATTGTTTTTGAGTACGATCAAACACGCCCAGCCCATCCATCGCCAGCTGACCATAAGCGGTGCGCTCACTGATCCATGCCACAGGTTGCTGGTCGACTTTGTCGAAGAATTTTTGGATTTGTGCCTTGCTATTGGCACCCGTTTTGATGCGGTTGGCAAGCAACATAATATCGACTTTGCCTTTGCGGATGCGTTTGATGTCGTCGATATTTTTTAAGAAGCGCTTGGTGCTGTCGATGTCAAAAAATGAGGCTTGTAATGGCACGATCATGGCGTCACTTTCAGCAATCAAATGTTCGGCGTGTTCTCCTGAGAGTGCACCAGGTGCATCGATAATCAACCAGTCGACTTTGGCGGGCGCATCACCAATCGAGCTTTCGTTGCGCCAGTCTACTGCTTGAATATTGGCGGCATCTTTACTGCGCATTTTTAGCCATTTTAATGATGATTTTTGCGTATCAGCATCGGCAAGGGCGACTTTGTAGCCTCGGTTGGCGAGGGCAGAAGCGAGCGTGATTGCGGTTAAGGTTTTGCCACAGCCACCTTTTTGATTGGCAATTAAAATTGTTTTCATTTCTCACACGCTCCTATAGTAATCGACTACAAACACCTTACCCTAGCATAGCACTAAATTGTGACAGGAGAATGACATGAGGTGATTTTGCTGACTTTAATTGCATGAATTTATTTGAGTTCTGTATTTGAGTTCTGTATTTGAATTCTGGACAAGAAATTGTTTAAATCTCCGCAGCAATTGGAAAATCCATCTGCTGTAATCATCGTAAATATTGAGTAGTAAATTATGTCTGTTCCTGTGGCACTGATTTTGGGTTTTGTAGTGGGTGTGCTGATCAGCTTGTTGTGGTTTTATTTGACCAAAATACAGCAATTACATGCCAGCTATCAATATGAAATCAGTGAAATACGGCGAGAACATGATCAAGCACTCGCACTCGCACGCAAACGCAGCGTCAATACCAGTCGAGCCGTGCTCAAAGGTAAAATGGCTGAGCAATTTGCCCCACATTTGCCAGAGTTTGATTATCTGCCAAGTGACGCCAAATTTTTGGGTGATCCTGTGGATTATGTGGTGTTTTCAGGTTATAGCGACTTTCGAGAAGGGTTGTGTGATGCCGAAGAGATTGAAGTGGTATTGATTGATATCAAGTCGGGTACAGCCAGATTGACCAAAGGGCAACAAGCGATTGCACAAGCGATTGACGATGGGCGAGTACGCTTTGAAACTATTCATATTGCCATGCCGACTGATGACGATGAAGAAAACGAGTTTGAGTAAAGTTGCTTTAGCAAAATCGGCATTCTACAGCATACTTATGCAACCAAATCCTTACTAAAAACTACCCAAAATCAGCAGGAACTATTGCAAAATAATATTTCTTGAGCAATGTCTTGGTGGGTTTTGTAGCAGTGAGGTGGCGTGTGATGAAAAAATTCTCGATGGTTTTATGTTTAACTTGTGCCTCTGCGAGCATGACCCATGCCAGTCATCATAATACTGCGGATTTGATTCAAACGCTCATTGATCAGCAAGCGACAAATCATGCTGTACGCAATCCAGTGCCACAAAACCCAAATAATGTGGCGCTGGGCTTGCCGCCGATCGCAGGGCAATCGGTGTCGGTGTTAAAGCCATTCAAAGGTGATTTTCGGATTTTGGGCTATAAGACTTATCAAGATGATGAGCAAGCCAAATTTTCTCCTGTGGATTTTGCAGTGAGTTGGGGCATGTTTGCCAACCCAAAAATTGCCTCGCAAATCCATGTCACGCAGTATGATCGCTTTTTAAAATGGGCGATTCCGTCACTGCCCGTGCCTGCCAAAGAAGCCATGCAAATGGTCTCCAATATTCATATCATTCCTGCTAATCCTGAGATTGCACAGCAGATCAAACAGGTGAAACGTGGCGATTTAGTGCGGATGAAAGGCAATCTGGTTGAAATCAAAGCGGATGATTTGGTCTGGCGTTCATCACTGCGACCTGATGATGTCGGCGAGGGCGCATGTGAAGTCTTTCAAGTTGAATCGATTCAATGGATTGAGCAAAATCAGGGCGCATCAAATCGGTCTTAAAAACCAGTTTTAAAAGCATGCTTGATGCGTTGTTACGTTTAATATAAAACCTCTAGTAAAAATACAAAGCGCCATGATGAATGTGGCGCTTTATTTTTTTGTGATTCGCTGTGAACTGTCCACAGACCTTAAGTTTTTTGATAATGATAAGCATGGGTCACATAGGGAAAAGCAATCTCATCGGTTGGATCGAGTCCGAGCTGATTTTTGATTAACTTTTCTAAGGATTGGCGCATGATGGCTTTGTCTGCAACGGAGGATGCAGCAATAAAGCTGGTAGACAGTATACGCTGAATCACCACTTGCTCCACTGTGCCGACATGCTCAAAGGCGAAAGTCTGCTGATCCACCAATGCAAATTGTTCATGATGATTGTCAAGCACCTGTTGCCAATGACCTGTGTGATAACGTGGCGTATCGCCTTCAAGCGGGGCAAGCAGATCTGCAATGGCTTTGACCCACAGTACAGTGGTATCTCGTTGATTCCAAATGAGTCCCAAAATACCATGCGGTTTCAAGACCTGATAGATTTCATCGAGTGAAGCGCTATCGGCAAACCAATGAAAGGATTGTGCACAAAACAAGGCATCAAAATATTCACTGGGAAAACTCAGGTTTTGACTGTCGGTCTGTTTCGTCGCCACTGCTGGAAAGCGGTGCTGTAATTGCTGGAGCATCTCACTAATTGGTTCAATCGCCGTGATTTTTTGGCTCACTTGCTGTAAAAAAGGAATCAGCTTGCCTGTGCCCGAGCCAAGATCAGCCAGTTGGCTCTGTGCATTCAGTGCAAGATCATGTTGCATCCATTCGACAATGGCTTGAGGGTAATCTGGACGAGCATGTTGATAGACATCTGCACTTTGGCTAAAACCATGTTGTGCAGCAGGGTGGATTACAGTATTCATAAATCACACTTTTCCTTGATCAAAGAACTGGTCTTTGAGGCTTTTTCATACGATGTTAAAAGCTGCATACGAGCTTAAACGCTTTTGATCTGCCATCAAGGTTTGCTGTGTAATTTTTGATAGATGTCATGGCGGTTTTTAGTGATTGATTGAAAATTATGCCAAATTGTGGATAAGTTAGAGTTTATACACAGCACTGATTTTCTGTGGTGATTTTCTGTGTGAGTTGTTCATGTCAATTTTTCTATATGATTTTTAATCCATTGGATTAGTTTGCGTTTTATTTGTCATTCGGATCGATAAAATTCTTAAAAAAACCAAGCGGACAAAGTGTCCGCTTGGTGATGTTTCAGGTGTATGAAAAGTTGTTTGGTTTAGACTGACTAGCTTAGATCATAACGATCGGCATTCATCACTTTGACCCAAGCCTTGACAAAGTCTTTGACAAACTTCTCTTTGTTGTCGTCCTGCGCATAGACTTCAGCGTATGAACGTAAGATCGAGTTTGAGCCAAATACCAAGTCCACTCGAGTCGCAGTCCATTTCACTTGTTCAGTTTCACGATCGATGATCTCGTAGCTATTGCGTCCAGTTGGTTTCCATTTGAAACGCATATCGGTCAGATTGACGAAGAAATCATTGCTGAGCACGCCAACATTGTCGGTCAATACACCATGTTTGCTGTCACCAAAATTGGTGCCGAGTACACGCATACCGCCGACCAATACCGTCATTTCATGTGCGGTCAAACCCATAAGCTGTGCACGATCAAGCAATAATTCTTCAGGCGTGTTTTCATAATGTTGTTTCTGCCAGTTGCGGAAACCATCATGAATCGGCTCAAGTACATCAAAAGATTCTGCATCAGTCTGTTCATCGGTGGCATCACCACGACCCGCTGCGAATGGTACAGTGATCTCGACACCTGCTGCACGAGCTGCTTGTTCAACCGCTGCCGTACCGCCAAGTACGATCAAATCAGCAATGCTGACTTTCTTCGTCAAGCCCGATTGAATAGATTCTAAAGTACTCAGCACTTTTTGCAGACGTTCAGGTTCATTGCCTACCCAATCTTTTTGCGGTGCAAGGCGAATACGTGCGCCGTTGGCACCACCACGGAAATCCGAACCACGATAGGTGCGTGCGTTATCCCAAGCCGTGTTAATTAACTCGACTGCACTTAATCCGCTATTTAACAATTGCTGTTTTAAGTCGGCAATTTCTGCATCAGACAAAGTGTAATCTACAGTTGGAATTGGATCTTGCCAAAGCAAATCTTCACTCGGAAAATCATTGCCAAGATAACGACTTTTGGGTCCAAGGTCACGATGCGTCAATTTGTACCAAGCGCGGGCAAAGACTTGAGAGAAATAGTCAAAATCATTGTAGAAGCGCTCAGAGATTTCACGGTAAATCGGATCGGCTTTCATCGCCATATCGGCATCGGTCATGATCGGATTGCGACGTACCGATGGATCATGCGCATCCAGTGGTTTTTTCTCTTCAGGGAGATTCACAGGTTCATATTGCCAAGCACCCGCAGGACTTTTGGTGAGTTCCCATTCATAATTGAGCAATAAATCAAAATAGCCATTGTCCCATTTGGTCGGTTCAGTCGTCCAAGCACCTTCAATGCCACTAACCATGGTATTGCCTCGGTTACCTGTGCCTTCAGGGTTATGCCAGCCTAGACCTTGAAACTCAACGTCCGCTGCCTCTGTATCTGCACCGAGCAAGTCTGCTTTACCATTACCGTGACATTTCCCGATGGTGTGACCACCTGCCGCCAGTGCCACAGTTTCTTCATCGTTCATTGCCATGCGACCAAAAGTCACTCGAATATCTTGTGCAGATTTCAGTGGGTCAGGCTGACCATCGACCCCTTCAGGGTTGACATAAATCAAGCCCATTTGCACCGCAGACAATGGATTTTCTAGGCTTTCACGGTCGTCATCATTTTCATAGCGGTTTTTAGTGGCAGCGAGCCATTCACGTTCAGAGCCCCAATTGACATCTTTTTCAGGATGCCAAATTTCACGGCGACCACCTGCGAAGCCATAAGTTTTCAGCCCAACCGCTTCATAGGCAACCGTGCCTGCAAGTACGATCAAATCGCCCCAAGAGATTTTATTGCCATATTTCTTTTTGAGTGGCCAAAGTAGACGGCGACCTTTATCGGTATTGACGTTATCAGGCCAAGAGTTCAGCGGTGCAAAGCGTTGATTACCTGTATTACTGCCACCACGACCATCGCCTTTACGATAGGTGCCTGATAAATGCCATGCGGTACGCACAAACATGCCTGCATAGTTGCCCCAGTCCGCAGGCCACCATGCTTGGCTTGAGGTCATGAGATCGTGTAAATCTTGTTTCAAGGCATTCAGATTGAGCTTGTTAAACTCGGTTGGATAATCAAAATCTTCATCAAATGGATTGGTCTTGCGGTCATGTTGATGCAAAATGTCGAGATTGAGCGCATTTGGCCACCAATCCGTTGGAGTTTGTTTATTTTCGGTATTTGCGCCGTGCATGACAGGGCACTGTCCAGTGGGTGCGTTCATGGGGATCTCCTATAGCTTGCGAATATCCGTTTGACTGGCTATTGCTTGCTGAATAATGAAGTGGAAAATCAGTGTTTAAAATAAAGATTTAAACAACCTGAATTTTTTTAAAATCGTGTATTCAAAACATTGCAACATCTTTAAAAAGATTGTGTCATCAATGATTTAAACTGTATTCAGCAAGATATACTTTTAATAAAGCTAACATACCTTGCTGATGTGAAGTGTTACGTTTGTTAGTCGAAATCTGTGTTTTGAAATTAGTCATGGGACGAAATCCTTTTACATATAGTGATGTCGATCAGATGTTGTCTTAACGATTGGAATTTATTATAAGAATGGCACTTAATATTTGTAAAACAGATTAAAACTTTTATTATGATTAAAAAACTCGATAACATTTAGTCACTATTTGAAATGAGCCGAAGTGATACACATGAGTTGCTTTCGATGTTGGCTATAGATTTATGACTTTAGGAACGCATTACAGGCAATGCCAATGTCAGTTTCTAAATGAGTCCATTCACTAAAATCAGGCTCAACCAACAGCGTCTGCATGACAAAACCATAAATCACACGATGTAAATTGATCGCAGTGCGCCCAAGGTTTGCTATCGCAAATGGTTGAAGTAAGTCCTGCCAAAGCTGACACATCAGCGCATAATGTTTTTGATAAACTTCGCTCGTTGATAATTGTCGTTCTAATAAAAAAATGGTCGCCCAAATCTGCTGTGCGTTTTGAATCTTTTTCAGTTGAATGTGAATCAATTGCTTCACATAGTCAGTAATTAAAATATCAGGTTGAGTCGTGCGTAGATGTGCGCCATGCTCAAGTAATTCCTGCGCCAGTACTTTGATCTGTTGATGAATGATCAGGGCAAACACATCTTCTTTTTGACTGAAGTATTCATAAAAAGTACCTAAACCCACGCCTGCAATCTCAGTCATTTCTCGAACGGTGATCTCTCCATGATGTTTCTCCGCCAAAAGCTGAACAGCACTATCAAGCAGGGCTTGCTGAGTAAACTTCGCCCTTGATTGGCGAGGCTTTCGGCGGACATTGATCGGGGATTGTGACATGCAAAAAATCCGAACGGCTCAAAGATTGGAATGATTTATACTGGATTGGAAATGTAAAAAATACAAGTAATCAGGAAACAGATGATGCAATCGCAACACATCGTAGACATGGACACGACGTCAACACATACCATCAGCAATCAATTTGATGAATTGCAAGATTATAACTTGTTTGAAACGGATACGATTCTCAAAGAAATTCTGCATCATTATCACAGTGAGTTGCAGGCGGAACATGCTGCATTTGGCGAAACGGTTGGGCGTGCGTCATTTTTCCAAGCGGCAGATCTCGCCAATCGTCATACCCCAGAATTAAACCGCTTTGATGCACGTGGGCGACGCATTGATCAGGTCGAGTTTCATCCTGCGTGGCATCAGGTCATGCAGACCAATCGCCAGTTTAATGTGCATGCTTATCCTTTTATAACTCAGCCGTTTATTCACTCCGATGATGATCACAAAAATTCGGCATGGGTGGATTGGGCGACCAAGTTTTACCTGACAGGACAGGTCGAAGCAGGCAACCTCTGTCCACATGCCATGACTTTAGGTTGTATTCCACTGCTACAACGTGAGCCAAAACTTTGGGCGGAAATTGGTGAGAAATTATTGTCCTCAGAATACGATGCCCGAGATATTCCAATCGCCGAGAAAAAGTCGATTTGGATTGGTATGGGCATGACTGAAAAGCAAGGTGGCTCTGATGTGCGTGCCAATCAGACCTTTGCCAAGCCAATTGAAAAAGCAGGTCGTGGCGAAGCCTATTTGCTCACAGGGCATAAATGGTTTTTCTCCGTGCCGATGTCGGATGCTCATCTGGTGGTGGCGCAGACCGAGCATGAAGGTATAGGCTGCTTTTTTGTGCCACGTCGCTTGTCCGATGGCAGTTTGAATCAAGTGCATGTGCAACGCCTCAAAGAAAAAGTCGGCAATCGCAGTAATTCCAGCTCTGAAGTTGAATTTCAGAACGCATGGGGCATCATGATCGGTGAGGAAGGGCGAGGCATTCCGACCATTATCGAAATGGCGAACTATACCCGCCTGACTTGCTCCGTCGGCAGTACAGCGATTCTGCGTCAGGCGTTGGTGCAGTGTCTTGCTTATACGCGTCAGCGTCAGACTTTTGGTAAAGCACTTGCCGAGCAACCATTAATGCAAGCGGTATTGGCTGATTTGGCTTTAGAAACAGAAGCCGCTTTGCAACTGAGTATGCACCTTGCCTCACATTATGATCAGATCGCAAAGCAAGACAATGCGAATGAAAATGCCTTGTCACAAGCGTGGATACGTCTGATGACACCAGCGGCTAAGTTTTGGATTTGTAAGCGTGCGGTGGAACTGACAGGTGAGGCGATGGAAGCGTTTGGTGGTAATGGCTATGTCGATAACGGCATCATGGCTCGGCTGTTCCGTGAAGCACCTGTGAATACCATTTGGGAAGGTTCGGGCAATATCATGTGCCTCGATGTGCTTCGAGCGATGCAACGTGAATCAGAGTTGATCGAAATACTTCTCGCTTCTTTTTCAGAAGAATGTGCGTCACATCAAACACTCAAAATTGAACGCAGTCAACTCTATGAAATGTTGATGCTACCGCCTGATCAATTGCAGTTCCAAGCACGGACATTGGTGACACGATTGGTACTATTGGCGCAGTCGGTATTGATGCTACGCTACTCTGAGTCTGATGTTGCTGAGGCATTTGTTCAAAGTCGTTATAGTGCCATGCACGGACGTGTGGTGGGTATGTTGAATATTTCTCAAGCAGACGTTCAGCGTTTGTTTGATCGGGCTTTGGCATCCTAAAGACGGAAAATTTAAACAAAACAAAAGGAACAAAAAAAGAAGCTATCTCAAAACGATAACCTCCACTTGCGAAGTATGCTTCTCACTTCTTCACAGGGGGAAGGCTACTCAATAAAATCAAATAGTTAGAATTCCTCCCCTTGTTAAGGGGAGGTTAGGTGGGGTTGCTTAGATTTTGAGACAGCTTCTAGTGATCGTGCAATAGAAAAAAATTAAACCGTCACCACACGACCTGATTTCACCATATCTGCCAAACCGTGCGTACGGAAATAATGCTCAATCATGCTCTTGGTCATCAGCGGATTATTCAACTTTAACGCTTGATCAAGTAAGTCTTTGGCATCACTCATTGGAATATTACAAATGGCTTTACGCACTCTGAGAATATTACTCGAGCTCATTGATAAGGTATTGAAGCCCATCGCCATCAACAGCACAGCCGTCAATGGATCGCCCGCCATTTCACCGCAAATACTGACAGGTTTTTCAAACTTGTGGCATTCCTGAACCAGCTTGGCAAGGGTGCGCAAAATCGCTGGATGAAAATGTGAATAGACACTTGCCACACGAGGATTGTTGCGGTCTACAGCCAGAAGATATTGAATCAAATCGTTTGAGCCGACCGAGAAAAAATCGACCAAACTGGCAAAGTCCTCGATCTGGAGCAAAATGCTCGGTACTTCGATCATGATGCCGACTTTTGGACGGGTGATTTTGACTTGTTCTTCTTCTTGTACCGCCGCTAGATCACGTTCAAGCAAATACAACACTTCTTCGACTTCACTGACGCTGGTGATCATCGGTAGTAAAATATGCAAATTATTCAATCCGATACTGGCTTTGAGCATAGCACGGATTTGCGAGGAAAAAATCTCAGGATGATCAAGCGTAAATCGAATCCCACGCCAACCCAGCGCCGAGTTTTCCTCATCAATCGAGAAGTAGGGTAAATCTTTATCCGCACCAATATCGAGGGTACGCATCACCACAGGTTTATTGGCGAAGTGGCTGAGCTGTTGCCGATAAATTGCCCGTTGTTCTTCTTCCCCTGGAAAGCGTTCACGCAGCATAAAGGGAATTTCACTGCGATACAGTCCAACGCCTTTGGCACCACGTTGCACGCCACGTACCACGTCGATCATCAGACCTGTATTGACGAATAGTTTGACCGCCTCACCGTCTGGGGTAATGGCATCTTTGGTTTCATACTGTTTCAGGTCTTTGGCGATCTGATCTTCATCTTTTTTGATTTCTTTGTAGCGGGTGCGCAGACGACGAGGCGGATGAATAAACACACGACCTTGATAGGCATCAACGATCATTTCCGCATCATCTAAAGTATGAATTGGTAATTCGGTCACACCGACCACAGTTGGTATCCCCAGCGCACGCGCCACGATCACCATGTGGGAGTTGGCTGCGCCTTCGGTGGTGACAATGGCAGCGATGTTGGCAATCGGCATTTCGACCAATGCCGCAGTGCTAATTTCTTCACCGATGAGAATGGTATCTTCGGTGATTTCCTTATGCCCTGTATCTTCGGTTTGTAGATGTGCAAGGATACGGCGTCCAAGGTCTTTGAGATCGGCGACACGTTCTCGCAGATAGCTGTCTTCCATCTGTGCAAAGGCATTGGCATGTTTGTCAATAACACGGCGTACCGCACCTTGCGCCCATTGTCCATCACGGATTAAGGTGTTGATTTCGGCAGGCAAGGCATGATCATCCAGCATGCGTAAAAACACACTAAATAATGCACGCTCTTCAGACATTAATGAGTCTTGCATCTTGGTGTCGAGCTGTTTTAGTTCCTCACGTACCGCAATAATCGCCTCATTGAGCAGCGCTAATTCCTCGCTAATGTCTTCTGCATCTCGGTCAGGTACAGAGGATAAATCTGCAGCAGGATAGAGGATTACCGCTCGACCGAGCGCAATACCATCGGCGCCAGGTACGCCTAAAAAAGTTTGGTAGCTGGCGGCACTGTTTGGCTTACGAAAGACATCAATATTGCCGACCACATGCGCATGAGCAATCGCCCCAGAAAGTTGCGCACAGAGCGTCACTAAAAACGACTCTGCGGCTTCGCTAAAATCATGGCTTTCTTTATTTTGAATGACCATGACGCCCATTACCTTACGGCGATACATGACGGGCACACCCATGAACGAGTTATAAATTTCCTCACCTGTTTCAGGTAAGTATAAGAAGCGTTCATGTTGCGGGGCATTTTCGAGGTTGACGATTTCTTCACGTTGTCCAACAAAGCCGACCAGACCTTCACTGGTGGCGAGCGAGACCGTGCCGACCGCTTCGGCTTTGAGACCGTGGGTTGCCATCAAGACATAACGATGATTGCGCTCATCCAGTAAATAAATCGAACAGACATCGACATTCATGGCTTCCGCAACTTGATTGACCATGACATCCAAAGCCTCGTGCAGGCTCGGCGAAGCATCCACTTCTTGCACGATACGTCTTAAGGTCTCAAGTTGCATGGTATTTGCCATTCACAATGTCCTTTACTCAGTGAATTATCACGATTCGAAATCAAATCAAAATCAAGTCAAATCAAAATCAGTTCCAACGTGTGCATGATGAAGCGGTCAATGGAGTCATGCATTGAAGTCATACCATTTAAGCACTAAATGGTAACTCCAAACTCAGCTCAGTCAGCGCACGGCGATAGACGTCTTTTTTAAAATTTACTACTTGCCCAAGCGGATACCAGTAGCTCACCCATTGCCATTCATCAAACTCGGCGGGGGCGGTGGTGTTTAAACAAATGTGTTTGGTGTCGCCAATTAGGCGCAATAAAAACCATTTTTGCTTTTGTCCGATACAGACTGGATTAGAGTCGGTACGGATGTAGCGATACGGCAAACGATATCTTAACCAGCCTCGGGTTTGTGCAACGATTTCGACATGCTCTGGCAATAGTCCAACTTCTTCATACAGCTCTCGGTAGAGTGCTTGTTCTGGCGATTCACCATATTGGATGCCGCCTTGTGGAAACTGCCATGCATTGTGTCCAATGCGTTTTGCCCATAGTACTTGTCCAGCGTCATTTGCCAAGATGATCCCGACATTGGGTCGGAAACCTTCGGAGTCGATCATTTGGCACCTAAATATTCTATGTTATGGACTTTGCGTGCAGGCTGAGATCAGCGTATGATGCTCGGCGAGTGGACGCACAGTCAAAAAGCAATTTAAATTGCTATGATCTTAACGAATTTCTGACTGTTGCGGTAACAGAATTACATTTTTTTTACCAAATTATTGAAGCATTTGAGAAGTTTGATGAAACTGGCACTGTTTGATTTAGACCATACCTTGTTAAATACCGATTCCGACCATTCTTGGGGGGAGTTTTTGGTGGGTGAAGGCTTGGTGGATGCAGTGCGTCATCGCCACATGAATGATCAATTTTATGAAGATTATAAAGCAGGGCAGCTTGATCCGATCGCTTATAACGAGTTTGTCTTTGAATTTTTGACCCAGCATGACAACGCTTATTTGTCTGAATTGCATGATTTGTTTATGCAAAAAGTGATTCGTGCGCAAATGCGTCCAAAAGGCTTTGCAGCGATTCAACATCATCAAGAACAGGGTCATGCCATTGTCGGAATTACGGCGACGAGTGACTTTATCACTGCACCGATTTTCCGTGCCTTTGGCATTACCGAGATTATCGCCACCAATGCCGAAATGGTGGATGGAAAGTACACAGGGAAAGTGGCTGGAGTACCATGTTATCAAACGGGCAAATTGACCCGACTCGAACAATGGCTGGCTGGGCGTCAAGTCGATGAATCTTGGGCATATTCTGATTCAATCAACGATCGCTTTTTGCTTGAATATGCAACGCATGCGATTGCGGTAAATCCTGACGATCGCCTTGAGAAATTAGCGATTGAAAACCATTGGAAAATTGAAGATTGGTCGATTTAAACGGATTTTTAATGTCCGCTGAATTTAGATCACAAGATGCTGAAGCGTCATTGCAAAGAACTATTAAAAAAATCATTAAAAATAACCATTAAAAAATCATTAAAAATAACTATAGCAAAAAAGCCACTAGGCAAAGTCGTCGCCGTTCATGTTAGGCTGTAGTCAACGCACAATCTGAATGTACGCTGAAAATCGTGATCAAAGTCGAATGAAAACTCAGCAACGAACGATGCATCAAACTAAGCAACAAGCAATGCATCAAAGCAAGCAAAATACAACACGGGCAGTAAATACACTGCTTGCAATGTCTCGTGTGGCACCCGTTGCTAAGGTCAGTTGGTGGATTTTTCTCGGGGTTGGTACGTGCGTGGCATACTGGATTTGGGCAGAAGGTGGCGTTGCATGGTGGATGTTGATTCCATCGAGTTTGGTATTTTTTGCATTTTTACGGTTGCTGTATCGTTGGCGTAAAAATCGTCAATTGGCAAAATTCAATCACATCCATTTACCCCCGCAAATCTTATCGGCATTTAGACAACAGTATCCAGCATTGACACCGAAGCAAGTCGATTTGATCGAACAAGGCTTCTTGGATTTTATCGCAATGCATCTCTTGTCCAAACGAGACTATGCCATGCCATCACATGCGGTCGATGCGCTGTGGCACTGCATGCTGGAACAGCCTAAGGTCTATGAACAATGGTGTATTTCGGTATTGGGTTATTCTTTAGAGCATGTGCCACATATTCCGATTCATGCTGAACAGAGCTTAGGTGCGCAATGGCGTTTAAAATCATTGCATAGCCGACAAAATCATCTGGCTTGGCAGGAGAGTTGCTATTTGCACGGTCTCAATCCCTATCGTACCAAGCAACTGTCCAGACTATATGCTCTCGATGCGGCGCTAGGCTGGGCGGATGGTCTGCACTATGATGTACAGGTGTTACGTGGGAAATATGCACTAAAAGAAGGGGCAACGGCGTCTTCCAGTGATGATTATCATTCGGGGAATCATAGTTGTAGTAGCTGTAGTAGCAGTTGCGATTAATCGGTGCTTTGGGCTTATTCGCTGTGAAAATTGTTAAATGTCAGCAGACCCTAAGCGTTCTAACTGATTGAGTAGGCTTTGCATCGCTTTGGATTGACTACGATCAGGATGCCAGACGATGCCAAGTTGGCGTTCCAGTTGCACATCCAAATCTAAAATACACAAATCCTCATTGATCAAAGTCTGCGGTAACACCGACCAACCCAGCCCAATTGATACCAACATACGGATCGACTCCAGCGGATTGGTGCTCATTGACGCATGCGGTTTTAGCCCATATTTGGAAAATGCCGCTAAGGTAATCTGACTGGTATAGGTGTTTGACGCAGGTAACAAACTCGGATAGGCAATCAAATCCTCAAGGCGAAGCTGTTGTTGCTGTGCCAACGCATGAAAAGGGGCGACCACAAAAGATAAGGGATCATTCCACAATACCCGATGTTGCAAACGTGGATCGGGTTTTGGCGGTAGGGTGAGAAACGCCAGTTCAATTTCACCAGAAAGTACCAATTGTAAGGCTTGCTCAGAATCGACAAAGTGCACATCCAGCTCGACTTGCGGATATTGTTGTGCAAAAGGTTGTAGTTGTTTGGCGAGATGATGTAGCCCGATATGATGACTGGTACCGATTTTCAGTTTCCCTGCGATATTCGACTGCGACTGGCTCAGATCTCGATGCATATCTTCGAGTTGATTCATCCATTGCTGGACTTGCGGTAACAGGCGCTCTGCGGCTTTGGTCGGCTGAATATTACGTCCGACACTGTCAAATAATCTGACATTAAAAAATTGTTCGAGGCTTTGAATGCGTTTACTGACGGCAGGTTGAGTAATAAAGAGTTTTTCAGCCGCCATCGAAATGGAACCTGTTTCCATGACTTTGAGGAATGCTTCAAAGGCAGCAATATTCATAATTTTTATACGTGAAGTCGGTGAGGAAGTGATGATCTAATGAAATGCGGGAAAATGCAAATGGCTTGAAGTGATATGACTTGAAATAATAATTTGAATGGCGTGCGGTGCTTTTGCCTTACGGCATGAATTACTTGTTGCCGTAATGCCATACTGCGCCAGTGTAAGCGATAAAACCGAATGTTAATAGAACTGCTGTCATCATGAGAATGTACCTGTGGTTTCTGTTGATGCTATTTAATGATAGAAATATGACAATATGATGACACTTTTGTCATAATTGAAAAATAATTTTATAATGAATAATTTGTTCAAACTATTGATAATTAAGTATAAATTTAAAATTTAGGGGAAAATTGAATGAAAAAATCACTGTCATATTTCATGAAATATGACAGTTTTTAAAAAAATAAACCGTTTTCTTGTCACAAAGCGGATGGCTGATAGCGCTCCAATTCGACGGGGTCGTGCGCACAAAACATTTCGATTTCGGGATGTGCCTGATGCAAGGCACGCAATTTTTCTTGAGTTGCGATGCGTTCAGCTTGATCGGTCTGCACTTGTTTCTCAAACCATGCGAGTCCCGCAGGAACATTCGGCTGAGCGCTGATTTGACTGTGATCAAAATAAGCATCCCCACAATGTAGTAGCCAGTTTTCACCTGATTTTATTGCGACACCAACATGCCCCAGCGTATGCCCGATCAGAGGAATCATTTTCACTTCAAAACCAAGCTGTTCGGTTAAATCAATCGCATCAAAGCCAAACCATTGATCATTGATACTGACATGACGTTGCCATGTCGAAATATCTTGCAGTTGCGCTTTACGAAAGCGCAGGCGATCTTTCAATGTTGGCTTTAACGCATAATCCAACTCTTTGGCATAGACATGGATGCGTGCATTGGGAAAATCCGATGCCCCACCAATATGGTCAAGATCAAGATGGGTCGGCACAATATCGGTGACATCACTTGGGGAAAATCCCAAGGCTTTGATCTGCTCAGTCGCCGTTTCTTGTGGGTCGAGTGTTGGGCGAGTCAATTTTAAAAATAAGCCGCCGAGCCGAGTTTTGGGCTGGGCAATATCTTTTAGTCCGTAGCCTGTATCGACCAAGAGCAGTTTATTGTCATGTTCAATCAACAGCACGTGACAGATCAGTTTGGCAGGTTTGAGATAACTGCCATGACCATTGATAAGTTTTTGGCAGATCGGGCACATACTGCCACAGTTCAAGTGGTGAATTTTCATCGTAATGTTGTACTTTTTGATTGATTCCCTTGTTAGCGATAGTGGCACAGTGCTTTTACGATGTATAGTGCTCTGAAAAATATAGCGGTCTGGAAAATGTTGATCAGTTATTACGATTAAGGCTTAGAGAACATTGATTATTTTGCTAAGATGAAAAGAGCAAAAATTGAGATGAAATGAAGGAATGCGAGCATGCTAATTATCCCTGCGATTGATTTAAAAGATGGTAAATGCGTACGTTTAAAACAAGGTCGCATGGAGGATGATACGGTATTTTCTGATGATCCAGTGGCAACCGCTGCGCATTGGGTCAATGAAGGGGCACGCCGTTTGCATTTGGTGGATTTGAATGGCGCATTTGCAGGCACACCGATTCACAAACCTGTGGTGGAAGCGATTGCACAATCTCAGCCTGAATTGCCGATCCAAATCGGTGGCGGGATTCGTTCATTAGAAACCATTGAGCATTATATTGATGCAGGGGTGTCTTTTGTCATTATTGGCACCAAAGCCGTGCAAGAGCCTGAGTTTGTTGAGCTGGCGTGTAAAGAGTTCGCAGGGCACATCATCGTTGGGATTGATGCCAAAGATGGCTTTGTCGCAACTGACGGCTGGGCGAATGTCACCGATGTCAAAGCCACTGATTTGGCGAAACGCTTTGCTGATGCGGGTGTGTCAAGCATTGTTTATACCGATATTGCCCGTGATGGCATGATGCAAGGCGTCAATGTTGAGCAGACGGTGCATCTTGCCAATTATTCAGGTTTACCCGTGATTGCTTCGGGTGGTGTGACCAATCTGGAAGATGTGAAATTGCTCAAAGGTCAAAAAGGCATCCTCGGTGCGATCACAGGGCGTGCGATCTATGAAGGCTCACTCAGCTTACGTGAAGCACAATTGTTGCTAGATGAACAGCTTTAAGCTAGCAACTCAACACACCCAAAGTAACTGTAAAAAACATCATGATTTGCGAAGCTGATTCGTCCGCTTCGTAAACATATTACAATGGATTGATTTTTACTTGCCGATTGAGGAGAATGTATTGTCATCACCAACTGCGATTTCGACTCAAGACGACTTTTCGGTACAAGTCTTTTCGGTTCAAGCATTCTTTCATCAAGACACCAATACCTTTAGCTATGTGGTGGGTGATCCTGCGACACGAGCTTGTGCGATTATCGACTCGGTGCTCGACTATGATGCGGCGTCGGCATCAACCTCAACCACACATGCCGATCAGATCATTGATTATATTTCCTCAGAACACTTCACCGTACAATGGATTTTGGAAACCCATGTCCATGCCGATCATCTCAGTGCGGCGCAATATTTAAAACAAAAATTGGGTGGCAAAGTCGCCATGAGTGCCAAGATTGGCATTGTGCAAGAGACGTTTTCCAAGATTTATCATTTCGATATGAAGCAGATCAATGCCTCACAGCATTTTGATTATCTATTTGCCGATGGTGAACCATTTCACATTGGTAGTTTAAGTGCCTATAACATTCCCACCCCAGGGCATACGCCTGCCTGTCTGAGCTATGTGATTGGCGATGCGGTGTTTGTCGGCGATACCTTGTTTATGCCTGACTATGGCACGGCACGTTGTGATTTCCCTAAGGGCAGTGCAGGGCAGTTATTTGATTCGGTGCAACGGCTGTATCAACTGCCTGATACGACACGTGTTTTTCTTTGTCATGATTATTTGCCCGATGGGCGTGAAAGTTATTGTTATCAAAGTGATGTGCACACGCAAAAGATTGAAAATATCCACATCCAAGCTGGCACTGAAAAATCGGCATTTATCGAGATGCGAACCCAGCGAGATGCGACGCTGTCTATGCCACGACTGATCTTACCTGCGATTCAAATCAATATGTTGGCGGGACACTTTCCTGAACCTGAGGAAAACGGACAGCGTTATTTAAAATTGCCACTGAATTATTTCTAATCGATGGAGTGGTAAAAAAAACTGTATTTGGTTTGGCATTCCACCTGAGAAACATTGTTTCAGAACGGTGGAACGAGGTAAAAAATACAGTAAAAATAGTCGCTTAAGTCTCCAATTTTTGATTTCGTATAGAGTGTATTATGTTGATTTTAGGAAAATTAAACTTAATATCCCAACACTTTGAGATATCTAGACAATCTTTTTAAAGATTTATCTAAATATTCTTCATCATTAGCCACACCTTCTTTCAAAACTTCAATCAATGCAGGGTTCTTTGATAAAGTGATCTGAAAGTCATCATAAATTGGTAACTTTTCATCCTTAGCGTAACTGATAGACGCACATAATAAGCTAGCTAAATCTAATACACGATGAATAGGTAACTCTTCTGATTGTCTTGACCATTTTTCTCCCGTATATCTCCAAACTTTTGCAGATAAATCCATTTCCTCTGCATCACTCCACTGTGCTAAGCCTATTGATAAACCTTCAGCATCTGATTGATTAGCAAATTTCCCATCTAACAGTGTGTAGTCTTCCAATTTTACAATCGGTTTATGTGACAAATGAGTTGGTATATCCATGTTTAAACCCTTTTAGTAAGAAATTTAGTTAACTGTTTATAAAACTTGTTAGTAACATTTTTACTAAAAAATTTACTAAAGTAAAGAAATATTTTATCTCGTTCCACCGTTCCGCAACAATATTTCTCAGGTGTCATGCCAAACAGGTAGGTGCATGGCTTAGACAGCATTCGATTAGGCGCTGACCATACTACATGATCTGAAAAAGACCAAAGGTTTTACTTCCCACAACCATAAAGTTGATCCCCGACCTGAATATCCCACAGCTGACTTTGCCCAGCGTTGATTTCCAGTACATATTTGATATTTGAACTTTTCGCAACGTAGATTGGACAGTTTTGAGTTTTGCAAGGAGGGATATTCTGTTTGATTTCACGCAATTCACCACGGTCATCAAAAAACAGCATATCCAAAGGAATCAGCGTATTACGCATCCAAAAACCGACTTGGTGCGGTTCTGGGTAGATGAATAACATGGCTTGGTCATCTGCCATTGATTGACGAAACATCAATCCTTGACGTTGCTGATCTGGTGTTGTCGCAAGCTCAGCATAAAACTTGGCAGGAGGCGTACGATGAGATTTACCCTGAGACGCAACATCACCAACACAGATTAATGCATTATGATCACCATTGGCATAAGCAAGATTGCTAACGAATAAGGTCGTTAGCCAAAACAAGCCAACCGAAGATTTCAAAAATGTCATTCTCATTCTGCAATTCTAAAGAATAATCGAGTCTATGTTGCGTCTCATGTTTTTCAGGCAAAGATTCTGTAAAAAACACCAAGAGCCTCATCATAACACTGCGCAATCATTTGCCAAGGTATTTTGACCGTCAGAAATATTTTGCCATGAGCATAGACAAAGCGTTCAAGCGCAGCATGACAAGCACAAAAAATCCGAGTCGAAACTCGGATTTTTTAACGCAACAAATTACATATTTCGATATGAGAAGCACTGCTTCGCAAGACTATCCAAATTACATATTCGGGTAATTCGGACCGCCGCCACCCTCAGGGACTACCCAAGTGATGTTTTGTGATGGGTCTTTGATATCACAGGTTTTACAATGCACACAGTTAGCCGCGTTGATTTGGAAACGCTTCGAACCGTCATCATTTTCCATGATTTCATAGACACCCGCAGGGCAGTAGCGCTGAGCAGGCTCATCCCATTTCGGTAAATTCACATCGACTGGAATATCAGGATTGGTGAGTTTCAAATGTGCAGGTTGATTTTCTTCATGCACCGTATTTGACACGAATACCGAAGACAAACGGTCAAATGTAATCTTGCCATCTGGTTTTGGATAGTTCGGTTTAAAGCTCACCGCATCGACATTTTTTAGTACCGCATAATCTTGTTTCAGATCATGCAAAGTGAATGGCACTTGGAAAATGTTTTGATCGACAAAGTTAAATGCACCACCGATCCATAGACCAAATTTGTGCATTGCCGCACCAAAGTTACGAGCACGATGCAATTCTTCTTTGAGCCAGCTATTGTCAAATTTCTGCGTATAGGTCGAAACTTCTTTGGCAAAGTGATCTTCACCTTCAAGCACACGAGCAACCATGAGGTCGCCGCCTTTTTCAGCGCCTGCTTTGATTTCGTCAAATACTGCTTCAGCACAAAGCATTCCTGACTTCATTGCCGTGTGAGAGCCTTTGATTTTTGAGAAGTTCAAGAAACCTGCATCATCACCGATCAAGCAACCACCTGGGAAGGTCAATTTCGGCAATGCGTTGAGACCACCTTTCACCACAGCACGTGCGCCATAAGAAATACGCTTACCGCCTTCCAAATACTGTTTGATCAGTGGATGTGTTTTCCAGCGTTGCATTTCCATGAATGGGTACATGTGTGGATTTTCATAAGATAAATCCACGATCAAGCCCAAAGTGACTTGGTTGTTCTCTGCATGGTATAGCCACCAACCGCCTGATGAACCAGTTTCCGCCAATGGCCAACCTGAACCGTGCATCACCAAACCTGGTTTGTGTTTTGCAGGGTCGATTTCCCAAAGTTCTTTAATGCCGATACCGTAGTGCTGTGGATCAGCATCTTTGTCTAAGCCAAATTTTGCAATTAAACGCTTACCAAGATGTCCACGGCAACCTTCTGCAAAGAGGGTGTATTTTGCATGAAGCTCATAACCTGGGGTGAAGTTGTGTGTTGGTTCGCCATCTTTACCGATGCCCATGTCGCCTGTTTGGATGCCTTTGACCGTACCATCTTCATGATACAAAATTTCCGAAGCAGCAAAACCTGGGAAGATAGAGACTTCAAGTTCTTCGGCTTTTTGACCCATCCAACGTACCACGTTGCCGAGTGAAACCACATAGTTGCCATCGTTGTGCATGGATTTTGGTACCATCCAATGCGGCATTTTTTGTGATTTTTCATCAGAGAGTAAGAAGTAAGTTTCATCTTCTGTGACGTCGACAGTGACAGGTGCGCCTTGTTCTTTCCAATCTGGGAAAAGTTCGTTTAAGGCACGTGGCTCAAGCACTGCGCCAGAAAGAATATGGGCACCGACTTCAGAGCCTTTTTCCACCACACATACTGATAAATCAGGTAGGTTATTTTCGATTGCAAGCTGACGAAGACGAATCGCCGCAGCTAGACCAGATGGTCCTGCACCGACGATTACAACGTCAAACTCCATTGATTCACGTTCGATGTGCTCCATGTAGGACTCCTCAAATCATTGACGGTGGCAACCGCATTGTCGAATCGTTTTTTTCAACTCGGTGCTGCCATGAATATTGGGTATTTGTCTTGCTCCATCCCTGACTCAAGTGGATGAAAACCAACAAACTTGGATAAGCATAGACACAAAACTAACATCGTGTCACATAAGTATTGCGCTATTATAATTTCAAAGGGCAGTTTAGCCAATTGGCAAGCACAACTAATTTTCATGTCAATCGTGCATAAGTGTTGGAAAAAAAGGATTTTTCAGGTGCTAATGACGCACGAGTCAGAGGATGTAAATTATGGCAGTTCAGGCAAATTTTGAAAATATTGCCAGTTATCTACAGCAGTTTTCGCATGATCGCAGTATTCCACCGCTGGAAAAGTGGAATCCAGACTACTGCGGTGAGATGGATTTGGTGATCAAAGCCAATGGTGAATGGTGGCACGAGGGGCGCCCGATACGCCGTCAAAAGATGGTGGATTTATTCGCCAAGATTCTATGGAAAGAACAGGATGACTATTTCCTCAAAACACCTGTAGAAAAAATCAAAATTCAGGTCGAAGATGCACCATTATTGATTAGCGCAGTCGATCAAGTGGAAATCGACGGTAAGCAATATCTGCAAATGACCACACAAAATCAGGATGTGTTTGTGATTGATGCCGAGCATCCGATCTATATGCGAGCGTTCGATGGCGAAATGCGTCCATACGTCAAGGTGCGCTATGAACTGGAAGCCTTAGTACAGCGCAATGTGTTCTATCATTTGGTCAATTATGGTGAGTTGTATGATGAGCCAAATTGCACCTGTTTAAAACTGCACAGTGGCGATGCACAATTTACTTTGTGTATGTAGCGGATGACGATGCTTGTAAATGGGAAATTTTAGTGCTGTTGCGGGCTTTTGATAGTTTAGTTTTGGCAAGATGAGGTTGCAGGACAATAACAATTTCTGCTATGGCATCTGCATTGAATCGGCGTATGATGCCAAGAGTATATTATTTCATTTGATGACCATGTCTGCTCAACTTCACAGTCAGCCAAATCAACCCATTGCATCGAATCAATCGCTTGCACCGCAGTCTATGGCTTTGCCGAATGGCGCAACACGGGCTTCGCCGATTGGGATTTTTGACTCAGGCATTGGCGGACTCTCAGTGGCGATAGATGTGCATCACTATCTGCCCAATGAGCAAATTCTTTATTTTGCCGATACCGCCCATGTGCCTTATGGCGCACGTAGTGATGAAGAGATTCGCCGACTGACTGCTGAGGCGATTGATTGGCTGTATCAGCAAGGATGTAAAGCTGCGATCGTGGCGTGTAATACCGCATCGGCATTTAGCTTGGATTATTTACGGCAATATTACGGCGAGCAATTCCCGATTATCGGCTTGGTACCTGCGGTGAAACCTGCGGTGATTCAGTCGCAGACCAAAGTCGTGGCGGTACTTGCCACACCCGCAACCTTTCGAGGCAAATTGATTCAGGATGTGGTACAGCATTTTGCCTTGCCTGCGGGAGTCAAGGTCATGACCACCACCTGTTTGGACTTGGTGCCTTTGGTTGAGCAAGGCAAAGCCTTGGATGCAGAATGCTTGCTGGCATTGCAACAATGTTTACAGCCTGTGATCGATGCGGGCGCTGATCATTTGGTGCTCGGATGTACGCATTATCCATTTTTAAAGACGGCGATTGAACGGCTGTACGGTGATCAGCTGATTTTGGTGGATTCTGGACAGGCGGTGGCACGGCAATGTGGTCGAGTATTACAAAAATTTCAGCTTCAAAATGAACAGCTTGTCACGGATTTTGAAATGAAATGTGTGTTCAGTGGGAACAATCAGCAGTCCATGCAAAAGGTCGTTGAGAATTTAATTCAAAATAGATTGGTCGTTCGATTAACGGATCTTTCAGATTTTCATCTCTCCAGTGCATAATACGACAGCGTATTATGCTGAAAACAAATTAAATACAGTGCTTTAACGGCTTATTGTGTAAAGTAACAAAAGATTTCATAAATCCTCATTTGGGGATTGGTTTTAGGGGTAATGGTTTGCTAGGATTTTCGTGCACGAGGTACGAATTGATCGGTTGAACTATTGAGGGTGCAACAACTTAAGTCGGTACTGACAACGATTTAGGTGATAAGGAAGATTCATGTCTGATAAGCGTTATCATGTGTTTATTTCGACTGCCTTTCAAGGTGTGGAAGCAGAGCGATTAAAACTTGAGTACACATTATTAAATCTCGGTGCTTTTCCGTGGCAGTTCAATGAGCCACGCAACTCACTGAATACGGCACAAGCACGTCGTCAGATGGATGAGTGTGATTATGTGGTGTTTGTGCTCAGTGATTTCTATGGCGAATTGTCGGCGTCGGGCATCAGTTATCTGCATCTTGATTTCTCCTATGCGGTCAATAAGAAAAAAACCATTCTCAGCTTTGTCAATCAGCAACCGAGCAGCGAAACCGATCCCGAAATGATCAAAAAGCGTAATGGATTGATTGACCTATTTAAATCACAAAGTGAATATTTTCAGCACTATAACGGCTTGCTTGATTTCGAGCGCAATCTGCGTAATGCATTTCAAAAAGCCAAATCAGAATTTCCATCACTCGGTTGGGTGCGTCCAAAGTCCAATGATGTGCTGCAAAGTGAAGTGGTGCGCCTTCGAGAAAAAGTCGCTGAGCTGGAACAGAGTCTGATTCGAGCTCGCCAAGAAGTGTCTTACTCGCAAAATGAGCAGGCGGAACAACAAAGTTTTCTGCTCAGTTTTCGTACCCAAGCCTACCAAGATGGCAACCTGAAAGACGTGGCGTTACAAAAAGAGCTGACTTGGGTACAAGCACTGAAAATATTGGCACCGCATTTTCGCCAGCCGACCTTAGAGATGCATTTTATCAAAGTGGTGAATGCTTACTTAGATGAAATTGCTCTCACGGAAGTCAATAAAATCATGCCTCGAGTGCATGCTGTGGCGAGAACGCAGGTCGATAGTCGTAGTCTGCAACAGCTCAAATTGCAAATGAAATGGAATAATTGGATTATCCCGCAAGCTGAGATTGGGTCAGGCACACGTATCTATTGGCGTTTGACGCCTGAGGGTGAGAGAGCCTTGAATCGGCATCGTTAAGTCAATGATTGACGAGCATCATATGTGGCGACTAGATGTGAAAACGAAATGTGAAGGCTAGATGTAACGATCATGCCAAGCAATCGCTTTAATTCAAATTTACTTTGACTGCAATACTGAAATTTATCGTCAGTTGAATTAGTATTAAGCCAATTCCTTACATTTTAATACTTATGAAATCGGCATCACCACGTATTGTGGTTATCTTAGCAAATCTTGGTACACCAGACGCCCCAACACCGCAGGCTGTACGTGCGTTTTTGCGACAATTCTTGTCCGATCAGCGTGTGATTGAAATCCCCAAACTGCTGTGGCAAATCATCCTCAATCTGTTTGTTTTGCCATTTCGTCCCAAAACGGTGGCGAAAAACTATGCCAGCATTTGGCAGGATGATTCACCGATGCGCAGTATCTTGCGTGAACAAGTGGCGTTGCTGGAGCAAGCGCTAAGCTCACAAAATCCTGATTTAAATCTGCAAGTTGTCCCAGCGATGACCTATGGGCAGCCGAGTATTCACACCGTATTCGATCAGCTCAGTCAGGATCTGCCTGATCAAATTATTCTGTTGCCATTGTTTCCGCAATATTCTGCCACATCGAGTGCACCGCTTTATGATGCGCTGAGTCAGTGGGTGTTAAAACAGCGTAATTTGCCTGCGTTATCGATCATCCGAGATTATTATCAGCATCCTGACTATATTCAGGCGCTGGCGCAAAGTGTCCGTGATTTTCAGGCGGAGCAAGATTATACAGGGAATGGTCAAGCGGATAAATTACTGATGTCTTTTCATGGGATTCCACAGCCTTATGCAGATAAAGGCGATCCCTATGCCGATCGTTGTAGAGAAACTGCTCGTTTGGTTGCCGAGCAATTGGGATTATCCAATGAGCAATGGGCGATTAGTTTCCAATCTCGTTTTGGCAAGCAAGAATGGGTCAAGCCCTATACCAGTGAGCTGTTAAAAGAATGGGCAACACAAGGGGTAAAGTCGGTACAGGTGATGAGTCCTGCCTTTTCTGCTGATTGCTTAGAGACGCTTGAAGAGCTTGAAGTGGAAAATCGTGATATCTTTATTGCGCACGGTGGGCAAGATTATGCTTACATTCCTGCGCTCAATGCACGAGATGATCATGTTGCGCTATTTGCCAAGCTAGTACAGGCACAGCTCAATGCCAGCCGTGAACAATTCCGACATTAAGTTTGCGCTTTTCACCCTGATTTAAAAAGATCGACTGATTGATTTGAGGTTCATTATGTTACGTTGCCAAATTATTCCTGTGACTGCCTTTCAGCAAAACTGTAGCATCGTGTGGGATGACGAATCGATGGAAGCGGTGTTGATCGATGCGGGCGGTGAAGCGGAAAAACTGCAACAAGCCGTTGAGGCGCTCGGTGTGACCGTCAAAGCCTTGTGGAATACCCATGGGCATGTCGATCATGTTGGTGCAGTCGGGGCCTTGGCGAAAGTCTACGATGTGCCAGTAGTGGGACCACACCGTGAAGATCAGTTTTGGCTTGATGCTTTGCAAGATATCTGCCGTCAATACGGTTTTCCTGTTGCTGAACAGGTCATTGTCGATCAATGGCTTGAGGGCGGTGAAACCCTGACATTAGGGAGATATACCTTTGAAGTGCGATTCACCCCAGGTCACACCCCAGGTCATGTGGTGTTTTATTGCGCTGAAATGAATATTTTGTGGACAGGTGATGTACTGTTTAAGGGTTCGATCGGTCGTACAGATTTCCCTAAAGGCGACTTTGAGACTTTGATCAACTCGATCAAAACCCAGATTTATACCCTACCTGATGACACGCAATTTATCTGTGGTCACGGTCCAACAAGCACCGTCGGACATGAAAAACAATTCAATCCCTTTGTGTCGAGTAAAGCGGGTTAGATTTTATCTTCTCAATTTACTTTCATATATCGAATCAAAGTGATCTTTTTGATTTTAGAAGATTAAGATTTTGGTAGCTGTGAGGCGGTCTTTTGCATGTTTTGATAGAGCGCATTGGTTTGTGCGTTTAATCGCTCTAAAGTACTGCGCTGTGCACCACTGAGCTTGTCCAGCGTCGCCAGTTTAAAGACATTTTGGTATTTGGTGGCGTGATTAGTGATGCCTTGGCGCAGTTTGATCGCCGTCTGATCGGCAAGCACCAAGCGTTTTAATGCCGCTTTGGATTGTTCAAGATTGCGATTAAAGGTATAGACACGGGCATTGCGCTTCGCCTGATCTTTTTCGGCTTGTAGGCTAGGGATCACCTGTTGCATCTGCTGGATGTCTTGCTGATACTTTTTCCAAATTACTTTTAATTGTTGCATATCAATGAGTTCTTGCTTGGCGAGACTTTGCTTGGTCACTGCTTTTGCGGGTGTATTGGCATAGCTTGGCGCACTGAATACGACCAAACTAGACAAAGTCAGACCAATTGAAAGCATCACGTTGCGCATCATTTTCCCCCTTGAGTATCTCAGCACAGTTGCCATTTTGATTATTTTACTGTGGCACACTATATAAAAATGGGTACAAAATGACAATATTTGTCGTAATACCTTACACAATGCTACAGAGCGAATAGGTGGCATTCTCAAGTTGGGTTGTACTTCGTTATAGGCACTAATCTTGATCGTGCTCAGGCGTGATACGTGATGGGCTATCTTCAGAGGCAACTTTGTAATCTTCATTTGCCCATGCAGAAAAGTCCACCATCTTGCAACGCTCAGAGCAAAACGGACGATACGGATTGTCTTGCCAATGGCTGGCTTCGCCGCAACGTGGGCAGGGAAAAGATTTTGGATTTTTAGCGGATGAAGTCATGTGGTCTGTCATAATTTTACGAGTGAAATTGAGATAAGAAAAATAGATAACTTGCGTAGAAACACAGACAAATTGTAGCGTACTTGCTAGACTGATGCAGTCCTAAAACCGTATTCAAATGTATTTGTAGTCCATGACTTATCCTGATATTCGCCCATTCCAATCACACTATTTAAAAGCCCCTCGCAACTTTCAGCCGATTGAAAAGCAGGTGATGGAAAACCATCCCGTTTGCCTCGAAATCGGCGCAGGCAAAGGCAAGCACGCCTGTTTATTTGCTTCGAATCATCCAAAGCTACAACTCATCGCCATCGAGCGCACCGCCGAAAAATTCCAAGCCATGCAAAAGTCACAGCGTGAAGCAGGCTTAGATAACTTGACAACCATCCATGCTGATGCAATCCCGTGGGTGGTGCATGCGTTATATCCTGCACAGTTGCAACAGATTTTCCTGCTTTATCCAAATCCTGAACCGCATAACTCAACACAGCGTTGGTTGAATATGCCTTTTTTTGAATATTTACTGTCACGTTTGCAGGTGGGTGGCACGATCACGTTGGCGAGTAATATTGCAGAATATATTGCTGAAGCGGTTGAGCAATTAAATCAGGTGTGGAAATTGCCTTTTGAGCTACAAAAAACTCCCCAAGATTCCGCTCGGACGCATTTTGAAATTAAGTATTTACAGCGTGGCGAATTGTGTCAGCAAATTA
Source organism: Acinetobacter marinus (assembly GCF_900096915.1). GTDB lineage: Bacteria > Pseudomonadota > Gammaproteobacteria > Pseudomonadales > Moraxellaceae > Acinetobacter > Acinetobacter marinus. The sequence goes on from NZ_FMYK01000002.1 coordinate 308,336, forward strand.
TTATCACTAAGCCACAAGGCTATCAAACGCGATTCGATGATATCCAACCACGCTTAGGACAAGCTCATGAAGCGTAAAGTCGCCATCATCGGTGCAGGGCCTGCAGGACTGGCGTGTGCCGAAGTGTTGGCAGAACGTGGCAATTTTGACATCAGCATCTATGAGCAAAAGCCATCGGCGGCACGTAAATTCCTCATGGCAGGCAAGACAGGGCTCAACATTAGCCATAATGAGCCACTTGGCGATTTTATTGATCGTTATGATCATGCCGAGTGGCTACGTCCAATGGTCGAGGCGTTCCATGCTGAGCATATTCAGGAATGGATGCAGGGCTTAGGCATTGAGTCCTATATTGGTAGCTCAGGGCGGATTTTTCCTAATGAAATGAAGGCAGCGCCACTGCTTCGAGCATGGTTAAAACGACTACAAAATCAAGGGGTAACTTTCCACTATCGCCATCAAATCAGTCATATTCAAGATGGTGAAATCACCGTGATTGATCTTCAAAATAGTGATCTGAAAAATGATCAGACTCGTACTGAACAGGTCGACGCTATCGTGTTGGCATGTGGTGCAGTGTCGTGGTCACAGCTGGGTAGTGATGGACGTTGGCAGTCGTGGTTAGATGCTTCACAAATTGAGCCATTCCAAGCCAGTAATGTCGGTGTTTGCGTGGCATGGTCAGATTTTATGCATGCGCATTTTGGGCAACCGTTAAAGCGCATTCGTGCATGGGCGGAAGGTGATACGCCACAGTTCGGTGAGATGGTGATTAGCCATTATGGCTTAGAGGGCGGTTTGGTCTATCGCTGTAATCGTGCCTTGCGTGATCAGTTCCGCTTGCATGGCGATAGCTCAAAAACAGCAAAACTCTATCTCGACTTGCTTCCTGCATTGAGTCAATCTGAGCTTTTGGACAAGTTACAACACGGCAAAAAGCAGTCTTTAAATACGCTATGGCAACGCATTGGCTTGGATAAAACTAAAATTGCATTGATACGTGATGTGGTGGCGAAATCCGACTGGAATGATCATGCCAAAATGGCACAGCACATCAAGCAACTTGCGATCTATGTGCAATGCTTCCGTCCGATCGAGGAGGCGATAAGTTGTGCGGGTGGCATCAAACAAGAGGCTTTGGATGAAAACTTAAAGCTGAAAAATAGCCGTGCGATCTATGCTTGCGGTGAGATGCTCGACTGGGATGCGCCGACAGGTGGCTATCTGCTGACGGCGTGTATGGCAAGTGGGCGATGGGTGGGTGAGCATTTGTAGATTTGATCGACGATAATATAACAGTCCAATAATTGGATCACAGTTTAAAAATAAGTAATAATGACAAAGTTCGCTCAATATAATGTGCATGGTGTTCAGTTGCATTTATGGGGCAGTTTTTCTAAGTTGAGTTTTGTGTTGTTTGACATTTGTCCAAAAATTAGAGTTTTAAATGATGAAAATCAAAATATTAAATTGTTTTATTGCTTCCATTATTTCACTTAGCTCTGTTGCTGCGCATAGTGAAACTCAAGACCTCGGTGCGAAGATCAATAAGGAGATGGCAGAGCCAAAAGCAACGATGGCTGAAGCAATATCCTATGAATCTGAATTACCGACATATATTGAAACAACCAATATAGACATTGATGATTATATTTGGCGAGTGGAGTACACATTTAATCCTGCCACCAAGCATCTTGTTTATGCGATAAAAAATCCACATCCGACTTTGAAAGCATACAATCAACGCGTAGAGGAAATCGCAAAATCCTATAATGCACAACGCCTTTCCTATCTTATTGCTGATAATTATGTAAATAAGCAAGGTTACACAAAAGAAAGCCCGCCTGATAAAAAATTCACTATTCGCTTGTCAGTACAATTTTTACAAGGAGCACATAGAATGCCGAATTTTGAAAGAAATTTACAAAGGAGTTATGGCATGATGATCAACAGATTGCCAAAACACATTCGTGAGTCATGCAAAAATGGGTATTCAGGTGGAAAATTCGATTTGTATACAAATGGGTATGGTCGAATTAACAATTTTAAATTTTTGAATGGAACATTGACAGCAGAGCAACAGGATTTTTACTCGAAATTATTTTTAGGGCGAAAAATAGTTCGTCCATATAATTTGAACGGTGTGATTCAATCTGAATTAAAAGTTACACAGGAAGTTAAATTACAAGATCAGGATTGCACTTAAGACAGTTTTTTCTTGAGCTAACCCAAGGCGATATGTGGTGGGTTAGCTTATATTTGCAAATAGATTGAATAACGTGCAGTGAAGTTGATCATCTTGGTGAGATCAACATTATTTATCCACTAGCGCCTCACCCTCAAACTTCACACCATCCCAACCATTCACCATAAACTGACGAATATTCTGATGATCTGTGCCTTCAGGTGTCGCCAAAACAGACTGATAATGTTCAGCAAATAAACGCAAAGTCTGCGCTTGATCCAAACCATTGAGCTTAGCAAAACTCAACACTTTGGCACTGCCTTGATTTTGCTCGGCAGTATTATGCTGTTCGCCATTTTGAAAAGCAGTCGGTGTATGTTGATAGTGCATATCGATCAAGCGAATCACATCGGCAAACTGCGCTGTACCTGCTTCAAGCTGTACCAATAAATCATTGACTATTCTTGGCGCTAAACTCGTTGTCATTTTGAATCTCTATAAAATCGAATGAATGGCGCATAGCCTAACAAGAGTGCCCACAAAGTACAATCTCCATTCACCAAGTAATAAATTATCCTTTTTCCGTCGATAGCAAGGTAAACTGTTGATGTTCAAGCAGTCGTCAAATCAGTTCGAGTGAAGCATATGTTTTTATGGGTAGCATTGGGTGGTGCGATCGGTGCAAGCGGTCGCTATGCGCTGAGCCAGCTTTTGCCTGTGGCGCAAGGTACATTTCCGTGGGCGACGTGGTGGGCGAATATTATTGGTTGTATTTGTGCAGGATTGTTCTTTGCTGCCAGTGAGCGTTTTGTCAGCTTGCAAGGCGAGTGGCGATTGTTCTTGATGGTCGGCATTTTGGGTGGATTTACTACCTTTTCCAGCTTTAGTTTGGAGAGCTTTCAATTGATCAAGTTGGGGCATTATGGCTTGGCGTTTGGCTATATATTTAGCAGTATCTTGATTGGCGTTTCAGCGTTGGCGGTCACTTACTATCTCTGTAAAACCGTGCTGTTTCAGTAACCCAATTTGATCGTGCGCATCATAGATTTACTTGAGCGATTCGCACTTGGCTCGTAGAATAGAGCCTATTTTTTCAATTCATAATTTTCAATTCATCCACGGAACAGCTATGACCAAATCAACACCACAGATTGAAAACAAAAACAATGTGACGGGCAATAGCGCACAGCAATCGCAATCTGCATTTGAACAACAACTTCGCCAAAAAGCACAACAGGGTGATGGCGTGGCATGTTTCCAATTGGTGGAGCATTTCGAGCATAAAGCGCCTGCGCAGAACAAGCTCGAATCGCAAAATCGCATTAATCTGCTCATGCAAGCCTCGAATCAAGGTGTCGGTGCTGCCAGTATTTTGCTTGGACGTTGGTATTTGACAGGGCATTACGTGGCGAAAGATTCTGCCAAAGCGATTATGTTTTTTGAGCATGCGGGCAATGTTTGTAAAGACTCATATGGATTTTACCAGTTGGCGGAAATGTTCCAAACAGGCAAGGGCGTGAGCGTCAATGCCGAAAAAGGCTTGGATTATTTGAAAAAAGCCGTTGCAATGAATAATCCCGAAGCGATTTTTACCTATGCCAATCAATTGCTGAAAACCGATGTGGCACAAGCATTTCAATTGCTCAAAGACAATTATAAAAAGCAAAAGCATTTGAAAAGCCTACTGTTTATCAATGATGCACAGCAACTCGATCAAGACAAAGTACAGCAATATCTCAAGGAACATGCCGAGCAAGATTCATTTGCCAGCGCACTGTATGCGTTTCGACTACTCCAAGCAGGCGATGCAAAACAAGCGATTGCTTATGCCGAGCGTGCGATCAAGGACAATAATCCGATTGCATTCTATGTGCGTGCCTTGATCGAATTACAAGATGACAAAGGCGATGCGCAAAAGGCACAGCAATACATGCTCCAAGCGGCACAGTTCGGTCATGTCGAAGCCGCCTATCGTGCAGGTATGACCTGTTTGCAACAGGTTGACCAGTTGCCTGATGAGGCGTCGAAAAAGCAGATGTTGCAACAGAGCTTGCAACTGCTTGCGCAGGCAGCACAGTCTGGTTTCGACGCGGCGCAGTTTTCTCTTGGGCAATGTTGGTTACAAGGTATTGGCGTAGAGAAAAATCCGAAAGAAGGTATGGCGTGGATAGAGCGAGCAGCACAGCAAGGCAATATCGATGCGACATTTGCTTTGGCGTTGAATCTGCCTGTGGAGCATGAGCAACATTTACCATTATTGAAACATGCCGCCGAGCAAGGTCATACCAAGGCGATGATTTGCATGGGGATTTATGCGCAGAATCATGAACAAGCGGAAAAGGGCTTGGAATGGTTTGAATTGGCGAAATCTCGGGGCGAGATTCGTGCAGATTATATGCTTGCTGTGGCTTATCGTGATGGCTTAGGTGTCGAAGCAGACAGTGCTAAAGCGATTGAGCTATTCAAAACTGCTGCTGACAATGGCGATGCCGATGCCATGTATGCGCTGTACCAAGCCTATCGAGATGGCGAAGGTGTGCGCAAAAACAAAAAATCTCAAGCCAAATATTTGGACATGGCAAAAACTGCTCAGCATCCAGATGCCTTAAAAATAAGTGAGTAAAATCACGCTTTCCTGAAAAAGCACAACGGCGTATATTGTTTTGAGGATATTATTTCAAATCAATCTATGTGTTGTGGCGGGAGATGTTGATGGTTGAGCGTGGTATTGAGTCTGAGCTGTTATCTGCCTTCCAGCAAACGGTGATGGATGGTAAGCGCTGGTTTGAGCTCTATCAACATCTTTCCCAGCACTCTCCAGAAATTGAAAGCATGGGTGCAGATTCCACCTTTGAAAAAGGCGTGCTGGAGAGTATCCGCTTTAAGCAAAACCTCGAACATCAATGGCGGATGATGAATCATGTCTTTGATCATCTGCCTTTTGCGGTGTTGTTTCTGGATCAACATGGCAAGGTTTTACATCAAAACTATCAATCCAAATACTTGCTCAATCAGGTCAATCTACTCGCAAAATTGCAAGCACTGTGCAAATCATCACACCTTGAGCATGTTGTAGATGAAGAATATCACGTGACCAACCTGATGGTGGAGCGTGACGACGATGCTCAAAATCACACCTATTGCGTAGGCATGGTGCCTTATCAAGATCGCCATCATCAAAGTTTTATTGTCTATGTCTTTGATGAACATATTGTTTTAGATCAAGTAACTTTGCAAAAAAATTATCAAATTAGTAAGGCAGAAGCACGGGCGCTCTATGCTTTAATTCGATATGGGCGTAGTGATTTGGCGATAGCACATCTGCATATCAATATCGAAACATATCGCACCCATCTGAAACGGATGATGCAGAAAACGCAGACCCATAGCCAAGCCGAGCTGATCAAAAAAGTCATGTCTGGGAGCTACTGGCTCGGCAAAATGCGACAACTTGAATACACGCAAGACACCACGCCACTCGCTGATTTAATAGATAAAGCCATCATTGAAATCGGTGATCGCAAAGGCAAAGTTATTTTTGTGATTCCGAGTTTCTTTGGTATTGCATGGGATCTGACCGAAGATAAAATCTCCTATTGGAAGTTATGGTGTTTGGAGCATGATTTGTGCTTGGTGGTGCTCAATACACATCATCAGATCTCTCACCGAGATTGGTCAAAGGGTAATCTGCCTAAGATTTGTGAATTATTGGCAACGCAGATTACGCAGTATATCGCTCATCACGATCTCGATGTGACTGAGGGTGTGGAGATACTGGGGATTCATACAGGCGCTGCATTTGCACTCAATCTTGCAACGCACCTTGATCTAAATGTGCGAACGGTCAAGTTGGTTTCGCCGATTTTGCCAAGACAGTATATGTCGAAGCAACATTTTCATCATGCGGAATATATTAACATCACCAAGATCAATAAAATTCCACACACTGCATGGTTTGCAATCGCCCCGCATATTGTAGAGCTGGCTGCCAAAGATATGGATCTGTATTTTGCCAAACGAATGGAACGCCAACAGCATCTTGAAGATCGCCTCAAAGTGCAACGCTGGCAAAACAGCGAATCACTCAAAACATTATTTGCGAGCTATCTCAGCAAGGCGAGTTATAAGATCGCTTTTGATGTCAATCTGATTGATAAATCATGGGACATTTCGCATCCGTCTCATATTGCAGTGCACTGTTTTGCAGGAAGCGATGATATTTATACCAATATCCAAAGTATTCAGCATTTTGCCGAGCAAGTGCATGTTACGGCGCATATTCTCCCCAATGAAAAGTATAGTCTCTCGGATCGCAGTTGGCAGAGCATTTTGCTGAATTGATTCACTTATATTTACAAATTAACAAGTTTTAATTCTCGTAAATCACCCATATGGGTGATGTTGTACAGTGCTAATAAAACTAAGCTCAATAGTGTGGTCTATTGAGTTGGATATCTCATTGGTTTATCTAACTAAAATTGTGATCACTACATTGGAATGAAGTAAAAAGTGAAACAACGTGTTTGGAGAATAATATGAAAACATCTCTTTTTGGCTTGATTTGTGTGAGCCTCATCATTGCACCGACTTTTAGCCATGCGGGTTTTGCAGACAGCTTACGTGATTTGCGTAGTTCAATCAGTCAGATTAGTGGTGCGACCAAAGAAGCCAGTGATTTAACCAAAGAAGTGACAGGGCTTACTGGCAGTGGTTCAGGTCAAGCCAGTGGCTCATCGGCAGCATCAGGACAGGTGCTCTATCCAAAGATCAATAATGTCAAACTCTATCAATCTGCCAATAAAGGCAGTAGTGTGGTGACTAAACTGTCTAAAGGCTCAGAAATGGTTTACTCAGGTAATAGCAGCGGAGCTTTTCACCAAGTAACTACCGAGCATGGTGATGGTTGGGTAGAAGCCAGCCTCGTGCAGTAAAAAAACTAGCATAAGCTAGAACAAAATAAGTATCGCATAAAGAAGCAAAAGCAATAAGCACAGAACATTGCGATACGAGTTAGCCTAAAGAGAAGGACAAGCACCTTCTCTTTTTTTATGCGAACGCGCTAAAACGCCAAATCAATTGAGTGAAAATTGAGGCAAAAAAAACGAAGCAACTCGGGGGAAGTTACTTCGCAGAGGAGGATAAGCGTAGAATAGACAAACTATTCATACCTTAATCCCATGAAAATGCTTGGGTGACATCTAGGGATATGTCTACAAGATAGGATAATATTAACAAGCAATCGTGCATTGTTATATTATAACAGTGTAAGTGTTTGATGGCAGGCTGTAACAGGCTTTACACGTACTTACATGATCTGTTGTAGCTAGAATCGCAGCTAGTATCAGTAGGCAGGATCAAATGTCTTGTTTCGGCACCAGCTGTTCAAACAAATCGTTTAAATTATCATGCACTTTGAGATTGATCAGATTCCAGTAATGTCCAGAAACAGTACGATTCACCATGAGTGTGTCAGGCGATGGCTGGAAACAGTCCCAATATTTCAAAGATTGCTTGGCGAGTCGCATACCATCATGATGTGAGGAGTTTTCAGCAAAATCATAATGCGTGACCAGTGGGCGCATCAGTACCTCTAGCCAGTCCAGATACAGTTGCTGCCGAATCTGACCTTTTTCGGTACGCACATTTAGCGTGCGCAAATCAGTTTCAATGGCAGCGATGTTTTGCTGTCGTGCCGCATTGATCAGATGCTTATAGGTATCGACAATGTCATGGCTGAGTGTTTTGACACCACCGTAATCATAGACTATCACACTGCCATCTTCACGAAAAGCAAAGTTACCTGGGTGCGGGTCGCAGTGAAAGCGTTTCAGATAAAAAATCTCTTGTCCGATGGCTTGGAAAAGACGACGCCCGAGCTCATTGCGCTTTTCCACAGCCCAAGTGCTTGCAGTCTCGATGCTTTCACCAACTTCTTGACTGAGCGTTAATATGCGCCGTGAAGAATAGTCTGGAAACACTGAGGGAATAATGATTTTATCATCGAGTTCGGCATGAAAGGTTTTAAACACATACAGATTTTGCGCTTCGATTTCGTAGTTCAGTTCGGTGTAGAGGCTTTCACGGATTTCATGGAAAATTTCATCTTGTAATTTACGATCAATTTTCAACACACCCATCAAACGTAGCGCTAAACGAACCTGTTTGAGGTCGCTTTCACAGGCTTCGTCTACACCTGGATATTGCACTTTGACCACCACCGCCTGACCATTGGGCAAAACGGCTTTATGTACTTGACCGATGGATGCCGCCGCAAAAGGTGTTTCATCAAAGGATTGGAATAATTCAGCAAGTGGTTTGCCGAGCTCCTTTTCCACTTGATTTTTGATCAAGGCAAAAGGCATGGCAGGGGCTTGACGTTGTAGTTTGGCGATTGCCGTTTGCACTTCGGCGGGGAAGATGTCTTTGTACTGTGAGGCGATTTGCCCGACTTTCATCACCGCACCTTTCATTTCACCTAGGGTTTCGGCGATTTTGACGCCAATCTCTTGGTAAAGTGCTGAGCGTGCTTGCAGTTTTTTTTCTTCGTCCGCATTGATGTTTTTGATCGAGCTAGTGACCGCTTTGCCTGCAATGCTGGCGGTCATGCCTGCCAGTTTCATAAACCGTCGACTTGCGGATGCTTTGTTGTCTGCCATAGGTTTTTCCAGAATGATCACCGTGACGATCTCAAGTGATCAAACATATTGAGTTCACAAAATGCTAATGCTTTGAATGTAAGGGTGAATTGCTCAACTTACAAGTGCGCTTCTGTGAGCAATAGTTACCTAGAGCAGAAAAGACGGTTCAGCTTGGCTGGGTCATCCGTATTTGTTGTTGCGCTTGATGTTTAAAATGTCGGTTATTGGCAATCAATCGGATCAACAGTAACACGCAGGCAATCGATAAACCAATGATCAAGCCAATCCATACTCCTTTGGCAGAGGCATTGGCATAGCGGGTCAGATAAATCCCAATCGGTAAGGCGATGATCCAATAGGAAATAAAGGAAATCCACATCGGGCTTTTGGTGTCTTGCATACCTCGCAAACAGCCACCAGCAATGACTTGCCATGCATCGACCAGTTGATAGGCGAGGGCATAGATCACCAAACCATATGCCACATGCAGTACGGCTGGATCATCATTATAAAGCTGGATCAGCCAGCCTCGTCCAAACCATAAGAAAATCATGGTACAACATGCCACAACCGTCGCCACCATAAAGCCCAATTTTTGCACTTTACGCATCGCATCAAAATTGCCTGCACCAAAGTGTTGTCCAACACGAATGGTCAGCGCTAAGGCTAACGACAGCGGAATCATAAAGAGCTGTGAAGTGATCGACATGGCGATTTGATGCGCTGCAATGACAATATCGCCAAGCGGACTAATCACCAGTGCGGCGGTACTAAAGATACTGATTTCAAAGAAAAAAGCCAAACCAATCGGCACGCCGAGACCGAGAATACGCCGAAACAAGATCGGATCAATTTTTTCAAACTTCTGGAAAAGTCGGGTCTCAGTAAAGGCTTTGCCACGATAGACATATGCCGCCAAGGCAAATAACATCAGCCATTGCAAAATCGCATTCGCTACGCCACAGCCTGCACTGCCCATCTCAGGCAGACCAAATAGTCCATGCATAAACACATAGTTAAATGGAATTAATAACGGCAAAGCCAACAAGCTAATCGCCGTCACCACTTTTGCTCGACCAAGTGCTTCGGTATAGCAACGGAGCACGGTATACATCGTCACCGCAGGCATACCAAAGGCAATGGCATGTAAAAAAGTGCCTGCTTTGTGATGCAGATTTTCAGGGATTTTTAAGGGTTCAAAAAATAACGGCATGAGTTGTAAAGCCAGCATACCCAAAAGCCCCAAAAGTAAGGCAATCCACAGCGCCTGATGGCTAATGTGCGCAATGTCTTTGTGTTTTTTAGCGCCCATCGCCGCCGCAACAAGCGGAGAGGTGGCAAACATGATACCTGTACACAGTAACATCACAGGCATCCACAAGCCGACCGCCACCGCAATCGATGCCAAATCTTCGGCGGAGAGCTGTCCAGCCATAATGGTATCAATCAAACCAAAACCCGCTTGGGCGAACTGGGTGATTAAAATAGGCAACATTAACTGCAATAAATGTTTTAACTCAAAACGCAGTTGACTAGACGCTGACATAACATCCTTAAATATTGATTAATTAATGCTCAAATAAAGCAAACTTGCACCACGACGAGGCACTTTAACACAGTGGGGATAGGCTTCACATGGCAAAGCACAGTTAATTTCGAGTCTAGTGAAAGTAAGCAGCGATTAGACGGCAATGTGATAATCGAATCAGCGTTGTAAGGTAAAAAGTATGCCGACAGCGATCAGAATCGCACCCAAAAGTCGTTGCCAATTGACAGGATTTTTCTCCACACCGATGAGTCCAAAATGATCTAATAACATTGACATGATTACCTGACCAAACAGCACCAATCCTGTAAAGGTCAAAAAACCGAGTTTTGGTGCGGTATAAATACTGGCTGTGATTGCATAGACGCCAAGCAATCCGCCAACCCATAGCCAGATCGGAATATCGCCGAGCTGAGTCAGCGTTGGCTTGGTTGCTGAACCGTTCCACATCATGACGAACATCATGATCGCTAAACAGATCGTGCCCACTAAAAAGGAAAAAAATGCGGCTTGAATCGGGCTGTTGAGATATTGACGGAGTTGGGTGTTGACGGCAGTTTGGGTCGCCATTGCCAAGCCAATGCCCGCTGCAAAAAGCAAAGGAATCAGCATTTCTGTAGCACGCATTATCGCTCTCGTAGGCTGTAAATATGGTCTTAGTAAAGCATGATTTAGTGATGGATTCTATGTTTGATTTTAGGCTAGATTCTGCGCTTGATTCGAGTACACATTTTTTGAAAAAGTGGCTGACCGAGCGTGTTAAACTATGCGCCGTTTCATTTTTCCTGATTTACTTTTTTTGCTTTTTATTTTATTTGCTGAGTGTTGCATGCATCCACTTTTTATCGCCGAAATTCCACTATCGCTGTATATCCATATGCCGTGGTGCGTGCGCAAATGTCCGTATTGTGATTTTAATTCGCATGAACTGGCAGGAGGACAGCTCAGTCAGAATTTGGAACAGCAATATATTGATGCGCTGATTGCAGACTTTGCGACACAAAAAGAATTTATTCAAAGGCGGGAATTGCACAGTATTTTTATCGGTGGTGGCACACCATCGTTGATTTCTGCGCCTGCGTATCAGCGATTATTCGATGCTTTAAAATCACAAATTGTATTTCAGAAAAATTGTGAAATCACCATGGAAGCCAATCCAGGCACAGTAGAGCACGATCCGTTTGAAGATTATTTAAACGCTGGAATTAATCGACTTTCGATCGGTGTACAGAGCTTTGATGTAGCACATTTAAAGCGACTAGGACGGATTCACAATCCTGACAACGCCAAATCTGCGATTCAAAATGCCAAAAGTGCAGGCTTTCAGCGCATCAATGTTGATCTAATGCATGGCTTACCACAGCAAAGTGTTGCACAAGCCTTAGCGGATCTACAGATGGCAATTGACTGCGGTGCAACACATATTTCATGGTATCAACTGACCATCGAGCCGAACACCGTTTTTTACCGCTCACAGCCGACTTTGCCTGATGAAGAGGTGCTTGAGCAGATTCAGCTTCAAGGCGAAGCGTTGCTTCGTGCGCATGGCTTTATCAATTATGAAGTGTCGGCATGGGCAAAAGAGCGACCGAGTCAGCATAATCTCAATTATTGGCAGTTTGGTGATTATTTAGCGATTGGCGCAGGGGCGCATGGTAAGGTGACTTTGCCAGATGGCATCTATCGTTTCCAAAAAACACGCATGCCCAAAGATTATTTAGAACAAACTCCTGCGCCAAATTTGCAATTTAAAGCGATTGCCGATGACGACATGCCTTTTGAATTTATGATGAATGCACTGCGTTTGAATGCAGGTGTGCCAAGTGATTTTTATCAAAAGCGAACAGGATTGGAATTATCAACGATTCAACCAGTTTTAGATGAATTACGCCAAAAGAATTTGCTTGATCAAGATATTGAGCAACTGAAATGTACCGAACAGGGAAGATTGTTTTTGAATACAGTGCTACAACAGTTTATCTAAAATAGATAAGCTGAAATATAAAGTATCAAATATAAGGAAATGGTGGGTCGTCCGCGACTCGAACGCGGGACCAATGGATTAAAAGTCCACTGCTCTACCAACTGAGCTAACGACCCTGAGCGAGAAAAAAGCACTGCTTTTTTCGAAGCGCAAGAGAAATTGAAAGGTATCAATTTCTTAGATATAAGAAAGAGTTATCTTACATCTGCTCATGTTTAGAAAGAAGATTACTTTCTAAAGCGGTTGTTTACAAGGAAATTGCAAACATATCGAAATAAATGGTGGGTCGTCCGCGACTCGAACGCGGGACCAATGGATTAAAAGTCCACTGCTCTACCAACTGAGCTAACGACCCTGAGGAGAAATTATCGATTAATTATCGATGATTTCGACGCAAGAGAAAATCAATAAAATTTCAATTTTCCTTGCCACATTAAAAAATAATGTGTCTTCATTTCGATGGAGCGTATTGTAGCAATTTATCTGATGAACACAAGGGAAAATTATCCTTAAACGATATGTTTGCTTATATTTGCATCATTTTAATGAAAAAAGCAAAGTCGAAACTTTGCTTTTTGATTAGATCAAGCACATTGCGAAAGGCTTAGAATCGATATTCACCTTGATTGATCTTGTTTAAAACGTCATTACTGACTTCGCAATATGCAGATTCACCAGGGAGTAACACTAAGATTTTTTCTTGGCATTGTTCTGGATCGAAGGCTTGCTCTTTGAGTTTGTTTTTGGAGTATTTGAATGTGCCTGTGGTTTCGATGTGCTTTTGGATGCGCAGAAAGACAGGCACAGCATAGGCTGGTAATTCAGCTTTGAATGCTTTGACCATACTGGCGAGATCGCCATCATCGAGCGATTTGCCATCTTGTAGGGTAATCGCTGCCATGCCCGCACGACCATTGGTATTGGGGATCTCGACACCGTAGACCACCGCTTCGGCGATTTTATCGTATTCAGAGACGATATTTTCCACTTGTGTGGTCGAAACATTTTCACCTTTCCAGCGAAAAGTATCACCGAGACGATCGACGAATTGTGCATGACGAAAGCCAATGTCTCGCACCAGATCGCCTGTATTAAAGTATTTATCACCTGTGCTGAGGACATCTTGCATAATAACCGATTCATTATTTTTGGCATCGGTATAACCATCGAAGGGTGAACGGCGTGTGATTTTGCCAATCAATAAGCCTGTTTCGCCTTTTTTGACTTTGCGACAGAAGCCATCCGCATCACGAATCGCCTCATTTTTCTCTTTGTCAAAGGCAATGATGGCATACGGTGTCGGGGAGAAGCCCACGGTATTTTCAAAGTTAAAAATATTGCTAAAGCCGACATTGCCTTCGCTTGAGGCATACAGCTCAAGAACTTCTTCAACGCCAAAGCGTTCTTTAAATTCATGCCAAATATTGGAGCGCATGCCATTACCAATCATTTTGCGTACACGATGTTGGCGTTCTTCAGGTGTTGGTTCACAGTCGAGCAAGTAACGACATAATTCCCCGACATAGCCGATTGCTGACGCGTCAAATTTTTGTACGTCTTTCCAGAAGTTTGATTTTGAGAATTTTCGGCGAATCGCAAGCGCCGAACCGCCCGCAATCACACCACACCAGCACACCACCATGCCTGTAGCGTGGTACAGCGGTAAAGTGGCATACATCACATCATCGGTATCCAGATTGAGCACATGACCATAAGTGCCATAGGCAAGCATCCAGCGATTTTGATTGAAAATCACCGCTTTAGGCATGCCTGTGGTGCCAGATGTATAAATGTAAAATAACCCGTCTTTCCCACAAATCTCTTGCGTGGCTGATGGATTATCTTGGCGACATGTTTTGCTGACCTGCGCTAGGTCTGTGAATGGTTTTGGCGCAGAGGTGCTTGAGTCATCATCGGCAAACCAAAAGAATTTGTCCTGTGCAAGTTGTAGATCGTTTTGAATGTCTAAGACCGCCTGTTGAACTTCTTCACCAATCACCACCGCAAACGGTTTGACGAGGTTAATGCTGTGGCTGAGCACTTTGCTAGTTTGCGCAGTATTGACCAAAGCCGAGACCACGCCGATTTTGGCAAGTCCGAGTACAGTGGCAACCAATTCTGGGCGATTTTCGATCATGACAGCGATGACGTCGCCTTTTTTCGCACCGATACTCAGAAAATAATCCGCAATCTGGTTTGCCCAGATATTTAATTCGGTATAACTAAACTGTTCATCTTCATAGAGCAGGGCACTGCCATCTGGATTTTTTTCAACGGCTTTTTCAAATGCCCAGCCGAGTCCACAGGTGGTGCTTGGTCGTCGTAGATAAGCATGCCTTAAACCACTCAGGACATTGGGAATTTTTTTTGCAAATTGCGGAACTTGTTTTATCACATCCGAAAGGGAAATTATATCTTTAGTCGGATCAATGCTCATTACCAAGCTCCTTTATATTTTCTATCATTAAAATGGATATGACTGTGTCATTTGATACAGTCATATAAAAGTGGAATGTATTTTGCGCATGAAATCATTCACGGCGCAATGACTATACTAAATAAAAAAGCTCAATACTTGACTGGTCAGTATTGAGCTTCTCGATCTTAGCTTTGATCAGTGCTTGGGCTGACTTTTTTCGGTGGTCGACCTCGAGGGCGACGTGGACGAGCAGGTTTGTCCTCATCGCTTTTGGCTTTACGAGTGCGTGTTGCTTTTTTCTCTGACTCTGACTCAGCTGGTGTTTCATGCTCTAGCGCTGATT
The DNA here is from genome assembly GCF_900096915.1 of Acinetobacter marinus. Classification (GTDB taxonomy): domain Bacteria; phylum Pseudomonadota; class Gammaproteobacteria; order Pseudomonadales; family Moraxellaceae; genus Acinetobacter; species Acinetobacter marinus. Next base: position 323,451 of record NZ_FMYK01000002.1, read on the forward strand.
CTGTTGCTGTTTCAGCTTCAGATTCTGCTGGAGCTTGCGTGTCAGCTTCAACTTCAGGGATCGCATCATGCGGTGCTTCAGTCGATGCTGGCGCTTGCTCAGCTGGTGCTAACGCAAGATCTTCCTGTGCTGTCGGCTCTACAGTCACAGATGTGCTGCTTGCTGTCGCATCAGTTGTAGCGTCAGCATCAACCACAGTCTGGGTGTTTTCTGCACCTGACTCAGTGCTTTGCGCTGCAAGTTTGCGCTTTTCACGAGGGTCATTGCTCAGGCGAACACTTGGCTCAGGTGGTGTTAAAGATAATGCTTCAACAGGCTCCTGATTTTGCTCACGAGGCAATTCGACATCACGGGTCACTGGGCCGGTGTAGACATCCTCATCATCCTCAGCAATTACCGCTGATTGGAATGCTTCGGTGTGCTTAGTTACGGCACGATTGAAGGTTGGAATCAGACCAAACTGTTCAATCAAAACATTACAATCTTCACCGTAAACATGACGAATCAAGCCAACCACACTAAACTGCGCTAAGCTCGCCAATGATTTGGCGTTTAGTGGCGCTTTTTCAGTGCTTTGTTGTGCACGTTTTTGTGCTTTGAGACGGCGCTTTTCACGTGGATCATTGCTGGCACGTGTTGCTGGTTCGTCTTGAGCTTGCTCTTGCACAGACTCAGTTGGGCGATCTTGCTGAGATTTGCCTTTCTTTTTGCCTTTTTGCGCATTGCTGCGTGTTTGAGCTGGCTGTTGCTCATTTTGCACATCGTCTTGCGCTGTAACATTGTGTGTCACAGACTGCGGTTCGACTGATGTTTCGATCGCAGCGACTGGCGGTGTGCTGTTCGAGCGTTCTAAGGCAACGATTTCAGTTTGTGCTGTATCGGTATTGACCAGCATCGCTGTTGGTAAAATCTCCGAAGTGCCTTGCTCAAAGGTTTGCACATTGATGCTGTCATCGCTATTTTCAGCCGATTCATTCAAGACACTGCTGTCACGTTCACGTTGCGGACGTGGTGGGCGATTTTGATTGCGCTCACGACGAGGCACCGCATTTTGCTGACGGTTGTCGTTTTGCTCTTGATCGCCATTTTGCTTATTGCGACGATCATTTCGAGGTTTGCGCTGGTTCTGTTCAGCTTGCTCGGCATTGCGTCCATTACGATTGTCATTGCGTGAGTCGTTACGCTGTTCACGATTGTCGCTACGCTGTTCGTCACGCTCACGTTGCTCACGTGAATCTGTACGTTGCTCCGTGCGTTGCTCTTGACGATCAGTGCGCTGATCTTTGCGCTTACGTTTGTCTTTACGACGTGAACGATCTTCGTTGTCCGTCGTTTCAGACGCTGGTGCATTTGGATTCAGATAAGCATTGTTGGTTTGCGCCGATTGCTCGATGCTTGCACTATCAATTTGACCAAACTGACCACGGCTCACCGCACCCGCATTGACCATTTGCTCAATCGCTGCCGCCGCATTTTGTGCACTGCGTGCTTGATCGGTGGTTTTGGCTTGTTTAGGGACAAACAAGTTTTCTAACCAAGCGCATGGGCTACTACTTTGTGCAGGTGTTGTAGGTGCTGATGTAACAGGTGCAGGCGCAGCAGTTTGTTTCGAGTTGTTTTTGTTGGCGCTTTTTGCTGGTACGTTAGCGCTATCAATAGGCGTATTTTGTGCAACATGAGTTGCTTCTTCAATATGCCATGTCGAAGATTCATAACCGATGTCTTTTTCGCTTGAACGTGTTGCTTCAGTACGTTCATAGCTAGTCGGTGCATAGCCTTCAGGATTGTATTGGATTTCGTAATGTGGCGTTTCTAAGTGTGGATGTGGCAATACAGTGACACGCACACCCGAAGTTTGCTCGAGATAAACCAAGCTATGACGCTTTTCATTAAGCAAGAATGCTGCGATTTCCACAGGCACTTCGATTTGCACTTCACCTTGACGGTGTTGGAGCGCAATCTCTTCGACTTTACGCATGATCGACAATGACAATGAGCGTTGATCCCGCACCATGCCTGTACCATGACAGCGAGGGCAGACGTAGCCAGTAGACTCTTCGAGCGATGGGCGTAGGCGTTGACGGCTCATTTCCATCAAGCCAAAACGTGACAATTGACCAAATTGGATACGAGCACGGTCACTTTGCGTGGCTTCACGCAGTTTCGCTTCAACCATACGTTGGTTGCGTTCACGACCCATGTCGATGAAGTCGATCACGATCAAACCGCCCATATCACGTAGGCGCAATTGACGAGCAATCTCTTCAGCAGCTTCAAGGTTGGTGTGAAGCGCTGTGTCTTCCACATCTTGACCACGAGTGGCTTTTGCCGAGTTGATGTCGATTGCCACCAATGCTTCGGTTTGATCAATCACGATCGAACCACCTGATGGCAACTTCACTTCACGCTCATATGCAGTTTGGATTTGGCTTTCAACACCAAAATGCGCAAACAATGGATCGTTTAAAGTATAGGTTTTTAATTTGTCTAATTGATTTGGCATCACTGCTTTGACGAAGTTATAGGCTTCGTTATAGGCATTTTCGCTATCAATCAAAATTTCTGCGACGTCATCACGCAGATAGTCACGGATGGCACGGGTCACTACACCTGCTTCTTGATGCACGAGCATCGGCGATGGACCATTTTTTGCTGAGTTTTGGATTTGATTCCAAAGATCGAGCAAGTGTTGCAAATCGAGTTGTAATTCTTCTTTGCTTCGACCAATCCCTGCGGTGCGGATGATCAAGCTCATGCCACGAGGTAGATTGAGTGAGGCTAAAATTTCTTTCAATTCTTCACGTGTCGAACCTGAAATCTGACGGCTGATACCGCCACCTTTCGGGTTGTTTGGCATCAACACCAAATAACGACCTGCAAGTGAAATATAGGTCGAAAGTGCAGCACCTTTGTTGCCACGCTCTTCTTTTTCCACTTGTACCAAAAGCTCAGTGCCTTCAGTAATCAGTTCACGAATATTGTGGTTTTGGCGAGGGTCGCCTTGTAGATAAGAATGTGCGATTTCACGTAAAGACAAGAAGCCTTGACGACCTGCGCCGTATTCTACAAAGACTGCTTCTAAAGAGGGTTCTACTCGGGTCACATGACCTTTATAGATGTTTGATTTTTTCTGTTCACGCGTGCGATTTTCAAGGTCAAAATCATACAGACGATTGTCTGTGACAAGTGCAACACGAACTTCTTCGGCATGTGTTGCATTGATCAACATACGTTTCATGGGTGTAATACCTAATCAAGGATGACCCAAACGCATCAACACCACATTAATAATTCAATGATCATAGCAAGCGAAAAGTTTTGAATAGATGTTCTTTACATCGTTTTGTTCAAATCGTTTTCGCAATGTTGCGACAGTGGAGATCGACGGTACATTTTTCGATTGTAAAAATGAAACTGTCTAATCCTGTGTCTGCATACTGTTGCCAAGTCTCTGTTGAGATTCGTTGCAACGATATTCACTGGGGGACGCATTGTATTTAAGGTGACTATCTATTCGCTATTTGCTATTCACAATTTGCGATAAGACGCATGGATTTAGACATTAAGAATGACGTTGTAAGCGTTAAATCGTTAAATCTAAATCATTCGATCTTTTGCTAGTCATTTCTCTCAAGCCACGGAATGCTCATCGTGGCGAGGGCTAACAAACCTTAAATGATCAAATGGGTTGCCTGAATATCTTGCGTGGTGCAATGTGTCTGATGCAATCCGTTATCAATTAAACTAACTTCACGATTGATTGGTCGTTGGTTAGCGACATTTGCATGCTGTGCGGTGAACATGGTTAAAATAAACACATGCACATCACAGTTTTGCCGATATAATCTGCCATCGGCTTAGGCATAATCTTTGAGGACCGACACGTCATCTTATGTGCATCTATCGTCTTATTTTTTCAAAAGAAGATATATTATGATGGACGGTGACGTTGGTATCCGTGCGCTGAATATAGCAAATACATCGCCATCTGCCTATATGATATTTGCGATTAATTGATGTTATTTGCTTAAAAGATAGGCAAAAATTGCGAAATTGTGCCGTATCCGTGACTTAATCAGAATCTGATTGAAATATCGTTGTAAAATATTGATCTTGAAAGATCGCTACGCCCAAGCGTTCAAATCCTGCCCATGAATAAGTTGTGAGTTTAATGCGCCCATCTAAGTTTACCTCGTCTTCAAAAACGTCCGCTTCAAAAGCACGATCTTCAAACGCAGGATCTTCAAATTCGTCGTCCTCAAAGCGTTCGACTTTTAAATCCTCGCCATCAAAATCAGTGCCTTTAAAATCAGCACCTTCAAGACCTGCAAAGTTTGAAGAAGAAAAGTTAGAACAAGAAAAAGCTGATGTCGATACAGCAGGCGCATGGCAAAGCGTGACGTGGATTGATGTGACGGAACATCATGAAGGACAGCGCATTGATAACTTCCTCTTTCGCACCTTAAAAGGTGTGCCGAAAAGTCGCATTTACCGACTGATTCGTGAAGGTGAAGTACGGGTCAATAAAAAACGCATTAAAGCAGAAACCAAGCTCAATATTGGCGATCAAATCCGTATCGCACCGATTCGTATGCAACAGCAAGAAGATCATGCACCGATCGGCGATAGTGTGGCGCAAGGTTTATTGGCTCGCATCATCTATGAAGATGAAGGCTTGATCGTGGTCAATAAGCCGTCAGGCATTGCGGTACATGGTGGTAGCGGTGTGGCGTATGGTTTGATCGAAGCGATGCGCCAAGCCACAGGAAAAAAATATTTAGAATTGATTCATCGTATTGACCGTGATACCTCAGGCTTGGTGATGATTTCCAAAAAGCGTTCTGTACTGAAAACGCTACAAGATGATTTGCGAGAACATCGCATCAAAAAGACTTATGCGGCGATCGTGAAAGGCGTGGTGGCTTTAGACAAGCAATTGATTGATGCGCCATTGTTACGTTATGAACTGAATAATGGCGAACGTCGTGTTCGTGTATCCAAAGAAGGTAAGCCTAGCCAAACCCAGTGGAATGTGGTTGAGCGCTATACTGGAGCGACGCTGATTCATGCATCGCCATTGTCTGGGCGTACTCATCAAATCCGTGTGCATGGTTTGAGTATTGGACATCCCTTGGTTGGCGATGATAAATATGGGCATCAAGTGCCGTTTTCTCATCACGATGTCAAGCGACTCTGCCTACATGCCATGCGTTTGGAAATACCGAATTATCCTGTGATCGAAGCGCCGTTACCCGATGATATGCAGAAGTTGATTAAAAGTCTGAGTAAGTCATCAGACAGCAATTGAAATCGATTAGCTTATGAAATGAATTTGGACGAGATAGATTTTACTGATGAATGATTTAAGCCAATTTTCTCCCGATGTAGACACGACAAGCGCATTGGATATGCAAAATATTGATCTGATCATTTTTGATTGGGATGGGACGTTGTTTGATTCTGTTGGTCAAATTGTCCGAAGTTTGCAATTTGCCGCACAACAGTTTCAACAACCGCTGTTAGACGATGATGCAAAAAGTGTGATTGGACTTGGCTTACCTGAAGTGATGCAACGCCTATTCCCACAAGTGCCTGAATTACACGAACAGATTCTAACTGACTATGCACAGCATTATGTCGCAAACTCAGGCAGTGATGTGTGGTTTGATGGTGTGGCGGAATTGCTTGATGTCTTAAAAGCACAAGGCAAATTGCTCGCTGTCGCTACAGGGAAAAGCCGTAAAGGGCTTGATCGGGTACTTGCGCAGACACAAAGTGAAGACATATTTGTCGCAACACGTGCCGCCAGTGAAACACGCTCGAAGCCTGATCCCTCGATGCTTCAAGAAATCTTAAATGTGACTGGTGTGCCTGCAGATCGTGCCTTGATGGTCGGTGATACCAGTTATGATTTGGAAATGGCACAGAAAATCAATATGCCTAGAGTCGGTGTGAGCTATGGCGTGCATGCAGTAGAGGTACTTGAGCGATTTGCACCTGTGGCGATTGTGGGTTCTGTGGCGGAACTGCGTACGTGCTTGTTGAAGCAGAGATAATACTGTGTGGAAAAGAAAACAATGACCTTTAAGGCTGAACCGTTTTCTTTTCCAACATTCTGCCAAAAAACAATCCACATTCAAACAATAACCACATGATGGTAGCAAGCAGTGCCATACTCAGTGCATCAGGCGGTGTGACGAACATGGCGATGGTAAAGCATCCCACAATAATATAACGGCGTTTTGCTGCCAAGTCTTGGGTGCTGATCAAACCAGTTAAAATCAAAATCAAGGTGGCAATGGGCACTTCAAAGGTCAGCCCAAACACTAAAAACAACTTTAAACAGAAACTTAAATAGCTATTGATGTCGGTCATCGGTGCCACACTGTCGGGTGTCGCATGAATGAAAAACGACAACACCGCAGGCAAAGTCACAAAGAAAGCACAAGCAATCCCCACATAAAATAAGACAAAACTGCTGACCACCAGCGGAATCGCAATGTGTCGTTCTCGTTGATATAAGGCAGGCGCAATAAAGCCCCAAACCTGATAGAGCAAGTACGGCATGGCAAGAATCACTGCGACAAAGGCATTGAGCTTAAATGGTGCCATAAATGTGGCAGTGACATCCGTGGCGATCATACTGGAGTCGCTTGGAAGCAATGCACGAAGTGGTGCAGACAGCATTTCATAGAGTTGATCGGCAAAGGGCAGTAGCGCAAAAAAGATCAATAGCACCACCACAAACATCCGAATCAAGCGCTGACGTAAATCCTGTAAATGCGCAATAATGCTCATCGAAGCTAGCGCATTCGGGTTTGGTGGTGCTAGGTTTGGCAAGGTCGCAGAGGGTGGCTGTGTCTTGGTTGTTTGTGCCTTGGCTGATGCTTGTGTGCTAGCCGTGGACTGCGCAGAGGGTTCTGTCATGACAGTTCCTCCTGCTTTGGCATCACGATGTTTTGTGTGATGTCTAGAAAGGTGTCTTGTGCGGTTGGCGATGAGGTTGAGCTGTTTGATATTGTGTTATTAGATATTGCGCTGTTTGATATAGGCGGACTAGATTGCGCTTTGCGTGCCTTGAGCTGTTCCATATCGAGGCTCATTTTTTGCAGTTCTTCTCGCATGCGTTGCTCAGTCTGTTTGATGTGTTCAAGCTCTTGTTGCATCTGTTGTCTGAGTTCGTCCAACTTCAACTCTTGATCAATACTGTGCTGAATATCGCTAACTAAGCGTTTTGATTTGGCATAAAAACATCCCAACGCACGCATCGCTGTCGGGAGCTTTTCAGGACCAAGCACGATCAGCGCAATGGCGCCGAGCAGGAGTAACTCACTGAATCCAATATCAAACATCTTGCCATCTACTGTGAAGCATGAACGATAGTCTCAGGGCTTTAAGATGCATTGGAGTGGTCTTTGACCACGCGGGCTTCGCTGTCGATGGCGTGTTGGTGTTTTTGTTGATCCAATTTTGCATCTTCATCTTTGACCGAGTTTTTAAAATCTTTGACTGCACCGCCAAGATCTCGACCTAAATTTTTCAGTTTTGAGGTGCCGAATAACAGCACAACGACAATCAATAAAAGCGCAATGTGCCAAATAGAGAGTCCAGCCATGAGAATGATCCTTTCGCTTTAAAAAAAGATAGACTAAAAAAACATCATGGATGCGAATGTGATGCAATGTAACGAAATAAAATTGGTGTGTAATGATTTGTTGCAAAACAAGATGCATTTTGCGAATGAATTTGTTCATTCTTGGTATTTTTATTAGTTTGGCTAAATAATCTATTTTCTTAATATGTGATTCTTCAATCTAAATTTTAAGATTCAGTAAGATAAGATTGCTTGCTAAATTTCCGCTGAATCGAATATTAAGCATAATTAATAAACAGATTTGTTGCAGTGCTGTTTATTTCTCCATAATGTTCACATGACATTACCGAAGCTGGCATTTTTATCTACGCTTTTCTTTTTTAATGCTCAAGTTAAAACCAAAAAGTCAAATGCCAATTTTGGCGGATTAGCCAAGTGGAGATCGATATGAATCATGAGGAAACACACGTGGTGGACTCAATGGGGCTTGCGCAAGATATTCAGCAGATGTTGAATAAGCAATTGTCCCGACGAGATGCCTTACTTTGGGGTGTTGGGGGAACGGCTGCTTTATTGATGGGCTGTGGCGGTGGAGATGGTGGTGATAGTTATAGCAGTTCATCATCCAGTTCGAGTGGTTCGTCTAGCTCAAGCGGTTCATCGGGTTCGGGCAGTTCGTCAAGTAGTTGTTCCGAAATTCCAACTGAGACCGAAGGGCCTTATCCTGCCGATGGGCATGTCTCGAGCATTAATGCCTTAACCCGCTCAGGTATTGTGCGCAGTGACCTTACCTCGAGTTTGTATACGGGCAATAGCGTTGATGGCGTACCGCTAACGCTTGCGATTAAACTGGTCGATATTAATGACAATTGTAGTGCGCTGACCGATTATGCGATTTATGTTTGGCATTGCACCCCAGATGGTGAGTATTCTTTATATTCATCAGGGGTGACCGATGAAGACTATTTGCGTGGCGTGCAAGCGACAGATAGCAACGGTATGCTGTATTTTGATACGGTATTTCCAGGTTGTTATGAAGGGCGTTGGCCACATATTCACTTCGAGGTCTTTCCAAGTGTGAGCGTAGCAACCACCTATCGCAATCAGCTCAAAACCTCACAATTCGCCTTGCCTGAAGATGCTTGTGATGAGGTGTATAGCAACTCGGACTTGTACAGCAGTAGCCAAACACCATTTAGCCGAATTTCATTATCCAACGACAATGTGTTTAATGATGGCTATTCACTGCAAATGATGGATCTTTCAGGCAGTGTATCAGCAGGTTATGTGGCAACGATCGTGGTCGGTGTTTCGGCATAATATGCTTGAAGTTGTTTGAAAAATAGCCGTCAATTGATGGCTATTTTTTATAGGTGGCTATTTCAGGTCAAGTTTATTGTGAGTCGAATTTATTATCGGGATATTCACGGAAAAGTTGTAATGCCACTACAGAAAGCGCTGCCATCGCCACATTCATCACCACAGGATTAAATGCGCCGATCAAATGTTTTGGAAAAATCATCATCACGCCAAGAAGTAAAGCAATCATGCCGATAATATTGGAATAATGCAAAATCCGATGTGGATAAACGAGAAACAATACGCCAAAAATAATTTCGATCACACCGCTCGTTTTACCCAGCAAAATCGCCGTTTCTGTCGATGTACCAAACCACTGCCAAATGGCAACTTCATCTGCACTTGTCCAGAGCAATTTCGGCACTAAGCCTTGATAAATCCATAAGAAGGCTAAACTGTAATGAATCAAACGCAGGGGATTATTTTTCATATGAATGAGTTTAAGTCGTTGCTGGCACGGATGGGCGCAGATCGTTTTTTAAAAGCAAATAGTTTTCTAAAAAATGTTGCTGATGCTTTGGCTCAGGCAACGCACAACTTCTCTGTCCAAACCAACGATAGCGGTTTCTAGCGACAAAGCGATACAGTGGATCACGCAGCATTTTTGGTGTGATCAAACCCAGCTGTACGGCTGACCACGGCAAGTGCAAATTTTGCATGATTTTTAGAAATGCGGTGGATTGATCATAAGCCGTGCCACGATCGATAAACAGCATGGTATCGAAGTCTGTGGTGGAATAGCCAAAGTGGGCAAGCAACTGCTGACCGAGGGGCGACTGCACACTTGCCAGTTTGAACTTTGCCTTGCGATCGACTTGAATCAGGAAATTCGCCCATGTGTCACAGATCACGCAGGTCGCATCGAATAGTACGATTTGGAATGCATCAAAATGTTCAAACTCGACTAGACTCATGGTGGTCTCCGTGCGTTTTCTGTAAATGATTTTACTTATAAGAAAATTGTATCAGAGTTGATTGCTTCATCCTATTTAAGTATGTGTTGTTTCGACTGCAATGAGTATTGATGAGGCTCGTGATAAGTAAATTTGTTTCATCAATGAAATTGGTATTGAACCTGAGAAATGTTGTTTTTTAAACAAAGACAATAGTTTGATTAATCCTAGAAAATTACTGATTCTTCCGCCATTTTTTCCATGCGTAATAGATCAACATACCGAAAGGTAAAATCAAAAAAAATGCACCAAAACCAAAAAAACACGTAGGCTGCATAAATATTTGCAACTGCAAAAAATAGAAGTAAAAGAATCAATTGTCCTATCATTTCACCAAATAATCCGCAAATGGCTTGCTTCCATTTATTCGGTCTTTTTTCGCTTTTATTATTCTGTGAATCTTTTTCGCTATTTGTAGTCACGTTTATTTCTCTTGCTGAAAAATGTTAATACATTGCCTCATCATTACTCAGCGCAATCAAGCCACGTATCGCACGATACACACTCCACACCCACGCCAAGCCGATAATGACTAAACAAATCGTAGGTGCAAACACCGCCCACCATGCCGATTGATAGACAAAAACCACAAGAAACAAACTGGCAAAGCCAATCACATTCCACAGCAGATACCACCAAAAACCTCGAATCTGCCAAAGGAAATGACTTTCTAAAAATGTGCCTTTGACACTAGAAAATTTGACATGGTTAATGATGATAGCGATCACTGCCAAGATGCCCGCACTAAAGATCGCAGCGAGATATAAGCCGTACAGTAAGTAGGTGAGATTTTTCTGATCTTGAATGTTGTTCAAAATTATTCCTCTGAATTAGTTTGCTGATTCAATTCATTTAATACGTCGATTGCTAAAGAACCCCAAGTCGCACCTTTGCCACGTTGATGAGCATTAACTTCATAACGATCGGTGATATTGCGAAATACATAGACTTGAAGGAGTGCTGTGCGGTCAGGATTAAAGTCAATATCAAATTCATAAAATTGATAGTCAGGCGTCAGTATGATTCCCTCATCGGTGCTTCCTCCAAGACTGTCTTGTTCATATTCTAGAAAAATTGAGTGCTCAACATCTATATGGTGCTGAATGGCGATTTCACGTAGTAATTCAGGAACACCCTGTTTACGCCAATATAGGGCTTCTTGATAGATACGATGTTTGCTAATAAAGTTTTGCTCTTGGACATTGAGCTGTCGTTTTTTGAGTAATTTTTCAATATCCATGACAATGCTCTTTTTCATTCCATTTGAATATTACACTTAAAACACTCTCAGCATAAACACACTAAACGCCAGCAATGCAATATGCGCCACGATACTCAGATAATAGTATTGTTTAAACGGTTGTTTCTGTGTCTTATGGTGAAAGTGCTTCATGGCAAACCACGCCGCCGTCCAACCACCCAACGCACACATGAGCAGTAAATGCTGTTCGGAAATCCGTTGATCGCCTTGCATCGCCGCTTTTTTGTCTTGATAAAAAATCCAGTAACAATAGCTATTCACCAGCATAATCACCAACAACGTAAACGGCGGAAGCTGTCCATAGGCTGCGGTGACAAACAGCACCACCCAATACACCAACATGGCGAGATACATCGGATGCCATGCAAAACGCTTTTTCGGTGCGCTGGAAAAAGGTTGGCTGTTCGGATTGTGGCTAAAGACTTGCTTGGCTTTGACGTAGCGTACATTGCGGGCTTGCGGTCGAGATTGATCGTCGATGCCCAGCTCATACTCCACCACACAGCCCTCAATCGGTCGAGGACCACTACGCTCAAAGGCACTAATGTGCAGAAACACACGCTGATGCTTGGGATCGCTAATGCCCTGAATAAAGCCGTAGCCTTGCTCATCGTGCCATTCGATCAAACGTCCTTGATAGCGTGCCATTACAATGCGTACTCTATGTTTAAACGGTCATGGGTCATATTGCGCATCTCTTGTGGATCTTTCTGTAGAATTTCTGTGCCAGTGCGTCCTTCATTGCGATTGCGCTCAGCAACTTGCAAACGAGAAATCCAAAAACGACAAGCTGCCATCGCAAAATAAGTTTGTAAGCACGCTTTTTCATCATCAGTCAACGCACGCACCGCTTGATAAGCATTTAAAAATGCCTGTGCTTTTTCCATATCTAAAGACACATCGGGATAATCACTACAGAAATCATTCATCGTGATACTAATATCCAGCAACAACTGATCATAGCTCAGCTCAGAAAAATCTAAAATTCCTGACAACGAGTCGCCGACATACAGGCTGTTATCACGGAACAAATCGGCATGAATCAAACCATAGGGACGATTCGGATAGGCATCAAACATCTGTTCATACTGTGCAAAGACTTGAGTGAGTAACGCTTGATCGGCTTCATTCATTTTTGCATACAGCTCATGCGCAGTCGCAGCCCACCATGTATGGTCATGATTATTTTTGCGTTGTAATGGATAATTTTGCAGTGCCAAATGCATCTTCGCCAAGGCTTCACCCATTGCCGCAACTTGTGCGACCGTAGACGGCATGGGATGCTTGCCAGCGATACGTGGCGCAATTTGTGCAGGTTTGCCGACGATGCTATGAATTGGTTGATCATTAAAAGTTAAGGGTACAGCAACAGCAATGCCGTGTTGCTCAAGATGTTGCAACACAGGGAATAGTTCGGCAGCTGCATTTAGGTCTAATTCTTCAAACACCGTGAGTACAAATTCTTGACCATTTTTTGCAGTAATAAAATAATTGGTGTTTTCAATGCCGCCTTGAATCGGTTCGATCTCGATAATCTCCAAGCCATATTGCATGGCGAAAGTGTGTACTTGTTCAAGATTGAGTTGGGTATAGACGGACATAACGATGAAAACTCTAGGCATACAGAATATTTTTGCTAGAATAACCGCTTCTTGCGTCAAGGTGTAGTCTTTGCGCATAGAACGCTAAAGTTCTTTAAAATGATGATCTTTAAAAGATCAGATTTTGCCGTCAAAATATGTTGCTGAGAATCAAGCTATGTTAGCAAAACGAATTATTCCGTGTTTGGATGTAGACAATGGGCGTGTGGTCAAAGGCGTTCAGTTTTTGGATATTCGTGATGCCGGTGATCCTGTGGAAGTGGCACGTCGCTACAATGAGCAAGGTGCCGATGAGATTACTTTCTTAGACATTACAGCAACCCATCATGGTCGTGATACGACGTACAAAACCGTAGAACGTATGGCGGAAACGGTATTTGTTCCACTCACCGTTGGCGGTGGTGTGCGTAAGATTGAAGATATTCGATTGTTGCTCAATGCAGGTGCGGATAAAGTCAGTATTAATTCGGCGGCGGTATTCAATCCTGAATTTGTGGCTGAAGCATCGAGTCGTTTTGGCGCGCAGTGCATCGTGGTGGCGATTGATGCCAAGAAAGTCGCTGAGAATAAATGGGAAATTTTCACTCACGGTGGACGTAAGCCGACGGGGATTGATGCGATTGAATGGTCAGTGAAAATGGCAGAGTTTGGCGCTGGCGAATTGCTGGTGACCAGTATGGATGCCGATGGAACGAAGGCAGGCTATGACATTGGATTGATGCGTGCGATTAACGATCGCGTGACGATTCCGACCATTGCTTCGGGTGGTGTGGGGAATCTGCAACACATGGCAGATGGGATTTTGCAGGGTGGGGCGGATGCAGTTTTAGCAGCGTCGATTTTCCACTTTGGGCAACATAGCATTCCTGAAGCCAAAGCCTTTCTTGCGGCGCAAGGTATTGAGATGCGCTTATAACTTAGAAAGATTCTGCAAAAAGATAAACCCTCTGTGGCGAACCATTGAGGGTTTTGTCTTTTAAGCAACTTATATTTGATCATTCGATGAAGTATGTTCTTTGCAGTATTGAAAAGCAGGACATTTTAGGCGAGTTATTGTGGTGTATGTTAAAAGTCAGAAGTAACCTTCGGTTGGACCTACTTTTCTTTCGGGAAAATGAGAAACTCAGTTTCGCAAGAAAACCATTTGTCAGCCACAAACTCGGTCATACAATGGAATGTTTCCAATGCCTTGAAAAACGTAATTTTGCTAAATCTTGCGGAATATATTCCTCATGCCCTCGAACAGTGTGGCTGACGTTTTCACGAATTAGCTAATTTCTACTCATCTTATTCCAAACAAAGGTGAAGCAGATAGTTATTGATCAAAGCCTTCCAGATTTTCTTTCGGTGCGTCATCGACCAAACGATAGAGCAATGCACCAATGACACCACCGACGATCGGTGCAACCCAGAACAACCACAGTTGGCTCATTGCCGCAGTTTCAGCGAACAATGCCACACCTGTACTACGTGCAGGATTCACAGAGGTGTTGGTGATTGGAATACTGATCAAGTGGATCAGCGTCAAACCCAAACCAATCGCAATCGGTGCAAAACCGACAGGCGCACGGTGATGGGTTGAACCCATAATGATAAATAAGAAAATCGCCGTCAAAATTACTTCAGTCAGTAGCGCTGACATCATCGAGTATTTGCCAGGGGATAAATCGCCAAAACCATTGCTGGCAAAACCACCGACACCTGCAAAGTCTGCTTGACCTTGAACAATCACGAACAGCATTAAACCTGCCAAACATGCACCCAAAGTCTGCGCAATAATATAAGGCACAATATCTGCTGTATTAAAACGACCACCCGCCCAAAGACCGACCGTGACCGCAGGATTAAAATGTCCACCAGAAATCCGACCTACTGCATAGGCTGCTGTGAGTACCGTTAGACCAAATGCAAGCGCAACACCTGCAAAGCCAATACCGAGCTCAGGATATGCAGCTGCAAAAATCGCACTACCGCATCCACCAAAGACCAACCAGAACGTGCCGATCAATTCTGCCAAAAGTTTTTTCATTGTATGACCCACTGTGCAAATGAAAGCTGAATGTCAATAGACCCTAATTTACATCGCAAAATGTAATTATTCTGTGAGATATTTCACGGATGTAGTGTAGGTGAATGACTTATCTAAAGTAAAGTGATTTGTTTTGTGCGTTCTCATGCAGTTTCATCAAAGGTTCATCAAACGCATTTTATAATACGTCATCTCCTGATTGTGGAGGTATGGGATGCGACAACACATCATGACTTTGGATGATATTTCATTACGTTATCAAGAACTCATTGATAAAACAGATGCCCCGAAAATTGAAAACTTGACCAATTGGGGCAGACATCGATTGTTTTTGGCAAAATATTTTAAGATTCACGATGGGCAATATACACCACATCGTATTATCGTTGAGTTTCATGCCAGAGCATTTGCGCTAGATACTACGCAAGCGCCTGATTTTTTGGATCAGAATAATTATATCCAGTGGCTACAACAGCAGTTGAGTCATGAATAAGTTGTGGCTTGGATTGCCTTGCAATATCGCAGAATGCCAAAATACTGAAAAATAATAAAATATTTTTAAAGAATCAGCAGTTTGCAAATTGTTTTAATCCGCATCACGATCTGTGTGGTCATTTAAAAATGGATTCTGAATCCGTTCTGCCTCAGGGATTTTAGATTGATTTTCGGACAAATCCTGTCGCTGTAAATAGTCGACCGTATCTTGCAGAATTTTTAACAAGGTCTGGGCATCCGACAAACCTTGCGCTGTGACTTTGATTTGCAAACTGCCATAAATCGAGAGCCGATCACCTTGATTCTCAATGGTGAGATTGTCAATCGCCGTGCTTTGATCGTGGTTGGCAAAGGCTTGAAAGGTCATGGATCGCTCCTGATTTTTGAATAGGCAATTTGGGCAATGTTATTAGAAATCCCTCTTTTAAAAACAGTTTATTGTAGCGCTATTCCTGCGAGTTATTGAGCTTTAGCCAACGAATCACTGCCAAAAGCCATTTATTCATACTGACACCATATTCTTGACGGCTTTCTTTTTGGCTACTCGGCAGTTGTTCGATGACCTCATGGCTGAGTTTGCCTTCGCTGACCATTTTTTCCAAAGTTTTTAAATCCAGGCTTTTTAAATCAATGTTCTTCAAATTGGTGATTTCATTGTCGTGACTTTGATTTTTGACAAAGGTTTTT
This sequence comes from Acinetobacter marinus, assembly GCF_900096915.1. Taxonomy (GTDB): domain Bacteria; phylum Pseudomonadota; class Gammaproteobacteria; order Pseudomonadales; family Moraxellaceae; genus Acinetobacter; species Acinetobacter marinus. The sequence continues at coordinate 339,430 of NZ_FMYK01000002.1, forward strand.
TGCGTTGCCAAGATTTGTTCCGCTTCAACGGTCGGCGCACATTGACTGTGCATATCGGTGTTTAGATATTGTGGATGTTTTTTGGCTTTGACTTGGTTGGTTCGGCGGGGCAGTTGATACACCTGACGCTTGGATTGTTCATCGACCCGAGGGAAGAGATTGATGCCAATCTTTTCTTCCAAAGCGCAGATACTCATCACCTGCGCTTGGCGTGTACTATCGTTTGGGCTCAGGTAAGCGCTGGCAAGTCCAATGCGTGGGAAATAAATGGCTTTAAAAACATGACTTGGCACCAGTACATCATGTCCTTTTTTGACATAGCGCACGGTCGGTTCGAGATAAGCTGGCCCTGTAATGATGTAGCCATCGAGTTTGTATTTGCTGACCATGGCACGGGTGGCTTCTTCGATCTCACGCCATGTATTTTGGTTATTATCTGAGGCTTGCGGGACGATGTTACTCAGTGCAAAACTTTGATATTGTGAGTTTTTATTATTCATATCGGCATTCGGTGCCATGTGACCCCGATCATAGCCTGAGCCACGATAGTCGTCCAAAGTGGCTTGTATGCTGACAGGCAGTCGACTATCTTCGTGAAAATTATCTTCACGCTTGATGCGAATGCTGAGGCGTTCTGGGGTGAGTTTTTCAGCCACCCAAATCGGTGTTTTGGAGACGCCTGAATAATTTACACTAAAGCCTTGATTGCACAGTGGATAGCTATTTACTGCCAATTTCTGATTGATCAGCTCAGGTGCAGCTTGCGCATAAAATTGATCGAGGCACAATTCCTGATGAAAGGGTAAATATTGCCCAGCGTTCAACTGTGGTAAAGCAAAAACCACGGGGAGCAAGGAGAAGAGTGAAACGAGAATTTTTTTCAAAAGCACACACTGTAGCAAATACAAAAATGATGTATTGGTAATCTGAACACACTACAAATACAACGCAAGCCACCTATTTGGCAGACCTATTAAAATCTTAACAATCAAACTTTACCAAGTATATGCATTTGTCTGGATTTACTCACCTTTGCTACACAATTGCTGTGCTTTTGAACAACTTGACTGCTACAAAGTTAACAGAGGGCTGATCTAAGCTGAGCTCAACTTGAAACATGAATAAATCGTGCCCTGTGTTGCTCGGATGCCATTTCAAGATTTTTGTGCGTTGTAAATGCGATACATCGCCCAAAAAAATTGAAGTCGAGCGCACTCAAATTCAAGTTAAGTGATTTTCCAAAAATCCATGTAATGAAATGCGCATTGCATCGTTTTGGGAAGTGCTTTTATAAAATTCTTGGATTTGGGGCTGATCCAGAACATTGGAGAATAAAGATGTCAAATTTAAATATGAACAGTCAACGTCGCTTGAGCAAATTGTCTTTAGGTCTGAGTGCAATCGCTACGGCGATGTTTGCCAGTGCTGCATTTGCAGAGCCACCGATTCAAGCAGGCGATACGCTGGAAAGTCTGTCTAAAGCGACTGTGCAAACCACCATTAACGGACAACCAGGTTCACTTGAACAAATGGGTATTCCGAAAGAGGTGATTGCACAAGCCATTGCACAAAATGCAGTGATTGACTTACAAGCACGTACTTTGACGCCGATCAGTGCGCCGACTCAAGCACCGAATCAAGCAACTGCTGATATGGCAGCACCACAATCGGCAATGCAAGCGAACCCTACAGATGCCAATATGGATCCATCGCAACAGATGGGCGCAGAACAGACAGCGCAAAGCACAATGGCTGAGCCAACATCTGCCGAGATGTCTCAAGGTGTTGAACAGCAGGCTTTGGCGAGCTCAAGTGCAGAGACACCTGTGAATATGGCACCTGCTGATATGAGTGTACAAAATGAAGCCCCTGTCGTCGATGATGCATCGGTACAGCAAGCACAGCAAGTGGCGCAAAATGTCGAAGCGATCGATAGCACCGCAACAGACGCTGAAATGATGGCGCAAGCAGGTCAGGCGAGCGAACAGGCTGTTGATCAACAGCAGGCAGCGATGGCTGAAGCGCAAAACCAATTGGCGCAAGAACAGCAACAATTACAAGCACAAGGTCAAGTGGCACAAGATGCTACTGTGCAAACAGCTTCAGAACAAGTAGCTACCGAACAAACCGCAATGGCGCAAGCATCTGAACAAAGCCTTGATCAAGGTACAGTCGATGATGCACAAGTGAGTGCGGCGGTTGATTCTGCGATCAACGAAGCAGACCAAACAGTGGCAACTGCACAAGCGGATGTGGTGAATGCAGATCCAAATGCAGCTGCATTGATGCCTGAGGCTGATCAAAATGCAATTGATCCGAATGCACAAGCACTGCCAGCTGAAGACAGCAACCAAGTGGACGAGGCAACGCAATTGGCTGACCCAGATGTTGATGCAACAGCGCCATTGCAATAATTGACGTATGGTATCGATTTCATACCGAAATCAATAAAAGCACAAAGCCCCGATTGTTCGGGGCTTTGTATTGTTTAATTGAATAAATCATTCTCAGAAACAACACAATTAAATGATTTCTAAATGGTTAAATCTCAATTTGTCCGCCTAGCTCGACCACACGATTACTCGGGATTTGATAGAAATCACTGACGGCACTGGTATTACGTTGCATGGAGATAAACAGTTTTTCACGCCACGGCGCCATGCCTTCACCGACTTTAGAAATGACACGGTCACGTGAGATAAAGAAGCTGATTTGCATCATGTTATATTCCAGCTTAAGCTGTTCATAGACTTGCTCTAAGGCTTGCGGAATATCAGGCTCATCTTTAAAACCGTAGTATACATACACTTTAATGAAGCGCTCATCCAAAGTCTTAACAAAAATTCGTTCAGCATCATCGACATAAGGCACATCACGGGTAATTACGGTGATGAGAAAATTCAACTCGTGCAAAATTTTATTGTGTTTCAGATTATGCAACATAGCGTGTGGGACGATCTTTGGTGTGCTGGTCAGGAAGATGGCTTGACCAGGTACGATTTGTACGCTATTGCCCAGATGGTTGATAAAGGTATCGAGTGGCAGCGCATCACGTTGTAGATTTTCAAACATCAACTCACGACCACGTTTCCACGTCATCAGCAGGGTGAAAACCACGCCGCCGATGGCAAGTGTGACCCAGCCACCATCAGGAATTTTCAGCGAAGTCGCACTGACAAAGATCAGATCGAGTACGAAAAATGGCGTCATGATCAGCACAGTTTTGTAGATCGGCCAACGCCAATAATTATGCGCCAAAATGGTAATCAAAATCGTACCGCATAACATGGTACTGGTCACAGCCACGCCGTATGCGCTAGCAAGGTTGGTGCTGTTTTCAAACAGAATCACAATGATAAATACCGCAATAAACAGCGTCCAGTTCAAAAAAGGCACATAAATTTGCCCTTGCTCAGACTCTGAGGTTTGCTGAATGGATAAACGTGGCAAATAACCGAGCTGTATGGCTTGCTTTGCCATGGAGAAAATCCCTGTGATCATGGCTTGTGATGCGATGATGGCAGCAATGGTTGCTAAGCCGATCATTGGATACAGTCCCCATTCAGGCACCATCAGATAAAATGGATTCTCAATCGCTTCAGGGCGTCGTAGTAACAAAGCGCCTTGACCAGCATAATTCAAAAGCAAACAAGGAAGCACCACACTAAACCAAGCCAAACGGATCGGTGCAGGACCAAAATGCCCAAGATCGGCATAGAGCGCTTCACCACCCGTAATGGTAAGAATGACTGCGCTCATGGTGAAGAATGACACCAGTGGATGATGCCAAACGAATTCCGCTGCCCAATGTGGACTGACCATACCAAGTACGATCGGCGTTTGAATCACACTCCACAAGCCAAGACCACCTAGCGATAAAAACCATAGCAAGGTGACAGGACCAAAAAACTTGCCCATCACCGCAGTACCATGACGTTGGATCATAAAGAGTCCAGTCAAAATACCCAGTGCAATCGGGATAATCCAATCATTAAAAATCGGTGTAGCGATACTCAAGCCTTCGATCGCAGACAACACCGAAATTGCAGGGGTAATAATGCCGTCGCCAAAAAATAATGAAGCGCCCACAAAGCCACAGGCAATGATGGCGAGTTTATATTTCGGGGTCAGATTTTGATTGCGCAGATTCAAAGCCAAAAGCGACATGATGCCACCTTCACCATTGTTATCGGCACGCATGATGATACTGACGTATTTGATGCTGATGGTGATGGTCATACACCAAAAGATCAGCGACAGAATTCCCATGATGCTTTCGACATTGACACTGATATGGGCAGCTGCAAAACATTGTTTGATGGCGTACAGTGGACTCGTCCCAATGTCTCCGAAAACAACGCCAAGGGCGGCAAGTGTCATTGCGGGAAGGGCAGCTTTTTTGACTTGACTCATAAATATAAAATCAATGCTTTTGGTATATCTGGCAATGTTAGCACTGTTTTTTATTTATTGTGCAATTCACTTGGCTTTCATTGCAAATTTCGCTATCATCGCTGACCTTACGGTGAGGTGTCCGAGTGGCTGAAGGAGCACGCCTGGAAAGTGTGTATACGTTTGCGCGTATCGAGGGTTCGAATCCCTCTCTCACCGCCATTTTGCAAAAGCATACAACGACATAATGCTACTTAAGGCTTGAATTTACTAGGGTTCAAGCCTTTTTTGTGTCTGTGGTAACGACATACATCCCCTTGTAATCGTTGGTATTTTTGTTGATATAAATTCATACCAATAGTTTTATACCAACACATTGGCGTCAAACCTTTATGCTGACTGATGTACGGCGAAGAAAAATCAAGCCCAGTACCAACGGACTGTGATTGAACATCTTGGCGGTATATTTGGCGGTATAAAATTCACCCCTTAAATTTATACCCCCAAATGATGGTGTAATGTCTATTCTGTCTATGGATTGAACGGTCGTATATAGACGGCGCTAGACATCATTTTTATTTCCTTGTTGCCATAAAAAAACTGACTTAAAAAAGTCAGTTTTCAACGTCACATCCAAGAGAAATTAAACTTTTGCAAGGGCACTGTCAGTTTGCGGTAGGCGTTTTTTGACCAGCGCATAGGCAACACCAGTCACCAGACTTCCTGCGGCGATCGCAATCAAATATTTCAATGGATAATTCATCGCATTTGGGATAATCAAGACCATCACCCCGCCATGTGGCGTCACCAATTGACATTTAAATAAAGCCACCAAAGCGCCTGTCACCGCACCACCTGCAATGGCACATGGAATCACACGTAACGGATCTTTTGCCGCAAAGGGAATCGCCCCTTCAGAAATAAAGCATAAGCCAAGTACCACAGCCGCTTTACCCGCATCTTGTTCGGCTTTGGCAAATTTACTTTTTGCCAAAAAGGTGGCAATCGCCATACCCAGTGGCGGCACCATGCCACCTGCCATGGTCATCGCCATCGGCTCATAGCTTTGCGTGGTCAATAGCCCAACGGTAAAGGCATACGCCGCTTTATTGATTGGACCGCCCAAGTCGATACACATCATACTACTCAAGATAATACCCATAATCACCGCATTGGTGGTGCCCATATTGGCAAGGAAATCGGTGAGTAGTGCAAAGAGCTGTGCCACAGGTTGACCGACGATATAGATCATGATTAGACCCACCGCCGAACTCGCCAAAAGTGGAATAATCAAAATCGGCTTTAAGGCCTCTAAACTGCTTGGTAGTTTCAATTTCTTGGATAAAAATAACGCAATATAACCCGCAATAAAGCCCGCAACTAAACCACCCAAAAATCCCGCTTCAAGCTGTGTGGCGAGTAAGCCACCGATCAATCCAGGGGTGAGTCCTGGGCGATCTGCGATGGAATAGGCGATATAACCCGCCAACATCGGCACCATCAAAGTAAAAGCAGCTAAACCGATTTGCTTAAGCGAAAAGGCAAAGCTCCCTTCAACGGGATTGAGTCCAAAAATAAAGGAAATCGCAATGATCAAACCACCTGCGACCACCATCGGCAACATGAACGACACACCTGTTAACAGATGCTTGTAGACGCCCGTTTTTTCTTTTTTGTCACTCTCAGCAGTGCTATTTTGCTGTTTGCCAGCTTCTAGCACTTTGGCTTCGGCAATGGCTTGAGCAAAGGCTTTGTCGGTTTGTTTGAGCGCAAAACCTGTACCACAGCGATACACTCGCTTGCCCACGAAGCGATCGGTATTCACCTCAATATCGGTGGCGAGAATCACCACATCAGCATTGGCAATACTTTCTGCCGAGAGAATATTTTTCGCACCAACCGAACCTTGGGTTTCCACATCGATCTGATAACCATGCTTGACTGCGCCTTGTTGCAAGGCTTCGGCAGCCATAAAGGTATGAGCAACCCCCGTTGGACAAGCGGTAATTGCGACAAAACGTGTTGCTGTAGTATCGTCACTGAGCATGTCATTACTGACTAACTCATCGACTGTACCAGCATGCGCTAAAGCCTGTTGCAGTACCGTGTCGGCGTCTTGCTGTGCACTGTCTAAGCGAACCACAGCAACTTTTTGCGCACTGAATTGTGCTGTTTGAGCGGGCTTTTGACCCACAAAAAGCACCGTATCGATGTTCAGCAGATCAGCATCGGAAAGACCAAGATCGTCCGCAGAGGTTGCTACACGACTGTTCATCCCTTGCGCTGTCGCCACTTTTGCCAATTTCTTTGCCAAGATCACTGCATTAATCGGCTGCTCAGGACTATGTGGCACAAATAAAATATGTTTCATCTCTTGCATCGTATTAACTCAATGATTGGACGGCGATTTGTGATTTCAAATCTTCGATAACTGCAAAATCAGGTAAAGCAAAACCGATTTGTGTGACGGCATGACTGGCAATGGCGCTGGCGGTTTTTAGGGTTTCTTCTGGCGTAAATTGGCTTAACAAACCATGAATCATCCCTGCAACCAGCGAATCTCCAGCACCGACGGTACTTTTGACGGTCACCTTGGGAGCACTTGCGTGTAATGGTTGTGTCGGATGTAACCAATTCACGCCATGTTCACCCATCGACACCACGATGTGCTCAATTTGACTGTTTAAATTGCTAAATAATTGCTTTTGCTCAGCAAAAGTCTGTGCAGGCAAGCGATAAGTTTCTGTCAATTCATCGGTATTGGGTTTAATTAGCCACGGATTGGCGGCAATCGCAGCCTTGAGTGCTACACCACTAGTATCGACGGCGACTTTTTTGCCTTGGGATTGTAGCCATGTGATCAGTGCGGTGAGTTCATCCACACTAAACCCTTTTGGCAGACTCCCCGCAATCACAATCACTTCAACTTGTGCGATGATTTCGACTAAACGTTCACGTAATTGTTGTTTGGCGCTGTCATCAACAAAAAAGCCCTTGCCATTAATGTCGGTCATGCGCCCTGAGGCTTCGGCAACTTTGATGTTCTGCCGAGTTTCGCCTGCAATGTAGATAAATTGATTATCGAATTGCTCTTTGGCAATGTGGCTGTCGAAAATTTGACGATTGTCTTGCCCCAAAAAGCCCGTCACGATGAGCTCATGTCCAAGATCTTTGAGCACTTGTGCCACATTCAAGCCTTTGCCCGCAGCATGACTTTGTGCAGTTAATTGACGGTTTACTTCGCCAAGTTGCAGTTGATCGAGCTGAACCGTGAGGTCGATGGCTGGATTTAAGGTAATGGTTAAAATTTTCGCCATGAGATTAACACTCCACCAATGCACGTACAGCGCTGGCACTTTCACATTTTAGGGCATGCTGGGCGATACGCTGGCACTCGGTATAATTCAGACCTCGAATTTGTGCCTTGACCAAAGGAATGCTGGTGCTTGACATACTCAGCTCATCCACACCCAAGCCCATCAAGACAGGCACCGCTTTGGGATCGGCTGCCAACTCGCCGCAGATCCCCACCCATTTTCCGTGCTCATGTGCTGCACGGACGGTTTGATCAATCAGCAATAACACACTTGGATGCAAACCATCGGCTTCGGCAGATAGCAGTGGGTGACCACGGTCGATTGCCATGGTGTATTGGGTCAAATCATTGGTACCAATACTAAAGAAATCAACTTCTTGGGCGAGAATCGGTGCCAATAATGCTGCCGATGGCACTTCAATCATGATGCCGACTTGCAGATTATTGCAAGGGTATTCTGTGCGGAATTCATCCAAAATCGCTTTGGCGGCTCGCCATTCTTCGACTCGACCAATCATCGGGAACATGATGCGTAGCGGGCGATCATCGGCGGCTTTGAGCAATGCCAGCAATTGTTGGCGTAATAATGTCGGTTTGCGCAAGGTCAATCGAATGCCACGTAAGCCCAAGAATGGATTTTCTTCCTCAGCAATCGGTAAATATGGCAATGGCTTGTCACCACCAACATCTAAAGTACGCACCACCAGTGGACGACCTGCGAGCGCATCGAGTACCACCCGATAATCTGCTTCTTGCGCCTGTTCATCAGGGGCGCTGTTATGCGACATAAATACCAACTCGGTACGCAATAAACCAATCGCCTCTGCGCCATCGGTCACCGCCTGCGCTGTAGCGCTGACCTTACCGATATTGGCAGCGATTTCCAGCTGATGTTGATCCTGCGTGATTGCAGGTTCTAAGCAATGTTGTTGGGCTTGAGCACGTAATTCACGTTGACGTTCACGTGTCGCAATCGCATCTTCAATTTGCGCTTGTTCGGGCGCAACCACAAACTCACCTGTGTCGCCATTAATCAATACGGTTGCATGCGGATCAATATTCAAGACCGCATCACCTGCACCGACCACAGCAGGAATCGCCAAAGCACGTGCCACAATCGCACTGTGCGCACTGGCACCACCGACCGCAGTTAAGATGCCTGCAACACGGTCTTTATTGAGTCGTGCCACATCACTTGGACCAACATCATGCATAATGAGAATGTACGGTTGTTCAGGCTCTGTGATTTCTGGCGCATCGCACAACACCGCAAGCACACGTTCGCCAATATCACGCAAATCCGCCGCACGTTCCGCCAACAAACGGTCACTTAACGCCGCCTGTGCTGTAGCCGCAGCATCAATATGGTCATGCCACGCAGCAGGTGCAGACAGCCCTTGTTTTAGACCACGTTGCACACTTTGCATCAGGTCTGGATCATCCAGCATCTCCAAATGTGCCATGAAAATTTGTTTGATTTCATCGGCGCTGGTATGGGCGATAAATTGATGTAAGTGGTTTTTGACCTGATGTAATGCGATTTCTAGTCGCTCATTTTCAGCTTTAAAGCTCTGACCTTCTCGCACATAGTCAAATTCACGGGGTTTGACCACATGTGCAGGACCAAATGCTAAACCTGTTGAGGCGGCAATCCCTGTGTTTTCCAGTTGCGCATCCGATTCAAAACTAATTAGTGGCGTGTTATCAGTAGTTTGCGCTGTTGATAGAGATTGCTCATCAAACTGCTCAACCTCTTCACCAAGACCTTGTCGGACTGCATCAATGATCTGTACAAGTGCATCAACTGCATCAGTTTCAGGCTGTGCGATAAATGTCAGCCGTTGTCCACGACGACAGCCTAAGGCGAGTAATTTGGTTAAACTTTTTGCAGAAACATATGCCCCATCATCCACTGCAACCTGAATATCACCACTAAACTGCTTGGTGAGATTAACCAATTGTGTGGCAGGGCGTGCGTGTAAGCCATGTGCATTGGCGAGAATGATCTGCTGTGAAGGCCAGTCTGGAATCACTTCTGCACCAAGCAATTGGGCTAACTGATGCTCATCTTGTTCGCTCTGGATGCTTTGGCTTTGCGTAGTATCAAACAAAATATCCATCAACTGATGCAAACGAGAAAGATCAAGCTGATCATTGCTGGCAATACAGACCAATGTGCTTAATGTCTGCTGTTCAAAGTCCAGTGGCGTTTCAGTTTTCACAATACTGACGGCGGGATTTAACACATGCTGATTACTGCTAATTGACCAAATTCCATCGCCCAAATGGATCATTTGCTTGAGATTTAAACCTGATAAAAAGCCACATTGCACCATGTGTTGTTGTTTCAGCAGTTGACTGGCTTGCCAAATCAAATCGTCAATATCTTGGGCAGGGACTTGAGTGGCAATTAAGTTTTCATGCAAAGCCAAAGACGCAGGTTGCGCTTGTAATAAGGCAATAATTTGTTCAGGCGATTGTGCATTTTTGACTTGATCTTCTAGATCGCTAATCAATGCACGAGTCAAAATTTGCAAGACCTGTAAATGTTCATCGGACTTGGCAGCAATCACCACCGCCAAATAAATCTTATTTTCCCCATCCCAAAGCACGCCCTCAGGGAAATGTGCCAAACGCACACCAGTCTGTTGAATGAATTGACGTGACTCAGGTGTACCATGAGGAATGGCAATACCTTGTCCAAGATAGGTTGCACCTTGTTGTTCACGGTTGTTTAAACCATCAATATATTCGGGTGTGACCAGTTGATCTTCGACCAAAATATTGACCAGACATTGTAAGGCTTGTGCTTTATCAATGGCATGTTGATTCATCCGAACATGTTGAGTCTCAAGTACAAGCATAAAACGTCCTTGTGCGGGTCGATCATGTGGTTGCTGATTGCAAATCCAGTGATTCATTAAAGGAAAAATAAAAGGTAAATTTTACTTGGGTTTAATTTAAAAAACTGTTTTTTTTAGTCAATATTTTAGAGAGTGTTAATAATTTGTACAATTATTCGCTGAAATATCAACAGACCTTAGTGCATGTCACGCTGGGCACGCCAATCACGTTGATTGCTCAGAAAGACTTTCCAGCCCAGTACAGCGGCAATTAATTTGATGATTTGAAAACTAAATGGCGCAAGTAATGTTGCAAATAAAATCTTCGGCAGATCATGCCAAGTCCATTTCAATCCCGTCCAACGACAATAAATCAACATCCCCCAACAATGATAAAAAAAGTCCAAAATCATTTTGCCAAGGATAAAGAGTAAAATGGTGTGAAGCGTTGGATTAGGCTGAGTAAAATCCGCCTGAACAAGCAGTGTTGCCAAAATAATAAAAGCGCTCAGCCCTAAGAACGGCTGTATCGCATCCAGCATTTTCAGTGGAAGCATCAGTCGTCCGACTATGCCATATTTCTGATTTGCCATCATGTCCAGATAATGAAACTGGGTCTGCAAAAAACCACCGAACCAGCGTTTGCGTTGATGAAAAAAGGCTTGAAATCCATTCGGTGCATCGGTCACGCCATAGGCTTGTCCTGTGATTCCCACGGTCCAGTCCAAATCGTGTTCTGAAGCATAGCGATAGATGCGATGATTTAATTCATAATCTTCCACCATGCTGTCAGGATCGAAACCACCAACTTGCTTAAGTACTTCGGTGCGATAGATCGCAAATGCGCCTGAAACCAAAAGTAGGGCATTCACCTTATACCACGACGCTCGTGATAGAAAGGAAAAAATATATTCAAATTGCTGAAAAAATTTAAAAAAAGCACTTAATAGCCGAGATAGGCGATGTGGACGACAGGTCGGTTTGAGCACACCACCCGAAGCCACAAGATTTGGATGCTTTTGAAAATCTTGTAGAAAGGCGTGTAGCGCATTAGGGGCGATCACGGTATCGGCATCGAGTGTTACCACCAGATCTGTTTCAATATAGGGCAACGCACGATTCAATGCTTTGGCTTTACCTTGTGAAGCATGCCTGAGCACATAAAGATTTTGATGTGTTTTGGATTGAATCAAACCTTGTGTGGTTTCCAGTCCATATTTTTGTTCGAGTAAAGTTGCGGATTGATCAGTCGAGCCATCATCAATGATATAAATTTTTGCCGTCACATCTCGCTGTGCAAACAGTGCATCCAGACATTTGGGTAAAATTAATTGTTCATTTCGTGCGGGAATGAGCACGCTCACGGTTGGTGTGTTGACGGCTATAGTTTGGGCTGGTTGCTTTGACGCTGGAAAAATCTGAGCTTGCGTCGCTAAGTATCGTGTTTGAAACACCACAAAGCACATTAACCAAAGATCATAGCCAAGATAAAACAATCCCGCCGACCACGCCCAAATCCCATCAAGAAACCACCACGCACCCGCACTCAATATAAACAGCGCAAAGCAAAGTAGCATGATGAGTGTGGATGCAAAACCGAAGGGTGAACGTTGCGTTGGCATTGATGACCTAAAATAACTGATGAAAAAAATGTATTGTGATTTGGGTGTTATTCATTTTCGATCGTCATTAAAAAGATGAATTTTATCACAAGTGACGATTGAGCTACATTGTTCACATCCGATCATCACGGGGTGAGTACACAAGATGCGAACAAAGTTTACAGCTAAGGTGCTGTTTTTACATTCTATACTTCAGAAGGATAAGCACGCTGTGTGCAACAAAGTCGTTTGATGATCAATAGCATTTAGAGGTATTCAGCGATGACTGCATCGGATTCTAAAGAACAACATGCCATCGAACAGATGACAGAAGAACAAAATGAAAGTGAGCCAAAGAGCCATGCCAGTATTTTGGTCGAGCAGTTTTTGCACGCCAAAGAAACCTTTGGGCGCTCAGTCGGCTCTCAGTTTACCAGTGCTTTTACCGCAGGGATTGAAATCGGTATCAGCTATGTGATGCTGTTGTTTGTGTTTGCGAAATTATCGCCAATGATTGAAACGCAATACGCCATCCTCTTTGCATCATTGCTTTATCCATTGGGCTTTATTGCGGTGGTGATCGGGCAATCCTTGTTATTTACCGAGCAGACTTCGTTGTTGAGCTTGCCTGTGGTGCGAGGCATGGAGCCTGTCAGCCATTTATTAAAATTGTGGGCGATTGTGATCTTGGGCAACTTGATTGGCGGCTGTTTTTTTGTACTCAGCATCGTTTGGCTCGGCTTGGAAATGCAGTGGTTTACGGCACAGCATATGACTGAATTTGCGCATCATGTACTCGATCATTCATGGTGGGTGATCTTGGGTAGTGCGATCGTTGCAGGGTGGTTGATGGGCGTCGCCGCATGGTTGGTGACGTCTGCTCGTGACACGTTGAGTCGCATTTTATTGGTGACTTTGATTACTGCTTGTATCGGTGTACTGGGACTGCATCATAGTATCGTCGGCAATATTGAAGTGTTTGCTGCATTGGTATTTGATGATGGTGTACAGTGGTTAGACTATCTGCGGTTTTTACTGCTCGCCTTAGTCGGAAATATCATCGGCGGTGTAGTCTTTGTCACGGTATTGAAAAATCAAACCTTTGAATTTGATTTAGATAAGGTCAAAAATGACCCGCATACACGCTCAGACATTGACACCCATCGTCGCTCATCCTAGTGCATTGTCCAGTGCAGATTGATGCGTGAATGTCTAATTTGAGTCTCTGGTTTAACTATTGGGTTTGAAGGTGCTGAGTTTAATGAGGAATGGCTTGGATATTTGCGTAGTGCTTGACCTCATGTCCAAGATCTGTGGTTTCCGCCTTGAATAATCCATCAGGATCAACGACCAGTACCTCATGCGCATCATCAATCAAGCGATCAATGCCTTCAAGTAACATGCGTCGCCCAACATCATGAATCAAAGTAATATGGCTTAAATCCAACACAATGCTGTGGGGGGCATCGGGCTCTTGTTGAATGGTGCGCAGTAGCATCTCAGTTTCAGTGAATTGCAACACACCACGAAGTTCATAGACTCGAATTTGCTTTTGCTCATCCAGATAATAAATGCCCTGTACGATGGTTTGCGCAGATGGTGTGCCTTCCATCAAGTGCAAGCCCATGTCTTGTGAAAGCCGTTCCATGATCTCGATACCACGCACACTGTTACCATGTTCATCCAACTTTGGCGAAAACACCGCAACGCCAACTTGCCCAGGCAATACGCCTAAAATGCCACCTGCAACGCCACTTTTTGCAGGAATTCCGACCGTCGTCAGCCAATCACCAGCCGCATCATACATGCCACAGCTGATCATGACGCTTAATACTTGGCGCACGACCATGCGATCGAGCATGCATTTTCCTGTATGCGGATCAATCCCGCCATTGGCAAATACCGATGCAATGCGTGCTAAATCCTTAACGGTGACCTTAATCGCACATTGGCGAATATAGCCTTCGACAATATCTACAGGATCACTTTCCAGTACACCGACGGTGCGAAGCATATATCCGATGGAAAGATTACGATAAGCGGTTTTCAGTTCAGATTGGTAAACTTCCTCATCAAAACTTAACTCACGACCTGCCATTTCACTCAAAAACGCACGCAATTTCTCAGCACGTAACTCACCCGTTTCCGCAGGAATTAGGGAGTGCGTAGTGATTGCACCTGAATTGATCATGGGGTTTTTCGGCGTATTGGAATGTGAGTCGAGCGAAATTTGATTAAAGGCTTCACCCGATGGTTCTACGCCAACTTTTTCCAACACCTTCTCAATGCCATGATGTTGTAGTGCCAGTGCATAAGCAAAAGGCTTGGACATCGACTGAATGCTGAATTCATATTGGTCATCACCTGCAGAATAAATCTCTCCATCAATGGTCGATAGCGCCAGTGCCAATTTATTCGGGTCGGCGTGTGCAAGTTCGGGAATATAGTCGGCTAATGCACCGCCATCATTCGCATCACAACGAGCCAAGACACTAGCAAGATAATCTGGAACTGGGGTTTTCATTGGGCGTATCCTTTATGCTCAAATTATGTGGATGATTTCAATCATCAATTGCTGAATGCTTATGATGAACAGCTCACCATTACTTCAGGTTGATCACTTGGTAATGGCGCAAGGTCTTCAGCTCGTTCAATCTCAGCTTGCTTTTCAAAAGGCTTGCTCAGCAAAGTAAATAAACGCTCAACTTCAGACAAATCATCTTTTTCCGCCAGTTCAATCGCACGTTGCGCCATATGATTGCGCAAAATATAAATCGGATTATGTTGTTGCATGTCGATGTCTAAACTATCTTGATCGGCGTCTTTGCGAATCTCGTGATACATGCTCAGAAAGTCATCGAAGGCACGGGTATCAATACAGTCATCTCGAAGTGCGGTGTAGGCGTGATCCGTTAGACGGCGGAAACTGCTGGTGTAGTCCAACTGCTCAGCCTGTAATATCCGTAAAAATGCCATGCCACAATCAAAACAGCGTTCGTCATCTTGCGGTAAGCCCATTTTCTTCGCCAAACCTGAACGGTAATAAGTCAAAAATGCAGGTTCAAAATCTTCAAGACAAGTTGCCAAATCTGCTTTGAATTGCTCCTTATCGTGTGCGTTTGCAAGTTTTGTGTTTGCAAGCGGAATCAGATTGTTTAGCCATACCCAAAGATTCCAATGGGCGATACTCGGTTGATTTTGATAGGTATAACGCCCTTGATTGTCGGAGTGATTGTTAATCCAATTTGGACGGAATCGCTCCATAAAACCATAGGGTCCAAAATCTAAAGTGGAGCCTGTAATATTGAGATTATCGGTATTCATCACCCCATGCGCAAAGCCGACCAACTGCCAGCCTGCGATCATATAAGCATTGCGATCAATCACTTGTTTTGCCATAGCGAGTATAGGCGATTCAGCGTTTAAGCAATCTGGGTAATAATTTTCCAAGCAGTGTTGCGCAAATTCTTGCAATAAATCAGGTTGATATTGATTAATCCATTCAAAATGCCCAAGACGGATATGACTATCTGCTGTGCGTAGCAAAATCGCCGAAGGCTCAAGTCGCTCACGACGAATTTGTAATTCATGGGAATAAATAAACCCAACAGCATTGCTACTTGGCACATGCAGATGATGTAGCGCATGACCTGCAAGATATTCTCGAATCACCGAACGCAGTACAGCTCGACCATCACCCATACGAGAGTAGGGCGTAAGCCCAATACCTTTGAGATGTAAATCCGTTAATTTTTGCTGTTGATCGAAGACTTGTCCGATCAACAGTCCACGACCATCGCCAAGCTGTCCTGCCCATTGTCCAAATTGATGTCCTGCATAGACCATTGCCAGCGGATCGGCTTCTTGAGGTAAATTGCTGCCATTAATGATATTGATCCAATCGGCTTGTTCCGCATCGCTCCACTGCAATTGCTTCGCCAACTCGGTATTAAAATGCCCTGCCATCGGTGTCGGTAAACTTTTTACCGCTTGTTTATGAAATAGTTTTGGGCTGAGCGTGGCATAACGATTGTCAAAATGCATGGAGATTTCCTTGAATGAACAGAATCACTATAACAATTTTTCAGCGGGTGAGTGGTTTGAAAGTTTTACATCATGTCATTTCACAGTCTGCAGTACATAAAAGCAGCATATAAAAGCAGTGCATAAAAAAAGCCTTCCGAAGAAAGCAATTTTTTAAAATTTATGGATGACGTCACAGCTTAGATGCGTTTCGCCTCTTTGCGCAGCGAACGAAGCATTTGCTCAACACGTTCACTTTGCTCAATCAAGTTCTTTTCAACAGCGTGGAATTCGTGCTTGAGTTTGACATCCATTTGATGAATGCGCTCCGCTACCGCTGCTTTTTTGGCGTGCAACTCTTGCTCTTTGAGTTTTGCCCATTCATTCAGCGTGTGGGTAAAGGTCTCGTATTCATCAGCAATTTTGAGTTTCATTTGTGCAATATCTTCATTGACATCATGTCCGAAGATTGCCAAGTTTTTCTCTGCATATTTAAACTTCATCGAGAGTTCAGCACGCTTGATATTAAAGCTCGGAATACGACGCAGATTCTTGGTCAGTCCGACTGTCGAAAGTGACCAAATCAACCATTTTGTTGGGTCGTATTGCCACCATTTCACCCCGTTACGATAGTCGTATTGGAAGATGTGGTGGTAGTTGTGATAGCCTTCGCCCCACGTGAAAATCGCCAACCAGAAGTTATCACGGGCGGTATTTTCATCGGTATATGGACGTTTGCCCCACATATGGCACAGTGAGTTAATGAAGAAAGTCACGTGATGGCTTGCGATCAAACGCAATAGTCCGCCAAGCAACATCACACCCCAGAAGTCACCGACAGCCCAGCCCACCAAAGCAGGAATACCTAGGTTGGTCGCCAGTACGAGCGGAATATAGTAGTTGTGCTGGAACATCACCAACTTGTCGTTCAGTAAGTCGGGGACGTTTTTATAATCGGTTTGGCTACTTGGATAATCACGCAGCATCCAGCCGATATGCGAATACCAGAAGCCTTTCTTGGCTGAATATGGATCAAGTTCAACATCATCAACATGACGATGATGGACACGATGTCCTGATGCCCAGTACAAAATGCTGTTTTGAATCGCAAACGTCCCTGCGATCATCAATGCAATGCGCACAGGCAATGACGCTTCATAGGTACGATGCGCCCAAAGACGATGATAGCCTGCGGTAATGCCGAGACTACTCATGGCTAAGAGCAACACAAAACTCACCCAAGCCGCAATCGAAAAATCATGGCTGTAGGCATACCATGGAATCAAAATCAGTGCAGCGATCGGCGTGCCGAGTAATACAATTGCACCAGGCCAATTAATCGGTGCTTTGCTTTGTACATCAGATGACATAAATTTGGTTTCTCCATTTCAACCAAACAAGTAAGCGTATCTCAAAGCGCGAGTTAAACTCCAAATTGATCACAAAACGCACAGATCATCTGCTTTGAGCAAGGCTCATCTTAACATAGCAATACAACTGTACACGAATTAATTCTCGGCTTTTCTGTCAAAAAATCTACATGAAATCTACATGATTTCGGTATATGCTGTATTTCATTGTGTTTTTTAGAATTGTGAACTGGTTTGCAGATCGTGACTGTGCAGTTTCATGGGTTGATATAGCGAAAAAGGGGAGCGAAAGATGTCTGTGGTATTCATTAAATTATCTCATTCAACGTGTGTATTTCTTGCCATAACGATCCTTTCCTCCACATTGTTGGCATGTCAGTCCAGTCCACCAACGACGTCATCTCAGCAAAGCAATGTAAAAACAGGATATACCAAGATCGAAGTGACTCGACGTAGCGCACCCGTAATCAAGAGTAAAGATGGCGTACAAGATATTCCGTGGACGATCACCCAAGTCAAATACAAAAAAGCCTTGTTCTTTAATCAAATGCCGAGCTTGACCTTGCAATCGGCAAGTCAGCGCATCACGGGAAGCACAGGGTGTAACAGTATTTATGGGCAATACAACATCAATGTCAGCGCCAAGACCTTGACCTTAGATGGCAATGCAGGACATCAAACCTGTAACAATGCCTTAGCGCAAGAAGCGGATTTGATGGATGCGCTGAAACGTGTATCGAGTTTTGAGCTACAAGGCAAATCGACCATCAAATTTTATGATGCCAATCGTCAACTGCTGATCCAAGCAGAACAGCGCTAAATCTGAACCAAACACTTTTTAGCAAGCTCAAAGTTGTTCTAACATCGACTTTGGCAGATCAGTGATCAAGCCATCAATGCCAAAATCACGCAAGGTTTTGGCACGCTCCACATCATTAACCGTCCAGACACTGGTTTTGAGCCCTGCTTGATGACTGAGATCAATCAATTCTTGCGTGGCAAGGATATCTTTCCAACCGATGCGATCACAGCCAAAATTCACCGCAGTTTCAATTGCATGTGCACCAAAGGGAAACTCCACCAAAAAGCCACGCTGAAATTCTGATTGGCGTTGTTGTAATGCCGTCAGGATTTTTACATCAAAGCTGGTAATCGTCACGTGATGTGCATCATTTGCCAAAGCCGTTTCTAAATATTCAACCAATTCATCGGCTTGATCTTGGGTATCGACTGCTTTGGCTTCGACTTCGATATGATCAAAGTCATGACAAATTTGCATCACTTGAGAGAGTAATGGTAAGGCTTCAGGCTGATGCCAATCAGGCATCGTATGGGCAAGGTTTAATGATTGAATATCCGCATTTGAGGCATTGGCAAGGGTTAAATCGACCCCAGTCGTTCTGAGAAAGTGATCATCATGGATAATCACCAATTCCTGTTGCTTGGATAGGCGCACATCAAACTCCACAGCACGCACACCTAAATCTCGTAAATATTGAAAACCACCCAAGGTATTTTCTGGGGCTTCACCACGTGCGCCACGATGACCGATGATTTGCATAGCACCTCAAGTTTTTAATCGCCGACAATATGCAGTTGATCTTAACATTTGCAAGATCGAATCATAGTGTAAAAAAACTAGATTTACATGATATTGCTTTTATCTTAATGAAAAATATAAAAATAATTCGGAGTCGTACCGTTTTTAGTCATATGGGAAGATCAACCTTCGGTTCGACCTACTTTTCTTTCGGGAAAAGTAGGCAAAACCATTTGTCAGCCACAAACTCGGTCAAATACCAAAATTGATTTCAATACCTTGAAAAACGTAATTTTACCAAAGTTGTCCTGACCTCGAACAATGTGACTGACGTTTCTACGAGTCAGATGTTTTTTACTCATCATATGTTGAACTCAGGTTAGATTAGATCGTTGATATTTTTTTGCCACAGTACCTCCGCACCACCTGACTGGTGCTGTAAAGTGCGTGATGCAACAAAAAACCAATCGGATAAACGATTGAGTAATTGTAGCGCAGTGGGCTGAATATTCTGATCACGTTGAGACAAGCTAATCAGTTGACGCTCGGCACGGCGACATACTGCACGGGCTTGATGGGCATAGCTACATGCCAATGTGCCACTCGGCAGGATAAAATCTTTGAGCATTGGCAAGTTCTCATTCATCTGATCAATGTCATTTTCCAAAAATTCAATGCATTTCTGCTGTAGCAATTGATAGTTGGGAATACAGACTTCACCACCCAGATCAAATAACCAATGCTGAATTAAGCTCAGCTTTTTGTCCCAATCTTGGATCGTATCTGTATCATCGAATGTACTATTTTGAATCTGTGCACGCAGTACGCCGACGACTGCATTTAATTCGTCAATGTCGCCTAAAGTCTGAATGCGTAGATCATCTTTGGCAGTGCGTGAGCCATCACCAAGTCCTGTGGTGCCTGCGTCACCAGTGCGGGTATAGATTTTACTGAGTCTGTGTCCCATGGTTGTTTTCCTCGATAGTATCTTTTGCAATAGATGATAATGGACGGCATAAAGAAAGGAGAAATAAAAAAATGGATAATGCTGGAGTATCATTATCCATGTCAGTGATCTCCTGTTTAGGCTATAGTGATTATTATGTGCCTAAATCGAGCAAAGCCAGCGAATGCTTAGTAACGCACAGTTACACCCACATTGGCTTGACGTCCGCCATCAATATACCAAGTATCGGTGCTTGAATAGACAGCTTTGTATTTCACATCACCAATGTTTTGGATATTGGTAAATAGTTTTAGATTTGGGTTCACATTCCAAAATGCATTCAGGTCAACGGTGGCATAACCTGGCACTTTGATCGAGTTTTCAGTGGCTTGGGCTTTGGCATCTGAATGTGCGACAAGTGATGTGTTTACACCATAAGTACCGTCATCATAACCCGCCGTGAGAGTGAGAGTTTGACGAGGGCGACGAATCAATTCCAATCCTGTTGACTCATCTTCTGTTTTGACATAGGCATATTCAGCAGATGCAAAAAGTTGATCATTTTTCCACTTTAGACCAAGTTCGCCGCCTGTCATATTGGCATCATCGATATTGACGTATTGCCAAGCATCATTGGTTCCAATTAGGTTTTCAACTTCGGTATAGTAAACCGACGCAAACACACTTAAGCCATAGTTGAATTGTTGGTCTAAACCGATTTCATAAGACACACTTTCTTCTGGGTCAAGATCTTGATTACCATAATAAGCAGCATAGAGTTGATATGCTGTCGGTGCTTTAAAAGCAGTGCCGATATTGGCATAGATGCTGGTTAAAGGGGCAATTTGAAAGCGTCCAGCGACTTGACCAACTGTATGCTGACCAAATTGATCGTCATCTTCGAGTCGAATCCCAGCTTGGGTGTGGACACGTTCGCCATTGTATTGATGTTGAAGATAATAGCCCGTTGAACCAAGACTTTGTTCACCATCGAGATAGTCATAAGTCACATCAGTATCTTGCGTTGATACGCCCAATAAGACATTTTGTGTTGGGCTAAATGTCCAATTTAGATTGATATCACCTTCGTTGCGTTCACTATCATAGGCATAAGAGTAGGTTTCGATATAGGTCGCTTGATCCTGATAATTTGAATAACGTGCGTTAATTTTTAATGCATCATTGATTTGATACTGACCAAGCCAGTTGACCAATTGATTTTTAAAGTCACGCTTTGCAGTATTTGTGCCTGCTGTAGAGTCCCAATATTGATTCACACCCTGATTTTCGCTAATCGACACACTGGTGTTGAAGTTGTCTTGCGTATAACCAACTTTTGCACTATGTCCTTTTTGGTCATAGGCTGCTTTTTCGTTCTCATCTTGCGTATTTAAAACCTGCGAACCATCACTTTCTAGGCGTTGTCCACGGATTTGCGCATAAAAGCCATTTTGAAATAAGTCAGCACCAAGAATGGCTTTGTAAGTATTGTTTTCACCATATAAACCCGTGAGGAAGGCACTGTTTCGGTCTGGCGTATCTGTTAACAGTTGGATCACACCACCAATCGCATCCGAACCATACTGTACTGAAGCGGGTCCTTTTAAGATTTCAATTTGGCTGACATCAGACAAATCAAGCAATTCGGTATTATTTTTACCATTAATGCCTTCAGTTAAAGCTGCGCCGTCTTTTAGTACTAAGGTGTGATTCGAGTTGGTTCCGCGGGTGA
Source organism: Acinetobacter marinus (assembly GCF_900096915.1). Lineage (GTDB taxonomy): Bacteria > Pseudomonadota > Gammaproteobacteria > Pseudomonadales > Moraxellaceae > Acinetobacter > Acinetobacter marinus. Next base: position 361,193 of record NZ_FMYK01000002.1, read on the forward strand.
AAATAGATGTTGTTTGTCCAAGACCGCCAGATTGTACTGCGTTTAACGCTGCTTCTTGTTTCACAAGATCATTTAAATTCAGTGCAGGATTTTTTTGAATTTCATCTTGAGAAATCACGGTAATACGTGCAGGTACATCGCTTGCTTTAGTCGCAATTTTAGAAGCAGTCACCACGATTGGATCAAGCACAAGCACATCTTGACTATCGGTTTGGTCTGCAAAAGTCGCAGTACTGGCACAGGCAATGGCGATTGCACCGGCAAGCGGCGCAACAGGGAAGTTTTTAAACATATCAAGCTCCAGACATTCACCCCACGTGAATGATGGGTTATAGGCGGTAACAAGCAGGTTTCCGGACTTCGATATATCAAAATGGCAATGCTTCATCACCTTGATTGCTATACACCTTCCCACAATATTGGCGTTTCGGCTGGATTGCAGTGGTGTCAGTCGCTCACTGTTGAGCTCAACTGAAAAATAGCAGTTTCATCGTTACCGTTGCGGGGGCAGTATTGGGCTTTCACCAATTTCCCTAGAACAAATGCCTTTAACTGAGTTAAAGAAAACATCGCAACTTGTTACAAATTGGTAACATTATAAAAGTTCAAGCCTGCTTTCTCAACAAATTTACCAAGAGAATTCATATTCAGAAAAACTCTTTGCGGATTTTGCATTACAATAGACCGTCAAAAATCAAGCCATCACTTTCAAATTATTCAAGATTACAGGTCAGCAATGCGTATCAAACAACGTGTCCGAGCCAAGATTTGCGGACTGACAAGAGTCGAAGATGTACACAGCGCAGTTGATGCAGGCGTAGATGCCGTGGGTTTTGTATTCTATCCACCGAGCCCTCGTGCAGTGACGGCGAGCCAAGCGCAAAGTCTAGCGCAATATGTCCCTGCTTATGTACAAATCGTGGGATTGTTTGTGAATGCCACGCTTGAAGAAGTGCAAACCGTGCTACAAAGTGTTGCGCTAGATGTTATTCAATTTCATGGTGATGAATCGCCTACGGAATGTCAGCGGATCGCCAATAGGGTTGGACGGCGCTGGTACAAAGCCATCCAAGTCAAAGCTGATCTCGATGTGGTGGCAGAGATTGAAAAATATCATCAGGTCGGTGCCAGTGCAGTCTTGCTCGACGCATGGCATCCAGAGCTCAAAGGTGGTACAGGACAGGCATTTGACTGGACAAAATTTCCAAAGCTCGACATTCCTGTGATTTTGGCGGGCGGATTGAGCCCTGAGAATGTTGCCGATGCAATAAAAATGACCAAACCTTATGCCGTAGATGTCAGCGGTGGTGTAGAATCAGCCAAAGGCATCAAAGATCAACAACGCATTTTACAATTTATGCAAGGAGTCCAACGTGGATCAACACAATGTGAAGCAAAATAGCCAGATCGATTTCACCCAGTTTCCAGATCAAAAAGGGCATTTTGGTATTCATGGTGGGCGATTTGTGTCTGAAACACTGATGGCGGCATTAGAAGATTTGGAAAAATTGTATTTGCGCATGAAAGATGACGAGCAGTTCCGTGCCGAATTTGACCGTGATTTGGCGCATTATGTTGGTCGTCCAAGCCCGCTGTACTATGCCGAGCGTTGGTCTAAAGAATTGGGCGGTGCGCAGATTTATCTAAAGCGTGAAGACTTAAATCACACAGGTTCGCATAAGGTCAACAACACCATTGGACAAGCCTTATTGGCGAAATTGTCGGGGAAAAAACGCATCATCGCTGAAACTGGTGCAGGACAACATGGCGTAGCAACCGCAACCATTGCTGCACGTCTTGGACTGGAATGCGTGGTGTTTATGGGATCAGAAGATGTGAAACGCCAAGCGATGAATGTCTATCGTATGCGTTTGCTTGGAGCAACCGTTGTCCCTGTAGAAAGTGGCTCAAAAACCCTCAAAGATGCCATGAATGAAGCGATGCGTGACTGGGTCACCAATGTTGATTCGACTTATTATGTGATTGGTACAGTGGCAGGCCCACACCCATATCCACAGCTAGTGCGTGATTTTCAAGCAATCATTGGGCGTGAAGCAAAACAGCAAATCTTGGCGCAAGCGGGTCGCTTACCTAATGCGTTGGTAGCCTGTGTTGGCGGTGGCTCGAATGCGATGGGTCTATTTTATCCATTCCTCAATGATACCGATGTGTCGATCTATGGCGTCGAAGCAGCGGGTCATGGCGTGGAAACAGGCAAACATTCTGCACCACTCAATGCAGGTCATGTTGGCGTGTTACATGGCAACCGTACCTATCTGATGTCCGATGCACAAGGTCAGATTATCGAAACGCATTCGATCTCGGCAGGCTTGGACTATCCAGGTGTAGGCCCTGAGCACAGCTTCTTAAAAGATATGAACCGTGTGAATTATGTGCCGATCAATGATACCGAAGCATTGCAAGGCTTCCGTGATTTGACCAAGATCGAGGGCATTATCCCTGCGCTGGAAAGTGCGCATGCCATGGCATATGTGACCAAACTGGCGCCAACCATGTCCAAAGATCAAATCATCATTGCCACGGTATCAGGTCGTGGAGATAAAGACTTGATGACGGTTGCCAAGATTGATGGTATTCCAATGGTCGATCTGTAATTGATCATGTCGGTGTTGAACAGGCAATCATGATGCAAGTCATCATGATTGCCAAACCTTAAAGAAAGCATTGCCACGGATTTGGCGATGATTAATACAACAATGATTGAAAGTTTAGACGATCAGCACCCTTGATTAATTTGCGACAACAGGATGTTTTATGCAACTTATCCAAGACAATGGACAGCCACATTTCGGACGCTTCGAGCAAGCACCGACGTCGTTTAATATCCAAGATTATGACAATCCTTTTTTAAATCAAGCATGGCGTCGCAAATTGCGCTTTAAAAAGTTTAGCTTTGTGGGGATTCAACATCAGCATTACACCATTGGTTTGGCGATTGTCGATTTGGCGTGGGCAGGGCATGGCTTTTATTATTGCTATGATCGAAACAATGATCGTTTTATTGACCTACATGGTTTACAGCCCTTCGCACGGAAAACGAAACTGCAAACCCTTGATCGTATGAAAAATGTGAGCTTTTTTAAGCATCACGATCTACAGATTGAGCTGAAAGAACAGGGCGATCAACGGCAGATTCAAGTCACTCGAAAAGGCGCAACATTGTGTCAGGCAAATATCAAAAGAGTGCAGACAGAACCGTTATACATGTGTAGTCCGACAGGGATTCGAGGTTGGACATTTACCCATAAATCGATGGCACTCAAGGTATCTGGGCACTTCTATGATGCAGAGGGTTCGCAGATTTATTTTGATGATAAAAGTTTGGCGAGCCTTGATGATAGTTGTGGTTTTTTACGTCCTGAAACGGAATGGTTTTGGCTCTCGAGTCAGGCGCTGATTAATGGTCAAAAAATTGGCATCAACCTCGCCAGTGGCGTCAATGAAAGCTGTGGTAATGAAAACTGCCTATGGGTGGATGGCAAAATTTATCCTTTAAATGATGCGATTTTTCAGCAACAAGGCGACAATCTTTGGAAAATCTACAGCTTAGATGGTGCGATTGATTTGCGTGTCACGACAGCGTGGCGACGTTATGAAAATACCAATCTGATCGTTGCAGCGAGTCAATTTAGCCAGTGGATTGCCACTATTGATGGGCGACTTAAAACTGCCGATCAGTCGGTGACCTTTCATCATGTCAATGCAGTGTTAGAGCAGCACTATGCCAAATGGTAATTTGCTTAATTCATTAATCTGAGAAAATGACCATAAAAAAAGCGCTTGATGATCAAGCGCTATACTCTAAGAAAAGCCATGCTATAAATAAGCAATTTAAAGTTCAAATATGGATCAATAGCCTGCTTGCCAAAACGCATGTCCAGCTTTGATCGGATCGCCAGTTTCTTCATAGACTTTTAGCCATACATCATATTGATGAATCACAGGATGTTGGCTTGGATGGAAGTCTTTGTTAAACCAATCTAAATATTCGCTTTTCATCCGTGTCATGATGCCCTGTTTTCCGAAAAACCACGGTAAGCCTTTGCGGAACATGTTAAATCGTTCACGACGACTAAAGCCATCGTGATCCAGCATGACATTGGCACGGTACATGGTGAAGCCAAACATCAGCACCGTGGTAAAAGCTAGCGCAAATTTACGTGTCGCTTCAGGCACTTCACCAACTTGTTTCATCACATCGAATGCCACATCACGATGTTCCATTTCTTCAATGGCATGCCAAGCAAATAGCGCACGGGCATAAGGATGCGCTTCAGCAAGTACGTTTTTATTGTGATAAAAGGTTTCCGCCATGAGTGCAGTAAGATGTTCGGCGGCTGCGGTCATGGCGATATTGTATTGCGGAGAGCGCTTGGTCAGCTCAAAGCGAAATATTTTCTTGAGCCGTGCGGTGAAAGCATCAAGTGGCATGCCTTGCGCTTTCATCAGCGCATTCATTTTGTCATGGGCGATGCCGTGCTGTGCCTCTTGACGGATAAAGTCTTTGACCTTTTGTTGTAGCTCAGGATCTTCAATCTTGTCTCGGAATAGTCGAACAGATTCAATGAAGTAACGCTCACCCTCAGGGAAGGTTAGGCTCAGTGCATCAAAAATACGGGTACGAAAAGGATCGTCACCAAACCAAAAGCGTGGAATGTCATCGAGCTTAAAATCGAGATTGCTACGCACCACGACATCAAGCGGGGTATGCTGAACAAGGGCATTCATTGTTGTTTTCCTTATGGTCTTGATGTGCTCATTATGAATGATGATGTTCAAAAAAGTTTTGACAGATCTAGCCAAATTTTATACAAATAACGACATTGTACAATCTTGAGTGTCAAGTGATGACGGTAAAATTGATTGTCGGTTATCTGCGTCTGATGCAACGGGTCATGCATCATTATGCGTTGACTTGGGACAAGCTGTCCCTTGCAGACGATGTGGTGTATGCCTTTCAACAAAGTTTGCAAGATGAACAGCAGTATGAGCTTGATGTCGAGCAATATGTGCTGATTATGCAAGCGATGCAGATGCATGTTGAGCGTCCGATTGGCTTGTTGATGGCGGAGCAGGTCGCCTTGCCTGATGTGGGATTGATGGGCTATTTGGCGTCGACCAGCATTGATCTGGAGCAGGCATTTCAACTGTTTCAGAAATATTATCCACTGCTGTATAAGATGACCAATATTGAAGACATGACCGTGATCGAAGATCAAACCTGTTTTTCGATTCAATGGCATGGCGGTTTTCAAGCGTGGCAGATGTTTTATGAGTTAAATTTGGCGATTTTATTTCGCTATATTCAGTTGATTGTGCAGGCGGATGAGCTACATCCACCCACCAAAATCGTGTTGGGATTTTCACCGCAATTTTCACTGCAACATTATGCTCAGTTTTTCCAGAGCAACATCGACATCGTCGCCAATTGTTATGCGATTACTTTTCTGAAAAGTACCTTAAAAATTAAAAGTACCAGCTCAGATCGTGCGATGAACCAGATGTTGTCTATACAGGCACAGCAATCGATCGAGCAAAATAGCCAAAACTTAAATGCCAAGCAGTTTCGTCACAAAGTGCTGAGCTTGATTGAGCAGGGCTTAACGCAAGATCATCAGTCGATTCAGGATTTTGTGGCATCGAAAATGTATTGTTCCGAGCGTACTTTGCAACGCCAGCTTGCACAGCATGATTTGCATTTTCAGACCTTGCTGGATGGGTATCGTTTTGAACGTGCAAAATCGGCATTAATTACTGGCATTGCACTGAGCGACATTGCCCAGCAACTCGGCTACTCCGATCAAAGTGCCTTTGGTCGAGCGTTTAAGCGCTGGTCAGGGCTGAGCCCCAAGCAGTTTTTAAAGGAAAAATAGACCAGAGCAAGCCTATTCGTCGATTGATGATCAAGTAACTATCAAAAGAAAACCTACTGGTCACATTGAGTATTATGCCGTGGCATTGTTCTGTGCTATACCTGAGACATTCTCATCACTATCACGGAATAAAGCATGAATATAGAAAATATGACGGGACTCGAATTGATGCAGGCGTATATGCAGGGCACATTCCCGCCAGCGAGTATTTCGGAAACGATCCCAATGCAGTTGATCGAAGTGGAGCATGGGCGTGCCGTGTTTACTGCCAAAGCGGATAAACGCCACACCAATCCACTGGGTGGGGTGCATGGTGGCTTTGCGGCGACAGTGCTTGATTCGGCGACGGGTTGTGCATCACATACCGTCATCGGTGCAGGCGAGGGCTATGGCACCACCGATTTGAATATTAAAATGTGTCGTCCAGTGCCTTATGACACCAAGCTGATCGCAGAGGGTAAAGTGATTAATGTGGGACGTAATTTGATTATTTCTGAAGCCTATTTAAAAGATGAAGCGGGTAAGATTTATGCGCATGCTACAGCGACCAATATGATAATTCGCCGTTAACTGAGCGCCATTCCAAAAGAAAATCACCTATTCAGTATAATGTCAGTCAGTTAAGCATTTTTAATCCTCCGCAACCCTCCTTTTTCAAAGGAGGGCGTATTTCGACATTCAATACAGTGTTGAATTCAATGGTGTTCCCCTCTTTTTCAAAGATGAGAAACATTGTTTCGCAAGGGGGGATTTATCAATCAGTAATAATGAAATTTAGACCGTAGCTTGAGCTGTATTTTTCGGCTTTCCTAACCCCGTGAAAATCGCAATGATGGCAAATACAGCAAGTAGCCAGCAATAGTAGACATTACCGATCAGAGCCAGTGGCGACACGCTAGCAATTGAGCTCGCCAGTAAGATTTGCGCACCGTAAGGAATTACCCCTTGTACTACACAAGAGAAAATATCCAGTAGGCTGGCACTGCGTCTCGGATCAACGCCATACTCATGCGCCACTTCACGTGCGACATCACCCGAAAGCAAAATCGCAATGGTATTGTTTGCCACGAATAAGTTGGAGAACACGACCAAGAAAGCAATACTGATTTCTCCTGCACGCTGACGAGCCAAATGCAATTTTCCAGAAAAGGCGTAGATGCGTTGCAATAGCCAGTCCAAGCCACCTTGCTTTTGTAGCATGGCAGACAAGCCACCTAAGAATACCGATAGCAAGGTCACTTCAAACAGGTTCACAAAGCCGTCATAGATCGAGTTGCTAAATTTCACCAAGCTATATTCAGGCGTGAACATCGTACCAAAAATACCCGAGACCACGATGCCGACCATCAACACGGCAAGCACGTGCAAGCGGGTAAATGCCAAGAAAAATACCACCAAATATGGGATGATCAACCATGCGTTAAAGTCTTTCACTTCGATGGCATTGTGGTGTGAAAAGCCAATCACGGTATAGACCACGATCGCCAAGATACTGGCAGGAAGGGCAATCCAAATATTACTTTTGAATTTATCTCGAAGTGTAACATTTTGACTGCGTGTGGCAGCAATGGTGGTGTCTGAGATCATTGATAAATTGTCCCCGAACATCGCCCCGCCGATCACTGCGCCGATGGTCAGTGGTACAGCCAAGTCAGTTGCTTGGGTAAAACCAAAGGCGATCGGTGCACAGGCAGCGATGGTGCCCATCGAAGTGCCCATCGCCGTAGCAATAAATGCCGAGATGATAAACAACATCGGCAAAACAAACTGCACAGGAATCAGCGATAAACCAAACTGTACCGTCGCATCGACACTGCCGATCACACTACTGACATTGGCAAATGCCCCAGCCAACATAAACACCATCAACATTAAGATCAGATTGGGGTGGCTGGCACCTTCCAAGAAATCATCAATGGCTTGGTTGATCGGCTTACGCGCCAAAAACACCGCCAAGATCAAAGCGGGCAATACTGCCACAGGCGCTTTGAGTTGGTAGAAGGCAAAGTCTGTACCAAGATAGGTGTGATAAATCCCACTGCCTAAAAATAAAGCGAGGAATAATAAAAGTGGCAGTAATGCCAACGCACTCGGGCGAATTTTAGCGGTTTCAGTGGCGCTCATTGTTGATCATTTTCAGGAAATAGCCGTCTAGTATAAAAAAATAAATGCCATCTACAAATAACAAAAAGCAAAATCGATATAAAAGATCAGATAAAAGGTGACTTTTACGCAGATTTGTCATGTGGATTTGAAGAAAAGCACTGTAAATTTTGGAACAAAGTATCATTGAGCCGATCTCATAAGCTCCATAAAATAAAAAATAATTCGATTCTGCTGAAGGTTTGTAATTCAGTCTGGCATGGTTGCTTGATGATTGACCTGAACGCTGTGGAAAAACATCCGCTAAAAACTGCACATTTTGCAGATTTTTCTTTATGATGACAGCACACGATGTAATGGTAGGAAATACAATCTCATGTCACGTTTGGCACAGCGGTTTGCACATTTAAAAGCAGAACAGAAAAAAGCATTGGTGAGTTATGTGATGGCAGGTGATCCTACACCAGCCGTGACAGTGCCGTTATTGCATGACATGGTGGCTGCGGGTGTGGATATTTTGGAAGTGGGTTTGCCCTTTTCAGATCCGATGGCAGATGGTCCAGTGATTGCCTTGGCGGCGGAGCGTGCGCTGGCGGGTGGCACCAATACCTTAGATGCGATTGAGATGGTGAAAACCTTTCGCCAAAAAGACCAAGATACGCCAGTGGTGTTGATGGGTTATCTCAATCCTGTGGAAGTGATTGGTTATGAACAGTTCGTTCAGATCGCCAGTCAAGCAGGTGTGGATGGCTTGATTTTGGTGGATTTACCGCCAGAAGAAGCTGAAGAATTTGATGCGATCTTGGCAAAGCATGACATGGATCAAGTGTTTTTGTTGGCGCCGACCTCGACTGATGAGCGCATTGCACATGTGGTCAAGCAGGCACGTGGATTTATCTATTACGTGTCGTTAAAAGGGGTGACGGGTGCGGCGACATTGGATACCCAAGCAGCAGCCGAGCGCATTGCTAAGATTAAGCAAGCAACCGATTTACCTGTAGGTGTTGGCTTTGGCATTAGCGATGCCACATCAGCGCAGGCAATGGGACAAGTGGCTGATGCGGTGATTGTCGGTAGTGCATTTGTCAAACCCTTTGCCGAACTTTCGACCAGCGAGGCGAGTGCCAAAGCGGTAGAAAAGGTCAAAGAATTAAGAGCAGCGCTCGATCAGTTGTAAATTGCACGTGCAATGGCATGGATCGGCTGCATTTCGAAGCGAGATTGTCGGGCACTCGTGTCAGGCACAAGTTGACTGAAACAGTCATGTGGATGAGTTGAAATGAGTGAAGTGAAGCAAGACCCAAACGCAACACAAAACCAAGACGAAAAAAGCAATTTGCTTAAAAATAGTTCTTGGTTTGAACGTGAAGTGCCAAGCGTATTTGTCCCAGAAGAAAACAAAACCAAACCAACATTTACTGAGCCGACCATTGAATGTCCAGAATGTCATGCCTTGGTCACCGTCACAGCGATGTCATTTAATGCCTATGTCTGTCCGCAATGCGATGAACATCTGCGCATGAGTGCACGAGATCGTTTGAACTGGTTCTTTGATCAAGTCAATCAAGAGCTTGGACAAGAATTCTCTGCCAAAGATCCGCTCAAATTTGTCGATAGCAAGCCTTATCCGAAGCGTATGGAAGAAGCGCAGAAGAAAACAGGTGAAACCGAAGCACTACTCAGTATGCAAGGCATGTTGGATGATTTGCCAATGGTGGCTGTGGCATTCGAGTTTGACTTCATGGGTGGCTCGATGGGTACGGTCGTTGGCGACCGATTTGTTCAAGCTGCTGAATATGCGCTGAAACATAAGCAACCAATGATCTGCTTTGCGGCATCTGGTGGTGCTCGGATGCAAGAGGGCATGTTGTCCTTGATGCAAATGGCACGCACTTCCGCTGCGATTGAGCGTTTGCATAATGCCAGCATTCCATACATCGTAGTGATGACCAATCCTGTCTACGGTGGTGTGACGGCATCCTTGGCAATGCTCGGTGATGTGCATCTGTCTGAGCCGAAAGCCATGATCGGCTTTGCAGGAAAACGTGTGATCGAACAAACTGTCGGTGAGCGTTTGGAAGAACCATTCCAACGTGCAGAATACTTACTTGAGCATGGTGCCGTCGATCAAATTGTGCATCGTCATGCATTACGAGATACAATCTACCGTATCGTAAGTAAACTGATGAATCTTCCTTGAGCCAGCCCAATTCTGATCAAACCTTAAATATTCCAACAGCACACGATTCATTACAGACATGGCTTGACTACTGGACTTCGGTTCATGTCACCGCCATTGATCTGGGCTTAGAGCGTGTGCTTCCCGTGGCGCAGGCGCTAGGCGTGCTCAAGCCAAATCTTCAAGACCATGTCAAAGTGATCACGGTGGCAGGCACAAACGGCAAGGGTTCAACCACCACCACCATTGCCAGTATTCTCAAAGCCAGTGGTTACAACGTCGGCTTATATCAATCGCCACATATTTTCCAGTTCAACGAACGTGTCCGCATCAATAGCCAGCCTGTTGATGATGCTTTGCTGATTTATGCGTTTGTCGCTGTGGAAAATGCACGTCAACAATGTAACCTCACCTTATCTTTCTTTGAAGCGACCACGCTTGCGGCATTTTATATCTTTAAGCAACAAGTCTGTGATGTCTGGGTGCTTGAAGTTGGGCTAGGTGGTCGGCTCGATGTGGTGAATATTATTGATACTGATGTGGCGGTGATCACCAATATCGGCTTGGATCATGTCGATTGGCTCGGTGATACGATTGAAAAAATCGCTTTTGAAAAAGCAGGAATTATTCGCCCGAATATTCCAGTCATTTTTGCAAGTAGCCAAGATTTACCGCAAGCGGTTGCCGATAAAGTTACAGATTGCGATGCCAAGCTGATTCAATACAATCAAGATTATTTCATTCATGAAGATCAAAGTGATAATGTGGACAGTTGGATTTTGGCAACTTCTGCGACAACGATGCGCTTGCCACATGGACATTTGGCGCAGATCAATCAAGCGTCTGCCATCATGGCGGTATTGCAATCGGGTTTAAATATTCCCCTTGATGCAATCGAACAAGGTTTAGCGCAGGCACGACTTGCAGGGCGCTTTGAACAGCGCACATTCCAAGGGCAACAACTCATTTTGGATGTAGCGCACAATCCTCATGGGGCAGAATTTTTAACACAACAATTAACACGATATTTACAATTACATCCAGAAATCACCCAAGTAAATGCGGTATTTTCTATGCTCGATGACAAAGACATCATCGGCGTGATCAAATTATTAACAAATCTTGTGCATCGGTGGTATATTGCGCCACTAGATGTGCCACGTGCGGCACCGCTGTCACGATTGCAAAGTGATTTGGCGCAGTTTGATCAAAGCGTGGTGGTGTCGGACACTGTGCGGGAGAGCTTTTTAAATGCGCTGGCACAATCCACATCGCAACAATTGATCTTGGTATTTGGCTCTTTTCACACCTTAGAAGCCGTTTGGGAGTGTTTGGTGAATGACAATGAATAATAAGCAACGTCTATTTGGTGGCGTTGTGCTGCTTGGTGGTGGCGTGTTATTGGCAGCAATTTTATTAAAAGGTCAGCACCAAGAAGATACTCGCCCGCCACTTGCTCAGCAACAGGTGGAACAACCTGCACCAACGCAGACCGATAATGGAACGTCTGGCGAAATCGACCTGCAACCGATGGCTGTCGATGTGGAAACCGAACGCCGTCTACTCGAAGAACAGCGTAAAGCCCGTGAAAAAGCCGTTGCCGAACAAGAGCAACTGGCTGCGCAATATCTCGCCATGCAACAGCAAGCCGAAGCCGATGCAGCACGTAAAGCTGCCGAAGAACATGCAGCACTTCTTGCGAGACGCCAAGGGCAAATGCAAAGCTCGGACAATATTCCACCTGAATTAATCGAAAGCGAACAAGCCAAACTGGCGGCTGCCAAAAAAGCGGCGGATGAAAAGGCAAAAATCGCCGCACAAAAAGCCAAAGATGCTGAAAAGCTGAAAAACGATGCCGAAGCCAAACGCAAAGCAGATGATGCGGAAAAAGTGAAAAAAGCCGAAGCGGACAAACGTCAAGCTGAAGCGGATGCTAAGGCAAAAGCGAAAAAGGACGCTGAGGAAAAAGCTAAAAAAGAAGCCGATGCCAAACGTAAAGCTGAGGCTGAGAAAAAAGCCAAGCAAGAAGCAGACGCCAAAGCGAAAAAGGAAGCTGACGCCAAGCGCAAAGCCGAAGAAGACAAAAAGAAAAAAGATGCTGAGAAAGCTCGCCAGCTCCTCGAAGGTGATAAAAATTGGATGGTACAAGTGGCATTGGCTGCCAACCAAGCCAATGCGGATGATGTCACCGCCAAACTGCAAGCCAAAGGCTATAAGGTCACGCAAAGTAAAACCAGCAAAGGCGTGCGTATCATGGTCGGTCCATCAAAAAGCCGTGAAGCTGCCGATACCACACGTAAAAAGATCGCATCAGATAGTAGTCTTGGGATGAAGTCTGCATGGGTGATCGACTGGGTGCCGTTAGATCAGCGTTAAGTTGATGGTTTAAAGAAATGATGTACAAGAACAGTCTGAGCGGGCTGTTTTTTTGTGGTTTAAATGACCATAATTTACTCGTCATCATTTCTAAAAACGACAAAAGTCAGTGTTCCATTGGACTCGGCACGATAAGCGCCATCTGCTTCTGCGAGATGTGTTGCAAGCGCAGTGAAATTCCAAGCATCATCTTCTGAACAAGACACAATGTGCTCTTGAAGTTCAACGATGTCATGTTCTTCACCGTAGTCTTTAACCATTGAAGCGACTTCTTGTAGATCTTCTGGAATGGATGGATGATCCCAAGCCCACATAAATGTTTGCTCTACAACATGATATGTTCCCACGACATTAATTTCAAAAACTTCGATGCGTTCACCAATGGTAAAGCTAATCAAACCCATCACAAGATCAATGTCCCATTGATCAATTTGATCCATGCCCCATGCCTGTGATGCTAGCGCTGTTTTTAAAATGAGTTCTTCACGGCAAGATTGATAGACAGATTCTATATCGACAATTTCACGATGTTGTTCAAAATCTTGACTGGAATCAGGAGCCTCTAAAGAGTTCTCTTTTTTCATTGCTTCCTCAAAGTCACGCAGGACATTCCCTTCATACCAATCAGGTTGTTGATAATCATATTCAAGCTGAAAAGATTCATCTTTGAAAAGCGTAAAAGTTAGTCCCCAGATAGCTTCTCCAGTTTTAGTATATATTTCTTTTTGAATTTCTTTAGATCTGTCATGTAGTGCATGACAAGTTGATTCAAAAGGATTTTCATCATCTGCATAGAGCTCTCCAGTTTCATCTATAATATTTTCATATGAAATATATTGTTCAAACTCAGTAGAGCTAATATAAATACCTATTTTTGTAACGATCTTATCCCAAGGTCTATCTTTAGCAAAAAATAGAGATTGTTTTTTAAAAAGCTCAATATCTGGATTTGATAAAAATTCCATGATTTCATTACTCAAAAATTATGATTGATATTTCAGTTAACATCTTACGAACTAGCGGCAAAGTTGGATAGCTACAAAGTGAAAAATAATTCTTAAATCCCCCGAACAATTGCTTTGCACCCCATAGCTCAGTAGAATGGACGACTCCAAAATTCTGCCAACAGAGTGGTCTATGTCAGCACGTAAAATCCTCGTCACCAATGCCTTACCCTATGCCAACGGTCCGATTCACATGGGACATTTGCTAGGTTATATCCAAGCGGATATTTGGGTGCGTGCGATGCGTGCGATGGGACACGATGTGACTTACGTCTGCGCTGATGATGCACATGGCACAGCGATCATGCTCCGTGCCGAAGCCAACGGCATCACACCTGAAGCGCAAATCGCCAATGTACAGCGAGAACACATCCGTGACTTTGACGGCTTTGGCGTGCACTTTGATCATTACGACTCGACCCATAGCAACACCAACCGTGCTCGCTCACAAGAGATTTATCTGAAAAATCGTGACGCAGGCAATATCGCCGTGCGTCCAGTCAGCCAGTTATTCGATCCTGAAAAAGGCATGTTCCTCTCAGATCGTTTTATCAAAGGCACTTGCCCAAAATGTAAGTCCGAAGATCAATACGGCGATGCTTGCGAAGTCTGCGGAACGACCTATAACGCTACAGAACTGCTCAATCCACATTCGACTTTAAGCGGTGCTACCCCAGTTGAGAAATCTTCAGATCATTACTTCTTTAAACTACCAAACTTTGCAAATTACTTGCAGAAATGGACACGTGACGAAGGGCGTTTACCGCTGTCGATCGCCAATAAACTGGATGAATGGTTTGAAAATGGCTTGAATGATTGGGATATTTCTCGTGATGCGCCGTATTTTGGTTTTGAGATTCCTGATGCGCCAAACAAATATTTTTACGTGTGGGTGGATGCGCCGATCGGCTATATGTCGAGCTTCGAGAACTATGTAAAGACAAAACGCCCTGAGCTGAATTTTGACGATTACTGGAAAAAAGATTCAAAAAACGAAGTCTATCATTTCATCGGTAAAGACATTGTCTATTTCCATGCGCTGTTTTGGCCTGCAATGCTCGATGGCGCAGGCTATCGTACACCAACAGGCTTGTTTGTGAATGGCTTCCTTACGGTCAATGGTCAGAAGATGTCAAAATCTCGTGGCACATTTATCAAAGCTGAAACTTATTTACAACATTTAAATCCTGAATATTTGCGCTATTACTTTGCCTCAAAACTATCTGATAAAGTTGAAGATTCTGACTTAAACTTGGATGATTTTGTGCAAAAAGTGAACTCGGATTTGGTCGGTAAAGTGGTCAATATCGCTAGTCGCTGTGCCAAATTTATCAATACTAAATTTGACAACACCTTATCTGAAAACTGTGCCGAGCCTGAATTAGTCCAGAGCTTTATTGATGCAGGTGACTCGATTGCCAAGTGTTATGAAGATCGTGAATTTTCTGCGGCAATCCGTGAGATCATGGCGCTTGCTGACCGTGCCAATCAATATATTGATGAGAAAAAGCCGTGGGCTTTGGCGAAGATCGACGGCGAAGAACAGCAAGTGCATGAAGTTTGCTCTGTCGGCATTAACTTGTTCCGTCAACTTGCAGTCTATCTTGCGCCAGTGTTGCCGACTTTGGCACAGCAAGTACAAGATTTCTTAAAATTGGACAGTTTTGATTTTGCGTCACGCACCACGATTTTGACCAATCACGAAATTGCCCAGTTCCAACCGTTGATGCAACGTGTCGACGCCAAGGCTGTGACGGCAATGGTTGATGATTCTAAAGACTCGTTGGCTGTGGCAGAACCTGCGAAGGCAGATAAGAAAAAAGCCAAGGCTGCGGAAAAGACAGAAGCTCAAAAAGCTGAGCCTGTTGTTGGTGAAGCACAAGAGATCAAAATTGATGATTTCCTCAAAGTCGATCTACGTGTTGCAGAAGTTATTGACGCAAATATCGTCGAAGGTTCGGACAAGCTACTACAGCTGACCTTGAATGTCGGCGAAGCAGAGCCTCGCAATGTCTTTAGTGGCATTCGCAGTCAATACGCACCTGAAGACTTAAAAGGCAAACTGGTGGTGATGGTCGCCAATCTTGCGCCGCGTAAGATGCGTTTTGGTGTATCGAATGGCATGGTGC
Source organism: Acinetobacter marinus (assembly GCF_900096915.1). Taxonomy (GTDB): domain Bacteria; phylum Pseudomonadota; class Gammaproteobacteria; order Pseudomonadales; family Moraxellaceae; genus Acinetobacter; species Acinetobacter marinus. Next base: position 376,878 of record NZ_FMYK01000002.1, read on the forward strand.
TCGCTGCGGGCAATGGTGAAGGCATCTTTATCGTGTCACCAGATAACGGTGCAAAGGCAGGGGATAAGGTGTCCTAAATCATCGTATTTTGCATTAGCTTTAAAAATCGCTTATACAGGAAAGACTTCTTCGGAGGTCTTTTTTTGATGTAAGGGAAAAATATGACCAAAACATGGGATAGTTTCACCAAGTTCGGTTCTGCGATTGCAACATTTATGATTGTAATTAGCTTTCATGTTTTGTTTTTCTTAAACGATCCAATGCAGTTTTTGCTTGGTTTAATCACGCCTTCAATTATTTTGCCAATGTTGGCATTGATGTGTGTTGCTTTGGTGGTGGGATATCTGATTGGTACAATTCCTGCGTATTTGACTTCGCAGCTTTTTTATCAATTCTTAGGCGATCCACGGGAAAATATGCGCCGAAGCCATTATCTTAAGTGCGGTGTTTTAGTGGCTTTGGCGTGGTCATTACTGCTGATTCTTTGGGCGTTGCTCACTGGTGCATGGATCGCCTTGGGCTTATTCCTGTTCATTGTGGTATTTCCAACGATATTGATTTGTGCAGATTTAGAGTGGCGAGAAAGACGAAAATTTGCACAGCAATATAAAAACTAAAACGACGATGATGATCAAAAAACTGTTATTAATTGATCGTTAAATGATTAAAGTCAGTGGTTTTAACGTCTCTATCAATAACGTATGTTAATGCGAAAAACGATAAAAGTTTAAAATCGGTGTAGTGAGTGGTGATAACGATTTGCCTAAAGTCACGTGGCTCACCCGATAATTAAATGTATCCTCTTTGTCGGTATATTTGGCAACTCCGTGAGTTTTAAGTCCAAGTTTAGGGTTGTCATAGCTGAAAAATGCCACGTCTTTGCTTGGATGAACCAATTGAATCAATTTTTTCGGATCATGTTCACCGCCGAATTCATTCTCAAGACTCTGCTCCAGTAATTCAGGGAAAAATAGCGTCGCAGGTCGTAAGCCACAACCCACACAAAAAGACGAGTCGTAGAGTGTGATTGATTGTTTTTGATCTTTGCTGGTGATGAGCGCCGAACCTGTGCCATTGGCGCCGACAGCGGCTTCGACATCCGTCCATTGCCGTGGAACCAGAGTTAAACCTGTGCTTGGAAAGGCAAGTAATTTCAGTTGCTTGGCGTGTTCTGCTGTGAGTGTGAAGTTGAATGTGCAACTGTTTTGATCACATTTTTTAAAGTCTTTCAGCAGGCGCTCGCCATCACCATCAGCAGGATTCTCTGCGGTCACGCCATAAAATGGTACGGTCACGCCGTGATTAAAACGGGCTTCACCGAGATAATACAGTTGGTTATTGGCACTACGTTCAGCCGCTGTGCCATAAAATGCTGGTGTGCTTGGCTCGAACACGGCTAATTCTGCATGGGCTACGGGCGAAAGCAAGGCGAGCATCGATGCAAAAAGTGGGTTGAGTGTTTGTTCCATAATTTACTCGCTGTGAGTTTTGTTATTGGGTTTGTTTTGCAATGTATGATCACTATCGTGTCGAACATAGCATATTTCTAGCTTAGATGTATAAAAGAGAAGTTTGGATATTTACAGTTGTATAACAGGTGTTACGCCTTGCTTCATGATAAAAGTGAACATATTGGAAATATTTAACAATAAGCACAACATTGATCGGAGAATAGCGATGTTCCACATTTTATCTGTACTGTTTCAACGCAAAATTTCGCACGTTGTATCTCAGAAAGAGTCTACAGCGTTTTTGCGCTTGCCCCGTGCGCTCATGTTCGGTGCATTGCTCGGTGTGGCGCAGTTTAGCGTGGCAAGTCCGAGTGTCGATCAACTCAGTGATTGTTTGGTGAAATCGACCACAGCATCGGACAAAACCACGGTATTGCAATGGACTTTCGCAGCGCTATCGGCACATCCTGACCTCAAGGCATATGGTCAAGTCACCGATGCACAGCGCACTCAGCTCGACCAAAATGTGGCGCAAGTCTTACAGCGTATCTTGGTGGAGCAATGTTCGGCGCAGACCAAAGCGGTGATTCAAGCGGAGGGAATACAGGCTGTGGGGCAGAGTTTCCAAGAGCTTGGGCAGATCACTGGTGAGGAGATACTCAAAAATCCTGAGGTCAATGGGCAGTTGCAAGGTGTGCTGCGTTATGTGGATTTGAATAAGTTGGTGGCGACGTTTTTGACACCTGAAATGTGGGATCAGTTGGGTATTTTAAATGGGGATTAATGGGATGATACTTGTTATTTTACCTCACCCTAACCCTCTCCTCAAGGAGAGGGGATATTCATTGTCAAATTGATTGCGATATTTGATCTGAGATGAAAGCTCCTTCTCCCATTGGGATAAGGCGGGGATGAGGGATATTAGCAGTCACCATAAAAAGGACTTTGATAGCTGAATGTGTACTAAGTTTTGGAGATTGGTGATAATGGAGCAGTTTTTAATGGTTGTCTTGAATATTAATAAGTATTTTTAGGAAATATTTTTCGAGCATTAGTTCGGTTAATAAAGTTAAAGAAAATTTCTTCTTCCTTTGTCATGAAAATTAGATCTAGAGGTGTATTTAAAAAGGATTTTGAAAAGACATTTTTTATTATAGAAACGTCCTCATAATCCTTATAAATTATGAGGGCATCAAGATCAGCCCAAGTTTCACTATATAAGTAGGAGCCGAATAAATAGATACTACAATCAATTTTTAATATTTGAACTTGGTTGAGTAAATTGGTAATTTCGAACATTTATGAACTTGGATTTTCTAAAAAAGAAAAAAGTGCAGCCCATAATCCAATTTTTACTCCATGACCACGATAAGTGTAGTCTCTCCAATGTGCATTTGGATTCGCAGCAAGAACAAAATCAAATGGTGCATAAAGCTCATGAATTTCATTTATTCTTTCTTGTGTAATGGCATATTCATTAATAAATACAAAGGTAATATCTCGACCATTATGACGTTTAACAGAAACTTTTCTGTTAGATGTGAGTTGATAGCTTTTAACGTTAAAATTATTTCCTAAATTCTTCATGATGTATTCAGAATCTTTGTTAATGAAATTTGAATAGGCGGTTTTTGTATCATTTAACAACCTAAATAAATCACTACTTGTACCATAACTAATATTATTTTCTTTTAATAATCGAATAGCGTCCTCATCTAGGAAGAAATTTTTCTTATTACACAGTAAAAAATCAAAAGTATAAGTATTTAAGAGGGTTTGAAGCATTTTTCCTGTTAATTTTTCATTAAAGTTAGAAAGAGATAATAGTTCAGGTCGATTATCTTTCGTACTTATTTTAATAAGATTACCTTCTTTATTAACAGTTTCAACATTTTCATGAGCCCTTAAGCTTTTCAACCAAGCCATCATTTAATCCTTAAAAATTTGAACTATATTTTGGGGGAATGTTCGATTAGGTAAGAAGTTTAATTCATGACAGGATTTGAAGTCCGTAACATGGTCTTCATATTCATGAAATAAGTTACGTTCTTCTTCAGTCATAAGTAAGATGTTATCAGAACATATATCTCTAATTTTTTGATGATTAGGCAGCATTATTTCTTTAACTTTTTTGCGCCATTCATCAGTTGAGTTACCTTCTAAATCGTAAAATGCATCATTACTTTCGTGTGGGCCATATTCAATAAAAATTTGATAGTTACGTTCCCACAAAGGTTGAAGTTGCTTGTAAATTTGCTTCCTTAGCACGCTTTTTCTATTTTTAAATTTTCGAAAAATCGAAATAAATAATGGAATAACTAGTGCAATTAAACCAATGACCCATCCACTAAGTCCGACATCTTGTATATGATCTAAAGAGAATAGCTTATGCATAAAAATCTCACATTAAGTGAGTTTTTTATAACATAATGTCAACTAATTAGCGACTAATTCTACCGAGTAAATTCTTAGAAACCTAAGACCTTTCCCCAACAACTATGCTGGGGAAAGGTTGTTTCAAACTTAGCGCGGACCGCCACCTTCACCATGGTCGCCGCCACCGCCGTGATCACCACCACGACCTCCGCCATCACTATGACCGCCACCGCCCCACCAAAATGGATCAAGTAGCATACAGCCTGAAGTTGCGAGCGTAGTGATCACCATCACCCCTGCAACGAATAATTTGATTTTGCCCATGTCGATTCCTCTTAAAACAATCGTCCCCATCATGACGCCTTTAAAAATCAGTTAAAGCAGAGTTTGGGCGTGATTATGTAAGGTAAGATTCATGCTTTGTTCATGGTTAGAGAGGCAAAGATCAATAAATCGGTGGCTGACAGCGAATTCACGGTGAAAATTTGATTTGTAATTTATCTAATATATTGATCTATCTGTGCTTAATTTTTTTATAAAATTTTTGAAACGATTCTGTCTAGCCCAAAATGAAACCCAATGAAAAACCCCATAAATTGCATTCAACTTATGGGGTTTTATTCTCAAAACCTGATCGTTTTATCAGGTCATGATTATTTTCAACCAATCAATTTTTTCATCAACTCATTGACCTGTGCAGGATTGGCTTTGCCTTTAGAGGCTTTCATCACCTGACCGACCAAACCGTTAAAGGCTTTGTCTTTACCAGATTTATATTCCTCAACCATCTTTTCATTGGCAGCCAACACGTCTTTGATGATCGCTTCGATCGCCCCTGTATCGGTTTCTTGTTTCAAGCCTTTTTCTGCAATGATCACATCGGCAGTCTTGCCTTCGTCCCACATATAGCCAAACACTTGCTTGGCGATCTTACCGCTGATGGTATTGTCGACGATGCGTGCGATCATGCCACCGAGTTGCTCGGCAGATACAGGTGATTCGCTCAGCTCTAAGCCTGCTTTGTTGAGCGCACCTGAGAATTCGCCCATGACCCAGTTGGCAGCGACTTTACCTTGCTTCGCACCGCCTGATGAGGCAACCACAGCTTCGTAGAAATCTGCCATTTCACGAGATAGTGTCAACACATGCGCATCGTACTCAGTCACAGCAAATTCACTGACAAAGCGTTCACGACGTGCCGCAGGCAATTCAGGCATTTCCGATTTGATCGCTTCGATTTGCGCATCTGCGATCACCACAGGCAACAAGTCTGGATCAGGGAAGTAACGGTAGTCGTTGGCTTCCTCTTTGGAGCGCATTGAGCGAGTTTCCATCTTGTTTGGATCGAATAGGCGAGTTTCTTGGTCGATGCTACCGCCGTATTCCAATATTTCCATTTGACGTTCGATTTCCACATTGATGGCTTGTTCAATGAAGCGGAACGAGTTGATATTTTTCAGTTCACAACGTGTGCCAAACGGCTCATTTGGACGGCGAAGCGACACGTTACAGTCGGCACGGAACGAGCCTTCTGCCATGTTGCCGTCCGAGATACCAAGCCAGCGCACAAGGGTGTGAATTGCTTTAACATAGGCAACAGCTTCTTCGACCGAACGCATATCAGGCTCAGAAACGATTTCAAGTAACGGCGTGCCTGCACGATTGAGGTCAATGCCTGACATGCCGTCAATCGCATCGTGAATCGATTTGCCTGCATCTTCTTCCAAATGTGCACGAGTGACGCCAATGCGCTTCACTGTGCCATCTTCAAGCTGAATGTCGATGTGACCTTTGCCAACGATCGGATTGTCCATTTGGCTGATTTGATAGCCTTTCGGTGAATCAGGGTAGAAATAGTTTTTACGGGCAAACACAGAGGCTTGGTCGATATAGGCATCAATCCCTAAACCAAAACGAATGGCGAGATTGACCACTTCTTTATTCAGTACAGGAAGCACACCCGGCATGGCTAAATCAACAAGGCTGGCTTGGGTGTTTGGGTCTTGACCAAACTCGGTGGATGAGCCAGAGAAAATTTTTGAATTGGTCGCCAGTTGCGTGTGAATCTCAATCCCGATCACCACTTCCCAGCCGTCAATGAGATTTGATTTAGGCTTGTTCTGAACTTGAGCCATTATGCATTCTCCTCAGCAATCGCCGCACGTTGGGTGTGGAAGTCGGTGTGTTGTTGATATTGATGGACGATGGAAAGGAGCTGCGACTCTGACCAATAGTTCCCAATCAATTGCAAACCGACTGGAAGTTGATTTTGATCAAAACCAACTGGTGCATTGATCGCAGGAAGACCTGCCAAATTCACCGCAATGGTATAAATATCACCGAGATACATTTCAACAGGAGTCAAATCCGCACCGATTTTATAGGCGGTGGTTGGCGCAGATGGTGCTGCGATCACATCGACATTTTCAAAGGCTTTTAAGAAATCTTGTTGAATTAAGCGACGGACTTTTTGCGCTTTGACATAGTAAGCATCGTAGTAGCCTGCTGATAGGGCATAAGTACCAATCAAAATACGGCGTTGTACTTCTGCACCAAAGCCTTCCGAACGAGAGCGTTTATATAGATCGAGAATGTCTTTCGGTTCGTCACAGCGATAGCCGTAGCGCACACCGTCATAGCGTGACAAGTTTGAAGACGCTTCAGCAGGAGCAATCAAATAATAAGTCGGCACGTAGGCTTCGGTCATGTTGAGGTCGATCTCAGCCAAGATGGCGCCAAGTTCTTCTAGCTTTTTCAAGGACTCTTCAACACGCGCTTTGACATCACTCGCCAAGCCATCGACATTGAAATATTGCTTTGGAATACCAATGCGTAAACCTTTTAAAGCGGTGCTATTCAGGTTTGCCACATAGTCATCAACCGATTTTTCCATTGATGTAGAGTCTTTGGCATCGTGTCCAGCCATCACATTCATCAAATAGGCGCAGTCTTCGGCTGAACGTGCCATTGGCCCGCCTTGATCAAGCGATGAGGCATAAGCGATCATACCAAAACGAGAAACACGACCATAGGTTGGTTTGAGACCTGTCAGTCCGCAAAATGATGCAGGCTGACGAATTGAACCGCCTGTATCTGTACCCGTAGCAAACGGTGCCAGATCGGCCGCAATCACCGCAGCCGAACCACCTGATGAGCCACCCGGCACATGATCAAGCGCCCACGGGTTTTTGGTTGCACCAAAGTATGACGACTCACTGGTCGAGCCCATGGCGAACTCATCCATATTGACTTTACCTAGCGTGACTAAGCCAGCATCTTTGCCTTTGGCAACTACGGTGGCGTCATAGGGCGAGATGAAGTTATCCAGTATTTTAGAGCCCGCAGTGGTTTTGATGCCTTGGGTGCAGAAAATGTCTTTATGCGCAATCGGGATACCAGTTAGCGCAGTGGCATTGCCAGTTTGACGCAGCGTATCGGCGGCATCGGCTTGGGCAAGTGCTTGTTCAGCAGTCACGGTGACATAGGCTTTGACTTGGCTGTCAATTTTGGCAATACGGTCAAGATAATGTTGGGTTAGCTCACGAGAGGAAAACTTGGCTTGGGCAAGTCCTTCGGAGAGCGCTCGGATAGAGAAACGATGTAAATCGGTCATAACAAATTAATCTGTGCAGTTATTCTTGGAAAATGGCGCATGCCACATCTGGCAGTCGTGAAAGATTGAATGTTGAAAAATTATTCAATCACTCGAGGCACCACATACAACCCATCTTGTGTTTCAGGTGCGACAGCCTGATATTGCGCACGCTGGTTGCTTTCGCTGACGATATCGTCACGCAGTGGTTGTGGATGATCAAATGGGCTTTTCAGTGGCTCGATACCGTCGGTATCAATGCCTTTCATAGTGTCCATCATTTCCAGAATTTTATTTAAACTTTGTGCATAATCAACACATTGCGAGTCGTCTAGCGAAAGGCGTGCAAGGTTTGCAATCGCAGAAACTGTTTCGGCATTGAGATCATGATCATGTTTTGCATTGTCAGCAGACATGTGTTCACCTTATCCGTTATCAAAAAAAATCAAATTATCGTGCGTTATAATAAGCGATTGACTTGTTCAAAGCATCACATTTCGTTAAAGTTGCCATCTTGAATCTTCACCTGATTACACAGAGAACACTCGTGATTTTTATGAAACGCATTTTTGGCTGGTTCTCACCGAATTTAGCCATTGATCTTGGGACTGCCAATACACTGATCTATGCACCTGAACGTGGCATTATTTTAAATGAACCAACCGTTGTGGCGATCCGTCAAAGTGGCTCACAAAAGATCGTGGCGGCTGTGGGTGAAGATGCCAAACAAATGCTTGGTCGTACTCCTGCCAATATTTCGGCGATTCGTCCGATGAAAGACGGGGTGATTGCCGACATCGAAGTTACCGAAACCATGTTGCATCAGTTTATTACCAAGGTCAATGAACGTGGCTTGTTGCCAAACCACCCGAAAGTGGTGGTCTGTGTGCCGTGTAAATCAACTTTGGTTGAACGTCGTGTGATCCGTGAAGCAGTCTATAACGCAGGTGCGCAAGAAGTGCGTTTGATCGAAGAGCCAATGGCTGCGGCGATCGGTGCGGGTATGCCTGTTGAGCAAGCCTGTGGTTCGATGGTGGTGGATATCGGTGGTGGTACCACTGAAATCGCCATTATTTCACTGCAAGGCTGCGTCTATGCGGATTCACTGCGTGTCGGTGGTGATATGTTTGATGAACACATTATCAACTATGCCCGTAAGGCGCATGGCTGTGTGATCGGTGAAACCACGGCGGAGCGCATCAAAAAAGAAGTCGGTATGGCATATAACGATGGCAAAGCTGAAGAAATTGAGATTCGTGGACGTAACTTGGCAGAAGGTGTGCCACGTTCATTTGTGATGAATTCTGATGAAGTGTTATCAGCGATTTCTGATCCACTGCAAAGCATCGTCAGTGCGGTGAAAACTGCGCTTGAGCAAACCCCGCCAGAGCTATCTTCGGACATTGCAGAGCGTGGTATCGTGTTGACGGGTGGCGGTGCATTACTGCGTAATTTGGATAAATTGCTTGCGCAAGAAACAGGTTTGCCTGTTGTCGTGGCTGAAGATCCACTGACCTGTGTTGCTCGTGGTGGCGGTAAGGTGTTGGATTACTTTGATAATCCAAACCATGAAATGCTATTTATTGAATGATTGATTAGTAAAATCAACTATCAATAGAATCAGTCATTCATCGAATGATTCATTGAGCCAATCATTCATTGTTTTTCTTCACATAAGGATAAGGACTAGACGGTGCAAACGATTATTACCAGACAGCCACCGTCTGTTCGTTCTTTTGTGCTTGCGGTGATGTTGTGCTTTGTCACCATGTTTATCAATTGGCGCTTTCCACAGGTGATTCAACCTGTTCGAGATGTGCTCAAAGCGGCCTACTTTCCGATCTATGCTGTAGCCAATTATCCTGTGCTTTCAGGCGATTGGATGAAGTTGCAACTCAAATCTGAACAAAGTCTACGCCGTGAAAATATTGCACTACGAGCCGAGCTGTCCCAAGCCAAAGTTCGATTGCAAAAACTCTCTGAATTGTCCGCTGAAAATACCCGCTTACGTGGTCTGGTCGATACGCCATTGATTATCGATGGGCGCATGTTGATCACAGAAATCATTGGCGTGGATCCCAACCCGTTAAATCACATCATCATCATCAATAAAGGTAGCAGTGACCAACTGCAAGAAGGGCAAACTGTACTTGATGATCAAGGCATCATGGGCCAGATCATCGCCGTCTATCCGCACAGTTCACGGGTGATGTTGCTCTCTGATAAAGAAAGTGCGCTCTCGGTGCGGATTGATCGGACAGGTATGCGCTCGATCATCTCGGGCAAAGGTGACTATGGCGAGCTAGAGATGCAATATGTGCCGACCAGTGCTGATGTCAAAGTCGGTGATTTGGTGTATAGCTCAGGGCTTGGTGAACGTTATCCTGCGGGCTATCTGGTGGGTACCGTGAAAAAAGTACAACGTCAGCATTCGGGAGAATTTGCGCAGATTTTGGTGAAACCTGCGGCACAGCTTTCCAGCGGACATAATGTGGTGGTGCTATTTTCTCAAGCACTGACGCAGGAGCAGCCCAATGCAGCTCGCTAAAAAAGAAAATTTCCAAAGTCGTGATCCTTTAGTCGCCATTATCATTTCGGTGGTGATTGCTTCGGTATTTACGGTCTATCCTGTGTCTTATTTTCTCAGTGGTTGGCGCCCGAGTGTCATGCTGTTGGTGATGTTATTTTGGGTGATGTGCCAACCAGCGTGGTGTGGGGTGTGGTTTGCATTTATTGTCGGCATTTTTACTGATTTGTTGATGGAAAATCCGCTGGGTGTTAATGCGCTGAGTTTCGTCATGATCGCTTTTTTTGCCCGTTATTTCACTCGAGATAAACGCATCATGACGCAAGCCAATCTATGGGTGATTGCCGTGATTGCCATCGTCTTTCATTTGCTGATGTTGTGGTTATTATTGGTGATGGCGGGTAATGAAATCGGCTTGATACGGCATTGGCAGGCGCTACTCAGCAGTGCAATCCTCTGGCCTGTGGTGTATTGGGGATTGAAAAAATGGCGAGCCGTATAATCCTTGCTTCGGCATCACCTCGACGCAAAGAATTATTAGAACAAGTGGGTGTTACATTTGATGTTGCACCTGCTGATGTCGATGAGACGCAATTTGCTGGCGAGCATATTGAACACTATGTCAAACGTGTGGCAATAGCCAAAGCCCAAGCGATTTTAAGCCAATTCCCCGATGCGACGGTGATTGCAGCCGATACGACGGTGGGTGTAGATCAGCAGATATTCACCAAGCCGATGGATGAACATGATGCGCTACGCATGTGGCGACAGCTTTCTGGTCGTGATCATGTGGTGAAAACCACAGTGGTTATTGCCAAAGAAAACAAAATTTGGCATGACACCGTCAGCACCTTAGTTTATTTTAAAGTATTAGATGATGCTGAAATGCGCCAATACTGGCAAACGGGCGAACCTTGTGATAAAGCGGCAGGCTATGCCATCCAAGGACGAGCCGCGGCTTGGGTGACTCGGATTGAGGGAAGCTATAGTAATGTGGTGGGATTGCCACTTTTCGAGACTTTGCAGTTGCTTGAGCACTCCTTGGCGTAAGCGCAACAACAGATTGAACAGATTTTATTTTTAAGTTTTAGGTTGGGTATGGCGGAAGAGTTACTGATTAATATTACCCCGATGGAATGCCGTGTGGCGCTCATCGAAAATGGCACAGTGAATGAATTGTTCGTAGAGCGAACGGTCAAGCGTGGTCTAGTTGGCAACATTTACAATGGTAAAATTGTGCGTGTATTGCCAGGGATGCAAGCAGCATTTGTTGAAATTGGGCAGTCTCGGACTGCTTTTTTGCACTTAAATGATATGGTTTGGCCTCGCACCCAAGCTGCACCAAATATCTTTGAAATGCTACATCCGGGGCAAGTGGTGTTGGTACAAGTGATGAAAGATATGCTCGGCAGTAAAGGTGCACGCCTCACCACCGACTTATCGATTCCTTCACGTTATCTGGTGTTTATGCCCTTTGGTAATCACACGGGTGTTTCGCAAAAGATTGAAATTGAAGAAGAACGTGAGCGTTTACGTGACATGATTGATCGCTTGCAAGCCGAACATCAGCTCCCTGGGAGTGTGATCGTGCGTACTGCAGCAGAAGGCGTGACCGAACAAGCGCTCAGCCAAGACATGGCGTATTTGGCAAAGCTGTGGAAATTTATTCAAAAGAAACAAAAAGAAGTTGATGCCACGGCGCTGATTTTTGAGGAATTGCCACTGCCTGAGCGGGTGATCCGTGACCTTGCCAATACTGAAACCCATAAAATCTATGTCGATTCACGTGAGATCCACACGAAGCTACAAGATTTTATTGAAAAATTTGTGCCCACCATGCAAGGGCGGCTCAACCATTATCCCGGTGAAAAACCGCTTTTTGAACTCTATAACGTCGAAGACGATCTGCAAAAAGCCTTAAAAACCCGTGTTGATTTGAAGTCAGGTGGTTATCTGATGATTGATCAGACCGAAGCCATGACCACGATTGACGTCAATACAGGTTCTTATGTTGGCGGGCGTACCCTTGAGGACACGGTCTTTAAAACCAACCTCGAAGCCACACAAGTCATCGTACGTCAGTTGCGCTTGCGTAATCTCGGCGGGATCATCATCATTGATTTTATCGACATGCAGGAACAAGCACATCGTGATGAAGTGATGCGTCTGCTTGAAAAAATGCTCGAAAGAGATCATGCCAAGACGAAAATTACCCAAGTCTCTGAACTGGGATTGGTCGAAATGACCCGCAAACGCACACGAGAATCATTAGAGCACTTGCTTTGTGAGTCGTGTCCGACCTGTCAGGGGCGAGGTTACGTCAAAACCGCAGAGACAGTGTGTTACGAAATCTTTCGAGAGATCATGCGATTTGCAAGAGCTTACCAGTCGCAACATGCCTATACCATTGTGGCGCATCCGCTGGTGATTGATCGCTTGCTCACGACAGAAGCCTCTGCTGTAGCGGATTTGGAGCACTTTATCGATCGTGTGATCAAATTCCAAGTCGAAAATTTATACACCCAAGAGCAGTACGATATTATCTTGAGTTAGCAAAAACTACCAAGCTGTAACAAATTGCGATAATCGTTTGTTACAACTGGAGTTTTACTTTTTTGCACCGCTCGATAATACTTGAATCATCGTCAATATAGCCAACAATTGAACTTTTGCAGATGCCAAAGATTGATCATTTTGATCCAGAAGTTCAACTGAAAGCCAAAGAGGTGAATACTATGGGTGCAACTAAAACGCTTTTAAAAACTGGTGCAACGGCGATTGAAATGACACGTGTAAACCGTTGCTATATGGTCTCTGATTCGGGTGAAGAAGTCCGTGTGACTAGAGAGATGATTCAGATGGCATGTCATCAATTGTTATCTCGTTGCCGTAAATAATACTTTTGACTGGTTGTATATTTTTAATTTTTCTCCTGCAATACGTTTCTCAATAATACAATTTCAAAAGTTTTATCAGGATGATGATTGATCGTCTGTGGCAATGATTTGGGTTAAATTCTTCTCCATAAAATCTCCACAAAATGAAGTTAAAAAAGTAACGCCAGTCTAAGACTGGCGTTACTTTTTGCGTTCACTATCATCAGGCGGTGGTTTTCAGCTCAGTTTGATAACTAATCTGACACAGTTGCTCAAAGGTCTGAATTTCATCTTCAAGCAGTGCCAATAAGTTTTGCATACTTGGCAAAGTTTGACGACAGGCGGTCAAACCTACTTCCAATTTATCCAGATAGCTGGTCATGGTGATATTTAGCGCCTGTCCATCTAAGACGATAGAGACGGGATACAGCGCATCAAGTACTGCACCATTCCAATATAAAGGATCTTTTGGCCCAGGTACGTTCGAAATCACGAGGTTGAATGCTTGATTCTTCGGCATAAGGCCTGACAACATGTTGGCACCCGCAGGACCGTAAACCAATGCACTATAATTAAAGATCTGCTGTGTGGTCATGCGTTTAAAGCGGTCTTTGGCATTTTGCATACTACGTTGAATGATGGCAATACGATCAAGTGGACTGGCTTTGTGAGTCGCAAGATTCGCCAGAATCATAGTGATGTTATTGCCCGTGCTCGAATCATCTGAGCGCAATGATGCGGGAACCATCGCAATCAATGGACGTTTTGGCAGTTGATTGATCGACAGCAGGTAAGAGCGAATCGCTCCAGCACACACGGCAAGCACCACATCATTAATTGTAGTGTGCAAGCAGGTTGCTATATCACGAAAGCGTTGCAAATCAAAAGACTGTGCCGCAAAACGGCGTGATGCGCTAACCCGTTGATTCAAAATCGATGCAGGGGCCTGTGAAGTTGACACATAGTCTGGATTTTTACCACGCTCTTTGGTAAATGCGTTGAAGAGTTCTTTTGATACAATCGGCGCTGCTTGCATTTGCGATTTTGCAAATTTGGCAATGGTTTTGATGGTATTGACTGGTTTTGGCTCAGGACGTTTGAGTTGATTATTGCGGACGCTCCACGGCGGGACAATGGTCTCATGAGGCGATTTTGATAAAGATTTTTCGATCAGACGCATGCCTGCCACGCCATCAATCATCGCATGATGGATTTTAAAATACATGGCAAAGCGATTGCCTTCAATCCCTTCGATAATATGACAAGTCCACAGCGGTTTAGCACGATCAATCAGCGAGCTATGCTCTTGAGAAATATAGGTTAATAATTCACGGATACGACCGGGTGCAGGCAGTGAAATATGGCGAAAATGATGGTCTAAGTCAAACTCTTGGTCGACATCCCAAAATAGCCCACTTAAGACTTGGTTAAATGGTGCAACAGGTGGTGCTTTTGAGCGTCGAATATCTTGAACCAAATCATGAATAAAACTGGCTGGTGAATTTTCAGGTAATTTAAATAAAAATAATCCGCCGACATGCATCGGTTGCTGTCTTTTTTCTAAAGACAAAAAAATAAAATCAATAGGATTGAGTGGTCTCATATTGTCTGCCTTATATCCTGAAAGTGTTGTCCTTAAAACTTCTGAATAAATTCCGTTTTATTTATTCATAGTAGCATAGGGCGATTGAGATTGAATAGCAACTACACAATATGGACTGAGCATTCATCGAAAATAAAGTGAATTTTTAGGTGCGTACCCTTTGAAAAAATTACAAACTGAATGTTACTTGCTTTACAGGTTTTGAAACGCTTCCAATGCCCTTAGTCGACTCTGTTTTAAGTCGACAATCGGTTTTGGATAATCCACGACCGTTTTATTTTGTTTATACGGCTCGTGAATGGCTTTGTCATCCAAATGGGCAAGCTCAGGCAACCATGCTCGGATAAATTCGCCGTGCGGATCAAACTTCTTCGACTGGGTGATGGGATTGAAAATCCGAAAATAAGGCACGCTGTCTGTACCCGTTGATGCGCTCCATTGCCATCCGCCATTGTTGGCAGCGAGATCACCATCAATCAGATGTTGCATAAACCATTGTTCGCCCGCCCGCCAATCGATTAGTAAATTCTTCGTTAAAAACATCGCCACGATCATGCGTAATCGATTGTGCATCCAACCTGTCTGTTTGAGTTGTCGCATCGCTGCATCAATGATGGGAAAGCCTGTTTCACCATTTTGCCATGCACGTAAATCTGCATCGCAATCTCGCCAAGGCAAGTTTTTGGTTTCGTCTTTAAAAGGTTGATGCTTGCTGAGTTTTGGGAATCCGTAGAGGAGATGCGTATAAAATTCACGCCACAACAACTCATCAAGCCAAATACGCACACCTTCATTACCTGAGAGCAGGTCGCCATCGGTGTTGATTTGCGCCGCTTTAATGCATTGCCGAATGGATAATAACCCTGCATTCAAATCACTGGAAAGTTGGCTGGTAGAGTGCAATGCTGGAAAATCACGTTCGATGTGATATTGGTTAATGTGTTGATCGATAAAATTGTCCAATCTCTGCCATGCTTCAGCCTCACCGACTTGCCACTGTTGTTGTCGACTTTGTGGCACTGGGGCGAAGCCGTCGATACGACTTGGGATCATGTCAGAAGAAATATTTAATTTGTTTTGCTTTTTTGGTTTTGGATAAAGCGTAAGCTGATGCTGTAAATGCTCTAGGCGCTCATAGCAAATTTTCTTAAATGCGCCAAAGACTTTGTAATATTCATTGGATTGGTTTTTGATTGAACCAACAGGAAATAACAAACGGTCGTGATGCGCTTCAAAGTCTATGTCATGCTTCGAGAGTTGTTTGGCAACGGCTTGATCACGACGAATTTCATTAAGTCCATATTCTTGATTGCAAAATACTTTTTGGATATTGTACTTTTGACACAGTGCTAAAATCTTATCGCCACAATCTTCCCACAACTCACAGGTTTGAATCAGCAACGGTATATTCAGATCGGCTAAATCCTGAGAAAGTTGTTGTAATTGGCGCAACCAAAAATCCACTTTGCAATCGGCATCATCGTGCAAATTCCATTGTTTAGGACTAATGATAAACAGCGCAACACAATCGTTCTCGTTTTGTGCAAAATGGAGGGCGGTATTATCATGAAGCCGCAAATCGGTGCGAAACCACATTAAGTTCATGTTAGGATAAAGAGCATCAAATCAGTTTGCAGATAATGTAACATGCAGAAAAATATGAAATTGTATGAAATATTTTTCGCATCGTCGATTGGCTAATTTGCTGAACTCAGGAGAATATCAATGATCGTGGTCTGTCCAAGTTGTTTTAAGAAAAATAATCTGCCTGAAGACATTGCCGTGAGTGAGGCGCAGTGCGGGCAATGTGATCATGATCTGTGGTCGAGTCAGCCGATTGCGCTCAATGACGACAACTTTATGTTGTATGTGCCCAATACCGAATTGCCTGTTTTGGTGGATTTTTGGGCAGAGTGGTGCGGGCCATGCAAGGCGATGGCACCAACTTTCGAGCGACTGGCGGGTGAGTATCAAAATGTCCAGTTTGCCAAAGTCGATACAGAAGCTGCGCCAAAACTCAGCCAATTTTTTCAGATTCGCAGTATTCCCAGTCTGATTTTATTTAAGCAGACCACACAGCTTGCTCGTTCCGCAGGGGCGATGAATGCAGGACAGATGCAAGCGTGGCTAAACGCCCAGTTAAATTAGTTTTCTGGGATTTCCTACTGCGAGCAGATCAGGGAATTTAGCCTAAAATCAGTGGTTTTGGTGTATAATCTGCGCTTCATTTCTATGCTCATAGGCAAATTATGCAAACCATGCTCGACCCAACACAGCCCCAAGGCACGCTCTCTCTACAGACCATTGCGATGCCAGCGGATACCAATTGGAGTGGTGATGTATTTGGTGGGTGGTTAGTCTCGCAAATGGATTTGGCTGGTGCAATTCACTCGGAGCGCATCAGCAAAGGGCGCTGTGCAACGATCTCGATTCATGAAATGACCTTTTTGGTGCCTGTGAAAGTCGGTGATGTGATTACCTGTTATACCGACACCATTCGTATCGGCAATACCTCAATGCAAGTGCATATCGAAGTATGGAGCAAAAGCCCGCATCGTGAAGGCACGGCGAAAGTAACAGAAGGCACATTTACCTTTGTTGCGCTGGATGAAAATGGTCAGAAGCGACCGATCTCAGAAGACATTAAAAAAATCTATGCTGCCAATGGTAAAGCATAATTTAGATTCAGACTTTACTGCATTATTCGCATAAGGTATTGTTGTTTAGAAGAAACCCATTCAGTATTGCACCGAATGGGTTTTTCTTTGCAAGAAACCGTCTTAAATCATACGCTGATTTAGATCAAGTTGAAGCGAGTACCATTAAGCCGATTTTTTCTTTTTTGGTAACCACGCCCAAACCATTTTGCATTGAATCGGCGCTTGCCCCGCATCATCGACGACATGGATTGGAATGTCCAAATCGCCTTTTTCATGATCCAAAATAAATTGCTGTTGCTCCGCACTCAACGTAGCCGTAGCGGTTAAGCCGCCTGAAGCAACCTTGAGATAATCCACCTGCAATGTTTTGATCAATAAAATTCGATCGTCAGGCACATTCAAACCTGTGACAAAGCCTGTTGCGGTTTCCGCCAAAAGCGCCATCGCTGCCGCATGCACGCCTTTGATATGGTTTTGCATATTGCGGTGGTTTTCGATGCGCACCACCACTTTTTCTTTACTTACTTCGAGATAGCGAATATTGGCAGTACCGACCATCGGCACAATCCGACCAAAAGTTTTGCTCCAGATCGTGGTGCGTAGTGCACGCGGGAGTTTGCTGGTCGCTTGCACGACTTTGTAGAGGCGATTGTGTTTGGCCATAGGACACCTGTAAATCAGAAAAATGGAGAATGGTTTCGGAGCTTACGACAAGGATCTCGGATTAATCTTTGAAGTTGTTAAATTGTAACGGCACGCCAAATTGCTGTTCACGTAAGAACGCCATCAAGCCTTGCAAGGTATCACGTTTCTTATCGGTGACACGAATCTTGTCGCCTTGAATCGAAGATTGCACTTTAATGCCACTTTCTTTAATGGCTTTATTAATTTTTTTTGCGGTATCTGAGTCAAGTCCATCTTTGAGTTTGATCACTTGTACGAAGTTTTTGCCTGATGCAGCAGCCTTTTGCGGGTCGAGGGCTTGGATGTCGACTTTGCGTTTGAAGAAATGATTTTCCAGCATGCTATAGACTTGCTCACACTGAAAGTCGCTTTCTGTGGAGATTTTGATCTCTTTGGATTTTTCATTGAGCTCAATCGAAACGTCTTGTCCACGGAAGTCAAAACGGGTGGCAATTTCTTTTTGGGTGTTTTGCACCGCATGGTTCACTTCAAAAATTTCTAATTCAGAAACAATATCAAAAGATGGCATAACAATAGACCTTTACAACATGAAATAATACTGAGATGCTAAGGGGGTTTTCTGTTTTTGCCAAGTGTTTTGATCAAAGGAGCGCAGAATGATCCGCAAGCAAGAAATTACCACCTTCGACCGTCCAGAAGGTGCGATCATTTGGGATGTACGTGATTCTAAATCTTTTGCCGAAGGTCATTTGCCTGGGGCGGTTAATCAACCTATCGATCATATCGATGCCCAGCAACTGCAAGACGTACCAACGGGTACGCCACTGTATATCTTGTGTGGTGGAGGCAGTAAAGCGCCACGTGCTGCAGAGCTACTCGAAGGCTTTGATGATTCCCGTGAATATGTGGTATTGATGGGTGGGACACGTGCCGCAAAAGCAGCAGGAATTGACTTAGAACAGGGTTAATTGCTCAGGTCAAAATTGTAAATAAATTTAATTTTCATCGCATAAGATGGTGGTGAAATCAAAATGGCGCACATATGGCGCCATTTTTTTGGGGTTAAAAATTTTACGTTAGTTTACTGAATTACTTGGATGGGTTGTCTGTATTCAGTTGCACTTTTAACCAATCAATATTGTCTTGGGTAAAGAGCTTGTCAATATTGATCCAAATCGGATGAAAGCCATAACCACCAAATTTCATTTCTTTCACTGCATCGTCGATCTGCCAATGTTCAAACAAGATGCGATACATCGCCACCATTGTTCCTGTACGGTCTGAGCCGTGATAACAGTGCACTAATACTTGCTGACCTTGCGATTTCGCATCCTGAATCTGACGCATCACCGCAAGTACATCATTCCGATCAATCGCCCAAGTGTGAATCGGCTGATGAATCAAGAGAAAGTCTTGATCGTGAAATTCTTCGGCAGTTTGGTTGCGAGAACGCAAGCTGATAATACGGTCAATACCGAGCGCTTTCAGTTGTGCGGATTGCTCCGCAAGTGGCTGTTCACTGCGATAGAGCGTTTCGCTAATTTTAAATAAATTTTGGTCGTTATCTACGCTTTGCCCCCAATGTGTTGGGCGTTCACTCGGCGCAATACTTGGATGTTGTGCGCAAGCGTTTAAGAGTAAGACTGTCGAAAGCAATGTGATTTTTAAGATGTGCATATACATATTGTAAAAACATATTAAGAGAAATAAGAAAAGACTACCTAAGTATAGATGGATGATTCAGACAAAGAAAAACAGCCCACAAACATGCAGGCTGTATCTTGTAGAGCGTTACATTAGTCCTTATTTGGCTGTGGGGTGAGGCGCAGATATGGCGTTACGGCTTTATAGCCTTTCGGGAAGCGTTCATTCAATTCTGCCTCATCTTTGATTGAAGGCACGATCACCACATCATCACCTTCTTGCCAGTTGGCAGGGGTGGCGACTTTATAGTTATCGGTCAACTGCAACGAATCAATCACACGCAGCACTTCATTAAAGTTACGACCTGTTGATGCAGGATAGGTAATGATCAAACGCACTTTTTTATTTGGATCAATAATGACCAATGAGCGCACAGTCGCTGTTTCGCTGGCGTTTGGATGGATGAAGCCATATAACTCAGACACTTTACGGTCTGCATCCGCCAAGATTGGGAAGTTTACCGTGGTATTTTGCGTTTCATTAATGTCATTGATCCAACCTTTGTGCGACTCAACATCATCCACAGACAGCGCAATCGCTTTGACCCCACGCTTGGCAAACTCATCTTTCAGTTTTGCGGTAAAGCCCAGCTCAGTGGTACATACAGGTGTGTAGTCTGCTGGATGTGAGAACAACACCCCCCAACTGTCGCCGAGATAGTCATAAAAACTGATTTGCCCTTCGCTCGAATCTTGTTGGAAATCAGGTGCGGTGTCGCCAAGACGTAAACTCATTTTTCTATCC
Source organism: Acinetobacter marinus (assembly GCF_900096915.1). Lineage (GTDB taxonomy): Bacteria > Pseudomonadota > Gammaproteobacteria > Pseudomonadales > Moraxellaceae > Acinetobacter > Acinetobacter marinus. Next base: position 397,056 of record NZ_FMYK01000002.1, read on the forward strand.
TCTATGCTTTGCTTTATCTATTTCAAATATATCGCATTCCAATATAACGCATCAGCAGGGTCATCAAATGCCTGCATAAAACATAATATGCACCCAATCTAAATCATTGCAAAGTGATGTTTTTGTATTTCTTTATCAGAAAATTTCATAATACTTTTTAAATGATTGATCGCACTAGGCTTGTCAGCGATTTGCGACGATGGTGCGTTGATGTAGCGTTTTGTAAAGTTTTGAAGTGCTGCGATTCACAAAACTCGATGAAAAAATTGCGAAAACCCCTTGTACTTGAAATTTCTGTCCTCATAATATCCGATGCGTAGGTTTTTCTTGAAAATACATAGATTTTCTAGACAGGTTGTCTGGGTTTGATTCGGTGATCATCGCATTGGTTTTAACACGAACTGAATCACCATTAAATATGACAACTTGAACAGATACAGAGAGTTATATACATGTTGGCAAGTCTGGTCGGAGGTATCTTCGGTACAAAAAATGAGCGAGAGCTCAAAAGAATGCGTAAAATCGTAGAACAAATTAACGCACTAGAACCGTCGATATCCAGTCTAAGCGATGCAGGCTTAACTGCAAAAACCCAAGAATTTAAAGAACGTTTCCAAAAAGGTGAGAGTTTAAACAAACTCATGCCTGAGGCGTTTGCGGTGTGTCGTGAAGCGTCAAAACGTGTCATGGGCATGCGCCATTATGATGTGCAGTTGATCGGTGGTGTGACCTTGCATGAAGGTAAAATTGCCGAGATGCGTACAGGTGAGGGTAAAACCTTGATGGCAACGCTGGCGTGTTATCTCAATGCCTTGAGTGGCAATGGGGTGCATGTGATCACGGTCAATGATTACTTGGCACAGCGTGATGCCGAGTTAAACCGTCCGCTGTTTGAGTTTTTGGGATTGAGTGTTGGTACGATTTATTCGATGCAAGCGCCAACGGAGAAATTCCACGCATATCAATCCGACATTACTTACGGTACCAATAACGAGTTCGGTTTCGATTATTTGCGTGACAACATGGTGTTTTCACTGGAAGAGAAGAAGCAACGTGGCTTGCACTATGCCATCATCGATGAGGTCGATTCGATCTTGATTGATGAAGCACGTACACCGCTGATTATTTCGGGTCAAAGTGAAGATTCATCGCATCTATATCAGATGATCAACAATATTCCACCGAAGTTGCATGCTCAAAAAGAAGAAAAAGTAGCCGATGGCGGACATTTCTGGATTGATGAAAAGCAACGTCAAATCGAAATCACTGAAGTTGGTTTTGAAACCATTGAAGATGAATTGATTCAGCTCGGCTTGCTCGAAGCGGGCGATAGTTTATATTCTGCAAGTAATTTGAATTTGTTGCACCATGCAACCGCTGCGATTCGTGCACATTATCTTTATCAACGTAACGTGCACTATATCATTGGCTTGAATCCGACTTCACAAAAGCAAGAAGTGATTATTGTCGATGAGAATACTGGGCGTACCATGCCTGGGCGTCGTTGGTCAGAGGGTTTGCACCAAGCGGTCGAAGCCAAAGAAGGTATGGAAGTCCAGCCTGAAAACCAAACTATGGCGACCACCACGTTCCAAAACTATTTCCGTCTGTATCGCAAACTGTCGGGGATGACAGGGACAGCAGATACCGAAGCTGCGGAAATGAAAGAGATTTATGGTCTAGATGTAGTGATTATTCCAACCCATCGTCCGATGGTGCGTAATGATCAAAACGATCTGATCTATTTGACCAAAGATGGTAAATATAATGCCATTATTCAAGAGATTACACGGATTCGTGAAGCGGGTGTTGCGCCGATTTTGATTGGTACAGCGACCATCGAAGCCAGTGAGATTTTATCGGATAAGCTCACACTCGCAGGCATTCGCCATGAAGTGTTGAATGCCAAACAGCATGAGCGGGAAGCAGATATTATTGCCCAAGCGGGTAGTCCAAACTCCGTCACCATCGCGACTAACATGGCGGGTCGTGGTACAGATATTTTGCTCGGTGGTAACTGGCGTGCCAAGTTGGCGCAGATCGAAGAGCATACCGAAGCCGATGAACAACGTCTACTTGCAGAGTGGCGTGACAATAACCAAGCGGTACTTGATTCAGGTGGTTTGCATATTATTGGTTCTGAGCGCCATGAATCACGCCGTATTGACAATCAGCTCCGTGGTCGTGCAGGTCGTCAAGGTGATCCTGGTGTATCCCGTTTCTACTTGTCGCTTGAAGATGACTTGATGCGTATCTTTGCGGGTGATCGTGTGGTGGCGATGATGCGCAGCATGGGGCTGAAAGAAGATGAAGCGATTGAGCACAAAATGGTGTCACGCTCCATCGAAAATGCACAGCGCAAAGTCGAATCTCGTAACTTCGATATTCGTAAAAACTTGCTCAAATATGATGATGTCAACAATGAGCAACGTAAGATTATTTACTCGCAACGTGATGAAGTGTTGTCTGAGCCGAGCTTGCAAGCTGGCATTGAAGATATGCATCGTGATGTGATGAAAGGTATGATCGGTAACTTCATTCCACCAGAATCGATCCATGATCAATGGGATATTGATGGTTTAGAAGATGCACTGCGTAAAGATATGGGTGTAGATTTGCCAGTTTCACAGTGGTTACGTGACAATCGCCGTCTAGATGAAGAAGGCTTGATCGAACGTATCACGGATGAAGTGCTATCACGCTATCAACAACGTCGCCAAAATATGGGTGATGACTCGGCAGCGATGCTTGAGCGTCATTTCATGTTGCAATCTTTGGATAAACACTGGAAAGATCATTTGGCGGCGATGGACTATCTGCGTCAAGGGATTCATTTGCGTGGTTATGCACAGAAAAACCCTGAGCAAGAATACAAAAAAGAAGCCTTTAATCTTTTTGTCAACATGCTTGGCGTGATCAAGTCCGATGTGGTTGCAGATCTGTCTCGTGTACATATTCCGAGCCCAGAGGAAATCGCCGAGCTCGAAGCGCAACAACAGCAACAGGCTGCGGGAATGGAGCTGAGCTTTGAGCATGATGATGTGGATGGCATTACCGGTGAAGTCACTGAAGATGCCAATCCTGACCATCAACCGCTACAAGAGATACCAGCGCCAGCCAGTCGTAATGCGCCATGTCCGTGTGGTTCAGGCTTAAAATATAAGCAGTGTCACGGCAAGATTTAAAGAGTTACAAAAAGGTAGCCCATTGCGCTACCTTTTTTATGTTTTAATAATGGCGAGTTTTCATTCGGTATTGGTCGTAACGCCTCGGGTTGTTTTAGACGGATTGCGTTGATGATGCCGACGGCATGGAAGGCAAATTCAAATTTAGCGTTGTTATCGCACTGTTCATGATAATCAAGTGTGATAAGAATGGATAAGTTGTAGGGTTAAAAGTGAGAAAGGTTAGTCTGATGAAATTAAAAACATTATTGATCGCCATGGCGACGATTTTACCATTTGGTATGAGCTATGCGAATGATGCAGTGAACACTAATGAGATTGCTGATCCTAATAACGCAGCGCCACTGACTGTCAAAGCGGCAACAGTTCAGGCAGCCACAGCTGCGCCAAGTGTGCAAGCAGTACAAGATCGACAAAATACCGTGATGGTTAGCCCAAGAACTGGCATGCGCTACACCGTCACCAACCCTGCAAATCGAAAAATTATCTTTCAAACTGAAGGCTTAAAACCAATCAGTGTACAAAATGTCGGGCGAATCAAAGCGACTAACCCAATGATTTCGGCTGAAAGTCAGCAACAGGCAGAGCAAAAGCTCTTGGATTTAGCAGGATTGTCTGCACCAGCCACAGCGCCGACGATGCCTGAATCGAACGGAGCAGAGCAAAACATGCCAAGCAATCAAGTGGCGTCAGGTACTGCACTAAGCACTACGCCTGCAACACAGCCTGTTGCACAATAAAGCTGTTTTTGAATCACTTCAACGTGTAATAGGTCGTTCAGCTCTTGGCTTTTTTTAAAATGACGATGATCATCGCCAGTAGTGCAATGCTACTGGCGTGTCAGCAGATGGATAGTCGCTTGCAAAAAGCCAAACCACAGCCTGACAGTGTCATTTATCAATGCGATGAGCAAGTGCGTATTGAAAAACAACAGCTCGATGAGCAGACCGTCCGTCTCAAAATCAGTGATCAGCTTTTTGATTTAACCACTTTTGATGCGCCTGATAAAAGCCAAAAATATTATAGTAGTGAACAAGGGCTACAGCCCGAGCAAGGTCTGCTGTGGATCGAAAATGAGCAAAGCGCTACATTGAAAAGTTTGATGCTGGATCATACTATCCAAATCGAGGATTACCCTGTAATCTATCAGTGTCAGCCAAGCTCTTAAAGCGATTCGCTGAACATTTTCTCTCATATCATATTTTTAAGGTCGATTTCTCATGGCAGTTGGTGACGTGTCTTTTCCAAAAATGCATTCTATTGCGGGTTTCACGATTGGAACCAGTGAAGCATATGTGCGTTATGCCAATCGACGAGATATGGTCATCTTTGAAATTGCCGAAGGTTCAAATGTAGCTGGTGTATTTACCCAAAGTGCATTTGCTGCAGCGCCTGTGATTTTGTCGAAGCAGCATTTAGCGGAAAATAGCACACGCTTCTTGATTGTTAATACGGGCAATGCCAATGCTGCAACGGGGACAGTGGGTCTAACGAATGCGCAGAAAACTTGTGAAAAACTTGCTGAACTGGCAGGTGTTGAACCGAACCAAATTTTGCCATTTTCTACAGGGGTAATTGGTGAGCAACTCCCGATTGAGCGCATGCTACAAGGTGTTCAGCCTGCATTGGATAATTTAAATGCAGACAGTTGGGAAGATGCAGCCTATGGCATCATGACCACAGATACCACCCCAAAAGGCGCATCTGAACAGTTTGAACTTGATGGTGTGATGTATTCCATGACTGGGATTAGCAAAGGTGCAGGCATGATTCGTCCAAATATGGCGACCATGCTGAGCTTTGTGGCGACCGATGCGCCGATTAGCCAAGCCTTGGTACAAAAATTACTTTCTACAACCGTCGAGCAATCCTTTAACCGTATCACGGTAGATGGTGATACCTCGACCAATGACTCCTGTATTTTTATTGCCACAGGTCAGGCGGGCGGTACGCCAATCGAATCGGAAACCGATCCACGTTATCAAGTCGTACTTGATGTGCTTTCACGGATTATGCTTCGTTTGGCGCAGTTGATCATTCGTGATGGCGAGGGTGCAACCAAATTTATCACGGTCAAAGTTGAAGGTGGGGCGGAAACCCAAGAGTGCTGTGATGTGGCATATAGCGTTGCGGATTCACCGCTGATTAAAACTGCATTGTTCGCTGCTGATCCAAACTGGGGGCGAATCGTGATGGCAATTGGTAAGGCGGGTGTGCCAAATCTAGATAGCTCAAAAGTCCAAGTTTGGCTCGATGATGTGCAAATCTGTTTGGATGGTGGTGCAAATCCTGACTATCGAGAAGAGATGGGTGCGGCGGTGATGCAACAAAAAGAGCTCACCATTCGCATTGATTTAGGTCGTGGTACAGCACAAGATACGGTCTACACCTGTGATTTTTCATACGATTATGTCAAGATTAATGCGGATTATCGCTCTTAATGGCGTGCAGATTTGCGCTGATGTACTGTCATGATTTTAGTATATTGACTTGAAATTGTGCCAAAACACATCATATTTATATCGTATACAGCAAAAGCATCGTGACAAATCAACGTGATTTTTATGATTTATGCTATGCTCCTTGCTGAATTTAATGCAGTTTTTGACTGCGACCCTCTATTTGAAATAGCCTAAGCCAAGTGTGCTTTGATATTTACAGCTTCTGTGTGAATGTCAGTTCAGTGATCACTCGCCATTTTATAGGATTGATACCTCGATGACCGAAAGTTTGATTGCCAATGATGCGAAAAAAATCGTAGAGCAACATTTGGATCAACTGGGACAACCCAAAGCACATATTCTCTCGTCAGAAGAAAAACAGCATAAATTTGCACTGATTGCAGATGAGTTAAAGCGCCAAGATGCTGTGCTTGTAGCGCATTATTATTGTGATCCTGAGATTCAAGAGCTGGCAGAGCTCACAGGTGGTTGTGTTTCTGATTCCTTGGAAATGGCACGTTTTGGGCGTGATCATCCTGCTACAACCTTGGTGGTGGCAGGGGTGAAATTTATGGGGGAAACCTCAAAAATTCTTTCACCAAATAAAACTGTGTTGATGCCAACACTTGAGGCAACCTGTTCGCTGGATTTGGGGTGTCCAATTGATGAGTTCTCTACTTTTTGTGATGCGCATCCTGATCATACCGTCGTAGTCTATGCCAATACTTCTGCTGCGGTAAAAGCACGAGCAGATTGGGTGGTGACATCGAGCTGTGCAGTAGAAATCATTGAGCATTTGGACAGTCAGGGTGAGAAAATCATTTGGGCGCCTGATCAACATCTCGGTCGCTATATTCAAAAGAAAACAGGTGCGGAAATGTTGCTGTGGGATGGTTCATGTATCGTGCATGAAGAATTCCGTTCACGTGGCATTGCCAAAATGAAAGCGCTTTATCCTGATGCAGCGGTGCTGGTGCATCCTGAGTCGCCTGAGTCGGTGATTGATATTGCAGATGCGGTCGGTAGTACTAGTCAATTGATCAAAGCAGCGCAAACATTACCGCACAAACAAATGATCGTAGCGACGGATCGGGGCATTTTCTACAAGATGCAACAAGCTGCACCAGATAAAGAGTTAATTGAAGCACCAACCGCAGGAGAGGGGGCGACATGTCGCTCCTGCGCACACTGTCCTTGGATGGCAATGAATGAGCTGGATGCGATTTTGCATGTGCTACAGCATAAAGATCAGCAAATCTTCGTTGATGAAGCGTTACGAGTGCGTGCTAAATTGCCACTCGATCGCATGCTCGATTTTACAGCGAATATGAAGCGATAGTTTTGTATTTTTAATAAACATTCGACTGTAAATACAGTGCTTTTTTGAACTTTGCTATTGACGAGAGGCGGTACGAAGCCTAGAATGCACTCCGTACCGCACTGAGTGCGATAGCAAAGCTGAGATCGGAGCATAGCACAGCCTGGTAGTGCACCTGGTTTGGGACCAGGGGGTCGTAGGTTCGAATCCTACTGCTCCGACCATTTATTTTTATCGATGCAATCCTGTTGCTAAATTAAAATTATTGGTCAGTCAATTCGGCGAACATATCGCATGATCGACGTATCATCCGTGAAGCGCCTGTAGCTCAGTTGGATAGAGCATCCGCCTTCTAAGCGGATGGTCACAGGTTCGAATCCTGTCAGGCGCGCCATTTGGTGGCTTGTATGATTTAAGAAGTGATGGTGGATGTAGCTCAGTTGGTAGAGCCCCGGATTGTGATTCCGGTTGTCGCGGGTTCGAATCCCGTCATTCACCCCAAGTTCTTAAGTGTTAAAATGCTTTAGTGATGAAGCATACCAGTTTCGGAGCATAGCACAGCCTGGTAGTGCACCTGGTTTGGGACCAGGGGGTCGTAGGTTCGAATCCTACTGCTCCGACCATTTATACTAAAATCCATTAATTATCCGCTTTAAGCGGTTTTTTTTATGCCTAAAATTCGTCAAAATTCAGTGCAAATGTGTAGTGCGAATAAAAAAACGAAGCAGATCTGCTTCGTTTTTTCTTTTGGGTTGAGGTTTTGGTGATGATCTTGTTGAGAGAGTCAAAGTTCGTTTATGGTGCAATGATGACGGATACTCGACGATTTTCACTGCGTCCTTCTTCGGTATCGTTGCTTGCTGTTGGTTTGGTTGAGCCGTAGCCAACCACTTGGACATTCTCAGGTTGGAAGCCATTCGCAAAGGTCACATCAGCAACACTTTTAGCACGTTGTTCTGATAATAGTTGATTGGCGGCTTCAGTACCGACATTATCGGTATGTCCTTGAATAATGAGCTTATCCAGTTTGATTTTTTCGAGCTTTTTACTCAATGTCGCAATAGTTTGTTCTTGCGCAGGCTGTAATAAGTATTCACCTGTAGCGAACAATAGGCGTGAAGGGAGGTCAAGCAGCCAGCCTTCATCAGAGTAGACAAAGCCTTCTTTTTGCAACACTTTGATCTGAGATTTCTTGAGTCCGCCCAATCCGACGCATGCAGTTAATAGGCTGATACAAACTAAAATGCCGATCAGTTTAATGCTGAGTTTCATGGCTTGGCTCCGTAGGCTGAGGTTTGTGTTTGATGATTGCCCACTGGGTGAGGCTCTCTTTGGCACGGTACATGGCTTGGTCAGCAAGATGTACCAGTTCGGTTGAGGTGTCGATATATTTGCTCAGCGCAATCCCAATACTAAAGCTATAGGGGATAATTTCATCGCTGAATTTAATTTTATGGTCTGTGGTTTGAATGAGATTTTGTGCCACAACGATGGCTTGTGAGGCGTGTTCAATATTGCTCAAGATCACTGCAAATTCGTCACCACCAAGACGAGCAATAAAATCATCTTCTCGTAAGCTGTATTTTAACCGTCGAGCCATTTCTTGCAAGACATGATCGCCAGCTTGATGCCCAAACTGATCATTGATCTGTTTGAAATTATTATTGTCTATGAATAATAGTGCGGACTTTTTGCTGAGTTCAGGATGTGCATAAATTTGCTCTAGACGCTGGTAGAAAAAAGCACGATTAGGCAAATGGGTGAGCGAGTCATGCAGTGCTTGATATTCCAGTGAAGTATTTTCGGCTTGTAACTGATGTTCCCACTTCTGAATTTCATCGAGAAGTTCGTTAAAGCGCTGTGATACTTTATTGAATTCACTGATTTTTCCAGCCGATACCCTTAAATGGAAGGCACGCTGGTCTGAAATGAGCGCAGTGGTTTCAGTGAGTGAGTTGAGTGCACGATTTATGCGTAAATAGTTGATTCGACTACTGATAATAATGATCACAAAGGTAATCAAAATACAGATCATGAAGACCACGATCAACAGATTAATGAAGTTAGTCAGTGGGCGTAAGCTGACTTTGACCAAGACATAAGCGACAATTTGATCGTTATGATGAATATCTGCCAAGCCTAGATTTTGTGTAATTAACACTTTATGGATTTGATCAAGTAGCTCAGAGTCATTAATTTCAGTCGGTTTGGTCGCTTTAAAGATGGAGTGATGTTCTGGAGTAAACACTTCAATCGACTGTAATGGATACTGCTCAATAAATTCGTTGATGATTTCATTGGTGCTGACTTGATCATCAAATACGATCGAGGCTTGTAGTTGCTCAGCCAGAGATTCGGCAATGATTTTGACGTTGGCTTCCGAATAGCGTTTGAATGTATAGCTGGCAATGCCTGTGAAACCGATGATGCAGGTCAATAAAATGATAAAAGAAAGAATCAGTTGTGAGCGAATAAAATAAGATTTGAGCGAGGTTGAAGATGAACCAAACCAATTCATTATTCAGCTCCCTGATATTTTTTTGATAAGAGCAACACTTTGGAATCAATCTGAATGTGTGATTGTTTTAGGCTGTCCATGTTGATTTTAAAGCGATATTGCTGATTACTGCGATAGAGACAAAAAGCGCTACCAGTCGCACATTGCTGATTTTGTTCAGAAATACTCAATGCTTGCTTATTTGAGGCGTTAATGATGCGTTGTTGAGTCTGATCGGCGCTATTGACGAAATATAAAATGTGGCAACGATTCAGTGCATTGGCATTATTTAACAGTGCACTTGCGCTGTAATGTGAGACGTTGACATTGTTGGGACGGATGAGGCTCGATGGCGGATTAAAAATATCATTGCTCAAATATTTGGCTTGACCATCGACCATGCAAAAATTCAATTGTTGCACAGAGGGATTCCAGCGCACATAGCTGATCATCCCATTGACGAGGGCATCCGCATGCTCTTCCGCCGCCTGTGCTGCTATGGGGATAGCGCATAGGCACAGCATAAACGTGAAAGCGTGAAAGCGCCTTCTCATTGTGCTTAATATCATGCTACCCATCACAGATTGTAGAAAAAGAGATGAATTTTACCAAAATAATCTATGGACGTACAGTATCTAGTCAGTCAGCGTACCATGACGAAGTTTAATCGGTGCAAATTGATCGGTCGCTTAATTAAAATGCTCAATTAAAGCCGAATCACGAAAAATTATGAATTTATTTGGATTGTTCGGAAGGCTGTGTCGGTAGATAAATACACACTTCCAAACCGCCTTGTTCATGATTTTTAATGTCGATGTGACCTTCATGAATATCGACAATACGTTTCACAATCGCCAAACCAAGCCCGCTACCTTGTATGGTGCGTGCGGCTTCGCCACGCACAAAAGGTTGCATCAGGGCTTGCACCTGTGACTCAGGAATACCTTCGCCATGATCAGCAACACGAATCATCAGCTCTTGCTCAACCATCTGTGCAGAAAGCTCGATTGGCTCAGCACCATAGCGTTTGGCATTATTGACGAGATTGCCGATGACTCGCTTTAAGGACATGGTATGGGCTTGAATCAAAGGGAGTTCATTCGCCTCAAAGCGGACATCTAAGGGTTTGAATTGAATTACCACTTCTTGCAAAATCGCATTAACGTCAGTCTCTTGCAAAGGCTCGTCTGAACCATCCCGCATATACGAAATGAACTGATCGAGAATGGCGTCCATATCATCCACATCATAGATCAAGCCTTCTTTTAAGAACTCATCGTCAGGCATCATCTCGGCGCTGAGACGAATCCGAGTCAGTGGTGTGCGCAAGTCATGAGAAATCCCTGCCATCATGATTTTTCGATCTTGTTCGATCTGTTGTAAGTTGCTGATCATTTGGTTAAAGGATTGATTGACTTGACGAATCTCAAGTGGCCCATGATTGATTTCAAGATAAGGTGCTTTGCCTGTTTTGGTATAGTTTGTGGCTGCCACTTGCAGGCGTTTTAAAGGGCGGTTGAGTTGACGCACTAAAGTGAGCACGATCACAATGGTGAGTAGGGGAATCCCAAAAAACCAACCAATTAACAGCTCAGGGCTGTAGTTGGCATAGGTCGGCAGTGGCTCTTTTAACCAGCGGTCACCTAACTGTGGCGTCTGCACCCAAAGGCTTGGCGTGGGTTTAAATTGAAAATATACCGTCACCGCATCTGTTGGTAGGTTTAATTCATCGGCAAGTGCTTTTTCGATGCGATCAGTAAAGAGTTCGGCGACCAATTTTTCTCGAACATTGGGGAATTGCTTGGGATCGCTAACTATCTCGATGCCAAGACGCTCACCGAGCCAGTCGTTGAGCTGTACTGAATTTTCCCGATAGCTAATCGTGACATCCCGATAGCTGAGCAGTTCGATTTCCACGCCAAGATAGCGGGCATGTTGTTTAATTTCAGGATAATACAGCGTGCGCCAAAAAAACCACAATGACATCCATAAACTAAAAAACACCACAATAGAGACCAATACTGTGGTGCGCATCGCTGCCGAGCGAGGTTTGATTTTGTCTAAAAAGCGCTCCCAAGGGGTGCGCTTGCGCTCTCTATAAGGTTGCTCATGGTCTAATACAGACTCAGGAGAGATTGGATCGAGATTTTCAGCGCGCATAGTTTAACGAATACTTTGTGTGGAAATTATTCAGCGCCATCTGGAACGAAGACATAGCCCACACCCCAGACTGTTTGAATATAACGTGCTCGTGCAGGATTTTCTTCGATCAAGCGACGTAAGCGAGAAACTTGAACGTCAATTGATCGCTCCATAGCCCCCCATTCCCGACCACGTGCAAGATTCATTAACTTATCCCGAGTTAATGGTTCACGAGGATGTTGCACTAAGGCTTTTAATACCGCAAATTCGCCAGTGGTTAAAGTTACCACTTGCCCTTCACGGGTCAAGGTGCGAGTAGATAAATCCAACGACCAAGGTCCAAAGCTAACCACTTCCAAATTTTGACTAGGCGCACCTGGCACTTCACGCACTTGTCGACGAAGTACTGCACGAATACGTGCCAGCAATTCATTTGGATTAAATGGTTTTGGTAAATAATCATCCGCACCAGCTTCTAAGCCTGCGATACGATCAGAATCGCTACCACGTGCGGTGAGCATAATAATCGGAATATCAATGTGCGAAGTGCGTAGGCGGCGACAAATACTCAAGCCATCTTCAACAGGAAGCATGAAGTCTAAAACGATTAATGAAAATAATTCACGTTGTAGTAAACGATCCATCTGCGTGGCATCGTGTGCAGTTTTGACCACAAAACCTTTATCTTCTAAGAATCGTTGTAATAGTGTGCGTAGGCGAACATCATCATCCACCACCAAAATTCGATCCACTCGATCTGAATCTGGGCGTGGTGCTTCGGTTTCTGCTGGTACAACTAAGCTCATGATGTACTCCTTTTGTTATTGCTTATCATTTCAAGATATACAAGCATCATTTCAATCTGATTAGCCGAATCATTGGCTAGACTTAATATGTTGAGTATAAAGCTAAATTCATTTTCTACACTATGCTCGAATCTTCCAAAAAACTCAAATAAAAGCGCAGTATAGATACTAAAAACAAACATCATCCGCACCAGAGTAACACGGCAATGTGAAAGTGGGGTGAAGGCAGTAGTTACTGACATATTTGACATGGGTTTTGGTTAAAAATGTGTCTCTAATACTTAAATATGATTTTTTGTTTTCTACATTATGCTGTTTACATTGCTGTAAAAGCATAGTATTGCTAATGAATCAGGGTGGAGGATGTTCAGTAACTTAGAACAACCAATGCATTGATGGGTTGTTGTTATTTAAAGAAATTTTTATATATTTTATTTGGAGTAATGAGGATGGGGAATACATTGACACGCTTGTGCTATGCAAGCCAAACCGTCAAGGAAGAAAATGCAATACGTCAGGATTTAATGGATATTTTGACTGAAGCGGTAAATTTTAATCAAAGACATCAGGTCTATGGGGTGTTGTACTATGGCGGTGGGAAATTTTTTCAATGTTTGGAAGGGGATTCGGAGATTGTGAATCCACTGTTTTATGAAAAAATCACTAAAGATCCACGACATACAGGGGTGGAACTACTTGATTTGACGGAAATTAGCGATGTTAAGTTTGGACAGTGGCATATGAAATATGCACCTTATGATAAGGCAATGCTGGGCTTTTTTAATGATCGGGGCATTTCTGAATTTGATCCGTTTATATTGCAAGAACAAGGGCTTGAGGATTTTATTTCGTATTTGCTGAAAGTTTAGGTTGTGTTTGCGGGATGATCGTCGGAATGATGCTTTGTCCGATTTTGATTGTATAGGGAGCGGTGAGTGATGCGATTAAATCAATGGCTGAAAGTGCTTGTATTACTGTGTTGTTGTGCAAGTTTGTCGGCATGTATTAGTCGCTTATCTCGCCCAGAGTTGACTGGGCAGATTGTGGATCGTGCGCAGCAGCCCATCGCACAGGTCAAGGTTGGAGAGGGTTATAGTGATGAGAATGGGTACTTTACTTTGCCTGAACGTCGTTACTATGCTTTTTTACTCAAAGAGATCATGATGATGGAGGCGCCAGCGATGGGCTTTTCAGAGTTGGTTGAAAAAGCGGGTTATCAATCTTGTCAGATTAGTTATCACTCGAACTATGGTGGGGGTGCACCCAAAGGTGCGTCCATGGCACTTGGAAAAATTGTGTTATTAAAAGGCAAAACTACAGAAAGCCCCGTACCAATTTGTGAGACCAAATATACAACAGCAAAATGAATTCAGGGCGAATATGTAAAAAAGCGTGGATTTTTTAATCTTGGACTTTATAATCAGGGCACTTTAAAAACTATCGTGTTGGAATCCCGCTGAATGACTGAAATAGCACAGCAAATCGCTCAAGAACTCACCGTTCGCCCAGAACAAGTAGAGGCGACCATTCGTTTGCTTGATGAAGGGCTTACCGTTCCTTTTGTGGCACGCTATCGTAAAGAAGCAACGCAAGGGCTAGATGATACGCAACTGCGTCAGTTGGATACCCGTTTACATTATTTGCGTGATTTGTATGAGCGCCGTGACAAAGTGATCGAATCGCTAAAAGAACAAGAAAAACTCAGTGATGATTTGTTGACTCGAATCAATGCGGCAGAGACTAAAAATGCTTTAGAAGAAATCTACGCACCGTATCGCCCAAAACGTACCAGTAAGTCATTCAAAGCCAAAGAAGCTGGTTTGGGTGAGTTTGCAGAAAAAATCTTAACGACAGAAGTTGAACCCAAAGACGCATTGGCTGGCTTTAGTCATGAAGACTATGCTGATCTTGATAGTCAACTGGATGCGGTGCAACACATTATCATTGATGAATGGGCGCAAAATATTGCGTTGACTGCTGAGCTTAAACAACTTTTTGCCAAAACTGCAGTTCTAAAAAGCGCAGTCGCTTCTGATGAGAAAAAAGAAGTGGGCAAAAAATTCCGTGATTATTTCGAATTTTCAGAAAACTTAAACAAAGTCCCATCGCATCGCTTGCTCGCCATGCTTCGTGGTCGCCAAGAAAATGTCTTGGGTTTAAAAGTTGATGGTGAAGATGAGCCTGCTTTGGCACGTATCGACGCAGAATATGATTTAGCAACTGTTGCGCCATCTGCACGTCAAGACTTTTTAAAGCATACGGCAAAACTGTTTTGGCTCGCCAAAGTCCGTCCGAGTATTGAGCACTCATTACTGACAGAAAAACGCCTTGCTGCCGAAGCTGAAGCGATGGATGTCTTTGCAGAAAATTTACGTCATTTATTACTATCAGCACCTGCTGGCTCACGTACGACTTTGGGTGTCGATCCAGGGATTCGTACAGGGGTGAAGTTAGCAGTGGTCAATGCGTCTGGTGATGTATTGGCGCATAGCACAATTTATCCATTTGCGCCGAAAGAAGATAAAGTGGGTTCAATTGCAGAACTCGCTCGTCTTTGCCGTGAATTCGAAGTAGATTTGGTTGCTGTGGGTAATGGTACAGCAAGCCGTGAAACTGAAGCAGTCATCGCAGAGATGATGGCCCAAAATGAAGACTTAAAACTGACGCGTGTTAGCGTGAGTGAAGCAGGGGCATCGGTCTACTCTGCAAGTGAATTGGCTGCGCAAGAATTGCCTGAACTCGATGTGTCGATTCGTGGTGCAGTGTCGATTGCACGTCGATTGCAAGATCCATTGGCAGAATTAGTCAAAATTGATCCAAAATCCATTGGTGTGGGTCAATATCAGCACGATGTCAATCAAACAGGTTTGGCGAAGACGCTTGATGCTGTGGTTGAAGACTGTGTCAATGCGGTCGGTGTGGATGTGAATACGGCATCGCCTGCAATTTTGGGTTATATCGCAGGACTGAATAAGTCGATTGCACAGCAAATCGTAGAATATCGTAAAACCAATGGTCGTTTTGAAAACCGTGAGTTGTTGAAAAAAGTGCCACGTCTGGGCGAGCGTACTTTTGAACAGGCTGCAGGTTTCTTGCGTATTCTCGATGGTGATCAACCGCTTGATGCGTCTGCGGTGCACCCTGAAAGCTATGCTTTGGTTGCCAATATTGCAGAAAGCAAAAGTACCACGGTGCAAGACATTATCGCCAATAGTGAAATCATCAGTACCATTGATGCGTCAAATTTCGTGAATGATCAATACGGTTTGCCAACGGTACAAGATGTACTTTCTGAGCTTGAGAAACCAGGTCGTGATCCACGTCCAGAGTTCCGCACTGCGAAGTTCCGTGAAGACATCACCGAAGTGGCGCAACTCACTGAAGGCATGAAGCTCGAAGGTGTGGTCACCAATGTCACCAACTTCGGTGCATTCGTCGATGTCGGTGTACATCAAGATGGTTTAGTGCATATCTCAGAGCTTTCAAATAGCTTTGTCAGTGATCCGCATAAAGTGGTGAAACCAGGTCAAATCGTACAAGTGCGTGTTTTACAGGTCGATGTTGAACGTAATCGTGTCAACTTGAGTATGAAAGCAGAAGGGGCGAGTAGCAATCCGAAAGCTGCACGTGCCAATCAAGAGCATAGAGGTGAGCAAAAGCGTTCACCACGCAATGATCGTCCTGAACAGAAGTCACGTCCGCAAAACAAGCAGGCAAAACCGCAGAATAAACCTCAACCAGCAAAAATTGGTGGCTTAGGTGAGCTTTTGCTACAAGCGGGTGTAAAGAAGTCTAAATAAATGGGAAGACATTTCCACTTATAAAAAGTCCCCTACCTATTACTTGGTTGGGGATTTTTTTCTTTTAGGTGGTGATTGAATGTCCGCTATTTATCTCTTATAGAGAGTGATATTGTTGTGCGATTTGACAAACTTCTACTGAATAATTTGCATACCATTTCTCTTGCCCAATACTTTGAGCGGTAAGATGTTCAGTATCTTTTTTCCAAGCGTGAATATCTTCTAAGTTTCGCCAATAAGATAAGGCAATTTCTTGATCGCCTTCTGTGTAACTTTCAAATTTTTGGCAATGATATTGTTGTATTGCTTTTTGCCTTAATCGTTCGGCATATTGTGAATATTCTGCATCCAATTGTTTGATGGTTGCTTTAAAGATCACAACATACATATCGCTCTCCATCAGTTTTAGTGAAGAAATTATTCAAAATAAGGGTTGGCAATATCGAGTTTGGCTAAAACCGCAATTTCCAAATTTTCCATTTCTTCTGCTTCAATATCTCCAAGCTCATGGTCATAGCCGAGTAGATGTAGCACGCCATGCACCAACATATGCGTGAAATGATTGATCGACGTTTTTTGCTGTTCCTGCGCTTCGTGTAAAACAACAGGAATGCAAATCACCAAATCACCCAGTGGACGAGCATCGAGCATTTCTAAAATTTCTTCAGGAATATCACTTGGAAAAGACAGCACATTGGTCGGTTTGTCTTTGCCTCGATATTGCAGATTTAACTCGTGACTTTCTGTAAGATCGACACAGGCAATACCGATTTCCGTCGGCTCATCCATATCTAAATGCACAAGCGTCGTATCAATAATCTTTGCAAGCACATCTTCATTTAAAACAAGCTCGGGACTTTTAAAATCTTGTTGTAGAGCGAGATTAACTTTCACTAGACTCTCGCTCGGTACGTTCGACTTCTTCTGCGCTTTCGCTGGTTTTTAATCGATGCTGTGCATCGGCGGCAGAATCATTGGCTTCGATCAATGCCATTTGTAAGGCTTTGCGTTCGGCACGTTTTTCTGCACTAATGCGTTGTTGCTGATCATCGAAAATATCATAGGCTTCGACGATTTTTTGCACCAATTGATGGCGTACCACATCACGAGAGTGGAAGCGGGTAATATGAATTTCTTCAATTTTTTCTAAGATTTTTAAGGCTTGCGCCAAACCTGATTGCTGACCACGGGGTAGATCGACTTGGGTAATATCGCCTGTAATCACGGCACGAGAGCCGAAGCCAAGACGGGTCAGGAACATTTTCATCTGTTCGGGGGTGGTGTTTTGCGCCTCATCCAAAATCACAAAAGAATGATTCAGTGTACGACCACGCATATAGGCAAGTGGTGCCACTTCAATGACTTGTTTTTCAATCAGTTTGGCGACTTTTTCAAAGCCGAGCATTTCATATAAAGCATCGTAAAGTGGACGCAAATATGGGTCGATTTTTTGGGTGAGATCACCCGGTAAGAAACCGAGTTTTTCACCTGCTTCTACCGCAGGTCGCACCAGTAGAATACGTTGAATTTCGTTGCGTTCAAGCATGTCTACCGCAGCAGCGACGGCAAGATAGGTTTTCCCTGTACCTGCAGGACCAACACCGAAAGAAATATCACTTTGCAAAATACGCTGTACATAACGACTTTGGTTGGCGCCACGTGGATTGATGCGCCCTTTGCGGGTTTGTAAATAGACATCCATCGGTGCTTCATCAAGTTCTTCGCCAACCAGTTCAAAGTCACGTTCGGTTTGGCTACCTTGGATGATCAAGTGAAGCTGGTCTGCACTGATGGTTTGCGTGCTTTCGGATTCTTCAAAAAGACGTTGCAAAATGGCTTCAGTGCGTTCTACCTGAGGCATATCACCTTCGATAAAAAAGCTGTCGCCACGATGCGAGATGTTGGTTTGGAGTCTTTGTTCGATCTGTCGCAAGTGGGCGTTATATGCGCCCAACATGCTTTTTAATTGTTCTAATGGAATGCCTGCGAATTGTACTGTACGACGAATGGTGGCAGTCAAATGAGAATCCTTTTGAGATGAATGACGACTGGGATGCTGGAGGGCACATCTGTGCCGACTCAACATACCCTATACATTACGCCACGTCCGACTCAAGATTCAAGAGTTTTCCATAAACAAAATTTAAAGTTTTGATTTCAGTGATCTCGATGTTTGCAAACTGACCAATCCAGTCCGCTGAACCCTCAAAACTGACCAAACGTGTATTGTCTGCTGTTCCCACCAACATATTTGGCTGGTGATCAGAAACTTTTTCGATCAGAACACGTTCAATACGACCGAGCATGGCATCGGTTTTATCAATGCTGGATTGCTTAATCACTTTTTGAATTTCAGCCAGACGGGCTTTTTTCACCAGTTCAGGCGTACTATCAGGCAATTCAGACGCAGGCGTACCAGGGCGTTTTGAATAGATAAAGCTATAAGAATGATCAAAATCTAGGTCTTTGATGAATTGCAGTGTTTCTTGATAGTTCTGATCGGTTTCCCCTGGGAAGCCAATGATAAAGTCACTGGAGAGGTGCATATCAGGACGAATGGCACGCAATTTGGCAATTTTATCAATATAGACATCAATGCTGTGATTGCGCTTCATGGCTTTGAGCACATCATTCGAGCCACTTTGCACAGGAAGATGTAAATGCGAAACCATCTGCGGTAAATCACGATAGCATTCGATCAACTCTTCAGAAAACTCAAGCGGATGTGATGTGGTATAACGAATGCGCCCGATCCCTGGAATGGCTGCGACTAGACGAATTAACTCGGCAAAAGTGCAAATTTCACCTTCAAAGGTTTCACCACGATAGCCGTTGACGTTCTGACCAAGCAGATTGACTTCACGCACACCTTTTTCAGCTAAAGTGGCAATTTCTGCCAAAACATCATCCAGCGGACGAGAAACCTCTTCACCACGAGTATATGGCACCACGCAGAATGAGCAATATTTTGAACAGCCTTCCATGATCGAGACAAAGGCTTTAAAGCCTTCAACACGTGGTTCAGGTAAAAAGTCAAATTTCTCAATATCTGGAAATGAAATATCCACCAGTTTGATTTTTTCAGATTTCGGCTTTTCGATCTGCTCATGATGTTGATCGAGCATCTGTGGTAGACGGTGCAAGGTCTGCGGTCCAAACACCATATCGACATATGGTGCACGCTTTTGAATAGTGTCGCCTTCTTGTGATGCCACACAACCACCAACCCCGATGATCAAATCAGGATTTTGCTCTTTGAGTTTGCGCCAACGACCAAGTTCGCTAAAGACTTTTTCTTGGGCTTTTTCACGGATTGAGCAAGTATTCATCAGTAGAATATCTGCTTCGCTCGGGTCAGTAGTGAGCACATAGCCATGCGAATCACCGAGAAGATCTGCCATACGATGACTGTCATACTCATTCATCTGACATCCTTGGGTTTCGATGTAGAGCTTTTTCACCAAGGTATCTTGGAGATCAGCTTGATCGAAACTAGCTTGATCGAAATCAACAGGATGCGATGGCTGGGATACAGTTTTTTCTGCGGCAGCACGTGCAGTTGGAATGAAGGTTTGAACCGTCATGAGTGGTTGAGTCCTCTAAAATAATGCGCAAAATGTGAACGCCGAATCGTTGCGAAAATCCACACTGAAAACGAAAGGCGCATATTTTAGCAGTTTATTGCGATTCGTGCTTTAGCTGCGCTGGATTTTTGTGAACTGGTTTTTTGAGTTGGGCTCGAAGCAATGGCAAGAACCAGTATCAAGAATCAGTGGCAAGAAGTTACAGAACACTTAAATAAAAAATGGGTGTGCTGATTTAAACTATCGAAACTTTGCAATGACTTCACTCAAAAAAAATAAGGCAGTGAAGTAAATTATTGGGCGACAGCAAAGTACACAAGCGTATAGATCAGTTGTGAAGATGACGTTCTTTCATCAGAATTTCTCTTTTTAATCATGGTTTTTCTTGTTGTTTTTATATTTTTTTTCAATGTTTTAGGACCTCATGCATGCGAAATACTGGCTTAGATTTTTTGACAAGTAAAAAACCGAATGGTTCGACTTGGAAATTATCTTTACACAGTTTAGCGGTTGCGGCTGTTGCAACCTGCGGTGCGACAGTGGCGGAAGCCTCAGATGAGGTCTTTAATGAAGCCTATCGGGTCAGCAGTAGTGGCAATGCGGCATTACTCGATCAATATCAATATGCCATGCAAGACAGTGTACTGTCCTATTATCCAGAATACTGGAAGCTCAATCAAAATTTAGCATTACAACCATCTTCTTCTATTGTTTCTTTTGCAAAACGTTACCCACAATCTGCCATGGCAGAAAAGTTATCCGCCGATTATGTCGAAGAAAAAGTCCGTGCGGGAGATTTTGCTTCGGCATCGCCTGTGGTTGGCTATGTGAGCAATGCTGATGAAGCCGAAGCCTGTGCGGTGGCACAAGTGCGAGCACGCACTGGCGATCCGTTGGTTTTAGCAGAATTTAAAAATAAAGTCTGGCTGACTACAGATTCACAGCCTGAATCTTGTGTTGGACTGGCGAGAATCATGCTTGATAGTCCGCTGATGACACAAAAGGATCAGCAACAGCGTTTATTTGCCATGCTTCGTGCGGGTAATTCTGGGCATGCATTTGCTTTGGCGAACAAGATGGGCATGCCACTGTCTTTAGCTCAGATGAATCAAATTTCAGCCAATCCAATCAATTATCTCTGGTCTGCACCCAAAGCCACCGCTCAAGATCATGCCTATTTGATTTTTGCATTGGGGCGTTTGGCGGACAGTGATTTGAATAATGCGATTTCTATGGTCGATCGTCTGGCGCAAGGTGTGCCTGAAGATGTGCAAAAATATCTGTATCGCACCGTGGCGTATATCGGCGGAACAACGGTGCTGAAAAATAATTTTAATGCGATTTTGCCAAGTTATTTTGATAAAAGTTATGGCTATCCATTTAGCCCTGAAGAAGCGGAAATTTACGCACGGCAAAGTATTCGTTTTGGCAAATGGGAAGGGGTGATTCGAGCGGTTGATGCCATGACCGATCAGCAAAAGCAAGAGTCACGCTGGCAGTATTGGTTGGCACGTGCCACAGAACAGCGTGGCGATAGCAAGAGTAAATCGTATGCACAGCAGGTTTATCAGCGGATTGCCACCCAAGATGATTATCATGGCTTGCTTGCCAAGGCTCGGTTAAATCAAGCCTATACCAGCTTTCCGCAACCTTATCAGCCAAGCAGTAGTGATTATTCTCGGCTTGCCAAAGATGTGCATTTCCAACGTGCGTTTGCACTGCGTAACATTGATGCGCCAGACAATTATGTCAATCGTGAGTGGAATTGGGCGGTGCGTCAGGCGTATTTGCAACATGATGATGGTTTGATTTTGGCGGCGGCAAAACGTGCCAATGATATGGGCTGGTATGATCGAGCGATTTATGCCGCCGATCGTACCGAGAAAAAGCATAATTATAATCTGCGCTATCCAACCCCGTATCAGTCGACTGTAGTCAATTATAGTAATTCAGTCAGTATCAATCCTGCGTGGGCTTATGGCTTGATGCGTCAAGAGAGTCGCTTTAATGTTGGCGCACGTTCGCATGTTGGTGCGGGTGGATTGATGCAGATTATGCCTGATACGGCACGTTTGGTCGCAAAACAAATGGGCGAGCCCTACAATAGTGGCGCACTGTCGAATATGAATACTAATATCCGTTATGGCACCTATTATCTCAGCATGATTCAAGGTCAACTCAGCGGTCATCCTGTGGTGGCAACAGCAGGCTATAATGCGGGGCCGAATCGAGCACGTCGTTGGCAACCTGATGTGCAAAAGATCGATGCTGATCAATATGCCGAATCTGTACCGATCTTAGAAACTCGAGATTATGTCAAGCACGTCATGGAAAATGCCATGCATTATGGTGTGGTGCTTGGACAAGGCAATCAGTCGATCAATCGATTGATGTACCCAGTCCCCCAGCAGTACTGAGTTATAGAATAGTTGTATGAATGTGATCAGTGTGAATCAGTTCAGTCTTGATAAAAATGCACTTCTACGGCTTGGGTGTGCGGGTATTTTGCTGTTTTTGTTCGGTTGGACACAGCAACTCTATGCAGCACCGCCAAAAGGCTATATCTTGCATATCGAGCTATCACCAGCAGTTTGTAAAATTGATCCATTGCAAAAGCGTACTCGGCAATGCTTGGAAGGGTATTCATTAACGGTGCTTGGTTTGTTCCCTGAAGGCGTGGAAATCAATAACTGTGAAACTTCCAGTTCGGCGACCTTATCTCCTGTACAGCGCCGTGTGGTGATGCGCTTGATTCCTGATGAAGCGGCGCAAGCCCGTTTGTGGCGTTCGGTCGGTGGCTGTGTTTCGATGAATGCTAGTCAGTATTTCCGAAAGCTGGTGACCTATGCAGAACAGCTCAAAGTGCCTCCTGAGGTGACTTCGCCGACCACCATTAAAGTCAATCGCTCAAAATTAGAAAATCGCTTTTATCAAATGAATTCAGGCTTGAATCAAAACAGTTTGCGACTCACCTGTGCGGGGAGTGGGCGTGCCGCTGTGCTGACCGATGTTAAGGTTTGCTACCGCACCAATGGACAATATCAAGCCTGTCATATTCAGCACACGACCAATTGTCCATCGAATATGCTGATTCAGGGGTCTTATTAAGCACGTATTTGGATTGCTTCTTGTCTTTGTCGGCGTTGCTTGAATCTTTAATCGGCGCTGTGACACATTTTGCGTCAAAAAAGTGACTGGGCGTTTATGCTTTTTATTACGACTTTTGTTGAAAATGAGAGTCTTTTAGATGCAAGCCTAGTCTGATTGGAGTACAATCTTGGCGGTTTATAAAATTTAAGATTAACAAGAAACGACCAATATTCAATTTTTGGTCAATTCTTAATCCGTGTGAACGAACCTCTCAATTGGAGATAATTACATGAAGCAACCTGTTCGTGTTGCCGTTACAGGCGCAGCTGGTCAAATTGGTTATAGCTTATTATTCCGTATCGCAAGCGGTGAAATGCTAGGTAAAGATCAACCTGTTATTTTACAATTGCTTGAAATCCCAGTTGAGAAAGCTCAACAAGCGCTTAAAGGCGTAATGATGGAATTAGACGACTGTGCATTCCCATTGTTGGCAGGCATGGTTGGTACTGATGATCCTAAAGTTGCATTCAAAGATGCAGACTATGCATTGTTAGTTGGTTCTCGTCCGCGTGGTCCTGGTATGGAACGTGCTGATTTGCTTAAAGTCAACGGTGAAATCTTCATCGGTCAAGGTCAAGCACTCAACGAAGTTGCGAGCCGTGACGTGAAAGTATTGGTTGTAGGTAACCCAGCAAATACCAATGCCTATATCGCAATGAAATCTGCGCCAGATCTTCCAGCGAAAAACTTCACTGCAATGCTTCGTCTTGATCACAACCGTGCTTTGACGCAAGTTGCGCAAAAAGCAGGTGTTGCAGTTGCTGACATCGAAAACATGACCGTTTGGGGTAACCACTCTCCAACCATGTATGCAGATTACCGTTTTGCAAACGTAAATGGCGAGAGCTTAAAAGACAAAATCAACGATGCAGCTTGGAATAAAGACGTGTTCCTTCCTACCGTTGGTAAGCGTGGTGCGGCGATCATCGAAGCACGTGGATTGTCTTCTGCTGCATCTGCTGCAAATGCTGCGATTGATCACATGCGTGATTGGGCGCTTGGCACCAACGGCAAATGGGTAACAATGGGTATTCCTTCTGACGGTTCTTACGGTATCCCTGAAGGCGTGATGTTCGGTTTCCCTGTGACCACTGAAAATGGCGAATACAAAATCGTTCAAGGTTTAGAAATCGACGAATTCAGCCGTGAACGTATTAACTTCACATTGAATGAACTTGAAGAAGAGCGTGCAGCAGTTGCTGATATGGTGAAATAATCCGTATGAATGGATGATTGATGTTGCGCTGAAAATCATCAGTTCAACGTCAGATAAAGATAGGGTGCTGAAAAAGCGCTCTATTTTTTTTGTCTACTACACAGAAAAAATATTTCGCAAAAAATATAAAATATACAAAATTAGTCAGATTTATTTGTTATTTTGGAGGGGAATTGCTTGAAAATAAGTGTACTCATCAGTACACTTTGCATCTGGTAAATTTTGACTCGGCATAGTTGTCTTTAAAATTTGTACATCAAGATCGTTTTTTAGTTCATATGTTATTGATTTTTATATTGCTTATTGTGATTTTGATGGTGCTGACAGTTTTTGTCATGGTTACACCACATTCGGCTATTGATCAATATCTTCTTGTGTCGGTCCAGCATTATGATGTAGACATTTTGAAGAATACTGCGGTCGTCCTTGCCCATGTGGGTAGTTTATATGGGACATCGCTCATCGCTGGCTTACTTTGTGCTGTGCTGATTTATCAGCGACGTCGGGCACAGGTATTGCAGTTGCTTGTGGGTTTTTTTCTGACAGTAGGGATGACGTGGTTACTCAAGTGGTTGATTGCTCGACCACGACCAGAGGCGGTTGATCCGTCTGCGGTAGCGACCTATGGCAGTTCTTTTCCAAGTGCACACAGTGCCTATGCGGCAATGCTTGCAATCATGTTGGTATTGGTATTTCGCTCAAATCAAACGGTGAAATATTGGGTTTGGGGTGTTGCGCTGATTTGGGCTGTGCTGATGGGATGGTCTAGAATCTATATTAATGCACACTATGCAACAGATGTTTTGGCGGGGTGGATCATTGCGATTTTGATGATGTCTTTCTCCATTGGGTTAATCAATAAATTTTATTTGAATCAGCGGTATCAATAATCTTTCTTAGAGGTGAATAAATGAAAACGGCAAAACGTTGGGCGCCAGTGCTCAGTGCATGTACCTTAGCCGTAACAATGGCCTTGGTCGGTTGTAGTAAAGATGCTGAGCAGGCACAAGGTGCCAATGCTCAACAAGCACAGCCAACACCAGTAGGAGTGATTGTTGCGCAGCCGCAAAGTGTTGAAAATGTGGTGGCAATGACAGGTCGTACTTCAGCGTATGAAATTTCTGAAGTGCGTCCACAGGCGAGTGGTGTGATTTTAAAACGCTTGTTTACAGAAGGTAGCTATGTGCGCCGTGGACAAGCATTGTATGAGATTGATGATCGTACCAATCGTGCCAGTGTAGATAACTACAAAGCGGCAGAACGTCGTGCACAAGCCAATCTGAATGCGCTACGTGTCACCGAAGGACGTTATCGTCAGTTGGTGGGCACCAATGCGGTATCCAAGCAAGAGTATGATGATGCGGTTGCGCAAGTACGTTTGGCAGAAGCTGATCTGGCTGCTGCACGTGCTTCATTAAAAGATGCGCAAATCAACCTAGGTTATTCGACTGTACGTGCGCCGATCTCTGGTCAAACAGGTCGTTCATCGGTAACGGCAGGTGCCTTGGTTTCTGCAAGTCAAGCTGATCCATTGGTGACGATTCGTCAACTCGATCCAATCTATGTGGATATTACTCAGTCTAGTGCTGAGCTGTTGCGCTTACGCCAAGGCTTAAAAGATGGCAATCTAGATCGTAGCAACAATACCAAAGTCAAACTTAAACTTGAAGATGGTAGCACTTATCCGATCGAGGGTAATTTGGCGTTTTCTGATGCCAGTGTCGATCCTGAAACAGGTTCTGTGACACTGCGTGCTGTATTCTCGAATCCAAATCAATTGTTGTTGCCAGGTATGTTTGCTACAGCAGAGGTTGTGCAAGGTATCGTACCAAATGCATTTTTGGTTCCTCAAGTTGCTCTAGCACGTACACCGACAGGTCAAGCACAAGTGATGGTGGTGAATGCGCAAAATAAAGTGGAAACACGTATCGTTGAAACCTCTGGGCTAAAAGATCAACAGTGGATCGTCACCAAAGGCTTAAAAACTGGTGACAAAATCATTGTCGAAGGCGTGGCCAAAGTGAAAGAAGGGCAAGATGTGAAACCATCGCCGTATCAGCCAAAAGCAGATAATGCGAATCCAGCGCAAGCAGGCGCAGGTCAAACGTCTGGTGCAGCAACAGGTGCAGCTCAAAAGCCTGATGCTCAGCCTAATTCACAGACACAGCCTAAACCACAGTCACAAGGTGAAGCAGCGACACCAGCCAAGCAAAATGCACAAACTGAACAACCAGCTACTTCAAATACATAAGGGGTGGTCATAAATGGCTAAGTTTTTTATTCATCGCCCCATCTTTGCATGGGTGATTGCGCTGATCATTATGCTGGCAGGGATCATGACCTTAACAGGCATGCCGATTGCTCAGTATCCAACGATTGCGCCACCACAAATTACCATTACAGCAACTTATCCAGGTGCTTCGGCATCTACCGTTGAAAACACCGTCACCCAGATCATTGAACAAGAAATGAATGGTTTGGATGGCTTGCGTTACATCTCATCCAATAGTGCTAACAATGGTCAAGCAACCATCGAAGTTAACTTCAATCAAGGGGTTGATCCAGATATTGCCCAAGTCCAAGTGCAAAACAAATTGCAAGTGGCAACATCATTACTACCTGATGATGTACAGCGCCAAGGCGTAACCGTCAGTAAAGGTGGCGGTAGCTTCTTGAACGTGATTGCGTTCTATTCAGAAGATGGTTCTTTGTCTGACTCTGATATTAAAGATTTCGTTAACTCAACCTTGGCTGACCCACTGAGTCGTGTACAGGGTGTGGGGAGTATTCAGGTCTTTGGTGGCTCTTATGCGATGCGCATCTGGCTTGACCCTGCCAAAATGGCAAGTTTCCAGCTCAATCCATCAGATGTTTCGGCAGCACTGACCGCACAGAATGCGCAAGTGGCAGTCGGTCAACTTGGTGGCGCGCCATCAACCAAAGAACAAGCAATCAATGCGACTGTGACTGCACAAACGCTTTTGCAAACGCCTGAAGAGTTCGGCAATGTCTTTCTAAAAAATGCCAGTAATGGTGCGCAAGTACGCATCAAAGATGTGGCACGTGTGGAGCTGGGTTCAGACAGCTATATGTTTGACTCCAAATACAATGGTAAGCCTGCTGGTGGTATTGCGATCACATTGGCAACAGGCGCCAATGCACTGGATACTGCTGAGGCTGTCGAAGCGAAACTCGAAGAACTTCGTCCAAATTTCCCTGAAGGGCTGAAGGATGATATTGCTTACGATACGACGCCATTTGTGAAGTTGTCGATCGAGAGTGTGGTACACACCTTGGTTGAAGCCGTGGTATTGGTATTTATCGTGATGTTCTTGTTCCTACAGAACTGGCGTGCAACCATTATTCCTACACTTGCAGTACCTGTGGTGGTATTGGGTACATTTGCTGTGATTAATGTGTTTGGCTTTACCATCAACACGTTAACAATGTTTGCGATGGTCTTGGCGATTGGTCTTCTGGTCGATGATGCCATCGTTGTGGTCGAGAACGTCGAGCGGGTCATGACCGAAGATCATACGGGGCCTGTGCAAGCGACTGAAAAATCGATGGGTCAGATTACTGGCGCATTGGTGGGTATTACCACGGTATTGGCAGCGGTATTTATTCCGATGTCATTCTTTGCGGGTACGACTGGGGTGATTTATCGTCAGTTTGCGTTGACTTTGGTGACGGCGATGGGCTTGTCACTGATCGTTGCTTTGACCTTTACACCAGCGCTGTGTGCGACTTTGCTCAAACAGCATGATCCAAACAAAAAGCCAAGCAACAATATTTTTGCCCGTTTCTTCCGTGGCTTTAACAATTGGTTTGATCGCCTCTCTGAGCGCTATTCGAAAGCGGTTGGATTTTTGACCAAGCGTTTGATTTTGCCATTGATTGGTTTTGTGGTGGTGTGTGGTGCGTTGTTCTTTGCGTATAAGACTTTACCTACGGGCTTTATTCCTGATGAAGACCAAGGGATTATTATCAGTTTAGTACAGTTGCCACCGAATGCCTCATTGGATCGCACCATTGATGTGAATACCAAATTGACCGATTACTACCTCGGTCAAGAAAAAGACCATGTACAGTCGATCTTTACGGTAGCTGGTTTCTCGTTCACAGGTATTGCGCAAAATGCGGGTATTGGTTTTGTGCGCTTGAAGGATTGGGAAGAGCGAACTTCGGAAGAGTCGCAGATTGGTTCGATCATTCAACGTTCTATGGCGCTGAATGCGACGATTCCTGAAGCGTCTTATGTGATGCCGATTCAGTTGCCATCGATGCCAGAACTGGGCGTTGCCTCTGGTTTTGATATGCAGTTGGTGGCGCTTAATGGTCAGACACATGAAGAGTTGATGAATGCACGTAACGCCGTGCTTGGTATGGCTGCACAAGACAAACGCCTCACAGGTGTGCGTCCGAACGGTCAAGAAGATACGCCACAGTACAAAATCAATGTCGACCAAGCGCAAGCTGGTGCATTGGGTTTAAGTTTCTCTGACATTAATAGCACCATGGGAATTGCATGGAGTGGTTCATATGTGAATGACTTTATCGACCGTGGACGTGTGAAGAAGGTTTATGTTCAGGGTGAGTCTGAAGCTCGGATGATGCCTGAAGACTTGAACAAATGGTATGTGCGTAATGATCAAAATGAGATGATTCCATTCTCCGCATTTGCAACAGGTGAGTGGGTCTATGGTTCGCCACGTCTTGAGCGTTACAACGGCGTATCTTCTGTCAATCTTCAAGGTAGTCCAGCGCCAGGTGTCAGCTCTGGTGTTGCAATGCAAGCCATGCAAGAGATCGTAGACAAACTGCCTGAAATGGGTATGGAAGGCTATGGTGTCGAGTGGACAGGCTTGTCATTAGAAGAACAGGAAACCAGTGGGCAGGGTGGTAAGTTGTATGCCTTGTCACTCTTGATCGTCTTCTTCTGTCTTGCTGCACTCTATGAAAGCTGGTCAGTACCGTTCTCTGTACTGCTTGTGGTGCCTTTGGGTATCTTGGGTGCGGTTGGTTTGACTTTGTTGGCGATGATGATCAAAGGTGATCCGAACTTATCTAATAACATCTACTTCCAAGTGGCAATGGTTGCGGTGATTGGTTTGTCGGCGAAGAATGCGATCTTGATCGTGGAATTTGCCAAAGAGCTGCAAGAGCAAGGGCAAGACCTGATTGAAGCGACAGTACATGCTTCGAAAATGCGTTTGCGTCCGATCATCATGACCACATTGGCTTTTGGTTTTGGTGTATTGCCACTTGCTCTTTCTAGTGGTGCAGGTGCAAGCAGTCAGCATTCTGTTGGCTTTGGGGTGTTGGGTGGTGTATTGACTTCGACCTTCTTGGGCGTATTCTTTATCCCAGTATTCTATGTCATCGTGCGTAGCTTGTTTAAATACAAAGCAAAACCTGCAACAAATACAACTCAGGAATAATGTCATGAGCAATATTAAAGCAACGATTGTTACAGGTGCAGGACGTGGTTTTGCATTGACTGTACTTGCGCTGTCATTGGCAGCCTGTCAAAGCATGAAGCCTGCGGTGCCTGAAGCACAGCCAAGTATTCCGACAGAATATACGGCACTGGCACAAGATGGGTCGCCATCGATCGCATCACAAGGCTATCAGGAATATTTCTCTGATCCACGTCTGGAGCAAGTCATCGCACTTGCGCTAGACAACAACCGTGATTTACGCACGGCGGCGCTGAATATTGAAAAAACTCAATATCAGTACCAAATTGCTCGTAATGACCAACTACCTACAGTGGGTGCGACAGGCAGTGTGGTGCGTCAAGATACGCTGTCTGTGACCAAACCATATACCACCTATAGTGTTGGTTTGGGTGTGACCTCTTATGAGCTTGATTTTTGGGGGCGTGTCGCCAGTCTAAAAGATGCGGCATTAGAGACCTACTTTGCAACCCAAGCGGCACGTGATGCAACCCAAGTGTCACTAGTCGGTCAAGTGGCGCAGGCTTGGGTGGCGATTTCTTTTGCTGAGCAAAATTTGAAATTGGCACAGCAAACGCTCAAAGCACAACAAGATTCTTATAGTCTGAACAAGCGTCGTTTTGATGTTGGTTTGGACAGTGAGATTCCACTGCGTCAGTCTCAGATCTCTGTTGAAACGGCTCGTGGCGATGTGGCGAGCTATAAGACAGAAATCGAACAGCAAAAAAATGCGCTCAACCTTTTGGTCGGGCAAACTGTTCCTGCGAACTTATTGCCTGATACGGCGATTGTACGCATCACTGATAATCGTGCACTCAGTGCAGGCTTACCAAGTGAATTATTGAATAATCGTCCAGATATTCGATCTGCGGAATATCAGTTGCGTGCAGCAGGTGCCAACATTGGTGCAGCGAAAGCACGTCTATTCCCAACGATTAGTTTGACTGGTTCGGCTGGTTATGCCTCTACGGATATGAGTGATCTGTTTAAGTCTGGTTCATTCATCTGGAGTCTTGGTCCAAGTATTGATTTGCCAATCTTTGACTGGGGCACACGCCGTAACAATATCAAAATCTCTGAAGTAGATCAGAAAATTGCCTTGTCTGATTATGAAGGCACGATTCAAACTGCTTTTCGTGAGGTGAATGACGTCTTGGCAACCCGTGCCAACATCGATGATCGCATCGCTGCGCAGCGCCGTTTGGTTGAAGCGACCAACAAAACCTATCAATTGTCACAAGCACGCTATCGTGCGGGATTGGACAATTATTTGACGGTATTGGATGCACAGCGTACAGCATATTCTGCTGAGCAAGGTCTATTGGCACTACGTCAAGCGAACTTGAATAGCCAAATCGAGCTGTATAAAACGCTTGGCGGTGGTCTAACCACAACACAGGCTGAAAATGCGCAAGTCGAAAGTCAAACCACATCAAACTCTACATCAAGCAATAACTGATGTAGGATGCGTTGCTCTGAGTTGGCTCAGCCCATATAAAAACAGCGATCTTCGGATCGCTGTTTTTTTCTCAAATGAATGAGTGTTCCGATAAGCTGTTAATGTTTGCTTAAGATCACTGCATCTTCATCGGTGTACATAGTTTCATCTGGGAAGCCCAAATATTCCACGGTGACGATGATGCGGTCTTGCTTAGGAATACGAAATGCTTGTTTTACATTAAGCTCAGGCGCATAGCTGACCGCTTTTTGTGTGCTGCTGTGATAGTTACGATTTTCAACATTATATTCATAGCGATATTCTGCGACGGTTTGAGTTGCATCTGCCCACGCGGGGACTTGTACGGTGTCCTGCTTTTTGATATTGATCTTAAAAATATCAGGATTGATCGGGTAAAGCCTGTCGAGACGACGGGTAATTTGCTTTAAGGCACGTTCAAAAGCCACATCACTGCCATCTGAAAAATGATCAATTTCTCCCGTTTTGCTTTGCGGGTAAATGGATTTGACTTCTACTTCCTTTTCAGGCGTTTTAGATTGAAAGTCGAAATAATAAAGCTGGGGTAGGCGACCGCTGGCATCTTCAGTGTGGCGCAAGAAATACAGTTTTTGATCTTTGGCTTCATAGCCTAGGATTTCGATATATTGCTTACCGCCAACGGTGGCGTGACTGAGTGATTGCAGACCACAAGTGAGCAATATGCCAAGACAAAGTTTTTGCAAGGGGAGGAGCTGTTGTTGGGACGTGTTTAAAAATCGGAACATAAGAAAACCACCATGATTAAAACAGTTAAAAAGTTGAATCAGGTGGTTTTAGCTTAAACATTTCAGGCGAAAAGGGCAAATCTTAGCAGTGACTGCCCATATCGCTTTCGATTAGTCTTCTTCGTCACTGCCATCCATGCCAAGCTCTTTCATCTTGCGGGTCAGCGTATTGCGTCCCCAGCCGAGCAGTTCTGCTGCATGACGTTTACGACCACGGGTCTGATTCAGCGCAGCCAAAATCAAAGTCTTTTCAAACATTGGCGTAGCGACTTCGAGGATTTTCATTTCGCCATTTTGCAGTTTTTCCAGCGCCCATTGCTCAAGCAATTCATCCCATGCAAAGTGCTGTGAGCTGATAATCGGTTGAGTTGGTTGGCTGGTAACATTGCCACTACCGACTATGCTTGGTGTGTTTGGCGATTCTTCTGCATTGCTTTGCAGTGGAATTTGTTTCAGCTCAGTTGGTAGGTCATCAGGGTAAATTTCTCGACCTGTGATCATCACTGTGAGCCAGCGACAAGTATTTTCCAGTTGACGCACATTACCAGGCCAAGGCAATTGTTTGAGATAGTCTTTGGTTTCAGGCTTGAGGATTTTTGGACTGACCGCAAGCTCTTTGGCAGCACGGGCAAGAAAATGCTCCGCCAGTTTCGGAATGTCTTCACTGCGATGTGCCAATTTTGGAATGTGAATGCGAATCACATTGAGGCGATGGTATAAATCTTCACGGAATTTTCCCGCTTGCACCAAGCGCTCTAAGTCTTGATGTGTTGCCGCCACGATGCGGACATTGACCTTCACAGGAATGTGTCCGCCCACCCGATAAAACTCACCATCGGCAAGGACACGCAGTAAACGAGTTTGCGTGTCAAACGGCATATCGCCGATTTCATCTAAAAATAGTGTACCGCCATTGGCTTGTTCAAAGCGACCCTGACGCTGGGTGTTTGCGCCAGTGAATGCGCCTTTTTCATGACCAAATAATTCGGTTTCGATCAAATCTTTCGGAATTGCCGCCATATTCAGCGCAATAAAGGGTTTATTGCCACGTGGAGAATGGCGGTGTAGCGCATGGGCAACCAGCTCTTTTCCTGTTCCAGACTCACCATTGATGAGTACGGTAATGTGCGATTGGGAGAGGCGACCGATGGCACGAAATACTTCTTGCATCGCAGGGGATTCACCGATGATTTCGGTCGATGGCGGTGCGACAGGTGCTTTGGCGCTTTCTTGTTGTTGCAACTTGGTGATGTGCAAAATCGCCCGATTGACCAATGCCAGCGCTTCATCAATATCGAATGGCTTTGGTAGATACTCAAACGCACCCGTTTGATAACTCGATACAGCAGACTCCAAATCAGAATGTGCGGTCATGATGATCACAGGCAGATCGGGATAAGCGTGTTTGACTTTAGACAGAAAATTCAGCCCATCCATGCCCGGCATGCGAATGTCAGTGAGAATCACATCAGGCTGTGCATCGTTCAGATCATCTAATGCTGATTGTGCCTCTTCATAACTGGTGACATCAAAGCCTTCTTCCTTAAAGGTTTTTTCGAGCACCCAGCGCATGGCACGGTCGTCATCGATCACCCAAATCTTGTGCTGTGTCATGTTCTATTCTCCCAAGGTAAATATAAGCTAAAGATGGTTTGACCTGCTTCTGAGTGGCATTCGATCATGCCTTGATGTTGGCGCATAATGTTTTGTGCAATGCTGAGTCCAAGCCCTGTGCCATTGGCTCGACCTGAGACCATTGGATAAAACACGGATTCTAAAATATCAGCAGGAATACCCGGACCATTATCCTCTATGTCGATGCGTACCGCACTGCGATGGTGCACGCCTTGAATGGTAACGAGGCGTTGAATTCGAGTACGAAAAGTGAGTCGAGGCGTGTCTTCTTGATAAAACTCAGCATGCTCGGTCATGGCTTGTACCGCATTAACGCTAATATTTAAAATCACCTGAATCAACTGATCTCGATCGGCAATTACATCAGGCAAAGACAAGTCATAATCGCGCTGTACTTTGATTTTATTTTTGGTTTGACTGAGCACGAGTGAACGCACACGTTCTAATGGCTCATGGATATTGACAGGCTCATAACTTGGTAATTGTCGTGAACCGAGCATAGTATCTGCAAGGTTGCGTAGGCGATCCACTTCATCGATAATAATATCTGTATATTCAGAGATATGCGGGCCTTTGACATTACGGGCGAGAAGCTGTGTTGCACCACGAATTCCACCCAAAGGATTTTTGATTTCATGTGCGACGCCACGAATCAGTTGCCGTGCGATCTGATGTTGTTGAATGTGTAATTCTTCTTTGGAAATCCGTAATAATCGATCAATCTGTTGAAATTCAATCAATAATAATCCTGCATCCTGTGCATTCGGAATCACTGAAACAGTGTAATCAACATAACGATCTTTGAGCGAGATATTCAGCAATGCTTCCCGATGGGTGTAGGGTTGAGCAGTTTCCAGTGTCTTTTTTAATACTTCTTCAAGACGAATTTGGCTTTCTTCGCTCAGCTCAATCAGTTGGATCGCAGGTAAATTGTGTGCACGCAAAAAGCTCATCTCAAACAAACTTTCGCAAGCTGAGTTCATATAATGCACCGTCAAATCCGCATTGAGCAATAAGATGGCGGTGGTCATGTGATCGACAAACGATCGATAGTCAATATTGGTGCGCAAATCCATATTTTTAATCTTTCCAAGCATTAAAATGGCGCAAAAACCACGGCGACAAATTCAGCTGAATCTTAAGTTGCTGATGATTAAGCAAGTTTCAAGCCAAGCAAACGGGTTTTTAGAATAATGCATAAAAACATGCACTAAAAGCAATCGCTTAGCGTGTTTCCCAACCTACGGGCGAGCTCAGTTAAACATAGTGAAGATGATAGAGACCATTTAAGCTGAATTTTATGCACAAATACAGTGCAATAATATTAAATTTAAAATACAGCACCAAAAGAGTTCATTTTTTATAATTGCTAATGCATTCAGTCGGGTGGTTACTTGCGTCGCTCAATTGTGAGGAATTGCTTGTATTGTGGCGATGTTGGCTATTTTTCTTGGGCAAAACACCTTACAATATAGCGATTGTTTCGGAGTGTCTAGTCATGAAATCCCCAAAAGTTGGCTTTGTTTCTTTAGGTTGTCCTAAGGCGCTGGTAGATTCTGAGCGTATTTTGACCCAATTGAAGACCGAGGGTTATGAAGTGGCGCAGAATTACGACGGTGCAGATCTCGTCGTGGTCAATACCTGTGGCTTTATCGAATCAGCGGTACAAGAGTCCTTGGATGCGATTGGTGAAGCAATCAGTGAGAATGGTAAAGTCATCGTTACAGGTTGCTTGGGTAAAGATGAAGCGAAAATCCGTGATATGCACCCAAGTGTGCTCAAAGTTACAGGTGCAGCAGCTTACCAAGATGTCATGGATGCAGTGCATCAATATGTGCCACAACAACCGAAGCACAATCCTTTTGTCGATCTGGTGCCTGAGCAAGGCATTCGTCTGACCCCAAAACATTACGCTTATTTAAAAATTTCTGAAGGCTGTAATCATCGCTGTACCTTTTGCATTATTCCAAGTATGCGGGGTGATTTGGTGTCACGTCCGATCAGTAGTGTGATGCAAGAAGCACAAGCCTTGAAACGTGCTGGCGTCAAAGAACTTTTAGTGATTTCCCAAGATACTTCCGCATATGGTGTGGATACCAAATACAAACTCGACTTTTGGGATGGTCAGCCACTCAAAACTAAATTTTATGATCTGTGTGAAGCGTTGGGTCAGCTCGGAATTTGGGTGCGTTTGCATTATGTTTATCCGTATCCACACGTCGATGC
Source organism: Acinetobacter marinus (assembly GCF_900096915.1). Lineage (GTDB taxonomy): Bacteria > Pseudomonadota > Gammaproteobacteria > Pseudomonadales > Moraxellaceae > Acinetobacter > Acinetobacter marinus. The sequence goes on from NZ_FMYK01000002.1 coordinate 432,738, forward strand.
GGCGATTGACCTGATGGCACAAGGCAAAATCTTGCCGTATTTAGATATTCCATTCCAACATGCCAGTCCAAGCGTGTTAAAGGCGATGAAACGTCCTGCGCACAGTGAAAATACACTTGAGCGCATCAAGACTTGGCGTGAGAAATGCCCTGAATTGGTGATTCGTTCGACCTTTGTGGTCGGTTTCCCAGGTGAAACTGAAGAAGATTTCCAGTATTTACTCGATTGGCTGAAAGAAGCGCAACTTGATCGTGTTGGCTGTTTTAAATATTCACCTGTAGAGGGTGCAACCGCCAATGATTTGCCAGATCATGTGCCTGAGGAAATTCAGCAAGAACGTTTTGAACGCTTTATGCAACTACAACAAGAGATTTCATCACAGAAATTACAGCAACGTATCGGGCAAACCATGACAGTATTGGTTGATGAGCTGGAGGCAGAGTATCCAGTGGCGGTAGCTCGCTCATATGCCGATGCGCCTGAGATTGATGGTAATGTCTTTGTTGAAGATATTGACCGTAATGCGATCAAAGCGGGGAATCTGCTTCGTGTGAAAATTACCGATGCAGATGAATACGACTTGTTTGCCGAGCTGATTGAAGTCGTGAGTTGATTGAAGTCATTGCTTGATCGAATAGCACATGAATTAAAGTTTGAATTGATTTTTAGAAAAGTATGCACATAAATTTTGGAGCCGAAACATGAGTGAAAAAAGTCCACGCTACACCCGTATTTTGTTGAAACTTTCTGGCGAAGCATTGTCAGGTAATAAAGAAATGGGCATCGATGCCACTGTACTTGATCAAATGTCGTTGTCGATTGCGCATTTGGTTGGACTTGGTGTACAAGTCGGTATCGTCGTTGGTGGTGGGAATCTCTACCGTGGTAGCCAATTACAAAAAGATGGCTTGGTTGGTCGTGTTACAGGCGATCAAATGGGTATGCTGGCGACCGTCATGAATGGTTTGGCGATGCGTGATGCTTTGGTACGTCGTAATATCAAAACTCGTCTAATGTCAGCACTTGAGATCGGTACAGTGGTTGAGCCGTATTCGAGTCGTGATGCAATTCGTCATCTCAATAACGGTGAGGTTTGTGTCTTTGTTGCAGGGACAGGTAATCCATTCTTTACTACAGATACCGCAGCGTGTTTGCGTGGTATTGAAATCGAATCAAAATTGATCTTAAAAGCCACCAAAGTCGACGGCGTCTATAACAAAGACCCAAGCAAATACGATGATGCAGTGAAATATGACAGCTTGACATTTGACCAAGTGCTTGATGAAAAGCTCGGTGTGATGGATTTGACAGCGATTTGTCTATGTCGCGACCATGATGTGCCGTTACAAGTATTTGATATGAACAAATCAGGTGCATTGCTGTCAGTGGTGATGGGTGAAAACGAAGGTACCCGCGTTAGCAATTAAACTGAGCTTCAATCATTAAAATGATCACGCAGTATTTGCGGGTTTAAATAGATTGCCGAAAAGTGTGGCTACACTTTTCGGCAAAAATTCATTTATAATGATGCAATTTTTGAAAATTTGATACGGAATACAGCATGATTAATGACCTTAAAAAAGATGGCGAAACACGTATGCAAAAAAGCCTTGAATCCTTAGAGCAAGGTTTTGCCAAAGTGCGTACTGGGCGTGCGCATCCATCTATGCTCAATAGTGTTATGGTGCCGTATTATGGTTCAGACGTGCCGTTAAATCAGGTGGCAAGTGTTGGCTTGGATGACTCACGTACTTTATTGGTACAGCCGTTTGAGAAAAATATGGTGTCTGCGGTCGATAAGGCGATTCGTGAAAGTGACTTGGGTTTAAATCCAATCTCTGCGGATGTGATCCGTGTGCCACTACCAGCGCTGACCGAAGAAACACGCCGTGATATGCAAAAACTGGCACGTTCTGAAGCAGAAAATGCCAAAGTGGCGATTCGTAATATCCGCCGTGACGTGTTGGGCGATATCAAAGACTTATTGAAAGAAAAAGAAATCTCTGAAGATGACGAGCGCCGTGCAGGTGATGATATTCAGAAACTCACCGATAAATACGTTGCTGAGGTGGATAAGCGCCTTGCAGATAAAGAAGCGGAATTGATGCAGGTATAAGTCTTGACTGCCACGATTTCGAATCAAGCAATGATTTCTGTATCTACTTTGCCCAAGCATGTTGCCATCATCATGGATGGCAATAATCGCTACGGTAAGCGTCAACGACTCGCAACGGGCGAGGGGCATCGTGCGGGTAAAGATCAGCTTGATCCCTTGGTGGAGCATTGCCGTGCAGTGGGTATCCGTGCGCTGACGGTATTTGCTTTTTCCAGTGAAAATTGGAATCGTCCAGCGCAAGAAGTTGCGCTATTGATGCAATTGCTCGAAGACACGATCTTAGAGCAAAAGCCACGCATGCAAAAATATCAAATTGCCCTGCGTTTTATCGGTGATCGTGCAAAATTATCGCCTCGATTACAGCAGTTAATGGCGGATGCAGAGCAAGAGTCAGCGCACTTTACGGCGATGACCTTGACCATTGCCATTAGCTATGGTGGCATGTGGGACATGGCGCAGGCTGCCAAAGCCTTGGCGCAACAAGTCCAACAGCAACAGCTTGATCCCGAGCGGATTGATGAGCAGTTGTTTCATCAACAGACCTGTCTCAGTGATTTGCCTCCTGTGGATGTGTTAATCCGTACAGGTGGTGATTTTCGTCTATCTAATTTTTTATTGTGGCAGACGGCGTATGCTGAGCTGTTTTTTACCGAAACTTTATGGCCTGACTTTTCAATTGAGGAGTTCGATCGCATTCTACAAGATTTTGCACAGCGTGAACGTCGCTTTGGCAAGACATCGGAGCAAGTGCAAGCCATCCAATATCCATCTGAGAATTAAAATTATGTTAGAGCGGATTATCACCGCATTGGTCTTATTGGTGGTTGTGTTGGCGTGTATGTTCGCCAGTACCTCCGCGTATCCAATGATTGGACTAATGACTTTGGCTGCCTTGGGGGCGGGTTATGAGTGGTTGAAATTGGTGCCACTCAAAGTCGATACGCAAAATCATAAAACAGTGTCTGCATGGTATTACGGTGTCGTGCTTGCGGCAGTGTCTTGTTTATCTGTACTTTTCCTCCAAGAGATTTGGATTCTATTTTGGTTCGCTTCGATTTTGGTGTGGATGGTGAGCATCTACTGGGTGCGCCGTTATCCTGAGTATGATGGCTGGTATAACCCGTCGTTACTCATCATTGGTGGGGTGTTTATTGTTGCTGCTGTGACAGCGATTATTTCTTTGTGGCAATTCTCGCCATGGTGGTTGATGTATGTGTTCCTCTTGGTATGGGGTGCAGACTCGGGCGCTTATTTTGTTGGACGCAAACTCGGTATGCGTAAGCTGGCACCGAATGTCAGCCCAAATAAATCTGTAGAAGGTTTGCTCGGTGGTTTGGCAACGTCTGCCTTGATCATGGTGGTGGTGTCGTTGTTGTATTTACAGCTAAGTAGCATGGCTTTTGTGCTGTTTTTAATCTTGTCTGTGATTACCGTCGCAGCTTCGGTGCAGGGTGATTTGGTGGAATCGATGCTAAAGCGTCGGGCAGGGGTAAAAGACTCTGGACGCATTTTCCCTGGTCATGGTGGCGTGCTGGATCGTATTGACTCATTACTTTCTGCAACGCCAATTTTCGCTGCGGGATTGTATTTGTTTAAGCTTATGGGAATAGATATTTGATGAAGCAATCGGTTGCGATCCTCGGTGCGACAGGCTCCATTGGACAGAGCACTTTAAAAATCCTAACCGAACATGCTGATGATTATCAGGTCTATGCGCTGACGGGACAACATCGTATGGCTGAATTGGTTGATCTATGTGTTCAGTTTCAGCCCAAAGTAGTTGGCATTCCTACCGGGCAGTTCAATCAATTTAAAACCATTGCCTCAGAAAAAAAATTAAGCCCTTTACCTGAAATCGTATTTGATGAAAGTGGATTAGTCGCAATTGCATCGCATCCTGATGTTGACATTGTTATGGCGGCGATTGTGGGTGCTGCGGGACTCTTGCCGACCTTATCAGCGGTCAAATCGGGCAAGCGAGTTTTACTCGCCAATAAAGAAGCCTTGGTCATGTCAGGCGATTTGATGCTCAGTGAAGCAAAAAAAACAGGCGCATTATTATTGCCAGTAGACTCGGAGCACAATGCGATTTTTCAGTGTCTGCCTGAGTCGTATTTTTCCCATCGCCATGAAAATAAACAGCCACAACTTGGTGTCTCTCAGATTTTACTCACCGCATCTGGTGGTCCATTTTTAAACCTTGATCAAACGCAATTAGAACACGTTACCCCAGCACAGGCGTGTAAACATCCCAATTGGTCAATGGGACAGAAGATTTCAGTCGATTCGGCGACTTTGATGAATAAGGGGCTGGAGCTGATCGAAGCCTGTCATTTATTTTCAATTTCTGAACATTTTGTTACAGTGGTAATTCATCCACAAAGTATTATTCATTCAATGGTACAGTATATTGATGGTTCGACCCTCGCGCAGATGGGTAACCCCGATATGTGTACGCCGATTGCGCATGCTTTGGCTTGGCCCGAGCGTATTTCTACTTCAGTGCAGGCTCTAAATTTGTTTGATGTGCAAAAACTGGATTTTTATCCGCCCGACCATGAAAAATTTCCTGCCTTAAATTTGGCACGGGAAGCGATGCGTGTGGGCGGGACTGCACCGACGATTTTAAATGCGTCTAATGAAATAGCGGTACAAGCCTTTTTAGACGGTCGCATCAAGTTTACGCAAATTACCGATCTTGTTGAGCAAATGCTTCTGCAAGTTGCTTCACACATTGCCGATAGTATCGAGACGGTATTGCAGGTTGATCGCCAAGTGCGTGAATGTGCAATGCAATGGGTCGAAAAACATGGAGTCGCAGTATGAGTATTTTATTCATCATTTTTGCGGCGGTGATGTTGCTTGGACCATTGATTGCGATTCATGAATTCGGTCATTATTGGGTGGCACGTCGACTAGGTGTCAAGGTCTTGGTCTATTCCATTGGTTTTGGACCAAGCCTGTTGCAGTGGACTTCAAAGAAATCAGGCATTCAATATCGTTTTGCAGCCATTCCACTCGGTGGTTATGTGCGGATGTTGGATGAGCGTGAAGGGGATGTGCCTAAAGATCAAGTGCATCTGGCTTTTAATCGGCAGTCGCCGTGGAAACGAATTGCGATTGTTGCTGCAGGACCATTGATCAATTTGTTGCTGGCTGTGCTGTTGTTTTGGGCGCTATATTTGCCAGCCAGTGAGCAGCTGAACACACGCATTGGACGGATTTTGGAACAAACCCCTGCTGCGCAAGTCGATTTGCGTGTCGGTGATAAAATTACCGCTGTTGATGGTCAAGCGACGCCAACGTGGGAAAAGCTCAATTATGCTTTGCTGGAACGTATGGGTGAGAGTGGTACGCTCGCTGTACAAGTCGAACGTCAAGAGCAATCGGGCACAGCGCAAACCTTAGAAAAACAATTGCCAATCGATAATTTTATTAAAGATCAAACACAGTCCCCATTACAAAGTCTTGGCTTTATGCCGTATCAGCCAAAGATCAAACCTGTACTTGGTGAGATCAGTGCTGGGGGTGCTGCAGAACGTCAAGGCATGAAAGCAGGTGATCAAATCACCGCAATAAACGGCAATGCGGTTGATGACTGGTATCAGGTGGTGGAATATATCCGCAAGTCACCTGAGAAACTGTTGACCTTTACGGTGCTGCGCAATGGTCAAAGTTTAGATTTAAAAGTCATGCCACAAGCACGTAAAGATGCGATGGGTACCGAAACGGGCTTTATCGGCGCAGGGATCAAAGCAGAAAACTTTGTCATTCCAGATGCTTATAAGCAAACCATTCAATATGGTCCTGTGGAAGCCTTGTACCGTGCAGCAGATAAGACTTGGCAGCTTTCAGTGATGACGGTCAATGGTATTGTCAAGATGGTCAGAGGCTTGATCGGGCTGGATAATATTTCAGGACCGATTACCATTGCCAAGGTCGCTGGGCAAAGTGCTGAGATGGGCTGGCAGACATTCTTTTCGTTCATGGCGTTAATGAGCGTCAGTCTGGGTGTGTTAAATTTGTTACCGATTCCTATGCTAGATGGCGGACATTTAGTATATTACTTCATCGAGTTGATTCGTGGGCGTCCTGTGTCAGAGCAGGTGCAGATGTTTGGTTTGAAAATCGGCATGGCACTGCTTGGGATGATGATGCTGTTGGCGTTATTTAATGACATTATGCGGTTTTAGGGTGTACTGATTGAAGTGCATTGCGTTAGAGCGCTGAAATCGCAGTAAAATTCGGAATTTGATGAACAACAAAGCAAGATTCATCAAAGACCAAAAGATGAATACAGCGTATGTATTTATACGCAATTGAAATAGCGGTGGCGTTCTCGAACAAAGCCAATGACTGAAAAAGACTGGAAATGAACATTATGCGTCACACTCCTTACTTCATGCCTCTAGCGCTCGTCAGTGCAATGGCGATCGTTCAAACTGCACATGCAGAGACTTTTCAAGTCAGTGATATTCGTATCGATGGTTTGGTTCGATTAACACCTGCATCAGTATATGGCATGATTCCCGTAAGTAGTGGCGATCAGGTTGATGATACCGCTGTCGCTAATGCGGTACGTGCGCTCTATGATTCTGGCAACTTTGATGATGTACAAGCCAGTCGTGAAGGCGGTGTGCTAACGTTTAAAGTGGTCGAACGCCCAATCATTGCCAAAGTCGAACTCGATGGCAACAAACTCATTCCCGATGAAGCCTTACAAGAAGGGCTGAAAAAAATGGGCTTAGCCGAAGGCGAAGTGCTAAAACGTGCCACGCTACAGTCTGTTGAAAATGAACTGGAACAACAATACACGCAACAAGGTCGCTACAACGCCGATGTGCAAGTGCAGACCGTTGCTCGCCCAAATAACCGTGTTGATTTAAAACTGTTATTTAACGAAGGCGATGCGGCAAAAGTCGTCAACATCAACGTCATTGGTAATACAGTATTTAAAGACAGTGATATTGAACGTGCCTTTGCGGTGAAAGAAAGCTCATGGTCGTCGATCGTGACCCGTAATGACCGCTATGCCAAAGAAAAAATGACGGCGAGTCTTGAAGCGCTACGTGCTTTATATCTGAACGAAGGTTATATTAATTTCCAAGTACTGAATTCACAGCTCAACATCAGTGAAGATAAGAAACGTATCTTTATCGAAGTGAGTGTTGATGAGGGTGAACAGTACAAATTTGGCGAGTCAAAATTCCTAGGTGATGCGCTGTATGATGATGCTGAGCTAAAAGCATTGCAATTGTATAAGCCTGATGAAACCTATTCTCAAGCCAAAGTAAATGGTTTAAAGCAACTCTTACTTCGCAAGTATGGTAATGCAGGTTATTACTATGCCGAAGTCAACGTCGTTCCTGAAATTAACAATGAAACCAAAACGGTTGATTTGAATTATTACATTAATCCTGGTAAGCAAATTACCGTACGTCGCATCAACTTCACAGGCAACAACAAGACCGCCGATGAAGTGCTACGCCGTGAAATGCGTCAGATGGAAGGCGCACTGGCTAGCAATGAAAAAATTGATCTGTCAAAAGTCCGTTTGGAACGTACTGGCTTCTTTGAGACCGTTGAGATTACCCCTGCACGAGTACCGAACTCACCTGACCAAGTTGATCTCAATGTGGCAGTGAAAGAACAACACTCGGGTACCAGTACTGTTGCCGTCGGTTACTCAGAAAGTGGCGGTGTGACCTATCAGCTTGGTTTAAGTCAAACCAACTTTATGGGTACAGGGAATCGTGTCTCGATTGATTTGTCTCGTTCGGAAACGCTTGATTATTATAACTTAAGTATCGTCGATCCCTACTTCACCATGGATGGCGTCAGCCGTGGTTATAACATCTACTATCGTAAAACCAAGCTCGATGATGATTATAACGTCAGCAACTACGTGACTGACTCGGTCGGTGGCTCGGTGACTTTCGGTTATCCGATCGATGAAAATCAAAATGTGAGTGCATCGTTAGGTGTTGATAAAACCAAAGTCACTACAGGACCATATGTGTCGACTTATGTACGTGATTATTTGTTGGCGCATGGTGGTCGTTCAACGGCTTCAGAAGATTATTGTAGTGGTAGTTTGGTTGTAGACAGCAGTGACTTAGATGGTGATGGTTCAGATTCTGATTATGTCTGTACTGATTCATCAGGTGCATTAATGGATCTGTCGACTTATGATAGTGCGTTCACAGGTGAGTTTTTAACCTATAACTTAAACTTGTCGTGGTCATATAATACGCTGAACCGTCCTGTATTCCCAACTAAAGGGATGTATCACCGTGCCAGTGTGGACTTTGGTTTGCCAGGTAGTGATGTTGAATATCAAAAAGTGACTTATGATACCCAAGCCTATTTGCCACTTTGGGACAGTGGTTTTGTACTACGTGGTTATGGCAAATTGGGTTATGGTCATGACTTACCGTTCTATAAAAACTTCTTCGCAGGTGGTTATGGCTCAGTACGTGGTTATGAGTCGAATACTTTAGGTCCAACGTACGAGTCGATCTATTATGAAGCGACGGGTGGTACAGACTCTGATCCAGAAGAAGTCGGCGGTAATGCTTTAGTTCAAGGTGGTATGGAATTAGTATTGCCAATGCCAACCAAGAGCGATTGGGCGCGTCAGATCCGTCCTGTGATGTTTATCGAAGGTGGTCAAGTATTTGATACCGAATCTGATGAGTATGATTTTGACGTCAATGATATCCGTTATAGTGCGGGTGTGGGCTTTACATGGATTACCATGATTGGTCCATTATCACTCAGCTATGCGTATCCATTGAATGATAAAGATGGTGATGAGACCGAATCGATTCAATTCGAAATTGGTCGTACCTTCTAATACAACAAGGAAGCCATAATAAATAGGAGAAAATTATGCGTAACTTTTTGGTTTGTTCTGCAGTGATGCTGGGTTTGATGAGCTCTGGCGCTGCCTTTGCAGAAAAGTATGCAGTGGTTGATATTCAAAAGGCAGCCACAGATACCAGTTATATGAAGTCGCAAATGGCGACTTTGGAAAGTGCACTCAAGCCACAACAACAAAAGCATGAGCGCCTCACCAAAGAGCTCACTGCACTGCGCCAAAAAGCGCAAAATGATGCCAAAGTCATGAAACAAGCGGACTTGCAGAAACTTGAGCAAGACTATGCCACCAAGATGAATGAGTTCAATGCCAATGCCACAGGCATGCAAAAACGAGCACAGGATACTTTGGCGAATATCAACAAAACCCTTGCCCCAAAGATCGAGCAAGCGACCGAAGCCCTGCGCAAGCAAGGTGGCTATAGCATGATTATCGATCGTAAGTCTGTGGTGAGCTTTGATCCTGCGATTGATCTCACCTCACAAGTCACACAACAGGTCAATGCTACGTTGAAATAAGGACTGCGAAGTGAGCTACAGTCTTGAACAACTTAGTCGTCATGTGCAGGGAACTGTGCATGGCGATTCTCAATTTCAGATTCAGCAGTTAAAAAGCCTGACACAAGCCAGTAGTGATGATATTGCCTTTGTCAATGGTGAGAAATATCTGACACAAGCCCGTCAATCTCAAGCAGGCGCATTGATCGTCTCTGCGGATTTGGTCACCACTTTAGCTGATCAGTTTCAATTGATCGTGGTGGATTCGCCGTATTTGGCATTTGCGCAAATGACCCATCTTTTTGCGGATCAGGCGGAGTTTGAGGGAGTTGCATCCACTGCAAAGATTCATCCAAGTGCGATTATTGGTGCTAATGTGCGCATTGGTGATTTTGCGGTGATTGGTGCCAATGTGCGCATTGGGGATAACAGTCAGATTTTTCCACAGGTACATATCGCTGAAAATGTCACAATTGGTCATTCTGCATGGATTGAGTCACATGTCAGTATTTTTGCCAAAGCGACCATTGGCGATCATGTGCGTATCCATGCCAATACCGTGATTGGCTCGGAAGGCTTTGGTTTTGCACCCTATCAAGGGCAATGGCACCGCATTGCACAGCTTGGCAGTGTGCGGATCGGCAACCAAGTGCGGGTGGGTTCCAACTGTAGTATTGATCGTGGTGCTTTGGATGATACGGTCATTGACGATGGTGTAATCCTTGATAACCTAGTACAAGTTGCGCATAACGTCCAGATTGGAAAGCATAGCGCTGTGGCTGCCAAGACAGCGATTGCAGGGAGCACCGAGATTGGCGCGAACTGCATCATTGGTGGTGCGAGTGCGATTGCAGGACATTTAACCATCGTTGATGGTGTGCAACTGACAGGGATGTCGATGGTGACCAAATCCATTCTTCAAGCGGGTGTCTATTCTTCGGGCACGGGTTCGCTTGATAATACTGCATGGAAAAAAGCGGTTGTTGGGTTTCGGCAGCTATCAGCGACGCCAATCAATGCGCTGTTAAAACAGATCAAACTGTTAACAGCCCGTGTTGATCAGCTTGAATCTCATCCAAATAATGTTGATACCACCCATGAACGAGCAAACACCAAACCAGAATAATTTACAACTGCCGACTGTACCGATGCATTCGCAGTCGATTCAAGAATTTTTGCCACACGAATATCCATTTTTGCTGGTAGATCGTGTCACAGAAATCGCAGCAGATGCCAGCTTTATTCAAGGGTTTAAAAACCTGACCATGAATGAAGAATTTTTCCAAGGACATTTTCCCAACTATCCGATCATGCCTGGCGTGATGATGATGGAAGCCTTGGCGCAGATTTCTGGCATTTTGGGTATGATCCTGATTCAAAAGCGTCCAAAAGATGGTGAAAACTTCCTTTTTGCGGGAATGGAAAACGTCCGATTTAAAAGACCAGTCGTACCTGGCGACCAATTAGTGTTACAATCAGAGTTTGTATTTCAAAGACGTGGTGTCTTTAAATTCAAGGTCACGGCTCGTGTTGATGACAAGGTCGCAGCACAGGCAGAAATTTTATTATCTCAACAAAAAATTGATATATGATGGCAAACGCTGAGTTGATCCACCCGACAGCAATTATTCATGAAAAAGCACAATTGGCGGATGATGTGAAGGTTGGGGCTTATTCCATTATTGGACCAAACGTCAGCATTGATCAAGGTACCGAAATTTTTTCGCATGTGGTGATCGCTGAAAATACCCGTATCGGGAAACATAACCAGATTTTCCAGTTCGCCAGTGTCGGCGAGCGTTGCCAAGATTTGAAATATAATGGCGAAGAAACGTGGCTGGAAATTGGTGATCACAATGTGATTCGTGAGCATTGCACCTTGCATCGTGGCACGGCACAGGATGAATCGATTACCCGAGTCGGTAGTCACAACTTGATGATGGTCAATACCCATGTTGCGCATGATTGTGTCATCGGTAACCACAACGTCATCGCCAATAATGTCGGTATCGCTGGGCATGTGCATGTTGGCGATTATGTGGTGCTTGGCGGTAACTCTGGTGTACACCAATTCTGCCGTATTGATTCTTATAGTTTGGTTGGTGGTGCATCATTGATTCTCAAGGATGTGCCTGCTTATGTGATGGTGTCGGGCAATCCTGCCAGCGCACACGGCATGAACTATGAAGGCATGCGTCGTAAAGGCTGGAGCAAAGAGACGATTAATGGTTTAAAGCATTGTTTTAAGCTGTTGTATAAGTCGAATCTCACCGTGAAAGAAGCGATCGCAAGCATTGAAAGTGAGATTCTGCCAACAGTCCCTGAAGCACAATTGTTGGTAGATTCATTGCAGGCATCGAAGCGTGGTATTGTGCGTTAAATGCTGAAATCATTGTTATTTATTTAAAAAGCAGTCGTTTTATCGACTGCTTTTTTGTTTGGATTTTTCATCGCTCAGTAAGGATGTTTAGATTCCGTTTTAGCTTTGGTTTTTCGGTTTTATTTTAAAGCGATCTGGTCTTAGTAAATACGCCAAATTGCTTGGCACAGGTAAAGTGTCATTGAGCATTTGACTGACAATCAATTCCGCACAAAGTGGTGCAAATAAAAATCCTTTTGAACCGAGTCCTGCGAATAAATAAATGTTCGGAGAAATGCGTTCAGACCGTCCAATTAACGGTAAATAATCTGCTGTCTGAGCTCTTAAAGCCGCACGACCTTGCCAATCTTTTGGATTATCACTGATGCGCTCGGCAAGTTCAGGCTGATATTGTTGTAAAAGCTGGAAATTATGCTGATGATCTTCGATGCGTAAATTAGTTTGATCGTCAGTCGGTAAAAAGGATGCGCCAAAAATAAGTTGCGGTGTTTGATTGTCTTGCATTGGACTGGCATAGCCACCAAAGCTATAGGCGGTATTTTTTTTAGAATTTTCCAAAGGTGTTTTTAAATCTGCCCTATTTATATCTGTCGCGTTAAAATCTGTCTCATCAAAATTCGTCCAGGTCACTTGCCCACGAATCGGCTTAAGTTTTGGCGTATTCGGAAAGAGTCGATTTAAATCCATCGCATTACAGACAATCACATCGCTAAATTCTTCTGCTTTATTATCATCTTGATTATACAAGCGAATTTGTTGATCATCACAAACTTCAAGTTGCGTGATTTTTTTCTGAATTAACGAAATTAGAGGATGCACTAAAACCTGTTTAGCAAATTGATGTGGTGAAAGTACCCCTGCTTGCTTGAGTAAAATCGTACTTTGTTCAGCGTCATGCTGTGTTAACGCTAATATATCTTTTGGATAATCTTGCAGTGAAAGCACTTCATTGATTTTTTTCTCATGATTTTTGGTGTCATGAATCTGCTCAATCTGCATGGCTTGGAAGGCATCAAACTGCGGATAAAAGCGCAACGCATATTGCCATGAAGTGGTCATTAGATGTGTGGCAACTTTGTCCATCGAGCAGAGTTTAGGATTGAGCATTGCCAAAGGATTGCCTGAGCCGCCTGCTAAGGGCTGATCTTGCTCAAATAGCGTGACGGCAATATCACGCTGTGCCAATGTCCACGCTGTAGTGAGTCCAGCAATCCCCGCACCAATTATTGCAACTTTTCTTTGAGTACTATGATTATTATATTGTGAATCATTTTGAATTTGATCGTCTGTCTTCTTCCAAACCGCTTTGAGCATTTCCCGTTTGTGTCCAAAACCTTTTGGACGAGTAATCTCGACACCATAGGATTGCAAGGCACGTTTGAGCACACCTGCGACACTAAATGAGGCAAATGTCGTCCCTTGCGCAGAGAGTCGCATGATGTGCTGAAAAATCTGCTCTTGCCATAGCTCAGGATTGCAGGAGGGTGCAAAACCATCTAAAAACCATGCATTGACGGGACGGTGACTTTGCATCAGCGGAAAACATTCACTGGCATCGCCAAACCACACATCTAGCGAAATCCGCTCATCATCGAATCGTATACGATGACAGCCTGCAAGCGCAAAAGGATAGGACTCGATCAGCCGTTTTGAAAGTGGTGCAAGTTCATCCCAAGTCGACAAAGCACGTGCCAAGTCGGCTTGCGATAAGGGATATTTTTCTACAGAAATAAAGTGTAGTCGGCTGTTATTATTCGGTCGGACATTTTGCCAAAGTTGCCAAAGTGCAAGGAAATTGAGTCCAGTCCCCAAGCCAGTTTCTCCGACGACGAATTGTTCGCCATCAGCAAGCTGGGCGAGGCGTTCGCTGAGATCGTTGCCATTTAAAAACACATGACGTGTTTCAAGCAAACCATTGGCTTTGGAAAAATACACATCGCCAAACTGTTTGGAAACAGGAATATCTACGCCGTCAACTTGTTGCCAGTCAAGTTCAGCACAGCTGATCGGTGAAATATTTGGTGAATGATTCATTTTAAGAATTAGATGAAATCTTGCTTAAAAACGACGACGACGGTTGCTCATTAGGTTGTATAAAACCACCCCAATGATCACCCCAATCCCCAAAGTCACTGCACCGTACAGAAACATCTGGGCACTACGTTCACTTTGTAGCACTTGCACTTGTACAGTGAGGTTGTCATTTTTCAGTTGCAGTTCTTGATTTTCTGCCAAAGCGCTTTGATTGGCTGCTTCGAGTTGAGTCAGACGTTTTTGCATATCTGCACTACGCTTGACCACCGCTTGCTCAATGGCCTTGTTCATGTTGGCACGAATCGTTGCTTCAGAGGGTGGAGTGCGACTGCTATTGGTCGTTGTAGTTTGCGTATTGGCTTGGCGCAGTGGCGCAGGCGCATTTTGAGCGGTTGCAGGGTTTGTCGCCTGGCTTGTTGGCTGATTCGTCGCCTGATTTGTCGCAAAAACGGGTGTGCTCAAAAACAAGCATAATATTGCCAAACCGTTCAACGCCAAAGCACGTGATGGGTGCATCATGTTACGCATCCTGATCTTGCGGCAGTGCTTTGATAAATGGTTTGACATCGACACTTTTGTAAACACCCGCTTTGGTATAAGGCTCATCAGCAAGCCATGCATCCAGCGCTTCACGACTGTCAAAATCGACAATAATGGTACTGCCCAGAAAGCCTTTACTGATATCATTTGGGTCAATTGGCATTGGTCCAGCAACGATCAATCGTCCAGCTGCATCGAGTGCTTTTAATCGTGCCAAATGCTCAGGGCGAGCAGACATGCGCTTGTCCAATACATTGTCATGGTCAAGGCTTTGAATCACATATAATGGCATGGCGAGCTCCCTAGGCTTCTGGATTTTTAAAATGTTTGCGTAGCACGATGAACTGAATAATGATAAAGGAAAACATCACGATCATGTCGCCAAATGCGGTAAATTCACCCCAATATTTTCCGCCCATAAATAAAAATGCGAAAAAGGTATGCAATCCCGCCATTAAAGCAAATAGTCCAGCCCATGCCCAATTCAGTTTTTTCCAACCTGAAGCGGTCAGCTTCATAAATTGTGAAAACATGCGTTGAATCAGTGGTTTCTTCTCTTTACCAAAAAATGGGCTGAGTAAGAACACGATAGAAAACACAGCATTGATTAATATCGCTTTGATTTTAATAAAATTGGCATCGCTAAAGGCAAGGGTCAAACCGCCAAAAAAGATGGTCATTGCCACGATAAACCATTGCTGTTTTTCCAGACGGAATTTTTGAAAAAAGAATAAACAGCCGTATACGATCAACGTGGCGAGCAGCAGCGCAAACGTTGCCACCAAAATGTGGTTTTGATCCGCATTGCCAGGACTGCCAATAAACTCCAGCATCGGATGATGATTATCTTTCGGGTCGGTGGTTTTATAAAAATAAAAGAAGATAATCAGCGGGAGGTAGTCGAGCAACGCTTTCATGGTACAGTACGGTGATTCAAATTAGGCGATAGCATAATACAAAGTATGAATAGTGTCGATTTAGATCGTGATGTTTTACTCGGCGATGACGTGAGCAGCACAGATTCAGCGCAAAATTCGCAAAAAGTCGATTTACATAGCCATAGTCTATATTCCGATGGTGAGCTATCACCTCAAGACTTGCTTGATCTTGCCAAAACAAAACAGATCGATACCTTTGCATTGACCGATCACGACACGATGGAAGGTAGCCTGCTGATTGAGGATTATGCCAAAGAAATTGGAATAAACTTAATCCGTGGTGTGGAAATATCGAGTTATTGGCAACGAACAAGCACAAAAAAAAGTTATGCAGTGCATATCGTTGCACTAAATATGCAAAACCTTGCGCCGATGCAGGCTTTATTAGAGAAACAAAAACAACAACGTGCCGAGCGTGCGCTGTTAATTTGTGAAAAATTACAACAGGTATTAAAAACTGACTTTTTACCTGAAGTACGAGCATTGGTTGACGGTCATGACGATCGAATTACCCGTGCGCACATTGCTAAAATATTGGTAAAACGAAATGTCGTGACTCGATTGCAGCAAGCCTTTGATCGCTTTCTCAAAGAAGGTAAACGGGCTTATGTGCCATTTATTGGTGTGGAAATGGCAGATGCGATACAGATTATCCATGACAGTCAAGGCGTTGCGGTGCTTGCGCATCCCACCAAGTACGATCTGTCTGCGACCAATATGCGTTATATGATTGAGCGCTTTAGCGAAGCAGGTGGCGATGCGATCGAGCTACCGCCAAGCAATGAAAGCCCTGCGACTCGGCAGATGATTGATCGCTTAATTGCGCAATATGAACTCAACATCTCTGTGGGCAGTGACTTTCATGGCTCGCATATGCCGTGGCTACATTTGGGTAATGTGCCACAGCTCAAAGATGGGCAAGTTGGGGTGTGGCAGTTTTTTTAATTTTTCGAACAGACTTTTGCTCGAACGACTTCCTTTGACCAAGGGATTTTAAGGTCTAGGCTTTCCATAATATCCACAGCCTGATCATGGCTGAGGTAGGTGTTGGTTAATAGGCTGAAATTTTGTGGATTCATCGCTATATACATTGCACTTTTACCATGGTTATATCGCTCTTCATCGAAGAAATAATAGTCACCATCATTCTCCCACAAGCTCCCCTCAATCGTGTCATAGCTTTGTTTTCTATCTTTGAAATAGATGGATTTGATCTTATGCCACTTGGTATTGGACTTATTCCGCACTTGATAAAGTAGTGTAATCGAGGAAGAACAGAGTTTGGATGCGAGGGATGGGGCGTACTGTTCGAGATATTTTTTTACGTGTTTATTTCGAAAAAGAAATGGTACTTTTTCATGGTTTCTTGCCAAAAAGTAAATATGTTGATCATCCATCAGAATATCAGATTGTAGGTAATTTAACTTGCCTTGAAAGGGATGTGGAGCGATACGCTCTAATTGATTGTTATGACCTTTATAAACATAAATGCTGTGATGATTCATCAGTAATGGGGAAATAGCATGATGATCAGATTCACTGATGAGATGAGGTAATGGTTTTGCATCAGTCTGAATCGGATATTTATGTGAGTAAAGTAATTGATTATTTCTGTTGATTAAAAAAGTATAATACTGAAAGTTCAATATCTTAAATGTGGGGTCGTATTGAATGTCTAGCCAAGTACCATCTAAATACATGGTCTGCCCATCTGTAATATAAAGTGTTGGATAGATCTCGTTGTAATAACCTGTAAAATTCAGATAGTGCGCTTTGTGCGCATTCAGTTTTGCTAGATATTTACCATTCTGATAGACATGAGTTCCATTGCTGATCAAACCGCTATCTAGCAATTGATACACTTGATTTGAATTTTTTAATTTGACAAAGGGTTTGAAGTTATCCAAGGTAGCTAACCTTTCTGCCGTCATATCAATTGGTAGTTTGCTACAGAAATAGCTATGCGTCCCATCACTCACATAACCATCCCCGATTAAATACGCCAGTTTTGGATTCAGATCAGGTAATGGGTGGGTCAAGCAATAGACATGATTCTTATCACGAGCAAGTTGTAGCGTTTTTTTATTGTCGAAAGTACGCATGCTTGATAGATCTGCACCAACTATTTTTTGAATTTTGCAATGATTCGCTCGGTCGCCTTGGAAATAGACTGCGTTTTGATAGATATAATATCCTGCCCCTTGAAAGTAAGGAGAGGGGTTATTAATTCTTTGATCGGGATCGATATTTTTACGGTGTTGTATAAAGTGCATGCAAAATTCATTCGCTTGAGACAATGTTTTATATTGTTGTGCTTTAAGTTTAATTTTTTCTTGTTCTAATCGTTGCTGCTGATGCTTATCTTTGATCGCTAAATGTAAAAAGTAATAGGCGAGACAGAGCGCAATGAGCCAAAGATAAGGTGCAGCTCGATTTAGGAAAGAGCGGTTATTTTTCATATTGATATCGATTTTATGCATTGATTGTGGATACCAAGCCACAGCCTAACACTATTTATAGAAATATTGTATTTTTAGAGATCTTTAGAAAACCTGTGCAGTCGCAGTTTCATGCGAAAAGTATTTTACCTTTCGCATGTATAGAGCGAAGTAAACTAGAGAGGCAAGTCAAAGAAGCAAGCTAGAGTAGCAAGTCTAGGCATATTTTTTCGCACATGCCACCGTCACCAGTAACAAGACCGAAGTCAGCAACATGCTTGGACTCACTGATTCATGTAGTAGCATCGCTGCCAATACCAAGCCGATCAAGGGCTGAAACAGTTGCAACTGTCCAACTGCTGCCACGCCACCCATTGCCAAGCCTTTGTACCAAAAGAAACAACCAATAAGCATGCTAAACAACGCCACATAACCGAGTCCGAAATAACTCGCCACAGGATTAGACAGATAGGACGCATCCCAGTAATACACGCTCAGGCAGAGCATCACAGGCAAGGTTAGCATCAATGCCCAACAGGTCACTTGCCAACCACCGACTTGCGGTGCGACTTTTGCGCCACCTGCATAGCCCAAACCACAGAGCAAAATCGCAATTAGCATATAAATACTGCCGAAATTCAGCATGCTTGCAGGATTATTCTGATACATATACAACAAAATCAAGCCACTACCACAGCAGGCAAATAACCAAAACAAAGGCTTTGGACGTTCTTGCACATATGCCACAGCAAACAGCGCCGTCATCAATGGCAAAATACCGATATAGACGATCGACGCCGCAGAGCTCATATATTGCAAGGCAAGTGCGGTAAATAATGGAAAACCAATCACCACACCAAGACTGACAAAGGCGATGGAGAGCCACTGCGATTTTGTGGGCAATTTTTGTCGGGTGATGAGCAGTAAGCAAAGCGCAATCAACCCCGCAATACTGGCACGTGCCACCGTAATAAATTCCGCTGAAAATCCTGTTAGCGCGACTTTGGTTGCAGGTAGTGAGCCTGCAAAGATCACCACGCCGATAAAACCATGAATCCAGCCAATGGTTTTTTCATTGAAGGTGTGTGATTTTAAAGGAATAGCTTTCATGAGCAGACTCTGTACAAAGGGAATACAGCTATTACAGCGCTGATCCGTCCTGAAAAAAAGCGACAATACAGTACAATTCCAAGCAACTGTTATGCTTTAATTGGCAGTACGGTTGAGTGGATATTTGAGGTGAGGTCGGCATGGCGGTAGCAAAAAATAAAATCGAACAGGTCATGGACTATGTGCAAACTCAGATCGACAGTCGTATCTGGACAGCGCAAACTCGACTGCCATCGGTACGTCAGCTTGCCAAACAGCTAGGATATTCGGTATCAACCGTGGTAGAAGCCTACGAGCGTTTGGTGGCGCAGGGCGTGATTCAGGCGAAAGCGGGTTCAGGTTTTTTTGTCACCGCACCGAATGCACTGCTTTCTATGACCAGTCTTGCACCCAAGCGGGAGCGTGCGGTTGATCCTTTATGGATTTCTCGGCAGACCTTGGAGGCAGGAGAGGCTTTTTTAAAACCCGGTTGTGGTTGGTTGCCTGAGGATTGGTTGCCACAGCAAAGTATGCGTAAAGCGATTCGCAGTAGCCTGAGTTTGCCGTCCAAAGTGCTGAGTGATTATGCCACACCGCAAGGTGCGTATGCATTTCGGCAGTTGCTTGCCATGCGGATGCAGAGTAAGCAGATTGATGCTATTCCTGAGCAAATCATGTTGATGGACAGTGCCACCCAAGCCATTGATTTATTGTGTCGTTTTTTACTCAAGCCGAATGATACCGTACTGGTCGATGATCCGTGCTATTTCAATTTTCAAGCATTACTCAAAGTCCATCAGGTCAATGTGGTGGGCGTGCCATATACAGCGCAAGGCGTTGATATACAGGCATTTGAGCAAGCGATTCACACGCATCAGCCACGGCTCTATATTACTAACGCAGGTCTGCACAATCCGACAGGTGCGGTGCAAACCTTATCGAATGCTTATCAAGTGGTAAAGCTGATTCAGCAGGCGAATATGTTGGTGATCGAAGATGATATCTATGCGGACTTTGAGGATGAGCCTGCACCACGTTTAGCAGCATTGGATGGACTAAAAAATGTGATCTACATTGGCAGTTTTTCCAAAACCTTATCCGCATCATTACGCTGTGGTTTTATTGCGTCGAGCATGGAGTGGATAGATGATTTGGTGGATTTAAAAATTGCCACACAGTTTAGCCATCATTATTTATCCGCAGAAATTATTTATGCCATTCTCACCGATGGTAGCTATCGCAAGCACATTGATAGCATGAAATTACGCTTGAAACGGCATATGAAAAGTAGCATTGCACAGCTTGCCACGCTGGGCATTACGCCGTGGATGGTGCCAAAAGCAGGGATGTTTCTATGGTGTCAGCTCGATGAGCGCTACGATGTCAATCAACTGAGTAAAGATTGTCTTGCACAAGATATGGTACTTGCTCCAGGCAATAGCTTTAGCCAAAGTCAGCAGTTTAAAAATTATCTACGATTCAATGTTGCGCAATGCCAAAACCCGAAAGTTTTTCAGATATTGGCTGAGGCGTTGGCATTGCAAAATCTGAACGGATAACACCACGATTTAAAAAGATATTTTATCTTTTGCCGAAACTTTAATCAGTCACAGTGCTGTGCAGATTTACATCGAGATAAGTTTAAAATATAGTGTTATGTTATAACATCTATTAAATATTTCTTATGTCAAATCATCTCTCTAGCCGTTTGGTGATGATCGATGCACTTCGGGGCTTGGTCATTTTATTTATGTTACTCGATCATGTGCGTGAAACTTTTTATTTGCACCATCAAGTGCCTGATCCGATGGATGTAGCAACCACTGAGCCAAGTCTGTTTTGGAGCCGGACTTTAGCACATTTATGTGCGCCGATTTTTGTATTGCTCACTGGTTTATCCGCTTATTTATTCCAGCAGAAGAAGCAGGATCTACAGCAAACCCGTGCATTTTTATTGAAACGGGGTGCGTTTCTGATTTTCTTGGAATTGACTTTGGTGGGTTTTGCGTGGACAGCACAATTTCCACCTGAAATCGTCTATTTACAAGTCATCTGGGCGATTGGAGTCAGTATGATTGCACTGGCGCTGATGGTCGGTTGGTCTTGGCAAAAGCAGTTGTTGCTGGCTGTGGCGATCATTGCCTTGCATAACTTATTTGATCAGGTCAGTTTTAGCCAGCCGTGGTTGCAAAATATCTGGGCAGTCCTGCATCAGCGAGGTTGGATTGAGATTTCTGAGCACTTTAAACTGCGCACGTCTTATCCTGTATTGCCGTGGATTGGCATTATTTTGCTTGGCTATGTGCTTGGACAATTGTTTCAGCCACGATTTGACCGAATACAGCGCAATCGCTATTTGCTGATGATTGGCTGTGCTTGTATCACGACATTTATACTGCTGCGCCTAGTGAATGTCTACGGAGATCAACCGTGGTTAATCTATAGCGATTGGCAGATGACGTTGATGAGCTTTTTTAATTTGACCAAATACCCGCCGTCATTGCTATTTTGCTTATGGAATATCGGTATGGGTGTGTTGATCATGGTGTTGTTTGATCGCTATTCGACAGCGAAAGTGATGCAACCATTGACGATTATTGGTTCTGTGCCGATGTTCTTTTATGTGTTGCATCTCTATGTATTGAAACTACTTTATCTGATTGCTGTGGCATTTTGGGGATGAAATTATGGCGCTTATTTTGGGGTAAGCAATGTGGCGATGCTGTGGGGTATTTCCTTGATATTGATCTTAGCGTTATATCCAATCGTCAAAGTATTTTCTCGATTTAAACATCAAAATCCACAAATCACCTTACTGAAGTATTTTTAGTATTGTGCTTGGATGCAAAAAAGAACGCCGAGGCGTTCTTTTTGTGTTTTTTCGATATTTAAGTTGTTGATTAATAATCAAAACTAAAGTGTTCAGCAGCGAGACCAGTCATGCCGCGAGAAGGTTTGACCATGGCTTCTGCATGACCTTCAGAACGTGGTAATAAACGATCAAAATAGAAATCAGCGACTTTGATTTTGGCTTTGTAGAAATCGATTTCTTCTTTACCATCACCTTTTTCGATTTTCTCTGAAGCAACAGCCGCTTGTTGTGCCCAGAAGTACGCCATCATCGCATAGCCAGAGAACATCAAATAGTCGACCGATGCGCTTGAGACGATGTCACGGTCTTTACGTGCAGCTAACATGATACGCAGGGTTAATGTGTTCCATTGTGCGCAGATTTTGGTCAGATCCCAGATGAAACGGCGGAGATATTTATTGCGGGCATGACGACCACAGAATTTCATGATTTCCGCAGTGTAGTCACGGACCACTTTACCTTTAGATGACAGCAAGACTTTACGACCCAACAAATCCAATGCCTGAACGCCCGTGGTGCCTTCGTACAAGGTAGAGATACGTGCATCACGTGCGATTTGCTCCATGCCCCATTCTTTAATGTAGCCGTGTCCACCGAACACTTGCATACCGTGGTTGGCTGCTTCCATACCAAGCTCAGTCAAGAAACCTTTGAGAATCGGCGTGTAGAATCCTAAACGATCGTCATATTCTTCAAATTTTTGATTGTCACCTGTGGTCAATGCATCCGCCATTTGATCGGCAAGTTGTGACGCATAATAGATCATCGAGCGACCACCTTCAGCGATGGCTTTTTGCGTAAGTAGCATACGACGCACATCGGCATGGTGAATGATGGCATCTGCAACACGATCAGGATCTTTTTTACCAGACAGGGCACGCATTGACATACGATCTTTGGCATACGGCAATGCACCTTGGAATGCTAGCTCTGCGTGGCAAATGCCCTGAATCGCCGTACCGATACGTGCTGTGTTCATAAAGGTAAACATGGCGTGCAAGCCTTTGTTTGGCTCGCCGATCAAGTAACCGACCGCATTGTCAAAGTTGAGCACTGCTGTTGCAGAGGCTTTGATGCCCATTTTGTGTTCGATCGAACCGCAGGTCACAGGATTGCGTTCGCCGACACCACCGTCCGCAGTCGGCATGAATTTCGGTACGATAAATAGCGAAATACCACGTGTGCCTTCAGGCGCATCGGGTAGACGAGCGAGGACAATGTGAATAATGTTTTCAGTTAAGTCATGCTCACCCGCAGAGATGAAAATTTTTGTACCTGAGATTGCATAAGTACCGTCTGCTTGAGGCTCTGCTTTGGTTTTCACTTGACCCAAGTCCGTACCACATTGTGGCTCAGTCAAACACATGGTGCCAGACCAAGTACCTGCAACGAGGTGAGGCATATAGGTTTGTTTTTGTTCTTCTGTACCAAACTGCAAAATGGTATTCATACAGCCGATGCTCAAACCTGGATACATCTGGAATGACCAGTTGGCAGTGCCCATCATTTCAGCTTTGATCAAGTTTAGTGATTGTGGCAAATTTTGACCGCCGAATTCTTCTGGGTAAGACAAACCTTGCCAGCCACCTTGGATGAACTGATCATAAGCTGCTTTAAAGCCTTTCGGGGTTTTGACTTCGCCATTGTCAAAGGTACAGCCTTCGTCATCACCAGATTGGTTGAGCGGTGCAAGTACATTTTCACAAAAGTCAGCGGCACCTTCGAGGATCATGTCGACGGTATCTGGATCGGCAAGCTCGCCATTAGAGAGCGTTTTGTAGTGGGAGGAGAAGTCAAAAACTTCATTCATCAAGAAACGGACGTCACGTAAAGGGGCTTTATATATTGGCATGGGCTGTTCCTGAGTTTGGGGCGAAAAGTGCCCTGATCATCAAAAGGTCATCAAAAAAGATTTATCGATTTATTATTCATATTTAGTAATAAATGGCATTGATTAAACTGTAAGTAAAAATTGTCAGAAATGCGAATCAAGGCTAAACTAAAATCTTACAGTGCTATATTTTGCCTATATTTATCAGGATTTCTGAAAGTGCAAAAAAGATAATGCTGATTTGAAGGACAGATCAACGAAAAGTAACAAATTATAACTTAGGAGCGCCATATGCAACCTGTCACATTATTTAAAACGAAATCCTCTTGGTTAAGTTTAGCGATCTTATCGATCACGCTTGCAGGCTGTGCCACCACGCCACCGCAAAGTGCGAAAAGTTTGAATGATAAGGTCTATCGTAGCTATGAAAACTTAATGTCTAAAGAAAGCTATTCATTCTCAGGCAATATGCGCTTTTCTGCAGAAGCTGGCGAATATAAAAACCGCTATGATTCTCAAGAATATAATGATCCTGAGTCAAGCACACTCGAAGCACAGAAGCTCAAACTTCTCAATGACTTACTTGCCAGTTCGAGCGTCTATCCACAAGAACAGCAACGCTGGATGAAAGAGGGCTTGGAAAATCCGTATGGTGCTTCGAGTGCATATCGAAGTAAAAAAGACAAAGCCTTACCCGTGCTGATGGCGAGCTTTATGAATCGCTATTATTATGAATTTGACGGGGTGGTGGACTTACGCCGTGGGCAGTTAAGTTTTAATCCAACTGTGGGCTATCGTGCCAGTAATGTGCATGGTTGGATTAAGTTTCCACTTGCGCTAGACCTTGCCAATCACAAAGCCTATGCTGATATTTCAGCGCTGTCGCCAATCGTGACTGATCCACAATATGATGGGCAGTACGTGGTCTATGATTATAAAAAATTATTAGACAAAGCCAATATCGATCTGAAACCTGCGATGACAGCGATGCGTGAATTGGTATTGGTCAATCCTGCATTGGCAAAAGAGAGCGACTATCAACGTCTGCCATTGACCGATGTAGATAAAGAAAATCAAGCTGTCGAGCGCATCCAATACAAGGGTGATTATGCCGAATTACTGGCGCAGTACTTGCTGTATTTTTATGTCAATCAAGACTATCTGAAAACATTGGTCGATAAAAACTTAAAATCAGATCAACCAATCACACCGAAAACTTTGTTAGATCTTGAAAAAGCAACCACCAAAACGGACACCACACCAACCGAAAGCGGTTATGAAGCAATGTATCGTGTCAGTGATGCCATCAATGACATTTATGCCGAAAACGATGCCAAGCATAATGCTGCAACTGAAACATTGAGTGCAGCGGAGTTAGCAGCCTGTGTTGCTCTATCAAAAGAGGGCGGTCGAACTGAGTCAGAAGCGATTTCGGATTGCCAAGCTGAAGAGGCTGTGTCGGATGATTATATAGACGATCATACAGATGTTGCTTCAGATGCGACAATAGATGTCGTTGCGCCACCACCCGCACCAGCCAAAAAAGCGCCAGTAGCTAAAAAAGTGCCATCAGCAACAACGACCAAGTCCACGAAAGCATATGATCCTTCATCTTTTGGTCAAGGCGCAGAAGTATTGGCAAAATTTGATCAATACAAACGCTCAGATCGCTTGATCACGGCAAAAGATTTACAAGCCATTGTTGCCGAGCAACCTGAGGCCTATCAAGCGTTGATCGAGCACAGTATGGATCAGTTTAAAGATGTTGAAATGTTGAAAGACATGAATTATGTCAGTAATTTTGCCTTAGACAGTCAGGGGCGTTTAAAACGTGCTGAAATGATCGTGAATATGCCGAATTTCAAAGAAATTGGCGTGAAAAATATGAAAGCAACCACGGTGATGAATATTGGTAATTATGGTTCGGCTCGAGTGGATCAAAGCAAATTACGTCAAGCGATCAGCTTTGAAGAGGCCGCCAATGAACGTTCTTTGCTGAATCTCGGCGAAAGCGTGAAGAAACTCACCGCCGATCCGAATGCGGAATCTAGTAGTAGTAAAGCAGATGATCGCAGTAAATATTGGTCTAAAACTGCTCGCCGTGATGAACTGGCAAAAAGTTTCTGGGAACAAGGGCTGAGCTTTGTTGATGTCTATGCGGCGCTGTATCGTTATGCCTATATTTCAGAATTAAAACATGCTGAAAGCCAAGACTTTAATCTCAGCACGCTAGATACCACGGCGAAATGGACCGCCTATTATTATGCGCAAGAAGAAGGCTATCCACTGACTGCGGCGCAAAAAGCAGCCTATGATAAAACCCCAGAAGATTGGCCATATTATGATGAATATCTGGCTGAGGATGTTTGGTATTCGGTCAGCAAGTCGGAAAAAGATGCCAAAATTAAACTCGATTTACAAAAGCTACGGGCACAAGGCAAGACCAATCTGCAAATCTTTGAAACCTTGTATACTCAGCTCGACGATGAATCGCAATATAACAAGTATCTCAATGCAGAGGAGCTTGCAGAGCATAAACGCTTTATCCATACGCTGGCAGAGATTGGTGTGGAAGACTTGAACACTAAAAAAGTCGATAAAGCCAAACTGCGTCCATACGGTGAGTCGGCGCTCAATCGATTCTCCTCAACGAACTATCGCAAAGTGTATGAGGCATTTTTGAACTAATCCTGCGACAACAAAAAATCAGCCCAAGTGGCTGATTTTTTTTACGCTAAATTTATGAGCGAATTATTCACACTGATATAAAGTCTTTTAACTCAGGTCGTACACCATTCCAAATCGCAAAGGCTTCGATCGCCTGACCAACGAGCATCGAATAGCCATCGGCATAAGGCATACCTCGGGCAATGGCTTGATCAATAAAGGTCGATGCTTTGCCGTACGCCATTTCATAGGCGAAATTAAACGTTAAACTTTCAGGGAGTTGTAATGTATCACCCGACAGGCTTGCCGATGTCGCATTAATCACAATATCAAACTGCGCATTTGCTTCATTTTGCAACTGGTCAAGTGACAGTGCGGATAATTCACAGTTTGGCACATGGGCTTGAATATCATTGATCAGTTGTTCTGCACGAGCCAGTGTGCGATTGGCAATGCTGATTTTTGCCACGCCAGCCTGCGCCAAAGGATAGATCACACCACGGGTTGCACCACCTGCACCGATGATCAAAATCGTGGCTTGATTTAAATCTAAACCATTTGCTTTTAAGGCATCGACCAAACCTTGCCCATCGGTATTATCACCGATTAACTTGCCATTTTGACGATACAAGGTATTCACCGCTTTGGCGATTTTGGCACGTTCACTCAGCGCATCACACAGCGCAAAGGCTTGCTCTTTAAACGGCACGGTGACATTCATGCCCACGCCACCGTCGGCAAAAAATGCCTGAACGGCTTGTTCAAAGCCATCAAGTGGCGCAAGCAATTTCGCATACTGCAAATCTACACCAGTTTTTTCTGCAAACGCATGATGTAGTTCGGGGGAGCGAGAATGCTCGATGGGATTGCCGATAACGGCGAATTGTTTGGTCATTAGATTACTTTTTTATCGAAGTGAATTCATGGGCATTATTAAATCGTAATTGGGTGAATTATTCCACTGCACCAACTTGATCTAGCCAATCTCGTGGCTTGAGATAATATTCAGTGAGCCGCTTTTCAGGAGAGTCTGCATCCCACTCAGGGCGATATGACCAACCTGCAAGATTCGGCAAACTGACCAAGATCGACTCAATCCGACCACCAGTTTGTAGACCGAACAAGGTGCCGCGGTCATACACCAGGTTAAATTCGACATAGCGTCCACGACGATAGAGTTGGAATTCTCGCTGTGCTTCGGTGTAAGGCTTGTCTTGATTATGCTCAAAAATCGGTAAAATCGCATCCAAATAACCATTACCCACCGCTTGCATATAAGCAAAACAGGTATCGAAATCCCATTCATTCAAATCATCAAAAAATAAACCGCCAATGCCACGCTGTTCATTACGATGTTTGAGATAAAAATAATCATCACACCATGCTTTGTGCTTGGCGTAGACATCATCGCCAAAGGGTTGGCATAGGTCATAGGCTTTTTTATGCCAAGATACGCAATCATCATCATTTGGATAAAATGGTGTGAGATCAAAACCACCACCAAACCACCAAATCGGTGCTTGACCTTCTTTTTCTGCGATGAACAATCGCACATTGGCATGTGATGTTGGTACGTGCGGATTTTTTGGGTGAATGACTAAGGATAGACCGAGTGCTTGGGCTTTTGCCCCTGCAATCTCAGGATGGCGGGCAGTGGCAGAGGCGGGTAGTTGTTTGATGTTGATATGAGAAAACATCACGCCACCTTTTTCAATCACTTCACCGCCTTGTAAGACACATGAGCGACCACCACCACCTTCTGGACGTTGCCAATCATCAGCGACAAACTTCGCCGTTCCACCACCCGCACTTTCTCGTTGCTCTAGTCCTGCACAAATACGCTGTTGTAGATCGAGTAGAAAATTTCTCACTTTTTCAATGTGATCAGTATTTGGATAAGACATGGTGTTCACCGTAGTAATCGTGGAATGGATTGAATTTAGTATGCTCTACATCTTACAACATAAAACCATAAAAAAAATATGTGATTTAATGCGTGAGCTTAATTTTTGCTGGATTACGATTTGATTGATCAAGGTCAATCGTGCAAGCCTACTTGAGGCACATCTAAAGATACTTTGACACGATCGAGCACCACCGTGGTCTTAAACCATTCTACATTTTCATTGTGATGAAAAAGCACATCACAAATCTCTTGAAAGCGTTTCATGCTCGGCACCAAGAGCACCAGCATAAAGTCTGCCTCACCTGTAACATAGTAGCATTGCTGGATTTCATCTCCTGAAAAGCTCATTTTCAACTGTTCAAGATCGGTGATGTGTGTCTTGTTGACACGCACTTCAACCAAGATGGTAATCACTTGATTGAGTTTGTCTGGGTCTAAAATCGCCATATTGCCCGTAATATAGCCATGTTCACGTAATTTTTGGATACGGCGTTGCACGGATGCGGTCGATAGATGCACCGTGTCGGCTAAGCTGCGCAAAGGCGCCAAACAATCCTGTTGCAATAAGCGAAGTAAGTGCAAATCAAAGGCGTCAAGATTCATATTTGAGCAAATACAGCTGATTGTGTGATAAATTTTCTCATTCATCCTATGAATTATCAGTAAAATTATCAAGTGATGTGCAATAAAATATTAAGCATTATATTAATGACCAGATGTGTGCTGAAAATGTCGATCTCATCCAATACTACGCTCGGTGTCACGCTCAATGTGATTGCTTCGATGTTATTTGCATTGATGTTTGCCTATACCGCTTTGTTAGATGTGTTACAGGGCAATGAAATCTATGGGTGGCGCATCTTGTTGACTTTTCCTTGTCTGACGCTTTTTATTATTGTTCAAGGTCAATGGTCTCAGGTTCAGCGTATTTATCAGCGCATCATCAAGAATCCTTATTTTCTACTGACGCGTTTTGTCTCGTCAGCATTAATTGGTGTTCAGCTCTGGCTATTTATGTGGGCACCTGCAAATGGCTATGGGCTGGATGTGGCACTTGGCTATTTTATGATGCCGATTGCGATGGTGGTGCTTGGTGCAGTGGCTTTTCGGGAAAAAATGTCCACCTTGCAAAAAGTATCCTGTGCTTTTGCGGTGATCGGTGTGCTGAACCTATTGCTGATTTCGAGCAGTTTGAGTTGGGTGACTTTATTGATCTGTCTGGGCTATCCGCTTTATTTTTGGTTAAGGCAAATTAGCCAGACCAATAATGTGGGTGGGCTGTGGTTTGATATGATCCCGAGTTTACCGATCAGTCTATTTTTTATCATTCAGGGCGGGGTGTTGTCAGGTGACTTAGGCACAGTGTTTCACGCCACTTGGTTGATTCTCGGCTTGGGTCTCATCAGTGCATTGGCATTAGGCTTTCAATCGTTGTCTGCACCGCATTTAAACATTAGCCTGTTTGGGCTGTTGGTTTATGTCGAGCCGATCTTATTGCTTGGCGTCGCACTGATGCTTGGCGAAAGCATTCAAGGTACAGAGTGGTTGACTTATATTGCGATTTGGTTGGCAGTGAGTGCGCTATGTCTAGAAGCGGTTTTGCATCTCAGAAAGCCAGCCATCGCTTAAGTTTAGCCACGGCTCGAATTAGGTCAATCTGCGTTAATACATATGATCCATACGATCACGCTTGGTACGCAGGTAATCTTCATTCAACGGATTTTTCCCCACCACCAACGGTAAGCGATCGACCACATCGATGCCGAGTTTTTTTAGGGATTGGATTTTCTTTGGATTATTGGTAATCAGTTTGACTTTTTGAATGCCAAGCTGTTTCAGCATAATGGTAGTCATGTCATAGCGACGTGCGTCGGCAGGCAAATTTAATAATAGATTAGCATCAACCGTATCGTGCCCTTGATCTTGTAAGGCATAAGCACGGATTTTATTGGTCAAGCCAATGCCACGACCTTCTTGGCGCAAATATAAAATTGCCCCACGTCCTTGCTGTTGAATCAACGCCATCGTGGCATTGAGCTGAGGACCACAATCACATTTTAATGATGAAAATGCATCGCCCGTTAAGCACTCTGAGTGTACACGCACCAAAGTTGGCTCGTTAGAAAACTGCTCCAAGCCCACAGATAGCGCCACATGTTCTTCTTTTGTTTCAGGATCTTGAAAAACACTAATGATAAATTCGCCATGTGCAGTAGGGAGTTTTGAACTGGCAACAAATTCGATCGACACGTCGTACACTCAAGTTTAAAAAAGCACTCCATTATAACTGAATCCTTCACCAAAACTGAAATTTGGCGTTGTTTTTGTGCAAGAACAACACTTTTTTGTATTCATCAGTCAATAATAGTTGCTATCACAGTGCAATATTCAGGATAATCTACGCTTTATTTTGCGACCTAAATTTGCGCAATGTGCTGAAATTGTGCGTGTTATGGCACAGTAGCATTGTTTGCAATTTTTTTAATTAAAATGTGGCAGTGATATGTTGTAATATGAATATTGCAATGCGCTGACAAACATTCCCGAGCAACCTTTCGCAAGGCATTTGAAGGCATAGCCACATATGTTGTATACCAAGATTCCTACACAAAGACCGCATACCCCACTTTTAGATAGCATTGATTATCCAGCACAGTTACGTCAGTTGCCAAGCGATCAGTTAGCGACTTTGGCGGATGAGTTACGTCATTACTTGCTCTATGCCGCAGGGCAAAGCGGTGGGCATTTTGGTGCGAATTTGGGTGTGGTTGAGCTCACGGTTGCTTTGCATTATTGCTTTAATACGCCACATGATCGTCTGATTTGGGATGTGGGTCATCAGGCGTATGCGCACAAGGCATTGACGGGTCGTCGTGAGGCGTTGACCTCGATTCGTGCGCAAGATGGTTTGGCGGCGTTCCCTGCCCGTGAAGAGTCTGAATACGATACCTTTGGTGTTGGGCATTCGTCTACTGCGATTTCAGCGGCGCTCGGTATGGCGCTTGCGAGTCGTTATCAAAACCAACAACGTGAATGTATAGCTGTGGTTGGCGATGGTGCAATGACCGCAGGTATGGCGTTCGAGGCGATGAATGATGCAGTCGCACATCAAGCCGATGTGTTGGTGGTGCTAAATGACAATGATATGTCGATCTCATGTAGCACAGGTGGTTTTGCTAAGCATTTAGCAGCGATTTGGAAAAGTGGTCAGTCGGTCAGCTTGGATGCACAAGGTCAAGTGGCGATCTTGCCTCATCCTGAGTGGACGTATACTTCTCGGTTGCACGATGCAGCAACAGATGCAGCAGATAATCTCTTTAAAGCATTGGGTTTTGAGTATTTTGGACCTTTTGATGGGCATAACATTGAAGAGCTCACGCAAGTTTTAAATGCAGTGAAACAGCGCAAAGGCCCTCGCTTAATCCACGTCTATACTAAAAAAGGCAAAGGCTTTGAGCCTGCCGAAGCTGATCCAATTGGCTACCATGCGATTAGCAAAATTAGCCCAAATGTTAGTAAGTCTGTCCCAGTTAAATCTGCAAAAAAATATTCTGATGTATTCGGTGATTGGCTCTGTGATGAAGCCAATTTAGATCAACGCCTTTTAGCCATTACTCCTGCGATGTGTGAAGGCTCGGGCATGGTTGAGTTTGCCAAACATTTTCCACAGCGATTCTTTGATGTAGCGATCGCAGAGCAACATGCGGTGACGCTTGCTGCGGGTATGGCGTGCGAAGGTGCAAAACCTGTGGTTGCGATTTATTCGACTTTTTTACAGCGTGGCTATGATCAGCTGATTCATGATGTGGCTCTGCAAAATCTTGATGTGACTTTTGCTATTGATCGTGCGGGCTTGGTCGGTGAAGATGGTCCAACCCATGCTGGGGCGTATGATTATGCCTACATGCGTACTGTACCGAATATGGTAATTCTCGCACCGAAAGATGAAGATGAATGCCGTCAGATGTTGCACACCGCTTACCATTATCCAGGCCCAGCGGCAGTGCGTTATCCACGTGGCGTAGGTGTAGGTGCAGAGATCATGAGCGAAATGGCGATCCTGCCACTTGGGCAAGCGGAAATCGTTGCTGAATATGGTACTGCACCGTATGCGGTATCTATTCTCGCTTTTGGTAGTCGGGTTTATCCTTGTATGGCAGTTGCAGAGCAATTGGCTGAACAGCTCAATATTGCCGTGCGTGTAGTGAATATGCGCTACGTCAAACCGATTGATCATCGTATAATTCAGCAATGTGCTTTAGACAGCGAGCTGCTGGTTACGGTTGAAGAGCATGCCGTCATGGCGGGTGCGGGCAGTGCTGTGAATGAAAGTTTGGTGGCGCAGTCGTTGTCAGTGCCGAGCCTGAATATTGGTTTGCCTGATCAGTTCTTGGCGCAAGCTACTCCTGCACAAATGCTTGCCAGTGTCGGACTTGATGAGGTGGGTATTTTCCATCAAATTAAACAGCGTTACCTATCGCTTACAGAACAGTCAGCATCTACGCAGAATTCTGCTAAAGTTTTCGCCTCACAATAAGTTGGTTGTAAAAAGATCATTTCCTGACAAGAAATTCTACTTCACCAAAATGCTTAAAGTTTGCTAGAATACGCAGGCTTTAGGCATAAGGGTTTGTTGACACTTCACAGATGCTTGCGACAACAGAAGCTTTTTAGGCGATACTAGGCATGAATGATGAAATTTAGTTATTCTAAATGAGTTATTCATAACGACGTAGCGTCAAAAAGCTTCTTTGTCCCTAAGGGTTATAGCTAAAACTGCTATAAACTTCGTTATGAAACTTGGCAAGGGAGTAACCATTCCCTTCGTTTCATGCCTTGTTTATATTGTTTTAGCTAATAACGCAATGCATGTATGAAGTGTCAACAGACCCCACTCTTTTTAATCTGTATTTTCTCATCTGTAATTATTCAAGGTCGGTGTTCAATGGAACCTATGGTGGTGATGGCTGCTCGTGCGGCACAATTGGTCGGTGAAGAGCTACTCAAGGCGCATAAAAATCGCCATATGCTCGATTTACAAGTCGAAGAAAAGGGCATTGATGGACCAGTTACCCGTGTAGACCGTTATCTTGAACAGATGATTATTGATACTTTAAAACGTAGTTATAAAAATCATAGCTTCCTCGGCGAAGAATTTGGCTATCAAGAAGGCAAAGGTCATGATGCGGACTGGTGCTGGATTATTGATCCACTAGATGGCACACAAAACTTTATAAATGGTTTTCCACATTTTTGTATTTCAATGGCTGTGCAACACAAAGGCGTTACGCAACATGGCGTAATCTACGATCCTGTGCGTGATGAGTTGTTCTCTGCAAGTCGTGGTCGTGGTGCGATGCTCAATCAACGTCGTATCCGTGTCAATGTGAAAGACAGCCTTGAAAATACCTTCCTTGCAGTCGGTCATCCATTCAAATCTTTACGTGGTGAAGAAGTCGTATCCCATGCGGAACAACACTTTGCATCATTACTTGCGGTGACCAAAGCAGGTGCGCAAATCCGCCGTGCAGGTTCGGCAGCCCTTGATTTAGCCTATGTAGCAGCAGGTCGCTTTGATGGTTTCTTTGAAGTGAATCTTAAGCCGTGGGATATCGCATCGGGTGAATTACTGGTTCGTGAAGCAGGCGGTACGGTAGTCGATGCACGTGGCGGTCAAGATAGTCTTGATAATGGTCAAGTCTTAGCATGTTCATTAAAGCTATTAAAGCCATTGATGAAAACTGTAGTGCCTGCGTGGGGTGATGCGGTGAAAAGCAAATAATTGCTCAATCAACATTAGAAAAGAAAAAACGCATGCGCTGTTGAGCTCATGCGTTTTTTTTATGGCTAGGATTTAATATCCAAGATTTAAAGTCATGATTGAAACTTTAGAAAAGCACTTTATAGATAAAAATAATGATCGCCAATGCAATCAGTGGATTTAAAACTAAAAAGAATCTTGACGCTTCAGCACTTGGAATGATTTCCACGCTTTGATGTGCGTGCTGATGTGCATGAGCATGGTCTGCTTGATGCGTATCATGTTGTGCATTTTGACTGATCATTTGGCTAAATTCCTGCATCACTTGTTGACCATCGACTGCGTCATCAACGACTTCAATATCTTCTGCACGCTTATATTCAGGTTGCCCAATACTGTCCCAGAACCAGCCATCGGCATGCACTTGTAGCCAATGATGTTGTCCATCAATCAGCTCAGCAATGCCGTCCTGCCCAAGTGAAGCACTTTGATCGAGATGTGCGAGTTCATTCAAGAATGTTTCAGCGACGATGCGATTGCTTGCTGGGAGCTCACTTTGAATTGGGGCAAAATATTGCTGTGCCAGATCTTCATTTTGGATATGTGTGGCAGTGGCGTTTGCCAATGCTTCAGCATCCGTATTTTGAATTTGTGTATAGACCGTATCGGCGCTTTTTTTCTGCGTAGCGATCAATTCTGCGACTTGTAAAGCCAAAATGTGCAAGATAAATTGCTTGCGCTCAGTCTTAGGCTGTGAGGCTAAAAGCGTTGGCTGTTGCTGTTCGACCTGTTGTTCGATATAGCTAATAAAGTCAAATGCCATGATGATTCCTTATTGTTTTATGACGATTAATCTAACACACGCAGTGATGGTTTTTTCTTCGGCGCATCGCTTTTTTCAGTCGTATCTGAATGTTCTGTACCGTCTTGCGTGAATTCAGGCAAAGCATCATCCTGATTCACGATATTTTCATATTCTTTAGGATCAAAAAATAAGCCCTGACCATTTTCACGACTATAAATCCCAAGTACCGCAGACATTGGCACATAGATTTCTTGGGGAACGCCACCAAATCGTGCGCTAAAGAAAATCGCCTCATTGCTACTTTGAAATTGATGCACTGCATGCGGTGCAATATTTAACACGATTTGCCCATCTTTAATATGTTGCGTGGGTACTTTGACATGATTTTGTGTGGCATCCACCAACAAATAAGGTGTCAGCTGATTGTCACAAATCCACTCATATATTGCACGAGCAAGATAGGGGCGGGTTGGGGTCAAGTTGGCATCTGTCATTCTGAGAACCTTAGTTGTTGAATCGCTTTAAATAATCACTATACCGTGAAAGCTCTACTTGTGTCATGGATTGTTTAAAACTGTCACGATTAAAAACACGTTTACAATAGAGCAAAAGCGCCTTGCTGTGTTTATTTGATAATGAAATCCCAATCGACGGCAAGCGTAATAACAGCGGCGCAAGACTACAATCCAAAATTGAAAATTGATCGGACATAAAATAATTAGAATGTTGAAATAATTGGCTTAAATTAATCAAAATATCTTGCAACTCAAGTTGCGCCTTTTTTTGATCCTGCTCGCTCAGCTGTTCAGGATGACGTAATAGTTGATCTGCATATTTAAACCAATCTTGTTCTATGCGCCATAACAGTTGTTTTTGTTGCGCTTTTTCCGCAGGTGCATCAGAGAATAGACGATTTTGACGATAACGATCGTCGATATATTCATTAATAATCAAGTGGTGATACAGCTTAGTTTGTGGATCGACCAACGCAGGTAACGAGCCATACGGATTGAGCTGGGTCAGATCATCAATTTCTGTATCCTCAACGAGAATCAAGCGATACTGAATCCCTTTTTCCGCCAAAATCAGACGCGTGCTGTGGCATTGATAGTCATTATTATGACTATATAAGGTAATCCCGTGATAAGGCTGAATATCAGAAAGTTGCATAATGACCAGACAAAAAGTCGAAGCGCACATTTTAAAGCAAATTGCGCCGTACAACAAAGGCTTGTGCAAACATGAAAACTTTGTGTAAAGTACATGAGGAGTATTGTTTTTACATTGTAAGAACAAGTTACAAATAAAATAGGTTAATTTCTTGCAAAATTTGTCAAATAGGCAGATAAATTGTCAATGAAAACAAGATTTTTCAATGAAAATTTGATGAATTGTTAGTTGCAAAAATTTGTTTTCTAAGTATAATGTTTTGTTAAGTTGATCACCTTTTTTAAGAATTTTGTTAATTAAAGATAAACTTAACTGAGGGTTAAAAGGATTAACTTAGTTTCAATTTATTTATAAAAAAGGGTATACATCATGGCTAAGGTTTCTCTAGAAGCATTATCAGATATCGACGGTTTCGTTGCAGCAGCATTGGTTGATAGCGAAAGCGGTTTGGCATTGGCAACTCAAGGCGGTGGCGGTATTGATCTTGAGCTTGCAGCAGCAGGTAACACCGAAGTTGTACGTGCAAAACGTAAAGTCGCAGCAGCGTTGAATTTGGGTGACGAGATCGAAGATATCTTGATCACATTGGGTAAAGCGTATCACATCATCCGTCCTTTGGATCGTAACGATGCATTGTTCTTGTACCTTGTACTTGATCGTTCTAAGTCAAACCTTGCAATGGCTCGTCATGAGTTAAAAAGTTTTGAAAAAGGTTTAGATTTCTCTTAATAAGAAATAATATATGCTCATAATTCACAATGTGGTGGATTATGGGCTTTTTATTCAATTTTACCTTGCTTGGTAGTTCTTATGAGTGCTAGAAAATCGGTATATCTTGCTGTATTCGGCTTAAGTCTGCGTGACTTAAATGATTTAAAAGAGCAAATAAAAAAAATAATTCCAAGCAGTGTGGAAATTCATTGGTCGAATGTGGCTGAACCAAAATTACAAGCCTTATTAATCAATGAAAATTTTTTTGAAACCCCAAGTATTCAAAATTTAATTCGCACCAATAATGTCAATGTACTAAGAATTATTAGTCGTTCAGGTCGAGATAGTGTCATCGAAGACAATATTTTGTATTTGCCTGTGATTAATAGCTTGCCACTTGAAAATTGGCTGTCTAAAAATGTCTTGGATGATTCGCAAGTTGCACAGCATCAGCCTGTGGTTGAGAAGAAGACAAGCTCTGAAAGTTTTGCCAATAAAGCGAATTTTATCAAAGAATTATTAAGCCCACAGAATGGTCGTATTCAAGTATTCGATCGTCATGGACAACTCGGTATTGCCGATACACGTAAGCAAATTATTTTTACTGAGCCAGCACGTACGCTGAAAAATACCGATCATTCCTTGAACTTCACCTACGCCACCATGAATGACAGCGCAAGATTGCGTGAACAAAAGCAACAAGATTTGCTGTTTTGGCTGTGGAGTGTGTTGTGGAAATCTCCAGAATATTTGGACTTAGCACCAAGAGATGGTTGCTTGCAGTTGAAGTTTTGGCCACAACCTGAAGAAGGGGTTGACCGTCGAGATATTTTACGAATGTCAGCCTGTTTCTCAGAAGGTGCTGATATTGAAGTCGTTGCCAAGCATTTGGACATTCCATTAGAGCGTATTCGCCAGTATGTCGCAGCAACAATAGCCGTTGGTTTTGGGGAAATGATTCCGAAATCTAAAGCGAAGTTTTCTATTCCAAGCGAAGAGCAAGCGCAAAAAGAAGAAGCGGGCGGAATCCGTAAATTCTTTGGTAGTTTGCGCCGTCGTTTAGGCTTGTAAGGGTAATTCATGATTTTACATCAATATAAAATTGTTTTTGGTGGCTCAATGGGCGCTGGTAAATCCTCAGCGATTCAGGCGCTTTCCGACATTCCAGTACTGACCACGGAGGCGTTGAATACCGATACGGCGGCACATCAAAAAATGCAAACCACAGTCGGCATTGACTATGGTGAAATCACTTTGGAAGATGGCTTGCAAATTGGACTGTATGGAACGCCAGGTCAGGATCGTTTTGACTTTATGTGGTCGGTGATCTGTAAAGGCGCCATTGGCACCATCGTACTGATTGATCACTCTGGTCCAAACTCTTTAAAAGAATTGGATTTTTATCACCAAGCATTTAAAGAATATACCGATAATATTGTGATTGCGGTGACGCACATCGATGCGCAAACTGATCGTGAAACCACGATTTATCGAGATTGGATTGCGAAACAAGATAAGGCATATCCGTTGTATTATATTGATGCGCGTGAAAAGAAAGATGTATTGCTTTTGGTGGAGTCGTTGATTTCTTCGATCGAAGTGAAATTGGCAAAATCGTAATCTAGGTCAGAATAGGCAGAAATAAAGGTAAGTTATGTTTAATCATGCGAATAATCAACGTAAAGCCCCACCTGAGCTTTTACAAATTGCCAAAATTGAAATTAATGAAATTTTGCGTAATGTTGGTGGCGTAGATTTTGTGATGTTGTGTTCAACCGATGGTTTTGAGCTGGCAACTGTACATAAAAAAGATGTGCCAAACAGCAGTAAATTGGCTGCGGTCAGTAGCTCAATTTTGGCGATGGTGACAGCATTTATTACTGAAATTAAGTTACAGGGCTGTCAAACCATTACTTTGGATGCGGAAAATGGTAAAGCGGTCTTGTCAGCAGTACCTGCACCAAAACATCCGATGATCATTGTCACCATGAGTGCCAAAGATGTTTTGCTGGGTCAATTGTTGCATTCAGTGAAAAAAGCCTCAGAAGCGATTGTGAAAGCAGACCAATAATTGCTGACCATGTTTGCATATGCCGTCCTAGTTTAACTGGGTACAAGCGCCGAAGCGAAATCAATGATTCCGCTTTTTTTTATGCCAATTTTCTATGTCAATTTTATGTGCAATAACCATCTTAAAAAATTTACTTTGAAGTAGGGTTTGAGTGACAGCCAATTCACGGAGATAACTATCACAAAGTGCAACGATCTATTACAATGCGTTGACAGTTTTGTGTAGAGTTTTAACTTTGGATCAACACGCTTCACATTTACAGCGCGGTTTAAAAAACCGACATATTCAATTGATTGCCATGGGTGGCGCGATTGGAACGGGATTGTTCCTTGGTTCGGCTGATGTGATTCAGTCGGCGGGGCCTTCGATTATTTTAGGCTATGCGATTGGCGGTTTTATTGCATTTTTGATCATGCGTCATCTTGGCGAAATGATCGTGCAGGAACCTGTCGCTGGTTCATTTAGTTATTTTGCCAATAAGTATTGGGGACGCTTTGGCGGATTTCTTGCGGGGTGGAATTACTGGATTTTATATATTTTGGTGGCGATGACTGAGCTCACTGCGGTTGCCAAATATATTAATTATTGGTGGCCACATATTCCTGCGTGGGCATCGGTATTGTTTTTCTTCATCGTGATTACTTTGATCAATCTGACCAATGTGAAATTCTATGGTGAATCTGAATTTTGGCTGGCGATCATCAAAGTGACCGCCGTGATTGCCATGATTGTGTTTGGTTTATATTTGCTACTTTTCCCAGCACCAGATTCAACCGCATCATTTAGCAACCTTTGGGCACACGGCGGATTCTTCCCGAATGGCTTTGATGGCTTATTCATGATGATGGCATTCTTGATGTTTGCTTTCGGCGGGATTGAGTTGATCGGGATGGCTGCCGCAGAAGCGCAGAATCCTGAAAAAACCATTCCAAAAGCAATCAACCAAGTGGTCTATCGTATCCTGATTTTCTATGTGGGTGCGCTTACTGTATTGCTATCTTTAGTACCTTGGAATCAGCTCGATCTTGGTGGTTTGGATAAGAGTCCATTTGTGATGATCTTTAGTCAAATGGGGATCAACTGGGCTGCGAACTTGCTCAACTTCATCATCTTGACGGCAGCACTGTCTGTGTATAACAGTGGGATGTTTGCCAATAGTCGCATGTTGTACGGCTTGGCACAGCAGGGCAATGCACCAAAAGTCTTCTTAAAGCTGAATAAACAAGGTGTGCCGATTCCTGCGGTATTGATGTCTGCGGTGTTAATCTTCGGCTGTGTATTGCTGAACTATTTCGTTCCTGAAAAGGCACTCAGTCATTTGATCTATGTGGTGGTCGGCGCATTGGTGTTGAACTGGGCGATGATCAGCTTGACGCATTTGAAGTTTAAGCAAGCGACCAAGTCGATCAAGACCTCGTTCCCTGCATTGTTTTCACCATTCAGTAATTATTTGGTCTTGGCATTTATCGCAGTGGTGCTCTACATCATGTGGCAACAGGGCTTTAAAGAATCTGTATTAATGATTCCAATCTGGATCGTATTGATGTGGGGTTTCTTTAAGTTGATTAATCGTCATTCAGCTGATCAAAATGAGCGTGTAGATCAATAAATCGATTAATCACCGATCATCTACTTGCACAATTGTTTGCAAAAACAAGAATTTCAGTTAAGTTATGGGCATACGCCTATAGCTTAACTGGATAGAGCAGTTGCCTCCTAAGCGACCGACGTGGGTTCGAGTCCCGCTGGGCGTACATTAGAAATATAATTCTCACTTTATTGATAGCAAATTATTCATTTGAGTTTAAAAAAACAGCCATTGTTTGTAATTGTCGAAACCCTTAACTTTTGAATTTATACTGATATTTTGCCAATGTTGTGCAGAATTGAGTTTGTTATATTAAACTTTGCTTAGATAAAACAATTTGAAAAATGAAAGGATGTCGTGATGAAAAAGATTTTGACGGTATGTATTTTGGCGCTGGCAGGTTCAGGTTGTGCAACATCTGCACTGATGAATGATACAGGGCGTGATGTAGAAAGAACAGTACGTGAAACCCTGATCAAAGATACTGTGGTGGCATTTGCACAGCCTGCTAAGCCAATCCAAGATGTAGCCAATGATAATGTGGTAATCGTTGGGCAACAATACAGCTATCTACTCACGCAGGGTGGCAAAAATTTTGTCAATGTATTGCGACGCTTGGATGCGAAAAATATCAAAGTCGACAATGAGCTGGCTTTTCTTTCTGAAAAAAATGATGGGACGTTTAAGGGCACTTTGCCATTAACCTATGTGGCGCTGAAAGAAGATATTAGTAAGGACGATCTGAATTTCTTTATTGAATATGATGCCAAAGAGTGCAGTAACTACAGTGATAAGCAGATGAAAGCACAGCGTTTTTGTTTGAATATTCCGCTCAGTGGCGTGATTTATCCGCAAGCTAGAAATATTGCGAGCTTAAATTCAAATCTGCAGCATCTGAGCAAACCGTATCATGTGTCGATTTATACTGAGAAAAAGCAAAAAGAACATATAGATAGTCGCAACAATCCTGCCAAGAAACTGGTGTTATTGCCATTTGCGGTGGCATTTGATGTGATCACCTCACCATTCCAAGTAGCAGCGGAAATTTTTGATTAACAAAAATATGTAGCTGTCAAAAAAGAAGCCTTGCAATCGCAAGGCTTCTTTATTTTTCCAATCAAGAGTTTATCAATCAAGACCTTATCAATTAAGCCTGATCTTCTTTTTTCGGTTGTTCACGTAAGCGAATACCTAAGTCACGAAGTTGCGTTGCTTCCACAGGTGCAGGCGCTTGAGTCAATGGACATTCAGCAGTCTTGGTTTTCGGGAATGCAATCACATCACGGATAGATGAGCCGCCTGTCATGAGCATCACTAAACGGTCTAGACCAAATGCCAAACCACCATGTGGTGGCGCACCATAACGTAGTGCATTGAGCAAGAAGCTGAATTTCTCTTCGGCTTCTTCTTCGCCAATACCTAAGGCTTCAAAAATTGCTTTTTGCATCTCTAAAGTATAAATACGAAGCGAACCACCACCGATTTCAGTACCGTTCAATACCATATCGTAAGCAACTGAAAGCGCTTCACCTGGATTGTTCTTCACTTCTTCAACCGTTGATTTTGGCAAGGTGAATGGATGGTGAACAGATGTCCATTTGCCATCATCAGTTTCTTCAAACATTGGGAAGTCAACCACCCAAAGTGGTGCCCACTCGCATGTCGCAAGGTTTAAGTCATGACCGATCTTGACACGAAGTGCGCCCATCGCATCATTCACAACTTTGGCTTTGTCCGCACCGAAGAATACGATGTCACCATTTTCAGCGCCAACACGTTTGAGTAGATCAAGCACGATTGGCTCGATAAATTTCACGATTGGAGATTGTAAGCCTTCGATGCCTTTTTCAAGTTCATTGACTTTGATGTACGCCAAACCACGTGCGCCGTAGATGCCAACGAATTTGGTGTATTCATCAATTGCAGAACGTGGCAGTGAACCAGCACCCGGTACACGTAAAGCGACGATACGACCTTTAGGGTCTTTGGCAGGCCCTGCGAAGACTTTGAACTCCACGTCTTGCATCAAGTCAGCAACGTCAACCAATTTCAACGGAATACGCATATCGGGTTTGTCAGATGCATAGTCACGCATCGCATCGTTGTATGTCATGCGTGGGAATTTGTCGAAATTCACGTTGAGAAGCTCTTTGAACATCTTCACGGTTAATGTTTCCATTAAATCCATGATGTCATCGTCACTCATGAACGATGTTTCAACGTCGATTTGGGTGAATTCAGGCTGACGATCCGCACGTAAGTCTTCATCACGGAAACATTTTGCGATTTGGTAATAACGATCAATACCACCGACCATTAGCAATTGTTTGAACAACTGCGGCGACTGTGGAAGCGCATAGAAGCTACCATTTGAAACACGGCTTGGTACGAGATAGTCACGTGCGCCTTCTGGTGTAGCACGAGTGAGAATCGGTGTTTCAACGTCTAAGAAACCATTGTCTTCGAAATAGTTACGAATCAGGTTGGTGAGTTTAGAACGGAAACGTAAGCGCTCTAACATCTCTGGACGGCGAATATCCAAGAAACGGTATTTCAAACGAATTTCTTCTGAAATATTAGTATTTTCATCATTTAATGGGAATGGCGGTGTTTCAGACTGTGCAAGCACTTCAATGTCTTTGCCCAACACTTCGATTTGACCACTCACCATATTGGCATTTTCAGTGCCTTCGTAACGACGACGCACACGACCTGTAATCTTTAACACGAACTCTGAACGTGCTTTGTCTGCAGTTGCGAATGCCTCAGGGGTGTCAGGGTCGATCACCACTTGCACTAGACCATCACGATCACGCATATCTAAGAAAATTACCCCACCGTGGTCACGGCGACGATGTACCCAACCGCATAATGTCACGGTTTGATCGATTTGCGCTTCTGTCAAAGAACCGCAGTAATGAGTTCGCATCATGTTATTTTTAAACCTATTTCCAAACTATATTGGGTGTTGTGGCGCATACGTAAACAGCGTACCGCCTGTGAACTAGCGATTATGCCTATTTGTGT
Source organism: Acinetobacter marinus (assembly GCF_900096915.1). Taxonomy (GTDB): domain Bacteria; phylum Pseudomonadota; class Gammaproteobacteria; order Pseudomonadales; family Moraxellaceae; genus Acinetobacter; species Acinetobacter marinus. The sequence continues at coordinate 476,059 of NZ_FMYK01000002.1, forward strand.
GCTTTGGCTCAAGTCGAGTTTGTCTGAGTTGCCAAGAATTGCGGTAAATTTATCGAATGATTTGTCGGACGAATTATTTTGGGTAAAATTTCAACAATTAAAATCAGCATAGATAAAAATAAGTTGTAAAAATAAATACATGTTATAACATAACAATAATTTTTAGAAATATCATTCTGGGGAATCATCATGCGTGTAGCATATACACAGTTAAGTCTTGCGATAACAGCCATTTTATTGAGTGGCGTAGTCCATGCGGAAGTCGATCATGTAGAAGTTGATCAGGTGGAAACTGTCAATACCAAAACAGCGGTTCAGCAATCACAAAATGTGACAACGACAAAAGATGAAATTATAGAAGGCACAGCTACAAAAAGCACAGAACCACAAGTCCATCAATTACAAGTGATTACCGTACAGGCGCACCCACTAAGTCAAAGCGAAAATGACTTGGTACAAGCCAGTAATATCATTGAAAAAGAACAGCTGAGTCAGGGTGCGACGACTTTGGGTGATGCGCTCAATGGTCAGTTGGGTATTCACAGTGATAACTTTGGTGCAGGGGCGAGTCGTCCTGTGATTCGAGGGCAAACTGCGCCACGAGTCAAAGTCCTGACGGATTCATCTGAGGTGATGGATGCTTCGCAAATTTCGCCTGATCATGCCTCAACGGTCGATCCTGCATTGGCTCGACGCATTGAAGTGCTGCGAGGACCATCGACTTTACTCTATGGTGGTGGTGCAGTCGGTGGTGTGGTGAATGTGTTGGATGAAAAAATTCCAACGCAAATGCCTGAGGGCGCTGTCGATGGTGAGGTGCATTTGCGAGGGAACACGGTTGCGAATGAAAAGCTCGGTGCTGCAGGAATTACCGTTGGTTTGGGTGAGCAATTTGCCTTACGCCTAGAAGGGGATAAGCGAGAGGCAGACGATTATGCAGTTTCAGGCTATACGCATGACGGTGAAAAAGAAAAGCGTGTCAATGGCACGTGGAATGAAGGGCAAAATGTGTCAATCGGCTTGTCGTGGATTGGTGATCGAGGTTATGCAGGTGTTGCCTATAGCGAGCGCAAAGATCAATATGCTTTGCCTGGACACAGCCATGAATATGAAGGCTGTCATCCGCATGGTACGCATTTACATTGTGGCTCACATGATGATCACGATGAAGAGGGCGAAGACCACGACCATGAAGCGCATGCACATGAAGATGCGCCGTGGGTTGATCTTGAGTCAAAGCGTATCGATTTCCGTGCTGAATATCAACAACCTTTTGCAGGGATTGAAACCGTCCGCGCACGAGCAGGCTATACCGATTATCAACATGACGAAATTGATGATGGTGCAGTCAGTACAACCTTTAAAAACAAAGGCTACGATGGGCGATTAGAATTTGTCCATGTGCCACTTGCAGGTTGGGAAGGTGTGTTTGGCGCACAATATAGCAACTCAGAATTCCAAGCGCTCGGTGCAGAGGCATTTCTACCTAAAACCACCACTGAAAATTTAGCAGGATTTTTAATTGAGCATTATCAATGGAATGATGTGCATTTCGAAGTCGGTGCACGTGTTGAACAACAGCAGATTGACGCTACCGAAAGTGGTTTAAAAGACTATGACGATACTGCCTATTCAGCCTCTGCATCGGCAAAATGGCAATTTGCACCTGAATATGCGGCGAGCATTGCCTATAGCTATGGCGAGCGTATGCCAAATGCACAAGAGCTTTATGCCAATGGCGTTCACCTTGCCACCAATACTTATGAAATTGGTAATGAAAATCTTGACAAGGAAAAGTCACACAATATCGAAATTGGCTTGAGTAAAGATGCGGGTGATCTCGGTTTTGCCTTGAATGCGTTCTATAACCAAGTCGATGACTATATTTATGCCAATACTTTAGATCGCTATGAGAATTTCAGGTTGGTTGAATATCAACAACGAGATGCAGACTTTATCGGAGCGGAAGGGCAGATTAGCTATCAATTTAGCCCGATATATCAAGGCAAAATTTTTGCCGATCACGTCCAAGCCCAGTTTAAGGATAACTCAGATTTACCACGTATTCCTGCAACACGTACAGGTATGCGTTTTGATGCCGATTTTACGGATGGCATTCATGGTGGCGTAGAATATATTTATGGATTTGAACAAGATCGTATCGCCGATTTTGAAGAAAAAACCTCAGATTATCATCTTGTGAATCTCGACATCAGTTATGAGCAACAGCCAAGTGATTCTTGGTCTTATCAAGTCTATTTAAAAGCCAACAACCTGTTTGATCAGACTTATTATAATCATGCGTCTTATCTGTCGAGTATTCCTCAGCAGGGACGTAACTTTACCTCAGGGATTCGTTTCCGTTTTTAATTCCGCTTGATATTCTTCTTGTGAAATTATTCGTTTAGAAAATGCTTCAAACATTACGTTTGAAGCATTTTTGCTTTAGACTTTAAAGCATCGCAAATCGAATATCAGAAATGTCCACACCGCCTCCGAAACTGTCTTATCAATGGATTGATTCTCCTGTCGGGCAACTTAAGCTGATTGCTAATGACAAGGCTCTGGTTGCTGTGTTGTGGGCGACGGACAAACCAAATCGAGTGCTTTTAGGTGAAATGCAACACGACCCAAATCACCCGATCTTAAAGCTCACAGCGCAACAACTACATGAATATTTCCACGGTGAGCGTCAGCAGTTTGATGTACCGCTGGAGTTTTATGGCACTGCTTTTCAAAAAGCAGTGTGGGCAGAATTACTCAAGATTCCCTTTGGAGAAACCCGCAGTTATTTACAGATTGCAGAAATATTGAATAATCCGAAAGCGGTGCGTGCGGTCGGCGCAGCCAATGGTAAAAATCCCATCTCGATCATTGCACCGTGTCATCGAGTGATTGGTGCGAATGGTAGTCTGACAGGATTTGCAGGTGGACTAGGCAATAAGCAAAAATTACTTGCCTTAGAACAAGCTCAGCAAAGTTTGTTCTAACTATCTACTTCGGTGTATCCACGCTAACCATCAGGAAAAGCGCTTTGGTGTAATGTAATAAAGTTTGGTCACCCGCCTGTCCATGACCTGGAATCACAATTTTTGCATTCGGATAGGTTTTCATCACCTGATCAATGGTGTTTGACCATGCCCCGACATTAGCATCGTCCAAATTGCCTTTTTTCGCATCCAACTCTTTGACAAGACAACCGCCAAATAAGACTTTTTCCGCAGGGTAATACGCTACGACATTGTCTTTGGTATGACCTTTACCTAAAAACTTCACCTCGACATAGCTATCACCAACATCAATGTGTAGACTATTTTCAAAGCCAAATTTTGGCAGAGCAGGATATTTGCCTTTTGCCAATTCAAGCGTTTTCAATGAGGCAAAGGTGGGAATATTGACGTGTTGAAATGCTGCTGTTCCGCCCAAAGTATCTTCATGAAAATGCGTGCTGACTACAGCCAGTGTTTTGGCATTTGAAGTCATTTCAATCCATTTGATCAGCTCAGTTGCGCTTTTATCATCGACGGGTGTATCGACCACAACCGCTTCATTGTGGTTAATCACTACCATGCCATTGGATGGCACTTTTCCCCATGTTTCAGACTTGAAATAAGAGGTATGTTGGTAGACATTTGGCGCCAGTTCGGTGATCACCAAATCTTCAGACTGATAAACGGTTTTTGCCGTTGATTGCGTTATGCTTGACGATTTTGTATTTGGGATTGGCTTTATCAAGGCATCAGGCTCAGCCAAGCTCAGTTGAGTCGTCACTGCCAGTGCTGATATCAGCATCATTTGCATTGCACTGCGAGATTTCATTTTATAGCGCATCCTTTTATTCATTCTTTTATAGTTCGTCCTTGAGTTTTTTCTCAAAATTCTTCACGGATTTGATGTATTTACGCACTTTCCAGCGTGTCCAAAAACTACGCTCATAACCTGTCGGTCCGACATTATAGTAGCCTGTTGCTTTCTTCCAGCTTCCAGCCTTGCTGTGATAATCCGCCAAAATATAGCTACCGCAAAGCACATTGGTGCGCTCATCATAGAGATTGCTCCCACAAGTCGCTTGCCAGTAGCTTGGAATGACTTGCATCAAGCCCACTGCACCAGTAGGCGATCGGGCATCGCTACGATAGTTGGACTCTTGTCTGATCACGGCGGCGATGAGTAGTGGATCGACGTTATATTTTTCAGAACCTTCAATGATATACGGTGAAATGCGCTGTGCGGTATAGGTGTTCACCGCATAAGCACGCTGGATACCTTGGGCGAGTTGTTGGCTTTTTTGCTGCGGGCTACCACGTAAAGTGCTACAGCCCGAAGCAATCAGTGCGATAAAACTAAACAGAAAAATAAGTCGAAAAGTGGGGTGAATGCTCATAAAACGTGAATAAAAATCTTGCCTAGCCGAAACATAACATAAATCAATCATAAATCGGCTTGGCGTGCAGACAAATTCGGCGATCAATAACAATCTGTAACGAACTACTCAGAATCTGCACGCAGTTGACGGCGGGCATGTTTCAACGCAGAGCGTAAGCCTTCCTCCAGCGTTGGATGATAGTACGGACGATCTAAAATATCCGCTAAGGTCACTTGTTCGGCAATCATCCATGACAACATATGTGCAAGATGTTCCGCAGATTCTACGAACAGCTCCGCACCGAGTAAACGCTGTGAGGATTTCTCAATATAGACTTCGATCGCACCGACATTTTTACCCAAGGTCAGGGCACGACCTTGCTTTTCAAAGGACTGAATTCCCGTCACAAAATCGATGTGCTGTTGCTCAAGCTCCTTTTTCGACTGACCTGCAATCGCCATTTGTGGATTACTAAAGATGATTGCTAGTGGGGATAGCTTTGGTAGCGCTTGGATGTCGGGATAATTTAAAGCATTTTGCACGACATGCTTGCCTGTAAAGGCGGCAACATGCTGAATCGGATTTTGACTAAAGGCATCACCAACCACAAATAGCGGATAATCGCCAAGCTGTTTGCTGTCATGATTGATTGGTAGTTTTTTAATGTCTTGAAAGATCGCATCGACCTTGTGCAAATCTAAGGTACTCAGTAATGAGCTACGTCCTGTGGCACTAAGTACATAATCGACTTTGATGGATTGAGATTGCCCTTGTTGATCCTGATATTCAATCGTCACCCCGTCGCCATCTCGAGACATGGATTCGGGGAGTGTTTCAAACAAGATGTTCACGGATTGTGAAAAATGTGCTTGCGCAAGCGTTTGTAAATGTTCTGAAGACAATATCCCAACCTTGCGACTGCGGGCAAAGACCGTAACATCGACACCGAGTTGATGCATGGCGACGGCAAGTTCTATAGCAATCACGCCACTACCAATTACAGCCAATCGTTTTGGCAAGTAAGGAAGCTCAAAGACTTCATCAGTTGTAATGAGTCGATCGCCAAGTATTTTCTTTTGATCTTGATCGATATTGGGGCTTGAACCGACGGCAAGAATAAATGCCTTGGCTTGCAGTTGCTCGCCGTTGACGTCAATGGTATTGGCATTGATAAATTTGGCTTGTCCAGAGGTTTTATGTTCAGGATGCCATGATTCCACATCTTTAATCACAGATGCGGTGAATCGATCTCGAAGCGTTTGCACGTGTTGCATCACTTGACTGGTATCGGCGTCAATTTTTAGATTTAGCCCGACACGATCTGCATGATGAGCGTCGTGCAGTTGATTTGCCGTTGAAATCAATATTTTACTTGGCATACAGCCGACTCGGGCGCATGTGGTATCCCATGCACCATCATTAATGATTCTTAAATTGTTGGTGTGTTTTCGTGCTTCTTTATAGGCACTTATACCTGCGGTGCCTGCGCCAATAATGATGAGGTCGTACATAGTTTTAAGCGCACTGATTATTAATAAGGGATGGGAATAAATTAAATGTATCTTTACTAGATTTTTACCAAAAAAAATAGTTTAATTACATTTAATCACAGAAAATAGCTAAATCTAGATGGTTTTTTTCACAGAGATAACAGTGTAAAAATATTTCTGGGATATGCGAATTGATAACATGGATATATGGGGTAGTTGATGTTAAACAATAATTTATTCAAAATTACAGCACTTGCGTTGGCTGTTTCTCTTTCGGCATGTGGCGGTGGGGGCGGTGGTTACTATGGTGACTCTGATAACGATAGTGGCTCCGATTCGAGCGGTGGTGATACAGTCACTGCAGTCAATGTCAGCACGATTTCACTGTATGATACCAATGGTGATGCGACAACGACGATTTCATCTCAAGGCGTTACTGCACAAGTCACTGTAACCGATGAAAGTGGTAATGCGATTAGTGGTGCATTAGTGACATTTACCAGTACAGGTGATGTGACCTTTGGAACAAGTAATGGTGCGGTATTGACCAATGCAAATGGCGTTGCAACCATTTCGGTCACACCAACAGATTCTACTGATACAGGGACTTATCAGCTGACTGCAACGACGACTTATGAAGACGTCACTGATACAGCATCAATGTATGTGAGTTTTCAAGCAGAAAATATCACCATTGCAAATATGAAAGCAGCGAGTAGCAATTTAGGTTCAGGTGACTCAACGTTAATTACCTTAGTGACTCAAGATGCTGATACCAATACCTATCAAAATAACATCGTTGTCAACTTTACCACGAGTTGTGGTAGCTTAAGCAGTACCAGCGTGACTTCATCAAGCGAAGGTAATGTGGCAACGACATATTCTGCTATCGATGCGGATGGTAATTTGTGTGAAGGTACTCAAACCGTTACAGCAACGACGGCTTCAGGTTCGGCTACACCAGTTAAACTTACCTTAACTATTGCAGCTGCGGAAGCGAACTCAATCGTTTATACCTCTTCTGATACGGTAGAGCTTGGTATCAAAGGTAGCGGTTCGTCGACTTCAGGGCAGGTCGAATTCACCGTATATTCTAATGGTAGCCCACTTGCTAATAAAAACGTAGTTTTAGACTTAGAAAAAGCGCCAAATGACTTTAGCTTTGTTACTCAAGGCAATCGTAGTAGTACAACGGTGGTCAGTGATAGTACTGGTAAAGTCAAAGTCAACCTTTACCCAGGTTATGTACCAGGTCCAGTTGAGATTAAAGCTGCATTATCTACAGATACAAGTATTTATGCGTTATCGAAAAATGTGTCAGTTGCTTCGGGTCGCGCTACGCAAAGTGGCTTTAGTATTTCAATGACTAAAAATGCTCTGCAAAATGCGAAAGATGGTGACACAGCAACCATTACAGCACGCTTGGTGGATCGTACGGGTAACCCAATTCCAGATGATACAGTGGTCAACTTTGTCACCGAGGGTGGCAGTATCACACCATATTGTACGACGACTGATGGTGCGTGTTCTGTGACACTATCTACTCAAGATCCTCGCCCAACGAATAACCGTGTGACTGTGCTCGCTTATGTTGAGGGTGATAAATCATATACAGATACCAATGGTGATAATGCCTATACCGCAGGTACCGATACATTAATCAGTAATCTCGGCAGTTTCTTTAGAGATGATAATGAAAGTACTGCATACGATTCTGGTGAGTTTAAGTACACTCGTGTCATTACGGGCACATCAGCGACTTGTGCAAGTTCTACCATCGCACAACCAAATATCTCAGGCACTTGTGATAATAACTTGGCGACCGTGTTACGCAGTCAATTCTTAGTTGCATTCGCTGAAGACACTCCAGTGATTTATAATCCAAGCGTGTCAGGAAACCAGTTTAGCTTTCAGTTATTCGGAAATGGTTCGTTATCAGTGCCGATGCCATCTGCAACAACAGTTGGCGTCTCTACTGTAGATGATACAGAGAATGATTTGAGTTGTACTGCTGAATTACGTGAAGGACAAGAAACAGTACCAGCAATCTTTAATTTGCTTACACCGACCACGTTTGTGAACAGTGCTGCGACTTATTACGCCTATCGCTTAAAAGATTGTGATACGAATGATAGTGTAGTATTAACCATTACCACACCAAGTGGTAGCGTGTATAAAAAAGAGTATTTTTATCCGTAAGTCATAAAGCTAAAAATGAAAAAACAGCACCTCGGTGCTGTTTTTTTGTTGCAAAATTAAAAAATCAGAGTCCCGTACCAACACTGACCGATGCAGTCGGACGAACTTGCATTGACGAGCAGGCAGTGAGACTCAAAAGACAACATAAAATTAAAAAAGTTTTCATGATTCTAATCCAAAGGAAAAGAACCATGATTCAAAATTTATGCGTGAAAGAATAGCTAAAAGTCGTGTATATCTTGTAATGGACTATTAAAGGAAAATCGAACCCACTTAATCGTCTAATAAATCCATTTGTTTGGCAAGTTGATACAGGTTGTTCGAGCGGTTGCCCGTACGACAAAACATCAAGATTGGCTTTGGTAATTCATGATAATGATTGGCAAATGTACGCACATCAATCTCCGAAATCTGACCAGCGACTACAGGTTGATAGACATAATCCAAACCGACGGCACGTGCGGCTGCTTCGATTTGGGCACTGGTTGGCTGTTCTGCACCACCTTCTTGATCAGGACGGTTATTAATCACCGAGCGAAAGCCTTTTTCGACCACTTGTGGAATTTGTTCAGCAGAGATTTGTCCAGCAAAACCAACAGGTTGTTCCATAATCATGTCCTAAAATTTATGCAGTGATAAAAATGAATCATTGTTAAATCATCATAGCACTTTTATCCAGCGAAGAAAAAACCTCGAGATTGATTTTGTAAATGAGTTTGAAGTATTTCATGATATTTTAGACAATGCCCAAAACCATTTTTCAATTGTTATCTAAAATAGTATGGACAAAAAAACACCTGAGCGAACTTGATTTATTCAGCTCAGGTATTTGTTTTTGCAAATCTTTTAAAATACAGAAGGACGCTGCCAGTCGTAGATATTACGTTTATAGGCATACCAGAACATCCAGATCCCAACCAAAATCATTGGTAAGCTGAGGAATTGTCCCTTACTCATCCAGCCGATAAACAGCAGTCCATTATCAGGTTCACGGAAGAACTCGATGACGAATCGTGCCACGCCATAACCGATCAAAAATACCGCAGACACCGCCATACGTGGGCGAGGTTTTGAGCTAAACCACCATAAGACAATAAATAGCAGTAAACCTTCACACAGCGCTTGATAAAGCTGAGAGGGATGGCGCACCAAATGCAATGGATCAGTCGGGAAAATCATGCCGAGCGGAAAGTTTGGATCAGTGACTTCACGACCATACAATTCTGCACCGATAAAGTTACCCAATCGTCCAAACATCAATCCTGTCGGGACGCAAGGTGCGATAAAGTCCAGTGTTTCAAACCATGATTTTTGGTACTTTCGGCACCATAAAATCATCGCCAACATGACGCCCAAAAAGCCACCGTGGAAGCTCATGCCACCTGTCCAGACTTGGAACAGCCAAATTGGATTTTCTAAAAACTGTTGAAAGCCGTAAAACAACACGTAGCCCACACGACCGCCAATGACCACACCGAGCGCACCGAAAAACACCAGATCGGACACCATTTCTGAGTTCCAGCCATCACGCCGTTTGGCACGGTAGGTTGCCAATCCCCAAGCAAATAAAAAGGCTAATAGGTACATCAAACCATACCAATGGACTTTGACTGGACCTAGAGAAAGTGCGATCGGGTCAATGTTGGGATAAGTCAGCATTGATTTTCCTTGAATGATTTTAAGTGGAGGGTTTTAAATGATAATTTTGAGCAGGATTGTAAAGGAAAATGCTGAAAAATGATGTACATTCAATGTGACTAAATCACTTGGCAAAAAGAATAGACCAATATGTGCATTGTGGCATTGGCATGGCAGACCATCGACGAGTTTCCGTTATTACTTCTTTCCAATCGAGATGAGTTTTATCAGCGTCCAACTAAAGCGTTACATTACTGGCAAGCGGATCAGCTCTATGCAGGGCAGGATTTACAGCAGGGCGGTACGTGGATGGGAATGACGCCATCGGGGCGTTGGGCGGTGGTGACCAATTTTCGGGAAATGACAGAACAGCAGTTTGCTACCTCACGAGGTGATTTAATTCGTAATTTTTTAATTTCTGATTTGGCGCCACTGCGATTCGCACAGCAATTGGAAAAACAGCAAAATGATTATGCGGGCTTTAACTTGATCGTGGGTGATCAACAGCAAGCGGTGTATATGAGCAATCGAGGTGAAGCACCACAGGTGTTAGCACGTGGGGTCTATGTGGTATCGAATGGCTTGATGAGTGAACATTGGGAAAAAACCGCACACCTGCGTAAGCGCTTTACCCAAGAGTTTTTGCCCTTACTTCAACAATCTGATTTGAAAAATGATGTTGATATTGAACAGCATATTTTGCCTGTAGCTTGGGATGTATTGGAAGATCAGCGCAAAATTGACACGGATAAATTGCCACAGACGGGGATCAGCCTTGAGATGGAAGAATTATTGTCTTCGAGTTTTATCCAAAGTCCTGTCTATGGGACACGTTGTTCTAATTTTCTGCTTATGCAAGCTCACGGCAATCAAAAACAAATGCAATGGTGGGAAAAAACACAATATGGTGAGAACTTGGGTGAAGTTGTGGAAGTGGATGTGGACTTGAGTTAATCATTTTTCAAAAAAATCAATAAAACCCTCCATTAAAAAGGGAGGGAACTCTGCTTATTAACGGATGTTAGTTCTAAACCTGCATCACTCCTCCCCTTTAAAGTGGGTGAGCTACTGTTGTAGCGCAAGGGTGGGGTTTCAGATGGTGGAAAAATAATGTCAGATCAAATATTTAATAGACCTGATTATAAGCAACGTCGCCAAGAACTTCGAAATAATATGACTGAACCAGAGAAAAGGCTTTGGTCAGTTCTTCGGAAGAAACAACTTGGTGTGAAATTTAGAAGACAACATGGAATAGGTCACTACATTGCTGACTTTTATAGCCCTGAAATCAGATTGGTTATTGAGTTGGATGGAGATTCACATTTTCACCAAGATGCAATCCAATATGATGCTGTGCGGGATGAGTATATGCGAGCGTTGGGTATCGTGGTTATTCGTTTATTAAATCAGGATGTTATGTGTAATTTTGATGCTGTAAAGTCTTATATCCACGCGCAAATAATAGATAGAAAAGCGAATATTTAGCGGGTGATAACCCTCCCTAGCCCTCCCTTAGAAAGGGAGGGAATTCCGCTTATTAGCGGATGTTGGTACTAAACCTGCAATACTCCTCCCCTTTAAAAGGGGAGGTTGGGTGGGGTTTTACTAAAAAACACGCTAAATTTAGCGTGCTATTTTTATCGAAAAGGATATCAAGCGTTAACCTGCGATGACACCACCATCATCACGTGTAATTACCACAGTTGCCGAGCGAGGGCGAGCGGTTGAGTTTTCACGATCAGTCTGGGTTGCAGGCCAGTGGCTAGTCGGTGCATCATAGCTTGCAGAGCGTTCACCTGGATGTTGTACATTGATAAAGATTGCCTTGTGGTCAGGTGTCGTCGTGACACCTGTGATTTCACATTCTTTCGGACCTGTCAGGAAGCGGCGTAGATTTTCATCAGTGACTTGTGCGCCAACGATGGTGCTTTGACCATTTGAAGTGGTTGCGGTTGTACCATCGCCAACTTGACCAGGTAGGGCAGCTAGCATCATACAGTTGGTCACATCGGTATATGCGCCATCATCTGTTTGTAGCCACAGTACGCCACGGGTATCGAACCACATACCATCTGGGCTAGAGAGGTCGTTGGCGTCTGTCAAGCCTGACAAGTTGATGTTGGCAGCCATCGCAGCTTCTGCACCGAACAGGTAAATGTCCCAAGCGAAAGAGGTTGCGGTGGTCATATCGCCTGTCTCACGGAAGCGAATCACGTGACCATTAATATTACCTGCGAGGTCACCGCCATCAGCATAATTACGTGGATTGGCAGCATCCGTGTCGTAGCTGGTGCCACGATTGGAGTTGTTGGTGAGGGTCACATAGACTTCGCCATTGTTTGGATTGACCGCACACCATTCTGGACGATCCATCTTGGTTGCGCCAACGGCATCGGCAGCCAGACGAGCAAAAGTCACCACATCCGCTTGTGAGCTAAATGGATAGACGCTGTTGGATGCTGTTAAGCCATTTTGACCATAAACTAAAGCAATCCATTCGCCTGTACCATCATCATTGAATTTGGCAACATATAAAGTGCCGTTATTCATATATTTGTCGCCAGCGGTATAACCTGCATTGATGTCGCTATTGCTCCACTTCGCATCAGAGACAAATTTGTAAATGTATTCGCCACGTGAGTCATCGCCCATGTAGAACGCCAATGGCTGACCTTCAATGGCACGGCTGGCACGGCAGTCTTCATGCGCAAAACGACCAAGCGCAGTACGTTTTACAGGATTTTGTGAGCGATCAAATGGATCAATTTCCACAATCCAACCAAAGGTATTGGCACTGTTGCGGAAATCTAAGCTGGCATCATTTGCAGTCACAGATGAATTCCAACGGTCGAATAGATCTTGTTCATTGGTGCTCGAAATCGCTGATTCCCAGCCATAGCGTGAGCTTGCGCCTTGTTTTAGACCATAGCGGTTAAATGCGATAACTTCCGCCGCAGTACGGTTGGCATCATCATCGCTATTACGGACAAAGTAGCCGATATAGTTTTCTTCTGTGGTGAGATAGGTGCCCCAAGGCGTATAACCATTACCACAGTTGTTATGTGTACCACGAGTTTTGGTGCCATCGCTAGAATAAGCGGTGCGTACTAATGCCGAGTATTTCACAGGGCCAGCAAAATCCATTTCTGTTGATGCAGTGATACGACGATTAAATACCGAGCCTTTATTGATACTTACAGCTTGGCTGTCATTGTCTTTTTCCAGTTCAATGATCGAGACGCCGTGCGCATTCATTTCACGCAGCACCTCATCTTCTGGGCGGTGACCATCTGCATCTTCTGTTGCACCTTGCGCATGCAAAAAGGTTTGGTTGATATATTCGTGGTTCATCACCAACAAACCTTGCTCGGAAATATTGGCATCATATAAGCCACTATCCGAGTCTAAACCAAAGAAAGTCATGCCATCGTGGCAGTCGCCAGAGCGCTGATTGAAGCTGGTACCACTTGGCACATTATTGTCATCCCATGCACTGACATTTTCCGCCAATGGATCACCGAGTGCATAGAGAATGGTTGCGGTATAGCCCTCTGGTACTGTCACCCAGTCATTGAGGTTTTTTTCGACTGCGCTAAAGGTTAGGCTTTCTGGCAATGTATTGCTTGTATCATCGCTGTCTGAGTCGCCATTTGATGGATCGTCAGAAGAATTGTCGTCATCATCGCTACATGCGGCAAGGCTTGATGCCAATGTTAGTGCAACGGTTGCGGACGCAGTTTTTTTAATCAGGCTACGGCGTGAAATGTGATGTTCTAAGATGTCACGAAAATGTGTATTGTCTGAGTTGTTGTTATCTAACTCTTGATCTTCAAAGTATGGTGTACGCTCGGTCATGAGAATTCCCTGGCAAGTGCGTGTTGATGTGAATGGAACAAATGTTTTCCGTAAGGCTACGCAGGGAATATGTCAGTGCGGTGAAGTTTTCTTTACAAAGTGATGAATGAACTGCTAATTTACAAGGGAGCTGAAAGACAATACGTGGTTTGCTTGAATCGTTTTTAATATATGTGCCATCGGATAAAAAATAATGAAATTCAAATATTTGATTTTAATTCATATTGCATTTTTGGGTTGGTTGGCAGGCTGTACTGGAAAATATGTGGAAGTTTTTGAGCCAGAACAGCATATCCAAGTATTGATTGCTGATAGAGAGTTCCTTGTCCCGAAAAAGTATATTGATAATCCTAGTTTACCAGTTCAGAGCCCTCTGACTTTCGATAAAAATGGAAGTATGATTGCTTACTTCTATTTTCCATCACTATCAGGTTTAACCGAAACGGATGCACAACAACGGTTTGGACGATTTAATCATCAAGTGATATCAATGCAATGGTATATAAAAAGTGAACATTATATTGATGCAAAAAAGTCAGGAAATAATATACTTGAAAGTCCGATTATAAATATTGTTCATAAAGATTGTGAATGGGCAAGTTTGAGCTGTTTAAGTATAAAAGATCCTGATTTTTTTAAATGGGTTGGATCGTATCAAGGTATTGGTTCATTTTACATTAGGTGTCATATAGATCGAGAGAATCCTCAGTTATTACCAAATCAAGTTTGTAATTTATATTTAGATTATGATGATAAAGATATCTATATAGAAAGTCTTATTAGTAGTAACTTTATTACTGATAAAGAGGCTCTGCCTAAAGTCATGATGCAAATGAAAGCGTTCATTGATGAGTGGGAGGAGTCCCCATGAATCAGCTTCAATTAATCAGGAATTTTACGTTTCTCAATCAATTTCCCAAACAACAATCCTAACTCAAAGAGCAACCACATTGGAATCGCCAGCATCAACATCGAAATCGCATCAGGTGGTGTGGCAAACATCGCCACAAAGAAACAACCGACAATGATAAAGCGACGTTTTTCAATCAAATCTTGCGTGCTCACCACACCAATCATGATCAATAGCAAAGTTGCTACAGGAATTTCAAAAGTCAGCCCAAACACCACAAAGAGTTTTAAACAAAAACTCAGATAACTATTGATGTCAGTCATCGGTGCTACGGTTTCAGGTGATACGTGGATAAAAAAACCTAAAATTGCAGGCAAAGTAATCAAGTAGGCAAAAGCAATCCCGATATAAAACAAACTGATACTGGCAATCAACAAGGGCAGGGCAAGTTTTTTTTCCCGTTGATACAGCGCAGGTTTGAAAAACGACCAAATTTGATACAGCACATAAGGCATGGCAATCATAAATGCCAAAAAGAAATTCAGCTTAAACGGTGCCATGAATGTCGCGGTCACATCAGTGGCAATCATTGATGAGGTCGAAGGAAGTTGGGCACGTAACGGTTCAGACAGCAGTTGATAAGTATCATTGGCAAACGGCAATAACGCAAAAAACAACACCAAAATCGCAATCACCATCTTGATGAGATGTCCACGCAAGATCATCAGATGCTTGGTGATCGGCATACTGTCTAAAGACTCGGTCTGTGCATCTAAACCGATTTGTGAGGTATTGGCATTGGACTGTGTCATATCGAATACTACATTTTGATGATGATTGGCGTGGTCGTGGTATGGCTAGGTTGAATCGTTAGACAGCATGTCGATATTCAATGCGGTGACATTTCCCAAGCCGAAGAAATTGGCTTTGAAATGGAATGTTCAGCACATAGTCATCACAATATTGAAATGGAAACTCAGCAATAGTTTTCGAATCAATTGGTTTCTCAACACTTTGAGACAGCTCAACAATTTCCGCATTGATCAGTTCACCATTACCCACGACAGGCGATTTGAATGGCATCAGTTTCTGATGTTTAGCTTGCTCATATTGTGCTTGCATCTTGGCTTCTAAATCTTTGATGCGTTGTAGTTCTTGTTGCATTTGTGCTTTGAGCTCGGACATGCGTAACTCACGATCAATATCGTTTTGTACGCTATTGACCATACGTTTCAGCTTGCCATACCAACGCCCTGCAAAGCGTGCAGCCTCAGGCAGTTTATCAGGGCCCAGCACGATCAATGCCACCACCGCAAACAACAATAGCTCGGAAATTCCCAAATTAAACATGACGTTTCTACTTGATTCGCATCGGCATGATGTCGATTAAAAATGCTTAACCGTTTTGTTGCGCTTTAGATTCAGTGCGAATCTCTTGTGCAGTCGCTTCATGCTCGAGAAGTTTTTGTTCTTCGTCGTCACGGACTGATTTTTTAAAATCCTTGACCGCACCACCAACGTCTTTGCCGATGTTTTTCAGTTTTGATGTACCGAATAATAAAATGACCACGATTGCGAAAATCAAAACATGCCAAATTGATAAGCCTGCCATGCGACTGCTCCATAGAATTCTTCAAATTGAACACTATGAAAACAGTCGGCGATGACATCAATATGACAGGAATGTTGCAGTTTTAAGACAATGATCTTTTTGGGAAATTGATTCTTGTTGAAAAAAAGTCGAGTTATTTTTCTTTGGGTTCAGGTGGTGTCATGCCAAATTGTAAATAGGCCTGATTGGTGGCAATCCGTCCACGAGCAGTACGCATCACATAACCTTGCTGAATCAGATAAGGCTCAATCACATCTTCCAATGTGCCACTATCTTCCGCCATCGCTGCCGCTAAGGCTTCCACCCCTGCAGGGCCACCATCAAAACGCTCTAAGAGCATAGACAAATAACGACGATCTAAAGTATCCAAGCCATCTTTATCGACATTGAGCATATCGAGTGCTTTATGCGCCATCTCTTGGGTGACTTCGCCTGTGCCTTTCACCTCAGCATAGTCACGTACACGGCGTAACAAGCGATTGGCAATACGTGGTGTACCACGAGAGCGACGTGCGACCTCATGCGCACCGTCTTGGGTAATTGGTAAATCCATCAGCCGAGCCGAACGAAGCACGATACTGGTCAAATCCTCAACAGAATAAAACTCAAGGCGTTGCACAATACCGAAGCGATCACGTAGTGGCGAAGTCAGCAAACCAGCACGTGTGGTTGCAGCGACCAAGGTAAACGGCGGTAAATCTAGTTTAATCGAACGTGCCGCAGGGCCTTCACCGATCATGATGTCAAGCTGATAATCCTCCAT
Source organism: Acinetobacter marinus (assembly GCF_900096915.1). Lineage (GTDB taxonomy): Bacteria > Pseudomonadota > Gammaproteobacteria > Pseudomonadales > Moraxellaceae > Acinetobacter > Acinetobacter marinus. The sequence goes on from NZ_FMYK01000002.1 coordinate 492,832, forward strand.
CGCAGGATAGAGAATTTCCTCAATCACAGGCGAAAGGCGGTGAATTTCATCAATGAAGAGCACATCGCCCTCTTCAAGATTAGTCAGCATCGCCGCCAAGTCGCCTGCACGTTCCAGTACAGGCCCTGAAGTGGATTTGAGATTGCCACCCATTTCCCGAGCGATAATATTCGCCAACGTGGTTTTCCCGAGTCCTGGAGGACCAAAAATCAGGGTGTGATCCAATGCTTCGCCACGACCACGTGCTGCGCCAATGAAGATTTCCATTTGTTCACGCACCACAGGCTGACCGACATAATCGACAAGCGAAGTCGGGCGAATGGCACGATCAAATTGATCTTCTGGTTTTTCTAGTCCACTGATTAAACGGTCTTGCATGAGGTACTCAGATTTTGGCTTTTAAGCATAGTAAAGGGTAACGCATTTTAGTGAAATTTATTTCATCATGGATTTGAGTGCTGCACGAATCAGCCCTGCACTATCGTTATGTTCAGATTTCACAGCGGCAATGGCTTTTTGTGCTTCCGCAGGTTTATAACCTAAGCTGACTAAGGCTGATTCAGCTTCTGCCACAGGCGAGTCAGGAATAAACTGAATGCGCTCTAGACTGGTTGATCCTGAACCTGTGCTACTCGTACCCAATGCTTTCAGGCGATCACGAAGTTCAATGATTAGACGCTCTGCGGTTTTTTTACCGATTCCTGGCACTTTGACCAAAGTATTCACATCTTCATGCTCAATGCAATGAATCAGCATCTCCACGCTTAGACTAGATAAAATGCCCAAAGCCATTTTTGCACCGATGCCGTTGACTTTGAGCAGGGTGCGGAAAATGACTTTATCTTGGAGTTCGCTAAAGCCATACAATTGCTGTGCATCTTCACGTACCACGAAATGCGTCCAAAGCGTCACCGTTTCGCCACGTTTGAGTTGGCAAAAAGTGGAGAGGGGTGTATCGACTTCATAGCCGACACCGCCGACATTGAGGATAACAGTAGCACCTTCGAGGTGTTGGATTTCGCCAGTAAGTGAACCGATCATAATAATAAATTTCTTAATTTAAGGTTTTGAGCTGCAACTATTATAAGGAAAAAATAGTGCAATGTTGGATTTAATAGATTTCATGGGAGTTGATACCTTTACAATAAACCCACTTTATTTCCCTGCAACTCTTGCGAAATTGCATAGGCTTGATGATCAGAAAATTTACTGATCACATCCAAGACCTGCATGACATTTTGGAAATAATCCTCACCAATCTGAATGCCCAAACTATTGAGAATAATCATCAAACGCTGTTCTTTAAAACTCACTCGACGTTCAGGATCAGTCAGTGGAATAAAGGCATTCAATAAATGTTGCACACTAGCATGCGCCAATAGCTCCAAATCGGCTTTATGACGATGATTAAAAATCTTCGTGCGGGCTAAATCTTTGGCTTTTTGAATCCCATGCGCAATGTCGGCACTGCAATAATGCAACAAACCATGTGGCAATTCACCTGCGAGCAATTGATCATGATGATTGACAAAGGCAGTGGTGACTTCATCAACTAACCGCTTCATAGCACGACCACGTAGCGCTGCGATTTTTTGTTGCCAAGAGGTGTTTTTTCCAAGCTCCTCAGGTAAACCGTAGTCGGCAACGAGCTCAGTAAAAATCGGTTCAACCTCTTCATAGCTCAGCATATTGAGGATAATGCCATCTTCTAAGTCAATCAGTGCATAGCAAATATCATCGGCAGCTTCGAGTAGATAAGTCAGCGGGTGACGGCAATAATGATATTCGCCGAGTTGAATTAGTCCAAGCTGTTCAGCGACCAATTTAAGGACATCTTTTTCCGTGCGATAGCAACCAAACTTTGGGCGATGATGGTTCGGAGTGCGGTCGGTATCATCAATGATTTTGCTAAGCCACGGATATTTCAGATAGGCACCAAGCGTGGCATAAGTCAGACGCATACCGCCATCATTGGGATGATAATCAAGACGTGACAGGACTCTTAAACCTTGCGCATTACCTTCAAACTGACGTAAATCCGCCCATTGTTCTGAGGTGAAAAGATAGGGTTTATTGAGATAGGTCTGATCAAACCAATCTCGAATCGCATATTCACCTGCATGCCCAAACGGTGGATTACCAATATCATGTGCCAAACACGCCGCCTGAATGATCGCACCGACATCGGCAGGGCTAACCCACGATGGTAGATGTTTTTCGATCTTTTCCGCTGCGAGCATCCCGAGCGACCGACCGATACAAGACACTTCGAGCGAATGCGTCAGGCGAGTGTGAATGCCGTCGTGCTGGGTCAGTGGATGGACTTGGGTTTTACGATTCAGCTGTCTAAAACTTTGTGAAAATATGATGCGATCATAATCTTTGTGAAAAGGGCTACGTGCTTGTTCTGATGTGCTTTTTTTACTGCCAAGTCGGGAGGCGGCAAGTAAGTTGACCCAATTCATATAATTCGTCATTGGCGATATGCTCTCTTGTTTCGTTCTTTCTCATCTTTGGCTCATCATGCCACGCCTTGCACGAAAATTCATTAGTATGGCGACTTCATTTGTCGTTTTAATGTGGTTCGCACTGAGCAATAAAAGTTATTCTGATCGGCAGATAAGTGGCAAAAAAATACTGCTGTCGGCATGGCAACCGACAACAGCTTGAGGAAAAACATTGAAAATGTAGTGAAGTAGTTTGTAAACCTATTTTTAATAGCAGTTTTTTGATTGAGTAGTCATGCCTATTTCTGAACCTGTTTGTTCTGGGATTGCTCATTTTCCAAAATATGTACGGTGGCAGTACGCCCAGCGACAAAGGCAAGATTGTTGGCAGGCACTTCGTCCAAAATGATTTTCACAGGAACACGCTGTGCTAAGCGCACCCAGGTAAAGGTCGGGTTGACATTGGCGAGTAGGGTCGAGCTGGTGCTGCGTTCACGATCTTCGATGCCTGTGGCGATGCCTTGTACATGACCTTGATATTTGTGGGAATCGCCCATCAGCTGAATGCTGGCACGATCACCGACATTGATTTTTGCCAATTTGGTTTCTTCAAAATAGCCCACCACATACATTTGTTTGCGGTCAATCAAGGCGGCGATGGCGGTACCTGTTTGCACATAATTGCCCTTTTTCAGGGAGAAGTTCGATAATGTACCGTCCGCAGGCGCAACCACTTCAGAACGATTCAGGTTGAGTTTGGCGAGGTCAAGATTGTTTTCTGCAACCAGAACCAAGGCTTTTTGCTGTTCGACACTCGCCACGGCTTGTTCGAGTGAGGCTTGCATTTGGCTATATTCGGCATGCGCTTGGTCACGTTCTGCATAGACTTGATCTTGTTCTTGCTTTGATATCGCACCTTGCATCAGATCGCTGTAACGATTGGCCGTTTTGTCTGCGAGCTTGATGCTGGATTGAGCTTTATTAATATTGGCTTTGGCAACACTCACTGCGGCATTGGCTTGGGCGAGGCTGGATTTGGCTTTGGCAAGATCAGATTGTGCTTCTTCGACATCGAGTACACGGCGTGATGTATCGATTTTAAATAGCACTTGTCCTTGTTTGACCACTTGGTTGTCTTGGACGAGGACATCAGTGACCAAGCCCGCCACATCAGAGGATACATTGATCACATCAGCACGTACCCGACCATCACGTGTCCACGGCTCATTGTTATAATAGCGCCAGAGGTGAATCACGGTAAAGATCGCCAATAACACCACGAGCCAAAAGATCAACGGACGTAGCCATTTTTTTAGATCAAAAGAAGTGTTGTTGCTCATGAATGTTGTCCTAAATCAAATCGGTTGCCATATAAAAAATGAAAAAATATTGTGTGAATCAATGCATGCTAATGCAGAAAAAACTGATAAATCGCATGCACGACAAACAGACACACCACGTACCAACACAGATAAAAAATATTTGGATAAAGAATCCAGCCCCGTTGTTCTAAACGATCAACCCAACGACTGCTGATTAAATATAAAATATAGGCCAAAGCCACCTGAATCAGGAGCACAGGCACGTACACCCCGTAAAAATCAACTTCACTCATACCACACCGCCTTGTAAAGTTGCTTGGCTTGCTTGAGTTGCGCTCGGTGTTTCGGGCTGGTGCGTGGTCAGGGCATATTGCAAATTATTAATACTCATGGCGAGGCGTTGTTTTTGCCCAGCAGTGACAGAAGCGGGTTGTTGCCATTGGAGATTTTGCTGTTGCAAGTTGGCAAGCATTTCGATCAGGCGCTGGTAATGATAGTGGCTAGGGGAATACATTTTGCTCTGTGCTGAAAATTCATCGTCAAAGGCTTGAATCAGTTGTTGAATGTCCGCTTGGATCAGTGCAGGGGTATCAGGATGCGCTGCAACCTCACTCAGACGGGTCAAGTCGATCGCCACGCAACTTTCAATCAACACATCTTGCATGGCATATTTGAGTTCGCTTGACGCGACCATTTTGGTATTGAGTAATCCAATGCGATCGACCATGCGGCGCAAATAAATTTTGTAGGTGGTGCCAAAGCGCAGATGAATTGCACTACGCATCTCTTGATAATGCTGATGAATGAGGCGTTTAGCAGTCATGTCGGGCGACATCGCACGGATAAAGTACAGCGCCAATACGGGAATAATTGGACCAAACAAACCTGCCAATGCCGCATCGATCGACGGCAATGGTGAGATTTGGTAGTGATTTTGCAGATTCAGCGCCATAATTACATTGATGGCAATCGGCAGTCCAATCCCTGTCAATGGCGGGTGGGGGATCAGACATACCGCATAAATAATCACAGGCGCAAGCACCAGCGCCAATTGCAAAAATGTCTTCACATCAGGCAGGATAAAAAACAGATAAATGAAGGTAATGATCGTCGCATACAGCGTACCCCGTAAAAATATCTTCAATAGCGGGATCGGATCATCCAGCGCCGTGAGGATACAGGCAACCACCGCTGCCATTTGCGCCAACATATAACCGTACTGCCAACCAGAATAAATCCAAATCGAAAATCCAATCAGTATCGATACAAAAGCCGCCATCGCACCACGCACCGCCACACCATGATCACGATGTAGACTTGGATAACGGGTAGACATTGGAGCAATAAACTCGGGAATCTTGCGTTGACCTGCTTGAATCAATTGCCAAATCACTTTGACGTTGTAGACATTTTGCATGAAATGGCGCAGATCCATTTGCAAACTGGCGAGTGCGGTGCGTGCGTGCGGATAGCGCTGCGAGAGTTGTTGAAACGCCATTTCCAAATGTTGCGGAAATTGAAAAGCACGCAGTTGATCAATTTCAATCGGTTGCTTTAATTCAGCAATACATTGATCGGCAAGCGATTGTAATTCAGGACTGAGATGTGGGTCGATTTGTCTCAGTTGATTGACCCGTTCAGAGATCGCCACCATGTTAATCAATTGCAAAGAAAATTGATGCAACATTTCTTGTAGTGGCTTGGTCATGCCTTTGAGGCGACCTTTTTCATAGTTGAGATGCACTGCCAAACCGTGCAAATCATTGGTATCACGGTTAATCGCAGAGAGCAGTTGCACCACATTTTGATTCGATTGTGGCGATTTTCCATCCTCAGTCGTCAGATTGCTGTCCGCAAAAATCTGCCGAAAAGCATGTTCGGTATCGCTCAGTGCCTTTTGCACCCGCTGCTGTATTGCATCGCCAATATGTAGTGGAAAAATCGTTGCCGAGACCACTGCAGTACAAATAATCGCAATGGAAATTTCCAAGACACGACCCAAGGCAAGATCAAAAATACTGTAGGTATTGATACTAAAAATCGCATTACACGCCACCATCACACAGGTATAGCCCGCCAACATAAAGGCATAGCTACGTGGCGTGCGATCTAGCATGGAAATATACAGACAAAATCCTGTCCAAATCGCCAAAACCAAAGTAAAGAGCAATGGCGTATTGATCAAATGTGGCGTTAAAATCACCGCCACAGCTGCACCGACAAAAGTGCCAGCCAAACGGTACAAGGCTTTGGAGGAGACCATGCCTGAATACGGATTGGCGATGATAAACACCGTACCGATCGCCCACATTGGATAGAGTAAATCCAAGCGAAAAGCGATATAAAGGGCGAGCATCCCTGCAAAAAAGGTTTTGCAGGCAAAAATCAGGTCGACCTTACTCGGGCGAAAAGCCAGTAATGGTTTGATCAATAACATGAAAGTGCCGTGGCGTGGTTCAGAAGCCTCGGATGATCTATGCGAAATGGAAGATCATCAGAAAATATAGATTCTGAATCTTGATAGGATAAAATTTGCGTGTATTTTGAGCTTTTATTTTTATAAAGTCAATAAAATATCTTTATATGATAAATTTATTGATTTAATCTTTAATTTATCGCTTAAATCTTGCGTCAATTTTGATAATGTGAATAATTAACCGCATTGAATAATATTTAACACATCCTGTAGCCAAACATCAGTAATTACGCTACAGCTAAGTTGGAGTGCGCTGTGAGTACATCGAGTTTTGCCCGCATATTGATGATTTTGGACGTGTTTTCTGTACAGCGTCCAGTGATTGATGTCGATGATATTTGCACTGAGCTGGATGTGTCCAAACCGATGGCGTACCGTTATCTCAAAGAGTTGGTCGAATCGGGACTGTTAAAAAAGGCGCATCATACGGTTGGTTCCTATGTGCTCGGTTCAAAAGTGGCGCTACTGGACTATATCGCTCGAGAAAGTGATCCGTGGGTACAGCTGTGCATTCCGCAGATGCGTGAAGTGGTCAATCGCACGGAAATGTTGTGTTTAATCACCGCATTAGAGGGCAAGAGTTGTATTGATATACACCATGAATCATATCGCAATGAAGGCTTGGTCTACGGACGAGGCTGTCCTCGTGCCTTGTCTGCGGGCTCATCGGCGAAGATTATTTTGGCGAATCTGACCAAGAAACAGCAAATCGAATATTATCAATATCTTGCTGAGGATTTGGCGAAGAATGGCTTTGCTGAAAATGAAGCCGAATTTATCAGTAAACTCAGACAAATCAAAAAGCAAGGCTATTACATTTCACAAGGTGAGTTGCATCCTGATTTTTCCAGTATTTCTGTCCCTGTGCGTTATTCTTCAAAAGAAGCACCGTGGGCGCTCACCGTATTGGCGTCGACCAATCGTTTTGAATTCATTGATACGCAAAAAATCGTCGAGATGCTCAAACGTAGTACAGAAGTGGTGGAGCAACAGGCTTTACAGATTGAAAATGAGATTGCGCAAAGTCCTGAAACCGATAAATAAACCTGCTGATTTTTTATTTTGGTAAATTCAAGCAAGAAGTTCTGAATTAATTGTCCACTGTCGCTAGCTGAAAATGTCGATTCGAAGTAGAATATGACTCTTCATTTTTGCCGTATTGTCACAGCTAATTTCTTTGTCACAATCTTAGTCACATTGCGCAGGTTCAAAAGACTTGCCGTGGAGCCAAAATCAACATGTTTATCGTGGCCGGTGCGTCTGCACATTCTGCTTTTAAGCAAGCTCAATTACTCTCTCGCCTCTCGTCAATTGATACTGTCCAAAGTGTGGAAAGTCAATGGGTTTACTTGTTTGATCAAGCCTTAAATGATGAAACTTTGCAATCGGCAAATGCGCTGTTAAATGACAATCAAACCTTTGTGCTTCGCCAAACAGACGGCGATGAAGTACAAGTTTTGGTGACACCACGTGTCGGGACGATTTCGCCGTGGTCATCGAAAGCCACCGATATTTTTAAAAATTGTAATACGCCAGTGCATCGCCTTGAACGTGGCGTACTGTATACCTTGAAAGGTGTATCAAGCGTTTCAAATGAATTGAAATTGGCATTGCACGATCGCATGACCGAAAGTGTGTTTGATCAGATCGACGACGCCAACGCATTATTTGTGGAAACTGCACCAAAGCCATTAAATAGCATTGATATTCTTGGGCAAGGTAAAGAGGCTCTTGTCAAAGCCAATCGTGAATTTGGTTTTGCATTGTCTGATGAAGAAATTGATTATTTAACTGATGCGTTCAATAAGCTCGGTCGCAATCCGCATGACATTGAATTGATGATGTTTGCACAGGCAAACTCAGAGCATTGCCGTCATAAAATCTTTAATGCGCAGTGGACCATTGATGGTGAGAAGCAACCATTGTCATTGTTCCAAATGATTAAAAATACTTATAAAGAATCGCCAACTGATGTGTTGTCTGCGTACAAAGACAATGCTTCAGTGATCGTTGGCTATGATACTATGCGCTTTTATCCAAAAGCCGATGACAATGGTCAATATGTCTATAAATACAAGAGCCAAGCCGCACATATCTTGATGAAGGTGGAAACCCACAACCATCCAACGGCGATTTCTCCGTTTGCAGGGGCGGCGACTGGTTCGGGTGGTGAGATTCGTGACGAGGGCGCAACAGGTCGTGGTGGTAAACCGAAAGCAGGTTTAACAGGCTTTACCGTATCGAACTTGAATATTCCAGGCTTTGAACAACCGTGGGAAGACAACTACGGCAAGCCATCTCGGATGGCTTCACCGCTACAAATCATGATTGATGGACCACTTGGTGGTGCAGCATTTAATAACGAATTTGGTCGTCCAAACCTGAATGGTTATTTCCGTACCTTTGAACAAAATATCAATGGTGAAGTGAAAGGTTTCCATAAGCCGATCATGATCGCAGGCGGTTATGGCAACATTCGCCCTGACCATGTGGAAAAAGATGCCATTCAAGAGGGTGATTTGCTGATCGTCCTTGGCGGTCCTGCCATGCTGATCGGTCTTGGTGGTGGTGCAGCGTCTTCTGTAGACAGTGGTACCATGGGCGAGAGTCTAGACTTCGCTTCCGTGCAACGTGAAAATCCTGAAATGGAACGCCGTTGCCAAGAAGTGATTGATACCTGCTGGCGTTTAGAAGATGCCAACCCGATCGTGTCCGTACATGATGTCGGTGCGGGCGGGATTTCCAATGCCATGCCTGAATTGGTCAATGACCATGAGCTCGGTGCAGTGCTGAATCTGCGTAAGATTCCATCGCTTGAGTCTGCTATGTCACCAATGGAAATTTGGTCAAACGAAGCGCAAGAGCGTTATGTCTTGGCGATTCGTCCAAGTTCGTTGGCACAGTTTGAAGACATCTGTGCGCGTGAACGTTGCCCATTTGCGGTATTGGGTGAAGCAACTGAAGCACGTCATCTGACCGTTGAAGATCCATTATTTGAAAATCATGCGGTGGATATGCCAATGCAAGTTATGCTTGGCGGTACACCACGCATGCAACGCAGCTATGAAAGCATCACTCGTCAAGGCAATGACTTTGATGCGTCGAAAATTGATCTCAGCGATGCGATTTTCCGTGTATTAAAAAATCCAACTGTGGCGTCTAAATCATTTTTGATCACCATCGGTGACCGTTCAATCACAGGTATGGTGGCTCGTGATCAGATGGTCGGGCGTTGGCAAGTGCCTGTTGCTGACGCGGCAGTGACCACCACCAGTTTGCAAGGCTTCACAGGTGAAGCGATGGCAATGGGTGAGCGTCCGCCAGTGGCACTGCTCAATCCTGCGGCATCGGTACGCCTTGCGGTGGCAGAGGCGATTACCAATATTGCCTCGGCAAATATTGAGCAACTCAGTGACATTAAATTGTCTGCAAACTGGATGGCAGCCGCAGGGCAAAAAGGTGAAGATCAAGCCTTGTTTGAAGCGGTGAAAACCGTCGGTATGGAAATCTGTCCTGCGCTCGGTATTGCGATTCCAGTAGGTAAAGATTCATTGTCGATGCGCACCACATGGCAAGATGATGGCGTGGATAAATCAGTCACTTCACCTGTTGCAGGTGTGATGACTGCATTTGCGCCTGTGACTGATGTGCGTAAAACATTGACACCAGAATTAAAATCAGGCGATGAGTCTGTATTAGTGCGTATTGATTTGTCTAAAGGTCAATTCCGTCTTGGTGCCTCAATCTTAGTGCAAGTCTATAAAGCGATCGGTACAACAGCACCTGACGTTGATAACTTTGACGATCTGAAAGCATTCTTTGCACTTATTCAAGATTGGAATAATCGTGGACTCATTCAAGCCTATCATGACATCGGTGATGGTGGTGTATTGGCAACGGTTGCTGAAATGATGTTCGCCTCTCGTCGAGGTGTTGCACTTGAGCCACAAACGATTGAAAGTCTATTCGCAGAAGAAATTGGTGCGGTTTTACAAATTAAATCTACAGATTGGGAAAGTTTGCAAAGCGAAATTTCCAACTCTAGCCTAAAAGATGCCATTTCATTGCTTGGTCAAGTCAATGATAATGATCAACTGACGGTAAATGGTTTGAGCTTTGAACGTGTTGCACTACAGCAAGCATGGTCAGAAGTATCTCATCAAATCCAACGTCTACGTGACAATGTGGACACTGCCGATCAAGAATTTGCCTTGATTGCAGATACACATCATCAAGGTTTGATTGCTAAACCGACTTTTGATTTAAATGAAGCGATTGAAGCATCCATGATCAATGTACGCCGTCCAAACATGGTGATCTTGCGTGAACAAGGCGTCAATGGTCATGTGGAAATGGCGGCGGCATTTGATAAAGTTGGCTTTAATACCGTCGATGTTCACATGAGTGATTTGCTTGCGGGTCGCATTAACCTCGATGATTTTGAAGGTCTAGTGGCGTGCGGCGGCTTCTCATATGGTGACGTACTTGGTGCAGGCGGTGGCTGGGCGAAATCAGTACTGTTCAATGCCAAACTTCGTGATCAGTTTGAAAAATTCTTTAACCGTGATGAAACTTTCAGCCTCGGTGTATGTAATGGCTGTCAGATGTTGTCACAGCTTGCACCATTGATTCCTGGTGCTGAGCATTGGGGACGTTTCCATCGCAATACCTCGGAAGTCTTTGAAGCACGTAGCGTCAATGTCCGTATCGAAAAATCAGCATCTGTGCTTTTGGATGGTATGCAAGGTTCGATCTTACCGATCGCTGTGGCGCATGGCGAAGGGCGTTTGGTCGCAAATGCAGAAAATCTTGCAACACTAAATGCGAACAGCCAAGTGGTGATGCGCTATGTCGATAGTCAAGGCAATCCGACACAGCATTATCCACTCAATCCGAACGGTTCACCTGAAGCAATCACAGGTCTAACTTCGCTCGATGGGCGTGCCACGATCATGATGCCACATCCAGAGCGTAACTTCCGTGCGCTACAACATTCTTGGAAGCCTGAAGATTGGCAACAAGACGGCGCATGGCTTCGTATGTTTAGAAATGCACGTCGTTTCTTAGGTTAATAATGCATTTGGGTTCATGCTTCGGTTTTTGATGAGTGTCGTGTTGGGCTGGATTTGATATGAAATTTAAGCCCTCTACTTTGATCATTTGAATCCGATTAGCTTGCTCATAAAAAAAGACTCGACATCAGCAATGTCGAGTCTTTTTTATTTTATGGTTAAGATTGGGGGGCTACACTTACGGATCATGCTTAGATATAGGCTTTGAGCCAATCAAAACTGTCCTTTGAATTTTGACTTGGTTTGTACTCTGCAGCGCAATAGCCGAGATACGGGCTGTTTTGAATCCAATCGAAAAATTCAGCAAAGTTAATATTGCCTGTGAACGGCTCATGACGATTTGGATAGTCGGCAAACTGGATATGTCCGATCATGTATAGATTTTCTTGTAAGGTGCTCATGATGTCTTCGCCCATCATCGCCAGATGGTAGCAGTCATATTGCAGACGAAGCGCAGGGTGTTGTACCGCCTCCAGCATTTCTTGAGCTTGTGCAATATTTTGCACGAGGAAACGTGGCATATCGGTGCCGTTGATCATCTCGATCACAGGGCTAATATCGGCACTTTGCAACTGATCACACGCCAGTTTGAGATTGCTGGCAAGGGTTTGTAGACAAGGTAATAAATCCGCATCAACTGGTTGTTTCCCTGCCAGAATATTCACAGTCGGGACATTGAGTGCTGTGGCATATTCGACCGCAAGTTGCACAGCTTTTTCAAACTCATACTCACGCCCAGGTATACAGGCGAGTCCATCACCACCTTGCATTAAATCACCCGCAGGTACATTGATCAAAATCAGGTCGAGCTCATGCTGATCCAATTGTGCTTGAATCTGATCAATGCTGAGCTCATAGGGGAATTGGATTTCTACGGCACGAAAGCCTTGTGCTTTGGCGAGGGCAAAGCGCTCAATTAATGGCATTTCGTGAAAGATTAAGGAAAGGTTGACCGCAAGATTAAGCATCGAAAGTCTCCTAAATCTCTGTTGCAATTCATTTTAGAATCTGAATATTTAATATTATGCTCGAAAGGTCGTGCTGTGCATAGCCATTTTGTTGATGTTGTTGTAATTGCTCGAGTGCATGTTTTGCCACAGGAATTTTCACACCTAAATCTTTTGCTAAAGTTGTGGCATTATTTAAGTCTTTACTCAGGGTTTGTACTTTCCACTGTACAGGTTCAAAGTTTTGATTTGCCATTCGAGGGGCGAGGATTTGAAAAGGTTTGGAATCCGCAAATCCGCCTGCCAGCGCAGGCGCCAGCAACGTGGCATCAACACCTGCTTTTTGCGCAAGTGCGACAGCTTCGGCGATGAGTGTGCTATTGGCAGCAACAATCAGTTGATTGCAAATCTTAGTGGCTTGACCTGTACCGACAGCACCCATACAGGTCACACGTGCAGATAAGGGTGCATAGACAGGCGCCAGTGCTTCGATCAATGTGGCGTCGCCACCTGAAAAGATCACCAAACTGCCTTGTTCTGCGCCAGCTGTACCGCCTGATACAGGGGAATCAACCCATGTGGCATTTTTGCTGGTGACTTGTTTGGCGAGTTCATAGGTTTTCGCCACTGACAGACTGGAAAAATCAATGATGATTTGACCAGCGTCAAGATATGGCATCAGTTGATCAACCACGGCGTGTACCGCATGGTCATCTGCAAGGCACAGCATGATCACAGGATAGTCTGAGATTTTTTCAAGACTTAAAGCACTTGCGCCATACTGAATCACCTCATCACAAGCAATTGCGGTACGATTCCAAACCGCCACGTTAAAGCCTGCATCGAGCAAACGTTTGCTCATGCGAGTGCCCATCAGTCCCATACCGAAGAAGGCGATTGCGGTCTCTGTAGAAAACTGTGGCATGGTTTGAACCTAACTATAAATGGCGATCAGCCAAGATTAACCATTAAATTGGCGAGGTGCAAAGTTGGTTTCGGGATGTTTATCCTTTTTACGTGCCAATTTACTATTTTTCCCGACAATTAGGCGAAATTGCCACATTTTTTCTAAACGTAATGCTTTTTTCGGCTGATGTTCCATGGCATCAAGCACCCGTTTCGCTGCCAGCAGGGCATCAGGTGAGCGTTGAATCAGCTCAGCAGCGAGAGTTTGCGCTTTAAACATTGGATTGTCATCGAGGTGCGTGACCAAGCCAATCTCTTTGGCATATTGCGCATCAAAAATTCGTGCGGTTAGGGTGAGTTCTTTTGCGAGGTCTAAGCCGATCAAGCCTTTAAGTGATCGGGTCAAGCCCATATCAGGCACCAAACCCCAACGACTTTCCATGATCGACATTTGCGTGTCTGGATGTGCGATACGAATATCCGATGCTAACGCCAGTTGCATTCCTGCGCCAAAGCAATAGCCTTGAATCGCACTGATCACGGGCACAGGTAGGCTTTGCCAGATCAGAAAGGCTTTTTGGAACAGGCTTTGTCCTGGTTTGATCAGCTCCCACGCAGCGAATAACCGATTTTTGGGATTATTTAAATCGCTGAGGTCAATCCCTGCGCTAAACACATCGGCTTCACCCGTTAAAATAATACAGCGGACTTTTTTATTCTTTTTCAGTGATTTTGCGGTATCGACTAAGGCTTGAAGTAGAGCGAAGGTCATGGCATTGCGCTTTTCTGGGCGATTTAGTTTGACGATGGCAATGCCTTGCGGGCTGATGTCTACTGTGATGAGCGCCATGAAATATTCCTCAATTTGTGTTGTCATTTGCGCAAATCATAGCATGTGAAAAATTCCCCTTGGGCAAAGAATTTGACGCCAAGTTCACGATCCATGTTGACATGCAGGATTCCCGTTGAGTTTAAGGGAGAGCCATGACTCCACTAAAGATATTCTTGCGCCGCAATGCGTACATGCGACATTGCTTCGAGTAGGGCATTGTACCGCTGTAAGACCTGTTCGATAAAATCATCATCTGCAGGGCGCTGTTCTTTGCGTAAGATCGACACGAACTGCTCAAATTCACCAGTCAGCTGTTGTAATTGTGGTGTGCCGACATAGCGCGTCGCCCCATAGATACGATGCAGATTTTGTTCAAGCTGTGGGAAGTCCTCCAGCTCGATCAGTTGCTCCATATCACTTTGCTCATCATCAAAGCTATCGATCAACATACGCAACAAATCTTGGGCAAGATCGGCTTTGTTGGCTGCCAATTGTAGACTGAGATTCCAGTCCAAAATCACATCGTTTGTATGATCGCTTGCGATATGGTTGTAATGCGTCGACTGAATACTCATCTCTGGGGTTGCCAAAGACGGCGCATTGACATGACTGTCGATCGTTTGCAGTTGATCTGCTTTAGTCCATGTACTCAAGATTTGCATGAGTTGCTCGAGCTGAATCGGCTTGGTGACGTAGTCATTAAAGCCTGCTTGCATCAGGTGTTCTTTCTCATCTGACATGGCGTGTGCGGTCAGTGCAATAATCGGCAATTGATGGGTTTGCGTGGCGTGATGTTCCATACCACGGATTGCTTGAGTGGTTTCAGGCCCTGACATCACGGGCATCTGAATATCCATAAACACCAGATCAAACAGCGGTTGATTTTTATCGAGACGTTCTTGGATGCGATTCAGTGCATTTTGTCCATTGAGTGCAGTGGTGACTTCGACATTTAGCTCATTGAGCAAGGCTTCTAAAACCACCAAATTCGGCAAATGATCGTCGACCGCAAGCACATGTAAACCTTGACCATTGAACACTGGGGCGCTAGTGGTTTGTGTTTGATTAAAGAACAACTTCAGTAAATTTTGACGACTTAGAGGTTGATTGAGTGCAAGGGCTTGATGCGTCTGCAAGATTTGTGGATCGAGCAACATTTGATAGCCATAAATCGCCAGATTGCCTTGATAACGGGTGCGAATTTCTTGTAATAATGCATCTAAATCACTGGAGTGATCGACAATCACCCATGCTTTTTCGCCCAAGCCATTAAACTGTTTTAAACGACTGAATAAGTCCAAAATCGAGCTACATTCATGATGCGCTGCATCGTAGTCTTCCAAATACTGTTTGAAAATATTTGCCGTGGCAGGATGCGCAATATAACTCAGCACATTAAACTGCGACATCACGCTTTCAAGCTGTGGCTGTTCATCAGGTAGTTCAAATTGCACATTAAACCAAAAGGTGGCGCCTTTTTCTGTCGGGTTGCGCTCTTGATTGTCTTCAAAACCAATCTGACCGTGCATCAGTTGCACCAATTGTTTTGAGATGGCAAGCCCAAGCCCCGTCCCACCAAACTGGCGAGTAACTGAGGTGTCCCCTTGGCTAAATGAGGCAAATAATTTCTTACGATCGGTACCACTTAGACCAATACCGCTGTCTTGAACGGTGCAGTGCATGGTGATGCGATTGGCGTCCTGATGCTCCAGCCGAGTGCGCACAATAATATCGCCTTCAGGGGTGAATTTAATCGCATTCGACACCAGATTGGTCAGCACTTGTTTAAAACGTAAAATATCACCGCAGACTTGGAAGGGCAGATCATGATCATAATAAATCGCCATGTCGATTTGCTTTTCAGAAGCCAGCGGAGAAAGCATATCCATCACATCAAAAATGGCTTCTTCTAAATTAAAATTTGCGACTTCCAGTTCGAGTTTGCCCGCATCAATTTTTGAAAAATCAAGGACATCGTTGATGAGCGCCAAAAGATGCGCTGATGATTTGCGAATGGTTTGTACATAGAGCTGATTTTCATCATTGAGCTGTCCACGGCGCAGCATCAGATGAATAAAACCATCGATACTGTTCAGCGGTGTGCGTAGTTCATGACTGATATTAGCAAGGAATACCGATTTGGATTGGTTGGCGGAAATCGCTTGGTCACGGGCCTTTTTATAAGTGATGTTTTGTACTTCTAAGGTGTCAAGCGTCTTGCGCAAATCATCTTCGGTTTGTTCGGTATGCTCTTTCAGCTCTAAAAAACTAAAGTTCAAACGGCGTAGCAAAGTCGCAATGTCTTTTTGCAGTAGTGCCAATTCACCCGTCGAGTTGGTCTGAAAACTTTTGCCGAGGCTGTCGGCATTCATGCGTTGCAACTGCAAGCGAATCTCGTACATCGGTGCGATCCAGCGCCGTGCGTAGAAGTTTAAGCACAATAAAAGCAATAATAAGGTGAATAATCCAGTTGCCACCAACACCAACCAAACCCGATACTTCGCCAAAGTGAGCGGTTGATTATCCATTTCGATCATCAGCCATACAGGACCTTGTGCGCTGTAACCGATACGCATGCCATAGATGTGATTATCATCGAACTGGATTGGCCCAAAAAAATCGCTATCTACAGGAAATGCTGGCCACGCCCGATGATTGCGATGTCCAACGCTGATTTGCGCCATACCATGTACATTCACCAAGGCTGCTCGGATCACATCAGGTTCATTCAGCATATATTGCAAAATATGCTGTGCTTCGGCATGTTTGGCGATGCTGGTATGGTCGAGTTTAAGTAGGATCGATGCGGTTTTTTGATAACGAGTGAGCACGGCAGACGCAGCGGTGATTTGTTGAGACTGCATGGAGCGAGAAGTTTCTTGCAAGACGATATAAGCGCCCGCCAAAGCGAGGATCATAATCGGTAAAAAGATCAGTGCAATTAATTGCCCGTAGGCATTGCTGATCTTAAATCGGTGCCAAAAACTTTCGGATCGTTGCTGCATTGCAAATTGTCATAAACAAAGGATAATTATGCACAGATATTAGCATGCTTTCTCTGAACTGCGATTAAGTTAACACACTTGCAATGTATCGCTGATGTCTAACCGCTAGAGCATAGAGCGACTGGGGCATAGCCACTTTGTCATAATACTTTGGCTTAGCCTAAATGCAGCGTTTAGATTTTGCGCAAACGATAATATGCCAAACCTAAAAATATCATCGTCATGACCGCTAAAAACCACACATGCTCAGCCACCTGAGACAACGTTGCGCCCATTTGATTGAGTTTGACGAAGAGCATAACACCATGTGTAGAGGGCAGTGCGGTGGCGATAGATGAAATCCACATCGGCATGGAGGAGTGAGGCCAAGCGATTCCAGACAAAATAAACAAAGGCACAGAACTTACCACAATGACATGCCCCGCACGTTCAGCGATATCGAGAAAAGTGGATAAAAACATGCCCATTGCAGCCACACACGCCACAAAGATCGGCACAGCGATCAGCATTGCAAAAAAATTCCCGCCACGCGGATAGTCATACAGCCAAAAAGTAAAGCCAAATAGGTAATAACAGCCCAAGCTCCCAATGGTGAGCGCCACAGCAAAAATCGCCCAAAACTCACTCGGCTCGGGTCGCCAATTCGACTCTCGATAGCCTGCGATGAGCATACATAAACCCAAAAAAATGGTCTGATGAATGATGACAGGTGCCACCGCAGGAAAAATATAACTGCCATAACCCGATAAGGTGTTGAATAAGGGAATCTGATGAATCGGAATACTCGGCTCAAAGGCGCTGATATTGGCATATTTATCGGCATATTCAGCCAGCGTCGATTCCACCGATTCTGCAATTGCCACACCGATTTGCTTGGTTTTGAGGAAATATGCAGCGCTCAGATAAATACCAATGCCACCATTTTCACCATGTCGAATACTTTTGGTGAGATGATTCGGCAACAGCAAAATGCCATCGGCCTTTTGTTCCTGAACCAGTTGCTGTGCTTCTAAAAAATTTGCAGTGACGGCACGGATTTCGACATTGGGACTTTTTTGAATTTGCGTGATGATTTGATTGCTGAGCTGGCTTTGTTCTTCATCGACGATCACCAATGGTAAAGATTCGGCATGTTGTCCTTTATATGCAGTTGGATAGAAAAAGCTGTAAAAAATCACCGATAAAATCATGGTGGTCAGCACCGATTGATTTTTGGCAATATTTTTAAAAGTTTGCAGATAATAATAAAAAAAAGATTTCATGCGCTGACCTCATTTTGGGTTTTTTTGATCAGCAACAGGGCAAAAATAAAGAATACTGAAAAATGGAGCACTAACAATCCAAAGGGTTGTAGTGAGGTGGCAATCGGACTACCAACCACCCATTGTTCCGTTTGTAATCTAGCATATGGTGTATAGGGGATGATGTACGACCAAAATTGAGTAAAAGTCGGCGCATTATTTAGTGGTAAAGTCACGCCTGCGAAGCTCAGCGAAGACCCACCATATACCGCAATCAAGCCAAAAGTTTTGAGTAAATCTTTGCTGCCTAAAACTAAGCAGACGGCAAGCAGAGCATATGCGGCATAAAATAAAAATTGTCCAAGCAATAAAAACCACAATGAGCCTGCAATCGACCAGCCACGAATCTCCGTTAGCCAAAACATCCACACCCAAGTCCATAGTGAAAAAATCAGGATATAGGGCATGGTCTTGGCAAATAAAATGGCGAAAATATTGTGTCCGCCGAGCCAACTCTTTACAGTCCGATATTTAAGTTCTTGCCCGACGCTAAACGCCACACAACAGCACAGCAACAGATGCATAATTGCAGGAATCAAAGACGGTTCAAGATACAATTCATAGCTTAGCGTCGGGTTAAATAAGGGCGATATTTTGACATTTGGTGTGGGCGCTTCGACATAAGGCAAACTATTTTCTAAGTACGCATTGCCCATGTAGTCGGCGATGCCTTGCACTGTCGCAAGCGATACGGCAGTGGACAACGTATTGCCAATACTAAAAAACGATAGATTATACGCAATGCTAATCTGTGGGTCTTGCGCTTGCACCAGATTGCGCTCCGCACCTTCGGGAATATGCACATATCCCCAAATTTCAGTGCGATTAATCAAATCTTCGGCTTGGTCAATCCGTTCAATACCGTGTTCGATGTGAATGGTGTGATTGAGCGCCAAATGCTTCTCAATGGTTCGACTCAGTTCAGAATGATCTTGATCGATGACGGCGATGGGTAGGTGTTCAGGCTTACCGTCTAAGAACATGGCACTAAATACTATGATCAAAAAAGCAGGCACCAGCGTCACCAAACACAGATCCCACGGATGAGTGATCAAATAGTTTAGTTCACGCTTGAGTGCAGTCCACATTGATGTTTTACCTATCGCCATGCGCTATCGAATTTTTGGAAAATTCAAGGCTTTATTGTCCTTCAACTTCAAAGATCACGCTCATGCCGACTTTGAGATCAGGGATTTTTTGTTCAGGTTCAAGATGCAATTTAAAACTACGAATATCATATCCACCCGTCTGACGTGTGGTTTTAATGGTGGCAAAATCACCTTCTGCATCAATGGTTTTGATCAAAAAAGTCGTTTTTTGATCTAGCGCAGGGATATAGCCTTCAAGGCTTTTCTTTTTATAAACATTGGCATATTGATCTTCACGCACATTCAGACTCACCCAATAATCATCCGTCAGCAGGCTAATAATCGGCACGCCCATCACCACCAATTCACTGGTTTCACCATAAATCTCTGACACGGTGGCATCTTGTGGTGCATGCAGTAAGGTTTCTGCTTCCATAGCATTGGCTTCACTCACCGCAGCACGAGCAATTTCTACTTGTGCATCGGCAGAGGATTTTTGCTGTGTGGTACTGCCACGTTCGGCACGGGCATATTGTTGGTACGATGCTTCCGCTAGTTCGTTGGCAGAAATTTTGGCAGCGTGCATTTGGTCACGACGTTGACGAGAGATCACGCCTTGTTGATATAAAGTTTGTCCACGTTGATAGGTGGTTTCTGCCAGTGCTGCTTGTGCTTTGACACTTTGCCAGTTGGCGTAGAGCGTATCAATATTTTCTTGTTGCGAGCCACGTTCTGCGGTGGATTGTAGTGCGAGCGCGGATTGAAGTGAGGCGAGGGCTTGTTGCTTTTTCGCTTCGACTTCAGGACTACTGAGTTTGATCAGTGCCTGACCTTGTTTCACCTGTTCACCTTCATGCACAAAGAGTTGTTCAATACGACTCGGCACTTTGCTACTGACATGAATGGTATCGGCTTCAACACGTCCTTGAATGCTAATGGTTTTTGGCTGATAGCTTTTCCATAGTCCAAAAATAATCAAGCCCAGTAAGATCAATACCACCAATACAGCAATGGCTTTTTTCAGTTTTGATTTTTTCTGCGCATTTGAGCTGTTGTCATTCAAATTGCTTTCAGAAAAATTACTCTCAGACTGGTTTTGCGGTGCGTTATTTTCTACGCCATTATTGGATACATCGTTGTTTGATGAATCTTTGCTTGTTGAATTACTGTTTGATGAATTATTGCCTGAAGCATTGTTGCCTGATACATCATTGTTGTGTTGATCGTTCATGGTGTACCTCCTGCAACTGTGGTGACAATTTTATCGCTATCAGGTGCATGGATAAAATTTTGAAATTGATCGAGTGAGCCGTGACTTTGTAACAATGTCGCCAAGGACATGACATATTTATAAGCATTGGTGGCAATCTCGGCATGCAATGCATTGATATTATTTTCAGCGTCGATCACATCGGTCGCTGTGCCCATATCCTCACGAAAAGACAGGGTTTGAATGCGCAAGTTTTCTTCGGCAGCCCGCATATTATCTTTTAATAATTGATGACTACGCTGAGCGCCGAGCATGGATTGATAGCTACTATAAATCACATTGGCAAGTTCAACTTTACTTTGTTCGGTAAGTAGCTGTGCAGCTTGGCTTTGTAGCTGTGCAGCTTGCACTTGTTTGCGTTTATCAATGCCAGAGAACAGGTTATAGCTCGCCATCACGCCAACGATCCAATTTTCTTCATCATCTAAAGCATATTCACCAAAGCCAAATACTTTAGGCTTTTGTGCGGCTTGTTTGACTTTGACGTTTTGCTGGGCCAGTACCGTATTGTTTTGCAGTTTCTGAATCAATGGCGAATTTTCTGCATAGCTGTCCATTAATGCAGTCAGATCCAAAGACTGTTGTTCATTGACAAATAGGGGCGTACTCGGCTCGATGGTGTCGAGGCTATGCAACAGATTTTGTAGTTGATATTGGCTAGACTGTAATTGACGCTGAGCGCTTTGATACAGACGATCGGCATTGTTGCGAGCCACTTCGAATTGCATGCGTTGCCCACGGCTGATAAAGCCTTGTTGTTCGAGTTTTAAAGCATTGTCTAAATGGCGCTGCATCGCATTCAGATTGTTTTGACTGGAGGCAAATAACTGTTGTTGTAGTTGCACATCGAAATAGCGAGTAATGAGTTGATAGCGCTGTGCATTTTCATCTTGTGCTTGATCAAAGCGACTGCCTTGTGCTCGAATTTTGGCAATTTCTTTGGCGCTACTGGTTAAGCCACCCGTATAGATCGGCATACTGACCGAGACCGTTGGGCGAAATACTTCATCTTCGAGTTCGAGATGGGCGTAGTTTGGAAATTGGCTGACCCCATCATGGATAATATTGTTAATCCCAGACTGTACGCCATCCAATGCGCTACTCGGCACACCTGCATTTTCAAGTTCAGAGATTCGATCGCTGACCCGCTGCGAGAGCTGATCTTCAATACTTTGTTTAAACTGGTCAAGCGGGACATCAGTTTCGGCATGAAATGCATAAGCACGTGCGTTTAAATCGACTCGAGGTAAACCTAAATGTTTGACAGCTTGTGCCTCGAGCTCAGCAGCTTGCTGTAAAGCACGTTGCGATTGCATGCTGTACGATTCGTTAAAAACACGTTGTTCGGCTTGTTCAAAACTATAGCTTTGCGCAAATGCCATGGAGCTGGCAAGCGCTGTCATACCGAGCAACAGGCGTGAGGTATTTTTATTAAGAAAATTGTCAAATAAAAAAGAGCTGTAAGCTATGGTTTTAGAATCGTTTTTTTGGCGCATTGTCACCGCTCATCGCAAGTCAACCTGCGCATAGTATAAAGCATGCATAATTCAGAAAAAATGATTTTCGTTACTTCCAAGTCGGTGAGCAGCTGTACACCATTGGCAATTCAAATGGGAAATCGCCCGATAAACATATCCATGGCAGTGCAAAATGCAAAAAAGCCAATGATGAACATTGGCTTTTGAGAAATGAGATGATGACTGTTGAATTAATCCGTTTGAATCCAACGATCAGCACGTTCACGGGCAAGGCGCATATCGTTTTGACTGAGATTCGCTGCCAATTTAACAATTTTCTTTTCAGACATATCTTTTACACGATAGTCGAGCATACCATCACGAGTAGATAGCTCGTACCATTGATAGGCACCCGCATAGTTTTTAGCACGTTCTTCAAGTACAGCGAGATTGTAGCTGGCACGGTTATCACCGAGCTTAGCCGCTTTCATCAAATATTGTTTTGCTGAGTCGATGTTTTTCTTCACGCCATTACCGCTGGCATACATCTGACCGACATTGAGCTGTGCAGCTGGAATCCCTTGATCGGCAGCTTTTTTAAACCATGCAAAGGCTTGGTTCATGTCTTTGGCAACGCCTTGACCACGCTTATAGCGATCTGCCAAAAAAAATTGTGCAGGCGCTTGACCAGCTTGGGCATTTTGCGCCAATTGTTGGATCGGCATGGTTGCGTATTGTGCAACGGTAGATTGGCTAGACGGCTGTTGACTGATAAGTTCGGCATGAGTCGACATCGCAGCAACACTAAGGAAGCCAAAAAGGCTACTTATAGCGAGTTTTTTCATAGGGCACTTACTCTGTAAATGGCAATTTCCCCAAACATGTTGGGCATGTATTTCATAATCAAACTGCCTTGCTGATTATCGTTTACAGCGAGGCGATTGATAATTCGAATATTGTTTTCTGCACATAAGGCTTCAAAATCTTTGAAGGTGCACAAGTGAATATTGGGCGTATTGTACCACATGTATGGCAATGCGTCAGAAACAGGCATTTTCCCTTTTAAGGCGAGAAAAGATCGAGTTTTCCAATGGGCAAAGTTCGGAAAGGTAATAATCGCCTCCCGTCCTACACGCACCATGTCACGAAGCAATACATCAGGTGTATCTACTGCTTGCAAAGCTTGTGCCATGACCACGTAGTCAAAACTCTGGTCTGCAAACTGTTTTAAGCCTAGATTAAGGTCTTGTTGAATAATATTCAAGCCCCGACCAATGGCAACAGCGATTTTTTCTTGATCAATTTCGAGTCCATAGGCTTGTACACCGTGCTTTTTCTGCATATGGGCGAGCAATTCACCATTGCCACAGCCCAGATCGAGTACACGAGAGTTGGGTTTGATCCATTTTTCTGCCAATTGTTGATCTAAACGCATGCTTAAGCTCCTTGTCCCGTGGTTTGAGTGTGCGTTTGTGGTGCAGAGATGCTATTCAAACTGCTGGTCAAAAAGTTGTGCATGGTTTTTACATACAACGGCACTGGAAATAAGAAGGAGTCATGACCTTGTTCTGCTTCGATATCGACATAGCTGACAGGCTTGTGGTTTGAGGTCAGCGCTTTGACGATTTCTTGAGAACGTGATGGGGCAAAGCGCCAGTCGGTGGTGAATGACACGACTAAGAATCGACATTTGGTCTGTGCAAGTGCTTTGGGTAAATCACCATCAAACTCTCGTGCAGGATCGAAATAATCTAAGGCTTTGGTCATGATCAGGTAGGTATTTGCATCGAAGTTTCGGCTAAATTGTTCACCTTGATAACGCAAATAGCTTTCCACTTGGAACTCGACATCGAAGCCGTACATGAATTTGCCCAGTTTTAGGTCACGCCCAAATTTCTGCTTCATCGCTTCTTCAGACAAGTAGGTGATATGTCCGACCATGCGTGCCAAAATCAAGCCACGCTTTGGATAGCTGTCATGCTCAAGATAACGTCCATGATGAAAATCTGGGTCAGACAAGATTGACTGACGTGCTACTTCGTTAAAGGCAATATTTTGAGCAGTGAGTTTTGGTGAGCTGGCAACAATCACACAATTGCGTAAATCATCAGGATAATCGACCGACCATTGCAGTGCTTGCATACCGCCCAATGAACCACCGATCACCGCATGCCAAACCGCAATGCCGAGACGCTCAGAGAGCATCTTTTGAGTTTTGACCCAATCACGCACCGTCACCAACGGAAAATCTGGACCATACGGACGATTGTCATTTTCGGGATTTGGCGAGGTTGGTCCCGTGGAGCCATTACAACCACCGATATTATTCAGCGCCACCACATAGAAGTGGTTGGTATCAATGGCTTTACCTGGTCCGATGCACTCATCCCACCAGCCTGCTTTTTTATCATCTTCGTGATGATAGCCTGCGGCATGATGATGTCCTGATAGGGCATGACAAATCAAAATCGCATTGGAGCGATCTGCATTGAGTTGTCCATAAGTTTCCACCATGATTTCAAAACGTGGCAATACTCGACCACATTCCAGCTCAAGTGGCTCTTCAAAACTAAACTTTTCTGGACTGACGATACCTACTGAATCGCTTGCAAAGCTCACGCTAATCCCTTGATTGATTTTTCATAACAAAAGGATACCAATAAATTGGTATCCTTCCATATATAAATCTGTGTTTTTACGCAGATTCTGTAATTTGTTCAGCTTCAATTGCACCATTTTTGATCATGCGATTGATACATGCCAAGATCGCTTCGATCGAAGCTGTGACGATATTGTCATGAATACCGACACCAAAACCACTAATTGGTTGACCTTGGATTTGGAGTTCAATCATGGCAAGTGCTTTGGCATTGGCACCATGACCGATGCTTTTCTCTTCATAGTTCAATACATCAATCGGTAGGGCAATCGCATCCAAAATCGCAGAAATTGGTCCATTACCTTCACCTGTGAGATGACGCACTTCACCGCCTGCCAACACTTCAAATTGTACCGCTTGACGACCATTGTGATCCGACAAGTGATAATTTTTCACTTGATAATAATTCATTCCAGTGTAGATGTAAGTCTGTTTGAACAATTCCCAAATTTGATCCGCACTGATTTCGGTGCCGTGCTCATCGGTGTGTTGTTGCACAATCTGACTGAATTCAATCTGCAAGCGACGTGGCAAAACGACACCATAGCTTGATTCAAGTAAGTAGGCGATACCGCCTTTACCAGACTGACTGTTGACACGGATCACTGCATCATAGCTACGTCCCAAATCTTTCGGGTCGATTGGCAAATATGGCATGTCCCAAATGTCTTCGTCTTTTTGGAATTCGAAGCCTTTTTTAATCGCATCTTGGTGCGAGCCTGAGAATGCAGTAAACACCAAATCACCTGCATATGGATGACGTGGATGCACTGGCAACCCTGTGCATTCTTCAATGGTCGCAATGATTTCATTGACGTTAGAGAAATCTAAGTTAGGCGCAACACCTTGGGTGTACATATTCAAGGCAACGGCTGCCACATCGACATTCCCCGTACGTTCGCCATTACCGAACACACAGCCTTCGACACGATCTGCGCCTGCCATCAAAGCAAGTTCAGCAGCAGCGATACCACAGCCACGGTCATTATGCGGATGAACAGAAATGATCACACCTTCACGGCGTTGTAAGTTGCGGTGCATCCACTCGATCTGATCGGCATAGACATTTGGCGTAGACACTTCAACCGTCGCAGGTAAATTTAAAATGACTTTGTTGTCCGCAGATGCTTCCCAGATCTCAGTGACGGCGTCACAGACATCTTTAGCAACTTGCAATTCTGTTGCAGTAAAGCATTCTGGGCTATATTGGAATACCCATTCTGTTTCAGGATATTTTTCCGCAGTTTGCTTGACCTTCTTCGCTGCATTCATCGCTAAGGTTTTTGCACCCGCTTCATCGACATTTAAGACTTTTTTACGGAAAGTTGGCGAGTTTGAATTATAAATATGCACGATGGCACGCTTCGCACCGATTAATGATTCAAAAGTACGCTCGATCAAGTGATCACGGGCTTGAACCAAAACTTCGATATAGACATCATCGGGAATGTGATTTTCTTCGATCAATTTACGGGTAAAATCAAAGTCGACTTGTGACGCAGAAGGGAAGCCAATTTCGATATGTTTAAAGCCGATACCGACCAACATTTGGAACATCTTGAATTTTTGTTCGATGCTCATCGGTTCGAAAATCGCTTGGTTGCCATCACGCAGATCGGTGCTCATCCAAATCGGCGCCGTGGTAATTTCATTATTTGGCCACTGACGATCGGGTAAATCGACACGCTGATACATGCGACGATATTTTTGACTTGGATCTTTTAACATGATGAAAACTCCGCTTTTGACGAATGTGCGCACACAATAACTGTATAAGTCGTTTTGCGTGGATAATACAAAAAAGACCATACTTTGATTGTCTTTTATTGTACGCCTAAAACATGAAAATGTATTTCGATTCTCGCCCAAAGTATGGGGTGGTTTGGTGTAAATTTTAAATATATTAGGTTAAAGTGAAAATAATTTCTAAATCTCGCTCCACATGCGCAAAAGGTTGTGGTAATGATTCGCTAATGCCAAAGTGTCTTCACTTTCACCTTTGGTGCGCATTCGCGTGATCACTTGATCCAACTCAAATAATGAGGTGCGCTTGATATCATCTCGAATCATGCTTTGAACCCAAAAGAATGAACAAACACGTTTGCCTTGAGTGACAGGGGTAACCTTATGGATACTGGTTGAAGGGTAGAGCACCATATCACCAGCAGGGAGTTTAACCTCATGCTCACCATAGAGGTCTTGGATGATCAATTCACCACCTTCGTAGTCATCAGGTTCATTGAGAAAGATTGTACAAGATAAATCGGTGCGAAGTAGATTTGGCGATTGATGAAAGCCACGTACCGCACCATCAACGTGGAAACCATATTCACCACCACCTTCATAACGATTAAATAAGGGTGGGACGATACGAAGCGGTAAGGCTGCGGCGAAAAAATATGGATTATTATTGAGTTGTTCGAGAATAATTTTGCCCAGTTGTTGTGCAACTTCACCATGTTCTGGCAGTTGTAAGTTGCGTTTGACCTTTGCGCCTTGATCGCCAACTGTGTTACGCCCATCGACCCAATCAGCTTGTTCTAAGGTTTGATAAAACTGTTGAACTTGTGTTTTGGTTAACACATCAGGAATATGTAAAATCATATTTAACTCAAATGTTCAGTGCATAAAAGAGATGAAAAAAGCCCATCATGCGGACACCATCAGGATGTGATAATACCAGCAGATAGGCTTTTGAGCTCAGTACGTTTTAACTTCAGTGAATTTCAATTGCAGCAATTGCAGGGTGCAGATTAGAAGTTAAAGTTTAATGCAGCACGATAGTTGCGTTCAGCACCTGGAATATAGCGCCAGCCACCACGGTTAATACTTGCAATGTATTCTTCATCAAATAAATTATTCACATTGAGTTGGATGCCAATATTTTTGGTCACTTGATAGCTTGCCATTGCATCAACAACCCAATAATCAGGCACAACCGAAGGACCGACTTGGTTGCCATCACGAGATTTCTTCATTTCACCAATGTATCGTGTGCCACCACCGATGCTCCATTTATCTGTTTTATATGTAGACCACAGTGTAAATGCATCTGTCGGGGTAAATGGAATTTCGTCAGAGCCATCCGCTGAAACTGCACCCGTACCGATTGCTTGAGTAACATTTTCAATTTCGGAATCTTGATAAGTATATCCAGCACTTAATTGCCATTGATCGGTGATTTGACCAACTGCACCAAGCTCAACGCCTTGTACTGATTTTTTACCGTTTTGATAGTAATTGCCGTCATCATCTTGGGTCATTTCATTGCTGAGTTCAGTGTGAAAAACAGCACCACTCAGTAGTAGTCGTTTATCCATAAACTCCCATTTGGTACCGATTTCGGCATTATTAGTTTTTTGCGGATCCATGGCTAAATTATTATTACTATTGGCACTGGTTGAAGGCGCAAAGGCATTACTACTTGCTAGACCATCGCCACCTGTGATGGTGCCTGGGGGTTGTTGCTGAACCGAATAATTTGCATAAATGCTCCCATTTTCGGTAGGTTTAAAGAGGACACCTGCTTTCCAGTTAAACAAGTTATCGGAAGTATCACTTTGGAATGACTCATAATTTGCAGGTTGACCACGTCCAGCGGTATTGCTAATTCCTTTGGCATTTAGTTTGTAGTGATCTAAGCGTACGCCACCATTCACTGACCAGCGTGGCGATAATTTCAATGTGTCAAAAGCATAGATGGAGTATGTATCAAGCTGACCATTTGAGTAGCTCGGGTTGCGTGTCATTGATGACTCAAGATCGGCATCTGGATCGTAGAGTGATGTTGGCAAGACCGTCACATCATATCCATAACTATCCATTTCCTCTTGTGTGATTTCGATACCCGTACTGAGATTATGCTGAACTGAACCTGTATTAAATACCGTACTTAAATTGGTTTGGCTAGTCAAAATTTTGTTCACTGTATCGCCATTATTGCCACTACGACCAATTAAGGTATCTTCGGCGTCACCATTGACTGTGAAGCCCATGGGAATTGTTGCCAAATATTTGTGTGTCATACGTCCCCAACGTAGCGCACTGCTTAATTTGCTTTGTTCAGAGATATCGTGCTCAATACGAAGCGTTGCCATATCTGCTTTGACATCATCAAAATCACTGTTAGAGCCATAAAAAGTCGAGGCATCAACAGGATGACTATTGAGATAATCCGCTATGGCTGCATAAGTTGGGTTGCGACTTGCATCAAATCCATCTAGCCCAACGGTAGATACTCCACCATCGATGACATTGTCTTGCTCGATATGTAAATAGTTTAGAAATAGACGCGTATCTGTGTCTAAGCCAAAGGCAAGCGAGGGTGCAATGCCCCATTTTTTGTTTTCGACACCATCTCGATTGATGCCATCTGCTTGTTCAACCATGGCATTGAGTCGCAAAGCCGTCCCATCACTCACCGCTTGATTGAGATCAACCGTGCCACGGCTATAACTGTCAGAGCCAAAACCAATACTTGCACGATTGAAATCTTGAGCTTGCGCTTCTTTAGATTTTAGATTGATTGAACCAGAAGCTGCCGTTCGACCGTTATCCGTACCCGCCGCACCTTTAAATACTTCAATTTGCTCAATGTTAAATACGTCACGAGAAATATTGCCTAAATCACGAATACCATCAACAAAAATACTATTTGATACGTCAAAACCCCGCATAGTCACGGCATCACCTGTATTCATGCGACCATTCTCACCCAATGCAAAAGTGCCTACGCCAGGCACATTGCGTAAGGCTTCTGTGAGTGTGCTTGCGGATTGTTCTTGTAGAATATCCTTGCCAATGATCGCCACAGTTTGTGTCGTATCCACCAATGGTTGAGTAAATTTGCTAGATGACACTTTGTCGACTTTATAGCCTTCTTGTTCCGCTTTGACTTCAATCGTGGGGAGTTCAACCACTTGATCTACGGCGTGTGTTGCGAATGGAAGTGCTGCTGCAGCGACTGCAAGCAGTTGCGATGCACATGGACGTTTACGGCTTTTAATCATACTCATGGTCAATTCCCAAAAAGAAATTAAGGAGATATTACGAAGGAAATGCTACAGCATGTAACAAATTGCGCATATGTTAGTGATAATTATTCGTGTTTTCAATAGTATTAATTGAGCTGCTGAGAATGAATTTGAGGAAAATTGTGATTGATTGCATACAATTGCGTAACAAAATTGATTGTGGCGGTACTTTTTAAAACTCAAATCGCAGCAAAAAAAAATCAAAACATGGTTCAATTTGTCAAAATTCACATGAAAGTACACAAAGATTTTACGCACAAGTTTTGTATATCGTCCGATGTTGTCATATAATGTGGCACTTTTTTTAAAACTGTAATGATTAATCCAAAGATAGAGGAAGCCATGCAAGTAACTTCTGAAGCGGTTTCGGGTGTTTCCCGTCGTTTAAATGTGTCAGTACCGAGCAGCCGTGTGAATGAACAATTTGAAGCACGTATTCAACGTACTGCGAAAACTGTGAAGATGAACGGCTTTCGTCCAGGTAAAGTACCTGTGAATGTCGTTCGCCGTGAATATGGTGCGGGTATTTACCAAGAAGTCGTGAATGACATCATTCGTGACACCGTATTTGAAGCGATCCAACAAGAAAAAATCAACGCTGTTGGCACACCAAACATCGAAAAAGTAGAAAACAAAGACGATGCGTTGGTCTATGAAGCGACTGTTGAAGTGTATCCAGAAGTGCAAGTGGCTGGTTTTGATGGCTTGGAAATCGAGCGCAAAAAAGCTGAAGTCAAAGATGCTGACGTTGACGTCATGATCGAAAACTTGCAAAAGCAACGTCAAACTTGGGCTGAAACCAAGGGTATGGCGAAAAACGAAATGCAAGTAACTTTCGACTTCGAAGGTTCAATCGACGGTGAGAAGTTTGACGGCGGTTCTGCTGAAGACTACACACTGGTACTTGGTTCAGGTCAAATGATCCCAGGCTTTGAAGATGGCATCGTTGGCATGAAAAAAGGCGAAGAGAAAGTGATTGATGTCACTTTCCCTGAAGACTATCAAGCTGAAAACCTTGCGGGTAAAGCAGCACAGTTCAAAATCACTGTGAAGAAAGTTGAAAAAGCAAAGCTTCCTGAAATCGATAAAGAATTCTTAGAAGTATTTGGTCTGTCTGAAGAAGAAGGCGTAGACAAACTCAAAGCTGACGTTCGTAAAAATATGGAACGTGAAGTGAAAAATGGTCTACGTAGCCAAGTGAAACAAGCGGCATTTGATGCACTTGTGGCAGCGAATGAAATCGAAGTACCAGCATCAATGGTTGCACAAGAAATAGATCGTCAACGCCAACAAATGGTACAACAGTTCACGCAACAATTTGGTGCACAAGGTGCGCAAGCATTTGATTCAAGCGTGTTACCAGACGACTTGTTCAAAGACCAAGCTGAGCGTTCTGTGAAGTTGGGTGTATTAATTTCTAAAGTATTGCAAGATGCAAAACTTGAAGTAGATCAAGCACGTGTGACAGCATTCATCGAAGACATGGCGTCTTCTTATGAAGATCCATCTGAAGTGATCGAATACTTCACGACTGACAAGCAACAACGTGCGCAAATCGAAGCGGTTGTGCTTGAAGATCAAGTGGTTGATCACATTTTGCAAGGTGCAAAAGTGTCAGAAACTGAAGTGTCTTATCAAGATCTCTTGAAAGAACAACAAGCACGTCAACAAGGTTAATGGTTTTTCTCTTTGCGAGATAATCCGTTAATCAATTGATGATGCAAAGCCAAGTAATCTGAGATTGCTTGGCTTTTTTGTTTATTCACAGGTAGTGCTTTATTGTTCCAAGCGTAATATTTCAAAATGTAAGTCGAGCATGAATTTTGCACGGAAATCCAGTGCGGTGCTTGATGAAGTTGCTATTCAAAGTTATATTGCAAGATTCTGAAAGCGTGAATGACTTGAAATTAGCGGACTTGTACGCATATAGAGCATTCGTAGAGATTAAAAAATCAAAGGAAATATTATTCTTATGTATGTCCCAAGTGTTGATAATGCGCTCGTTCCAATGGTGGTTGAACAATCTTCACGTGGAGAGCGTTCTTTTGATATTTTCTCACGCTTATTGCGGGAACGTGTGATTTTCCTCACAGGTGAAGTTGAGGATAATATGGCGAATCTGATCGTGGCACAGATGCTGTTTTTGGAAGCTGAAAATCCTGATAAAGACATCCATCTTTATATCAACTCCCCAGGTGGTTCGGTGACGGCGGGTATGGCGATTTATGATACAATGCAGTTTATCAAGCCTGATGTGGTGACCTACTGTATGGGGCAAGCCGCTTCAATGGGGGCATTTTTGCTCAATGCGGGTGCCAAGGGTAAGCGCTACTGTCTTGAAAATGCACGGGTCATGATCCACCAGCCATTAGGTGGTTTCCGTGGTCAAGCCTCAGATATTGAGATTCATGCCCGTGAAATTTTATACATTAAAGAGCGTTTAAACCGCTTGATGGCAGAGCATAGCGGTCAAGATTATGACCGTATTGCCCGTGATACCGATCGTGATAATTTTATGACGGCACAAGCTGCCAAAGACTATGGACTCGTTGATCAAGTGCTCAGCAAGCGTCCATAACCCTGACTGATCGAATTTTGGAGTGTCTATGTCCGAAACTACTAAAGGACAAAAAAGCTGTTCATTTTGTGGAAAATCACAAGCAGAAGTCGGCAAATTAATTGCTGGCGAAGATGCTTATATCTGCAATGAATGTGTCGATGTCTGCCTTGATTTGGTACAAACCAGTCAGCAAGTGGAGTCTGGTGATTGGGCATCTCGTCCACTGCCGAAGCCACAGGAAATTCGTGAGGCTTTAGATCAATATGTGATTGGTCAAGACTGGGCGAAAAAGACACTTTCTGTAGCAGTATATAACCATTACAAACGCTTGAAGATTACGCAGCAGGCAGGTGCCAAGTCTGATATTGAGCTGTCAAAAAGTAATATTTTGCTGATTGGACCAACAGGTTCAGGTAAGACTTTGCTTGCACAAACACTTGCACGGTTGCTTGATGTGCCGTTTGCGATGGCAGATGCGACCACATTGACCGAAGCGGGCTATGTCGGTGAAGATGTCGAAAACATCGTGCAAAAGCTATTGCAAAAAGCCGATTACGATGTCGATAAAGCGCAAAAAGGCATTATCTACATTGATGAAATCGACAAAATCACCCGTAAGTCTGAGAATCCATCGATTACCCGTGATGTATCGGGCGAGGGTGTACAGCAAGCCTTATTGAAAATGATCGAAGGTACGGTTGCATCGATTCCGCCACAAGGTGGGCGTAAGCATCCACAGCAAGAGTTCATTCAAGTGGATACCTCAAATATCTTGTTTATTTGCGGTGGTGCATTTGCGGGCTTAGATAAGATCGTGCAACAACGTCACGAAAAAGGTGGTATTGGCTTTACCGCAGAAGTGAAGAAAAAGGACGAAGTGAAGAAGCTCGGTGAGCTATTCCGTGAAGTTGAACCAGAAGATTTGATTAAATTTGGTTTGATCCCTGAGTTTATCGGTCGTTTGCCTGTGATTGCCACGCTAGAAGAGCTAGATGAAGCAGCACTCATGCAAATTCTGACTGAACCAAAGAATGCCTTGACTCGCCAATATCAATATCTTTTTGAGATGGAAGATGTGGATTTGGTCTTTGAAGAAACCGCATTACGTGCTGTGGCGAAAAAGGCATTGGAACGTAAAACGGGTGCGCGTGGTCTACGTTCGATCTTGGAAAATGTCTTGCTCGATACCATGTATGACTTACCAAGTGCTAAAGATATTGGCAAAGTCACCATTACCGAGGAAGTGATTCAAGACAATGCTGCGCCTGTACTTGATGCACAGCGTTTGCCAAAAGCTGAACAGATTGAATCGGAAAAAACTGTCGATTTAAAAGTGGTGAATGATCAGCAGTCTGCTTAATTTTAAAATTCTGTTGACTCTATCTCAAAACGCATGATTTCGATCATGCGTTTTTTATTTGCAAATTGAGCATGAAATGTTAATCTTGATCAAAATCGCAGTAAAGGTGAGCGGAGCTCATTTTGCGAGCTGATCAACATGGTTCAGAGCTGGACAGGGATGATTCTGTCGAGATGCTGGGTCAGATCAAATAAATCGAATACAAAAAGAAAAACACGCTAGAGGGAAGTCATGCGGAATCTATGGATATTCATTACTGCATCCACGATGGTTGGGTGTGCGTCGACAGGACACGAGCAATCATCCTTATGGCATAAGCTATGGCACAAAGAGCAAGCTATAGCGCAAGCTCAGCCAATCAATCATTCGACTTTGCCTGATGTGGACTTGAGCAAGGAGCCAGGTTTGCTTGAGCAATATCGTGTGGGTAAATTCTCGCTGGGTGCATGGGTTAATCAAGAGCCGGGGCAATATTTTCAACCTGTCAATATTCGCCATCCACAAGCGGCAATGGTGTATATGTATCGTCCGCATAGTGAGTGGAATCGTCAAGAAATCTTAGCGCCGAATTTCTTTATCAATGGTGAGCGCATTCCGAGTTTGATAGATAATCACTACTATTGGGTCGAGTTGCCAGCGGGAAGTTATCGTTTAAGTACCAGCCATCCCTTGGCAAATATGCACTTTCAAAAGCCAAAGTTGCTGGATTTTGATGTCGAGGCAGGGCAGACCTACTATATCAAATACGAAGAACAAGGCTTTCGTACAGGCGGAAGCTATCAAAAACCGTTATATTTGATGTCAGAACAATTGGGCGCTCGGGAAATCATGCAAACCCAGCTGAAAACACCGGGCATTAGTTTTGCGAAATATGATGAGCTACAGCAGGCGACTTTGGTTGGTAATATTCATCAAGGTGATTATCATCGTGTGGATAAAGATGATTTGTCTGAGAAAGAGCGCTTAACCATAAAAAAACCATTTAAGCTCTGGAATCCTTTGAGTTGGTAACCCGATGAGTTGGTAATGAATGCTATGCTCTGATATAACAGCTTCGCCATAAAAAAGACGCATTAGGCGTCTTTTTAATTGCTTATTAGTGGCTTATGGTTGCATGAGGCGAAGCAACACACCTTCTAATTTTTGTTCAAATTGCGTATTTTGAAAGCTGTCTTCTGCGATGGATTGAAAATATTTTTGCAATTGATTCGCCACCAGCATGTCTTTGCGATTAATCGAGCGACCTTCAGCGGTGCTTAAAAATCGGATATAGGCTTGCACTTCTTCTTCGGTGTAGACATTTTGCATGATGTCTTTCATTTTTATTTTGACTTGTGGTTGGGTTAGCACATCTTTGGTGGTATCAAACAGAATTTGTGCAATCTCTTGTGCAGCAATCAGTTGCTGGGCATCGAGTTGCTCTGTGCCCATCAAGCGCATAATGATATTTTCAGACTCGGTTTCAAACTGTGGGTGTAGATCGTTGAGTGAACTCTGAATCAGTTGCTCAATTTCAGACAATGCGAAAAGTTGCTCTACAGAGCTGGACTTTGCAGGGCTTGCATGGGCAGTTGATGAGAGGGCAAAAGCACTGCTGAGTATAATTGCAGAAAGAAAGCATGCGATCCTGTGCATGGCGTGTGTCCTAGAGATTCATCTTATTTTCAATTTAACATAGCATAATGTGATGAAAGTACAATTCTTTTTTCTAGAAATTGAAACAGATCACGATACTATTTATTGTGCTGTTTTTTCCATTGATTGCCTTGCTGATAGCGCCCTACAGGGTGCTGTGCTGCACGGCGACGACGGACTTCTTTGGGATTCAGGTGTAGCGGACGATAGACTTCGAGACGATCACCAGCGTTTAAAATATGCTGGTCTGGATCTTTGATACGCAAGCCAAATACACCCAGCGCCAGTGGTTCAGGCAACTCGACTTGTTCGGCTAAACCACTCTGTTCAAGGGCTTGCCGTGCGGTTAAATTGCTTTGATAAGGGATATGGATCGAATACTGTTGTTCGGGTGTGCAGTATACGATCCAGATCTGTGCTGTAGGCGCTGTTTGCTTTGTCATCATTTAACCAATACTTAATTGAGGATCAATGCTTGTAGCCAAGCGATGAGCGCCACCACAATGGAAATAGGCATGACAATACGGACAAAAATACGCCAAATATTATACGTTGCTTCACTGCTAAAATTGAGTGATTTACGTAAATGACTGATTTTCATCAGCCAGCCAGCGAAGATGCTATAAGCCAAGCACAGCACTAAACCAATCAAGACTAATGCGGCAAAAAGTATATTGCTGATTGGTAATGCCCAAACTAGCAAAGGCAATAGCATGATTACAGCTTGAATTGGTAATGCGATTTGACGATGAATCAGTTGATCCCGAACGGCTTGTAGCATGAAACCTGAGATTGCCAGCGCGGCGATAAGCAGAGAAATTGCTTGCGCCATTGTCATCGTCTGGTTGACCGATAACATGGCAAGCAAGCCAAGTGCTTGTGCAATCCAGATTGGCAGTACGATCGGTGTGCTACTCGACTTTTCTTGCGCATGCTGAGCGACCGATTGCCAGTACAAGCCTAATCCTAAACCACCTGTGACTAATGTTAATGCAACGACTTTGCCCCATTCTGCAAAGCTAATCGCTGTCCATTGCCAAGTGCCATGCCCAGCCATCAAGCCTAAGCCAATAAATGCAAGCGTGGCAATCGCAGCAATGCTGATTAAAATCAGGCGTGGCAACATGGATACTGCCACAGCAACAATGGTAAGAATCAGCATAATAATGCTTGGATTGAGCGCCACATCCAAATGTGGTGTCAACGTCCCTTGTGCAAAATACAACATTGCACCCGCAATCAGCGGTACGGTAATGATTGCCAACCAACCAACACTACGCCAACGGGTAGAGCGATCTGCATCACGGGTGAGCTTCATCAAGCCTTGCAGGGGCGAGCTTTGTGTACGCTTTGCCAGACCAATTTCCATATAC
Source organism: Acinetobacter marinus (assembly GCF_900096915.1). Taxonomy (GTDB): domain Bacteria; phylum Pseudomonadota; class Gammaproteobacteria; order Pseudomonadales; family Moraxellaceae; genus Acinetobacter; species Acinetobacter marinus. Next base: position 529,575 of record NZ_FMYK01000002.1, read on the forward strand.
AGCGCAGGTAATGCCAAAAGCAACATGGTCACCAACCACAAGAGCAGAAAATCATATTGCTGATAAGCGACTAAGCCTAAAGTAGGTGCCAGCGTGAGGCTAAATAAAAATGACAAACAAAATGCCAGAACTGGTGTCATCCACGAAGATTGCTGTTGCATCATATCATTGCTAAAGAAATTAAAATCTTGTGCGCTATTTTGCCTTTGTCACGGCTTAAAAGCAAAACTAAAACAGTTAATCTTCGGCTTTATGATGAATCACACGCATGATGACATCCATCTGATAGCCACGATATTGTAAGAATCGAATTTGTTTGGCTTTGATTTTTGGATCGCTCGCCACATCCTCACCAAATTTTTTGATTTTACAGGCGAGGGCTTCAGCAAACCAATCCACTTCACTCAGATCATGTTCTGCAAGCGTGCTGTCGATATGATATTTTTTTAATTGTTGTTGAATGCGCTGTGGTCCTCGCCCTTGACGCAAATTGCTACGCACTAACATGCCTGCCATGCGCTCGTCACTTTGATAATTTTGCTGTGCTAATTCATCTAATAACGCATCGACTTCGCTAGGAATAGCATCTTTCTCCAGCAATTTTGACCGTAGTTGGGCTTTTGAAAATTCTTTTTTGGCGAGATAGGCAAATGCCAATGAGCGCAGTCGCTGTCCAGTCAGCGCTTTGCCTGTTGCGGTTTCCTTTTGCGATACGTCGTTAAATGCTGAATCAGCGTCAGTCATGGCTTCAGTTTATTCATAGATAAGATGTGGTGAGTGAAATTCATCAGATAAATTTGCGATGCGATTGCAGTGGCATGGATTCACGGATGGTTTGCTGTGCCTCAAGGTCAAATGGTGCAAGGATCAATTGTGCGCCGTCGCCCTCAGTATGCGCCATAATTTTACCTTGCGCTTGGCAGATCATGCTGCGCCCCCAAGTTTGACGCTTGCCATGCCAGCCTTGTTGTGCTGCGCCCAAAGTCATGCATTGCGTATCCATGGCGCGTGCCTGTAGAAGCAATTGCCAATGCATCTCGCCAGTCGTATAAGTGAACGCTGCTGGCATAGTAAGAATATCTGCGCCTAGTGTACGCAAGTGAATCGCGAATTCAGGAAAACGCACATCATAACAAACCATCAGACCAATATTGCCAAAAGGCGTTTCTGCGATGATGGCTTGATCGCCTGGCTCGAATACTTTCGACTCTTGATAGCCACCGATATGATCGCCCACTTGCACATCGAATAAATGAATTTTATCGTAGCGTGCAACGGTTTTTCCTTCAGGACTGATACATAGACTTACGGTACGCACTCGACCATCAGGGACTATTTTGCCATCTGGACGATAGGGGCAGGGTAATGTACCAGCAATAATCCAGATTTGATGTTTAAACGCCAGTTGTTCAATGCGCTGTTTCAGCTCATCAAAGCGTTGTGCGGTTTCGGGTTGTTTGCCCGCAGCGAAGCAGGCAAAATTCTCAGGTAGAACGATCAGCTCAGCATGCTGTGCTTTAGCCTCAATGATGAGGCGTTCTACCGTGGAGAAGTTGGCATCAATATCATTTTGGGAATTGAGCTGTGTGACAGCGAGTAAAGCCATGCGCTTACTCCTGATTTGTATAATGCGCAGAGAAGCGTATTAAACTTTGGAATTGTAGGCTTCTGGTTGAACGTAGGCTTGTTCTTTTTGCAGTTGTTTGACCAAAGGCTCAAACATATTTTGATTGCTTTCATTCAGTTGCATCAAGGTACGGTGTGCTTCGAGCACGGTTTTGAGCATAGTTGAATGGGTGACGTTTTCATCCACCAAGGCTTTGGTACAGACGTCAGAAGTCCCGCAATAATTCAAGATCACGAATACTTGATTTAGCCCCATACTATTCGCAAGGGTAGTAATATCAGGATTGGTAGACAGCATCACGGCTTGAATATGATGATTCGACATCAATTTTAGACCGAGTTTTGCCAAGATACCGAGCACGGTACTATCAATAAACGTGGTTTCGGTAAGATCTACAATTGCGCCAACAACCTGTTCACTTTGATCCATTCTGTTGAGCAATTTATCTAAACTTATGCAGCCATGAGCACGGACTTCGCCTACAATTTTAAAAATGTGGGTACCGTTTAAACTTGCATATTCAATATGACCGATAGACATAGACATGCCATGATTAAAAGACATACATAATTATCACATAGCGCCTATATGTCCGCAAGTATTGCACTATAAATATTCTGCTTGATATTTGATAAATTTATTAAAAACAATGGCTTGATTAAACTCACATTAGGCTAAAGTAAAGTGTTTTGGATTATAGCTACACTAAAATATTGTAAAAAAATCGACAAAAATTGTTGAAAATTTACGCAGAATTGGCGGAATAGATAACAACGGTAAAAGTTTATTAAAATGTGATTTTGTAGAGTTTAATCGTGGCTTTCTGCTGATCGAATAATTTTTAACATCGCAATATCATCATTGACCTGTGCAGGTGGATTAAAATTTCCTGCTTGGAGGTCTTGTAAGAGTAGTTGAAATTGATCATTGATGCCACCTTTGTAAGGCTCTAGCGCACCATCCGAGCAGATAATAAATTGACTCTCTGCGTGCATATCAACGACAACTTTTTCGACTTTTAAATCTTCAGTTAAACCGAGTGGAAAGCTACTCGAATGAAAAATCTGTGGCTCTTGCCCTTTGCAAATATGCAGTGCAGGCGGAAAGTGTCCAGCATTAATGCATTGTAATTGATGTGACTCGAGATCAATCATGCCAGCGATCATGGTAATGTGCTTTTCAATATTTTCCTTGATTAGCATTTCATTGAGTTTTAAAACCAAATGTTCAGGAGAATGGGCGCGTTTATGAAATCCAGCCAACCACGACGTTAGTAAGCTACTGGTGACCCCATGTCCAGACACATCGGCGAGATAAAACAGAATTTTATGTTCATCAACCTGCCAAAAATCAATCCAATCCCCTGAAAGATAAGCAGTCGGTTGAAATAAATATTTAAACTGATATTGCTGAAATTGTTCAGGGGAGGGTAATAATCGTCGTTGCAATTCTGCTGCAGTGGGTAAATCTCGACTGTCTTGATTGCGCTTATATTGCGCTTCGATTTGTTGTAATTTATCAAAGGGTTGTTCGGGTAAATCTTCCCATATCCATCCTGCAAGCGCCCCTTTTTGCCAAGCCTGACTCAGTGCTGCACCTTCATCCTCTAGAGCAATGACGACCGTGGGGCAATCCCATTGATGATTCAAAAAGTCGTGCACATCTGCAATATAGATTTGATTGGGATCACACATTTCGACTAAGGTTAATTTTACCCACTCGATATCGGCGAACAAGATTAAGGCTTTATCTAGTTGTCGGAGTTCTCGAGATGGGTAAATGAAATACATAAATACAGCTAACCTAATCGTTGGGTGGCGATAATTTATTGTGTCGGTAATGGGTTCTGATTGGCATCGTCTTGAAGCTGTGGATCATCGGTTGACGTTTCATTATCTTGATCATCAATCGTTGTTCCATCATCATCGAAACTATCTTCCATGAACATATCTGTAGTTGGATCTTCACCTCGACGAACCGCGATATCATAATTACGACGTTGCAAATACACATCACGAAGCGCAGCGTACTGATCGCCTTGTACCACAGAATCTAATTCTAAAAATTGAGCACGAGAGTCGATACCTTCAAGGGCAACCATGCTCCAAAAAATCTTATCATCTTTGTACAAATATCCTTGTGGGCGAGCGAAAGTATCGACAGCCAGCATACCGAATCCATCACGGAATGTACTCGGCCCAAACATAGGTAGTACGATGTATGGTCCTGAGGGAACGCCCCAAACACCCAATGTATTCCCAAATGTCTCATTTTCCGAGGTCAGGTTTTTGCGCTTGGCAATATCCGCCATACCTAAGCTGGTGACGGTATTCAGTACAAACTTGCCCAAAGTTTTAAATGATTTCTTCGGCTTGCCTTGTAGCATTTGGTTGGTGGAGTTCCATGGATCACGCATGTTGTTGCGGAAATTACTAAAGCCACCACGCACATCTTCAGGAATTTTCTCTTTATATTGCACAGCAACAGGGCGAACCACGTGCTTATCTAAGGTGTCATTGAAATGATAAATTTTGCGATTTAACGGTTGCAGTGGATCCTTAACCGCCTCAGGTTGTGCCGCTTTAGCATCGACTTTTAATTGATCTTTATGAATGTTTTTGAGCGTTTCGATGGTGTGAGAACGTGGCTTTTTATGAGGTTGATCCACTTGCGCATCAGACGGAGTTGTACTCGTAGCTGATTCATCGGCTGAAGATGTTGCTTCGACTGCTGTATCTGTAGCGTCTTGTGCAAAAACCATTGGTGCATACAAAACCGCACTACAAAGCACATATTTTAATAATGGAGTGGACATAAAACACCAAAAATCTAAGAATAACTTTGATCATACCAAGGAATGCAACGAACGAAAACAATAGATTTGCATAATGCACCGTAAAAACAGGCGAATGCATATAGAAGCAAAGGAAAATAAAATTGGTGATAAATTGGACGCTTGGAAAATAAAAATAAGAAATGGGGTTGCGTTGGTTTTGGAATGGTGTAGAATGCGCACCTATCGGCGGAGATGCAGATTAAAAATTATTGATAAACAATGACTTAGCTAAATTGGTTGGGTTTTAAGTTTAGAAATAAGATTTAAAAAATATCTAAATTTCCAGTTGACTTTTTAGAGATAGAGAGTAATATAGCCGACCTAGCTTGATGCTGACGAAGCATTGAGAAGATCATTAAGAGTTAAAGAAGAACAACTTGTGTGGATTTTTGCTGGTTGATTCATTGATATATTTCATTGATTGAATTGGTAGGAATTACTCGAAGTTTATTTGAGCGAATTTTTAGTCAGTAAGATTAATGAGCCAGATTTAGTCACTTAG
>NZ_FMYK01000003.1 GCF_900096915.1 Acinetobacter marinus
TAAATTCTGGAGTATATCGTTTACTGCTCATAAGCACCTCGTTAATTAGCCATTTTATCTAACTAAAAGGTGTCTACAAAATCGGTGGCTATTCACAGCTCCAAGATACTGTTGTCATTAAAATGCGTTAAGTGCGCTATGCTGGCTTCGGATAGGCGTTCAATGTAGTTATTCACCATCGCTACTGACCGTTCGGCAATAGCATTGTATAAAATCGCCACTTGGGACAATTTCGGGTCAATGTCAGGCTCACCAGTAAAGCCCAGCACCCAATCTGCAGATACACCATAAAACAAGCATAGTCTAAGTAAAATAGCTGAGTTTGGTAGTCTACCATTCTCAATTTCACTAATACGGTTTTTGATCGGTTCGCCCCAAATATGTACGCCTACGTCCTCCTGTCGCACCTTTGCCATTGTGCGAGCGATTTTTAAACGCTTGCCTACTGATTTCGCTGTCTTTTCTTCAATAAATGCGGTCATCTGGAATACCTAAAATTGGGGAGCATTTGACTTGTTATACTGAGTTCGCACCCAACGCCTTAATGGTGTGCTACCACATGGCGCATGACTGAATCCACAATACAATCATGCGCCATGCTCTTTTTTAAATACCTACAATTACGTTCAACTGCACTGCTTTAGCTTCGCTGTAAATATCGTCAATACGTGCCTGTAGCTGTGGCATGACGATACGTTTAGCTTGGTAAACTTCCTGTTCAGCCTTGTCAAAATCAAAAGGTGCTTTCATATCAATGACTGCCTTGATTTGCTCATTTGAAAGGTCTGCTCGTCTTAATTCCCAATAGATACCATCTCGTGCATTTTTGGCATTTTGGATTTGATTGCTTACAGTCGTTGCAATCGAACGTGCTTCACTTAATTGCTTATGAAGTTGTGCCAGTTCATCGGCATGATTACTGATATGGGTGTCGTAGGCTTCAAGTGCCTGTTGGGTAGTCGCCTTGTAATTGGCTTCCTGTTGATCAAGTTCAGCATTCATCTGTAAATACGCATCATCTACGCTGATATTTTGCTGTTCTGCTCGATGAATAATTTCTTGTGCTGTCGCAGTAAATGCACCACGCTCGATGAGTTTTGCAAGGCGCATTGTAAGCGGATAACTAAGGCGTACGGCTTTGGCTCGATCATCTAAAGTAATCATGAAAAAAATCCCACTGGTTAAAATGAGATTTCATTATTCATTAGTTCGTTTAAGCCAATTTAGCCAGTTCCAAAAACCTTATCATCAGTGCATTTACGAATATATTCTTTAGTTTGCTTATAGCTGTCATCAATCATTGTTTTAAGTCGTTCCTGTTGTTCAGGCGTTTCGGCTTGTCGGTATGCTTGCTCTAGTTTGCTCGATTGGAATTGCATAGAGATAACACGGTCTAGCTGTCTAGGTGTCAAAAGTGCAAGGCGTTTCACTCTATTTTTGGAGGTAATCCGCTTGCCCTCTGTGGTCTTTGCACCTGTGGATTTTTCCCACGGCTTAGATGCTAGGATTCGTTCACGCTGTTGCCGTCTGCGTTCATCAGTCCATGCCAGTGCGTGCTTATCGGATTTACCTCCCATTGGTCAATCCTCCTCAATGAGTTGCATATGGGCTTGGTGCTGTGCTTCTTTCACAATTGCCGATAGCGTACCAACGGACATGACAATCACACCTTTTACACCTTGTTTTCGTAGCATGTGCGCCCTTGTGCCGAATAGATTGCCGTCATCAACTAGCTTGACTTCAACGACTTTGGAGGTCTTATCATTGACGGCAAGTTTTGGATAAATCTTGTGAGGGTCAAGTGCATAAGATACGAGTACAAATTTCTTGATTTCAGTCATGTTTTTAGCTCCTAAAATGTCAAAAATGAAAAATCACCAGTTCGATCAAACTAAAGAATAATGTAAAAAAATGACGGCAATTTCTGACATTCCAAATTGCGTATATTAATGATTATTAAAAGATTACTGATTAAAAAATGACAAAAGGTAAAAATGTAAAGAACTGGTGCAAAAAGGGTATGTAAAAATGTCAAAATCTAAAAAGTGACTTATGATTGATTTTTCTGCACCCCCAAGTATCAGAAATGCAGAATTTTACTTGTATTGAAAATGCAATCAATCTATTGCGGTGTAAGGCGTTTAATAGGTTCGGTACGGTCTTGAATTGGTGTGCTGTCTATGTGAAATTACCTTGATGTACCTTGATGACTGCGCAATTTTGATCATACCTTTAGCTATTGGGATATAAGGCTTTGGGCGGACAATGATGTTGTTTTTGATCACACCTTATCATATTTACACTTAAGTTGCTCACTTCTAACGAACCTTCAAAAAGCTCCCTACACGAAATGGATTAGCACTTAACTTTTCACGGCTCATTTGCCAGTTATTATTTTTATTATGCACCGCACCCAATGACAATTTCGCTTTGCCAAATTTATCATGCACATTTTCAAAAGTTGCCATCAGCCGTTCAATTTCTTGAACCTGTTGCATATCTGTGAGTAAGTCATAAGTATGTTTTGCTTTCGGTTCAAGGCACGTTAAAACCACACCACACTTTTTAAATCGAATCCCTTTTTCATAGAGAGTTGCAATCATCTTTGAGGCATATCTAGTCATCAAAAGTAAATCATCAGTCGGTTCGGGAAAACTAAAAGATACTGACTTGTTATAAAACGGCATACTTTCATCGAAAGGATTTGATTGTACAAAAACCATCATACAACCACACAAGAGCGCATCATCTCGCAACCGCTTAAACGCATCTTGTACATACGCACGGATTGCCGACTGTAAATCGACTAATTCAGTCACACGCTGTCCGAAAGAGCGACTAGAAATGATTTGTTGCTTTGCATCGGGTGTATGTTCAATCTCGATACATGACGTACCTTGTAGCTCAAGTACGGTTCTTTGCATGACTACTGAAAACTGCTTCCGTATAAAACTATCATTTGCACTAGCCAAGTCCAATACATTAGTAATACTGATATTTTGCAGTTTCTTACTGTGCTTACGTCCTACTCCCCACACTTCGCTTACATCAATTTGTGAAAATATATCTTCTTTTGAGGTTAGACTCATTTCATAAAGATTACAAATTCCGTCATATTGCTGATTTTTCTTTGCAATGTGATTGGCTATTTTCGCTTCGGTTTTAGTTGCACCGATGCCAATGCACACAGGTAGGCTTAACCATTGCCAAAGTCTTGCTTTGATCTTCTGCGCCATTTGATCAAGGTCAAAGTTGCGATGCCGTGTTAAGTCTAAAAAACATTCGTCAATTGAATAAATTTCTTGTTCGCCCAGACCGACAAAATCAAAAAGGACGCTGTGAAATCGACGTGACATTTCACCATACAAGGCATAGTTACTTGATAGGACTTGGATTTGATGCTGTTTGATCATGTCTTGAATCTTAAACAATGGTGTACCCATCTTTATGCCTAAGTCTTTAACTTCCTGACTCCGTGCGATGGCACAACCATCATTATTAGACAGCACAAGAACAGGCACATTATTCAGCTTAGGATTAAACGCACGTTCGCAACTGACATAACAATTGTTGATGTCTACCAGTGCAAATATTCGATTTTGCATGATACTGACTCAACTATTTACGCTTACGCAAGGGCTTGATAATACTTGTGACAACTCCCCATATTTGCAGTTCTTGACCATCAAGAAAGTGTATGTCTGAGTATTCAGGATTTTCGGCTTTGAGGTAAGTTTCTTGAGGTGTAATGATGAGTCGTTTAACGGTAAATTCATTATCTACAAGCGCAATAACAATCTCACCATCGTGCGCATTTAAGCTCCGATCAACAATTAATTGATCGCCCACATCTATACCAGCATTGAACATAGATAATGAATTGACTTCAACAATGAATGTTGCCGATTGGTTATCAATCAAAAACTCATTTAAATCAATAGAGCGGTCGATATAGTCATTCGCAGGGGACGGAAAGCCTGCCGATACTCGATCAAGTACAAAGGGTATGCTCACAGTAGTTCTTGCAACTACAGGGCGAATATCGTGCGAAGAAACACTTTCAAGTAAGGCGTTTAAAGTCGGGCTTGGACTGCCATTTTCACCCATCAGATTTTGCAATGAACGCCATGCACCATCTGAGAAATAGACTTGCAATTTCTTAGTCATAAAAGAACTCCTATGCAACTTGGCATGTTTGAAGTTATCTGTAACGAATAGGATACGTTGATTTGTAAAAATGATGCAACGACTATAAACCTAATAAAATCAACTGAGCGTCAAAATAAGTCGTGCTGTGGTGAGATTTTTTGAGGGCGAGGCATGTGTTTAGCCGTAAATTCGTCTGACATGTCGAAGTAAAAATCAGGTGCATTTCTATGACTTGTTTTCAGCCAGTCTTTACGGTGTTGTTCAGGGATGACGATTATTGAGCGTTTTTCATCGTTAGGCTGGTGAAATTGGGACATAAAAGGATGCTGGTCTGCATTGATCGTGAGCATGGTCATTGAACGCACTTGCTGACCGTCTATCGTAGTGTTTTCAAACAGCCCAGCTACAGTAAAAGGCTTACCATCTTTTCGGGAAATTCCCCATCTCTGTGCTTTACCATCTATGTATCGAGGTTCATAGATAATTTCTACAGGAATCAAAGCAAATTGATTGTTTTGCCAAGCATGACTAAAGCTCGGCTTTTCATGAACAGTTTCCGTGCGTGCATTGTAGGTATAACGGCAAATATCTAAACTCTTTGCCCACTTTGGTACTAATCCGAATTTTACACTGCGCCACTCAATGTTTTCAGTATTTGGATTATAAAAGAGTAATGCACTGTCATGACTTGGATAAATGTCTTCGCCGAGTTCAAAGTTTGGCATTTGCAAGTCAAGCCCAAGTTGTACAATCTTGGGCTTGCTGATCGGTTTAAAGTTGGCACACATTGATACTTAATTTAATGATCCAGTTTAATTAAGAAACCATATTACATTGATAAAGTCGAGGATTACTCAAAGAGTAAAATATAATAAAAGTCTGCTAATTCTGCTAATTTCGTCTACAAGCCTTATTTACCAATAGTTACAGCTTAGCAATTTCCTTGCTAACTCTTTGCTAATTCTGCTAACTCCCTGCTATTTAGCAATGGATTAGCAACTTTTAGCAACCGATTAGCAAGCCGTTTGCTATTGCAAAACCTATATACAACATGTGATACAGCCATATTTAGCAAAATTAGCAAGTTTTTCGACACTTTGGATTTATAACGATGTAGTCCTTGTTATTAATTTGCTCGATTTGGATGTAATTTGCATCAATCAAGTGTGTAAGGATTTCGTTATAAATTACGCCATTTCTAAATTTAGATGGTGCATATTGTCGGATGGATGATTTTAAAATCTTCTCCTCATTTTGTTTAAGCAACCAGTCCAATAATTCTTGTGCATCAGATTTCTTGAGCGTTTCAACTTCGGCATAACGTAGCCATTCTTTAAGTGAATGCCTTAGCACTTCACATGCACTGTGCATCGTTTCGCCAGTTATAACGCTCTGCTTCTCAAAATACGCCAGCACCGTAGCTAAGCGTCTAGCGAGCTGTGGCGCACGGCTTGCGAATGGTTGAATATATTCATATCGCTTGCCTTTAGCCTGCAAACGCTCACACTCGTTGTAGAAATCAAGCTCTACGGTGTTGGCTTCATCACTCATGGGGATAATTGGGCGTGCTGGCGTGTCGCTGTCTATTTGCTGTGAATTACGCTCACAGTCAAATAATGGCAATAACTCGGTGCATCGTTGCCAGTAGGCGATTAGTCTAGGGTCTTTATTGGTGTGCCTTGTTTTATTTCTGAATGCGCTGTCCTGCGTGCGTTGCCCTGCGAGATTTTCAGGTACGGTTAAAATGAAGCGTGGTAAAAAGCCTTGTTCACGTAGCAATGGGTCTTTGAGCGCATCAGATAGCACCTCATGCTGTCCCTGTAAGTTGAATGCAAGGCGCACGTCATCAGCTCTGCCACTACCATTGATATTAGATTTTCCACGTGTGCGCTGTGTAGAACCATCATCAAATAACTTGGTAAATCCGCCTAGTGCATTTCTTGCCGTGTCACCTTTCATGGTGTGACCGCCAAAGAATTGCCCAGCTTCATCACTGCTGATTGACGCATTAACAATGTTGCCATCAATGTAAAGTGCTGATAGTGACTCAAAAGTGACATCGTTAAATATGCTCGATGGGTCGCACGGCTTTGGATTGTCAGCAAGGAAAGCGCCTTGTTCTTTTTTACTGGGTAGTGCATTGAGTTCACTTTCCCATGCTTCAAGCTCAGCTTTATAGTCGTTGTATGCTTTGCGTTCATGCTCTGTTATAACTTTATTTGCAAGTGACATACTGCTACTTTTACGGCTTCCACTTTTGCCCTCAGTCAATAGGAATAAACTGCACGGCTCACCGATACCGCTAACATCATTCGGCTTGGGTGCGTTTACTGAACGCTGAGCGAGGTGCGTAGCTGTGGCTAGAACACACTGCACCGTCATGGCGATAGGTGCTTGCACGTATTCCGATATTGCAATGCTTGCGTCCTTAATCAGCTTTGGCATTGCATCTATAGGGTATGGATTAGGCTTTAGCTCGATGTTTTGCGAAAGTGGTAGCAGTGCGTCCCATGTCGGGCTATAATTATTCTGCTGTGTAATCTGCTTGCGTACAGATTTAAGGGCTTGAATATCTGTCGTGGTGTTCAAGCCTTTTTCATTTCTAGCCGATTCATCTTTCTGTAACGCTTCATCAATCAATTCTTGCACCTCTGGATTATCCATAAACACAATATCTAAATCACTATCAATAAATCGCACGTGATAGCCTGCTACGGCGTTTTTCAGTGCGTCATGTAGCTTCGGGTACACTTGCGAATAGGACACCATATACAAGCGGTTAAAACCTGCTTTTGATAGCTGACTGCACACCGATTTAATTAATCTGCATTCGTGGTTTGAAAACTCGTTTTTTACTTCATCACTTAGCACACCGCCCAAAATGCACAGCGCCACGTTATAGCCGTTATCCGCCAGTTTTAAGGCGTTGAATAGGTCGTAGGCGATAAAGATAGGCTGTGATTGCTCAAAACTTCCAAAGCGTGCGAACGCTCTAGGCTTGTGGTCGGGTGGTGGTATATAGATGCGCTTGCCAAGCTCCATGATGGCAACTTGTTTTAACTCTCCCTTGCCGTTGCATAGTGGCAATAACAAGGGTTCGTGATACTTCGTACCGTTGATTTCAGGATTGCTAAAATCTATATGCAAGGCTTGCATGATGTTTAGATCGACATCACCAAACAACGCATGACTTAAGCGTCTTTCATCATTTGGCTGTACCAATTCCGCAAGCTCTAACCATTGTTCAGGCGTAGACACTTCGGCTTGTAGTGGTTCGAAGAGGTCGGGTGTGGTGTCCCAGTCGGCTTTTGCTTTGGCTGTCATACTTCACCACCATCAGAAAATGCCATTGGTAGCAGTTTTTCAATAAGCTCTAATCTGGTCTGTATGTCGTGGAGAAGATTCGCCACAATGTCATCTCTGACCGCAAGTTCTGCACCCTCATCAAAGCAGTTAAATGTTGCCGTTGCGAGGTTCTTAGTGCTTTCAACTAATTGGTGAATAACGTCTTGCGCATGATGTGCATCTGCGTCTTTATGTGGGACAAAAAATTGACTTGCACAGTTTAATGATACAGTGATGTTTTGATTTGAATTAGGCATGATTGCCTCCTTTTACTTTTGAGTTGTGATTCACGCTAACTTGAGAAATTAGGGTGAAGGGTCTTACTCTCGGTGTAAAAGTACCGCCCGACATATTCGCCATTGCTGACTTATTTTGTCGTGTCAACCCCTCATAAAGGGATTTCAGCCTTGTGTGCGTAGCTGATACGCTTGCGCTGTGTATGTGCATAGATTGAGAGCCTATGCAGATTTTAGGCACAATAAAACCACAATGACGCTGTGGGGTGACGCTTTTACTTTTTGAGAGGTCTACAGAATAAGCTCGATTGAATTTACTTGCAAGACGTACTGGATAATTTAATGCTTTCATGATCAAGCCACCTCATCTTTTGAGCAGTCTAAAACCTCAATCAATCGGTGCTTAATCTTATCTTGGCTGATTGTTTGGTCTTGCATCTCACCAAGTAAATCAATAATCATCGAATTTATATTACATATATCTGTCAAAAGGTCGTCATGCTTTCGCTCAAGTTTATCTACCTGTTTGATTACACCTTGCAAGTGCTGATCTAGCTTATCCTCATGCACTGGTGAATATTCAGGGTGTGACTTGTCGATTGCTCGGGATAATTTGCTTAACTTCGCTTGTAACTTCGTAATGTGCTTCATGGTTATAGTCCTTTTAATTCATATCGTGCGTGATAACCGCTATTATGTGTGTTGGGTTCATCGTGCTTAATGATTTCATGACCACTTTGGCGCAAGCGAAAAATCACATCACTAAGGCGGAAACAACCAAACTTATTGAGTGCTTCAATCGGGGTGATGGTGTTGCCTGTTTGCATATAGGCTAGGATTTGCGATTTCTGTGTAGTCTTCATGGTTATGCTCCCATTGCTTCGGCTTTCTTGCTGTTGTGCCATGCAACGAGGTCGGCATAATCAAAGTACACGGCTGATTGACGCTGTGTACCTTGCTTGATTGACTTAGGAAAATCGGGGTCGTTGTTTTGCAGATTGCGGAGGGTGTCACGTGAAATGCTTAAAAGTTCACATGCTTGCTTGTAGGTCACTCGGATTGGTGTAGGGTGCATTGAAATAGCTCCATTTGCTGATTTATGGAGCTAAGTATGTTTTTGTTTTTTATAATTTAATATTAGGCAAGTTCTACTTAATGGGGATTAAGTTCAACTTAGTCCCCATTTTCTGGTCTGCCAGGCTTGCGTGAATGTGGGTATTTATCGGCGATTGGTTCAATCCAACTTTGAAGACTTTCGGTCTTGTCGGGCAACTGGTCTGCATGTTGGGTTTGATTTAAATCTGCATACACTTGGATAGCCATTTCTTTAATTCTAATTTTCTGCTCGGTATCCTGTCGCCAAAAATAATCTGCCAAAGTTTGAGAGGCTAATTTAGCATTTCTCTTAGACTGGCTAATGCCTCGTGAAGAATGATTAAGACTAATATGTTTTTCATACTTGCTAGTTTTGTCACCAAGGTAATCATCTGATTTTAAAATTAATTCACCATCTATAATTTTCTGTAATTGTGTATGTGTAATAACTATATCTTTTAATCTAATGTGAGGAAAATAGGAGTACCTTCCGTCATCGTCAAAATATTGATATACAGGTGGCTTAAAGTCTTCATCATCTATGTCTATCATGTATGGACAAATAATAGGGATTTGTAATTGATCAATGTTCCCTACTTTTTGTTCGTTTTCTAATGCTAAATCCTTGAGATTTAAAATTCCACTTAAAAAAGAATAGTATTCATCACTCTTAGACTCGAAATGAACCTCTAGTGCTCCACAAAAACCCAATTCATTTTCATGAAAAAACTCCCCTTTATTATGGATGCTTCTAATAGCATTAACATCAAGCTCAAGCAATACTCCATGAACAACGATACTGATTAATTCACGACCTACACGAGAGTTTATTGAAAACTGCTTTTCTTGTGTTTGATTATTACAAACACTTGATTCGGCATAACATGAAATCATCCAGTGCCCGTAGAAATATACATGCAGTTTTAAATTGTATGCTAATGCGATTAAAACAATGGATTTACTATTATAAATTTCAGTATCAAATTTTTTATTCAATATTTTTGATGCTTGCTTTAATGAGTAATATGGTATTTGATCTTTAATATTGCTCATTCATGCCCCCAAGCATACCCAATAGAAAAATAGAATAAGTGTTAAGCCAATGCGATTGGGATACGCACTTTCGGGGATCAACCTAGACTTAACGATTAAATTATATTCGATACTACGCCATATAACAGCATAAAAGGTAATCACTTAATGCACGAATGACGCTATGCAACGTCTTTGACTTCCTCAATCTCATTATCAAAAATAGTCGATTCAAAATGCTGTTTTAAAAGTTCAAGCTGTAATTCTGATAACTGCAATTTTGCACTCAGTTCATTGATTGGGTCGGATTCTTGAACGACTGCTTGACCGTCTGCCAAAGCATCAAGATGGTTCGCCCATGACTGCATCATGACTCTACGTTGTTCAAGATAGATTGCCTTGTTGTATGTTCCCTCTACACCGCCCAACTTGTGCGCTAGAGCAGATTCCACATAGTCACGTTGAAAACCTTTTTCACGTAATGAAGTGCTAAGAATATGCCTAAATCCGTGCGGTGTCTGCTTGCCTGTGTATCCCATATCCTTTAGCGCATTGCCAAAGGTATTGTTTGAAATTGGCTTGCTCGGTGTAAATCGTCCTCTGAATAAATACGGACTATCACCGCTATAGGTTTTCAATTCATGCAATAACTCGATTGCCTGCTTGGGTAGTGGTACTTTGTGTTCAATCCGCTTTTTCATACGGTGGCTGGGGATAGTCCACAGCGTCATATCAGCATTTAATTCTGTCCACACCGCTTTGCGTATCTCACTTGGTCTACAGCCAAGCAAAAGCGATAGTTGCAATCCGATTGATGTTTGCCGACTTGGAAACGCACGAATTGAGCGAATGAGGTCGGGGAGTTCTTCAATGCTGACATGTGGCATATTTACTGTGATGTGCTTTTCTAAAAACTTCTCAAGCCCTATCAGTGGATTGTAGTCAATACGTCCTGTCACTTCAGCTAGACTGTACGCATCTTGGCAAAGCTGTTTAACACGATTACCCATTTCAATAATGGGCTTGCCTGTTTTGGGATGTGGTTTTTTCTGAATGCTTTGTATGAGTTCGTACCATTCCTTTTTGGTGATTTCTCGATAATCTCGTTTTCCCATCACAGGGTAGACATGATTTCTCAATGCACCCTCATTTCTTGAGCGTGTATCATCCGTCCAAGTCTTGGAATTGCAATACTCGATTGCCAATTGTTGAAATTTAAATTCGCCTGTCTGCTCTTGCTGTAGTTCTAGTTTGTATTCTGTTGGGTCGATACCGCTTTTGATGCGTTTTCGCCATTCCTCTGCAATTACTCTCGCTTGTGCGCCACTGATATTTTTAAAACCGCCCAAGCCTAGCCATGAATATTTACCGTTTGATTTCTTGTATCTCAACTGCCATGACTTATTACCATCAGGTTTGACACGAAAATAAAGCCCATCGCTGTCTAGTTCTCGATACTCCTTTTCCTCAGGTTCAAGATTGGCAAGGGTTGTATCAGATAGAGGTCTTTTTTTGATTTGTGTACGTTTCATTTTATGTATCCCTAAAATGCGAATAACTCAAGGATACAAAATAGGATACAAAAAAACCAGTGCTATATATCGTTATAGAAAGTTAATGCAAGGCAAGAAAAAAGGCTTGAACCGTTATGATTCAAGCCTTTTGGTCTGATATATCCCCATATTTCGGGATACAATTTTAAGCATTTGGTGGAGGTGGCGGGAGTTGAACCCGCGTCCGCAAGCACTACACTCGAGAATACTACATGCTTAGATATCGTCAATTATTTTAACTCAGAGTGACCCGACGAACAGGGTACAACGAGCGATCTTCTTAGTTTGGTATAAAGCCCCGAAGCGTGACTTTATACGGACTTGTGTGCGTTCGCTTCAGTCGGGTTCACTGACCACAAGTATTCAGTGAAGCGGACAAGCTGCCCTTAGGCAGCTAGAGCGTAAGTTTCGTCGTTTGCGACTAAAAAATGCAAATTTGATTTACGAGAGGAAATGCGCTCTCGGCATGCATCTATGAGTTTCATCACCAGCGTCGAAGCCAATAACACCCCCAGATGGTTGTGCAGTATAGCACTGATTTGATAATGGAGATAATACTATTGTATTTCAAGTGCTAATTGCTGTAAAAATCCACAATCTTTCACCAACACTGATATGTGTGTGCTTCAAGTCGATTCTATGCTATCAAGTAGATTGGGCAATGGTTTACGTGAAAGATCATAGGCTTCCTCTGCATTCAGCCCCAAAGCGATCAAGGTCAGCTCTGCGATTTCCGAGCCAATATCACGCCATGTTTTATGTCCTTCTAAAACCATAAAAATCGATGTCAGCACACTACCTGCAATCATTGCCACCACAGAGGTTAGCTGTTCTTGACGAAAAGCATAGCGCTGATTGGTTATCCCTTCCATCACATCGGGAAGAGGGGAGTCTTGACCTGTCCATAATCCGAGCATCGCCTGATTGCTAAAGGCGAATTTGCAAATAAATTTTCCCCAGTCTGGTTCTTCGTGAGCACGGCGGATATACATGCGCATACCGTTGGCGAGGCGCTGTGCGGGATCAGTTTCACCAGCAAGGCTTTTGATAATCCGACTATTCATCTCTTCGCTGAGTTGAGAGGCGATGTCTTCAAACAGCGAATCAGGACTCAGTCCATTATTATAGATGGTACCTCGTGCGACACGTGCCGCTTCAGCAAGCTCGCTGACGGTAATCACGGTCGAACCACGTTCTGCGAATAAGCGTAAAGCAGCTTTATGGATTCTGGATTGGGATGAGCTATGTGCAACCATGACAAGCCTTGAACAATGAGCTAATTATTGAACATATCCTATCATATCTGTGCAAATGGTGGCGTGACTAGCCATTCTATGATGTATGATTGGAAAATCGATGTACTTGTCGCTGAAGTGCACATCGAGCTTTGGTAAAAAATCAGCTTAAAAATGGCTAAGCAAAGTTCCAAAGTGGCTAAAAAGCGGTTCAAAAAAACTGTGACATGAATTACTGGAAATACGCAGTGACTTACCTAATTTTGCAAAATATCGCAAGATTGTAAAAAATGTTGCAGAAAATGACTGAATTTTAAACAAAACCACCGAGAAAGTTTCTTGTTGTGCCCATCTTTACTCGGCACACTGCACACACAATTCGAAAACAAAGGATTTAGAAGATGAAACGTATCGTTTGTGCGCTTACCGTCGCAGTTTTACCATTATCTGCATTTGCTGCCGATGCGCTCAATGGCACCGTATGGAAAACGGTCGATGACAAAACCAAACAACCGAAAGCCTTGGTAAAATTTACTGAAAACTCAGATGGATCATTATCAGGCACCATTCAAAAAGTGATAGACCCTCAGGCAAAAACCAAAACGGTCTGTGATATTTGCGAAGGGCGTTACAAAAACAAATCCTTAGTTGGCGCAAAGATCGTTACAGGTTTGAAGAAAGTATCTGATGGTCAGTATGCCAATGGTTCAATCATCGATCCAGAAAGTGGCAAAACCTATAAATTTAAAGCCAATCTCTCTAAAGATGGCAAGGTGTTGAGTGGTCGTGGCTTTATCGGTGTGTCGGCGCTGGGACGTGACCAAACTTGGTATCGTGTGAACTAATTTCGAAAAATCATTGAGCTTGAGAAAATCCCTATATCAAATAGGGATTTTTTTGTGCGTTTACGATGTGAAATGGTGCGACATTAGACTCTAGTATGTCACTTGGGCTAGGCGCTCTTTTGTAGCTTGGTATTCACGACTTAAGCGAGCAACCACGTCGCCTGCAGGTTGGATCGCTTCGATTGCACCAATGCCTTGACCACAGCCCCAAATATCTTTCCATGCTTTTTTATCGGAGTTGCCACCTGAACCGAAGTCCATTTTTGATGGGTCGCTTTCGGGCAAGTCATTTGGATCAAGTCCTGCGCTGACGATGGAGGCTTTGAGATAGTTACCATGCACACCAGTGAACAGGTTGCTGTAGATAATATCCTCGGCACTCGAATCGACTAGACATTGCTTATAGTCTTGTGCGGCATTGGCTTCGTTGGTGGCGATAAAAGTTGAGCCGATATAGGCTAAGTCTGCACCCATCGCTTGCGCTGCGAGAATCGAATCGCCACGACTGATTGCGCCAGAGAGCAGTAGTGGACCATCAAACCATTGGCGAATTTCTTGGATCAAGGCAAATGGTGACTGTGTCCCCGCATGACCGCCTGCACCAGCTGCCACAGCAATCAAACCATCTGCGCCTTTTTCAATGGCTTTTTTGGCGAATTTATTATTGATGATGTCATGTAATACAATACCGCCGTAGCTATGAATTGCTTCATTCACTTCGACACGTGCGCCAAGTGATGTAATCACCACAGGCACTTTATACTTGACGCAAAGTGCCAAGTCTTCTTCCAAGCGATTATTCGATTTGTGCACGATCTGATTCACTGCAAAAGGTGCAGCAGGTTGATCAGGATTGGCTTGGTTATAAGCGTCTAGCTCTTCGGTAATGCGAATTAACCATTTTTCAAATTCACCTTCGCCACGTGCATTCAGCGCTGGGAAAGAACCGACGATGCCAGCTTTACAGAGGGCAATCACCAAATCTGGATTGGAGATAATAAATAGTGGCGCCGCAACGGCTGGTAGACGCAAACGATTTTTAAATAATTCTGGAAGAGCCATGTGAATAGTCCTTGCTGGTCATGTTGTAAATATTGTCTCAAAAGACAATTTGGAAATTTGATGTGGCTATTATGAGAATATTTACATCAAACTTAAATGACAATCGATCACAATAAAATTGATAGTTTACAACAATAATCAATTGCTCAATAATGACTAAAGTCCTCTCTAGTAAGTCATCGTGTGAATGCAAAACCAATCTATTCATAGCATTTCGATCAGTATTGACTTTGTTCATGCGGCAATCTCGAAATTGACCTTATCTCAACAACAGATTGACCACATATTACAACAATGCCGTATTTCTACAGCCTTGTTAGATCATCATCAAGCCCGAGTCACGCTCAGACAATATGCGGAGTTAATTACCGCCTTAACCGTTGCCACACGAGATGAATTGCTTGGTCATAGCCAAACTATTTCTCCATTAGGCAGTTTGGCAGTATTGATGCATTGGCTGATTTCGAGTAAAGATATGCACCAAGCCTTACAGCGTATGACGCAGTATTATCAAATGATCGGTAAGGGTTTTGATATTTCATTACAGATCAAAGATGACAAGATTTGCGCAGAATTGATCGGTGGTTTTCAACCGTATCAGGAACCGGATGCATTTATTTTTGAGTTTGGATTTTTCTTTATTCATCGGATTTTGTGTTGGCTCAGTCGAGATATTCTGCCGATTCGGGCGATTGATTTTCCGTTTACCGAACCCTCGTATGCTTCGGATTATCGACTGATGTTTTATGGAACACCGATTCGTTTTGGACAAGCGAGCGCACAGATGATTTTTGATCGACACTGTTTAAATCTGTCTGTGAATCAGTCAATGCAATCATTGCAGCATTTACTCAGTGATCCATTTACCCAATTATTGATTTTAAATTTTCAAGATCGCAGTTGGTCTGCAAAAGTTGCGGAGTGTTTGCAAAATGCTGAGGGCTTTCAGTTCGATCAGATCAAAGTGAACCAAAAAATAAATCATGAAATGAATCAAGCAATGCATCCAATGGCAACGCTGGATCAGGTTGCAACATATCTCAAACTTGCACCTTATACTTTGCAACGGCGATTGCAAGATGAAGGGCAGAGCTTTTTGGCGATCAAAAATCAAGTCAAACGAGATCGGGCGATTGAGTTGTTGGTGAGTAGCAGGATGAGCATTGAGCAAATCAGCTTACAGCTTGGTTTTGCCGAGACCAGTCCATTTACTCGAAGTTTTAAGCAATGGACTGGGGTGGCGCCGAGTGCATATCGCAAGCATAAAAATAGCTAAAATTGCGCTGTGGAAAATACTGAATTAGCTACGCATTAAGAGAATTTCAAGGACAAATTTACTGCCGATAAAGCCTGTAGCCAATAGCACAAAACCAAGCAAGGTAAAGCGAATGGCTTTTTGACCACGCCAGCCAAAACGCCAATGCCCCAGCAATAGTCCGCCATAAATCAGCCATGAAATGATGCTAAAGACGGTTTTATGCACCAGATGTTGGGCAAAGAAATCATCAATGGTCAAAAAGCCAAAACCAAGCGCAAAGGTCAGTAGAATAAAGCCCACCAAAATCAGATCAAACAACAAGGATTCCATGGTTTGCAGTGATGGCAAGAGATTGACCCAGATGCGATGTTTTTGTCTGCGTTTGAGTTCACGATTTTGTAGCCAAATCAAAATCGCATGGATGGTCGCCATAAAAAGCACTGCATAGGCAGACAATGACAGGAAAATATGAATATCCATGCCAATGCCTTGCTGGCGGATCACATGCCCAGGTGTGCTGAGCAAACTGCCGACCACCAAGCCAATCATTGCAATTGGTGTAGAAATGAGATTGAGAATAAGTACAGGTCGATAGACACTAAAAATTAGCGTCAGGAGGAGCATCAATCCTGAAGTAAAAGAAATTAGATTGAACACTTCATAATTGATGCCTTGCGCAGTCACCATATCCAAGCTCAAGGTCAATGCGTGCAGAATCAAACCGACTGCCAGTGTTGACCAGACAAAGAAGGGGTTGGCTGTACTTTGCTTAGCGAAGTGTGAAAGCAAATACAAAAAGCTCGCCAAATACGCAAATAATGACAATAAAGTAAAGATGGTGTGCAGGCTTAACATGCGCTGTGGCTCATCCAGAAGGTGTTCTAAATAGGATTGAAAATCGCAAGAGACTCGTCGCAGAATAGTTCTGTGTTAGAATATTCATCAATTGAGATATAAATTCTTGGCAAACTCAAGTATTCTATAGCATCTTATGCATATTTATCCCTGTTGAAAAGGTTTTTTTCAATTGGCAGTTTAAGCGGAATTCGCAATGTTTGATACTTTAACCGACCGACTCACACAGAGTTTAAGAAATGTTGCTGGTACAGGGCAACTGACAGAAGACAATATTAAAGATACGTTGCGTGAAGTACGCATGGCATTGCTTGAGGCAGATGTGGCATTGCCTGTGACCCGTGACTTTATTGCACGTGTCAAAGAGCAAGCACTTGGTCAGGAAGTACTGCAACAACTTTCTCCAGGTCAGGCTTTCGTCAAGATCGTTCATGATGAATTGGTCAAAATGATGGGCGATGCCAATGAGTCTTTGGACTTGGCAGCCAAACCGCCTGTGGTGATTCTGCTTGCAGGTCTACAAGGTGCGGGTAAAACCACCACAGCAGCAAAATTGGCACGATTCTTAAAAGATCGTCAAAAGAAAAAAGTGGCAACGGTATCCGCCGACGTGTATCGTCCTGCAGCGATCAAACAGCTACAAACCGTATCGCAAGAAGTGGGTGTGGATTGGATTGCGTCCGAAGCCTCTGAAAGTCCGATCACTATTGTTAATCGTGCCATTGAACAAGCCAAAATTAAATTCGCAGATGTGTTGATCGTCGATACCGCAGGTCGTCTCCATGTCGATGATGACATGATGGACGAGATCAAAGAGTTGCACGCTGCGATTAAGCCAACGGAAACCTTATTTGTCGTCGATGCAATGACAGGTCAGGATGCGGCAAACACTGCAAAAGCCTTTAACGACGCATTACCACTCACGGGTGTGATCCTGACCAAAACTGATGGTGATGCACGTGGTGGTGCAGCGCTATCGGTACGTGCCATCACAGGGAAACCAATCAAATTCTTGGGTATGGGCGAGAAACTCGATGCCTTAGAGCCATTCCATCCTGAGCGTATCGCACAGCGTATCTTGGGTATGGGTGATGTGCTGTCTTTAGTCGAAGAAGTGGAACGCAAAATCGACAAAGACAAAGCCGAAAAAATGGCGAAAAAACTGCAAAAGGGCGGGACATTTAACCTTGAAGATATGCTGACTCAGTTTGAGCAAATGCACAAAATGGGCGGCATGATGGGCTTCTTGGATAAACTTCCTGGCATGAGTGGTTCAGGCATTCAGCAAGCAGTTGAGCAAGCACAACCTGAAAAGCAAGTGAAAAAGATGGAAGCAATCATCCAGTCGATGACCGTTAAAGAACGTCGTAATCCAGACATCATCAACCCAAGCCGTAAAAAACGTATTGCTGCGGGTTGTGGTATGGAAGTGCAAGACATCAACCGTCTGCTCAAGCAACATGCGCAGATGGCGAAAATGATGAAGAAATTCTCATCACCATCAGGTATTGGCAAGATGCTTCGTGGTATTCAAACTATGCAAGGCAAAATGGGCGGAAATGCTGGCGGTGGTATGGGACCACTGTTTGGTGGTTCTGATCAAGATAAGAAATAATCTTTTCTGATTCCATTTTTGAATGATCAAAACCGCTGAGTGGAAATGCTTAGCGGTTTTTTAAATCTTAGAGTTAGGTTTTTAGCATATTTTATGCCAATATTAGGTAGCAAATGTAGATAAAAATTCAGCTACCCAATATGGTATTTTAAGAGAAAGCAAATTATGTATAAAATCATTTTACCCCTTTTCTTTGTATTTATTACTGGGTGTAATGGTGTGGGTGTTGTTAATACCAATAATCCGCAACAAAAACTGGAACAGGCTGATTCTTTATTATATGAGCAAAACCGACCATTACTGGCGGAGAGATTAATTTTTGAGGCGATTACAGAGTATCGCCAAACGAATAATCAGTTTGGACTGGCGAATGCTTTACGCGACTATGGAGATTTATTAGGATCATCGGCAGTCGCTCAAGCTGGTGTTCAATTTTTACGTGCTGGATTTCATGATCCTGACGTAACTATGCAAAATAATCTTGATAAATCAAAATACTACTTTGCTCAATCAATTGAGCATTACAACTTAGCTGGCATAGAGGCTAGTCGAAATGGTGAATTGAGTAAACTGATGAATATTTATTTTAATATTGGAGGTTTGTACGCTCGCCTTGGAAATCAAAGTAAATCATGTGCTTTTTTGGATAAAGCATCGAATGCTTATAATGACGCCATACTACAAAATCCTCATGTGAAATTACCATCCCCTAAACAAGGATACGGCTCAGCATTAGATTATATCAAGAGTAAACAGAATTCTATTGGTTGTTAATCATTTGATCAAAATGTTTAAGATGGACAAATCTGCGTTTTGTTATAGAAGCTGATAATTTCCCCACCCGAACACATGTCTGCCCGACCTTAGACGACCTTGCAAATAAACAATTTAACCGAAAATATGATGATTTATTGTGTTGTCGGTGAGTTCATACTTCTACACAAACAGCGCTCAATGTGGTTAGTAGTTGTATAAGTCTTTACATCATCAAAAAAACTATCGTAGGTGAACTGAACCCTATAAATTGTGTCGAACGTATAGCGTTCAGTTCAAAAGATAGGGGGCTTTTTTTATGCCAATTTATTGATCAATACGCAAAGTAAAGCATGAGTTTAGAAAATCCTGCAATCACAGCCAATCCCACAAAACCGACACACCACAAAACGATAAACCATTGTATTGACGACAGTTTCAAATTGAGCTTTTTCATAGCGACACAACTCCTTTAATGGTAACCATCATCACCGATCCGCACTTTGTCTCGAAATACCCAATATGAAAAAATGGTATATGCAAGAATGATGGGAATCAAAATAAGTGCACCAATTAAAGCAAAGCGCTGGCTAGAATGTGGTGCTGCGGCTTGCCAAATAGTCACCGAAGGCGGAATAATGTATGGGAAAATGCTAATGACAAAGCCCGTATTAGTTTTTGTGCCTATGCTTTGATGGTGATTATGCAAAAATAAAGACAATATTTGAGGTCAATATTGAGGTGATCCGATGTTTGTAAGCCAACAGTTCAGCCAACTGATCCAATTGTTTTATGGCGGTCAACATGCTGAGGAAGGATTAGAAAGCCCATTTCTAAAAAGCCACGTTGGCAACGCTGTGACGGACATCAGTGCATCACTGCTTCAAGCCAAACAAGACAGACAACAACAACGTAGCGAAGGGGTGTATATCATCCAATCTGCCATCGATGATCGAAGTAGCAACTTGGCATTTTTGTTTGCGCCGTTGATTTTGGCAAATTTAAATCGAGCAACCATCTATTCCACCCAAATCACCGCACCAGTGTCTACGATATTATCGCCACACTATTCTCTAGAAAGTGCACTACAGCTTGATATAGATAAGGCACTCGATGCGCTGAATCTACATATGCACATGATGGATGCCGATTTAGATCCGTCTGAATTTCTCATCACACAAATAATCCAAGCCTTAATGCGTGCAGATTTGCGTAGTTTGATTTTGATTGTCGATCAAGACGTTGACCGTAATAGGCTAAAAGACCTAGCAGACTTTTTCCAGATCAACATCACGGTCATTTCATCGAATGACTCGCCAGAGATTGTGCCAAGCGCTGAAATAAGCATGCATCAACTTTTATTTAAACGTAAAGATGAGACACATACGCAATTAACCCGCTTATTTTCACAGCGTTTAGCGCCAGTAGTTTCGTTTGTGGTCGGTTTAACCGAAGCGCAAAGTACACTTTTAATCGAAGATATGTTTTATGCCGAGCATATTTTTGAAAAGTTGTCTGTCTATGCCGAATATGTGCAAACGCAAATCCAATACAAGGAAAATAAACCACGGCGACTATTTGCATCCTAAACGATGTCGGAACGATGTAAAGCGTTGATCATTCACTTAAAGTACTGATCATTTCCCCGATCCGAACACACGCCTGTTCAATCTCAGGCGACCATGCAAATGAGCAATTTAAGCGAAAATAGGATGATTGATCGTGTTGCGGATTGAATAGACTACTTGGAGAAATACCAATATTTTCCGCCAATAAAGTTTGATACAGCGTATCCGCATTGACTGATTCAGGTAGTTTAATCCACAGAAAATAGCCACTCTCGAAATATTGAATTTCACAGGTGTTCGGTAAAATGCGCTGTAAGGCTTGATAAAATTGTTTCTTATTTTGTGCGAGTGTACGACGTAGCGTGCGTAGATGTTTTTCATAATGTTGGCTGGATAAAAAATCCCCCAAGGCATTTTGAATTAATGGGCTTGCCGACAGCGTGCGCATTTGCTGGCGATGCTGAATTGCTTCAGAATAACGTCCTGCATGCACCCAACCAATCCGAGTCCCCGAACCTAACAATTTGGAAAAAGAAGAGCAGTGCAACACATCATTGTCTTGATCAAAAAATTTCATCGATAAGGGTTTGTGCTGTCCAAAATACATCTCTTGATAGACATCATCTTCGATCAAATGCACTTGATATTGCTGTAATAATTCTCCAATGCGAGCTTTGATTTCGTCACTGACGGTAAAGCCGATCGGATTGTGGCTATTCAGCATTAACCAGCAGACTTTGATCGGATAGCGTTGCAAGGCTTGCTCGAAGGCGTCCAAATCAAAGCCAAATTGCGGATGTTCAGGAATGCTAATCACCTGTAATCCGAGCCGTTCACTTGCCTGCCAAGCGCCATAGAAAATATGCTGTTGTAGCAGAATATAATCACCTGCTTGAGTGAGTGCTTCTAAGGACAAATTCAGTGCATCGAGTGCACCTGAGGTAATCACAATGTCATCAGCACTGGTGGCAATGCCTTGAACGATATATTTATTGGCGATCAATTGGCGCAAGGCGAGATTACCTGGTGGAAGATTGGCATTTTGCTGATAGCTGGGGCGCTTTTTGGCATGTTGTGCAATGATGCTCATCAAACGTGGATTGAACAATAACGCGTGATCGGGAAAAGCAGAACACAGCGGAATGATGTCTTGTTGCTGTGTGTCTTTGAGATAATGGAAAACTTGAGAATTAATTTCAATTTTAGTCGTGTGCTGTAGCGCCTCACTCGCCGAGGATGCATCGACCTGAGCACCTGCAACATAAAAGCCAGATTTTTGTTTGCTATAAATCAGTCCTTGCGCTTCCAATTGTTGATAGGCACTGAGCACGGTCATCAAGCTAAAGCCTGACTGCATGGATTGTTCACGCAAAGACGGCAGTTTTTGATGGGCTTTTAACGCGCCATTTTTAATCAACAGCTGAATCTGTGAAACGATTTGTGCGGATTTCAACATAATGCACTCAAGACGTCAATTTACGGTCATTTTCTGGGACAGAAGATCAATAATTTGCCATGAAAATTTAGTCTAAAAATATAACAGAATTCTTGAAAAAATGGCATCTGTTATACTTTTTTGGCTAAAAACTGTGTCTATTCCGAGCTGGCTTTTGCGTACATAATTTGTTCATCGAAAGCAATTTTAAAAACAATCCGAGAGGAGTAAGACTCATGAATTCATCAAATCATCGTCCGCCAGCACCGAAATATCAAGACAGCACAATGTCGGATAAAGCATTTAAGCATATGATTTTTTGGTTTTCGCTGTTTGTGGTGTTGTTTTGCTTAGGCGTATTTTTTGCGGTTGGTGCGGATATGAGTAATTATTCATAATGGCGCATCTTGATCACAGGGCGATGCGGATAGCTTAATCGCCCTATAGTCTTTGTTGAACTATGATGTTCAGAATAAAATGTACTTTGTAAAAGAATCCAACTTTAATTTTGAATATTCATGATGAGTTCCTGTTCTTCTGAACTATTGAATACGGACAGGGAGGCTACAGCCTGAGTAGTAGACTCGGCAATTTATTCCCTTTTTCTCACACCGATCCATGCTGATTTTAATAGCCAGCTCTTTAGTCTCAGCTCGAGCCCAATCCGAGCGCTCACCTCCAGCGGCTATAGCTGCGCATTGGTTGTAATAAGTCGCAAAAGTTTTACAGTTCCCACCACCCCGTTTTTTGCACTCTTTGACTGCTGCGACCTCAGCCTCTCTCTTACTATTACGACTTTCTACAATCCCAGCGGTTCCATTACCATCATCTGCCATTGCCCCCCAGCGATCCGCCCAACGGACTTGCGGTTGGGCTTGTGGTTGCCCTTGATTCCAATGGGGGAGGTTGTAGTCGGCAGCGCAGGGCTGTCCTTGGTTTGGAGTTGGCACATAGCCAGACGGACAGCCACCTTCAGCAAAAGCGGAGTTGCTCAAGGCAAACGCACCAAAGCTCAATAGACTGATGACACTGAGTTTTTGAATATTCATAATGATTTCCTTTTCTTCTGAGTTATTGAATACGGACAGGGAGGCTACAGCCTGAGTAGTAGAGCCAACAAGCACCTTTCCCGTTCGCAGTTTCACAACGCTTTATAGCAGTTTCTTCAGCTTCTTTGGCATCAGGAGCGCCGCTGAAAAACTTATTGCGCTCACTTGCAGCTATTGCTGCGCATTGGCTTCTGTAAGTAAACCTGTGTTGGCACTTATTTCCTCCATTCTTCTCACACTCGGCAATAGCATTACTTTTTGCTTTACGCTCACTGTTAGCGTCAGCAACAATGCCGTATGTCTTGCCATCTGATGCAAATGCTCCCCACCGATCTGCCCAACGCGCCTGTGGTGCCGTAGGCTGTTGTGCCCCTTGGGTGGCGATTTGGTGTTTTGCGCCTTGTGGAACGTATTGCGCTACAGCAAGATTCGCTGAGAATCCCAGTATTGCGATGAATCCAGCAGTCGTGATAAGCAGATTGGTTTTCATGATTCACTCCTTTGTTGTTTTGGTTATCCTACTCTTACCTCTGGACTACAGCCTGTGTAGACGACTTTGCACTGACTTTTTCCATTAGACTCACAATAGTTTTTACTGGCTTGCCCAGCCTCTTCTGGTGTATTGCCAAAATCCGTAGCCCATCCTCCTGAATTGCCTGCTGCCATGCCAACACATCCGTTGAGGCTATTATATGTTTGTATAATCTTACATTTCTTTCCGCCTCGGGCTTTACAGTCTTTCTTTGCTGCGGAGTTTGTTGACCATTTACCGCCTTTGCCTGTTGATGCGCCGATTACGCCAAGATTTTTATCATAGGCGATAGCACCCCATGTGATGTTCCAATACGTCCTTGGCATGGACGACCCTTGTGAGCCTTGTCCTTGGGTGGCGATTTGGTGTTTTGCGCCTTGTGGTACATATTGCGCTACAGCAAGATTTGCTGAGAATCCGAGTATTGCGATGATTCCAGCTGTTGTGATCAATGATTTGGTTTTCATAGTAAATTTCCTTTTAAGGTTTGGGTTGGGGGTGATTAAATTGGTTATTCCACTCTTACCGCATAGCTACAGCCTGAGTAGATGACTTGGCAATTGCCTTTTCCATAGCTGGATTCGCAATCTTTAATACTTACTTCACTTGCATCTTTTACTGATACTTCGTGTTTCCAAGCGATTTCCCCTGTACGGCTTCTTGCTAGACCAATACAGTGGTCGCGACCATATGCATTCAAAATTTCACAATTTTTGCCACCTCGGTTTTGACAGTCCTTCATTGCCTTTGATTTTGCCGACCGTTCATTTTTGTTGTTATCTGAAGCACCGTATACGCCGTTCGTTTTATCGTATGCGAGAGCTCCCCATTTATACACCACACGTACTCTTGGCTGAACTTGTGGTTGGCTTTGCTGCTGTTGGTTCCAGTAGGGGAGGTTGTAGTCAGCAGCGCAGGGTTGACCTTGGTTTGGGGTTGGCACGTAGCCAGAAGGACAGCCACCTTCGGCTTGTGCGCTCATTGAGGTGCCTAAAATGGCTGAGAAACCAAACAAGGCGGATAAAAATAGATGGTGAACTTTCATAATGCAGTCCTTTGATGTTTGGCTTATCGAACTCTGGTGGTGTTCTAAAAAGTACGCTGGCGGTCAAAGTGAAGAAAAATGCATGCTCCCTTATTTGATCTTGCAAGACTTTTTAGGCACTTAGGGTTGTTTGAGTTTTAGCCAGCATAGTTTCTAATAAACCACCCGATCTCTTTCCAAGGGGCTACAGCCTGTGTAGATGACTTGACAATTCCCTTTTCCTTCATACGACTCACAATAATCTTTACTGATTTGCCCAGCCTCTTCAGCTGTATCCCTAAAATTCCAACCCACTTTTTTAGGACCTTTTACCACCCCAATACATCCATCGAGGCTATTAAATGCTCGTAAAATCTTACATTTCTTTCCGCCTCGGGCTTTGCAGTCTTTTTTTGCCGCTGATTTGGCTGACCATTTCCCGCCCTTGTTTGCTGAGCCGCCAGCGATGCCAAGATTTTTATCATAGGCGAACGCGCCCCATGTTATGTTCCAATACGTCGTTGGCACGCCAGAGCTTGACGAGCTTGTCGATCCTTGCGATCCTTGTCCTTGGGTTGCCATTCGGTGCTTTTCTGCTTGCGGTACATATTGTGCTACAGCAAGATTTGCTGAGAATCCGAATATTGCGACGATTCCAGCTGTTGTGATCAGTGATTTGGTTTTCATAATAAATTTCCTTTTAAGGTTTGGGTTATCTATCTTTGGTGGTGTTCTAAAATGTATGCTGATGATCAAAGTCAAGAAAAATGCATGCTCCATTTGCGGATATTACAAGACGTTCGAAGTATTAAATTTTCTCGAATTTTAATCATCATAGTTTCTAATAGACCACCCGATCTCTTTCCAAGTGACTACAGCCTGCGTAGATAACTTGGCAAGCGCCTTTTCCATCAGACTCACAATAGTTTTTACTGGCTAGCCCAGCCTCTTCTTGCGTATTGCCAAAATCCGTCGCCCATCTGCCTGAATTGCCGACTGACAGTCCAGCACATCCATTGTCGCTATTATATTCTTGTAAAACCTTGCATTTTTTACCGCCTCGGGCTTTACAGTCTTTTTTTGCTGCTGATTTGGCTGACCATTTACCACCCTTGCCTGAGGAACCGCCAGCGATGCGAAGGTCTTTGTCATAGGCGATAGCGCCCCATGTAAAGTTCCAATATGTAATTGGTTGACCATTTCTAGTGTTACCACCATTGCCACCACCAGAAGAACCACCCGTACATGGTCCAGCTTGAGCTGTGCCATTACAGATAAAATATTGATGCCCTTGAGCATGTACTGACCCAGCAAAACCAATGGCTGAGATGCTGAATAGGGCGGATAAAAGTAGATGTTGTGTTTTCATGGAAAGGTTCCTTTTTGATCGTTTTTAAAAATTATCTACGATGATAGATGGGCTTAGCGCAGGCGGAGTAATAGACACGACAACCTTTCTCCCTTTGATTGCAGTCGGCTAAGCCTCGCTGTGTCGCCTCTGCTATCGTGGCATTCCCATAGTTTTGATATGTTTTGCTACCAACAATCATGACAGCGCACTGGTTGTGGTAGGCAAAGTCAACCTCGCAATCTGTACCGCCTTTGGCTTTGCAGTCTGCTATGGCAATTTTTTCTGCTTCTTTTTTACTGCCTACACTTTCAGCGACACCTAAAATTGCATCTGTTGGAGAAGGGGCAATCGCTCCCCAAGTTTTTTGCCAGTAGCCTGTTGTTTTTTTTCGTTGAGTTTGATTCCAATGCGGTAGATTGTAATCGGCAACACAGACTTGCTGAGGTCCTTGATTCACGGGAATATGACCTGCCTGACAGCCGTATTCGGCTTGTGCGGAGTTACTGATGGCAAAAATACTTGCACTCATCAGCCCAAAAAGAAATAAATGTTGAGTTTTCATACGAGGCACTCCCTGCGATTCATATAAATCCGTAGATTGAGTAAAACAGTCGGTCAAGTTAATCTTAAACTTAATTTAATTAAGATTAATGTCTAAGTGCTTGTATAGCAAGAATTTGTGAGCAAGTTTGGTGCGGTATTGATAGTATTTTTGTGGTATTTATGCGAAAAAATCGCATAATTGTGAGTTTTATCAAAAACGAATTTTGTGATATTTTTTACCGAAAGTGTGTCATTCATACCAGATGAAAAAAAAGACGATGATTATAAATCACCGTCTTGTATGGTCTTTTTAGTCTTTGATCAAGAGCAATTCAGTCAATAAATTCTGATTATACAGATTTGGTTTGATCGATAATGTTCTTCATAATTTGCTTATACTTTGAAGTCTTCACCCAGATAGACACGGCGAACGGTGTCATTTTCAAGGATTTCTTGCGGTGTGCCATCGGCAATCACGCTACCTTCGGAGACAATATAGGCTTTTTCACAGATTGCCAAAGTCTCACGCACATTATGATCGGTAATGAGTACGCCAATGCCACGATCTTTAAGATTTTCCACGATGTCTTTGATGTCATTGACCGAGATTGGGTCGACCCCCGCAAAAGGTTCATCGAGCAACATGAATTTTGGATCAGAGGCGAGGGCACGGGCGATTTCAGCACGGCGACGTTCACCACCCGAGACGCTCATGCCAAGTGAATCTCGAATATGGGTAATTTTAAAATCGTTTAATAATTCTTCAAGGCGTTGCTGGCGTTGTTGTTTGTTTAAATCTTTACGGGTTTCGAGGATCGCCATGATGTTTTGACCAATGGTCAATTTGCGGAAAATCGAGGCTTCTTGAGGCAGATAGCCGATGCCTTGCCGAGCGCGTTCATGCATGGAAAGACTGGATAAATCTTTGTTATCTAAATGAATTGAACCTTTATCCATGCGCACCAAGCCAACCACCATATAAAAGCTGGTGGTTTTTCCTGCGCCGTTTGGACCAAGTAAGCCAACGATTTGTCCGCTGTGGATTTCAAAAGAAACGTCTTTGACCACCCAGCGTTTGCTATAGTTTTTTGCCAAATGCTGAATACATAAGGTTTGCACGGCTGTAGTGCTCATTAATCTTTGACTCCAGAAAGGCTTTGCGATGCAGACGGTGGGATGACGATTTGAATGCGTCCTTTTCCTGTGCTTGAACTGCCACCATCCGCTTGAATATCGCCTTTGCTCATGCTGTATTTTAAGTTTTGACCACGAAATGTTGCGCCATTTTGACTGAGGAATGCATTGCCTGATAAGGTGATAATGCCAGATTCAGCGTTGTAATTGATCTTTTTGCCTTCGCCACGTGCCAGTCCTTTGTTGCCATCCATTTGTTGTTGGAATTTGGCAGGGGAGCCGTTGGCAGTGACTGATTTGATTTGATTGTTGCTGTTGAGATTGGCAACGATCGCATCGGCTTGCAGTTTGAGTGTGCCTTGTTGGATCACCACGTTGCCCGTATAAGTCGTGACACCCGTTTTTTCATTGAAGGTGGCACGTTCCGCTTCCAAGCTAATCGGTTTTTGACGATCGCTGGTCAGTGCAAAACTCTGCGTGCTGGCAAATAACGACAGTGCAACAAGTAGCGATGCCGATGCGCAATGGGTTGGGAGTAGATTAGGACGCTGGTTCATAAAGACCTCGAATTGTATAAAATTCATATTCGCCAGTATTTAAGTTCGCCTTTAAGCCCTGACTTTGAAATTTACCTTGTGGACTGGTGATCATGACTTCATGATCGGTCACGATTTGATTGGTTTTGGTGTTGCCACTCAGTTGGTCGGTATCAAAAGTGATGCTTGGCGTTTTCTGATCACTGAGTTTTGACACACGTACATTACCGACCAACTCTACATTTTCATAATCATTTTTTGCAAAACCTTGATCGGCATGAAAGCTGGCGTTTTCTTTGCCTTTTTCATATTGTACACCTTGAATTTTTTCAAGCACAGCATCACCAGATTGCATATTCACGGTCATGCCTTGAATGGTCGATTTGGCATACAGTTGACCTTGTTCGTTGGTCTGAGTGACTTGAATGGTTTTGGCGGTTGAGTTGAGATTGGCATCTTTGCTCGCCTCAAGTCGTTTGCTTTTGCCACTGAAATAATAAAAGCCAGCGACAATGATGACAAAGACCATCGCAATACTATAAAGCAGTCGTGTATCCATCGTTATCGCCTTTCACTTAACATTCAAAACCAAACATCTAAAACTAAGCATCTAAAAACCAAACATCCCAAATTAAACACTTAAAGCAAACACGCAAATCCAGCATCGATACTGTGAGCAATCAACTCAATCCGAATGACTGAGAATATAGCTCAACAAAGCATCGTTAATTAGAGCACAATTAAGCAGATGATGATCTATATTTAATGTGGTGGGTTGAGGAATTTTTCAAGGGTGTTTTCATATTCACCTTTGGCATGCAGTAGCATATCGCAGACTTCCCTCACTGCACCACGACCACCATAGGCAACGGTAACCAGATCAGCACGGCGACGCAGTTCGACATGACCATTTGGTACAGTGATCTTCATTCCCGCCAAAGCAAAGGCAGACAAGTCAGGCCAATCATCACCCATATACAGACAGTCTTCGGGTAAGAGGTTGAGCTGAGCGCAGGCTTCACGCAGGGCAGTACCTTTGTCTTCACGCCCTTGAAATACCAAATCCACACCGAGATCAGACATACGCTTGTCTACGATATTACTTTTGCGCCCTGTGATAATGATGACTTTCATGCCAATTGATTGGATCAGTTTCATCCCTAAACCATCACGAATATCAAAGTTTTTGATTTCATCGCTAGTATTGGTAAATGTCACGAATCCATCACTAAGAATACCATCCACATCGAGCACCAAGGCTTGCATATGTAATGCTTTTTCAAGAAGTGCAAACGAACCCATGATTATACTCCTGCACTAATTAAGTCATGCATACTGATCACGCCGACGACTTTGTCTTGATCATCCACCACCACGAATTGGTTGATTTTCTTTTCTTTCAGCGAATCTAATGCGACCACAGCTCTGGCGTTGACATTAATGGTAAATGGACTTTTTGTCATCACTTCAGACACAGGAATATTTAGGCTGAATTGTTGCTGTTGATCGAGTAGACGACGTAAATCACCATCGGTAAAAATACCGAGCAACTTGTGTTGGTCATCGACAATGGTGGTCATGCCGAGACGTTTGTTGGTCATTTCATACAGGGCTTGATTGAGTGGTGTCGATGCAGTAACAGATGGTAATTCATCGCCTTGATGCATCAAATGTTCAACATGGAGTAATAGACGTTTACCCAAAGCACCAGCTGGATGTGAGCGAGCAAAATCATCCGCAGTAAAACCACGAGCCTCTAATAGTGCTACAGCGAGGGCATCACCAAGTGCTAAGGTCGCTGTGGTACTCGATGTGGGTGCCAAACCCAGCGGACAGGCTTCTTGCGCCTTACCCAGTGTCAAAGCAACATTGGCATTTTGTGGCATTGGTCCTTGATCGTCAGCGCTGATGGTAATCAATGGTACATCGAGATGTTTGATCAATGGCATGAGCATCATGATCTCATCGCTTTTACCTGAGTTGGAAATGGCAATCAGCACATCACCACGCACCAGCATCCCTAAGTCACCATGACCTGCTTCACCAGGATGCATGAAAAACGACGGTGTTCCCGTCGACGCTAAGGTGGCTGCCATTTTGCGACCGATATGACCAGATTTCCCCATACCAGTCACCACAACGCGCCCTTTACACTGCAAAATAATTTCACAGGCATCAACAAAGCGTTGATCGATTTGTTGCGCCAAGATTTTTAACGCTTGTTGCTCAATTTGTAGGGTTTCTAAAGCACTTTCAATAAAGTTTATGTGTAGCTCATTTGCGGGCATCATTTATATTGCCTAAATCAAGATCATATTATTCATTCGGATAATTGTATCACAGAATAATTTCTAAAAATGTATAGACTTAAGCACGGTTGTAAGCATATGGATGTGGATTGCAAATCTATGTAATTACTTTGCCGAACGCACGATTTTGCTCGATTTTACCTTTAGGCTTTGCTCGTGGAAAATACGAATACGTTTGCGATCATTTGTCTAAATCACCTATGCACAAGTTACGCAAGGTTTAAGGCGCTCGAACATCAAGTTGACGTAAAACAGCACACAGTTGAATCATCGGTAAGCCCATCAATGCGGTGTAGTCATCACCTTTGAGTGATTCAAATAAACTGATTCCTAGACTTTCAACTTTAAAACTGCCTGCACAATGTAAGGGCTGATCAATGGTCACATAACGCTGAATTTCATCATTGCTTAATTCACGAAATTTGGCTTGAAAGGGCACAACACAAGTGTGTTCAAATTGTTGATTGATACATTGCACAGACAAGCCTGTGGTGAAATTGAGTATTTTTCCAGATTGATGTTGAAGCTGTGCAATGGCGCCTTGTTCGGTATAGGGCTTGCCAATGAATTGCTGGGGGGACTGTGCAAGATAAGCGACTTGATCGGAACCAATCACAATCGCATCGGGATAATCCTTGGCAATTTTCAACGCCTTTTCAAAACTCAAACGCTGTGCAAGTTGTTCCGCTGATTCATGTGGTTTTGCGCTTTCATCAATCTCAGGGCTGATCGCTAGATAATCGAGATGCAAGCGATTCAGTAGCGCTTTGCGTGTTTCTGAGCTTGAGGCAAGAATAATCTGCGTCATTACACTGCATATTCCATCAGCGTTTCTAACTCCACAAATTGCAACACACTTTCATGACAAGCGTGAATTTTCACTGGCGGGGCAACCTGATGCTGATATGCTTCGACCCAACGGGTCACGCAAATGCACCAAAAATCACCTGGTTGTAATCCAGCAAAACCAACTTCAGGCAAAGGCGTAGTCAAATCATTGCCGACACGCTGTGAAAAACTTAAAAATTCAGAAGTCATCTGTGCACACACGGTATGTAGCCCAACATCGGCATAGCCTGTATGACAAAAACCATCTCGATAATAGCCTGTGATCGGATCAAAACAACAACTGGCGAGTGCACCGCCTAAGACGTTGAGGCGATTGAGTTCTGGGTCGGGATGATATGACATAAATACAAACCTGATTTAAAATGAATGCGGGTGAGTACCATCATGATAAATGATATTTGAGGCGAATTTCATATTTTACCGAAATAGAACTACCTTTTTAATGAGAATGATTTAAAATTTGCGCAACTAATTTAACCAACATGAGAGAAGCAGATGAATTTTCAGCGCATCACTGATTTAGATTTGAATGGGAAACGTGTCTTAATTCGTGAAGATTTAAACGTCCCTGTTAAAGATGGCAAAATCACCAGTGATGCGCGTCTACGTGCTGCGATTCCAACCATCAAACAAGCCCTCGCTCAAGGTGCTGCTGTGATGGTCTTTTCTCACTTAGGTCGTCCAGTAGAGGGTGAGCCAAAGCCTGAACAATCGCTTGCGCCAGTTGCAGCATATCTAACTGAAGCGCTGGGTCAAGACGTGCAATTGTTTACCGATTATTTAAATGGTGTAACGGTTGAAGCAGGGCAAGTGGTACTTCTTGAAAATGTACGCTTCAATCACGGCGAAAAGAAGAATAATCCTGAGCTTGCACAGAAATATGCAGCACTGTGCGATGTATTCGTCATGGACGCATTCGGCACAGCGCATCGTGCCGAAGCATCGACAGAAGGCGCCGCACGTTATGCCAAGGAAGCTGTCGCAGGACCGCTTCTTGCCGCTGAGTTGGATGCATTGGGTCGTGCGATGCAAACCCCTGAGAAGCCAATGGTGGCGATCGTTGCAGGTTCAAAAGTATCGACTAAATTGGATGTGTTAACGTCATTGTCGACCATTTGTGATCAGCTCATCGTTGGTGGCGGGATTGCCAATACCTTCCTTGCCGCAGCAGGCTATAACGTCGGAAAATCACTCTGTGAAGCAGATTTACTAGAAACAGCTAAACAAATCGCTGCTAAAGTTGATGTGCCACTACCAACAGATGTAGTGGTTACGGATGCGTCTGAAATTAACTTCGATGACTTCTTAGGTTCAGCAGGCAATGCCAACGCCGTGGTCAAAAAAGTCGCTGATGTTGGCGATAACGATATGATTCTCGATGTTGGCCCTGAAACCGCACAACAATTTGCAACATTGTTGAAGCAATCAAAGACTATACTGTGGAACGGCCCTGTCGGCGTTTTTGAAGTGGATCAGTTCGGTGAAGGCACTAAAGCATTGTCATTGGCGATCGCAGAGAGCGCAGGCTTCTCGATTGCAGGCGGTGGAGATACTTTGGCTGCGATTGATAAATATCAAGTGGCTGATCAAATTGGCTATATCTCGACTGGTGGCGGTGCATTCCTTGAGTTTGTTGAAGGAAAAACTTTACCTGCTGTTGCTGTACTTCTTGAACGTGCGAAAAACTAATACGGTTAGTTTTTAAAATTTGATTTGATTTTGAATTAACACTTTACTTGAGGATATCTTGATGAATATTAAACTTTTAACTGCACTTGCAATTGCGCTTCCATTATTCACTGTGGCATGTGCCAAAAAAGAAGCACCAGCAGAACAAGCTGCGCCTGCTGAAGCAACCACTACCGCACCTGCGGACGAAGCAGTGACACCAGAGCAACAAGCAGCTATTGATTCGGTCGATCAACCAAATGCCGAAGCGATTGCGGTAGAAGGTGAGACTGCAACGCCTGATGCATCGGTTGAAGCAACAGAAACTGCAACCGCAACGCCAGCAGACTCCACCACAGCAGATGCAGCTGCACAGCCTGAACAAAGTAGCGAAGCTGCACAATAATTGATTTTAAAAATCCTCGCATAGCGGGGATTTTTTCTATTTTAAAACGTGATTTTAGCTGAATTCGAATGATGATCAGGTTAGAATGCGTTTATATTTTGGGAGAGATTTATGGCACTTATTTCACTACGCCAATTATTAGACCATGCCGCTGAGCATGAATACGGCGTTCCAGCATTCAATGTCAACAACTTAGAGCAAATGCGTGCTATTATGATGGCGGCAGATGAAACCAATTCACCTGTGATCGTGCAGGCGTCTGCGGGTGCTCGTAAATATGCGGGTGCGCCATTTTTACGTCATTTGATTTTGGCGGCGGTTGAAGAGTGGCCACATATTCCAGTGGTCATGCACCAAGATCACGGCACAAGCCCTGCGATTTGTCAGCGTTCGATTCAGCTTGGTTTTAGTTCGGTGATGATGGATGGCTCATTGGGTACCGATGGGAAAACCCCGACCGATTACGACTACAACGTCAGTGTTACCCGTGAAGTGGTGGCAATGGCGCATGCTTGTGGCGTCTCTGTAGAAGGTGAAATTGGCTGTCTAGGTAGCTTGGAAACAGGTATGGCAGGCGAAGAAGATGGCGTTGGTGCAGAAGGTGTACTTGATCACTCTCAATTGCTGACTTCTGTAGAAGAAGCAAAACAATTCGTCGAAGATACCAATGTCGATGCACTTGCGATCGCAGTCGGTACCTCACACGGTGCGTACAAGTTCACGCGTCCACCTACAGGTGATATTTTGGCGATTGATCGCATTAAAGAAATTCATGCCGCATTGCCAAATACCCACATCGTGATGCATGGTTCGAGCTCTGTGCCACAAGAATGGCTCAAAGTGATCAACGAATACGGCGGTCAGATTGGCGAAACTTACGGCGTACCAGTTGATCAATTGGTTGAAGCGATCAAGCATGGTGTGCGTAAGATCAATATTGATACCGATTTACGTTTGGCATCAACAGGTGCGATTCGTCAATTCATGGCGGAAAATCCTGCCGAATTTGATCCACGTAAATACTTGGCGAAGACGGTAGAAACCATGAAACAAATCTGTGTAGATCGTTATACTGCATTTGGTACAGCAGGCAATGCCAACAAGATTCGTCCTATTTCATTGGAAAAAATGGTTGAGCGTTATTAATCTGTACATCATTTGATTTGACCTATAAAAGACCCATCACGAGATGGGTTTTTTATTGTTAAATGCTTTTGCATGATTGTGAATTCGCTTATTTTAATGACTATCTATTAACGATCGTCTTTTGAAGATCATCTTTTAAAAATCATCGTGTTGAGTTTTACAGATTCAAATTAATTCTTGGATGACCGATGCAATTTATTCTTATCGCAGCCTTATTTAGTGTATCGGTGTCGATCGCACTGAAACTTTATCGTCAGTATGGATTGAATATTGTCCATCTATTGACATTGAATTATCTTACTGCATCCGTGCTGTGTTTTTTATGGTTCAAGCCGTCTTTTAATGTGGCGCAGTTAGAACATTCATGGTGGCTGATTGGGGCATTGGCGATTTTATTACCCAGTATTTTTTGGTGTTTAGATCGTGCTTTGCATCATGCGGGGTTGATCAAAACCGAAGTTGCACAGCGATTATCGGTGGTACTGACGATTTTGGTTTCCAGCTTAATTTATCAAGAGCAATTTTCAGCACTTAAAATTTTCGGAATTGTGCTCGGTGTGGTGGCGGTGTTGATCATGCTGATTGGTCAGGGCGGGGCAAAATCCAGTCAATCGATGGCAGCGTGGCTGAGTATTTTAAGTGTTTGGGTTGGCTATGCGCTGATAGATTTATTGTTTAAATATACTTCGGGATTGGGCTTGCAGTTTGCGATGAGTCTCAATGCGATTTTTATCTGTTCAGCGCTGTTATGTTTGGCGGTGGCATTATTTCAATCTCAAGTCTTAACAAGTAAAACACTATTGGCTGGCATGTTATTGGGCGTGCTGAATTTTGCCAATATTGCTTTTTATTTATACGCCCATCGACAGCTCAGTGACAGTCCTGCATTGGTCTTTGCTTCGATGAATATTCTGGTAGTGTGTTTTGGTATTTTGGCGGCGGTATTGATTTTTAAAGAACAACTCAACCGTAGTCGTGTGGTGGGCGGGATGCTTGCGATCATTGCTGTGCTGATATTAATGCAAGCAATGTAGTGGCTTAAGTCATTAAATTTATTGAAAATTAATATAAAAAGCATAAGCGAAAAAAGCATAACCGAGGCTATGCTTTTTTGATTTGAGGCGAGATTTTATCGAATTGGTAAAAATGATGGATTGACTTAGACAGTCGCATCAACCACTGGAATTTTACCAATTTTTTCTTGCCAGATTTTTGGTGCGATCGCATGCACAGATGTACCGTTGACATCCACCGCAACAGATACAGGCATATCTTCCACCACAAATTTGTAGATGGCTTCCATACCGAGATCAGCAAAGGCAACCACTTCAGCTTCACGAATCGCTTTAGACACGAGATATGCCGCACCGCCAACTGCCATCAAGTAAGTCGCTTGGTTGTCTTTAATCGCTTCAACGGCAGTCGGACCACGATCCGCTTTACCAATCATGCCGAACAAACCAGTTGCTTCGAGCACTTGGCGGGTGAATTTGTCCATACGAGTTGCAGTTGTAGGACCTGCAGGACCGACCACTTCATCACCGACTGGATCAACAGGACCAACGTAGTAGATAAATTTACCTTTGAGGTCGACTGGTAGTTCTTCGCCTTTATTGAGCATATCGACCATGCGTTTGTGCGCTGCATCACGACCTGTATAAATCGTACCATTGAGCAATAAGGTATCACCCGGTTGCCACGCATTCATTTCTTCTTGGGTAATGGTATCCAAGTTAACACGCTTCGAGGTTGAAGTATCCCAAGTCACTTCAGGATAATCTTCAAGTTTTGGCGCTTGGATATGCGCAGGGCCTGAACCGTCCAAAGTGAAATGTGCGTGACGAGTCGCTGCACAGTTTGGAATCATGCCGACTGGTTTGCCAGCAGCATGACATGGATAATCTTTAATTTTAATATCAAGGACAGTGGTTAAACCGCCTAGACCTTGTGCACCAATACCCAGTGCATTTACTTTTTCAAAGATTTCAATACGAAGTTCTTCGATGTTGTTTTGAGGACCACGGCGGAGTAGCTCGTCCATGTTGATTTCTTCCATCAACGATTCTTTGGCGAGCATCATGGCTTTTTCTGCTGTACCGCCGATACCGATACCGAGCATACCCGGCGGACACCAACCTGCGCCCATGGTTGGCACAGTTTTCAATACCCAATCGACGATTGAGTCAGATGGATTGAGCATCGCTAGTTTTGATTTATTTTCTGAACCGCCACCTTTGGCAGCCACAGTAATATCGACAGTATTACCTGGCACGAGTTTGTAATGAATCACCGCAGGGGTATTGTCTTTGGTATTTTTACGACCAAATGCAGGATCAGCCAAAACAGATGCACGAAGTACGTTGGTGTTTTCTAAATAACCTTGACGCACACCTTCATTCACTGCGTCGTCTAGGCTCATTGTAAGGTCAAATTTGACATCCAACCCAACCTCTAAAAAGACATTCACAATACCAGTATCTTGACAGATCGGACGATGACCTTCTGCACACATCCGAGAGTTAATCAAGATTTGCGCAATCGCATCTTTTGCCGCTTTATTTTCTTCACGGTCGTAAGCACGGCTCATGGCTTGGATAAAATCAGTAGGATGATAGTACGAAATAAATTGCAGGGCGTCCTTGACCGAAGTGATCAAGTCATCTTGTTTGATAATGGTCGTCATATATAAATCTCTTGTGCGGGCAGGTAGCTAGCGGGGGAAATTATACGAGAAATTCACTGCTTTGTGGTGAAAAAATGGGTGAACTGCGCCAAAGGTCGGAGTATATTGGTAAAAATATTCGCTGAATCTGTCTGTGTCAGGACAAGCGATAATCATCGACTTAAATAATGAGATAAACCAATAGCGATACAAGTAGTTAAAATGGAATGAGTGATCAACATCTTGCAAAAAATATCATCGACATTTACCGCAAATACGGACGAGCGTGGACTGAGCTACGAGGCGAATATTTGTATGAACAATCTTGGCTAGATCGTTTTTGTGAAAAATTGCCAAGCAATTCAAAAGTATTGGATTTAGGC
The DNA here is from genome assembly GCF_900096915.1 of Acinetobacter marinus. Taxonomy (GTDB): domain Bacteria; phylum Pseudomonadota; class Gammaproteobacteria; order Pseudomonadales; family Moraxellaceae; genus Acinetobacter; species Acinetobacter marinus. The sequence continues at coordinate 37,629 of NZ_FMYK01000003.1, forward strand.
TGTGGTTCAGGCGTACCGATTGCACGTTACTTGAGTGAGAAAGGTTGTGCAATCACAGGTGTAGATAGCTCAGACGTAATGCTTGAAATGGCACAGCAAAATTTCCCTGTGGAGACATATCCGAATCATCGCTGGATTCTTGGCGATATGAGAAATGTTCAGCTCAATGAAGATATTGATAACAATACAGAGTCAGCTTTCGATGGGATCTTGGCATGGGATAGTTTTTTTCATCTCACTGCGGATGATCAACGGCAGATGTTTGCGCAGTTTCAGCGATTTTCCAAAATCGGCACGATGTTGATGTTTACATCAGGCACAAGTGAAGGTGAAGCGATCGGTGAGATGTTCGGCGAAGCCTTATACCATGCGAGTCTGTCGCCTGATGAGTATCGTGAATTGTTGGCGCAAAATGACTTTCAAGTCCTAGAGATGGTTGCGAATGATGCTGATTGTGCAGGACATACGGTGTGGTTGGCGCAGAAAAAATCGTCTTAAAAATGGTGATTGTATAAAGGTGAGGGCATGCAAAACGTGATTAAACGCAAAAAATATATCAATGTCATCCAGCATCTTGCTTTTGAAGATTTGGGTAGTTTTGGCAAGGTGTTTCAATCGCAAGGTTTTGAGCTTCGCTACTACCATGCGGGTGTGAATATTCCTGAATCAATTTATCAAGATGAATCGATTTTAGTGGTGTTGGGTGGTCCAATTGGTGTCTATGAGACGGATATTTATCCATATTTACAGCAAGAGATTGATGGGCTGAAATACCGTATTCAAAATCAATTACCCACATTAGGCATTTGTTTGGGCGCGCAATTGTTAGTTGCGGCAAGTGGCGCAAAAGTTTATGCAGGGCATATCAAAGAAATCGGCTGGTCGACTTTGCAACTGAGCGAGCAAGGCAATGCCAGCCCACTGAAATATTTACACGATGTGAACGTGCTCCACTGGCATGGCGATACTTTTGAATTGCCACAGAATGCAACACTTTTGGCAAGTTCTGAACATTATCCGCATCAAGCCTTTGCGCTGGGCAAACACATTTTAGCGATGCAATTTCATCCTGAAGCGGATGCACAGCGTTTTGAGCAATGGCTAATTGGACATTGTAGTGAGCTCAATCACGCCAAAATTGATATTTTGCAACTACGTGCCAATAATCAGCGCTATGGCACGGCGCTAGCGCAGGCGGGTGAGCAGTTATTGCTGGAATGGTTGGCAGGATTATAACGATCTCGACACACTCAGCCCGACATCGCAACATCAGTATCGCAACATCAGTATCGTAACTTTAGCATCGAAACCGCGTCGTCAATGAATAAATGAAATGGAACATGACCACATGCAAGACTTGCTCGACTTAATGCAAACACTACGGCGAGAATGCCCGTGGGATCAGAAGCAAACGCCTGAAAGCCTTACAAAATACGCCATCGAAGAAGCCTATGAAGTCGATGCCGCAGTGCGCTCGGGTGATGTGGCGCATGTCAAAGAAGAGCTTGGCGATTTGCTGTTGCAAGTGGTGTTTCAGTCGCAAATGTACAGTGAGCAAGGCGCATTTGATTTTCAAGATGTGGTTGATACATTGAAAGAAAAATTGATTCGCCGTCATCCGCATGTCTTTGATCCGAATTTTCAAAATTTAGATGAAGCGGGTGTCAGCCAACTTTGGCAACAGATCAAGGCACAAGAAAAGCAACAAAAGCCTGTCAGTCGATTAGAGAAAGTAAAAGTTGGCGCAAGTATCGATCAAGCACAGAAGATTCAATATTATGCTGCGACACTCAATTTCGATTGGGCAGATGTCGAGGGTGCTTGGCTAAAGCTCGATGAAGAATTACAAGAGCTTCGGGAAGCGACGAAGACCAGTGATATTCAGCACATTCAAGAAGAATTAGGAGATTGTCTTTTTGCCATGATCAATGTTGGGCGCAAGCTGGATCAAAACTGTGATCAGGCTTTGCACGGCACGATTGCCAAATTTCGTAGTCGCTTTGCCTATATCGAGCAGGCTTTGGCACAGCAAAACCTGACACCAGAACAATGCGATTTGGCACAATTGGATCAACTTTGGGATGCAGCCAAAGCGCATGAACGACAATAAAATTTACGCAAACATATTTATCCTTATTGCCGAGCTGAGTGCTTTCAGTATGGGCACGGTGCATGCAAAAACCACGCTCAGCTTTGAGCAGTGGAAGGCTCGGCAAGAGCGCATTGATCAATCGCTGATGCAAGCACAGCCATCGCCTACAGTGCAAACAAGTCGCCCACACGGCTTATTGAGTACAAACGCATCCGCACCAGCATCGAATGACAGCCGTGCATCATCGCAGTCATCAACCACACAACAACATTCACAATCGTCACAACAGCCACGACCACAACAACTCGGCACGCAAGTTTCAATCAATATCAATCAAGCCACTGCCCAAGAAATCACCGCAAAACTGGATAGCATTGGACCGAAGAAAGCCCGAGCAATTATTCAATATCGCCAGCAACACGGCGATTTTAAACGGATAGATGATTTGCTCGAAGTCAACGGGATCGGTGAAAAAACTTTAGCGAAGAATCGAGATCGAATTCGCCTCAAACCCTGATGTGTAGTGGCATCGGCTTGAAAGTTCGGTAAATGATCGATAAACAAATTGCCCTTTAATCCAGATAGAGCTATGATGAAGCCGTAATTTTTATCTGTTTTAGCTAAATTCCAATCTGGAGCCAGCTTCTTTGCAAACTTTGCGTGCCTCTAAATGTGGACTATCCACGTCACAACTCAGCCCTGCCATTTTAGACATTATTGATAGCCTTACCAAAGCGGGATATGACGCTTATATCGTTGGTGGTGGTGTGCGTGATCTCATGCTCGGTGAGCATCCGAAAGACTTCGATGCGGTGACCAATGCCACACCTGCCCAGATCAAACAAGTATTTGGGCGTCGCTGTCGAATTATTGGACGTCGCTTTGAGCTGGCACATGTGCATTCTGGTCGGGAAATGATCGAGGTGGCGACTTTCCGTGCCCCGCCGAAAAAAGCCGTGACCAGTGCCTCAGGTATGATTCTACGTGATAATAATTGGGGCACGATTGAGCAGGATTTTGCCCGTCGAGATTTCACCATTAACTCGATGTATTATCAGCCACGTGACGGCATTGTGCTGGATTTTTGTAATGCCTATAGCGATATTCAACAGAAGAAATTAAAACTACTCGGCGATGCTCGTCAGCGTTTTGAAGAAGACCCTGTACGCATGCTTAGGACTTTGCGCTTTGCTGCCAAGCTGGGTTTTCAGATTGATCAAAGTATTCTCAAGGTTTTTGATGAAGCCTGTGCACAGCAACTGCGTGAAGTGTCGCCACATCGTCTCTATGATGAATCGCAAAAAATGTTCTCGATGGGACGATTGGAACAATTACTTCCGTTGTTGATTAAGTTTCATATTTGGCGTCAGATGTTCGCTGATGTCAAACCTGAAATTACCACCTTTATGCAACGTGCGGCGTTCAATACAGACCAACGCATTCAAATTGGTAAATCCATTAATCCTGCATTTTTCTATGCGGTATTACTATGGGAAGCCTATTTAGAGCGTGCCGATTTTTATCGTAGTCGTGGGGTGGTCGAGGCGGAAGCTCGTGCCCAAGCAGGTATTGATGTATTGAAACGTCAGGCATCACGTACCATTATTCCTCGTTTTGCAGAAACCTTTATCCGTGAAGTGTGGGAGATGCAATCTCGATTGATCAGACCAAAGCCGCAGCACATTATGAATCTGGCGGGACATGCCAAGTTTCGTGCAGGATTTGATTTTCTCTTGCTGCGTGAACAGTCTGGTGATACAGGCACGCAAGGCATGGGCGAGTGGTGGGAGCAGTTCCAGGAGCTCAGTAATGACCAAAAAGAAAAAGCCATTGCCAGCTATAAGCGTAATTTCAACCGTCAGCATAAAAAGACTACAGCGGATGAACCTGAAGAATTTGTGCCTTTAGTGCTGGAAACGGAAGTGAATCGTCGAGCTGCACGCCGAGCCAAACAGCGTAATGGTGCATCTTCAGCGCCACAGGCTGAGCAAAGTGCGAACAATACAACGCAAAATGGCTCGAGAAACAGTTCAAACAGTGCCAATGATCGTCGTTCAAATGATTTCGGAACAAACCAAAACAGCCATCCGATTACACGTCGTCGCCGTGTGCAACGTGATTTATCGCAAGTGGTCTTTGGACCAACGCAATGATTGACTCAACTCACTCTAGCCAAGATCAAATACATCACATTTGTTATATCGGTCTAGGCAGTAATTTGGGGGATCGGCTTGCTTACTTGCGTTTTGCGATTAAGGCTTTATCTGAGATAGGTCAAGTGCGAGTGTCTCGTCTGTACGCTAGTCCGCCGATGGGACCACAAGATCAACCTGATTATCTCAATGCAGTGGTTGAATTAGTCACCACATTATCGCCTTTAGCTTTGCTCGATCAACTTCAAGCTATTGAGCAGGATGCAGGACGAGTGCGCAAGCGCCATTGGGGCGAGCGTACACTGGATTTGGATTTGCTGTTATACGATCAAGATCAGATCCAACATCCACGATTGAATGTGCCACACGTCGGATTAATGGAACGAGATTTTGTGGTTTTGCCATTGTTGGATCTGTTGCCACAGGCAACGGTTGGTGAAGTCCGTTTATCTGATGTGGCATGTTTGCAAAGCGCTACAGCGAAAGCCGTTTCTGATTTACCTGTACAAGATGCAATACAAAGCGCATGGTTTCAGGATGAATCCTTTATGCTTGCAAAGAGGCAGGCTTAATTTGAAGCGTAGCGGTTTGCCCATTGAATTTTATTTTTCATCATTGATGTGAAGAACAGTTTTTGCGAAGTCAGTTTTGTGTAGTACGATTTTTGAGATAACGCTTTTTTGCGAGAGAGGATGAGCCACATGATTAGTCTAACTGATTTAAGACGTTTTAAAGCAGAAGGTCGTAAATTTTCGTGTTTGACTTGTTATGATGCGAGTTTTGCCAAAGCCTTAGAAGTTGCAGAAGTCGATAGCATTTTGATTGGTGACTCGCTCGGCATGACCATTCAGGGGCACGACTCGACCTTGCCTGTGAATATCGACGATATGGTCTACCATACGCAAATCGTCGCACGAGGTAATTCACATGCCTTTATCATGGCTGATTTGCCGTTTATGAGCTATGCCACAGTGGATGATGCGCTGATCAATTCACGTAAAGTCATGCAAGTTGGTGCGCATGCGGTGAAGATCGAAGGCGGAGCTTGGCTGGCAGATACGGTGCGCAGTCTTACTCGCAATGGCGTACCTGTTTGTGTGCATTTAGGATTAACACCACAGTCGGTACACGTCTTTGGTGGTTATAAGTTACAAGCCAAAACTCGCTCTGCTGCGGATCAACTTCTTGAGGATTGTCAGGCAGTTGTCGATGCGGGTGCAGCTTTGCTATTATTAGAATGTGTCCCTGCGACTTTGGCAAAAGAAGTGGCGGATAAATTTTCAGTACCAGTGATTGGTATCGGGGCGGGCGTGGATACCGACGGTCAAGTGTTGGTGATTCAAGATATGCTAGGTTTAACTTTTGGTCGAGTGGCGAGATTCGTTCGCAATTTTATGCGAGAGCAATCTGGGGAGAATGCAATCGTTGATGCCATTAAAGCCTATCACCAAGCAGTCTTAGATCAAACATTCCCAGCAAAAGAACATACATTTCAAGTTGAGCTCTAGAGCATGAAAACTGAAACGACTGTACAAAGTTTAAATGCAGCGCTTGCGCCTGCACGTTTGGCACGTAAGACCATTGGCTTTGTGCCAACCATGGGGAATCTGCATCAAGGTCATCTCAACTTGGTGCTCGAGGCAAAAAAACTCTGTGATATTGTGGTGGTCAGCATTTTTGTCAATCCGATCCAGTTTGGTCCGAATGAAGATTTTGACAATTATCCACGCACGCTAGAGGCGGATAGCCAGCTTTTGGCAGAAGCAGGTTGCGACGTGCTGTTTGCGCCATCAGTACAACAGATGTATGGTGATCAACCACGTCGTACTGCGGTGGTGGTCGGTGAAATTACCGATGTGCTGTGTGGTCGTTCTCGAGCAGGGCACTTTGATGGGGTAGCGACAGTCGTCACCAAGTTATTTCACATTGTGCAACCTGATACCGCATTTTTTGGACAAAAAGACTGGCAACAGTTGGCGGTGATTCGTCAGATGACCCGTGATTTGAGTTTTCCAATTGATGTTGTCGGTGTGCCGATCGCGCGTGCGGAAGATGGTTTGGCGCTCAGTTCACGCAATGGCTATTTAACCGATTTACAGCGTAAAGTCGCACCAAAAATTTATCAAAGTTTGACTGATGCAGAACACGCATTACAGACACAAAGCAGCTTAGCCGATGCTTTGACGCAGTTGCGTGCCAGTCTGACTAAGGCAGGCTTTGAGATTGATTATGTCGAAGCACTTAGCCCAGACTTGGCGCCAGTGACTGCTTTTGATCAAGATATTGTATTATTCGTGGCGGCAAAGCTCGGTGAAACACGATTGATCGATAATCTTTTGGTAAAATATACCGAGCACTGATCTGTCATAAAATGGCGATGGATCATGCGCTATAATCAATGCATTGCTGATGTTGCTGGCTGTGCATGTGCTTGTGAGCCATTTCTGCCAGAGAGCCATATCTATCAGAGAACTTATTGCGGATAAAATAGATCGTGCTATGAAACAGATACTGCTGGTGACAGGACGTTCAGGTTCAGGGAAAACCTCAACACTGCAAGTGCTTGAGGATTTGGGCTTTTATACCATTGATAATTTGCCGTTATCTTTAGTGCCTGAGATCGTCAATAAGCTCAGTACCGATCCTGCTATGGATCAACTGGCGCTGGGTTTGGATATTCGCAACTTACAACCTGATCAGATTTCGATTGATGAAGTGCTCAGTGAACTGCGCAAAATCGGTACGGTCGAGGTGTTATACTTAACGGCTCGAGAGGAAGTGCTGGTTTCTCGCTATGCTTCATCTCGCAGACCGCATCCTTTGGTGCACCGTTTTGAATCTTTGACCGAATGTATTCGTGTTGAGGAAGAACTACTTTATCCAGTCTATCGCCGTGCAACACTGACCATTGATACCAGCAGTAAAACGGTACATGAGCTACGTCATACTTTGTCAGTCAAGCTCGGTCAGGGCGATAAACTGGTAGTGATTTTACAATCCTTTGGATTTAAGCATGGCATTCCACTGGATGCAGATTATGTGTTTGATTTAAGACATTTAATTAATCCACATTGGGTCAATGAGTTGCGCAGTTATACGGGGCTGGATCAACAGATTCAAGACTTCTTATCCGCTGATGAGATGGTCAATGCCATGTATGATGATGTGCATCAATTTTTAGAAAAATGGTTGCCGATTTTTAGCCAAGGGCATCGTCACTTTATCACGGTGTCTTTGGGTTGCACGGGCGGACAGCATCGCTCGGTATATTTTGTCGATAGACTTGCGAAAGCGCTTCAGGCAAAATGGTCGGTTCAGGTACTGCATCGGGAAATGAAACACTGGTCATGATCGACACGAGTTTAGACGTAATCAATAAATTGGGCTTACATGCGCGCGCTTCGGGAAAACTGATCGAGGTGACGAGTAAATATCGTGCCAATATTCAGTTGGGTAAAGGCAAAGAACTAATTGATGCCAAAAATATCATGTCCTTGCTGATGCTCGGTGCGGGTAAAGGCACGACCTTGCGCTTGGTAGTCGATGGTGCGGACGAAGAAAAAGCCTGTGAAGAAATCAAAGCACTTTTTGCTGCCAAATTTCATGAGGGCGAATAATCATGGCTAAACGTCAACGCCCGTATAGCGAAGGTGATTTTGAGGATTTGCTCGAAGGTCGAGCCAGTAAATCTGAACAGAAACGCCATGTACAACGCATGGCAGCACTTGCAGAACAACTGGCAGAATTGCCGAAAAAACAACTGCAAAAATTGCCTGTGGATGAACGCTTGGTTGATGCATTTTTAGAGTTGGAAAGTATCAGCTCTTTTGAAGCACGTCGCCGTCAGTTTCAACGCATTGGCAAACTACTTCGTAATGAAGACGAAACCATGTTGCTGAGTTTTCTTGTGCCAAAGCAGGGTGCAAAAAAGCAAGCACAATTGATGCGTTGGGTCGATCGCATTATTGAGCAAGGCGATGCTGCGATTCATGAGTTTTGCAAACAATACAACGCCGCAGAACGCCATACTTTAAGACAGCATGTGCTACGTTATCAACGTGATGCACAGCAAGGTGTCGATGAAGAGACGCTAAATGGTTTAAAGCAAAATATTATTAATTATGTACAGCAAGTGGCGCTGATTTCTGAGTAAATCTACCTACGCTGATTTGAATGCTCAACGCAACATAAACCCCGAATCATTTCGGGGTTTATTGTTTCTGGATGCCCTTTTTCGGATCACATTTTATGGATTGATCTAAAGATGATGATCTCGATACCGACATCAATGTTTTGTTTTAGGCTGGTTTTTATAAATTAAATTTAAAAAAGAGTATAAATATATTTAAAATTTGTAAGTAAACCATTATCATTTGCCTTTTATTTCTTATTGGTGGGGCGATGAAAAAACGACATTTCTTGATGAGTATGCTCTCTTTGAGCATTTCTGCTGTGACATATGCTGATGAAGATGCAAGCAGTAAAGTGCATCAATTGAGTCCGATTATCGTGATTGGTGTAGATCAATTGGGTGAATATACAGTGGATGAAAATGCGAATGCCACTGGAATGGCGATTGCATTACAAGATACGCCGCAATCGATTTCTGTAGTGACTCAACAACAGATGCGTGACCAAAATTTGTTTACAGTGGATAAAGTTTTGGACAATGTCATTGGCGTGAGTAAAATCTCTCAGGGTAATAATCCTGATACGTCATATACTTACTACTATGCGCGTGGTCTGGAGATCACCAACTTTGTGGTCGATGGCACGCCGATGGATGTGGTGGGATTCTCAGGCGGACAGTATGCGACGCAAGGGATTGCCAATCTCAATACTTTGGCTTATGACAATATCACGGTCATTAAAGGTGCGGATGGTTTGATGACGGGTACGGGTAATCCCAGTGCAACGATTAACCTCAACCGTAAGCGTCCACAAGCCACGCCTTTTGGGCAAGCGACCTTAGGGGCGGGCAGTTGGAATCGTTATAATGCCGAATTTGATGTGACTGGCGCCTTAAATCAAGACAGTAGCCTTCGTGGGCGTTTTACCGCTGCCTACACCAATGATGATACGCAACAAGTGGATGCCAATAATCGCAACTTGGCGATCTATGCGATTGCGGAATACGACTTAACCGACAAGACCCTATTGTCTACAGGGATCGAGTACCAGAAGGTCGATGATGAGGGATCATCTGCGATTGCGGCGGATCGTCAAAATGCTTTAGATGAGCCTACCCATTTCGATTATAAGGACAATAACTCTGCGCCTTGGGCTAAGCTCGACTTAGAGCGTTGGAATATCTTTGCCAATATTGAGCATCAATTCGACAATGATTGGAAAACCAAGTTTGAGTACAATTATTATCAAACTGAGCGAAATCAAGATATTGGCGCTTATGCGACCACGGTCTATGCCGATAACTCCAGCACCATGTTTTCATCGGATACCTTGTATCGCCCCAAAATGCATACCTTAAACTGGGTGTTAAATGGCGATTATGATTTGTTTGGACAAAATCATGAGTTTTCTGTCGGTGCAAGTTATAACCATACCAAAAACCACTATCGAGATGCGGGCTGGTGGGCAGATTATCCAATTGATAATATTTATGATGTGGATCGGTCGAGTCTACCTTATCCAAAACCATCGGCAGATCTTTATGCGATGACCCGCTATGATATTGAGAATGTCGGCGCATTTCTCTCCACACGAATGAATTTGACCGATCAATTTCATGTGATTGCAGGTGGTCGGTTTAATGATTATAGCTACAAATATCAGGACAGTTACAGCCAAGTCAACAAAGATGATGATCGTTTTACCCCCTATTTCGGCTTAGTTTACGATCTGAGTGATGATCTTTCTGCCTATGCAAGTTGGACAGAAGTATATAATCCACAAGCCAACATGAAGGATGTGAATGATCATGACATCAGCACACCGATGGAAGGCATCAATCAAGAGATTGGATTAAAATCGACATTATTCGACGGGCGTTTGACCGCTAATCTTGCCCATTACCGTGTCGAGCAAAATGATGTGGGCTTTCAAGTCTGGGCGCCAGATTGGTCTTCATCCTATTATGATTTAGTCGATCGAGAGGGGTATGGTTGGGAAGCGGAGCTCAATGGACGCATCAATGACGATTGGCAACTGCATGCGGGTTATAGCTATACCAAGCTCGATTATGATTCACAAGACACCCGTAACTACGATAAGTTCCAACCTCAGCCGAAGCATATGGTGAAATTATTTAGCAATTATAATTTACCCTTTGATGCGCAAAAGTGGACAGTCGGCGCTGGACTACGTTGGCAAAGTAAAACATTTGATTGTCGCTACTCGACCTGCAATAAATACAGCACGCAATACAGCTATACGGTGGCGGACGTGATGTTGCGCTATCAGGTGAATGATGCCCTCGATGCCACATTGAATATCGATAATATCTTTAATGAAAAATATCATATCGATCCGACCACACATGCCTACGGGTCGACACGTAATACCATGTTTACCGTCAGATATAAGTTCCTTTAATATTTGACCTAGGCTAAAACAATAAACCCCGCATGACGTCGGGGTTTATTGCATTTGGATGATTAAAAACGTTTAAATTATTTTCGAAGATTATTCACCAAACTCAGCTTCGGCACGTTCCTTTGCCCAGTCTCGAAGGATAAATTTTTGTAATTTTCCTGTCGAGGTTTTTGGGATCTCGGTGATCACGATCTCTTTGGGCACTTTAAAGCGAGCCAATTCATTGCGACAGTGCACAAGCAAATCCTCTACGTTCACGTCCACGCCTTGCTTTAACTCGATAAAAGCACAAGGCACTTCTTGCCATTTTGGATCAGGCTTGGCAACCACGGCAGCCGTCATCACCGCAGGATGGCGATAGAGCACTTCCTCAACCTCCAGCGAGGAGATGTTTTCACCGCCTGAGATGATGACATCTTTAGAGCGATCGGTGATTTTGGCATAGCCATCAGGCTGACAGACCGCCAAATCACCTGTATGAAACCAACCACCTGCAAAGGCTTCAGCGGTCGCTTCAGGATTTTTGAGATAGCCTTTCATGACGATATTGCCACGGAACATGATTTCGCCCATGGTTTCCCCATCATGCGCTACAGGCTGTAATGTGTCAGGGTCTAGCACTTTCATGCCATCTTGCAATGGGTAGGGCACGCCCTGACGGGAATGCAGTTTGGCTTGTTCTTGGATGGATAAATCACTCCAGCCCGCCTGTGACGCACACAGTGCCGAAGGTCCATAAGTTTCGGTGAGTCCATAGACGTGCGTGACGTTGATACCGAGATTACGCATACCTTCGATAATTGCAGCAGGTGGCGCAGCACCAGCGACCATCACTTCGACAGCATGTTGAATATTAATTTGTTGATCTTTCGGGGCGTTGATGAGCATCGACAGCACGATCGGCGCACCGCAGAAATAATCCACTTGATGGCGTTCAATTAACTGGAAAATCAGTGCAGGATCGATTTTTCTTAGACAAATATTGGTACCGCCATTGGCAGCCATCGTCCATGCGAAGCACCAGCCATTACAATGAAAAAGTGGCAATGTCCACAGGTAGGTAGCACGTGGTGTCATACCGCAAGCGATAATATTACTGGCGGCATTGATGTATGCGCCACGATGATGATAGACCACACCTTTAGGATTGCCAGTCGTGCCAGAGGTGTAATTCAGGCTAATTGCATCCCATTCATCGGACGGCAGTTGCCATTCAAAGTTGGTATCACCGCCCGCTATCCATGCTTCAAACTCAAACTGACCAATCGCAATTTGCTCTCCGTCAAATTCTGCATCAAAGACATCAATCACCACGATTTTTTGCTCAGGTTGACGTTCTGCAACAATCGCCAAGGCATCAACGGCGACTTGGCGAAATTCGGGATCGACCAATAGCACTTTAGATTCGGCATGTTCTAGCATAAACGCTAAGGTTTTGGCATCTAATCTGGTGTTTAAGGTATTGAGCACCGCACCAATCATTGGCACGGCAAAATGTGCTTCAATCATTGCTGGGACGTTGGCAAGCAGTACCGAGACCGTATCATTTTTCTCAATGCCGAGCTTTTTCAGCTGGCTGGCAAATTGTCGGCAACGCTGATAGGTCTGACGCCATGAGATCTGACGCTCGCCGTGAATAATCGCATCTTGATCAGGATAAATATACGCAGCACGCTCTAAATAGCGCAGCGGAGAGAGTGCAACAAAGTTGGCAGGAGTTTTCGGCAATTCATCATAAGCCTTGACCATTACGATTCCTTTGAGTGGTTTTTTATCATCGTGTTCAGGGTAAAAGTAAGCGGGCAATTACTCACTGCGACTTTAGTCGAGGAAAAACTGATCAGTTTTGTGATTGTGTGGGGTACATCACAACGAGTTGCGGTGAATCAGTTGATAGGGTTATTTTTAGCAAGTTGTTATCAACCTGCCAAGTCGGGACTTGTTGAATCCATGGTGAGATTGCTACCATGCGCTTAGGGTCTGTTGACATTTCAACCATGCATTGCGTTATCAGCTAAAACCTGAGGAGCACTGCTCCGTAAGGCGAGACATGAAACGAAGGGAATGGTCACTCCCTTGCCAAGTTTCATAACGAAGTTTATGGCAGTTTTAGCGATAACCTTTCAGGACTAGGATGTTTTTTGACGCTACGTCGTTAGGAACGAGTTATTTAGAATGACTAAACTTCCTCATTCCTGCCTTGTATCGCCTAAAAAACATCCGTAGTCGCAAGCATCTGTGAAATGTCAATAGACCCTAATGACAATTGATTGAATAAGTGGACTTTTCCAAGATGACAGTACAACGCTTACACGTTTCAAAACGCTTTTCTGAAGTGGCGGTTTCGGGCAATTTGGTGCATCTCGCAGGGCAGTTGGCGACGGATTTTGATTTAGACATCACAGGGCAGACGCAGCAAACTTTGGATTTAATTGATCAGTTTCTTGCCGATGCAGGCACGGATAAAAGCAACATTCTATCGGTCACGATATATCTCAAAGATATTGAGCGAGATTATGCGCCGTTTAATGCGGTTTGGGATGCATGGGTGGCTAATATTGAGGCATTACCACGCACCTGTGTTGAAGCCAAACTCTATGATCCAAAGGTCTTGGTAGAGCTTACTGTGGTGGCGGTGAAGTCAGCTTAACAGTTTAGCCAATCTGCATCAGCTAATCCGTTCCAGTAAAAAATCAATCAGCACACGGATGCGCTGTGCTTTTTGGCTATCCTGTAGGTAGTATAAATATACCGCAGGATAGGTACGCCAATACTTCTCCAATACAGGAATAAACTGGGCTTGATCAGCTAAACGGGCATGCACGGGGGTAAAGAGTCTGCCAATGCCCAAACCTTGGCGCACGCCATCTGCCATGACATCTATATCATTGGTGACGATGCTATTTGGCATTTCTATGGTCAATTCTTGATTATTTTGAGAGAGGATTAAGGGCAAAATGCGTTTTGCACTGATGAAACGATACCCAATGAGTTTGTGTTGATGCAGATCGGCAGGTGAATGTGGCACACCATATTGATCGATGTAGCCTTGCGACACATATAAACCCTCTCGAAATGGTGAAGCCAATTGTCGGGCAACCACACCATCCTCCAGTTTATCGCCAAAGCGAATCCCCAGATGATAGCCATCACTGAGTAAATCTACTTCGCCATCAAAGACTGAAATTTCCAGTTCAATGTCGGGATAGCGCTGATGAAACTCGGCAAGATAAGGCTGGATATAACAAATATAAGCAAAGCGTGCGACGGTAATGCGCACATGTCCAAATGGTCTATTGCCTAAGTCCTGCACGCTTTCCACCGCATGCGCCTGAGATTCAACAATGCCTTGGGTCTGATTTAGCAGGAGCTGACCTGCTTCGGTCAGTTCCATCTGTCGTGTGGTGCGGTTAAATAATAGTAAGCCAATATGGTCTTCAAGTAACTTCAATGACTTACTGACGGCAGGTGCGCCGATACCAAGCTGGCGTGCAGCTGCAGAAATATTGCCTTGCGCAACGATGCTATGAAAAACGTGTAATTGTCCATAAATAGCACTATTCATGATGATTCATCCATATGCTTTATCCATATAATTTTGCCTAATCAATTGTTATTTTTTCCATTTTGGAAAAAGTTATTTTACCGATCATTGTCTAAACAAGAAAGAAAAAAGCGCATAAACTCTAGTTATTCAATCAGTCGCAGCCAAATTAACCGAAGTGGCGCAGGTGATGTGACATATCGTCGGCAAGACATGATTCAAACTCAGAATACAAAAGGATGATGCTATGAAAAACTTTCCAAAAATCGCACTCGGCACATGGGCATGGGGCACAGGTGCAGCAGGTGGCGATCAAGTCTTTGGACATCAGCTCGGTCAAGAAGAACTGACTCCCGTGTTTCAGCAAGCGATGGCAGCAGGGCTTAATCTTTGGGATACCGCCTCTGTCTATGGTATGGGTTCATCCGAAGCCTTGTTAGGCGAATTTGTGCGTACTGTGCCACGTGATCAAATCTTAGTATCGACCAAATTCACCCCGCAGATGGCTGATAAGGCGTCTAAAACCCCAGTGACCGATTTGGTGGATGCAAGTCTTGAGCGTTTGGGTGTTGATGCGATTGATATGTATTGGATACATAATCCGACGGATTTTAACCGTTGGACGGATGAGCTGATTACTTTGCTTGATTCAGGCAAGATTTTGCAGGTTGGCATTTCAAATCACAACTTAGAACAAATTAAAACCATTGATACTGCGCTCAAAGCTGCAGGACATCGACTGGCTGCGGTACAAAATCACTATAGTTTGCTCTACCGTGCTTCTGAGCAGGCAGGTGTTTTAGATTACTGTAAAGAAAATGACATCATCTTCTTTGCCTACATGGTCTTAGAGCAAGGTGCGTTATCAGGCAAATATAACCCTGAACACCCAATGCCTGAAGGCAGTGGGCGTGGTGATAGCTATAATGGTGTATTGGCACAGCTCGAAACGCTGACCAATAAAATGCGTGACATTGGTCAAGACAAAAATGCCTCGGTTGCACAGATTGGCATTGCTTGGGCGATCGCCAAAGGGACTTTGCCTATTATCGGGGTGTCTAAAGCGGCGCAGGCGGAAGATGTTGCACATGCTGCAACAGTGCGCTTATCCGATGCCGAAGTGGCAGAACTTGAGCAACTTGCAGAAAAAACGGGTGTCGACACACGTGGTGCATGGGAAAATAAAATGATCTAAACCAGTCAATGGCTTGTCAATTTTATTATCAAATAATGTGAGATGTTTTGGGAGTTTTACCATGCGTTTTTTATATCCATCATTACTGAGTTGTGCTGTGGTTGTGAGTGCATTTACCGCCAGCGCTGTGAGTGCACAGACACCAAGCCAAACACCTGCCTATTATGTTGCAGAGTTTCAAGCAACCGATCGGGAAGCAATCAAGCCATATAGTGCACAAGTGGAATCAACCTTTAAGCCTTATAGTGGCAGATTTGTGATCCGTGGCGGAGAAGCGGATGTTAAAGAAGGCTTTGGCGTGCAAGGTCGTTTGGTGATGATCAAGTTTGACAGTTTAAAGCAAGCGCAAGATTGGTACAGCTCGGATGCATACCAAAAGCTGATTCCAATCCGACATAGTGCAGGGAACTCCAGAACCTATATCGTAGAAGGCTTAGCTGAATAGTATGGCATGCTTAAAAAGGTAGTCATCATCACCGATTTATAATTCTGATCAATCAAAAATATATCCATGGAGGTTTTATGCATTTTAATTTTAAAAAAACTCAGCCAGATTCTAAACAAACGACATCATATTTCAAAGCAATTGCCGCAATTGGCATTGGACTCAGTTTATGTACTCAATCCATTTTTGCAAAGGAAAAAGATATGTTAAGCACTCAACAGCAAAACATCATCCCAGTTGCTGCGTTTACTGCAAACGGAGATATTACTGCGTTAAAACAAGCCATTGGTAAAGGACTTGACGCTGGATTGAGCATCAATCAAATCCGTGAAGTGCTGATTCAGATGTATGCTTATGTTGGTTTTCCTCGCAGTCTGAACGGCATCAATGCCATGGTGGAGGTCTTGGATGAGCGTAAAGCGCAGGGCATCAAGGACACAGTCGGTCAAGATGCAACGCCTTTGCCAAAAGACACCGACATCAATGCCAAAGGTAATCAAACGCGTAATGACATCTTTAAAACAGACCTAACCCATAATCAGGCAGCATATGCGCAGTTTGCACCCATGATTGATGTGTATCTCAAAGAGCATTTGTTTGGTGATATTTTTGCACGAGATGTGCTGGATTATCAGCAGAGAGAGCTTGCGACAGTGGCTGCCTTAGCTGCGATTTCTGGTACTGATGCGCAGCTCAAAGGACATTTAAATGCTTCAATGAATGTCGGGCTCACACCAGAACAGCTTGATGCTTTTGCACAAATCATGCGTCAAGCGGTCAGTCCTGAGTCGGGACAGCGTATCGAAACATTGCTCGCTGAAATTGAAGCCAGCCGATGAAATCCTGACTTGTGATGTGAATTGAAGATTACAGAAAAATACATCAATAAAGAGGAATAAATGAGCAAAGACATTTTTGAACGATTGCGATCAGGCGACACCATTCGTCCCAATGATCCTGAAGGGCATAAAATGCTAGAAGCCTCTTTTCAGACGATTGCTGTGATGCAAAAGCTCAATACCTCGAGCGAACCTGAGCAAATCCGTACCTATTTAAGCGAAATGATTGGTCAGCAAATCCATGAAAGCACGACGCTATTTCCACCTTTACAGATCAACTGTGGCAAGCATCTGAGTCTAGGAAAAAATGTCTTTATCAATTTTAATTGCACGATGCTTAGCCTTGGCGGGATACGCATCGATGATGATGTGTTGATCGCACCGAATGTCAGCTTGTTGACTGAAGGTCATCCACTCGACCCAACACAACGACATAGTTTGGTGCCAAAGCCGATTCATATCAAACGCAATGTGTGGATTGGCGCAGGTGCCACGATCTTACAAGGGGTGACTATCGGTGAAAATTCGGTGGTGGCGGCACACGCTGTCGTTTCGCAAGACGTGCCTGATCATGTGGTGGTGGCGGGAACCCCTGCAAAAGTGATTAAGCACCTTGATCAAGGATAAATATTTTGAATCGCTTATGAATTGATTGTCGATTGATCAGGTCATGATTTAGATCAGCCACAATATGACTTCAACGCAGTCCTAAAAGATCACTTGTCATTGCTTGCAAGTGGTCTTTTTATTTACTGACAACAAATGAATGATTCAACGATTTAATGTTTAGATTTAACGCTTATATTTAATGCTTATATTTAATGTTTAGATTTAATGTTTAGATTTGATGGTTAGACTATTTCCAAATAGGAAAAAGTGATTCTACTAATTTAGGTCTAAAAATATGCAATGGCGACACTTATAATGATCACATCGAGTTGAGAACAATCATTTAAGGAGTCAGGTTATGTCCTCTATTCTATTGATTTCAGGTCACCCAAATTTAGACGCATCCGTTGCTAATCAAACTATTGTTGAAACTGTGGCGAGTGAGTTGGGTGCGCAGTTGACTGTACGTCGTTTAGACCAGTTGTATCGCAATCGTGACATTGATGTGCAGGCTGAGCAACAGGCGTTAGAAGCTGCCGATATGATTATTTGGCAATTTCCTTTTCATTGGTATGCCATGCCAGCCTTGATGAAACGTTGGTTGGATGAAGTGTTTTTATATGGTTGGGCACATGGCAGTCAGTTTCGCCTTGCGGGCAAAAAAATCATCTTGTCTTTTACCACGGGTGCGCCATTTGATGCCTATCAGCATGGTCAAGCGATGAATAACACTGTAGATGCGTTCTTGACACCATTGCAACAAACCATTGATTTATGCCGAATCGAGTGGTTAGCACCAGTGTACTCTAACGGCATGATGACCATACCCAATGTCAGCACAGCAGAAGACATCGCTCGAGTGAAAGCGAAAGCAATCGACCATGCCAATCAACTGGTGGCACAGCTTCGTACAACAGCGCAAGCCGCCTAATGTAGATCGTAGATGATTGGGAGAAAAAGAATGAAAACCACCAGCAAGAACATAGCGACCTCAGTACTTTTGGCAACGGCATTACTCAGTGGAGGAGCGCAAGCCGTCCCCGTCATGAATGTCTTTGAAATGGATATTCAAGCTGGACAAAGTGCCACATATGATGCCGTAGCACGGCAAAATATTGAGCGCTCAGTCCAAGATGAGGCGGGTACTTTAGCGATGTATGCGCTAAGCAGTACCGAGCAACCCAATAGGCGCTATATGGTGGAAATCTATCGAGATCAAGCCGCATATCAGCAGCATTTACAATCTGAGTCCTATCAATATTTTAAAGAAAAATCACCAGAAATCTTAACTGCACACAAAGTTGCCACACCCTTACAGGTGCAATATTTGGGTGATAAAGTTGCTCCGATCACTTTAACGGACGAGCTGATTACCAATATGGTACGCATCCAAGTCCACGCCAAAGATGCGCAAGCATTCAAGCAGATCGTGATGCCTGAAATGATCCAGTCGTTGGCTGTTGAAGATCGGGTCTTGGCAATCTATGCAGGGACAACGCAAGCGGATCCAAATACGTGGCTGTTCTTTGAAATCTATGCCAGTGAAGCGGCTTATCAGGCACATCGTCAAACTGCACATTTTCAGAAGTATTTAACCGAAACCCCAAACATGCTCGGGGAAAAGACCTTTTATCAGATCAAGCCGAGCATATTGAAAAATAAAGGTGGCTTGGATTATCCAGCACAGCAGCCTTAACCGTAAGGAGAAATGAAATGTTTTTTATTGATATCGTCATTAAACCAGAATTTACCCAAGGCGAAGCAGGCGAATCGCTACTTGCAGGACATCGCCAATGGTTTACTCAGTATTTTGAGCGAGGTGATTTTTTATTACTTGGTCCATATCACAGTAAACCATATGCGGGACTGATTATCGCAAAAGCACCGAATCGTGAGGCATTGCAAAAGATTTTAGAACAAGATGTTTATTATCCTGATAAAGCCGACTATGTGGTCGAGTCGTTTGAGTTGGCGAAAATACAAGATGATCTTGCGTTTTTTAAAGAAGATCATGCGTCGTAACATGCGCTACATTTAATCCAAAAATATACTGATCGCGAAGATAGTACTGTGTTTTAGCTCAGGCAATCTTTTTATGAAAAATCGGAGAAAAAAATGATTCAATCTACAGATACTCGTCAGAAAGTTGCTTTGGTGACTGGTGGTGGCACTGGTATTGGGCAAGCAATTAGTCAGACACTCGCTAAAAAAGGCTTTAAGGTTGTTATTGTTGGGCGTCGCTTAGCGGTGTTGCAAGAAACTGCACAAGATTATCCAAGCATTGATGCTGTAGTAGCCAATGTGGTCAATAGTGCCGACCTTGATCAAGTGATTGCCCATGTTCAGCAAAAATATGGACAGCTCGATGTATTAATCAATAATGCAGGTATCGCCCCTGTAACTGCCTTAGAAGATGTATCGATGGCGGAGTATAAAAATATTTTTGATTTAAATGTCGGTGCTGTGATTGACCTCACCATCAAAGCCTTACCCTTATTGAAAGCAAGCAAAGGAAAAATCATCAATATTTCAACAGGATTGGTCAACAACCCGATGCCCCATATGTCGGTATATACCGCATCTAAAGCAGCAGTACACAGCTTGACACGTAGTTGGGCAAAAGAGCTGGCAGGGGATGGAATACAAGTCAATGTGGTCGCACCAGGTCCGACAGATACGCCACTCTATGACAATGATGGCTTAACAGCGGAGGAGTCAAAAGCGCACGTTGACGCTGTCACTCAAATCGTACCATTAGCTCGCTTTGGACAAGCGCAAGAAGTGGCTAACGTGGTAGCATTTTTAAGCTCCGATGAGGCAAGCTATATCACAGGAGCAAGCTACGCTGCTGATGGCGGATTTGGGATTTAATACACAGATTCGAGCAATCGGTTGAGATTGAGGCGTGTAATAGTGTTGGTATCGTTACGATACACTTCGTAGAATTAGGCAAGTTTTATAGCAGACTGCGCTATTTTGAACGATTCCACGGCGTTATGATTTTCTCGATGGTTTTCTCGTTGTTCATCATTATGGAGTACATCATGTCAGCATTACAAAACAATATCCAAAATAAAGTCATCGTCATCACTGGCGCATCAAGCGGTTTGGGTGAAACCACCGCTCGCCATTTGGCAAAACTTGGTGCAAAACTGGTTTTGGCGGCACGTCGTGTAGATCGGTTAGAACAGTTGGTCGCCGAAATCGAAGTAGAAGGCGGTCAAGCAATCGCCGTCGCAACCGATGTCGCACAACAGGCACAAGTCGATGCATTAATTGAAAAGACGCTTTCTCACTACGGTACAGTTGATGTGCTGATCAATAATGCAGGCATTATGCCGATGGCACCACTGGCAAAACGAAAAGTCGATGAATGGGATCAGATGATCGACATTAACATCAAAGGCGTGTTGTACGGCATTGCAGCCGTATTACCGACCATGCAAAGTAAGCAAAGTGGACACATTATTAATCTGTCTTCAGTCGCTGGGCTCAAAGTCTCTGCGGGTGTCGGTACGGTGTATAGCGCCACCAAATTTGCTGTCAAAGCGATCTCGGAAGGGCTACGAGAAGAAGTCGCAGGCGATAATATTCGAGTCACCACACTTTATCCTGGTGCGGTCGATAGTGAGCTAAAACTAGGTAGTAGTGATCAAGAGTCAGGCGCAGCAATGCAAGCCTTCTATGATGCCTATGAAATTCCAGCGGACTCAGTCGCACGTGCCATTGTTTATGCGATCGAGCAACCAGCGGATATGGCGATCAATGAGATCAGTCTACGCCCAACCAAACAGACTTTTTAATATTGTCTGGCTAATGCTGTCTTTTGCGCAGACTTAAGACAGTATCGGCGGGGCATAAATAGAATGATGAGAGATATTTATCAGTCGATATTCATCTCTAGTTTAAAAATAGCATCAACCTTTCCAGAAATTATATGGAGATCAAGATGGAAGTCTTTAAAATGGTAGTCGTGCATCAATCGATATGACCAATAGCGGTTATTTTACTGGTGGTCATGTGCGCTTAGACCCACAGTTTGACATTGCCAGTGATCCACAAGGCAAAGCCCGTGCGGGAGCGGGTCATGTGACCTTTGAACCGAGCGCCCGCACCAACTGGCATACGCATCCGATTGGTCAACTTCTTCTGGTCACCGCGGGTCGTGGATTTGTACAAAAAGCAGGTGAGCCTGCGCAAGTGATTCAAGCGGGTGATGTGGTGTGGATTGCAGCCGATGAAAAGCATTGGCATGGCGCAGCCAAAGACACCATGATGAGCCATTTTGCCATCAACGAAGCCGAAGATGGTGAAGTGGTGACGTGGCTTGAACCTGTCAGTGATGAGGATTATCTGCAAGCACAAATATAATCTGCATGGTGTCAGACCGCAGTGAGCCAATCTTGTTTTGGGCTGACTTCAAAATAGCGCTTATATTCACGGCTAAATTGAGATGGGCTGTCATAACCCACTTCACTGGCAATATGGGTGATATTGGCTGAACGCAGTTTGATTTTTCGGCGTGCCTCCAAGAGACGTAAGGATTTTTGATATTGTAGTGGTGACATTTCCGTTAAGCGTTTGAAATGTTGGTAAAAACTGGAAATGCTCATGCCAACCTGCGTGGCAAGTGTTTCCATTTCAACTGCTTCGGAAAAGTGCTGTTGCATCCAAGTCGTGGCCTCGGCAATCTGCTGGCTGTGACTATCTTGGGTGGCTAACTGTTTCAGAATATTGCCTTGTGGACTACTCATTAAAAGATAATAGATTTCTCGCTCAAGTAATGGTGCCATAAAGGCAATATCGGCAGGACGATCCACTAGGTCAATCAGACGCTGTAAGGCATTGGCAAGGGGCGACTCCAGCGCACTAATGAAATAGGCAGCAGGCGCTGAAGTGGACTCGGATTGCATCTGCATCATGGTCTCGAGCAACAATTGCTGGTTGAGCTGCATCATCAGACCAATATATGGCTTGTCTGTAGAGGCTTTGGTGATATGTGCCGTAATCGGCAATGCCATGCCATAACACATATAGCGATCTTGATCGTAAGTCATGATTTGATTGCCAAATTGCACGGTTTTTTCACCTTGTAAGACCAAACATAGACTTGGCATTTGCATGTATGTCGTGGCAGTGGTCGGATGTTGACTCATATAGATTGAAATGCCCTCAATCGGGCTTTGCCAATATTGATCTGCTTGAAGATAAGGCAAGAGTTTGAGAATAGTTGCTTCAGAAAAATGGGACATATTCGATATTAACTCATTGAATTTGAAATTATTTGTATCAAGAAATAACCATTATTGCATTAATTCGATCAGATTGACTATAAAACGATTTGTAGAAATAGGCAAATTTTGTAGTTTTATTCTGTGCAATTTAGGTGTAAATCTTATCCATTTTACTTTTGGGAGATGTATCATGAAAACATTAAATTCGGTATTTACCCTCGTTTTAAGTAGTGTCAGTGTGCTTGGGCTAAGTCAAATGAGCTACAGTGCAACGGAGGATCAAACTCCACCGCAAATGCAAGTCATGCCTGCAGGAAGTATTCCATCACAGACTGCGCCAAGTCAGTATTTCTCAGGTCAAGCGCCACGCCTTGATATGAGTGTGAGCACTCGTGAAGCACCGTCACGGCTGAGTATGGCGAGTGTGAGCTTTGAACCGTCTGCACGCAGCAACTGGCATACTCACCCAGCAGGGCAAATGCTGATTGTCACGGCGGGGCAAGGTTATGTGCAATCTGAAGGTGGAGAGAAGATCACCATCAATCCAGGGGATATGGTCTGGACACCTGCTGGCGTAAAACATTGGCACGGCGCAACTGAAAAAAATGCCATGACCCATCTGGCGATCCAAGAGTCTGTGGATGGGAAAAATGTCAATTGGCTAGAACCTGTGACCGATGCACAGTATGCTCAGTCAAAGGATTAGCCAAGAGACTAGGCAGACAAAAGATTAGCCAAAAGATGAGCGATGCTTAGAGCAAATTACTATTCACCGCTTGGATTGGGGCTGGTGTGGCTTTGCCCAAACTGCTGAGCAAGTCAATTTCAATGGTGCGCACCATCGAGTCGAGTGGCAAGTCATTACTTTGTGTGCCAAACGGTTCCTCAATCTCGGTACTGAGCGCATCTAGCCCCAAGAAAGTATAGGCTAAGATCCCCACCAACAGCGGTGTGGCAAGCCCTAAAAGACTGCCCAAACTAAATGGCAATAAGAAACAGAAAAAATACACCGTGCGATTGAGTAACACCGAATACGCATACGGAATCGGTGTGGTGGCAATCCGATCACAGCCCGTATGCACCAGACTCAGTTCGTGCACATGCGCATTCAACTGCGCATAAATAATGTCGCTAATCTCACCTTCTTTCAATGCCTGCATAAACTCCCATTGAATCAAACTCAAGGTATATTGCGGGGCGTTGGCATGTTGAGAAAGTAGTCGAATCTGATTTTCGCTCATCCCTGTAATTTCGTGCAGGCTCATCGGGTTATTGGTTTCTTGGCGAAGTCGGTCACGCAGTACATTGGCAAAGACAATGATTTGCTGCACCGTCCGTTCACGGCGAGCTTGTGACAGCACCCGACAGTCTCGATCGAGGTGACGTGAGGTTGCAATGAGAATCCCCCACAATTTACGTGCTTCCCACCAACGGTCATAGCATGCGGTATTTTTAAAGCCCAAAAAGATCGACAGCACCAAACCAATTAAGGTAAAACCCATGAGCGGTAATTCAGGGAAATGATAAATATTGTTATATTCTAAGCCACCCACCACGGCTGACAACAGCATCACCACACCCAGTGGCGGCAGGATTTTTGGCAACAAGGTGCCTTCCCATGAAAAGAGCAATTTAAAGGTATTAACTGGCTGGCGAATAATCATAAGTTGAGCGTAAAAAATGAGTCAGGCATCACAGTGCATTAGCATATTACGACTGGATTTAATCTGCAATCATGCCTTGCTCGGCAAAAGAAAAATATTCATTTTGGCTAATGATAAAATGATCAGACAGTTGCATATCAAGCAATTGGCAGGCTTGTGCTAGTTTTGCCGTGAATTGTAAATCTTCGGGTGATGGCAGGGCATGACCTTGCGGATGATTGTGCACCGCAATCAAATGATGCGCATGATGATCCAAGGCGTAGCGGATAATGTCTTGCGTTGAAACCGAACATTGGCTCAATGTCCCGTGAAATAGCACTTTAAATTCAATAAATTGACAATGTTGATTGAGCAACAAAATCGCAAAAAGCTCTTGGCGTTCAGCACGCAACTTCATTTTAAGAAAATCAACAATGAGCTGGACATTATCCAGTGTTTCCACCGTTTGTAATTGCTGTTGTAAATAACGCTGTGCAAGCTCTTTACTGGCTAGCAATTGCGCTGATTTTCCCATGCCCATGCCTTTAAAGGCGATAATTTCCTCAGGTGTAGCATCAAGGATTTGCCTGAGTCCACCGAAGTGATGCAACATTTGCCGAGCCATTTCCACCGCACTGTGTTCTTTATAGCCTGTGCGTAGAAAGATTGCCAACAACTCTGCATCCGAGAGCACGTGACCGCCATGTTGTAACAGCCGCTCACGAGGTTGTTCGCCCGCAGGCCAATGTTTGATGGATTTTTTTGTGGTGTGATGTGCTGTATCGTCGTTGGTTTTATGCATTGTTGTACTGTACTTTTTATCAAGAATTGTTGTGGAAATTATGGCTTGGGCAATGGCTTATTTAATGCTATTGTGAGCGCCGTTGCAATGTTTTATCAAGCATGATTTATCAAGCCAGATGGGTAAAGCATGGTTTATAAAGCACGATTTATAAAACATGGTTTGCCAGCCCGAAGACATTAAATTAGGTTGTGGAATGAAGCTCGAAGCAGAAGCGTTAAAAACTCGTCGTATCGTCCTCGGTGTAACTGGTGGCATCGCTGCCTATAAAAGCGCCATCTTGGTACGTCGTTTAAAAGATTTTGGTTTTGACGTGCGTGTGGTGATGACCGAAGGTGCATTGGCGTTTATTACACCGCTGACGTTTCAGGCTTTATCGGGAAATCCTGTGCATACCGCACTGCTTGATCCTGAAGCCGAAGCAGGCATGGGGCACATTGAGCTTGCACGTTGGGCGGATTTGTTGCTGATCGCACCTGCCAGTTGCGATACTCTGGCTAAGTTTGCCAATGGTTTGGCGGATGATTTACTCAGCACCTTATATCTTGCCACCAAAGCACCTGTCTGGGTTGCACCTGCGATGAATCAGCAGATGTGGGCAGCCAAATCGACACAGCGTAATCTGACCACATTGGTGCAGGATGGTGTGCATGTGGTGATGCCTGAAGCAGGCGAGCAAGCCTGTGGTGATGTGGGCTTAGGACGTTTGGCTGAGCCTGAAGATATTGCACAGTGGGTTAATGATTTCTTTGCTCAAGCTGAGCGTGAAATCTCAGAAAAATTCGGTTTACTCGCAGGGCAACATGTGGTGATCACCGCAGGACCCACCCGTGAGTTGATCGACCCAGTACGTTATATCTCGAATCACAGTACAGGGAAAATGGGCTTTGCCAT
Organism: Acinetobacter marinus; assembly: GCF_900096915.1. Lineage (GTDB taxonomy): Bacteria > Pseudomonadota > Gammaproteobacteria > Pseudomonadales > Moraxellaceae > Acinetobacter > Acinetobacter marinus. Next base: position 63,631 of record NZ_FMYK01000003.1, read on the forward strand.
TGCTGAGGCATGCTATGCCGCAGGGGCGGATGTGACGCTGATCTCTGGACCTGTGAGTCTTGATACACCAAATGGTGTGCGCCGTATCAAAGTGCAATCGGCACAAGAGATGCTTAAACACAGTATGCAGTTGGTGGAAAATGGTACCGATGTCTTTATCGCTACCGCTGCGGTGGCGGACTATCGTGTGGCGCAAGTCGCAGAGCATAAAATCAAAAAAGCTGGGGATGAACTGCAAGTCGCTTTGGTGAAAAATCCTGATATTGTGGCGACCATTGCACAGTTAGACAAACGTCCATTTACTGTGGGATTCGCAGCAGAAACGCAAAATGTTGAAGACTATGCACAAGGTAAACTCACAGCGAAAAAGCTCGATATGATCGCATGTAATGATGTATCTCGTGCAGATATTGGTTTTGCCTCAGATGAGAATGCGATGGTGGTGTTCTTTGCGGAGCAATATCAGATGCAAAAGCAAGAATTGGAAAAAGCCTCAAAACATGAGATTGCCAAGCAGTTGGTTGAGGCGATCGCTAAAGCCTTGGATAAGCATGTGCCTGTGTCTTGATTGATTTCACTTTGTTGAATATTTACAACGTATTATAAAGTTGTAAATACAGTGTGATTACTAATGAAATATTCAAAAGCACACATCCTTAAAGCCTTATTGCTAACGCCATTACCATTATTATGTTTGACGGCATTGTTTTTTATCATTGCAAATCATGAATATAGCCTGTATTCGATTTTTATAGTTTTCTTTGGTCATGTGCTGATCTATTTGGCGTATTGTATTTTGATAGTGCCGATTACATTTTTGCTTTCGATGCTTTTGAATCATTATTTTTTATTGAACATTTTGACGATTAGTCTGAGTGCATTAATGATTGCTATTCCATTTTTTCTGCTGCTTGGCTGGAGTCACACTGGACAAATTTCAGAACCGTGGTGGAAAATGTATGGTAGTTTGCCCGCAATTTTGATGACGCTATTAATCAGTGCAAGCTATTGGCTTTTTTTGAAATACTTGAGCAAAAAGCCTTAAAAATTTTTTTTAATAGATCATTCCCCATAAAAAACCACAGCCTAGACTGTGGTTTTCCGTATTTAATACTACGGTTAGCGCTTAGGCTTGACCTTCTGCATCCGCTTGCTGTTGCTGTGCACGTTGCATATTCGCTTCAAACTCAGCATCGAAGTTGATCGGGCTAAGTAGCAGTTGTGGGAAGCTACCTTTACATACTAGATCGTTCACCGCTTCACGAAGGAAAGGGAACAAGATGTTCGGACAGTATGCGCCAAGAATGTACGGCATACGTTCTTGTTCTACATTTTCCACCAAGAAAATACCTGCTTGCGTGGTATCTGCGATAAATGCAGTTTCGCCACCATTTTTCGCAGTCACCACGACTTTCAGCGCCACTTCATAATGGGTTGGGTCGATTTGTTCTGCTGCAGATGTGAGGTTGATGGACAACTCAGGTTGCCATTCTTTGGTAAATACGCTTGCCCCAGGCACTTCAAAAGAAGCATCTTTTAAGTAAATACGTTCTAATGCCAATTGTGGTTGTGCTTGTTGTTCTTCGCTCATTGTCTATTCCTATGTACAGTGTTGAAGGTTGAAGTAAATCATGAGTTTTAACTTGATCACATTGTGCCTCGGTGAAATAGAAATTCTAAAAGAAACACAATGTGATGTTAAAACCATTAAAAATTAAGAGGATGCGTTAAGTTTGCTATCCAGTTGTCCATCACGCTCTAGCGCATACAACTGATCAAAGCCACCGATAAACTCATCATTGATAAAAATCTGTGGCACGGTGCGGTGATTGGTGCGTTGCATCAATTCCATACGCACTTCGGGTGCTTCGGTAGACAGATTAATTTCTTTATATGCTACGCCTTTGCGCTCAAGCAGTTGCTTGGCACGAACACAATAAGGGCAGACCGTGGTTGAGTAAACGACAACATTTGCAGTCATGTGATGCTCCTATTTGTGAGATTTGCTGTTTTTGCCTTCAGCCGTTTTGACCAATGGCAGACCTTGACCTTTCCAGTTCATGATGCCACCGTCTAGACGATAGCTGTCTGCATGACCGACTTTTTGCAAGGCTGCGCCTGCGACTTGACCCAGATTACAGATGAAGATCAGTGGACGATCACTGGCTTTGAGCTCCTCAACATGTGCGTCGAGTTGGCTATATGGAATATTGCGACTACCGCTGATATGACCTTGTTTAAAGTCTTTGCCATCACGCAAGTCGATCAGCATTGCATTTTGTGCTTTGGTCAAAATACCTAAAGATTGTGGGGAAATTTTGCGACCGCTACGGCGACTTTCCATCACAAAAAACAGGACAATCAATACCCCTAAAATACCAAATAAAATGGGATGATTTCCCATAAACTCTAGCCAACGTTCCACATTTCACCTTATGTCTTTTTCAAAAGCGAGCACAGTATACCCCATATATAGTGATGGAACAGTGAACTTCAAGCGTGCTTGTCGAAATAGTGCAAAATTTTTCAGTGCCCATTTTCGAATCAGTTTTAAAATCTGTTTTAGCCTCAGCTGTCAGCGTCAGCGGATTCATTGAGCAGACGAATCAAACTATCCAAGCGACGTTGATCGACTTTGCCTTGTTCGGCAGCCAGTTGTAAGGCACAGTTTTTTTCATTTTGATGAGTGCAATTGCGGAATTGGCATTGTCCATAATAGTCATCAAACTCTGGGAATCCTGTCAAAATCGCATCTTTGGACAAATGCCATAAACCAAACTCACGAATCCCTGGTGAGTCGATAATTGCCGAGTTGTCATTGAATTGAATCAAACGGGTAGACGTGGTGGTGTGCTGACCCAGTGCGGAGTTTTCCGAAATGATATTGGTTTTTTGCGCTGCATCAGGAATGATGGTGTTAATGAGTGAGCTTTTACCGACACCTGATTGCCCAACGAAAACCACGGTTTGCCCAGCAAATTTTTCTAGTAAATGCTTTGGATGATATGGACTGTCTTCATCGGCTTCACTTTGGCTGATGCAGGTTTCATAGCCGAGATTTTGATATTGCTGCAATAGTTGTAAAGTCGGTTCAGATTCTAAGGAATCGGATTGTAATTGATTTAATTTTAACAAGTCGGCTTTATTGAGTACCAATAACGGTTGAATATCCGCATCGTGACACGCCACCAGATAGCGATCAATCAGCATCGCAGACGGTTCAGGCATCGGTGCAAAGACGATGACGATCAGGCTCACATTGGCTGCTACAGGTTTCAGTTTGTGATAACGGTCAGGTCGGCTGAGTAGGGATGTACGTGGATGAATGGCAGTGATCACGCCTAAGCCCGTGTTGGGATCGGCTTGCCAAGTGACTCGATCGCCAGTGACGAGGCTGTCGAGGTTGGTACGAGTATGACAGCGCCAAATTTCCCCTAAAACGATCGGGCGCCAAAAGGATTCGCTGTCGCTATTTACATTATTGTTGCTTGAATTTTCGGGTTGCTGTTGTTGAAGCTCTTGCTTCGGCAAGGAGCAGACTTGCACTTCAAGCTGACGTCCGTAATGTTGCACCACCAAGCCTTCAATGTCGAAATCGGCATCAAATTCTTCTTGACGGTTTTTTTGTTGCTTAGCGATACGGCGTTGCTGTTGATCAGTCAAACGACGTTTACGGATTAAAGCCATCCACTCATTTCATTCAAAATATATAGACTGGCAAAAATACCACGAAGTGGAGGCTTTCGCACAACGGAAAATCATTTTTTTTAGCCATAAGTTTGTTAGTATGTAAGGCTAAAATTTACTGATAAGCATATTATTCATGACGAGCACTGCTGATACACGTTTGATTTGGATTGATCTTGAGATGACTGGTTTGGATACCGACAATGATCAGATTATCGAAATAGCAACCATTGTCACCGATGGTGATCTCAACATTTTGGCTGAAGGCCCGATGCTTGCCATTCATCAGGCGGATACGGTACTCAATGCGATGGACGAGTGGAATACCAAGCAACATGGTCAATCTGGGCTCACCGCTCGTGTGCGCCGTAGCCAATTGACAGCTCGTGATGCCGAAGTGCAGACTTTAGAATTTTTAAAAAAATGGGTCAACGCCAAAGCCTCGCCGATGTGTGGCAACTCGATCTGCCAAGATCGCCGTTTTATGCATCGTCTGATGCCTGAGCTTGAGCAATTTTTCCATTATCGTAATCTTGATGTGTCTTCAGTGAAAGAATTGGCAAAACGCTGGCGCCCTGAAATCATGAGTGGTTTGAAAAAAGACGCCTCACATTTGGCGCTGGATGATATTCGTGATTCGATCCGTGAGTTGAAATATTATCGTGAATATTTTTTTCGGGTCGAATAAATCACCAAAGTGAAGTGGTTTTTTAAAACAATTCAATACATTACACTGTGTAAAATAAAGCTACACGGTGTCTATTTTTGTATGTTAAATTAGCGTGAAATTACCGTTATTTTTTTATTGGATGCAATGAACTAAATTTTCCAAAATCGCTCAAAATAAGGGCAAAATTGTGGCTTAAGTCGTTCATTGCAGTACGTTTCGTTTTATATCAATACAGGATTAAAAAATATGCAAAGTAATAATCCAATTTTTACCCGAGCGGAAGTCTACGCCGATCGTGGCAATCCGATGACGGTCGAAGGTGCGATCCAAAAGTCGGTACTGATGACTGTGATCGCTGCGGTGCTCGGTATTGCCTTCTATATCTTCTGCAATATGACAGGGAATAGTAGTCTGGCATTTGGCGGTTTGGTGGTCGGCGGTATCGGCTCATTTGTGGTGGCATTGATTGCAACCTTTAAGACGCATCTTGCACCATCACTTGCTATTCCCTATGCCTTGCTAGAAGGCGTGTTTTTGGGTGGGATTTCATTATTTTTTGAAGCCCGTTTCCCTGGTATTGCATCACAAGCCTTATTGGCAACTTTTGCCACAGCATTGACTATGTTTGCTTTATATCGTTTTGGCATTATCCGTGCCACAGCGAAGTTTAAAGCGGTGGTGATCTCTGCAACGCTTGCGATCATGGCTGTATTCATCGTGCAGTGGATCATGGTGTTGGCATTCCAAAGCACCATTCCAGGCTTGTTTGAAAGTTCATGGTTAGGCATCGGCTTTGCAGCTTTTGTGGCAATTATTGCTTCATTGAATCTGATCTTGGATTTTGATTTGATCGAAAATGGCGCTGCCAACGGTGCACCAAAAAGTTTTGAATGGTTATGCGGTATTGCACTTCTTGCGACCTTGGTGTGGATGTATGTGTCATTCCTACGTTTGATTGGTTTGCTTAGTAGCGACTAAATTTAAACCGTTACAGATTCTATGAAAGCCTTGCACATGCAGGGCTTTTTGCTATCTGGTTACTTGATTTGTTTGTGCTGATTTTACTCAATGTAGAATGCTTTCCATAAACATTTCTCAAATATTTTGGAAGATTTCAACCTTTACAGCGTGTGGCAAAGTTCGGCATCATGCGGTTAATTTGAATAAAACAGATTGGTGTAGAACATGAGTCAAGGCTTACTCGCAGGAAAACGTTTTTTGATCGCTGGGATTGCCAGTAAATTATCGATTGCGTATGGCATTGCACAGGCATTGCATCGTGAAGGTGCCGAGCTTGCCTTTACCTATCCAAATGACAAATTAAAAAAACGGGTCGATGAGTTTGCTGCACAGCTCGGTTCTGAGTTGGTGTTTCCATGTGATGTGGCAGATGATGCACAGATTGATCAAGCCTTTGCTGATTTGGCAACACATTGGGATGGCTTGGATGGTGTGGTACATTCGATCGGTTTTGCACCTGCGGAAACTTTGGACGGTGATTTTACTGAAGTAACCAGTCGTGAAGGCTTTAAAATTGCCCACGATATTAGCTCGTATAGCTTTATTGCCATGGCGCGTGCTGCTCGTCCGTTATTGACTGTGCGTCAAGGTTGTTTGCTCACGCTGACTTATCAAGGGTCAGAGCGTGTGATGCCAAACTACAATGTTATGGGATTGGCTAAAGCCTCACTCGAAGCCAGCGTACGCTATCTTGCTTCAAGTCTTGGTGCTGAAGGTATTCGTGTTAATGCGATCTCAGCAGGTCCGATTCGCACCTTGGCTGCCAGTGGCATTAAATCGTTCCGTAAGATGCTCGATGCCAACCAAAAAACTGCGCCATTACAACGTAATGTCACCATTGAAGAAGTGGGTAATGCGGCATTGTTCCTGTGCTCACCGTGGGCGTCAGGTATTTCAGGTGAGATTCTGTATGTCGATGGTGGCTTTAGCACTGTCGGCATGAGTAGTGCATTACTTGAAGATGCGAGTGAATAAATCTCAGTGATTCAATTCGAGTACCACATTCTCAGTGTTTAGGTCTTGAGAATGGGAAAAGGTAGCTCATCAAACCTGAATCTATAGTGGATTCAGGTTTTTTAATGCGACATTGATGGCATTTGTCCTTATAATAACAAACTGAAAATTCAAAAGATTGAGTCTACTCCGTTATGTCTTTAGACACCGCACTTCCAGCTTGCCCACAATGCCAATCCACCTATACCTATCAAGATGCCGATCTATTGATCTGTCCTGAATGTGCGTATGAATGGCGAGAGGGCGAGGCACTTGAAGCGACATCTGACGTCATTAAAGACGCAAATGGCAATGTACTCAACGATGGCGATACGGTGACGGTGATTAAAGATTTAAAAATTAAAGGCTCATCCTTAGTGGTCAAAGTCGGTACCAAAGTCAAAAATATTCGCTTAATCGCAGATGCAACAGATGGTCATGATATTGACTGTAAAATTGACGGTATCGGTGCGATGAAACTCAAATCAGAATTTGTAAAAAAAGCATAACGCAACGCTATAGCGCTGATGTATCGAGTAGAACGATGACGATTCCTGACCTATTAAAACATTCACAACAACAGATCCAAGCCGATTTGCAATTTTGCCTTGATCAGTTTGCGTTAACCAGTCCGCTGAAAGAAGCCGTACATCATGCGGTGATGCTTGGTGGGAAACGAGTTCGTCCTGCGCTATGCTACGCCACTGCTGAGCTAAACCAATTAGAAAAAACTTCAGAATTATTCAATCCAGCGGTGCGTCGTGCTGCGGTGGCGGTCGAGTTAATTCATTGTTATTCACTATGTCACGATGATTTGCCGTGTATGGACAATGATGCCTTGCGCCGTGGTCAACCGACCTGTCATGTGGCATTTGGTGAATCGACGGCGTTGTTGGCAGGAGATGTATTGCAGTCGATAGCATTTGAAGTGTTGGGTAGTCGGTTATTTGACGATATGCAAAGCATCGACAAGCTCAGTATAGAAAATACACAGCATAATGATCAGATTCGCTTACGACAGATGCAAATCCTCGCTACGGCAAGTAGCAAAATGGTTAATGGTCAGGTCATGGATTTGCAAGCTGAAGGCAAGTTGGTAGATCAAGATCATTTAGAACAAATTCATCTCAATAAAACAGGTGCATTGATTCAAGCAGCGATCATGATGGGGGCGGTGACGGTATTGCCGAAAGCGGATCAAGATTTTACGGCACTGCGTCAGTTTGGTCGTGCGCTTGGGCTCGCTTTCCAAGTGCAAGATGATATTTTGGATATTACAGCAGATACCGAAGTGCTTGGTAAAACTGCGGGTAAAGATCAGCAAGTGGAAAAATCGACTTATCCTGCATTGATGGGCTTGGACAATGCGCAACATTATGCACAGCAACTGCATGACCAAGCGATGGATGCGCTCAAGACAATGCAGGGTAATACACAGGCTTTACACACTATTGCGGAATTTTTACTGACCCGACAAAGTTGAATTTTGGTTTTAAAATAAATGCTTTGAGTTTATCCAGTTTGGTCTAAACGTGTCCCTAAAGTTTCCAAATGGGTTGGAAATGGATCTGTATTTTTTAAAGTTTTACGATCTTCAAAATAATGCTCTAAAGTTCGCTTCACACTTGGAAAAGCGAGATCATTCCACGGAATTTCATGTTCCTCAAACAAACGAGATTCGATACTTTCTTCGCCTGCGCCAAACTTACCTTCGATTAGTTTTGCTTTAAACAACACATAAATCTGCCCAATCCGTGGAATGTTGTACATGCAGTATAGTTGTTCGACTTCGATCTCTGCTTCGGCTTCCTCATGCGTTTCCCGAGCTGCACCTTCTTCCATCGTTTCGAGCAATTCCATATAGCCCGCAGGCAATGTCCATAGCCCATAGCGTGGCTCGATGGCACGGCGACAGAGCAATACTTTGTCCTCCCATAGGGCAAGTGCGCCACAGATGAGTTTTGGGTTGACGTAATGGATTGCTTTGCAGGCAGGGCAAACCTCACGAGTTTGATGATCGCCCAGCGGGATTTTATATTCAGTCGGCTGTCCGCAGTTACTACAAAAGCTCATAAATTATTCGTATATTTCAAGAGTCCAAGATTCCTAGCGAGCATAACGTAAAAAAATTCCCAACGCACCTACAACTGTGTTATAGATGATAAAAAGGGAAATAAATCATGAAATCGTATCGCTCATTTGACGATTGAATATTTAGACAACGATGAAAGAAGTAAAGTAAAAAAGGTAGCACACATGCAAAAATTGTTTGAACAAGATCAATTGATCGAACAATTACAGCAAAATTTATCATTTCAACCCCGTACCCAGTCTGCTGATGCGGCGGTTTTGATTGCGATCACCCAAGAAGCGACGCCTCGGATTTTATTGACTCGCCGTGCAGCCCATATGCGTCATCATGCAGGGGAAGTATCGTTTCCAGGTGGTCGGCGAGAGCGGGCAGATACCAGTAATATTGTGGTGGCACTGCGTGAAGCACATGAAGAAACTGCATTAAACCCGTTTGATGTGCAATTACTGGGTGAGCTGCCGATGCAACAGGCACGTTCTGGTCTTCGCGTGAAACCGATTGTCGGGGTGATTCCTGCGGCTGTAGACCTGATCGCTGAACCTGCGGAAATTGATCGGATTTTTTATGTGCCTTTACAAGAATTTATTCAAAGTCCGCCACATGCCTATTTGGTTAGATTTGCAGAACATGATTTGTATATGCCAAGTTTTCGTTTTGACAATGAAATCATTTGGGGGATGACTGCTCGGATCATGGTGACATTACTTCGTCGTGGATTAAAATGCCATAAAGAATGGCCTTTTTTTGTGCAAGCGCCAGACATCGTGACAGGTCTTGATGCGGATTTTGACACCAGTTTAGATATTGACGATTAATCAGCTTTATTCGTTTTATAATTTGTTTTCCAATTAATCAAACCCTCACATAGGGAATCTCGAAAAACCTAGCGAGTAGCGTAAATTTCAAGGCGCACCTCGCACAGCAACCGCAGTGTAAATATAGTACATGAGGATTGCGAGCAAGGCGCAACGCAGAAATTTGCCGACGCAGGTGGTTTCTCGAAGTTCCCTATATTTTAAAAGGATTTTAACCATGATATATCAACTCGGAGATTTGCATCCAACCACCACCGTTCAGCCGTGGAATGGCTGGGTGGCTGATAATGCCACAGTCATTGGACAGGTCGAACTGGGCAGTGAAGTCAGTATTTGGTTTGGTGCAGTGATTCGTGGTGACAACTCGATCATTCGTATTGGTGATATGAGTAATATCCAAGAAAATGCGGTGCTACATACCGATGCAGGCATTGAGCTGAATGTCGGGAAGCATGTCACCGTCGGACATCAGGCGATGCTACATGGCTGTACCATTGGCGATAATACCTTGATTGGGATTAACTCGGTGATTCTGAATCGTGCGGTGATCGGTAAAAACTGCATTATCGGTGCTAATGCGTTGATTCCAGAAGGTAAAGTGATTCCAGATAATTCGATCGTGATGGGTTCGCCGGGACAAGTGGTGAAACAAGCCTCTGAGCAAGTGGCGCAAATGATTACGATGAGTGCGATGCATTATGCGCAGCACTTTAAAAAGTTTCGGGATGAGCTCAAGCCGTTTTCATTGGACTGATAGTTTTAAGTTGACTGCCTGATTGTATTAGATGTATGAAAAAATCATCACGAAATCAACCTGAGATTACTTTTCACCCCCTCTAAATCTCCCCCTCAAAGGGGGAGACCTCAAAATAGCAGTGGATTTCGATACCATTTTGCTACATCTGTCTGATAAAAATACTTTTTAAAATATCCAACTGGCGTATCATAGCAGGCGAATTTTTTTGAAAATTCCCTGTTTTTTATTTGTCGTTTTTAATGTTCTGGAATGTAGCGCCATCCTATGAAGATTCTTGCCCTCGAAACAGCCAATGAACAATGCTCGGTTGCGATAGTCGATGCAACGCAAACTTTGTTTTTTGAGCATCATCATGAAGCACGCATGCAGACCCAGCAGATTTTGCCGATGATTGAATGTGGCTTAGCCGAGTCGAAAAGTACATGGCAGGATATTTCGGCGATCGCATTTAGTCGTGGACCAGGCTCATTTAGCGGTGTGCGGATTAATGCTGCAGTCACGCAGGCGCTAGCATGGGCAAATGATTTAGCTGTGATTCCTGTATCGACTTTACAAGCATTGGCGCAACATGCCTATCAACAATCTCAATTTTCAGAAATCACTGCGGTGATTGATGCCCGCATGAGTGAAGTCTATTTCGGGCAGTTCGCTGTCGATGATCAAGGCATTATGCAGTTACACGGTGATGAACAATTACTGGGCTACGATCAAGCGATGATGCAACTGAATCCGCCTTTTGATACGTATGTGGTGGGAACTGGTGCAAGTCTAGTGGGTCATACATGTGCGGAGAATCTGTATTATGCCAATGCTAAAGATATTGCTGAAATTGCCAAAGCAGAATGGTTGGCAGGGCGTAACGTATCCGCAGATCAGGCATTGCCTGTTTATTTGCGGGACAATGCTTGGAAAAAAATTGCCGATCAAGGCAAGTCTTAAGTTCAATTTAATATTTATCCTTTAAACCACATTCAGATTATTGTTTTAGGCATTACACATGGATTTACTACTGTTTCTCAAAGCCATCATCATGGGCATCGTCGAAGGTATTACCGAATTTCTGCCGATCTCTAGTACAGGGCATTTGATTCTTGCCTCGGAGTTGATGAACTTTTGGACTCCTGAGAAAAGTGCGGTATTTGTGGTGGTGATTCAGATGGGGGCGATTGCGGCAGTGATCTATGAATATTGGTCACGGCTGTGGGGGGCAGCGACTGGCATTATCACAGGTGAAGAGAACGGTCGCCGCTTAGGTCTTGGGCTAATTTTGGCCTCCATTCCGATCATTCTCATGGGTTTAACCTTTGGACAATGGGTTAAAGATGTGTTGTTTAATGATATTACCGTGGCGATAGGTCTAATCGTCGGTGGTCTGATTATTTGGTGGGTAGAGAAAAATCCACGTGCAATTAATGCACCCGAAGTAGAAAATATCAGTTATAAACAAGCGATTTATATCGGTTTAATCCAAGTCTTGTCGCTGATTCCCGGCACATCACGTTCAGGGGCGACTATTATTGGTGGCATGATGCTCGGTCTATCGCGTAAAGCAGCTACTGAGTTTTCATTTTTCCTCGGCATTCCTGTGATTGTCGGTGCGGGATTACTTGATGGTTGGCAAAGTCGTCATGTGTTGCAAGGTACAACGGATTGGCTCGTCATCGCCGTTGGTGTGATTGTATCGTTTATCTCGGCGCTGATTTTGATTCGTGTTTTGGTTGCGTATGTGGCAAAGCGTGACTTTATGATCTTTGCGTGGTATCGCATTGCGTCAGGTTTGATTATTTTGTTGTTTGCGCTGACAGGTTGGAAACTTTGGTAAGCAATATGTCTGCGAGTGAGCTACTGCCGAAGTCGGATGATCAAATTTGGAAAATTTATCACACGACGGAGCATGTCGAGCATGCACAATATTGGCAAGCTCGTATTGCAGATTTGACAGTACAAAGTCAGTTGATCGAAGTAGAAAAAATCAATAATAAGTTTTTAAAATTCAATCCTGACTTGGCACTCATGGTCGATGAAGATGGGCTTTGGCTGACTGCAAATGGCATGAAAATGCAACCTGCATGGCAAGATGAAGTGCCCAGATTGAAACGTGCTAATCCGAAGAATGAATTGATTGCTCGGGCATGCCAGATTAAGCCACAACTCAACCCTACAATAAAAATAATCGATGCCACCGCAGGGCTTGGGCATGACAGTTTGTTGATGGCATCACTTGGCGCAGAAGTGATTTTGCTTGAGCGTCATCCGATTCTTTTTGCTTTGCTTGAGTCAGCAAAAAAGCAGGCAGAAACGCATGATTATTTAGTCAATATTTCGCAACGAATCACGGTGATTCATCAAGATTCAGCGCAATATTTAACTGAAATCGCACAAGATCAAGCCGATGTGATTTATCTGGATCCGATGTTTCCTGCACGAGATCACAATCAAAAATCTGAGAAAAAACAGGCGCAAGTGAAAAAGCAAATGCAATTGTTGCACTTGCTTTTACCTGAGGATGGCGAAATGGATTTGGGCGATGCTTTGCTTAATCTTGCCAAAGCCAAAGTTAAACGTGTGATTGTCAAGCGCCCAAAACATGCGGCATTTTTGGATGGGCAAACACCCGACCATCAATGGCAGGGTGATGCGATTCGCTTTGATGCGTATTTTCAAAATTAAAAGTCAAAATTAAATATCAGCTTAAAATCTGCACTGAACAAAACATTTTAAACCACAATATTTTGATAATTCGGCATCCATGGTTGCGCCATTTCTAATTGATGCGCCAATTGTAATAAGCGATCTTCTCGAGCAAATGGCGCAATAAACTGTGAACCCAAAGGTAGATTGTGCTTATTCCAATACAACGGCACGGACATGGCAGGTAAGCCTGTGATATTGGCAAGTTGGGTGAAAGGTACCCATTTTAGATTATCTTTAATCAGCTGTTCCATCAGTGCACCTTGTGCCAGCCAATCGGCTTTACCCAAAGTCAGCAAGGTTTTGAGAATTGGTTTTTGCCAACTTGGTGTCGCCACTTCACCATTTTTCGGGGCAACCGTTGCGGTGCTCGGCATAAGATAGAGATCATAACGATTGAAAAAATGATTCATTGCGGTGACGTATTTTCCCCAATTTTGCAAATTGTGAATATAGTCCACGGCTGAGGTATTGGCGCCGAAAGCTGCAATGACACGGCTATCCAGTTCAAAATCACTTTCTCGAACACTTTTGCCCAATTCACGGCGGGTTTGCTCAAGACTATGCGCACATTGACTAAACCATGTGGTAATAAAGTCCTTGGCGAGCTGTGTGCCGTTAATATTTGGCTGATCTTCAACCACATGATGTCCAAGTGATTCTAATAATTTTACCGTTTGTTCGATGGCGCTTATCGCATCTTTAGAGACCTTTGTGCCTACGGGTGAAACGGTAGAGTAGGCAATTTTTAAGGGTTGCGGTGGGCGTTGAATCAATTCTAAGTAACTTTGTTCAGGGTCAGGTAAGCGAAACAGCGAACTGTTTTCAAAGCCATGAATCACATCGAGCATGGCGGCACTATCACGCACAGATTTAGTCAGGACATGCTGCGTTGCTGCACCGTGCATCAGCTCACTACGATTTGGTCCCCACGGGGTGCGTCCACGACTGGGCTTGAGCCCGAATAAACCACAATAGGATGCAGGAATACGAATCGAACCACCGCCATCATTTGCGCCTGCGATCGGGGTAATGCCTGCTGCAACTGCTGATGCAGAACCACCTGATGAACCACCACTATTGTGTTTGAGATGCCACGGATTTTTACAGGCACCCCAAGCGGCTGGCTCAGTGACGCCTTTGATACCAAATTCTGGGGTATTGGTCAGCCCAAAGCTGAGCACACCTGCATTTTCCCAGCGATTGACGATTTCGGCATTCTCGGTTGGCGTGAATTTTTGGCGAATATAGGATTGGCTACCATAGCTCGAAGGCACACCTGCATATTCTTGGTATAAATCTTTGGCAAGGAAGGGAACCCCTGTAAACCGCCCAGCGGGCAAAGCATTGACTTTGTTTCGTGCACGCTCATACATCGGCGTGATGATGGCATTGATTTTTGGATTCACGGCTTCAGCTCGATGGATGGCGACTTCGAGGAGTTCGCTGGCGGGGATTTGTTTGGTCTGGACTAATTCGGCGAGTCCAAGTGCATCATATTGTATATATTCTTCAAATTTCATGTGTTTTTATCCTGTGTTGCATCCAAGCAAGCATGTTGTTATGACGAATGATGAAATTGATCGTATCTGAAATATTTAAGATTCGCAATTGTATGCAGACGGTGAGAATTGTCTATCGGGCGAATCAGTTGTTGCTTGTGTCTGTAATCACTGGACAGATGGTTTTCATCGCAAAAAAACAAATTTGATGACGAGAATACCTGCGCATTTATAGATTATTTCTATTGTTATATATCGTTAATGTGAAACACATTTTTTGAAAATTATGCTAAGTTTGAATCCAGTACATTTGGATTTGAATGAAAAGTGATGAAAAAAATTGTATGCACCACAGTGGCGATGATGTCGCTTGGTTTCTGGACGACTTTGGCTGTTGCACAAACTGCGGACACGGAAGTTGCGCAGGCTCAAAATAATGAACAAATTACCAATGAAGAGGCGCAAGAGCTCGTCGCTGCTGCCAATAGTTCAAAAATAAATATTCAAACTCGTCCTGAGATCATGGGGCTTTGGGGCATGGAAATTCCAGACAACAAGCGCTGTGTTGAATATTATAATTTCAGCGGCGAAAATAATATGGTGATCAAAAGTGATCAGGAATGGTCAATTGGACAATATCAATATCAAGCGCCAAGCAATCGCAGTGAGTATCTACCGACACTGATTTTTCAGATCAAATATGACAATAATCAAACCGATTGCTCTGGTGTTAAGCAAGATCAGACAGGCGAGATTCAACAGTTCTTTGTGAAATGGGTCAATCCGACTCAAATTCAATTCTGTGGTAATCAACGTGGCGAACAATGCTTTGCGACATTGAATAAACAATTGCCTTAACGGAATTGTATTGATTCAGTTTCAAATCCTGCACGCAAACTTTACACGCAAAAAAATAAGCCATAAGGCTTATTTTTTTTCTTCAGGCATAAATGGTTTAAGCAAATGCTTTTCCAAATAATGAATATCCATCGCCGTTTCACAGAACTGTGGATCACGTAAAATCACATTTTTGTGCAGTGGAATATTGGTTTTCACCCCTGTAATGACCATTTCGTCTAATGCTTGGCGTAGTCGAGCAATTGCTGTGTCACGATCTTTACCATGTACGATCAGTTTGGCAATCATCGAATCATAAAACGGCGGGATGCTATAACCTGCATACAGATGTGAATCCATCCGCACACCTGCACCACCTGGGGTAAAGTAGGTGTCAATTTTCCCAGCAGAAGGTAAGAAAGTTTGCGGGTCTTCAGCATTGATTCGGCATTCCATGGCATGACCTTTGACTTCAATGTCTTCTTGCTGAAGATTTAAGCCAAGTCCTGAAGCAATGCGAATCTGTTGCTCAATGATGTCAATGCCAGTGATCATTTCGGTCACAGGATGCTCAACCTGCACACGAGTATTCATCTCAATAAAGAAGAATTCACCGTCTTCGTAGAGAAACTCAAAGGTGCCTGCACCACGGTATTGAATCATTTCACAGGCATTGACACAGGCTTGTAAAATATCTGCACGTGCTTGTTCAGGCAAATTCGGCGCTGGTGCTTCTTCCAATACTTTTTGATGGCGACGTTGCAGTGAGCAGTCACGATCATAAAGGTGAATCGCATGCCCATTACCATCAGCGAGGATTTGCACTTCGACATGGCGAGGCTTCTGTAAGAAACGCTCCATATATACCGTATCATCGCCAAACCACATTTCAGCATCACGCTGTGCTGCTTGTACCGATTCGAGCAGGGTATCGATCCGTTCAACAATACGCATCCCACGACCACCGCCGCCAGAAGCGGCTTTGACGATCAAAGGAAAACCAATTTCTTTGGCTTCGGCGAGGGCATTTTGCGGGGTCACTGCATGTGCAGAACCTGGTACGGTCGGCACGCCAGCTTTCTTCATGGCGACAATGGCAGAGACTTTATTACCCATCAAACGGATATGTTCAGGACGAGGACCAATAAAGGTAAAACCCGAAGTTTCTACGATTTCTGCAAATTCGGCATTTTCAGATAAAAAACCATACCCCGGATGGATCGCATCAGCACCTGTAACTTCTGCTGCGGTAATAATCGCAGGAATATTCAAATAACTTTCGCTGGTGGTACCTGGACCAATACAGACGGCTTCATCTACAAAGCGTAAATGCATCAAGTCTTTGTCCGCATCGGAATAGACGCCAACAGTTTTAATGCCTAAGGCTTTACACGCACGGGTGATGCGTAGGGCAATTTCACCACGGTTGGCAATGAGAATTTTTTGTAACATGATGACACCTCACTGCTTAAGGGCGAAAGCGGAATAGAGGTTGACCAAATTGAATAATGTCACCATTTTTAACTAAAATTTCGTCAATCACACCACTTTGCGTCGCTTCGATCGGGTTCATGATTTTCATTGCTTCGATGATACCAAGTGTTTCACCTGCTGAAATGGTTTGACCGACTTTGACAAAAGGTGGCTCACCTGGATTCGGTGCTGCATAGAACACGCCAACCATTGGTGCGGTTTCGATTGCACCGCGAGGTGTTTTTACCACAGGCGCTTCTGCGACAGGTGCTGCAGTAGCGACTGTGCCAGCGACGACTGGATTGCGGCGAGTTAGAGAAATCGCTTGATCTCCCTCTTTGACTTCTAAGGCTTGTAAATCTGACTCGATCATGAGATCGATGAGTTTTTTAATCTTGCGAATATCCATATGAATGAATTCCTTAAGTCGTCGATTGCAGAGGAGGCTTGGCTAAATGTTGCATCGCATAATCCAGTGCGTATTCATAACCACGTGCACCGAGACCACAAATCACCCCAACTGCTTTATCAGACAGGTAAGAATGGTGGCGGAATGATTCACGGGCATGGACGTTGGAGAGATGAACTTCGATAAAAGGAATGGCAACGCCAAGCAGGGCGTCACGAATTGCGACCGAAGTATGCGTATATGCTGCGGGATTGATAATAATAAATTGATAATTTTCTACGCTGGCTTGGTGGATGCGATCGATGATGGCACCTTCCCAGTTGCTTTGGAATGATTCGAGTAAGGCACCCGTAGTATCGGCTTTTTGCTTTAATTGGGCGTTAATATCGTCCAATGTCAATGATCCATAGACCTCAGGCTCACGCTGTCCGAGTAAATTCAGATTAGGTCCGTGGATAAGCAAAATACGACTTTGCATGATGGGTATTCCAAAATGTGCAAAAATTATAAATTTTCAAGATCCCGACAAATTATAGCGAATATGCCGATTGATCGTTGCAAGATACGCTTTATTATAGCTGTTTACAATGTTTAAAACTATCAAAAACCACACATCGAAAATGTAACATTGTTGTGAACAGGTAAATCAATTTTAATCAAAATAATCATTTTTTGCCAATCCATTGGCGAAGATTTTAGCACAATTGAAACAGTATATTAATGCACATAGATGTCAAAATAATTACAAATTTACAAGCAGTTAGGCGGTTTCGGCAGTCCTGAAAGTCGGGTTAAATGCCGTGCCACCAGACCCGTTTTAAAGCGTTGCATGAGTAATTGATTGCTAATCTCAGGATTGACCTTTGTGCTTAAATATTTGATCAACGGGCGTGTTGCAGGGGCATAGCCGTACTCATCATAGAACGCCCGCAGTGCATATAAGATCTCAAAATGCGCATCGTCCAGCGTGAGCTCTAGCGTGTCTGCCAACTGCTGAGCAACTTCGGGGGTCCAATCTTGGAAGTGTTGTAAGTGACCGTCTTGATCGAGTTCGAGCATAAGTGGGTTTGAATCCTGAATTGAAGGTTCTGATTTGATTTTGGGGACTAAGAATAAAACGAACGAGTAGTGTAAATTTCAAGGCGCACCTCGCACAGCAACCGCAGTGTACAAAAGGTACATGAGGATTGCGAGCAAGGCGCAACGCAGAAATTTGCCTACGCAGTTGTTTTATTCAAGTTCTCTATTGCCAAGTATGTACTTTTTGACTGAGTTGCAACAACTCCGCCCAGTCGCCATAGTCGATGATTTTCATATTACCTAAGTTTTTTTCATGCTCTATATGTGCATCTGCACTTAGAATAAAAATTGCTTTGGCATGTGAAATCGCATCGAGTGAGGGTGCAAGGACAGCATCTTCTAATAACAGTACCGCATCTTGATCTGTCACGATATTGGCAAGTTCAGACAATGCTTGTTCAAGTCGGTTATAGTTCGCTTGTAGAATAAAAAGTTGATTAAATGACATTTCTTTCATTTGGTGCATCTCACTTACCAATGAATAATATGATCAAATTGATTGATAAACGCTTGATCAAGTGTGATGGTTTGCAGGGGATATGAGCAATCTTTGAGGAGTGGATGATTGCGATCTTGATCTAAAACGTATAGGTGCTCAATATCATAAAACTCAAAACTTTCCACCATCTTGCTGGCAGGTTTGAGGAAATGCTTAAGCTGCGGATTTGGCGTGGCAGCATTGTGCAAAAGGCTGAGTCCAGCATCACGAAACAGCACATGGATATTGATGTCAAAGCTGGCAAACAGCATCAGTGCCGACAGGCTTTCATTGACCGTGATTGCCGATTGGTCGCTTTTGGAGAGAATAATCAATACGGTGCGCATAGAACGATTCATCGATGGGTTATCTTTTAGCATTAAAGTTTAAAATTGCAGGACATGATCGGCATTTTTTAGCGCTTCAGCCAATGTGCCTAAGCCCGTTAAGCAGTATTTTTCAGCCAGATTATCATGTGCGAGATGGTGGCGTTTGGCATTTTCTGTATCGCTGACTCCACGGCTGAGTGCGGCACTGACGCAGACATTGAGCGGGATGTCGAGGCTTTGCCATGCTTGGGTCAGATTCAGCTCATCTTCTGCATGCCACAACTGTGCATTGGCAATGCTTACCGCATCTTGATAAAAGAAGACCTCAAAAGCGTGTTGCTTACTTTTCATTGCACAAGCAAGCTGAAAAGCATGATAGGCTAATCGTGTCGTTGGCGCTGCGGTGATTAAAATTAAAGTATGCATCGTAGCGGTGCTCAGTTCTGGTACATAGAAAAGGTACATAGATATGGTACAAAGATGATGCTATGGACGTGTAATCACGATATAACTCAAATGAATTAAACTTAATTTTTGCTCTAAACCAAATCGAGGAAGACACATGATATTAATCACGGGTGGGTTGGGATACTTAGGTAGCCACATCGCATTGTACTTGATGTCCAAAGGACACGAAGTGGTGCTGGTGGACAATCTATCACATGCTTCTATGCAAAGTTTGGAACGACTGGAGTATATCACAAAACTGTATATTCCATTTATGCGCCTTGATGTGCGTAATACGCCAGCGTTGCAAAAAGTCTTTGAGCAATATCCGATTGATTATGTGGTGCATTGTGCTGGCTTTAAGAGTTTGTCTGAGTCTGTGCATAAACCCCTTGAATATTATAATAATAATCTGAGTTGTATGATGAGCGTGCTACGTGCGATGCAGCGTAGTGGTGTGCGTCGGTTGGTGAATTTATCTTCGCTGACTGTTTACGGCGCATCGGGTAAAGACTGGAAAGAGCAGGATGACTTTCATTATCAACATCAGATTCCGTATGTGCGGGCACAACAAAATATTGAGCACATTCTGCAAGATACCTTTCAAGTGGATGATTATTGGCAGATTCTCAACTTAAGACTCGGTAATATCATCGGTGCGTATCATGATGGACAACTTGGTGAATGGACACAGCACATGCCGAAGTCGGTGATTCAATCTCTGTTACAAGTTGCGGCGGGACAACGTGAAAGTTTTGAGCTTTTTAATCAACATTTAGACAGTGAAGATGGAACGGCAGAGCGCAGTTATTTGCATGTCTTAGATATGCTTGATGCGCTGTATAAATTGATGCTGTGGTCGAATGATCAGCAAAATTTCTTAGCGAGTTTTAATCTCTGTCATCCCGAGCTGAGGAGTCTAAATCGTTTAATCGAAACCGTTGAAGACGTGACCAGTGCAGTGATTTCGATACAGGAAAGTACCGAACGTGTGCAGGAGTTTGCCCAGTTAAATGGTGATCTTGAAAAATTGAACAATACTATTACATGGAAAGCGGAACGCAGTTTGACGCAGATGGTCGAAGATCAGTGGCGATATTATCAAGCCAGTTTGAATGGGATGTGATGTGATGCATTCGGTTTGGTAGATCATGGAAATTTAAAGTGCAAAATTTTTAAAATCCTGCCATCATAGCCGACGTCGCCAGCCTAACATGTGTACATGTTGCCAGCCATACCATTCATCTATAGTCGAGAGCTTTAATCCTGCTACAGCGCTAACCTTGCTTGAAGTCAAATTTGTACATTTTCACTCGGTTGCCTTGTATCAGAAATAAATTTCTTCGACTATAAAATCAAAGTTTTCACGATCGAAATCGTGCGAGCAACAGAGAGGAACGTATGTCTACTACACGTATTGAACATGACACCATGGGCGATGTCGCCGTACCTAGCGATGCCATGTGGGGCGCACAAACACAGCGTAGCCTGCAAAATTTTAAAATTGGTCAAGAACGACTGCCACGAGCGATGATCCGTGCCATGGGCTTGGTGAAAAAGTCTGCGGCATTGACCAACGCCTCTTTAGATCAAATTCCTCAAGACATCTGTGATGCCATCGTTGGTGCAGCCGATGAAGTCATTGTCGGACAGTGGGATAGCCAGTTTCCTTTGGTGGTGTGGCAAACAGGTTCAGGCACGCAAAGCAACATGAACTGCAATGAAGTCATTGCCAATGTTGCCAATCAAAAACTCGGTCAGCCACTCGGCGCACAAAAGCCCGTACATCCCAATGATCATGTTAATCGTGCGCAATCCACCAACGATTCATTTCCAACTGCGATCCATGTGGCCGCAGCGATTCAGATCAATGAACTGCTGATTCCTGCACTCACCAATTTAAAAAATACTTTGGCTGCAAAATCTGCTGAATTTGAATCGATTGTGAAGATTGGTCGTACCCATTTGCAAGATGCAACACCACTGACTTTAGGGCAAGAATTTAGCGGTTATGTCAGTCAGCTTGAGCATGGTTTGGCACGTTTGGATTATGCCTTACAGGGTTTATACGAATTGCCACTTGGCGGAACAGCCGTTGGTACGGGACTCAATGCCCATCCTGAATATGCAGGAAAATCAGCAAAAAAACTGGCAGAACTGACTCAACTTCCTTTCGTGACTGCACCGAATAAATTTGAAGCCTTAGCAGGGCGTGATGCCGCAGTCTTTGCCTCAGGCGCACTGAAAACCATCGCAGCAAGCCTCAATAAAATCGCCAATGATGTGCGCTGGCTTGCCAGTGGTCCTCGTTGTGGTTTGGGTGAACTGCGCATTCCTGAAAATGAACCTGGTTCAAGCATCATGCCAGGCAAGGTCAATCCAACCCAAAGTGAAGCCATGACTATGGTGGTGGCGCAAGTGATGGGTAATGATACGACGATTAATATTGCAGGCGCTTCGGGCAATTTTGAGTTAAATGTGTTTATGCCTGTGATTGCCTATAACTTGTTGCAATCGATTCAATTGCTTGGCGATGCGGCGAATAGTTTTAATGACAACTGTGCCGTCGGGATCGAAGCCAATGAAGAAAAAATTGATCATTTCTTGCATAACTCATTGATGTTAGTCACGGCATTGAATCCTGTGATTGGCTATGAAAATGCTGCTAAAGTCGCCAAAACGGCGTATAAAGAAAATAAATCATTGAAACAAGTTGCAGTCGAACTTGGTTTGGTGACAGCAGCGCAATTTGATGAAGTGGTGCAACCCGCACAAATGGTGCATCCAAATCTGTAATGCTTTGCTGAGATAAAAAGTAAGCATTGGGTGGAGAAACTGCTCAATGCTTTTGTCTTATCATTAAAATTCGCTGCTTTCTACAAAATCACTTCAAATTAAAAAACTGCGCAACCCAGCGATTTTCCGTTAGAATAAGCGCATTTGAGGCTGCGCCGATTGAGGATTTTAATATGCACATTGCTGCACAACACCAACCAAGTCAGATTCAGCTCAATCAAGATGGCAATCTTAAGCATTTTCTGACCATCGAAGGGCTGAGCAAAAGCAATCTCACGCAAATTCTTGATACTGCCCAAAGTTTTTTTGATGACAATAATAATCTGATCACCACGCCGTTATTAGAAGGGCGCACGGTGATGAATCTATTTTTTGAAAACTCAACCCGTACCCGTACGACTTTTGAGGCGGCAGCCAAACGTCTTTCTGCAAATGTCTTGAATATTGATATCGCCCGCTCAAGTACCAGTAAAGGCGAAACTTTACGAGATACCTTGTGGAATCTTGAGGCGATGGCGGCGGATATTTTTGTGGTGCGTCATTCGGCTTCAGGTGCAGCGCATTTTATTGCCGAAACCGTCTGCCCGAATGTGGCAATTATCAATGCGGGTGATGGACGCCATGCGCATCCAACCCAAGCCATGCTCGATATGCTGACCATTCGCCGTGAATCGAATAAACCATTTTCCGAGCTGAGCGTGGCGATTATCGGGGATATTAAACATTCTCGTGTGGCACGATCAAATATTGCTGCCCTACAAACTTTGGGTTGTAGCGATATTCGGGTGATTGGTCCTCGCACTTTGCTCCCTGTGGCATTTGATGATTATTCGCAAGATGTGCGTTTATTTACCGATATGGATGCAGGTGTGAAAGACTGCGATGTGATCATTGCGCTGCGGATCCAAAATGAACGGATTGATTCGCCTGCACTTTCTTCTCAACAAGAGTTCTATAAGTTGTATGGCTTAAATGAAGAGCGTCTGGCTTTGGCTAAACCGAATGCGATCGTGATGCATCCAGGGCCAATGAATCGTGGTGTGGAAATCGCTTCGAGTATTGCAGATGGTGCGCAGTCGGTGATTTTAAAACAGGTCACCAATGGCATTGCGGTGCGTATGGCGGTGCTTGCTTTAAGTATGCAAGGACAATTGCAACATCAAGGCTTTGCTGACACATTGAGTCTGTAAATCTGAAATGAAATTTGAAAATATTCTGCAAAATTAAAGTGAGACTATTGTGAGCGAAGTCCAAGCAAACCCAAGTAAAGTAAGTCAAAACCACACAAGCCAAATTGTAAAAATTGAAAATGTTCGTGTAATAAACCCATTTACTGAAACTGATCAAGTGCAAACGGTATATTTAGATCAAGGGCGTTTAGTCGATGGAAAGGCAGTTGATCAAAGTCAAATCACGCAAATCGACGGCAAAGGGCATTGGCTGATGCCAACCATGTTGGATCTTTGCGCTCGACTTCGTGAACCAGGTCAGCAACAACACGGTACGCTCAAATCCGAAGGGCTTGCTGCACGTAAAAATGGTATTTTGCATATCGTGACCCCGCCTGATAGCAAGCCGATTGTCCAAGATAATGGCGCATTGCTCGCAGGACTACGTGAAAAAGCACTGAAAGATGGTGGCATTTATCTCCACATTATCGGCGCACAAACCCAAGGCTTAAATGGTCAGCAACCTGCAAATATGGCAGGACTTCGCAAAGGCGGTTGTATCGCAGTATCCAATGCCAATGCTGCTTTTGCCAATGATGATGTGGTGATTCGTACCATGGAGTACGCTGCAGGACTCGGCTTAAAAGTCGTGTTCTACGCCGAAGAACCTGAAATTGCTAAAGATGGCTGTGTGCATGAAGGTTTTATCGCATCTCGACAAGGTTTACCAATGATTCCACCAATCGCTGAAACAGTCGCTATTTCAAAATATCTGCACATGATCGAAGCGACAGGTGTCGAAGCACATTTTGGTTTATTGTCTTGTGGTGAGTCGGTACAACTGATTGCCAATGCCAAAGCCAAAGGTTTACCTGTGACAGCGGATGTGGCGATGCATCAGTTGCATTTAACCGATGCAATTATTGATGGATTTAATTCACTTGCCCATGTTCGTCCACCATTGCGCTCTGAACAAGATCGTCAAGCGCTCCGTGAAGGTGTGCGTTCGGGTGTGATTGATGCGATCTGCACGCATCATGAGCCACTGAGTAGCTCGGCAAAAATGGCACCATTTGCTGAAACAGAATCGGGCTTTAGCGCATTTGATAGTTTTGTGTCGCTCGGTGTACAACTCGTCGATGAAGGTTTATTAACGCCGTTACAATGGGTACAAAGCGTAACCATCAATGCTGCACAAGTGTTTCATCTCACAGAAACATGGCAAGCGCAATCGGGTTGGGTATTGGTCAATCCAGAACAAACGTGGGCGATGGATGCCAAAGCGATGTCGTCACAAGGCAAAAATACGCCACTCATCAATGCACAGCTCAAAGGCAAAGTGATGGATTGCTTCATCCAAACCGTTTAATTCAAACATAAGCTGTTTGAAATCTAGGCAATTATATGGTGTGAATGTAGATGGTACTTTACCTGCATTGCATAATTGCCTATGATGTGTTTCCTCTTTATGCGCTCATAGCTCAACTGGATAGAGTACAGGTCTCCGAAGCCTGTGGCGTGGGTTCGAGTCCCGCTGAGCGCACCATAATAATTTTCAATAAAATTTATTTTAAATGTGTTCGATGTTTTGATATTTAGCTGGGAGTCCAATGCAACTAGCATAACAAGCAATTGCAAATCGCAAGATGCCTTCCAGTTTGTGCAACTTTAATTGATGATCTTTATTCAAACATTCAAAATTTAAGATATTCATCCATTTCACAATTATTGCGCTATAATTTTGAACCATATTTAGTTAAGCCTTTTATAGTTCATCCCATGAGCAAACACGACACCTCACTTTCAAAATCGCAACTCGACCTACTCAAACAATTTAAAAAGCAAATTCATAGTGATAGTGACCGCACAGACAGTCACGCCCAAACAAAAAGTAATGCAGAAAAAAGCAAAGCACAAAAAAATAATAGCGTAGATACACAGACTATAGAGGACGAATCACAACTCTTCTCCAAAGCCATGCAAGGCGTAGAAAAGATTAAAGATCATAATCTTGCACAGCCTGAAAATACCACGAAACAAAAGAAAGTCGATGCGCAAACCTTGGCAAAGCGTATGGCAGCAGAGGGCAGTGAGATCGCAGAAGGTGAGGCGCTCTCCGATATGCAGGCTTTGCTTAACCCTGTGGCGAATCAAGCCTTTCTCAGCTATCGCATTGCCACTTTGCAACATCGTGTATTTGAGGATTTAAAAGCAGGGAAGATGCGTTGGTTTGAAGCGGTGGACTTGCATGGTTGTACCATCGAGCAAGCGCGTAGTGCTGTGCTTGAGTTACTGCATATTGCCAAAGAAAATAACCAAAATGTAGTAAAAATCGTGCATGGCAAAGGCAAAGATGGCGTACTGAAAACCTGCGTCAATGGTTGGCTTCGTCAACATCGAGAAGTGTTGGCATTTGTCAGTGCACCAGAGAATCAAGGTGGTACGGGCGCTGTTTTGGTGCTGTTAAAACGTGCTGAGAAAAATCCGAAATATGATGCGCAGAATTAACTGAACTTGCATTTTTATAGCGCAGAGATATTCGACCATAGAAAAAATCAACAATAGCACAATGACGAATCCGATAAATTCAGCACGAATATAGTGCTTCGGACTGAATTATGCCGAGGTTTCTGCTACAATGCGCACCTTATTTGATGAACCTAGTGTAAGCCCATGAGTATGCAACAATACTACGCAAAAATTTTAACGGAAATTGGTGAAGATTTGGCACGTCCAGGGCTTCAAGATACGCCAATACGTGCGGCAAAAGCATTCTCATTTTTAACCTCAGGTTATCAACAAAAGCTCGAAGATGTTATCAATAAAGCGGTATTTCCTGCGGATAACCGTGAGATGGTTTTAGTCAAAAATATCGAATTTTATTCACTGTGTGAGCATCACTTATTGCCATTTTATGGGCGTGTGCACATTGCCTATTTACCTGAAGGTCAGGTGTTGGGTTTATCGAAATTTGCTCGTATTACCGAGATGTTTGCTCGACGTTTACAGATTCAGGAAAATCTCACCAAGCAAATCGCCGAAGCTGTTCAAGAAGCAACAGGTGCACGTGGTGTGGCGGTGATGATTGATTCGGCGCATATGTGCATGGTGATGCGTGGTGTGGGTAAACAACATTCAACTACCCGTACTGTTTCGTATCTGGGTGAGATGAAAGACAATCAACAAGCGCGTCAAGAATTCTTAAGTGCCGTGCCAGAAGTGTTTTAATGGTGCACAGGCGTAGTTTGAATGATGAATTTAACGGCAGAATTTTTAAATTCTGCCTTTTTTTATACTTAAAATAGAGTAACTTAAGCAATAGCTCAAAATACAATTGAGCTGTGGCATATTTCATGCTACATCTTGGGTGAAACGCAGCTCAGTTGAGCTGAAATGATCATTGCGGGAGAGTGTAATCAGCATGATTTATTAAAAATATTGCTGAAAAATGCACGCCGAAGGAGCAACAGCCTCGGAAACTCTCAGGCAAAAGGACCGTGATGATGATTCACAATCTGGAGAGAAGCAGTTTAAACATGTCGAGAACGTGTTTAGCCAAGCTCACCGAAGGGGATGGTTGAGTTTATTTTTCTAAAGTATGTTGATGTGATGTTTATTTAGAAAAGTAAAACCAATCGAAACTCTCAGGTACCGATGACAGATGAGGTCTATGCATCCGCATAATCAAGCAATAGGTACGAGAGCACTATGTCAAAAATTTGTATTATCGGTGCGGGCATTACAGGGGTGACCTCTGCGTATGCACTGGCGAAACTCGGTCATCAAGTGACCGTCATCGAACGTCATTTAAAACCTGCAATGGAAACCTCATTTGCCAACGGTGGACAACTTTCTGCATGTAACTCGGAGGTTTGGAATCAAATTTCAACCATTCGTAAAGGCATGAAATGGATGGGCAAATCGGATGCACCATTGTTGCTCAATCCATCATTTTCTATGCACAAATACAGTTGGTTGTACCAATTTGTATCACATATCAAAGACTATGAAGCCAATACCATCGAAACCGTCAAGTTGGCGCTCGATGCACGTTATCGCCTATTCGATGTGGCAGAACAAGAAGGTATCGACTTTGATTTGGTGAAAAAAGGTATTCTGCATTTTTTCCATAATGATGCTGATTTTCAAAAAGCGCAAAAGGTCAATGAACTCCTTTGCAAAGGTGGCTTGGTGCGTCATGCAGTGAGTCCAGCAGAAATGAAAAGTATTGAGCCTGCACTAAAAGGCGACTATGTCGGCGGTTTTTATACGCCTGATGATGCCACTGGAGATATTCATAAATTTACCAACGGCTTAGCAAAAGTGTCAGAAAAATATGGGGTTGAATATCTATTCGGCACTGATGTGACAGATATTCAATTACACGGCAACAGTCTTCAAGATGGCGGTGTGACGTTGATGATCAAGCCAAGTGATGACGCCTTTGAGCAATTTGAAGCACATCCTATCGAAGCAGATGCCGTGTTGATTTGTGGCGGTGTGAATAGCTATCAACTGGCAGAAAAACTTGGCGATCGGGTCAACATCTATCCTGTCAAAGGCTATTCGATCACGGTCAATCTTGAGGCAGAACCTCATCCAGAAAATGCACCGTGGGTGAGCCTGCTCGACGAAAGCGCAAAAATCGTAGCCAGCCGTTTAGGCGATAACCGCTTCCGTGTCGCAGGAACTGCGGAATTTAATGGCTATAATCGTGATATACGGGCAGATCGAGTATTTCCACTATTACAGTGGACTCGACAAAACTTTTATCTTGATGCGTGCAGTAGTGTGCCGTGGAGTGGGCTGCGTCCGATGACACCAAATCTGATGCCACGGGTCGAGCAAGGCAAACATCCTCGTGTATTTTATAATACAGGGCATGGTCATCTCGGTTGGACGCTTTCAATGGCAACCGCAGAACTGATCAGTCAATCGATGCATCAAAAGTTGGATGCTTAAAAGACGGGTTGCATTGAATCGCATCGTATTATGTGAAAATGCACTATTTTAATGCATAAACAATATCAAAAGTGTGTCAGGTATTAATTTGGTGCGCTTTTGTGGGTCAAAAATGAATTATTTATGCAGATGTTTCTAAATAGTGCATTTTTAAAATTGCTTAGTATAATAAAACGGATTTCAATACTCTAAAATTGCTTGAGTTCTAAGAATATCAATGTTTTAGATAAGGGAATAAAAGTTGGTATGGGAATTGCTATACTAGACCCAAGTAATAAACTGCCAACTGGACAAGCACCGAACAGGTGCGAACAAATTCAACTGGAGCGTAATGCACATGTCTAATAAAGTACTTGAGTTAATCAAAGAAAGTGGCGCGAAGTGGGTAGACTTCCGTTTTACAGATACCAAAGGTAAAGAGCAACACGTGACTTACCCAGCAGACACCATCGACGAAGATTCTTTCGAAGACGGTAAAATGTTCGATGGTTCGTCAATCGCAGGTTGGAAAGGTATCGAAGCGTCTGACATGATTTTACGTCCTGATGCAGAAACTGCATTCCTTGATCCATTCTTCGCAGAAGCAACCGTAGTTGTGACCTGTGACGTGATCGAGCCATCAACTGGTCAAGGTTATGAGCGTGATCCACGTTCTATCGCACGTCGTGCAGAAGAATATTTGAAATCAACTGGTATCGGTGATACAGC
The DNA here is from genome assembly GCF_900096915.1 of Acinetobacter marinus. Classification (GTDB taxonomy): domain Bacteria; phylum Pseudomonadota; class Gammaproteobacteria; order Pseudomonadales; family Moraxellaceae; genus Acinetobacter; species Acinetobacter marinus. The sequence continues at coordinate 92,546 of NZ_FMYK01000003.1, forward strand.
ATTCTTTGGTCCAGAACCAGAATTCTTCGTATTTGATGACGTGAAATGGGACATCGATATGTCTGGCGCACGTCACACCATCTCTGCTGAAGAAGCAGCTTGGTCTACTGGTAAAGAATACGATGCAGGTAACTCAGGTCACCGTCCACGTGTTAAAGGTGGTTACTTCCCAGTGCCACCAGTAGATTCAGGTCAAGATATGCGTGCAGAAATGTGTGCGAAAATCGAAGACATCATGGGTCCAGGTCGTGTCGAAGTACATCACCACGAAGTTGCATCATGCCAAATGGAAATCGGTGTGAGCTTCAACACTATGGTTCGTAAAGCGGACGAAGTACAACAGTTTAAATATGCAGTACATAACGTTGCGCACCAATTTGCAAAAACTGCGACTTTCATGCCGAAGCCACTTGTAGGGGATAATGGTTCTGGTATGCACGTTCACATGTCGATCTCTAAAGATGGCAAGAACTTGTTTGCTGGTGACGAATACGCAGGTCTTTCAGAAATGGCGTTGTTTTTCATCGGTGGTGTGATCAAACATGCACGTTCATTGAATGCGATCACTAACCCATCAACCAACTCGTATAAGCGTTTGGTACCACACTTCGAAGCACCGATTATGTTGGCTTACTCAGCACGTAACCGTTCTGCATCGATCCGTATTCCTTACGTTTCTAGCCCGAAAGGTAAGCGTATTGAAGCACGTTTCCCTGATCCAATGATGAATCCGTACTTAGGTTTTGCGGCATTGTTGATGGCGGGTATCGACGGTATTCAAAACAAAATCCATCCAGGTGAAGCTGCTGACAAAAACTTGTATGATCTTCCTCCTGAAGAAGAAGCGAAAATCCCTACAGTTGCGCATAGCCTAGATATGGCACTTGAAGCACTTCAAGCAGATCACGAATACTTGCTCAAAGGCGGTGTATTCACCAAAGAAATGCTTGATGCATATATCGAATTGAAAACTGAAGATGTACGTCGTTTGAACACCACGACTCATCCAGTTGAGTTTGATATGTACTACAGCTTGTAATACAGCTTTATGTAATACGTCTACTGTATTTACAATCCAAGAAAGCTCGCCATGTGCGGGCTTTTTTTATGGCAAAACAAAATTATCCATAGACAAGATTAAATTGTGTGCGATTTATTTGGATAAACGCTTTATAATTATCTCTGAAATGATGCACTTTTAAATAAACATGGCGTGGTATTTTTGTGAATGAATTACTTAAACTCGATAATCAGTTGTGCTTTGCCTTGTATTCGGCAAATCTGGCATTGAATCAACACTATAGAGAACTGCTCGCACCGCTGAATATTACTTACCCGCAATATTTGGTGATGTTGGTGTTATGGGAAAAAGATCAGCTTACGGTTTCCGAGATTGGTAAAAAACTTTTTTTAGAATCTTCCACATTGACACCATTGCTCAAGCGACTTGAAGCGCAGCACCTTTTAGAGCGTCGTCGCTCAAGTCAAGATGAACGACAGGTACTGATTCATCTCACCGAGCAGGGCAAAGCATTACAACAACAGGCTGAAAATATTCCCGAAGCAGTGCTGTGTGCAACAGAGTGTGATCTTGAACAGATCATTGAGCTGAAACAATCGTTAAATGACTTGAGAACACAGCTTAATCAAAAATAAGCGAAACAATAAACAACAATTTAGCAATTCATAAGGCGCTACATTAGGGTCTGTTGACATTTCAACCATGCATTGCGTTATCAGCTAAAACCACAGAAACGAGGCATGAAACGAAGGGAATGGTCACTCCCTTGCCAAGTTTCATAACGAAGTTTATGGCAGTTTTAGCGATAACCCTTCGGGACTAGGATGTTTTTTGACGCTACGTCGTTAGGAACGAGTTATTTAGAATGACTAAACTTCCTCATTCCTGCCTAGTATCGCCTAAAAAACATCCGTAGTCGCAAGCATCTGTGAAATGTCAACAGACCCTATTTAACACTCAAGTGAAATTTCATGCTTGAAATATTAAATATATCGTGTACGATATATTTGTTGGCGATATTAATTTTAAGGAGTTATTCTCATGGCTTTAGAAAATGTAGTCTATACCGCAAAAGCAACTGCAACAGGTGGTCGTGATGGTCGTGTACGTTCTGACGATGGTGCACTGGATGCACAGCTAGGTGTGCCAAAAGAGATGGGTGGTGCTGGTGGTGTAGTCACCAATCCAGAGCAACTATTTGCTGCGGGTTATTCGGCATGTTTCTTGGGTGCGATGAAGTTCGTCGCAGGGCGTGACAAGATTTCACTTCCAAAAGATGCCTATATTGATGGTGAGGTTGGTATCGGTCCAATCCCAAATGGTTTTGGCATTGAGGCGACATTGAATGTTCATCTGGAAGGTATGGATCAAGCCGAAGCGCAAAAACTGGTCGATGCAGCACATATCGTTTGCCCATACTCAAATGCAACACGCGGCAATATTGATGTGACCTTAAATGTGATTGTTTAAGTTCGAGCTTGTGCTTATTCAACGCACTTAAATATGCAGTGAAAATCCCCGAATCAGGGGATTTTTTATGGATTTGCAGTTTTCCAATCACCGAAAATTGTCGATATTTCGGCACTTAACATTTTATACAGAGTTCAAAGGTCTGGCAGGCTAGCGTTTGCAATTGTGTTGGTTATAATGTGACGTTCCACTTTTTTGAAGAATTGATCAAGGGCGTATTGATGGATGTAAAGCAAGCGATTGAACACTTAGATTCGCATACGCCGATGATGCAACAATTCCTACAAGTCAAAGCACAATATCCCAAGGCGTTATTGTTTTATCGTATGGGCGATTTTTATGAATTGTTCTTCGATGATGCCCAGCGAGCGGTGAAAATTTTAGGGATTACCCTCACGCATCGTGGTAAGTCCAATGGCGAGCCGATCCCGATGGCAGGTGTGCCATATCATGCCGCTGAAGGCTATCTTGCACGCTTGATCAAAACAGGGGAAACAGTAGCAATCTGTGAACAAGTGGGTGAGGTTACAGGTAAAGGACCTGTAGAGCGTCAAGTGGTTCGTGTATTAACACCAGGGACATTGACCGATGATGCGTTGTTGGCAAGTAGTCAAAATAATCATCTGGTTTCGATTGCAATCAAACAAGGTCAAATTGGTATTGCGGTTTTAGACTTAAGTGCTGGCTTATTCCGAGTACAACAACAAGCCTTACAGCCTGATCAAATGATCTTGGAAATGGCACGCATTGCGCCAAATGAAGTGATTGTCGATGAGTCGATGGTCGATCGAGAGCTATTTGCCCAGATCGAAGCACAATTGGATTGTCCAACTACACTGCGTCCAAATGTTGATTTTAATATTAAAAATGCTTATCAAACTTTATGCGATCAATTCGGGGTGAAGTCCTTAGCTGGCTTTGGCTTAGATCAGTTGGAGCTTGCCCAAGCGGCGGCGGCGGCGCTGATTCATTATGCACGTGAAACGCAGAAAACGGCGTTACCGCACATCACCAGTATCAAAGTGGAGCAATCCGATCAATTTATTGCGCTTGATCCGATTACACGGCGCAATCTCGAAATTATCGAGCCATTATTTGAGCATGGCACATCGCTATTTGATTTGGTCAATCAATGTAAAACCGCAATGGGTTCACGACTGCTTGCACGACATCTCACACAGCCGATTCGTGATAGTGCAGTGTTGAATGAACGACTCAATGCGGTACAAACCATCAAAGATGGCTTTCATGAAGAGCCACTGCGTTTGGTATTGCGAGAGATTGGCGATATTGAACGAGTCCTGTCACGCATTGGCTTAGGTACTGCTCGACCTCGGGATATTGTGCAATTGCGTCAAGCCTGTGGTCAGTTGCCATTTTTACAACATGCGTTAAAAGCAACTTTGCAAAATGGTGATATTGCACTGACTCGTATTGCAAGAGAACTCGGTCAATTTCAGCATATTTATGATCGGCTCAATCAAGCGATTGTCGAATTGCCGCCTGTATTACTGCGTGAAGGTGGCGTGATTGCTGAAGGCTTTGATGATGAATTGGATGAATTGCGTCAGATTCGTGATCATGCAGGGCAATTCCTGATTGATTTGGAAGTAAAAGAGCGTGAGGCTTCAGGTATTGCCAACTTAAAAATCGGTTATAACCGAGTCAGTGGCTACTATATCGAACTGTCTCGTGCGCAAGCGGCGCAAGCACCAGCACATTTCATCCGTCGTCAGACCTTAAAAAATGCCGAACGCTACATCACGCCAGAGCTCAAATCTTTTGAAGATAAAGTGCTCTCCAGTGAAGCTCGTGCGCTGAACCGTGAAAAGCAACTCTATGAATTGCTTCTGCAAGAGCTTCGTGACGAAATTGTGCCACTACAAACCATGAGTCGAGCCATTGCGGAACTAGATGTCTATGCCAACTGGGCGACCCAAGCTCGCATGCACCATTGGCAACGCCCTGAATTTCAGCTTGAAACAGGCATACATATTCAAGGTGGTCGTCATCCTGTGGTGGAAGCCTTAATCAAAACGCCATATACCGCCAACGATACCCACCTTGATGCACAGCATCGTTTGGCGATCATCACTGGTCCGAATATGGGCGGGAAATCGACCTATATGCGTCAGACCGCATTGATTATGTTACTTGCGCATTGTGGGAGTTTCGTCCCTGCGGATGTGGCGAAGATGAGTAGTATTGATCGGATTTTTACTCGGATTGGCTCGGCGGATGATTTGTCCTCAGGCAAGTCCACTTTCATGGTGGAGATGACCGAAACAGCGCAAATCCTGCATCATGCCACCAGTCAGTCGTTGGTGCTGATGGACGAGGTTGGGCGTGGTACAAGTACCTACGATGGCTTGTCTTTGGCGTGGGCGTGCGTGCTTGATCTCGCCAAACGCATTAAATGCCTGTGTATGTTTGCCACGCATTATTTTGAATTGACTGAGCTTGGTGCGGAGTCTGCGATAGATAACTATCATGTGGTGGCCAAAGAGATCAAAGGACAATTGATTTTATTACACAAAGTCCAGCATGGGCCGGCCAGTAAAAGTCATGGTTTGCAAGTGGCAAAGCTCGCAGGCATTCCACAAAATGTGGTTAAATCTGCGCAGAAAAAACTCTCTGAACTTGAAGTACATCAAGCACAGGCGATACCGCAACAAGTACAAAGCGACCTTTTCGCCGAGCCTCAGCTTGTCGAATCACAACCTGAAGAAAATCAGTTTGATGATTCAGAAAGTTTTACAGTCGATCAAGCGTTGTTGGAGAAATATCAAGAGATTGAACAGCAATTATTAAACTTACAATTGGATGATCTCACGCCACGACAAGCCTTGGATATGCTCTATCAACTCAAACAACAGATGAAATAAGCGACAAAGGGTATGCTGGTTTATATCAAAAAACATTAAGCTGGATTAAACTAAACTTATGAATGCGGTTTAAGGACAGGCTGATTTAATCTGTGCGATGTTTATCAGATGCATTGTAAGATCAGCCTCACGCTCACCGATTTGAGCGGAATAATTTGTTATGGATCAAAAGAATAGTTACAGGGTATCACTCGCAACATTAGCGTATGTCGGGTCGTTTGGATTATTTTTCTTTAGTTTAAATTTGATCAGTGCCTTTTATGCAGGGCAGTATGCACCTGTACTGTGCTTGGCTTTTTTTGATTTGATTGCTGTATTTTTTCTGCTGTGTTCAGGCACATATTTCGTAGATGAGCATGTTATTGAACAGCATTGCTTCATCGGAAAATATCAAATTCATTGGCAAGACATTGATCGCATCGAGCTGGGCGGACAGGGCAGTTATGTGTTTTATGCAGGCGCACAGCGTTTTATTTTATTGCCGAGCATTTATTGGTCAGGTAAAGATAAAAATGCCTTTGAACAATTCATCAATCAGAAAATTCAAGCGAGTCACTTAACTGTCGAATCCAGTTTAATTGCAGACCTGATGTGGCATAAAAATACACGAATCTAGTGCTAAACACGTAATTTGAAGAACAATTTCCATTGAATCTCAGGCGAGTTATCAATAGTTACGCTGTATAAAAAACTTCAACATTCAAACCAATAAAAATTCGCTAAAGTCATTTGTAATGGAAACGATCTATATTAAAAGCGGAATGCATAAAACTGGAAAAGCTGGAGAAAGAAAAATGATCATGCTCACTTTTGAAAAAATCATCAATGCAGATCTAACCACAGTATGGCAAAAACTCTGGGGCGAAGATACTTATCCAAAGTGGACGAGTGCATTCAGTGCTGATTCTCGGATGCAGTCGGATTGGCAGGTGAACGGTCGGACACTCTTTTTAGACGGCAGTCAAAACGGCATGATTTCAACGATTAGCGAGATGAATGAACCGAATGTCCTTGTATTTACCCATCTTGGTTTTATGGAAAATGGGGTAGAGGATTTTGACAGTCCACAAGTCCTAAAAATGAAAGGTGCACAGGAAAAGTACTTTTTAAGTGAAAATACGCAAGGGCAAACCATTGTCAAAGTCGAATTGGATACTGATGCGGAATGGGAAGACATGATGCGTAATGGCTTTACCAAAGGTTTAGACATTTTAAAAGCATTGTCAGAAAGTGCGTAAATATTATTTATTCGGCAGTTAAAATCTTCTGAAATTTCTGCTATTTAAAACAAAGCCTGCATTGAGCAGGCTTTGTTTTAGATTAAGTCGATTCTAGATCAAGGCTTAAAGCCCTGCAGCATCTTTGAGTAATTCTGCTTTATCAGTTTGCTCCCATGTAAATGCAGTGCTACTGCCTTCACGACCAAAGTGACCATAAGTTGCTGTTTGCTTATACATCGGTTGCAACAAGTTCAACATACGTGTAATACCGAACGGACGTAGGTCAAAATGCTCACGCACCAATTCAATGATGGTTTCTTCAGGGATTTTTGCTGTGTTAAACGTATTGATCGAGATCGACGTTGGCTCAGCCACACCGATGGCATAGCTCACTTGGATTTCACATTTATCCGCAAGTCCCGCAGCCACGATATTTTTCGCCACATAACGACCTGCATAGGCTGCCGAGCGGTCAACTTTAGATGGATCTTTACCAGAGAATGCACCACCACCATGACGCGCCATACCGCCGTAGGTATCAACAATAATTTTACGACCAGTCAAACCGCAGTCGCCAACTGGACCGCCGATCACAAAAATCCCTGTTGGATTGATGTGGAATTTCGTGCCTGCATGGAACATTTCCGCAGGAATTACAGGTTTGATGATTTCTTCAATGATTGCTTCTTTCAAATCCGCTTGAGAAATTTCAGGATCGTGTTGGGTCGAAAGTACCACCGCATCAAGGCGAACTGGTTTGCCATTTTCATAGGCAAAAGTGACTTGGCTTTTCGCATCAGGGCGTAGCCACGGCAAGCCATTATTGCTACGACGTAGCTCAGCTTGGCGCTCCATTAAGCGGTGCGCATAAGAGATTGGCGCAGGCATGAGCACATCAGTTTCACGGCTGGCATATCCAAACATCAAGCCTTGGTCGCCAGCACCTTGATCTTCAGGTTTTTGGCGATCTACACCTTGAGCAATCTCTGGCGATTGCTTGCCGATCATATTGATCACGGCACAGGTCGAACCATCAAAGCCTAAGTCAGAATGATGATAGCCGATGCCATTCACTGTGTTACGGACAATATTTTCCACATCGATATTTGCCGTGGTGGTGATTTCCCCTGCAAGTACCACCGCACCAGTTTTAACCAAAGTTTCGCATGCGACACGTGCATAAATGTCTTGTTCTAAAATGGCATCAAGAATCGCATCACTGATCTGATCAGCCATTTTGTCTGGGTGACCTTCACTCACGGATTCTGATGTAAATACAGCGTACTCGCGCATGGATATTCCAATCTTGAATTTTAAAAATGGCGATATATTACATCATATTGCACCAAGATGGCAGGTTAGCACAGGGGCAATTCAATCAATACTTTTGATAATGAATATTTAAGCGATTGAAATAAAATAATAATTCATCTGTCAGAAGATGTAGAAAAAGTTCGCATAAATTCAGATAAGTATTTTACATTTTGGACAAGTGTAGAAAAAAATCAAAAACTGGCTGATCAGTTCACACTTTGTCGTCAGATGTGATCTCAAAGGCGCCTCGGAAGTGGCATAATTAAAAAAATTAGCCATGATGCGAACAAGAACAGTTCGTATTGATTCAAATTTCATTCGCAAGGATAAGCACATGTTAAAGCACGATGCCGATTTAGAACTCTTCCGTGACAATTTTCGCCGTTTTATGCAAGAGCACATTGCACCGCATTATGAAACTTGGGAAAAAGAAGGCTTGATGCCTCGCCAAGTCTGGAATCTGCTCGGTGAAAATGGCTATCTCTGTGTCGATCTGCCAGAGGAATATGGCGGTTATGGCGTACCGACACACTATTCTTTGATGTTGGTGGAAGAATCTGCCCGTGCAGGCTATGGTGCATTATCGACGGCGATTTCGTGTCACTCGGAGATTGCCGCACCGTATATTTTGCACATTGCCAATGATGAGCAAAAGCAATATTGGCTCCCAAGAATGGTGACAGGTGAGGTGGTCGGTGCGATTGGTATGACTGAGCCTGGTGCAGGTTCGGATTTGCAGTCGATTCGTAGCAATGCGATTTTGCAAGATGATCATTATTTATTAAATGGTTCAAAGACGTTTATTTCTAATGGTCAACATGCAGATTTAGTTGTGCTTGCGGTGAAAACTGATCCCACTGCAAAGGCAAAAGGTGTTTCACTGATGCTGGTGGATACGCATTTAGACGGCTTTAAAAAAGGCACCAACTTAGACAAAATCGGCTTACATTCTCAAGATACCTCTGAGCTGTTCTTTGATAATGTCAAAGTGCCGAAAAATCAATTGCTCGGTCAAGCAGGGCACGGCTTTATTTATTTGATGCAAGAGCTTCCTCGTGAACGTACAGCGATTGCAGCGACGGCATTAGGTGCGATTCGTGGTGCGATTGATGTCACGGTAAAATACGTCCAAGAACGTCAAGCCTTTGGTCAGTCGATTGCCAAATTTCAAAATACTCGTTTTGTCATTGCCCAAGCCAAGATTGATGAGCAAGCTGTGGCAGCATTTTATGAGCGCTGTCTAGAGGAGTACATGGACGGTGTGATGACGGTGCAAACTGCTGCCGCAATCAAAGCATTCTCCTCTGATATGCAGATGAAAGTCGCGGATAATTTGCTACAACTGTTTGGTGGTTACGGCTATATGACTGAATATCCGATTTCACGCTTCTTTGTAGATGCACGGATTCAGCGGATTTATGGTGGTACCAATGAGATCATGAAAGAGATTGTGGCACGAGATGTGTTGGGGCGTTGATTGAACGGCTGAAATAGCATATTGAATGATTGAAAATGCCCACATTTGTGGGCATTTTCATATCTTGCTTTGGAATAGATATTTAAAAAATCAAAGAACGATGCGCCATCAGGTGATGCATGCGCACTTTAATTTTTAATCTGATACTTTTGCTTGAGTGAGCGATTGATAAAAGCCGTATCGTAAATATTTTTTTCTAAATCAGGTTTGGCAGTACTGCATTTGACTTCCAGCGTGACTTTAGGGAAATGTACTTCATAGAGATCACCACCTGTGCTATCAGTTTTGGTCGTGGTTTTTATGGTATCTCCGATGGTTTGCGTATCGGTCGTCGTGGTGAGTGTCTCAGGTCGAGACCAAAGGCGAGTGGTCACATCTTGGTCGGATTTCGCCACTTCAAAACTCGGGCAATTTCTCGCTAGCATCAAATCCGATGCACGCAATAGCGCTAAATCAGCAGTGCGCTCAAGTGATGTTTCCACATTGCCTCGAAAAATCACCTTAAAATAATTCGGTGATAATTCGATTTCCTCATAACCATCTCCAGTAATATTTCCGATGGGTTTGTACTTTGTCGGTGTGGTACAACCGAAAAGCACAGCAGAAATCGCACATAGCATCAATATTTTTTTCATTTTCTAATCCTTTGATCCGATTATTTCTATCTAAAATGTGACGCACTATACGATTTAAGCATACCTGATTTGTTGGTGGTTTATCTAGTGATTTTCTTTGATGATTTCAGTTTGAGTGATGAGCGCTTAGATGATTGAATATTAGATGATTGGAGCTGGAATGATTTGAACCAATATGATGAGAATTTGATTGAATAATCATGATTCCCATCAACTTGGATTCGCACTTAAAAAATCAAAGAACGATGTGCCGACACACCAGCAAGATTGCCATCTGCCACAGAAAGTGGCACTGAACCACCAAATCGAATCACATCACCACTGGCAAACACGCCATCCATCGAGGTTTGTTTCATTGCATCGGTTTTAATCCATTCACCGACGCCATTACTTTCGATCTCTACACCAAGCGCCTTGATCCAATCTTGCAAAATGCGTGTGGCGCTACTGACGAAGATGCCGTCAAATTGTTGTGAAGCGCTACTTTGCAAATTAATCGTCGCATGCTCACTAATTTCTGCTATTTCATCATCAATAATCGGAATATTTTTTGACGCAAGTTGCTTACGCTCTTCATCGGTCAGGTTTTTCCCATTGCTCAGAAACGTGACTTGTCCCCAGTCTGGTAGCATCATTGCTTGATGAGTTGAAAATTCTGAGCTATTGATCACCGCAATCTGACCTTGATTCAACTCATATCCATGACAATAGGGGCAATGAAAAATAGATTGTCCCCAGCGTTCACGTAGCCCTTGAATCTCCGGCAATTGATCTGTCACACCTGTAGCAATAATAATCCGCTTGGCAGTGATGGCATGGATTTTATCTATACAGACGTGAAATAGATCATTCGATTTAGCAACATCAAGCACCTGACCTGTTTCAAACTGCACGGTTGAGTAACGTGAAATTTGTTCACGAGCAATCTCAGCAATCTCGCTCGCCAATGTACCATCTTGGGTTAAAAAACCATGAGAATGCGACGCAAAACGATTGCGCCGTTGACCGTGATCAATCACGACAACACTGCGCCGAGCACGTGCTAAAGGTAAAGCTGCGGACAAACCTGCATAACTTCCACCAATGATTGCCACATCATATTGCATGAGAAATTCCTTAATAAGTAACATATGAAGTTACGTTATCAATAAATTTTGATAATTGCAACTTTTAATGTTACATTAATTCAAATCATCATACATTTTGTAGAAATCCCTTGAGAATCGACAGTAAACTCTCTCGCATGTTGCACGTACTTTTACACATGGCGAGTGATCGAAAATCTTATACCTCAGAACAGCTTGCACAGATGCTTTCGACCAATCCAGTGGTAGTACGCCGTACTATGTCTGGGCTACGTGATGCAGGTTTTGTCACATCGGAAAAAGGGCGAAATGGCGGATGGTGTTTGATTGAGCACTTTGAACAGCTGACATTGATGGATATTTATCAAGCAGTGGGTGAGCCGAATATTTTTGCGATTGGTAATCAAAATAGCCATCCAGACTGCTTGGTCGAAAAAGCGGTCAATCAAGTCTTGGATGATGCGGTGGTTGAAGCACAACGGATTTTATTTGAGCGTTTTCGGCAGACTACACTTGGCGATTTATCAAAGTTGTTTAATGCCGAGGCGAATAAAGTTCATTCTCAGTAATCCACCGTACAGATTTCATTGTGCATAATTCACTTCGATCGTGGCATGTACGATTTCTTCATGAATCGACAAAGCATGTTTGATACTTTCAGGCGTTATCGCATGATTTTCTGTATTTACAGCGAGAATGCAGGAAAATTTTTCTCGACCAACTTGCCATACGTGCAAATCTGCCAGTTCAACATCTAAATCCTGCATCATTTCTTTAATTTCAACGACGACAGGCTCATCCATTTCAGCTTCAAGGAGAATTTTTCCTGTTTGACGAATCAGTCCTAAAGCCCATTTTGACACTAAAATTGCACCAACAATTCCCAAAACTGCATCTAAAAAATCCCACTGCAAATATTTTCCAGCGAATAAAGCGATGATTGCCAGTACAGATGTCAGTGCATCTGCGATGACATGTAAAAATGCAGCGCGTTGATTCAGATCATGGCTATGGTGAGTATGCGTTGCTTCATGTTCATCGTGTGAATGTTCGTGATGAGAATGATCATGGTCATGATGATGGTGGCTATGATGCGAATGTCCGTGATGTACGTGTCCATGATGTGCATGATCATCATGCAGTAACCATGCACAAACGACATTCACGATTAAACCTAAAATCGCAATGCTGATCGCTTCGTTATAATGAATTTGCACAGGATGAAATAAGCGTTCTATCGAGCTAATACACATAATCAAAGCAACGACCATGAGTAAGATCGCACTGCTATATCCTGCGAGAATTTCGATTTTCCATGTCCCAAAGCAAAAGCGTGGGTCATTGGCATAATGACGTGCCGCACGATAGGCAAGATAAGCCAAGCCAAGTGCCAACATATGCGAACTCATATGCCAGCCATCAGCAAGTAGTGCCATGGAGTTGAAAATCCATCCACCAGCAATTTCTGCAACCATCATAACGCCAGTAAAAATGGTCGCAATCAGAATTTTTTTCTGAGCAAGCGGATTGCCTTGATCAAACTGATGGGTGTGGTTGGCATGGAGATGATTTGAGGTGGATGAAGACATGATTGCTACTTTTTAAAAATATGTTAAAATACTCCCCTATAGTATTTTGGATTTGATGAAGAATTGCAATGGGTCACTTATCAAATAATCGAAAAGTCCTGAATCGGATTAGTCGTCTACAAGGACAAGTCAATGCGACCTATAAAGCGGTATCAGAAGGGCAAACGGCTTGTATTGATGTGTTACAACAAGTAGCTGCAATTCGTGGTGCGGTGCATGGTTTGATGAATGAATTATTAGAAGCGCATTTGGTGGAACATATTTTGCCTCAGCAATATGATGAAGCGCAGTTGCAAGAGTTTTTAGATTTAATCAAAAAGTATAAATAGTGATTTGAATTAAAAAAGCAGGAAAATCAATTTCCTGCCTTTAGATTTTGTTTGCAATAAGTATGAAAAATGCTCTTAGCTATTTTTCTCACGTGCAATGGCACGGTAGCCAATATCACTACGATATTGCATGCCTGTGAAAGTCACTTGACCACACACTTCTAAAGCATTGATCTGCGCTTCAAGGACACTTTCGCCAAGAGCAGTCACGCACAGCACACGACCACCTGCCGTGATCACATGACCATCTTCAGTCAGTGCTGTGCCTGCATGGAAGATTTTGGTGTCTTCTGGAGATTGCCCCAGACCTGAGATGACATCGCCTTTACGCACGCTTTCAGGATAGCCTTCGGCAGCTAAAACCACACCGATTGACTTACGTTCATCCCACTTCGCTTCGCTAGGTAGATTGCCTGCAATACCTGCTTCGACCAAATCAACCAGTGAAGATTGTAAGCGCATCATGATCGGCTGGGTTTCAGGATCACCAAAACGACAGTTAAATTCGATCACACGTGGCTGACCTTCCGCATCAATCATCAAACCTGCATAGAGGAATCCAGTGTAGTTATGACCATCTTTTTTCATGCCATCTACAGTTGGACGCATGACTTGATCCATAGCACGTTGGAACACTTCATCAGTCACCACAGGCGCAGGGGAGTAAGCGCCCATACCACCAGTGTTCGGACCTTGATCACCTTCAAAGATACGTTTGTGATCTTGCGAAGTTGCCATTGGCAAGATGTTGTTGCCGTCGATCATGCAGATAAACGAGGCTTCTTCACCCTCTAAGAATTGCTCAATCACGACACGGCTACCTGCATCGCCAAATTTATTGCCTGCAAGCATGTCATCAATCGCTGCAAAGGCTTCGTCATTCGTCATGGCAACGATCACGCCTTTACCCGCAGCAAGTCCATCGGCTTTGATGACGATCGGTGCGCCATGTTGTTCGACATAGGCTTTGGCAGGAGCAACTTCAGTAAAGACTTCATAAAAAGCCGTTGGAATGTTGTGCTTTTTCAGGAAATCTTTGGCAAATGCTTTAGAGCCTTCGAGCTGTGCAGCGTATTGGGTTGGTCCCCAAATTTTTAAGCCTGCAAGTCGAGCAGCATCGACCACGCCGTTGACTAGCGGTGCTTCTGGCCCAACGATGATGAGGTCGATTTGGTTATTTTTAGCAAATTCGACGATGGCAACATTGTCCAAGATGTCGAGTTGTACATTTTGACATTTGTCTTCATTGGCGGTGCCTGCATTACCCGGTGCAACAAATACCGTGCTGACTTTGGCATCTTGGGCAATTTTCCAAGACAAGGCATGCTCACGACCACCACTACCCAAAACTAAAATATTCATCAATTATTTTCCCTTTTCATCTCGCAATGAAATCGAATTTATCAAAATGCTGTGATGCAAAAATTTCATCAAAAATTATGAATGAAAAAATCCCGATGTACTAGCCCAAAATGAGGTGTTGAACTGTACAAAGGGATTTTAAAAATCAGTGACGGAAGTGACGCATGCCTGTAAATACCATGGCAATGCCGTGCTCATTTGCTGCAGCGATGGTTTCTTCATCACGCATTGAACCACCTGGTTGGATAATACATTTGATGCCAGCTTTGGCAGCATTATCAATACCATCACGGAATGGAAAGAACGCATCTGATGCCATGACTGCACCTTCAACCACAAGTCCTGCATGTTCTGCTTTGATCGCTGCGATACGAGCGGAGTTGACACGACTCATTTGACCTGCGCCAACACCGATGGTTTGACGGTTTTTTGCATAAACAATCGCATTGGATTTGACATACTTCGCCACTTTCCATGCGAAGATCAGATCGTCGATTTCTTGCTCGGTTGGGGCACGTTCCGTCACAACTTTCAGATCTGAGGCTTTGATCATGCCCAAGTCTTGATCTTGTACCAAAAGTCCACCATTGACACGTTTGAAGTCGAACTGCGGTGCACGTGCGTCAATTGCTGGCAGTTCGCCACAAGTTAAAACACGAACATTTTTCTTAGTACCAGTCACTTCAAGCACACCGTCAGCAATACTTGGCGCAATGATCACTTCCACAAACTGGCGATCAACGATTGCTTGTGCGGTCGCTACGTCTAACTCACGGTTAAAGGCGATGATGCCACCAAATGCAGACTCAGGATCGGTTGCATAAGCAAGATCATAAGCAGTTTGAATGCCGTCTAAAGATACTGCTACGCCGCATGGATTGGCGTGTTTTACAATCACACAAGCAGGCTTGGCAAAAGTTTTAACACATTCAAGGGCAGCATCAGTATCAGCGATATTGTTATACGACAGCTCTTTACCTTGCAATTGCGTTGCAGTCGATACAGACGCCTCAGTCGCAGTGCTTTCCACATAGAACGCTGCGGATTGATGTGGGTTTTCACCGTAGCGTAAATCTTGTGATTTGTTCATTTGCACATTGAACGTACGGGCAAATTGATCGGCTTCACCTTCTGCTTTGCCAACACGTGCGCCAAGATATTGCGCAATCATGCCATCATATTGTGCTGTATGTTCAAAGGCTTTCACTGCCAAATCAAAACGCGTTGCATGTGAAAGTGTACCGTCTGCTTTTAATTCAGCGACTACGGTATCGTAGTCAGAAGCATTGACGATGATACCAACTGATGCGTGGTTTTTCGCTGCAGCACGTACCATGGTTGGACCGCCAATGTCGATGTTTTCAATCGCATCTGCAAGAGAGCAGTTTGGCTTGGCCACAGTTTCAGCAAATGGATAAAGATTGACAATCACTAAGTCGATCGCATCAATATTGTGCTCAGCCATGACTGCTTCATCTAGCCCACGACGTGCCAAAATCCCGCCATGAATCTTTGGATGTAAGGTTTTGACACGACCATCCATCATCTCTGGGAAGCCAGTGTGCTCTGACACTTCGATCACAGGAACTTGGTTGTCTTTAAGTAGCTTATAAGTGCCACCAGTTGAAAGAATTTCAATATTCAAGCTCGCAAGCGATTGTGCGAACTCAACGATACCAGTCTTATCAGAAACGGAAATTAAAGCACGAGAAACAGTCATAGCGGTATGTTTAAAATCAAAAGTGAAAAGGGGAAATATCTAAAATTTAGGCATAAAAAATGCCCGCTCGTTGGCAGGCATTTTATCAGTTATTCGGCCATTAGTCCGTGCGCTTTTAACTTTTTACGCAAAGTGCCACGGTTAAGTCCTAGAATCTCAGCAGCACGTGTTTGGTTGCCACGAGTATATTCAAGAACGACTGATAATAATGGTTTCTCCATTTCAGCCAAAACCATATCGTAAACTTGCGCAGGCTGTTCACCTTGCAATTGAGCGAAGTAATGGCGGACTGCACGGTCTACGTGAATACGTAGCGCAACGTCAGATTGTGCAGTAAAAATAGGAGACTTACTATTCATGCGATAAATCCGAAAATTTTGACCACTAGATCGATAGTGGTGGGTTAATGTATCAAGCGTCTATGCGACCACTTTAGATCATAAAGCGGGCACATCTTCATCCAGAGTGAAGCGCAAACAATTCAAATTGTGGTTGGCGTTTAGGTTGATTGTGTTGTATGAAAAATATACACACATAAAACAACAAAAATAACTCCCTGTACCAATCGAGATTGGCAATCAAAAGGGAATTTGTTTTTTAAACTGCTAGAACCAGCAAAGAAATAAGTTAAAACTTCAATTGCGCATATAATAGCATTTTCTGGCTCAAAGTGAGTAAATAAAGTTCATTTTTTCGTAATTATTTTGCTGTATATTCGGGAAGTTTAAGAGTATATTGCACAACTTTTTGTTTTTGCTAGATTGTTTAAAAAATACACAAATGTGAATTACCCATGATTTTTACAAAAATCTATGAGAAAACTGAACAGATGGGCGCTTAGACATAAGAAAAAAAGAAAAATTGAAAAATGAGCAGCAACACCAAAAGAAAGTTGATAATGCCCCAAGTGAAATAATAGTTACGCTGATTCGGCGAGGCTTTCTTTCTAAATTGACCTGTCGCAGCTTTTGTGTAAGTGCTTGTATATGCCATCTCAGCATCTTTTTCATCCAGTAGATTGGAGATCGGCAAAAGTGGCGTGTGTCCTGTTTGATTCGGACTCATGGTGTCAAGGTGGTTGAGATAGGTATATAAGTTGAGCTTTGAGCCGTCGACGCCATTGCCCATCATTTGCATGACATGCTGGATGATTGCATGATTCTCTGAGCGAATGGCTGTGGCATCAACAGGGTTGGTTTCGATATTTTGGGTATTATTGTGAATCGAAAAGTTGAGATGTTTTTCAGGATGAATGCTTGGCTCATAGGCTGGATCAAGAATGAAATGCGCAAACGCATCAAACACTGTATGACACTGTGCACAGCGTACTTTACCTTGTGCAATATTGAGCTGCATAAGCGTCAGCTCATAAGTGCTTTGGCAATGTGGACATTGGCTATAGTAGCGCATCGGCTTGATCCAGTTGGCTAAGCGTTAAGCCTTGCGGTGTCCAGAGAGGCGACACCAGTTTTCTTCACGCATCTGCTGTCCCGTGATTTCAAAATATGGTGCATAAGCCGCTTTGACATCTTCGATCTGCTCTTCAATTAGACCTGCAAGCGCAATCTGTGCATTTGGCACAGTCAGATTGTAGAAGGTTTCCACCAGCATCATCAGTGGTTTGGCTAAGATATTTGCCACCAAGATTTCAGTTTTGTCTTGATAATGTGCATCAAACTCCTCAGGTAACCCGACCCAAAGGCGATCTGCCACACCATTTAATTCGGCATTTTGCTTGGTTGCCAGCACAGCTTGTGGATCAATGTCAGTGGCATAGACATATTTTGCACCAAGCAGTAGCGCAGCGACACCCAAAATGCCAGAACCACAGCCGTAGTCGATCACCACTTTATCTTTCAGGTCTAATCCTGCAAGCCATTGCAAACAAAGGAATGTGCTGGCATGGTTACCCGTACCAAAGGCAAGTCCTGGATCAAGTTTGATATTGGTCACTTCAGGATTTGGCGCTTCAAGCCATTCAGGCACGATCCACAGATTATCCGCCACTTGGATCGGCTCATAATAATCCATCCATGCACGTTCCCATGCTTGATCTTCGATGACTTCTGAACGGATTGCTGTGTGTTCGATTTGTGTGGCGATAAATTGAGAAAGTGCCTCAGCATTTAAAGGTTGATCGTCTTCTTGCTGGAAAATCCCCGTCACAATCACCTTATCCCAAAGCGGGGTTTCGCCTGGCAAAGGTTCAAGCAAGGCTTGATCTTCTGCATCGTCTAAAGTCACGCTGACTGCGCCTAAAGACAATAACAGCGATTCGCACACTTCGACTTGAGATTGTTGTACTGTGATATGGATTTGTAGCCAGTTCAAAATAGGTCACCAAAAAATCAAATATTGTGCGCTATTGTAACGGATTCACACAGCAAAAATATATGCTGTGCATCGCATCGCTTGAAATTAAAAAAGAAAATATTGGCATGTGAAAATGCTCATCTAAGATGTAAAAAAGCGCATTGTTGATTGATTTGACAATGCGCTTGGCTAGATTGATTTAGATTGTTTGCGTTATTGCGCTCGTTTCAGTTGTTTAGATTTGATGTTAATGGTTGATGTTAATGGTTGATCTGTTCCGCACTGGTTTCGGCAGGTAAGGGTGCAATACGATTGAGCATAAAGCCAAACGCTACCGCAAAGAAATACATAAAGATCGAATACACTGCCGCAGGCATGGCAATGGTGGTGCTCGCCATGATGGTGATGGCAATGGTAATCGCCAACGTCCCATTGTGAATACCAATTTCAAACGCCGAAGCACGTGCTTGCTTTGCGCTAATCCCAAACATTCTCGGCACAAAGTAGCCAATGCTTAAGCTGATCGCACAGAATAACGCAGTTGCCACACCCACTTCGCCAATATAGTTGAGGATATTTTCACGCTCGCTCATGATCGCACCAAGAATGATGATCACCAAAAACACCACTGCAAAAATACGGGTTGGCTTATTTAGCATCTCGGCAGTACGAGGCGAGTAATGTCGAATTAACATCCCGATCAACACGGGTACAATAATAATCACAAACACTTGCACCACTTTGGCAAACTGTAGCCCGATCTGCTGATCGCCTTGCATAAAGTGATTGATGGCAAAATTCACCACGATTGGCAGGGTAAACGCCGCTAAAATCGAGTTAATGGCGGTGAGGGTAATATTTAATGCAATGTCACCTTTAAATAGATAGCTCAGCAGATTGGCAGTTGCACCACCTGGAGAGGCTGCAAGTAGCATCAAACCGACGGCAAGCAGTGGCTGAAGCGCAAAGATTTTACACAGTGCAAAAGCAATACCGACCAATAAGCCCAGTTGGCAAAATAGTGCCACAAATACCGCTTTGGGATGTTTTCTGACACGGCTAAAGTCTTGTGGCGTGAGCTCTAAGCCTAAGCCTGCCATGACAATACCGAGTGCAATCGGTAAAAATACGGTAACTAATGCTGAATCCATTATTCATCCTTGAATAAGTTGTTGATATTACATTGAGTGTATCTAAAAACGGATGCTTTTCAAGCATTTTAAAATGACTGCTCGGAACAACTTTGATCAAACTTTTCCATTTGGCTTGATTAGCACGTGTTGAAAAGACTTGCTTAAAAAATAGTAGCGTATCGACAGTCTTGCACATGTTACACGGCAAAATAGGCTACACTATGCCAAGTTTTAATTATACATTTTGATTGTGCAGAAATTTGATGAGTAAACAGCAAGCGTCGAGTCGATATTGGGTCACCTGTGCCGATGGTTTGGAAAACCTATTGCAGGAAGAAATTACTGCGCTAGGTGCAGAGGTGGTTGATCGCAAAGCAGGGCGATTGATTATTCAAGGTCAGCTTGAAACCGCATATCGTATTTGCATGTGGTCACGGCTTGCCTCACGTGTGTTGTTGCCAATTTTCTCGCAAGAGATTGAACAAAATTATGATGATCGTGATGTCGCAGAAGAGCTGTTTGAAGCGGCGGTCAATTTTGATTGGTCGCTGATCTTTGCACCACAAAGTACCTTTGCGATTCGCTTGCATACCGAACGTGAAATCAAGGTGAATACCCAGTTTGCGACTTTACGTGTCAAAGATGGCGTGGTCGATAGCTTTATGGAAAGCCAAGGTCGCCGTCCAAGTATTGATACCAAACAACCTGAAATAACCCTTTATGTGCTTGCAGGCAAGTTAGCGCATCATTTCTGCCTTGATCTGTCAGGCGACAGCTTGCACCGCCGTGGCTATCGCCGCTATATGACCGATGCGCCGATCAAAGAAAATCTTGCCGCAGCGATTTTGCAAAAAGCGCAACTGACTCAGCGCAAGCCTGACATGATCCTCGACCCGATGTGTGGCTCGGGGACATTTATCATTGAAGCCTTGATGATCTTGACTGAACGAGCACCAGGTATGGTGCGTCGTTTTGGTTTTAATGGTTGGCATGGACATGATCATGAACTGTGGCAAAGCATCAAGCGTGAAGCGGTCGAACGTCATCATGCAGCGATGGAGCGACCATTGCCGAAGTTTTATGCGTTTGATGCGGACTGGGATGCGGTACAAGCCACGCGCAAAAATGTTATTGCCGCAGGTTTTGAGTCGGTACTCGATCAAATTCAGATCGAAGAACGTGTCCTTGGGGATTGGTGTGACTTTAATTTAACAAATGAACAAACCGCATTTGTGGTGACTAATCCACCATACGGCGAACGACTTGGTGATAAAGCCTCGAATCGTGCCTTGTATCAAGGTTTGTCGATGTTGTTACAGGAACAATTTAGCGGACAATATGCTGCGGTAATTGCTGCGCATATCGAGCAAGCCGATGTCTTAGCTCTGGCTGATCCTGAAACTTTGCGCTTGATGAATGGTAATTTGCCGATCTATGTGCGTCTGGGACAGGTCAAAGCAGCGACTGATCGCCAACCATTTTTACAACATTGGCAAGCTGAAAAAGTAGAGATTGAAGAAGCGCAAGACTTTGCCAATCGTCTACAGAAGAACATGCAAAGCCTGAAAAAATGGGCAGTGAAAGAACAAGTCCACTGTCTGCGTTTATATGATGCAGATTTGCCTGATTTTAATTTGGCGGTGGATTTGTATGGCGAGCTGTTGCATGTGCAAGAGTATGCGCCACCGAAAAAGATTGATCCTGAAAAAGCTAAAAAACGGTTTAATCTTGCATTGGCGGCGATCCGTGCGGTCACTGGGATTCCACGTGAAAAAGTCTTTATCAAAACTCGTGCTCGTCAGTCGGGTAAAGCACAATATGAAAAGCAAAGCCAAGCCTCTAAACGCTTTATCGTGCGTGAAGGTGATGCCAAACTACTGATCAATATGACGGATTATTTGGACACAGGTTTGTTCTTAGATCATCGTCAGATTCGTTTACAGATTGCCAAAGAAGCGAAAAATAAACATTTCTTAAACTTGTATAGTTATACATCGACTGCCAGTGTGCATGCGGCATTGGCAGGTGCGGCGAGTACCACCAGTGTCGATCTGTCTAATACTTATTTGAACTGGGCGAAAGAAAACTTCGTACTGAATGGCTTGACGGTTGATCACCCTGATGAACAGCATCAATTCTTCGCCAGTGATTGTTTTGAATGGCTTAAAGAAGGGCATGAGCAATACGATTTGATCTTTATTGATCCGCCGACCTTCTCCAACTCGAAGAAATTCTACGGCACATTCGATGTACAACGTGATCATTTATCGTTGATCAAGCGTGCCATGAACCGTCTGAGCAATGACGGCGTTTTATATTTCTCCAATAACTATCGGGGCTTTGAGATGGATGAGGAGATTGAAGCGATGTTTGATGTGGAAGAAATCACCCAGTGGACGATTGGTCCAGACTTCAAGCGTAATCAAAAAATCCACCGTGCGTGGCGCATTCGTCATTTTGCTGTGGATGATTAATAACAGATAAGTGATCTCAATCGATGGTTACGTGTTGAAATAAAACAACTCGCTGTGCGAACACAGCGAGTTTTTTTCATGGTTGAATTTTTCTCTATTATGAGGTGTATTAGAACCAATTCACCAAAGACACACCCAAGCCGACATAGGTGGCTTTGTGGTTATAATCAATCAGACTTTCACCATAACCATCAAAGATTTGCAAATGTCCACGTAGCGGTCCTGACAGTGGAAATGCCCAGTCAAACTGTAGCGCACCGTGACTATCATCGCCGCCTTTTAAGCTGTGACGTGCCATTAATGAGAAGTTATGATCTTTCCATTTATAGTTCGCCGTGATGTCGCCATGACCAAGGTAGTCGGTAATATCAGGGTTGTTATCATCCTCATCATCTTCCTCGAGGCGATACCACGGACGGATCATCAAGGCAAAATTGTCTCGCTCAAATCCGACATTGAGCATGACACGGTTCCAGCTTCGAGAGAGTGGGTCAGAACGACCATTGGATTGATGGTTAAAGGTCACACCGAGCAAGCGTCCATGTAGACCGAGTAAGTTATAATTGGTACGGAAAATCAGACTTGCTTCAGGCTCATAATTGGTCTCACGAAATGGACGAGATTCATCTTCATTATAGACCTGCCAGCGAGAGGACTGGGTATAACCAATCCAGACATCGCCATTGTCACCGATGATATTTTCCAGTGCTTTGGTTTTAAAGGAGAGTTGGAATTTGGCTTCGGTATTTTTTAAATCCTGCTCTGTGGTAACAGTATTGAGCGGATTTGGGCTGTGTGGCATGGTGTTGGTATCTGAAGTCCAATACGCAGGCAACAAGTACACAGGTTGATAAGAGCGGATTTGCCATGTGCCGAGCTTCGCTTCAGGGCTCAACTCCCAGCGCTGATCCAGCAAAGAAGTATTCGGATTGAATTCAGGCGCTTTGCCGATCAAATTCAAATCTTCTGCTTTTTGTTTAATCTGCGCAGGCACAGTGGTCGGCTCAGGCTTGGCTTCGGTTAAAACATTATCGCTTTTATTTTCTGGTGCAGCGTCCGTACTGGCTTCGGCGCTGGCTTTGAACACCAAGTCATAACACGCCAAGCGTTCGGTTGCCGAGGTGAGACTGACGCAAGCTGTTGCCGATGCTGGCTTTGGATCACTGGAGTCCGCGCCAACCACAGGCAGAGTATCTTCTGCAAAGGCAAATGTTGAGCTAAGACATGCACTTAAGGTCGCCATTTTCAATAATTTGACGGAACTGGTCGCATGTAACGGGTAACGCAATTTAAGCTGTGAGGTAGACATATGGACTCCAGAAAAGCGCTTAAAGCAAATTAATCAACTGTTTAAAATTCTATATACGTTTGATCTCAAAACCAAGCCCTTCCAAGTCATTTTGACGGGCGATCGGGGCAACCACAGATCGAGATGGGGTTTGATCAACGAGATATTGCGCTGTGACACGGCGTAAATCCTCAATCGTCACATCCAAAAGTCGCTGACGAAGCGCCTGACGGAAAGCATGCC
This sequence comes from Acinetobacter marinus, assembly GCF_900096915.1. Taxonomy (GTDB): domain Bacteria; phylum Pseudomonadota; class Gammaproteobacteria; order Pseudomonadales; family Moraxellaceae; genus Acinetobacter; species Acinetobacter marinus. The sequence continues at coordinate 116,104 of NZ_FMYK01000003.1, forward strand.
CTCGCTGATGAAAGTCAGCATAGCAACTGGTGATCGCCTCGCCCGCAGGTGAACCTGGTTTATCCATGCTAGATATCACACCGAGAATGGCTTCTTCGATCTGATGCGGTTTGGCATCATGAGTCATGAGCCAATCAATCGAGCGCTCGAAATCAGCAAAAGTTTCACTCAATCGTGGATCACGATAGCTAAAGAAACGGAATGCACAGGCATTGGCATCATAGCCTGCACCGCCACCATAAGCACCGCCTTGCTCACGAATCGCTTGGTGTAAGAAGCCATCTCGTAGATAAGGACCAAGAATGGTCAGTACCGCAGCATCAGGATAGTCAATCGCTACCGCAGGGTAGACACTAGCACAGAACTGGACATTGGATTGAATCAACCACGCTTGATCTTGAGTGTTACTTTCAAAAGATGGCGTGGCTAATGGTGCGGTTTCAGTATCTACAGCATTTTTAGACCATACATCAGCAAGTTTTTGCAACAATTCATCGCCAAACTCTTTTTCGCAGACCAATAAGAATTGTTTTGGCTGATTGAGAATGCGTTGCTGTAAAGACTGAATCTGCGTAATAAATTGAGTGTAGCTCACGTCATTTTCACGAATATCATCAATCAGCTTCGATAGCCATTGTAGGGCAGGCAAACCTGTCACATGATAATCCCGTTTTGCATAAGCACTCATATTACGTGCAGCAGTTTGCATGGCATAACCATGTCCTGCATTACTGAGGCGAGCTTGCCAGCGGGCTTTGCGTTGTTGAAGAAGTTCGAGAATACGGCTCTTTTCATCCAAGCGAATATTGCAGAAGGCATGTTGCAATAGTTGCATTGCATCAGGGTTGCGATTTAATGCTTTAGTGGTCAGCGTCAATAAAGCACTAATTTGATTGGCATCATCGACCTGACTACGCAAGCTCACACCCATGCCGACACCGCCACTGATTTCCGTCTGACGTTGTTGCATGGTCAGATAATCATCATCGCCTGCGCCGACTTCACCCATCAGCAAAGCGAGAATACCCAAATATGGCGATTGCACCACATCATCAGGCAGTTCAATCAATACTTGCTGATAAAATAGTCCATTCGTGCCTGAATGATACAACTTGACAGGCGTTTCACGATTTGCCTGCTGGTTTGCCAGTTGAATGGTAGTGTCGATTGGCTCGATATGTTTGAGATCGGCAGGAATATCTTCCAAACCGACTTTAGGCAATAACGACAAATCATCTTCAGTGGCTTGACGTTGTTTCAATGCTTCGGCTTGTTCGATCAGTTGCGTGCGATCTGCATCGGTCAATTTTTCATTGATGTGATCAAGTCGTGCTTGCTCGGCAGCTTGTTCTTGCGCAGAAATATTTTGATCGGGAATCAGTGTCATACGCACACGATGCGGATTATCAATGAGATAAGTCTGAATCAAGTTGGATAGCCACATTGGATCTTGCAAGTCTTCACGAATTTGCGACAGGGCTTGATCGACATCCCACACTGCCACAGGATCACCGTGATGAATGGCAGCGCCTAAACCATTTAAAATCAAACTTAAACCATACGGCGTACCATCACCGCCGACTTCACGTTGATGCAATTCGATCTGATGTAAAATGGCTTCGATTTGGCTTTGGTCAATTGGCTTCGAGGCGACACTTTTAAGAATCTCAAGCGTACCTTGCTCAAACTGCTCGGCACGATCTGCTTCTGAACCTTGAATACCGCAGTAAAAAGTCATCTCAAAATTGCTATCATCGACGCCAAGCATCGGGCCTGTAGAGTGACCAAGTCCGCTGGTTTCCAGATATTGACGCAGTGGAGAAGCCGAGTTTTCCAACAAAATGCCTTCGACCAAACGCATGGCAAGACGCAGTTTGATATTGGTCATCTCAGGCAATAGCCATGCCATCACATGATAAGTTTTTTCGCTTAAATCTTCCTCATCAACCGCATAGGACTCGACCACTTGAATCGGTTGGCTGAGGCGTTGTTCAGGCACAGAATGAATGGTGTTGCCTTGCGCAAAATCTTGTAAGGCTTGTGATTCCACTTGCGCATGAAATTCGGTCACATCCAAATCACCAAAGCTCATCAACACTGCATTCGATGGATGATAATGACTTTGATAAAAGGCTTTCAGTTGCTCATAACTCAAGTCGGGAATATCTTTTGGATCACCGCCAGAGTTGTAATGATAGGTGGTTTTCGGATACAGATGATGTGCAAGTTTGTGATAAAGCTGATCGGTGGCGGCACTCATTGCCCCTTTCATTTCATTAAAGACGATGCCTTTATACACAGGGCGATCATTTTCCAGTTCGACACGAATGCCTTCTTGGGCAAAGTCCAACGGATTCAAATTGGCATGAAACGCCGCATCCAAATACACCGAAAGTAAGTTATTAAAATCTTTATCATTCTGCGTGGCAAACGGATACGCCGTCCAATCCGCTGCGGTAAAAGCATTCATAAAGGTATTTAATGAACGGCGAATCATGGAAAAGAATGGATCACGCACAGGATATTTCTGCGAGCCACACAGCGCCGTATGTTCCAAAATATGTGCCGTGCCTTTGGAATCCATCGGCTGGGTGCGAAAGGCGACTAAAAAGACTTTTTCAGGGTTTTGATTGCCCAAATGGTAATGCACCGCATTGGTTTTTTTATGGCGGTATTCAAACACGGTGGTGGAAAGTGCAGGGATGAACTGCTGACGTACCAAATCAAATGCAGAGTGAGTAGATGGGGCGACTGAATTTGAACTGGTCTTCGACATACGGACTCCAAAATAAAAACGGTATAGATGCTTCACAAAGCGAAGCATCTAAAAAATGCAAAACAGCTTTGGAGTATACCTAAAAATAGGGGAGAGCGGAAAACTTAGCAATTGTATTTTGAGGAAGGCTAAAGTAGTATGAGTTATATGAAGGTATTACCTTTATGTGCTTTGTATTCATTATGCGGAGGTCAACTCAATGGCTGTTTCTGTAAAAATAGATGACGGTTTGAAAGAACGTATACACATGCTTGCCGATGCACGCCAGCGTTCAGCGCATTGGATCATGCGTCAAGCGATTGAGGAATATGTCGAACGTGAAGAAAAGCGTGCGCAGTTTCATCAAGATGCTGTAAATGCTTGGCAACAATACCAAGCAGATGGTTTACATCTCACCCAAGCGGAAGCTGAGCAATGGCTAGTGAAATTAGAAGCTGGTGAAGATGCGGAGATACCTGAGTGCCATCAGTAGCATTTCCTATCATTTGGACACCATCCTCTTTAGCAGATATTCAGCGTTTATATCGTTTCCTTGCAGAAAAAGATCCAGATATCGCAAAGCAAGCCATTGCAGCCATTCGACAAAGTGTTCAACCTTTAGAAATCTTTCCTAACATTGGGCGACCTGTGCAAGAGATGTCGAGTGAATATCGAGAAATTTTGATTGATTTTGGGCAAAGTGGTTATGTGTTGCTTTATCGGTTAGATCAACATCAGCTCAGCATACTCGCAGTACGTCATCAAAGAGAGGTGGGGTATTGATGATCATTTGATTTGAATCTAATCATAAACGTATTTTTGTATAAAATTTAACGTGTTGTAAAGCAGTTTCTAAAAATATTGAACCAATTTGCATACAGCCGTAATGCGATGATGATAAAAAAGTAGGCAATATGTAGCCAGAAATCACCTACCCAACCTGCCAAACCTGTCACTGAGCCAGCGCGATAGCCAACGTCCATGAGAATAATTCCTGAGCCTGCTATAAGCATCAAAGTCATAAAAAAGGTGATGATTGCCAGCCATATATAGCCTTTAATGCCTTTTTTAGCTTCTAAGTTGCTTGCACCTGTCCAACCTATCAGTTGCCACAGGCATATGATCGAAGCGATTAAAATTGGAAAAAAGGATAGAACATGCCATACATGGTAGAGCAGTCAAGCCTCACCAAAAGGGGAATATAAAAATGCTTGCTCGCTTTCAAACATCTGCTTCAGCATCGCTTTTCCCTCTCCAGCACCATTAAGCTTTAACATAAAAATTTTCCCGTCCACATTAAGTGGTGGAACAGTTGTATTGACTCTAACCCAGTCAATTACACTATGTACCCATTCAGGTTGCCAAACGAGCGCTAAGTCCTTGACCCAACTACTCACAAAAAGCATTTCAAAGAGCGCACACCAACCTAAGAAGATCAGACTCCACTTTTGTAATCGTCTTGGCGCTAAACCACCATCATTGGCAAGATGCTGTCGAATCGCCTCTCGCTTGACAGGATCATTTATCGCTTCGATCTGTTTTTCGATCTCAGTGGTTCGGCGTTGTAGGCGTGCTTTTGTGCCAAATACAATGCGATACCAAAACGGTGTCAATGCCATCGCCACCGCTAAGACTAAAAACCAAATAAAGTTAAAAAATAAATTCTGCTGAAGGCTGTAGCCTGATAACTCAAAACCAAAGCTAAACAAACCCACAAAACCCCAAAACACAATGATCAACAGGTAGAAAAATAAATATTCTTCGTACAAGCGTTCTGATGCCATCCATTGCAGGACGGATTGTGATGGATTGGTTGTTGTTGCCTTTTGTGTCATCTTTTATTTTCCGTGTTTCAATGCTAAGTTTTTAATAAAATCGTTGATTTGCATGTTGTGCTTTGCGCAAAAAATACCGCAAAGTCCAGTAAATTTCTACAAAAATGAATTCTTAAATCATAGCCATAGCACAGTTTATGCTACTCTAAGGCAATTTTTTAAAAACATTGGAATTTTGCACATGACGGCGCCTGCACTGTTTTCACTTGGGAATGCTTTGGTCGATCAAGAATTTTTGGTCGATGACGAATTTTTAGGTCATGCCGAGCTGAATAAAGGCACCATGCAACTGTGTGACGCAGCGCAACAAGCCAAACTGGTGGAATATTTGGCAGAGGCGGAGCACAAAGGGCAAGCCAGTGGCGGTTCGGCGGCGAATACCACGGTGGCTTTTAGTGCGCTTGGCGGAACAAGTTTCTATGCCTGTCGTGTCGGTAATGATGATTTGGCGAGTTTTTATCTCAAGGACTTGGCATCGGTTGGTGTGCAGACCGATGAAAAATCAAAAAGCGCAGGGCAGACAGGTACGTGCATCGTGCTCATCACCCCAGATGGTGAACGTACCATGTATACCCATCTTGGCATTACCGCTGAACTCAGTGCAGATCAGATTCATTTCGATGCGTTAAAATCGGCTGAATGGCTCTATATCGAAGGCTACCTAGCGACCAGTCCAAGTGCGATTGAGGCAGTCAAACTCTCTCGTGACATTGCCAAAAAGCATCAAGTCAAAATGGCAATTTCCCTGTCCGATCCTGCGATGGTGCAATATGCCAAAGCAGGTCTAGATGCGCTGATAGATGATGGCGTCGATGTACTGTTTTGCAATGAACAAGAAGCCTTGATGTTTACTTCGACAAGTCATCTCGATGACGCTGTACAGGCATTGTTAGAACGTGCAGAAACCGTTGCGATTACTTTGGGTTCAAAAGGTGCATTGATCGCAAGTCGTGAGCAAGAAACATTCACCGTACAAGGTCAAGCTGTGCAGGCTGTGGATACCAATGGTGCAGGCGATGCTTTTGCAGGGGGCTTTTTATCAGCTTTGGTGAAAGGGCAATCTTTACAAGAAGCTGCGACGTTGGGTAATTTGGTCGCATCAAAAGTGGTGAGCCAGTTTGGACCTCGTCTAAGCCTTGAACAGTATCAGGCTTTGCTATAATTTCCAATTAATTAATACTTTAAATATATTGTTTATCATCAAGGTGTGGAGTAAATATGCATTTGATTTGCCAAACAGAAGATGTGCCAGAGCGTGAAGCACGTGGTTTTGAAACGCCTGTTGGCGAGTTGATCGTGACACAGCGTGATGGTTCATTCTACGCCTATAAAAATATCTGTCCGCATCTCCAAGTGAGCCTTGAATATATGGAAGATCAATTTTTAGATATGGATAAGGAATATATTATCTGTTCGACCCATGGCGCACTGTTTAATGTTGAAGATGGCGAGTGTATTTGGGGGCCGTGTCAGGGTGATGCACTGACTAAGGTTGACCTTGAAATTCATTCTGATGGTGGGATTTATCTGAAAGATTGAATTTTTTAGCGCATTGAAAAGGGGAAGGATCCGAGATGACGATCACTACAGTGTTATTTTTTCATAGTGCATTATTGCCTTTTCATATGAGTGTGCTGGCGATTTTTATTCTCATCATCGCAGAAACCATAGGAATTTATATCGGTCATCGACCATCGCAGTTGATCAGGCAGATGGTGCCGATGTGGCTGCGGGATGCGCCACTACTGCAAGTACAGATTTCACGGTTTATTATTTTATTATTCTTTCTGATCAATTTTAGTTTTGCGGGTTATTTATTACAGCTCAGTGCCTTTGCGTTGCTAGATGATTTTGTCCACACAGGGTTTGTGCTGATTCCCGCTTTGCTGATGGCGTGGTTTTTTACCTTATTTATGATGCACTGTCTGGATCAGGTGATCAAACCTGTACAATCCAGCCATCAAGTCAATTTGCTCGGGCGATTTGCAACTATCGTCAGTGGTACGGCACGACCAGGATCAAGTGCGCAAGCCAAAGTCCGAGATCAATTTGGTCGCTTGCATTATGTGCAGGTTGAGCCAGAATTTGGCGAATTTACCTTACAGAGCAAAGTGCTACTGGTGGATTATCGAGAATCGCATTATATCGCCCAAGCCATCGTCAATAGTGAAGAATATCAAATGGCTTTGGCGCAAAAAGATTGGATAAAATAAATCTAAGAGATCGTATGTAAAAACTGAAACCGTGGTACAACTTGCCCATTCTCAAGCGTCACGGTCTCGACAAACATCTGCAAAGGACGTACCCAAATCGAATAATCCCCATACAGGCACTGATAAACCACCAATGTTTCGTCGGTTTCACTATGTCGAGCGGTATGCAGGACTTGATAGTGCTGACCTTTATAATGTTGATAAATTCCAGCTTGTAGTGTGGGTGCAGACATCGTGGGTTCCGTTTGGGTTAATGGTTTATTGGTTGAGATTATAAACTGCGGTTGAGTATTCTGGGCAAGAAGAGAGTAATTGTTTTTCAGTATATAAATCTTGTCCGAATGCATTGCGGATTTTAATTTCTGCGGTGATTTTTTCGGATTGGAGCAAGTCGAGCACCATTTTGGTTTCACGGTCGCTGGTGACATTAAACTGTTGATTTAGCTTTGCAAACATGGTCTGGCAAATCATTTTTCCTTGATTGGTGATGGATTTTTTTGCTTCTGGGGGTAATGTGGTACCTTTGAAAAAATTCATGTCTAAATAAAAAATCATCGTAGGGTAGATGACCATGACCTCAGCATCCATGAATTTATCATTCATTTTATTGAGCTCAGGATTCAATAGCGCAGGCATCGACTCAAAATTTCTTTTAAAGTCAGATTTAAATTGTTTTTCTTGGTAGTTTTGATAAAACAAAAATGCGATACCAGCAACGACGATTAGCAGGATAAGGATGACTAGTTTTTTCATATATTGCGCTCTTAAATGATAAGCCTGATTCATTGGGGATGGGTGAGATTATTTATTGGGATACCAACCTGAACACTCCGATAAGTTCTGCTCGGTACGCGCCTGCACTTGTCCAAATTTGTTGCGATAAATATTTTCGACTTGAATATTTTCCGTTTTAAGAAATTCTAAAATTTGCTTTTTTTGAACATCATTGGCATGCAAGGCTTCAAATAATAAAAAAATAAAGTCGCATCGACTCTCATCAGCCATTTGTTGCATTTCTTTCGAAGGTGGCTTTTCACTGAACAGCTGATTGTGATAGATCGTCACAAGGGGATAGGCAACCAATATATCTTGATATTTCCCGTCTTTGAAATCGTTGATAATTTTTTCACCCTGAAAATATGCTTTCAGATTTTTCTGGTAATTGTTGTTACTCAGATTAAAAAAATAACTGATAGAAAGCCCCATACTGATTAATATCAGCATCGGGACTAGGCTTTTGAATAATGTTTTATCCATTTTATCCTCGTACTTAATATTGCTCATCCACATTGATTAAAAGCCAAGTTGACTAAAAGCCACGTTCTTCTTGTCGGTTTCTTGCCTCAGCTTCGGCTAAGCCTTGGGCATTTGGTTGCGGCTGATTCGCCTGTACTTCCTCTAATGTTTTCGGCTCAAACTTAGAGTCTTTGATGGCACGGAGCTCGTCAATATTGTCGCATTGATCCATTTTCTGTGAGACCTGTAGGATGGTCTGTCCAAGATTATTTTTGATAAAGTATTGAAATTCAACAGCATCTTTTTCATTGACGTTGAGCGCAGCATTACGGTACAGCGCTGTGTTTGTTTTAAGTCCATTTAATGTACCACAGCTAAATTTCTTTAAAAATGCAGATGATCCTTCAGGTGCGTCAGTTTGTTCGTAATCAACCAAACGAATGTCGATTGAGAAAATCGGATATTGATTGTAAAACTCCGCTTTGGACTGATGATCAAGAAAGGGCATTAAACGTTGCACAGCAGAACCACTTGGAATAGCGATGTTGCTTTTATGAATTTGCTTTTCTTGTTGAATTAACTTGTATTTTGGATAACCATAAACCCCAAGCGCAACTAAGCAAAGCAGGATAAAAATAATTTTAAAGTTCATTAGAAAAAATATGAAGTCATTTGAATTTATTTTAAGTTAACAAAAAAATACAATACACACAAGATTTGTACATCAATTTGTGTAAACCATTTTTAATGGTGATTGATTCTACACAGTGCATGTTGTTTTGGTGTGCTGAAATGTCAACAGCTCTCATATTTAAAAAAACTAAAATGTAAAAGAGTCATTATGACAATGACTCTTTTACTGCGGATGTTTAAGGCGTCACGATATTAAATAAGAACGGGAAGGTATCTAACATTCCAAGGAATTCCTGAAATGCATTCGCATCACCACTAATCTTCAATGAGCCATTCTGAGCAGCTTGAGCAAGGGTGAGTTTACCGTTTTGGATATCGTCTAATGTGGATTTGTCCAAGACCAAAGTTGCTGTCGGTGATTCAACTTCTTTACCATAATTCAATACCGCATTTTCCAAAGACAAACCGTAGTTTTCTTTTAGATCAGGGAATTCGATGTTGAAATACATCTTTTTACCTGCTGCTTTAGGTCCATTTAGACGCACTGCTAGATAGTCAAATAGCATATCTGGTGTCATGGCGCTAATGGTATCAGGGCTAGATGAGCTTACCCCGCCAGAGATTGGTGTGCCGTTGCGCAGTTCATACGCCCCTTCAAGATATACTGAGCGCCAAGTACCCGCTTCTGCTTGGAATCCAAGTTGTTCATATGCATCGGCAAGTAGGTTTTTGGCAGCAGTATTATTCGGATCAGCAAAGACAACTTGTTTGAGCGCCTCAGCTACCCAGCGGTATTCACCTTTATCATAGTCGGCTTTCGCTTTGCTCATTACTGCACTTGCACCGCCCATATATTCCACGTATTTTTTTGCAGCATCAGCAGGAGGGAGGTCATTCAGACTGGATGGGTTTGCGTCATACCAACCCATGTAGCGCTGATAAACTGCGCGTGAATTATGTCGAAGCGTTCCGTAATAGCCGCGATTTGGCCAGAACTTATCAAGTTCATCAGGCAGATGAATCATTTCGGAGATTTCTTTACTGGTATATCCTTTGTTCAGAAGATTGACAGATTGATCGTGAGTATACTTATAAACATCACGTTGTTTTTTGAAGTAATCTACAACTTTTTCATTACCCCACATTGGCCAGTGGTGACTCTGGAATTTTACTTGGACATCTTTGCCATACATGTCGATGGTTTCATTTAAGTATTTTGACCATACCAGTGGATCACGGACTTGTGCACCACGTAATGTTAAGACGTTATGCATGGTATTGGTTGTATTTTCAGCCATCCATAGTGCGTTCCACTCAGGGAACCATGTATTCATCTCGGCAGGTGCTTCGGTACCTGGTGTCATTTGGAATTCCATTTTAACGCCATCAACAGTCATGGTTTCGCCTGTTTTTTTGATGGTGTCTGTTGGTGCAATTAGAGTCACGTTACCGACTGGATTGGTCTGTCCCAAACCTGCGTTGACGCCGCCAGTTGCGCTTCGTGGCAATAGTGCGCCATACATGAAAATCGCACGACGGCTCATTGCATTACCTGCAATGACCATTTCGCTAACAGCGTGCTCCAAGAATCCTTCTGGCGCAATGATTTTTACCTTACCAGACTTTACATCAGCTTCATCAACGATCCCTTTGACACCAGCGTAGTGATCGACATGGGAGTGACTATAAATGACTGCTTTAATCGGACGTTTGCCTAAATTTTTTGTCACTAAGTCATAGGCGGCTTTCGCTGTTTCAGATGCTGTGCCTGGATCAAATACAATCCAGCCAGTTTTCCCTTTGACAAAGGTAATATTAGAAATATCATAACCACGCACCTGGAAAATATTGTCGGTCACTTTGAACAGACCATATTGGACGTTGAGCTGTGCATTACGCCATAAACTCGGGTTCACTGTGGCGGGTGCAGGCTTGTCCATTCCAATAAATTTGGTATAGCTATCCATATCCCACACGACATTGCCCTTGGCATCCTTGATAATCAGTGACTCAGGCTTATCGATAAGCCCTCTTGTGGCATCTTTAAAATCTTCAGTATCGTTAAAAGGTAGGCTACGAATTACCTCATTATTTGCTTTAATGGTCGCAGCAGTTGCTTGACCTTGCGCCAAACTATCTGCACTCACAAATAATGATGTTGTAGTGAGTATTGCTAGGAGAACGTTGTGTTTTTTACCATATCGATATTCCACCCTTTTTGTAAACTTCGTAAGTGATTCTATGTAAGGTTGTACCTTGTGTATATTTATAGCATCTTTCTATATTTTTATGTGTTTAATCTCAGAATATTTCATAATAAATTAGTCGTAGTTAATAGGGTTTTATTCTAATTAATTGATTTAATTGTAAATTAATTAAATTTATTAATCTTGACTTTTTTAAATACTTTAAAGTGTAAGGTGTTGATTTTAACCATATAATAATCACTTTTTAAATTTTCTAAAAAAAATATAAGTTCCGTGTTATCGGTGCTCGGAAATAAAGACAAATCCTTATATGGGATATAAAAGCAGGCGTACAATTGTTATTAAAAAATTATGATGCAAAGTAGCATGATGGTTGGCTATTTTTTTAATCTTAGAAATACTCATATGTCACCATTTTTAATAAGGTGGATTCTATTGTTAGTTCAATTAAATTTAATTGGGGTATCATTAAACCCATTCGAGTTGGAGTCGAATGGGGTGAAGTTGCCTATGCTTTGTTTGCTTTTGAAAGATGTGAATCTTGGTACTCAACTACTTACTTTAAAAATAATTGATAACCCAAATTATGAGTGATTTCCTCAAATGGATAATTGATCTGTTCCAAAGTCTTGAGCAAGCTGTCTTGAGCTTCATTTTCTTGAGTTGCGGTTTGATGTGAGTTTTTACCTGCTTGAAGTCCCATGAGTACACGACCTTCTGCCGCACCATGATTACGATAGTGGAATAGGCTAATATTATGTTCAGGCCCCAGACTTTCTAAGAAGCGGAGTAACGCACCTGGGCGCTCAGGAAACGATACACGGAACAAGCGTTCATCAGGCAAATGACCGTGACCACCGATCAAATAACGAATATGCAATTTGGCAATTTCATCATCAGATAAATCCACCACTTGATAATCGGCTTGCAGTTGCTCGAAGATTTCTTGACGTTCGATGTCGCCATTTTTCAGGCTAATACCGACGAAGACTTGCGCCTTTTCACTGCCGTTGTAGCGATAGTTAAATTCGGTAATATTACGACCTTGCAAGGCACGACAGAAAGCTAGGAATGCACCTTTTTGCTCAGGTAATGTCACGGCATAGACTGCTTCACGATGTTCACCAAGCTCAGTGCGCTCAGCAATAAAGCGTAGGCGATCAAAATTCATATTGGCACCGCAAACGATCGACACCATATTTTTATTTTCAATTTTATGCTGTGCCACGTATTTTTTAATTCCAGCCAGCGCCATCGCACCTGATGGTTCAACGATACTGCGATTTTCATCATAAGTATCTTTGATCGCCGCACAGATTTCATCGGTATTCACGGTCACAACGTCAGGCTCAATGATCTTTCCTGAACCATCAGATTTATCCAATTGCAAGACTTCAAACGGCAATTCACCAATCTGCGCAACCGCTGTACCATCTGCGAATAAACCGACATGCGGTAAAATGGCGCGTTGTCCTGTTTCAAGCGCGAGTTTTAAACATGCGGATTCTTCATATTCCACTGCAACGACTTTGACATGCGGCGCAACATCACCAAGATAAGCTGCCACACCAGCGATCAGACCACCACCACCGACAGCGACGAAAACGTAATCCACATCACGCCACTGACGGATCAGTTCGTTGGCAATGGTGCCTTGTCCTGCGATGACCAGTTCATCATCATAGGGTGGGATAAAGGTCAGTCCATCATCTTCCGCACGTTGCTTGGCATATTTATTAGAAATATCAAAGCTATCACCATGCAAAACCACGGTACCACCAAGACGCTTCACCGCTTCGACTTTGATGTCGGGTGTGGTGGTTGGCATGACGATGATCGCAGGAATACCGAGCTTCTGACCAGATAGCGCTACGCCTTGCGCATGGTTACCTGCTGAAGCGCAGATCACACCTTTATCCAGTTGTGATTTTGGCAATTGGCTGATGCGATTGTATGCGCCACGCAACTTAAATGAAAAAACTGGTTGTAAATCTTCACGTTTAAAGCGAATGTTGTTATTCAGTCTTTGGCTAATTTTCGGAGCAATCTCGAGTGGGGATTCGATGGCAACATCATAAACAGTTGCTTGTAAAATTTGTCTAACCCAACGAGACAGCATGACATTCTTCCAAATTTAACAGTAAAATATGCGCCATTGTAGCAAATCAGAGTTCATTGCGCTGAAGATTTGCTAGAATTCTAAAATCCAATCGCAAATCATGTAGCAGAGACTCAAGATGACTTTATATGCGTCGCAAGATGACAAAAAACGTGCAGCCGCAGAAGCTGCTATTCAGCACCTGCCAAAAGGTGGCATCTTAGGAGTGGGCACAGGCAGCACCGTCAATTTTTTGATTGATTTATTGCCAGAGTTACAACTTGAAGCGGCTGTGTCGAGCTCGAAAGCGACCGAAGAACGCCTGAAAAAGCTCGGCATAGAAGTGGTCGATCTCAATCATGTTGGCGGTTTGGATGCTTATGTGGATGGCGCCGATGAGATTGATCGTCATCTGCATATGATCAAAGGTGGCGGTGCGGCGCTAACCCGTGAAAAAATCGTAGCATCTACCGCAAAGCAGTTTATCTGTATTGTCGATGATTCAAAATGGGTGACACAGCTTGGTCGTGAGTTTCCGTTACCTGTGGAAGTGATTCCGATGGCACGCTCGGCGGTTGCACGTAAATTGGTGACATTGGGTGGTGATCCTGCATATCGTGAAGGTGTGGTGACGGATAATGGTAATGTGATTTTGGATGTGTATAACTTAAATATTCTCAATGCCTTAGAACTAGAACTCACCATCAATAATATTCCAGGTGTGGTGACTAATGGTATCTTTGCACAAAATGCAGCGAACATTGCCATTGTGGCGACGGACAACGGCATTGAAGTCAGAAAACCCGAATAACTGTACTGCGACATAGCGAATGTTTGACATTCTAAATCCAAGCCTAAATCAGCGCCGAAATCAAAGCCACGCTCAGGTTTTTAGCACCTTGCCAGAAATTCACATGGTTAGACATGCGCGTGCCAAGCGTCTGAAACTGGCTGTTTCAGCGCAAGGCATTCGGCTGACTGTGCCGCCGTATGCGACTAAACGTCAGGTGCAAGATTTTCTGGCGCAGAGTCAAAGCTGGCTGGAACAGACATGGCAAAAACAACAATTACTCATTTCGCAAAAGGCAGAACAATTTGCGCAAATAGAATTACCAACGACTTTGCATGTAAACTTTTTCCCGAAGACCATTCGTGTTGACTATCAAGATATGACCCGTGCGTTTAAATGGTCGGAAAACGAATCACGTTTAATCGTCAATGCGGATCATGCCGAGAAAGCATTAACTCAGTTTATATTTCAATTTGCCAAGCAGATTTTACCCGAGCCGTTATATTCCTTTGCCAAAATGCATCAGCGCAAGGTCAATGCACTGCGTATTAGTAAAGCCAAAACCCGCTGGGGCAGTTGTAGTAGTGATCAACGTATCATGCTCCATGCGGGATTATTGCTGATGCCATTAGAGAGTGCGGAATATGTGATTTTGCATGAGCTTGCGCATACGATTCACATGCATCATCAAGCCAGTTTTTGGCAACAACTTGAGCTGTGGTGTCCACAAGCAAAACAAAAGCAAAAAAACCTCAAACAATATCGCTTACCGCATTGGTGGAGCGCATAAACGGCTAAAGAAAAAAGCAATCATCAATGCATTGATGATTGCTAGTATGAAAAAAGTTTAAAGATTTTAACTACAAGACTGAATATCATCATCGTCAAAACTTAAATCCTGTAATGATGGGAATTTATTTTGACTATTGCCCGTATGCGCATCGACGATCTGCGCATTTTTCACTTCGAGCTGGATAAAGTGAGGCGGAATGATTTCGCCAGCACCGATATTGAGCAGATACGATTGCGTTGCTGTATCTAGGCGAAGTAAGTTATCACTTTGGTCACGGTTGATTTGTCCAATGATGACTTTATTGCCTTTGCTGAGCGTCACGTCACCACTGGCTAGGATTTCGATCTGACAGTTTTGTACCTTGTGCGTGCCAATCAAGTATTCGATTTGGCTGCGCTCTGTGCCTGTATCATCGGCGTTGAGTCCTTGTAGACATGGATAAGCACTGCTGGTGCAAGTTGCATTCCCTGTAAAGCCAAACGCAGGACGATAGTCACCCGCACCAAACCAGCGGTAGATGGTGCTCGAGTTGCCAAAAATCTCAGTTTGGTAATAATCCATATCGCTCAGTAGTTCAAAACCATCCGTATTGGTAATTTGTTGATAACTTTGTGTGGCGTAGTCTAAAGTGGCTTGTTTTAAATCTTCGCCAAAGCTACGCCGAATCGTTGCTTGGACTGCACCGATGTCCTCAAGGCTATTCTTGCTTGGATCGGTATTTCTCGGCGCATCCACCAATTTTTGAAAGGTGCTGTCATCGCCTTGAATCGTGCGCCCATCTAAAGAGCCATCACGTAAATCGATCCCGATATTGGTGGCAAGTTCAACATAATTATTCACACTATTGGGATAGCGCTGTTGCCAGAGGTTGAGCATGCCAAGCCCCAGCATGGTATTGACGTAGTTCTTTTCATTTTTGGAATCATAGCTGAGCGCCCTGATACTTTGACTATGGCTAAATTTGGTGAAATTGGTCAGGTTAAATGCCTGATTAAAAACGGTATTAACCTCAGTCACGGATTTACTAATGTGTTTTGATTCAATCAAATCCCAATCGGGCGCACTAAAATCCAAATTGCCAGCACGCAAGATGGTCCGTTGATAGACCGCTTCTGAAAGCGGGGACAACACAATACTTAAATTATTTTTCATGGTGTTGACCGCATGCAATGTCCCTTGGAAGGGCACATCAGTTTGCTTAATTGGGTCAAACATGGTGCTACTATCATTGCCGATCAGCTCAACCACCAGCACTTTATTCAGCTCGGATTGTGCAACGTCAATGTCTGCTGTCTCAAAACCAGTAAAATTTGACTGACTATAGATTGGATCAGACTTTCCAGCCAGATACACTTTGAGTGTGGCATTTTTGACATGCATGGGTATCAGCACATTCATGCTGACGGTATCTTCTGCAGGCTGTTCGGTGTCAGTAGAATTATCCTGACTCCGTGAGGTGCCAGAACCGCCACCACCACATGCCATCAGTGTGGCACAGCACAGGGCGATACTTAAATGACGTAGTGAGGACATCGTCATTACATCTTTTGTTGTTTTCGAAGGCATCCGCGCGCTCCATTGCTTTTATGTAAAAATCCTTATGGCAGTATTAAAAAGTAAAAAAAACTATTCGTCTAGTCCAATCCTTGATTTTGTTTCTTGCGAAATTTTGTCATACTACGCTGTTCAAGCAAAACACAACACCAAAGATGAGGTAAGCGCTGTGATTAATGTGGGTATTGTAGGTGGTACAGGCTATACAGGGATTGAATTAATCCGTTTGTTATTACAGCATCCACAAGCTCGAATCAAAATGCTCACCTCGCGTACCGAAGCAGGTGTCAAAGTTGCGGAAATGTTTCCGAGTCTGCGTGGCGTATTGGATTTGGCGTTTAGCCCTTTAGATATTGCAGAGTTGAAAACTTGTGATGTGGTATTTTTTGCGACGCCGCATGGCGTAGCGATGAAACATGCTCAAGACTTGGTTGATGCGGGTGTTAAGGTCATCGACTTAGCCGCAGATTTTCGTTTGCAAGATTTGGCGCAATTTGAAAAATGGTACGGCATGCAACATGATTGCCCAGAATTATTAAAACAATCTGCCTATGGTTTGTCTGAACTGAATCGTGAAAAAATCAAAACTGCGTCTGTGGTGGGTAATCCAGGATGCTACCCAACCACAGTTCAGCTTGGTTTAGCACCACTGTTAAAAACTGAGTTAAAGTCTGAACAATCTTTAATTTCGTTTGAAAATATTATCGTCGATGCCAAATCAGGCGTATCTGGTGCAGGGCGTAAAGCTAGTATGGGCATGATCTATACTGAAAATACCGACAATTTCAAAGCCTATGGCGTGGCTGGGCATCGTCATCATCCTGAGATCGTGGAAGCCTTAGAAAATATTTCAGGGCAAAAGGGTGCTTTTGAGAGTCTGACCTTTGTGCCACATTTGGTGCCGATGATTCGTGGCATGCTCAGCACTATTTATGTCAATCTGACGGATGCGGGTCAGCAGGCAGATCTACAAACATTGTTTGAGCAATTTTATCAAGATGAAGCCTTTGTCGATGTGATGCCAGCGGGCAGTCAGCCTGAAACACGTAGTGTACGTGGCGCCAATTATCTACGCATTGCACTTTATCAACCAAGTCCAAAGCGTTTAGTGATCGTGGTTGCACAGGATAATTTGGTCAAAGGTGCATCGGGTCAAGCGATCCAAAATATGAACATCATGTTTGGTTTAGAGGAAGGTTTAGGGCTACAGTCGATTGGACTTTTACCGTAAAACTACTTTCAATGTTTGTGTAAATCGGCATAATAGCAAGCAATTTGAACTTTCAAGTTGTCCTTTTGAGCAATGGCTTGAAAATCAAATGGCTTATTTTTGCTAAAAATAGCTAACCCATTTCGCTAATTACTATTTCGACTTTTGAGCATCTCATTGTTATGGATCATTCAGAACAAACGCCACCCAATCCTGAAACACCGCCTAATCCGCAAAGTGCTCCTGTGAAGAAAAAGCCATTTTGGAAGTCGCAGTCGTCGATACTTATGGCGGCGATTGCTTTGGCGGGTGGTGGTTTTGCCTTGGGCTATACAGTGGGGCATAAGCAAGGCTTGACCGTGGTTGGCTTTGATCAAGATGCGCAAGAGCTCGCTGAAATCGTTGCAAAACAGAAGTCTGCATTAGATGCGGTGAGTGTCAGTTTGAATACTTCAACGCAAGAGCGGGATGTGGCGATTCAAAATGCCAAAGAGCTCAATGAGGCACTAGGACTTGCCAATCAAGACAAATCGCATGCCGATGCACTGAGTACCACCTATCGTGAAAAGTTGCGTGAACGTGGCGGACTGAGTCTGACCATTCAAAATATCAAAATTAAGCCTTTACCAAGCAATGCCTATGAATATGTGCTGGACTTGGTGCAAGTCAGTCCGAGTAAGCGCCGTGCGGTTGGGCGTATTGAGATGCGCTTGATCAATGGTGGTGAAATTTTGGTGGTGCCGCTAGAAAGCGCCAATTTTAATTTTGATAACTTTGAGCGGTTGACAGGGCGCTGGACGATGCCAAGTGGCTTTACCCCGCAGTATATTGAAATCCAATTGAGCGGTTCGGGTGAAAAGGTTATTCAACGTTTTGCATGGCGCCGTGGGGCAAAAGATGTGGCATCGTCAGCATTCTTGGGTGAAATTCCGCAAACGCAAGCGGATGCAGATTAACAACACGTCTTAAAATGATCATCTTGCTCCTGTAGAATGACACAGTGATAAAAATGGTACTGCGATAAAACAGCGTTTTGATTTTTTCGGTGTGCTTTTTGATCAACTTTTTTAATGAGATGTTTTAACGAGATGTTTTTTTTAATGTGTGTTGGCACAATTGATGCTCACCACAATGATTGGAATAAAAGAAACGGTATTATGACAAATTTTTCCGCCAAATCTGGTCGAAAATCTACCCAACTGACAAAAGAGGTGATGCGCCAGCGTTTTGCACAAATGGGTAGTATGGATTGGCATTTGCCCAATCCACAGCATGCGCAGACTACACATCCTGTCTTTGCGCATGATGAGGAGCATCCAGATGATGGTCAGCACTCAACCACAGTCCTGCTCGCACCACCAAAGTTGAAAAGACCGCCACAATATGCGGTGGTTTTGTTGAATGATGACTATACGCCGATGGACTTTGTCATTGAAATTTTACAACAATATTTTGCATTAGACCTTGACCGAGCCACCCAAGTAATGCTACAGGTACATCATGAGGGTAAAGGTACTGCAGGCATATATCCTCGAGATATTGCTGAGACCAAAGCCAACCAAGTGAATAACTATGCTCGATCGCAAGGACATCCCTTGCTTTGTCAGATAGAGCCACAAGAATAGAGGTCATCATCATGCTCAGTCGTCATTTAGAAGTTTCCCTACGCTTGGCTGTGAGCATGGCTCGTCAAAAACGACACGAGTTCCTTACAGTAGAGCACCTCTTGCTCGCCTTGCTAGATAACGATTCCGCTGTCAATGCGCTCAAAGCCTGCGGTGGCGACATTGTATCCTTGCGTAAAGAGCTCGAAGAATATATCGATCTACATACCCCAAAACTGCCTGAAGATACCGATCAAGCACCGCATCCAACAGAGAGCTTTGATCGGATTTTACAACGCTCAATTTTCCATGTGCAATCTAGCGGTGGCGATCGTGCGGTCGAAGGTGCGGACGTCTTGGTGGCGATGTACTCCGAGCGTGATGCGTTTGCGGTGTATTTGCTCAAGCGTCAACAAATCAATCGCTTGAATCTGACTCAATATCTCTCGCATGGTGCGCACAAAGAAATCAATGCTTCTGAAGAAGAAACAGAGGACACGGATTCGGAAAATGGCAGTAGCGCAAGCAATGCAGGCCCACTTGAGCTGTACACGGTCAATCTTAACCAAGAAGCACAAGCAGGTAAAACTGATCCGCTGATTGGTCGTCAAAAAGAAATTGAACGGACTGCACAGATCCTTTGCCGTCGACGCAAAAATAACCCATTACTGGTCGGTGATCCAGGGGTAGGTAAAACCTCGATCGCTGAAGGTTTAGCGTGGCTGATCGTCAAAGGTCAGGCACCGAAGCCACTTGCTGATGCCGAAGTGTATAGCTTAGACATTGGTGCGTTGGTTGCAGGGACGAAATATCGTGGTGATTTTGAAAAACGCTTAAAACAATTGCTCAATGCCTTGAAGAAAAAGCCACATGCGATTTTATTTATTGATGAAATTCACATGATCATCGGGGCAGGCTCGAGTATGGGCAGTACCATGGATGCATCGAATTTGATCAAGCCCGCCTTGGCAAATGGTTCATTGCGTTGCATTGGTTCAACGACTTTCCAAGAATATCGCCAAGTCTTTGAAAAAGATCATGCGCTTTCACGTCGCTTCCAAAAGATTGATATTGTCGAGCCTACGATTGCAGAAACGATTGATATTTTGAAAGGACTTAAACCGAAATTTGAAGAATTTCATCATGTTAAATATGATGATGAAGCGATTCAGGCGGCGGTTGAGCTATCAGCGAAATATATTCATGAACGCTTTTTACCAGACAAAGCCATTGATGTGATTGATGAGGCTGGGGCACAGCAACGGCTACATGCCGATGGTGAAGAAAAGCAAATCGGCTTGGCAGAGATCGAAGATATCGTGGCGAAAATTGCTCGTATCCCACCGAAAACTGTGTCTAAAGATGATAAGTCGGTGCTTGAGTTCTTAGAGCGTGATCTGAAACGTGTGGTCTTTGGTCAAG
Source organism: Acinetobacter marinus (assembly GCF_900096915.1). Taxonomy (GTDB): domain Bacteria; phylum Pseudomonadota; class Gammaproteobacteria; order Pseudomonadales; family Moraxellaceae; genus Acinetobacter; species Acinetobacter marinus. The sequence continues at coordinate 136,454 of NZ_FMYK01000003.1, forward strand.
ATGAAGCGATTAGTGCATTGTCTGCGGCGATCAAACTGTCTCGTGCAGGTTTGAAATCGCCTGATAAGCCAATTGGTAGCTTCATTTTTGCAGGACCAACAGGTGTTGGTAAAACCGAAGTAACGCGTCAGCTTGCCAAAATTTTAGGTGTCGAGCTGGTACGTTTTGATATGTCTGAGTATATGGAGCGTCATGCGGTTTCTCGTTTGATCGGTGCACCTCCAGGCTATGTTGGTTTTGATCAAGGTGGTCTACTCACTGATGCGATTAATAAAACGCCTCATTGCGTATTGCTACTTGATGAGATTGAAAAAGCGCATCCAGAAGTCTTTAACTTGTTGTTGCAAGTTATGGATCATGGCACATTGACCGATAATAATGGGCGTAAATCCGACTTTAGAAATGTGGTGTTGGTAATGACCACCAATATTGGTGCAGAAAGTATTACCCGAACCAGTATTGGCTTCACTGAACAGGACAACAGCGCAGACAATCAAGAAGCGATGAAACGTGCCTTTACCCCTGAATTCCGTAACCGTCTGGATGGCGTGATTCAGTTTAAAGCCTTGCCAACCACAGTGATTGATTCTGTGGTGGATAAATTCTTGACTGAGCTCCAAGCACAACTGGATGATAAAAAAGTGGTGCTCGAAGTCGATCAAGATGCTCGTGATTGGCTCGCAGAGCGTGGGTATGATCGCCTGATGGGTGCTCGTCCAATGCAGCGTCTGATCCAAGATCAATTGAAAAAGCCATTGGCAGAAATGATTCTGTTTGGTGCGTTAATTGATGGTGGTATTGTGAGTGTCACTGTACATGGCAAAGACAGCGATCAGGATGGCTTAAAGCTCGAAGTGATCGAAGACCATAGCGCAGAACCTGCTTAAGGTTTTCAATTTAAAGGCTAAAAATTGAATAGCACAGACTTTCGAGTGTGTGCTTTTTATTGGTAAAAAATTTTGGTTGCAACGCTGGACTATAACATCTCGTGGATTATCTGAAGCTACTCAGCACATTCGGCTTATTTGTGTGTACGGCGATCGCAGAAATTGTCGGTTGCTATCTGCCATATTTGATCTTACGGGAACAAAAGTCGGCGTGGCTGTGGTTGCCGACTGTGTTGAGCTTAGCAATTTTTGTTTGGTTGTTAAGTTTACATCCAACCGCTAGCGGTCGAGTTTATGCAGCTTATGGCGGGATCTATGTGGCGATGGCGTTAATCTGGCTACGTTATGTCGATCAAATGCCACTGACGTGGTGGGACATTTGTGGTGGTGCGATCGTGGTCTGCGGTGCCTTGGTGATTATTTTACAGCCGAGCGCATTTATTCGCTGATTGCGCTTTATATTTCCTCATATTTTCTCGCTTTTAAATGTTTTTAAGCCGATTCATTATGCAAAATTCAAATCATCCATCTATTCAAATCCGCACGATGCAAGATAGCGATATTAATGCTGTTTGTGCGATAGAACAGCAAGTGCAATTTCATCCGTGGACTGCATCGCAGTTCGCTGATAGTGTACAGCGTTACCAAGCGACTATAGTAGAACGAGATGGTGAGATTCTTGGCTTTTGTATTGTGCAAAAAGTCTTGGATGAAGCCAATTTATTACTGATGGCGATTGATCCAAAGTGTCACGGGCAGGGCTTAGGTACCTTGCTTCTCAATGATGCGATTGAGCGATTGGGCGATGCATGTGTACAAATTTTTCTAGAAGTTCGTGAAAGTAATTACGCTGCAATTGCGTTGTATGAAAAAGTCGGTTTTCATCAAATTGATCTGCGTAAAAACTATTATCCAGCGCCAAATCGACAAAAAGAGCATGCGGTGATTATGGTCAATATGCTCAGCGCAGATGCATTTTCATTTCATCAATAACCATTTTGAGTTGAAATAAGCTGATAAAAAAGAACGAAAAACTCAAAAAATGATGTGATTAATTGTCATTTAAGATATACAAAGCAACACTTGATCAGAAAAATTCATTATCAATTTGTTATGTTGATGGCTTTTCGCATTGTCAAATTAAAATAACCACTTACACTATACGCTCGTGTGAAATGTCATATTGCAAGAATTTTACAGTTATGGGGCTTTGGTCTGTATAAGTGTGATAACTTTATCTTTTTTATCTGATTTCATTTACACTGTGGCAATTATATGTCGTTAAGCGTATCAATTTTGATTACGCACCCATCACTGAGGCCCAAATTGGTCAATTATGCAAGAGATTAAATCCACACCATTTTTCTTTCAGAATTTTAAAAATAATCTGATTGCAGGAATGTGGCTATTTGTTGGTTCTCGGCGCAGTTTGTCTTGGGTCGCACCGACGCCATTACAGCTTTTATTCTGGGTGATTGCTGGCTGTGCTGCCAATTCGCTGTTTAGTTGGATTGTGGCAGATGGGCAAGGACAATTTAATCCGCAAGGTTTGATCAGTTATCTGCTGTGGCCATTTTTGGCGTTGATTGTCGGGATTTTTCTGTCACAACGTACTGAGTTGCAACGCATCATGCTGGTGCCTGCGCTACTTTGGCTGATTTTGGATGTGCATGTCGCACTGTTACAAAGTTTTTTGCAGTATCTTGGCAAACTCGATCTGCTGCCGTATTTCAGCTATAGCTTTTTACCGCAATTATTTCTGGCGTTATTTGTCTGGCAGAGTTTGGCGGTGGTTTGGGTGCTGGCTCGAACCTTGAGATGGCCGTGGTGGGAACTGTTGCTGATCATGTTTGCGACCTTGTTCACCATGGTGGTGTGGCAATCTTCTGTAAAAAGCCAACCGATTTGGAAAATAGCAGAAGTCCAACCGACCATTTCTGAAAAGGCGCTTTATGCACAGTCTGAGCTGTTAAATCAAGCCTTACAAAATCTACAACCGAGTAATTTTATTGATACGCAGTGGTATTTCTTGGGGATTGCAGGTGCTGGTTATCAAGATGTATTTCGCTCAGAAGTGGAGCGGATCAAAGAGCAATTTGATACCCGATTTGGCACTTTTGGGCGTTCGATTGCTTTAGTAAATAATGATCAAAGTACCGAACAATTGCCGATGGCAACGCCGACCAGTATCGAACGTGCGCTGACACGCATCGGTGGCGTGATGAATCGTGAAAATGATGTGCTGTTTTTATATATGACCTCGCATGGTGATGTGAATCAATTTGAATTGTCTAATGCACCGATTGCCATGGATCCGATCAATCCAAAATGGTTACGTGAAGCACTCGACAATTCGGGCATTCGCTGGCGTGTGATCGTCATTTCTGCATGTTATTCGGGCAGTTTTATTCCTGCGCTACAGTCGCCTGATACCTTGATCATTACTGCATCTGCTGCGGATAAGAGCTCGTTTGGCTGTAGTAATGAAGCGGATTATACCTATTTTGGTCGAGCATTTTTCGATGAGGCGATGCGTGAGCAAACTGATCTGAAAGAGGCTTTTGATCAAGCCAAGTCGACAGTCGGTACATGGGAAGCAGCCCAAGGCTTTGAGCCATCCGAACCACAGTGGGTCATCGGTGACAATATGAAACTGATGCTGCCACAGCTTGAGCAGCGCTTATTTCCCAAAACCACTGTGACCTTGCCAAAGCAAGATGGTGTGATCTTGCCATCAAAACCGAAAAATCAAAACAAGCCAGACTTGACCCCGCAACTGCATCCTCAAGGCTGACTCTTTAAGACGGATTCCTCAAGACGAATCCCTCAAGGTAGATTGCTGGCAAATCTCAAGTCTAGAATGGACAGCGCTAAACATTTTTAACAGTTTCCTTATCCCTTTTTTGCAAAATCAGTGCAAAATGACAAGTGTATTTGACTGTCCTGTATCGGCACACGGTTTTTGAACATATGGAGAATAAGGTGTCTATCGAATTACTACAACAACATCACTGCTTTGCAGGTGAACAACGCTTTTACCGCCATGATGCGCAATCTGTGCAGTGTGATATGAAGTTTGGTGTTTATCTTCCTGAAAAAGCCTTGCAAGGGCAGTCGTGTGCGACCTTATTTTATTTGGCGGGATTGACCTGCACCGAAGAAACCTTTGCCATCAAAGCACATGCACAGCGTTTGGCAAATGAAATGGGTTTTATTTTAATCACACCAGATACTTCACCCCGGGGCGCTGATGTGATGGATGATGCGCATTGGGATCTTGGGCAGGGCGCAGGATTTTATCTGAATGCAACACAGCCGTTGTGGTCGAAGCATTATCAAATGCAAGACTATATCGTCGATGAGCTCTATGCATTGGTGATTGAACATTTTGCTGTCGATCCTGATCGGGTTGGCATCATGGGGCATAGCATGGGCGGACATGGTGCGCTGAGTTTGGCATTTAAATTTCCTGAGAAATTCAAATCTGTGTCGGCATTTGCACCGATTTCTGCACCGAGCATTTGTCCTTGGGGTGAAAAAGCCTTTCATCACTATCTCGGTGCCGATCAACATGCGTGGTTTGCGCATGACAGTGCGCAGTTAATCGTGAAAAATGGTAAGCATTTTTCCGATATTTTGGTCGATCAAGGTTTGGATGATCAGTTTTATGAACAGCTTCATCCTGAAAAGTTGCAACAAGCCTGTGATCAAGTCGGTCAAGCCTTGACCTTACGTTTCCACGATGGCTTTGATCATGGTTATTATTTTATTCAAAGTTTTATTGATGATCATCTACGCCATCATGCCAAACAATTGCAATAAGCAATTACAGTAAACAATTAAAGTCAGTGCTGAATTGATTGAATGTGTTGATTTATTTTTGCTGATTTAATCAAGCCTTAAGCTATAGTACAATTTTAAATTTCCAGTTCGGCAAAGTTGGGCTGGGATCATTTCGTTGTTCAGCATCGTTGCGGGCAACGGCAATACAACAAGAGAACTCAGCATGAATATTAATGAAGGGGCTTATGAATAACGACAATCAAACCGCATGGAATCCACAGCCCGATACAAACCCGCACAACGCACCCGCATGGAGTGATGCACCGCAGCAACATTCTCAGCAGGAAATCCATCAGACGTGGCGCTTTGGCTTTAAGGGCAATGGTACTGAATATTTCAAGATTTGGATTAGCAATCTGTTTTTAACCATTATCACGCTGAGCCTCTATGCACCGTGGGCAAAAGTGCGCCGTTTGCGTTATTTTTATGGCAATACCTTTTTAAAAAATCGTAAATTTGATTTTACTGGTGTGCCATCTCGGATCTTGGTGGGGCGTCTGATTGCATTGGCGGCGTATGGTATTTTTGCTGCATCGTCACAGCTTTCGGTGGAGCTCAATGCGATTTTATTCTTTATTTTTATTGCGGTGATTCCATGGCTGATTCGCTCAAGTATGCGCTTTCATGCCCGCAATAGTAAATATGAGAATAGCCGTTTTTATTTTTCCGCCAATATGAAACAGACTTATCTGATGGCATTGGGCTGTGTGCTGATTACTGTGTTTAGTGCAGGTTTGCTGTATCCAATTGCCTTGCTGTGGTTTAAGCGTTATCAAATAGATCATCTCTATATCGGACAATTGCAATTCAAACTGACTGCCGATGCAGGAGATTTCTTTGCGGCGGTGATGTTGCCGATGGTGATGTTTATGGTGGCAATTTTTGGTGCGATCGGTTTGATTGTGGCAGGCTATTTTCTCAATATTGCAGAAGAACTATTGATGGTCTTTGCTGCGGGTTTATATGTCGTGGCGATCTTTTTTCTTGCACCACTGGTACAAGGCTATCTGTTTAAAGCCACGTGGTCGCATGTCAATATTGGCAAAAGCCAGATGAAAACCGATGTCAATCCTTGGCGGTTTGCATGGATCAAGATGAGTAATAATCTTGCCATTATTTTTAGTGTTGGGCTGTTGTTTGCATGGGCACAAGTGCGGATTTATCGCTATCAAATGGAGTCGCTGAGTGTGGTGTTTTATGATGATCCGACTGAGCTGATGAATATGGCGCAAGAAGATTACAATGCCATTGGCGAAGAATTGGCGGATATTTTTGATATCGACATTTCTTTGTAATCCACCCTTTGCAATCACAACATAAGACTAGGTGTTGCTCATGCAATCAATCGCAATTAAATATTATGACGGCATCATCAATCGTGCGCATGTGGCAACCTTGCGCTCACATGCCAGCGGTGCAGTGGTTGAATACACAGATGCTCAAAATACGGCACAGCAAAAGCTGTATCACTATGATGATATGCTTTATATCGGTCCGATCGGCGCAGTTTTGCCTGCGATTGAATTACCCAATGATGCACGCATTGAGTTTTTAGATGCGCAGCTACCTGACTGGCTTCAGCTCAAGTCTAAACAACAATCACAGCGTGTACATGCGATTGAATCGAGCTGGCGCTGGATTGCGCTGAGTCTAGTAGTGACGATCGCAGTGATCTTTTCGACCTTCCGCTGGGGCATTCCGCTGGCAGCACATACCATTGCCCAGCAGATGCCTCGAGATAGTTTGCAACGCTTAGGTGATCAAGCGGAAAATTATCTGATTGAACTGACTGAGCCAAGTAAAATCAGTCGTGCCAGACAGCAACAGATCCAAGTCATGTACCGCACCAAAATCAATGCCAAATATCCTGCAAAAATTCTGTTTAGAGAGGGTGGAAATCGCATTGGTGCCAATGCCTTAGCGATTCCAAATGGTCGAATTATCTTAACTGATGAACTGGTCAAACTGGCGAAAAATGATCAGGAGCTACTTGCGGTACTTGCGCACGAGCAAGGGCATTTAGATGGTCGGCACAGTCTAGAGCAAGGTTTGCAAAGCCTAGGGATTTCGATTTTGTATGTGTCGATTACAGGCGATGCATCGGATTTGTTTGGTAGTTTACCTGTGGCGCTGGTGTCCTCACAATATTCACAAAAGTTTGAACTGCAAGCCGATCAGCATGCGATTGACGAATTAAAACGTCAGGGTATTTCTCCGCAGTATTTGGCGGATTTCCTGCAACGTCTGAGTGAAGAAAATGAAGAAGAATCATCTTCGCTGGACTTTTTACAAAGTCATCCTGCGACCTCAGAGCGTATCGCCCAAGTGAAAGCACAGCTCTAATTCATCGAATCGTCGATCATTTATCGACGATTCAAAACAAAATAGACAACTTGAATCAGCAATAAAAACGTCAGATCAGCTGACGTTTTTTTAATGGCAATCGAAGATGCTTAAAATCACATTTCAATGTGTTTAGAAATTAGAGTATTTAAACTTAAAGCACTTCAAATTTAAAGCACATCAAAGGTGATACCCGCATGTTGTTTGAGGCGCTCTACATAGCGTTGATCAAACATGGTGGCAGGTGTCCAAAAACCGCCTTGACGTCCTGTTTTTTGCTGTTGATCATGATGGTCGAGTACCAGACTTAATGCTGCTTGCCCAAGCATTTTTCCTGTTGAACCGTAGCCTGGATCACGGTCGCCTGTGACTTTGGTGCGGATGATCTGTCCCGTTGCTGACTTGCCGATAAAGCGCAAATCAAATCGACCAGTGCGCTGTTGCTCTGGTGTCGGACCTTCGCCAGCTTTTGGCAAGAGGTAGCGTTCCATCAGTTGACTACTGCGTTTATTGGCCGCACCAAGCATAAATGCACCGAGCCCCGCAACCAAGCTATAAGCACGGCTACGACCTTTCCAGCCGTGACCTGTGAGCATTGCTTCGTTATAGGTGAATTGATCGCCGTAAGCATTATCCGCTAAAGCATTCGAGCGATGAACGACCCGCTCATTCACCGCAGACATCACAAATGGCGCAATCCATGCATCAAAATCCTGATCGAATTCGGCAGATTTGACATAGTGCTGGCGTGCGTTAAAGCCGTGATTTTTTGGGGTGAGTAAATATGGATTAACCAATTCTTTGCGTAGCGCTGGGTCGGCAGCCGCTTCTTGGATGACATTGATTAGGCTGGCAACTGTACCGCCTGATGCACCGCCTTTGAGCGATTTGACCCGCATTTTGACTTGGGTTGCTGGGGCTTGCCACTGCTTTAGTGCTTGCTGTTGTAAAAAGTAAACGCCCATATCAGATGGTACAGAATCAAATCCACAGCAGTGCACAATGCGTGCGCCAGACTGCACAGCTTGATCTTGATAGCTGTCGATCATTTTCTTGATCCACTGGGTTTCACCCGTCAAGTCACAATAATCTGTACCTGTTTCTACGCAGGCTTTGATCATGGCTTCGCCATACAGCGCATAAGGACCCACGGTCGATACTACGACTCGGGTTTGCTCGCAGAGTGCTTTGATGGCTGAGGCGTCATTGACATCAGCAATGATAGTGTCAAGGTCTTTGCCCTGCGCACCTAAGTCACTTTTGAGGGCATCTAGTTTTGCTTGTGAGCGTCCTGCGATTGCCCAAGTGATTTGTTCGCCTGTGCTTCCTTGTTGGCTTAGATATTCGGCAAGATAGGCAGTTAAGATTTTTCCGACAAAGCTGGTCGCACCAAATACGACAAGATCATACTGCGGGGATGAGGTGGTTGGCATGGTGTTACTCCTGCTCGAAACATGGATGAGCACTTGAATCAAAATCAAATTTTTTAAATCAATTTGTCTCTAAATCGATCTAAATCAAATCGATTTAAATCGTGGTCGTCTTCAATCTCAGTGTTGTTGTTTAAAGAAAATCAATTTCAGTTGTATTGAGTATACGGCGCATGCTTAAAAAAATGAAAATATAAATTGTCAAAATTGTGGCTTAACCGTAAATAAAATCACTTGACCTTAAAGTTAACTTTAAAGATATAGTGCACCTAAGATCAAAAGAGGTGATCAACATGAACATATTTGAGCCATTAACCTTACCGAACGGCGCCGTCATTCCCAATCGTCTTGCCAAAGCGGCGATGGAAGAAAATATGGCAGATAAAGAACAAGCACCATCACAAGAATTATTTAATCTTTATCATGCGTGGGCTGATGGTGGCATCGGCTTGATCATTACAGGTAATGTGATGATTGATAGTCGCGCCATGACTGGACCAGGTGGCGTAGTGCTGGAAGATACTGAATATTTAGAACTGTTTAAACAATGGGCGACGATCGGTCGTGCCAAAGGTGCGCAGTTTTGGATGCAGATCAATCATCCAGGGCGTCAGATGCAATCCAATATGGGACAAGATACATGGGCACCGTCGGCTGTAGCACTTGATCTTGGCAAGATGTCAGATAAATTTGCGACACCGATTGCGATGACGCAAGCGATGATTGATGAAGTGATTCAGCGCTTTGCACGTACCGCTCAGCTTGCTGAGCAAGCAGGCTTTACAGGTGTAGAAATCCATGCAGCACATGGCTATTTACTGAGTCAATTTTTATCGCCACTGAGTAATCAGCGTAAAGATCAATGGGGTGGCTCACTTGAAAATCGTGCACGACTTTTGATTGAAATCGTTAAAGCCGTTCGAGCTGTGGTATCGAACACCTTTGCTGTAGCTGTAAAACTCAATTCAGCAGATTTCCAACGTGGTGGATTCAGCGCCGAAGATGCTAAACAAGTGGTGGAAATGCTTAACGAGTTGCCTGTAGATTTGGTTGAACTGTCAGGTGGAAGCTATGAAGCGCCTGCCATGCAAGGACAGGCACGTGATGGTCGGACACTGGCTCGTGAAGCATATTTCTTAGAGTTTGCGACAGAAATTCGTAAAATCGCCAAAATGCCGATCATGGTGACTGGCGGTATTCGCCGTCAGCAAGTGGCAGAAGAGGTGGTGAATAGTGGCGTAGAAATGGTTGGTATTGGTACGGCGCTGGCGATCGCACCTGATTTACCCAATGCGTGGAAAGCTGGAAAACCCGTTGCGCCTGAACTGAAACCGATTGAGTGGGATAATAAAGCATTGGCATCGGTAGCCAATATGTCTACGGTGAAATATCAACTGCGGAAACTAAGCAAAGGCAAACAGCCCAATCCCAAAGTTTCACCAATCTTGGCGTTGATCTTACAACAGCTTGCAATGATCAAACGTACTAAGCAATATCGCCATCGCATGCAAGGTCGTGCCACGATATAAGTTCAAGCATTCCTTTCATTATCTAAACAACAAAGCCCTCATGATTGAGGGCTTTGCTAATGTGTTTTTTGATCTGCTTTGGTGAGTCGGTTTTTTATGCGTTGAATTTATCCGTGATCGCTTGCACACGTTTGGCATACAGTTTGGCAGTGTCTAAATCGCCTGATGGAATTTCATCAACACTGGCATCCGAAGGCGACTGTACCAGCAGTCCTACAGAACCACCAAGATTATTCACATCTTGACGGGTTGCAGCTTTAGTATTGGCAGGGGCTAAACCTAAGCTAACCCAAATCCCGCCATGCTGTGATGCCAAAGTTTGCATTTGGATCAAAGTTACTTGTTTATCACCATTGAGGCTTGCGCTATTGGTAAAGCCTGCAAAAATCTTATCTGACCAAGCTCGTGTAAACCAACGTTTAGATGAGGCATCCGCAAACTTTTTAAACTGCCACGGTGCTGTACCCATATAGGTTGGCGCACCGAATACGATGGCATCGGACTGATCTAAGGTCTGCCAATCTTGCTCTGTAATATCACCATTCGCATCAATCTCGATCAAATTGGCATTGATCTCTGAAGCAAAAGTATTTGCGATGACTTTGGTGTGTCCATAGCCTGAAAAATAAACGAGAGATACGCTAGACATGATTTTTTCCTACGATGTGCTGTGATTGATTTAAAATCATGATACACTTTTGAAACCTAGTATCAATTAGTTACCACTTGGTAACCACCATGTTATTTTTTTAATTTTAGGTGGTTTTTGTAGAAATGGAGTGTGATCATTATGAATAAGCCATTAAAATTTAATGTGTTTCATCCAGATTGTCCCTCACGTATTTTTTTTGAAAAATTTGCAGACAAATGGATTTTACTGATCGTGTATACACTTGATCAGGATGCACAGCACTTCAATCAACTGAAAAAAAGCGTGACGGGCATTTCTCCTAAAGTGCTTTCGCAAAAGTTAAAAATCTTAGAACGCGATGGTATGCTGACTCGAACCATTCATGATGACAATGTGATTCGGATTGAATATGCCTTGACTGAACTTGGCAAAGCCTTTGCAAAAACAGCGGATCAACTGAAAGGTTGGGTTGAGGAAAACATGGATAGCGTATTGCAGGCAAGATCGGAGTTTGATCAAAAACATTGAGTTCCTTCCCCTTATGGGGGAAGGTTAGGCAGGGGGTAAGAATAATCACCCAAGATAAGTATATAAAACCATAAAAATTATTTAGCTGTAGTTTGTACATTCCATGCGTCAATCGGTTTTGGCATATGTAAAGCCAATTGCGCATCTTTGATCACATCCATTCGGATGATCTTATTGGCACCAAGCTCATCCAGCAATTTACTCACTGGTCCACCGTTATACGTTAGCTCTACAGCACTTGGAAAGAATTTTTGTCTAAAGGTGATGTTGTTCGCCTGAACAGATGAGCTATACCAAGTACCATCAACCTCATTGAGCATGGTTTTCTTTTCAAGACGTGATTCATTTTCTACCGTTTTTAGCTTTGGCGTTGGTGCGCTTAGGCTGACATCTATCTTGCCATTGGTGTCGTATAAGGTTGCAGTGACATGATCATCAATCTTCAGATCAATTGCCGTTAACCATTTTGGCAAGCTATAACCATAGACACCACGCACACGTGCAATCTCGGTATCGACAGGTAGGGCAAGTACATGACCATAATAATCACGGTTACGAATCGAGCTGATCATTTCCATGATATTTGAGCCTTTGGCATCAGGACGACGAGTCACGATCGCAACTGATACTTCATCATAGGGATCATTATCAGCCACATCATAAGCAAAGAAGGTCAGTGATACTAAGCCATAGCCAAAGAGATTCATCGGTTCGATTTTCTCATTGAGTTTGGCTTTGAGCTTGTCAATCGGTGCAAGCATCAATAGCTGTACATTCTTTGTTCGGTAGTAATAGTTCGGCGACCAAACTTTACCGACACGAGTTTCGACTTGTTGCTTTGGTATCTTTCTAAAGAAGTCGAGGTTTCCAGCTTCGGGAATCTTAGTGACTTCATTGAGATCAGGATTCATACGAAAGCGATCATAAAATCCACCTTTAGGGACTTGGACTTTGTGCGGACCAAATTCTACTTCGGTAAATTCCGTCGCATTTGGGTATTGCGTCTGCGGTTGGTCGGCAATGACGATGTTGCTCGTCACAGTAGTATTATTTTGAATGTTCGGTGTGGGTATAGGTGTTGATGTGACTTGTATCGTTGTCGACGCCAGTGCAGAACTGATCATTGCAAAGTTGATGGCAACTGGACTGATAGACTGCTTTAAACGACTGTGCTTTAAACGATTGTGCTTTAAACGAGCTTTCTTAAACATCATATTAGCCTCTGAGTATTCATTAAATGTATGCTATGTTTAAAGCTAACTTTAAGGTCAAGAGGTAATTTCAAATGAATATTAGTGAACTGTCGAACCTGAGTGGCGTTAATGCACCAACCATCCGCTACTACGAACAGATCAAGCTGTTGCCCAAAGCAGAGCGCTTATCGAATGGCTATCGCAAATACTCAGAAGAGGATTTAAAGAAGTTATTTTTGATAAAGCAAGCACAGCAAGTTGGCTTTAGCCTTGATGAAATTAAAGCATTGATTCCTGTGAATGTAACTAAATGGAATCATGATCTGCTAATCAAAACGCTGACAGAAAAAATCACAGAAATTACCGCCATGCAAAAAATGTTGGCGGAGAATAAGCAAAATTTGATTGCTTTAACTGAATCAATCCAAGATAAACCCATGGATATGAGCTGTGAAGAAAATGCCAACCGCTTGATGAATATTTATTATGATGAGTCTGAAAATTAATCATTTCACTTTAGTTTGTTTGTGATCAATGTGCTGGTCATCGGCAATTTTCAATCGTGATAAAAAATTAAAAGCAAAGCTCTGTTATAATGCGACCACAATTAGCCAACTGACATTCAGGTGAATCATGTCTAAGCCATATCTTATTGCGCCATCTATTCTTTCTGCCGATTTTGCTCGCTTGGGTGAGGATGTAGAACGGGTACTAGAGGCAGGTGCGGATGTGGTGCATTTTGACGTGATGGACAATCATTATGTGCCGAATCTGACCTTTGGTGCAGGTGTCTGCAAAGCCTTAAAAAATTATGGCATTAAAGCGCCGATTGATGTGCATCTGATGGTATCGCCTGTAGATCGCATGATTGGTGACTTCTTAGAAGCGGGTGCGGATATTATTACCTTTCACCCTGAAGCATCTGATCATATCGACCGTTCATTGCAATTGATTAAATCAGGCGGTGCCAAAGCAGGACTAGTTTTTAATCCTGCAACGCCTTTGCATTATTTGGATTATGTCTTAGATAAAGTTGATCAAATCCTTTTAATGAGTGTCAACCCAGGCTTTGGTGGGCAGAAATTTATTCCAACCACGTTGGATAAACTACGCCAAGCCCGTCAAATCATTGATGCCAGTGGTCGTGATATTTATCTTGAAGTCGATGGCGGTGTTACACCTGCCAATATTCGTGAAATCGCCGAAGCAGGTGCAGATATGTTTGTGGCGGGTTCTGCGATCTTTAGCAAACCTGACTATAAGCAAGTAATAGATGAGATGCGCAGTGAGCTTGAACAAGTTGGCAATAAAACGGTGTAAGTCATTGCATTTGCATTTCAGGTAATTTGCGTTAGTATCGTTAAAATTTTTAAATATTGATAAATTGGAATAATTATGGCAATCAAATCTGATCGTTGGATTCGTGAAATGAGTGAGCAACATGGCATGATCGAGCCCTATGCTTCAGGTCAGATTCGTTATGATGAACATGGCGAAAAGTTGATTTCCTATGGCGTATCGAGTTATGGCTATGACGTGCGCTGTGCCCGTGAATTCAAAGTATTTACCAATGTGCATTCTGCGATTGTCGATCCGAAAAACTTTGATGATAAAAGTTTTATTGATATTGAATCAGACGTGTGCATCATTCCGCCAAACTCTTTTGCACTAGCTCGCACGGTAGAATATTTCCGTATTCCACGGAATGTTTTGACCATTTGCTTGGGCAAATCGACCTATGCACGTTGTGGCATTATCGTCAATGTCACGCCGCTTGAACCTGAGTGGGAAGGGCACGTGACCCTAGAATTTTCCAATACCACTAACTTGCCTGCACGAATCTATGCAGGGGAAGGTGTGGCACAGATGTTATTCTTTGAAAGTGATGAAGTTTGTGAAACCTCATACAAAGATCGTGGTGGGAAATATCAAGGTCAAACAGGTGTGACTTTGCCTAAAGCATAAGTATTTCACTTGAATAAAAAATGCGAGTATCGGAAGAAGATGCTCGCATTTTTTTATGGAATTTTAAAAATTTAGATAAAGCCTGCTTTTTAGCTAATCGAGATTTAGGTAAAACGTCTCGGCATTTTCTGACCATCAACATGCGGACTATCAGCACGCTCTAATGCACGATGTAACCATTTTTCAGCAAGTTCAACGGCTTTTTCTAATGAATCATTCAGCGCCAAGCGTCCTGCAATAAAGCTCGCCAACGAACAGCCTGAACCATGAAACTCGCCATCGATGCGTGGCATTTCACTCTCATAGATCAATTCACCTGCGACATATAAGCGGTTAATGATCACATCGGCAGGCAATTTCTCATGTCCGCCTTTGACCAAAACAGCTTGTGCACCCAGTTCAAAAATCCGTTGCGTGGCATCGGTTAAATCTTCACAACTTGTCAATGCACGTAGCTCAACGGTATTCGGCGTAATCACCGTCGCTCGTGGAATCAGCACTTTAAAGGCTTCAACCAAAGTCGGTAAATCGCCCAAACAGCCACCACTATTCGCCACTAATACAGGATCAAGCACATATTTTAAATCATTATGTTGATCTAAAAACTGAGCTAAAGCAGCAATGTTGTCCGTCGTACCGAGCATGCCAGATTTCACGGTATTAATCGGTAAATCATCAATCACTGCGTTGGCTTGGGCAAGAAGTAAATCCTTTGAAGTGGCGTCAAAACTAAAGACATTTTGCGAGTTTTGAATGGTCAGCGCAGTACAGGCAATCGCTGCATGTGCACCACTCAGTCCGATGGCTTCGATGTCAGCCTGTAAGCCTGCTCCACCTGATGGGTCTAATCCTGAAAAACATAATACCGTTGGGCGCACTGCACAGTTCCTTTATTCAAATTGGATTTAAGAGAGTCAGTGACATTCTAACAAGAGCTATGTCAAAATTCATCTTGAACGAAATGAAGTGATAAATGATTGTAGAGATGAAGATCGAAAATATTTTGATTGATTTAGATGGTACTTTGACCAATCCAAAACTTGGCATTACCACCTGTATTCGTTACGCCATGCAAAAACTCGGGCGACCGCTTGCTGATGAAGTGGACTTGGATTGGTGTATAGGACCACCACTGAAAGCCTCTTTGGCAAAATTATTACAATCGGACGATGACACTGTCAATATAGATCAATTGGCAGAACAGGCGTTGGCTTTGTATCGGGAACGGTTTAGTACGATTGGTTTGTTTGAAAATGAAGTCTATCCTGAAGTCGCAGAAACCTTAGAAAAATTACAGCAACAAGGGTATCGACTTTTTGTCGCAACAGCGAAGCCAACCATTTATGCAGAGCAGATTTTAGAACATTTTGATTTGGCAAAATACTTTATCAAAATCTATGGCAGTGAACTGACAGGCGAACGCACCAATAAAGGCGAGTTGATCACTTATCTTTTGGCACAAGAAAACTTGGATGCAACAGCCACAGTCATGGTCGGAGATCGTGAGTTTGACATTTTGGGTGCTCGTCAGAATGGTGTCAAAAGTATTGCGGTCACTTATGGCTATGGCACGGCAGAGGAATTTGCACAAGCGCAGCCGAATCAAATGATTATGAATTTTTCTGCGCTCATGACAGCACTAGATCGTTTAAACTAGCTGATTTGCCAAATGGTGATTGGTAATAGAGCACTTAAAATTGAGGCTTAACCACCACTAGAATAATACAGGCAATCAAAATCACTGTTGGTAATTCATTGAAAAATCGCCAAAATTTGTGAGATTTATAATGCGCATTGTCGATGAGTTTTGTGCGGTAGTAACCACAAACAAAATGATAAACCACCAGTAACCCGACCAAAGCCACTTTGATATAGAACCACGTCGCTTCATGGTAGTGACGAGTCGCATCGCCCCAATCCACAAGGAAGTGTGCCGTGATCAGCGTGCCGATCATTGCAGGGGTCATGATGCCACGATACAGTTTGCGTTCCATAATTTGAAAGCGTTGATGGCTAATCGCATCATCACTCATGGCGTGGTAGACGAATAAACGAGGGAGATAGAATAGGGCGGCAAACCAGCACACCACGGCAATAATGTGTAGCGCTTTCACCCATAAAAAGGCTTCTGACGGTGCGTCCATCATTTTTCCAAAGACTGAATGTAAAAAAACTTGCAACAATTCGCCTATGATAACAAATTGTTGCAAGTAATTGCAGTGTTTCGTCGAACCGAAAAAAGGACTATCAAAAGGGCTATGCGGTTAGCCAGCCCATTTTTTGAAAATCAGGCAGGCATTCACGCCACCAAAACCAAAGCTGTTGCTCATGATCGTATCGAGTGGGGTATCACGTTTTTCCAGCACGATGTCAAAGCCAGCTGCACCTTCATCGAGTTCAGTGACATTGATGTTCGGTGCAATATAGTCATTTTGCATCATTAACACACAATAGATCGCTTCTTGCACACCGACTGCACCTAGGCTATGACCTGTCATTGATTTGGTTGAGCTGAGCGCTGGCACTTTGCCCTCACCAAACGCACGCTCCATGGCTTTGAGTTCGGTAATGTCGCCCGCTGGGGTTGATGTACCGTGGGTATTAACGTAATCAATTTTTTCTACGCCATGTGCTTTGGCTTCTTCGAGTGCCATCAAGATACAGCGAGTTGCGCCTTCACCGCTTGGTGCAACCATGTCATGACCATCACTATTGGCAGCATAAGCAACTACTTCGGCAAGAATATTAGCACCACGCGCCTGCGCATGTTCTAGTGATTCGAGCATCACAAAACCGCCACCACCTGCAATGACAAAGCCATCACGATCTTTGGAATACGGACGAGAAGCCGCTTCTGGAGTGTCGTTATATTTTGAGCTGAGCGCACCCATCGCATCGAACAAGAGGCTTTGTGACCAATGATCTTCTTCACCGCCACCAGCGAGCATCAAGTCTTGTTTACCGAGTTGAATCATGTTGTAAGCATAGCCGATCGCATCGGCAGAGGTTGCGCAAGCACTGGTGATCGAATGTGCGATCCCTTGCATTTTAAACGCCACACCGACATTGGCAGTGATGGTATTACTCATATTGCGTGGTACGAAGAATGGTCCGATTTTGCGGGCGCCTTTTTCTTCTAACAGCTTGATCATCTCGGCAACCGATGCAGTCGAGTTACCACCACTACCACCGACGATGCCGTAGCGAGGATTGCCTGCGAGGTCTTCGACTTGTAAGCCTGCATGCTGTACTGCATCGACCGCTGCATTGTAGGCATACATGGCGCAAACGCCCATAAAGCGTTTCAGTTTACGATCAATGTTGTCAAAGTCTTGATCAGCAGGGGCACTGACGTGACTTTTAAAATTCAATTCTGCATAGGACGCATTGTGGCGTGTGCCTGAAATGCCATTTTGTAGGGAGTGGTTGACTTCTTCTAAGGTATTTCCGATACATGAGTTGATGCCCATACCCGTAATTACAACACGACGATTCATGGAGAGTCCTTTGCAAAAATAAAAAAATTCACTGCCAACATTTAAGCGGTTTTCCAAATGCTTCGCAATGGCGAAAGGTATTAGTTTTTCTTGCACAAAGGCTGTGCAGTTTCGAAATTAAAATACCTTTTCGCAGATCATGGATTTGTTACCACGGGGTCTTTTTTTGCCACTGTTCATCAAAGCCTCGGCAGGCATTTGTAACCTGTAAATAGTCAGCATAGCTTTCCGCTAAGAGCACTTTGGCAATGTCTTTCAGTGGGATTTTATCATCTTGCCAAGAGCGAGCGGTTTGCTCTTCAAAGCTCAAGTCGTATAAGACGGCATCGATATTTTCCTCTGGCACATAGCTACCGCTAAAGCCGATCACGGCGGACAGCCCTAAGCTGTCATAGGCTTTATAATAACGGTCAAACGAGCCACCATCTTCGATCGTTGCACGTTGGTAGCCGAGTTTATTCAGCACACCCCGCAAAGTGAAGGTGTCGGTGATCCAGCCTTTGTGATCGTCAATATAGTTTTTATCATTCAGCTCAGGCAAGTTATGGCTCATTTGATCAAATAATGGCTTGATTTTATAGTCTTTAAAATGCGCTTGCCACGCTTGAATAGTTTCCGCATCAATGAGTACCGCATGTGCCAGTTTGACTTGGTTTGTCGAGTCGAGGGTGATTTCATCATCGTCCAAGTTGATCAGACTGCCATCTTCGGTGGGGCGAAATTGATTGACAATTTTACCCGTATCATCGACTTCAAGCCAAACTAAACGCTGAATCAGTCTGCTCATGATCGGATGCACAAGAATATACTCCAGCCAATCTGCAACATGCCACAGACGCTCGCTACACATCGACTCATACAAGCGCTGGGTTTGCAGATCGAGCACTTGTTTCAGTTCTTTTTTGGCATTTGACCACTGCGCCTTGGTGTCTTTGATTTGCGCCTCATCATCGCCTTGGCGTGGACTTGGCAAGGCTTTTAGCACTTTGCCATCTTCATTTTTGAGGATGAATTTATCCTGACTGTCCAAGCTGGCATGTAGCGTTCGTTGTCCATAATCTAGGCTGAGCACGCCTTGATCATCTAAGCCCGCGGTTGGAATAGTGCGATCGGCAAGCTGATCACGACTCCAGCCGTTGCGCTCGGCGATGTCCTCGACCAAAGACTTGGCAAGATTTTGTACCGAAGCAGTGCGATAACGACGTGAAATGCTCAGCAATAACTGGATAATAATCGGATCATTTTGTACAGCAAGACTGGACAGCATCGCCTCGATCTGGCTTCGACGTTGATAATGCTGTTTCATATAATCTTGCAGAATTTTGACTGCTGTACTGGCGCTGGTTTGAAAGGCGAGTGCTAACATGCCTTTATTTTTAATGGCACTGCCGAGATAGATTGCCAGATGTCCACGCTTAATTTCCTCTTGCACTTGTTCAAGCGTGATGTTGGCATAACGTCCATAATAATCAGGATATTGCTGACCGTAGCGTTGATAGCTGTCTTGATAACTTTTCAGCAGGCTCGGTGCTTGTTTGACCGCAACCTCGGTGGCTTCTTCGATACTTGGATGGCGGGTGTCATATTGGATAAAACTTTGTAGTAACAATAGTCCAAGCTGTTGTTGGCTTTTCGGATGGAGTAACTCGACATAGCGCTGTAGCAGGGCATTGGGCACAGGATCTTTGAGTTTTTCGGCAAGAATCACCCACCATTTGATGATGCTTGGATTGACCTCACTACCATCTTGCCACTGTGCTTTAGGTAAAGTGTTAAAATCAAACCAGTTAAATGCCACGGTGATATTGCCTTTTAAGCCTTTTTGCGCATCTTTGAGTAGTTTTTCAGGGGTGAGATAGTCGCTAATATCCTCACCGAGTTGCTCAAGTGCGGTCAGCGCCGCAGCGATCACCACTTCTTTCTTTTCCTTTTTGAGCAAAGCATAAAGTGGCGCAATCGCATCTTGATGACTCAAACGAGCGAGCCATTCAATCGCATTGACACGCAAGTCTTGTTTGCCATTATTTAGTGCTTCAATGGCTTGCAGGTGAATATCAGGTAGTTTGGTTAATAAATGCTGTGCTTCAAGTCGTGTGGTTTTGGCTTGACCCAAAGCCAGTTCGAGCAATTTGCCGATATATTGCTGTGGAATCTGCGGGAATTTTTCCAGTAGCTTAATCGCTTTGCTGGCAGAAAAGTGATAGTAATGTGCTGCACGACTTGGCAATAATCCCAGCGCTTCTGCGATAAACTCAGGGTGCAAATGGAAAAATGGCACCACTTTATCCGCATCAGTAATGCGACGGTTGAGACCATCCTGATATTCTTGTAGATAGCCATCGGCAATGGTTCGGGCAGGGTGGGTATAGTTGAGTTGATCCAAGATCGACTCAAGCTGACGCAAATCCAAATCGATAAAATGCCGTGGCTCAGCACGAAACTCAAATACAGTGCTCCAATGCAAGGTGGTGCCACTGATTTTCATGGCACGTAGCGCATGATATAGCGTGTACTCAGGCAGACGCTGGATTTTATTGCCGTGATAAATAATATTTAAATCATTAAAACGCACAAACTCTCGTTCGCCATTGAGCTGTTCATAGATTTCCACGCTGTGTTTGTCGATATTGTATTTTTGAAAATCTTGATAGCGCTTTTGCGCCCATTGGCTTTGATAGGTGCCATACACTTTATTATTTTCGATTTCCTGCTCAGCGTATTGTTTGTGTTTTTCCAGCATTTCCGCATAATTTTCTTTGAGTAGATCAATCAGACTGCTCGGTAGATTTTGCTCGGCGATGGCTTCGACCGCAGGAAATTCGATGTCGATGCTTTGCGCTCGGCTTTGTGTCTCGATGCGTTGTAGTGCGGCTTGAATGGTGTGTTGAACGGATTTAACCTTTTCTTGCTCAAGCGCTTGTTGTAAGAGGTTGAGGTGCTGATCGCCTTGGCGAGCAAGCAAATCTGCGGCATAACTGCGCTCATGCCCCTTGCCTTCAAATAAATAGACCTGCAAATGTTGCTGTGCAAGCTCAGGATCAAGACTACTGATCAGACCTGTGGCGGTATCACGGACATTTTTAGTAGAAGACAGTGCCAGCTCGACCACCAGTTGGCTGAGTAGGTTGAGTAGGTGAGGTTGATCCTTGAGATAGTCTAATAACACCAATTGTCCGTGGCTAGTCATGGTGCTGGCAACCAATTTCACTTGGTCAATATGCTGGGTGAGATAATGCTCCAGACCAGGCAAAGCCAATAATAATTTATAGTCCTGCTTGTTGTATTCATTGATGCCATTGCGATCGAACAATACGCCAATCAGTTGATCCTCATGCCCAGCGCCTTCCTCAGCAGTCAAAATCTGATTGAGGCGATCAATATGCCAGTCACCACGCTCAAAGGTGCTTAAATGCAGTGGTTGTTGCTGCATTTTATAGCGCTGTGCTTTGATCGAGGCGACCAGTGGGTCGGTAAGCAGTGCGCTCAGCCAATCGGGTGTGTTGACATAAAGCGGTTGTAGTTTTAAGCAACTGACACAGGCAGATAACCAATGTCCTAGACGGACTAACTGCACGTCTTCAAGCTGGGTAAATTGTTTTTGGTAGAGCTGATCACGGGCTTGATCAGAATACTTGGCAGATTTTTTTTCTTCAGTATTGAGCATGCTTGGGTGATAAAACCATGTACTGGTCAGCGGACTGCCGAGCAATAAGGTCAAGCGATCGTTACTCAATTGACGTAGCGTGAGCAGGATTTCGGGATATTGTCCTGACATCAGATAGTGATAACTCTGATCTGCTAAACCTTTTTCGATATGATCGAGTGGTGCAACGATGGCGTGAATTAAGGTGTCCAGATCGGTGCTGGCGTTAAATTTATTTTTTCCTGAAGGTCCTGATTGTTCGATCATGGCTGATTCCTTTTTAGATTTTGCGTTGAGTCCACAATATTAAAAATCGTTTTAAAATAAAAAATATTCATCACATCGCTGAAACCATAGCGGATTATGCACCGCTACAAAAGCCTGCTTCGGTAGTAATGCGTCACAATTTGTCACCGTGTTGCAGGGTTTTCTACGAAAATTCAAATATGACGTGTGCGCTGATATTCGGCGCTCATCTTTTTTTACATGTCATCAGGGTTGGGTTGAGTACGCATCGGTAAATCACTTTGCAACAGTTCAATACTGTGAATGACTTGCCGAATTTTCATTAAATAATCAGGCATATCGCTTTGTGGTTGCGGTTGCGACTGTGGCTGATTTTTCCGTTGCGATTTTGATTGTCGGTGCGATTGTGGTTGAATCGTGTCGTACCGAGCCAATACATCCGCCAGCAGATTCAGCCCTAAGTCCTCGAAACGCTGACCAAGCCCTGCAAGTTGTTGCTGATGTGCTGAGTCAAATTGCTGACGCCCCGAATTGGCATAAAACTCAAGGATTGATAGACATTGCGACAAACACTGTTGCAGTGGCGTTTTCGGTGGCACATTCAGCAAGCGCTTTTTTTCTTTCAGCAGTTTTTCGATGCGTGCGCTGATGCTTTGTGGAATCGTGCGTTTGCCAGAATAGCGGATATAGTCATAGTGTAAATTGAAAAGATGTAGCCTTTGCCGATCTTGCAAGATCAACGTGCATGGCGTACAGCGCAATTGTCCTGCTTGACGTTGTATACGCACCAGTACCGCAATGATTTTGCTGTGATCGATATGGTATTGCAGTTTGTCTGCGATGCTATGATTTGATGGATTGATCTCCAGTTGTAATAACAGCTGATGACCGTGCTGATCGCTGAGCCATGTCTCTAACTGCTGTTGCAATTCGTTGAGCTGTAGGCTGGTGATACGGGCAATGTGTAGTAGGGCATAGTGCGACTGGTTTTGATCAAAGATTGAGTGAGGACGAACCTGTTCTGCCAACGTTGACCAATCAGAAATTCCTGTGACTTGCTGTTGAAATTGCTCCAGCGACAATGTATCAAAAAGCGCTAATTGGTGATAATTCGCATCTTTGTTTGGGCTTAAGTTGAAGTTCTTGCTGTGCTGAAGACTTTGCGATGCATCATTGATTGGAGGTGTGGAGGCTTTGGCGTGGTCAAGGGAAAATTGATATTGCATCAGATGATTGAGACTGACGCCCCACATACCTGTTTGTGCAGCACTGTGCTGGTCAAAGGTCTGATCTAAATGATTGGCTCGGGCTTGGGTGGTGCTGACAAGGCATTGCTGTGCTGTGTCCCAAAAACAAGTGGTTAGTCCTTGTGCTCCCGTTGGCGCATGCCACCAATCCGCACCCAGTGGAATCAGATGACTCAAGGTCTGCGTTTGAAACGATTTTTGTGCATTGCCAGTGAGTTGTAGTCGCTTTTCAGCAGAGAGTTTCGGCGATTTTAATGCCGCCAAAAACGTATAAAACTGCGCCAACTCGACAAAGATTTGTCGTTCATCAATCTGGATATCCTCGACATGTAGCCTTTCGAGTTGACCATGCAAATGACGTAATAGGCTTGCTAAACGGGGCATACGCTGTGCTCGAGCCTGCATATTGAGCAAGTGCAATGCCATGATGCTGGTCTTAGACAGATGCGATAATCCTTGTGCAAGAATGGCTTGGCACTGCAATTCTAAGGCATCAATTAGGGCAAGATCATCTTCGTTTAAAGTATTTGTATTTTCTTCTTTAGCCTCGATTAGGACATCGTCAGACCATTGCCATGATTGTGCGAATGTGTTTTTTGAATGGTTTTGTGAGCGATTTGCTGAGCTATTTTCAGAACTATTTTCTGAGCTGTTTTTTTCTGAGCTAGGTTGTGACGCGTCTTGTTGCGTTAAAAAACACCACGCAATACATGCCAGATGCACGGCAATTTTTTGAGCACTGGCGATATCAGAGAGCATGGTTTCAGGCGTTGCCCCAGCAAAATAATGAATTTTTGACGTAGAAAAATTCGTTTTAAAACTTATTTTGTCCTGTTGAATGTCGATTTCACATTGCGTCGGATCAGCTTGCCATTTCTGGACGATGTGATATGCCAAGCGTCGCTCGGCTTTACGTGTTGCTTTTAGCATTGCTGTACTGTCTAGCGAGAGCAAACTGTCTAATGCTGAACTACTTTGAGTTGGAATGGTTGGTGGATTTTTTGACTGATCAGCGACATCCGCATGTTCAGGTTGCGGTGCTGATGCGACATCGGTAGACGTTTGTTGTAATTGTTCAGGATGTTGTTGTAGCCACAAAATACTGCTCAAAATATGTTTACAACAGTCGCTGGCAGGACAGGTACATCGTGCGTTGGTGATGCCTGTCGCAGGGAGTCCGACTTGAAACTCTTCGACCTGAAACTGTAATACATCGTGATCAGCGCTTAATTCTACAGGGCTATTTGCCAATTGCACTTGATCGACGGATTTTTTGGCACGGCGTAATAAGCCAATATTGCTCAAACTGGTCAGGCTGTCCTCATCATACTGTAGATACATTTGCCAGCTCATTGCATCACCTCAGCCAGCCACTCAGCTAAATGCTCTGGGGTCATCGCACCGATATGCATGCCACGATCTTGCAAGACCTGCGCAGTTTGTCGATCATAGACGGGATTGGCAGCATCGTCTAAAGCCGCTAGTCCAAGCAGACGACAGCCTTGCTCAGCCAATTCACTCACCGTTTGGTACAGCGCAGGCAATGATCCACCTTCTTCAAAATCACTGATCAGCACCACGATACTGCGCCGTGGTTGGGTAATTTTTTGACCGCAATAACGCAGGGCTTGGGCGATATTGGTGCCACCGCCAAGCTGAATGGTGAGTAGTACTTCGACGGGATCATGTGCTTGATGACTTAGATCAACGATTTGGGTATCGAACAGCACCAGATGCGTAGTCACCGCAGGGAGCGCCGCCAAAATGCTGGCGGTAATCGCAGCATGCATGACCGAATCCATCATCGAGCCACTTTGGTCGACACACAGCACAATCTCCCACGGTAAATGCTGTTGCACTCGAGCATTAAAATACGGCTGTTGAATAATAATTTTGCCAAGTTCAGGTTGATAATGTTTGAGATTGTGCTGAATGGTTCGGCGCCAATCAAAGTTCTGTGCTTGCTTGATCATCGAACGCTGAAAGCGATTGCGACGTCCTTGAAAAGCCATTAAAAATCGAGGACGAATGCGCTGCATCAATTGTTCAACCACTTTTTTGATCAACGCTCGAATGGCATCACGCATTTCCGCATTAAGTTTGCCTCGCATGCTGAGAATGGCTTTGGCGGTGGCGGGATTGGCTTCGAGCTGACGAATGTGTTCTGGACGATTGAGTAATTCGGTTAAGCCATAGCGCTCAAGTGCATGTTTTTGCATGCGTTCATAGGTGGACTTGGGAAATAGCTGGCGACTTTGATTGAGCCAATTGATCGCTGTGAGTTGTGACGCATCGAGGCTACCGTGACGATTGCTGTCCTGTTCGATACCTCGGCGCTGATATTCGTGACGATATAAATAATCTAGGGAACGCTCGAGTTTGAGTTGTTCGCCTGAGAGATTGGCTTGTGCCAAATGTTGATCGGCATAACGTCCCAATATCAGTCGCCAGCGCCGAGCTTGCGCTAACTCATCTAAATTGTTCTGATCGTCAGTATGAGGGGATGGGTTCATCGGCTTTGCTCCACATCTTTGATCCATGACAGCACACCATCACTTTGTAATAATTGCGTTAATTGATGGTTCAACTGCGAACCATGTTGCACATCCTCTACGCTGATGTCGTGATGCACTTGCAATAAATCCGCTTGATTGGATAAGCCCAAATCCTGCGCAACGTGCTGGGAAAGTTGATGGCTTTGCTTTGGTGTCAACTGACTAAAAATAAAGCGCAAATCAGGCAAAATCGCTAAGAAGGTCTGCTCAGTCCACGTGCCCATTAATGATTGTAGACTCTTGATTGCGAGTGTGGATTGAATGAATACTTCTGGTGCGATCGACATCAGCCCTTGTAGATAACTCACCGCCACCTCGGCATCTGTGCCAACAGCAAATTCATTTTCAATCGTGTGTTGCAATTGCGCCAAGTCAATGCGTTGATCCAAATACATGATGCTAAGTAGCGCACCTTTGAGTTTAGATAATTCAGGAATGTTTAGCTGATGCAGATCAATCTGTTGATAAAATAATGCCTTAAGATGATTGATTGTCTGAGTTTCTTTCGGTACTGCTACATCATTCAATTCAGCGTCGTTTGCATTAATATCTTTCATACCAATATTTGGTAAAAGCTGTTGCACCTGACCAATCAACCGATGTAAATCCCGTACAAGTATTAGATGTGCATCGACTTTTTCAGCATGGGTGTCATAGATTTGATTGAGCTGATAGCAAGCCTGTTGTATCGCAAGATACAGGCTATGTTCCAGCGCATGACTCGGCAACTGTAAAAGCATTCGTCCATGCCACAAATAAAATAATTGCTGGGCGCTACGAATCAACGAACCCAGATCAATATCCTGTGTCAGCAGTTCATCTAAATGCTGTTGCAACTGATGGAGCTGTTGTTTTAAGCCAAATTTACATGCTTGTGCAAACAGTTTGGCGCAGTGCTGCGCAGACTGGGCAAAACCTTGTTGTTGTAATTCGGCTTGGGCATGTTGAAGTTTTAGCATGGCAATTTGAGCAATATCCTCACCTTGCTCCGCCAGCTCGATCAAACGAGATTCAACCGATGGCGTCCATGCGTATTGCCACTGCTCAAACAGCAAATCCATGTGCGTGCCGTGAATAAAATCAGGACCTGACAACTGTGTGGCAAAGCCGACATTTAAAAAGCTGAGCATATGTAAAAATTGACTGATTTTTTGCTGTATCGGTTTGCGGTAAATGTCCAGTTGCCGTGTTTTACTCAACGTATCATCGAGTTTAAAACGAAAATTTTGGGCTGTGGCATAGGTCTGTTGTAGGAGTGCAGGACTACGTTGATTTTTAGCCACTTTTCCGAGCTTTTGTCCACTTAAAAATTCATGCACCACTTGCCAAAAATACTGCTGACCACCATCCATCTCGCCTTTGATTAACGCTGTTTGCAACGCATCAAGCAGATCATAACGACTTGGATAGAGATGCCCACGCAAGCTGGCAAGTCCAAAAGCAATTTCTGCGGTATTTTTTTGTGCGATAAAAGTGGTGACCTCCAGCGCTTTACCTGCCTGAAGTTGATGACAAAGTTCATTCAGTAAACTGTAAAAATGCTGTTGGGTAAGATCATCGGTAGTGTGGTCATAAGGTTGAATCTGTTGTTGAATTTGTTGTTGCGATTGATTTTTCCATTGATGTAGCCATTGGTATAAATAGTACGCAGGCGAGGGCATGCCAGAAGCATAGCCATTTAAGGCATCTAACCGATCATCGCTATAGCGAATCAACCACGCATCTTGTTGCCATGCGGGCTCATTGTTGAGCGCATCCAAAGCCAGATCAAATTTGTCTAAAGATGGGATAATTGAATGATTTTGCGGATCGGTCGCTGTTGTATGGTCTAGGCTGAGCTGTTCGATCAGCGCCAACGTATGAAAGCCCCCAGTGACCACCAGTAACTTGTTTGTTGCCTGCTCGGGGTGATGATTTCTAAACTTTTCAATATGTTGCAACATGCAATATTCACGTTGCAAAGAACACTCTTGGTACAGCACCTCATTTTCATAATCTAACCGCGCCAAGGCACACCACGTCAGCACTTCTTGGAAATATTGCGTCGGATTCGCCAATTGCTGTGCGGATTTGAGCTCAAATAAATGATCCCAAAGCTCATCATGATTGCGACAATGCAGACGCTGTGCCAGTTGCGCAATAAATTGACTGTGCGCCAAATAGCGCTCTGCCATCAGATTGGTTTGGGTTGCGTTGGCTTGAGGCTGATTGGCTTTAAATTGACATTGCTTATCCCAATCCAGATCAATGAAATGTAACTGTGCGCCATGTGCATGACCAACCTGCATGGCGACCCATTCGGGTGAATATTCACAAAATGGAAAATAAGCAGAATAAATTTCATGAGCTGGCGTGCGGTCTAGCTCTTGATCAGCTTGCGGTGTTGTGTCTTTTTGCTTGGTGCTGAGTTTTAAGGGTTTAGCTTGAGCAAAGATTGCCACGGGTGGCACGGTGTCTTTAGACAATAAATCTGCAATTAATGGTTCAAAAAAATGCGGTGCCTCGATCAAGATATGCGTGGGCTGGAGCTGTTCAATATAGTGTTTGAGCGCCATGGCACAGCTTGGACTGTGATGACGGATCGGTGCAAAATAAATCTGCTCAGTGGCAAGCATCATTTGCTTATCAAAAGCACACTGTAAGCGTTCAGGCAAATCAACATGAATTTCAGCAAATCGGATGCTGGTTTGATCTGAACCTTGATCTAGCGCTGACTTAACCGCATTCATGATTTAAAACTCACGACTGGCTTGATAAAACAGCTTCCAATCTTGGTCTTGACGGGCACGTTCTTTGGCGACGCTATCGAGATAATAGCGCAAGCGTTTGCGGTCATCGTCATTGTCCTTAAACACCACACCGATCATCTGCTGGGCGATATGGCTCGCACTTAACTGACCTTGATCGAGATAAATTGCTTGTAGACTGGCAGCATGGGCAATATTAACCGCCTCGGCAGTCGACATCACCGCATCAGGGGTTTTGAGATTGGCACCATCAACACTTTGTCCCGTGCGTAACTCTTGAAATAAGGTCACCAATAATTCGATCACGCTGTCAGGTATTTTGACTGCATGGCTTAAATCTTGTAATTCATGCTGTAGTTGCTTTTTCACCAATTCAATTTCAAAGGCACGATCTTGAATTGGTTTGACCGTTTCAAAGTTAAAACGTCGCTTTAATGCCGATGACATCTCATGCACACCACGATCTCGCAAATTGGCAGTGGCAATAATATTAAAGCCTTGCTTGGCATAGATGCTGGCGTCTTGTCCCATTTCTGGAATCATCAGTTGCTTTTCGGAGAGCATCGACACCAGCACATCTTGGATTTCCGCAGGACAGCGAGTGATTTCTTCAAAGCGGACAATATGTCCGAGTTGCATGGCTTGAAACATGGGTGAGGCGATTAATGCCTTTTCGGTTGGGCCTTCGGCTAACAGCAGGGCGTAGTTCCATGCATATTTCAGATGATCTTCAGTGGTGCCCGCTGTGCCTTGAATGGTGCGCTGAGAATTGCCGGAAATGGCAGCGCTGAATAACTCAGACAGCATGGATTTGGCTGTACCAGGTTCACCCACCAACATCAATCCTTGCTTGCCCATTAGCGTCACCAAAGCACGATCGACCAAGGCATCATCACCATAGAATTTTTTGCTGATATCTAAGTGCTGATCACCCAAGATAAACTTGCGTACCGCATGTGCTGAGAGTTGCCAGCCAGCGGGTTTGTTAGCCTGATCTTGCTCAGCTAAGCGTGCTAGTTCATAGTGATATTTTTGCTCGGCACTTTGGCGGATGATGTGCTGGAGATTGTTGTCGGATACTTGATTTTTAACGTCACTCTTTGCATCGCTTGGTTTTACTTTTGAATCTTGAGCCATTGAGATCTACTGTCCCTAATCATCATGTCATTTCATCTCAGTATATGTCAGTCGAAATTGTTTGCTTGTTATTGGTTGGTAAACCATGTGGATGAGCCATTTGCATAGGCTATTTGCATAGGTCATTTGGGTAAAACATCTTGTTAGGACATGGTGAAAAATTAGGATGGCTTTGCATATCCGCTACGTTTGCTGACAATTGCAAGTTGCATCTTCTGCCAAAATTGCATTTAATCAAAACGAATGATAATTTTTCATAGGCATTAATAATGGGAATCAAAAACTTAGTCGTTGAACAAATCCGCCAACAAACACTCAAAGTATCGCCACTGAATAAAAATACCGAGCAAACGGCATTGTCAAAACATAGCCAACAGCAGGGGCAGGTGCATGAAGGTCAAGCCAAACAGCGTGAAGCCTTTGATTTGGATTATGATGATTTACATCAATTGTTCCGTAATCAATTTCCAACAGTGACCAAACAGGTTTTGGGCGTTCGTTACAACACCGTGAATAAATATGCACGCTTTGTCCTGCCAAATGGGCTCGATTCTGCTGCTGATGAAGTCTTGGATCTGTTGGCAAAAGCCTCTATGGCATTGGCATCGACTGAACGTGTCCTTGCTGAAACAGGCGCCAAATCCATTCAAGAGCTACAACAAAATGTCGAGCGTTCGGCGCGTGCATCATCTGCATTAAAAGAAGTGAATAAAATCTTCGCCGCACTGCAAGGTGGTGTCAGCGGGGTTGCGGGCATGCTCGGTGCGGTGGCGGATTTACCGTTGTCCGTGTTATTGGCTTTAAAAACCATCTACGAAACAGGGCATGCCTATGGTTTTGAGCTAGATAATGAAGAAGATCAACAGGCGGTCTATCAAGTGTTGGTCAAATCGGATTTAGGTTTAATCGCTGAAAAACAAGTGCTTTTATTGGGTATTCGCAATTTTAAAGATGTACTGAGCACAGGCAACTACAGCCAATTGCAAACTTTTTTAGACAGCAATTATAGCTTTGAAGGCTTTAAACAAGCCGTGACCGATGAACAAGGGCAATACAAATGGGGCATGCTCAATGCGCTGGGTAAAGTGAAATGGTTACGCTACACTACGCCAGTGCTGGGCGGTTTGGTAGGTGCATTTTATGGCAGTAAAATGGTGGATGAAGTCGCTGAAAAAGCTGATGAAATATTCTCTCATGCTCGTCGTTATTTGATCGATAATCCTGAGCAGCACATTGCGATACTTGAAGCGTATCAACGTGGTTATGCACATCACACACAAGTAGCCGCTTTGGCACAAAATGATGTATCGCCACTGCTTGAACATACAGAGCACAAAGATGCAATCACAGCGTTACAGCAAAAATCTGCACAACAACATTTGGACGATAATCCTGATATTGTGAATGTCAAAGTTGAGAAGCAAGATCACGCAGACACAGAGCAAGCGCCCAAAACTGAAGCTGAGATTCATCAAGCTGTTGAAGATTTGGCAAAAAAAGAAGTTACACCAGCGGATAGCGGAACATCAACGAAAACCGCTACAGCATCTACGAAAGCGAGTAATATAGAAAGCAAAGCGGATGCAAAAGCGTCAACTGAAAAGCCATCAACAGAAAAATCGGCTACATCTAAACGAAGCACGACCAAATCATCGACAACCAAGCCAGCAACATCTAAGTCAACAACAGTAAAGCCAGCAACTCGACGTAGCACAAGTTCACGAGCCAAAGCAAAGGCAGAGACTGCAGATAAGCAGTCTGCAACTGCACAGCAAGATGATGCGACGCCTCGTAAAAGTTGATATTTGTTGAGTTCAAAAGTCGTTAAAAGTGACTGCATTATTGCAGTCATTTTTTATGGAAGGTATCGATTTAGATAGCTGATTTTGAGTGTATTGAGGATATTGACCAATTTGGCATTTTGATCTACAATTTCATGCCCTTAAAAAGTGGCTATTTCAAAGCACTTTGTAAGGTTGTTCAATAACGGGAGAATTGCCATATGGCAACAACAAATCAGTTGATCCGTAAGGGTCGCACAACTTTGATTGAAAAATCAAAAGTTCCAGCGTTGAAGGCTTGTCCACAACGCCGTGGTGTATGTACTCGTGTATATACGACTACACCTAAAAAACCAAACTCTGCAATGCGTAAAGTGTGCCGTGTACGTTTGACTTCAGGCTTTGAAGTATCAAGCTATATCGGTGGTGAAGGTCATAACCTTCAAGAGCACAGTGTTGTATTGATTCGTGGTGGTCGTGTGAAAGACTTGCCAGGTGTACGTTACCATACAGTACGCGGTTCTTTGGACTGCGCAGGTGTGAAAGATCGTAACCAAGCACGTTCGAAATACGGTGCGAAACGTCCTAAGAAGTAATTTGATTACTGTCTGAAAACGACGCATAAACACCTTAGCGTTTCGCTTGTTTGAGTTCTTTTCAAGATATGAAATTCAAGCGACGTATAGTAAGGCCAGCGTAAGTACATGACACTCGTACAAACTGCTGGATTCCCCTGAAGTGTCATCTAGTCATAAGACTAGTAAAGTTAGGTAGATTAAAATGCCAAGACGTCGCGTAGTCGCTGCCCGTGAAATCCTTCCGGATCCTAAGTTTGGTAGCCAAACAATCGCTAAATTCATGAACCACGTTATGCAAGACGGTAAAAAATCGATTGCAGAAAGTATCGTTTACGGTGCTTTAGACCGCGTTCAAGAAAAAAATAGTAGTGTAGACCCTGTAGAATTTTTTGAAGATACACTTGAAAAAGTTCGCCCAATGGTCGAAGTAAAAGCACGCCGTGTCGGTGGTGCTACTTATCAAGTACCAATGGAAGTACGCCCATCCCGTCGTACTGCCTTGGCTATGCGTTGGTTAGTAGATGCTGCTGCTAAGCGTTCTGAGAAAACCATGGCTTTACGTCTTGCTGGTGAGTTGCTTGATGCATCTGAAGGTAAAGGCGCTGCGGTGAAAAAACGTGAAGACGTACACCGTATGGCTGAAGCCAACAAAGCCTTTTCTCACTACCGTTTCTAAGCGGATAAAACAGTCCCTTATCAGGAGAATACTTATGTATGCTGTTATTCGATTTAATATCGCTTTCCATCAAAGTGGGGGGTGGGCAGGTATTTAAGATATCTGCTGACATCGTGAAAACACGACATAAGTATCTGTACGCATCAATTTTGTGTTGATGCGTCCTGTTTTAAATAACAAAATTTAGGAATGTAAGATATGGCTCGCCAAACTCCAATTTCTCGCTACCGTAATATCGGTATCTCTGCGCACATTGACGCAGGTAAAACGACCACGACAGAACGTATTTTGTTCTACACAGGTGTATCTCACAAAATCGGTGAAGTACATGACGGTGCAGCAACAATGGACTGGATGGAACAAGAGCAAGAACGTGGTATTACCATTACTTCTGCTGCAACGACTTGTTTCTGGTCAGGCATGGGTAACCAATTTGATCAACACCGTATCAACGTGATTGATACTCCGGGACACGTAGACTTCACGATTGAAGTTGAGCGTTCTATGCGTGTACTTGATGGTGCGTGCATGGTGTACTGTGCCGTTGGTGGTGTACAACCTCAGTCTGAAACTGTATGGCGTCAAGCAAACAAATATAAAGTGCCTCGTTTGGCATTCGTGAACAAGATGGACCGTACTGGTGCCAACTTCTTCCGTGCTGTTGAACAAGTTAAAACACGTTTGGGTGGAAATCCTGTACCAATCGTTGTACCAATCGGTGCTGAAGAAAACTTCCAAGGTGTTGTTGACCTGATCGAAATGAAAGCAATCATTTGGGATGAAGCATCTCAAGGTATGCAGTTCGAATACGGCGACATCCCTGCGGATCTTAAAGATACAGCAGACGAGTGGCGCACCAACATGGTTGAAGCTGCGGCTGAAGCCTCTGAAGAATTGATGGACAAATATCTAGACGCTGGTGATCTTTCTAAAGAAGACATCATTGCAGGTCTACGTGCACGTACATTGGCTTCAGAAATCCAAGTGATGTTGTGTGGTTCAGCGTTCAAGAATAAAGGTGTACAACGTATGTTGGACGCTGTGATTGAATTCTTGCCATCACCGACTGAAGTAAAAGCGATCGAAGGTGTTCTTGATGACAAGGACGAAACCAAAGCGACTCGTGAATCTTCTGATGAAGCGCCGTTCTCTGCACTTGCATTCAAAATCATGAATGACAAGTTCGTGGGTAACTTGACCTTTATTCGTGTGTATTCTGGTGTACTTAAACAAGGCGACCCAGTATATAACCCAGTGAAGTCTAAGCGTGAACGTATTGGTCGTATCGTACAAATGCATGCGAATGAGCGTCAAGATCTTGACGAAATCCGTGCAGGTGATATCGCAGCGTGTGTCGGTCTTAAAGACGTGACTACGGGTGATACATTGTGTGATGAGAAAAACATCATTACCCTTGAACGTATGGAATTCCCAGATCCAGTGATTTCATTGGCTGTTGAACCAAAAACGAAAGCTGACCAAGAAAAAATGTCAATTGCTTTGGGTCGTTTGGCGAAAGAAGATCCATCGTTCCGTGTACGCACAGACGAAGAATCTGGTCAAACCATCATTGCTGGTATGGGTGAGCTTCACCTTGACATCATCGTTGACCGTATGAAGCGTGAATTCGGTGTTGAAGCGAACATTGGTAAGCCAATGGTTGCATACCGTGAAACCATCAAGAAAGTGGTTGAACAAGAAGGTAAATTTGTTCGTCAAACAGGTGGTAAAGGTAAATTCGGTCACGTCTATGTCCGTCTTGAACCGCTTGAAGTTGATGAGTCTGGTAAAGAATACGAATTCGCTGAAGAAGTTGTTGGTGGTGTTGTACCAAAAGAATTCTTCGGTGCAGTTGACAAAGGTATTCAAGAACGTATGAAGAACGGTGTCTTGGCTGGTTACCCAGTTGTAGGCGTTAAAGCTGTGCTTTATGACGGTTCTTACCACGATGTCGACTCTGACGAATTGTCGTTCAAAATGGCTGGTTCTTATGCATTCCGTGATGGTTTCATGAAAGCTGACCCTGTACTTCTTGAGCCTGTAATGAAAGTCGAAGTGGAAACACCTGAAGACTACATGGGCGATATCATGGGTGACTTAAACCGTCGTCGTGGTATGGTTCAAGGTATGGACGATTTACCTGGTGGTACTAAAGCAATCCGTGCAGAAGTGCCACTTGCTGAGATGTTTGGTTACGCAACGCAAATGCGTTCTATGTCTCAAGGTCGTGCGACTTACTCTATGGAATTTGCAAAATATGCTGAAACACCACGTAACGTGGCGGAAGGCATTATCACTAAATTCCAATCAGGTGGTAAAAAAGGTGACGACGAGTAATCTTTCGATTACTATATTGCCTAACTAAATTTTATAGTTAAAATCTAATGCTTGTGCAGTGATCCTGCATAAGCAATCTTACAAAGGAAGATGAACATGGCTAAGGCTAAGTTTGAACGTAATAAACCACACGTAAACGTGGGCACGATCGGTCACGTTGACCATGGTAAAACAACTTTGACAGCAGCGATTGCAACAATCTGTGCTAAAACCTACGGTGGTGAAGCAAAAGACTACGCAGCAATCGACTCTGCACCAGAAGAAAAAGCACGTGGTATTACCATTAATACTTCACACGTAGAATACGATTCTCCTACACGTCACTACGCTCACGTAGACTGCCCAGGACACGCCGATTATGTGAAAAACATGATTACTGGTGCTGCGCAAATGGACGGTGCGATCCTTGTATGTGCTGCGACTGATGGTCCAATGCCACAAACTCGTGAACACATCCTACTTTCTCGTCAGGTTGGTGTACCGTACATTCTTGTATTCTTGAACAAGTGTGACCTTGTTGATGATGAAGAATTGCTTGAACTCGTAGAAATGGAAGTTCGTGAACTTCTTTCTTCTTATGACTTCCCTGGTGATGACACGCCTGTTATCCGTGGTTCTGCATTGAAAGCGCTTGAAGGTGATGCGGGTCAATACGGCGAATCTGCTGTACTTGCATTGGTTGAAGCACTTGACTCTTATATCCCAGAGCCAGAGCGTGCAATCGACAAAGACTTCTTGATGCCGATTGAAGATGTATTCTCGATTTCTGGTCGTGGTACAGTTGTTACTGGTCGTGTAGAGACTGGTATCGTTAAAGTGGGTGAAGAAGTTGAAATCGTTGGTATCAAAGATACAGCGAAAACAACAGTCACTGGTGTTGAAATGTTCCGTAAATTGCTAGACGAAGGTCGTGCAGGCGAGAACTGTGGTGTTCTTCTACGTGGTACAAAACGTGAAGAAGTACAACGTGGTCAAGTATTGGCTAAGCCCGGTACAATCAAACCACACACCAAATTCGACGCGGAAGTATATGTACTTTCTAAAGAAGAAGGTGGTCGTCATACACCATTCCTAAACGGTTACCGTCCACAGTTCTACTTCCGTACAACGGACGTCACTGGTGCGATCCAATTGCAAGACGGCGTTGAAATGGTTATGCCAGGTGACAACGTAGAAATGTCAGTAGAATTGATCCACCCGATTGCGATGGATCCAGGTCTACGTTTTGCGATCCGTGAAGGTGGTCGTACAGTAGGTGCTGGTGTTGTTGCGAAAGTAACTGCATAAGTCACTGCTGTGATCTAAAAAAGCGCCCATTGGGCGCTTTTTTTACATGTGAATTTTATCTATTGAGCACGCAAACTGTGTGAAATTTAATTAATTAATTCAGTTTAAGAATGAAGATGAGAATTCTAATGTATTTTTGCGTAAAACTAATATAGAATCATTCGCCTTAATATTTGCATTGGTGAATTTATGGCATTCCGCAAAACACTGCTGAGTTTGAGCATCTTGAACTTGTTTTCGATCACTTATCTAACAACAACTGCGCATGCTGAGGATCGGGCTGTGGTTTTGCCCACCATCGTCATTGAGGCAATGGATGAGGGTGATCCAATCAAAACTTATGTGGACTATAAACAAGCAAATGTGACACGTAATGGCTTGGATAAGAAAGATATTCCGCAGACCATTGATACCATTGATGTGTCGAAATATAAAACCTACGGTGCTA
The DNA here is from genome assembly GCF_900096915.1 of Acinetobacter marinus. Lineage (GTDB taxonomy): Bacteria > Pseudomonadota > Gammaproteobacteria > Pseudomonadales > Moraxellaceae > Acinetobacter > Acinetobacter marinus. Next base: position 172,982 of record NZ_FMYK01000003.1, read on the forward strand.
ACGATCTGAGTGTCATGCTTCAAGGGACGCCGGGGATTGATACTTCGTATGATATGCGTGGTGATGGCATTATGATTCGTGGTTTTAGTGCAGACACAGGGGATATCTATCGAGATGGTATCCGTGAAAGTGGTCAGATTCGCCGTAGCACCGCCAATGTGGAACGTATTGAGATTTTGAAAGGACCTGCATCGGTGCTTTATGGGCGTAGCGGTGGCGGCGGTGTGATTAATATGGTCACGAAATATGCCAACTTCGATTCGAAAAGCTCAATCGGTGGCTATGTCGGTTCATATGATGATGTCGGTTACACCTTCGATTTAAATCAATTGATGAATGATAATTTTGCGGTGCGTTTGACGGGTGAATATGCAGATACCAATAGTTTTCGAGAGGGCATTGGTAGCCAAATCGAGATGCTTTCACCGAGTTTTACTTATCGGAATGATGATCAAACCTTTGCATGGACGACGCAATATACCTATGACAAATTGACTCGTGTACCTGATCGTGGCCCGTCCTATGAAGATTTACCGAAAGGCACATCGATTGAAATGGGCTTTGCTCAAGACGGCGATTATGTCGAAGACACTTTGCAACTCTTCCGCACCAATATTAAATATGACATTAATGATCAGTGGAAACTCGATTGGTCAGCGAGCTATCGTGAAACTGAGCAAAATTTTGATCACTTTTATGCAGGTGATTTGTGTACAGATAATCAAGCACCGACAGCAACAAACGTCGGTTGCTATCAAGGATATATTAATCAGCGTTATTATTGGCAACAGACCGATAATATTACCACATCAACTGCTTTGACCTTACAAGGTGACTTTGATACGGGTGCGTTTAGCCATCACTTGACCACAGGTGTGGATTATTCGATTGAGGAACGTGAGCCTCTACTTTCTAATAAAGATAGCAGTGGCGCTTTGATCTATGGCTTTGTTAATCCACTGACTGGCGATCGCTTCAATAACCGTCCTGAAGATATTCAGCTGACTCAGCACAATTATTACGAAAGTAAAAATCTGGGTATTTTCATTCAAGACTTGATCACTATTGTGCCGACAGTCAAAGTCATGCTTGGTGTGCGTTTTGATGATTATGACAGCTCGGCTGAAAATAAATTACAATCTTCATCAAGCTATGGTTCTGTTCGGGAGGTGTCCGATCAATCGTGGAGTCCGAATGCAGGTATTATTTGGCAACCCGTTCCTGAACACAGCTTGTATGCATCTTATTCACGTAGCTTTGCACCCTTTGGTGGGCGAGTTGGCGTGAATACGGTCAGTGCGACCACGAATTTAGACACATTCAATGCTGAGCCTGAATTAAATGATCAATTTGAAGTTGGTGTAAAAAGTGAATGGTTAGATGGGCGTTTAAGTACCCAGTTCTCTGCCTTTGACATTAAAAAACACAATATTCGCTACAACCCAGATGAAAATGATCCATATACATGGGCAGTTGCAGGAGAGCATCGTTCTCAGGGCGTAGAGTTGAGCTTTATTGGTAGTCTGCTCGATGATTTATATGTGCGTGGTGGCTATGGCTACAAAGAAGCACAAATCAAGGAAAATAAAGCAGATCCAGCACTCGAAGGTAATGAACTCGAGAATACATCGAAACATACGGCAAACTTATTTGTGCGTTATCTTGCTACAGATAAGATTTATGCAGAGATCGGTGCGACCTATATGGGTTCGTATTATGTAGATGATGAAAACACCTTCAAAATGCCTGATTGGACACGAGTTGATGCAGCGATTGGCTATAAAGATGACAACTGGAGCATCACGGGTGCCGTCAATAACGTGACGGATAAGGAATATTGGCGTTCAAGCAGTATGCCTGGTACACCACGTAATTATCTGTTGCGAGTGAATTATTTATTCTAAGTACAGCGGTGGTTTCCACTGTCATCTGTCGTGAAAACATGCATCGATGTCTTTACTTTTTCGGGCATTGATGCATTTTTTATGCGCTAAAAATATCGTTCAAGTAAGCTGAGCGTAAATGACCATACTTTGTAGTATTTATTGCGTGTGGATACATACTTTAGTCCATGCTGTCTTTTAAAGTTAAATAAATGTCTTCTTTAGACAAGTCTTTTTTAAAATTAGCATACAGAATAATTTCTGCACATCATCTCATTCTCGTGGATGGACGATCGGGTATTGCAGAATTTTGTAATAAAGTGGATTGTGTGAAGATGTTTTATCAATGATCGAGTCTAATCAAAAGGGATATCATAATGAATTTTAAAAATATAACCGTCGCAGGAAGTGGCGTATTAGGTTATCAAATCGCATTTCAGACAGCGTTTCATGGCTTCAATGTCAGCGTATATGACCTGAATGAAGAATCGCTGGACAAGGCGAAATCAAAGTTTGCGACTTTAAGTGAATGTTATCGCAAAGACCTGAAAGCAACACAAGCTCAATTGGATGATACATTTAACAGAATAAGTTATACATCGGACTTGGCGGCTGCTGTACAAGATGCAGATTTGTTGATTGAGGCAGTACCAGAAGATCCGCAAATTAAAACGGCGTTCTATCAGCAACTCGCCAAAGTTGCCCCTGAGAAAACCATCTTTGCCACCAATTCATCGACGATGCTACCCAGCCAATTTGCCGAAGCGACAGGGCGACCAGAGAAGTTTCTTGCATTACATTTTGCCAACCGAATTTGGCGATTTAATACGGCTGAAGTGATGGGGCATGCGAGCACCGATCCTGCAGTTTTTGATGCACTATTAGCGTTCGCAAAATCGATAGGGATGTTGCCGTTACCTGTATATAAGGAACAACCAGGCTATATTTTAAATTCATTATTATTACCATTCGTGATGGCAGGTTTAGGACTGTGGGCGAATCAGGTTGCTGATCCTCATGTTGTTGATAAGACTTGGATGAAAGCGATTGGTGTGCCTTTGGGACCTTTTGCGATTGTGGACATTATTGGGATTACCACGGCATATAATATTGCCAAATTACAAGCAGACACCACGCAAAATGCAGAATTGGCGCAGATAGCAGCACTGCTAAAATCAGAGTTTCTGGACAAAGGCATTCTGGGTATACCGACGGGCGAAGGATTTTATCATTATCCAAATCCTGCCTATGAATCTGCTGAATTTTTAAAATAGAAAATGAATTTTCAATACGATTCTAGATGGGAAAATCGTCCTGTCTAGAATCGTTAAGCACTTTGTTTATAATGTCTGACCTTTTGCTAGACGAAGCGCTTTGGGTGACATGCCATACCAGCGTTTCGTTGCACGACTGAGTGCTGATTGCTCAGAAAATCCCAAAATATCTGCGAGTTGACTCATCTGGATTGGCGTTTCCCATAGATATTGTAATGCCATTTCTTTGCGGATATTGTCTTTGATTTCTTCAAAAGTGGTTCCTTCACTTGCCAATTTTCGTTGTAAGGTTCTTGGGTGTAAGCCAAGCATATCGGCAACTTGAATTTTATTTCCACGCGCGCTGGCAAGATGAATACGCAGTGCCTTGCGCACACTTGAGCTAATCTGCTCTTTTGGGTTGCGAAAGTATCGGGCTAAATAATCTTGCGCCATTTCACGCAGTGCCGCATTGCTACCATGAGGTTGGCGGTGCAATACACTGCGATGTAAGTGCAGTGCGCCTCGTTCTTGATTGATATGAATCGGTGCGCCAAAAAAGCGTTGATATTCTGCAAGACTAGCCAAAGGGTTGTGGGGTAAAGAGACCGCCTTTAACTCATAATGTTCAGCAGCCAACCATTTAAAGATACGATGCGTTGTGCCTAAGCAAATATCCATGGTTTGTCTTTGTGGCGCATAATCATCCAGTCGGATTTCAAAGACAATTTCGACCGCATCATCGATCAGTGGGCTCGGATCATTCAGTGACATCACCAAACCTGGACCATGTAAAAACAAATATTCCGAAGTATATTCGATGACTTGTCGCATCGACTCAGCACTTTGCAAGATCACACTGAGCACCCCTAAGATGCTGATGTCTTGATGATTTGATATACGCAAGCCAAGATCAGGACATTTGGCTTGGGCAGCGGTACTTTCGAGCAGATCTACAACACTTCGCTGAGATAGCCAAGCATCGTCCTGATACAGTTCTTCGACTGTAAATCCGTAATATTCAAGTAGGCTTTGAGGGTCAAAATCAATGTGTTGCATCACATCGAGATAACCCCGAATGCCACTTGCATGTACCATCGTTGTCATGTCTTTTAGAGTTAAATATCTGTCTCCTCATGTCAAGTATTAAATGAGAAAATGCGTCATCTTAAATGAGTACAAAAAACAAGCAAGACATGGAGTCTGATATGAACGCTGCGTATGATGTAATTATTATTGGTGCAGGACTGTCTGGGATTGGCATGGCGTGCCAACTTGCCCAGAAAAATCCGAATAAAAACTTTACTATTCTTGAGCGTCGCCAAGCGATTGGCGGGACTTGGGATTTATTTCGTTACCCAGGTATTCGTTCCGATTCGGACATGATTAGTTTTGGCTATGGCTTCAATCCATGGACAGGAAATCAAGTCTTAGCGGCAGGCGAGTCGATTCGTCAATATGTGCAAGATACCGCTGAGAAATTTGGTTTAGCACAAAAAATTCAATTCGGTATCAAAATCATTTCCGCTGATTTTTCTACGGCGACCAACCAGTGGACAGTTAAAGCAGTCGATGAGCAAACTGGCGAAAGCAAAGAATTTGTCTGTAACTATCTGGTGTCTGCAACAGGCTACTACAATCACGATCAAGGGTATTTGCCGAAGTTTGAAGGTGAGGAGGACTATCAAGGCATCCGCGTTCATCCGCAACATTGGCCTGAAGATTTAGACTATAGCAACAAAAAAGTCGTGGTCATCGGCAGTGGCGCAACTGCTGTGACTGTGGTGCCTGCAATGGCGGACAAAACTGCACATATCACCATGTTGCAGCGTTCGCCAAGCTACGTTTTTAACATTCCCAATACCGATAAGATTCTGGATGCATGCAAAAAGATTTTGCCAGAAGATGTGGTTTATAAAATGTTTAGAAAGCGCAATATCTTCATCCAGCGTTCACTGTTCAAACTTTCACGTCGTTTCCCTGAAAAAATGCGTAGTTTCCTGATCGACAGTGTGCGTAAGCAACTCGGTGATGACTATGACATGTCACATTTCACCCCAAAATATATGCCGCGGGATGAGCGTCTATGTGCTGTGCCTGATGGCGATTTGTTTGAAGCGATTAAATCAGGCAAAGCTTCTGTGGTGACAGATCATATTGATCGTTTCACCGAGAATGGCATTTTATTAAAGTCAGGGAAAACCCTCGAAGCAGATATTATCATCACGGCAACGGGTTTACAGATCCAAATGCTTGGCGGTATTCAAGTAACCGTCGATCATGAAAAAATTAATCCAGGTGACAAAATGAGTTACAAAGGTGTCTTGCTCGAAGACGTGCCAAATTTTGCTTATCTCTTTGGCTATACCAATGCACCGTGGACATTAAAAATTGATTTGGCTTGTGATTATATCTGTCGCTTGATTCAAGAGATGGACAAGCGTCAAGTGGCGGCTGTCAAACCTGTTGCACCAGCAGGAGAGAATACGGGCAAAAGTATTGTATCGTCATTGCAGTCTGGCTATGTGCAACGTGGTGACGGTGTGATGCCTCGTCAAGGGAGATCAACGGAATGGTTGGTGACGCATAGCTTTGAGAAAGACAGTGCCATGTTTGGTCAAGCCATTGATGCATCGGCATTGGTGTGGACACATACGACAGCCTCACGTATGGATTTCAAGGCAAAAGTGGCGTAACGATCACCAAGAATCAAGTAATGACAAGGATGTGATTATGAAAAGCACACAATTGAGTTTCATCAGTCAAGGCACTCGCTGTGTAGGCACCCTGCTACAGCCAGAATATGAATCAAACCCACCAATTATTTTGATGGCGCAAGGCTTTGGCATGATTCGAGATGCGGGTTTACCTACATTTGCTGAACGCTTTGCCAAAGAAGGGTATGCTGTATTTTATTTTGATTATCGTGGCTTTGGTGATAGCGAAGGACAACCAAGGCATTGGGTCAGTCCGAAGCGTCATATCGAAGACTGGCAAGCTGCTTTGGCGTTTATTCAAACCTTGCCAAATATGAATACCCAACGGATTGCACTCTGGGGTTATTCATTTTCAGGCGGTCATGCAATACAAACAGCAGCAAAGCATCCCAATATTGAAGCGGTGGTGTTACAAGCACCGCATGTCAGTGGGCTATCGAGCTTAACGGGTGTGCCACTGGCAAAATTGCTGAAGTTGAGCATGGCGGGTATTGCTGATCTCGTTGCAGGAACATTAGGTAAGTCTGTCTATCGACCGATCGTTGGTCATGAAGATGATGTCGCAGCCATGACTGCATTTGATGCATGGGATGGCTATATGTCGCAACTTCCAGCAAATGCCAACTGGGAAAATAAAGTACGTGCTCGGATTTTTCTCGAAATCTCAATGTACAATCCAATATTCAATGCACATCGCTTAGCGATGCCAGTCTGTGTTATCGCAGGTGCACGTGACAGTATTATTCCAGAGACTGCGATTCGCAAAGCTACACAAAAAATGCCGAATGTTGAATATACGGTATTAGACAGTAACCATTTTGAGCTGTGCACAGGGCAAGTGTTTGAACAAAATGTTGCATTGCAAATCCAATTTTTAAAGGAAAAATTCCCAGTGAGTGCAAAACTCAAAGTCGTTGCCTAGCCAACAATAGCATCGAAACGCTGTATCAGGACAATCATGTATGATGTGGATAGAAATCTGCAAAAAGTACCTGATTGTCCTCATCTGATATTTTTCTGTCCTCCTGATCACTCTGCAATAAAAATAAAATTTCCTACAATAAATTGAACAATCGCAGATCGACATCATTGGTCAATACTGACTTGGATGTCATGGAGTACAAAAATGAATGCAAAAGTCCAAATCGCCAAAACTCAAATATCAAATCGTCAAGGGGCGTCTTTCCCAGTACGTCGAATGAATTTTAATTTTGACAATGTGCCTGAATATTGGATGGATGGTTCAGCAGGGCTGACCCATTTTATGACGGCACTGTCTGCGCTGTTTCCAGCGGGTGAACAGCTCTTTATCGACAGCGTGCGTGCAGTGCGTTATCACCCTGCCATCAAAGACAATAAAGCATTACAAAAAGAAATCAGTGCATTTATCGGGCAAGAAGCCATGCATACCCATGAACATGTCGGCTTTAATGCATCAGCACAAAAGTTTGGTCATGATGTGGCGACACTTGAGAAAAACACCGATAGTGTGATTCAGTTCGGGCGCAAGTTCTTCGCCAAAGCAATGAAACCGTTTGGTTATAGTCAAGAAATGATTGATCTCACAGCGACCACGGCACTTGAGCATTTCACTGCAACCATTGCTTCAGAGTTATTAACCAATCCACATATTCAAGCGCTGATGACCGATGACACCATGCGTTATATGTGGATGTGGCATGCAGTCGAGGAAAACGAGCACAAAGCGGTCGCCTATGATGTCTATCAAGGCATCTTTGGCACAGGTGCAAAGTCCTATGCACTGCGCACCGTGGCATTGGTGATCGCCATCAGTATGATTCTTGCCACGCAAGCGCAGTTTACCTTGCGCCTACTCAAAGCCGACAAGAAATTGAACTTCAAAGAATTACTCATGATCTATAAGTATGCATACAGCCCATCCAAAGGCATTATTACGGGCTTTGCAGGTGAAATATTCACTTATTTTCGTCCGCAGTTTCACCCAAATGATTTGGACACAGTCGCATTGCTTGAGAAATGGAAAGCGAAGCTCGGCTTATAAACCTTGGGTTGAGAAATCATTTACGACTCCGATATTTCTAACTCAGTAACTTTTCATCATATCGTGCCTGTATCGATGCAGGTGCGATTTTTTTTATGCGGTTTTTGAGCTGTTTATTTTTTGGATATTCAGTGTGAAATCATCACTTTTTTCTATTTTTGCGATAGGCAAAGAATAAGTGAGAATAGTTTCAATAAATTATGACCAAATATTCAACAACTTGAAGGAATTGTCATTTTGTAGAGAGTTCAAGGTAAAGTGTAAATGCGTTTGTTTCTCATTATTAATTATTTAAAATCAAATACTTAAGTGATACTTTGGGTTGATTTATCTTTAAAATCGTTCATAATAGAGAAAAATTTGGAGGTGAGTTATGCAAGGTAATCCTGAAGTCATTGACTATTTAAATATGCTGATTGGCGGTGAGCTTGCTGCTCGTGATCAATATCTGATTCATTCTCGGATGTATGAGGATTGGGGCTTAAGCAAGATTTATGAGCGCATCAATCACGAGATGGAAGAAGAAGCGACCCACGCAGATGCGATTATTCGCCGTGTCTTGTTCCTCGAAGGTACACCAGATATGGATCGTCATGACATCAATGTCGGCGCTGATGTGGTGAGCTGTCTGAAAGCTGATTTGGCGCTGGAATATGAAGTGCGTGAGAAGTTGGCAAAAGGCGTAAAGCTCTGTGAAGAAAAAGGTGACTTTGTAACACGTGATATGCTTCGTCAGCAAATGTCTGATACCGAAGAAGATCATACTTATTGGTTAGAGAAGCAACTCGGTTTGATCGAGAAAATTGGTTTGCAGAATTATATCCAATCACAAATGTGATTTTCAGATTTGATCGTGAGCCAAGAAAAGCCAGCATAATGCTGGCTTTTCTTGGTTTGTAGGCTGCGAGATGAGCGCAAAAGATTTATAGCGAACCCAACGCCGTTGCATGCGGATCATGCTCATAGGTCAGACTTTGTTTAAGTGTGCTGATCTCAGGCAAGAGATTAATAATTAACGCCACTTGTTGTAATACCACATTTTCAGCAGGATCAAGGGTGGTGTCTTGAGCACGATTGAGCAGTCTTAAGGCTTGAATGGCAGCATGTGCCTTGAGCTGTGGGCTTTCATCTCGGAGCAGTGCGCCTTCGATGTCTTCTAAGGCATCATCAAGAATTTCTAGCACTTGTGGATGCGTAATTTGCTCACGATGCGCACCGAGCGCAGCGATATAGCTCAGCAACGTATGATTCAAACTCAGCAGTTTGAAGGACTGTTGCTTTTGATCAGGGTCGACATCAGGTTCTGTTGCCAAAGTCGAAATCAGCGAAGCGAGGTCGGCATCCATGAGGTGCGCTCGGCGACGGACCACACGATAATCCAATCCATTATTGCGCCCTTGATGATATTGTTTCACCACTTCGTGTAAATAATTACATTGGCTATCAAAGGCTTTATTGATAATTAATGGCAATCTGCGGAACTGCCAGTCTGGCCAGATAAAGGTCACACCGAGCCATGCCACAAAACAGCCTGCAATGGTGTAAATCGCACGAGGCAACGCAGCATTCAGCTCAGGATCGGCAAGGTGGAAATTGATCAAAGCAAGCAGGGTAATAAACATGGTCGCCTGCGCATATTGCTGGGCACGCAGTTGCAGGAAAAATACACCGCTGAGCACCATGATAAATAGTTGCCCTTCCACGGATGGCACAAAATGAATCACAAACGTGCCTAAAGTGATGCCTGCCAATGTCCCCAAAATCCGCAGTTTTAAACGTCGTTTGGTGGCATTAAAGTTCGGTTGGCTGACAAAGAGCACGGTCAACACCAGCCAGTAGCCATATTCAAACTGTCCCACTTGCACGATGATATGGGAGATCAATAATAAAATCGATAAGCGTGTGGCATGACGAAATAGGCTGGATTCTGGGGTGAGGTTTTGTTTCATGCGTAGCCAAACATCGCCCCAGCTTTGCAAGCTGTCATCTCTTAATGCATGTTCTTTATTTGGATCATTTTGTTTTTCTGTTTTGCTATTTAATGCTCGGTCGGATTCAAGGTTGTGAAGCTGTGCATCGATTTCTTTGAGATTATTACTCAGTCCATGTAATGCATTGATCCATAAGTCAATATCCGCATCACGATGACTCAAATGAAGTAGCGGTGATGTCGCCTCTGGGTGGTGCGACTGAATCAGCAATTCTTCTTGTAAGTGCTGAATCGAGCGTTCCAGGTTTTTAAATGCATGCACAAAACGTGGGTTATGCACATAAGGTTGGCGGTTGGCAATCGCTGTTGCCAAGTCCTGACAGGCTTTGCCTTGTAAGGTCAAAATCCGTTGAAAACGAAACAGTACATCACGGTGCTGAAAGACTTTCGAGAGTTTTTGATAATCAATGTGCGCCGAATCCGCTCGCTCGTGAATATCTTGAATGATGAAATAATATTGCAGACTGCGTCGAGTGTCTTTGCGTCCACGGTCACCTTTGAGTCGAGTCACCAGCGCAACTCGTGTTTCGTTAAATTTACCGACGACTTTGGAATTGGCAAGGGATAAATCAATCATCGACTGCTGATAGCTCTTCGGGGTCATATCGACATCGAATAGATTGGATTTTACAAAGAGGAAATTGCCGACCAATTGATAGCATTGCACCAACTGATCTTGCACTAAGCGTACAGGGAAAAGTAAAAAACTGATCGATGACAGCAGTCCATACCACACCGCACCAGTGACCAATAGCGCAGGCTGTTGCCACCACTCAGGGAAGATGTCGACACCCAGCATGGTATACACAGAAATGACCAAACAGCCGTAACTAATCGTGGCATAGCGTTTGCCCAATGAGCCGAGTAAAATTAGACTGAAGCAGGAAACGATGAGCGCAAAGCCAAACAGCACAGGGTGCGGAAATAGCAGTTCGACCCCAGACGCCGTGATAAAAAAACCGCAATAGGTCAAAACCAAATTGCGGATATGTACAGAAAATCGATCATCAATATCACTGAGTGCCGCAGCGATCACGCCCAGAGTCAGTGGAATGGTGAGGAGTTGCTGACCGAGCCAATAGGGAATAAAAGCCGTTCCTGTAAAGGCAATCAGCATGCGCAGACCATACATCAAGGTCGTGTTATAACTTATTCGTTTGATTGAGCTAATGGTATTCACAGGGGATTCAGCGCTGTCATATTTTTGAAAGTAAAGAGATCAAATAATTATATGTCAATTTGCGCAAAGGCAATGCAAAATATCACAAACTTGGCAATTTAATCTCGCAACTAAATTGAGTCACTAAATCACGCAACTAAAGCGAGCAACTCAATTTGGGTTTGCTGTTGGGGCATTCGTATCGTGTCGAAAAAAATTTCATGGATCGTGGTGTTGGCGATCGCTTATCTGCTGTGGATTTGGGTATTTAAGCCTAATCCCAACCTAGAAGACATGCCGAAAACCTCAGCAGTCAGTTCGGATACGGCTGTGCAGCATGTGGAAGGGTACAGCATCACTGCACTTGAGCATTTTGAAGGTGAATTTCGGATTTTAAGTCGAGAAAATTATCTGCTCGGTCGAGATGCTGAATTTAGTCCTGTAGATTTTGCTGTGGGTTGGGGCAAGATGGCTGATCCAAGCATTTATAAGCAACTCGATATTAGTCAAGGCGGACGCTGGTATCGGTGGTATAGCAAATCTGCACCGCCGATTTCCGTCAAAGAGATTGAAACCAGTAGCAGTAATATTCACATCATTCCTGCCAATGCCTCGATTGGTCGGCAGTTAGCGCAAGTCAAAGCAGATGATATGGTCTATCTCAGTGGTGATTTGGTGGAAATTCGTGCCGATGATGGCTGGGTCTGGCGTAGTTCATTGAGTCGAGAAGATACGGGTGATGGCGCCTGTGAGTTATTGCGTGTCGATCAAGTCGTGATCCTCAATGAAAATGGTTGATTTATTATGGGATATCAGTTGAGTTTACAAATTTTGAGAACTGGTTTTCACAGCACATCTCGTTTGGGCGTATAATATCGCCTCTTGAAAATGGTGGGTTAAACAACATGACAACGGCTACAAAGACGCAATATTCATTTCAGTGGATTGCGCTTTTGGGATTATTAACGGCGTTAGGGCCTTTGTCGATTGACATGTATATGCCAGCGTTGCCAGAAATGGCGGTCGAGTTTGGCACCACCACCATCAGCATTTCCAATTCGATTCCTGCTTATTTTCTTGGGCTAGCGCTAGGGCAGTTATTCTATGGGAGCTTGAGTGATCGCATTGGACGCAAGCCACCGCTGTATATTGGTTTGGTGATTTATTGTATTGGTTCGATATTATGTATTTTTGCGCATAGCGAATGGGCATTGATTGGCGCACGAGTACTGCAAGCGCTCGGTGGCTGTGTTGGTGTGGTGATGGCACGTGCAGCGATTCGTGACAGCCTTGATGTGCGTACCTCAGCACAAGCACTTGCACATATGGCGATGATCTTGGGGATTGCACCGATTATTGCGCCTTTGCTCGGTTCGGTGTTGATTCAATTTTTTAGTTGGCATTCGATTTTTATTATCTTGGCATTGGTTGGCTTGATGGCTTTGGCTTGCGTGCATTATTTTTTTAAAGAGACATTGCCCGTCGAACGCCGTCTCAATCTGAATCTTTCACAAGTTTTTATTTTATATGGCAATATCTTAAAAGATCGTAGCTTTCGTACACCACTACTGGCGATGACAGGCTTTTCGGGCATGATGTATTGCTATTTGACTTCTGCATCGGCGCTATTTATGGAAAGTTTAGGTTTTAATCAACATCAATTTGCGCTGGCATTTGGCTTAAATGCATTTGGCATCATGCTATTTTCTTTTGCTAACAGTAAGATCGTCAAAAAAGTCGGACCACTTGCTTTATTACATTTTGGTGGCACATTACAGTTTGTCGGGGCGATCCTGTTAATGCTGAATGCTTTTGCGATCAATGTCGGTACAGCAGGTATTCTTATCGCCCTATTTATGGTGGTTGCAGGACTTGGTTTTACAGGACCTAACGCCACAGCACTTGCACTGTCAGAACAACAAAGTCGAGCAGGCACAGCCAGTGCCTTGATGGGCAGTTTACAGTTTGCAGTTGGACTTTTTTCAGGGGTGTTGCTCAGTCTATTTGCAGGTTCTGTCTTACAAAATATGGCGTTGACCATGACCATTTTTGCGATCTTTGGCTTAGTCTGCGTTTATGTAATGCGAGTACGAGCAAAAAGATTTGCACTTGCAAAATAAGCCTAAAAAACAAACCCTCAGGTTAAGAGGGTTTATTTTTGCTTGATGCATCCGCTTTATTTGTCTGGATTACACTTAATCCAAAAATACGCTAAATTCGTCCACATCGACACGTGGTGTAATAAAGGTATTGACGATGTGCTCAGGATCGGCATAACCCAGTGCCACCGTACACACCAATTCTTCATCATCTGGCGCGCCTAAGACATCGAGCACGATCGGGTGAAAATGATTCCATGCTGCTTGCGGACAGGTATCCAGTCCACGGGCTTTGGCAGCGACCATGACATTTTGAATCATCATGGAAATGTCCATTTTTGAGCCAATGCCCATGGCTTTATTCACGGTGAAATATAAGGCAACAGGCGCATCAAACAGTTGATAATTACGCAGTTGTTGCGTCGCCATCTTTTCTTTTTCACCCTTTTGAATATTCAGCAAACCATACAAGCCCCAGCCATTTTCACGGCGACGGTCGATATAGGGTGAAATCCACGTTTCAGGATAATAGGCAAAGGTTTCATGATATTGATTCGCCATTTCAGGACTTTCATAAATCTCGAGCTGCGCTGCCACCACACGATCAATCATTTCTTGACGCTTATTGCCAGTGACCACATAGACCTTCCACGGCTGGGTATTGGTGCCAGAGGGCGCACGACTCGCCACCCGCAAAATATCCTTAATCATTGAAGCATCGACCGCTTGATCTAAAAATGCTCGGACGGAATGACGTGAGGTAATGGCGTCATCAACGAGGGCAACTTGTTCAGTATTCATAAATATCCTTTTCACTTCGATGGAGATCGGCACTATAAGATAGCCAACTGATGCGTTGAGTGTATAAAAGCATGTCCAAATGCGCAATGCAAAAAGTTGCATAACTCAAGGCGAATTTCAAATTCTCAAGAAAAAATGCGCTAAATTTGTAAAATGATGTGTTTAAAAAATAGACATTTAAGCAAAATTTAATCATTATTTTTGCAATGCTTTCTTATTTTTATAATATGTGATTTTTCACTGCATGCAACTAATTGAAAAATATAAATAAAAATTTAATTCACAAAAAAATATAACTTTATGCAAATTTTATACTTTTGGCTATATCTCTTCACAAATTCATGAACATATTATTACAATGCGGTACTTGCCAAAAATTTTGATTTCAACAGGAATGGATCAGCGAGATGCTAAAGCAAATCAATAATGAAGGGGCTTAGCACATCCGAGTTGATGAGGAGTAGAGTATGAGTTTGAAAAAAGCGCTAAAACTAAGCAGCCTAACTTTGGCATTGGGGGCTATGGCTTCTACGGGCTATGCTGCAGATTCAACTGAAATCGCACAACTTCGTGCAGAGATCCAAGAGCTTCGTGCTTTAGTTCAACAACAAGGACAACAGCTTGCAGTACAACAAAATACTGTACAGCAAACCAGTCAACAGCTCCAAGCTGTACAATCTTCTCCAGCAGTGATTGTCGATCCGCAGAATCTTAAACTTACCACCAAAAAGGGTGCTGAAGTGGATGTTTATGGTTTCATCCGTGGTGATGCCAACTATATCATCGAAGGTGCGGATGATGACTTTAACAGCGTTGCTTCAAGTACTGGCGGTACTAAAGACAAATTAGTTGCAACAGCGAAAACTACACGTATCGGTTTAGACTTTAAAACCCCTGTTGCAGGGCAAGATGTCGGTGGTAAAGTTGAAGTTGACTTCGCTGGTAATGGTTCAGGTGAAAACCTTCGTATTCGTCATGCTTATTTAACTTTAAATAATTGGCTATTTGGTCAAACTACTTCAAACTTCTTAAGCAATCATGCGCCTGAGATGATTGACTTTGGTACCAACATCGGTGGTGGTACCACGCGTATTCCGCAAGTCCGTTATAACTTTAAACTTGCACCAGAAACACAACTTCTTTTCTCTGCTGAAGAAGGTAAAAGCTCACAAGCATCTTATGATGTCGATGATGCAGAGTGGGGCACAACTTCGGCAAAATATAAATTACCAGTTTTTACTGCGAAGCTAAATCAAGGCTTTGCTGACGGCAAAGGTAATGTCAGCGTGCGTGGTATGGCAGAACGTTATGAAGCGGCAAGCGATAATGATAGTGATGATACTGGCTGGGGCTTGGCTGCGGGTGTAAGTTTCCAAGTGGCTGAGCCACTTAAATTGACTGCAGATGTTTCTCATGTTGAAGGAAATAGTAACTATCTCTACGGTTCAAATTCAGCATTTGCCGTTGATGCAGATGGTAATCTGGCGCAAAATGAATTTAACGCATTCCAAGTGGGTGCAACCTATAAAATCTTGCCGAATCTTCGCTCAACCCTTGGTTATGGCGCAATGTTTGCAGACGATGACAGTGAATATGCGGACATCGTGACAACTGCAAACAAAGAAGTGCAACAAGCATGGATTAACTTCATTTATTCACCTGTGAAACCAGTTGATCTTGGTATTGAATACATCAATGGTAAACGTGAAACCTTTGCTGGCGATGACTACAAAGACAACCGTGTTGGCTTCATGGCACGTTATAACTTCTAATTCGCTTTAAGAATTCTGAAGTAGACATAGCACATCGATATGATGTGCTATTTTTTTATGCCTGATTTTTGCAAAGCGTACTTTTTGCAAGATTGATTTTGCAAAGCGGATTTTTGTAAGGCTTATTATTGAATCAGCATCGCCATAAAAAAGCCCTTCATGTGAAGAGCTTTTGCATATATCAGGATTTCAATCACAACATCTCAAAGACGAGCATTATTCTAAGAACTTAACAGTAATGCCTTTTTCAACGCGTTTCGCCAAGTCATTCGCATCCCAGTTGGTCAAACGAATACAGCCGTGTGACGCAGTTTTAGAGATCAATGATGGATTCGGTGTACCGTGAATACCAAAAGATGGCTTAGATAGACCGATCCACATATTACCCACTGGATTGTTCGGGCCAGGTGGTAGCGACAGTGGCTTCATATTACCGCCCTGTACGAAGTTTTTCGGGTTGTAACCGTACCAAGGATTTGGTGCAACATTTTTCACCGTATAGGTTCCTTCTGGTGATGGCGTATCACTACTACCAATCGTCGCAGGGAATGAAGCGATCATTTTATTTTTACTGTTAAATAAATACAGTTGTTTTGCACCTTTATGTGCAATGATCAAATGAATGTCTTCTGGCAGATCGTTACGCACATTGGCAACGATGATTTTCTCACCAGCCTTCTTAAAGGTAGCATTTGGATTAAGTTTCTGTAAGAAATTTTCATCCATGTGGAAGCGTTCACCCAACATTTCTGTGACACGGGTATAGTACAAGCCTTTCATTTTGGCTTGTTGTGCATAGTTCGATGGGATCGAGCTCGCATAAGGTCCTTTGATGTCTGCCGCAGTAATGGTGTATTCCACAAATACAGGTTTGGTTTGACCCGCGGTCAAGCTATCCCAAGTTTGTTGATCCATCTTACCAGTGGCATTTAGATTATTCATGGTTTGGTAGGTGGAAATCGCTTTCAGGGTATTCATCCCTGTTGCGCCATCAATCGCACCAGGTGAAGCATGTTTACGGTTTAACAAAACTTGGATTTTTGCAAAAATCGGTAGACGACCTTTTTCAATGCCTTGTGCCCACGTGGTGTTATTAATGCCATCCAGTGTCCATTTGGCATTTTTAGCAGCTTCTACAGACGCACTATCCGTTGGCATGGCTTTATTTTCAGGGCTATTTTCCAGTGCTGCAACTTCTGGATCGGCATAACCAGTACCAGATGCGACCGTGTTGTCAGCATTTGATGATGCATCTTCTGTAGCAGCTACTGGTGCTTGTGCAACATCTGTTGTTGCGTCAGCAACATCGAGTGCGGGTGGATTAGATTGTGCTGCGTTCAGTCGATTTTGGAGCGAGTTTGGTGATTGTGCAACTTGAACCGCTTGTTGGGCAGCTTCGGCTTGTTGAGTCGTTTGATTGCTGGCACTTTGCGAAAGTCGGTAAGATTCGATCGGAATCTCAGTCGAGTTATTTTGCGCATAGGCTACAGGGGCAAGGGCACAGGCAAGTCCTATCCCCAAACTTAAACTGAGTTTGTTATATGGTTTACGAAGTGCAAGCATGCAATTGTCCTAGAAAAATTATCGTTATCCGCACTCAAAACTGAGCACAGCGTCTTAGCATAATAAGGTTATTGTACTACACAATTTGCGTCGACTTGTGTGTACTTGGTTGTGTTTTTTTAGATATGAAAAACAAATATTTATATTTTGTAGAATGTGTGTGTCGATATTGTTATTTTGTGGAATTTAAAAAAGTAAAGCATTCAGTTTGATTTTGCACTGCGGAAATTGATGTGAGTAATGCACAACTTCAACTGAGTTTGATATGATGGGCGACCAAATTTAGCCAATGATGACTCACCATGACCACTTTAAAAAATGACCGTTTTTTACGTGCGCTTTTGCGTCAGCCTGTAGATACCACACCAGTGTGGATGATGCGTCAGGCTGGACGATATTTACCAGAATATCGTGCGACACGTGAGCAAGCGGGTGATTTTTTATCGCTGTGCAAAAATGCTGAGCTTGCCTGTGAAGTGACCTTGCAACCACTGCGTCGCTATGAGCTTGATGCGGCGATTTTGTTTTCAGATATTTTGACTATTCCTGATGCGCTTGGTTTGGGGCTGTATTTTGAAACAGGTGAAGGGCCAAAGTTTCAAAAAGTGGTACGCACCGAGCAGGATATTGCGCAGTTACCAAAGCTCAATGCAAGCAGTGATTTGGATTATGTGATGCGAGCAGTGTCGACCATTCGTTCTGCGCTCGGCGGTGCTGTGCCATTGATTGGTTTTTCAGGTAGTCCGTGGACTTTGGCGACCTATATGATCGAAGGCGGTTCGAGTCGGGATTTTCGTTATAGCAAAGAGATGCTGTTTGCGAAGCCTGAACTCCTGCATGCCTTGCTTGATCATTTGGCAGATTCGGTAACAGATTATCTCAATGCACAGATCGATGCAGGCGCACAAGCGGTACAGATTTTTGATAGTTGGGGCGGGGCACTGGCACATCAAGATTATGTGGATTTTTCTCTGCAATATATGCAAAAAATCATCAAAGGCTTAACCAAGGAAAAAGATGGACAACGCATTCCTGTGATTGTCTTTACCAAAGGTGGTGGCTTGTGGATTCCTGAGATGTTGGAAAGTGGTGCTGATGCGCTCGGCTTGGACTGGACCACGCCACTTGCGCAGGCTCGAAGTCAAGTGGCTGGACGTGTTGCATTACAAGGCAATCTTGATCCTGCAACATTGTACGGTACGCCTAAAGCCATCGAAGCAGCTGTAAAGCGTATGATTGATCAAGCCTATGCCAATGGCGAAAAAACTGGCTATGTGGCAAATCTTGGACATGGCATCACGCAATGGGTTGATCCTGCGATGCCAAAAGTTTTTGTAGATACGGTGCATGAATATAGTCAAAAATATCTGTAAGCGTCTTCACACTTTAATGCACTACATCGTTAATCTCGCTCACAGTACGACCTGTACAGCTTCACTCGGTTGCCTTGTATTGCAGTTAAAGTGTGGTGACTTTGCTGTATTGCAAAAAAGAAGATTAATTCGTTGATCAAGTCTATGGAAATCATTGTCAACGGTGCAAAACTTGTAATTGAATTTGTCGCAAAAGCAGTTTGGGCTGCTTTATTCGGCATTTTATTGTTGTTTGCTTTTGTAGTTACAGCACCGATGGGACATGAGTCATTTTACGGCTTGTACCGCTATGACTATTTGTTGATATTTGCTGTTTTGGTACAGATTTTCCTTTTGTATTTCAAATTAGAAAGTTGGTCGGAAGCCAAGGTGATTGCGTTATTTCATGTCATGGCGATGGGGATGGAGTTGTTCCTGACTCATCCAGCAATTGCGTCATGGCAATATCCGCAACCTGCGGTATTTAAACTCTACACCGTACCACTCTTTGCAGGCTTTATGTATTCTGCGGTAGGCAGTTTTTTTGCACGGAGCCTACGTCTATTTCAGGTTCATATCGTCAATTTGCCCAGTTTCGCCTTGATGCTGACTTTGGCTGTAGTGTCGTATATCAACTTTATGTCGAAGTTTTTTATTGCTGATATTCGATTATTACTATTTTTTATCTCTATAGTGCTGTTTTACAAAACGTGGGTTTATTTCAAAATTCAGCAGCATGTGTTTAAGTTGCCGATGTTGGTCATTTTCCTGTGTTTGGCATTTTTGATTTGGATCGCAGAAAATATCAGTACCTTTTATCAAATTTGGCTCTATCCATCGCAAGTCGATGCGTGGCATATGGTGGGGTGGGGCAAACTCGGCTCTTGGTATTTGCTGTTACTTTTGAGTGTGGTACTGGTGCTTCGTATTCTCGGAGCGGTGAAAATATTGTCAAATCAGCAACGTATTTGGCAATTGAAACATCATTAAAAGCAAAATGCTGTTAAATCAAAAAAACGCACTCAAGTCAAAAGTTGAGAGAATTTTAAGCACCATTATTGCTGGCGGATACGCAATTAGACCCCGAGACAGACCTGATTACGATTATTTGCTTTGGCTTTATAAAGTGCTTTATCCGCTCGTTTAAACACATCCTCATAATGTTGATCATCGAGACCAACTTCGGCATAACCGATACTGACCGTATAATGGATCCGATGTGCATCATAAGAAAACGTGTGCTGTTCGATACTTTCTCGGACACGTTCAAAGATGTCTTCGGCTTCCTCTGCGACACAAGCTGGCAAGATGATCGCAAACTCTTCACCACCAATACGTGCTAAGAAATCCTGCTTGCGAATATGCTGACGAACATTGGCTGTGAGATCTTTAAGTACCTGATCGCCTGTAGTATGTCCATAACGATCATTCAGATCCTTAAATAAATCAACATCCAAAATCCCTATCACATAGGGAATACGTGATTGTAGAAAGCGTTGCATATTCTCATGGCTTTCAAAGGTAAAGCGACGGCGGTTAAATGTGCCAGTCAACTCATCAGTCGATGCCAGCAAATTCATTTCTTTGAGCTGCAAATGCAGACGGATATTCAGCGCAATCCAGTTGGCAAGACATTGCAATTGGATCGCCTGGGCTTTGCTATAGCAATGTGTACGAGTATCCGCCACATTCAGCGTGCCGATGGTGACGCCACAATGGATCATCGGCGCATCCATACAACTGCCTAATCCGCCTGAGCTGAGCATAATACAATCCTCCTCATCAGAAACCGTTGTGTCATCGCAGATCATCAGTTTTGAGCTTTCAAAAGCTCGACCAATAAAGGTTTTGGCAATCGGCAAGGCAAATTCCATGGGGATGGCTTGATTGCCATTAATGGCATAGAGTTGGAGGTGTTCGGCGTCTTTTTGAATACTAATACTGGCACGGTCAGCTTCAAAGATTTGTCCGACCCATTTCGCTACTGTATCCAAAACAGCATTTAAAGAATCCGCAAAGGTCAACTCATAAATAAAAGCCACAGGTAAGTGAATGCAATGACTTTCGTTAAAACCAGAAAGCTCAGAGGGTGCAAAAATACGTTCAATGCGTTGTGCTTTTTTCAACATAAGGCGCATGACCTATCAAAATAATTTAATTTTTAAGTAATCAAGTAACAAAATATAAATACAGCGATAAAAACTTAAACGATAAAGCCTAAGTATAAACCAGCTAAATGACAAAAATTACATCTAGGTGGGAGAAGTGTGTGGAGAGGCTGTTGATGGCTTAAATGTGGCTAATGGGTCACATTATTCCTGTGGAAGTTTTGTAATTGTATGGTTGGTTTAGTCGATTTTGGTGACATTGCGACGATGGTTTCATCGTACGAAGCTAAATCATAGCGACAGATATTATGTAATAGATAACCTTGTTTTTTATCAACTTAGATTAGCAATAAAAAATAATCAATCTAATCATCTTGGTTGCGAGAGCATTGCATTTATAGATTTGTGTAGCTATGATGTTTGTAGGCACAAATATTGCTTTGCGCTCTCATTTTTCAACGCACATCGGTATGGAATAGTTTGCAATGAAGTTATCTGTAGGTCTAAAAGTTGCGAATTCTCTCTCGCTGACCCCTCAGCTTCAACAGGCAATACGGTTATTGCAATTGTCCTCGCTAGAGTTAGAGCAAGAAATCCAGCTTCAACTCGATAGCAATCCATTATTAGAAAAAATCGAAGAAGAATACGGCGAAGCCAAAAAAGAAGAAACCGATCCGACCTTACAAGATCAAATGCAACATGACACCATTCCAGATGACTTGCCTGTTGATACCGACTGGGATGAAGTCTATACCCATCAATCGACTGCACTGGCAACACCAGAGTATGAAGAACGAGAAGATAATCGCAGTAGTGCGGATAGCTTGGAGGAGCATCTGCTGTGGCAAATCAATTTATTACATTTAAGCCAAATTGAACAGATTGTTGCACATTGCATCGTCAATGCGCTGGATGAGCGTGGCTATCTGGATTGTGAGCTAGAAGAAATTTTGGCATCGGCGCAACACGTCCTTCGACAAGCGGATGTCGATGAAGAGCTTGAGCTCGATGAGGTTGCGGTGGTGCTCAAGTACATTCAGCGTCTCGATCCGTTAGGTGTAGCGAGTCGTAACTTGGTGGAGTGTTTGTCAGTCCAGTTGGAGCAATTTTCACCACAAGCAGCGCTGAATCACCAAGCCGAATTGAAGCATCAAGCGACATTGTTATTGCAAAATGCAGATTTGTTATTGACCAATGATCTGAATAAACTGATGCGCAAAACGCAGCTTGATCTCGATCAGCTCAAGCAAGCGATGGCATTACTCAAGTCATTTGATCCTGCCCCAGGGGCAAAATTTCAAGCACAAGAACAAGATTACCAAACCCCAGATGTGATTTTACAAAAGAAAAATCAGCGTTGGCAGGTGTTTTTAAATCCAGATGTACTGCCCAAACTGCGAGTCAATTCATTCTATGCGGGGATGATCAAGCGTGCCGATCAGAGTGATGATAATCAATATCTCAAAAATCAAATGCTTGAAGCCAAAAACTTTATCAAAAGCATCGATGAGCGGCATAAAACCTTATTGAAAGTCGCCACCTGCATCGTTGAACATCAGCGAGATTTTTTTGAAATCGGTGCAGAAGGTATGAAGCCTTTAGTACTTCGTGATGTGGCAGATGAAGTAGAATTGCACGAATCAACCGTATCCCGTGTGACCACAAATAAATATATTTTGACGCCAAATGGTTTATTCGAGCTTAAATATTTCTTTTCAAGCCATGTCGGTACGGCAACTGGTGGAGAGTGTTCTTCAACTGCGATTCGCGCCATGATCAAAAAGCTCATTGCCGCAGAAAATCAAAAAAAACCGCTGTCTGATAATGCGATTGCGAAATTGTTACAAGATGAAGGCATCGACGTGGCAAGGCGTACCGTAGCGAAATACCGAGAATCCTTAAATATCCCATCCTCATCAGATCGAAAAGTATTGCTTTAAGCCGATTTCTATGGTTATTTAGAGTGATGCAGTGGATCTTTTTTGATTTCACTGCAGATAAACACCGAGTTCATCTGATAGCCAATTGGAGTTGACATGATTTGTTGAAGATGCAAGATAAGTTGATGATTTAAATAGTGATAGTTTTTTCAAATTGATCGATCTCAATTTAAAAAAAACACGATAAATCCATCATCTGAACGTCTTGTCCGCTGATCATGTTTGATTTCAAACTCATGGGAGGTGGTACTATGCACATTGCAATTCGTGGTCATCATGTGGCGATTACGCCAGCGATTGAACAACAAATCACAACGCATTTTTCTAAAATTACCCAACATCTAGATCAAGTCTGTAGCATGCAGATCAAATTACAAAAAGATCATCGTCTGAACCTCAAGAGCCATAAGGGGCAGGATAATCATCATGCTGAAGTCATCTTGAGAATTCCTGGTAAAGAATTTGTCGCTAAATCGAGTGCGGATGATATGTATCAGGCGATACAAATGCTTGGTGAAAAATTAAAAAGACAGTTGGAAAAACATAAGCTGAGCCATCAAAAATTTAGCCATCACACAGCCAATCATCATGTCAGTCATGAGCTGGTTGCTTAAATTCAAAAGTACATTGACTTGAATGTGCTGAGCAGTTGAATATCAGATCAGAGCTACGGCTCTGATTTTTTTTGTCGATTTTCATTGTATTGCTAAAAAAATGATCATTATGATGCTTTTATCTGCATTGCTTTTGTAGTCGGCTTCAAACTTATAGTAAACTACTCGGCTTTAGTCCGTAACCAAATCGAGCCCAGTACCATGAATACTGAACAGCTGACCAGCTTATTACAACAAGCCTTCCCTGAGGCGGATATCGCCGTGACTGGAGAAGCAGGCAAGTTTGACCTGCGTATCGTTGATGCGGGTTTTGAAGGCAAACGCACTGTCGCTCGTCAACAAGCTGTTTATGCACCGCTGAATGAACATATTGCCTCAGGTGCTGTACATGCAGTCACCATCCGTGCCATGACGCCAGAAGAATGGCGTAAAGCTAGCATGTTTGGAGCATAAGGCGAAATGGATAAATTTCTCATTCGTGGCGGCAATGTTCTAAACGGTACAGTCAAAATCTCAGGCGCAAAAAATGCCGCATTGCCACTGCTTGCGGCGATGATCTTGGCAGAAACGCCAATTACCCTGACCAATGTGCCTCACCTCAAAGACGTGAATACTTTGATCAAGTTGATCGCTGGCTTGGGCATCACCATGAAGTATGAAGGGGATACGGTCACTGCGGATACCAGCACATTGGATAATTATTTTGCACCATATGAATTGGTAAAAACCATGCGTGCTTCGATCTTGGTGCTTGGACCACTCCTTGCGCGTTACGGAGAAGCGAAAGTGTCTTTGCCAGGTGGCTGTGCGATTGGTTCTCGTCCTGTCGATCAACATCTTAAAGCCCTCGAAGCATTGGGTGCAGAAATCGAAGTTGAAGCAGGCTATGTGCTTGCCAAAGTCGATGGTCGCCTCAAAGGTGGTGAAGTGGTCTTTGATATGGTCACTGTTGGCGGTACTGAAAATATTCTGATGGCTGCGGTACTTGCGGAAGGTACAACCACGATTCGTAATGCAGCACGTGAGCCAGAAATTACCGATCTTGCGAATCTACTCAATAAAATGGGTGCGAAAATCTCAGGTATAGATACTGATACTTTGATTGTCGAAGGTGTAGAAAGTTTGCGAGGCTGTGAATATGCTGTAGTTGCCGATCGTATCGAAACAGGCTCTTACCTTGCTGCTGCTGCGATCACAGGCGGTAAAATCAAAACCACACATACCGATCCAAACTTGATGGAAGCTGTGCTTGAAAAGTTTGAGGAAATGGGCGCAGAAGTGACCCGTGGTGAAGATTGGATTGAGCTCGATATGCAGGGTAAACGTCCGAAAGCAGTGAGCTTCCGTACATTGCCACATCCTGAGTTTCCTACTGATATGCAAGCGCAGATCATGGCGGTCAATGTACTTGGGCGAGGCTTTGCAACCATCTCAGAAACCATTTTTGAAAATCGCTTTATGCATGTGCCTGAGCTGTGTCGTATGGGTGCCAATATCCAAGTCGAAGGCAATGATGCGACCGTCACTGGCGTAGAAAAACTGCAAGGTGCGCCTGTGATGGCGACCGATTTGCGTGCGTCATTTTCTCTCGTGATTGCAGCGTTGGCAGCGGAAGGCGAAACCGTGGTCGATCGTATTTATCATATTGATCGTGGTTATGAGGATGTTGAAGCCAAACTCCAATCCTTAGGTGCGGATATTCAACGTATTCATTAACGTGCTGTAATTTCAGCGGATAAAATTTTTACGCAACGATTTAGATACGCAGTTTAGAAAAAGGTTAAGGTTAAATGTCACAGGAACAAGCGCACTCATCACAAAGCCTCTCAGACAAACGCATCTCAGACGCAGAACTCATGGGGAATTTTGATCATGGTTTGACTTTGGCACTGAGCAAAGGGCGTATTCTTAAAGAAACTTTGCCACTACTTGCAGAAGCAGGTGTGGAGTTACTTGAAGATCCTGATAAATCACGTAAATTGATTTTCCCGACCACACATCCACAAGTACGCATTCTGATTTTGCGTGCCAGTGACGTGCCGACTTATGTGGAAAATGGTGCGGCAGATTTTGGCGTGGCGGGTAAAGATGTGTTGATGGAATATGGTTCAGAAAATGTCTATGAGCCACTGGATTTGCAAATCGCCAAATGCAAGCTGATGACCGCAGGCAAAGTCGGTATGCAAAAGCCACAAGGTCGTCTACGCATTGCGACCAAATATGTCAATCTCACCCGTCAGTTCTATGCCAGTCGTGGCGAACAAGTGGATGTGATCAAGTTGTATGGTTCGATGGAACTTGCGCCATTGGTCGGACTTGGGCATTACATTGTCGATGTGGTGGATACAGGAAATACCTTGCGTGCCAATGGCTTAGAACCTCTGGAAGAAATCTGCCAAGTGTCATCACGTTTGATCGTCAATAAAGCCAGCTTTAAGCGTAAACACGCATTATTAAATCCGATTTTGACGCAACTCGAACAGGCTGTGCAATCTAGAAATCAATAATGACTGATCATTATAATCCATGAATTAAGTAGAATTTACGGTGCTTCATTCGCCACAAGGGCGTAGAAAACAGGTAAAATAACTCTTTTTTATCAATCTGTGGAATGAATTTAATGCGCCGTTTGTCAACGCAAGATCAAAATTTCCAACAGCAATTCGCTGAACTTTTGGCTTTTGAAACTGTCAATGATCCTGAACTCCTGAAAACAGTCGATCAAATCATTGCTGACGTTCGAGCAAAAGGCGATGTGCATGTGTTGGCATTGACACAGCAATTTGATCGACATCCAGCGACGACCTTTTCACAATTAGAACTGACTCAAGCACAATTGCAACATGCCTTTGATGACTTAAGTGATGACGTACGCCAAGCCCTTGAGCTTGCAGCAAATCGTATCCGTGAATTTCACCAAGCACAAAAGCAAGATGGCTGGACATATGTCGATGCACTGGGCAACACGCTTGGGCAAAAAGTCACGCCACTGGATCGAGTCGGTATTTACGTTCCAGGTGGCTTGGCTTCTTATCCTTCATCGGTGTTGATGAATGCGATTCCTGCGCATGTTGCAGGCGTCCCTGAAATTATCATGGTCGTGCCTGCGCCTAATGGTGAGCTGAATCCATTGGTTTTGGCGGCAGCGTATCTTGCAGGTGTTAGCCGAGTGTTTACCATTGGCGGAGCGCAAGCGGTTGCGGCACTTGCTTATGGTACAGCAACGATTCCGCAAGTGGATAAAATCACAGGGCCGGGTAACCGTTTTGTGGCTGCTGCGAAACGTGCGGTGTTTGGTCAGGTTGGTATTGATATGATCGCAGGACCTTCGGAGATTTTGGTCTATGCCGAAGGCGAAAATAATGCCGAGTGGTTGGCGATGGACTTGCTGTCGCAAGCTGAGCATGACACCGTTGCACAAGCGATTTTCATCACGCCTGATCAGGACTTGCTCGAAGCGGTTGCAGAGAAAATTGAAAGTCATTTAGCAGATTTGCCGAAAGCCGAGATTGCTAAAACCTCGATTGCTAATCGTGGTGCATTGGTCTTGGTCAAAGATCGTGCTGAAGCGATTCAACTGATTAACCAAGTTGCACCTGAGCATTTGGAGCTTTGTTTGGACGAAGCTGAAGCGATGAGTGCAGAAATCCGCCATGCGGGCGCAATCTTTATGGGACGCTATACGCCAGAAGCGATTGGTGACTATTGTGCAGGACCAAACCATGTATTACCAACATCTGGTACGGCACGTTTTTCTTCACCGCTTGGCGTGTATGATTTTCAGAAGCGTTCCAGTTTGATCATGTGTTCTGAGCAGGGTGTCAAAACTTTGGCGAAAACGGCGGATACTTTGGCGCAACAAGAAAACTTGGATGCCCATGCCCGCTCGGCACGTTATCGTTATCAGTCTTAATTTTTAATTATCCTCTTAAACTCTAATTGAGAATGAGGAAGAATAAATACCCTAGCCCTTTAATAAGGGGGAGAAAAAATCCCCATAGCCCCCTTTAAGAAAGGGGGGAATGAAATGCTGAGATTAAAAATGTCGATAGAAATTACTACACAGCAAAAGCGGTTTTGGAGTCCGTTGGTACGTGAGCTTGAGCCGTATGTGCCGGGCGAACAACCGAAGATCCAAAATTTACTTAAACTCAATACCAATGAAAATCCTTATCCGCCATCACCAAAAGTGGTCGAAGCGGTACAAGCGGTCATCGCCAATCAAGCGGATGTACTGAAACTTTATCCTGATCCCGATGCTAGCGTGCTCAAGCAAGCAATTGCCAAGCAACAGGATGTAGATGTGGAAAATGTCTTTGTCGGTAACGGCTCGGACGAAGTGCTTGCACATATTTTTAAGGCGTTTTTTGTACAGGATAAACCGCTCCTTTATCCTGACATTAGCTATAGTTTTTATCCTGTCTATAGTCAGTTTTTTGGTTTAAATACCATTGAAATTCCGTTGACTGATACTTTTGAAATTGATGTTGAAGATTATCGTCAAGCCAATGCTGGACAGAACGGTGGCATCATTATTACCAACCCGAATGCACCGACTGGACGAGCCATCGAGATTGATCAAATCAAACAATTACTCAGTGATCATCCTGATTCGGTGGTGGTGATTGATGAGGCGTATGTGGATTTTGGTGCGGAGTCGGCTGTCAGTTTGGTTGCTGAATTTGAAAATTT
This sequence comes from Acinetobacter marinus, assembly GCF_900096915.1. GTDB lineage: Bacteria > Pseudomonadota > Gammaproteobacteria > Pseudomonadales > Moraxellaceae > Acinetobacter > Acinetobacter marinus. The sequence goes on from NZ_FMYK01000003.1 coordinate 200,948, forward strand.
GGTGGTGTGTCAAACTACTTCCAAATCTCGTTCTCTCGCAGGGCTTCGTGTTGGTTATGCGATTGCACAGCCACATTTGATTACGGCGCTCGAGTCAGTGAAAAATAGTTTTAATTCTTATCCGATTGATCGTTTTGCTTTAGCCTGTGCAGTGGCTTCCTTTGAAGATCAGCCGTACTTTGAAGCGCAATGTGAAAAAGTCATTGCCAGTCGTGAGCAACTCATTGCCGAGATGAAGACGCTTGATTTTAAAGTATTGCCATCGAAAGCCAATTTTATTTTTGCCACGCATGGTACGGTTTCTGCGGCGCCGATTGCGCAAAAATTACGTGAGCAGGGTGTGATTGTGCGTCACTTTAATCGTCCACGCATTGATAATTATCTACGCATCACCGTGGGTACGGATGAGCAAAATCAACGCTTAGTTGATAGCTTAAAGACCTTCCTTTAATTTAGTCGATTGGATTGCTTTACTACGTTTGTATTACCAATTGCATGCGTCTTGAGCTCCTCCCTTTTGTAAGGGGAGGCTGGGTGGGGTTATATCGATGAGGTGTTGGTAAATTGATTGATAAATTCGAGCAGCGCCGACACTTTGTCTAAGCATTCCTGATATTCTGCATCGACTTTGGACGCCACGGTAATTCCACCGCCAGCCCAAATACTCAGCGCATCGCCGTAGCGTTGTAAGCTACGAATTAGAATATTAAACCGTCCTGTACCATCAAAATTAAAGTAACCCAAACTGCCACAATACGCTCCACGTGCATTGCTTTCGAGTTCTTCAATGATTTGCATGGCACGAATTTTTGGTGCGCCAGTGATCGAACCACCAGGAAGTGCCTGTAACAGCATTTTTAATGGGTTAATTTCAGGTTTTAATCTGGCTTGAATCTCACTCACCAGATGATGGACTTGGGCAAAACTTTCCACTTCAAATAGTTTTGGCGTTTTCACCGAACCTGTCTCGGCAAATACGCTGAGATCATTTCGCAGTAAATCGACAATCATTAAATTTTCCGCTTGATCTTTTTCGGATTGAGCAAGGCGCTGACGATTCGCTTGATCTATTTCGACATCTTTATCTCTAGGCAGTGTGCCTTTGATGGGGCGGGTGCGAATCAGTCGATCAGCTTGAAATTCAATGAATAATTCAGGCGAACAGCTGAGTAATTCAAAATCATCATGTGCAATATAACCTGCAAAAGGCGCTTGGCTTAATTCGAGTAGCTCAGGTAAAAGTTGAAGCAATCGCCCTGATTGAACCACGCTTTGGAACTCTTGAGTGAGATTAATTTGATAGCAATCGCCAGCATGCAAATAGTCTTGGACTTGCTCAAAGGCGTTTGCGTAGTCGGATTTAGTCCAACGTGCTTGAACAGGATGTTTGAGTTGAAATGGAATGTTTTCCTGCATCGGTGGAGGGTGTTGTAAATCAAGAATTAAAAACTGTAATAGTTCACAATCATCAAGCGATGCATCAAAATACAGCGTCCATTGCTCATCTACTTTTTGAATAAAAATATCATATTCACCGAGCAGGGCAGTCGGTCTGTTATGGTTAGAACAATCGATATGGCTGAGCTGTTGAGTGCTGACAAAATCATAGGAAAAAAAGCAAATATATCCCCCTCGAAATCGAAGCGGACTTGCTGTCGGTGGGGTATTGGCTGTGAAATTGACAAAGGCATGGAGATCTGCATCTAGCAGTGGCTGATCCAGATAACTGAGATCAGCTTGCCGAATCTGACAAATCTGTGTGGAAGCGCACAGTAATCGCTTTGGCAAAATCGCAAAAAACGGCTGACCATCATCCTGTAAAAAGCAAAATCCTCGGTAGTGGTGAAGTCGCTCAATCAGCGTAGAAAAGGTGTAAGAAGAATGGCAATTGACGGTTTGAAATTGCACGATAAACGCCGTAAACACAATGAATTGGCGCTATTTTAGCGTGAAATTTACATTTTGCAAAAAAGTACCGTTTGTCGGTAAGTCCGAGAACATCAAAGCCAATTGCTTGATAAAAATGTAGAGCTATTGTAATTTTGTGAATACGTCGATGGCAATCTGTCACAAAACGTAAATGCTCAAAACAACAAGTAAGGCGCTTACACGAAGTAAACGTCAGGATCAAAAAAACTCTAGGAGAGAAAAGGCATGAAGCTATTTTCTAAAATCGCTCTCGTTTCAGCAATGGCAATCAGTGCAAATGCAATGGCTTTGGAATCTATGGATGACGAAGCATTAAGTGCAGCTACAGGTCAGGATGGGATCACTGTGACTGTTGTGACCAGTGGGATCACGATCGATAAACTTTTAATCCATGATAATGACGGTTTGGACTCTTCTGTTGCAACGAACGGTGGTACTAATCTTGGTGGTACGGGTATCGCAGGCGATAATACGACGGGTGCGGCTGGTGCGATCGTGGTGAATGATGTGACTGTTGGGGTGTCTGCAACACAAGCAAATCCATTGTTTGGTGGTGCTTTAGCACGTATCACGATTGATACTGATAGTGGTGCGGGCGGTGGTGCGACAGGTAATCCATTCCTAAACATCAATATGAAAAACAACGGTATTGATATCGGTGTAGGTAGCATCGCAGTGGCAGCATCGAATGACGTGAGCGCAATGGTTGGTGCGCGTCGTGGTGCGGGTGCAGAGACTGAAATCATCAGTGGTCTAGATTTAACAGTCGGTGCTTCTGAGATGAATATTCAGCTTGGTGCACAGCCTCAAGGTGCGATGATCGTTGCCAATGGTACGATTCAAGGTGGTTTGACCATCAACAGTCTCGATCTGGTTGATACAGTTGCTGGTGGTGATATTAGCATTGGTGGTATGAAAATTACCTCTGAAAATAATGCAAACTTGGTTGTGAATACTAAAATTAGTGTATTACCTGATACACATGCAACAGGCGGTGGTTTATCGATTACCTCTACAGGTGCAAAAGACCTTTATATTGATTCTCTAGCGCTGGGTAATGATCATTCAATCGGTTCGATCGAAGTGCAAGGCTTGGATATGGGTAATAGCTCGATCCTTGTTTCTGGTCACTAATACAACAAAAAGTGGTTGGCATCACGCTGTGGTGCTAACCAGTCTATAAAGCTGATTCGGAGTAATCAGGCTGAATTATCTGTAAGAAGGAAAATGATGATGAAAAAATTTACACAGTTAACGCTTGTGTCCGCAGTGGCGATGTCTGGTCATGCATTGGCGATGCAATCTATGGATGATGAAGCGCTGAGTGCTGCAACGGGTCAGGATGGTATTACTTTAGTCATTGCGGGTGATGTGCATGCAGATGTCATCGTACATGATAAAGATGGTTATCAATCGTTGGCAGTGGGCGGTGCGGCAGGTCCAGTAGCGACGCTAACACGTACTGACCTAGGTTTTGCCACAGCAACAGCGGGTAATGCCAATGCGTCTGGTGCAATCGTGATGAAAGGCTTTAGTATCGAAGATACCAGTGCAACACGTACAGGTATTCGTGTGCATATGGATGCGGATGGTAATGCAGGGGCACCAGTGCTCAACGTCAACATCGGCTTGCCTGATGAGTTGACTATCAATACAGGTGACATTTATGTGGCAGAGTCGGCACGTAATTCAAGTCATGCTGCAGCCTATGACAATATGGGTGCCTATGCCAATGAAGTTAAAATCCTTGATAACATTGAAGTCGTATTAGGCGATGCATCGATGAACTTGCAACTCGGTAATTCTACACAAGGTGCAATGATTCAGTTAGATGGTACGATTACAGATGGTTTGGTGTTATCGGGTATCAGCTTGTATCAGCCAAAAGGCACGGCTATTCCTTACGGCACAGGTTCATTACAAGTGGCGAGTACTACGGGTGATGCATCAGGTGATGTGTTGGCGGGGATTCACTTGGGTGGCGTACAGTTGAAAACCACGGGTAGTAATGATTTGATCATGGATACATCGATCAATGCGGTTAATGGCGGTCTATTGATTCAGTCAAATGGTGCGCATGACATCAACTTGCGTGACGTGAAGTTGGGTGTAGCATCGAATGCATCGATTGGTGATGTGGCATTAACCAATGTGACTTTGCCGACATTGGTGTTGACTGGTCACTAATATAGTCTGATAAATTAAAAAATAAAGCGGTGATGTGCCGCTTTATTTTTCAGCAGCGACTTTGCTGGAAATGCACAATGCTGTGATATGTGCGATAAGAGGTCAGCATTTCTCAGGAAGAGGACAAAATGTTGAATTGCAAAAAAATAAAAACAATGTGTATTGCGATGGCGATCAGTTTGTCATGGCAACTTAGTCATGCGCTTGAACCCTTAGATAATGAGGCGCTCAGTAATACCGCAGCGCAAGATGGTTTGACGATTACTTTACAAAATATTGCCCCCAATGCACGATTGATTTGGACGGATCATACGGGTGTCAGTCTGGCAGATGGCGTGCTTAATCCAGCAGATTATGGTTTTAATGCAGCGCCGAGTGCAGGTGCACTGATGTTTGGTGATGGGACACGTGCGGGCAACTTTCGGATCAGTGAAGGCACTAGCGTGATCACGTTGGATAGCGATGCAGGCAATGGTTCCCCTTTTTTAAATATCAATATTCAATTGCCTGATGATCTACAGATTCAGACGGGTGATGTGTTTGTTTCAAGTCGTGAGGCGGATGGTAGTTATAGCAATCAAACCAAAATTATGCGTGATATGCGTATTGATTTGGCTGGTTTGAATATGAATGTACAACTCGGTAGCTCACCACAAGGTCATTTGTTACTGGCTTATGGTGTGGTCAATGATGGTGTCAAAATTTCAAATATTGGGCTGATCGGGACTGAGAGCGCTGGGCAAGAGTACGGCATTGGTCTGTCGGCGATGAAAATCAAAGATACGGGTAGTAGCAACGATTTGACCATTAATGGCGCATCGATCGATATTAGCCAAGATGGATTGGTGGTCAAGCCATCGGCAGGGAAACAAGTCGATGTATTGATGCAAGACTTAAAATTGGGCAATCTGTCTTCGGCGGATCAGAGTATTGGTGACGTGGCACTCAAAGGCTTACAGATTGGCAATCATACGCTGACCATTACAGGGCATTAATGTGCATGATGCGTGGATATCAGGTCGATTTATACAAAGGACATAATCAATGCGCAAAACGGTAAACTACAGCTTGTTATTATTTTGTGCTGCACAGGTCTGCACCGCATCGGCAATGCAAGCACTCGAAGAGCAAGATATGTCTGCGGCAACTGCGCAAGATGGCATCAACATGGGGCTGTATTTTCCCAATGGCAATATCGCCTACGATAGCATAGCAGTGACGGATAAAGACGGGATCGCAGGCTCGACCACACATCAACAAGCGGCATCGATCGTGATCGCCAGTGATCTGAATGCGAGCCAACGTGGCGTAAGTCTACAACAAGCCAATGGTGTCGCCTCCACTGCACCGATACAGGTTGCTGTAGATGCTGATGGTAATGCAGGTGAGGCACTTGCCAATATCAATATTGCAATGCCGACCGATGCGCCGTTGATTCATATCAATCCCATGGCGGTTTATCTTGCTGCGGGCTCAGACTCGATTTACCAAAATGGTTCGATCCAGCCCAACGCAACCAAAATTCTGTCTATAGGCAATAAAGGCGTCGATATTTTATTTAAATCCGATGAGACTTTGGGCTTTAATATTCAGCTTGGACATGCCAGTCAAGGACACATGTTTCAGGTCAGTAGCGGTAGTTTGATGTGTATTGCCAATAATGCCATGTGCATCTCGGGCGGCGACGATGATGGCAGTGATCCAATCAAGCTCTATGATAAAAATGGCTCAAGCATACAGCTTGGGTTTAAACTGAGCGCTTCAAATACGGCGACTGGTGTGCGTCTATATCAGCACGGTAATTTTAGTGGTGTTTATGGTGACATTGTCAATAGTGGGGTGGTGTTTGGTGCAGATGGCACGATGGATAAATTTGATGTGACTTTGAGTAATATCACCTTAGGACAAGCTGGCGCTCAAGATCCAAGCACTATGAATAATCTGAAAAATGGCTCAATTGGCAATATCGGCATGAAAGGAATTGCAATTACAGATTTCAAGACCACAGTCAAAGGTTTGTGAGTTTTTTGCCAACCACAATACATTTTTTGTATAAAAAGCACCCAAATATATTAAAAAAAGTAGTGAACTTGTAGCAAAAACAAGGTATCTTGTAGTCATTATGAAGATTGCATCAATGGATGATGCATGAAAAATACTCAAGGGCTTGGCGACGGTAGTCGCCTAAAACTAAAAAAAGAGTTTACATGTTTCTAATTACACTAGGGTCGGCATTGATCTATCACTTTGCCACCGAATCATTCGAATTGGCGGATCAGCCCGCGGGAACGGTTTACTACACCGAAGTGAGTGATAGCCGTGTCAATAGTTTTAGCAAAAACCATCGTGAACCTGTCCAAATCAAACCCGCAGTCGTCGATCAATTTCGTGGCATCGTTCGTCAAGCATACGACTATAGCTGTGGATCAGCAGCACTGACCACCTTGCTCAATGGCTATGCAGGCATGAACCTGACGGAAAAGCAGACCATGGACGGCTTGATGCGCTATGGTGAATACAACCGTATTGTCGAGCGTCGTAGTTTTTCCTTACTTGATATGAAGCGCTTCGTGACTGCGCTGGGCTATTCCAGTGGGGGTTATCGTGGGGAATTAAAAGATTTAATTGCTTTGGACAAACCTGCCATCGTACCGATTGCATATGCTGGCTTTAAGCATTTTGTGGTGTACAAAGGCTATCAAGATGGACGGGTATACGTTGCCGATCCTGCGCTGGGCAATATTAGCTTTAACGCAGATCGTTTTGCTGAAATCTGGGATAACAATACTTTATTTGTGGTAGAGCTTGCGGACTATCAACAAGCTGAAAACTTACTGACTTTGACTGAAAATGATATGCGTCATGTCGAAGATGCAACGGTCAATCAGTATGCCTTCGTTGATGCACAAGCATACCTGTATCGTCAGCAAGATCAGTTGGCAAGTCAGGCATCCACTATGCGTCGTGTCATTGATTCAGATACCAAATCTGATAACCATGGCAAGCCAATCGACACTTATATGCGTATGTATTACAAACGCAAATAACACTTTAAAACTAAAAAATGTAGTAACAGGGTAGTTTAGACATGATCGAGATGAAATGGATGAATCGTAGTGCGTTGGCTTTGAGCATCGGCTTGGCATTGTCAGGGCAAATTTACGCACAAGAAGCTACGGATAGTGCGGCAGTGCAAGATGCTGTCGATGCCAATACGGTAGCGATTGAAATGCCTGAAAGCGTCGCATCAAGCTATGCCAGCACGGAGCAAGTTGCGATTGCAGATGAAGCGGCAGATACGGCACAAGTAGCAGAAATTGCACCGACTGCGATTACGCCAACTGCTGAAGCTCCAGAGGCGGAGACAGAGACAGCAGTCACGGCAACTCAAACCGAAGATCCGAATGCGGCAGAAGGTGCTACACCAGCTAGCTCAGACACAGCCTCTCAAGCCTTACAACAACAAGAAGGCGATGCCACACAACAGGAAAATCTCGAAGAAGTCTTTACCGCATCCGAACAACAATATTCTTTGGTGAAAAAAGGCTCTTACTCGGGCACCTACGATTTTGAATATTCATATTATCGAGATACCCAGCTTGATCTTGCTTTAGATGATGGACAATCACAGATTACCCGTTTGCGTATCGAAGATAACGCTAATCACAACATTACCAATACCTTTACCGTGCAATACGGTGTCTTGGATAACTTGACCTTAACAGGTTCGTTGCCCTTGGTGGCGAAATCCGACGTGATCAAAGATGCCACCACAGCAGGACTGGGTGATATATCTTTCGGTGCACGTTGGGAACCATTTCCACTAAAACAAGGGCGTTTGCCACTGATTCTCTTTGGTAATGTCTCGACCAAGACGGGTGATAGTCCGTATGAGGTCAATGCTGATACCGAGCTGTCAACGGGTAAAGGTTATTACTCTGTCGGCGCTGGCGCCAGCACCCGTAAGTACATCGATCCTGTGGTGTTATTTGCCTCACTCTCTGCCAACTATGGTTTTGAGGAAAAAGACATTAATCAACGCCGAGGTTCACGCATTTTAGAATCCTTTGATCCAGGGATTAGTGGTGGTTTTGCCTTTGGTTTTGCTTACTCATTTAACTATGATGTGTCGATGACCATGTCCTATCAGCAGAGCTTTAACACAGCATCAGAATATCGCTTTAATACAGGGGAAACCTCTGAGCCTGCCGATCAAAGTAGTGCCAGTCTTGCGATTTCGCTCGGTGTGCGTATTTCACCTGAAACTATTGTCAACGGTTCAGTGGGGATTGGTCTGACTGAGGATGCACCTGATATTAGTTTAGGACTGTCTTTCCCACTGGATTTTATAGGTTTTGGTAAACAAGTACGCTAAGGAGTAGTGCGATGAAAACGCAACGATATGCTCCCTTAGCGACAGCAATACTCATGGTTGGACTGGCAAGCACCAGCCATGCACGCTTGGGGCAGAACTTATCTGTAGATATTAAAACGTTGAGTCTTGGCAATGCGGTCACTGCCGATCCACCAGGAGTCAACTCGATTCACTTTAACCCAGCAGGCTTGACCCGTATTGACGGGTTGCAAACTGATGTGCAAGGCATCATTGCGCATTTCGATGTGGGACGTGAATGGTCTGCACCAGAAGGCTATGGTGTATTTGGCTATTCTGATGATCCATTAGTGTGTAATGATGCACCGTCTAACCCGTCGAGTTTGTGTACAGATTACAAAGGAACGGTGCAAGGTGATGTTGAATATCCGACCCTCTATGTGCCTGTACTGAAAAAAATGGTGGATTTGGGTAAAGGTATGCCAGTCGCAGCGCCGACTTTTGGGGTGGCTTATCGCCCACCAGGCTCAAAAGTCACTTATGCCACCGCAATGTATGCGCCAATGATTGCAGGTTTTGGTGCCGAAGATGGTAATCCTGGTAACTACATGGGGCAACAGGTAGCGATTGAGCGGATCACCTATCTGTCCCCATCGGCTGCTTATAAAGTCAATGATGAACTGTCGATTGGTGCTTCGATCGGCATGTCTTATCAGGCGATGGGTCTTAAAACCGACATGCGTGCGCCGAATGATTTGGTCGGTGTGTTGCGTTTGATCGATGAAGATGTCTGTGCGCCGTTTAAGGAAAATGGCAACATTGTCACCGACTTACTCTTGTTCGGGATGTGTAATGCCCAGCAATCTTTAGGGCCATTTGATAATTTAGCCACATTGGATTTATCTTTAGAACAATCCTTAGCGCCAAGTTTTAACTTGGGCATCCTCTGGGAGCCGACAGATGAATTTGGCTTTGGTATGGTTTACCAAAGCGAAAGCAAGATGCAGATGAAAGGGAAATTTCACATTACCAATGGTGAAGGTGCGCAGGAGCTAACCAGAGCGCTGAACTCCTCAGTGACTGGACAAATTCTGTCTGCGATTCTTGGCTTTCCGGGTAGTGTGCCACAGAATGAAAGTGGTTTGGTGACCATGGATCTGACCTACCCACAGCATTTTCAAGCAGGGATAAAATACAAAATCATGCCTGATTTACAGGTCAATTTTGATGTGAGTTGGACAGATTATAAAGCATGGGAAGAATTCAAAATGGAATTCGACCGCTCATTGGCAGTGCTAAAAATTGCCAAATTGTTGAGTAATAATATCACTGAAAATTCGGTGTCGTTTCCGCTCGAATTTGAGTCGTCTTGGCGTTGGGGTGTGGGCATTCAGTACGATGCAACTGATCGTTTACAGTTGCGTCTAGGCTATGAACCTCGGTCATCAGCGATTCCAGATGGTAAGCGAAATACTATGGTGCCGCTGAATAATGCCCAGCTGTTTGGGATGGGACTGACCTATAAGTTTGACCCAGATACCGAAATTGATCTGACCTATGCACATCTGCGTAGCCGAGATCAAATTCCTGCCAATACCAGTGACTTAGCCAACCAAACGGGTGTAGGCAATATCATGTATAACCCCTATGCAGGGCTGAATATTAGCACCAATACCAAGGTCAACATCTTGGGTATGGTGTATCGTACACGGTGGTAAATGGTTGAAAGTATGCAAAAAAAACAACTGCAGATCAGATGTTCTTTAGTCGGGTTGCTTGATCAAGCAGATCAGCAACCTCGCTCGACTGAGTTTCAGCACAGTGCAATTCATCTTTGTTTGAAATATAGTTTAACGGTCGGACTGTGTTTCTCTGTGCAACTTGCCACTGCCAAGTCTTTAAGCAGTGGTGAGATGATTACCATCATTGGACCAGATGGTTTGCCGATGGTGGTGCCTGTGCCTGAAGCAAGCGGACAGGTGAAATCACAAGCCAAACCCAATGCCGAAAAAAAGACTTGGTTTAAACTTTTTTCTAAAGAAAAGCCTGCGTCGCAACAGCCACCAACACAAAACCAAATAGCTACTCAACGTACGACAGCGCCTGTAATCCAGCAAGCACCTCAACAGCAGCCACGTGATACCAAGCTGAGTGCGTCACCAGTTCAAACTGAAAATGATGCACAGGTATTCAGCAATACAAAAGTTACCCCGTCAGCCGTAGAGCAACGAACACAACAACAAACAGTACAACAACAAGACACAATGAAAATTGCGACAGTGAAGAGCCAAGCATCACACGCCAAAGCAACTGCATCGCAGGTGGCAGAGGATGCGGTTGCACACGTGGACGGGCTTACTAAAAAACATACAACTCAAAATCATACAGCTCAAAATGATTCAACAGTAGACAGTTCTATCAACAACAGTGCAACGAGCAAGGATGTAAGCGTAGAGAATGAACCCGCACCTTACCGCATGATCGATGGTGAAAAATATTACCAAGCAGAATATTTGGAATCAAAAGAATTCAATGTCGAGGGCAAAAAGCGCTTTTATCAAATACCAACGCCACCGATGTCAGTTGGCATGAAAGGCGTCAGTGGCGGTACTACCAATTGGGACGTGGTGGAGCGTGAAAAAGGCGTAGATATGTCGGTGTTTCGTGGTACAACACCAGAGCCACAACAAGTGGTTACATTGGGTGTCAATTATCATGTCATTTCACAAGACGAACTGGCAGAAGCCCTACCAACACAATGTATTGATGACAAAGCCAAACGCAAATCGAAAAGTTTCGGTCGACATGATTCCGTATCATTTTTTCCACGTGCGCCGTTTGATAATCGTTTTGACTTTGAATTGTTAGAAATTAATCAGCCATTACAAAATGTCAAAATCAGCTCCTATGCCAACAGTGGTAAAGCACCGAGTTATTACTGGCCGATCGCTGTATTTCTCGATCAAAAGGGCTGTGTGATCGAAGGTGCAACGGCATTTCATACCCAGACTTTTCCAGCGACGATGCTCCAGTCTGCATCGATCGAAGGCGTGATTCATATTCCAAAAAATAGCCATTATCTGTTGCTGAGTGCGCTCGAATCCAGTGTCGATGTGCCCGAGTTACAACTCAGTAATCAAGGACAAATTAAGCTCACAGTGTTGAGATAGCAATCGTTTGAAGGACAAACACAATGACCCATTTCAAAAATAAATTCGCACTTCCATTCGCAGTGTCCTCGCTGTGTTTGATGATGGCAGCATGTGGCGGTGGCAGTAACAATATTGATGAAGATCCAACAGTAAAGCCGACTGAGACCACTGCGGTGGGCTGTACTGTCGCTGGCAGTGATGCGTGTTTTGAATTCACGATGGAGTATCCAGTTGCTGGACTGCAATATACCTGTAGTAGTGACAATCTCAATATCTTCTCGACCAAGGTCAATGGCAATACCGTGACAGGTGGCTGTGATAAAGGCGATACGGCAACCTTTTTCTTGAATGCAACCGATGACTATCGTGTTGAGATGGGTAGCGTCAAAATGTCTGATCTCGGTGCGGTGAGTGCTGACAGTATTCCTGTGCATTTGACTGTGCTCGATATGGCGAAAGGGATTACTGGACAGGCGGCGACCTCATTTAGTGAAAGTGATGCAACGGTCAAAGTGGCGATGAATCTCATTAAAATTTTTCAAGCCGCAGGCAACCAGCGTAGTGAAAGCAACGTCATTGGCGATATTCAGTTGCTCGAACTGGATGATGCCAGTCTCGTTGGACTCAGCAGTATCACCGCTGATGTGACGGCGACAGAGCTACAAAATGGCAGCTATGCCAACATCTTAAAGCCGTGGGTCGATGTTGGGCAGGTGAGTGATGCACAGGCTTTTGCTGTATTAAAAGATGCGGCGAATCTGAGTCTTGGCGCACTCTATCAGGCAGATACGCCTGCCTTTGTGCAAGTGGTTGAAGGCTTGATTGGTTATACGGGCAGTGGCTCTAACCGCCGTGCGTTACTTGGCACATTTTATTTACAAAGTGACCGCCAAGGTTTTACTCAAGGCTATGGCTTACAATGGCGTGGTAGTCTCGCTGCATCTAGCTCATCATCATCAGATGTCGCTGAAGCAGTTAAATTTATGACCACTGTCGATCCACTGCGGATGTATGCCAGTGCGCAGCGTGATTTTATTGATCCGATCAGCAAGCATTTGGCAACTAAGGAGCGCTTCCGCCTCATCACCAGTAATAATGAAACCATGACCTTAAATCAAGGTAAGTTGCTGAATGATTATATCGTGCCTGGGACTGCTGCACTATATAAATACACCACTGGCAAAGATGCCGTGCAATCGGAGCTGGCAAAATGGACACAAGATACCAATGAAGGGCAATATAGTGGTGCGGTTGATTTTGTCAAAGCCTATCCGATAGCCTACCTCGACCGTCGTGTTTTTGCTTCAAGTAAAAATGTCGATGCAGGCTCGGATTATTATTTCCCACTCTATGCAACTTTAACGTTTTCCAGTACGGACACTACTGTAGAAGATATACAGCTTGGTATCATGATCGATGAAAATGGCGATATTCGTACCGACATCAAAGCCAATGCCACAGCGACAGATATGTCTGGCATGTGCGGGACAGCCGATGCGACCACGGCAAATCCAGAGGATAACTATGGTGTCACGCAATATCGTATTGGGACGGTGACGGCGACCAACTATCAACCCACTCAAAATGATAAAACCATTTCACCACGGATGATCATTGCAGGTGCTCAGTTTGGTGTCTTAGACGGCGTACTTCTGGGAATTTCAGGGGCTGCACTGGATGATGGAACGACAGCAGTCAATAATTTGGGTTTAAAAATGAATCTATATAATCTGCTTGAGATGGATTCAACCTCGACTGCAACACTACCAAATATCAATATTACTGCGTATGACGATACGCCAGCGCAGTGGGTGAATGTCTACAATCAGCACAAATCGGTGTATTTGACTGCGCAAAAAGACACGCATACGGCAACAGCGGCAGAAATCGAACAGCAGAAATGGATTACAGGCAGCCTCTCCGTCAAGTTGGCGCCGTGTTATCAAATTAAGAAAAAAGCCTCTTAATGATGGTTTGATGGATTAGGCTTGCGTGAATGAGGATTTGAGCAAAAGAAAATCGGTGCATGGTCACCGATTTTTTTATGGTTGTTAAATTGCTGTGGCAATTCAGATATAAAAAAACCTAGATCAGAGTCTAGGTTTTTTACGCAACATATTGCAGTACAACAGAATTTTGGCTCTCCCACCTGGGCTCGAACCAGGGACCTGCGGATTAACAGTCCGTCGCTCTACCGACTGAGCTATGGGAGAATATGCATGCGATTATAGACAGATTTTGCTAATGGTCAAGTCTATTTGCGCTGAATGATCTCACAGTGAGCTAATTTTCCATCAATTGATGCAACGATCCGATAAAGTAACGACATGCAGTGGTAAATGAACCCTAAATGCAGCTGAATGTAAATTTAATGCGGTTAAATTTAGTGCTTTTAAATGAAACCTCACCCAAGCTCTCCTTGCGAAGGAGAGGAATGAGTGGAGAGTGCACTTATACAGGGCACGGAATTTGTTCTGATTCGGCAATATCCGCTTTGGCGTTCATTAGGGCGGTGAGTTTACTGGCAGAGATTTGCTTTTTATTCAATGCATCGATGGATTGCAAAATATGGCTGATTTGATCAGCACTCAGCGGAATATTTTCTGATTGGTAAAATAGGGCAATCACGGCAATGTCGATGCCTGCATCATGCAGTTGTTTGATGTGTTTGAGGTTGTTTAAGCAGTGTAGGTTTTCTTGAATTTTCATGTCGAACTCCTTCGAACGCTTTGTTTGTGGTGTCGTTATTATCTAAGCAGTTTTAATGCCAAGTTTGCATTGGTTTTGCTTTATTCGATGGTTGTGCTTCAATTTAAAACAGTGTCATCGTGTAATATTTATTACGCATTGTCCAACAAAAAAGCCCTGAAACAGGTTCAGGGCTTAAGTACAGCTTATAAATTGTGATGTGAATTTAAATCACATTCAGCGTTGCATATTATGCGTTTTTCTCTGCTTCGATAGAGGCAATCGCAGCATCTACGCCATCGATCGAATCAGCAGCAGCTTTGATTCGAGACAATGCATCGACGAGCACTTCATCAGCAGTTGCATAAGAGATCCGCATAAAGCCACCAAGACCAAACGCATCGCCAGGAACGACCGCAACGCCAGTTTCCTCAAGCAACCATTCAGAGAATTCTGTGCACGATTTTAGACCTTTGGCACGAATCAATGGACGGATGTTGGCATAGGCATAGAACGCACCATCCGCAGGCAAGCATGAGATACCGTTGATCTCATTGAGTCCATTCACCACCAAATCATGGCGGCGTTTGAACGCTTCAACCATTGGTTCAAGCACATCTTGTGGACCATTCAAGGCAGCTTCGGCAGCGACTTGCGAGATTGAAGTCGGGTTTGAGGTCGATTGTGATTGAATCTTTTTCATTGCCCCGATAATTTTTGCAGGCCCTGCGGCATAACCGATACGCCAGCCAGTCATCGCATAGGCTTTCGATACACCATTAAGTACAAATGTACGGTCGTAAAGATCAGGTGCAACGGTAGCGATGTTGTAGAAGTCGCCAGACCAACGAATCGGTTCGTACATGTCGTCAGAGGCGATATAGACCTGTGGATGCTTACGCAATACTTCTGCTAATGCTTCAAGCTCTTCTTTGGTATAGATCATGCCTGTTGGGTTAGAAGGGCTATTCAACACCAAAAGACGGGTATTCGGCGTAATCGCTGCTTCAAGCTGTGCGGCTGTAATTTTAAAGCGCTGTTCTTCGCCACATTTGACGATAACAGGTGTACCTTCTGCCACGATCACCATGTCTGGATAGCTTACCCAAAATGGTGCAGGAATGATCACTTCATCGCCCTTGTTGAGCAATGCCAGTGCAAGGTTAAAAAATGATTGTTTCCCTCCACAAGACACCAAAATTTGGTTGGCTTGATAGTCGAGATTATTGTCACGTTTGAATTTCGCAATAATGGCTTTTTTCAGACTAGGCGTACCATCCACAGCGGTGTATTTGGTAAATCCGTCATTAATGGCTTTTATTGCTGCCTCTTTGATGTGTTGAGGGGTATCAAAATCAGGCTCGCCTGCACCCAAGCCAATCACGTTTTTACCAGCAGCTTTAAGCTCAGCCGCTTTGTTGGTGACAGCAAGTGTAGGGGATGGTTTGATGGCATTCACACGATCGGATAGACGTACGTCCACGGCAGCATTCCTTCTATGTTTAGGGATGAAAATTGAATGATAAGTTCAGATAAAACACATCTTATAAAAACGCTTGTTATCTTAGCGCAAAAATAGCCTGTTGAAAGGCAATTGATGCACTAAAACGTAAAAAAATTAAAGTGTTTTGTCATGTTTGGCTTTGACCGCAGCCAAGCCCGCCAAAGAAAAGGCTTTAAAATGCTCGACCAAGTCCTGTTTTGGCATGGCAGAAATCACTTGGACTGGATTGCTAAAGTCTTTGTTTGCCAAGATCATTACAAAAATTGGGGCGATGATGCTGAGCACCGAAGGCATTAAGGTCGGATCGTTGACATCAATATCGGTAATTTCGCTGACGATTTTCAGTATCAATTGAAACTTTCTCAGCGCATTGGTTTCAATAAACTCAATTAAATACGGAGAGGGTGACAGCATTTCTAAAATAAAAATTTTGCTGTACCAGCGTTCGATGGTGGTGACATTGGTGATGAGGGCTTCGAATAATTGGGCTAATTTTTGTTCTGGTGCAATTTCGGCATTGGCAATCGCAATGAGCACTTTTTCATCTAAAAAATGTTGATGCGCCTCAGCGAGCACGGCTTTATACAAGCCATCGCGACCATCAAAGTGATAATTAATCGCCGCCAAATCCACCTCAGCCATCTGCGCAATTGCTTTGTTGGTGGTTTGTGCAAAGCCATGCTGTGCAATCAATTGACCTGCACTTTGTAAGATTTTTTGTTTGGTTAAGTCGCCATCACTGCGTCGTGCACGAGACATAAAAATGGATTTCCAAATATGCTAAAAATAACAGTATAACTTTTTTTACTTATTTGCTATAGTTTAAATTAAATTTGAATTTAAACTTGTGTGTAAATTAAGCGTGGATTTGTCTACATGAAAAAGAGTAATGTCGTGCTGTTGGTTGGCATCGTGGTGATTGCCGCCGCAGTCGCCTTTTGGTGGTTTAATCGTGATCAAGATGACGCATCGCATCTGACCCTGTATGGCAATGTCGATATCCGTCAGGTGTCGTTGGCATTTGAAACCTCAGGGCGCATCCAAACTATGGCGGTGCAAGAAGGCGATCGTGTACAAACAGGGCAGGTCTTGGCACAGCTCAATACGGAGTCGCTGTCGATCCAAGCCAAACAAGCCGATGCCCAGCTGCAAGTGCAACAACAAACCATCAATGAACAAGATGCTGGCAATCGACCTGAAGAAATCGCCCAAGCCCAAGCGCAAGTCGCTTCAGCGCAGGCGCAAGTAGAAAACGCCGATAAGCAATATCAACGCTTAAATGTGCTTTTTAATAGCTCGGTGGGACAAGCGGTGAGTAAGCAAGAAGTCGATGCTGCCAAAAGCACCATGAAAACAGCACAGGCATCCTTAAATGAATCCAAAGCCAATCTGACCTTACTGCAAAAAGGCGTGCGCCAAGAAGATCGTGCCGCTGCCAAAGCACAATATGACTCGACCAAAGCCAATCTGGATTTGATCAATTATCAAATTGCACAAAGTGAATTACGCTCACCCGTTGATGGTGTGGTGCGAGCACGTTTGCAGGAAGTTGGTGATATGACCACGTCGAGCAAGTCGGTCTATACCATCGCCTTGACCGATCCCAAATGGGTGCGTGTCTATGCCAGCGAGACCGAGCTAGGGCAAATCCAGATGGGTGATCGTGCGCAAGTGATTCGGGATTCACAGCCTGATCAGCCGATCACAGGTAAGATTGGTTATATTTCGTCTGTTGCCGAGTTCACACCAAAAACCGTCCAGACCGAAGATATTCGCACCACCTTGGTCTATGAAGTGCGTATTTATGTCGATGATCCAAAAGATCAGTTGAAAATGGGACAACCTGTCACTGTCCATATCGACAAGTCGCATCAACAAAGTGCAACGACCCATCAAAGTCAACCGACCCAACAAAATCAAACCCGTTCAGGTGAATAAGCCAATGTTTACAGATTGTGTGGTGATCGCCAACGATTTAAAGCAAGTGTTCAAATCTGAGCAAAAAGGTGCGGACGATGTGCATGCGCTACAAGGGCTAACGATGCAAATCAAAGCGGGGCAATTAACCGCTTTGGTCGGACCTGATGGTGCTGGAAAAACCACATTTTTAAGACTGATTGCAGGGTTGTATGCACCGACTTCCGGTCAGCTTGAAGTGCTGGGCACGGATGTCGCCAAAAATCCGCAATCGGTACAAGATCGTATCAGCTATATGCCACAGAAGTTTGGTCTATATGAAGATCTCAGTATTCAGGAAAATCTCGATCTTTACGCAGATTTGCATGGTGTTCCCGCAGATTTGCGTAAAGAACGCTTTGACCGCTTATTAAAAATCACTGATTTGGCACGATTTACCGATCGACCCGCAGGCAAGCTGTCGGGTGGGATGAAACAAAAACTCGGATTGGCGTGTACCTTGGTGCGTTCGCCTGAGCTATTGCTTTTGGATGAGCCTAGTGTCGGTGTCGATCCCTTATCTCGGCGTGATTTGTGGATCATTATCGAGCAATTGGTCAAAGATGAAAACCTCAGTGTGATCATCAGCACTGCCTATATGGATGAGGCGGAGCGTTGTCAGGATGTCTATGTGATGCTTGATGGCAAGGTCATTCAACACGGTTCACCAGCACAGCTGATCTCGCATGTGCATGGGCAGACATGGCAAGCTGAGCCAAACAAAGGGCTGAAATCACGCATATTACAAGCGCATTTACTGGATAATCATCGCTATATTGCCGATGCCGTGCCCAAAGGCGATGTGGTGCGCTTCATTACCCGTAGTGATCACCCTGAGCTTCCGCCAGATCAACTGCCCGAAGGTGTGGTAGCGCAAGCTCGTGAACCTGAGCTTGAAGATGCTTTTATGTTGTTTTTACATGAAGCGAAACATCAAACCGAAAAGGCATCAGATCAGAAGGAGCACGTCGATGAAAGCGATGCAACGGTCGAAAAGTCCTCCGTATTAGATGGCACAGCGACTCAAGACAAAGCACATGATATAAGACAAAGTACAATACAACACGCAGAGCAAAGCCAGCTGAATGAATCCAAACCAGTGATCGTGGTCAAAGACTTGGTGCGTACTTTTGGCGATTTTACTGCGGTGGCGAGCACTTCTTTTGATGTCTCTCGAGGTGAAATTTTTGGCTTGCTCGGTCCCAATGGTGCAGGCAAAACCACTACCTTCCGCATGCTGTGTGGCTTATTGCCCGCCAGTAGCGGTGTGCTGGAAGTGGCAGGGATGAATCTGCGTACTGCTCGGGCACAGGCGAGGGCGAAGATTGGCTATGTCTCACAAAAGTTTGCACTGTATGGCAACTTGAGTGTGCTGGACAATTTAAAGTTTTTTGGTGGGGCATATGGTTTGTCTGGCAAACATCTGAAACAGCAAATTGATAAAGCCTTAGCGCAGTTCGACCTAAAACCAAATGCCAAAAGTGGCGATTTACCCAATGGATTTAAACAACGCTTGTCGATGGCGGCGGCGTTGTTACATCAGCCTGAGATTTTGTTTTTGGACGAGCCGACCAGTGGCATTGATCCGCTGGCACGGCGCTCGTTTTGGTACACCATCGGTGAGCTGGCGAATCATGGTATCACCATCATTATTACCACACATTTTATGGAAGAAGCGGAATATTGCGATCGGATTGCCATTCAAGATGCAGGAAAAATGCTCGCCATTGGCACTCCCAAAGAGATTCGCAATATGGTTCATGAAAATGGACGTGGCGAAATGAATGATGCAAGTGTAAATGATATGAATAGCGCCTTTATCGCCATCGTTGAGCAATCCCGTGCCGATAAGCTAAAGCAATCAGAAGCGCTAAAGCAATGAGGTACATGTTATGAATAATTTCTCTGCATTTTGGACACGTTTATTTGCGCTGACCCGCAAAGAAACCAAGCAATTGATCCGTGACAAAAGTAGCATGGCGATTGGTTTTATTTTGCCGATTATTTTGATTTTACTGTTTGGTTATGGTTTGTCGTTTGACTTGAGCAATGGTCGAGTCGGTGTGGTGGAGCAAAACCCGACACCACAAAGTGCGCAGGTGATTAGTGGTTTAAATGGCTCGAAATATATCAGCGTCAGTCATTATCCCAGCTTTCATCAGGCAGAAGCAGCGATGCGTGATGCCGATATTGATGCCATTCTCAATATTCCCAGTGATTTTGCTGAACAATATGCCAATGGTGACGCCAATGTACAGGTGATTACCAATGGGCGCTCCACCAGCATTGCGTCTGCTTTGCACGGCTATATTTCCAGTGCTTTAAATACCACCACCACGATTCAAGCCGACCGTGCTAACTCTGGATCATCTGCGGGTGTAATAACGGTCAGTCAGCGCATGTGGTTTAACGAATCGGGCAATAGTACATGGTTTTTGGTGCCGGGTCTGATTGTATTGATTTTGACTTTGGTCGGTGCATTTTTAACAGGCTTGCTGATTGCACGGGAGCGAGAACGAGGCACTTTAGAAGCACTGTATGTTACGCCGATTCGCCCAGTAGAAATTGTGCTGTCCAAGCTGGCGCCTTATATCGTGATCGGCTTGATTGATACAGTCATCTGTTTGGTTGCTGCCAACTGGCTGTTTGAAGTGCCCATTCGTGCCTCGCTGATTTCGGTGATGGGGGCTTCTTTTTTGTATTTGATGGTGTCATTGCTGATGGGCTTGATGATTTCGGGTTTGTCACAAAGTCAGTTTCAAGCTAGTCAAATGGCGCTACTTGCCAGTTTTATGCCTGCGATGATGTTGTCTGGATTTGTATTTGATATTCGCAACCTGCCCATCGTGGTGCAAGTGGTGAGTAATGTCTTGCCTGCAACGCATTATATGACTTTGATTAAAACCTTGTTGCTTGGTGGAGATGATTGGTCATTGTGGTTAAAGCAATGTGGCATTTTGTTGATTTATATTGTGCTCCTGACCATCGTCACGGCACGATCGCTCAGAAAACGCTTGAGGTAACATGACCATGAATCACTTTATCACGGCGATCACGCACTGGTTTCGTTATCTTTGGGTGCTGACTCGAAAAGAGTTTTTGGCGATTTTAGTCGATCCTGCCAATCGGGTGACGTTGATTGCCCCTGTATTTATTCAGGCAGTGTTGTTTGGTTATGCTGCCAGCTACGATGTCAATCATGTTGATTATGCCGTGTTAGATCAAAGTCATAGTCAGGCATCACAGCAAATATTGTCGCACATGGATGGTTCGGGGATATTTCGGCGAACTGCGGATTTGCAAAATAATCAGCAAATCCAGCAGGTCATCAATGATCGAGAGGCGCTGGCGGTGATTACCATTCCAGCGGACTTTGAAGATAAGCTCAACAATAATGAATCGTCTGCGCTCCAAGTGATCGTGGATGGGCGTAATTCGTCGACGGCAAGCATGGCAGGTTCTTATATCAGCAGTGTGGTCAGTCAGGTCAATCAAGAGCGACTTGGCACGACCTCGGCGATTAGCGTGCAAACTCGTACATGGTATAACCCCAACCAAGAGTCACGCTGGGGCATGATGCCCTCATTGATCGCCACACTGAGTATGATGCAAACCTTGATGCTGGCGGCGATGTCGGTGGCACGAGAGCGTGAGCAGGGCACCTTTGATCAACTGTTGGTGACGCCATACACGCCGACGCAGATTATGATCGGTAAAGCGATTCCACCGATTTTGATTGGGGTGATTCAGTCGACGTTGATTTTGATGATTATTCTATTTTGGTTTCAGATTCCAATGAATGGTTCGCTGGCATTGCTGTATTTTGGTTTATTCGCCTTTAATATTGCGGTGGTCGGTGTGGGCTTGTCGATTTCGGCAATTGCACTGAATATGCAACAAGCCATGCTGTATACTTTTTTCTTGATCATGCCACTGACTTTATTGTCAGGATTATTAACCCCTGTGCAGAATATGCCTGAAGTATTGAACTGGCTGACCTATGCCAATCCACTGCGTTTCGGCATTGATTTGGTACAACGGGTGTATTTGGAAGACGCTGGCTTTGCGCAGGTGAAATGGGACTTCGTACCGATGCTGGTACTCGCCATTATTACCTTGCCATTAGCAGCATGGCTGTTTCGTCATCGACTTTCTTAAAGAGTTAGATGAAGCGCATCTGTTTGAAATTGGTCAAGAACCGATCGATATAGGGTGCGCAAATTAACATTTTTCTGCAAAATTTGCCTAGAGTCTGCGCATGAGTTCCTTTAGCATGCGCTATGCAACTTCACCCAGTAAAATAAAATGAGGGTTTCTTTTGAGGCTTAATTTTGCGCCACGTTTTGCGCAGCAGCGGAGTAAATCTATCCAATACATTCGATCGATATTGCTGACAGGATTGGCAAGTGTCGCATTGACCCAAGTGCATGCAACGACGACACTTGCACAGCCAAGCACGTGCAAATGGCAAGCGGATGCGACAGTAGTGCAAGCAAAACCCAAAATCGCATTAGTCCTTGGTAGTGGCGGGGCACGTGGCTATGCGCATATTGGCGTGATTGATGTGCTTGAGCAAAATGGCATTCGTCCCGACATGATCGTTGGCACCAGTGCGGGCAGTATCGTTGGTGCAATCTACGCCAGTGGTAAAACGCCTGAACAGATGAAAAACATTGCCATGGATCTGAAAAGTGATGATGTACGAGATTTTACTTTGAGTAAGCAAGGCTTTTTTGATGGGAAAAAAATCGCTGATTATGTCAATGCACAAGTCGATAACACTTTGCTAGAAAATATGAAAATCCCATTTTATGTGGTGGCAACCGAGTTAAAATCTGGACAAGATGTGATTTTTCGACAAGGTGATACAGGCAAGGCGGTGATGGCGTCGACCAGTATTCCAAGTATGTTTGTGCCGACCAAAATCGGTGAACAGCAATATGTCGATGGTGGGTTGGTGCATCCTGTGCCTGTGACAATCGCTAAACAGCTTGGTGCGGATTTGATTATCGCTGTAGATATTTTGGCACGTCCAGAATATACCGAAACCTCCAATGTCTGGGGCTTGTTTAACCAAAATATTAACATCATGCAAAATCGTCTCGCCGACTATGAAGTCAAGCAAGCGGACATCGTGATTCGTCCTGACATTCGTGAAAAAGCCCATGTATTCTCGGTCGGCTCACGTATGCAAACCATACAGGCTGGCGAAGTCGCTGCACAAAACCAAATCGATCAATTGCAAAAAGTTTTGTCTGCCAAAACGTATCAATTACAAGCTGAGCATGATGATTTACAAATCTGTCAGCACTGATATTTTGAAATGTTAACAACATGAACAGGTGAAAATGATACGCTGAGCACGGCACAATTTGACGCCATGTGTTTGGCATTTTCCGATTAGTCATTGCAACTAAAACGCAAGGCTCTATAATTTGCTTTTTAAAAATCACACGATACATTTTTCATTCTTGATGATCAGAATGCCATGATGTTGTCGTGCAAAATTTCTGGATAGTTCAATGAGTGTGGGTGCGAATCTCAACGACAAACAACAAGAAGCCATGCGCTATACGCAAGGTCCGCTATTGGTATTGGCAGGTGCAGGTTCGGGTAAAACCTCGGTGATTACGCAGAAGATTGCCTATTTGGTGCAAGAATGTCGCATCCCTGCGCATCGCATTACCGCAGTGACCTTTACCAATAAAGCCGCTCGTGAGATGAAAGAGCGTGTCACTCGACATCTATCCAAAGAGCAATCTAAAGGTTTGAGCGTATCGACTTTTCATACTTTTGGACTCAATCTACTGCGGATCGAGCTGAAACACACGCCACTGAAAAATAATTTTTCTATTCTAGATGCAGACGATTGCAAACGGATTCTGATGGATTTGATGCATCGGGACAATCTGGCAAATGCCGACAGCAAAGAGCTAATCGCCAAAGCCATGAAGAAAATCTCGGATTGGAAAAATGATCTGATTTTGCCTGAGCAGGCGCATGTTACCTGTGAAACCGAAGAAGACGTTCATCTTGCACATCTTTACCAACTCTATGAGCGCAATCTACGTGCTTATAATGCGGTGGATTTTGATGATTTGATCGTACTTCCGACACGACTGTTACAAGACAATGCCGAAGTGCGTGATAAATGGCAAAATCGGGTGCGTTATCTACTCGTCGATGAGTATCAAGACACCAATACCGCACAATATATGATGGTGAAATTACTGGTCGGCGTGATGGGGCAATTCACCGCTGTGGGTGATGATGATCAGTCGATCTACGCATGGCGTGGTGCAAAACCTGAAAATATGGCACTGCTCAAAGATGATTTTCCACGCTTAAAAGTGGTGAAATTGGAGCAGAATTATCGTTCGACCAATGTCATTTTGAATGCGGCCAATGCGGTGATCGGCAACAATCCGCATATTTTTGAAAAAGCCTTGTGGAGTGATAAAGGACGTGGCGAAGCGATTCGAGTGATTACCTGCCGCAATGATGATGATGAAGCGGAACGTGTGGTCAAAGATTTGATTACACACAAGCTGATGAATGGTAAAAACTGGAAAGATTATGCGGTGCTGTACCGTGGTAATTTCCAATCACGAGTGATCGAAACACAGCTCCGTCAGATGCAGATTCCCTATAAACTCTCAGGCGGTCAGTCGTTCTTTGCTCGGGCAGAGATCAAAGACATCATGAGCTATCTGCGCCTGATCATTAATCCTGAAGATGACAGTGCATTTCTACGCATCATCAACACACCAAAACGTGCCATTGGTCCTGTGACCTTAGAGAAGCTCGGTCTATTTGCGCAGGAAAATCATTTATCATTGCTTGGTGCATCTGCTGATCAACGCCTGACCATGGTCTTGCCGAAAAAAGCCATGAGCCAGTTGCATGAGTTTGCCGAATTTATTCAACGCTTTACCGAAGAATTGCATGATCATGATGACCCTGTGCCGTTGGTACGACAGTTCATCAATGAAGCGGGTTATGTCGATTATATTCGTGAAAGTGCCGCCACACCTGCGCAAGAAAAGTCCAAATTCGACAATATCGAAAGTCTGTATAGCAGTATCCAAAATCTGATCAATAAAGCCGAAGATGTTGATGATCGCAATATCGAAAGTGCGATTCGCAAACTGGTGTTGATCGACATGCTCGAACAACAGCAAGAAGAGCAAGATCAAGATAAGGTCAATTTACTGACTTTACATGCAGCGAAAGGCTTGGAATTTCCTTATGTCTATATGATGGGCTTGGAGGAGGAACTGCTGCCGCACCGCAACTCGATCGCTAGCGAAACCATCGAAGAAGAACGTCGTCTGATGTATGTGGGCATTACTCGGGCGAAGCAAGGCTTGACCATGACCTTGGCTGAGCAACGCAAAAATGGCGGGCAGATGAAACAAATGACGCCAAGCCGTTTCTTAGATGAATTACCACAGAATGATATTGAATGGCTTGGTCGCAAGAAGCCAGCGGGTGCGACGGATGTTGACCCTAAAGAGCAAGCTCGGCGTGCGATTGAAAATTTGAAAGCCTTGATGAAGCGATAATTTTTATCATCAAAACGTAATGGTTTATAAATTTTAGTTAGAAATTAAAGGAAATAGCATGAAAGTCCAAGTCAAAGTATTAGATCAACGCCTCGGCACACAATGGGATATGCCAAACTATGCAACCGTTGGCTCGGCAGGGCTTGATCTGCGTGCCTGTTTAGATGAGGCAATTACCATTGCGGTCGGTCAGACGGTTTTGGTGAAAACAGGTTTGTCGATCTATATCGAAGATCCACATTTTGCAGGCTTGATTTTGCCACGTTCAGGGCTTGGACATAAGCATGGTATTGTCTTGGGAAATTTGGTTGGTCTGATTGATTCAGACTATCAAGGTGAGCTTATGGTATCGGTGTGGAATCGTGGTCAGGCGGATTTTGTACTTGAACCAGGCGAGCGTTTGGCACAATATGTAGTTGTCCCTGTGCAACAAGTGCAGTTTGATATTGTTGAAGAGTTTGAACAATCTGAGCGTGGCGCAGGTGGCTTCGGACATACTGGCACGAAATAAAATATCCTGATTCTGAATAAATTAGACGCAAAGCGATGAGTGAGCAATTACAATCCACGAAAGTGGAATCTGTACCTCGACAAATTTTCCGAGCATATGATATTCGGGGAAAAGTTGCGCAGCTGTCAGATGGATTGGTCGCTGAAATTGGCAAAGCACTCGCCACACAGTTTATCCGTGCCAATCAACAGCAAGTCGTTATTGGCTATGATGCACGATTAAGCAGTTACGAATTTTCAGAAATCATCACAGAACAATTGACTGCGTCAGGACTGGATGTGTATCAAATCGGTTGTGTCAGTTCGCCATTACTCTATTTCACCGCAAAGCGTTTTGGTGGCAATGGTGTCATGATTACTGCAAGTCACAATCCTGCAACAGATAATGGCTTTAAATGGTTGTGTAAAAATTTACCGCCAACAGCTGAACAAATACAACACGTTGCTGATTTGATTGAATCACAAGATTTTCAAACATTACATCGTTGTGGCAAAGTCATCACGATAGATGCAAAAGCCGACTATTTTTCATATTTAAAGCAAGATATAAAATTACAAAACAATCATCGTATTTGCGTTGATGGTTTGCACGGTTCGGCAGGTGAAATTGCTCAAACTGCCTTAGAAAATCTTAGCTGTGAAGTGACCGCTTTAAACTGTTATGCAGATGGCAACTTTCCAGATGGTGCACCTGACCCAAGCGATTTTAAACGCTTAGAAACATTACAAAAAGCCGTGCTTGATTCAAAGTCTGTGATGGGTATTGCCCTAGATGGTGATGGTGATCGAGTCGTCGTGATTGATGAATTGGGTCAATGGATTAGCCCAGATCGGTTGATGTGTGCTTTTGCCAAAATCTGTTTAACGGATCAAAAAGTGCAACCGTCTGCTGAGATCGTCTTTGATGTGAAATGTTCGACGATGATTGCGCAAACTGTGGCTCGTTATCATGGTCGTAGTCATATGCTACGTACAGGCAGTAGTTTTCTAAGGCATTATATTGCTGCGCAGTCTGCGGTATTTGGCGGTGAGTATGCAGGGCATTATGTGTTTAATGATGGTCGTGGTCTAGGCTACGATGATGGATTGTATGCGGCACTGCGTTTACTGGAATATCTTGAATCGACACAGCAAAGTCTAAGTACATTGTTAGCAGAATTTCCTGAACGTACCTCAAGTCCTGATATCTATATTGATGCGAACGGTATAGATCGTGAGCAACTTTTTGCGCATATTCAGGATTATATTCACAATAATTTAAGTCGGGTCGATGCGGAGTCGATGACTTTAAGTTGTGTTGATGGTATTCGATTGGATTTCCCATATGGTTTTGGCATTATCCGTGCGTCCAATACAGGTGAATATTTTACCGTGCGTTTTGATGCCGATGATGCCTTGCATTTAGCGAAGATTAAAGCATTTTTTGTAGAGATGGTGCATACTATCTCACCGCATTTTGCCCAAGCTTTGCAAGAGATTGCAGCTTAGCTTTTATGTCATTTTGTGTATTTGTTTCTAGCAGTTGTTGCTAATATCTGTTTTTTTATATGTGTTTTAGGAGTTATCCATGTCTGCGAGTCAGCAGGGTATTGATAAAGCGAAAGTTTTAATCGAAGCCTTACCTTATATCCAACGCTTTTCAGGGAAAACCGTTGTGGTGAAATATGGTGGCAATGCCATGACTGATCCTGAACTGGAAAGCTCATTTGCAAGAGATATTGTGCTGTTAAAAACCGTCGGCATCCATCCTGTGGTGGTGCATGGCGGAGGTCCGCAAGTGGACAATCTACTCAAACAACTCGGTCGTGAATCGGATCGTATCGACGGGATGCGTGTGACTGATGCACCGACTATGGAAGTCGTTGAAATGGTACTTGGCGGTAGCGTCAATAAATCCATCGTAAATTTGATCAACAAACACGGTGGGCGTGCCATTGGTCTGACAGGTAAAGATGGTAATTTACTTCGTGCCAAAAAACTGTTGATCGAGAAAGTCACCGAACAGGGTACGGAGCAGATTGATCTGGGCTTGGTCGGTGAAGTCGCAGGCGTGAAAACCGATGTGATTGATATGTTCTTGCACAGTGACTTTATTCCTGTGATCGCACCGCTTGGTGTCGATGAGGCAGGCAACACCTACAACATCAACGCCGATCTGGTTGCAGGTAAAGTCGCTGAAGCCTTAAGTGCGGAAAAGCTGATTTTGCTGACTAACATTACAGGTGTGCTAGGCGCCAACAAAGAGTTGCTCACAGGTCTAAATACCCATGATGTCGATGAGTTGATTGCGACGGGTGTGATCTACGGCGGTATGATTCCAAAAGTGACTTGTGCGCTGGATGCGGTCAAAGGTGGCGTGGTGAGTGCGCATATCGTGGATGGTCGTGTGCCACATGCCAGCTTGCTCGAAATTTTCACCGATCATGGTGTGGGTACGCTGATTTCGAATCGCTTAAATAAGCACTAAAGTCACTGAAAATTGTCAGGAATATAATGAAAAGTCGCCGAGTGCGGCTTTTTTGTTGTTCAGATTTGCTAGTTTCAATATCCTAACATAGTCATACAATGCTCATGATTTTTTCATCAATTGGTCATCGCTTTGTCATTGTGCATTTTTATGCTTTTAAAAATGAATCCAATGAAAACAAGGCGTGAACGCGATGTTAGATAAACTCAATCAATTTCGTCCAAAACAGCTTGTATTACCCAAACCGTTTCCACTCGCCAAACAGCTTCCTTCGCCAAAAAATCTTGCATTTCCATTAACAAATAAACTGCCACTTGCCAAAAATAAAAATCAACAGACACAATACCGCTTCGAATGGGTCGATGATTTAAAGCAACTGCGAGAAGTACAACAGTTTCGAGCCATGCAATTTTCTGATCAATTTGGCATTACTTTTGAGCAAGAGATTGATCAAGATATTTATGATTTTGGCTGTGAACATGCACTACTTCGTGAAAAATGGTCGGGTGAGATCGTTGCTTATACTCGTTTAAAACTATTCCAAGGACATGAAATTGGACAAAGCTATAGCGCACAAGAATTTGATGTAATCCCACATCTTGCACATTGCTCTAATATCGTCGAAGTTGGACGAACCTGCGTGCATCCACGCTTTCGTTCGGGTAAAGCCTTGTCGATGCTTTGGCTGAATCTTGCGCCAAAAGTGTTGTGGAGTATGCGAGCAAAATATCTGATTGGTTGTGTCAGCATTCGCTTGCAAGACAATTTGGCACGAGCCTATCACACCCATCAGTTATTACAACAACTTAGTCCAACGCAAAGTATTGATATTCAAGCATTCAATGCCTATACGCCACAGGTGCCGAGTTTTAGTTTGCCCCATGAAGAGCGTATGCCGAAGCTATTCGATGTGTATTTGAGCATGCAGGCAAAGCTATCGAAACAAGCCTATTATGATCAAGATTTCAATTGCTTAGACTATTTTGTGTATTTGGAAATGAATGAGGTGGCAAAGCACTTTGTCATGCAGAAAATGATTCAGCGCACATAACTGATTTTATCATCTATCTCGCAGAGCCGTTTATTTCTGTGAAATGTATCGCAATTCAAAAAAATAACTTGAGTAGACACTGGGAAATTTCATATATTGGCGTTATGGCATGACAAATGCTTAGTACAAATGCTTAGTATTGTCATGTGATTATATGAATATTCAAATAAAGTGAATCATTATGTGTCAGTTGTTAGGAATGAATTGTGCTACACCTACCGATATTGATTTTTCATTTCGGGGCTTTTCACAGCGTGCGGGGGTGACTTCAGACCATTCTGATGGATTTGGTATTGCATTTTTTGAAGAAAAAGCCTGCCGTTTATTTGTCGATAATCATTCGGCGATCGAATCTCGCATTGCCGATTTGATACGTGAATATCCGATCAAATCCCGTAATGTCATTGCACATATTCGCAAAGCCACGCAAGGCAAAATTAATCTGGAAAATTCGCATCCTTTCGTGCGAGAGCTGTGGGGCAGACAGTGGATTTTTGCCCATAATGGCGATTTACTGCAATTTCATCCTGAGCTCACAGGGCGCTTTCAACCTGTTGGCGATACCGATAGTGAGCTGGCGTTTTGTTATGTCTTGGATCAATTGGCATTAAAATTCGGCAATGATCATCCAAGCCTTGAAGATATTTTTGCAGTATTGCAAGTGATCGCACCACAAATCGCTGAGCATGGTACATTCAACTTTTTCTTATCCAATGGTCAGGCGCTATTTAGTTATGCCACGACGAAACTGCACTGGCTGATTCGTGAATATCCATTTCAATATGCCAAGCTCATTGACATCGATGTTGACATTGATTTTAGTACAGTCACCACATCGGCGGATCGAGTGGCGGTCATTACCACCGAGCCACTGACTGACAACGAAACATGGCAAGCCTATCAGGCGGGTGAGATGATTTTGTTTAAAGATGGTAAGATCGAATTGCAAGCCATGACCACAGTACAACGCTTAGAACGGGAAAAACAAGATCCGAGTCTGGTGCGTAAAACCCGTGCCGATGTGTATTAATAAAAAGAAAAATAGTAAAGTTTTTAGTTTTCAGACTAGTACCGCCTAATTTTAATTAAATTGGTTTGGATTGAATATGGCACGATATCAATATGCTAAAGATGATCAGGGAAATATCGTAAAAGCAACAGATTTAGTTGGACAGGAAATATCTACAAATTTCTTTTGCTTTGGTTGTGGAAATCTTTTGATCGCAAAAGTTAATGGAAAGATATATACCCCCCACTTTGCACATAAAAATATTCAGGAATGTCAGGGGGAAACGTATTTACATTATTTGGGTAAACAAGTTTTTTTTGAAACGTATACAAAATGTCTAACTGAAAATATTCCCTACTATGTAGAATTTGAAATACCTAAAAAGTGCCATAAATATAAAAGAGCAATCCGAAAATATTGTAATCTTGGATTTGTAAAGAAAAAATTTGATTTGACGGAGTACTATTCTCAAATCGAGATTGAAAAACGAAATGAAGAATTTATACCAGATATCTTACTCTCTCGAAGATTTAGTTCCGAAGATAATATTTATATTGAGATTGCAGTTACACATTTTTTAAGCGAAAAGAAGAAGAAATCAGGTAAAAGAATAATTGAGATACCACTCAACTCTGAGGATGATGTTGAGAAAATATATAAGTCTTGTTTAAGTCCAAGCGATGCGCTTTTTAAGGGCTTTTATCAAGGGGTGGAGGTTGTACCTGAAGCAGAATGTCGTTGTATGCGTAAGCAATTTTTCGCTTTTTATGTGTGGGAATCAGGAAAAGCATTTTTGGAATTAACTTATTTGTCAGAAATTGAGGGTAGGCTGTTAAGGTTTAAAAATAAGATTATCTATAACAATATAATTGAAATAGATTCCGATTTCGAGAATTCAACGGTCAATTTCGGTCATGCTCATGGGGACTTGTTTATTTCTCAAGTGAGATTAGCTGCAAGTAAGAAAATCTCTATAAGAAATTGTTTTTTATGTAAATATAGTGGAGAAAATTGGAATGGTGATAGTAACCAGCCAATTTTTTGTAAGGCTAAAAAAATTAAGTGTGGTTCAAATCAAGCCGCTGAGTGTAATTGGTATAAGTTAGCAACAAATAGTATTCTTTAAGAGAAAATCATAAAAAAGCCTAGATCAATGTCTAGGCTTTTTTCAATACAACTAGCGCTGTATCTAAATTTTGGCTCTCCCACCTGGGCTCGAACCAGGGACCTGCGGATTAACAGTCCGTCGCTCTACCGACTGAGCTATGGGAGAATGTGCAGAGGATTCTATGAACTAATTGCGCTTAGGTCAAGGATTTTAATTATAAAAATATCAATCCAATCGTTAATTGCTGTAATTTTAGTCATTATCCTTGTGTTCAATACGTTTTGCTTCTGGCGTCACTTCACGGGCTTCACCATCAATAATGCTCGAATCATTACTCGCACCACGTCCGCCCATCTGCTGACGTTGCATTTCTTGCATTTGACGCATTACATCGGCGAACGGATTATTTGGATCATTGGCATTACCTGTCATGCCACCCATCATCTTTTCCATCATCGCTTGTTGGCGTTTTTGCATGGCACTCATTGCCGCATTTCTAAATAGCGTTTGCACCGCAGGGATCAGCATCAGCACTGCAATCAAGTCCGACCAAAGCCCTGGAATCGCAAGTAATAGCCCAGCAATCGCTCTAGGGAGATATTTACCGACATTGGGGTCATTGCCCATTTGTCCTGACATTTGCATTTGTTGCATCTGTGGCATGATGTGGGCAACGCTACTGCGGAGCATACTGATCCCGATCACTGCAGCGGCAATGAACCAGAAGAACACGTACCAAGCACTACCAACCAGATCGCCGACCACAATCCACGTCACGATCTCAGTCACGATGGCAATCAATACTAATAAAATCAGACCCATTTCGGTACTTTGCAACCTCATTTAAATTTTAAAGCGAAAAAATAATGTGTTCAATTTAACCCATCACGCAGTACCAATCACTAGCGCACAGGTTTTTTACAGTGATTTATGTAACAATAGTGACGATTTTGAAAATTTAAAGGGCGAAATGACAATAATCATCGGTATCGATCCTGGTTCACGGCTGACGGGCTATGGCGTCATTGAAAAAGACGGGGCAAAATTGCGCTTTGTCGATGCAGGGACGATTCGTACTGAAAGCCAAGACATGCCTGAGCGATTGAAACGGATTTTCGCAGGAGTAGATCGCATCGTGCGTTTTCATCAGCCGACAGAAGCTGCGGTCGAACAAGTGTTTATGGCGCAAAACCCTGATTCTGCCTTAAAACTTGGTCAAGCCCGAGGAGCAGCCATTGCGGCTTTGGTCAATCTTGATTTGAGCGTAGCAGAATATACCGCACGGCAAATAAAACAGTCTGTTGTGGGTTATGGTGCGGCAGATAAAGAACAAGTGCAGATGATGGTGATGAAATTACTGAATCTCTCCGTGAAACCCCAAGCTGATGCGGCAGATGCATTAGCAGGGGCGATTTGCCATGCACATGCTTCAGGCAGTCTGAATAAACTGGCAGTGCTCAATGCGTTA
Source organism: Acinetobacter marinus (assembly GCF_900096915.1). Lineage (GTDB taxonomy): Bacteria > Pseudomonadota > Gammaproteobacteria > Pseudomonadales > Moraxellaceae > Acinetobacter > Acinetobacter marinus. The sequence continues at coordinate 233,875 of NZ_FMYK01000003.1, forward strand.
GGTGGTGGTATGGCACGAGGGCGCGGGCGAGGATTACGTCGACGTTAAATGGTGAAAATATCTTGATAAGTTATACTATTCGTTCCACTGCAAACTGTAGTGAAACCTTATTTAAGCTTGAATAGAGTTTTTTTTAACTGGTTCATCAAAGAGAAATTGTGTAAAAAAATAAATAAATGACTTTAAAAGAAAAGAATAAAAACAATATGCCATATAAACATTTTATTATTCTAAAACAAAGATCCTCCTTTTCTGAAAAAACTGAAATTACAATTAAAATCAAACCTATAAAAGCTAATCCACCTGACCATAAATACGTCGCAAAGTAAAAATCGTCTTTCCGCTGATTTCTGATTTTAGAATCGAAAGGATTATTCCCTGAAACCTCGATAGCTGTATTCTTTTCATCATAAATCGTTGCTTTGTCAAAGAGGCAATCGCCATGCCTTTTAATGACTTTACTATAATCCTCTGTACAATAGAGTGATACGTTGTCGACTAATATTTGCCGAGGATAATTTTCTTTATAGAGTTCAGGTTCGATATAGAAAGGTCGAAAAAACTCTTTATGAACTAACGCAGAGGAATTCCCATGTTCACGTAGGGTAATATGGTAACCATGTTTACCACCTTTTGAACTTGTACCTGAAGTATAAACGTAGTGAAATTCAAACTTCTTTTCAGGTGGGTAGACATGCTTTTCCCATGCCATTACCTGATATTTTTCATAGTTGTGCATTTCACTTTTATAAGTTTTATTGATGTATAGCAATTCTATTAAGTTATAAACAATAATTAGACCTATGCCTGTAATAACGCTGACAATCAAAAATTTCATATGCTAAAAGTCCATACAATTATTTTCTACAACATTTTATTCATTATTCAATCGAATTGGTTATAGAGCGAAATACACAAAAAAAAAGCTCCCAAAGTTGGGAGCTAATTTAGCATAGCAATTTACAGATATTCAACCTTAACCACTTCGTACTCAACTTCACCTTGTGGCGTAGTGATTTTGGCATCGTCACCTTCATTTTTACTGAGTAGACCACGCGCAATCGGGGAGTTCACTGAGATTTTATTTTGCTTAAAATCTGCCTCGTCATCACCCACGATTTTATAAGTCTTTTGTTCTTCGGTATCAAGGTTTTCAATGGTGACAGTCACACCAAAGACCACACGACCATTTTGTTCTAAGTCTTTGACATCAATCACTTGTGCAGCGCCAAGTTTGCCTTCGATGTCTTGAATACGACCTTCACAGAAGCCTTGTTGTTCACGGGCAGCATGATACTCGGCGTTTTCCTTAAGATCACCGTGTTCACGTGCTTCTGCGATCGCTTGGGTAATACGTGGGCGTTCTACAGATTTGAGATGTTGTAATTCTGTTTCTAGCGCAGCTTTGCCTTCTGGCGTCATTGGATAGCGTTGCATGTTTTCCTCACTATCTATTCGGAATTTCGAAAAACCATCTACGTCGGCAAATTTCTGCGTTGAGCCTTGCTCGCAATCCTCATGTACGTGATGTACATTGTGGTTGCTGTGCGAGGTGCGCCTTGAAATTTACTCTACTCGCTAGGTTTTCGAGAATTCCTCGTGTGCTTATGAGCATAAATGAAAGTGTGATATATGCTGATCATTCACTTTCAATTGGCTCAGTTCAAATTAAAAAAAATCCGCCACCTCCGTCAGAGATGGCGGAAGTGTCGTCGGTGTATTAAGCGTCTGTTTGTAAATCTTGCAAGCGATATACATCCATTGGCAATTGAATTCCTAAAGCCTGACAAACTGCATCTGCACCGTTTAATGTGGTGGTGTAATACACTTTGCCTTGCAATGCAGAGCGACGAATCGAGAATGAATCTTGCTGAGCTTGCTTGCCTTCTGTAGTATTGATAATGAGGTGTATCTCGCCATTTTTCAAGCGATCCACGATATGTGGACGACCTTCGGTGACTTTATTGACACGCTCACATTCTAAACCAGCCTCTTTTAATACATCAAATGTACCGCCAGTGGCAACCAGTTTGAAGCCATGACCGATCAGTTGTTGTGCAACTCGAGCGACATGTGGCTTATCTGAATCACGTACAGACAAGAAAGCATGTTTCACTTCACCTTCAGTTGGCTTACCTGGTAGGCGATCATTCGAGCCAAGTACGGCTTTGTAGAAGGCTTCACCAAAGGTTTTACCCACACCCATGACTTCGCCAGTAGACTTCATCTCAGGCCCAAGCACAGGGTCAACACCTGGGAATTTGTTGAAAGGGAACACCGCTTCTTTGACTGCAAAGCTCTTTGGAATAATTTCCTTAGTAAAGCCTTGCGATGCCAAAGACTGACCTGCCATACAACGTGCAGCCACTTTCGCTAAAGATTCACCGATACATTTCGATACGAATGGTACGGTACGAGATGCACGTGGATTCACTTCGAGAATGTAGACATCGTTACCTTTGACCGCAAACTGTACATTCATTAAGCCAACCACGCCAAGCTCTTTTGCCATCGCCACAGTTTGACGACGCATTTCGTCTTGGATTTCTTTAGACAATGAATATGGCGGAATTGAACATGCTGAGTCACCAGAGTGAACACCTGCTTGTTCAATGTGTTGCATGATGCCGCCGATCACAACTTCCTTGCCATCAGATACGCAGTCTACATCGACTTCGGTCGCATCATCTAAGAAACGATCAAGCAATACAGGGGCTTCATTCGATGCTTGAACCGCTTCACGGAGGTAGCGTTTTAGCTCTTCTTCGTTATAGACGATTTCCATCGCACGGCCACCAAGGACATAAGAAGGGCGTACCACCAATGGGAAGCCAACTTTAGCAGCTTCGGCGATGCCTTCTTCAGCAGATTTGACAATGCTGTTGTTTGGTTGGCGTAGATTCAATTTTTGAATCATTTGTTGGAAGCGTTCACGATCTTCTGCACGGTCGATCGCATCAGGCGATGTGCCGATAATTGGTGCGCCAGCTTCTTCCAAAGCACGCGCCAATTTCAATGGGGTTTGACCGCCATATTGAACGATCACACCTTTTGGTTTTTCCGTGCGAATAATTTCTAACACGTCTTCTAAAGTGACTGGCTCGAAGTACAAACGATCTGAGGTGTCATAGTCGGTAGACACGGTTTCAGGGTTACAGTTGACCATGATGGTCTCGAAACCATCTTCACGCATCGCAAGCGCAGCGTGGACACAGCAATAATCAAACTCAATGCCTTGACCGATACGGTTTGGACCGCCACCGATCACCATGATTTTGTCTTTATCCGATGGATTGGCTTCGCATTCTTCGTCATAGGTCGAATACATATAGGCTGTATTTGATGAAAACTCAGCTGCACAAGTATCGACACGTTTGTAGACTGGATAAACGCCCAAATTCCAACGTTCTTTACGGAATTGTTTTTGCGAAATGCCCATCAAGTTAGCGATACGCAGATCAGACAACCCTTTACGTTTGAACGAGCGTACATTTTCTGCTGTTAAATCACCGACACCGAGTGCTTTGATTTGCGCTTCGGTTTTAACGATGTCTTCGATTTGAATCAAGAACCAACGGTCAATTTTGGTTGCTTCAAACACATCATCCAAGCTAAAGCCGTGACGGAATGCATCTGCGATATACCAAATCCGTGCAGGGCTCGGAATTTTCAGCTCAACCAAAATCTTGTCTTTGATGTTGCTGGTCTCAGCCGTGATTTTTTCATCAAAACCACATGCGCCTTCTTCCAAGCCACGAAGTGCTTTTTGCATTGATTCTTGGAAGTTACGACCAATTGCCATCACTTCACCAACGGATTTCATTTGCGTAGTCAGTGTTGGCTCAGCTTGTGGGAATTTTTCAAAGTTAAAACGAGGAATCTTGGTCACGACATAGTCGATTGATGGCTCAAACGATGCTGGTGTCACGCCACCAGTGATGTCATTTTTTAATTCATCGAGGGTATAACCAACGGCAAGTTTGGCAGCGACTTTGGCAATTGGGAAGCCTGTTGCTTTTGAAGCAAGCGCAGATGAACGTGATACACGTGGATTCATCTCGATCACGACCATACGACCCGTGTTCGGGCAAATACCAAACTGTACGTTTGAACCACCAGTTTCTACGCCGATCTCACGAAGTACCGCAACTGAGGCATTACGCATCAATTGATATTCTTTATCGGTCAAGGTTTGTGCAGGGGCAACGGTGATTGAGTCGCCAGTATGCACGCCCATCGGGTCGAAGTTTTCAATGGCGCAGACGATGATGCAGTTGTTGTTCTTGTCACGAACCACTTCCATCTCATACTCTTTCCAGCCAATCAATGATTCATCAATCAAAAGTTGTTTGGTTGGAGAAAGGTCGAAACCGCGTTCACAGATTTCTAAAAATTCTTCTTTGTTATATGCAATGCCGCCGCCTGAACCACCCATGGTAAATGATGGACGGATAATTACAGGGAAGCCAAAACGGTTTTGGATTTCAAGTGCCTCGTCCATGCTCTCTGCAATGGCAGCTTTTGGACATTCCAAACCGATTTTGCGCATCGCTTGGTCGAATAGCTTACGGTCTTCGGCTTTCTCGATGGCATCTTTACTTGCACCGATCAGCTCCACGCCATATTTTGCCAGTACACCGTGCTCATCAAGGGCGAGAGCACAGTTCAATGCAGTTTGACCGCCCATCGTTGGAAGTACCGCATCTGGACGTTCTTTTTCAATGATTTGCGCAACGGTTTGCCAAGTGATTGGCTCAATATAAGTTGCATCTGCCATCGAAGGGTCTGTCATGATGGTCGCAGGGTTTGAGTTGACCAAGATGACACGGTAACCTTCTTCACGCAGGGCTTTACACGCTTGCGCACCTGAGTAGTCAAACTCACAGGCTTGACCGATGACAATAGGACCTGCACCAATAATTAAGATGCTTTTTATGTCTGTACGTTTAGGCATATGAAGTATTCCTTAATTACTGCTTTGCAGCTTCAATGAGTTCGATAAAATGATCAAATAATGGCGCACAGTCATGCGGACCTGGGCTTGCTTCAGGGTGACCTTGGAAGCTAAACGCAGGCTTATCGGTACGATGAATACCTTGGTTTGTACCATCAAATAATGAACGATGTGTCACTTTGAGCGTTGCAGGCAACGTGCTTTCATCAACAGCAAAACCATGGTTTTGCGAGGTGATCATCACCGTACCATCTTCAAGGTTTTGCACAGGGTGGTTTGCACCGTGGTGACCATGATTCATTTTCATCGTGGTCGCACCAGAAGCCAATGCCAAAATCTGATGACCCAAGCAAATACCAAATACAGGTAAATTGGTCGATTCAACAATGGTTTTCACTGCGTCAATCGCATAATCACACGCTGCTGGATCGCCGGGGCCATTTGATAAGAACACGCCATCAGGATTCAAGGCTAAAACTTTTTCCGCAGGAGTCTGTGCAGGGACAACTGTCAGCTTACAACCACGATCGGCAAGCATACGAAGAATGTTGGTTTTTACACCGTAGTCATAAGCAACCACATGGAATTTCATTTCAGGTTTGGCAAAGCCTTCGCCCAATGCCCAAGAACCTTCTGTCCACTCAAAGCCTTCAGGATCACAGCACTCTTTAGCAAGGTCTAAACCATTGAGACCGCCAAAGGCACGGGCTTTTTCTAAGGCTTCTGCTTCGGTGATATTTTCCCCTGCAAGGATACAGCCGTTTTGTGCGCCTTTGTCACGCAAGATACGGGTCAGCTTACGAGTATCAATATCTGCAATCGCCACGACATTGTGTTGTTGTAGGTAGTCGCTCAGTGATTGTTCTGCACGGAAGTTACTGTGAAGTAAAGGTAAGTCACGAATGATCAAACCATTCGCCCAGACTTTGTGAATGCGTCCAGACTCGGTGTCTTCTGCATTACAGCCAGTATTACCAATGTGTGGATAGGTCAATGTGACCATCTGCTGCGCATAACTAGGATCGGTGAGGATCTCTTGATAGCCAGTCATGGCAGTATTGAAAACGACTTCACCAGTCGTAGAACCAGATGCGCCGATCGACGTACCTTTGAAAATCGTCCCATCAGCGAGGGCTAAAATGGCGGGGATGCTCAAAGCAAAGCTCCTGAATTTTAAGCTGTAAAAAAGCGAGTAGACTTATCGAGAAGCTGGAAAATAATCGACTTTCCGCTTCGGTCTGCTCGCTTGTAACTTAAAGAAGTATTGTACGCAAAAGTTCTGCGAAAGTCTAACCTTAAATCAGCCAATTGATGGAAAAGCACAGCGTGAACATTTGTTAAAAATGAGAATTGTTAGACAAAAAATCCACAAGAAAAATAATTTGGGTATTTAATAGGCGTTATCCAAACATAACAAACTTAGAGGTAAACACTCATGGCTAGACAAACGACCAAATTGACAGATAAAGCAGAACAATTGGTTGATCAGGCAAAAACTGAGCTTGATCAAGCGAAAACCCAAGTCGAGCATACTGCGGCAAAAGTAAAAGCGGACGTTGAGCACAAAGTTGCTGACATTAAAGCCGATGTCGAGAAAGCAACTGCGGATACGTCACAAAAACTCGAACAAGCTAAAAACGATGCCGCTGAAGCTAAAAAAGATTTTGCACAAAGTGTTCAATCACAAGTGACTGAAATCAAAGCTGAAGTGTTGAAGCGTATCGAAACTTTGAAAACTCAATTTCCTGTGACACAAGCGGATTTGCTTGAGCTGAAAGAAACTTTGAAAACTGAGTTTTCTGCATTGTTCGATGATGTAACCAAAGTGTCTAAAGACATCAAACAAGACATTACTGAGATTTCATCAAAGCATAAAGAACAGCTTACTGAAACTTTTAAGCGCTCGAAAGAGCATGCGGTTGAAGCATTCAACAAAATCAATCTTTCACAAGTCAAAGAAAAAGTGGAAGAGAAGGTTGACGAAGTCAAATCAAAAGCGTCTTAATGCTTCACTGAATTTGCTACCACAATAACAAGAAAACTCAACTCAGTCGTAATGCTTTGATGTGACTATTCGATATAAGTAAAACGGCGCTTCGGCGCCGTTTTTTTCGCAAATCAATACATCGCAGAAAACAAAATTGAAAGATCACTAAAACTGTGGAGCACAGTTAAAACTGATGTAACCAATCTCGCTTATTATGAAAGTCCGCTTCTGGGCTACTGTGTTGCATGGCGAAATAATGTGGTTTCGCAGCCGTCTGAATCACCGCACTAATACCAAGAAACACATCCTTCATGGCAACCTTGTAGTGATGCAAAAACAAATTAATATCGATCGCTGCAGTCAGTCCAAAACCTGTGCGTTTGAGTTCGACCAATTCAATTTTAGAATTGATCGGCGGTGGCGTCGTTTCAGGATAGCGATATTCTTCAAAGTGATAACTTTGCCAAGCACCCGAAGGGGAAAGATTAACTTCAATATAGTCGTCAATGTCTTTGATACCAATAAACAGCTCAAAGCAGGTCTGTTCCCACAAATAATCACGTCGTGGATGTCCTGCAACCGTATCTCCCCAGATAATCTGTTGCATCGGGTCATTCAGCCAAAAGCCGAGTTGGATAATGCCATTGGCAGGGGATTCAACCGCCGCCACGATGCTGAGATCACGGGTGGGTTGAAATGCGCTGAGTTCAAAACTTGCCATAATACGGATTACGCAAGCGCAATTAGTCTTTGATCAAATGCGCATGACGCACGATATTGGAGAGTTTTTGATTTTGCTGCGCGGCTTTTTTATAGAGCAAAACCACTTTACCGATTTGTTGTACGCTTTCTGCACTTGTGCGTTCGATCAGTGCTTGAATCACTGCTGCACGCGCCTCACGATCTTCGCCAGCGACTTTGATTTTAATCAATTCATGATCATTGAGCGCACGTTCAGTTTCTTCGACGACATTGTCGGTCAAACCTTGGCTACCGATCATCACCACAGGTTGCAGTGCGTGACCAATTTGACGTAGACGTTTGCGTTCTTGAATTTTTAAAGCTGCCATGATGCGAACCGATAATGAAAACGCACTATTTTAAACGTTTTTCATCAAAAAATGCAGGGCTTTCATGAATTATTTCTACGGCGGCTTGTGATGCGTTTTGGCTTGACCGATGGTTTTGATGGAAAATTTGATTGGGCTTTCTCGACTTGATTTGTGCGGTTTTACTGCATCGGACGTTTTTTTCACGTAGAATGCAGGCTGTTTTCACTGATATTTTGTATGACAAATGGCCACTAAAATCACCAATCAAAAATTATCTAAAAGTAGTCGTGCTTGGATGCGTGAACATTTGGATGATCCATTTGTCAAAAAAGCGCAAAAAGAAGGCTATCGTGCCAGAGCAGCATATAAGCTCTTAGAAATTCAAGAAAAATACAATTTAATCAGACCTGGTATGACGGTGGTGGACTTGGGCGCAGCGCCAGGCAGTTGGTCGCAAATCGCAGGAAAACTGGTCGGTGATAAAGGTATTGTGATCGCCTCAGATATTTTAGAGATGGATGCTTTGCCTGATGTAACTTTCTTGCAGGGTGATTTCCGAGAAGAAGAAGTATTTGAAAAATTGTTAAATATTTTAAATGGACGACCTGTAGACCTTGTAATTTCCGACATGGCACCCAATACATCAGGTAATAGGTCTGTCGATCAACCACGTCAAATTTATTTGTGTGAGTTGGCTTTGGATTTTGCACAAAAAGTGCTTGGAAAAAAAGGACAGATGGTGGTCAAAGTCTTTCAAGGAACTGGTTTTGATGAGTTTCGAAAACAGATGGTTGATACCTTCGATGTGTTAAAAACGGCGAAGCCTGCTGCTTCTCGAGCACGATCAAAAGAGGTTTTTTTGATCGGTCAGGGACGCAACAAGTCTTTATAAAGTCGCTGTAAAATGTGACTTTAAATTGTGACTTGCAAAGCCGAATGTAGAGTATGCGTTTTTGTGAGCATCTGTACACTAAAGCTGTTAAGATGTGGTTTCGCTTTTTTAGGATGGTGAGTTAAGTTGTTTTTTGACTGACCAAATTTGATAAATATGGGAATAGAGCTTTGAGCGATTTCTTCAAAAATGCCGTATTGTGGCTGATTATTATCGGTGTGCTGGTACTGGTTTTTAGTAATTTCAGCGACCGAGGAAAAACAGATGCGTTGAGCTATTCTCAATTCATCGCTGCTGTGGATAATGGACAGGTCAAACAAGTGACTGTAGATGGCGAACGCATCACAGGCACGAAAGCCAATGGTTCAGAATTTGAAACCATTCGCCCTGATGTCTTTGAACCGCAGTTTGTACCGAATTTGATTGAAAAAGGCGTTGAAGTTGAAGGTGTTGCACCGCATCGTCAAGGCTTGTTGATGCAACTGTTGATCGCAAGTTTCCCTATTTTATTGATCATTTTATTGTTCATGTTCTTTATGCGGAATATGGGCGGTGGTGCTGGTGGTAAAAACGGTCCAATGAGTTTTGGTAAATCAAAAGCCAAAATGCTCTCAGAAGATCAAGTCAAAGTTACTTTTAAAGATGTGGCTGGTGTTGACGAAGCCAAGCAAGAAGTGGTTGAAATTGTTGATTTCTTAAAAGATCCAGCAAAATTCAAACGTCTTGGTGCATCGATTCCACGTGGTGTATTGATGGTCGGTCCTCCAGGTACAGGTAAGACCTTGCTTGCTAAGGCGATTGCTGGTGAAGCCAAAGTGCCATTCTTCAGTATCTCTGGTTCGGACTTCGTCGAGATGTTTGTTGGTGTCGGCGCATCACGTGTACGTGATATGTTTGAGCAAGCCAAACGCCATGCGCCATGTATTATCTTCATTGATGAGATTGATGCAGTCGGTCGTCATCGTGGTTCAGGTACTGGCGGCGGTCATGACGAGCGTGAGCAAACCTTGAACCAAATGCTGGTTGAGATGGACGGTTTTGATGGGAATGAAGGCATTATCGTGATTGCTGCGACTAACCGTGCAGATGTCTTGGATAAAGCATTACTTCGCCCAGGTCGTTTTGACCGTCAAGTGATGGTTGGCTTGCCAGACATTAAAGGTCGTGAGCAAATTCTTAATGTTCATTTGAAAAAATTGCCATCTGTGACGGGTGTGGATACGCAAGTATTGGCACGTGGTACACCAGGATTCTCTGGTGCACAACTTGCCAATTTGGTCAATGAAGCGGCTTTATTCGCTGCACGTCGTAATAAGACCACGGTCGATATGCATGACTTCGAAGATGCCAAAGACAAAATCTACATGGGTCCTGAGCGTAAATCGATGGTCATTCGTGATGAAGAACGTCGTGCCACGGCGTATCATGAAGCAGGGCATGCGATCGTTGCAGAGCTATTGCCGAAGACTGATCCTGTACACAAAGTCACCATTATGCCTCGTGGTTGGGCGCTGGGTGTGACGTGGCAGTTGCCTGAGCAAGATGCGATTAGCAACTATAAAGACAAGATGTTGAATGAGATTTCGATTTTGTTCGGTGGTCGTATCGCTGAAGAAGTCTTTATCAATCAACAATCGACTGGCGCATCAAATGACTTTGAGCGTGCCACCAAAATGGCACGGGCGATGGTCACCAAGTACGGTATGTCAGATCGTTTGGGTGTCATGGTTTACGAAGAAGAAAATCAAAATGGCTTCTTCGGCAACATGGGCAACCGTACCATTTCTGAAGCGACACAACAGCAAGTCGATGCTGAAATTCGTCGAATTCTTGATGAGCAATATACAGTTGCACGTGAGATTTTAGAGAATAACCAATCGATCGCCCATGAAATGGTGAAAGCCTTGATGGAATGGGAAACCATTGATCGTGATCAAATCCGTGACATCATGGAAGGTCGTGAGCCACAACCACCGAAAGTGTATGTGCCTGAAAATCCGATTACGGTCGGTGATGAAACGGTGGGTGAGGAAGATGATTCTCCATCGACACCGCCACCTTTACCATCATTGCCTAAAGCCTAAATTTGGCTGGATGAAATGATAAATGAGACCGTTTCCGAGCGGTCTTTTTTATGCTCGAATCATGTCGGAATTCTGAACGACTTCAAAGTTATAGGGTGATATTTTCACTTTTAAGCAAATGAATTGGTTACACTAATCGGGTAATCAAGGAGTCATCATGCAATTGTCCCGCTTACCCAACCGCACACTACAATACGCTAATAAAACTTTGGATTTATCCACGCCGCAAATCATGGGCATTCTCAATGTCACCCCTGATTCCTTCAGTGATGGTGGGCAATTTCGCCAAACGTCCAAAGCGATTGCACATGCTTTGGAGATGATGGAACAGGGCGCAACCATCATCGATATTGGTGGAGAATCGACTCGCCCGCATGCCGATGCGGTGAGTGTGCAAGAAGAGCTGGATCGGGTGATTCCAGTGGTTGAGCAGTTGGCTACTCATGATGTGGTGATCTCGATCGATACCAGCTCGCCTGAAGTGATACGAGAAGCAGTCGTCAAAGGTGCGCATATTTGGAACGATGTGCGTGCTTTAAAACGTCCTCATGCCATGCAAACAGCGGCAGAATTAAACATTCCTGTGATCTTGATGCACATGCGTGGTGAGCCAAGTACCATGAATGATTTGGCGGTCTATCAAGATGTCACCGCAGAAGTCATGGCAGAGCTACAACAGCGTATTGACGAAGCATTAACCATAGGCATTCGCAAAGAAAATATCATCATTGATCCCGGTTTTGGCTTTGCCAAGACAGCTTCGCAAAATTTACAATTATTGAATGAGTTTTGGAAATTGCATGAACTGGGCTATCCAATACTTTCGGCACTTTCTCGTAAACGATTCATCGGTGAAGTATTGGGTGGTGCCGAAGCAACGGAGCGTGATATTGCCAGTAGCACAGCACATTTACTGTCGATCCAACAGGGTGCATGTATGGTGCGCACACATAATGTCAAAGTGATGTCGGATACCATCAAAATGTGGCAAGCCATGAATGATGCGATTTGATGATTTTCAGTAATTTCTAAAGGGAAGGAATATGCCATGTTAAAACTGATCTACTATGTGCCTGAGTCGCATCTCGAAGTGACCAAGCAAGCGATTTTTCAAGCGGGCGCAGGCGGTATCGGTGATTATGTAGAGTGTGCTTGGCAGGTCAAAGGCATTGGTCAGTTTAAACCATTAGGTCAAGCCAATCCTTTTATTGGTCAGGTAGATCAGCTCGAACAAGTCGAAGAATGGCGTGTCGAAACCATTGTCGATGAACAGTATGCTCAAGCGGTGAAACAGGCGTTATTGGCAAGTCATCCCTATGAAGAACCTACTTTAGAGTTCTTGAAAATTATAGAGGTTTAAGACTTCTTATGAATAAATTACCTGATTATCATATTATTGTAACTGATATTGCAGGACATCAAGCCCAACTATTTTGTTTGCAGTTGGAGGCTATATCTACTTTAAAAGCAAAAGGATTTATAGAAGTTAAGAAATATAATGGGCAAGGTCAGCTTTATCATAAGAATATTTCAGATTGCTCACAAAGTGAAAGGTTAGAATTGATTACTTTTCTAATTAGTATTGGTGCATTATTTTCAGATGGAAATGGTTGGAGTCCTGCTGAATTAGTACGATATTTTAAAGGTCAAAAACTTATAAGTGATTTATTTCAAGTAATTGGTTGGAAAAATTCGGATACTTATGAAATTACTATTGAATAAAAACAACCTCTAATTCAAAGTCAAAAAGCTGATTTTGTTGAATTAGAGGTGTCATGATCAATTAAACTTTGAAAAATCCGCTTTACGTTTTTCTTTAAATGCAGTCAATGCTTCGACCATTTCAGGCGATTTAACACGTTGCATAAAGATTTCTGCTTCATGATCAATCCAAGCCACGATGTCATCTTTATCAGCTTTCATCAAGGCTTTACTTTGTTTGAGTGAGGCAAGTGGCAGTTGATTGAGATGCTCTGCCATTTGCGCAGCTTGCGCATACGGATCATCTACGATTTGTGTGACTAGCTTGGCGTCGAATGCGGTTTCCGCATTGAACTTACGAGCTGACATCAACAAGTCCGCCGCTAATAAATAACCTGCACGTTGTTGTAGAAGTTTACTCGCCGCACCTTCAGGGGATAAACCTAAGCTAACAAAAGGAATTTGGAATACTGCACTGGTGTCGGTATAAACAAAATCGGCGTGCAAGAGAATCGTCACACCAATCCCAATCGCCACACCTTTGACCCCAACGATTAACGGTTTTGAGAATTTCGCTGCTGATTTTAATAATAAAAATGGTGCACCATCACCCGCAGGGCTGATATTTTTCTTCAGGCTTGCAGCAAAGTCCTGCATGTCATTGCCCGCAGAGAAGTCGTTATTTGCGCCACGCAGGATCACGATGCGCACGTCATTTGACGCATCCGCTTGATACAATGCTTGTTCGATCTCGATATATAAGTCACTATAGAGCGCATTTTTGGCTTCAGGACGGTCGATTGCCAAGGTGAGAATGCCGTTGGCTAATTCTGCTTTGAGATGTGGGTTGCTATTGTTTAAACAATCTAAGCTCATTTTGATAGTCCATGGTCTGTTATAAAACTTGCATCTAGTTTTAACAAAGATGACGCACGCTGTATAGTTGAGAGATTGAGGTTTTTATGTCGCACGAGTTCAAAAGATTTGATTATTTGGTGTTCATTGGGCGTTTTCAGCCGTTCCACATCGCACATCGAGAAGTCATTGATATTGCGCTGGCGCAGGCGGAGCAAGTCATTCTGGTGCTTGGTTCAGCGCAAGATGAACGCAGTATTAAAAATCCTTTCTCGGTCACCGAACGTCAGCAGATGATTTTATCCAGCTTTGATGAAGTGACACGACAGCGTATTCAGTTCGTCCCGATTGTGGATTTATATAATGATGAGAAATGGGTCAAAGCGGTCAAAAAGGGCGTTGCAGAAATCACCCAAGATAATCAAAATGTCGGCTTAATTGGTCATTTTAAAGATGACAGTTCATATTATCTGGCGCTATTTCCTGAGTGGAAATTGCTTGAATTGGAAAATCTAAAAAATCAACTTTCAGCGACACCGCTACGTGTCAAATATTATCAGGGTGAAATAGATCAAGATCATTTAAGTACTGAAGTCCAAGAGTTTTTAATCGAATTTCAAAATAGTGAATGGTATCCGCTGTTGCAAGATGCCTTTCAACAGCAGGATGATTCACCAGTCATTTTGCCCGATGATTCTGTTTGAATAGAGTTTTAAGCCTAAACTACTACACATAAAGATTGACTGGCAAAACTCACATTAAGCAACAATAGTAATAGGTATTTTTTAAACTCAGGTTGAGATTGCTGAGATAGTATTTTTAACGCCATCAGTTGCCTTTGGCGACTGATGGCGTGTTAGGTTTTAGGGGGCTAACGCCCCCTAAAGCCCCCAATTTAAGCACTTTGTAACTGCTTAATTTCTTCTAAAATCATTTCGGCATGACCTGAGGCTTTGACTTTGCGGAAGCTGGCTTTGAGTTCGCCGTTGTGGAAAATAAAGGTCGAGCGCTCAATGCCCATGACTTTTTTACCATACATGTTCTTTTCTTTGATCACGTCAAAGTGCTGACAAAGTTTTTCATCAGGATCGCTGATCAAGCTAAAGTTAATGTCTTGCTTTTCAGTAAAGCGTTCGTGGCTTTTGATTGAATCACGAGATACACCGAAGATTTGCACGCCAAGTTTGGCAAAGTCATCTTTAAATTGGCTAAATTCATTGGCTTGTGTGGTACAACCAGGCGTTGAATCTTTAGGATAAAAATAAATAATTAGCCAATCGTTAATGTCACTTAAGTTAATCTCGCCTTGGGTGCTTTCAAGCGCGTAGTTGGGTAATTGAATTTGTTCTATTTGATCTGCCATGTGAAGTTCTCTTTCAAAATTTGATGTTGCTCTGATCTTAGCATTTATCCAGATGATAAATCCTTGAACAATACATTCTTGCTATAAATTCAAGTAATAAAAAAGCCTGCAAGTGCAGGCTTTTGTTCACGAAAAATTATTTCTTTTTCGCTTGTGCTGATTGAGCAGCAGTTTGTACTTTTTTGATCAAGTCTGCGCCAGCACAGGTATTCATATATTGTTCAGTGCGTTTAACCACGCCAACTGTACGTGGATCTTTTTTCGCATTGATTGCGCTTTGGATTTCCCATTCGTCTGCATTGGTCATTTTCGCTTGGCTATCAATAGTACATTTACAGAACTTTGATGCTTCAGAAGTCGACAATACTTTGGCATTGGTGAACGAAGTTTGGCAATTTTTTTCAAGATCGCCACGGATGTTGGTACTTTTGCTCAAGTCAGCTGCATAAGTTTGGCTAGCCAAAGCAGCAACGAGGAATGCACCAGCAGTTTTTAACATCATATTTTTCATAAAGAACCTGTTTTTCTAAAAAATTAATTCACGTAACGTGTTGGATCAGCGATCTCAGCTTCAATAAAGCCTTGATGGCGCAAGCGACAGCTATCACACTTACCACATGCCCGACCGTCAGCATCTGCTTGGTAGCATGATACCGTTTGAGCATAGTCTAACCCATGTTCGACGCCTAAGCGTATGATATTCGCTTTGGATAAATGTAACAGGGGTGTTTCAATTTTTATCGGATGACCTTCTACACCTGCTTTTGTTGCAAGATTCGCCATTTTTGTAAAGGCATCGATATATTCAGGACGGCAGTCTGGATAGCCAGAGTAATCTACCGCATTGACCCCAATCACGATCGCCTGTGCATCTTTGACTTCGGCGAGTGCAAGTGCATAGGACAGAAAAATGGTATTTCGAGCAGGCACATAGGTGATGGGAATGCCGTCTTGCAGTTGATCTGGCACATCGAGATTGTGATCGGTGAGGGCAGAGCCACCAATATTGCCAAGGTCGATATTGATAATACGGTGATCCAGCGCATATTTTTCGGCAATGGTTTTGGCAGCTTCAAGTTCGCTGGTTGAGCGCTGTCCATACATAAAGCTAATCGCATAACAATCATATTGCGATGCAGCCCAAGCTAGGCAAGTACTTGAATCTAAACCACCTGATAATAAGACTACGGCTCTTTGACGCATGCTCCAACCTTAAAATAATACGAATAAATCAGCGAACGAGTTTAGCACAATCCTGACTTTGGATTTGCGCAGAAATACAGCAAGGGCGATGCGACTTAGTTGATGAGGAAAAGGTGATAAGGAAAATGGCTTAACGACCTTTTTCATCTTGCCAAAGCAGTTTGTGCAGTTGTAATTGGAATTTGACAGGTAAATGATCTTCCAAAATCCACTGTGCCAGATTGCGAGCCAGTGGCGGTAAACGCACATTACCTTCAATGGCAAAGGCAGGCGAGAACCAGACGGTGGAGACTAGATTTGCAAGCTGATGTTGCATGAGAAAATCTTTAGACCATTCATAATCAGCACGATCGCTAATCACAAATTTAATCTGATCATGTTGAGTCAAATGTGGATAATTCTCAATCATGTTGCGATGTTGCTCATGGCTAGATGGTGTTTTGACATCGACAATGCGAGAGACACGGGTATCAACTTTGCTGATGTCTAATGCGCCACTGGTTTCCAATGACACTTTAAAGCCACTATCACACAAGGTTTTCAGCAAGACCACACAGTTCGGCTGTGCCAGAGGTTCGCCGCCAGTCACGCAGACATATTTGGCATTGTATTGAGAAATTTGCTGGATAATATCGTCTAAACCAAATCGTGTACCACCATCAAAAGAATAGGTAGTATCACAATACACACAACGTAGGGGACAACCTGTTAAGCGCACGAATACTGTCGGATGACCAGCTTCATTGGCTTCACCTTGTAGCGAGTAAAAAATCTCGGTCAGTTTCAGCCCTGCAGCAGGGTCGGTGACAGGAATAGATTGGGTGCGCATAGTTGCAGTGTTAGATGTCAGTTGATTCACGAATAAACAGCAGTGGAAAAAATAAGCGAGCTATTCTACCTGAATTTCAGAAAAATAGCTGAGCAATTTCTTTGATGTTGTTGGATTGCGTGCTTCATTGAGACGCATTATTCAGATTCATCGGGTTCGATCAACATCAAAATACCTGAATTTAATGCTTCGACGATGAGTTCAAGCGTTGTTTCTAGATTCGCTGTCTGCTTTGGTAATTCATTTAATAAAAACTGCTCACCATCAGCCAAGGCTTTAAATAGCGATGCTGAATCTGTATCGACTGGAAATAATTCACCATTTGCCCAAAACTCTAATCTGGTTTCTGGTGTTGTATGTGTATCGTCATTCGCCAGCGTGCGATAGAGCAGCCGATTGGCAGGTTCAAGCGCAATGCCATAGCCATCATCTGCATAGCTTTGTAATGCTTCGTTGTCGATTTCTTCGGGTTCGGGAATATGTTCGGCATATTTGGCTTCGCTGATCAGTGCCATCACCGCCGACTCAAAACCTGCATTATTTTCAATCGCTTGTAAAAGTTGTTGTTTTAATCGGTCTAATTCAAGCTGTGAAATTTCCCCGATGGCTTGTGGCATACTGCGTTGATCATCATTGATTGGGGTCTTTGTGAGGATTTGATCGGCAAATTGGTCACTGACACGGTCGATCAATTGCGCCTGATTGGGCATACGAAAGCCAAAAGAAAAAGTCAGACATTCATCTTGTGCTACGCCGTAGTGAGAAAGACGAGGTGGCACGTAAAGCAAATCGCCTGGGGCAAGCACTTCATCAAAGTCGACTTGCATTTCTGCAAGTAATTTGAGTGGTTGATTTGGCAAGATTTCAGTGGATTCATCACACCATTGTCCCAGTTGCCAACGGCGATGCCCGAAACCTTGCAATAAAAATACATCATAAAAATCAAAATGTTGTCCTACCGATCCACCTTGAGGTGCATAAGACACCATAATGTCATCGCGGCGCCACTGCGGAATAAAGGAAAATTGTTTCCATAGCTCAGCAAGCTCTAGTGAATAATGATCAACCGCCTGAACTAACAGCGTCCAGTACGGCGGTAATTTTTTAAAGTCTTTTGGTGAAAGTGGTGCGTTTTTTACCTGCCATTGCTCGTGGTTTTGACCATGCTGTGTGATTAGACGGGCAGTCACATCCTCATCCAATGCCAATTCTTTGATGTCATCAGGTTCAAACATGCCGACAATTTCAGGTAGCGCATTGCGTACAAGTAACGGTTTTTTTTGCCAATATTCGGCAAGAAATTGTGCTGCGCTAATACCGCCTAAAATGGCAAGTGGCTGAGTGGATGGTTTAGACATGAGTGCTTTAATTCAGAGAGATTTGTGGTTATTTTCCCTTGTTCGGGATGAGCTTGCAACTTGATCTGGATTCTGATGATTGTTGGAATGGGTTGGTAGCGGGTTGGAATGTGTTTGATGTGTACTTTTGCTGGTTTCGAGATAGGTGATTTTGGTCATTTTTCTGAATTGCGATAGACTGTCGCCTTATTTTTGAATGACTTCAGCTACTGTCTGTGTATAGACGTTGTTCATGTATCTTTTGCTGGGGTGATATGACGTCACCTAATCAGCTTTAAAATTTGTTTAGCGTTAAAAATAGGAACGGTCGATGAATGGATTAAACCCAACCGTATTAACCTTTATTTTATATATTGTGTTGATGATTGCGATAGGCGTGTATGCTTACCGTGCAACCAAAGATTATTCAGATTATATTTTGGGTGGACGAAGTTTTGGCAGTTTAGTCACTGCATTTTCGGCAGGGGCGTCGGATATGAGTGGCTGGTTACTCATGGGGTTGCCTGGGGCAATTTATTTGTCTGGGCTAAGTGAAGCGTGGATCGGCATTGGTTTGGTGATCGGTGCTTGGCTAAATTGGTTATTGGTCGCTGGTCGCCTGCGTATTCAGACCGAGGTACAGCATAATGCCATGACCTTACCTGATTATTTTACCCATCGTTTTGATGATCATCGCAAAATTCTGCGGGTATCTTCTGCGTTGATTATTCTGATTTTCTTCTCGATCTACTGTGCATCAGGCATGGTGGCAGGCGCACGATTGTTTGAAAGCCTGTTTCAGATGGACTATAGCACGGCGCTTTGGCTCAGTGCTTGTGCCACGATTATTTATGTCACCATCGGTGGGTTTTTAGCGATTAGTTGGACAGATACTTTCCAAGCAGGATTGATGTTATTCGCCTTGCTCGTCACGCCACTGTTTGCTTATCTTGTGATCACCGATAATGGTGGCGATGTCATGCATTATGTCCAAGCTGCCCGACCTGAAGCGATGGATATGATTCAGAATTTAAGCTGGATTGCGATCATGTCCTCTATGGCATGGGGGCTGGGCTATTTTGGTCAGCCACATATCTTGGTTCGATTTATGGCGGCAGATTCGGTCAAAACCATTCCAATGGCACGCCGTATCGGCATGTCGTGGATGATTATTTGTTTGTTGGGTTCAGTCGGTATCGGTTTCTTTGGGATTGCATTTTTTCAAGCCAATCCAACACTTGCTGCGCCTGTCACCGAAAACTCGGAAACGGTATTTTTGCAATTGACCCAGATTTTATTTAATCCGTGGGTTGCTGGGGTAATTTTGGCGGCATTCTTGGCGGCTGTGATGAGTACTTTAAGTAGTCAATTGTTGCTGTGTTCGACCACGATTACTGAAGATTTTTACAAAGTCTTTATCCGTAAAGGGGCATCGCAAAACGAACTGATTTGGGTTGGACGGATCATGGTGGTGGCAATCGCTGTCTTGGCTATTACTATGGCAAGTGATCCTGAAAGTAAAGTGCTTGGCTTGGTATCTTATGCTTGGGCTGGCTTTGGCGCTGCATTTGGTCCATTGATTTTATTGTCACTGATGTGGAAGCGCATGACTTTATCAGGTGCGATTACAGGCATGATCGTCGGTGCAGTCACAGTGATTGTCTGGAAAAATTACTTTGCAACAACAGGTGTCTATGAAATTATTCCTGGATTTATACTATCCATGCTGACCATTGTGGTGGTGAGCTTGTGTTCTAAAGCGCCATCGCCTGCCACATTGGCTCGCTTTGACGAAGCTGAACGTATCTATCAACAACACTCTTAATGTATAGACAATGATTGTTGATGTGGATTTTAAATACTTAAGTATTTTCCAACATAGCAAAAAAACAGCCTGATCATTGTCAGGCTGTTTTTTTATGGCTTGCTGTGTATTGATGCAGGTAGATTATGAACGTCCCATCACACCTTTGATGGTATTCATCAAGTCGGCAGGCAATACCACGGTTTTGGCATTATTTGATTTCGACATATCTTGCATGGCTTTGACATATTGTTCACCAAGCAAATACGCCACAGGGATTTCTTTATCACCAATTGCACTGGTGACCAATCCAATCGCTTCTTGTGATGCACGTGCCAGTACCACTTGCGCTTCAGCATCACGTTTTGAGGCTTCCAAACGACCATCTGCTTCTAGGATCGCCGCTTGTTTTTCACCATCCGCTTTGGTCACAGTCGCACGACGTTGACGTTCTGCGGCTGCTTGTGCTTCCATCGCAGACTGCATGGTTGGTGATGGTTTAATGTCTTGGATTTCCACGGTTTTTAGGGTGATGCCCCAATCGGCAATATCATCAGAAATCGCCGCTTTGAGTTTGGCTTTGATATGATCACGAGAGGACAGTGCATCATCGAGATTCATCTCACCCACGATTGAACGAAGCGAGGTTTGCACCAGATTCTGAATCGCCCAAGTATAGTCTTCAATCCCGTACACCGCTTTTTCTGGTGTGGTGATGTTGATATAGGACACCGCATTCATGATCAGCACCGCATTATCGAGGGTAATCACTTCTTGAGAGGGAATGTCGAGTACGATGTCTTTGGTGGTGACTTTAAACGCCACCTTATCCATAAATGGAATGATCCAGTTGATGCCTGGGGTGAGGGTACTGTTATATTTTCCCCAGCGCTGTACGATATATTTAAAACCTTGTGGTACAATCGCCACCATGTTGTAGGCAGCGATTGCCGCCAGTACCACTAAAATAATTGCAAATTCCATATTTGATTCCTCTTATAAAAATTCTGTATTCATAGCGAAATGTGCCAATCATCTAGCACATCATATGTTTATTGTGTGTGGTGAGGTTGCACCACCAATTGATTGCCTAAAATATCCGTTACCGTCACACGCTCACCCACTGTCACAGGAGCGAGTGTACGACACGTCCATTCATCCGTACCCAGCACAGGCATCGGAAAACGCACCACCGCTTCGTTATGTTCTGGCAAAATCTGGATCACCATGCCGACTTGACCAATGGTGGCTTCACGGGACAATCCCGCTTTGGTGACATCTTTGGATAACGCTGGCTTGGCAAATTTAAACCAAAGCACCATGATCACAGTAGACAACACCACCCAAATGAGAATTTGTGCAGCCACAGGCAAGGTTGGAATCAGCCAAACCAATGCACTGATCACCACCGCCGCTAGACCAAACCAAAAAATGGTAAAACTTGGAATAAAAATCTCAAGCACCATCAAGATCAAGCCAAAGATGAGCCAGTGCCAAGGTTCAATATAATAATTCATGGGTGAAATCCCTTTTATGAAAATGATTTTTATTCATCATAGCCGAAAATGTCATGAAACGTCTTAAAATTTGGCTTTCGGTGGTGCTAAAAAAGCCTGCGGTGATTGTTTAAATTCGGCGATGATTTTCTTGATCTTTGGCATTTGTTTCTGCGCAGCACGTTCACCTTCCAAGATCGACTCGTTACGTGCTGCAAGATCGAGCACACCGAGATGACCGATTTCAGGTTGAATCACTACATCTGCTTGTTTCAGTTCATTGTTAATGCTTTGCTGACCCATGATATTAATGGTCTGATCGAGCAAGCCCCACAGACTCATCGACTTGGCATTTTTTGGACGGGCAGAAATATCTACGGCAATCACAAGATCAGCACCCATACTTTTGGCAGTGCTCACAGGAATCGGACTGACCAAGCCACCGTCGACATATTTTTTCCCACCGATGGTTGCGGGTACAAAGACATTGGGAATACTGCATGAGGCACGTACTGCCTGTCCTGCGTTACCTTTGATAAATTCAGTTTTCTTACCAGTATTGAGCTCTGTAGCGACTGCGGCAAAGCGTTTTGGAAATTGCTGAATGGCTTTGTTACCGACTTGGCGATTGACATAATCTTGTAGTTTTTGCCCCACCACAAAGCCCTGACGACTGAGCGTCAGATCACGAATGTCGGACTCTTCCAGTTTCAGCGCAATTTCTTGCAGTTGATATGGGGTTTTGCCTGAAGCGTAAATACTGCCAACAAAGCTCCCCGCACTCGTACCCGTCACGATTTTGGCTTTGATGCCATGTGATTCGAGCACTTTAATCACACCGATGTGCGCAAAACCTTTAGCACCACCGCCACCCAGCGCAATCGCAATCACAGGTTCACGGGCTTTTTGTACAGGGGTTGGGTTAGGTTTTTTATTGCCAAAATCACAGGCGCTGATGGCAATACTCAGGCTAGAAATGGTGGCTAATTTGAGCAGGTTGGATTGCGTAAGGATATTTATCATTTTAACAAGTGAGAATAAATGAAAAGGATTGTACTCATAGTACATTTATTTTGAGTGATACCAAAGAGCAAACATTGTAAGCAATACTGTCGTCAGTCAACAGAGCTGAATAAGCTGTGTTTAGAATATTTTTTGATGTTGAGCACTGATAAACGCTGTGATTTCAATCGAAAAAACTTAATCCTGTGGTGTTGGCATCACGCCAAGTTTTTCCTTTTTGTCTTGATACATGTTGAGATCGGCTTGTTTAATCGCATCCAAGAGCCCTTTAGTCGGATCACGCATTGCCATACCCAGTGCCGCACGAATATTGGCACGACTGAGCGCATTGTCAATATGTTGGCGGATTTTCTCCGCTTCAACTTCCGTCGTGTTGACACAAAGTATCCCAAATTCATCACCGCCAAGTCGGGCTATCATATGTTGATCTGAGATGGATGCTTTTAATACCTTGGCGGTGGCTTGCAATAATTCATCACCTGCAGAATGACCGAATAGATCATTGGTGATTTTGAGATCATTGAGATCGATAATGATGATCGCAACAGGATGCCCATAAAGTTTGCACCGTGCTTCTTCGGCATCAATAACTTGATCCTAGCCACGGCGATTGACCAAGCTCGTGAGATGATCTGTCAATGCTTCGACTTGAAGGCGTTCTAGTTGGCGAAGTTGGGCGCTGGTACGTAGCTCTGCTTGTAAAATATAACTGAGAAGCGCTGCCATTTGTTCAATTAAAGGCGCTTCATCGAGTAAAGATTTGGGCTTAGGTTGCGGATCGACTGCACAGAGGGTTCCAAAGATACTGCCATCTTCATGATATAGCGGCTGTCCAATATAGGCTTTGATCGGAACTTGCTGTGCAATTGGGGCATTGGCATACAGTGGAATTTCATCAGAGCGTGGTGCGATACGGGGTGCTTTGCCTTTAACCATGTGTGAGCAAAATGAATCTTCCCAACAAAATACATGACCAGGTCTGACATCATAGGCATAATCTTCAGATTGCAATACGATCCAGTCTTTATCCTCTACTCGAGTAATCATCCACAGATCAAAGCCATATCGAGCGTGTAAAAATTTTAAAACGCTTTGACCGACTTCCTGAAAATTTTTAAAACCATGTACATCCATTGTCACCACCTCGCTAAACCTTACATATTATAGCGATGTTTAGTATTTTAAGCACTTGACTTGGAAAATATTATGTAACTTTCGCCGTTGCGCTATTTTCATTTTCGAACAAGTTTCGCTATGATAATCAGCAAATTGAAAATGATTGTTTTTTAATGATTATTCGGTTGGAATGATTGTGCTTAAAAAATACTCATTTTGTGTGTATGTTCCTTTTCACAGAAATTTTTGCATGCACAAAATACACAGCACACAACGAAAAGCTACAGTCTGGAACAATGCATGAACGCTACAGCAAAGAAATATATCGTCGCTTTTGATCAAGGCACCACCAGTTCAAGGGCGATCGTATTTGATCATGATGCCAAAGTGGTCAGTATTGCACAGCGTGAATTTAGTCAGATTTATCCAAAGTCAGGTTGGGTTGAGCATGATCCGATGGAAATCTGGGCAACACAAAGTTCGGTGTGGGTCGAGGCGTTGGCACATGCAGGGATTTCCAGTGAACAAGTGGCGGCGATTGGCATTACCAATCAACGTGAGACCACCATTATCTGGGATAAACATACAGGCAAGCCGATCTACAATGCCATCGTTTGGCAGAGCCGTCAAAGCACCGAAATTTGCAATCAACTGAAACAACAGGGTTTAGAAGAACACGTCAAAAACGTCACAGGTTTGGTGATTGATCCGTATTTTTCAGGCACAAAAATTAAATGGATTCTTGATCATGTTGAAGGTAGCCGTGAAAAAGCCGAAAAGGGTGATTTGCTATTTGGCACAGTGGATACGTGGTTGATTTGGAAACTGACCCACGGTGAAGTGCATGTCACAGACTTTACAAATGCATCACGTACTATGTTGTTTGATATTCATAAACTCGATTGGGACGATACCTTACTTAAAGCCTTAGATATTCCCAAAGCGATGTTGCCAGAAGTACGTTCATCTTCAGAAGTGTATGGGCATACCTATACTATCAGCGGGCAAGAAACACGTATTCCAATTGCAGGTATTGCAGGAGATCAACAGGCAGCGCTATTTGGTCAAATCTGTGTGGAATCTGGTCAGGCAAAAAATACCTATGGCACAGGCTGTTTCTTGTTGATGAATACGGGTAAAGAAGCGGTGCGTTCGGAACACGGTCTAATTACCACGATCGCCTGCGGTAAAAAAGGTGAAGTGAATTATGCCTTAGAAGGAGCAATTTTCAATGCGGGTTCGAGCGTACAGTGGCTACGTGATGAGCTAAAAGTCATTCATGATTCACATGATTCAGAATATTATGCGACTAAGGTGAAAGACAGTAATGGTGTCTATGTCGTACCTGCATTTACAGGACTGGGTGCGCCATATTGGGATCCTGATGCACGTGGTGCAATCTTTGGCTTAACCCGTGGTGCAAGCTGTGAGCATATTATCCGTGCGACCTTAGAATCTATTGCATATCAGACACGTGACGTGTTGGATGCGATGCTCAAAGATGCCACGAAAAACCATGCGGATATTTCTCTGCAAAAACTTCGTGTTGACGGTGGTGCAACGGCGAATAATTTCCTGATGCAATTCCAATCTGACATCTTAAATGTCCCTGTAGAACGCCCGACACTGAAAGAAACTACGGCAATGGGCGCTGCATTCTTGGCAGGTTTGGCGGTTGATTTTTGGCAAGATATCGATGAGTTGAAAGAAAAAATTAGTATCGATCAAACCTATATACCGACACATGACAAGGATGCCATGCAAGCACTATATCAAGGCTGGCAAAAGGCGGTGAAACGCACTCGTCATTGGGAATCGGAATAAATTAAATAGCAAGGACGTTATTTTATGGGCTTAATTCTTCGACATCAGCAAACCATCGAACTGGTCAAAGCACGAGGCTATATCAGCATTGATGAACTGGCACAGCATTTCAATGTGACACCACAGACCATTCGTCGTGACATTAATCAGCTTGCCGATGACGGTTTACTGCGTCGCTATCATGGTGGTGCAGCCTATGACTCCTCCAGTGTTGCCAATACCGATTACAGCATGCGTGCAGGGCAGTTGCTTGAGGAAAAACGCCGTATCGCTGAAGCCGTTGCCAAAGACGTGCCTGATCATGCGTCGATTTTTATTAATATTGGTACAACCACTGAGGCGATTGCGCAAGCCTTATTACAACATAGTGGACTCAAAGTCATTACCAATAATCTCAATGTCGCCAAAATTCTCAGTAGCAAAGCTGATTTTGAAGTGATGATTGCCAGTGGTCGAGTGCGTCCCGACGGCGGGGTGATTGGTCAGGCGACAGCCGACTTTTTTAAGCAATTTAAAGTTGATTATGCCTTAGTTGGGATTAGTGGTATTGATCAAGATGGCACTTTACTCGATTTTGACTTCCAAGAAGTCGGTGTATCGCAAGCGATTATCAGCGGGGCACGGCAAGTCTTTCTCGCAGCTGATAGCTCAAAGTTTGGACGACATGCCATGAATCGTTTGGCGAGTTTGGATCAGGTCGATCGCATTTATACCGACGAAATGCCTGAAAAAATTTATGCTGATCGGATCAAAGCATCAGATGTGAAGTTGGTTGTTGCTGGGTAATTCAGTGCGAATCCAGTTAAATCATTAAAAATCAAAACACTGGATTAAATCTTACGCTGTATAACTAAAATTTTCATCAATTATATGTTCGAAATTATTCGATAGTCGGCATGATATTCGCTTGAATATGTTCGTTTATGTTGATATTATTTTCATTATAGAAAATAAATACACTGCGTGGTGTGCTATGCAACAACTTCAATCCTCCCAAATTGTTTATGATTTATTCGTCGTCGGTGGCGGAATCAATGGTGTCGGTATTGCCAATGACGCCGCAGGGCGAGGGTTGTCGGTGTTTCTGTGCGAAAAAGACGATTTAGCTAGTCATACGTCTTCGGCGAGTAGTAAGTTGATCCATGGCGGGTTGCGCTATTTAGAACATAAAGAATTTCGTTTGGTACGTGAGGCATTGGCTGAGCGTGAAGTGTTGTTGGCAAAAGCCCCGCACATTATCAAACCGATGCGTTTTATCATGCCCCATCGTCCACATTTGCGTCCTGCATGGCTGATTCGTACAGGCTTATTTTTCTACGATCATTTGGGTAAACGTAAAAAATTATCAGGCTCAAACAATGTCTTTTTTAAAGAAGACAGTCCATTACAACCTGCCATCACTCGTGGTTTTGAATATTCAGACTGTACCGTTGATGATGCACGTTTAGTGGTTCTTAACGCCATGCAAGCCCGTGAAAAGGGCGCACAAATCATGACGCAAACTCGTTGTGTGTCTGCGAAACGTGAAGATGGGCTGTGGGTGATTGATCTTGAAAATACGCACGGGCAATTCCAAATCAAAGCCAAAGTATTGGTGAATGCGGCAGGGCCGTGGGTATCGCAATTTATCCGTGAAGATGTGCAAATCAAATCCCCATATGGTATTCGCCTGATTCAGGGTAGTCATATCATCGTGCCAAAACTGCATGATTGCGATAAGTCGTTCATCATGCAAAATGACGATGGTCGGATTGTATTTGCGATTCCCTACCTTGATCGTTATACCTTGATTGGCACCACAGATCGTGAATATGAAGGCGATCCTGACAAGGTGGCGATCAGTGAGGAAGAAATTGCCTATCTGATTAAAATCAGCAATGAGCATTTTAAAACGCAATTGCAACGTGATGATGTTGTGAGTACTTTTGCGGGTG
The DNA here is from genome assembly GCF_900096915.1 of Acinetobacter marinus. Taxonomy (GTDB): domain Bacteria; phylum Pseudomonadota; class Gammaproteobacteria; order Pseudomonadales; family Moraxellaceae; genus Acinetobacter; species Acinetobacter marinus. Next base: position 261,329 of record NZ_FMYK01000003.1, read on the forward strand.
TGCGACCACTTTGTGATGATGAGTCGGATAATCCTGCGGCGATTACTCGTGACTACACCTTGTCTTTGATCCAAGATGCAGACGATCAAGCACCGATGCTTGCCGTGTTTGGTGGAAAATTGACGACCTATCGTAAACTTGCAGAGTCGGCGATGAAGCAATTGCGTCCATTTTTCAAAGAGAAAATGCAAGCCAGTTGGACGGCAAAGGAAGCCTTGCCAGGTGGTGAAAACATCACGTCGATTGAACAGTTAATTTATGAAGTCCAAGAGAAATGTATTGGTGTTTCAGAGCATCTTGCAACTCGTTGGGTCAATGCTTACGGTTCACGAGTTTGGACGATGCTTGCGCACATTCGTAAAGTCGAAGATTTAGGTTATGACTTTGGTGAGGGATTATATTCTCAAGAAGTGGATTATCTGATTGAGCATGAGTGGGCACGTCACAGTGCGGATATTCTATGGCGTCGTAGCAAACTGGGTCTATCTTTCCCTGCGGATAAAGTTGCAGAGTTGGATCATTATCTTGCAGAGAAGATCGTAGCGTTAGATGCGGCTTAAGCCTAGCCGATCGTTCAAAATGATATAAAAAAGCAGATTCGAAAATCTGCTTTTTTATTGCTTAATTATTGACGTTTAAATCAAATTAACGAATTGGTTCACCTGATTGTGCATGTTTTTTTAACAGCTCAGGTGCTTTAAATCGTGCACCAAAACGATTTTCTAATTCATTGGCACGTTGTAAGGCTTTATCCAAACCATATTGATTTAAGAATTGAATCGCACCGCCAGTCCATGCCGCAAAGCCGATGCCAAAGATCGAACCGACATTTGCGTCAACCACCGAAGTCAGCACATTTTCCTCATAGCATCGTAGCGTTTCGATCGCCTGAATAAAGAGGAAGCGATCAATCATATCTTGTTCGCTGATATCATGATCTTTTTGCCAATGTGACAAACCTTCCCATAGATATTTTTTGCCATCGCTAGGGTACTCATAGAAACCTGCACCAGCAGCTTTGCCTTTGCGTTTATGTTTGTGGATCATCTCTGCAATCACGTCTTCGACAGGTGATTTCGGCAAGTCTTTGCCCTCAGCTTGAAGCGCTTTTCGAGTTTCGTTAGTGACATGCTCACTCAAACTCAAGCTGACCTCATCTTGAATGGCAAGTGGTCCAACTGGCATGCCTGCTTTGAGTGCAGCCATTTCGATCTTGGCAGGGTGTACACCTTCTGCAAGTAAGCGCATACCTTCTTGTACAAACGTACCAAAGACACGACTGGTAAAGAAGCCACGGCTATCATTCACGATGATTGGGGTTTTGGCGATCTGCTGAACAAAGTCATAGGCACGTGCTAAAGTTTCATCAGAAGTTTCATTTCCTTTGATGATTTCGACCAGTTGCATTTTATCGACTGGGCTAAAGAAGTGTAGTCCAATGAAGTTTTTGGCATTTTTACTGGCCTGTGCTAAACCTGTAATTGGTAAAGTTGAGGTATTCGATGCCATCACACCACCATCTACTAGATACTGTTCGGCTTCTTCGGTAACTTTGGCTTTGAGTGCTTGATTTTCAAACACCGCTTCGATGATCAGGTCACAGCCTTGCAAATCTTTGGCATCGGCAGTCGGTTGAATGAGCGCAAGAATTTGATCCTTTTTCTCAGCGGTCATACGACCACGTGATACACGCTTTTCGAGTAGTTTTTGGCTATACGCTTTGCCTTTTTCTGCCGCTTCAATGCTGACGTCTTTTAGCACAACAGGCACGCCTTTAATTGCAGTTGAATAGGCAATACCTGCACCCATCATACCTGCACCTAATATGCCGACTTTTGTCGCTTGCCATTTTTCGATGTTTTTCGGACGACTTTCACCCGCTTTAATCGCATTTAAACCATGCCAAAAAGTACCGATCATATTCTTTGACACTTGACCTGTGGCAAGCTCAGTAAAATAACGACTTTCGATGCGCAGTGCGGTATCGACATCGACTTGAGCACCCTCAACTGCAGCTGCCATGATCGCTTCAGGCGCAGGGTAGCAACCTTTAGTTTTACTACGGAGCATCGCAGGGGCAATGGCAAGGACTTGTGCAACAGCAGGTGTCTTTGGATCGCCACCTGGAATTTTATAGCCTTTTACATCAAAAGGTTGCTGACTTTTTGGATTAGACTTTACCCATGCTTTGGCTTTGTCGAGTAATTCTTCATTCGAGCTTGCTGTGTCATGAATTAAGCCGAGTTGAACAGCTTGTTCAACGCCAAACTGTTTGCCTTCCATGAGGAACGGAAAAGCAGTTTGCAGCCCAAGCAAACGCACCATGCGAACGATACCACCGCCACCCGGTAGCAGTCCTAAAGTGACTTCAGGTAAACCAAATTTTGCTTTCGCATCTTGCAGGGCAATACGATGATGACAGCCTAATGCCAACTCCCAACCACCACCAAGTGCTGTACCGTTTAGGCAAGCCACCACAGGCACGCCAAGTGTTTCGATCTGACGAAATTGTACTTTCATGCTTTCGATCATGTTGAAAAATTCTGTGGCATGTTCAGGTGTGGCTTGGATTAATTCATCCAAGTCACCGCCTGCAAAAAATGTTTTCTTTGCTGAGGTGAAAATAATCCCTGCAATTTGCTCTTTCTCTGCAAGTATTTTCGTCGTTGTTACTTCTAGAGCCTCACGGAAATCTGCATTCATGGTATTGGCAGATTGATTCGGTGAATCTAAAGTTAAAATCACGATGTTGTCGGCATCTTTTTGATATTGAATTGCGCTCATGATTTTCCCCTTAAACTCGCTCAATAATTGTGGCAATACCCATCCCACCACCAACGCACAACGTCGCTAGCCCACGCTTTAAATTTCGGCGTTCCAACTCATCGAGTAATGTCCCAAGAATCATTGCACCAGTTGCGCCAAGCGGATGTCCCATGGCAATCGCACCACCATTGACATTGACCTTATCCATAGGCACGTTCATCTCATTGACGAAGCGCATCACCACTGCTGCAAAGGCTTCATTGACTTCAAATAAATCAATGTCATCAATGGTTAAACCTGCTTTGGCTAAGGCTTTACGTGCCGCAGGTGCAGGCCCTGTAAGCATGATGGTTGGATCAGTACCGACCAAAGCCGTAGACAGGATTTTTGCACGAGGCTTGAGGTTCAGCGCTTGAGCCATTTTCTCAGAACCAATCAATACAAGTGCTGCACCATCGACGATGCCTGATGAGTTACCTGCATGATGCACATGGTTGACTTTTTGCGCTTCAGGATATTTTTGTAATGCCACTGCATCGAAACCCATATTGCCCATCATCTCAAAACTTGGCTTGAGTTTGGCAAGATTCTCCGCTGTGGTATTGCCACGGATAAATTCATCTTTATCTAAAATGGTCACACCTGCCTGATCTTTGACAGGGACAATGGATTTTTCAAAATAGCCATTCGCTTGTGCATTGGCCGCTTTTTGTTGTGAATTGACCGCAAAGGCATCGACATCGGCACGGCTGTAACCATCTAATGTGGCAATCAAATCTGCACCGACACCTTGCGGGACAAAGGCAGATTTTAGATTGGTTTCAGGATCAAGCGCCCATGGTCCACTATCCGAACCCATTGGGATGCGTGACATGGACTCAACACCGCCTGCAACGATCAAATCTTCCCAACCTGAGCGGACTTTTTGTGCAGCGAGATTGACCGCTTCTAAGCCTGATGCACAAAAACGATTGATCTGTACGCCTGATACATGATCGCTCCAACCTGCGGCAATGGCAGCAGTTTTGGCAATATCACCACCTTGATCGCCAATCGGTGTGACACAGCCGAGAATCACGTCTTCGACTTTGGAAGTGTCAAGTTGATTGCGCTGTTCTAAGGCGTGAAGTAGGGTGGTAACGAGGGAGATCGGTTTGACTTCGTACAGGCTACCGTCTTTTTTCCCTTTCCCACGTGGGGTACGGACGGCATCAAAAATATAAGCCTCGCTCATGTGCAATTCCTATGTCTATTCAAAAAATTCCTGCAAGTAGTGTACAGAATCGACGTTGATCTGCAATGACACGAATGTTTAATCGCAGTGATGGAAAATGCTAGTTTGTGCAATTTATTTGAGAGATACGCTTTATTGCATCTTCTTCATAAAAATTTTGAGAAAAAACTGTTAGAATACAGCCTCTAAAAAAATTGATGAACATTTGAGAGTTATTATGTCACTGGAAGCCTTGACCGCTGAAGCGCTGACGGCGATTGCCGAAGCCAATGAACTTGCCGCACTTGATCAAGTCCGTGTGCAATTTACAGGGAAAAAGAGTCAACTTGCAGAACAGTCTAAAGCCTTGGGCAAAATGGATCCTGAACAACGTAAAATCGAAGGGGCGAAAATCCATGCCGTGCGTGAGTCGATCAACAACGCCTTGACCGCACGCCAAGCTGAGCTACAACAGCAAGCATTGACGGCGAAACTTGCCAGCGAAACCATTGATATTAGCTTACCAGGTCGTGGTCAGCATGTCGGTAGTATCCATCCAGTGACCCAAGTGCGTGAGCGGATTAGTCAATTTTTTACCAAAGCAGGCTTTGTGGTGGCAGAAGGGCCTGAAGTTGAAGATGATTATCACAACTTTGAAGCCTTGAATATTCCAAGTCATCACCCTGCACGTGCTATGCACGATACCTTCTATTTTGATGCACAACATTTATTGCGTACTCATACTTCGGGTGTGCAAATCCGTACCATGGAAACGGCAAAACCACCAATTCGCATTATTTGCCCAGGTCGTGTCTATCGCTGTGACTCGGATCAAACTCACTCGCCGATGTTTCATCAGATCGAAGGGTTGTACGTGACGGAAAATACCAACTTTACCGAATTTAAAGGCATCATCATCAATTTATTAGAAGCCTTTTTTGAAAAAGAACTCACTGTGCGTTTTCGCCCATCGTATTTCCCATTTACCGAGCCAAGTGCCGAAGTGGACATTATGGATGAGCGTGGTAAATGGTTGGAAATTTTAGGTTGTGGCATGGTGCATCCAACCGTGCTACAAAATTGTGGAATTGATCCAGAGCAATATTCAGGCTTTGCTTTTGGTCTTGGTGTAGAACGTTTCGCTATGTTGCGTTATGGCGTGAATGATTTGCGCATGTTCTATCAAAATGACGTGCGTTTCTTGCGTCAATTCGCCTAAGTAAGTTTATCCAGATTTATAGATTTGAAGTATTGAGTGATTAAGAAATCCCCCTAAATCCCCCTTTGTAAAGGGGGACTTATCCTGAAACTTATACCGAATGAGATTCATGTAAGTCCCCTCTTTTTAAAGAGGGGTTAGGGGAGATTGAAGGACTATTGAAAAATGAAAATTAGTGAAAATTGGTTGCGTGCTTGGGTGAATCCTGTGGTTGATAGCGACACATTGGCTGATCAACTGACTATGCTCGGTCTAGAGATTGACGACAGCTCGCCAGTAGCAAAACCATTTACTGGTGTGGTGGTCGGTGAAGTATTGACGGTAGAGCAACATCCTGATGCCGATCGCTTGCGTGTCACCACGGTGAATATTGGCGAAGCTGAACCTGTACAAATCGTTTGTGGTGCACCGAACGTCACTGTTGGTATGAAAGCGCCAGTGGCAACTATTGGTGCAGTTTTACCAGGTGATTTTAAAATTAAAAAAGGCAAACTGCGTGGCGTTGAGTCACATGGGATGCTGTGCGGTGCATCGGAAATTGATTTAGAAGATCAAATTGATGGTTTATTAGAATTGCCTGCGGATGCGCCTGTTGGTGTCAATATCCGTGATTATCTCAAGCTCGATGATCGTGTCATCGACATCAGTATCACGCCAAACCGTGGCGACTGTTTCAGTATTCGTGGTATTGCTCGTGAAGTGGCTGTAATTAACAAGCTAAGTGCCCAAGCACCTGAAATTCAAGCCGTGCCAGCAACGATTTCAGCGCAAAAAACAGTGAATGTGACGACGGAAGCCTCACCTCGCTATCTCGGTCGTGTCATTCAAAACGTCAATACCAAAGCGCCAACACCTGACTGGATGGCGCAAGCCCTGACCAATTCAGGGATTCGTAGCCACAGTATTTTGGTGGATATTACCAACTATGTCTTGCTTGAACTTGGTCAGCCTTTGCATGCTTTTGATGCAGATAAGATCGAAGGTGCGGTGCATGTTCGTCAAGCCACACTAGGCGAAAAACTAGTATTGCTCAATGATCAAGAAGTGGAATTGCAAGACGATGTGACGGTGATTGCTGATGATCAAAAAGTCTTGGCAATTGGTGGCATCATGGGCGGACTGTCATCGAGTGTGACAGATGATACGCAAAATATTTTCCTTGAAAGTGCATTCTTTGCGCCACTTGCGATCGCAGGGCGTGCACGCCGTTTTGGTTTACATACCGATGCGTCACAGCGTTTTGAACGTGGTGTAGATTTTGAATTGCCTGCTTTGGCGATGGATCGTGCCAGTCAATTGATTCAACAATTGACAGGTGGTGAGTTTGGTGAAGTGACTACAGTTGAAAATGTCGCGCTATTACCAAAACGTGAGCCAATTCAATTGAGCCAAGCACAAGTGGATAAATTACTTGGTTTCCATGTTGAAGCTTCATTTATCCAAGATGTGTTGACTCGACTTGAATGTGATGTGGTTGCACAAGGTGACGCAGACAATCAAGAATGGTCGGTAACTCCACCATCGCATCGTTATGATTTGGCGATTTATCAAGATTTGATCGAAGAAATTGCCCGTATCTATGGCTATGACAATATTCCAACGACTAAGCCGAATATGCAAATCACTTTGGAAAATTATCAAGATCAAAGTGAAATTGGACAGTTGCGTCAGACTTTGGTGGCGCTCGGTTATCAAGAAGCGATTAGCTTTAGTTTTGTCGATGCGAAGTTGGAAAAACAGCTCAATCCACAGGTTAATGCCTTGGCTTTGGCGAATCCGATTTCTAGTGATTTGGCGGTGATGCGTAGCACATTATTGTCTAGCTTGATTCCATGCGTGCAATACAATCTAAATCGTCAGCAAGATCGTGTACGTTTCTTCGAGCTAGGTTTGCGTTTTGATTATCAAAACGCTTCATCAATTCATGATCTGAAACAAATTCCAACCTTGGCAATGATCGCCGTTGGTTCAAAAGCACCTGAGCAATGGCATGCCAAAACCCAGCCGATGGATTTCTTTGATCTCAAAGGTGAAGTGGAGACTTTACTGGATGCGGCGCATGTGTCGGCAGAGTATCAGCGTTCTGAGCGTGCATGGTTGCATCCAGGGCAATCCGCTGAGATTCTGGTCAATGGTCAGTCGGTGGGTTATTTTGGACGTTTGCATCCATCATTAGAATCTGAGTTAGATTTGGGTGTGACATGGCTTGCAGAAATTGATCAAAGTGTGCTTTTACAGCCATTTGCATATAATTTTACAGAATTATCACGATTTCCTTCAGTTCGACGTGATATTGCACTTGTAATTGATGCTAATATTGCGTTAACTTCAATAGAAACAACGATCAAGCAATCTGCGGGCGGATATTTATCAGCAAGTTGGTTGTTTGATGTCTACACAGGACAAGGCGTTGAAACTGGACACCGTTCATTGGCATTTGCGTTGCTGTTCCAGCATCCGACTCGAACTTTAGAAGATGCGGAAATCAAGCAAGCGATGGATCATGTAATTGAAAGCCTAGAAACAACGTATAAAGCTAAATTGAGGGCCTCATGACAGCATTAACAAAAGCCGAAATGGCAGATCACCTAAGTGAAAAAACCAACTTAAATCGTAGGGAAGCGAAGCAATTGGTTGAGTTATTTTTCAATGAATTGAGTCAGGCTTTGATCGACGGTGAGCAAGTCAAACTGTCAGGTTTTGGCAATTTTGAATTACGTGATAAACGCCAACGCCCAGGTCGTAATCCAAAAACGGGTGAAGAAATTCCAATCACCGCACGTCGTGTGGTGACATTCCGTGCGGGTCAGAAGTTTAGACAACGTGTGGAAAATGAACAAATTGATGATTAATTGTCGATTTGTATATGAATGAAAAAAATAAGGCTTCGATGGAAGCCTTATTTTTTTATGGTATGTTGATCTACATTGATGATATAACAATTAAGACGCTTCATGACCGACAATCCGCAACACAACTCACCATCGGTAGCGCCAATACAATCTGACCAACCGATACATTCTAAACATTCACATTTTAGTCTTTGGCTATTGCTCAGTCTATATTTGGCACAAGGTTTACCTGTTGGTTTTATGACTCAAGCCTTACCTGCATTGCTACGTCATTATGGCGTATCCCTTGCCGAGATCGGCGTATCGGGTCTGTTGATGTTGCCGTGGGCGCTGAAGTTTCTGTGGGCACCTGTGGTCGATCAATTTGGGTCTCGACGTTTAGGACATTATCGTGCGTGGATCATTTTTACGCAAAGTTTGACCTTGATCTGCTTGATTGCATTGGCATTTTTACCGATGGATCAAATGGCAAACCCTACGATTTTGTGGGGATTATTCACGGTTCTATTTTGCCTCAATTTATTTTGTGCCACGCAAGATATTGCAACAGATGGTTTAGCAGTCAATATTTTAAAGAAAGGGCAACTCCACTGGGGTAATAGTTTCCAAGTGATTGGTTCACGGCTCGGTTTCTTGGTCGGTGGTGGGGCGGTGTTGTATGCGATTGACTTACTGTCTTGGAAAATGACCTTTTTATTGCTCAGTCTTGGCGTTTTTCTCAATAGTATCCCAGTGCTGTTTTACAGTGAACCGCAGAAAATTCAACCAATAGAACTCGCTGATTCCATTACCAAAGATTCGATTTTGTTAAAGTTTAAACAAGGCTTGGCATATCTCTGGCAAAGTCCTGAATTAAAACTATGGTTTTTCGTGCTACTGACCTTCAAAGTCGCTGATGGGCTTAGTGGTCCAATCATCAAGCCGATGATGATTGATATGGGACTGAGTCTGGCGCAGATTGGTTTAAACGTGACGGTATTTGGGGCAATTTGTGCTTTGGTTGGCGCTTTACTCGCAGGTTTGATGATTCGTCAGTTTGGCTTAAAAAATATGTTTTTGGCGTTTGCAATTTTGCAAAGTCTAGCGATCAGCTATTATGTGGTGTTGGCATATCTATTTGAAAATCATATTTTATTTCCAAAATATCACTTATATCTTGCCAATGCTTTAGAGGAGTTCTGTTCCGCTTTGGCGTTGGTGGCGATGTTGAGTCTGATCATGCGATATGCTCGTCAACACATGGCAGGCACGGATTTTACTTTTCATGTGGCGATCATGAGCTTGGTGAGTGGTGGGTTATATGTCATCAGTGGCGGTTTGGCAGAGCAACTGGGTTATTTTCACACCTTACTGCTGATTTTTATCATTTCGTTAAGTTGTCTATTGCCGAAACTGTTTTGGTACAAAAGCAGTAAACACAGCGATGCCATATCTCGGTAAATGAGCACGACATTTTGAATAGCTGTGATGGAATACACAAAAATAATTTATGAAATTACTAAAAATATACAATTAAAAACAAAACAAAAATGCCACATCATGCTGAACACTAAGTTGAGGATTAAATTGCGGAGAATTTAAATTCTCACTCGCTCTCTACAAGGCTGAACTCGCATGGCTGTCGGTATCCTCTCTGAAAAACTGCATCACCGTCGTAAATTTATCATCGAAAAATCAATGCAATACGTTGCAAAGCATGGTTTAAATCAACTCTCGATCGCAGTCATTGCGCATGAATGCAGTCTAGGACCGGGGCAAATTTATCGCTGTTTTAAAGATAAAGACGAAATTATCCAATGTATCGTGATGAATATCGCACAAAAGCGAGTGATTGATATTAACCTCATGCAACATGATATTCAGTTGCGTGCGCAGCAGTTTGCGCATGGTCATCCAAATAATATCAGCACCGATGAATCTGCTTTGCTGTTTGAAATCTTTAATGTCAAAGAAAATAGCACGGTTTTCCCTTTGGTGGAAAAGTCAGAGCTAATGATGCGTGAAATGGGCAAAGAGGTTTTACAACGACATTATCCTCGTGCTGATCAGTATGATATTCGGGCGATTTCTGAAGTGATGGCGACGATTTCAGAAGGGATTATCTTGCGTAAGGGCAAAGGTTTTAGTAAAGGCGTCGATCAAAATGCGCTGGAAAAAATCTATCTTGCAATGCTCAGCGCAATCGAGACATTATATGCATAACAATTATGCCAATGAAATGTCAAGATTTACGATTAAGAAAGTCGATCAATATTAAATAATTACTGGAGCCTATATGAACCGATCCCATTTTCAATATGCACTGCTGACCGCATTTTTACTCAGTTCACCATTATTTTTGAGTGCGTGTAGCAAAGAAGAAGCCCCCGCAATGATGAACCAAACCCCAGAGGTTGGGGTGCAAGTGATTCAATATCAATCGATGGAAATGAAACATACTTTGGCAGGACGAGTGACTGCCTATATGACCTCAGATGTACGTCCGCAAGTGGGCGGTATCATTCAAAAACGCTTATTTAAAGAAGGCGATTATGTTAAGGCTGGACAGCCTTTGTATCAGCTGGATTCAAAATCATACCAAGCGGCATATGACAGTGCCAAAGCTGATCTTGCTGAAGCCGAAGCCAGTTTGATTTCTGATCAGCCCAAAGTACAGCGCTATCGCAATCTGATGAAAATCGAAGCGATCAGTAAGCAAGATCTTGCCGATGCGGAAGCGACATTAAAACAAAGTCAGGCTTCGGTCATGTCTGCGCAAGCTGCATTGAATACGGCAAAAATTAATCTCGGATATACCACAGTTCGTGCACCGATTTCTGGTCGCATCGCAACATCAACATATACACCAGGGGCTTTGGTCACTGCTGATCAAGACACAGCGCTGACCACGATCGAACAAATCAATCCTGTGTATGTTGATATTACGTTGTCGAGTACAGAGCTGTTGAGTCTGCGCAAGCAAATCGATGAAGGCAAGTTACAGTCCTTAGATGGCAAAGTGCCTGTGAAAATCATTTTGGAAGATGGCAGTTATTATGATCAGTCGGGGACTTTAGAGTTTGTCGGCTCATCGGTGGATACAGGAACTGGGACGGTAACTTTACGTGCCTTGGTGCCGAATCCGAAATATCTGATCTTACCCGGTGCTTATGTCAAAGCGGAATTGCCAATGGCGGTCAATCATCAAGCCATTCTGATTCCGCAAAAAGCTGTAACTCGCAATCACAAAGGTGATCCTGTGGTGAAATTGGTCGGTAAAGACGGCAAAGTTGAAGAACGTGTCATCGATACGACGGATACCTTAGACAATCAGTGGATCGTCAATGGTGGTTTAAAACAAGGGGAAAAATTAATTATTGAGGGTGCGAGCACTGTATCGGCAGGAGATAGTGTTAAAACGGTTTTAGCGCAAGTAAAAGCCGATACAGAAGCCAGTGCTGCGAGCTCAACTTCTACAGCAACATCGACAACGAATACGGCAAGCACTACTCAAGCCAGTACGCAAAGCACCACAACAAGCACAGACGCAAATACGACCACAAGCAAAAACTAGGAGCGAAAAATGGCCCATTTTTTCATTAATCGCCCTATTTTTGCATGGGTGATTGCCATCGTCATCTCGCTTGCAGGGGCGATGTCGATTTATTCTTTACCGATCGAACAATATCCTGATATTGCACCACCCGCAGTGAGTATCAGTGCAAACTATACTGGCGCATCTGCTGAAACCACTGAGAACTCTGTAACCCAAGTCATCGAACAAGGCATGACAGGCTTGGACAATCTACTCTATATGAGTTCAAGCAGTTCCTCCTCAGGCAGTTCATCAGTCAAGTTGACCTTTGCTTCGGGCACAGACCCTGACACCGCTCAGGTACAAGTACAAAATAAGCTACAACAGGTGCAATCCTCATTACCTGATTCAGTACAAAGTACGGGTGTGACGGTGACCAAGTCTTCTGGCAGCATGTTTATGGTGGTCAGCTTCGTCTCGAATGACGGCAGTATGTCCGGCACCGATTTGGCAGATTATATGGTTTCCAGCGTGCAAGACCAAGTCAGCCGTGTCAGCGGTGTGGGCAATGTACAGGTCATGGGCTCGGAATATTCGATGCGCATTTGGCTCGATCCAGATAAGCTGAAAACCTATTCATTGATGCCAAGTGATGTGACCTCTGCGATCGAAACTCAAAACAGTGATGTAGCAGCAGGTTCGCTAGGCGCTGTACCCGCAGTCGAAGGGCAAGAATTAAATGCCACGGTCACCGCACGTAGTCGCCTGAAAACGGTGCAGCAGTTTGAGAATATCATCTTAAAATCAGATGAATCAGGTGCCGAAGTCAAACTCTCCGATGTGGCGAAAGTCGAAATCGGTAGTGAAGATTACTCCATGGTGAGTAAGCTCAATGGTAAAGATGCAGCAGCAATTGGTATTGAACTGGCAGCGGGTGCCAATGCGCTCGATGTGTCAAAAGCAGTCTTGGCAAAACTGGATGAATTAAAACAGTTTTTCCCAACAGGCGTGGATTATAAGGTCGCCTATAGTACGGCACCGTTTGTCAAAATCTCTATCGAAGAAGTGGTCATCACCTTGTTTGAGGCGATTGCTTTGGTGATTTTGATCATGTATCTGTTCTTGCAAAATTGGCGCATTACCTTGATTCCTGCGGTCGCTGTGCCTGTGGTTTTGCTTGGTACTTTTGGCGTGTTGTCACTGCTAGGCTTTTCGATCAACACCTTGTCGATGTTTGCCATGGTGCTGGCGATTGGTCTCTTGGTTGATGATGCCATCGTGGTGGTGGAGAATGTCGAACGGATCATGGATGAGGAGGGCTTAGCACCGAAACCTGCGACAGAAAAATCCATGACGCAAATCACTGGGGCACTGATCGGTATTGTGTTGGTCTTGACTGCGGTGTTTATCCCGATGGCGTTCTTTGGTGGGTCTACAGGGGCGATTTACCGTCAATTCTCCGTGACGATTGCTTCAGCGATGATCATTTCGGTGATTGTGGCGATGACTATTACCCCAGCGCTGTGTGCAACATTACTCAAACCGATTGATAAATCTGAGCATAAGAAGAAAGGGCTGTTGGCTCGTTTCTTTGCTGGATTTAACAATGGCTTTAATAAAATGACCGATAAATACCACGGTGGTGTGAAGTGGGTGCTCGGTCATAAGAAGACGGTCATTATTGCCTATCTGGTGATTTTGGCAGGTATTGCAGGGTTATTTATGACCATGTCGACCTCGTTCTTACCTGAAGAAGATCAGGGCATGCTGATGGTGTCGGTCAAACTGCCTTCGGGTGCTACGCAACAGCAAACTTTGACAGTGATGGATGAAGTTTCTGATTATATTGAAAAACAGCCTGAAGTAGAGACTGTGATGACGGTGGCTGGCTTTAGCACAGGCGGGAGTGGTCAGAACTCAGGTATGGGCTTTATTAGCCTCAAAGACTGGGGAGAGCGTGAGGCGAGTGCGGGTGAAATTAGCAATCGGATCACAGGCAAGATGATGTCCCAGTACAAAGATGCGCAAATCTTTGCCATGGCGCCTTCAGGTATCCCAGGTCTCGGACAAAGTTCAGGCTTTACATTGGAGCTCACCGATCTTGGTGGTTCAGGACATGATGCATTGGTAGATGCCAAAGATAAGCTATTGGCTTTGGCAAACAAGAATGACAAGCTGTCTTCGGTACGTTATGGCAGTTTGGAAGATGCACCAACTTTTGATTTGAAAATTAATGACTCTAAGGCTGGGGCATTAAAAGTCAGTCAAAGCGATATTGATGCAGTGCTGGCAACGGCGCTTGGCAGTAGCTATGTCAATGATTTTGTCAATAATGGACGGATCAAGAAAGTCTATGTGCAAGGCGATGCATCAACCCGTATGTCACCAACGGATATCAACCGCTGGTATGTGCGTAATGAAGATGATGATATGGTGCCTTTCTCAGCATTTACCTCAAGTGGTTGGAGTTTTGCACCTGCATCCTTAGCACGTTTCAATGGCTCTGCGTCTATGGAAATCAGTGGTCAAGCCGCAGAAGGTGTAAGCTCGGGTACGGCAATGACGGAAATGGCGAATTTGGTGAAACAACTGCCAAGTGGCTTTGGTTATTCATGGTCAGGCTTGTCTTATCAAGAGCAACAATCGGGCAGCATGGCGCCGTTACTCTATGCCGTCTCCATCTTATTCGTATTCCTGTGTTTAGCCGCACTCTATGAAAGCTGGTCGATTCCATTTTCTGTACTACTGGCTGTGCCGATCGGCGTACTGGGTGCGCTGTTGCTGACCAGTCTAAGAGGATTGTCGAATGACATCTATTTCCAAGTCGGGCTATTAACCACCATTGGTCTTGCGGCGAAGAATGCGATTTTGATTGTGGAATTTGCCAAAGAGCTGGAAGAAAAAGGCGAAACGGCAGTCAATGCGGTGCTTCATGCAGCAAAAATGCGTCTTCGTCCAATTCTTATGACCTCGTGTGCATTCTTGCTGGGGGTATTACCATTGGTGCTTTCTTCTGGTGCAGGTTCTGCGGGACGTCATTCACTCGGTACAGGCGTATTTGGTGGGACATTGGTATCGACCGTTTTAGGTATATTCTTTGTCCCGCTATTCTATGTATTGATTCGTACTATTTTTTCCAAAAAAGACAAAGCTGAAACGACACAGGAGCACAATTCATGATTGCAATGAAATATGCAAGGAACAATGCAAAGAATCATGCAAAGCACTTTAAAATCGGTGTGTTGTTATCAAGCATCCTTGTGCTCAATGGTTGTGTCAATCTCGCACCAAAGTACGAGCGTCCAAACTCGCCTGTACAAGGCAGTTTTGGCAATCAAGCAGTTGGAGCGACTACTGCCGAAGATATTGCCAAACTGGATTGGCGCAGTGTATTTACCGATCCTGCTTTGCAAAAGACCATTGCTTTGGCATTAGACAATAATCGGGATTTGCGCGTTGCGATGCTGAATATTGAAAAAGCCCGAGCGCAATATCGTATCCAACGTGCAGAGATGTTTCCAAGTGTCGATGCATCTGCAACGCAAACTCGCGCTAAAACCCGCTCTGGGAATAGCAGTTCGATCAGTCAGTCTGCGGAGTTTTCGGTGGGCTTTACCAGTTGGGAGTTGGATCTCTTTGGTCGTCTGAAAAATGAAAAGGACGAAACCTTAGAAACCTATTTTGCCACAGCAGAAACTCAGCGCAGTACACGGATGAGCTTGATTGCAGAGGTTGCTGGTGATTGGCTGAATATCGTGTCCTATCAGCAACAGCTTGCGGTCGCACAGCAGACCCTTGCCAGCCAAGAAAAAACCATGCAACTGACCTATGCCAAATATAAAGAAGGCATTTCTTCGGCGATGGATTATGAGGAAATTAAAACCAGTGTCGACAGTGCTCGAGCGGATATTGCCAGCTACAAGAGTGAGTTGGCACAGGCAAAAAATGAACTCGATCTGGTCGTCGGTACCAAAGTCCCGAACGATTATTTACCCCCAGCCAATGCCGACTTTGATCAGGTACGATTGGCAAATATTCAGAGTAATCTGGACTCGAGTGTACTGCTGAATCATCCAGATGTGCTCTATGCCGAACATACCTTGAAAAGTGCCAATGCTGATATTGGTGCAGCACGAGCAGCATTTTTCCCAAGTATTTCGCTGACTGCCAGTGCAGGGCGGGCGAGTGATGACTTGGCAGGTTTATTTAATGCAGCCACTGGGGTGTGGTCTTTTGCACCGTCGATTTCAGTGCCGATCTTTAATGCGGGCGAGCTGAAAGCAACGTTGGATTCTTCTAAAATCCAGAAAAATATCTATGTGGCACAGTATGAGCTAGCGATACAAACCGCATTCAATGATGTGGCGAATGCATTGGCGGCACGGGAATACATTCAACAGCAAATGACAGCTCAACAGGATTTAGTCAAATCCTCAGCACGGTACTACCTTCTTGCGACAGCACGCTATAAAGAGGGCGTTGATGATTATCTGACGGCGCTGACGGCACAGCGTACCTTCTATACCGCACAGCAAAATCTGATCAGTTTGCAACTCGAAGAAGCGACCAACCGAGTGACTTTATATAAAGTACTCGGCGGTGGCGCAGATGCTAAGTCGAGTCAAGATGCTTCTACCGATGCGAAAAATCAGCAAAGTGATTCATAGCTTGCGAGTTTACTTCGATAGAAATGCGAAAAGAAGCTGTCTCAAAATCCAATTTTCAACCCCACCTAACCTCCCCTTAAAAAGGGGAGGAATTCTAACCCTTTGGTTTTATTGAATGGTCTTCCCCCAGTGAAGGGGGATGAGGAGTATACTCCGCAAGGGGGGGTATAGTTTTGAGACAGCCTCTTTTTATTGCACGAAAAGATGGATTTGAATGAGCTAATAAAACTGCTTTGATTGTTTGAAGAGGTACGAAAACTAGCGATTGAGTGCAGAATCAAATGTAAATTAGTGCAGAATGCGCCGAAAATTATAAAGTATACTTTGTATCCGAGTATTTGATGAGCGTACTCGGTACACAGCTGGATACACAAGAGGGCTAATTAAAGCGAGACAAAACGAGATAAAGCATGACATAAAAAAACCATAAATCTATACAATTTATGGAGTTAGGTGGTGATGTTGGACAATATTGATAGTTATAATACATAAATTTGGTGGGCCCAGACAGACTTGAACTGTCGACCAACGGATTATGAGTCCGCTGCTCTAACCAACTGAGCTATAGGCCCTTGAGTTTTTTAACTCTTTGTATTTACGATATTTAAATACAGAAATAATAATGCATCATTATCACGGTATTTGCAATATAATTTAATTTGTAGGCGCATAGTAGGCACTAGAAATTATTGTGTTATATTGCGACATATTGCAAAACGCCGAGATTTTAACGCATGAGCGCAGGTAGAGTAAAGCTAACAAAGTCATTTATTGATCAACTCGAATTAACGCCAGCGATTTATCGTGACGTGGACTTGATCGGCTTTGCTGTGCGCATCAATACAACGTACAAAACATATGTTGTTGAAAAGCGAGTTCATGGAAAGAACGTGCGTGCGACAGTCGGCATTCACGGTCAGCTCACATTAGCGCAGGCTCGTGCGAAAGCGCAGGAAATGTTGCTCGATATGAGCAGGGGTATCAATCCCACAGAAGTTAAAAAAAATGATCGACTGCGTGCGCTTGGTGATGATGAGTTAGATGCGTCACAGCCAACGCTACTTGATGCGTATGCGATCTATTGCGTTGAGCGTGAGCTGGCAGAACGAACACGAAGCGACTACGAATCTGTTATCAATAACTATCTCAAAGATTGGCGAGAAATAAAGCTCAAAAACATCACTCGAAAAATGATTCAGGATCGGCACCAATCGCTATCTGCGAATAGCAAAGCGCAAGCGAATATGGCGATGCGTGTATTTCGTGCGATCTATAACTTTTCGATTGAACATTATCTTGATGACAACGAACACCCCATTTTGCCGACATCTAATCCAGTGAGTACGCTCACAGCAAAACGACAATGGAATAAGATCAAACGCCGAAAAACTTACATCAATGAGGATAAGTTGCCGACTTGGGTAAATTCCGTTTTAAATTTTCAGGGGCGAGGGCAGCAGCTCGAAACCAACAAAGATTTTTTATTAACTTTGGTTTTGACGGGTTTTCGTAGTGAAGAATGCGCATCGATTGCTTGGGATGCGATTGATTTGAAATATGGCTTTATTACTTCAGTTGATCCCAAAAATGGCGATCCGCATACTTTGCCGATGGGCGACTTTTTGTGGCAATTGATGAAGAAACGGCGCAGATATGTCGATGGGAATTGGGTATTTCCGTCAAAAAAATCAGCGACGGGTCATATTTCTAATATTGCAAAAGTGCGAGATAAGATTAATGCGGATTGTGATGTGCAGTTTACGTTTCATGATTTGCGCAGGACATTCGCATCAATAGCCGAGGGATTGGACTATGGGCGCTATACGATCAAACGGCTGTTGAACCATCGTGAAGACGACGACAGGGATGTGACGGCAGGATACATTCAAGTGAGTGATAAAAAGATACGTCAAGCGATGAACGAGATCGAGCAAGTTATTTTTGCTGATAAACGTGCGCATCTGGTTGATGAGATGAAAAAGAAATGATGCACTAAGCGGTGTGCATCATTCGCTTAAATTTTACTTTGAGATACGCAAGAATGTCTGATTTTTGGTACAGGATCGTGCGTGTGCCTTCTTCCTTGTAAAAAGGGATGCCGCCACCTTCACAGCGTTTTTTCTGCAAAAATGACAGTGAACGCTCAATCACAATTGCTGTCATCTCTTGAGAAACCAGCGCATCATCTGGAAGTTCCTCAAAGCGTTCACGTTCAGCTTCTTTTTGCGCTTCTGTCATTTGATCAAGTTTACTTACTCGAACTATCTTTTGCATTGCGCCCATCACTCTGCCTCCTCATCGTAAATGCTAACTGATTGATCGAGATAACCACTTACCCATTCCCGAAAGATTTCTTCATGTAGAAACTCTTCTTTTTCAGTTGCGTTTAATTTGTTCCATTCGCTTTCGCTTATGTATTCGTGAAGAAAAACATCTTCTTCATGAACCGCACCAGGGAAGCCGATACCTAAATAGAGCTTTATTTTTATCGAATTAAATTTACTCATCTACACACTCCTCAAAACCCACTTCTTCAACTTTCTTAGCGAATACTTGACGCAATGCTTCAACTACCTGCTTTACTTCCTGTTCTGTACGCCATACGCCAATAACAACAGAATAACCTTCCAGCCAATTGTACGAGCAGTATCCCCAACTAGGATCATCCGATATGCTCCAAACACAATCACCTACTTTCGGCTTAAATGGTGCAGGCACTTCAATTCCATTGATTGAGATCATTTTTGGTTTTAGGCGGAACTTAAATGAAGGGTGTAAGAACTCTCGGACTTGCCACTCGTCTGTAATGTCTTGAAAATCATTACCAGTTGCCCATTGAACTTCTTCACCATTCGCCAGCGCAATTAACGCCTGTTTTCCATTGATTATGCTATTCATGTTCAATATCCTCAAAAGGTACATCTTCGATTTTCTTACCGCAATTCGAGCAGTATTGTCCGCTGTCGGACGGCTTTTGGGCTGCATACGAATCGAAAACATAATCTCGACCGCATTCTGTGCCCCAAATCCCATCCTCAGTCTCACGCCAAACGCATTTTTCGGATTCGGCTTTCTGAGCGATAGACATTGCTAGATCAAAGCCGAACTGCCATTGCTGTGGTTTTCCGCTATACCCAGTGCGTTCACGCTCTTTTTCAATATCAATCATTTTCAATCTCCTTGCCGAATACTTGGCGCAATGCTTCAACTACTTGTTTGATTTCATCTTCGGTGCGCCACCAGCCGTAAAAAGACTTAATATCGGTTCCATAAGATTCGCTTTTTGCATGGGCTTGCTTGTACCAGTTCTTTAATATCCATCTTTCACCTTAAAAATTAGTCGAATTTAACAAGCCGATAAAATTTATTATTAACTTCAATCAAAGCATCTTTCTTTACTTTGGCACGTAGCTTAGCTTGATAAAAATCAATACCCACCCACACGCCTGCAATGAAAAATCCAATAAATGCAAAAGCGAGAAATGCAACAAATCCAATACCCATAACTATCTCCTAAAAAATTAATTACCCTTACCGCCACGGTGGGCTATCCCGATAATGTCATGGCTAACCGTTACACTACATTGCTACTCTGTGCTTACACCTCTGCAAAGGTGGGCGTGTGGTACATGTCGCCACTTTCGCAATTACTACACGGCTTAGATAGCATGGGCTTTTAAGAAGTCACGCCAGCTTCTCCATGCTCAGCAAAGAACAACTCGGCTTCTTCAACCGTGCGTGCGATAGTCGTTGCTCCGTCAGCGCCAATACAGCCGACAATATCGCCAGTTTTTTCGATAAACTCACGGATACCTTCGAGCGACTTGTAATCTCGAAGTGGCTCGGCGAACCACGCATCGTTATAGAACATATCTCGATGATGGCTTTCTGCGTCACCCGTCCAGCGTGCGACTTGGATGCAGGTGCTCGCATGATCAGCAGTCAACGTGAGGTTTGCTTTGACATCTTTACGCATGCGTATCACTGCATTGATCGCATGATGTAAAGATTCGGCTGGATCGCACTCGGTTGGCTCAGTGTCGTCAGGACTCTCGTACACTTCTACGCAGTATTTATTGCTGTCAGAATGATGCAGGCGTGGCATGATCAGAACGTATGCGGGTGATTCCATTTCGCTGTACAGAAAGTCCACTTTTGCTGGATTGCGTGCGCCAGTCGGGGTGATTTCAGATGAGCAGAACGTGCCGAAAAGTTTTGAAATATCTTCGATGACTTGAATGTATTTCGCTTGGAAATGCGGGTAGTCGTTGTCTACAACTTGGTTTGATAGCTCGACAGGATTTTGCCAGTTAAATTTATCGAGTTGCAGATGGTCATGGAAATGCACTTCACAATGAAGATGCTTTTTGACTTCTAAAAATCCATTTTTAACAGCATCGTTGTAGTGAATGCTAATCATCTTGTGAGCGCTAAGATTTTGACGTTCCGCACGCTCGATAAACTGTTTTACGTCAATCTTGGGAATGCTAAATTTCACATCCGTAGCCAAGCCCTTGATCGGCGCATAGAACATCATATGCTCATTGGTTGCTACAATGTGACCGTCACGAAAATGCACGTGTTCATTACGAAATGGCTGGGTGTTATCCAAATCGAAATCACCTGCGCACATCACAGCGGATTTTAAAAATGCCAACGGCACAAATATTTGGATATGGGTGGATTGATCGTTCATCGTTGTTCCTCTAAAAATTAAAAACAATTCACCGCACGTTTGCGATTCATATCAATGTGGAAGCGTTGACCGTCATAGACAGCGCCAATCGCAAATAATGCATCTGAGATCGTGCGTAGGCTCAATCGACATTTGCAGGCAAGTTGGCGCACGGTCATACCTAAAGGTTCATTGCTGAGCGCTACGTCGACTTTTTCACAGTGAAGCGTGAACATGTGTTCTTGGTGCTCTGTTTTCATTTTGATGCCACTGTCCATGTTACAGCCCCATCACTGCGCCGATACCGCACAGCATGACCCATGCAACAAAGACGTACAGCATCAGCTCGATTGCATAGAGCATATTGTGTTTGATGCGTTTTTGACGTGAGCGCACGTGCGTTGGTGTGGTGTAGTGAAAGTGGTTTACGGCGGGTTTGGCTGTATTACCAATGCCGTAGCCGTCTTTTTTGTTAAATCGTTTCATCATGAGTATGTTCCAGCTTGGTCGCTATCTTGATGAGGTTGATATTACCAAAAAGGTAATTTATTGCAAGATAAAATTAGAAAAAAGGTAATTTATTTTTACCCTTTTGGTTATATTTATGATTTTAAAGGCAATAAAAAAACCACTTGCAAAGTGATTCACAGGTGGTTTGTGGTGGTGTTGGTTAGATGAAGTCTTTCATGTGTTCGTAGAGTTTGTTTTTATCAGCTTCGACTTTGACTTGAATGTCGTAGCCGTTCTTTTTCATCAATAGAATGGAATGTAAAACTTGCTCAATGTCATTATCCACTTGCTCAATAATGTCTGAGCTAAAGCCGATAGAGCTGACGCTAGGGCGATAAATAAATATACCCGCTTTGGCTTTCTTGCCCTTGATTTCACACGCATTGCGCACTTGCGTACAGCCGTTTTTCTCCAAGCTATAACCACGATGCACTTCGCTCTTGTAGTGGGCTGAAATGACGTTAGCAAACGTCACTGGGCTGTCATTATGCAAATTAAGTTGCTCGCTCCATATCGGCAAAGATACCTTGATTTCATTATTGGTTGCTGGGTCAATCAGCTTAATCGGATCTTGATGGTAGATTCTTTCATAAACTGATGGCATTTCTTTTTTAAGTTTGCCAAAAAAATTACGGCGCAACTGGTCGCTAGAATATGATGAGTTAAACTCCTCATCCTTAATGCTGTCGCCATCGCACTGTAATCGGACTTTGGTGTTGTATAGTGATGTGAGGATTTCATCAACCGTAATGCCTGATGAATGGGACGGCTGCGAATAAGAAATATGCGGTGATACAGATTCGCCAAACACGCCACTGTCTAAAAGCTCACGAGTGGATTGTAGTAAAAAATTAAAATTGTCTAATCCATCAAAGCCGTATAAACACTGAAAAGGCTTAGCTGATGGGATGAGCTTGTAACGTAGTTTCTGATCGTGATTGCCAATAAATACCACACCAATATTAAAGGAATCATCTGCAACAAGATCGGGAGTAATTTTTATTGAAAACCACTGTCCTGTGATTTTTGGCACATCAGAATGACTAGCATCATCAAATAGATTAAATGCTATATCAGTCGATGGTAGCGTTGTTCTATTAGCCATTTTGTTAGCCCTGTACGGTCTTGAATAAAAGATAAAAAATGCGACCTATCTGTATTATTTGGGATAAGTTGACCAGCCCAGTATATCAATTCGTCCTGAATTTGTTCAAAAGCATTTTGGTGTTTTTCTGAAATTGAAAGCATTGTGCTGACTTGATCATTACTCGGGGAATGATTGCAAGCCATCTGAGAGAGCTTGTTTGTGTAATGCTTCTTGGGTGCAAGCATAGTGCATTGCCAGTCATCACTTATATCGCAGATCAAACGCCCATTGTCAATTGTGGCGTACTCGTTGTGTCGGATTCGGATTAGGTTATTTAAATGACGGTCGGTATGTGCAATATTCTCATCAAGCGTTACAGCATTAGGGAGAGCTTTCCATTTATTTAACTCAGTCTGCACTTTGGCTTGTGTATGTATCACATCACCAAGAAAGATGCCTGCTGTTTCCCCATCCAGTCGGGAAGTACAGAATGCAGGGTAATAGTTTAGTTTCGTAAGCCATGCAAATTGAGGGTACTTGACTGCCACATCTCTTAAATGTGTAGTTGGAATCTCGGCGAGAAAAGCGTATTCAGGCTGTGGAATGCCTAAAGCACTAGCAAAGAGATAGCCAACAATCTCATTAATCAAACTGCGCTTATCGGCGCTTAATTGATAAATTTTACTATATGCCGTCACCAAGCCGACATTTGGCAAATTATAGGTGGCGACAAAGACAGGGTTAAGGTTTTGGTACTTTGGATTTACCCAATCAATAAAACTATAAAACCGATCATTTTTGATCTTCTGTACGATCATTTGTGGTGGCTTCCTCATCAAAAATGGCACGATTGGCACGTTCAGCTTCTTGTAGATCAATTGTTCTATTGACTTTCTTACTTTTACTCAAAACATCAACCGTTTGATTGATTAGGTCTATTTCTTCTTTGGTTAGGCTTTGGCTTTGTTCTAATAGGTCGAGCTTCTGCACCAAATGGCTAAGTGATGGACTACGTGATGATGTGTCTTGCTCAATGTTCGACTGGACACCCCATAATTCAGGGTGCGCCACATCGAGCCAACCATGAGGCTTGCTAAAAGCATCTTCTATTTCACGAGCAATTTTATTACCAATCCCCTTAATAGGATTAGTTCCAGCAAATTGGCTTGTCTGTGATTGTCCT
The DNA here is from genome assembly GCF_900096915.1 of Acinetobacter marinus. Taxonomy (GTDB): domain Bacteria; phylum Pseudomonadota; class Gammaproteobacteria; order Pseudomonadales; family Moraxellaceae; genus Acinetobacter; species Acinetobacter marinus. The sequence continues at coordinate 285,015 of NZ_FMYK01000003.1, forward strand.
TTGTCTAGCCTTTGAGCAAAGTTTGAAACTCCGCCTATTAAATCAACTAGATAGCGGACATTCGTATATCGAATAGTCTTATTGTCCATAGCAAACATTCTCCCCAAACTTACCAAAAAGGTAAACAATAAAAAAGGTTGTTTTTACATTACCAAAAAGGTAATATTAGGCATGGAGGATTTCTTATGAAATTTAAAGAATATCTACAAAGCCTATCTGAAGACCAAATTCAGGCGTATGCGCAACGAGTTGGCACTACGCCTAACTATTTAATGGTCCATCTTTTTTACGCCTACAAAGAGCCTCGTAAAAAACTACGAGAGGCATTGTCACGTGAAAGTGATGGCATGGTTACAGATGACGATGTACTGGAGCATTTCGGATTTACTTCGAAACGAGATTCCGCACACGCTTAGGAGCACCCATGAGCAAAGTATCAAATGTACAACGCCTCACGTAAACGTGAAATTTGAGGAAAAAATCACATGGCAGTATCAAGAGAATTACAGATTGCATTGCACAAGTTGATACGTGAATCAGACGTGTCGACAGAAGAAATTGCAAACTACACGGGCACGCACAACAACACCGTGCTGAACTACGCAAACAAGAACATGGAAAGCCACGTACCAAGCCTCGCATGGCTGGAACAGGTTACAAAACTCACTGGCAACCCTGCGGTGATCAAAGTGATGGCACACGACATCGGCTTTATGTGTTTACCAGCGCCAAAGTGTGGTGAATCTGAGCGTCAGGTGAGCGTGCTTGAGTCATTGCTACAGATCAATATCGGTAACGGTCAAATCAATCAGGGCGTTCACGATGCGCTGGCAGATGGGCGGATTACACCGAATGAGCTTGATTTGTTGGTGACTGTGCTGGATCAAGTCGAAACAAACTTGCATCAACTGCGCAACTCACTCGAAGCGCAATGCAAGCAATTTTCTTCATCCCTACAAACAAATAAAGCCTGACGGTTGAGGTCAGGCTTTGGATTCAAATGGTGAACAAATGAATAACGATATTTTAGAACAACATCCGTGCAAAAACAAGTGTCCGAATTTTACGGATGAGCAGTGCTGTCATTATCTTGTGAAAGAGACGAGACTTTCAGAGCTAATGGACTCAGCACTCAAGTCACGTGACCAAGCTCGTGAAAGCGCTGTTGCGTTGAAAGAAGAAGCGCATAAGCATTTTGGGGGTGAGCAATGAAAGAGCGCCCGATTTTATTCAAAACAGAAATGGTTCAAGCGATTTTGAAAGGTCGAAAGACACAGACTCGTCGTGTATTAAAGGCTCAACCGCCAGTTAAGAAAAATAGAGTTGTCCCGCTTTATCAAGTTGAACACAAGGTAACCGAAGTTTCTTTTCATGAAATTTTAAAGGATGACATTCCGCATTGTTCGTCATTTTTTAAATGTAAAAGTCCATTTGGAAAAATAGGCGATCGTCTTTGGGTGCGTGAAACATTCTGTTATGCATGGAATGAAGATGATCACATTTGCGATAAAGATGGTAATCCAGTTTGGGATGTGAAGGATGCACATATTTATTATGCAGCATCAGAAACAAAGGTAGATGGAAAATGGAAACCATCTATCCACATGCCACGTTGGGCTTCACGCATTTTGTTAGAAATCACGAATATTCAAGTTGAGCGTCTGAATGATGTTTCTGAATCTGACTGTGTAAAAGAGGGTGTTGGTTCGGCATTTTTACGTGACTGCAAAAAACCTAAATTTATGCAGTTATGGGAATCAATTAACGGCGCTGATTCTTGGGCTGAAAATCCGTGGGTTTGGGTCATAGAGTTTCGTGTTGTGCGAGGTGATCAATGACTGAAGCTAGAGAAGCGTTTGGAAAATACCAAGCGAAAATGTGTCAAGTTTCTTATGAGGAGCTAAAGGCTAGATATGACGAGTTTGAAAGAATCTCAGGGGAGCGATACCTATCAGAAACTATGAAAAAGCAATGGAGCTCATGGCTAGCATCGTGGCAAGTTCAGCAAAAGCGGATTGATGTTCTACAAGAACGGCTTAGCCATGCTCTGGATGCTGTTGATGAGGCTGAGAACTATCTGCATGTTGCGCTTAATTCTGTAGATGACGAAACGCTCTGTAAGTCATATCTGCTTTCGACTGTTAATGCCTTGCGAGGAGGGTCACATGACTGACTGTCGTATAGCGTCACAAGCGCATCAATATCAGATTCAGACGTTCTCACCAGTCAAGCCTGAGAATTACACGATAGCGCAAGAAGTAAAAGAGTGGGAAGCAAAGGGAAACAAGCCAACAATACTCAGCAATACAGGCGAAGTGTACAGGCGAGGGCGATCTAAAGACGTCGTTGCCAAAGAGGCTAAAAAGCGCAACAAAAGCACGTTCTTTTTTGGCTGTCCTGTGCACGGTGAAACTCGATTTTGTACCGTGCGCAAGAAGTGTGTTGCGTGTTCGAGTGTTGTTGAAAGTCGAGGTGAATCATGAATCGAACTCAATTTTTGGCAGTGCAGTACGTTACTGCGTCGATCATTTTTTCAAACAATTTAATTCTTTTAAATTGGTTTTGGTTCTGTGCAACTGCAATAGCGTTCTGCTGGTCAGTCATTAAAGACCAACAGGGAGGTGCGTAATGGCTAGAGCAAGAAATATTAAGCCCTCATTTTTTCAGAATGAGGACATTGTAGAGCTATCTTGCGAAGCTCGTTTGTTATTCATCGGCTTGTGGACTTTGGCGGATCGTGAGGGTCGCTTAGAAAATCGACCTAAAAAAATCAAAATGTCATTATTCCCTGCGGATGAAATAAACGTTTCGGAACTGTTATCTAACATTCATAAGCTCGGTTTTATCAAGTTATATAACATCAATGAAACGGATGTTATCCAAATAACTAACTTTTCAAAGCATCAATCACCGCATGGATTGGAGAAAGATAGCGAGCTTCCTGACGAAAACGGCATTTACACTGTCTACAATCGCAACCCAAAAAACAAAACGACTGTGGGTAAACCGATTTATCTTCAACAAGATCAAGTCGAAGATTTTTACAATAAAACAGGGCAATTTGCAGGGAATAGCACTGATTTAAAAGGCGAAAACGGTTTTGCACCGTCAAATACGAGCGCAGAAAACAATACAAACACAAGTCAAGAACAAGTTAGAAACAGTTTCATAACTGTTTCTAACTCAGATAGAAACGCCCTGAATCCTGATTCACTGAATCCTGAATCCTGAATCCTTTAACCTGAATCCTGATTCTGAAAATCCACACACAAACACGCACGAGCAAAAAACGAGCGCAGAAAATCAAAACGAGAATTCAAACACTGAAAACTCGGATTCAGAAAATTCACTCGATGAAATCCTGAACCTTTGGAATCCAGATTTACACACCGTGAATTCTTGGTTACAGCAATCTGGTGAACGTGCGATGACGCAGGAAATGTTCGATTCGATCAAACCTGAGTTCTTGAGTTACTACGCCGATCGACTGAAAAGCGGTGTTTTGAAAGAGCGTGCGCTGTTCGGAAAGTTTGTGAGCTGGGTCAAGAATGCGACCTACAAAAATCGAGATTTTTACGAATCACGATCAAAGCCAACGCCTGACCACCGCAACGTGAACACGGCATGGCAACAGCCACAAGAGCCTGTGAATTACAACCGAGCTGAGCTACCAATCGTGACCGAAGCAGAAGCGGAGGATTACATCTGATGAAAACTTTAGCGCAAATTAAACCGCAAGCGTTCGCACAGCCCGCAGATGAATTTTGCCAAGTGCACAACTCGCAAAAAGTGATCTCGTTTGGTACTGGTCGAGTGATCTGCACCCATTGCGAACTCGAAAAAGCACAGGCATCTCATAGAAAAAATGCTCATGCGTCGATTCGTGAAAAACATTTCCACGGTGCGCAAATCCCTGCACGTCATGCACAAAGCGGATTGAAAAACTACATCGCGGATACGCAAGGGCGTGCGACTGCAAAAGCGAGCGCCACAGCTTACATCAAGCATCTGCGTGACGGTGGCAAACAAAACTTGGTGATGGTCGGAAGCACTGGTACAGGCAAAACGCATCTAGCGTGCGCCACAGCGCATAACTTACTCGACAGTGGGATGTTCGTGCGCTACGTCACCAGTGAGCATCTAGCGAATGATATCTCAAGCGCATACAGCCGAAAGGACGACACTGAAAAGTCTGCAATCCTACGTTACACAGATCTCGATGTGTTGATCATTGATGAATACGGCTTGCATGACCGCAGCGCAAAAAGTCCGTACATCCTCGAATGCGTGCACAAAGTGTTGTACGCACGCTATGACGCTTTGAAACCGACGATGTTGATTTCAAACATGAGCCTGAATGAGATCAAGAGCGACCTCGGCGACCGCCTGTGGTCACGATTTCAAGATGGTGGACTGTCAGTGATCGAATGCAACTGGACTGATGCGAGAACTACGAAATGAACCGAAAAATTAAACAGCGTCAAAACCAACGGCGTAGACAGCAACGTGAGGGTATCGAATGGCTGACTGGTACACACAAGAAGTCAAAATACTCAAGCAAATGTATCTTGACGGATACGGCGCAAAACGTATCGCAGAAACACTTGGCACCACTCGGATTCGTGTTGAACGCAAAATCACAAGCCTTGGATTGCGAAAACTGTGGCGAACAGAAGCGCCGAAACGCAAGCGACTTAAATCATCACTGGATCAACACATGACTGAATCAGCATTCAAGATCGACTGTGACATCGTTTGCCACCCGAGCATGAATGACGTTTGCAAGATCAAAGACTATACCACCACAGGCGAAGCACGGATTTACTCAGCATCGGCGCTCTGGGGCAAGAAGCATATTTTCGTAGTGCCAGCGCATGAGCTGCGCAAAGCGACTGAACACGAGCAAGCAACAGGATTTCGCATAGATGACTAGACCAAAGGGCGCAACGCATCAAGAACCTGACGGCACGTATTGGAAACGTGCGGATGACGGTACTTGGTACTTTTGGCAAAGCGGTTGGGGATGGTCTGCGTATGTTGGACCAGTGAACAAGAATTTTTTAGATACAAGAGTGATAGTGAAATGAGCATATTCACAATAGAAACGACATTTACAGACAAAGGTGATTTTATGAAGCGAGTTGAGCGCAAAAACACCAAGTCTGATATGTCAAAAATACTTGCGGATTTTCATTGGGTATTGACTGACGATACAAAAAATGATGCCGAGAAGATTAAAGCATTGAAAGATGCACATCTTAGCATTATTTGGCGGTGAAGCAATGACCGAAGCTAGAGGAGCGTTTGAGAAATGGTATGTAGTTCACTTTGCAGAAAAGTTTGTGAATATCGGTGCGCAACTGGAAAAGCGTGGCGATCAGTATGTTGACTTTCATGCTCAAGACATGTGGGAAGTGTGGCAAGAACAGCAAAAGTGGATTGATGCGATCAAGCAAGAAGTGCGCATATTTTCTCAGTTTATTAAGCGATTTAATAAGAATACAGACAAAGCAATAATCGTCGCAACGATGGACGGTTTTATTGAGGGCTTAGAAAAGGCTTTGCGGGGTGAAGCATGACAATGAAACACGATCAATCAAAGCCAAGATTCTCGCTCATTCCAGTTGGCACGTTAAACGCTGTTATCCGAGTTTTGGAGTTTGGTGCAAGTAAGTATGCAGAGAACAATTGGCAGACTGTCCCTGATGCTCGCCGACGCTATTACGATGCGATGCACAGGCATATTGACGCATGGTGGCAAGGTGAGGAAGAGGACAAGGAAACAGGTGAATCTCATTTAGCACATGCGGTTTGCTGTGCGATGTTTTTGATGTGGTTAGACAGCAACTTAGTCAAGCCAGAGCAAGGTTTGGCTGGAGTAGGTGCTGTTATGCGAAATTTGGCAGAGATGGCGCATCGCAAACATGGTGAGGCTGAATCTAAAACTCTTAAATATGCCAAATGTGGTCACGGACTTAAAAAAGAGCTTTGTCATTTCTGCATAAATGAGGCAAATCAATGACACCCAAAGACTTCATATTTTGCATCGTTGTTGGTTCTGCGTTATTTGCGCTATTTAAGTTTGCATCGGCGTGGTTCAAAGGAAAATTAGACGGTTTTTGGATCCGTGAGTGGTTTTGGCGTGGTATCTGTTTTGGCTTCGGCTTTTCATGCTCTGCCTTGATCGTTGGCTTGGCTTTCAAAGTAATACAGGGGTGATGATGAGTGTCTGCAACAAAATCGGCTATGACAGCAAAGCGCACGCAATGTTCGATATTAAAGTGATCGAAACATCAAACAAACATCACCAACGATGGGGAGCGAAAAACCGAAAAAACGGTCGAAAGCTCCGTGCGTACAAGTGTTTATTTTGTGAGAAATGGCACTTGACCACATTGCCAAAAGCCATCCAAAAACGAATTTATGGGAAAGCGTGCGCATGATGATTTTAATTGGCATTGATACAGGTGTGAACACTGGTTTTGCGGTGGCGATAGATCACGGCGATGGCAAGGGTGGTCAGTTAAATGAGGTCACTTCTATGTCTATCACCAAAGCGATGACTCAAGTCAATGCGCTGATCTGGGAACATGGCAAGGATAACGTGCGCTTATTCATTGAGGACGCACGCCTGCGCACGTGGTTCACAGGTGGCAAGGAAAAAGCGCAAGGTGCAGGGTCGGTCAAGCGTGATGCAAGTATCTGGGAGCAATGGTGCAAAGAGAATGACTTGCAATACACGATGATTCACCCAAAAGCCAATGCCACAAAATACAACGCCAATTCGTTCGCACGCATCACAGGTTGGATGGGTCGGACTAACGAACACGGTCGAGATGCTGCAATGCTTGTGCATCGTCGGCGCACCAAGATTTAAAGCATATAGTCGCAAAATACTGGGGAATGTGATGGAGCAGACGTGCGATTTAAGCGGAGATTTACAAGCGGTGGCGGAAGTGATTGGGCGACAGCCTGCGCTTTACCTTGTGAGTCAATGTAAGCGCTATCAAGTCAAAGGGCGCTGTGGGCGTGGTCAGATTATGTTACTCATTCCTAAGAATACCAATATCGATCTAAATCACCACTTGGTGCGGGTACTCGGCTATCCGCTTGCGCAAAAGCTGGTGAATTATTTTGCAGGGGAGTTGTTACGATTCTATGTGGATGATTTAGTCATTAGGGCACGTAATGTGGGGATACGTGCGATGTATCGCCAAGGTTACAAACAATCGCAGTTGGCTGAGATATTTAACTTAACCACGAGAACAATTAGTTATGTCACAGCGGGATAGATATTTGACAATGACACCGAACAGCAGTAAATTAAACGTGCGCTCGCAAAATCGGGCGTTAGCTTTGGTCGGCTATCTTGAAGGGGCATAAACCGCCCATATTGGCGGTATTTTTATGCTTGCAACTCCTGTTATGGGTTGTTGCATTGGGACACCGTAAGGTGTGCTGAGTCCTTCATTCAGTCGACCAACCCGATGTAACAATCCACCCTATTTGGTCGTAGGGTTAAAATTGAAGGAGTTCGACATGAACGCATTATGTTTCCAAAACACCGCTTTGACCCCAATCTTTATAAATAATCAAATTTGGCTTACTGGTAGCGAATTAGCAATAGCTTTAGGGTATTCACGCTCCGATAAAGTCGCTCAAATTCATAACAGAAATGCTGACGAATTTACAGAAACAATGACCCAAGTTATTGATAGTCCCTTGAACCCCAATTTGAGGTTACGGGTTTTTTCACTACGTGGCTGTCATCTTATCGCCATGTTTGCACGTACTGCTGTGGCTAAAGATTTTCGCCGATGGGTTTTAGATATTCTTGACAAAGAAGTCGGCAACCCAGTTATTGAAGAACCTAAAATCACGATCGAACAACAACAAGCAATCAAAGACGCAGTGCTTCGCAAAGCGCAACGAGATAAACGGACGTATCAATCGGTTTATCATGAGTTTTACAACACGTTTAACATTCCACGCTATCAAGAGTTGCCGTTAAACAAATTTGATGAAGCATTGGGCTGGCTTGGTGATGGCTGGTACCGCAATAAACCAAAAGCGATCCAGCCAAGTGCCATGAACATCAAAGCCCTTGCACATCACATGAAATGGGTGTCGGCGTGGTGGGCGTGCTACAGCGATTCGCTCTATCTCATCAATCCCAAAATGGCAGGGCAGATTAATGACCATTTTACAGATGGGGCATTTACCGCAAGTTTGGTGCTTGGTGCTGACGAGTCAAGACGACTCACAATCGATATTTTGGGCAAACTGCCGTTTGATTTGAACTTTCAACAACGTGTAGATTATTTCCGTAGAAATAGCAACTAACATTGTACATAGATAAATTTTATAATATCCTCATCGAAAATATATTTTTCAGATGGGGATATTGTATGGATGGTGTTTTGGCGTTATTGGGGATTTTGTCATTAATTTGTTTAGTTGTCGCTGTGATTAAACCAAGCATTTTTAAATTGCAATCGAGATGGAAGGCTTTTTTTATATTTTTAGGTATTTTTCTTGTTTTGACTTTCCTGTTTGGACTAACACAAGAGACAGATAGTAATCAAAATCAAGCAGGTCAACAGTCGTTGGCTGAGCAAGAAGCAGAAATGGCGGCAGATGCTGCAATGGTTGGCACTGCTAATGAATCCTCGAATGTTGCGCCAGATGAAGTTACGGAACAACCGCAACAGCAAACTATTGAAGTAACAGCCCAACAGTTATATGAGGCTTATCAGCAAAACGAAATTGCTGCCAATCAACAATTCAAAGATAAGCAATTATTAGTTCATGGTGTTGTTGATTCAATCGAGGCGGACTTTATGGACAAGCCAGTTATTAATTTGCGTGCAGGTGATGAATATAACTTTTTATTGCCAAGTGCAAATTTGGCTGACGAAGAGCTAAATAAAGCTGCCACTTTGTCAAAAGGTCAAACTGTCAGCTTATTATGTGTTGGTGGAAGTGAAGTAATCGGTGCGCCAGTGCTTAATGACTGTTATTTGCAATAAGACTTAAGAATAATCAACCCGCCAAGTGCGGGTTTTTTTATGCCTAAACGTGCGAAACAAGAAAAATTGCAGAATGAGAGTGTGGTGTTGCTTTTAGATAATCAAAGCATATTCATCTAGCCGTGGCAGTTCAGTGGACAAAGACGCATTTAAAGAGATATTTACGATTTTCATCACATATGGCTGGATCATTGCAGTAGCAATGCTCGGAGGTCTTGTGAAATTTATTCAAAATCTCAACGAATCCCAAGAAAAGAAACCGTTAAAGGCTGTTTTTGCTCGCTTAGCGGGTGAAATGATCGTGTCTGCGTTTACGGGCATTATCACGATTTTGTTGTGTTTGTACTGGGAAATGCCTCTAGTTTTGATCGGCGCAATGGCTGGTGTTGCTGGACACTTAGGTGGTAAGGCGATCGACACATTTATTCTCATTTGGAAATCAATTGTGACAGGTGGTAAAGCATGAGTGCAGATCAATCAGTGCAAATCGCAGGCGCATACTCGTGGCTTCGTGCTATGTCGGGCGGTAAGCTCACACAAGCCCAAGTACAAGCGGGTGATTCTGTTATTGCGCTCAACGGCTTAGATGTATTTTCAGCGATGATTGGATATGAGTGTGTTCAATCCAAAACAGGCCAGCTCGACATTTCAACCAATGGCTATGAAATTATCAAAGAGTTTGAGGGATTTCGATCAACCGCCTACTTAGACACAGGTGGCGTCTGGACAATTGGCTTTGGTACGATCAAGTACCCGAACGGCAAGCGTGTAGCTAAAGGCGACACGTGTACAATTGAACAGGCAGAGCAATGGCTACGCAATGACTGCCAATGGGTAGATGCTTGCTTAGACAAGTACGTCACAGTATCGCTCACACAGAACCAATTCGATGCACTTGCATCGTTCACCTACAACGTGGGTGAGACAGCATTCAAGAATAGTACGCTACTTGCTAAGCTCAACAAATCAAACTATGTTGCGACGGCTCTACAGTTTGACCGATGGGTGTACGACAACGGCAAGAAGATCAAGGGTCTAGTCAACCGACGTGCGCAAGAGAAAGCGCTGTTCTTGTCCTGATAGTGCATGGAGATTGTTGTAATGCCATTCCAAGTCGTTGTTTGTAAAAACATTTCTCTAGGTTCTTCCCAGACCCCACCCCATGCGGGGGGAAACGCCTCGCAATATTTCATATCTGCGTGAATTTCAGAAACGCATCAAACTACTATATCCAAGCTAAAACTGAGTCGGAATACATGAGAGTATGGCGGATGCAAAAAACGGTCGAATTGTAAATAGGACGGGGCTTTCCGAGGTGTTCGGGGTGGCTCTGACGACAATCGATTCGTGGGTGCGCCGTGGTTGTCCAGTTGTAGCAAGGGGGCATGGTAAAGGACAAGAATGGCAGTTCAATACTGCGCATGTGTCAAACTGGCTAAAGGATGAGGCGGTTGCTGAGGCAACAGGCGATATTCCTGATGACATTGAATTACTAAAAATACGAAAACAAAAAGCAGAAACTGAGTTAGCTGAGTTGGAGCTGGCGCAAAAGCGTGGCGAAGTAGCTTTGATTGCCGATTTCGAGCGAGCGCAGGCGATGGCATATGGTGCGATCAGAACCAATATTTTGAATGTGGCGCAGCGTGCGGTGTTGCAATTGCTCGGTGAAACGGATGAGCGAGTTTTCAAAGATAAGTTGCGTGCTGAATTGGTACTTGCGCTAGAAACTTCGGCGGAGTCTGATCTTGAGGATGAGCTAGAAGATGAGTAGTAGTGAAATCTTTGCCAATTATGGTTCGGTGCTCGATGCGGTAAAGCGCTCGATGCAGTATCTCGTCCCACCGCCTGACCTCAAGCCTAGTGAATGGGCAGAACAAAATATTAAAATCCCTGTGGGGAATGCAATTCCTGGTCCGATTAATTTTGATAATGCGCCCTATCAGCGAGGCATGATTGATGCGATCAAAGAGTATGGGATTCGCCGTATCACCTACATGACGGGCGCTCAGCTTGGTAAAACGACAATTCAGCAATGTGCGACAGGCTATTTCATTGCGCATGAACCTAAGTCACAGATTTTCGTGCAGCCAACCCAAGGCGATGTGCAGACTTTTTTGGAAACCAAACTGCGTCCAATGATTGACGCCAATCGCTCGATCTCGCAAAAGATGGCAAAGCCTCGTGGTCGGGATGGGGTGAACAATAGTCGCATGATTTCTTATGTCGGTGGCTGGCTGATGTTCTCGTGGGCAGGCTCGCCGAAAACTTTGCGTTCTCGTTCTGCGCCAATTACCCATGCCGATGAGATCGACGGCATGGAGGCAACGGCGGAGGGTGATCCAGTTGAGTTGTTATCTCAGCGTTCGGCAACTTTTGGTGATCAAGCCTTGCGTACTGAATCTAGCACGCCGACCATTGCAGGGGTGAGTCGTGTTGAGAATGCGTTTAACCAAGGCGATAAGCGCCGTTATTATGTGCCGTGTCCATCGTGCGGTGAAGCGCAGTATTTGCGCTGGGAAAATGTCACATGGACAGGTCGAAAATCAACGGGTGTGCATGATGCCGATCAAGATGCCAATGTTCAGCATTTGACTGAAACGGCGGGCTATCGCTGTGAATGTTGTCAGAAAATATGGTCGGATGGTGAGCGCATTGCAGCGATTCGTAATGCTGAGAAAAATGGGCATGGCTGGCGAGCTGAAAAGCCATTTCGAGGGCATGCCAGCTTTCATGCACCAGAGATGTTATCTACTTTTCGCAAGATGCGGGATATTGTGCAGTCTTATTTAGATAAATTGGCGCTAGATGATTTACAGGTATTCGTCAATGTCTCCCTCGGCGAAACCTATGAGGAAAACGGGGATAAGGCTGATCCTGATGTGTTGCAAGCACGTGCGGAGCAGTACAAAGCTACCGTGCCGATGGATGCGGTGTATCTGACTTGCGGTATTGATATGCAGATGGATCGACTCGAGCTGGAAATCGTGGCTTGGGGTGAGGGTGAAGAAAGTTGGTCGATTGATTATCAGGTGTTGTGGGGCGATCCGTTGGGAGAGGAAGTCTGGGAGAATCTGGACAACGTGCTCGATGAGACGTATCTGCATGAGTCGGGTGCATTGTTATCGATTTCCGCATCGTGTTTAGATACGGGGGGCACGGCAGGCTATACCCAGCGTGCGTATGAGTATGTAAAAAGCCGTCGTAATCGAAAGTTATTCGCAATCAAAGGGCGTGGTGGCTGGGGAATGCCGATTGTGACTAGCCCACAGCGCAAGCAGTCGGGCAAAGACAAGCGTAAAGTAGACTTGTTTATCATCGGTGTGGATGAGGCAAAGCTGACGGTGATGCGTCGTCTCGATTTGGAAAAGGTTGGTGCAGGCTATTGTCACTTTCCGCTTGAGCGGGAGGACGAGTGGTATAAACAGCTTACCGCCGAAAAATTGGTGATTCGCTATCTCAAAGGTCAGCCGATTCGTGAATGGCATAAGCCAGACAAGGCACGAAATGAGGCATTGGACTGTCGTGTTTATGCACTTGCTGCGCTGAAAATCATGCAACCGAATCTAAAACTGATTAAGCAACGGCGACTGGCGCAGGCGGATGATGAGCAAGAGATGGCATCGCCAAAAACAACAATCAAGCCACAAAATACAGAAACAGCCAAACCAATTCAGACAACCAAAACGACTAAAAAAACCGTCATCAAACGTAAAGCGGTAAAGCAAAAAACTACGGATGCGGTGTTAATTCCACGTAAAAAAGTCTTTGGCAATAAGCGTTAGCCGCTTGAAGATGGTCTGCGGTGAAAAATTGCAGAATGCACCACTTTTCCCACATCGCTAAGCTGACGAGATAGGGTAAATCCCAACTATTTCACAAGGTAGCTATGGCATCGGCTGATAAATATGTCCCGCAAACTTGGTCGGCAGGCATTCGCACTTCATTTCAATTGGCATTAACTGCATATCCAGCGTCGCAAGGCTGGCAAGCGGTGTTGTATCTGCGTGGTGCAGATGCAATCGATGTGCTGAGCCAAGCTGATAATAATTTGCACGTATTCGATGTGTCCTCTGCTGTGTCTACGACGTGGAAAGCAGGGCATTACGGTTATAGCCTGCGGGTCAAACGTGGTGCGGATGCTGATCTTGAAATGGATGAGATCGAGTCGGGTGTGGTTCAGATCATGGCGGATGTGCTGAATCTGACCGCAGGGCAGGACTTTCGCAGTCACGCCCAGCGCACACTCGATGCGATCGAAGCAGTGCTTGAAAGTCGGGCGACGATGGATCAAGAGCGCTATCGTATCAATAACCGAGAGCTATATCGCACACCGATCGAAACCTTGAAAAAATTACGTGATCAATATCGTGCTGAAGTGGCACGTGAAATCGCCAAAGCAAAAGGCAAATCGTTATTTGGGCAGTGCATTCGATACCGTTTGCAGTGATTGATGCAATGAATACACCAACCGACCATGCAATACCGGGTAATCAATAATGTGGAATTGGCTCGCACCTGACATGAATATACGCAACTTACAACCACCCGAAATTACCCCACAAAACAATGATGCGGGTGGATTAAGCCAAAGTACGTCCAAAGCTCGCCGAGTGTGGCGCAACATGAGTCGCATGTTTAAAGCAGGCAAGCAGAGTCGCACCAATAGCAAATGGCCAAGTACACCAATTCCTGCGGATGTGGTTGTGGAAAATTATCAGCGCACTTTGGTCGCTCGTAGTCGTGAGCAATGCGCCAATAATGACTATGCCAAAAACTACGTGCGCATGGTGCATCAAAATGTGGTGGGACCACAAGGTGTATTGCTCCAAGCGCAAATCCGAAATAATACAGGCAAGCTCGACAATAAAGCGTGTGAGGCGGTGGAATCGGCGTGGTCGGCGTGGTCGAAAAAGCATTGTGATATTCGCATGAAAAGTACGTGGCGTGCGATACAGCGTGCCTGTGTCGTATCTGCGGTCAAAGATGGTGAGTTTTTTGTACGCATCATCCGTGGTAAGGATGCGGGTGCGTGGGGCTTTGCGCTACAGATGATTGATGCGCAGCGCTGCCCGATTGATCTTCACAATAGCAAAACTTCTTCAGGTGGATTTATTCGACAAGGTATTGAGTTCAATCAATACGGCAAGCCGATTGCTTATTATTTTTCGGCAATGACAGGCGATCAGGTCAATTATCGTTATGGATCAAGTGATTTTGTGCGAGTCGATGCCAGTGAGGTAATTCACGGCTTCTTAGAAGATATGGTCGGGCAAAAGCGGGGTCTGCCGTGGACGGCAACCAGCCTCTATCGCATGCACCAACTGAGCGAATTTGAGGACTCTGCCATCGTCAATGCTCGGGTATCTGCCAACAAAATGGGCTTTATTCAGTGGCGTGATGGTTTTGGTCCAACGTATGACGAGGAAGAAGACGAAATTCAGATCGAGAGTGAAGCGGGCGAAGTGCCTGTATTGCCTGAAGGCGCTGAATTTAAAGATTGGTCGCCAAACTATCCTACGGGCGAGTTTTTGCCATTTCATAAAGCGATGTTGCGCTCAATGTCGGCAGGCATGGGCGTGCTCTATAACAACCTTGCCTCTGACCTTGAAAATGTGAATTTCTCAAGTATTCGCCAAGGCACGCTCGATGAACGTGAGCACTGGAAAGAGTTGCAGCAGTGGTTGATTGATAGCTTGATCGAGCCTGTGTTTCAGCATTGGCTAGAGTACGCCTTGCTCAAAGGCATGATCAAAAAGACCAGTGCCAAGCCGTTCGTGGCACTGGATATTGAGCGACTATCACAAGTGACATGGCAACCGCGGCGCTGGGCGTGGATTGATCCGTCATCGGAAGTGGCGGCAGCGGAGAAGTCGAAAAACAATATGCTGACGTCACCAAGTGCCATCATCCGTGAGCAAGGCAAAGACCCACAAATGGTCTGGGCGGAAGCGGCACGTGATGTCAAAAATATGATTGATGAGTATGTCAAACAGGGCATTTCTGAGGAATTTGCGCAAGAAATGGTGCTGAACAGCATGGGTAAAAAGCAAACGGGGACGCAAGGGCGACCAAAAGAGGGGATGTAGATAATGCACCAGAAAAAATCAAATTTGTCAGCAACACTGATGGGCATGATGTTTAAGCGTGATGCTGAACAACCAATCCCATTGAATGGCGCATCCGAAAATGCCAATGCGTTGCCTGAAATCCGAAATGCAGAAAGTCTAAACGGACGCACTTTGGCACGTTCATTTTATGTTGACGATTTCAAGGTGGACTTGGAAAAACGCACTGTGGAATTGTCGTTTTCAAGTGAGGCAGAAGTCGAGCGTTGGTTCGGCATCGAAGTGCTATCCCATGATGCGGGCGCGATTCGTTTTGAACGGCTAAATAGTCGGGCGGCGTTCCTTGAAAATCACAAGACGGATTTGCAGTGCGGTGTGGTCGAGAAAGCGTGGCTGGATAACTCTCAGCGTAAAGGGCGTGCATTGGTGCGTCTATCCAAGTCGGCACGTGGTGAGGAAATCTTACAAGATATTCACGACTTGATTCGCACCAATATCAGTGTCGGCTATCTGGTGCATGGCGCTGTGCTCAAAGAGCAACGTGAGCATGATGATGTGTACCTGATCACGGATTGGGAACCTTACGAAATCTCGACCGTGTCCGTGCCTGCCGATATTAGCGTGGGTGTGGGTCGTTCGGTCATACAGTCGGCTCAGCATGAAAAATTGCAGAATGATGTGCCTGCACCTGAAGGACAAAATGAACGCATACAGACCAACACACCAACACAAGTGGTTGAAGGTGTGGTCGAACATACACAGCAGAGAGCAGATTCTATGAACTGGGATTATTTTACTGACGATAAAGGCAATTATGTTCGCCAAATGGTCAACGACAAGGGCGAGCGTTACGGTGCAATCGAAATTTTACGTGCGGCGGATGATACCGCACAGCGTGGCTCTGATGCTGAGCATCAACGTGTGCGCAGTCTGATTGAACTCGGCGAAAAATATGGTGCGGGTGCTTTGGCGAATCAGTACATCACTGAGCGCAAGTCACCTGAAGAATTACAGACCGCTATTCTTGATCAAATGAACGAGCGCCAAGGCAAGCCACTGACCGAGCAAAAACGGGATAGCAATATCGGCTTGAGTGACAGTGAAATCAATCGCTTTAGTCTAATGCGTGCGGTGCGTGCATTGCTTCCGAATGCCAGCAATGCGGATCGTGAAGCGGCTGCATTTGAACTGGAATGTAGTGCAGAAGCACAGCGTCAATACGGACGTTCAGCACAAGGCATCTTAGTACCTGCCGATGTATTAAGCCGTGCTTTTGAAGTGGGCACGCCGACATCAGGTGGCAACTTGGTTGGTACGGATCATCGTGCAGATATGTTTGTCGAGATGTTGCGTAATCGCTCAACCATCATGCAACTTGGTCAGCATATGTCTGGCTTGGTGGGCGATGTTGATATTCCGAAGCAAACTGGCGGTGCAACGGCGTACTGGCTTGGTGAAGGTGAGGATGCTACTGCGTCTGATCCGACCACTTCACAACTCAAACTGTCGCCAAAAACCGTGGGCGGACGGGTGGAAATCACTCGCAAACTGTTGCAACAGGGTACGCCTGATGCTGAGCGACTCGTATTCAATGACTTGAATAAAGTGCTTGCACTCAAAATCGACCAAGCGGGCTACTACGGCACAGGCACAACCAATCAACCGCTGGGATTAAAAAATATCTCTGGCATTAATGCGACCACATTTACGGCGGCAAATCCAACCTATGCTGAAATCGTCAATATGGAATCGGAAATCGCTGCTGACAATGCGGATCTAGGCTCAATGGCGTATGTGTTCAATGCCATGATGCGTGGTCATCTGAAAACCGCACCGAAATTCGGCACAGGCACAGAAAGCGTGATCTGGGAAGCGGGTAATACGGTCAATGGCTATCGCACCGAAGTGACTAACCAAATCGCAACGGGTGATGTGTTCTTTGGTAACTTTGCGGATTTGATCATTGCCTTGTGGGGCGGACTGGATATTACAGTTGATCCATATTCGCTGTCTGCTTCAGGCGGTCTGCGCATTGTCGCATTCCAAGACGTTGATTTTGTCTTGCGTAATGCAGCATCAATCTGCTATGGCGCATCAGCTTAATGCTGGTGCGGTGCATTACTTTCTGAGTGACATTGAATTTTAAAGGCATTGAATTATGGCAAAACCAGTCAAAGTGACGATCAAGCTGACTTCGGCAGTGGTGATCGAGGGTGTGATCTGCAAAGCAGGGCAACAGGTCGACGTGGCGCAAGATTTGGCAAAAGATTTGCTCAATCGAGGGCGTGGCACATTGCTTGAGGATGCGTCTGATGAATCGGACGAGATCGACTTAAGCAAAATGACCAAAGCGCAGTTGGTCGAAGTGGCATTGGAATATGAGATCGAAAACCCAGATGCGCTGAATAAAGCGGATTTGATCGACGCAATTAGCGCCAAGGCGAATGCTGAGGACGACTAATGCCGAGCTGGGAAAATCTTGATGTGTTCCTACAGCATGATGTGGCGGGTGGCTTTGCGCTAACCGCCACAGTCGTTTTTGAGTCTCAGAAAAGTGCGGACGCAAGCGCTACGCCTGAATCAAAACCCATCACAGGCATTTTTGATGAGCAATATCTGAATGCCGATCTTGGTGAGTACGAAGTCGATAGTGCACAGCCACGTTTTTTGTGTAAGAGCGTGGATGTACAAGGCGTTAAGCGTGGCGATGAGCTGTATGTGGATGGGCGTGCGTATTTCATTATGACTTATCCACAGCATGATGGCACGGGATTGGCGGTATTAAAGCTGGAGCCGAAAGATGATTGAGATGCAGATCAGCATGCTGGGATTACAAGACGTGATCAATACCCTTGATCCGACTGATAAGCATGTTGAAAAGGCATTGAATCGAACCCTTGGTCGTATGGCAAAGTGGCTACAGACTCGAACAGTCAAAGGCTTGAGCGGTGAGCTTGCTATTGCACAAAAAATCGTGCGTCGGCGGATGCGTAAAACATCGATTGAGCGTACCAGCGCAGGCTTTGCGATCAAACTGTGGTACGGACTGAATGACATTGCATTAATCCATCTGAATGCACGTAAAACTCGCCGTGGTGTGACTGCGGGTGTACATAAGCGTGACGGCGCATTCATCGCAAAAGGGCAAGTGTATAAGCGTCAAGGCAAAGCAAGATTGCCGATCGAAGTACAAATGCTAGAAATCAAAGCTAAGGCAGACGCGTATTTGGAAAGTATGACGCATGGCACTGCCTTTGAAGATCAATTTCTAAAAACTTTGGAGCATGAGCTGAAATGGCAGATGCGTTATCTGGTGTAGATTTGGGCGAGTTGCACTTAGCCATGGCGAATGCGCTACAAACGGCGTTCGCTACTGAGCTAAAGCTAGTCGCATTCTATCGTGAAGAAGATGAGCGACACGCACTAAAAATCAATGAATTGCCAGCGCTACTGATGGAGCTGACCGAGCTTGCGCCTGATCTTGACGGTAATGCAGGCGGTGAACAACTGCCTGTAATTGCTCGCTTTGAACTGCGGGTCGTGGTCGATGCGATGCACGATAAAGATAGCATCAATAATAGTGCAAAAGTGCGCGTGCGTGCACTGGCTGCCAAGATTGCACATTTTATTTTTAAAAACCGTCATTTTCATGGCCTAAAAACAGGGCATGCGGTGCTTGAGGATATCGTAGAGGATGCGTTCTATCCTGAGCTAGATCGCTATGAAGTGTGGCGCATTGATATTTCTGTCCCTGTAAATATTGGCGAAAGCGTGTGGGCGAATGATGGGGTCACACCAACGGCTGCATATAGCTGGTCGCCTCAAATCGGCACGGGCAACGAAAGTCACTATCAAGAGATTGACGACGTGCGAGGGCTACCATGAGCCGTGTACAGCATAATTACGCCCAAGCAAATATTGATCGAATGCTTGCCAACTTAATTCGCATCGGTCGCATTAGCGCAGTCGATCATGCAGAGGCTGTGGCAACTGTGGACTTTGATGGTGAGGTTGTGCCAAATCTGCTGTGGTCAAAACAGCGCATGGGTGATGATCGTTACTGGCATGCGCCGAGCGTGGGTGAGCAAGTGATTGTACTCTCGGTCAGCGGTGATCTGTCTCAAGGTGTGATTATCGCTGCGATTGCACAAGATCAATTCGCCGATGTTGCACAAGATGCGCATCCAAAAATGCAGTTTAGCGATGGCACGATCGTTCGCTATGACAAAAGTAGTCATACATTGACTGTGGATGCATCGGCGTCATCGAGCACGGTGCATGTGCTGTGTGATCAAGCGCAAGTGGTGGCAGCGTCGCAAGTGACGATAGACACACCTCAGACCACCATTACAGGTGATGTAACCATTCAAAAAAATCTCAATGTGTCGATAAACACAAATGTTGGTGGCTCGCTGGGTGTGACAGGTAATTCTACCATCTCGGGTAGTGCTAATTTCACAGGTGGCGCAGTGACACACCAAGGCAAAAACATAGGCGCTTCACATACACATAGTGGCGTAGATGCAGGCGGTGACAATACTGGCGGGGTGGTGTGATGACAGATCATTTCGGCATGAGCCGAGACACAGGAAAAACTACAGAATGCCTAGAGCATCTTAAGCAAAGCATCATAGACATACTGACAACCCCCATTGGATCACGTGTGGCACGGCATGATTATGGCTCTCGACTACCTGAGCTGATCGATGCGCCAATTAATCGTGAAAACATTGTCGATATTTATGCAGCGACAGCGGAAGCGTTGGCAAAGCATGAGGATCGCATCGAGTTGTCGGGTGTTGATTTACAAAGTTCGGCGCTCGGCAAAATTACGCTGTCTATCACAGCAAAATATAAGCTCGATGGTCAAGTAGTCAGAATCGACGGGATAGAAATCACATCATGACGAGCATCTATGAGCGTAAACTTTTCAACACTTGCACAGCCAAAGATGATCGAAGTTTTGGACTTCGAGGTGCTTTTTGCTGAGCGAAAATCGGCATTTTTGGCATTGTGGGACGATGAAAAACGCCCATCTTTAGAAGCCACTTTGGCTCGTGAATCCGAACCGCTGACGAAGCTACTCGAAGAAAGTTGTTATCGGGAAATGATCCTACGCAACCGCATCAACCAAGCTGCGCTCAGCACATTACTCGCATTCGCAACCAGCACAGATTTAGACGCCGTGGTCGCAAACTATGGCATCACCCGATTGCTGATCAGTCCCGCCGATGAAGACAGCGATGCAGTCTATGAATCAGACGATGCACTGCGCTATCGAGCGAGTTTAGTTTTCGACTCGCTCTCTGTTGCAGGTCCGACATCTGCCTACGAATTCCATGCGCTGTCTAGCGATGGGCGTGTCGGCGATGCCAAAGCGCTCAGTCCTGCACCTGCAGAAGCACTGATCATTATTCTACAAAATGACACAGTGACTGGACTTGCTAGCCAAGACTTACTCGACATTGTCTACGCATATTTATCAGATGAAACCCGCCGACCAGTCGCAGACCGCATCACAGTGCAAAGCGTTGAGCCGATTGACTTTGTCATCAATGCCACAGTTTACACAACAAATCTGCCCGAATCTGACCCGCTGATCAGCGAAGCGACTGCCAAGGTCACTGCATATATCGAAGAAAGCCAGCGCATCGGACGGTCGATTTACCTATCGAAACTTTACGAACTATTGCACGTATCAGGTGTGACTCGAGTCAGTATCGAATCCCCGACTGCCGACATTATTATCACCAACACCCAAGTCGCAAGCTGTAGCAGTGTGACTGTGACCGCAGGGGCGATCTGATGAGTAGCCTACTGCCACCGAACAGCACAGAGCTTGAGCGCAAAGTCGCTACTGCCAACGCTAAAGGCACTGATCTTGATGTTCAGCATAAAACGCTGAGCACGATTGACGATGCACCGAATCAATTTTTATCGGTGCTGGCGTGGCAAAACAGCGTAGACCGCTGGAATCGGGACTGGTCAGATGCGCAGAAAAAAGCGCAGATCAAAGCCTCGTTCAATATTCACCAAAAAAAAGGCACGGTGGCAGCGCTGAAAGCCATCACCAAAGCCTTTGGCTACTCGCTCAGCGTCACAGAGTGGTGGCAAGAAAACCCAGCAAATACACCTGGTACGTTTCAAATCACGATTGATACAGAGGGCAATGCACTGACCGACAGCGCATACAACACGCTCATCGATCTGATCCAAGACGCCAAGCCCCTCACACGTAGCCTCACAGGCATCGAAATCAACATCGTCTCAGTGCGTGGCGATACCAATGTCGCTGTGGCGATGTACGACGGCGAAGACGTCACGATCTATCCCAAGCCTGACGACCCAATTCCATTCATTTATCCCGTTTTTGCCGTTTATGGGCATGACGACACGACTGTATATCCGAGAGCATAAGCATGGCAGAGCAGATTTATTTTTCAGTATTCACAACTCAAGGCTTGGCGTTGCTCACAGAAGCCATCCAAAACGGTACCAAGCTCGGCATTACAAGCATGGCTTTTGGTGACGGCGGTGGTAGTCTGCCGACACCCGAGGCTGATGTCACTTCATTAGTCAATGAAGTACATCGCACATCGCTGAATAGCCTAGCGCCCGATCCAAAAAATGCCAACTGGCTACGTGCCGAGGCGATTATTGCATCAGCGATCGGTGGCTTTAATATTCGTGAGTTGGGTTTATATGCGGGTGATGTACTGGTTGCATACTCAAACTATCCGCCGACTTTTAAGCCGAATCCAAGTGACGGCACGGCACGCATTATGACGTTCCGCATGGTGTTGCAGATTGATAATGTTGCCAACTTTGAGCTAGTGATTGATCCTGATATCGTGCTTGCGACGATTCAGCTTGTGAATACAACTAAGTCAGAAATCTATGCAAATACAGTCACGAAAGTGAACTACGTTAGCGATCTCGCAGATTTGGATAAAGAAAACGGTCGAATCGTTGACGTGAAACACTATTCAGAACAGATCGATAGTGAAACAGTGCGCTATATCTATGATGCCGATTTTGATGGCATCAATAACGGTGGCACGATCATTGACGGCTGGGTTGCAAAACTTCGAGATTACGTCACACCAGAAATGTTCGGTATTCAGCAAAACGTGAATGCAACAGCTCAATTTCTAGCAATGATCGACTTTGCTGCAACGAATAAATTAAAAATTCGGGGCAAAAGTGGGGCGACTTATGTAACAAGCTCTATACAGCATACTTTAGCTGGGGGCGTATATAAGTTTGAAGCATCTTCAGATGAGCACGTTAATCTTATCTATGATGTTGATACATTTACGTCAGATAGTCGGCACATGGTCTTGGGTGGAACGCGTACAGGTCCGTTTGAAACAGCGCAAACAAACATCGGCTCAAGCATCTTAAACGTGCAAGATAGCTCTGTCTATCAAGCGGGAAATTTGATTCGTTTAACCTCAACACGGCTCTATCAGTCTACAGAAAATCGAGGTTGGTACTGTGAGGGTCAGATGAATGAAGTGCTTGAAATCATCAGTAGTACCCAAGTGCGATTGAGAAAACCACTTTCTATTGACGTACCTGATAAAACAGTCTGTACTGGTGTTGTTACAGAAGTTACAGACGCTTGGAATTTTAAACTTGATTCAAGCTTTACATTCACAAAACCATTTTTAAATTTGCGTATCGAGATTAATGGTATTACACAGTACATTTACAAGTTTGATGAAGCAACAAAAGCAGTAACAATTAACAGCACGTGGCGTTCAGGTTTTCCGACATTAGCTGTCGGTGATACATATACAGTGACTTATTCGGTTGAAGCATACAACATTTCACCTGCTGTTGCTGAAGTCACAAATTGGCATTTTCATTGTAAAACACTTGATACATCTTCAAAAAAGAATACATCAGCATTACTCATTCAATATGCAAAAGATGTCACACTTGATCGAAATAAAGTGAGTGATTATGCGGGGTCGGGCTTTGCAGTAGAAAACTGTTTACGGGGTTCAATCAGTAAAAATGTGGGCTTCCGTATGAACAACTACGGAGCTTCATCAATGACGCAAATCGCTTCATCATCAGAGTTTCTAGTTAGTGGGAACATTGCATACCAGAGTCGCCGAGTAAATGACGTACACGGTGTAAACATCTACTGCGAAGGGAATATTGTTGAAAACAACATTCTTGTTGGCGGTGGACGCTCAAATGACGGTGGGTCATTTTATCCCGACGGCGCAAATTATTGCGGTACAGTCGGATCGCATGGTGGATCACTAGGCACAGTATATCGTGGAAATATCGGTATTAACTGTATGTATCCATTGAATATTCGCGGGCAGCATGAACAATGTTTTGACACATACGGCTACGGTGTGATTTCTGAAGTTATTAAATATTTCGGCGGTGGTGGTAATACGATTGACGGTGTACATTACAAATCTGGCTGGGCTGAAGCATATAATACAGATATTGATACTACATATGTACAACATAGTGCGAGCGATAGTGATTCATATTGTGGCGCACTTGTTTCAATAGATACAGCAGATGTTGTCTTAGATTACCCGATTGAAGTTTTTAACTTAAATGCCGATATTTGTTCAGGAGGGCTTTATATCTATGGAAACGATGACAATTTGCATCCTTTCTTGACAATAAAGAACTTTAATCTCGGGGCGCGTATCAAGCCAGGCGGAGATTATTTTGCAATGGTACGCACACAAAAGACCATGGACATCACACCAAATCGATTTATTGACCTAGGTGGTCATAATATTAGGAATTTGATGGGGGATAATTCAAAAATTATTCGCAAATATTTTTATGGAGGTACAGCATTTCGGAATACTACGCTTGGGTTAGCGATGCTACAGCCGATGGAAACAAAAAGTTTTCAAGGTTATATCCCTGCTGGTGATATTGCAGTTGTACATAATCTAGCGGAGGTTAGTAGCGGAATTTCAGTGACGATCAAAGATGTAACAGCGCCAACTTCAAGATCGTATTGTGCAGAAAACATTACTATCCGATCGGGTTCTGCGACAGCATATAAAGATGATGCAGTCTTTACACCATCCAATTTATTAAATATCTCAGCTACGGTGCCAGCAAAAGGCGACACAAGCTCAGGAAAAGTGACGCTTACTTATGTGAATGGTTCATTTTACATTCACAACGGGCGCACAGCCGTAATAGCACCACTTTTAACACTGGAGGGAGTTTAATCATGTCAGAAATTTATCAAGTATGCGGACTTGGCTTGTCAGAAGAAGAAATCGAAAAACAAGTCGCAGCTTTGCGTGAAGCGGGTATTGCTTATGAGATCACAGGCGGAACTCGTACAGTCGCTCCAACTTATGTAGATGAAGAAGATCAAGTGTTTGTTTTAGATGAGGGAGATTAGTAAAAAAAAATGAAATATATTTTAAAACTATCGATTAACTGTGGATAATATTGGAGGTTTATGTAAAAAGATGAGTGAGTTATGAATTTAGTACTTGAGCGAAAAACAGTAATTTTTGAAGATGATCACATTAAAGTAATTTCACATGCGGGGGCATCTGACTACGTATTGATCACATTTGGTAATTTAGCTCAACAAGCTAAAAGTGAAAAGTTTCCAATGCAAAATTTGTGTGAAAAACTTGATTTAAATTGCATTGCGATATTACCAACTGCTGCAAATTGGTTTCCTGAGCAGAGCATGCTTTTAGCAATCCGAGAAATAGCCCAATTCATCGTAAAATTTGACCATAAGATATTATATGCAAGTAGCATGGGAGCATATGCAGCGATCAAGTATTCAAAATTGTTGAATGCATCTATTGTGTATGCGTTTGCACCACAATATTCAATTGATCCAAAAGTTATAGATGATAAAAGATATAATATGTATTTTAATGAAAGCCTAAATACAAATATGCATCTTAGAAATGATGATATAGTTGACAATATATATGTTTTTTATGATGATTTTTGTAAGTTGGATCAAGATCATATTAACTTAATGGTCAAAAATAATATTAAGATTCAAACTATTTTATGCAGAAATGGTGGACATAGTGTTCAAAATTTTTTGAAGGGGACAGATTTTTATTTATCTTTGATTGATTTCTACTTTAAAAAAAAGGATAAGAATTTTTTAATTAAGCAAACTAAAATAGCAAAAAATAAATATTTACTGGATTACGACAGTTCAGCAATGAAAATTGCTTTTTCTCGGCACCCAGGAATGTTCTTTAATATTTATAAAAAACTGGATCTAAAAGACAAAAAAGTAAAATATTTACGGTTAAACAAGACTCTACCATATGTTATGAATTATGCGCGTAACAATTTGAGTGATGAACACTACAATGAGTTTTTCAATAAAATTTTATCAACTAACCCTTTCAAGAACAGAGCATCAATTTTTAATTTTAATAAAAAACTGCTTACTAATTATAAAGATCAAGTTTTAACATTTAATCGTATCAGTCGAAAGATAGAATGTATTTCACCCGACTTACTCAAAGGAAATATTTTTTCAGTTCCTTTGTCCGTGAATGATGATGTTGGACTGATTTTTTTAAAAATAGATAATAAGGACTATTTTTTAGTTTATGATGATGAAAACTACTCATTGAAACGAACCAGTGAAAATTATAGCGGAACAGGATATATTGTTTATAGTCGCTATAAAAATCAATTTACAATTAAATGTAAAGATGAATATTTGAGCTCAGATCATAGAAATGATTTGGTATTTAAAGCATGTGAACTAACTAAAAAAGAATTATTTAGTGAGATTGAAATACTTAAATGAAAACATCTAAGCATTGATCTTGCAAACATTTCCAATGTTCTCTACTCGCCATACACAACCAGCGCAAATACAAATCAACCGCACAATATGCAAGCCTGTTTTAGAAAATCCAACGCTAAAACAGGCTTTCGTGCATCAGCAATATGAAAAATTGCAGAATGATAACAGCGTAAATAATCGCAAAAATGGACGAAATCTTAATGAGATTGCAGATTCATGAGCGATACTTTTTTACACGGCATTCAGACCGTCACAGTTGATAATGGCACACGCCCAATCAGCACTGTTCGCAGCTCAACCATCGGCATTGTGGGCACAGCGCCCGAAGCCGATGCGACAGCATTTCCACTTAATACGCCTGTACTCGTTGCAGGCTCTCGCACACTCGCCGCAAAACTTGGCGAAACAGGTACATTACCTGATGCAATGGACTCGATCTTTGATCAGATCGGCGCTGTGGTTGTCGTCGTGCGAGTTGAAGAAGGGGCGGACGATCAAGCCACGCTTGCCAATGTGCTTGGTGGGGTGAATGCGACAGATGGCGCTTATGAAGGCGTGCATGCATTCTTAGCTGCGGAAAATATTGTTGGTTTTGTGCCAAAAATTTTGATCGCACCAGGATTCACACATACTCGTACCGCAGCAGATGGGGATACACCAGCGATTGCTAACCCTGTGGTCGCTGAGCTAATCGGTATTGCGGAACGACTAAAAGCGGTCATTATTGCCGATGGTCCAAATACAAACGATGCGGATGCTTATGCGTATGCGGGCGATTTTGGCTCGAAGCGTGTTTATTTGGTTGATCCAAAATCACTAAAAACTGACAGTGATGCAAACATCGTACAAGCATGGTCGAGTGCGCATGTTGCTGGATTGCTTGCAAAGTCGGACAATGATCGTGGCTGGTGGTGGTCGCCATCAAATCAAACCATCAATGGCATTGTTGGGACAGCACGTGCGATCGATTTCGTGATGGGTGATGCGAACTGTCGTGCAAATCTTCTCAACGAAAAAAATGTAGCGACAATCATCCGTCAAGACGGCTATCGTCTGTGGGGCAACCGCACACTATCTGATGATTCAAAATGGGCGTTTCTGTGTGTCGTGCGTACTGCTGACATGATTGAAGAATCGCTTGTGGCGGCGCACCTGTGGGCGGTGGATCGAGGGATCACAAAAACATACGTCAATGATGTGATCGAAGGTGTGAATGAATATTTACGCTATCTGAAAAACATCGGCGCAATTTTGGGCGGTGAATGTTGGGCTGATCCTGAATTAAATTCAGCAAGTCAGATCGCACAAGGTAAAATCTTCTTTGATTTTGACTTTACGCCCGTCTATCCAGCGGAGCATATTACGTTCCGATCTCACTTGGTCGACGACTACATTAAAGAAATCTTTTCGTAGGGAGAATTGATAAATGGCGACTGCACAAGATATTCGCAAGAATTTTAATTTGATTGTCGATGGTAAGGGCTACGCAGGCAGCACAGATGAATTCAATTTACCTGAGCTGAGCTTGCAAACTGAAGAGTATCGAGCGGGTGGCATGGATGCGCCGATTGACATCACGATGGGCATGGAAAAGTTGGTTGCTGACTTTACGTTGCATTCGCATAGTCGTGATGTGTTGTCGCTTTTTGGTATTCGTCAAAGTGCAAGTGTAGCATTTACTGTCTATGAGTCGATGGAATCATACGACGGCACGATCACGCAAGTAGTGCATAACATGCGTGGCAAGATTGTGAAAATCAATCAGGGCGCAGCAAAAGCGGGCGAAGCGGCTAAAGATAAGTACGATCTGTCACTCGACTATTACAAGCAGACCATCGGCGGCAGCACTGTGCATGAAATCGATGTGATCAATATGGTGCGCATCATCAATGGTACAGATGTATTGGCAGACGTGCGTTCTGCACTAGGAATGTAAAAAATGACGGATACTAAAGTAACGCTTGCTGATCTCGACTTTGTGGCTGAGCAAGGACATGACTATCAAATCACACTCAGTAAAGACTATCAGATTTTAGGTGCGACCTCGGCAACGCTAACCATGCGTGAGCCGACAGTGCAGGATTTGCTCGCTAGTGAAATGCAGGCGAAAGGCAAATCGGATGCTGAACAAGAAATCATGATGTTTGCAAACTTGTGTGGTGTGCCACCTGAAGCCATCAAAGGATTGACACTGCGGGACTACAAGCGAGTACAGAGCGCCTACAAACTTTTTATCGAATAAGTGCAACTGACATTCGAGCAATGTTGATTGCACTGGCATCTTTCACATCGTGGGCTTTGAGCGAGCTGACAGCACTAAAAATCTCTGAGCTGGTGTGGTGGAGTGATGGCTTGCCGAGAGATGAAAATCATTAAGTCACTTGTATGTGAAATCGTGCAGAATGATCACACGACCTAAAACACCTAACCTCGCACTATGCGGGGTTTTGTTTTGATGAGCGATGGCAAATAAAAATTTAAATGCGATTATCACGATTGGCGGTGCGGTGGCTGGCTCATTGCGCTCGACCATTGGCACGACCAAAAGCCAACTTGGGCAGATTGGTAGCGAGATTCGGCGGGTCAAGAAAAACCAAGCTGAACTGGGCAAGGCGATCCAGACGTTTGGCGGGATGGGTAAAAATGTCGATAATCTGCGTGCGAAGTATAGTGCGGTCACTGCTGAGCTAGGTAAGCTCACACGTGCGCAAGAAAAGTTAAGCATCGTTGAGCAAAAGCGACTCAAAAATGAAGAACATTTATCTAATCTCACAGGAAAAATCGGCGCAACCGTTGGCACAGCGATAGCGGTACTTGCTCCGCTAAAAAAAGCTGTGGATGTGTCGTCTGATTTTAACTATCAACTTCAGATGATTGGCAATACAGCAGATATGTCGAAAGCGCAAATCGGCAACTTGCGCTCAGAAGTGATGAATATCTCTAAAGTGCTGGGCAAAGCTCCCGCAGAAGTGCTCAAAGCGCAAAATGTTCTAATTGCTGCGGGCATGGATTTAGCAACTGCAACTAAAGTATTAGAGCCTATCGGCAAGACTGCCACAGCCACAGGTGCCTCGATCGAGGAAGTGTCAAAAGCAGCGAATACGTTAAATGATGCACTGAATGTTGCGCCAGACAATATGCTGCGGGCGATGGATGCGCTGACGCAAGCGGGTAAAGAGGGTAACTTTGAATTCAAGGCGATGGCTGAAAATTTACCCGTGCTAGGTGCGTCATTCAATGCATTAAAGTTGCAGGGGGTTGAAGCCGCTGCAACGATGGGCGCAGCACTTCAAATTGCAAAAAAAGGCGCAAGTGATGAATCCGAAGCCGCCAACAACATGAAAAACTTCATGGGTAAAATCCTCGCTCCTGAAACCCTGAAAAAAGCAAAAAAATATGGCGTGGACCTATATGGCGAAATCACCAAAGCGCAAAAAAATGGTGGCAACGCATTTGAGACCGCAGTAGAGCAAGTCTACAAGATGACCAAGGGTGGCGATCAAAAATTATTAACTGAGCTGTTCGGTGATATGCAAGTGCAGAACTTTTTGCGCCCGATGATGCAAAACATGGATGAGTACAAGCGCATCAAAGAAGCAGCATTGAATTCGGCGGGTGTGGTTGATCGTGATTTCATCAAAATGTCTGAAACAAGTCAGTCGCAAAGTGAAGCTCGCACCGCAGCAATGCAACGGCTTTGGGTGGGCTTAGGCACGGCAATCGAACCTGTGCTTGGTAAGATCAATAATGTCGTTACGCCGATTATCTCTCGATTTGCCGATTTTGTTGAAGCAAATCCGAAAGTGGTCGCATCCATCGTGACAGTCATCGCTGCGCTAACAGGATTGCGTGTCGGTGTGCTTGGTGTGCGCATCGGCATGGCGGTGTTTAATTCACGCTTGATTGCAGGTGCGGGTGCATTGGCACGTTTTGGTGTGTCGATGGGCGGGACAAAAGCAATACTCGGTGGTGTCATCACTGTGATTAAACAAGTTGGCTTTGCTTTGCTACGCACGCCGTTTGGCGTTGTGGCTGCGGTGGCAGTAGCGGCAGGCTTGGCGATTTATAAATATTGGGATTATATCAAAGCATTTTTTATTGGGCTGTGGAAAGGCATTTCTGAGGCGATTAAACCTTTCACCAGTGCCATCGGCGGTCTGATCCAGTCTACGCCGATCTTGTCTAAAGCGTGGGAATGGCTTGGTAATGTGGTCGGTGGTGTGGTGCAGTGGTTTAAAGATTTGCTAACACCTGTCAACGCCTCCGCAGAGAGCATCAATACTGCAAAATCTGCGGGCGAGAGCTTTGGTAAAGTGGTCGGTGCTGCGATCAATGCGGTACTGACGCCACTTCGTGCGGTGGTGAATCTGTTCACTTGGATTATTAATAATGCAGGCAAGGCGATTGAACTTGCCAAAACGGTTGCATCATATAGCCCTGTTGGGCTGGCGTACCGTGGCATAAAGGGCTTGCTCGGCGGTGATAGCAAAGCCAGTGCATCGGCACCAAGTCAAAGTAAAGCGCCTGCACGTAAAGCGCCTCCTGTGCGTGGTGCGCCGTCTAGTCGTGTGATTGCGCCAAATCAGATCAGCAATTCATTCACGATCAATACACAGCCGAACCAAAATCCAAATCAGATCGCAGACATGGTGATGCAAAAATTAAATCGAGCAAACGGCGTGTCACAACGTAGCTCCATGTTAGATTCGGGGTATAGTCAGTAATGGACGGTCAAATCTACGGTAGTTTTTTAACAATGATGCGCCTCGGTACGTTTAAGTTCGGCATCTACACTGCTGCATACCAAGAATTAAACCGAAGCACCTCGTATCAATGGGGCGAGCAAGCTGTTTTCGGCGGTTGGGATAATCTGCAATACCTCGGACCTGGGCAAGATACGCAAACGCTGACGGGTGTGGTGTTTCCTGAATTTAAGGGCGGAACAGGGCAGATTGATCAATTGCGTGCGCTGGCATCACTTGGACAACCGCAAATCTTGGTATCTGGGACAGGGCGGATTTTGGGCTTATGGGTCATTAATCAAATCGATGAGGGGCAATCGTATTTTGCTGCGTTCGGCGTACCACGTCGCCAAGAATTCACAGTCAATATGCGTAAATATTCGGACGACATCGGGCAACTGAGTTTGGTCAACAGCTTAATCAATGCGGTGAATATTTAATGGCGGATTTTTAATGGCAGAGTATCGAACAAAAGACGGCGACACAGTGAGCTACATTGCATATCAATATTACGGGCATACTGATAATCGTGTCGTTGAAAAAGTGCTGGAAGCGAATCGCTTTCTTGCCGATCACGGCGCAATATTGCCAGCGGGCTTGCTAATCACGCTACCTGAGCAAACGACGACAGCAAAATCGACGAGCAAGCGTGTAAAACTTTGGGATTAGGTGCGGAATAGAAAATGGGTATTCAACCGTGTTTTACTGTGACTGCGAATGATACGGATATTACTTCTATCATTGCAAGCAAGTACGAATACATCAAGATCACAGACAAAGTTGGCTTTGAGGCTGATCTGTGCGAGATTTCGCTATCTGATGACCCTGCCAATCCGATCGCAATGCCCGAAAAAGGGGCGGAGTTACGCATCGGCATGGGGTACGATGGTGAAGTGGTGGATATGGGCTTATTTGTAGTGGATGAAGTCGAAGTCGAAGGGCCACCAGATCGCATGTTGATACGTGCCCGTGCGTCAATACAAGTCGATAGCAAAAAAGGGATGCTCTCGATCTCATCACAAAAAACTCGTTCTTGGCAAGCGGGCAAAACTATCGAAAATGTGGTGAGTGCGGTGGCTTTAGAGCATGGTTTGACTGCGCAGATTAGCGACACACTAAAAGCGGTGGTACTGCCACATTTCGATCAGTCTGATGAATCTGACATTTCATTTTTACTCAGACTATCGAAGCGATATGATGCGGTATGCAAGCCCGCAGGCGGAAAACTGCTGTTCATTAAACGTGGCGAATCTGATTTTACACCGATCGAAATCAATCGCTATCAATGCACACGCTGGCGCATGGTGAGTAGTGCATCAAATAGCGTCAAGTCTGTGATTGCACACTGGTACGAGAAAAAGAAAGCCAAAAAACATGAGGTCATCATCGGTAGTGGTGAGCCTGTGCGAAAACTGCGCCATCAATATCAAGATGAAGAAAGCGCACGTGCTGGTGCGCAGGCGGAGTTTGACCGCTCTGCACGTGGTGAGAATACGTTAGAAATTACGAAAGTGGGTGATCCATATTTGTCGGCTGAGCTTCCATTAACTGCTTCACTTTTTCGGGATGGCATTGACGGCACATGGATTATTGATCAAGTTGATCACAATATTGATAAAACTGTGGGTTTTTCTAGTGAGATTAAAGCGGTCAAAAGTTTGCAAGAAGAAGATAGCGAGGATGATGTAGGGCTGTGACCGATACACCCGCCACCGATTGATTCTGTTGTCTGAAAATAAATGATAGCTTGGAGAGTTCGAGTCTCTCACGCTCTAGTAAAATAGCATTAATTTGCTCTAAATATTCAAAGTAGGCGCTGAGTAGGCAGTAGATATGCTGTGGTGTGTTTTTGCGTATCGTAGCGTATTGCGAAATTGAGGGAAAACGCAGTTAAAATATAGTGTTAGTTGTTGTATTTATTGCGGAATATTGTGTGGTATTGCGAAAATAGGGTATAGATTCTCTAATTATGAGTCCGCTGCTCTAACCAACTGAGCTATAGGCCCTGATTTTTCATCAAAAATAATTACTTTTTCTGACAACAAGATACTATTACAACATCCAGTTGCGTAATTATCAAAAGATCAATCGGCGCTCATCTTAAACAAGTTAACTGTAAAAAACAAGCGCCGAAAAATTAACTGCCCAAAGTTAAATCAAGCGGTTAAAAATGGATAATCCGCTTACTGAATATCAAAACATCGCATCTTCGGAGTTGGCGGAAATTTTATGAATCGACAAGTCTGCACCTTGAAATTCATCTTCTTCTGATAGTCTAAGTCCCATCGTGACTTTGAGTAGACCATAGACAGCAAAACCACCAGCAAGTGCAAACACCACGGCTAGGGTAGAGCCAATAATTTGCGACATCATACTCACACCACCTAAGCCACCAAAATACTGTTGACCTAAAATCCCCACAGCCAAACCACCAAACAATCCGCAAACGCCATGTAAAGGCCAAACCCCAAGTACGTCATCGACTTTGAGTTTGTTTTGGGTATAAGTGAATAGTTTGACAAATATCGCCCCTGCAACGACGCCGATGATTAATGCACCAATCGGATGCACAATATCCGAGCCAGCACAGATCGCCACCAAGCCTGCCAGTGGTCCATTATGCAAAAATCCAGGGTCATTCCGACCGACAAAGTTTGCGCTTAACGTACCGCCAACCATTGCCATCAAAGAATTGATTGCCACTAAGCCAGAGATGGCTTCAACACGTTGAGCGCTCATGACATTGAAACCAAACCAACCGACAATCAAGATCCAAGAACCTAACGCCAAAAAGGGAATGGATGACGGCGGATGTGCAGCGACACGCCCATCCTTTTTATAACGTCCAGAACGTGCGCCAAGCAAAATAACAGCAGCAAATGCTATCCAACCGCCCATCGCATGCACGACGATCGACCCTGCGAAGTCATGAAATGCAGCACCAAAAGTATGCTCCAACCATGTTTGTAGCCCGAGATTGCCATTCCAAACAATGCCTTCAAAAAAAGGATAGACCAAAGCCACTAATAACAAGGTTGCAATCGCTTGCGGACGCATCTTCGCTCGCTCTGCGATACCACCTGAGACAATCGCAGGAATCGCAGCCGCAAACGTCAATAGGAAAAAACACCGCATCAAATTGAAACCATGATTTTCTGTCAACGCAGTTGCGGTATGGAAAAAGTGTAGACCATAAGCAATGTAGTAGCCCACGAATAAATAGGCAATCGAGGAAATGGCAAAATCAGTTAAGATTTTGCTGAGTGCATTGACCTGATTTTTATGTCGAACCGTTCCTAGTTCTAAAAAGGCAAATCCTGCATGCATGGCCAAAACCAATACTGCGCCCATGAGTAAAAAGAATAAATTGAGATTTTGCATAAATTGCTCAACATTGGTGCAAAAATAAATAATGCATCACACAACACATTGGAATTGCACCAAAGTAGTTAAAGATTACGGAAAGTGAGTGATTAGATCAAACCATCACAAAATATGAGCTAAAATAAAGCAAAAAATGCACCAACTTATTATTAAAATTAAAACAAATTGTAAGTTTGGAAGGAAATGCACCAAAATGACGTATAAAAAAGCATGGTACAGATGATTAAACAAAATTGAAATGAGAAAATGTTGAGGCATAAAAAAAGAGAGCCAATGGCTCTCCTTTTTTCACATGATCAGTAAACTGATTAGTGAGCAGCTTCTTCAGCTGGAGCGTCAGCAGCAGGTGCAGCAGCAGCGTCAGTTGCAGTTTCAGCAGCGTCAGTCGCAGCAGCAGCAGCGTCAGTCGCAGCGTCAGATGCAGTAGCAGCAGCGTCAGCAGCTTGGTCGGCAGCAGCGTCAGTACCTTCAGTTGTAGCAGCAGCAGCGTCAGCAGCAGCTTCAGCTTCAGTAGCAGCAGCAGTTGCGTCAGCAGCAGCAGCGTTAGCGTCAGCAGCAGATTCTTCAGCTTTTTTAGCACAGCCAACGAAAGTTAAAGAAGCAGCAATAGCAGTTGCAATAGCGATATTTTTGAATAACATGGCATCACTCTCTATAAAAAATGTGATTTAAGTTAAGAATAATTTGCTAACGATCCCTCGCATTGGATATCTGGTTAACAAGTCATTCAGCTTGGATATTATGCTATCACCACGCAAATTTATTTTCTACTGATTAAAGTGACTACAATGATGAAAAAAACAAATTGAGAATGCGAAATTAAGAAGATTTTGCAATTGTAACTGATATTTTTTGGTTCTGCTTCTTTATAAGTATATGAAAATATTTGATTATATTTTGTTTTGATGAAAGGGTGGAAAAAGTTAAAAAATTAAATTTTTGAGTGTAAAAAAGTGTAATGTTTGTCAACCAAAAGTAAATTGTATAAAAAAGCGCCAAATTTAATGAAAATTTGGCGCTTTTAGAGTGTAATCTTTTTGCGATTTTTGCAAAAATTATTGTTTACGTTTCATCTGATCGAAGAAATCATCATTGGTTTTGGCTTCTTTCATACGGTCAAGTAAGAATTCCATCGCTGCAAGTTCATCCATTGGGTGAAGCAATTTACGCAGAATCCAAACCTTACGCAATTTATCTTCATCCATCAGGCGCTCTTCACGACGTGTACCTGATTTTTTGATGTTCATCGCAGGGAAGACACGCTTTTCAGCGATACGACGATCCAGCGTAACTTCTTGGTTACCTGTACCTTTGAATTCTTCGTAGATCACATCATCCATCTTACTGCCTGTTTCGATCAATGCAGTTGAGATAATGGTCAGTGAACCACCTTCCTCGATATTCCGTGCGGCACCGAAGAAACGTTTTGGACGCTCTAAAGCATGCGCATCGACACCACCCGTCAAGACTTTACCAGATGATGGAATCACCGTGTTGTAAGCACGAGCCAGACGTGTGATCGAATCGAGCAAGATCACCACATCTTTTTTGTGTTCAACCAGTCGTTTGGCTTTTTCGATAACCATTTCAGCGACTTGCACATGGCGAGCAGGGGATTCATCAAAAGTCGATGCGACCACTTCACCACGTACTGTACGCTCCATTTCCGTCACTTCCTCAGGGCGTTCATCGATCAGGAGAACGATGAGGAAGCATTCTGGGTTATTACGTACGATCGACTGAGCGATGTTTTGTAGGAGAATGGTTTTACCTGCTTTGGGCGGTGCGACGATGATCGAACGCTGACCTTTACCGATTGGGGCAATTAAATCAACCACACGTGCAGTTAAATCTTCCGTTGTACCATTACCCAGTTCCATCACCAATTGTTCGGTTGGGAAAAGTGGGGTTAAGTTTTCAAAAAGAATTTTATTACGAGAATTTTCTGGGGTGTCAAAGTTGATTTGATTGACTTTTAATAGGGCAAAATAGCGTTCGCTTTCTTTTGGCGGGCGAATCGTGCCTGTAATAGTGTCGCCTGTGCGTAAGTTGAAGCGTCGAATTTGTGATGGGCTAACATAGATGTCATCAGGACCGGCAAGATAAGAGCCTGCTGCTGAGCGTAAAAAGCCAAAGCCATCCGACAAAATCTCTAAAACACCATCACCAAAAATTTCTTCACCATTCATGGCATGGCGTTTCAATATGGCGAAGATAATATCTTGCTTACGGTTACGAGCCATACCTTCAAGGCCCATAAATTCAGCAATTTTGATCAATTCGCCGATCGGTTTTTTCTTGAGTTCAGTTAAATTCATACGAGGATATTCAGTGCTTTTGGCTAAGATAAAAAATAAAAGCGGGGATGATAAGTTCGCACGTCGCTTTGCATCGATGCGGTATCGTCAGAATAGCTGATACGTGCATTGAAGCATTCAAAATAATTATTGAGGCTATAAAGCTGATTTGATAAGCCGAGCGGCGATCTTATTGTTCATTAAAACCTGACGAAAAGTCGGTGTTTAATTGATAGGAGACTATAAGAGAGTCTATATGCTTTGTCAATGAGAAATCACATGGAATCAAGACTTTTCTCAGTATGCTTATCTGGTGTGCTAGTCAGGTATTTTTACCCAGAGATATCTAGATGAGCCAAGTCTAATTGAATCATTATGGAAATGTTTCAATATAGATAACAACCAGCGTAACAGCTGATAAAGCAACAAGAACACCGAAGTGTCCTTGTTTGCATCACTTGTACGGCATGTGTACAGCGATTTTAGCTTAGATGTTGCTGTTGATGAATTCAACCAATTTTGATTTTGGTGCAGCACCAACTTGTTGTGCAACCACTTCACCATTTTTGAAGATCAATAGTGCAGGAATATTACGGATGTTGTATTTCACTGCAGTGTCTTCTGCTGTGGTGACATCAACTTTTGCAATTTTCAATTTGCCATCATATTCGCCAGCCAAGTCTTCAAGCATTGGTGCGATCGCTTTACATGGTGCACACCAAGCCGCCCAGAAATCTACAAGTACAGGGGTGTCACTGTCTAAAACATCTGATTTGAATTGCTCATCAGATGTATTAATAATTTTGTCTGACATGGATGGCTCCAGTTTTTCATAGGTGTTGAAATCAAGTACAGCGAAGTTTTGATCGCTGTGTACTTGGCATAGATGAATTATGGCGTCATTCTACTTTTTTTCAAGTTTTTGCATGGATTCGCTCATAGATAGTTTGAATGCTGAGCATCGTAAAAGACAATGTTGCTGGGCAAAGTCGTTATATCGTTGCGCAATGCGTCAAATTTCAAGCGATTGCGCTGAATTTTTCAGCATTTATTCTTCCCAAAAATTGCGCAGTCGATTAGGCTATGGGGTGAGATATCGGGATCTTTTTTGAGAATGTCAGATTTTTTGATTGATGATGAATTGCTTGCTGCAATTGATATGGGGTCAAATAGTTTTCACTTGGCGATTGCACGTGTTGATCATGGTGAAGTGAAAAAAGTTGCATCAATGTCAGAGAAAGTGCAACTTGCAGCAGGACTAGATGAGAATAATTATTTAAGTGAAGCGGCGCAGCAGCGTGGCTTGGCGTGTTTATCTCGTTTCGTTGGACGCTTGAGCGCAGTGCCTCGCAATCGTATGCGGATCGTTGCCACCAATGCACTGCGTCAGGCTGAGAACGGCGACGAATTTATGCAAAAGGCAGCAGAAATACTGCCGAAACCAATCGAGATCATCGCAGGTCGTGAAGAAGCCAGACTGATTTATCTCGGTGTGTCGCATACCATGGCAAATGGTGGGCGTCGTTTGGTGATCGATATTGGCGGTGGATCGACCGAGTTTATCATTGGTGAAAAATTTGAACCGCTGAATACGGAATCCTTACAAATGGGCTGTGTGGCATATACCAAAGCCTATTTCCCAGATGGTGATATTACGCAAAAAGCCTTTGACAAAGCCGTTGTGGCAGCACGTAAAGAGCTCAGTGCGATCGCCAATACTTATATGCAAACGGGTTGGGACACTGTAGTGGGCTCGAGTGGCACCATCAAAGCCTGTCGCCAAGTCATGGTGAATATGAATCTGAGCGATGAGCAAGATAACGTCACCATCGAAGGTTTGCATAAGCTCAAAGAGAAGTTATTAAAATTTGATCATGTGTCTAAAATCGATTTTGATGGTTTAAGAGATGATCGACGTCAGGTTTTGCCAGCGGGCTTGGCGATTTTGTATGCAGTGTTTGATGTCTTTAAACTAGAAAAATTGGCATTTTCTGACGGTGCATTACGTGAAGGCGTGATGTATGACTTGCTCGGACGTTTTCGCCATGAAGACATTCGGGATCGTAGTGTGCAAGCGATGATGGGGCGCTACGGTGCTGATCAAAAGCAAGCCGAACGTGTGGTCGAAACCGCACAACAGCTCTTTGACCAGTCTGCAAAAATACTTGACCTGTCTGTCGAAGATGGTGATCTCCTGCGCCGTGCAGCCTATTTGCATGAGATTGGCTTGGCGATAAGTCATGGTGGCTATCATCGTCATGGTGCGTATTTGTTACAGCATTCTGATATTCCTGGTTTTTCACAAATTGATCAAAATCATTTGTCGCATTTGGTTGCGCATCATCGCCGTAAATTGCGCCAAGATGCCTTACATGATGTGAAAAAGGTCGGTTCGATGCATCTGGTGTACTTGTGTTTGCTACTGCGCTTGGCAGTTTTGCTCAACCATAGTCGCAGTGATGCCGATTTGCCAGCCTTTCATTTAACGGTGAAAAATGAGCATACTTGGCAATTGACCATTTCTGGTGATGTGAAACAATGGCCTTTATTGATTGCAGAATTGCAAGATGAGCAAGTGCAGTTTAAACACTGGCAAGTTGATCTTGAAATAGACTCAGCACTCGACTAAGGCGAATAGACGAGCTGAAACGGACATTGTTCGGCTGGTGCATTGGTTGACTGCGCAAAATGACAGCGTTGAATGATAGAGTAGGACGTAGCATGAATACAAAGGCAAAAATCTCCCCAACGTGGCAAACCGTCAAAATCGCACGCCATGCAGAACGTCCACAATTTTTGGACTATGCCAGCGAGATCTTTACCGACTTTGATACTTTGCACGGTGACCGTGTGTTTGGTGATGATGGTGCCTTAGTGGGTGGGCTTGCACGTTTTTATGGTCAACCTGTGATTGTGGTTGGACAGCACCGTGGTCGCAGTACCCGTGAACGTATTCAGCATAACTTTGGGATGTGTAATCCTGAAGGCTATCGCAAATCACAGCGTCTGTTTGAGATGGCTGAGCGTTTTAATCTACCTGTGTTCACCTTTATTGATACCATGGGCGCATACCCAGGTGTTGGTGCTGAGGAGCGTGGTCAAGCCGAAGCGATTGCCAAGAATATTGCACAGTTATCTGCTTTGAAAGTGCCTGTGATTGCCACAATTTTGGGTGAAGGTGGTTCTGGCGGTGCGCTGGCGATTGGTGTTGCCGATCATGTGATGATGTTGTCTCACAGTATTTATTCAGTGATTTCACCTGAGGGTTGTGCCTCGATTCTGTGGAAAACTGCAGAGAAAGCCGAGCAAGCCAGTCAAGCCTTAGCACTGACGGCAGATCGTTTGCAAAAGATTGGTATTGTCGAAACCGTGATTGATGAAGGCGAAGGTGCGCACTTAAATCCAATTAAAGTGATGCACGCCCTGCAAGAACAATTGAAAATTCAACTTGACCGCTTATTAGCCATGGATGCGGATGAACGATGCGAAGCACGTTACCAGCGATTGATGAAGTTTGGCAGCAACAATCTCGTCAACGCATAATCCAAAAAATCGAGCAACTTCCCAAGACTAGTCTAGTTTATCTCGCATGTAGCGGCGGCATGGATTCCATGTTGCTGCTTTTTCTGTTTGCGGGGCTAATTCCTGTGCGTTTGCGTGTGATTCACATTGATCACCAACTGCAAAGTGAGAGTGCAAAATGGTCAGCGTTGGTCGCCAAATATTGCCAGCAACTTGCAATTCCTTGCACGATGATTCAAGTTAATGTGCAAGCAGGCAATGTCGAAGCAGAGGCACGCAAGGCACGTTATCATGCCTTTGAAAGAGTTTTAAGTGCTGACGATATATTAATTCTTGGACATCACCAGCAGGATCAAGCTGAAACCTTGCTGATGCGTTTGTTTCAAGGTGCTGGCGTGCGTGGTTTGTCAGCGATGCGAGAATGGCAAAAACGACGCATTAAAGACGTAAATTCATCTGATTTTAAAAATTATTTTATCTGGCGACCATTTTTAAATCTTAGTAAAGCACAGATTCAACAATGGGCTTCGCAATATGCCTTTGACTATGTGGATGACCCGATGAATCATGATGATGATTTTGAGCGGGTGTGGCACAGGCAACAGCTTTTACCGATGCTTGCACAGCGCATTCCTCATGTGCAAGACAGTTTGTCCAGAACGGCAGTGTTGATGCAAGATGCTGATCAGATTTTACAAGAGGTCTTGGTGCAGGATGTGGGGCAGTGCGTTGATCCATTTGGGCGTCTAAATATCACGTATTTAAATCGACTTTCATTGCCACGTCAGCGACAATTATTATCGCATTGGATGCAAGGTGAGGCGCATTATCGTCCGCCTTTGGCGATGGTTGAGCGCTTGCACACAGAGGTGATTGATGCACGACAAGATGCCAATAGCCGATTGCATTGGTCTGCGACTTATTTTATGCGTTATGAATATCTGCTCTATCGATATTCAGAGGCACAATGGCAAGCCATTCAACAGCCGATCACAGCCAGCGAAATTCATTTGAAATTAAAAGATGTGATCAGCGTGGCGGGTCAGTGTTTTCAAATTGATGATGTAGGTACTGAAGAATACGGTTTGCATGCGGATATATTGGCGCAATCGTTGCAGTTGATGCCACGTCAAGGCGGTGAAAAAATTCGACTGTCTGGGCAAAAAGAACATCGATTATTGAAGAAAATGTTACAAGAAGCCAAAATTGCCCCGTGGTTGCGTAATCAAATTCAAATATTGATGTACCATAATACGCCGTTGGGTGTGTTTACCCCCTTAGGATTTTGGTTGGCAGACAGTGCGTTTGTCGAAGCGGGTGGCTGGTTGCCGATGCGTGTGGATGAATGTGTCTGCAAAACATCGCAGGTCATGTCGCAGTCGATCATTTAAGTATTGATTTTAAATTTAAAAAATAGGTGAGGAAGTAATGGATCAGAATATTACATTTATTGGTGGTGGTAATATGGCGCAGGCGTTGATCAGTGGCATGATCGCTCGTGGCTTGCCTGCAACACGCATTACCGTGTCTGATCCTGTGCCTGAAATC
The DNA here is from genome assembly GCF_900096915.1 of Acinetobacter marinus. Taxonomy (GTDB): domain Bacteria; phylum Pseudomonadota; class Gammaproteobacteria; order Pseudomonadales; family Moraxellaceae; genus Acinetobacter; species Acinetobacter marinus. The sequence continues at coordinate 326,409 of NZ_FMYK01000003.1, forward strand.
CAAGAATTACTGAAACAACAAGACATTAATGTCACGGATAATAATGCCGAAGCGATTGCTGATGCGGATGTGGTGGTGATTGCGGTGAAGCCACAAATATTGGCACAGGTGCTGAGTCCACTGGCAGAAAAACTCACGAATCAACTGGTGATTTCTATTGTGGCTGGTGCACCGATTCAACTGTATAAATCTTTGCTTGGCGGTTATGATCGCATCGTTCGTGTTATGCCAAATACCCCAGCTTTGGTGCAAAGTGGTGCGCATGGCTTGTATGCACCCGATTATATTAGTCAGGCAGATCGTGATGTGGCTGCGCAAGTGATGGCTACGACGGGATTGACCATTTGGGTGGATAGTGAGAAAAAAATTGATGCGGTGACAGCGGTATCGGGTTCTGGTCCTGCCTATTTCTTTTATCTGATGGAAGCGATGATTCAAGCAGGGAAAAATCTCGGTTTGGATGAGCAAACCGCATCGGCATTGACCTTGCAAACGGCGCTCGGTGCGGCGCAAATGGCGATTACCAGTGCCAACACGCCAGCGCAATTACGTCGTAATGTCACTTCACCGAATGGCACCACACAAGCTGCGATAGAGACCTTTGATCAATATCAAGTCAGTCAACATATCCAAGCGGCACTGGCTGCAGCGGAAAAACGCAGTGCGTCATTGGCGGTAGAGCTTGCAGAAAAGCTCAATACCAAATAAATTAGATCGATTTTTTAATATTTTGAGAGAATAACTTTGACGCTATTGCTTAACGTCTTACTCAATGTAGTGATTTTACTGGTGTTTTTGCGTTTTTTGATGCAACTCGCTGGGATTAACTTTTTTAATCCTGTGGTGCAATCGACAGTCAAAGCCACGCAATTTGTCGATGTATTAAACCGATCTTTACCGAAACCTGGTAAGGGACGGATTAATCTTGCAGCGATGATTTTGCTGGTGATTTTGTATTTGGTCAAAGTGTCTGTGCTCAGTCATATGGGCGCAGGCATCACTATTTTTGAAGTGCATTATAAAACCCTTGCCTCGGGTGCAGACAGTCTTTTGCTTGGCACCTTGATGGCGGTGACCGATGGTGTGGTGACGTTTTGTCGTTATTTGATCTTTGCGGCGATCATCATGAGTTGGGTGACTTTATTCACGCAAAAAAGTGGTCCATTTACTGAAGCAATTCAAGAGTTAGCTGAACCGCTTTTTGCGCCGTTTCGTAAGATTATGCCAAATATGGGGATGATTGATTTATCTCCTTTATTGGCGATTTTGGCGTTGATTATTATTGATATTGTGATGACCAATGTGTCTTACGCGGTGATTGGCGGTTATCACTAATTTCTAGTTTTTCATCGTATTCGTTTTTCACCCCATTCAAATAAAAAAACCGATGCAGATGCATCGGTTTTTTTTGTCTAGATCAGACCATTGTGCGTGGACTTAGAACAAGTTCACTGGAATGTCTAAGAATAAACGCCATTCGTTGGTATCGCCAATATACGCCGCTGCATAGTAATCATCTGCACGGTAGTATGAGTGACGAACACGTAAGCTGGCATTTTTGGCAAAACCAGATTGTACCGTGTATTTCACTTGGTTAAAGAATTCACGTTCTTCAGAACCATCATTGGTCAGATTGCCTGCATTATCAGTCGCTTTGATGTCCCAACCATAGACAAATGCTGTCGTCCAATTTAGACCTTTTAAGCCGATGTTTGAGAAATCATAGTTATATTGCAATTGTACTGATTTTTCATCATTACCGATGAAGTCAGACAAGTAGGAGTTTGGCAAGTAAACGGTTTGACCGCCATCAGCAACACCACGACCAAGATTGTAGTCATAACCTGTGTTACCAGAGTTTTGCTGGTACGCCACCATCACATTGTGTGGACCTGTGTTGTACGCAGCGGATACTGCCCAGATCGAGTTTTGATAGTCATCATCAGCACTACCTAGAGAAGAATATAGACTTGAATTTGCGTCTTTATCCCAATTGGTGTGATAGCCACTGAAATCAAAAGTCCATGTACCGTTTGCAACAGGGTGACTATAGTTCGCATTGAGATAATGACGTTCTAAACGATCTTCATTATCCACGCCATAATATGCAAATTTAGTTTGGTCGTTCAGCTTGTACTTTGCACCCCAAACAATTGCACTGTCTAATTTATTTTCATCTGTAGAAATTTGATCAGAGAATTGGTTCTTGGTGAATTTACCTGCGACCAATTCTAAGTTTTTGATTTCACGGCTGTTGACCAATGTCCCTGTGAAATATTCAGGCACCATACGTGCGGTGTTGCTCGCAAGCACAGGAAGGTCAAGCACTTGTGTACCATAGCGTACTTCGGTATTTGAAATACGTGCTTTGACACTTGCACCACCACGCGCCCAATGATCATACGGTTCGCCTTGATCATTACGTGGCACCATGTTGTTGCCCGAATTGTTGTTTTCAGTCAATCCAACAGAAAAATCACCAACTGCACCGACACCAAAACCAACAATACCTTTGGTGTAGCCTGACTCAAGGTTAACAATCGCAGATTCGACCGCAGAGCTGGTATCGTCTCGACCTTCTTTTTTATCACGGTGGATATAACCAGTACGGAATAGGATTGAGCCATCCGCATCTTCAACAAAGCCTTTAGACTCAGATTGTTCGCTAGCGAAAGCGCTGCTGATCATTGCAGATTGAATGAGGAGCAACAGGGCAATTTTTTTCGGTTGCATCTGGTGAAGCCTTAAAAATACAAAGAGGCGGATTGTACTACATATTTATAATAAAAAATAAACTGATTCATTCCTATTGGTTATAAATTTAGCAGTTTTTTGACTAAAGTATAATGTTTTGTAACATCTGCGAGCGACAATAAATCATAAGAATCATTTGACAGTTGTTAAACGATCGTTTAAAAATATAGTTGTCAATTTAAAATATTGGAAAAGTACAATGAGTGCAGAACAAAATCATCAAGGCAAAGTCAGCCGTGAAATTATCCATGATCATATTTTATTGCTCGGACTTGACCGTGCAGAGAAATATAATGCCTTTGATAGCCATTTGATTCATGCCTTAGCCGATGAGTTAACCGCCTATGAAGCGGATGATAATTTGCGCTGTGTAGTGATTTTTGCACATGGTAAGCATTTCACTGCTGGGCTTGACCTGATGGAGCTACAGCCAAAACTCAAAGATGGCGTATTCCAGTTTGATGATCAAACCATTAACCCGTGGGGCATCAAAGGTAAACAACGTACTAAGCCGATGGTCGTTGCGGTGCATGGTTATTGCTATACCGCAGGGATTGAGTTGATGCTGAATGCCGATGTGGTCATTGCCAGTGAGCAGACTGAATTTGCACAAATGTAAGTACAGCGTGGCATCATGCCATTTGGCGGGGCGACGGTGCGCTTTGTACAGGCTGCAGGTTGGCAAAAAGCCATGCCGTATTTACTCACAGGGAAAAAGTTCGACAGTCAAACCGCACTCGATCTCAATCTGATTTCTGAAATTGCCAAAGATGGAACGCAACTTGAACGTGCGATCGAGATGGCACAAGAGATCAGCGCTGCTGCACCACTCGCGGTCAAAGCCTTAATTGCCGCAGCGACCGAAGCCCAATTGCATGGACAGCAATATGCCTTTGATCGGATGAATAGCTATTTACCTGCTTTGTTTGCCTCGCAAGATGCGATGGAAGGGGTAATGGCTATGATGCAAAAACGTCCACCAAAGTTTCAGGGGAAGTAAATAGTTGCTTTCAGTTTTTTTATTTTCAATTTGAATGATTTGAAATTTTGGTCAAAACCATTTCCTTTACCTAAGAGAAATACGATGAATGCGCAAACACAATTCTCCCTACAAGCGGTTGATCAGCAATCGTTAACTTTCCATGCCTTAGATAATTATGCGTTATCGGGTGTTCGCTATCGTCCAAAATCGCAGATTATTGCCAACATGATCATCGCCAATGCGACAGGTGTACCACAGGCGTTTTATCGTCGTTTTGCGCTGTATATGGCAGAGAGAGGTTTTCAAGTCTTTACTTTTGATTATCGTGGTATTGCGCAGTCTGCACCGAAGTCGCTGAAAGGCTTTGAGATGGATTATCTCGACTGGGGACAATTGGACTTGTCAGGTGTGATTAATCAGGTAGCCAAAGACGCTGCAAAAGATGGCATCAAGACGTTTCTCATCGGGCATTCATATGGTGGGCAGGCGCTTGGCTTGGTGAATAATTCACAGAAACTCACGGCGTGTATGACTTTTGGCAGTGGTGTCGGCTGGAAAGGCTATATGCCAAAAGTTGAAGCCTTTAAAGTGTCGATCATTTGGAATGTGGTTTTTCCTGCGATGGCGCTACGCTATGGCTATGTGCCGTGGAGCAAGCTGAAGATGGGCGCAGATTTGCCCTTAGGCGTGTATCAACAATGGAAGCAGTGGTGCAAATATCCAAACTACTTCTTTGATGATCCTGATATGCAATATCTGCATGCGCAATATGCCAAAGTCACCACGCCGATCATCGCTGTGACTTCGACCGATGATGAATGGGCGATGCCGATCTCACGTGATGCCTTGCATGTGCATTATAAAAATGCGCAGGTCACGAATAATGATCTTACTCCGCAACAATTTGGCTTAAAGCAGATTGGACATATGGGCTATTTTCGTCAAGGCGCTGAGCAGATTTGGGATCATGTGATTGGTCAGTTTCAGCAGTATTTGTAATTCGACAGTATCTTGTTAAAAGAATACTTAACCTGAGTTCTATAAAATTAGTACTTTATGGTATTGAAAATAAAATATTTTCGGCAAGTTCTTAAGGTGTGTGCTTATATGTTGGGATTAACCTTCGGTTGGACTTACTTTTCTTTCGGGAAAAGTAAGCAAAACCATTTTGTCAGTCGCAAACTCGGTCAAATATCAAAATTTATCCAATACCTTGAAAAACGTCATTTTGCTAATGTTGTTCTGACCTCGAACAATGCGACTGACGTTCGCACGTAGCATAAAGTTTTTACTCATCTTATGCCGAACTGAACTTAAATTGAAAGCACTTAGGATAGGAAAATCATGCGTCCAAATAAACTGAGTCGTAGCGAAATCATCAGTCACTGTGCCAAGCTGTTTAAACAACATGGTTATGCAGGCACCAGTATGCAGATGTTGGCACAGTCTTGTGGACTGACGAAGGGTGCATTTTATTATTACTACAATAATAAAGAACAGTTGTTGATGGATATTTTGCAAGAGATTCATCAGCAGTTGATTGGCTATTTAAATCCGATTGCCAATGATCAAAACCTGAGTGTTGCAGAGCGCTTCGCCACCATGCACAGCAAAGCGGTGCAATATTTTTCTATTGGTGAAGTGGGTTGTTTGATGGCGATTATTTCGATTGAGTCTTTACACACGTTGCCTGAAGCTAAGCCGTTGATTCGTGGTTTTTTTCAAGATTGGGAAAATGCGATGTATCCGCTATTTGCGGAAAAGTATGATGAGGCGGAAGCACGACGACTTGCCAAGCAGAGTGTAGCGGACTATGAGGGCGCAATTTTGATGTATCGCTTTACCGAAGATACTTTTTATATCGAGCAGGTGGAAAGGCGGATAAGAACTGTTATTGGGTGAGTAGGTTTTGCGCTTTAATCTTGAATATTTGTTTGGGGGCATAGGGCGTTAAGTATATTACAAAGATACCTACAGGATCAGATTTGAGCTCATACAATCAAATGTACTGACTCTAATCTGATCTTACTTCTAATCTGGATCAGATTCGTCTTGATATTCCAGTAAATCTCCAGGTTGACAATCGAGTGCACTACAAAGCGCTTCCATCGTTGAAAATCGAATCGCTCGTGCTTTCCCCGTCTTTAAAATTGAAAGGTTTGGCAAACTAATATCGACGATTTCTGATAACTCACTTAAGCTCATTTTTCGGCGAGCAAGCATCACATCCAAGTTAACAATAATAGGCATATTACACCGTCAATTTCGCTTCGTTTTCTAATTCGATTCCACGTTTCACGATTTTTACCCCCGCAAAAACCAGCCCAGCCAATAGTAATTTATCAGGTGCCATTAACAAGGTGAGGAATACTGAAACATTCGGATCAAAAACGACTCTATCGTCTAAAATTACTAAGGATAAGTAACACACTGAAAAATAAAAAATATCAATTAATCCAACAATCAATAAGCGTATAGAAACCTTGCGAAGAAGGTGATACATCGGGGTGGTAAAGAATCCATGACGTGTTGCATATGAATAGACATCGTGCATTGACCATAACGACCAGACTAATAAACATGTCCTGACTAACCACAAACCCACCATCAGCGATAAGGTTGCTATAGGAAATTCTGTATAAGGAATGTCTGTTCCATCAGCAGTATGCCAATTCGTAGAGCCGATGCTCATGATCAACTGAATTGGGCTAGAAAAAAGAATGAAAATAGCCCATCCCCTGACAAACAAAGAGATCCATTTGCCTAAACTTGTTTTTGAGGTTGTGTTGGTTTGTGGAGTGTTCATGCGTGTGATTCAAAAAATATAAAAAGTGTCAAAAGCGCTGTGCTTCGGGCGATGCAGGATTCATATCATATACCAAACTTGATTTTTTGGGTATGTTTTATGTAAAACATTAGATATTTATCGAAAAACGATATATAGTTTCTCTTAATCAATAAGCGATTAGGAGTATTTATGAAGCGTATAGTTGTATTGATGGTGGTTTTAATGAGTGTGCTTGCAGGTTGCGTAAGCACTCAAGCAGAACGGAAGTCCGCCGCACGTGGTGCACTCATTGGCGCTGCGGGTGGGGCATTGATCTCTGCTGCAACGGGTGGCGACATCGGACAAGGTGCTGCAATCGGTGCGGCGAGTGGTGCAACGATTGGTGTGATTCGTGAGAATGGAAAGGAGCGCAGAGTCTATCGAGACAATAACGGCAGACGCTACTGGCATGATGATCGAAATCACCGTCGTTACATTCGATAATGATTTTGATTTAGCGATGATTTGGTTGGATAGCTATCCACTGTGGTCTGATCTATCCCCACTTTATCTCTAGCGAATAATCTCTAGCGAATAAATTGCCGCCTCTCTCATCCTAAATCTTACTTTTATAGAACAACCCTTGTTTAGGCGTACTGTCAAAGTGAGAGAGGCTTCATCTATGTATTTTTTATTGTTCAATATTTCAATGGCATCAACGCCAAAGGAGTCAATTATGAAAAAGCAACTGATCACACCACTTTTGGTATCTCTTGTTTTTGTATCTACTATGTCATCAGCTGAAACAGCATATGTTGGCGAAGCGCCACAAAAAAATCTTACGCAATCTGATAAAGAAAGTTTTATGCAACGGATCATTACTTTGCAGATTGAGGCAATCAAAAAATCCTTCTCAGCGGCAGATGTAAACCACGACGGTAAATTATCTAAGTCTGAAATTGAAAAGGCAAATCCCGATGTTGCCAAGAAATTTACAGCATTTGACACAGATCAGGATGGGTTTTTAACCATTGAAGAAATCTTTGCTGGATTAAAACTTTTAGATACATCGAAATGATTTGATGGTTAACGACTCCTCAAAAAGTATGGGTAATGTTTTTGAGGAGTGGGCTAGTTCATAGTGATGGTCTAAATACTTGAGTCCAGACGCATATTGCACAATCATGAATGGTCTGCTGTATATGGTCAGGTTTTACATTCAAAGGAAATTTAAATGAAAAAAATCTTAATTACATCTTGCGCCTTACTTTTTGGTCTGACAGGCTGTGCGGCGCTTGAACAAGCCCTTACGCTGACAGAAGAAAAAATCACCAGTGTGCAAACATCCTCCCCGCTCGAAAAACAGTATAGTGCATTTGGAAAATATGCGGTGAATTCCGTCAAATATCCAGTTAACGACAATGAGCTCAAAGAATTTACCGTCTATTACCCCCAAAATGCACCATCAGGAGAAAAATTCCCGTTAGTTGTGATGGTTAATGGTAGTGGTACGCCTTCTTCCAAATATTTACCCGTGTTTAAACATTTGGCTAGCTGGGGCTTCATCGTGATAGGCTCTGAAGAGCTCTCTTCGTGGAGCGGAAAAGGGGCTTCAACATCTTTGGACTTTGCACTGAAACTAAACCAAGATAAAAAAAGCCCGATATTTCAAAAAATCAATATCAACAAGATAGGCGTGGCAGGACACTCGCAAGGCGGTGCAGGTGCGATTAATCTCGCTACCAATCAGCCTAATAGCAATAGGGTGCGCTCACTTTATACTGCCAGTTCAACTAGAAGAGAAGGCGAAGCAAATTTGTTTGAATTCTCGCCGTGGAAAGTCCGCCAACCCTACTTTGCCGTTACGGGAGATGGGGCTTTCGACCAAAAAATTGCACCCATCGCATCAATGATAGAAAATCAGGCTAAAACCAGCAAGAGCACGCTAAGCGTTGTAGCCCAACGAAAAGGGCAAGATCATGGAGCAATGCTATACATCAGCAATGGCTATATGACAGCTTGGTTTTTATACACGTTAAATGGCGACAACCAAGCAAAACAGGTTTTTGCAGGAAGGCAACCTGAAATAAAGCAGAACACGAATTGGCAAGATGTTCGTATAAAAGGCAATTGATTGACTCACTGTGATGTGTCGTAAAGGATTGATATGAAAACATGGCAAAAGCGAGTGCTGATAGTCAGTATTCTCGTGGTATTTGGATTTTTTTCAGGGTGGTTAAGCCTTAATTTATTCCTTGATTTCATACTAGGCGGTAGGTTGTTTTGATGATAAAAAAAACATGGGGAATGATATACCTCCTTACATTTATCTTCTCATTCGCTCTTGGCATCTTTTTAACACCATTCCTTTCGCCAAGTTTTGCAGGTATCGAACAAGTCAATTGGGATGACTCGATGGGCACTATTGTTAAAGACATTCCATATTCACGAGGAGCATTGAATAAATTTGATCTTTATTTGCCTAGAGATCAACACAAAGCGACAAAACTGGTTGTCTATATTCATGCAGGCGGTTTTACTGGAGGAGATAAGGCTGATGATGAGCATATTGCAAAATACTTTAGTTCCAAAGGCTATGTGACAGCAACCATAAATTATTCACTGCGCAAAGAAAATAATAACGTCAATGTGCTACAGATGTCTGAAGAAATCAAACAGGGCATTTCGGCGATCGTTCTAGAGGCTGAGCAAAGAGGTTTCAACCTTGATGGAATGGCTGTTGCGGGTGGTTCTGCAGGTGGAACTTTAGCAATGATTTATGCTTATCGGGATGCTGAGCAAGCACCAATTCCAGTAAAAATGGTGATATCAATGGTCGGTCCAGCATCATTTGATCCGAGTAAATGGTTTGGTCTGGATAATCATTATGTTTCAGATGAGACAGCAATTGTGGGTGCAAATTTTGTATCAATCATGACAGGAGAGCATGTTTCTGCACAGATGATGCGTACTGGACAATTTCAACATATACTCAAGCCCATTACGCCTTCGGCACTGCTCACACCTCAAGCACCGCCGACTTTAGTGGCTTATGGTGCTTTAGATAAAGTTGCGCCTTTTGCTGCAAGCGCAGCATTAATTGAGGCGTTGAAAACTCAAGGCATCATCCACGATGTAATCATTTTTCCAAATTCTGGACATGCGCTGAACCGTGATAGAAAGGTGGCAAATAAGCTGGGTGATAAAATCAATGATTATCTCGAAACCTATATGCCAATTAATTAAGTCATGGCGAACCACATTTCCATTCCACTCAAAGCGAATTGACTGTAAGTTTAAATTTTTCATAGTAATAAATACAAAATAAACCCCACGCCGTAGCGCAGGGTTTATCTGTTTTGACATCAGCAGCTTAATGACGTGCGGCTTTACCTTCATCCACCGCTTTGACGATCGGTGTTTTCGGTAGTGGCTTTGGCTTCTCAGTCAATGCCAGTGGCAAGATGTCATCAATGCTTTTCACCGCTTTGATGTCTATACCTGCTTTAACATTGTCAGGGACTTCTTTTAAGTCACGGACATTATCCTCAGGGATAAAGACTTGTTTGATGCCACCACGATGTGCCGCAAGGAGTTTCTCTTTCAGACCACCGATGCGTAGGGCATGACCACGTAGTGACGTTTCACCTGTCATTGCAATGTCAGCACGGATTGGAATCCCAGTAAATGCTGATACCAACGCTGTTGTTAAAGCTAGACCTGCTGAAGGCCCATCTTTCGGTGTCGCACCTTCAGGCAAATGCACATGCACATCGGTTTCCTCAAAGCGAGAAGACTCGATACCCAGCTCATCAGCACGAGTACGTACCACAGTCATTGCCGCAGTGATCGACTCTTTCATCACATCACCGAGTGAACCTGTGGTGATGAATTTGCCTTTACCTTTCACTGCAGCCACTTCGATGGTCAATAGCTCACCACCGACTGATGTCCACGCTAATCCATTGACACGACCGATTTGCGCTTCAGTTTCTGCGATACCGTAGTCGAACTTATGTACGCCTAAGTACTCAGGCAAGTTCTCTTGAGTCACGTCGATCTGCAAGTTTTTGGTTTTGTTCGCCACCGCTTGCTTCACGACTTTACGGGCGATCTTCGAGACTTCACGTTCTAGACTACGCACACCTGCTTCACGAGTATAGTGGCGCACGATGTCACGAATCGCTTCTTCATGCACAGACAGCTCTTTTGCACGCAAGCCATTGTCTTTGATCGCTTTTGGTACAAGATAGCGATCAGCAATATTGACTTTCTCTTCCTCGGTATAACCTGGTAAGCGGATCACTTCCATACGGTCGAGTAGTGCTTCAGGAATGTTCATGCTATTGGCTGTACAGATGAACATCACTTCTGACAAATCTAAGTCCAAATCAAGATAATGGTCATTAAATTTGTTGTTCTGTGATGGATCGAGTACTTCAAGCAATGCAGACGCAGGGTCGCCACGATAGTCCTGTGCCATCTTGTCGATTTCATCGAGTAAGAATAATGGATTCTTCACGCCGACTTTATTTAAAGACTGCACGATTTTACCCGGCATCGCACCAATATAGGTACGACGATGACCACGGATTTCCGCTTCATCACGTACACCACCGAGCGCCATACGGATGAACTCACGTCCAGTCGCTTTGGCGATCGATTCACCCAGCGACGTTTTACCGACACCTGGAGGACCGACTAAGCAGAGGATCGGACCACGTAATTTTTTCACACGTGACTGCACTGCAAGATATTCCACGATACGGTCTTTGACATCATCCAAGCCATAATGATCTTCATCGAGAATTTGCTGTGCTTTATTCAAGTTGATGCTGACTTTACTGGCTGTGTTCCACGGTGTATCAAGGATCACTTCCAGATAGTTGCGCACCACCGCAGATTCAGAAGATGCTGGTTGCATGCCTTTGAGTTTACGGAATTCGCTTTCAGCTTTTTTACGCACATGCTCAGGTAAGTCGGCTTCGGCAAGACGTTTTTCGATCTCGGCAACATCATCTTCGCCGCCACCGTTCATATCAGATAGCTCACGTTGAATGACTTTCATCTTTTCATTGAGGAAGTATTCACGTTGATTTTTTTCCATCTGACGTTTTACGCTGTCGTGTAGACCTTGTTCGATCTCTTGCTCTTCAGACTGTTGCAATAGATACGTCATCAACTCTTGTAGATGTGCTTCAAAGTCATCAATTTCCAAGAATTTTTGTTTCACTTCAATGCTCAGCGGGACACGAGTCGCCACGAAGAACATCAGCTGCGCAAGATCAGTGATTTTCTCAGCCGCAGTGATCAATTCACGGGCATTACGCAATTTTGCTTCTGCATATTGTGCAAATAGTGCATTCAACTCTTGCAAACGTGTTGCTTGGGTTTCTTCATTGAGCGGATTATGCATCGGGCTAATCGTATGTTCAGCTTGGAGATACTCATCACCTTCGATGATGGTTGCCAATTTTGAGCGGTGCAAGCCTTCGATCAACACTTTGATGCAATTGTCATCATTTTCATGATTGACCACTTGTACGATACGCGCCACCGTACCGTATTGATACAGATTACTGTGGTCGATGTCTTCGGTGAGTGAGTCTTTTTGCGCAACTACAAACACCAAATTGTCACTATTGCGAGCGATTTCAACCGCATTAATTGATTTTTCACGACCAACAAATAGCGCAATCTGCATGTGTGGATAAACCACAACATCACGCAATGCGAGTAAGGGTAAAGTTGCAGGAATCTCTTGTTCCTCAACGATCACTTGGTCTTTAACGATATCAGTCATATGCACTCCTAATGAGTGACAAATAATTTTGTCATACACCATTAGTGAAGCATTTTTGAAAAAATACAAGGGGGAGCATCTATTTTTTTAATAGTCAGTGATGATTTGTATTTTATTTAAGCAAAGTCATCATTCGCTGAAATCATTCAATTTAAAGTTTTCTTGCGGGTTGCACCGCATGTTACATATCACGCTTTTAATTTATTGTGAATTTTCCCAAACTAATTCAGCGACTTGTGCTGGTTCGATGTGGGTGATTTTTTTTCCAAAGCCTCGTAGCCACCAGACCAATTGGAGATTAAATGGCACGGTTGCGCTAATACGTTTCATATCATCTTCAAGATCGGTGATCTGCTGATCTTTAGACAATTTGGATTCGATAAAGGTCATTGCGTCATTTTGATGCATATGTAGTACCAATTGCACGTCTTCAGTAGCTTGCTCAAGATCAACACGGAAGCCTAATGTGCCTGTATCGATATATTGGTCGATATCAAAACCAACAGGATGCAATGCTCGACTGTCCAAAACCGTTGCCGATTTAAAACGGTGCAGGGCAAAGGTTTGTACCTCAGATTTGTCCTGACGGGTACACACCAGATAAATAATCGCACCACGTTGTACCAATGCCAGCGGATTCAGTACATAAGTTTTTTCCTCTTTTTGCGCATTGCGCTTTACATAGATACATTCGAGCTGGCGATCTTGTAGTAGTGCTTCATAAATGGCAGTTTGCGCTTTGCGATCGACCACAGGTGGAATGAGGGGCTGTGTCGCAGGAATGATGCGCACACGATTAATCCATTGCCGTACATTATTTTGGTGTGATGACAGACTTTTTCGAGCGAGATCAAACCACGGATTGATTTCAGCCAAGAGACTTGGTGGTAATAAATGTTTGAGATGCTCCTCAACCATCATAAAGGTCACTGCTTGCGAGCTATTCATGTGCGGAATGCTCTGTATTGGTGCATCGGATTTCCAGCGCCAGCCTTGCGGTGTTGCGCCATTATTTTCAATCGGGAAGCGCTCGGCAATTTGATTGAGATCACGTTGAATCGTGCGCAGGCTAATGTCGATGCCTTCACGTTGTAATTGCTCTTGTAAGTCACGTGTGCCAATCCATTTGCCATTGGGCAGACGAGACAAAATCTGCCATTGGCGATGTAGGCTATTGCCTGTTTCCTTTTCCGCTTTTGTTTCGGCTTTGGGATCGAGTCTGCTTTTCGCCATAATGTACTAAATCTACTATTCTAAATCTGCTGTTTTTGAGTGAATCAATGAAGCGTAGCTGATAACTGCTTCATATCATTGCAAAAATTAAGGGCTAAAATTGTCGAGCAAAATTGATTGTGCATAAAAAAATCAGCAGCGTCAATGTAACAATTTATCTCATTGAAACTTCATGTAAAAAATATAATCAATTCGTCTTATATCCTCAAAAATGTGCGCCAGTTGTGCTATTTTGAAAAGACTTAAAAATAACATGGCATTTAAATTGCTTTGAGTATTTTGCAACAATCATTAACCACAAGGGGGGTGAATATGCTCGATACGATTGACCAATCAATGGACACAGCATCACCCAAAGCTGACAAAGAAAGTACAGTAGCAGATCTCGACAATTGCCAATTTTTCAATGAGATGCGCCATAGTGATGGCACCATTCGTGAAGAGTTTGCGCAAATCCAACAATGGCTTGCCAATAAATCATTGGCAGAAATTGAATCTCTCAACCATCAAGCCAAACAACATTTTGTTTATCAAGGTATTACCTTTACTGTTTATAACGATGCAGAAGGCACAGAGCGTACTATTCCGCTCGATCTCGTGCCACGAATCATTGCAAAAAAACAATGGGATATCGTCTCGGAGGGCTGTAAACAGCGTGTCAAAGCGCTCAATGCCTTTCTCAATGACATTTACCACGGACAGGAAATTTTAAAAGAGGGCATTATCCCTGCGGAACAAGTGCTACAACATGAAGCCTATCAACCGTGGATGCTGAATTTTGATGTCAAAGGCAAAATTTATTCGCACATTAGCGGTGTCGATCTGATCCGAGATGAAGTCGGTGATTTCTTCGTGCTAGAAGATAATTTGCGTACGCCATCAGGTGTGTCATACATGCTAGAAAGTCGCAAAATCAGTGAAAAACTGATGCCTGAAATTTGTAGTCAATATCGACTGCAAGGTGTAGAGCATTATCCACAATTATTGAAACAGACCTTGCTGGAAAGCACCGATGTGGACAATCCGCTGATCGTGATTTTGACACCGGGACATTTTAATAGTGCGTTTTATGAGCATGCGTTTTTAGCACGTGAAATGGATATACCTTTGGTCAGCGCTCAGGATTTGTTTGTCGAAAATGGCAAGGTTTATCTGAAATCGGTCAAAGGGCGCATGCAAGTCGATGTGATTTATCGTCGTTTGGATGATGATTTCCTTGATCCACTGGCATTTCGTGCCGACAGTATTTTGGGTGTTGCGGGGCTGATGTCTGCCTATCGTAATCGCACGGTGGTCATCGCCAATGCACCAGGTACAGGGGTTGCGGATGATAAATCGATTTATCCTTATGTCGATGACATGATTCGCTACTATCTCAACGAACAACCGATTCTAAAAAATGTGCCGACTTACCAATGTCGTAAGCCAGAAGAGCTAGATTATGTCTTGGCGAATCTGGAAAAATTGGTGGTCAAAGAAGCGCAAGGCTCGGGTGGTTACGGCATGCTCATCGGTCCACAAGCCGAAGCGGAGCAAATCGAAGAATTCCGCCAAAAGTTGAAGTTCCGCCCACATCTTTATATTGCACAGCCGACCTTAAAGTTATCGGTATCGCCGATTTTAAGTGAGCAAGGCTTTGTTGATCGTCATATCGATTTACGTCCATTTGTTCTTAGTTCACCACAGGAAATGCGTATCGTCCCTGGTGGTTTGACTCGTGTGGCACTGCAAGAGGGCTCTTTGGTGGTCAATTCATCGCAAGGCGGTGGTATCAAAGATACATGGGTGGTAGATACCTGATCGATATCACATCGAATGCGTATTTGAGCGTTACAAGGCATGTATCGTTCAAATCGCTACGATGCGTGAAGCGAAGGTTTACAGATATTTTGATGATTCGGTCAATTTTTAAAAATTTCTAATGTATTTCGATGAAGCGATCATTTGCATTATAAAGAATAAGGAGAAATAACATGTTATTACTCAGTTCAGCGGCACAAAGTATTTATTGGCTGGGACGTTATTTGTCTCGCATCCAGTTTGCCTGTCAGGTACTCCCTTTTGAAAACGATCAGACTGCGGTGCAGTTTGCCAATGCGTTTTGTTTGCCAGCATGGGATGCCAATAGCTTGAATGCGATCTATATGGATCCGCAGCAGGCGTTTTCAGTCGCCACTCAATTTCATCAAATTCAAAATAATATTCAGCAGTTACGTGCAGTGTTATTGCCACATACCTATTCAGAGCTCAATCAAATCACCAAGCTGAAAGATGAAAAAGCTGAGTCGATTTGTAGTGTGATTGGACGCTGTGCCGAAATTTTAGAAGGCGAACAGCAACAAGTATTTTTATTTTATAGCCTTGGGCATGAAATGGAAATTTTGGATCAGCAATGTCGCTTGGAAAAGGTCACGGATGCACAAACTGAGAAAGTCGCCACCATTTTATCGATGCTCGATGCCAATGGTTGGGGATCTTGTGAGCGTTCGTGGGCGACTTTTTTAGAAGATCAGTCGGTCAGCAGTTTGTACGGGATCAATGATGATATTGCGGCGAATTTTGAGGTGTGCGAATGAAACTGTTAATTAACCATCAAACGCTCTATAGCTATGAAACACCTGTGAAAAATGCCATGCAATATTTACGGATGTTGCCACAAGATACGGATAATCAAAAAATCCTACATTGGGGCATTAGTGCGCCGGGTGAAAAAATTCAACAGCTTGATGGTTTTGGTAATCAATGGTTGACCTGCTCACAGCGCTTTGAATATCAACAGTTGATGATCATGGCGCAGGGAATGGTTGAGATTGATCCTAATGCCAAATACGCCAAAGATGACCGCATTAATCCACTGATTTATTTGCAACAAACCAAGCAGACGCAGTGTAGTCCTGAGATGATTCAGTTTGCACATATGCATAGTGTGGATACCAAAAATGAGCATTTGATTGATTTGGCTGAGGCCTTGTTGGAACAGATTCCGTATGTGCCTGGTCAGACCTCGGTAGAAACCACCGCAGCCGAAGCCTTTGAACAGGGGCGTGGCGTCTGTCAAGATCATGCTCAAGTCTTCGTGGCGATGGCACGTTACCTAGGCTATCCTGCTCGCTATGTGTCAGGTTATTTGTTTGTCGAACAAGGTCAACATCTTGCCAGCCATGCATGGGCGGAAGTGTATATTGACGGACATTGGCACAGCTATGATGTCAGTAATCAGTTATTTACCCCACAATGTCATGTTCAGCTCGCTGTTGGACGGGATTATGCCGATGTGGCGCCGATCCGTGGTGTACGTGAGCAAGGCGCTGAAGAACATATGGAAACCTTTGTCCAAGTGCTTGCATGTTAGTCTTGGTTTGTTAAGTCTTGGCATGCTAAGAACTCGCATGTTAAGTTGAAATCTGTTGCACCTCACCTCGTGTTTTCTGAAGTGAGGTGCGTTGAATCAATATGATCAAAAACCTCATTCATTGCAAAAAGTGTGACCAATGAGGCGAAAAATTATCATGTTTCAACACAAGAATGAATTATGATGCTGGTTTAGGATACTTTGATCTAGGAATTGATGGGAAATGACCTATTGCGTTGCACTGCTTCTCAAAGAAGGCATGGTTTTTATCAGCGATACCCGTACCAATGCAGGGGTTGATCACATTTCTTCATTTACCAAATTATTTCGTTTTGGTATTGAAGGTGAACGCTTTATGGTGGTGCAAACCGCAGGTAATCTCGCCACGACACAGTCGGTGGTGACACGATTACAGCATCAGATTGCTGCACAGATCGAACCAAATTTGAATACCGTAGGCAGTATGTTTGAGGCGGCGGAGATGATCGGTGCCAGTTTGCGCCGTGTCATGAAAAATGTCTCGGAAAGCCCTGAGCAAGAAAATATGTATGGCTGTAGTATTTTGCTTGGTGGGCAAATCGCTGGGCAGGAGATGGAGCTGTATAACATTTATCCGCAAGGGAACTTTATTCGTGCGGGCATGGATACGCCGTATTTCCAAATTGGTGAAATCAAATATGGCAAGCCGATTATGGATCGTGCACTGAGCTTTTATACACCACTCGATCAGGCATTGCGCTGTTCCTTGATTTCATTTGATTCCACCATTCGTTCCAATGTTTCTGTCGGCATGCCTTTAGATGTGATGGTTTATCCTGCCAATAGTTTGACTTTACCTAAAGGCAAACGGGTGACCGAAAATGATGCCTATTTCCAAGGTGTTCGCAAGGAATGGTCGGATATTTTAAAACAAGGTTTGCAGGGGATTGCACCGCCAACGACAGATTATTTTGAATAAAAAAATGACGCATCAAGCGTCATTTTTTTGCCTGTGGTCGATCAGTTGATCGCAGGTTGAATCACTTGTTGAATCTCTCTGCGGGTATAGCCACGTGACAATAGCAACTTCTTTAAGCCAGAAATTAATTCTTGATCAGTGGTATTGCCAAGGATTTGAAAAAGTTGCTCGCAAGATTTGCCAGCATAGTCATTTTCGATGCATGCGATATGGTTGCGCTGCGTATTTTGATGTTGATTAGACAATACAAAACGATGCAATAAACTCATACAAATGGATTCTTTTGAAACAGATAGTGCGCACTATACGCTTCTTTTGTAAAAATTCAACCACCTTGCTAAAAATTATAAACCATTGAATTAAAATGATTAATATAAAATAACTTGAAGTTCGTCACAAAAATATTGATTGTTTTTTGAGCTATATTTTGGGCTAAAGGAAGTGTTTCATAACCCCATTGCATGCTTTCAGCAGTGCCAAGACAGTGCATTTCAATCATGATTTTTTACGCTTACAATGGATGCGATTGATTTAAAAATGACATCTACTATGAATCCTCGTCTTGCCCAACCGATTTATACTGCCCAAACGATTCAAGCATGGGAACAGCGATGGTTTGCACAAGGCAACTCGTCTTATGGCTTGATGCAACAGGCTGCGTGGTTGATGGCGGTCAAGATTTTTAATCGCTTAAATACGGATTATTGTAATCAGCATCATAATATTTTGCTGTGGTGTGGTCGAGGCAATAATGCGGGTGATGGTTATCTCATCGCCACGTATTTATCTGAATTATTTGAAAATAAAAAGAATGTCACAGCAATACGAATAATGATTTTCGCACCGCAAGCGCCTTCTACACCCGATGCAGTGCGAGCACGGCAGACGGCGTTAGATGCAAAGATTCCGTTGATAGATGAAATTGAACAGCTCAAACATGTTCAGGCACAGGTACATATTGATGCGTTATTTGGCATTGGTTTAACTCGAATGTTGAGTCAGTCCAATCAGGATTTGATAGCACTGTTTAATGCACAATCAGGCTATAAAATCAGCGTTGATCTTCCAAGTGGCTTGCATCCCGATACGGGGCAGGCGATGCCGATCGCTGTACGAGCAGATTGGACCTTATGTTTACTCGGTCTCAAGCTCGGCGTGTTGATCGGTCAAGCCAAAGCCTATGTGGGCGAGTTGCAGTGTATCGATCTGATACCACGGGATCATGCATTGGAATCGGTTGCACAAATTGACTTTGCACCACCGCATTTACCCAAACGGAGTCCCTTTGCGCATAAGGGAGATTTTGGGCATGTGTTGGTGGTTGGCGGACATGCTTCGATGGGTGGTGCAGTGATTATGGCGGCTGAGTCTGCAATGGCAACGGGTGCGGGTAAGTTGACGGTATTGTGTCATGGTAAGCATCATGCGGCAATTTTGGCACGAAGCCCCAATATCATGGTATTAGACATTGATTTGTTGACCAAAGATCAGTTACATCAATTGCTGAGTCAAGTCGATACCGTGTGTTTTGGTATGGGGCTTGGACGTGATGATTGGGCGAAACAGCATGTTCAAAATATGTTTGATGGACTCTTTACCCAGAACAATCGCTCCAAACTGAAAGACATTGTTTTGGATGCTGATGCGTTGTGGTGGCTTGCAGAATGGAACACACCATGTTTTCCATTACCTCTGCATTTGCCATTACCTCCACATTTTATTATGACGCCACATAGTGCCGAGGCAGGACGATTATTGGGGTGTACAGCTACTGAGATTGAAGCCGATCGGGTGAAGGCAATTCAGGATTTACACCAGCGCTATGGCGGTGCTTGGGTGTTGAAAGGCGCCGCCAGTCTGAGCTTAGCGCAAGATCGCTTAAATGTGTGTGCCTTTGGCAATGCGGGTATGGCTACGGCGGGTATGGGCGATGTCTTGGCAGGCATGATCGCAGGGTTAAAAGCACAGTTTTCAGATGACATTACTTTAGCTGAAGTGGTGGCATTGCATGCGCTGGCAGGGGATATCTTGGCTGAACATGGTGAGCGTGGTCTACAAGCCCATCAGATGAAAGCGGCAATTTATCAAGTGGTCAATGCGGGATAAAAGGCTCAGAAATAAAAAAACTGCTGAAATGATCTTGATTTCAGCAGTTTTGTTGAGTGATTATTTTCTTTGGCGCTTGTGTTTGGCGTGAAGCAACTAACTTTCCGAAGGGATTTGTTTGAGTTTGATCGGTGACCAAATTGAACCTTCAGGTGCAACTTGGGCACGGCTACGTGCTTGCTGATAAAAGCGACAAAATGCCAAGGCAAAAATCAATGCGAACACATCAATCCAGATTAGATCAACACCTGCATGCCACAAGCCGAGTTGTGGTATCAGCACAGCAATCATGCTGGTCACAGGAATCGCAAACAAGATCAGTGCAATGATCAGGAAGAATTGTGGTAAGGCTTTGGCTGCACCAACCACAAAAGCATAGACCACGCTCAGCACAAACAGCACATAGTAACTATACATTATCAGATGATTGATGCTGAGTAACTCAGGATTGATCACATATGCCCAGCGCAGAAACAGTAAGCTGGCAAACACAGCAAGCACACAGCCAAGACAGGTGCCGATGGTGAGATTTGCCATAAACATCACATCTTTGCGTTGTTGTGGTTGAGGCAGATTTGGATTTTTTTGCTTTTTCAGGCGTGTTTCTACCCACAGAATATTGCCTGAATAAAATAAAAATGCTCCACCAATGCCGAGAATAAAATACATCCATCGGGTTGGGTCGCCACCAAAGTTTCCAAAATGCAGGGCAAACATGGAGTTGATTAATTTATCCAGTGCACCACTTTCAGAAGTGAGCATTGCGGTGTCGATCGGTGTCGATTGATAGGGATTAAAATTGACAATAGCGAAATTATCACCACGCAACATTTGATCTGGACTATACAAGGCTGCAGAAACATTGGCTTTTTGAGGTGTATCCAAATTATTCATGCGCATGCCGATGATTTGATATTCTGGCGCAGTTTGCGATAGCTTTTGATAGAGCTGTGCAATGTTCAGCTGAGGATCAGCCACTAAGCTGACTTCGGCACGCGTACGGTCAAAAGGTGCTTGCTTGGCAAGTGTCCCCATTGCGCCATACAGTAAGTCATGAAAGGCGAAGACAATGACCGTCACTGCAATAATGATATGAAAAGGTAGGCTGACGATACCAACCACGTTATGCGTATCAAGCCAAAAGCGCTTTTTATTCTTGCCTTTGCGGATGGCAAAAAAGTCTTTGACCAGTGTTGGTAGTAGTACGATCAATCTAGACATAATTGCCAGAAAATACAGTACTGAGACAATGCCCATGATGTACACGCCCAGCGTATGGTGCCCTAACATGCCAGGCACGCCAGCGGTTTCATGCAGTTGTTCGATCAACCAGCCGACTTTGGAAACATTTTCTTGGGCGACGAGTAATTGTCCTTGCTCATCTAAGGTTGCCAGCATCCGACCTTGTGCAATGTCGATCTCGTGATGATCATCATGCGCCTCATCGGCATGCACAGGCTCCCACTGTATTGGCGCATTAAACAATTCTTTTGAGGCAAAATTGAGCTCAAATCCTTGTGCAAAGGCTTCGGGATGCTGAGTGCGCACTTGCTGAACCAAATCGTCATATTGATTCAGTTTGATGGGCGCCAAACGTTGCTCAGGCGGGGCAGCCCAACGACTTAAATCATGCTGGAACATGGTCAGTCCACCTGCAAAAAAGCAAATGAACAGAAAAATGCCCGCAGTGATGCCGACCCATGTGTGTAAATTTTTCGATACTTTGATCAAATCGGCTCGAATTTTCATGATGTTATCCTCGAACCAAGATTAAACAGCCATAGGCAATCGCATTGGCGATGGCAAAAATCACCATACTTTGCCAACCTTTGGGAATGAGATAGGCGAAAAAAAACATAAACATCCACACCCACGGAATCGTCCACATGCCAAGCTGCGGTGCCAACATGCGGTCGACGTGTGGCAAACTCAGCAAAAACACCATACTGCCCAAGATACTGGCAAAGCTAAACCCTAAAAAGAGCCCTGCAAAAGTTTTCGTCCACTAGCTTGCCTCAGCCACTTGGCATTGCGACCTTTACGGGGATGTTACTGGGTTTTGTGGTCTGGCTTGGCTATATTATTTTTGTATTTAGTTGCAAAACTATCGCTAAGCTCGGAATAATTAGTCTGATCATTTTGCTGGTGATGGCAGGGCTTGCCTATGGCTTGAAATATTGGAGTGGCGTATGAAAGAGGGCTTTCGTCAGTGCATGGCATGGTTACATACGTGGACAGGTTTGGTGGTCGGTTGGATTCTATTTTTTGTCTTTTTGACAGGCACGACTGGCTATGTCAAAGATGAAATCAATCGGTGGATGCAACCCGAACGCCCAATGCAACAAGCCAACTATGCACCTACCTCACAACAATTAACCCAAGCATTGACGTTTTTAAGCCAACATGACGATGCCAAACATGCCGAGCGTTGGGGAATCAATCTGCAAAATGCCGAGCGTGGTCATGAAAGTTTAGAATTGAATTGGTCTTTACCTGCTAAAGAAGGTGAAGCCTATGGTGCTTATGGTCAAGCCACTTTAGATACCACAACAGGACAGCCCTATGCGGGTGCTCATCCACCTCGGGCAACAGGTGGCGGGCAGGCATTATTTACCCTACATTATACCTTGCACTATATTCCCTATGATTGGGGGATTCGCATTGTTGGTATTTGTACCATGTTTATGTTTGTGGCGCTGATCTCTGGCATCATCACCCATAAGAAAATTTTTAAAGACTTTTTTACTTTTCGTTCAGGAAAAGGACAGCGCTCGTGGCTTGATGCGCATAATGTGCTTGGCGTCATTGCTTTGCCATTTTATTTGATGGTGACGTATAGCGGGCTGATTTTTTTCTTAAATGCGTATATGCCACTCGGTGTGCCGTCAGTGTATGGTTTTGGTGCGGAAAATGAACAGCGCTATTATCAAGATGTCTACCCAGAATATTATCCAGATCAAGTCAAGCTCAATGAAAATCAAGCGCCTGCAAAGTCCATTGCGCTATCAACTTTAGCTCCAACGCAAGCGACTTTGACACGGTTGATTGCACAGACTGATCAATATTGGGGACAGGATCAAGTCTCAGGGTTGACCATTTATAGTGCTACGCAATACTCCCCAATGCGAGTCAATATGCAACGCCAGCATGGTCACGAAATCACGAGACCAAATTCCACATTGGAATATATCGTACATGCTGATGGCAGCACTGCATTCAAAGATAAACCACCTAAACCTGTAGCACGTGTCGTTGCTGATACTTTTGTCGGGCTGCATGTCGGCTATTATGCTTCTGCATTGATCCGCTGGATGTATGTCATTACGGGGCTAATCGGTACAGCGATGATTGCCACAGGTTTGGTGTTGTGGACGGTGAAGCGCCGTCCGAAACAGCTAAAAGCCAGCAAAATGAGCTTTGCACATGGTTTGGTCGAGCGACTCAATATTGGCATGATTACAGGTTTACCGTTGGGTTTGGCGATGTATTTTTGGGCAAATCGCTTATTGCCCGTTACGCTTGAAACCCGTGCTGGCTGGGAAATGCATGCCTTGTTTTTGAGTATTTTATTCGCATGGATTTATGCTTATCTGCGTCCAATCCCTCGAGCGTGGTTTGAGTTATTGTCGTTGATTGCGGTAGCGTATTTGTTACTACCGATCCTCAATGCGTTGACCACTGATCGACATCTATGGGCAACTGCACAAGCTGGGGATTGGGGACTATTTAGCATTGATCTCGGCTTTATTTTATTTGGCTTTATTTTTGCGGGTTGTAGCTATTTTGTCTGGCGCAAACGTCATTCGATTTTGCAAAGTCCAGTAACATCCAAAAAACAGAAAAGTGCTTCAATGACTACTCAGCAGACGATTCCAGAAAGCACAATTCTCGAAAGCACAATGCACAACACGCTTTCCAATGAGGATCGCTCATGAATGATGCTGTACTGATGGTCTTATCGACATTGATTTTGATCTTTTTGGGCATGTTGTGCTTAAGTTATTCGATGGAAAAGCACTATAAAAGTGTATTTAGTCGTCCGTTCTCGACACCAAAGTTAATATTGTTTCGGGTGCTGGGTTGGAGCCTATTGCTCCTGTCGATGTATTGCTGTATCAACATTTGGAATCTACCCATCGGCTTGGCGGCATGGTTTGGTTTGCTTACTTTTATCGTGGCACTGTTGATCTATATACAAGCATATCAAGCGTCGTGGACACGCTATTTGGCGGTTGTTTTGGCTGGGATATTGATCTGTTTACAAGGGATTCTACTGTTTTAACATTCAAAGTAAATTTAACATTCAAAGCGAACCCTGTTCGATGTAGCTCACGACACAGTTATATCGCAAGTTTTTACGCTGGTTTTGAGAATATCTAAACCATCTCATCAGGTTTAAATGTTGTTTTATGACCGTATCATGTCAACTAAATGTATTTAAAAACCAAGACATTGCTTATTTTGTGACGGGGTTTGTGAATTTTTTATTTTAAATACAATCATTCTCATTCATAATGCGTAACATTATGTAAATAATTGATGGAATTTAGGGCGCAATGATGAAAGCACAACCAACCAAACTGGCGTTAATGATTGCACTACTTAGTGCAAATGTATTGGCGTATGCTGCAGCGGATGCAGAACAACCGACTGTTCAAACAGCAGAGCAAAATAGTGATGAACAAAAGCGTGACGAACAAAAAGTACATACGCTTGCACCGATTATCATTGTAGGTTCAGCAGCAAAAGATGGTGAGGCGCTTTTAGAGCAACCACTTTCAACCAGTGTCATTGATCAAGAACAATTAAAAGAAAGTGGTGCAGACAAATTGGATAATGCCTTGTTTTATGAAGCAGGTGTTTTGGCTCAGCCTTATGGTGCAGATAACAAATCACAATGGTTTAAAATCCGTGGTTTTGATGCAAGTCAAACCTTAGATGGTACGGCACTCGCACCAAATGGTTTCTTCGTTTGGGAGCCAGAAGTCTATGGTTTGGAACGTATCGAAATGGTCAAAGGCGCAAGTTCTTTTAATTATGGTGCATCTGATACAGGCGGAAATGTGAATTAAGTCTCAAAACGCCCGACGCTCGAACCACAGGGCGAGTTGACTTATGCAGTGGGTAGTAATGACAAGTTAGAATTTGGTGGGGATTATAGCGGTTTCTTCACCGATGATGGTGATGTGCGCTATCGTATGGTTGGATTATTCCGTCAAGCGGATGGTCAGCAAGATGGCTCAACCATGGATCATTATTATGTTGCACCGAGCTTTGCGTGGGATATTACCGATCGAACGCATTTCACCTTACTGAGTAGTTTTTTGAAAAAAGATGGCGTGCCGACGTCAGGGTTCTTACCACTTTACGGCACGGTACTGGATACACCCTATGGCAAAATCAATCCGAAAACACATTTGGGTGAGCCTGATCGTGACCATACTAAGCTAGAGCAGTATTCGGTGGGCTATGAGTTTTCTCATGAGTTTGAAAATGGATTAACGGCAAGTCAAAACTTCCGCTGGGGACGTTTAGACATTGATCAGCTCTCTACTTTTGTATATGGGTCAGATAATGATCGTTTGGGTAATCGTGGCTATAGTTACACCAATGGTACTTCCGATACATATAGTGTTGATAACCGTGTGTTGAAAGAGTTTAATTTTGGTGTAGCATCGAATACTGTCATGGCGGGTATCGACTATCAACATAATAAAACTGACGGTGTTAACACAGGCTTTGGGACTACTGTGTCATCAATAGATTTGTTTAATCCTGTACATTCACCTGACTTTATTTTGGAAACTGCTGATCCGTATAACCTCAAAACTGAACAGCTTGGTTTTTATTTATCCAATCAGATGAACATTAATGATATGTTCGACATCAATTTGAATGTCCGTCAAAATCAGGCAGAGTCTACCGTTGATGGTACGAAAGCCTATGATGTTGATCATACGACTTACGGTGCAGGGCTAATGTATCATGCGCCTCTGGGTATTTCACCATATCTCAGCTATTCAACCTCGTTTAAACCGACTACAGGTAAAGATGCATCAGGACGTTTTTATGAACCGTATGAAGGCGAGCAATTTGAAGTTGGGGTTAAATATGAGCCAGAATGGATCGATGGTTTGTTTACATTGGCATATTTTGATTTGACTGAGAAAAATGCCTTAGTCAGTGATTCATCGAATGTCCAAGTTCAAGCAGGTGAGCGCACCAATAAAGGGGTGGAGCTACAAGCTGATTTAAATCTTACTGATAATTTGGCAACACAATTTGCCTATACACATAATGACTCAGATCAAGTGTTGTCCGTGGGTAACACCGTTCGCACCCCGTTGATTCCAAATGATCAGTTCTCTGCCAAAGTGAGCTATCAATTTATCGGTGATACCATTCTCAATGGTTTGAAACTTGGCGCTGGTGTACGCTATGTGGGAAGCTCGACGGATGAACAATGGTATCCTGGCGTGAAAATTGACTCATATACATTGGTCGATGCGATGTTGAGCTATCCATTAGCAGAGCAGTTTAATTTACAAATCAATGCCACGAATTTGGGCGATGAAGAATACGTCAGCGGCTGTTCTTTCTATTGTTACTATGGCGAATCACGTTCTGTAGATATGCGTGTGACTTATCAGTGGTAAGTTAAAAGTGTTATCTTAAAAACAGAAAACGGCGATGCTTGAATCATCGCCGTTTTTTATGTCTTAGATGCTCAAATCAGAAGTTAATCATAATAACTGTCTCGTTTTTTCGAGAATTTTTCCAGCTGTTGCAAAAATCCTGCGAAATATTCCTTTGGTTTATCTTCAGTCCGATAGCCAGCGTACAATGTACGGCGTAGCCCGTGTTCTGCAACAAACGCAAAGCGACGACTGGTGACCCAACCTTTTTGTTCATATTCATTCACCACCCAGTCAGGTAATGCTGAAATCCCTCGACCACTGGCGACCAGTTGGATCAACATTTGTGTAAGTTCAGTGGTGCGGATGTGCTTTGGTTGGACATTGGCAGGGATAAAGATATGCGCCATGATGTCCAGACGATGCTTATCGACAGGATAGGTGATCAGTGTTTCATCACAGAGGTCTTGGAGCGTGATGTCATTTTTACGTGCTAACGCATGGGTATGTGCCAACACCAGTCGAGATTCATATTCAAAGATTGGAAAATATTCAATGCCTTTGAGTGCAATCGGATCGGCGGTGATCAGTAGGTCAAATTCACCATTTTGCAATAGCTCATGTGGATTGACCTCAAAAGCCGAGGCAAAATCCAAATCCACATCAGGATAATTCAGTCGATATTGATTGAGCAGCGGCATCAGCCAATCGAAACAGCTATGACATTCTGAGGACAAAATAATCCGTCCTGTCTGACCGTGTACGATGCGGGTAATGTCGGATTGAGTCAGTTGCACTTGCGGTAAAATATCATCGGCAAGCTGTAGTAAGCGCTGTCCAATAGTGGAAAATTGCACAGGACGACTACGCCGATTCACAATGTCCACATCGTACCAATGCTCAAGCTCTTTGAGCTGATGCGAGATTGCAGATGGCGTGAGATTGAGTTCGTTGGCAGCAGCCACCAATGAGCCATGATAGCGGAGCGCTTGTAAAGTCCGAAGATGACGGAGTTCTAACATGATATCGATGCGATGAATGTTTGATTAATATGATTCATCTTAGCATGATTTGGCTGAAAGATATTCATTGCTCATGGTGAAACATTTATAGCAAAACATTCATAGCAAAACATGCATGCGTAGGACATCGGTGAAAAAAATGAATGGTGCATATACACCATTCACTCATCAAAATAATGGCTAAGCTGCATGCTGTGGCTGAGCATGTAGTTGATCAGCGATGATCGACCAAAGCTGTTGATGTGATGGTTTAAACATCGCCATATGACCGATATGCGATAGACCATATTGCTTGGGTGCCAAGCTGATCATTTTGGTGGTACTATTGGGGTAGGTGCGTAGCAGATCTTGTACATTGTGCTTGGTGGCGATCTCATCATCTAGCGCATGAACAGCGGTGATCGGACTGCGAATTTCACTATGGAAATCTTCAAAAACGGTTTTGCCGATGGCATTGGTCGCATAGCCACCTTTGTTACAATATTCACGCCATTCTGCACCGACACCTTTTGGTAGGTTTTCCCCCATACCAATAAAGTGCGTTGCCGCATAGCCTTTGAAAAAGCTCGATACTGGAAAAATTACATTGAACATAATTGGACCGAGGAACTTGGTTTTGCCACCAAGCCCTTTGGTATTACCTGATGAGCCTGCCACAGCCACGACACTTTTTACTTTTTGATAGTTTTGTGCCAAACCAAGCAATTGCCCGCCTGCACTGTGTCCGATCAGATGAATTTGGCTGACATTGCTCAATTGGCATAATTTGTCGATAGCTGCCACCAGATCAAGCTGTCCCCATTGATGAATAAAGGCTTTGGATTTGGCAACAGGCTCGTATAAGGAATCGCCGATACCTCGAAAATCAAAGGTCATCACATCATAGCCTTGCTCGCTCAGCCATGTGGCAAAGGCTTGGTAAAAGCCTTGCTTGATACCTGTTGCTGAGCCAATCAAAATCGGCAACTGCGTTGAATCTTTTTGTTTTGGAAAAAAACGACCTTGCAGGACGTAACCATCGGCGCAGGTAAATTGGATTTTTTCAAACATGTGACGATCCGATTTTATGGAATAAGCTGATATTTAACCTGTCCCAACTGAGTATTTAAATAGTATTAAGTAACTTTGCAGTCAAATTTTTTACACAGAATAGTCAAGCGCCTTACAAAGCAATCACATAAAGCAAATTTTGCAAACCTTGCAGCTTTAGTACAATTTTGCTGTAAATAGATTAAGGAGATGTATTTTGAAAAAAGTCGTGTTTAGTAGTGTCGCCTTAGCGTTGTCAATTGCGTCAATGACAGCATTCGCCAATGAAAATGCAGTGAATCAGCAAGCATTGACCCCAACACAAACCACCTCAGTCGCCAATGCGCTAAAACTTGCTGATAACAGTAAAGTCAAAATTAAAGCCAAAGTGGTGAAATCACTGGGTAATGAAGAATATCAGTTAAAAGATTCAACAGGGCAGATCACAGTTGAAATCGATGATGAGCTATGGAAAAACCAAGCTGTGAAAACTGGACAAGAACTTGAAGTCATCGGTGAAATCGACATTGATCATAAACCGACTAAACAAGTAACAATTGATGCAGAGCAGATCAATTTTTAAAGACTTGGATCAATCGATTACTCAGTTTAAACAAATGAGTTGACTGAAGTCTGCTCAGCTTGTCGAAAAGTGTTGACGTAAAAGCGCTAAGCCTTAGCGCTTTTTTTTGTATCCGAAATACTTACCACATCAAATCATCAGGAATCACATAGTCTGCATATGGGTCTTCTTCATCGGTGCTCTGATCTTGTTGTTGCTGTTGTAGTCCGATGATATAGCCCGTCATTTTCTGTTCGATGCGTTCTGCTAAGGCTTTTGGGATTAGCGCATAACCATTGGCTTGCGCTGTATTTGACGATGCCAAGCGAGCCACCAGCAAACTGCCCGCCACGATGGCATTATAAACTGTTTGATTGACATAGATTTTTTTGATTTTGCCTTCATCAATAAATTGATAGCCAATCTCACCATCGGTATCTTTGATTTGATATTGTTTAATCATTTGTACAATATTCGCCATCACGGTTTTTTGTTCAAGCTGTTGTTGCTTTTCTTGATCGAGGGCTTGGTCTTTGGCTTGCTTTTCTTGTTTGGCTTGGGCGAGTTCGGCTTGCAATTGCTGCTGATCATTTTGCCCCATTTTCTTGGCATGTTGATTTTGCTTATTGGTCTTTTTGGCTTGTTTGGCATCGACTAAACCCGCTTTGAGTAGCTGTGCTTGTAAGGCGTTTTTGACCATGAACATCTCCAAATTGAATGTTAAAAATATCTATAGTGATACCGTGACTGTCGCACAATAGATTAAGCTGAATTTTGCTTCCAGTAGTGTAGCCAATAAATCAGGCTGAGCACAGCAGAACTCAGTGCAGGCAACAAAAAAGCATGATAATGCAAATACTGATAGCTCATAGTTGCCAGTAAACCACCTGAAATAAAACCCAGTAAGATCGCAAGATGCAAGGTAACCCGCCGTTTCTCCACGGCTAAGCCACGGAAGAAATATCCCAAAACCAAACCTAAATCGGTGAGTACACCAGATAAGTGTGTGGTGCGAATAATCGCACCTTGATAATGGCTGACCATCGCATTTTGCATGCCCATAGCAACACATGCCCACAACAAGGCATAACGTGGAAAATACGGCGTAAATAGCCAACACAACCCGATACATAGTGCAACGCAAACTAATGGGATACCATAACGCTGATTCAAACTAAAACGGGCATTGCCTAAGATATAGCCACTATAAAATGCGCCCAAGACAAAACTGACGATCACCGCCACAATAAACAGCACTTGGGCAAAATCATGTTGCCATAGATGAATCGCAATCAAACTGACATTGCCTGTCATATGTGAGATGGATTGATGTAATAACATGAGCAAACCCAGCGTATTGACCATTCCCGCATTGCAGGCTAGGGCAAACATGGCAAGCTGTATCCAACGTGGCAAATGTTCAAGTGGCATCTTTTTGCTCTACAGATCAGTGCAAATAACCAAAATCGGTCGCAAGGCATGCGTGTATGTTACGCATTGTATTGAAAAAATTTACAATATCAAATGGTCAAAGAAAATTCAGACAGTAGGAGTTGGTAAACAGCGCACGTGAAAAACAAGCTAACTGCATTACGACAGAGGGGAGATTACTGCTACAATGCGATGAGCAATTTAATCCCTTTTCAATGTTGAGCCATTCACGCTATGTCGGCACGTGCGCAATTGATCCTGAAGCAACTCGGCATTTCACCTTGGGTGGAACGAACTGCTGTGACCGATATCGTCTCGGCACAGATGTTGTGGCGTGATCAGGCTGATGTCACGCAAAATGAATTATCCATTACATCTCAACATCTGAATCAAGTTGTACATCCTGAACAACACGACAAGTCAGTCGCACCGAAAACCGTTGCAAACACTAAAAAAGCACAAACAAATATACAAGCATCAACGGTTCAAGATATTTCTAGTCAAGGCATCGCTGTTCAAGCAAAAGTAGTTCAAGAAGCTGTTTCGCAAGAATTAATAGCTCAAGAAGACGTTTTTCAAGAAGCAAATGCTCAAGACTCATCTATTGAAAATCAAACCGATCGCACTTTAGAAGATGAAATAGAAGTTGTTTCGACCATTCAATTTCATTATCAGGTGTTGGTGCATGATGCATTTTTGATTTTTGCCCAAGCGGAAAATTCTGCACAGCATCGACTCCTGCAAAATATCCAAAAAGCCTGCCAAATTCGCCAAGCACCGATCCAGTTAACATGGCCCTTATCGATTCGGCATTGGCAACTGGGTGATGTGCATGTGCAAGATTATATTCATGGATTTTTGCAGGCTTTTGCCGTAGAACATATTCTCGTTTTGGGGCAGGTCGAGTTTGAGTTGCCCAAGATTAATCAAATGGCGATTCAGCTCGAAGCACATGCAACACTCGCAGAACTGCTCGAAAGTGCTGACGCCAAAAGAAAATTGTGGATGACGATACAAAGTCTAATGTCGACAGCCTAGTGCATATGCTATGTTAGTCCTTTAACGCATTGCCTGTATAAGGACTTTTGATGACTGATTTAAATACTTCCCACCTGAGCGCACCCCAAGATCAAAGCATGACGCAACACAATAAAAAGAAAGTGGTGATTTTTAGTCAAATTTATCCTGAGTTTGAAGAAAAACTGCGTCAAGAGTTCGATGTAGTAAAAATCAACCCAAAACTTGGCGATGTGAATCAACAAATTCGAGAAGCTGTACAAGATGCGCACGGGATGATCGGCGCAGGGCGCTTGCTTGGCGAGGCGCAATTAGAAACTGCGCAACATTTAGAAATTATCTCTACAGTCACCGTTGGCTATGACAACTATGACGTGGATTATCTCAAATCACGTCAGATTCAACTAGCACACACCCCCCATGTACTCACCGAAACCACCGCAGATACAGCCTTTGCCTTGCTGATGAGTGCGGCACGGCGTATTCCAGAGCTGGATAAATGGACACGGGCAGGGCAATGGCAACGCACCGTTGCCAGCGCACAATTTGGTATGGATGTGCATGGTAAAACCTTGGGTATCATTGGTCTGGGGCATATTGGCGCAGCGATCGCTCGACGTGGCTATTACGGCTTCAATATGAATATTGTCTATCATGGACGCCGTGAAAAACTCGAAACCGCACAACAATTCCAAGCGCAATATTTGAGTTTAGAAGAATTATTAAAGCAATCCGATTTTGTCGTGGTGGCGGTGGATTTAAATGCACAGACCAAACATTTATTGGGATCAGCAGAATTTGCCTTGATGAAGTCCTCTGCGGTGTTGGTGAATATTTCTCGAGGTGCAGTGATTGATGAAGCGGCGCTGATCGAGGCATTACAATCACAACAAATTTTTGCCGCAGGGCTCGATGTCTTTGAGAAAGAACCACTCCAAGAATCGCCATTATTTGCCTTAGACAATGTGGTGGTGACGCCACATATAGGTTCTGGGACCGAAGCTACACGTTATGCAATGAATAAATTGGCGTATGAAAATTTGGTCTTGGTACTCAATGGTAAACCCGCAAAATACGTGGTGAAGTAGTCCATTGGCACATGTTTGCGGATCTACAATGTGTGTGGATTTTGTCTTCATGCTAGAAAATAGAAATAATGATTGCGTTAACTTCTGTTTTTTTTAGATAATATATACTGTGATCAATTTAAAGTTTTATAGGATTGTTTGTGAATTCTGCCCTCGACCAAACAAAAAGTCATGAAGTTTTGCAATACTTTGCAGATCATCTTCAGCCTTTATCATCGACGCTTACCGAAATGCTCAGTGAGCATTATAGCCATCAAACCGAGCGTCGTGGCTGTGGCTATACCCAATCGACGCGTTTGCTTGCAGAATTTGTCAATAAACCCCGAGATGCGATCGATACAGCAGATTTAAAAGTTTTTGATCAATATCCAGTGCGTGCGGTCAGCAACCTGCTGGATCAAGCCAGTGCGTATCAGCTGAATTTATCCAGTTGGCGTAACTTGGACACTAATCCAGAGGTGAGTGCATTCTTGGCACAAGCCAAAGACGATACTTTTAGTGAATCTCTGCGCAAAGAAGTCGCTTTTCAGCAGGCGTTGCGTGGTGTGGCGGAGCGTGTAGAGCTTGAAGAAAGTAAACTACTTTGTGATTTGATCGAAGATATTATCTTGCCAAAATCTTCAGCGCATTTACACATCCCAGATTTACAGCAAATCGATGAAAAGCCCAAAGTCGGTTCTTGTCCGATGGCGGAGAAGTTTTTCTTAAAAGTGGCGCATGATCAGTTGCTACGTCAGGGTGTAATCAACATTTTTGTCGATGAAAACAATCGTCCTGTGCTGATGGAAAAGCTCAATATGGGTGATAATCATTCCTGTATTAGTCTTGCACCATTGATGCTGAACGGCGTGCGTTTGCCAGCAGGTTCATTATTTTCAACAGATTATCAAGAAAATCACTATCAAGATTATCCGAAAAACAAACAATATAAGGGCAATATCATTCCGATACATGACGTGAAGTTGTGGTTTTTACGATTTACCACTTTGGCAGTGACGCCAAAAAACCGTGCGCGTGCATTTACAACACATTTCAAACAACAAGTACAAAATGGCTTGCTAAATCCACATATTACTGAACTTAATCAAATCCTTAAGGTTGCTCAGTCGCAATTTTAAGTGCGGATGATGTTATGTTAAAAGCGTGTTATTCGGCAAAATATTATGCTGAAACCCATACCAAAAGTATGGAAAAACTCACCGCAGTGGCGGATGTTCTGAAAGAACAACACATTGCAGAGTTGGTCGATCCAGGGGTGATCGATACTGAAATCTTGAATCGCTTGCACGATCCAAAGTATGTGCATGCGTTTTTGCATGGCATCAAGCCGTTGGCATCGTTTCAGGGCTTTCGCAACTGGAATGAGCAACTTCGAGATGCAGTGCTGTCAGTGCAAGCGGGACAGCTCAAAGCCACCGAGCTGGCATTCCAAGAAGGGATTGCTGCCAATATTGCGCAAGGTTTTCATCATGCGGTCTATGAGTATGGCGGGGCGTACTGTACTTTTAATGGCTTGGCGCTAGTCGCTCAAGAGTACCCTGATAAAAAAATCTTTGTGCTCGACTGCGATCAACATGGCGGTAACGGTACGGCAGAATTTACCTTACGTTTAGACAATTTATTTAATTTCACGATTTTCGGGCATAAATTTGGTTGTGCGACCTATGACCGAAGTGTGACGCGTTTGATTGATCAAAAAAATGGTAACTTTACCCAATATTTGCATGCGGTCGATGAGGGCTTTGAAACGGCGATCAACTGGGGTGCGGATTTAATCATTTATCAAGCGGGGATGGACTGCCATCAAGCGGATAAATTTGGTTCAGAATGGTTTGATTCGGATATGCTTTATCAACGTGATAAATATGTGTTCGAGTTGGCAAAGCAACATAACATTCCGATCATGTTTGTCTTGGCGGGTGGTTATCAGCGGATGTACAACCTTGTCCCACTGCATGTTGGTACCTTTAAAGCGGCAAATGCGGTTTATTTTTAGTGCTGTTTTTTTAACTTGCATTTTGAAATCGTATTTTTGAGCTGTACTTTTTAATCGTATTTTAGAATTCTAGTATGCAAAAAAATCCCTCAACACGATGAGGGATTTTTTTACGGCATTGAAAATTCGAATTAACGGAATGTTTTAAAACGCTCGCTATCATTCATAAATGTTTTTTCACCCGCAGGCGCTTCGATCGAACCGAGTACGAGCTGTGCACGAAGTTTCCAATCTGCAGGGATATCAAAAGTTTGTGCAACTTCTTCATCGACAATTGGATTGTAATGTTGCAAAGATGCGCCGACATTGATTTCTGCAAGTGCTGTCCAAGTTGCAAATTGTGCAATGCCTGTTGAATGCTCAGACCATACAGGGAAGTTGTCTGCATAGAGTGGGAATTGTTCTTGTAAGCCTTTGATAACGGCTTGATCTTCATAAAATAAAACCGTTGCATAACCTGCAGAGAAGCTATCAATTTTTTGGCTAGTCGCTTCAAAGGCTTGCGCTGGTACCATTTTGCGCAAGGTTTCACGCACGATTTCCCAAAATTTGTGATGAGAATCACCGTAAAGTGTCACTGCACGAGAAGATTGTGAGTTAAACGATGATGGCGACTGTTTGATCGCTTCATGAATCACGGCATCTAATTGTTCTGGGGTTTGGCTGACATTTTTGCCGATTGCATAGATTGAACGGCGTTGTTTGATTTGATCAAGAAATGACATGGTGATATTCCTTCAATATGTGCTGATTGTTCAGATAATTTAACAAGACAGATGCAGTATAAAGTTGAACGAAATATCATGCAGTATTGTATTTACAATACACTGTTTTAAATTTGCAACGAAAGTTGAGTTTCAATCGGTTTTTGCACAAACTTTGTCAATTAGGTCAGCACAATTTCACATTCTTCGGTTAATTTTTCTGCCAAGAAATCAATTAATACTCGAACCGCAGGCAAGATACCTTTGCGACTTGGATAGACCATGTGGAAGATACCGTGCTGTGCATGATAGTCAGGTAGTACATAGACCAATTCACCTGAGGCGATTTTATCCGTCGTCACCGAGTCGGGCAGTAGCGCAATCCCGCAGTCCTTGGCAGCAAGCTCCGCCAGCATAATTAAATCAGAACCGAGCAAAACAGGTTGAATCTGTACTTTTTCCAAACTGCCATCAGTGCATTTGAGCTCAATACTTTGTTGGATAAATTGATCTGACATGCTCAAAATGCGATGCGTTTCTAATTCTTCTGGCGTACTCGGTGTGCCGTATTGGTTGAGATAGGCTTGGCTGGCACAGAGATGCTGTTCGCTAATGCCAAAACGGCGAATAATGAGGTTGCTATCTTCATCCAGTTGCGTACGCACGCGCACCGCAAGATCAATCCCTTCGTTAATCAGATCAACCCGACGATTGCTAATCACCAGTTGTAGGCGTACTTCGGGATAACGGTTTAGGAATTCAGGCAATATTTTGGTAAATTCATTTTGTGCCATTGATGTGGGAATACTGAGTTTCACCGTACCTCGTGGCGTATCGCTTAAATTCTGTACCAAATCTTCGGCGGACTTTGCCGCTTCGATCATGACTTTGGCACGTTCATAGACTTGCATGCCCATATCCGTGACCGAAAACTGCCGAGAATTACGATGGATCAGACGAATATTCAAATATTCTTCGAGCTTTTGAATGCGCCGACTGAGTTTAGACTTGGGAATATCTGTGGCACGCTCTGCTGCACTAAAACCGCCGTGTTCAACGACCATAGCAAAACAATAATAATCATCTAAATGCGAGAACATAGGCGCAGCGTAATCAAATCAAAGATAGGCTAAAGTGTATGATGAAACTGAAGATTAAAAAAGTAAAAATAAGCACTTAATCAATAAAATAAGCGAAAATATAGATCAAAATTGAGATTAAATTTATAAAAATAATGGCGTCCCTACGGGGATTCGAACCCCGGTTACCGCCGTGAAAGGGCGATGTCCTAGGCCTCTAGACGATAGGGACGTTGTGAGGTGTGCGTATAATATAGAGCAGAATTTGGCTTGTCAAATCATTTCTAAAAAAACATGCAACAGCAGGATTTCATGCGCAACGATTACATGCATATTTAGTACGGAGCAAATTGTCGCATTTTCGGCTTGATAATATATATGGATGTGCGTATATTTGTATTTATAGATATTTTGTGATTCGTGGTGCAGGATGAATGCGATACAACAGACCGATTTTTTTAAATGTTTATCTGATCAAACTCGATTAGATATTTTAAAACTGGTGCTCGATAAGCAAGAAGTCTGTGTTTGTGAGCTGACTGCGCAGTTGGATCTAAGCCAGCCGAAGATTTCACGGCATTTGGCGTTATTGCGTAATTTATCGGTTTTGCAGGATGAGCGCCGAGGGCAGTGGGTTTATTACAGTTTGAATGCCGATCTGCCTGAGTGGGCTGTTGCGGTATTACATCAGATTTTTGTGTCGGATGATTCTCATCAACCCTTGGATACACAGCACGTATCAATCACTACACATTGTGATTAGTCACCAAAATTTAGAATTTTAATGTTCATTTTTATTCATTGTTTTAGGGTTTCGCTATGAATTTTTTGTTTTTATGTACTGGAAATAGTTGCCGTAGCATTTTATCTGAAGTGCTGTTTAATCAACGTGCACCTCAAGGTTGGGTTGCTTATAGTGCAGGGAGTAAACCGACTGGAAAAGTCCATCCGCTGACCATTAAAACTTTAGAAAACTTAGGTCTACCATCCTACGGACTATCCAGTAAAACCATTGATGATTGTGAGCAATATCAGCCTGACGTGGTGATTACCGTCTGTGATCAAGCTGTACAAGAATCTTGTCCATTATATCTCGGTGGGGCAATCAAGGCACACTGGGGATTGTCTGATCCATCACATCTAGACTTAGCCGAAGATCAAAAGTTAGAGGCGTTTATGCGCACTGTTGAGCATATCAATCGTCGTTTGGATGCCTTATTTGCCTTAGATTTGGATAATTTGACACGAACAGAATTAACTACGCAAATCAATCAGATTTCCAATATTGAATAAGTTGCTGAATCGACGGATTAACGGATAGAAAAATGGCACAAGCAAAATTATCTTTTTTAGATCGTCATTTGACCTTATGGATTTTTATTGCCATGGGACTAGGTGTGGCGATTGGCGTATTTGTTCCGCAGGCTTCAAATACCTTAAACCAGATGAGCATCGGTACAGTCAATATTCCGATTGCGATGGGTTTGATTTTGATGATGTATCCACCACTTGCCAAAGTCGATTATGCGACCTTACCCAAAGTCTTTGAGGATAAGCGCACACTCGCTTTGTCCTTGATTCAGAATTGGTTGATTGCACCGTGTCTGATGTTCGCTTTGGCGATTATCTTTTTGCAAAATTATCCTGAATATATGACGGGTTTGATATTGATTGGATTAGCACGTTGTATTGCGATGGTTTTGGTGTGGAATGGTTTAGCATGTGGTGACAATCAATATGTTGCGGCATTGGTAGCGTTTAACAGCATTTTCCAAATCGTGTTTTTTAGTACCTATGCGTGGCTGTTCCTCACCTTTTTACCGCCGTATTTTGGTGTGGCATCGCAAGTGATTGATGTGAGCTTTTGGACAATCACTCATGCGGTGTTGGTTTATTTAGGTATTCCATTTTTACTCGGTTTTTTAACACGATTGATTTTAGTCAAGAAAAAGGGCTTAGATTGGTATCAAAATGAGTTTCTACCGAAAATCAACCCACTCAGCTTATTAGCGTTACTCTTTACCATCGTGGCGATGTTTAGTCTAAAAGGCGCTGATGTGGTGAGCTTGCCGATGGATGTAATTCGCATTGCCATCCCATTGACGATTTATTTTGTGGCGATGTTTTTTATCAGCTTCTTTATGAGTAAATGGATGGGCAATGATTACCCACGCACGGTGGCGATCTCCTTTACCGCAGCAGGGAATAACTTTGAGTTGGCGCTTGCGGTAGCGATTGCAACATTTGGTTTGGCATCACCTGTAGCATTTACCACGGTG
The DNA here is from genome assembly GCF_900096915.1 of Acinetobacter marinus. GTDB lineage: Bacteria > Pseudomonadota > Gammaproteobacteria > Pseudomonadales > Moraxellaceae > Acinetobacter > Acinetobacter marinus. The sequence continues at coordinate 365,206 of NZ_FMYK01000003.1, forward strand.
ATTGGACCATTGGTCGAAGTGCCTGTATTGATTGCCTTAGTGAGCGTATCACTGTGGCTTAGGAAGAAATACTTTAAAGCATCATCAGTTACCTGATTTGAGTATTTTATTGATTTACATGAAAAAGGACAGCATGTGCTGTCCTTTTTCTTGAAATCTTTAAGTATTTTTAATAAATAAAAACTTAGATTTTACCAACAAGGTCGATTGAAGGCGCAAGTGTTGAGTCACCTTCTTTCCATTTTGCAGGGCAAACTTCGCCTGGGTGAGATGCAACATATTGTGCAGCTTTTACTTTACGAAGAAGTTCTGATGCATCACGACCGATACCACCAGCGTTGATTTCAACGATTTGGATTTTACCTTCTGGGTCGATCACGAACGTACCACGATCTGCAAGACCGTCGGCTTCGATAAGCACGTCAAAGTTTTTAGACAAAGTCCAAGTTGGATCGCCGATCAATGGGTATTGGATTTTATTGATTGCTTCTGAAGTGTCGTGCCATGCTTTGTGCGTGAAATGCGTGTCAGTCGATACGCCATAGATTTCTACGCCTAATTTTTGGAATTCTGCATAGTTGTCCGCCAAGTCTTCAAGCTCAGTTGGACATACGAATGTGAAATCCGCTGGGTAGAAAAATACAACAGACCATTTGCCTTTAAGATCAGCTTCAGTCACTTCAACGAATTGACCATTGTGGTATGCAGTTGATTTAAAAGGTTTAACTTCAGTATTAATCAAGCTCATTATATGTCTCCATGTTTAAGTTCATGTTCATGACCATTTAAAAATTTTTCAAAAAATTCATAAATAGCACGAAAAGAAAAAGAGTAAATGTTTTAACTCGGAAAGTAGAGTAAGTGATTTTCTTCGATTGGTGAAACAGTATTTTTACATACCTTTAATCGGAAAATTAAATCATCATCCAATCCACCATCGCTTCTCGCTGCACATTAATGTAAGGGGTCTTGGTTAAAATTCAAGGTCAATTGCCTGATTTTTGCGTGATTTTGCTCAAGTTCGCAGGAAAAAACGTCACTAGATATGACAGAAAAGTAGCGGAACGTCGTTTACATTGAAAAGATCGGCGAAACAAAGCAAAGATCAAAAAAAAGGAGTAAAATGACTGCCTTAAAATTTCTGTTGAAATTTATTTACTGTATTCGATTAGGAAAAATTGTTGTCAAATCCGCAAGCTACGCAAAAAACATCGCTATACCCTGAAAATCTACCCGTCATGGCAAAAGATCGCCATCGTTTGTCACGTCTAAAAAAAGATCTACAAAAAGCTCAAAAGCAAAAGCCTACAGATCAAAAATCAACAGACCAAATAAATATAGCAGAAGATAAGTACCAACAGCTTTTGCAAAGTTCGCATGAAAAAGTCATTGAGCGTCGAAATCGCTTGCCAGACATTTCGCTCAATCAAGATCTGCCTGTCAGTCAATATGCAGACAAGTTAATTGAGGCGATTCAACAACATCAAGTCATCATCGTCGCAGGGGAAACAGGTTCAGGGAAAACCACTCAGCTACCGCAGATCGCCATGCTTGCTGGACGTGGATTAACAGGATTAATTGGACATACCCAACCACGCCGTCTTGCGGCTCGAAGTGTGTCACAGCGGATTGCAGAAGAGCTGAAAGAACCACTCGGCAAAAGCATTAGCTTTAAAGTCCGTTTTAATGAGCAAGGCAATCAAGATTCCTTTGTGCGTCTGATGACCGACGGGATTTTGCTTGCTGAGCTTGCGCATGATCGCTATCTGATCAAGTACGATACGATTATTATTGATGAAGCGCATGAGCGTTCGCTGAATATTGATTTTATTCTCGGTTATGTGAAGAACATTTTACCGAAACGGCCTGATTTAAAAATTATCGTCACCTCGGCGACGCTTGATGTGAACCGTTTTAGCCAATATTTTCATGATGCGCCGATCTTTGAAGTCGAAGGACGGAGCTTCCCTGTGGAAGTGCGTTATCGCCCAATTTCTGAGATGACCATTGGCGGAAGTGACGATGATGAATTTGACGATTTTGAAGAAAATCTGCCTCGGGCGGTGGTGCAAGCGGTAGAGGAATGTTTTGCTGATGCCGAAGCCAAAGGTCATCCTGAATATGCCGATATTCTGATTTTCTCCAGCACCGAGCAAGAGATTCGGGAGCTCCAAGAAACGCTAGAAAAATATGGTCCACGGCATACCGAAGTGTTACCCCTGTATGCACGCTTAGCACTGTCCGAACAGCAGAAAATCTTTAGCCCAAGTGGTAAAGGGCGACGTATCATTATCGCCACCAATGTCGCAGAAACGGCGTTGACGGTGCCGAATATTCGTTATGTGATTGATAGTGGTTTTGCACGAATTTCACGCTATAGCTATCGTTCGAGGGTGCAACGCTTACCGATTGAGGCGATTTCCCAAGCGGCGGCGAATCAGCGCAAAGGTCGTTGTGGTCGTATCGCAGCAGGTGTCTGTATTCGTCTGTATAGCGAGGAAGATTTTCAATCTCGCCCAGAGTTTACCGAGCCTGAAATTAAGCGTACCAATCTTGCCTCGGTGATTTTGCAGATGCAAAGTCTCGGTTTGGGCAATTTGGAGCAATTTGATTTTATTGAGCCACCAGATCATCGCTTGGTCAATGATGGGCGGAAATTGTTGATCGAATTGGGTGCATTGAATCCTCCTCGATCAACATTGGAAGGAGAGGGAAATTCGTCAAATTCCGCTCTTGCGCAGCAGCACTGCTCACCCTTTGAAAAAGGGGGAAGTTCCCCTCTTTCAAAAAGAGGGGCTAGGGGAGATTCACACAAAGGTGGAGAACTCACCAAAGTCGGTCAAACTATGGCGAAAATGCCGATTGATCCACGCCTAGCACGTATGCTCGTGGGTGGTGCGCATTTCGGTGTCTTAGCGGAAACATTGGTGATCGTTAGTGCCTTGGCGGTACAAGACCCACGTGAGCGTCCTGCCGATAAACAAACCCAAGCCGATCAAAAGCATGCGTTGTTTAAAGAAGCCGATTCTGATTTTCTGTTTTATCTCAAGCTGTGGAATACACTGGATAATCTCAAAAAAGAACATCAGCTCAGTGAAAATAAACGTCGTCAATTTGCTCGACAGCACTTTCTCAGTTGGTTGCGCCTGCGAGAATGGCGACAGACCTATCAGCAGTTGCGTGAGATGACGGAACAGCTTGGCATGTCGATGAATGACATGTCGAAAGGCAGTTCTAAGACAGGTGCCGAAAAAAATTCTGAGAAAAGTAATGAGCAAAGCACTGGTCAAACTGCAAACTATGAAAATCTGCATCGTGCACTTTTAACAGGTTTATTGTCCTTTATTGCGCAAAAGACCGATGAACGCAATGTCTATCAAGCAGTGCGTCAGCAAAAAGCACGGATTTTCCCTGCTAGTAGTTTGCATAAAGCGCAAGTGCCGTGGGTAATGGCATTTGAAATGGTGGAAACCTCGCAAGTCTTTATCCGAACCCTTGCTAAGATTGAGCCAGAATGGATTTTGCTTGCGGCACGAGATCTGTTGAAATATCACTATTTTGAGCCACATTGGTCGAAGAAAAATGGTGTGGTCAATGCTTATGCACAGATTTCATTATTCGGTCTAATTATTCAAGCCAAACAATTGGTCAATTTTGAAAAAATCGATGTCGAAGCCTCGCATGAGATTTTCTTACGAGATGCTTTGGTGGCCAATCAGCTTGGGCAAAATCCGCCATTCCTAACGCATAACGTACAGAAGTTACAAGAAGTTGAACGGGTTGAAGATAAGCTGCGCCGTCGTGATTTGATCGTTGATGAAGAAGCCTTGTATCAATTTTATGCTGAGCGCATTCCCAAAGAAGTCGCTTCACGGCGTAGTTTTGATGAATGGCGTGCTTCGGTTGAGCCAAAACAGCCCAAGATTTTATTTTTTGATGAAAATGTACTATGGCAAAGTGATCGCCCAACGACAAACCAATTTCCAGACTTTATTCATAATGGACAATTGCGCTTTGCGGTGAATTACCGCTTTGACCCAAGCCATGATGAAGATGGTGCAATGGTGACGATTCCTGTGCAAGCCTTGTCGCAGATTGATCAAGCCCGTTGGTCGTGGGGTATTGCAGGTTGGCGATTAGAATTGATCGAAGCCTTATTAAAAAATCTACCCAAAGATAAACGCCGTCAACTGGTACCTATTCCAGATACAGCGAAAAAGATTCATCAGAATTTGAGCGAGCAAGATCTTCAAAAGCATATTTTTGATGTGCTGGCATTTAAATTACGTGCCGAACAAATTCAAGCAACAGATTTTAGTTTGGAGTCATTGCCCAATTATCTGTTACCACTGATTAAAGTCATTGATGAGCGCAAAAAGATCATTGCTCAAGGACGTGATTTGGACGAGTTGCAAGCACGTTGTCAGGTGCAAACACAGCGTCCAGTGACTGAGTCCAAAGGCACATTCACTGAGTTTCCTCACGATTTTGTGTTTGAGTCTGCAACGAAAGTGTCTGGTGTGATGGTACAGCGTTATCAAGCACTTGCACCAAAAGTCGCATTCCAAGATGTGGATTTAAATGATAAAACGATTGGTGTAGTGATTCAGCATTTCCATGATGTTGAGCAAGCCATGCAAGTGCATCGTGAAGGTTTAATTCATTTGATCCATTTGCAACTCGGTGACTTAGAACGTCAGTTGAAAAAGCAAATTAGTAAGTCATTTGCTTTGGCATTTTCACCGCTTGGCAATAAGCAAAAGCTGGAACAGATACTGATTTATGCCACCTTACAACGCTGTTTAGATGAACACGGCTGGGCGGTTAATCGTAAACAATCTAAGACGGTCAATCATGTTGATGCAACAGATGCACAAAGTTTTGATGAGTTGCTTCAGTTTTGCAAACAGCAGTTTTTATCGATTGGTCAGACGGTTTTACAGACATTGTCTGAGATTTATCTGACGTGGCAGTCGATCAGGCAGATGTTGTTGGGTGTTGATTTAAATGTCTTTGCACGCAGTGTCGATGATATTGAAGATCAATTGGATTTGATGCAATTGGATGGTTTTGTTTATCAGCTGGGTAGTCAGATTTGGTTAGAATATCCACGATATTTAGCAGCTTTGCAATTGCGTTTGGAGCGATTAGCGCATAATCTTAACAAAGATCATGATGCTATAGAAATTATTGATCCATGGATGGATAAACTTTTCAATACCCCGCGCAAGCATACGCAAGACTTTTACCCATTGGTTGAAGAACTGCGTATTTCATTGTTTGCACAGCCGATGAAAACCAAATTCGCCATCTCTTCCAAGCGTTTGCAAAAGGCTTGGGATGAACTGGGTATTAAATCTTAAATTGAGTCATTTGCTGAATTTAGAAGACGTATTTCACGCAATTGTCAATTTAAGCAATCGTCAGTTTAAGCGAGAGACAATTTAATCGAAAGCAATAAGTAGATCATGCGCATCAATAAGTACGTGGTCTGGAAAGAAGTCATAAGGAGTTTTACATGAGCATTCGTATCACTGGCACAGGGCTGTACACGCCACCTGAGTCGATTAGCAACGAAGAATTGGTTGCCAGCTTAAATGCTTATGTGGCGCAGTACAATACGCAAAATGCCGATGCCATCGAACGAGGTGAGTTAGAGGCGTTAAAGCCGTCTACACCTGAGTTTATCGAAAAAGCCTCTGGGGTAAAATCTCGCCATGTGGTGGAAAAATCGGGTGTTTTAGACATTAACCGATTACGTCCAAAGTTACGTGAGCGTAGTAACGATGAAATCTCGATCCAAGCAGAGATTGGTGTCAAAGCGGCGAAACTCGCCATGGAAGCAGCAGGCGTGACCGCAGCAGATGTGGATGCGGTGATTTTATCTTGCTCGAATATGCAACGTGCTTATCCTGCGGTGGCAATCGAAATCCAAGATGCACTCGGCATTGATGGCTATGCGTATGATATGAATGTGGCGTGTTCGGCGGCGACCTTTGGGATCAAGCAGGCGCATGATGCGATCATCTGCGGGGCAAATTGTGTGTTGGTGGTGAACGCTGAAATTACCTCAGGTCACAATGATTTTGGCACACGAGATAGTCACTTTATTTTTGGTGATGTGGCAACAGCGTCAATCGTTGAGCGTACGGAGACTAAAGCAGGTTTTGAGATTCAAGACTGTCAATTGGTCACCAAGTTTTCCAATAATATCCGCAATAATTTTGGCTTCCTGAACGCAAGTGAGGAAGCAACTCAAGGATTATTATTTAAACAAGATGGGCGTAAAGTCTTTAAAGAAGTCTCGCCATTGGTGGCGTCAACCATTACGGCACAACTCGAACGACTGAATATTGATGTCAATGCGCCAAAACGGTTTTGGTTGCACCAAGCCAATGCCAACATGAATGCACTAATTTTAAAGCTGATGTTGGGTAAAGATATTGAGCAAGAACGTGCGCCGATTGTGCTGGATGAATATGCCAATACCTCATCGGCAGGGGTGATCATTGCCATGCATAAGACGGGACATGAAGTCGAAGTCGGTGAATATGGTGTACTGTGTTCATTCGGTGCGGGCTATTCGATTGGCTCGATCGTATTGAAGAAAATTGCAGCCAGTTGATTCCATCAACACAGTTCTATATGAGCTAACAAAAAGAAGCTGTCTCAAAATCCAATTTTCAACCCCACCTAACCTCCCCTTAATAAGGGGAGGAATTCTAACCATTTGATTTAACTGAGTGGTCTTTCCCCTGTGAAGGAGGATGAGGAGTATACTCCGCAAGGGGATTTTATTGTTTCGAGGCCGGTTCGAAAAAAAAGCAGATCGGTTGATCTGCTTTTTTGTGTAGCACCTGTCCCGTCCTAAATAAAGTTTAAGGGTTATACAGTCCAAGCTCTTGCAAATGCAGGCGCAAGATATGGCGTACTTCAAGCACCGCCTCTGGGGTGAATTGGATCGAATGTCCGCCTTTGATGATTTTCTCCGACTGTGCACCGTCGATATGCGCACTGTGATACGGCACAATACCATCGGTGATCTCATCAGGATTGGTGGAATCGGTATCATTGCCCATGATCAAATGATATTTCACATGGCTATTGATTTTGGTATCACCCGTAATTTTTGTGAAAGCAGATTTTTTGCTCAGATCACTTGGTCCATTTTGCAAAAAGTCTTTGCCAATGCGTTCCATCACCGCTTGCGCTTCATCATCTCCCAAGCCTGCTTTTGCTGTGGTTAATGCTGCTTTTAAAAAGTTTTGTGGTAAGCGAATAATTTTTCGAGCAGCGAGGGTAAACCAGCGATCAGCAAAGTCGGTGCCATGAAAAGGTGAAGACACCAAAATCGCCCGATCAAATGGTGGCGTTAAAGCATGCATTTTAAAGCGTTGCTGAGCAGCCCCCATGTTTTTGATTTTTTTGAAATCTTTTTGATCTTCGGTTTGTAGATATTTCATGATAGGCTGGGTGTAATCCGCATCACTAATGAGCAAACGTGCAATCACGCCACCCATACTGTGACCAAGTAATACCGCATCTTTCGGTGGTTGATTGGGATAGAGCTTGGCAACACCATCAAAGGATTGCTTGAGCAACGCATAGATTTGATAACGACTTTCCATGATCGGCATGTTGGTCGAATAAAACACTTGCCATACTTGGTAGTGCTCACGCAACACGCTATCGCCCATAATATCATTGGTCATGGTAATCCATGCTTCAGGACTACTGGCAAGACCATGAATCATCACAATAATTTTTTTGTTCGGATTGTACGGCTCAAGCATAAACAAGTGCGGCATGATCAGATCTTGCTCACGATCAAGTAGCGTCAAATAGCCCGCCGCACCGAGTTTATTATTGGCAAGCCAGAGCCCGTAAGGCGCAGAGAAATTTGCCGCCAAAGGGTAAGTGTGTTCATCAACTTTAATGTCTTGATATTTGTTGGGATCAACTGCGTTGATGATCAACTCTTTGCTTTTGAGTACGGCATCTACAGATTCTCGTTGCTTAGGTACAACCACAATGGTTGCTGGTAGGTTTTGTGCTTGATGAATATTGGGGTGATCATAAATATTTTGCAGATTTAAGAATGGATCGATTTTAAATTCGCTAAATGGTTTTTTATCCGATTTTTTCAGTTCAATGGCAAATTCAGAGCCAAAACCATCACGACGACTCACCGAGCGTAGACCAGAGAAGCTCAAATTGTAGGTGCTAATCAGGCGCTCAACATCATCTTTTTTCAGGCTTGGGTATTGCTCTAAGTTGATCAAATAGGTGCTATCACCAATGGTCATTTGCCCTTGGCTATATGATTTTTCTTGAATTTTTTGCTCGTTAAATTTATTGACCAAATTGGCGATGGCTTGATTATAAAAATCTCGCACTTGCACTTGTCGGTTGTCAAACAAACGCTGGGTCGGTGGGCGCTTGGTATCAAACAAATAGGCATAACTATAACGGATGGCGTGATTTAAGGACTCGAGTTGTTGCGTGGTACATTGAATATACTGTTTGCCGAGCGTATCGTACTTGGCTTTTTGTTCATCATTGAGCTGATCTTGCTCTTTTTTGGCATGGGTTTTGGCAAAATCACAGTTTGAGGATTTGCTTAATTGAATCGCATGCGCAAGGTAAATCTCACTGGCTGCAGAGAGATATTGTTCATCAATGATTTCAGGGATTTGCGCCAAATCCTCCATGCATTGATTGGGATCATTGATACATTTTTTGGTTTCTTGTCCAGACATCGACAGGACATTGAGACTGGCTTCACTCAGCTCATCTCGGGTCAATATACTGTCACGTTCATTGCTGAGTGTAGTGCCGACTTTTTGTTCTTTAACACTCACCATTTGACAACCTGTCAGCGTGAGCATGCTTATACTCAGCGAAAGCAGGAGTGTACGTTGCAACATGGAATACCCCATCAAAAATTGAACAATTTCAGCCTGAGATTATGGCATTTTTTGCCAAAAAAACCAGCCTTTAAACCAAAATTTTAATCATTTGTTTAATTTTTTGTGTAACGTAGTGATATTGCCTGATGATACTCCGTGTGATATTACATGGCGATGATCAGATGCGCATCGGACTGACGGCTAAGCAACAAAGCAGTTGAAAGAAGGAGAAGGTGAGCTAATTTAAAGCTGTGCACACAAATCCAGCAAACGGTTGGCATAACCCCACTCATTGTCATACCACGCAAACACTTTCACCTGACGACCAACCACCATGGTTTGGGTCAGATCGACGATCAAGGAATACGGTGAATGATTAAAATCACTCGACACCAAATATTCATCGGTGGTTTGCATGATGTCGCTAAATTGCTTTTTTGAGGCGGTGATTAAAGTTTGATTCACTGCTTGGCGATCGAGTTTACTTTTTGCCACAAAGGTTAAATCAATCGCAGCGACATTGATGGTTGGCACACGGATGGAATAGCCATCAATGCGATGTTCCATATGTGGCATGACTTGTTTTAATGCACCGAGTGCACTCGACGTGGTCGGAATGATGTTTTGTCCCGAAGCACGAGCACGGCGCAGGTCACGATGGGCATGATCGAGCACCGATTGATCGGCTGTCACCGCATGAATTTCGGTCATCAGGGCAGTATCAATACCAAAAGCATCATCCATGATCTTGACCAAAGGCACCAATGCTTGCGTAGTACAAGATACACTAGAGATGATTTGATCGGTGGCTTTGATGTCTTGATGATTGATGCCGTAGACCACCGCAGCATCGACGCTATCAAATGGCGCCGCACCGATAATCACTCGCTTTGCGCCTGCTTGCAGATGTTTGCCTGCATCAGCACGGGAGCGAAACAATCCTGTACATTCCAGTACCACATCGACATTTAATCCATGTGCTATATCAGACCACGGCAGATCAATGGGATCAGGATGTTGTAACAGTTGAATGTCTAAGGACTTCTGTGCGGTAGAGACCTTTAAGGTGCGTTGATCATTTTCCTCAACCAGCTCTGCCTGTCCTGCAAAACGCCCATGTGTGGTGTCGTATTTGAACAAATGCAGTAGCGTTTCGGCATCAGCAATATCGTTGATCGCCACGATCTGAAAATCATAACTTTGCGGATGCTCAAACCATGCCCGTAGCACATTGCGTCCGATCCGACCAAAACCATTGATGGCGATACGTTGCATGGCAAACCTCGAAGAAAATGATGACGCAAGAAAAGTGCTGCCATGTTAAAGCAAAAGTGGCAAAAAACAAAAATGAAATCCCTTGCAAATGCACGATAGATGCAGAAATAGCGACTGGTGCAGATGATTCAGTGGAAAATTTAGGCATTTGAGGTGCTTAGATGGCTAATTAGATGGTTGAGGTGAATTTTATTCAGCTTTTTGTGAAATTAAGTCGTTTTTATTCATGTTGGATTTTCGGTATAAATAGCGGCATAGATTGATCCACTGTTTATCTCTCAAATTTTAGGGGCAACACTGCCATGACTCAGCATAATTCGAATCAAGATTTTACCTTTTCGATCAAACGCATTCGCTTTGACGAACATTATCAGCCGTCATCGAATACGCGCCTGACCACCAACTTTGCCAATCTGGCTCGTGGCGAAAGCCGTCAGGAAAATCTGCGCAAGACTTTGGCGATGATTAATAATCGTTTCAATGCCTTAGCATCTTATGATAATCCGACTGCAGATCGCTATGCGGTAGAAATTGACATTGTATCCGTTGATATTGATGTGCAGGGCAATGGTGAGACTTTCCCGACCATCGAAATATTGCAACCGACCATCATTGATCAAAAAACCAATCAACGCATCGAGGGTATTGTCGGTAATAGCTTTTCATCGTATGTGCGTGATTATGATTTTAGTGTGTTGTTGCCTGCGTACAATCAGGATCAAGCAAAGTTTAGCATTCCTGAAAACTACGGTGATTTGCATGGCAAAATTTTTAAGTCATTTATCGCATCCGATGCATATCAAGACAAATTTCATAAAGCCCCAGTGATTTGCCTGAGCGTATCCAGCACCAAAACCTATCATCGTACCGCCAATGTACATCCAATTTTGGGCTTGGAATATCGCCAAGATGAATATTCATTGACCGATGCTTATTTTGAAAAAATGGGTTTAAAGGTGCGTTACTTCATGCCGCCAAACAGTGCTGCGCCGTTTGCGTTCTATCATAGTGGCGATTTGCTCAATGATTATAGTGAGTTGGAGTTGATTGGTACGATTAGCACCATGGAGACTTTCCAGAAGATTTATCGTCCTGAAATCTACAATGCCAACTCGAGCGCAGGTCAGACGTATCAGCCGAGCTTGAAGTATCAAGATTATTCATTGACGCAGATTGTGTATGACCGTGAAGAGCGCACGCAACTGGCGATTGAACAGGGTAAATGGACGGAACAGCACTTTATCAAACCGTACAAAACCATCCTTGAGCAATGGTCGAACAACTACGCCGTTTAAAACGGATACGCCATTTAACAACTGATTTATCGACGATTTTATTAAGCATTGAATAGAAGATATTGGATAGAAGATTAACTATGAGCATTTTATTACCGACCTCAACCGCAGGCAGTTTGCCGAAACCATCTTGGTTGGCAGAACCTGAAAAACTTTGGTCACCGTGGAAGCCACAAGGCGATGAGCTGATCGAAGCAAAGCAAGATGCGCTGAGTTTGTCTTTGCATGAGCAAGTCCAAGCAGGCATTGATATTGTCAGTGATGGAGAGCAAACCCGTCAGCATTTTGTCACCACCTTTATTGAGCATCTGGATGGCGTTGATTTTGAAAAACGTGAAACGGTGCGTATTCGTAATCGTTATGATGCGAGTGTGCCGACCGTCGTCAGTGCGGTATCTCGTCAAAAGCCTGTATTTGTTGAAGATGCCAAATTCTTACGTCAGCAAACCTCACAACCGATCAAATGGGCGCTGCCTGGTCCAATGACCATGATTGATACGCTATATGATGCGCACTATAAAAGCCGTGAAAAATTGGCGTGGGAATTTGCCAAAATCCTCAATGAAGAAGCCAAAGAGCTCGAAGCGGCAGGGGTGGATATTATTCAATTCGATGAGCCAGCATTTAATGTGTTCTTTGATGAGGTCAATGACTGGGGCGTGGCAACACTTGAGCGAGCCATCGAAGGCTTGAAGTGTGAAACCGCAGTGCATATTTGCTACGGCTATGGCATCAAAGCCAATACGGATTGGAAAAAAACATTGGGCAATGAATGGCGTCAATATGAAGAAGCCTTTCCAAAGTTACAACAATCGAAAATTGATATTGTGTCTTTAGAATGTCAAAACTCACGTGTACCAATGGATTTGATCGAATTGATTCGTGGTAAAAAAGTCATGGTCGGTGCGATCGACGTGGCGACCAATACAGTTGAAACGCCTGAACAAGTGGCTGATACCTTACGCAAAGCATTGCAATTTGTCGATGCGGATAAACTCTATCCATCAACCAACTGTGGTATGGCACCACTTCCACGTGCCGTGGCAAGAGGCAAGTTGCAAGCGCTGAGCGCAGGTGCGGAAATTATTCGTAAAGAGCTTTTGGGCAAATAGCTATCGAGAATGTGATTTAACCCCTCTAAATCTCCCCTTAAAAAAAGGGAGACTTACTCGAATTCTCATCTGTATTAGATTCGTGTCTCCTTCCCTTTTTTAAGGGGAAGGTCGGGATGGGGTTTTATTTGACCATCCTTCTTTAAAAAAGAGGGGGCGTCGTAAATTGTGTTTATGAGGAAAATGTGATGGTTGAAGCAACAGATTTTAGAGATGCAATGTCTTTATTGAGCAGTGCCGTCAGTGTGGTGACGACGGCAGGTGTGGCGGATCGTCATGGTTTTACCGCATCGGCGGTGTGTAGTGTTACTGATACGCCACCGACTTTGTTGGTGTGTATGAATCAATCCTCACGTTCGCATACACATTTTGCTGAAAATAAAATCCTGACGGTAAATGTGCTTGGTGCACAGCATCAACACATTTCCAATGTGTTTGCTTCTAAAATGAATTCTGATGAACGCTTTCTGCATGGTGAATGGACGACTTTAGAAACAGGTGCGCCTGTGTTAAACGATGCTTTGGTGAGTTTTGATTGTGAGATCGAGCAAGTGCAAGCGGTGGGGACACATGATATTTTTATCTGTCGGATTGTGGCGATACAGCACAATGCTGATCAGGAAAGCAAAAGCGATAAAAGTTTGGTGTACTTTAACCGTAGCTATCATCATGTTGGAAGAGTGGTGAAGCAGGTGGAAGTTGCTTGAATTTGAGGCTATCATCGTCATTGCATGAATCTTCCATAACTAAATTGATTGTAATCGAGTGAGTTAATATTTAAATCGATTTACTCGCCTCGCCACCTTCGGTGTCGAGGCGAGTGGGGGTATGGGGGCTTCGCCCCCAACCCCGCCCGCAGATTTCGGTCGCCACAGGCGACCGAAATCTGCTTAAATCTTTTCAAAAATAAATCAGTCAACTTACATATTCCAAAACATCGTTGAACTCATGTAAAAACATTGGTCTTGACCCAAAACTCCGTTATAATTTAGCGCTTTTACGCCTTCGTCTGCGTATTTTCATGTTTTGCGTGAAATTCGTATCGTCGATCAACTAATTTTTTGTAATGCCCAATCTATGGAGTGACTTGTAGTGAGTACACGTTTGATGACCGCCGCTGATATTCGTGAAGCGTTTTTAAGTTATTTCGAATCAAAAGGGCATACACGTGTCGCCTCAAGCTCATTGGTGCCAAGTGACGACCCAACCTTGCTGTTTACCAATGCAGGCATGAACCAGTTTAAAGACTGTTTCTTGGGACTGGAAAAACGTGACTACGTGCGTGCAACTAGCTCACAAAAATGCGTGCGTGCAGGCGGAAAACACAACGACTTAGACAATGTCGGCTACACCGCACGCCACCATACCTTCTTTGAAATGTTGGGTAACTTCTCCTTTGGCGATTATTTTAAGAAAGACGCCATTACATTCGCATGGGAATTTTTGACCGAAACGCTTGGTCTGCCTAAAGATCGTCTATACGCCACCATTTATGAAACAGATGACGAAGCCTTTGAAATTTGGAACAAAGACGTTGGGCTAAGCGCAGATCGTATTATCCGTATCGGTGATAAAGGCGCAAAATACGAATCAGACAACTTCTGGGCGATGGGCGATACAGGGCCTTGTGGGCCGTGTTCTGAGATTTTCTATGATCATGGCGATCATATTTGGGGCGGTTTACCAGGTACACCAGAAGAAGATGGTGACCGTTTTATCGAGATTTGGAATAACGTCTTTATGCAGTTCAATCGCACTGCGGACGGCGTATTGCATCCACTGCCTGCACCGTCAGTTGATACAGGCATGGGCTTAGAGCGGATTTCTGCGGTATTACAACATGTTAATTCCAACTATGAAATCGACCTATTCCAACATTTATTAAAATCTGCTGCGGACATTATTGGCATTCAAGATGAAGGTCAGCCGTCGCTACGTGTGGTTGCCGATCATGCACGTTCATGCTGTTTCTTGATTGCTGATGGTGTGAATCCGTCGAATGAAGGGCGTGGTTATGTGCTACGTCGTATTATCCGCCGTGCGGTGCGTCATGGTAATAAACTCGGCGCAACTGGCACATTCTTCTACAAGATGTTGCAACCGTTGATCGAGGTAATGGGTCAAGCCTATCCTGAGCTGGAAGCCAATAAAGCCCGTATCGAAGCGGCATTGATCAAAGAGGAAGAACAATTTGCCAAGACTTTGGAACAAGGTTTGAAATTGCTTGAAGGTGAATTGGCGAATCTACAAGGCAAAGTCATCGCAGGCGAAACTGTCTTTAAACTCTATGATACCTATGGTTTCCCAACAGATTTGACCGCCGATATTGCACGTGAACGTGAACTCAGCATTGACGAAGCAGGCTTTGAAGTGGAAATGGCGGCACAGCGTCAACGAGCTCGTGATGCAGGCAAATTCAATGTTGATTATAACGCTATCGTTAAAGTCGAAGGCGATACCCAGTTTGACGGCTACGATGCGACACAAGGTCAAGGTCAGATCGTTGCGATCTACAAAGACGGTGAGCAAGTTGACGAAGTGGTTGAAGGTGATGAAGCACTGATTGTACTCAATCAAACGCCATTCTACGCAGAAAGTGGCGGACAGATCGGTGATACAGGCATATTCAAAAATGAAACAGGGATTTTTGAAGTCCAAGACACCAAGAAATCTGGCGGTGCATTCGTGCATCAAGGGATTGTCACTGTCGGTCAACTCAAAGCATCACAAAAAGTTGAAGCGATCGTCAAAGCTGATATTCGTGCCAATACTGCAAAGAATCACTCTGCAACGCATTTATTGCATGCTGCTTTACGCCAAATCTTAGGTACGCATGTACAGCAAAAAGGTTCATTGGTTGCCAGTGATATTTTGCGTTTTGATTTTGCCAATGATCAGCCTGTGACATTTGAGCAACTTCAAGACATCGAGCGTTTGGTGAATCGTGAAGTGATTGCCAATACCCCAGTATTGACCGAAGTTTTAGACATTGAAACGGCGAAATCCAAAGGCGCAATGATGCTGTTTGGTGAGAAGTACGGCGATGAAGTGCGTGTCTTGACCATGGGGACAGTGCGTGATGAGCGTAATTTCTCGATCGAACTCTGCGGTGGTATTCATGTTCAGCGTACTGGCGATATTGGTTTGTTTAAGATCACTTCTGAAGGTGGTGTGGCAGCAGGTATTCGTCGTATCGAAGCGGTGACGGGCAGTAAAGCGCTAGAAAATGTGCAACATGCCGATGCCACCATTGCACAGATCAATGGCTTACTCAAAGCGCAAAAAGATCAAACTTTGGAAAAAGTCCGTGCCACAGCTGATCATGCGGTGCAATTGCAAAAGCAAATCGAGCAACTCAATCAAAAATTGGCTAACTTCCAAGCGACAGAGTTGCTTTCAAATGTACAAGAGATCGCAGGGCGTAAGACCTTGATTACACAGGTCAACAATGTCGATGCCAAATCTTTGCGTCATTTACATGACAGTGTCAAATCAAAATTGGATGATGCTGTGATCGTTCTTGTGGGCACAGAATCTGACAAAGTCAGTCTGATTGCCTCAGTGGCAAAATCACATCAAGCTACAGTCAAAGCAGGCGACATTATCAAACATCTTGCCAATGAACTCGGTGGTAAAGGTGGCGGTAAGCCTGATTTGGCACAAGGTGGTGCGCCAATGAGTGATCAAGTTGATAGTGTGGTGGCGGGTCTAGGTGCTTGGCTCTCAAATCAGTAATTGATTGATTTGTTAATGATCAATAGCAAATCATTGGGTGAGAAATTTTGATTTTAAGCATTTACAATTGAAAGTGAAGATTTCAATCTGTGTTTAAAATTTAGCTTTTAGGTTTTTTGGGTGAATTTGGAATAATGCTATGGCTTTAATCGTTCAAAAATATGGTGGCACGTCGATGGGTACACCTGAGCGCATCTTAAATGTGGCTCGACGTGTCAAACGTTGGCATGATCATGGTCACAAGGTGGTCGTGGTTGTATCTGCGATGAGTGGTGAAACCAACCGCTTGTTGGCATTAGCTAAGGCGATTACCGAAAGCCCTGATCCACGTGAATTGGATCAAATGGTTTCTACAGGCGAGCAAGTCACCATTGCGATGTTGTCAATGGCGCTCAACTCGATCGGCGTTGAAGCGAAGTCGTTGACAGGTCGCCAAGTCGGTATCAAAACGGACAGCGCATTTACCAAGGCACGTATTGAAGCGATTGATACCGATGTCATGACAGGGCACTTAGATGCTGGTCGGGTGATCGTGGTTGCAGGCTTCCAAGGTTTTGATGCTGATGGCAACACCACAACTTTAGGACGTGGTGGTTCGGATACCTCGGGTGTGGCACTCGCTGCAGCATTGAAAGCAGATGAATGTCAGATTTATACCGATGTCGATGGCGTCTATACCACAGACCCACGTGTGGCACCAAAGGCGAAAAAAGTCGATCGAATTTCCTTTGAAGAAATGCTGGAAATGGCGTCACTGGGTTCAAAAGTATTACAAATTCGCTCGGTTGAATTTGCAGGGAAATATCAAGTGCCACTACGGGTCTTATCAAGTTTTGATAATGACGATGACGGCGCATTTGATGATCATTTTAAACAAACGGTCGGTACACTGATTACCACAGAATCGGAAGACACTATGGAACAACCAATTATCTCAGGTATTGCGTTCAATCGTGATGAAGCAAAATTAACAATTCTTGGTGTGCCAGATGAGCCAGGCATTGCCTCAAAAATTCTTTCTCCGATTGGTGCGGCAAACGTCGAAGTTGACATGATCGTACAAAATGTCGAAGAAGATGGCACCACAGATTTTACCTTCACTGTGAATCGTACCGAGTTGGCAAAAGCCAAAAAAATTCTGGATGAAACAGCGCAAAACATTGGCGCACGTGAAGTCAACACCCGTGATGATATTGTTAAAGTCTCTATCGTTGGTGTCGGCATGCGCTCACACGCAGGTGTAGCAAGTAAAATGTTTACCGCACTTGCTGATGAAGGCATCAATATTTTGATGATCTCAACCTCTGAGATTAAAATTTCTGTGATCATCGATGAAAAATATCTTGAACTTGCAGTACGTGCCTTACACACTGCCTTTGGTCTTGATCGTGAATTTGGTGAAAGTAGCGCGCGTGCTTAAAAAATAAGCAAATAGCGACGAAATACAGGGCAATTGCACATTATTTTCAATTTTGCCCGACAATGTGCCACTATACTTCTATAGTGGCTCTGTTATATTAAACCTCGGATTTATTTACAATCAATTAAAAGCGGTTGTGCGAAAAGAAGTTTTTCTTTGTCTTGTATTTAAATTTGAAATTTCATCAGTTTCACGCAATTATTAGCAAGGAGGCAATAATGCTAATTTTAACACGTCGTGTGGGTGAAACACTCATGATCGGTGATCAAGTGAGTGTGACAGTATTGGGTGTGAAGGGGAATCAAGTGCGAATCGGTGTTAATGCGCCGAAAGAAGTCTCGGTGCATCGTGAAGAAATCTATCAACGAATTCAACACGAGCGTGCCATGCATGAGCATCTTCAGCATTTAGATGAAGACTTTAGCCCAAGTTTTAACGATGATGACTACTCCCAGTTCAATCGTTAAGTTGACTTAGAAATAAAACCATTGATTGACGTCAATGGTTTATTTTTTGTGACATATAAAATAATTTATAAAAATGAATAATAAAAATTAACTTCTGCTTAGACCCTAAAAATAATGAGTTTTCGACAGATGGTGAGCGATTTGATTGCAGGATCATGACAAACTTGTTAGCTTAAATAGGCATGTATAAAAAAGCATCGGATAGATGTAAAAACAACAAAGCAGACAAGGGGATGTCTATGAAATCTTGGTTAAAATCACAGCGATCAGTGTTGATTGTCATGCCAATAATCAGCTTACAGTTAGGTCTTTCTCAGCTCAGTCTCGCCGTACAACCCGTCAGTGATGCGGAGTTGGCTGAATCTGCAAGTCTCAACTCCATTGTCTTGGATGAGCGTATTGCCGAGAATAAAGTCTTTATTATTGAAGAAGACACCAGCCTCGGAGAAACGCCAGCATTTCAAAGTATGAATATTTTGAGTTTGCTTTATCCCGATGACTTTATCCGTGAAATCGGTGAACAACAAAGCTATTTCACACGTAACTTTGGCTCGGAATTCTATAGCTATCGTTGGGCGGGCAACTTAGACCAGATCTGGGCTGCCAACCCCTACTATGAATTTAGCTATAACGTTGAAACAGATCGCTATGAGCTGAATAATATGCGTGGACGGGTGTGGACTTCTGTAGAACCTTATCGAAGTGGTTCAGAATAGGGTTTGTTGAAATGTCAACAGACCCTAATTAAAATGCGATGCCGAAATAGAAAATTTTGAGTGATTCTATACGAGCAGTCTAAGCCTCTAAATACACCTTAAAGCGTATCGGCAAAATCACATTGTCAGTAACACCTTGAAACAGTGGCGCAATGTCTTTGGCGTCATAGCCAACATGTCCACATCCGACCGCCGTGACAAAATATGTCTGTCGTGGATGATTCTTTGTGTAGATTTTAAAGTCGTCAATATAATGTGCAATCTGATGAATCGGCATCGCCTGCTGATGTTCATTTTCTGTGGCGATGGCAAAACTTTGTCCTGCCCAGCCACGTCCAAAATGTGTCATTGCACCAAAATGTTTATACGCCGTGAGCGCTGCGCCACATTCGTGTTTGCCTGCAAGATTGCTACCAAAGACAAAAACGGTATCTTCAGGAAGTTGATGGATATGGGTTTCGTCGTGATATTGATAGGGCATAGATGACTTCTAGTTTTGCTTGATTTCAGAATCATTTTATCTTGCGTGTATCACACCCTTTGGTCAAGTCAAGATTGTGGATTTTACAACGGCATTGTCAATTTCGTGCTTTTTATTTGCTATGCTTTAATTCTGCCAAATTAGCCCCATTAAAACTGTCATCATCTTTTTTAATTTGACTATTTCCTTATTTATCCTTGGAGTGTCCTGTGAGCGAATCTCAAGCCTTTAAACTCGTCACCGATTTTGCCCCTGCGGGTGATCAGCCACAGGCGATTGAGCGATTGGTGGCAGGGCTTGAGCAAGGGCAGAAGAATCAATTGCTCCTTGGTGTGACGGGTTCGGGCAAGACCTATACCATGGCGAATGTGATTGCGCAGACGCAACGCCCAACCATTATCATGGCGCATAATAAGACTTTGGCGGCGCAGCTTTACGGCGAGTTTAAGGCATTTTTTCCGCACAATGCGGTGGAGTATTTCGTCAGTTATTATGATTATTATCAGCCTGAAGCCTATGTGCCGTCGTCGGATACTTTTATTGAAAAAGATGCTTCCATTAACGATCACATTGACCAAATGCGACTCTCGGCGACACGTTCGCTGTTAGAGCGTCGCGATTCGATCATCATTGCCTCGGTATCTGCGATCTATGGTTTGGGTGATCCTGAAGCCTATATGCAGATGTTGTTGCACGTGGTTGAGGGTGATCAAGTCAATCGTGATGATTTGATTCGTCGTTTGGTGGCGATGCAATATAGTCGCAATGAACTCGAATTTACCCGAGGGACGTATCGGATTCGAGGTGAGATTCTCGATGTATTTCCTGCGGAATCGGAGCAAAATGCGATTCGCATTGAACTGTTTGATGATGAAGTCGAATCGATTAAATGGTTTGACCCACTGACGGGGAAGATGATACGTAAAGTGCCACGGGTGACCATTTATCCAAAAAGTCACTATGTCACACCACGAGAAAGTTTAGAGCGTGCAGTCGGGACAATTAAAACCGAGCTCAAATCACAACTGGAATTTTTTAAGAATAATGACAAATTGGTCGAAGCACAGCGCCTTGAGCAACGTACACGCTATGATTTAGAAATGATTCAACAGCTTGGCTATTGTAATGGGATTGAAAACTATTCACGGCATTTGTCAGGGCGTGAAGCGGGCGCAGCACCGCCGACCTTGTTTGATTATGTGCCCGAAGATGGTTTGCTGATCATTGATGAGTCACATGTGACCATTCCACAGATCGGTGCGATGTACAAGGGCGACCGCTCACGCAAAGAAAATTTGGTCAATTATGGTTTCCGTTTGCCAAGTGCTTTGGACAATCGTCCGATGAAATTTGAAGAATGGGAACGCATTACGCCTGATACCATTTATGTGTCAGCGACACCTGCCAATTATGAATTGGAACATGCGGCGCAAGTGGTCGAACAAGTGGTACGCCCAACAGGTTTGATTGATCCTGAGATTGAAATCCGTCCAGTGCTCACCCAAGTCGATGATGTCTTGTCCGAAATTAACATTCGTAAAGAACTCAATGAACGAGTTTTAGTCACCACCTTGACCAAACGCATGGCGGAAGACTTGACCAGTTATCTCAAGGAATATGGCGTCAAAGTCGCTTATCTGCATTCAGATATTGATACGGTGGAACGAGTAAAAATTATCCATGAACTCCGTACTGGGATTCATGATGTGCTAGTCGGGATTAACTTACTGCGTGAAGGTTTGGACATGCCCGAAGTATCCTTGGTGGCGATTCTTGATGCCGATAAAGAGGGCTTTCTGCGCTCTGAGCGCTCGCTGATTCAGACGATTGGTCGTGCAGCACGGAATATCAAAGGTAAAGCGATTCTCTATGCCGATCGAATTACCGATTCGATGCAAAAAGCCATTGATGAAACCATGCGTCGTCGTAATAAACAAATCCAGTTTAATGAAGAACATGGCATCATTCCACGTAGTGCCAAACGTCAAGTGATTAAAGAGATAGACACTGGTGAGGTCTATGATGAAGATGCAGAAATTCAAGCACACTCATCGGAGAAAAAGCTCACCAATGATGAACAACATCTAATCGCTGATCCAAAACTGTTTTCCAAACACATCAATAAACTGGAAAAAGAAATGCTCAAAGCCTCAAAAGAGCTTCAATTTGAACAGGCGGCACGACTGCGTGATGAAATTTTGCGTTTAAAAGCAATGTTATTACAGTAAAGTAGTGAAGAAAAGCATCGCTAAATGTATTCACAGGGATGATTGTTTGACAATTTGCTTGTCATGATTAGTGCTTTTACTCTATATTTCTGTACACCAAAAAAATTAATGCACATGTCACAAGGATTTCAGTCACGATGAGTCATAATCAAAGTAAACCATTCAGCCATTTAAAGCTCGCTGTCGGTGCTGCCGCACTTGCTGGTTTAGGTGCAGGGCGGTTGATTTGGGGCATGATTCCAAAGAAACTCGATGTGGCGCATTATGTTGATTTGCATCGTTTTAGTGGCACGTGGTTTGAGATTGCCCGTAAGCCCGTCAGTATTGAGCGCAAGTCCTTTCATCATATTACTTATGAATATCACGTGGTGGGTGAAAATAAACTGTCAACAGTATTGCGCTATCAAACCAAAGAGGGTCGGGTGATTCAGCTTTCAGGGGAAGCGATGGTGAAAAATCCCCCTGAAAACAGCCAGTATTTGGTCAGTTATGCGCCAAAAATGCTGAAAAAACGCAAAAAAACCAATTTTTGGATTATGCGTTTGGACAATGACTATCAAGTCTGTTTGGTCGGCAATAAAAAGCGTACACGGCTCTGGTTATTTGCCCGTCAGTCCAATATCGATCCACGCATTGTTGATGATTATTTGGAATTTGCCCGTGAGCAGGGCTTTGATACTGATGATCTGATTTTTGTCGATCATAATCCGCAAATCGCACCTTCAAGAATTGCAGTTGTCCGTTAGTTTTGATTTTGTTGGTATTTCAGGCATTTCTGCACTCATTTGACTGAAAGATTACCTGATGCGCCTTTTTGCGGATGAATTTTACGCTGATTGATCAAGATTCACTAAGGTCTAATGCGCTCAAAAGTCACTTATCTCCTTGTTTGTTCATATCATTTTTAAGCACTTTGGGATGATGAACTGTTAAGTCTTGTGATTGCGGTGTTTTTCGATTTTAAAAATAATCATTTTCCTTTAGAATGTGGACATTTTTTAGAGACATTGTTTGCGGTGCAGTTGCAAAAAATTTGTGACCGCATCGACAAAGCCATGTTTTGCCTACATCACTAGAGGACGTCATCCGTGAGTAAAGACACTATCATCGCCCTACATCAAGAACATCAAGGTCGTTGGAAAAACCGCGAAGAAATTGCCGAGCGCATGATCGCTTTAATTGGTCAGTTATATCGTGAAAAAAACATCGTCACGTCTATTTACTCTCGTTCTTTGGTGAATCGTTCTGTGATTCAAATCCTCAAAGCGCATCGTCGTACACGTATGATGGATGTTGAGCTTTCGGTTGTTGATACCATTCCTTTGCTTGAGGCGTTGGTGAAAATCGATAATATCGGTTCAGCTGAAATTGACTTGGGTAAATTGGCGATTGAGTATAAAGCCCAAGGTGGTGATGTGGATGCATTCGTTGCACAAGCTGTAAAACCAATCGAAGGTCAGCCACAAACTTGCGAAACCAAAGACGTGGTATTGTATGGCTTCGGTCGTATTGGTCGTATCTTGGCACGTTTGATCATTGGTCAATCGGGTCTTGGTCGTGGTTTGAGCTTAAAAGCGATCGTTGTGCGTAAAACAGCAGATGGCGATTTGGAAAAGCGTGCATCGTTGCTCCGTCGTGATTCAATTCATGGTTCATTTGCAGGCACGATTTCTGTGGATGAAGAAAATGAAGCGATCATTGCCAATGGTCACTTTATCAAAGTGATTTATGCCTCTAACCCAAGTGAAATTGACTATACCGATTATGGTATCAAAGATGCATTGTTGATCGACAATACAGGTAAATGGCGTGATG
The DNA here is from genome assembly GCF_900096915.1 of Acinetobacter marinus. Classification (GTDB taxonomy): domain Bacteria; phylum Pseudomonadota; class Gammaproteobacteria; order Pseudomonadales; family Moraxellaceae; genus Acinetobacter; species Acinetobacter marinus. Next base: position 388,659 of record NZ_FMYK01000003.1, read on the forward strand.
TGGATGGTTTGGCGCAACATTTACAATGCGCAGGCATCAGCCGTGTAGTGTTGACTGCACCTGGTAAAGGCGACATGAAAAATGTGGTTTATGGCGTCAACCAAGCGGACATCTTGGATGAAGACAAAATCATCTCTGCTGCAAGCTGTACGACCAATGCCATTACACCAGTGCTTAAAGTCATTGATGAGAAATACAAAGTCTTAAATGGTCATGTGGAAACTGTTCACTCATTTACTAACGATCAAAACTTGATTGATAACTATCACAAGGCGGATCGTCGTGGTCGTGCGGCAACCTTGAACATGGTCATCACTGAAACGGGTGCAGCCAAAGCCGTTGCTAAAGCCTTGCCACAGCTGAAAGGCAAATTAACAGGTAACTCGGTACGTGTACCAACACCAAACGTATCGCTTGCAATTTTGAATTTGACCCTTGAGAATCCTGCGGATCGTGACGAAGTGAACGAATATATTCGTCAAATCTCGATCGTATCGAGCCTACAAGGTCAGATCGGTTATACCAATTCCTCAGAAGTGGTATCAAGTGACTTTATCGGTTCACGTACTGCAGGTGTATATGATGCGCAAGCAACGATTTCTTCAGGGAATCATTTAACTGCGTATGTTTGGTATGACAATGAAGTCGGTTATAGCTGCCAAGTGCTACGCATTGCAGAGCAAATGTGTAATGTTAGCTACCCGATTGTGCCTGCAAATCAATAACTATGTGAATTGATATTCATGTGAGCTGATGAATAAAATCATCAATGACCATGCGAAAACCCAGCCTTTTTGGCTGGGTTTTTTTATAATGAGATAAATTGCAAGATATTCAGTCTGATATTTACGGTATCATTCTCAACTCATTTCAAAATAGAGCGCAGGTTATGGCGTGGATTGCGTTTACCATCATGGCGGCATTTATGCAGGCTTGGCGGAATGCCTTTCAGAAGCAGCTTAGTCATTATGTTGATGTGTATGGGGTGACGCTGGCACGGTTTATTTTTGCATGGCCATTTGCGATCAGCTATTTAGTATTGCTTTATCATCATTATGCAGCGCAAGTTGACGTCGTTCATTTTACCCCACGCTTTTGGATATACATTGTCATTGCAGGATTGAGCCAAATTCTCGCTACCGCATTGATGGTGATGCTGTTTAAACAAAAGAATTATGCCATCGGCGTTGGACTTGCCAAAAGTGAAGCAGTTTTAGCAGCCATTATCGGTGTTTTATTTTTACAAGAATATTTGGATGGTTTTGGCTGGCTCGGGGTATTGATTGGTGGTGTCGCTGTATTTTTGCTGAGTAAAGGCGCAGGACAACTCAAACTATCATGGAAAACGCTGATCATCGGTGTCGGCAGTGGCTTATGCTTTGCCATTACCTCTTTGCTGGTTCGAGAAGCCAGTTTGGAGCTGGGTAATTTGCCTTTTCTGATCCGTGCAGCGTGGGTGTTGTGCTTGGTGATCAGCTTTCAAGCCAGTATTATGCTGATGACACTGGGTATATTCCAAGCTGAGACATTGACGCGTATGTGGCAACATAAAGGTTTAACCTTGCGGGTCAGTATCTGTAGTTTCTTGGCATCGCTGGGATGGTTTAGTGCGATGAGTATGCAAAGTGTAGCGATCGTGAAAACCTTGGGACAGATTGAGATTTTATTTAGTCTATTGATTTCGGCGTTTTTCTTCAGAGAAAAATTGGCACGTAGTGATCATCTCGGTTTAATTCTGGTAGTGGTTGCAGCGATTTTGGTGATTTGGGCTTGATCTGTTTCTAAACGGTATTTCTACTGATCTGTGGTCACTGTGATCCTAAAATTGAGTCAAAAAATCAGGGGCATGACGCCCCAAAATTTTATTGTTCAAATGGCGCTATTCATTATTCATGGCGATTTATTCATAGCTGTTAGCGTCTGGTGCGAGCAAGGCTTGACCTTGAACTAAGGCTTGCACTGCTTTGGGATTAAAATTAAACGTCACGGTATTGTGTTCAGCATGGATTTTATAATCTGCGATCAGCTTATATTCAGGGCTGTTTTCTGCCACATGATAATTGTCAGTGATATTGATGATGCCTTCTAAATCACTGGTGGTAGAAGCAAAATCATGGTCGAACAAATCATAAACCTCTTTACCCGTCATGGTCAGCGTTGTGATTTCCCCAGCTTTTTGAATACGATTACTCAAATAATTCGCCAAAAGATGCGCATGTAAGAAGTAATCAGGTTTGTGTGAAAAGTGTGACATTTGATTTTCCTTATTTGAATCAAGCCGTATCAATAAATTAGCAAAAAACAATTCATAAAAAAGCAATGATTTGTATCAATTCGATGAAATTTGTTTAAAAAAATGACTGCAAATCAACCAACTATCGTCCAGTTATTGAAAAATAGAATCATTTTGCATATCAAACCAGAAATCGATATGATGCCCAAGCACATTGAAAGAATTGGCGTTATTGATGCCAACTGTTGTTGAGTTGAGATATAAAGAAGGTCATGTATACCATTGCAACGATTGTGAATGCAGAGCTAGAGGCGAAAAAAAGTCGCTTTCAAGCCATTGCTGTGCCTGTCAAATCGGAGCAAGCGGTGAAAGATGTTTTGCAAAGTCATCGAGATCCAACCACCACGCATCAATGTTGGGCATGGAAAATTGGACATCATGTGCGTTTTAATGATGATGGCGAGCCATCAGGCACAGCAGGGCGTCCTATCCTTGCGGTGATCGAGGGGCAGGACTTAAGCAACGTGCTGATTTTGGTCAATCGCTGGTATGGCGGTGTCAAGCTCGGTACAGGCGGTTTAGTGAGAGCTTATGGTGGCTGTGCCAGTCAGGCGATACAGTTGGCACAGCGTGTTGAGTTGATCGCCACGCAAGCCGTGACATTGCATTGCGAGTTTGCTGAATTGGCGCAGATCGAGTATGAACTCGGACAGCTGGAGATTGCTTTTCAGGCAGAATATTTGGCGGATGGAGTATTTATCACTGCGGAAATGACTGAAGATCAGATCGGGTTGATCAATCCTTTTTTGCAAAATCTCACTCGTGGGCGTGAACAATTGTCCATTCAAGATAAATTTTGAAGTTTAATATGGCAGATTCTGATCCTTTATTAAAATATCGTGAACAGCATAAACATCGGCTGAATTATATGCCGTGGCTGTATTGGCGACTCAAAGATAAGCATCTTGTGTGGGCAAGATCGTGGCAACAAGACTATCAAGATTATCTGCGTGAGATGGAAGATGTTGAGATTGGTGAAAATTGTTTTATTTCACCGTTGGCGCATATCTTTGCTGAGCGTGGGCGGAAGATCAGTATAGGCAATAACAGTTTTGTCGCAGCCGATAGCGTTCTTCATGGACCCTTGACGATTGGCAATGAAGTGGCGATCAATCATCACTGTACCTTAGATGGCGGTCGATCAGGCATTATCATTGCCGATCAGGCTCGCCTCGCTGCGTACACGCATCTCTACGCTTTTAATCATGGTATGAAAATGGATGCGCCAATTTACGATCAGGCGGTTAGCTCCAAAGGCATTCACATTGGTCGTGATGTCTGGATTGGTGCAGATGTGGGGATTGTCGATGGTGTATGCATTGGCGACCATGCGGTGATCGGTATGAATAGCCAAGTCACCAAAGATATTGCAGACTATGCCATCGTGGCTGGAAATCCTGCACAAGTGATTGGCGATCGCCGAAACAAGAAATAAAGGTTTTGAAAGCTAAAAAGTAAATAAAATGAACGCAGTAAAAAACTGAGCGCAGTGAAAAAAGTTACATAAAGCCTCAAAAAAATGCACTACATCGCCAGATTTTGGCTTAGTATAAAAATCATCAAAAATAACAAGCAGGGGAAAATGATGACGAATACCACTGGACGAGTCATTGCCTGTATCGATGCGTCACCATGTGTCAATGCCACTGCTGAGGCGGCGGTTTGGTATGCACAAAAGACCAAACGACCATTGGTGTTACTGCAAGTTTTGGATTATCGCCCAGCAAGCTACCATCTGGGGGAGATCAGTGGCGTCATTGGTTTTGAGAGCAATGCCATGTTACTCAAAGAATTGACCGAGCTGGATGAAAAACAATATGAATTAGCACAGCAATATAGTGACGATCTTTTGCAACATATTTCCAAATTGATCAGAGAAAAATATGACATCGAAGCGACCATTATCCAGCGTCGTGGGGAATTTTTAGAACAAAGTTTTGATGAGCTCCAGCCTGAAGATATTGCCGTGATTGGCAAGATTGGCGAAAATGCGGCGGAAAAAAATAAACCTGTCGGCAGTAATGTCGAAGGCTTGATTCGTGGGACGAAATCAACCGTGCTCGCAGTCGGCGAGCGATTCGTCGCACCGAGCAGTTTCCTATTTGCCTATGAACACTCTCAAGTCTGTCAAACCATGTTGAAACGGGTCGGACAAAGTGAGCTACTCAAAGATATGACCTGCCATATCGTCTATGTCGGTGATCAAAATGGCATCTTGGCACAGCCGACGGATTACCTCAAATACGCAGGGCTGGATGTGCAGAGTGCGTATATTTATGGCGATATTGCCGAGAGTCTATTGGAATACCAACAGCAACATCAGCTTGGCATGATGATCATGGGCGCCTTTAGTCATAGTCGGATTCAACAATTTTTTGTGGGAAGCACCACGTTAAAAATCTTCCAAGAATCTGAAGTGCCGATGTTGGTCGCTCGGTAGACATTGTAAAAGTTAAGCACAGTTATCCTCAAAATATGTGGATAACTGTGCGCATAAAAGCGTGAATCCCTTGTGCTGACATGCTTTGAAGCAACTTGATTAAAAAATAACTACTCGAATTAAATAATGCTCAAGTCGGTGAAAATAACAGCATCCTTGCCCAATTGACCTGCCATGATTTTGAACGAGCACGTTAAATAAAAGCACTGAATAAAAGAGAAGAATATCAGATCAGCAGATTTGGCGATGTTTGATAGAATGTGTAAAAGTTAAACTATTTGACGACTGCCATAGCAAAGCCATCATAGCCTTTGCATCCCACAGTTTGTATCGCAGTAGATTCGGCGATTTGCGGATGATTCTGTAGCGCTTGGAATAATTCACGTAAACCGACGATGCTTGGTTTATGGTTGTTTGGATCGATAATTTCGGCAGCTCGAATCACATTGTCCAAAATAATCAGCGTCCCTGAGCGAGCATGTCTTAAACTCAGTTCCAGATATTCTGGATAACTTTGTTTGTCTGCATCAATAAAAATAAAATCAAAGGCTGGGGTCGTTGCATCTAAACTATGTATGACCTCATTGGCGAGTCCAAGTCGTGCGTCGATGATATCTGTTAAACCTGCATGTGCAATATTTTCCTGCGCCAAGGCATAATGTGTATCACGGCTTTCAATGGTGAGTAGATAGCCATCTGCAGGTAAGGCTTGCGCCATGACAATGGTACTATAGCCTGCAAAAGTGCCAAATTCCAAAATGCGTTTTGCGCCATTCATTTTGATCAGCATCGACAGCATTTGCGCTTGGTTGGCGGCGATATGTAAATGACTTGGATAACCCTGACGTACGGTGTTTTCAAGTGTCTGATTCAGTGCAGGATTGTCCTCGAGTAAATGCGCCTCGATATAATCGTCAACCGCCGTCCAGACCTGCTGTGTATCGAGATCGGTGCTGTTATTACTAGATAGGCGAGAGATGTTGCTGTTGCTTTGAGTCATGATGGCAAAATAAAATCGCAATGATATTGAAAGTATGGCGCTATTTTAACTGATTCTTAGTGAGATGGCTGTGCCTGATAGAAATTCTAAAATAAAAAACAGCCATTTCATGATTGAAATGGCTGTCAGGTTGGTCTTCGTTCAAGCAACTTTTAAGTAAATCAGACTATTCCTCGATTTTGTTTATTGCGTTGCTTCAGCATAACGACGATTCACTTCATCCCAGTTCACCACATTGAAGAATGCAGCGATGTAGTCAGGGCGACGGTTTTGATATTTCAAATAATACGCATGCTCCCACACATCCAAGCCCAATACTGGCGTGTTGCCACTCATCAATGGGCTATCTTGGTTGGCAGAGCTTTCCACGATCAGTTTTTTCTCTGGGGTCACAGATAACCATGCCCAACCCGAACCAAAACGAGTTAATGCCGCTTTGATAAATGCCTCTTTAAACACATCAAAGCTGCCAAAAGCCTGATCGATTTCAGTAGCGATCGTACTTGTAGGATTCCCGCCACCATTTGGTGACATCACGGTCCAAAATAAGCTGTGATTGGCATGTCCACCAGCATTATTGGTGACATTGGCTTTCAGTTCGGCAGGCACATCGTTGACACGAGAGACCAGTTCTTCAACAGATAGTTTTTCCCATTCAGTGCCTGCGATCCCGCCATTGATATTGTTGATATAGGTTTGATGATGCTTGGTATGGTGAATTTCCATTGTGGTGCTATCAATATGTGGTTCTAGCGCATCATAGGCATAAGGTAATGCAGGTAATTCAAAAGCCATGAGGAATCCTTAATAAAACAAATAATCGTAGTGATAATAATTATCATATATACAAATGCTACTCAAGCTGTATTTGCAAGCCCTACATGAATTTATGTAATGATCGGTGTACAATGGCACAATGATTTTAAATGTGTATTGATCTCAATGAGCAATCAAAAAACTCGACCATTATTATTTATTTTCCTGTTATTGATCGCTGCGGTATTGGCAGGTGCAGGTGCGGTGCAACTGTATTATGATTTTAGCAGTATTCTTGGTTATGCCTTGTTAGGCGTTGGTTTGGGCGGTTTTATTGCGGGGCTTGGTGAGTTTTTTTGGAATAAGGACGAACAATAGCTAGATCGGATCATTAAGCGTTTTTTGTAATATCCACATGATTTATATTGTATTATTGCGATAACATTCAACCAATCTCCAGTCAGTCCTCAATCAATTCTCAGTCAACCCTCAGTGAGTAAATTACATGCCGATCATTGAAGTCATCCTCGGGGATATTACCCAAATTAGTGCCGATGCTATTGTCAATGCAGCCAATTCATCTTTGCTCGGTGGTGGCGGTGTCGATGGGGCGATCCATCGTGCGGGCGGTTCACAGATTTTGGATGAATGTAAAATTATCCGTGCCGAACAGGGTGGATGTCGAACAGGGCAGGCGGTGGTCACCATTGCGGGTAATTTATCGGCGAACTTTGTGATACATACGGTCGGACCGATTTGGCAGGGTGGGCAAAATCAAGAACCGAAGCTACTGCGTCAATGCTATCGCAACTGTTTTTCCCAAGCTGAAAAATTAAAATGTGAAAGTATCGCCTTTCCAAATATCAGTACAGGCGTCTATGGCTACCCCAAAGCGCAAGCGGTGACTGAGGTGAAAGCGGTACTTGACGAGCAATTGGCGAACTTGAAATGGATCAAACGGATTCTGTTTGTCTGTTATGATCAGGACAGTTTTCAGATCTATCAACAGACTTTGCACGATTTATTAAGCATGCCTGCCAATCAAAGCGAATGATGCGTTACATGATTTTTCCGTTAAGATAGTCTTTCCATCCAGATCATGTGTTAATCATCAACGGTTTTAATCACAAATATCTTTTAATCACCAATATTTTCTAACCAAGATCGTCTTATGACTCCGATCCAAGCTGTCCCAACCCATATTATTACAGGATTTCTCGGCGCAGGAAAAACCACGCTATTACGTCATTTACTGGCACAAAAACCAAAGAATGAAGTTTGGGCAGTGCTGATGAATGAGTTTGGTGAAATCGGCGTTGATCAAGTTTGGCTTGAAGGACAGCAGGGCATTGCGGTCAAAGAAGTTTCGGGTGGTTGTCTCTGCTGTACGTCACAGCTACCGATGCAGATTGCACTGGCTCGGCTATTATCCGAGTTTAAACCCGATCGACTGTTTATCGAACCGACTGGACTTGGACATCCACGACAATTGATTGAGCAACTCAGTCAATCCCACTGGAAAAATAGCTTAGCGTTACGGCAGGTGGTTACGGTGCTCAATGGGCATCGTTTGCATGAGCAGCTTTGGTTAAAGCATGACATCTTTTTACAACAGCTTGAAGTTGCAGATATTGTGCTGATTTCACATCAGTCTCAAATGACTGATCAAGATCAACAGCAATTGCAGGAGTTACAACAGACTTACTTCTATCCTAAAAAGCATTGGCAAGGCATGGATCATGGTCATGTGGCATTGTCAGCACTCGATAAAGTACGATCAGCTATACGCATTCAAAAGCAAGCCTTGCTGACCCAGCAATTGACATTGACTCAACAGCACACATTAACGAAACAACACATATTGACCAAAAATCAGGCTACAGCTCAGACTGCACCGAAAACCTTACCTTATCACTATCACAGCGAGCAGCAGGGCTTTGATGTGGCGGGTTGGCACATGCCAAAATCGTGGCAGTTTAATACGAATGACTTGCTTGCACGATTACGCACACTAGAGCAGGTGGTCAGGATCAAAGCCACACTCAATACGACGCAAGGCTGGATCAATTTCAATGCAATTCCAAATGATTCTGTAAATGACCTTCATAATGATCATCCAAATGACCTTCATGTAGAATTTAGGGCACAACCTGCTCGAGACAATCGCTTGGAAATCATTAGTGACATTGCGCAAGATTGGCTCAGGTTTGAACAAGCACTTTTACAGACCTTGGTGTCATCTTAGATTCGATTTTTCAATTGGCACGCTGGCTTCTTTTAATACCACATGGATCTGGCAACTTGTCCAAAATAATGCAAAAAAGTGTATTCAAAGTAATTTATGCACTAGCATTGCTCAAGTGAGCGTTGCCAATGCATCCATTCTGCCGTTTGATCGGTACTCTTCTTGAATAAACAGGACAATTAAGGCAAAAAAGTTGGCATAACAATTGCTATTTATTACTCAATACTGGTCAGACCAGTAAGACAAATTCAAAATGGGTCACTTATGCAGTTAAATGAATTTAATCAGCTCGATACAGCAGAAGCCAAGCAAATACTGAAAAATTGTGTACATATTCCATCGTGGATAGACAATTTATCTCAGGCACGACCTTATCAGAGCTTAGCTTCACTCGAAAGCAGTGCACGAGAAAATATCGATACTTGGACATGGCGTGAGGTGGAAGAAACCTTAGTTTTCCATCCTCGCATTGGCGAAAAAAAAGCAGCCAATCATTTGAGTGAAAAAGAGCAAAATTTCTCTGCGAAGGAGCAATCCGCAGTGGATTTAAGTGAAGACACATCGACGGCTTTATACCAGGGCAATGTGGACTATGAACAGAAGTTTGGCTTTATTTTTCTGATTCGTGCTGCGGGACGTAGTGCTGAGCAAATCTTGGCAGAGTTGCAACGCCGTCTAAGTAACGACTTACAGACAGAACAGGCTGAAGTGATCCACCAATTGGGTGAAATTGCACTGTTACGGTTGCAATCGGAGGTTCAGGCATGAGTGCGATTACCACACATATTTTAGATGCATCTGCGGGTGTACCCGCAAGTCAAGTTAATGTACAGCTCAAGTTTTTTCAACACGATGAATATGTTTTGCTCGATCAAAAGCGTACCGATGCAGATGGTCGCATTAAAGATTTTACACTGACTGATTTTAAAGCGGGGCATTATCAGTTGGTATTTGAGATTCTTGATTATTTTCAGTCCAAGCAAGTGGCTTGCTTTTATCCAAGGGTATGTATTGATTTTATGGTGAGCGATGTTAATGCGCACTTTCATGTGCCGTTGTTGATTAGCCCATATTCTTATACGACATATCGCGGTAGCTAAGCCGTTTAATTTTTCTAGTCCTCGTTTTTAATTACTTAAAAATTCTGCGCTGTAAAGCGTAGCGAGGATGCTTTTGCCTTTAAAAAAGGCGGTGGTGCGCATTATTCGGAATTTGTGCGAATAATGAATGTGGTGGTGTATTAGTAGGTGTGGTCTAGCATTTTGAATTGATTGATTTTTTGCTAGATCAAGAGTGAATTTTCAGTTTTTGGGTGGGAAACGATCGTCATGCGTAAATTAAAACTTTCTCCTTTGGTGGTTGCATTTGCAACTGTGTGTACAGCTCTGACACAGCAGGCATTTGCTGCAGATACCTCAATCAATAACCTGTTTAATCTGGAGCAAAACTGTGCGACGGGTGAATATGGTGTGGATCAATTCAGCAAAATGTTCACGTGTGGCAGTGTTCACGGTGCAATAAAAACGCTTTATTATTCAACCAATAATGCCTATTTTTCAGGCTTTAATCAAGATACCACATCGGCAGGCGGATATATCAAATATGAAACTGCGCCATTTTATGGTTTTCAATTGGGCGCAAGTTATGACTTACAGCGCCGTTTAGACGATGAAAAAGGCAATAATGAAGTGGGTGAGCTCAAAGAGGATCGTGATGGTCTGGCAGAAGCCTATGTCACTTGGAAAAATGACGATGTCCGACTGACCGTCGGTAATCAGCGTTTAAATCTGCCATTTGTCGGTGATTATGCCGATTGGCGTATACTTGAAGCCGTGTACCAAGCTGCCGATTTCCAATGGGGCAATCAAAGCGATTTCTTACGCTTAACCAAGATCAATAAGTTTAAAAGTTTTGCCAATGATGAGTTCTTTAAAACAACACGGCAAAATTCAACCATCGAAACTGATGGCATGTGGGCGATTGGTTTAGGTAAAAGTTATGCAGTCAACGCCGATACCAAACTCAAAGGTCAACTCTGGTTTGAGCGTTATGAGGATTATACCGACCTACTCTATGCTGAAGGCAGTGTGGCTTTTCCTAATGCGCAGTTTGCGCCTGAAATTTCAGTGCAATATTTGACGGGTAAAGAGCAAGGTGATGCTATTGTGGGCAATGTCGACAGCCAAGTGTTTGGCGTGCAAAGCAACTTAAAACTCACGCCAAAATTAAATTGGAAAGTTGCTTATGACTATATCAAACCTGAGGAAGATGCCTATCGTAATGGTGCGTTGGTTACACCATATTCTAACAATACCTCTTCGAGTGTGATCTTTGCTCAGCCATTTTTTACCAGCACACAGGATTTGGGCGCAGGGCATGCCTTGATGACCTCATTTGATGGCAAGCTCAATCACAACACCATCTTAGGTGCACGCTATTCATTTATGGATCTCAAAGAAAGTGCCGATGCTGATAGCCGCAATCAATCAGAATACTTACTGTTTGGTATCTACAACTTTGACGGCAAACTCAAAGGACTGAGCCTGAGTAACTTTGCTGGGGTGCAAGTGTCACCAAGATATGACGATCCATTCTGGCAAAACCGTTTGGCATTGACTTATAAATTCTAACTAAATCTTTCCTTTTGTTGATGAAAATCGCAAGTTCTGACTTGCGGTTTTTTTTGTAGCATTACAATTGTTAAACCACTTTGGCTTAACTAAAGAATTAGGGTGCGATCAAGTTATGAATATTGTAGAAAATGAATGATTCATTTTTGGGTGTAAAATATTGATTTTTCCCATGTACAGCCGTGTCGATTTTGCCATTGATCGTGGATTTAGATTTTATCCAGAATAAGCAATATTGGGCTAATACATTGTCCGTTTCGCTATGGATTACTGGAAATCAGCGCAGCAGATGATGCCAAGATTTCCAGTAAAATGCTGAGTCCAAGCGCAAACCAAAGCACATAGATTCAGCATGAAGTTAAGGATATTGAATTGGCTGAGTTGTGTTATTAGTTTTATCAGTCCAGCGGATTGCCGACCATATTGCTCAAAATCCCTTGCATAATGTGTGTGCCATCTTCCTTGCGCAGATCGGCATACCACGCTTCAGTGGTGGCTGGATCCATCATATGCGTCACATCTGAACGCTTGCGTGCTCGCATAACCAAATCATTGGCACGCACACTGCGCACATCTTGATAGCGTTTCAGTGCATCGTCTAAGCTGTTGGTATTGATAGCAAGCGAGCGAATCAAATAAATCGAATCTTCCATCGCCATACAGCCACCTTGTCCTATATCTGGGGTGGTGCTATGTGCTGCATCACCGAGTAAGACACAACGTCCTTTGTACCATGTATTAAATGGATCAATGTCATGAATTTCGACACGGTTGGTGGTTTGCGGATTGATCGTATCGATCAGCTTTTGCACAGGTGGACACCAACCTGCAAAGTATTGTTTTAACATTGTTTGATATTGGCTTTTATCATTTTCTAAGCCGACTTCGACAGGCACATCAAAGAAAAAATAAAAACGATGATCCGCAATCGGCATCAGTGAAACCCGTTTGCCTTCACCCACATAGGTTGTCCACTGTTGATCAGGAGCAATCTCAGGATCAATTTCCACCAAACCATTCCAATTGACATAGCCTGCATAACGTCGCTCGAGTTTTTTGCCCAGAATATATTCCCGAGCGATCGAATGCATCCCATCTGCTGCAATCAGTAAATCCGCTGAAGCGATTGTTCCATCGGCAAAAATCGCTTGAATGCTGTCGCTACCGTCTTCGCTATTTTCTTGAATATCCACAAGATTCATTCCCAGCCGAATATCTTGCATACCAAATTCTTGCATTAGCATCTGTTGTAACTCGGCACGAGCAACGGGGTAAGGGCGTTGACCAATCTCATCGATGAGTGGCTGTAGGCTAAACTGCGTCATAGTGTCTTGGCTAAGCCCATCGATATATGCCATCTGCTGTAGATCACCGCCGAGATTCTTCACTTGCTCAGTTAAGCCGAGATAATTCAGACACTTCACTCCATTTGACCAAATCGAAATCGCAGCACCTACAGGCAGAATTTTTTCTACACGTTCATAGACCGTGACCTGATGCCCATGTTGCTTTAAGCCAATGCCCGCTGTCAGACCGCCAATACCTGCACCGATAATAATAATATTCATGAGAGACCTTGTGTAATCACGCAATAAGATATAACCGATTACTGCGAAAAATATGCCAAAACCTTACAAAATTTCAGGAATTTAAAAAAGTTAAATAATATTAAAGGTTTGCAATATATTTGTGCGATGAAAGAAAAATCATCAAATCCATTGACGTCAATAAGTATCTGGTCTGACCAGATAGCTAGAATAAAATTCAAATTTTCACGAAAGAATGCAGGGAGATACAAAAATGGTGCGCAAACATTCAAAGTGGTGCATCACGCACTAAAATAATTCATCTATGCGCAAGTTTTAATAATCATCAAATTTTAAAAAGGGTGGATTCAAGTATAAAAGTTGATGATCTTGACGTGCCGATCTTTAATTTCCATTTTTCCAAAATCGAGCTTATGGGTGACTGATAAAGAAAATTCCTGCACGTTGAGCGGCGCAAACTAAATGATTACGCATCGCATGTTCAGCTTGTTTGGCATCTTTTGCGGTGAGGGCATCCAGAATGGCTTGATGTTCTGCGATGGTTTTATGGGCGAGTTTGGGCTGAATAAAGGGTAAGATTTGGCTGTGCTGAATGGATTGGGTGTGATGCTTGAGGGTTTCGATAATGGTTTGATTTTGACTGAGCTGAAAAATATATTGATGAAATTCATAATCATACTTCGCCGCCTTGCTCCAGTCTTGTTGGTTAATCGCTGAACTGAGCTGCGCTTGGTTGTCTGTCAAATACGCAATATCTTGTGCTTCGATATATTCACAAGCGAGAAATGCACTAAAACTTTCCAATACATAACGGAGCTGATAAAAGTCTTTCAGCGAAATCTGATGATTCATGCGCCAACTGTCTGCGGTCTTTGCTTCAAGCGCTCGGACAAACACGCCTTTACCCGCTTGAATTTCAACAATGCCCAGTGCTTCCAAACGGGTCAACGCTTCACGGAGTGAGGCACGGCTAATACCCATTTGCCCAGCCAATTCCCGCTGAGCAGGCAAGGTGCTATCGACGGGATAGGTGCCTTGCTGAATGTCATGTAATATCGTTTGTACTGCTTGTTCAGTCACTTGCGTGGTGGTATTTTTTAAGGTGTATTGTAATTTCATCGAGTACATCATCAAGTAGCTAGTCTTCAACCTATTCAAATTTTGCGCCAAAGTCCGCCTGATGGGAAGTGCTATCGATCAATTCCATTGAATTTAACCACCGATCAGCATAAATAAAGGAGAATTTGCTAAAAAAATCACACTCTGGTCTGACCAGTTGGTATAAAATTTGCCTATGTATTTCTTATGAAATTATTTTTTAAATTTAGAGTATGACTATGACTGTACATCATGCCAAAGTGGTTGAATTGCCATCACATTTTCAAAAGCTGATTAATCTTGCCGATGCCAAAATGGGCACATCGATCGTATCGTGTTCAGATCAATTTTTTGCGCAGGCAGATCGGATGTTGCAAAGTCATCCTGCGCAGTTTATCGAAGGCAAATATGATGATCATGGCAAATGGATGGATGGCTGGGAGACACGTCGTAAGCGTGAAGCGGGCTATGATTGGTGCGTGATCAAATTGGGTGTGGCAGGTGTAATCTCTGGTGTGGATATTGATACCTCGTTTTTTACGGGAAATTATCCCGCTTCGGCGTCCTTAGAAGCCTGCTATGCGCCAGATGATCAACTCGAAAATGCTACGTGGACTGAGATTCTGGTCAATAGTGAGTTGCAACCTGACCATCATCATTTCTTTGATATTGAGGCAGATCAGCCAATCACGCATTTGCGTTTGAATATTTTCCCTGATGGCGGTGTTGCTCGTCTGCGTATTTATGGTCAAGTGGTGTTACCAGCGCAAACAGCAGGCACATTAATTGATGTGGCAGCGATGCAAAATGGCGGGCGGATTGTCGGTTATAGTGATGCGCATTTTGGTCATCCGAACAATCTGCTTAGCCCTGGGCGTGGTGTGAATATGGGGGATGGCTGGGAGACCAAGCGTCGCCGTGCGCCAGGTTATGACTGGTGTATTATTGCGCTTGGACAAGCGGGGCACGTTGAGAAAATTGAGATTGATACTGCGCATTTCAAAGGTAATTTCCCTGCATTTGCATCGATTCAAGCCATCTATGCAGAAGATGCCACCGATGCACAGCTCATTCCACAAAGCATGTTTTGGCCGTACCTACTCAACGATCAACCTTTGACGATGGATCATATTCATGAGTTTGTTGCAGACATTCAAAAGACAGCAAAAGTGAATTATATTCGTCTAAATATGATTCCTGATGGTGGTATTAGTCGAATTCGAGTGTGGGCAACCGTATAAAGTATGAATGAAAGAATGAATTAAAGTAAAAATGGACGACATGATCAATCTGCACTAGATGCAGATTGATTGATTCAACAAAAGTATGATTAGCAAATATTGATCGGAGTAATCATTATGCAACAGTCTGAAATTATGGAGATTGATCCGATCTTAGCGGTTCCTGATGGTGTGCGCTTACAGCCTTTAACGGTACAAGCCTTTGCACCATTTGGTGATGTGATCAGTTGTGATGGCGCTGAATTTTTTCCGATCAACCAAGGGCACACCGAGCGCTACCATGCATTATCTTTGCTGAGCTGTGAGGGTGAAGGTGCGCAGATTGGCATCAGTATTTTTCGTAATGTGCGGGCGCATCAGTTGCCATTTTCGATTGAGATGTTGGAGCGACATCCACATGGCTCGCAGTCCTTTATGCCGCTGTCAAATCAAGTATTTATCATCATCGTGGCGTTGCCGAAAGATGAACAGCATGCTGATGAATCGCAGATCAAAGCCTTTATTAGCAATGGTACGCAAGGTGTGACTTATCATCAGGGCGTGTGGCATCATCCGCTAATTAGCCTAGAAGCGCCGAGTGATTTTCTGGTGGTTGATCGGATTGGGGGCTGTGCCAATTGTGATGTGCAACAATTAGCCACGCCTTGTTTGATCGAAGCCTGACGCACTTCATTTGAGAGTCTAAGGGTAAATAAAATAAGGGCGATTCAGCCCTTATTTTTATGTGGGTAAAATGGATAAACAGTTATGGCGCAGGGTGATGCTGATACCAATGTTCTGCAATTTGCTGACGAGTACAAATCCACACCTGATCATGCGTTGCGACATAATCTAAAAAGCGTTGCAAAGCCTTAAAGCGTGCAGGTTTGCCCAAAATCCGACAATGCATACCCACTGACATCATTTTTGGCTGATGTTCACCTTCGGCATAGAGCACATCAAAGTTGTCTTTTAAATAATGAAAAAATTCATCGCTGGTACTAAAACCGATCGGCGAAGCAAATTTCATGTCATTACAGTCCAAAGTATAGGGGATGATCAGATGCGGACGCTGAAATCCATTTTCTGTATCGATCTTGGTCCAAAACGGCAGGTCATCGCCATAATAATCACTATCGTATTGAATGGATGGAAACTCAGCCAAAATCTGACGGGTATTCGGGCTATCACGACCTGTGTACCATCCTGTCGGCGCTTTACCAAACATATTCGTTAAAATTTGCATGGCTTCTGCGGTATGTGCACGCTCAGTTTCAATGTCGGTGTGCTGATAATGCAACCAACGAAAACCATGACTGACCACATCATAGTCGGCATCTTTAATGGCTTTGACCACTGCAGGGTTGCGTTGTAATGCCATCGCCACTGCAAAAATCGTCATCGGTAAACCACGACGTTGAAATTCTTGGTGAATGCGCCAAAAGCCCGTTCTAGAGCCATATTCATAGAGTGAATCCATCGAAAGATGGCGTGCTGCATAGCTT
Source organism: Acinetobacter marinus (assembly GCF_900096915.1). Lineage (GTDB taxonomy): Bacteria > Pseudomonadota > Gammaproteobacteria > Pseudomonadales > Moraxellaceae > Acinetobacter > Acinetobacter marinus. Next base: position 405,393 of record NZ_FMYK01000003.1, read on the forward strand.
TCTGCACCAAAAATATCCGACAAAAATTGCTCAGAACCTGCATCCCCATGCAAGATATTTTTTTCGCCACCTTCTTCGTAATTCAATACAAATTGTAGGGCAATGCGAGCGTTATTCGGCCACTTCGCATGCGGTGGCTGATCAGCATAGCCGACCATATCTCGTGGATAGGCTGGGGTGGTTTTGGTGAGAGTAGCAGTTTCAGGATTCGGGTGAGTTTTGGATTGTAGCGACGTGTTACTCATTTGCTTTAGTCTGTATCAATGATGATTAAAAAGGGAGCGGTGCTGAAGTGCAATTACAGCAATCAGCAACAATTCATGTTGATAAAACTAAGCAAGATAAATACCAATTTTCAGAATTTTGGTCGATGCAAAATACTGCTCGCCATTATTCTGGTTGGCTGATTTCTTCAGGTTTGAGGCGAGTGACTAGCAGTTGGTCGATTTTATAATGGTCAATGTCGACCACTTCAAATTTAAAACCTTCGTGCTCGACCGCATCGGCAGGGCGTGGAATCTTGCGCAGTTTATACATGATAAAGCCAGCGATGGTTTCGTAGTTATCCCATTCTGGAAAGTCTTCGATGGAGAGCGCATGTTTGACGTCTTCGATTGGCGTGGTGCCATCGATCAGCCACGAATTTTCATCCCGCTTAATGATTTGTTGTTCTTCTTCCAGTGGCGCAACCCAGTCACCCATCACCGTGATCATAATGTCGGATAAAGTAATCACGCCGACCACACGGGCATATTCATTGATCACCACGGCAAATTTTTCTTTGGTGGAGCGGAAACGGTCTAAGAGTTCGGATAAGGTCAAGGTATCTGGAATGATCAAGACATTACGAATCGTCGATTCATTGAGCTGAATAAAGGATTGATTATTCATGATTTTGACCAAAATATCTTTGGTATCGACATAGCCAATTACTTGATCTATATGCTCATTACAGACCAAGAATTTTGAGTATGGAAACTCTGCAATCTTCTGGCGAATGCTTTGCTCAGACTCTTTTAAGGTGAAAAATACCACATCTTCACGGGTGGTCATGCTCGATGGCACGGTGCGTTCTTCGAGCTCAAATACATTTTCAATAAAATGATGCTCTTGTTGTAGTAGTACACCCGCTTGCGCACCTGCATCCATTACCGCAGAAATGTCATCAAAGGTGATATTGTCATCTCGTGTGGTATTGATTTTGAACAGACGGAATAGTAAGTTTGCAATAGCATTAATTAACCACGCCAACGGTCGGCAGATTTTGATAAAAATGCTGATCGGATTGATCACCGTAATGGCGATCTTTTCAGGAGCGATCATCGCCATTCGCTTGGGCATCAAGTCAGCGAACAGAATAAAGAGTGAGGTCACCATAGTGAAAGACAAGGCGAAACCAAGCGTTTCTGCCCATTCACCTTGATAGAATCGACTGACAAACTCAACAAAATACGGGCGAAAGGCAGCTTCACCCAAGATACCGCCAAGGATGGCGATGGCATTGAGTCCAATCTGCGAGGCAGCAAAGAAATCAGCAGAGTTTTCTTGCAGTTTGAGCACCTTTAAGGCACGTTCTTCGCCAGCTTCGGCAAGTAGTTTTAGTTTAATTTTACGTGCGCCTGCCAAGGCAATTTCTGAAAGGGAGAGAAAGCCTGCCGCAGTAATCAAGAGGAGAATGACAACGACATTTTGAAATAAACTCACAGGGCACCTGTTCGAAGCGAGTTTGCGCTTCTTAAAATTCGAAAAAATAGAATCGTATTAATTTTCAGCATTATACTGCAATTTTGCAGAAAGCGGTATGTTGAAATTTTCAGCGCTCAATTGGCACGGTTACACCCAGTTTTTATAAAAAAATCGCCAGATTGACTGACGATTTTTTAGGAATTTGATTTTAAAAGTTAAAAGCAATTAGCACCAGTGACGCATTGATTAGTAACTGGAAAGCGGTTGCGCTGGATTATTGCTATTGGCAATAAATTCACGATGTTCTTCCTCGACCATCTGCCGTGCCACAAACAAGATCAATTGGCGTAACCAACGATGTGCAGGGTGGTGATGCAGTAACGGACACCACGCCATTTTTAGCTCAAACTCTGGAATATAAAACGGCGGATCTTTAATCATCAAGCGAGAATTATTGGCTTGTAAACGTGCAATACGGGTCGGCAAAGTGGCAATCAAATCGACATTTTGTGCAAGTAGCGCTGGCATCTGATAATGACGGGTAAAGACAGAAATTTTACGCTTTTGTCCAATACGCTCCAGCGCCTGATCAATCCAACCTAGTCCAGCTTGTTTCTCAGGATTGACACCAAAACCAACGCCCATACCCGTTTTAGACACCCAAATGTGCTGTGCATCCAAATAGGTTTTGAGGTTGAGGTGTGTGGTCGCAGGGTGTTTGTCATTGAGTAGACAGCTAAAACTATCTCGCCAAACCAAGACCTGATGGAAACTTTGCGGAATTTCATTAAAGCGGTTAATCGCCAAATCGACTTTGCCTTGTTCCATATCTCGGTAGGACACATCACTTGGCGTGAGGAAATCGAGCACCACGTTCGGTGCTTCTGATCGTAATGCTTTAATGAGGCGAGGCACCAGCGTGGCTTCGGCATAATCCGAAGTCATGATGCGAAAAACACGATTCGAGGTATATGGACGAAACTCGGTACGAGGCTCCAAAATCATCGACAGATCAGACAGCGCATCACGAATACGGGGTTGCAGTTCTAAAGCACGTTCGGTGGGGGTCATGCCTTCAGAAGAGCGAATTAATAGGGGATCGTTAAATAATGTCCGTAAGCGACGCAAAATATTACTCATTGCGGGCTGGGTTACGCCAAGTTGCTCGGCGGCACGGGTGACATTTTTCTCTCGTAGCAATACGTCTAAATAGATCAATAAATTGAGATCGACACGCTCAAGATTCATTTAATAAATACCGACAATAACTTTTCAAAATTTTAGAGATTATGCCATAAAAAATCGGCTTTGTATGTCTAAAGCAGGACTGTTTAGCCAAAATAAAACAAATCCAACGCCGTTAAGTTTGAGGCAAATCATCTGCTGTGATGACTCAGGATTTGCCCTGTAGACATAAGTGGTAACAAGTATTTTTGGCGTGGATGATTGCTGGAATTTTTCAAAGTGCTTTTGGTGATGAAAATAAGGCGATTGAAAACAATGAGTTGAAATGGCATGCAATGTATCATGATGATAATTACCTTCCATTTCCAAACTAAATAGTGAAAATCAAGGCAGGCTATTGGATTAATCGAAATACTGCGACTATGCTGTGATTCATTCATAAAGTCGCTCGAGTTTTAGACGTTCAATCTGAATGTGAAAATGTCGAGCACTTCAATTGATACTCCTAATATGAAATGCAGGAATAGATCATGACTTATCAATCAGCTTTAGAGCACGTACGTGGCGTTAAAAACAAACTAGGTGGCACTTGGGGTGCTATCCGTGCAGAAGATGCGGCTCGTATGGCTGTTCAAAACCGTTTCAAAACTGGTTTGGACATTGCGAAGTATACAGCAGCACTTATGCGTAAAGATATGGCTGAATACGATGCTGATAACAGCAAGTACACTCAATCTTTGGGTTGCTGGCACGGTTTTATTGCGCAACAAAAAATGATTGCGAACAAAAAATACTTCGGTACGACTAGCAAGCGTTATATCTACCTTTCTGGTTGGATGGTTGCTGCACTTCGTTCAGAATTCGGTCCACTTCCTGACCAATCTATGCACGAAAAAACTTCTGTACCAAAATTGATCGAAGAAATCTACACCTTCTTGCGTCAAGCTGATGCCAAAGAACTGAACGATTTGTTCCGTGCATTGCAAAAAGCTGAAGCTGCTGGCGATGCTGCAAAAGCAAAAGAAATCGAAGCGCAAATCGACAACTTCGAAACTCATGTTGTACCAATCATTGCTGACATCGACGCTGGTTTCGGTAACGAAGAAGCGACTTATTTGTTGACTAAACAAATGATCGAAGCGGGTGCTGCTGCAATCCAAATCGAAAACCAAGTATCTGATGCGAAACAATGTGGTCACCAAGCTGGTAAAGTGACTGTGCCACACGAAGACTTCTTAGCGAAAATCAATGCTGTACGTTATGCATTCTTAGAGCTTGGCGTTGATGACGGTGTAATCGTTGCACGTACTGACTCTGAAGGCGCTGACTTGACACAAAAAATCCCAGTATCTAAAGAGAAAGGCGACTTGGCTTCTCAATATATCAGCTACTTGGATACCAAAGAAATCGACATCTCAGAAGCTGCTGATGACGAAATCTTGATCAAACGTGATGGTAAACTTCACCGTCCTACACGTCTTGCTTCTGGCTTGTATCAGTTCCGTGAAGGCACGCAACACGACCGTGTTGTACTTGACTGTGTAACTAGCTTGCAAAACGGTGCAGACATGATCTGGATCGAAACGCCAACTCCAGACGTTGCTGCAATTAAAGCATTCGTTGATGGCGTAAAAGCTCAAGTTCCAGATGCGAAACTTGTTTATAACAACTCTCCATCATTCAACTGGACTTTGAACTTCCGTCAACAAACTTATGACCGTTGGGCTTCAGAAGGTAAAGACGTCTCTGGTTACGACCGTGCGAAGTTGATGAGTGCTGAATACGATGACTCTGAATTGTCTAAAGATGCTGATGAGAAAATCCGTACATTCCAAGCTGATGCTGCTCGTGAAGCGGGTGTATTCCACCACTTGATCACACTGCCGACTTACCACACAGCTGCATTGTCTACGCATGAGCTTGCTAAAGGTTACTTCGGTGAAGAAGGCATGTTGGCTTATGTTGCTGGCGTACAACGTAAAGAAATCCGTGGTGGTATCGCATGTGTGAAACACCAAGCAATGGCTGGTTCAGACATCGGTGATGATCACAAAGAAATCTTCTCTGGTGACAACGCGCTTAAAGCTGGCGGTACTGCAAACACGATGGGTCAATTCGGTGGTTAATACGCATTGATGCGTAATCATTAAATTGATTTCAAAAAGAACTCGCTCAATTGGGCGAGTTTTTTTATGGAAGGTAGAGATTAAAAAATATGACAGCGATAAATGCAGAAAAAAACAAATTCACGCAAGCATCAAGGTAAAAAAATAGTAAGTCTAAAGTGGTTAAGGCAAACCCTATCGATAAATCGTGAACGTTAAATTGCTATCTACAAATCGTTATCAATAAACTGTGGGCGGTAAATAGATAGTAAAGTGATTGATTGGTTCAATCAGCACACTATACGGGTGTTGTTGATCTTCAAAACTGACCAGCCCCATGCGTTCGAGCAAATCAAATTTGGCATAGTTCAATTGCGCTGGTTGTGGGTTTAAGCGATCGTGCCAAACACGATAGCTGCCAAGTTTGCCATCACGACGATGATAAAATCCTGCCAAAGGATGGGTGAGATAGACTTGGAACGATTCTAAATCGGGAAAACCTTCAAACTGCCATGTATCCTCAGTAGACTGCGTCAGCCGAAGTTCAGCATTAGCCCAGTCAGATTGAGTGCGCATATGGTAATGACGATAACAGTTTTGCTGCGCATCAAATTCACAATCAAAATCGATCTTGGCACGATGCCATGGCAACATCCATAGATGACGAGGTACGACGATCGTCCACGAGTCTAAAGTGGTGCCGATAAACCAGACACAGCGCTCGCCAGTTTCACGGTCAATCACATACACCCGATAATTGGTTTGCCCCATGGTGAATTTTGGGAAAGGGTAAACCGCAGAAGTGAAATCCACATCGATAAAGGGTACCACAGACATCAAGACATGTGCTTTGCCGTTGTATAAAATCGTATCAAGCTGAAATCGTTCGGGAATAATCTGTTGAAATTTCTCAGGTGCAATCGCATAGGTGATCAGGGCAAAATGTTGCAAAGCACATTGCACATCAATCCCAGTAGCTTTTGGTCTAGGTTGTAATACATCGTGAAAGCGTCGTACGCTCTGCTCAGAATTATGCATGTTGTGATGTTATTTTTAGCTTGGATTGGATTGAGTCTAACGCAATTTTTCCTCAAAGCGAAAAAAAGCCCAAAGGATTTTTATATCACTTAGGGCGTTGATCAGCGTGTTTATTTGACGGTTTTGCTTAAAATATACATCGATTCAAAATCGCCCGTGATTTTTTCACCAAAGCTATCCAAGGCATAGACTTTGTTTTCAGCGATAAAATATTGGCGTGCATCTGCTTTTTTGTCTAAGACGATGATGGAGGTGTTGCGATTATCAAAGTTAAACGTGCCGTTGGTAACATAGCTGGCTCCTTCGCCTTTGCCTCGTCCAAGATAGGTCTCTGCGATACGATAGGTTTTGTTGCTGTTCAGCGTGAGTTCGGTGCGGATCCCATTGCAGTCTGCACAGGGTAAGGTGCCCTCGTAGGTGCCATTCCAGTCGAGCGAATTTTCTGCACTATGCGCTGGGTCAGGATGATTAGTGCCCGATGGTGTGCTTTGTTGTGCGGTTTGTTGAGCCGTGCTTTGCGCTTCTGTATTTTGATCGGCGCTGTCAGGTTTGCTACATGCACTGAGCAACAGGCTGGCGAAGGTCAAGCTGAGTAATACTTTTTTCATCATTTTGCTACCGAAAAATCAATCTGCCTAATGTATGTGAAGCGCCCAATAATGAAAAGTAAAAATATGTCATGGATCAAAATTCTGTAAAAAAATCATCATGAAATAAAGCGTTTGCATAGCATCAGTCCTTGCAAAATTCACATATTTGTAGGTACATAATGTTAAGATGAGACAATCTGATGTGTTGATCGATGGGGTATGTTGTTGTGAAATCTGCCAAAAATAAGCTGAATGCGGGTGTGCTGGTTGCCATTATTATTGCAATATTTGCTGCCAATCAATGGTTTAATCAAGATGAAAAATCATCCAAGCATGGCAATTTAAAGTCGGCGATTGCTGAAGATAATGCATCTGCATCACAAAGTAGTCATGTAAACAACCCAAACAATCAGCATCAAAGCCAACCTGATCATGTCGACACATTGCATGGGGTAGACGTGATTCGTCAAGCCTACGACCAACAGCAACATGATGTGCAAATCCAAGCGTCAGGCACGGTCAAAGCGATTTTGCCAGATGACAATAATGGCTCTCGACATCAACGCTTTATTTTGGATTTGGGCAATGGCTTAACTGTGTTGGTGGCGCATAATATTGATATTTCAGAGAAAATTCGAAATTTGGAAAAAGGCGATACGGTTGAATTTTATGGTGAATATGAGTATAACCAGCAAGGTGGCGTGATACATTGGACGCACCATGATCCACAAGGACGCCACATTGACGGTTGGCTAAAACATCAGGGTAAAACCTATCAATAACGCTTCGCATTTGGCTTAGGGTGAATCATATGTGAAAGGTCAGTGCCGTATTATCCAGCAGTTAAACGGTCACATCGGAAAGTCGGCGTGGTTTTTGCACTGTTATCGGGACATGACTTTTAAGATGCTGTTTTTTACCCCGAATGAACCAATCTATCCAACTCAATGCGCATCCAATCGCACAAAAATGGTTTGCCAAACTTGAGCTGAAATATGGTGTTGATCAAAATCGAACGATTTTGGTGCATCGAAAGCATTTTGGTCCTATTCGGGTGCAAAAAATGTTGTGGCCCGAAAAAACAGGTGTTTGCCATACCATTTTGGTGCATCCGCCAGCAGGGATTGCAGGTGGCGATCACCTAAGTTTTGATGTAGAGGTCGAAGCAAAAGCACATGCTTTGATCACTACGCCTGGCGCAGGGAAATGGTACAAAACCAATCAGAAACAGGCACATCAGCATATACATCTTACGGTCAAAGATGATGGCATCTTGGAGTGGTTACCGCAAGAAACCATGCTCTTTGATGGGGCGAATGCACAATCGGAAACCCACATTCAGTTGGATGACGTTTCCTGTTTTATCGGCTGGGATATGCTGGTGATTGGACGCCAAGCTCGTGCGGAAACATTTCAGACGGGACATTATCATAATCAATTTCGACTCCATCAAAATGGCGCGTTGCTGATCGCAGATACCTTGTCTTTTCATGGCAAAGATCGATTTTTAACATCGTGTCTGGGCATGGCGGGACATGCGGTGATGGGGAGTTTTTGGGCAGTAGCGCCATCGCAGAATCGCTCGACCACAGTGCTGGAATCCCAGATTGATTTGATTCGGGAGCTCATCATGCGTATGGACTTTAATGTCACCTTAACCTTGGTCAATGGAGTGATTTGTGCACGTTATCTCGGTGATGATGTACGGCAATGTCACGATGCTTTTGCGGCGATTCGAGCCAGGTTGCGTCATTATTGGTTGAATCTGGATGAAGCATTTCCACGAATTTGGCGAACATAGAAATACAAGAGGAATAAAGTATGGAACTCAATCCCACTGAAAAAGACAAATTATTGATTTTCACCGCAGGGCTGGTAGCTGAACGGCGTAAAGCTCGAGGGCTCAAGCTCAATTATCCTGAAGCAATGGCATATATCTCTGCGGCGTTATTGGAAGGTGCCCGTGATGGCATGAGTGTTGCTGATTTGATGCACTTTGGCACCACCTTGCTCAAGCGTGACGATGTGATGGACGGTGTGCCTGAAATGATCGCCGAAGTGCAAGTGGAAGCGACATTTCCAGATGGCTCCAAGTTGGTCACTGTCCATCAACCGATTGTTTAACAGGAGAGAAACGATGATTCCTGGAGAAGTATTGACCTCAGGCGCAGATATTGAACTGAATGTCGGACGTGAAACGCTCAAGATTCGAGTGGCAAATACAGGCGATCGTCCGATCCAAGTGGGTTCGCACTTCCACTTTGCCGAAGCCAACGATGCCTTAGATTTTGATCGTCAATTGGCACGAGGCTTTCGACTGAATATCGCCGCAGGCACAGCAGTACGTTTTGAACCGGGTCAGAGCCGTGATGTGGAGCTGGTTGCACTGGCTGGGAAGCGTGAGGTGTATGGGTTTGCAGGGCGAGTGATGGGCAAACTGGATGAATTCTAGTATAGGAAAATTTTGAATTTCCCAAGCAAAATAATGTAATGCACGCTGATCACAGATCAATTGTTTAAAAATATGCTTTAAGGATCAACCTCATGAAAATGTCACGACAAGCCTATGCGGAAATGTTTGGTGCCACAGTGGGCGACCGAGTTCGTTTGGCAGATACCGAGCTGTTTCTCCAAGTCGAGCAAGACTTGACCACCTATGGTGAAGAGGTGAAATTCGGTGGGGGGAAAGTCATTCGTGATGGCATGGGACAATCGCAATTACTTGCCGATGAAGTCGCTGATACGGTGATTACCAATGCTTTGATCGTCGATTGGTGGGGTATCGTCAAAGCCGATGTGGGATTGAAAAATGGTCGAATCTGGAAAATTGGTAAAGCAGGCAATCCAGATATTCAGCCTAATATTAGCATTCCACTCGGTGCAGCGACAGAAGTGATTGCAGGAGAAGGGCAGATTCTCACCGCAGGTGGAATTGATACGCATATTCACTGGATTTGTCCGCAACAGGTTGAAACCGCATTGATGAGTGGTGTGACCACCATGATCGGCGGTGGCACAGGGCCTGCAGCGGGGACTTCCGCAACCACGGTGACTCCAGGGCCGTGGCATATTGGCACGATGTTGCAAGCCATTGATGATTTACCGATGAATATTGGATTACTTGGTAAAGGTAATCTGAGTTTACCTGAGCCAATCGCTGAGCAGATTAAAGCGGGTGTTGTGGGCTTAAAACTGCATGAAGATTGGGGTTCAACCCCTGCGGCGATTGATAATTGCTTGAGCGTGGCAGATCAATATGATGTGCAAGTGGCGATTCATACTGATACCTTAAATGAAGGTGGATTTTTAGAAGAAACTTTGGCGGCATTTAAAAATCGTACCATTCACACCTACCATACCGAAGGTGCAGGTGGCGGTCATGCGCCTGATATTCTCAAGGCGATTGGTCAGCCAAATGTATTGCCGTCATCGACCAATCCGACCCGACCATATACCATCAACACTATTGACGAACATCTCGATATGCTGATGGTGTGTCATCATCTCGATCCTGCGATTGCCGAAGATGTGGCATTTGCGGAAAGTCGTATCCGCCGAGAAACTATTGCCGCCGAAGACATTTTGCAAGACATGGGCGCAATCGCCATGATGTCGTCAGATTCGCAAGCGATGGGGCGTGTTGGTGAAGTGATCATTCGTACTTGGCAGACGGCGCACAAGATGAAAGTGCAACGTGGAGCTTTGGCGGGTGGCAATGATTCAAATGATAACCCACATGACAATCAGCGTATCAAACGCTATATCGCCAAATACACCATTAATCCTGCGATTACACATGGTCTGAGTCATGAAGTCGGCTCGGTTGAAGAAGGTAAACTTGCTGATTTGGTGTTGTGGAAGCCTGCATTTTTTGGGGTGAAACCGTCGATGATTATCAAAGGTGGCATGATCGCCGCTGCACCGATGGGTGATATTAATGCCTCGATTCCTACGCCACAGCCTGTGCATTATCGTCCAATGTTTGGCGCGTTCCCTCGTGGTGTGCATCGCACCTGTATCACGTTCTTGTCGCAAGTGGCAATCGACAATGGCGTGGCACAGCAACTTGATCTCAAGAAAATGATCAGCCCATGTAAAAACACCCGTCACATCAGCAAATCAGACATGAAGCACAATGATTATTGTCCTGTGATGGAAGTTGACCCTGAAATCTATGAAGTGCGTGCCGATGGTGAGCATCTGACCTGTGAGCCAGCGGATGTGTTGCCGATGGCACAGCGGTATTTTTTGTTTTAGGGTTATCTATTACGAGATCACCTCACCCAACCCTCTCCTCAAGGAGAGGGCTTTAACAGCTCAGCATAAAATGCTTTGTTGCTCCTTCTCCCTTTGGGAGAAGGCTGGGATGAGGGTTTATAGAGATAAAAGCTATTTCTGATCTAATAGTCTGTTGAGCAAAGGGAAAATCCAACTAATGATCAAACCCATCGATCCACAGCTCATTATCTTTGCGAGAGAATTGCGGAAGAATACGACCGATGCCGAACAATTTTTGTGGCAGATTTTGAGGGCAAGACGATTTTCAGGCTATAAATTTCGTCGGCAACATCCAATTGCGCATTATATTGTTGATTTTTATTGTCATGAGTTGGGTTTAGTGATTGAGTTAGATGGCGGACAACATGCAAATGAGGAAAACCGAGTCTACGATGAACAACGTTCAGCATGTCTGAATACGCTTGGATTAAGGGTTATTCGATATTGGAATCATGATGTGTTGAACGAATCCGAAGCTGTATTAACCCATTTGTGGCAAAGTATACAGCAAATGAATTCTGCGAAAATGAGTGGCTCGATGCAAGATTTGCAAGACTGAATGAACGTTAAATTGTGAATCTAAAAGCGTGAAAGCCAAATTGTAAAAGTTAAATTGTAAAAATGAGCTAAACCATGAAAATCTATACCCAACGTCTTGAACAGATCAGCACCGAGCAAATTTTTGACACGGTCGAGCTGACCTTCGACACACGACAGAAATCCCGCTTTCGTGCAACATTATCCAATGGTACGGACATTGGTGCAGACTTACCGCGTACAGGGATTTTGCGAAGTGGCGCATACATTGCCACAATCGATGGTGATGTATTGCGTATCGATGCCAAGCCAGAACGACTGATGCAAGTCACCGCACTGAGTGATTTTGAACTCCTTAAAGCTGCTTATCATCTCGGCAATCGTCATGTGCCATTGATGCTTACACCTAATGCGCTGTACTTTGAGCCTGATCATGTCCTCGCAGAAATGGTGATTGGTTTGGGCTTGACGGTGCACGAAGTCGAGCATCCTTTCGAACCTGAAAGCGGGGCGTATGCGCAGCACGGTCATGAACATCGTCATGACAATCGTCTGAGTCCGATTAAGTCACTGCATCATGTCCACTAACGCTCAGCAATTGCTCAAGCTGTTGACATTGTCCTCGACGGCTTTGCCTGTCGGTGCATATTGCTATTCGCAAGGTGTGGAAACAGCGATTGAGCTTGGGCTGATCCATGATGAAGCATCGAGCATGGCTTATTTTGAAGAAGTGTTAGAAATGCTATTGCTTCGATTCGAGTTGCCGATTTTAAGGCGCTTAACGCAGGCTTATGACGATGAGGATGAATTTTTAAAATTTGCGCATCTGTATAAAGCCAGTCGAGAAAGCAAAGAGCTTTTGGCAGAGTCACAGCAGTTGGCATTTTCTTTGAATGCATGGATTCGAGATGTGTTAAAACAGCCCGTCACGGTAAAAAAGCAATTTGGTTTTGTGCCTGTTTATGCACAGCTTTGTGGTCGTTTACAGCTTGATGTGAATGATGTGTTGACTGCTTATACCTTTACCGTACTGGAAAATCAGGTCTTGGCAGCGGTGAAAACCGTACCACTTGGGCAGATGAGCGGACAGCGTATTTTGTGGCATCTGCATCAGTTGGTGCCTGATCTGGTGCAACGTGCGATGCAGATCGAAGATGACGAAATGAGCAGTGCTTTGCCGTGCTATGCCATGCTCAGCATGCGCCACGAAACGCAGTATTCACGCTTATTCCGTTCTTAATTGGCGTGTAAATGATTGATGTGTAATGAATTGCTGTGCGAAAAGTGCTATGTTAGCAATTGAAAATGAATTTTTGTAATGAAAAAGGAAATAAATATGTCAGAACGTAGCCCATTGCGTGTTGGTATTGGTGGTCCAGTTGGCTCAGGTAAAACTGCACTGACCTTGAATCTGTGCCGTGCCTTGCGTGAAAAGTATAATATGGCAGTGGTCACCAATGATATTTATACCAAAGAAGACTCCAATTTTTTGACCCGACATGAGGCGATGTCGCCTGAGCGCATTGTCGGTGTAGAAACAGGCGGTTGTCCGCATACTGCGATTCGTGAAGATGCCTCGATTAACCTTGCTGCGATTGATGATTTGTGTGAAAAGTTTGAAGGGTTAGAGCTGATTATCATCGAAAGTGGTGGAGATAATTTGGCAGCGACTTTTAGCCCTGAATTATCCGATCTGACGTTGTATGTGATCGATGTGGCAGGTGGTGAGAAGATTCCACGTAAGGGCGGACCTGGGATTACCAAGTCGGATTTGTTGATTATCAATAAAACTGATCTTGCGCCGATGGTGGGCGCCAATCTTGAGGTGATGGATCAAGATGCCAAACGCATGCGTGGCGATCGTCCATTTATTTTTAGTAACATGAAAACAGAAGATGGCTTGCAAGAGATCATTTCGTTTATCGAAAAACAAGGTTTATTTCAGGCTTAGGAGCATACTCGATGAAAATTCAACGCACTAAAAACATCTACGCGAATCGTCTGATCGCTTTGATTTTGGCGAGTACACCTGTGTTGGCAATGGCGCATCCAGGACATGAGCATGGCACGTCGGGTTTTGTTGCAGGTTTTGTGCATCCCTTTACTGGGCTTGATCATTTGGTGATGGCGATTGCGCTGGGTGTCCTCTTTGCCAAATTTGCACAGCGCTGGAAAGTGGCTGGGATGCTGAGTTTTGCCTTGGCGTTGATCTTTGGTTTTGTCTTGGGGATGCAAGGGATTTTTGCCAATATTGCAGAATACGGCATCGTTGCATCACTTGCGGTGCTTGCCGTGGCATTGCTCGCTCGTCAAGGCAGTGTATTGGCAGTTGCATCGATTGCCTTGACCTTTTTCCACGGTGCTGCGCATGGTGTGGAGCTGGCACATGCAGGGCATGCGGCATTGGTCATCACAGGCATGGTGCTGGCAATGGCGCTCATCTATGCATTCGGTCTTGGTTTGGGTGAGGTGATTCGCCGTTATGTGCCTCATGGTGACAAGATCGTAGCAGCATGTGCGGCGGTGGTTGCGGCGATCAGCTTGGCTTAAATTGATCGGTCGGCTTGGATTAGATTGGATCAGATTTGCTCGGCATAGCAATGCGCAAACGTTTAATTTTGTGACAATTTATCTTGCATAAAAGGGTAGCTAAGGCTACCTTTTTTGGATGTGATGGCTTAGGCTAAATAAGAAAATCATTGAATGTATATCACAAAGGATCATGTGACTTTTAATTTTACTCATCTCGATATTTTGGCAACGCCAAGCATTAGCGTTTTGAAAAAGCGAAAGCAATCTCAGCGGTCTAAAGCACTTGGTTATTCCTTGTTGTTTTTAACCGTGTTGCTGTCATGTTTGGCTACGGCATATGCGGAGAGTGTGCCACAATTTTTTGCGCCATTAACCACATCATCTCACAGCAATAGCAAAAACAGCATCAAAATGGATACCGCATCAGACCAGTTTGAAAACTCAATGTATCTGGAAAAAAATCAACGCTACGCAGGTGAAGATCAGCCGATCATTGAAGAAAGTCGTTTGGATAATTCATTTTATCAGGATGATGGTATTCGGATTTATAACAATACGTGGTACAGCATGGATGATCTCAGTGAAGCGTATAAAAATGCACAAACCAGCCAAGTGACCATGTCGGATTTATCGATTTCGCTGGGCTATGGGATGGAATTTGACGTGAAGCAAAATCAATCGGTCGGCTATGAATATACTTCATCGTTTCCACATGATCGTGGGCAAGCGGTGCGGGTATTTTGGAAAGTGGCTTTTTAAACAATGCAGTTTAAATGATGTAATTTAAACGATGTGATTTAAACGGTGCGATTTAGAACCAGTCATATTGAATGAAGCGATTTTGCATCATTTCAATAATTGGCAATTTTTGCAAATTAGGCGAATTAGGCGAATTTGTTTACACTGTTCACACGGATCAATATTACGCCAAAAATATGTCAGTCTTTTTTACCGTTCGTCGTTGGGTGTATCTCAATTTACACGATGATAATTATCGTAGCTTTCTCAGTACCTGTATCAATTATTTTTTGATCACGCTGATCGTTGCCAATGTCGGCGCAGTGATTTTAGAGTCGGTACAACCACTGTATAAAGAACATCAGTTCTGGTTTAACTTATTTGAAAATATTTCCATCACGGTCTTTACCTTGGAATATTTACTGCGGTTTTGGAGTGTCGTCGAGAAAGATCGAAGTCGCTCAGAATGGGCAGTGCGCTGGCAGTGGGTGCGTAGTGGCGGGGCAATTATTGATTTGTTGGCGATATTACCTGCGTTCTTGAATTTCTTCGTGCACGTTGATCTGCGGGTGCTACGGATATTCCGTTTATTGCGATTATTAAAATTGACCCGTTATTTTGTTTCACTACAAATGTTATTGCGGGTGATTCAGCGAGAACGTGGCGCATTTCAAGCGGTCGTGTTTATTCTCTCAATCATGATTGTGATGGCGGCTTCAGGTATTTATATCGTTGAAAATAAAGCACAACCAGAAGCTTTTAGCTCGATCCCAAAAGCAATGTGGTGGGCGGTGGTGACCTTGACCACGGTCGGCTATGGTGATGTCACGCCGATCACGCCAATGGGGAAATTCTTAGGTGCATTGATCACGATTTTGGGGGTCGGTATTGCGGCATTGCCAGCGGGTATTTTGGCATCGGGTTTGGCGAATGAGTTGAATCAGCGCAATCAACGCCTTGAGCTTGAATTTTTGGAAATGCTGCAACAACAAGGGTTGGATATTTTTAATGATCAAGATGAGTTGGAAAAATTACGGCAACGTGTGGGACTCACCAAAGAGCAGATGCATGATGTGATTATCCAGTTGATGCGAGAGCGCCAATATGCTGATCATCAAGGCATCACCTGTCCACATTGTGGTAAGGGCATTAGTATTCAAAAAGATGATCGTGATGAATAGTCCAAACCATTGAGTGAATGCACGGCGTAAGTTTTCACGTGTTAAACTGGCGCTTAGATTTCAAATGAAATACAGCAAGAATCTGAAATTATGAGTTTGAAATCATTCTTGCTGTATGTTTTTTAGCGGCAGCTAAAGTTTTCAGCGAGCTCACTATCACCATCACCATTATAACGAGTCACTAAAGGATAAGGGCAGAGTGGGCGAGTACGATTTGCAGACCAGTCACCTGGCAGTTCGGTATTGACTTGACCACTGGCATTGCCAATGCCACGAGCTGTTGCAATGATTTGATCTGGTGCTTTTCCATACTCTACCCAGTTGACCAAAGCAGTCAGTGCATCGAATTGATCTGTTGCGATACCACCACGAGAGTGATTCATACCGGGCACACGGAAGAATCGGACAAAACTTTGTGCATCGACATTCGCTTGCTCTTGGTAGCGCTGTAAAACGTTGTCATACCAATTTTGCGTATCGTCTACAGAAAATACGCCATCAGCATTACCTTGTACAACGATCATTTTCCCGCCATGTTGGTGCAATTTATCCAGATTTAATTCGTCAGGTGGAATCATGAATGACATTGCACTTTCGGTATAGGTATTGTTGGTCGCCGATAGTTTGAGGTAATCCGTGTCAAAATTATAATTAAATGCAAATTGTCGAGAGTTTTCAGTCACACTGGCATCTGGCGGAACTTGAAAGATGATCCCTACCGCAACAGGGTCACGTGCTGTACCAACTGAAGATGAAAACTTCCAGCTTGCCCAATTACTACCGACAAGTCCAGGATCAAAAGGCTGGGTTGCGTACAATGCTTCACCCGCTGAATTGACAGGGCCTCGATAAATATTGGCGACCACATCAAGCTGGTCTGCGGATAGACAGCTACCATCACGTTCAGCGCTACAAACTGGTACATCTGTTTTGATATTAAATGCACTACGACAACTTTCTACATCTTGCACTAATCCATCTACAATACCATCCAAGGCATCACATTTGTCCAAAATCGCTTGCGCAAGGACTTGACGTTCGGGAATGGTGAGCGCAGTGCTCAAGTCATTTTCATCGGTCGCAACGCGGCGCAGTTGCTGTGCAGTATAGAGCTGCGCAGCAGCAGCTTTAGGTAGATGAAATCCTGGTGTGCTTGCCAAAATACCATCATATTCATCACCCAAACGTGTGGCTGCCATCATGGCATGTCGTCCACCATTGGATGTGCCACCTGCATATGAGCGATCAGGTAATTTACCATAGGCACGCTGAATCAGATGTTTAGCCATCGGCGTGAGTTTACTGATTGCACCATAACCATAATCAATACGTGCCTGTGGGTCGAGTCCAAAGAGTGGATTTTGTGTCGCATTATGACCCGCATCCGATGAAATTACTGCAAAACCTTGGTGGAGGGCATTGGTCAATGGTCCACCGCTACCGACTTGACCCGTTGCTGTTGCGATATTGCCATCTGTACCGCCATTGCCTTGATACAAAAAGCGTCCATTCCAATCCACTGGTAAGCGCATTTCAAAGCCAATTTGATAGCTTTGTCCGTCTACAGGACTGACCCGAGGGTGCATATATCCTGTAATCAAACAATGTGCGGCAATATCTTGTCCTGCAACTTGCAATGTACCAGCCGCTTGTAAAGTGGCTGCACTGATCGTAGTTTGATCAAAACTAAAATCTAATAAATCCGAACAATCACCTTGCAATGTCGTGCCAACAGCAGGGCTTAATTGCGGAATTTGGTGATCTGATCCAGTGGAGGATTGATCATCATGATCATTGTCTCCACATGCTATTAAACTCATACACAGCGCAGCAAGGCTCAGTGATTTTAACCAGTGATTTTGATAAATCGATGTCATCATAGTCGACGATCCCTATCTGTTTGAAAAATAATCTATCCTGATACAAGTCGATAAGTGCGGTGAAATACAAAAAAGTACAGCGCATGAGAGCAGAGCTTCTGAGCAGTGTGTTGGCGTATTGATGTGCAAAGGTCTTGCTTGAACAATGATTACAATGTGCTATGCGATCAATAGTCTCTTTGTTCGTTCTGCAACTTATCGAGGATTAAAATAATGCAAGCTAGGCTGATATACAAGTGTTATTTTTTAATCAAACTGTCTAGTTTGTATTTTGGTAAGATTTTTAATTATTCTTTCGTATTTTTTTAAATGCATGAAACTATTTAAGTTTATATTTGAATTTTATTTTTTTGAAAGATAGAGTTAAATTTGTTTTACATTTATCCTGAGTTGTGTTGTTCGTTGTGCTGATATTTTGTTGATGTTGTACAGAACATGTATGTGTTGCAAAGCACTTTTGTCATTAGTGCTGTTGCAAATCGTCCAAGATGGCACATTCTGGTTGATCATTGCCCTGACATTTTTGAATAATGCTATTCAGGTGAGTGACTAACTGTTGCATTTGCGTGATTTTAGCTTCTAATTCATCGACATGATGTTGTGCCAATGCTTTGACATCGGCACTGTTACGATCTGGATTATTTTGCAATTCAAGCAAGAGTTTGATTTGTTCAAGACTAAAGCCCAGATTTCGGGACTGATGAATAAACTGCAACCGTTCGATGTCATGCGGATTAAACACCCGATAACCTGCATCGGTGCGCAAGACCTGTGGAATCAAGCCGATGTCTTCGTAGTAACGAATCATCTTTGCGGAGATACCCGTTTGTTTGGCGGCTTGGCTGATATTCATGATTTAAACCCCTCATCCCAACCTTCTCCCAAAGGGAGAAGGAGTCACTGCATCTACACTACATATCACAATGAAACGTTTCCAAAAAAAGACAGTCGCATATTATTGATGAATACAAAATCTATTTTAGCTTAACTTTTCGAAGGAAATGTTTTCAGACTTTTCCTATAGATTGAAAGCGTTTAAGGCGTAAGGCATTGCTCACGACAAACACCGATGACAGCGCCATCGCAAAAGCCGCAAACATCGGTGAAAGTAGCATGCCATTCAACGGGTAGAGCACACCCGCTGCAACTGGAATTAACGCCACATTGTAAACAAATGCCCAAAATAGATTCTGCTGAATGTTGCGAATCGTGGCACGAGAGAGCGCAATGCAATCCACTACACTGCTCACATGTCCATTCATCAATACTACATCAGCAGTTTCAATCGCAATATCCGTACCTGTACCCATGGCAATACCAAGATCGGCGTGCGCAAGCGCAGGGGCATCATTGATGCCATCACCGACAAAGGCGACTTTGCCATATCTGGCTTGTAATGCGTTGATGGCTTCAACCTTTTGCTCAGGCTTGACATTGGCAATGACTTGATCAACACCGAGAGATTGTCCGATGACTTGCGCCGTTTTTTGTTGATCACCGCTGACCATCGCCACATAAAATTTCTCTTGATGCAAAGCGTTAATTGCGGAATGTGCATCGGCTTTGGCTTCATCAGCAACCGCAATCACCGCAAAGATTTGCTCATCGACACTGAGGTAAAATGTGGTTTTTGCTTCACTGGTCAATTCTTCAAAATAAGGCTGTAATGCAGTGGTGGAAAAGCCCAATTGCTTCATCCATGAGTCCGAGCCAATGCGTATCGTTTTGCCATCAATCTGTGCTTGTACACCTAAACCAACATGCGCTTGAAAATCAGTGATTGGCAATAGCGGTAATTCACGGATTTTTGCGTTCTCAACAATGGCTTTGGCAATCGGATGCTCTGATGCGGACTCAAGCGATGCAGCGTATTGTCGAATCAGATCCACATCATGGTTTTCTTTAACATCATTTTCTTTCACATCAGGCGCAAGCAACAAATCCGTTAAAATCGGATGACCATTGGTTAAAGTCCCAGTTTTATCAAAAGCAACTGCCTGAATATCCTTTGCCGACTGTAAGGATTGCACATCACGGAACAAAATCCCCAATTCGGCGGCACGCCCTGTACCGACCATGATCGACATCGGTGTCGCCAAACCCATCGCACACGGACAGGCGATGATGAGCACTGATACCGAATTAATCAAGGCAAAACTCAATCCTTGCTCAGAAAATAGCATCCAAGCGAGAAAGGTCAGTACAGCGATCACTAGAATGGTCGGGACAAACCACATGGTGATCTTATCGACCAGATTCTGAATCGGTAATTTACTGGACTGCGCATTTTCCACCAATTGAATTATTTTGGCTAAAGTCGTGTCACCGCCCACAGCAAGGACTTGAACAATGAGCTGACCTTGCTGATTGAGCGTACCACCAATCACTTGATCATCAACAGTTTTTTGCACAGCCATTGATTCGCCCGTAATCATCGACTCATCCACATAGCTTTGACCCTCAAGCACGATACCATCAAAAGGCACGCTTTCTGAGGGTTTAATCATCACAACGTCATTACTTTGTATGCTATTAATATCGACATCAATAAATTGCCCATCACGTTTGACGTGCGCCACTTTCGGTTGTAATTGCATCAGTTTTTCAATGGCTTGCGAGGTTTGACCTTTGGCTTTGGCTTCCAGATAACGACCTAAAAGAATCAAGACAATAATCACCACCACGGATTCATAGTACACCGCAAGATTGGCTTCAGGCAGAAACTGTGGCAGGAAAGTTGCTACGATCGAATAACTATATGCCGCCAAAGAACCAACAGCGACCAAAGTATTCATATCGGGTGCACCACGAAACAATGCAGGAATACCGTGCGTATAAAACTGCCGTCCCGAAAAAATCAACACCAACGTGGCAAGGATAAATTGCAAATACCAGCTATTTTGCATGCCGATACTGGAAGCAATCCAGTGATGCAAAGCAGGAATAAAATGGCTTCCCATCTCCAATACAAATACAGGTAACGCCAAGACGATTGCCACAATTAATTTTTTAAATAATTCATCGGCTTCGAGCTGACGGCGTTCGCTATAACTTTTTTGAGGTGCTTGCGTTGTATTAATATTTAACGACTCGTTTTGTTGTTGTATAACACTTGCGTGATAGCCAACTTGTTCGACCTGCGCGATCAGTTGATCTGTATCAACCATTGAAGTGTGATGAATGTTTGCCATTTCCGTCGCAAGGTTGACATTGGCATCAGTGACATCATCTATCTTTTTTAATGCACGTTCGACTCGACCGACACAAGAGGCACAGCTCATCCCGTCGATACGCAATACTGTATGCACATCATCTTTTACAAATGCTTTGACTTGCTGTGAATCTTGATGCAATTTCGCCTGATAGCCTGCTTTTTCGATGGCTTGGGTGATCGAAGTGCTTAATTCAGCATCAGCAGTCGCATCGTTAATTTGTATTGAGGCACGTTCGGTTGCAAGATTGACACTAACACTTTCAACACCATCAACTTTGGCAATCGCTCGTTCGACACGACCCACACATGAGGCACAGCTCATGCCTTCTACATCAAAGTTAAGCGTTTTTTGTTGCTTATTTATGGCTTGTTGATTCATGGTTGAGCACCATTCTTGAAATGATTTAATACTATTTTCAACCTTACCATGATGGTAAAGTCAAGTGATACAGTTTTATGGCTTGAATAATGAGTTTTTAGTATGTGTGATGGATTTATCTGCTTGACCTTACCATTGTGGGAAGCCTTAGCATTATAAATATTCAGAATATCTTTGGAGCAAAAAATGAAATTACATGTAGAGAATATGACTTGCGGACACTGTGAAAAAGCCATTAAACAGGCGATTTCAAGTGCAGATCATAATGCACAAGTCGTAGTGGATTTGACCACCAAGCAAGTCGATGTGGAAACTGCGCTGAGTCTTGAGCAAGTACAAAGCGTGTTAAAAGAAGAGGGTTATACAGCGACTGCGATTTAAATTTTTTCTGTAGTTAAATGTATTAGGGATGAAGTTTTTCAATATTCAATATTCAACCCCACCTAACCTCCCCCTAAAAAAGGGGAGGAATTTTGATCATTTGATTTTATTGGGTGGTTTCCCCCTGAGAAGGGGGAATTAAATGGGGGTATTGTTAGATGATTTTCTTCAATCGTTCTACCACTTCTTCACACTGCGCAATACTTGCG
The DNA here is from genome assembly GCF_900096915.1 of Acinetobacter marinus. Lineage (GTDB taxonomy): Bacteria > Pseudomonadota > Gammaproteobacteria > Pseudomonadales > Moraxellaceae > Acinetobacter > Acinetobacter marinus. Next base: position 427,326 of record NZ_FMYK01000003.1, read on the forward strand.
ACCAATGCCATCCGTACATGATTCTCACCCGGATTGCCTTGAGCAGTTTCACGTGACAAGTAACGACCTGGCAGGACTTTGATATTTGCCTCGCTAAGCAACTTTTTGGCAAAGGCTTCATCATTATCGACTTGGAGCCAATAATAAAATCCTGCATCAGGCTTTTTAAATGGTAGGCGATCGCCCAACTCTGATTGGAATAATGCAAATTTCTGGCGATAGGCAATGCGGTTATCTTCGACGTGCTGTTCATCATTCCATGCAGCGATCGATGCCAGCTGATGTTGCACAGGCATGGCAGCACCATGATAAGTACGATATTTCAAATAGGGCGCAAGGAGTTTGGCATCGCCAGCAACAAAACCTGAGCGCATGCCTGGAAGATTGGAACGCTTAGAAAGTGAGTGAAACACCACGCAATTTTTATAGTCATGACGACCGATTTCAGCACAGACTTGTAGTAAGCCAACAGGTGCTTGCTCAAACCACAATTCCGAATAGCACTCATCCGAAGCAATAATAAAATCGTACTCGTCAGACAGCGCAATCAGCTGTTGAAAATCTTCACTACTGAGTACCGCACCTGTCGGGTTGCCTGGTGTGCAGACGAATAAAATATCGGTCTTTTCCCAGACCTCGCTAGGCACTTGGCGAAAATCACCTTTGTAATCATTGTCCGCAGTACAGTTGACAAAATAAGGTGTTGCGCCTGCAAGCAGTGCAGCACCTTCATAGATTTGGTAGAACGGATTTGGCATCACTACATAAGGTGATTTACTGCGATCAACCGCTGATTGCACAAAGGAGAAAATTGCTTCACGTGTGCCACTGACGGGTAAGATTTGCGTTTCCGCATCAATACTTTGCAGTTGGAAACGATTGGTGAGCCAATTGCCAATACTTTGACGAAGCTCAGGCAAACCTTTGCTATTCGGATAAGTGGAAAGATGGGCAAAGTTGGCTTCGATCGCTTGTTGTACAAAAGCAGGCGCAGCGTGTTTTGGCTCACCGATCGACAGCGGAATTAAAGGCACTTTGGCAGGTTGAATATCTGCAAAAAGCGCATTTAATTTTTCAAAAGGGTAAGGGTGAAGTAAAGCCAAATCAGGGTTCATAACCGCAAGTTCCAAATTTCATCTATGTAAATATTTTTCAAGTAGTTTGACGATAAATCAATGCTGTATCGTCACTTGATTCGATGCCTCATCCAAAGCGCCTTTCAGTTGCTCGGCAAAAATTGCAGACTCTTTTTCAGTCAATGGCGTACCATCAGGCTTAGTGACAAAGAAAATATCCTCCGCCTTTTCCCCTAGCGTGGCAATCCGTGCAGAATGGATATCAATGCCTTGCATCATAAATAGACCGCCGATTCTCGCCAAAAGACCAGGTTGATCGAGTGTGGAAATTTCCACCATGTTCTGATTTAAGGCACGGTTTAGACGAATATCAACACTATTTTCCACTTCAAAATGACGCAATCGACGAGGGATACGGCGCTGCATCCAACCTGGATATTGGTCGACTTGATTCAAGCCTTTCACCAAAGTATCAATCACTTGCTGTTTGCGACTGGCATCGCTCATGATACTGCCAAGACGGTCATGGATCACATAGGTGTCGAGTGAAAAATTGGTCGCAGCGGTGATAATGCGTGCATCTTGGACATCGAGATTTAAGCGATCCAAAATCGCAACCGTAGTGGCAAACAGGTTCGGTGTATCTCGAGTATAAATAAACAGCTGAATTGCTTTACGATGTTCACGAATCAAGACCAGTGGATCGCTATTTTCACCATGACGCAGAATCGCACTGGTATGCCAAACCACTTCATCGACAGTTTCTTTTAAGAAATAATCATCACCAAGCTCTTTCCAAACTTCTTCGATTTCAAACGGTGGAAATTCATCAGAGAGCTTTTCAATGGCTGAAAATTTGGTGTCTTCAATCAACATCTGATGATCGACAGGGCGGTCTAATCCACCTCGGATAATTTCACGAGATTGCGAGTAGAGCTGGCGCATCAAGGACGCTTTCCAATTGGTCCAGAGTGTCGGGTTGGTGGCATTAATATCCGCCACAGTCAGACAGTACAGATAGTCCAAATGCTCCATATCGCCCATCGCTTCGGCGTAGCTTTGCACCACATCAGGATCAGAAATATCTTTTTTCTGCGCAGTGAGTGACATCATCAAGTGATTGCGAGTCAGCCAAGCGACCATTTTGCCATCACGTTCACTGAGTCCGTGTGCACGGCAAAACTCAATCGCATCCTCAGCGCCCAGTTCGCTATGATCACCGCCACGACCTTTGGCGATGTCATGGAACAGTGCTGCAATGAAGATAATGTCTTTACGGGCAAGGCGTTGGAACACGTTGCAGACCACAGGATATTGCTTACCAAACTCGGGTTCTGCAAAGCGATTGAGATTGCGAATCAACAGCAAAGTATGTGCATCAACGGTATAAATGTGGAACAGGTCATACTGCATCAAGCCCATGATCTGCCCAAATGCAGGAATATAATTGCCCAGCACACCATAACGACGCATCGCCACCAGCGTGTCATACAGACGAAATGGCGAACGGATAATTGCTAAAAATAGGGCTTTGTGCGCAGGATTATCACGGAAATTTTGATCGATTTTCTTGGCAGCAAGTAGTAGCAAGCGCAAGGTGCGAGAGCGAATCCCTTGAATATCAGGATTATTCGCCATCAAATAAAATACTTCTAAGATCGCACTTGGTGTTTCCGAAAAGACTTTATGATGATTGACCGCCAACTTGCCATCGACCAGTTTAAAGTTTTTGTTAACGGGTTCAATCTGGCGTTCATAATCCGCTAGACGAGGGATAATCACCGATTCATTAAAATAATTCACCAACAATTCACTTAAAGTCGAAACACTTTGCGCAATTTGGTAATAACGTTTCATGAATTGTTCAATGGCGTGATTCGGGTGTTGACCCTCTTCTCGGGTGTAACCAAGTAATCCAGCGACCTCACGTTGATAATCAAACAGTAAGCGATTTTCATCCCGTTTGGTCAGGCGATGCAAATGATGGCGAATTTCCCATAAAAAGTTTTCCGCTTTTTCTAAGATCGCCAATTCAAATTCACTGATAAAGCCCAGATGCACAAAGTCATAAATCCGATTGACACGAAAGTGACGCTTGGCGATCCAGCCAATCTGGTTCATATCTCGCAGACCGCCGGGGGCATTTTTAATATCGGGTTCGAGGTTGCTTTCAGTATTGTTATGTTGTTCGTAGCGTTTCTTTTGCTCAAGCACTTTTGCATCGAAAAAGGTTTTATCCGTCCAGCTTTCGGCGACGATACGACGAGGCCATTTTTTCAGTTGTTCATTGCCTGTTAATAAGCGCGCCTCGATCAATGAGGTGGCAATGGTGACATCCGCAGTGGCTTGATCAAAACAGGCTTTGATCGTACGCACACTAATCCCGGGTTTAAAATTACCCACATCCCACAGCGATGATACAAAAGTTTTGACTTTATCCTCTGTGGCTTCATCCAATTCTTCTTCGGACAGAATCAGCACATCGACATCCGAATAGGGCAACATCTCACGACGACCGTAACCACCGACTGCAAACAGTGCTAAATCGGTTTGATCCAATCCTGCATTTTGCCAAAGAAAATCTAATGCCAAATCAATCTGATCCGATCGAGCCGTAACCACATCTCGAATGTTCACCCCATCGGCAAAATATTGATCGAGTTTATCTTCAACTTGCTCACGCCACGTGGTCAAGCCCTGTAAATCTTGACCTAAGCGAACATATTCAGAAATGGGAGGAAAATCTAACATGCGATGTGCTCTTAAAAATTGCGGAAATCGAAAAACATATAACACAGAGTATTATGCAGTATGACTGTTTTAGGGAAGTCTTACAGTATTTACTCAAATGTCTGGATTAATCACATAGTCTTGCACTTCGATTGAAATATATTTCAATCTTGTTCAGGTTCGACCTACCTTACGAAATATATTTCTCATTTCGGGAAAATGAGAAACGCAGTTTCGCAAGAAAACCATTTTGTCTGTTGCAAACTCGGTCATACTTTAAGTATCTATTCAATTGATTAGCAAACACTACTTTGCATATTGCATGCTGACCTCAAACAATGCAACAGACGCTTTCACGTATCAAATATTTGCTTACTCATCATTTGTGGTCAATTTATCATTTAGATGCAATTATTCCGATGGGTTTACTTGTACTGCATCCGCAGTTGCTTTAGCAAGTTGACGTGCGCTTTCAACTGATTCTGCCCGTGCTGTTGCCACACCCATACGACGTTTGACAAAACCTTCAGGCTTACCAAATAGGCGTAAATCCGTATCAGGGTGCGCCAAAGCGTGTTGCAAATTACTAAAGCTTAAATTCGTACCATCTTGACCTGCATAAATCACCGCACTGGCTGCGGTACTGTGACGAGCTGTATTCACAGGCAAGCCGAGAATCGCCCGAGCATGAAGCTCAAATTCACTTTGGAATTGACTCGCTAATGTCACTAGACCTGTATCATGCGGACGAGGGGATACTTCACTAAACCACACTTGATCAGCTTTGATAAATAATTCCACACCAAAAATCCCACAGCCACCCAGTGCCGTCGTGACTTTATCAGCAATACGTTTGGCTTCAATGAGCGCAGTTTCGCTCATTGGCTGAGGTTGCCAGCTTTCCACATAGTCGCCTGCTTCTTGGCGGTGTCCGATCGGGTCGCAGAAATGGGTTTCGATGGCACCTGTTTCAGGATTTTTGGCACGTACAGTGAGTAGGGTAATTTCATAATCAAAGTTGATTTGCGATTCGATAATCACTTTACCTTGATTGACTCGACCGCCTTGCATCGCATAATCCCAAGCGGCATCGACTTCTTTAAAGTTGGTGACGCGAGATTGACCTTTGCCCGAAGATGACATCACTGGTTTGACAAAGTTTGGATAACCAATGTCATCACAGGCAGCACGGAAGCTCTCTAAACTATCGGCAAAACGATAAATCGACGTCGGCAAGCCTAATTCTTCAGCAGCGAGGCGACGAATGCCTTCACGATTCATGGTCAGGTTGACCGCTTTGGCAGAGGGAATCACCGTCGCAATATTTTGTGCTTCAATGTCTAATAAGACTTCGGTGGCAATCGCTTCGATCTCAGGCACGATCAGATGAGGTTTTACTTCTTCAATCAAAGCCTTTAACGCAGTCGCATCATTCATATTTAGGGTATAACTGCGATGTGCGACTTGCATGGCAGGGGCATTGTCATAACGATCGGCGGCGATCACTTCAACACCAAGCCGTTGCAAGGAAATCACTACCTCTTTGCCAAGCTCACCTGAACCTAAAAATAACACCCGAGTTGCGGAAGATTGTAAAGGAGTCCCGATGCGTACTGTCATGCCTTGAACCTAAAATAATAATTTTATCGTGGGCTTTAGCATAGCAGACAGATCAGTGAACTTACAGCCTAATCCGCACAAGAAATAGGCACTATTGTTGAAATAAATAGAGGCTGAGTCGTGCTGATTTTGCGAAAAAAGCGAACAGTCTTCTGTTCGCTTCATCTCAAGTCAATATCTATTGATTTATCAGTAATGATGGACTGGCAATAAAGTCAAAACCAATGATAAAAGCAAGCTCTTTATGAAAAGCAAGTCTTTATAAAAAACGAATTACTGCATCTTTGCTTAAACGTGCTTTTGGCAAGTCCGCATTGAAGTCTTCAGTGCTTCGATAGCCAAGCGCCATAATCACCACACTACGCAAACCGAGTGCAGATAATCCGAGTACCTCATCTAGCAATACATTGTCAAAACCACCGATTGGCGTGGCATCGACACCTTCGGCGCTGGCTGAAATCAGTGCACTGCCAAGTGCAATATGAATCTGATTATCCACCCACGGTTCAATGATCTGCTGTGATTTGTACAGTTCGACATAGTTTAAGCGGGTATTCTTTTGTGCTTGTTTGGACTCTGGTGTACGAAAGCGCCCAGCCAATTCTTCATGATTGAGGATTTGATCGAGATGTTGCTCATCAATCTCAGTTTTTGCGGTAAAGACGATCACTTCAGAGGCATTTAGGATTTTTGGTACGTTGTAGGCAAATGGCTCAGGCATCGCTTTGGCAATATTTTGTTTGGCTTCATCGCTTTGTGCAACTAAAAACGTCCACGGTTGGATATTAATCGAAGACGGTGTAAGACGAAGTACTTCGAGCAAACGATCAAGCGTATCACTCGGGATTTTCTTGCTGTTGTCGTAGGCTTTGCTTGCGTGGCGAGTTTGAGCGAGGTGAAGTGGGTTCATTGTCTATTTTCAGGCGTGTAAAAAGATGGGAAAGATTGTGCGCTGAAATTGGGGAAATGGCAATTTGACCTAAGTGTAAGGTCGATGTGATCTGAAGTTATTTTGTAAATTTTATATTGATCAAAAAAACAACTAGACAAGATTTAATTATCAATGTAACATGTGTTACATAATCTAAATGAGGCAAAATTTATGCGTGATTTACCCTTAGATGAATATCGTAAAAAAAGTCAAAAATCCTTGATCAGTGAACAAGAACGTTCTAATTCACAGCTGATTTATGAGGCACTTTTTGCGCAATTACTGAGTAACGGCTATGGCAATATCAATCTGCAACAATTGTCTAAACTCACAGGAATTAGTCGAACCACGCTGTATCGCAGGTGGTCTTCGATAGATGCGCTGATCGTTGATGCGATTGCGGACAAAATCCAAGATGAGATTGCGATTCCGACTGATCTTGAACCCGTTGAATCATTAAAAGTGATGTTGCAACAGTTGGCAGAATTTCTTCAGTCGCCACTTGGTCGTGCGTTTTTACAGGCAGCTTTAGCGATCAAAGATGAGGTGACTGAGCGTAAACGAGAAGCCTTATGGCAAGTTCGTTATCAACAAATCAGGCAAGCCTTTGTGCGTTTACTGCCAACGGGTAAAGCGCATCATGACATTGATGCAATCGTCAAAATGACTTTAGGTAGTATTTATTTCCAAATTTTTATTCAAAATCAACAGGTCGATGACGCTTATATCGAGTCGATTTTGAATCACAGCATGACCCTTATTCAGTCAAAATAGGTGAATTCTTATGTATGTCGGACATTTAGCCATTGGTTTGGCGATTAAATCAAAATTCCCAAATATTCCTGCATTACCGATCATGCTCGGTGTGGGATTTCTAGATATTATTGATGGATTGTTGATCATTTTTGGCATTAATCATGTCACGCCCAATTTAAATGCAGGACCGTATTTATTTTTCGATCTGACTTTTATTGATTGGGATCACTCTTTATTAATGGCGGTAATTTTATCCATCGTTTGGGCACTGTTTTTTATTAAAGATAAACGTGTGGCGTTAATCGCAGGGCTTGCTTGTTTTTCACACTGGATTGCAGATTGGCCAATGCACAATATGGATTTGGCACTTTATCCATATTCTGTAGAACATATGGGATATGGTTTATGGGGCAAATGGGGTACAGGTTCGTGGGTATTTGAGGGACTGTTTAGCTTAGCGTTAATTGTTTTTGCATGGATGAATTTTAAAAAGCAAAAGATCTCCATTATTTGGCCGACCGTGTTATTGGTGGGTAGTTTTATCCAGCTTTCACCGTGGATGTCACCAATGAAACACGCTGCGGTGCTCCAAGAGCCTACAGCATCATTAGTACACGGAATTCTCGTATTTTTAGGTTTCCTTGTCCCAGGATTAGTTGCGACATGGCTGATCAATCGTGAAGAACGAAAAGTCAAACACGTGATAACTCAATGATGTAATTAACTTACAAATTAAAAAAGCCTAGCGAAGGAATCCGCTAGGCTTTTTTTGAGTTAAGGCTTTTGCAACAAATTACAAATTCGCAATCTGCTCCATATTCGCCTTGATCTTAGCAAGTTGATCGGCGAACTCCGCCAATTTCACTTTTTCACCTTCGACCACAGCAGGCGGTGCTTTGGAAACAAAACCTTCATTGGAAAGTTTTCCAGCGATTTGGTCATGTTGTTGTTCTAGTGTATCGGCAACGTATGCTATCGATGCCTGAGCAATAAACTTAATGCAAATAATAAAATTCAAATGTTCAGCATCTCATACGATGCCGAACTATTTTCCCATATTTGATTAGAACAGTTATATCTTCGACAGGGTTATTGAAGTGGGTGACTTTCGATGGTCGACATAAAATCTGTGAACTTTTGACCTTGAATCACCACATGTGCTTTAAGTAAGTCTTCGGTACGCTGTTCATCTCCAGCACATATTGCTTCTACAATGTCATTGTGCTCTGAAAATGAATGGTTCATTCGATTATTGACCCGCAATTGCAAACGACGGTATGGATGTAGTCGTTTGTGTAAGTTACATGCCTGTTCAATTAAAAATGCATTATGACTGGCTTGGTATATGGCAAAGTGAAATAGGCGATTGGCTTCATAATAATTTTCAGAATCATTTTGATTCAAATAGTCTCGGCATAAATCATGCAAACGCATCAGCTCTTGCTTTTCTTCAGGCAAAATGCGGCGCGCAGCCAAGCGACCACACATCGCTTCTAGCTCTGCCATGACCTCAAACATTTCACATAAAGTCAATGGATTAATTGTGGGAATAATAGCCCCACGACGTGGGCGGATTTCCACTAAACCTTCCGCCGCCAAGAGCTTTAATGCTTCTCGAATGGGCGTGCGTGATGCACCGTAGCGCTCACACAGTTCTTGCTCATCCAATTTGGCGCCAGGTGAATATACACCGTAAATAATATCGTCTTCCAACTTTTTACTAATTTGAATGGAAAGTGGAAGTTCTGCGATTGAAGTCATACATCACCTAAAAAATTGTATACAATTTATGTTTATTTGAGTACAAGTAATTGTATACTGAATACAGATAAGCTATAACTATAGCAAATTCTGCTTCAGATTATTAGAGGCACAGCATGATCCAGGGAGGATTCAGCGATGATTATTTATGGAACAGCGATATTGGCAGTCTGCCATCTACTTGGCGTCTATTTAGGGAATATTTTGGGCATGGCGCTTGGTGTGAAAGCGAATGTCGGTGGCGTGGCGATTGCCATGATTTTTTTAATTATTGCCAAAGAGCTTTTAGCAAAAAATGGACATTTGCCTCAAACCACTCAGTTTGGCGTGTTGTATTGGTCTGGGATGTATATTCCCATCGTGGTTGCGATGTCCGCTGGTCAAAATGTCGTTGCAGCGATGTCGGGCGGTATGTTGGGTTTGATTGTTTCGGTGGCTTCTTTAGTGGGTACTGTATTGGTCATTCGCTGGTTGAATAAGTCAAGTGGCGATTACGACAGTTATGAATGGGCTGTAGAGACAGAAAAGACACTTTAAGGAAGAAATGTCATGGAAGAAATTATCACAGTATTAACCAAAAATGCATTGGTCACCGCTTTTGCAGCGACTGGCTTGATTATGTATGTTTCTCATCTACTGTCAAAATATCTCACGCGAGGGAAGTTGCAAAGCTCGGCTTTTGCGATCACTTTGGGCTTGGTCTTGGCATATTTTGCTGGCATCTATACTCAGGGTGAAAAAGGCATTTCTGATATTGAAATCTTTAGCGGATTTGCCCTACTCGGTGGCGCCATGATTCGTGATTTGGCAATTGCCTCTACCGCATTTGAGGTAGATGTCAAAGAAGTGAAAAAAGCGGGTAAGGTCGGCATGATCGCCTTATTGCTCGGCTGTATTATTCCATTTTTGATTGGCGCGGCGGCGGCTTGGATTATGGGCTTTAGAGATGCGATCTCGATGACGACCATTGGTGCAGGTGCGATGACCTATATTGTCGGTCCTGTGACGGGTTCAGCAGTTGGCGCAAGCTCAGAGGTGATTGCGCTATCGATTGCGATTGGCTTAATCAAAGCAGTGTTCTTTATGGTGGGTACACCGTTACTCGCAAAATTCATGTACTTAAAAAGCCCTCGCTCAGCAATGGTGTTTGGCGGATTGGCAGGTACAACCAGTGGTGTTGCGGCAGGACTGGCGGGTACGGATGTTCGATTAGTACCTTACGGTGCATTGGTTGCAACATTTTATACAGGTCTAGGTTGCTTGCTTGCACCGTCTGTATTTTTCCTTACTCTCAATGCCATTTTTGGCTAACTCAAACATAAAGGTGATTTCATGGACCATATGGTTAAGACGCATTTATGGGATAAGCAGCGTACACGTAGACAAGATAAACTCGATCTTGCCAAGCAAAAAGGCTTTGAAAAGAAAGTTGAACATGCTCGGGTCGTTGAGCTGCTCGAAACGGTTATTGCATGTGGTGATCGTGTTTGTTTAGAAGGTAATAATCAAAAGCAAGCAGATTTCCTGTCGAAAAGTTTAAGTCAATGTCATCCAGAGGTGATCAATGACTTGCACATTGTTCAATCTGTCTTGGCTTTACCAAGTCATATTGATGTGTTCGAAAAGGGTATTGCCTCAAAAGTGGATTTTTCATTTGCAGGGCCACAAAGTTTGCGATTGGCGCAATTGGTTCAGCAACAAAAAATTACGATAGGTTCGATTCATACTTATTTGGAGTTGTATGGACGTTACTTTATCGATCTGACGCCAAATGTTTGCTTAATCACAGCACATGCTGCAGACCAAGAAGGCAATCTCTATACAGGTGCAAACACAGAAGATACGCCTGCAATTATTGAAGCAACAGCGTTTAAAAGTGGGATTGTGATCGTGCAGGTCAATGAGATTGTCGATAAATTGCCGCGGGTCGATGTGCCAGCCGATTGGGTCGATTTTTACATTAAAAGCCCGAAGCCCAATTATATAGAACCGCTCTTTACCCGTGATCCCGCACAAATTACCGAAGTACAGATTTTGATGGCGATGATGGTGATTAAAGGCATTTATGCACCTTATCAAATTAAGCGCCTCAATCATGGCATTGGCTTTGATACGGCTGCAATTGAACTGCTACTGCCGACCTATGCGGCATCTTTGGGATTGAAAGGACAGATTTGTACCAATTGGGCTTTGAATCCGCATCCAACCTTAATTCCTGCGATTGAAAGTGGCTTTGTCGATTCTGTGCATAGTTTCGGTTCAGAAGTGGGTATGGAGGATTATATTAAAGAACGCCCAGACATATTCTTTACCGGCAGTGATGGCAGTATGCGCTCCAACCGAGCTTTTAGCCAAACTGCTGGTTTGTATGCATGTGACTTGTTCATTGGATCGACTTTACAAATCGATTTACAGGGCAATAGCTCGACTGCAACTGTAGACCGTATTTCTGGTTTTGGTGGTGCGCCCAATATGGGTTCTGATCCGCATGGGCGTCGCCATGCTAGTTATGCTTATACCAAAGCTGGTCGTGAAGCGGTGGATGGCAAGTTGATCAAAGGTCGTAAATTGGTGGTACAAACTGTCGAAACTTATCGTGAACATATGCACCCCGTTTTTGTGGATGAGCTTGATGCATGGCAACTTCAAGACAAAATGCACAGTGAATTGCCACCAATCATGATCTATGGTGAAGATGTCACCCATATCGTGACCGAAGAAGGGATTGCCAACCTCTTGTTGTGCCGTACCCCTGAAGAACGTGAACAAGCGATTCGTGGCGTGGCAGGTTATACCCCTGTTGGGATGAAACGTGATATCGCCAAAGTGCAAGCGTTACGTCAGCGTGGGATTATTCAGCGCCCAGAAGATTTGGGAATTGATCCGACACAGGTGAGCCGTGATCTACTGGCTGCCAAATCAGTTAAAGACTTAGTGAAATGGTCAGGTGGCTTATACAACCCGCCAAGCCGTTTTAGAAATTGGTGATAAATATGGAAAAATTAATATTTGAATTGCAATCTACGGCATTAGCTACTGCAAATGCACCAGTCATTTGCGGCGTGGTCGGTTCGGGAAATCTCGAGGTTTTGGTATCACCGCATGATCAAGCCAATATTTGTCAGGTTGAGATCACTACCTCTGCGGTGGGTTTTGAACATGTTTGGCAGTCGGTATTGAATGAGTTTGCACAGCGACATGCTGTTGCAGGGTTAAAGTTGCAACTGAATGATATGGGCGCAACGCCAGCCGTTGTCAATCTACGCTTAAGCCAAGCACTATCTATGTTTAAGGGAGAGTAGCACATGGATCAAGTCATGCTCAAAAATAGTTTTTATGAAAAAACTGCACGAGCGCGAATTCAAGCGGTCGTTGATCCGGATAGTTTTAATGAAATCTTAAAACCCTTACAAGTCGAAGTCAGTCCACATCTGGCAGCATTAGACATCCCTGGTAGTTTTGATGATGGTGTGATTATTGGGACGGCTACGATTAACCAAAGCCCAATTCACATCATGGCACAAGAAGGGCAATTCATGGGTGGTGCTGTAGGTGAAATTCATGGCGCCAAAATCGTTGGCATATTACAAAAAGCCATTCAGGATCAGTCATCAGGTGTTGTATTTTTTGTCGACTCGGGCGGTGTACGTTTACATGAAGCCAATGCAGGTTTAATCGCAATATCTGAAATTATGCGTGCGATGTTGCAAGTACGTGATGCAGGCATCCCAATTATTACTGTGATTGGCGGAACGTGTGGTGCATTTGGTGGCATGGGGATCAGCGCTTGTCTCAGTAGCGCAATTATTATGACCGAAGAAGGACGGTTGGCACTTTCTGGTCCAGAAGTGATTGAAACAGTCAAAGGCGTCGAAGAATTTGATTCCAAAGATCGTGCGCTGGTGTGGCGTGTCACGGGCGGAAAACATCGTTATTTGTTAAATCATGTTCAAGCGTTAGTTGAAGATGATATTGCAGAGATTCGTGCGGCGATTGTCAATCAACTCAATCAAGAATTAGTACGTCTTGATTTGGCACAGTTACAGCAACAGCAACAGCAACTCGAACAGCAGCAACAGCGCTGGTTTGGAAAAAATGATGGTTTGCAGATTTGGCAAGAAATGGGAATTACTCATCCCGAGAAAATTCCAATGCTTTCTGCACATGATGTCGTGATGTTAACGCAAGGATGAAGCGATGAATACAGAATCAGTTTTACAGCAACTTTTTCCGCATCAGCTCAATTATCAGATTGAAGGCTATGTGATTAAAGGAGATGCACAGACCGCAGCGGGTACGGTGCGTATTTTAGGTACAGTGAATGCAGCACCGATTGATCAAGATATTGCCATACAGCTGTCATCTGAAATTTTGAAATTGGTGCAACAGGGTGAGCAAACGCCAGTGGTTTTTATTGTCGATACCCAAGGGCAAGCGCTCTCTCGTGCCGACGAATTATTGTGTTTAAATCGTACTTTTGCGCACTTGGCTTCGTGTGTTGATTTATTGCGCCGTAGCGGACATGCCAATCTAGCGATCATTTTTGGACAGGCAGTCAGTGGCGGGTTCTTATCTTATGGCTTGATGGCAAATGAAGTCTATGCGCTAGACGATTCACAGGTCAAAGTCATGGATTTGAATGCAATGGCACGTGTGACCAAAATTCCTGTAGACAAGCTAAAAGATTTATCACAGAGCTCAGCTATTTTTGCGCCTGGTGTAGAAAACTTTTACAAAATGGGCGCTATTGATGCGGTATGGGAAAACCTTGATCAAGATTGGGTTGGTCAAGCTCTATTGCATCAGCAACAGGATTTGCAACGTTATTTGACGGATCAACGTCGGGTGGTGGGACAACAGCGTCAAGGTCGCATGCTATGCAATGCAATTGTTGAGAAAATTGCACTGAGTTAAGTTTCGCCGTGAGCTAGGGACTGCACCGAACGAAGTGCAACGATGAACGAAGTACGAAATAAGGAGTCCAGCATGGATCGTCATGACTTTGCGTATTTATGTGATTCAGCGACGATATATTTTTTGGATCGCACTTTACCTGAATGTGCCAGACAAAAAGTACATCAATTGCTGAAACAGAATATCCCCATGACTGTTTGTCGGCAAGACCATGTCGAACATGGTCAGGTGAAGTTGGCGATCAATTGTTTGGTCGATGGCTGTAAGTATCGCGTTGCATGTCTTGTTGATGCGGATCAAATTTGCAGTATTACACGTTCAGTTTCTTTGGATCAGTTGTTACAGGAGCAACATGCGTCTTTAAATGATACAGCATTGCATGATTTATCTCGGGCTTTACTTGCGATGGACTGTGAAGTTTATGTCTATGGATCATATGCATACCAATACCTGACCAAAGAGACTTATGTCCGTTCTACATCGGATTTAGATTTGGTTTTGTATCCGCAACAGCTGTCTCGGCTTGCAGAGATTTTACAACGCATTGAACAGGTTCAAGCAAAGAGTCAAATCCGTTTTGATGGAGAAATCAAGGTACATTCTGATTGGCATGTGTCATTTAACGAGCTGATTTCTGTTGCATTAGATCAGACACAGCAGATTATTGTCAAAGGATTGCAGCGTGTGGATATGCTGAGATTAGAACATTTATTTGCAGGGAATCTTGAATATGCAAATCGTACAGTTGCCTAGTGGTTTTAATTCAAATCATATCCGTTCAAATCATATTGATTTTGCCAAAACAGTCGATCATTTGGCATGTCTCGCCTTATTAGATGAAGCGAGCTTAGAACATAAACCAGGTTTGGTCTGTCCAAGTACGCAGGGAAGCCATGCCGACATGAATTACGCTTTATTCCAGCGCAGTATCGATGCGTTACAAGGCTATTTTCAAGCGCAATGTATAAATGGCTATAACCATGTTGATTTTGAAAAAATCCGACAGTGTGGTGTGACTGCTGAGCAGAAGATGCTGACCGCAACTGCGCAGATCAACACGCATAAAGGCGCAATTTTTAATTTAGGTTTTGCCAGCGCAGCAGTTGGGAAATGTTTATCTGAAAAGCGTCTATCTGGAAAGAGAACAATCACTGCGCAAGACATCAGTCAGTGCATCACTGACACATGGCAATATGAACTGCAACATCATTTACAACGGAATCCCCATAGTCACGGACAATGCATGCGAAATCAATATGGCATTACCGGTGCCATTGAAGAAGTTGCATCTGGATTTCAAACGGTTTTAACGCTTGCACTCCCGCAATATCAAGATATTTATAGAAAGACTGCAGATAAAAAGAGCGCATCGCTACAAGCCTTATTTGCATTGATCTCTGAATTGAAAGATACCAATATTGTTTGGCGTGGTGGCTTATCGGCGTTGTATCTCGTGCAAGATATGACGAGGCAATTTCTAAAACAGGGCGGTGTGCTCCAAAAAAACTGGATGCAAGAGGTCGAGAAAATGGAAACCTATTTTATCCAGCATCATTTAAGCCCTGGTGGCAGTGCAGATTTGTTGGGTGTAACATTATTTTTAGATCAGGTGGAGCATGAATTTCATCATATGCTTTAGTGGACAGGGGCTGCAAAATCTTCAACATATCGAGGAGTTGCGAGCTTGGGCTGAAGAATTCAAGATAGTAGATACGTTACAACGTGATTTACCTTCGCTCTATGCCGAAGATATATCAGAAATTGATTTGTATCAGAATGAATTCGCTCAGCCCTTTATTTTTGCATTGCAATGGTGCCGCTGGCAATGGATTCGTACCTTACTTGATGATGTGATGGCATTTTCTGGCTACTCTCTGGGGGAGTTATCGGCTTTGTGTTGTTCAACCAACACCAGTTTCGAGCAAGGTTTGAGGCTTGCACACAAAAGAGCGATGTTGATGTCGCACGCAGCACAGCAACCAAGTGGATTGATTGCGGTACAAGGGATCAATCTCAATGTATTAAATCCATACTTACAAGCAAGTGGAAATGAGTTGTCAATTAAGCTCAGTGATAGCAGTTTTATCATTGGTGGTTTGAATGATAATTTACAACAATTGTCAAATATGTTGAGCAAGGTTGGTACGCGTACCATCAAGCGGTTGAACGTTTCTATTCCATCACATACGTCGTTTATGCAAACAGCTGTTTTGCCATTTCATCAGGAATTACAGCAACATACATTTTCTGATTTAAGCATACCGATTATCAGTGGCTCAGGCGGGCATAAGTATTTTGAACGCCAAGATGCGGTCAATGCTTTGATTCAACAAATGAGCCATGCGATTGATTGGGATTCGTGTATGCGTGTGGTGCAAGAAAGCCTACCTGATATCGTGCTGGAGATAGGGCCAGGAAGTAGCTTAAGTAAAATGCTGTTAGAACGTGAGCCGAATATGATCGTGCGAGCTGTGGATGATTTTAAAAGTCGAGCGGGCTTCGAAACATGGTTGAAAGGAAAACTAAACATTTAATTTGGGTCTAGATAACATTAATCGAAGTGATACTCCAACATGCTCTACATCAAAAAAATGAAAAAAACCTAGAACATGAATGCGCTAGGTTTTTTTTGAGTTCAGGCTTTTGCAAAAAATTACAAATTCGCAATCTGCTCCATATTCGCTTTGATCTTAGCCAGTTGATCAGCGAACTCCGCCAATTTTACTTTTTCACCTTCGACCACAGCAGGCGGTGCTTTGGCAACAAAGCCTTCATTGGCAAGTTTTCCAGCGATTTGGTCATGTTGCTTTTGCACTTTATCCAAATCTTTTTGCAGACGAGCAAGTTCAGCTTTTGGATCAATCAAACCTTTCATTGGCACAAATACCGAAGCCTGACCAACCACACTTGACGATGATAGTGGTGGCTCTTGATCAAGATTCAAGAACTCGATGCTTTCCACTTTTGCCAAGGCTTTAAATAAAGGCTCAATGCGCTCAATACGAGTACGTTCTGCATCACTGATATTTTGCAGTAATACAGGCAACAGACGCGCATTACCCAAGCCCATTTCGCCACGGATATTACGCACCGCACCGATCAAGGCTTGTAACCAATCCATATCGGCTTCGGCTTGATTATTGATTTTCGCTTCTTCGGCAACTGGATATGGCGCAAGCATAATGGTGTCGCCACCACGTCCGATCATCGGTGCAAGTGTCTGCCAGATTTCTTCAGTTAAGAATGGCATCAATGGATGTGCAAGACGCAGGGCAGATTCCATTACCGAAAGCAAGACACGACGAACTTCAGCTTTACGAGCTTCTGAAACATTTTCATCATTCAGTACTGGCTTGGTCAGTTCGACATACCAGTCGCAATATTCATTCCAAATAAAGTCATAAATGGTTTGTGCCACGAGGTCTAAACGATAGGTTTCAAAGCCGAATTTGACCGCTTGTTCTGCCTTTTGTAGACGGCTGATGATCCATTGTTCAGGCAATTCCCAAAGCTCAGGTTGCGCTGTTTGTGCAACCTCTTTGCCTTCGACATTCATCATCACGAAGCGAGTCGCATTCCAAATCTTATTACAGAAGTTGCGATAGCCTTCGACACGTTTCATATCGAATTTGATGTCACGACCTGTATTAGCAAGCGCACAGAAAGTAAAGCGTAGCGCATCTGTGCCATAAGCGTTGATGCCGTCTGGGAATTCTTTACGTGTGGCTTTTTCGATTTTTGGCGCATCTTTTGGATTCATCAAGCCAGTGGTACGTTTTTGTACCAATGTTTCAAGGTCAATACCATCAACCAAATCTAAAGGATCGAGTACGTTGCCTTTCGACTTCGACATTTTTTGACCTTCGCCATCACGCACCAAACCATGTACATATACAGTTTTGAACGGGACTTGTGGTTTGCCATTTTCATCTTTGACGAAGTGCAACGTCATCATGATCATACGGGCAACCCAGAAGAAAATGATGTCAAAACCAGTGACTAGCACATCAGTCGAATGGAAGGTTTTGAGGAAGTAATTTTCCGCATCTTTTTGTGCATCGCCCGTCCAATCTAGCGTTGAGAAGGTCCACAGCGCAGAAGAGAACCATGTATCGAGCACATCTTCTTCTTGATATATATAATAATCGGCAGCAAGATTGTATTTTTCACGGACTTCGGCTTCGTTGCGTCCGACATAGATTGCGCCATTTTCGTCATACCATGCAGGGATACGGTGTCCCCACCACAGCTGACGGCTGATCGCCCAATCTTGGATATTGTTCATCCATGCCATATACATATTGGTGTATTGCTCAGGAACGAATTTAATCTCGCCATTTTTTACCGCTTCGATTGCAGGTTCTGCAAGCGGTTGAATTTTCACATACCATTGATCTGATAATAATGGTTCAACCACCACACCAGAGCGTTCACTACGTGGTGCTTTGAGGGTATATGCTTCGATTTTTTCTAGCCAGCCTTCGGCTTCTGCCTCAGCAACCAATTTTTTACGTGCAGCATAACGCTCCAGTCCGACATAATCTTCTGGTGCAACCACCGTTTTGCTGACTGGCGTGCCAGCTTTTTCCATCCAGTCAAATTCACCGAGTATTTCAGCGTCTTTGCTTAAGATGTTGATCACTGGTAAATTGTGGCGTTTACCCAATTCATAGTCATTGAAGTCGTGCGCAGGGGTGATTTTGACACAGCCTGTACCAAAGTCTTTTTCGACATAATCATCGGCGACAATCGGTACGATACGGTCGGTGATCGGTAAACGAATATTCTGACCAATCAAATGCTGGTAGCGTTCATCTTCAGGATGTACAGCAACGGCGGTATCACCAAGTAGTGTTTCAGGACGAGTAGTCGCCACCACCAAATAATTATTGCCTTCAGAGGTTTTTAGGCTTTCATCAGCAAAATAATATTTAAAGTGCCACAATGAACCTTGTTCTTCTTTACTGCTATCGACTTCTAGGTCAGATAGGGCAGTTTGTAATTTTGGATCCCAGTTGACCAGACGTTTACCACGATAGATCAAGCCTTCATCATGTAGACGTACAAAGACTTCGATCACTGCTTTGGATAGACCTTCGTCCATGGTAAAGCGTTCACGTGACCAATCTACTGATGAACCGAGACGGCGAATTTGTCGGGTGATGGTGCCACCTGATTTTTCTTTCCATTCCCAGATTTTTTCTAATAATTTTTCACGACCAAGATCATGACGGGTAATGCCTTGCTCACCAAGCTGACGTTCTACAACGGTTTGCGTGGCAATGCCTGCATGGTCTGTACCCGGTTGCCATAAGGTATTGTGACCTTGCATACGGTGGTAACGTGTCAACGCATCCATGATGGCATTGTTAAAACCGTGCCCCATATGCAAGCTACCTGTCACGTTTGGCGGCGGTAGCATGATGGTAAAAGGTTGATTGCCATTTTGTGCGGGTTTGAAATAACCACGATCTTCCCAGAGGTCATACCATTTGTTTTCAATGGTTGATGGGTCATAGGTGGTTGCAATATTTTGAGCACTATTGGCAGCGCTGTTTTGATTTTGATCAGTCATTAGATATGGGGATAGAATCGCAAAAAATTGGCAATAGTGTAGCAAAAATAACAGCAACTGTTGAGTTTTAACGGCTTGATTGCGGAGAAAATATCAGCTTAAATTAGGGTCTGTTGACATCTCAGCCATGCATTGCGTTATCAGCTAAAACAACAGACCCTAGCCATTGAGCGAGTACAAATGAATTGTTACACTCGATCTGCTTAGACATAATGCATGTTGATATGCTGCGCTAAAGTGATGATGTAAAGGTGTTAAAGGATGACACACGATGTGCAGATGCAGGGTGTTTTGATGACTGATTGATAAAGCGTCGAAACACAATCTGCGCATGGTAAAAAATAAAAATGCAGGGTAAAACAATGAGCACACAACGGGTACACTTACACATTCAAGATCAGACATTTCGCACGCTTGAGGAGCTGAACACACGCATCACTCATGGCTATGGCAAAGATTTATCGACCGATTTGGGGCAAGTCTTTACCGAGATTACCCATCAAGTGCTTGATCAAGTGTTTTTGGCGCTGATTCAATCCAATAAACTACAGCCTGAACTCGCCGAACATGCTTTTGAGGCAGAAAAGGCGCTAGACCACATTCGAGCGCAATTACAAAAATATATGCCGTGGGCGGTAGGCATGCTCAGCAACGACCGACTGGTACCTGTCTCGAATCATATGCTGACACACTTCGACCTGAGCCATTCACATCACAGCTTATTATGCTACGCTGTGCCTACGCATCTGGTGCAAGATTTATTCACGTCGGTCGAGCGCATACAACAAGGCGATCAGCTTGCCGTCGATGTAATGCTTAAACATCTTATTGAAGTCATTGATCTTGGTGTGACAGAATTTATTCGTAAGCCCAAAACCATGTTGAAATTTAATTTTGTGGTGGATAAGACCTTAAATGGTGTGATTCATCTAGTGACGAGCTTGGGCTATAAACGCATAGCGCATATGGCGCAATATGCATCTCCGCAGTTGGCAATACGTTATGCGACACATTTTCAACAGTTTATTTATGCCGATGCAGACAAAAATGAGTCATCATGGCAAGAGATGTAAAACAACGTCATCGAAAAGCAACGTGATATAAAAACCACGTTATCGAAAATCTAGCTTCAAATATATGGCTGTAAATATATCGTTTCAAATGTACAGCTTTAAAAGTATAGCTTCAAAAAAGGAAAAAGCATGACGCAGGAATCAATGCAAAACACACTGGAACATCAAGTCGTGTGGATTACAGGCGCAAGTTCAGGGATTGGTGAGGCATTGGCGACGGTTTTTGCCAATCTGGGTGCCAAAGTAGTGCTCTCTGCTCGCCGAAAAGATGAGTTAGAGCGTGTCCGTTCACAGCTCAATCAACCTGAGCGTCATGTATGTATTGCCTTTGATGTGACGCAAGCCGATCAAGCCCAGCAGGCGCTAGAAGAAGTGATTGCCAAATGCCAACGTATTGATTTCTTGATTAATAATGCAGGACTGAGTCAACGTGCATTGATTGCAGACACCTTGATGGATACCGAACGACGCATCATGGACATCGACTATTTTGCGCAGATTCATCTGACCAAATTGGCATTGCCTTATTTTGTGCAACAGGGCGCTGGTCATGTGGTATTTATTTCCAGCGTGGCAGGTTTGCTTGGCACACAATATCGTGCCAGTTATTCAGCGGCAAAAGGCGCCATTCATATGTGGGCGAATAGCTTACGTGCTGAATATGCTGAAAAAGGGCTGAGTGTATCGGTGGTATTCCCAGGTTTTGTCAAAACTAATGTGTCGTTTAATGCACTCAACGGTGCAGGGCAAGCGCAAGCACATCAAGATGACGCCATTGAAAACGGTTTGGAAGCGGATGATTTTGCGCAAAAAGTGGTCAAAGCCTTGCTGGGTAATCAAGAATACATCGTTGTCGGTGGGCTTAAAGAAAAGCTCGGCGTGGCAATTTCACGAATCTCACCAAAGCTCATGTATAAAATGATCCGAAAAAGCAAAGTTAAATAAAAGCCTCCTTCTTTTTAAGGCGAGGCTGGCAGAGATTTTTGAAAATCTATTCGGCGTTTTGCGGTACTTATTTCATAAAATCGGCGATTATTTTCGTCCGTTCACGATCTAAATGTTCTGCAATGGCTTTGCCTTGTAAGCCTTGAGGAATCTCAATTTTAATACTCACAATATGCTTTGCTAAGTCCATCAGCACCTCAGCTTGCGGATACGGTTTATCCTCAAAATGTAAGCGACCTCGTGCATCACACAAACACGCCTGTGCAAAGTAGACCACTTGCTCGGGTTTGCGGAAGGCATCGAGGCTTTTTAAGAGTTTTAAAATGGTTGATGCTTTGAGCTGAAACAGTTGATGACAGAGCAAATGATATTCACACACTTTCAGTGCCAATTGCTGAAAATCACTCGGGACTTTTAAGCGTTGACAGAGGGTTTTGACAGGTTCAATACCTCGTTGTTCATGTTGAATATGTCTTGGCAAGACATCGGCAGGTGTCAGAGCTTTGCCTAAGTCATGGCACAGTACCGCATAGCGAACGATGGTTGGGAAATTGTGTTTACAGGCTTGTTGTAATGACATTAGCGTATGCACACCACAGTCGATTTCTGGATGATATTCAGCACGTTGCGGTACACCAAATAGTGCATCGACTTCAGGGAAACATTGTTTTAACGCTGTACATTCACGAAGTACAGAAAAATACACGTCAGCATGATCATCGGCAAGCGCACGAACGGTTTCTTTCCAGATCCGCTCTGCCGAAAGGTGTGCCAACTCACCCGATTGACTAATCGCTTGCATCAGTTGCATGGTTTCAGGGGCAATTTGAAAGCCATAACTATGATAACGTGCGCAAAAACGTGCCACACGTAAAACCCGCAGTGGATCTTCGATAAAGGCATCGGATACATGGCGTAGCACTCGATGTTCTAAATCCGCTTGCCCACCAAATGGATCAGTAATATTGCCTGCTTCATCCATCGCCATCGCATTGATGGTTAAGTCACGACGAGATAAATCTTGTTCAAGAGTCACTTCAGGTGAGGTATAAAAATCAAAGCCTTGGTAGCCATGTCCATTTTTTCGCTCAGTACGGGCGAGGGCATATTCTTCTTTGGTTTCGGGGTGCAAAAATACGGGAAAGTCTTTACCCACTTGTTGATAGCCCAGTGCAATCAATTGTACGGGTGTTGCGCCGACCACGACATAATCACGCTCGAGCACTTCACGACCAAGCAGTTGATCTCGCACTGCGCCGCCCACCAAGTAGATTTTCATAACACGGATTCAATAAAATTGTTCAATGGACAATGATAATACGAAATACCTTGAATTTAAAATCGAAGCAAAATAAGAACACATACAAAGTTTAAAAAAGAAAAAGCCTCTAACAATCATTATTAAAGGCTTTTTGCTGTTTCCGACATCGTTCTAAATATGCATTTAAAACGATGTGAAAATTAATTAAGACTGTACTTTTTCATGCTCTTGAATTTCAGCAACAGTTAGCGCTGTCATATTCACCACACGACGGGTCGTCGTCGTTGGTGTCAAGATATGGACAGGCTTTGCGGCACCGAGCAGGATTGGTCCAATGGTGACATTGTTACCAACAGTAGATTTGAGCAAGTTAAATGAAATGTTTGCTGCATCGAGATTCGGCATAATCAACAAGTTGGCTGAACCCTTGAAACGTGAATTTGGGAATGCCCATTCACGAATGGTTTCATCCATTGCTGCATCACCATGCATTTCACCTTCGACTTCAAGCTCAGGCGCAGTCTCACTCAAGATACGATAGACTTCACGCATTTTTTGTGCGCTTGGATCGAGTGCGTCGCTTCCAAAGCTCGAATGTGAAAGTAACGCAATACGTGGCGTAATCCCAAAACGACGTACTTCAGCCGCCGCTAAAATGGTCATTTCGGCAAGTTGTTCAGCGGTTGGATCAGTATTGACATAAGTATCAGCAATAAATAAATTGCGATCTTCAAGCATCAGCGCATTCAAGGTAAAGAACGTCTCCTGACCTTTTTTGATGCCGATAACATTTTTGACAAATTCCAAATGCACATCATAGCCAGAATAAGTACCGCAGAGCATGCCATCGGCTTTGCCAAACTTCACTAACATCGCCGCAATCAAGGTTGAGCGACGACGTGCTTCACGCTGTGCAAACTCAACCGTTGTACCACTGCGCTTCATTGAATTGTAATAGTCTTTCCAAAATTCGTCGTAATACGGATTTTGTTCTTGATCGACAATTTCAATATTTTCGCCATGTGCGAGTCGCAGGCCCAGCTTACGAATATTTTCTTCAATGACCTTGGTGCGACCAACAAGAACAGGGAACGCCAAACCTTCATCAATGGCAATCTGCGCACCACGAAGCACACGTAAATCTTCACCTTCGGCATAGGCAATGCGTTTTGGTGCAGATTTCGCTTTGGCAAAAATCGGCTTCATGATGAATGCAGAGTTATAGACAAACTCAGATAGGCGTTGATGATAGACCGCAAAGTCTTCAATCGGGCGAGTTGCCACACCAGATTCCATTGCTGCCCGTGCAACAGCAGGTGCAATCTCAAGAATCAAGCGTTGATCAAGTGGACGTGGAATCAAATAATCACGACCAAAACTGCCAGATTTTTCGCCATAAGACGCTGCATCTGCTTCCACGTGCGCCATGCGAGCAATTGCATGTACACAAGCAATCTTCATTTCTTCATTAATAGTTGTGGCACCAACGTCCAAGGCACCACGGAAAATGTACGGGAAGCACAGCGCATTATTGACTTGGTTTGGATAATCCGAACGGCCCGTCGCCATGATCGCATCAGGACGAACTTCATGCGCATGTTCAGGTAGAATCTCTGGATCAGGATTGGCAAGGGCAAAGATGATCGGATCTTTTGCCATCTCTTTGACCATTTCTTTGGTCAAAATCCCCGCAGCAGAAAGTCCTAAGAACATATCCGCACCAGCAATCACTTCATGCAGTTTTGTTTCAGGAATGTCTTGGACATAACGCATTTTCGACTCGTCCAAACCTTGACGAGATGTAGTTAGCAAACCACGAGAGTCGGCAACGATAATGTTTTCTTTGCGTGCACCCAAAGCGCAGAGTAAATCTAAGCAAGACAGTGCAGCAGCGCCTGCACCTGAGGCAACGATTTTAATCTCTTCGATTTTCTTATCGACCAATTGGAGTGCATTTAAAAGCGCTGAACCGACGATAATACTGGTACCGTGTTGGTCATCGTGGAATACAGGAATGTTCATGCGTTCACGAAGTTTTTGCTCAATATAGAAGCATTCTGGTGCTTTAATATCTTCGAGGTTAATCCCGCCAAAAGTCGGTTCTAATGCGGCAACAATATCAACAATTTTGTCAGGATCATTTTCAGCAATTTCAATATCAAAAACATCAACACCAGCGAATTTTTTAAAGAGGACGCCTTTACCTTCCATCACAGGTTTTGAGGCGAGTGGTCCGATATTACCCAGTCCAAGTACCGCAGTACCATTACTGACCACAGCGACCAAGTTACCACGTGCGGTGTACAGCGCCGCTGTCGATGGATCACGTTCGATCTCTAAACAAGGTGCGGCAACACCTGGGGAGTAGGCGAGAGCAAGGTCACGTTGATTGACCAGTTGTTTGCTTGGCGTGACGCTAATTTTACCTGGGCGTGGAAATTCGTGATAATACAAGGCAGCTTGCTTTAATGCTTGTTCGTCCATTTTACTCTCTGTACAGTTTACCTATTTGGGAAAATACCGCATCTTCCCATCTTTCTCGATTTCAGTGTGCTGAATAATTTACGGTCATTACTATAGCATTATCTCATGACAGACAATAGACATAAGCGCTCAATATTTTTATGGATACACTTGTCTAACATTCATGTAACATCGTGCTGTAACACAGTATTTTATCTCGTTGACCACGATCCCTTTGCTAAGGATTGATCGCTATCAGACAGCGCTAGAACGTGCGCTTAATTTATATTCGGTGTGCGTTTTGATCGAGTCGTTTAATTTCTAAAAACTCGGTCGCTAAGTCTGACGGCATCGGTTTGGCAATCAAAAAGCCTTGCAAAAAGTCACAACCTTCGGCGGTTAAAAAGTCATATTGTGCTTGGGTTTGTACCCCTTCAGCCACCACTTGTTTGTCCATGGCTTTTGCCATCGCAATAATCGCCCGCACGATAGCATCTTGATTGGCTTGACCAATCTTACTGACAAAGCTCCGATCAATCTTAATAATATCAAAGCTATACATACCAAGATAAGCAAGCGATGAATAACCCGTACCAAAATCATCCAAGGCAATTTTAATATTGCGTTTGTGGAAATCTGAAAGCACTTCACGCACTTCGGAGATATTTTCCATCAGCGATGTTTCGGTAATTTCAAGCTCTAATTGATGCGATTGAATTCCACTTTTTTTAATGATTTCATCAACCTCCGTCACCAGATGTCCACGTTGGATTTGCTGCACAACGATATTGACTGAGACACAAATATCGGCAAAGCCCATATTTTCCCAAGCCTTGATTTGCGAGCAGGTTTGCTCGAGCACGATGCGCCCAATGTCGGTGATCAAGCTGGTTTCTTCAGCCAGTGGGATAAATTGCGCTGGCGGAATCACGCCACGCTCTGGATGATTCCAGCGCACCAAGGCTTCAAAGCCGTGAACGGTTTGCGAATGTGCATTAATTTTTGGTTGGTAATAAACGGATAATTCTTGATGCGTGATCGCTCGGCGAATCTCAGCTTCGAGATTGATACGGGCAGCAGTCGAAAGGCGATTTTCATTATGATAAATGCGCAGTGTATTACCACCGATACGTTTCGCCTCGAGTAAGGCTTGTTCGGCATAGTTGTTTAAACTATCCATCTGCCGACCGTGCTCAGGATAGAGCGCAACACCGATCGAGACATTCAGCATCAACTCTTTGTTTTGAATATGAAAAGGTGCTTCAAATGACTCTAATACTTTTTTACAACTGTCTTTGATTTCTTCAATATCTTCCTTAATTTCCAAAATCATCGCAAAATCATCAGCATTTAAGCGAGCAATCACCACGGCATCAGGGTTATTTCGACGCAAACGATTGGCAACTTTCTTCAATAATTCGTCGCCACCATGATGGCTGAGATATTCATTATGATAACGGAAACGATCGAGATTAATACGAATCACCGCAAAGCGATTGAGTAACTTTGGAGACTCTGTTAAATAGCTATGAATTAGATTGTTAAAATAAGTACGGTTTGGTAAATCCGTCAAAGTATCATAGGTTTCTAGATAGGATAATCGTTTTTCTGAGGCCTTACGTTCCGTTAAATCGGTGACGATTCCAATATATTGTGTGATTTTATCGTGATTATCGCGAATGCCATTAATATGCATCCACAGTGGAATTTCTCGACCTGATTGAAGTTCCTCGACGATTTCACCTTCAAACTCCCCAGTGCTCATAAGTTGTCTTAAAATCGTTAAATTTAAACGCTGGGAATCAATATTTGAGCTTTTTAAAATATCGAAGACGTGGCGCCCAATAATCTGATCCTCGGTCGATTCAATGAGATTTAAATAATAAGGATTGACATCGACATAGTTTAACTTGTCATCTAATACAAAAATACCTTGTGCTGCTTTTTTAAATACACTGGCGGAAAGTTTTAAACTCTCTTCAGCTTTCTTTTCATTATTAATATTACGGCGGATACCGACCATGCGTAGTGGTTTTTTGGTCACAGGATCACGCTGTGTGACGCTCCCCAAATCATGTACCCAAATCCAGCGTTCAGTCGGATGGTAGACACGGAAAGTCGCTTCATAACGCTCATCTAAGCCACGCAAATGACGGCGCATTTGCGTTTTGACATGATCAATATCCTCACCATGAATGAAGTCATTGAGATGCGTTAGATAATGAGTCATATTCTTGATATTATAACCAAAAATCTGCGGGAAATTACTGGTTTCGATTTGACGATGGGCAATATCCCAATCCCAAGAGGCAATCCCAGCAGTTTCATGCGCCATCTCTAAATTCTGATGGGAACGCTCAAGTTTGGCGTGGATACTTTCAATATCGGAAGTCCGTTGTTTTACTTTTTGTTCGAGTAACACATTATTGGTTTCGAGTTCCTCACGAATGTTGATCGCCATCTGCTTTTCGGCGCTGAGCTCAGTATTGAGCAGATCAATTTCAGTGGTTTTTAAAGTGTTGTCGGTATCCAAGCGCTGATTATTGACCACCAGTACATAATAGTCCGAGCGACGACGATAAACCATCAAGCCAAGAATAACTAAACAGATACCGTATAGTGCAAAGCTGGCGAAATCAATGACGGTAAACTGCTGTGTAATGGTAATTTCGTTCAGGCTGAGCAGAGAAATCAAACTTGGGACAAAAAACGCTAAAAATACATAATAATAATGAGTAAGCAATACCAGTGATGCCACATGTAGAATTAATACGGTTGACAAAACTAAAGTCAACATCTCAATATGCGTATGATCTGCATTAAATTCTAAATGATTACTGATGAAAGTCACACAAATCGCAAATAAAATTCCATTTAATAATGCACTGATCGATAGATAAGTCGGTACGGTACGAGGTTTGGATGGTGGCTCTAATAATAGTGATTGGTTAATTAATAAGGACACTAAAATGGTAATCGTAGTTAAAAATCCCCACAGCGTCGTGGTGACAGAAAAGCTATCAAAATTAATAATTAAATTGATGGTAAAAATCAGCAGGGTAAACGCAAGGAACAGATATTGAAAAGCACGATAATAATATAATGCCCGATAGCCTTTTAATTGTTCGGCATTTTGTGGAAGCTCAAAATTTCGACGTCTTTGCCTTCTGTCCATTTTTACATTACATTCCTGAAATGGCGAATACTCATGCGAGTAAGGCAGCAATCATTAAATATTTAGACATATTAAAAAATAGTGGTTTTTCAGTAACTAACGCTAAAAAATGGCGTTGCAGAGTCATTAAAATTTACCCCATAAACTTACAATCTCAGTGTGCTAAAAGCAAGTTTTTTTTGAAATTTTGTACATTATTTACAATAAAGTTGGTTTATGACACTTAATGCCACGATTGGTGCTGTTTCTGTGCGCAAAACACGTTTTCCGATCGTCCATGGCTGAAACTGCTGTTGTTGTGCAAAATCAATCTCAGTTTGACTCAAACCACCTTCAGGGCCGACTAAAAGGGCTATAGACTCAGGTGCTTGGGTGCTAAACTGCAATGGCTCATCGGCAAGGGTCATGATGAGTTTAAGCTCGCTGTCAATGCTTTCAATCCACTCAGTTAGCGCTAACGGTGCAAGAGTTTTTGGCACGATATTTAAGCCACATTGTTCGCAGGCGGCGATGGCAACACCTTGCCAGTGCTCGATTTTCTTTTGGTCACGTTCATATTTAAGGCGCATTTCACAGCGTTCACTGGTGAGCAGTTGGATTTCCGAGACACCAAGCTCTGTGGCTTTTTGAATGGCATAATCCATGCGATCGCCTTTGCTCATCACTTGTCCGAGCGTGACTTTGACTGAGAGATTGCGATTTTCAGGATTGAACTCAAGCACTTGGATGCTTGCTGATTTTTTCTCAATTTGGGTAAGTTCAACTAAATACTCACCGCCCAAACCGTTAAAAAGTATTGCTTGATCCGTCACCTTCGCACGTAGCACACGCACCCAGTGGTGAAAAACCGTTTCGGATAATTGCACTTGTTCACCAACTGCAAGCGGGTGATCCATATAGAAACGGTTCATATTCACTCTCAACGATGCGATGTATTGTTTGAATGATTCAATCAGCGCTGTGGCATGATTCAATCATTCATTTTTCACGAGTTCGGTCTTAGTTTAGACCCAGATCGACCACCAATTGGCGGGTAGGCTCGGTGTGGTTCATGCTGTAAAAATGCAGACTAGGTGCACCACCTGAGATCAGGCGCTCACAGAGCTTGAATACCACCTCATGACCAAAGGCTTGAATGCTCTTGCTATCATCACCATAAGCCGCCAACTGTTTGCGAATCCAGCGTGGAATATCCGCACCCGTACTGTCTGCGAAACGAATCAGACTGCTGGCATTGGTAATCGGCATGATCCCTGGTGCAATCGGAATATTGACACCTGCTTTCTCAACGCTATCACGAAAATAGAAATACGCATCAGGGTTAAAAAATAATTGGGTAATTGCCGCATCTGCGCCAGCATTGACTTTTTCCACGAAGCGTTTCACATCATTGTCAAAGTTATCCGCTTGCGGGTGCATCTCAGGATAGGCTGCCACTTCGATATGGAAATGGTCACCAGAATGCTCCCGAATAAAACGCACCAAATCTTGCGCATACGGTAGCTCACCCAATCCAACTTGACCAGAAGGTAAGTCGCCACGCAGTGCCACAATACGATCAATGCCTTGCGATTTATAAATCTCAAGTAGCTCGGCAATACGTGCTTTGTCATCGCCGATACATGATAAGTGCGGGGCAACGGGTGTGCCTTTGCCATTGAAATCAGCAATTGCTGCTAACGTGCGTTCGCGGGTCGAGCCACCAGCCCCATAGGTAATGGAAAAGAATTCTGGGTTTAATAGTTGTAACTCTTGATGCACGATTCTGAGTTTTTCAGCGCCCGCATCGGTTTTGGTTGGGAAGAATTCAAAAGAAATCGGTGTACGTTTTGACATGTTGATATCCTAATTTATAAATACTGAACTCACCCTCTCCCTCAGAGAGAGGGATGGGGTGAGGGAAATCCGATTAGTATTTATATGCATCCGATTTGAATGGACCTTCAACAGCCACACCTAAGTAGTCTGCTTGTTCCTGCGTTAAAGTCGTCAAGACGCCACCAAAACCTGCAACCATTGCTGCAGCCACTTCTTCATCTAATTTTTTCGGTAGAAGTTCGACACGAATCGACGCTTGCTTTTGATCTTCCGCAAGATCAGCAAATTTTTCAGCGAACAAGTGCATTTGACCCAAAACTTGGTTGGCAAACGAACCGTCCATCACACGTGATGGGTGACCAGTTGCATTACCCAAGTTCACCAGACGACCTTCAGAAAGGAGCACGAGGTAATCATTTTCGTTTTCAGAGCGATAGACTTGGTGCACTTGTGGCTTCACTTCAATCCATTTATAACCACGTAAGTAGTTGGTGTCGATTTCAGTATCAAAATGACCAATGTTACACACCACTGCACCCGCTTTTAATGTATCTAACATTGCAGCGTCGCATACGTGGTAGTTACCTGTTGTAGTCACGATAAGGTCAGTATTTTGAAGAAGGTCAATGTTGATGTCTTCTTTTTTACCTGTTTGCACGCCGTTTTTGTATGGTGCAACCACTTCATAACCATCCATGCATGCCTGCATTGCACAGATTGGGTCAACCTCAGTGACACGGACAATCATACCTTCTTGACGAAGTGATTGGGCAGAGCCTTTGCCTACGTCACCGTAACCGATCACCAATGCACGACGACCAGATAACAACATATCTGTACCACGTTTAATCGCATCGTTCAGCGAGTGACGACAACCGTATTTGTTGTCATTTTTAGATTTAGTGACTGAATCATTGACGTTGATTGCAGGTACTTTCAGTGAACCATCTTTCCACATTTCTAAAAGACGTTGCACACCTGTGGTGGTTTCTTCGGTAATACCGTGAATTTTTGCCAAGACAGCTGGATATTTTTCATGAACAAGCGCCGTTAAGTCACCGCCATCATCCAAAATCATGTTGGCATCCCAAGGCGTACCATTGGCATTGATTTGTTGTTCTAAGCACCAAACATATTCTTCTTCGGTTTCGCCTTTCCACGCAAATACAGGTACGCCAGATGCTGCAATTGCCGCTGCTGCATGATCTTGGGTAGAGAAAATGTTACATGACGTCCAACGTACTTCTGCGCCGAGCTCGACCAAAGTTTCGATCAAAACCGCAGTTTGAATGGTCATATGAATACAACCAAGGATTTTTGCACCAGCAAGTGGTTTCGCCGCTGAGTAGCGTTTACGCAACCCCATCAGGGCAGGCATTTCTGCTTCAGCAAGTTTGATTTCTTTACGACCGTAATCAGCAAGTGAAATGTCGGCAACTTTATAATCTGTAAATGCAGGATTAACCGCGTTCATCAGGATCTCCTAATATTTTGGTGATGATCATTCTGTTCGCGGATGCCGTTATTGATTATTTTCAGATGCGCGAGATTGAGAAAAAGCGAGCATGTGAAGGTCGAGCCTAGCGATCTTAAAGCGAATCATTGTATTCAACTCTAAGAAAGTCGCAGCATCCCTCGACTAGGCAATATTGTACTGAGAATCGTTTTTAAAGCCAATGGAAATCGTTAAATTTCACAAGAAATTGCAAACTGTGACCAGTGGATTGGTTAAACTCAAATTGTGATGCATTCGATTGCAACATCATCTGATGCAGATTAAAACTAGGAATATAAATAGGAAGGGAAAAATGATCAGGAAGAATCGTCGCTTAGTAAAACAGCCGTTGGCTGTGGCATTTGTTGGTACACTTTTTAGCATACCATTTTTCACTGTGCCACTGTTCACCATGCCTGTTTATGCCAATGACAGCGTGGGCTATATCGGAACAGGTGGGATTCAATATATTCAAAACAATAACATTCAAATGCAACGAGAAGATCTGTATTTGAGCAAAAAGAAAATCAAAGTTGATTATCAATTTAAAAATTTGAGCAAGCGCAATCTCACTGAAAATATCTTATTTCCACTGCCCAAAGTGCAAAACTATATCGAAACGGATTATGCCGATGTTGTAGGGATGGTGAATAGTTTTACTGTAGTGGCTGACGGGAAAAAGATCCAACCACACATCCATGTGCGTGCTTTTTTGCCGAGTACCACAGCGCAATATGTCAACGATGGTGATTTTCAAGGTGACGTTACGGCTGAACTTAAAAGTTGCGGACTGACCGATAAGGAGTTGATGCAGCCGTGGCAGACTGAAAATATCAATGATGAGGTTCTAGTCAATCAAAAAATTGCCAACTGTACCCATCCCAAAGTCAAACAATTGTTGGCGATTCAAGATGAAGATACGGTGCGTTGGCAGTCGCAGATTATTTATAGTTGGCAGCAGACCTTCAAGGCGAATACGATTACGAAAATTTCCCATCAATATCAGCCATTGGTTGGTGGATCGCTCGGCTTAGGTGAGGAGATTGCCAAAGCGCATTGTGTCGACAAGAATATTCAAAAAGTCATCGATCGTGGTGATAGTTACGGCGTCTATTCGGGGCTTTCTTATATCTTGAAAACGGGCGCAAACTGGGCAAAATCGATTGATACTTTTAACGTCACCATTGAACGTGATCCTGATGAAATGCTGTCTTTATGCTGGTCGGGTGCTGAGGTCAAAAAAATCTCTGCGACACAATTTAAAATCACTGAGAAAAACTTTAAACCCAAACAAGATCTCGATCTGATTTTTATTCAACGTAAAGTTGCGCAATGATTTGTGACTCTTGGTGATCTTTTTGCGTTCATTTTCGTTTTTCTTCACGAAACTCCCTCAAATTGCGCACGCAGTGAAGTCGTTTTTCAGCAGATTGAATTTTAACATGAAACATCAATTTTCTTCAGTCAGCTTAAGGAGTTCGATCATGCAACATGCGTGTGAATTAATTGTACTTAAGGATGATTTGACCATGTCAAAGGACGGTGCACAAGATATACATTATGATCAGGGGACTTTGCTCAAAGTGTTGCTCGTCATCAATGATCGTGTCGTGGTCAAAAGCGATAATGCGCACACATTCTTATTAAAAACTGATGATGAGGATGTGCTTTGGGCGTATATGTAGTCGCAATAAATTTGAGCTGATTTTTTCATGAGCACGCAATGCGTAAATGATTTAACGTGTTTAGTTGCTTGAGAAATTTTAGTCTAGCGCCGTGTCGCACTTTTTTGTTTATTTTTTCATATTGTCATTTATTTTTAGCTAATCATTGTTAGACTGTGCAATCGCCATGCAGAAAATGTTAAGACTTCATTTTTTATGCAGACATGATCAAAAAACTGTTTTTTTTCCAAAAAAAATCGGTATGATCGGCGACCTAGGACAGCACGTCACTGTTGACGAATCCTAAACTAGCTACTTGGAATAAGTTGTTGAATAATAACTTATATTTCTTACACCCTTATCTGAGATGGTAATCCGATATGAGCGTATCTGCAAACGATCCACAAACACCTGCCAAAACTAATGAATATTATTTGACTCGCCAAAGTCAGATGGAATCCAATGTTCGTAGTTATCCGAGAAAATTACCTTTGGCAATTGCGAAAGCAAAAGGCTGTTGGGTCACTGATGTTGAGGGCAATGAGTACCTCGACTGTCTAGCTGGTGCAGGGACTTTGGCCTTAGGTCATAACCATCCTGCGGTCATCCAAAGTATTCAAGACACCGTTGCAAGCGGTTTGCCGTTGCACACGCTTGATTTAACTACCCCACTAAAAGATGCTTTTACCGAAGCATTGCTTGCGCATATGCCAGGTGGTCAGGAAGAATATTGCCTACAGTTCTGTGGTCCTACAGGGGCTGATGCGACTGAAGCAGCAATTAAACTGGCTAAAACCTATACCGGTCGTGGCACAGTGGTGAGCTTCTCTGGTGGCTATCATGGGATGACGCATGGTGCCTTGGCGATGACAGGGAATTTGAGTGCAAAAAATGCAGTCAACAACTTGATGCCAGGCGTGCAATTTATGCCATATCCGCATGAATACCGTTGCCCACTTGGTTTAGGCGGTGAAGCGGGTGTTGATGCTTTAACCTATTTATTTGAAGATTTTATTCAAGATGTCGAAAGTGGTGTGACTCGTCCTGCTGCCGTGATTTTAGAAGCCATTCAAGGTGAGGGCGGTGTGGTTGTTGCGCCAACCAAATGGTTGCAAAAAATCCGTGAAGTGACTGAAAAACACAATATCGTATTGATCTTGGATGAAGTGCAAGCTGGTTTTGCTCGTTCAGGTAAAATGTTTGCCTTTGAACATGCTGGTATCGAACCTGATGTGATTGTGATGTCTAAAGCAGTTGGTGGTAGTTTGCCACTTGCGGTACTGGCGATTAAACGTAAGTTTGACTCATGGCAACCTGCTGGTCATACGGGAACTTTCCGTGGTAACCAAATGGCGATGGGTACAGGTCTTGCGACGTTAAATACCATTAAATCTGAAAAATTGGCTGAAAATGCACAGGCTCAAGGTGAGTATCTCCAAGCTGAATTGAAAAAATTACAGCAAGAATTGCCATGTATCGGTCATGTGCGTGGTCGTGGTCTGATGATCGGTATTGAGATCGTTGATGAGCGTCAAGAAGCCAATCATTTGGGTGCATACCCAGCCGATTCACAACTTGCCGCAGAAATCCAACGTGCATGTTTTGAAAATAAGCTGATGCTTGAAAAAGGTGGTCGTGGCGGTACAGTGATTCGTTTGCTTTGCCCATTGATCATCACTCGTGAAGAATGTGAAGAAGTGATCAAACGCTTTAAGAAAGCGGTGTCTGAAGCACTGACTTATGTTCGAGGCGCATAATATGGTGGACTTCGCAGAACATCGCCGTGCCTTGTTGTGTAACGATGCACAATCCATTGCGGACTATGAGTCGGCAATGGAACAAGCAACCAAAGCGGTTGCAGCATGGTTGCAAAATGACAAAATGTACACTGGCGGAAGCATTAAAGAACTTCGCAGTGCCATTGCCTTTAATCCTTCTAAAGATGGTTTGGGTGTGCAAGCGTCATTACAACGTATGGTCGAACTTTTCCTTAATAAAAGTTTGAAAGTGCATCATCCGCATTCGCTTGCGCATTTACATTGCCCAACCATGGTGACTAGTCAAATCGCCGAAGTATTGATTAATGCAACCAACCAGTCGATGGATTCATGGGATCAAAGTCCTGCGGGTTCATTGATGGAAGTGCAGCTGATTGATTGGCTTCGTCAAAAAGTCGGTTATGGCGCAGGTCAAGCAGGGGTGTTTACCTCTGGTGGAACGCAGTCTAACTTGATGGGTGTATTGCTTGCACGTGACTGGTGTATCGCTAAAAACTGGAAAGATGAACACGGTAAACCGTGGTCAGTTCAGCGTGATGGCGTACCGAATGAAGCGATGAAAAACGTCAAAGTCATCTGTTCTGAAAATGCACATTTCTCTGTGCAAAAGAACATGGCGATGATGGGCATGGGCTTTCAGTCGGTGGTGACTGTACCTGTCAATGATAAAGCACAGATGGATGTCGATGCACTGGAAAAAACCATGGCATTGCTACAGTCTGAAGGCAAAATCGTGGCATGTGTGGTCGCAACTGCAGGGACAACTGATGCAGGGGCGATTGACCCACTCAAGCAAATCCGTGACATTACCAATAAGTATGGCGCATGGATGCATATCGATGCCGCTTGGGGGGGTGCTTTAGTTTTATCCAATGAATTCCGTTCGATGTTAGACGGTATTGAATTGTCAGATTCGGTGACTTTGGATTTCCATAAGCATTATTTCCAAAGCATTAGCTGTGGTGCATTCTTGCTCAAAGATGAAGCCAACTATCGCTTTATGCATTATGAAGCGGAGTATCTTAATTCTGCTTATGATGAAGAGCATGGTGTGCCGAATCTGGTGTCGAAGTCATTACAAACCACACGTCGTTTTGATGCGTTGAAATTGTGGATGACTATTGAAGCATTGGGTGAAGAACTCTATGGCTCAATGATTGATCATGGTGTGAAACTGACTCGTGAAGTTGCAGATTATATCAAGGCGACTGATGGTTTAGAATTATTGGTTGAGCCACAGTTTGCGTCGGTGTTGTTCCGTGTGGTGCCAAATGGCTATCCTGCGCAGTTCATTGATAGCTTAAACCAAAACGTGGCGGATGAACTCTTTGCACGTGGCGAGGCAAACATTGGTGTAACTAAGGTTGGCACTCATCAATCCTTGAAGATGACCACACTCAGCCCTGTTGCAACACTCGACAATGTGAAGCATTTGCTCGATATGGTTTTAGCTGAATCTGATCGTATTAAAGATGATATTGCCTTTGGGCGTTATACACCTGCAATCGATTGATTGATGGAAAATCTACAACCTAAAGAGATCGCTTCGGCGGTCTTTTTTAATGCGAGTCTAAGTCCTGACTAAGTTTAAAGATTGTATTCACCGCAATGTCATATATATGCTTTAAGTTAACTGGTTTGATCAAAATCGCACAAGTATATGGACACGCCATTTTCAATTTTTCGATTATTTTTCTATTTAGGTTGTATCTCTTTTGGCGGCCCTGCGGCACATATTGCACTGTTTCAAACAAAAATTATTGATCAAAAACATTGGATGAGTGCAGAACAATATCTGCAATTGGTAGCACTGTGTCAGTTTTTACCTGGTCCAAGTAGTAGCCAAGTCGGCTTGGGGCTAGGAATGCATCGAGCAGGTTATTTGGGCGCATTTGCTTCTTGGCTTGGTTTTACTCTGCCAGGGGCGATCTTAATGTATTTTCTCGCCATTAGTTTGAGTCAATTTTCTTGGTTATCCAATGCGATGATTCTAAAAGGCTTGTTACTTGCGATCGTGGTGATCGTTGCCCATGCGGTTGTGATGATGAGTCGGCAAATCTGCAAAACTAAATTTCATTACGCCATTGTGATTATCTTGATAGCAGTTGGTTTGGTGTTTAGTGAGTTGAATCAATTATTTCTGATTTTAATTGCTGCGATTTTAGGGCTAATATTTTTCTATAAACAATCTTATTCAGCATTAGCACAACTCGAATTTCCAGTGTCTAAACGAGTTGCTGTTTTTACTTTCATTGTGTTTTTTTTAACCTTATTTATTACGCCGATTTTAATATCGACATTTCTGTCAGCTGATCATCCTGCCAATTTCTTTTATGAGATTTATCAAGCCAGTGCATTGGTGTTTGGTGGTGGTCATGTGGTGTTACCACTTTTGGAGCAGAGCATTGTTCAGCAAAACTTTGTTGGTCAAGATCAGTTCATGACAGGTTATGGTGTGATTCAGACGATGCCAGGACCACTATTTAATTTTAGTGCATTTCTCGGTGCGACAGCTTTTCCATCAATAAGTTTGTTTGCTGCATTATTTGCGGTTCTTGCAATATTTCTACCTGCAGCATTAGTTTTAATTGGCGCATTGCCGATGACGAGTTATTTATCAAAAAATAAATATTTACGAGCTATGTTTCAGGGGATTAGTGCAGGGGTGATTGCCTTGCTGATTTTGATGTTGATTCAAAATATGCTTCCAAAAGCAGTTGATTCAATCGCTGATGGTATTTTCCTGATCATTGCTTTTGCGATGTTTTATACAGGACGTTTGCCGATTTGGGCTTTGATGCTCGCCAGTTTAAGTTATGCGTACATCATGTCCGCAGTCATTTAAAAATTACTTCTTAACTAAGAGCACGCCTGATTCAACATGATGAGTAAATGGGAACTGATCAAACATGGCAAAGCGTTTGATGTCATGGGTTTCACTCAAAGTCTGCAAGTTGTCATACAGCGTTTCAGGATTGCAGGAAATATAAATAATTTGCGGAAAC
This sequence comes from Acinetobacter marinus, assembly GCF_900096915.1. GTDB lineage: Bacteria > Pseudomonadota > Gammaproteobacteria > Pseudomonadales > Moraxellaceae > Acinetobacter > Acinetobacter marinus. The sequence continues at coordinate 465,366 of NZ_FMYK01000003.1, forward strand.
TGTGCGATTAAGGTCAGTGTGTCGTCATCTATCCCTGCACGTGGTGGATCAACAAAAACCGTATCAAATTGATAATTCGACAGCTCAATATTTTCTTCTTTTAAACGACGGAATTCACGCTTGCCTTGATAGGCTTCGGTAAATTCTTCTGCAGATAAACGTGCAAGTTGAATATTTTCAACCTGATTGTCAGCCATGTTCCATTTGGCAGCGTAGACTGAGCTTTTGGCGAGTTCTGTGGCAAGCACATTTCTAAAATGCAATGACAATGGCAAGGTGAAATTCCCATTACCACAATACAGTTCTAATAAATCAGTGGGTGAGTCTGTCTGATTTTCTTGTGCCACATCACATGCCCATGACAGCATTTTTTCACAGACAATCGCATTGGGCTGAGTAAAGCCATTTTCGATTTGTTTATAGGTAAATTCACGACCATTGACCATGAGCTTTTCAATGACAAAATCATCAGCCAAAACGATTTTTTGCCCACGACTGCGACCGATGATTTTAATGTTGAGCTTTTCTTGTAAAGTTTTGGCTTGTTCAGTCCAAGCATCAGTGAGCTTACGATGGTAAATCATCGACACCAACATTTCCCCATGTTTTGATGCCAAAAAGTCGATTTCAAACAAACGCTCGGCGAGCAGCGGATTGGCTTTCACTTCTGCCAATACAATCGGCATCAGATCGTTAATCGACTGGGTAGCGGTTGGAAAATCATCAATGCGAACGACTTGTTTTTTACCTTCCTCATCACGTTCAAACATGGCATAAAACAGATCGTCATCCGTATGCCAAATGCGAAACTCGGCACGCATGCGATAGTGACTTTCAGGCGACTCGAAGACTTCAATCTCGGGCATGTCAAATTCAGCAAACTGCGCAAGCAAATGTTGGACTTTAAATTCGAGTTGTTGCTGATAATTCACGGTCATAACGAGGCTGAAAATCTTTGATAATAAGGCGGGCAGATAGTAGCAAAAAAATCATCAAAAGGCACGGTTCGCTCGGACACAAAAATTATTCTCTAAGCAATTGAGGTCAGTATTCCTGCATAACGAATGAGAATTAAATCTTGCTAAATGTAAACTTTTGAAACAACTGTATCTTTATGTATCAAAATTGATTGACAAGGTATACAAGTGTTAAGGATAATTATTTTCATTTGTGACTCGATTAAGGTTTTTGCCATGCGTAAAATCTCTATGCTTTCTCCTCTGAGTGTTGCGATTAAACACTCTATCTTTATTGGTTTGTCGTTGTCGTCTGTGGTGGTGTTTGCAGAAGATACAGTCAATGTTTTGCCAACGATCGTGGTGGAAACCTATGATGAGGGCAAGATTGCGCAAAACTCCGACCTTGGTATTTTGGGTGAGAAGTCGTTAATTGACACGCCTTTCTCGATTTTAACCTACACCCCAAAAGGCATTGAAGATCAACAAGCCTCGACCGTTGCTGAAGTGTTGAAAAATGATCCGAGTATTCGTGCGACTACCAACTCTGGACATATGATGGAGAATTTGACCATTCGTGGTTTTGAAGTCAATCATGATGAAATTGCATTGAATGGACAGTACGGAATGCAACCATTTGGTAATACGCCAACAGATTTGCTGGATTCAGTGACAGTGATTAAAGGGCCGAATGCGTTGGTGTCAGGCATGTCGCCAACGGGTGGTGTCGGTGGTAAAGTCAGTGCCAATACCAAACGTGCCACAGAAGACCTCACCGAAGTATCCGCATCGATCGAAGATGGTGGTTATTATAAATCAGGTTTTGATATCGCACGCCGCCTCGGTGAAGAAGATCAGTTCGGTATTCGCACCAGTGCATACTATGGTGATGGCGAGCATGTTATTGAAGGTATGGAAGATACCAATGTCAGTGGCATTGTGGCTTTAGACTATACGACCGATAAATTAAAAATTAATTTTGATGCGTTCTCTGTGAAGCAAGATCGTCAGGGCGGTTCACCTGCGATGATTTCTTTGGCGGCTTATGAGAATCAAGGTACACCGTCTGCGCCTGAAGGTGATACCAATTATCTACCTTACTTGTTTGGACATATCAAAAGTAACTATGTGGGACTGAGTGGTGAATACAAATTTAGTCCAGATTTTAAAGTCTATGCAGGCGGTGGCTATGCTGAAAAATCGCATTCAGGACAGATGTTTGGTACACGAGTAAATTATCGTAATGGCGCATACTCAATCAACTACTACGATCAACCGCAGACTGAGATCGATGTCACTGCCAATATGGGCTTTGAAGGTAAATTCAATACAGGAGCAATTCAACATACCGTTGGATTACGTGCGGATTATTTGTCACAAGAATCTTTCCAGTATCAAACAACGGGTTCGTCTTCAGCATTGGTATTGACAGATATTTATACGCCAAATACAACGTATGCACAGACTACATCGCCTGATATTTATCGTTATGATGACAATCAATTTGTAAGCTATGCGCTAACCGATCAAATGTCGATGTTGGATGATAAGTTGCAAGTGATTTTGGGTGCACGTTATCAAGATATGGATATTAAAAATCATCTCACCAATACCAGTTACTCAGGTGATCGTGTATCGCCAAGTGCTGCTATCGTGGTTAAACCATTTGGCGAAGATTTTTCAATCTATACCAGTTATGTTGAAGGTTTAACCAATGGTGGGACTGTTGGTTCAGCGTATGTAAATGAGGGCGAGGTATTAGATCCTTATGTCACCAAGCAGTATGAAGTCGGCGCAAAATATCAATCAGGTTCATGGCTGAATACGCTGGCAATTTACCAGATCGAAAAAGCCGCAAGTCTGGTTGAAACACGTTCTGATGGTGATTACTTGACCCAAGATGGCGAGCAACGCTCTCGTGGTGTGGAATGGACTTTAACAGGTGATATTACACGAGACTTGAGTATCCTTGGTAGCTTGGCTTATATTGATGCGGAATATACTAAAGCAGCGAGTAATGAAGGCAATGATGTGTTGGGCATCCCACATTTTACCGCAGGTCTAACTTTGAATTATGATATTCCATTTGTGGAAGGATTAAGTGTCAATACTCATGCAACCTATGTCGGAGAGCAGTATTTGAACCAAGCAAATACCATCAAGTTGCCTGACTACACCATCGTTGATTTGGGTGCGAAATATGAAACATCACTGGGTGGTGTGGGTACGACATTCCGTGTTGGTGTGGATAATATTACTGATAAGAACTACTGGGCGGGTGTGTTTGGTAATAATTATGCCATTATCGGCGAAGGGCGTACGTATACCGCAGGTGTGACCTTCAATTTTTAATCGTTCATATGAATTAATTTAAAATTGACATCAACGCAATAACAAAGCGACCATCATGGTCGCTTTGTTGTATCCGAAGATAAATAATGATGTGTGAGAAATTATGCAGTCAGTAAGACGTCACCGAACTGATCACGTAATTCTGATTTGACCATTTTTCCAGTACCGTTGATTGGAATGGCATCAACGAAGATCACACGATCTGGAATCTGCCAATCGGCAATTTTCCCTTGGTAATAGGCTTTGATCGCCTCTTCATCGATGTTGCTACCTTCTTCTTTAATGGCAACCAACACTGGACGTTCATCCCATTTTGGATGTTTGGCGGCAATCGCAGCTGCCATACGAATCTCAGGGTGACTCATGGCAATGCCTTCAAGCTCAACCGAAGAAATCCATTCACCACCAGATTTGATCAAGTCTTTTGAACGGTCTCGAATCACCAAGAAGCCATCGGGATCAATGGTTGCGACATCACCCGTATCGAACCAACCATCTTCGGTTAGTGCAGACTCGCCCTTATTAAAGTATTCGGAGACGATCCAATGTCCTCGAATGTGCAGATTACCTTGGCTGTGACCATCATTTGGTAGGACTTGATTGTTGGCATCTGGATCGACGACACGAATCTCCACACCGAACACAGGACGACCTTGAGAAAGACGGAGTTTTTCAAGTTCTACTTCAGGTAAATCGGCATGTTTTGCTTTGGTTTGGTTGGCTGTGCCGAGTGGACTGGTTTCAGTCATACCCCAAGCATGGATGGTTTCGCAGTGATATTTATCTTTAAAGGTTTTTAGGATGGCAGGCGGGCAGGCTGCACCACCAACGACATTACGATTCATGCTTTCCAGCGTCGTGTCACGCTTTGCCGCTGCCGCAAGCAGACCTTGCCAAATGGTCGGTACACCAAGCGCAACAGTGACTTTATAATCATCAATGAGGCTGACTAAGCTATCACCATCCAGATTTGGACCCGGCAGAACAAGACTGCTACCAGTCATCGCCGTGGCGTATGGAATCCCCCACGCATTGACATGGAACATCGGTACAACAGGGAGTACCACGTCTTTGGCGGAAAGATTCAGCGAGTCTGGCACCGCAATACCAAAGGCATGTAACATGGTCGAACGGTGGCTATAAAGCACGCCTTTAGGATTGCCTGTAGTCCCTGAAGTGTAGCACAGCGAGCTTGCGGTATTCTCATCCAGCTCAGGCCACTCAAACTGATCCGATTCACTGGCAACTAGATCATCATAAAACAAGACATCAGGCAAAGCTGCCAAGACTTTTTCGTCTTTGCCACTTAAGCAAATAAACTTTTCAACAGTTGGGACTTTGTCCTTAATCGCAACGATCAGCGGTAAAAAAGTCACATCAAAAAATAACGCTTTGTCCTTGGCATCATTGATAATAAATACCAATTGCTCTGGGAAAAGGCGAGGGTTGATGGTATGACAGACGTAACCACTACACGACACGGCATACCATGTTTCGAGGTGGCGATAGTTATTCCATGCGATGGTGGCTAAGCGATCACCGAGTTGCAAATTGTATCGACTCAGCGCATTGGCGAGGCGTTTTGAGTTTTGTGCAACTTTACCCCAACTGGTTGTTGTAAATTCCCCGCTGACTTCTTTGGAAATGATCTGTGTATCGCCGTGGTACTGTGCCGCATGATCAATCAAACTGCTAATCATTAATGGGCGATGCATCATTTGTCCAAACATATTGACTTCCTTGTGTGTCTAACATTTTGTGCCTTTACTTTGCATGAGAAGTGATGGGGTGGCAATAGGCAAAATCTTCCAAAAGCACTGCAAGCATTGCAAAATATTACAGAAAAATGCTCTAAAAATGTATGGCGAAATCAGAGACATTGGATTGCGATCAATCAATATACGGACTTTTAAGTGGGCTCTAAAGCAGGCGACACAGCATTGAGAGATCAAAATACCAAGAATTGGGGATGTATCTCATTATCATAATCTATTTAAATAGATATCGATAGGTCAACAGGATTTATCACCATAATCACGGAGTAAATAAAATGAAACTGAATAAATTGCTTTTATGTGTTTTGAGCGTGGGTATTTGCGGTGTCTCACAAGCTGCAACTGTGAAATCAACCATCCCATTAAAATTAACCATTCCAAAATTATGCACAATCGATAATCAGGCAGGTACGGTATTGGTTCCTTCAGATGGGTCTAATGTCTCCGCATCTTACACTGTCACTTGTAATACGGGTTACACCATTTCGACCATGACGGATAATTATTTGACGTCCGATTGGGCAACGCACCTAAAATCTTCAGCAGGCAACTACTTAGTGACTGGCATGGGAACGACTGGTCCAGGAGGCACTTCAGTAGGCATTCAACATGCAGCAGGTGTGAGTTTCCCTGGTAGTAGCGTGGATACCTTTACCATGAGTGTATCTTTGCAAAATGCGATTACGCCGACCACCACTGCGGGCACATATCGTGATAACTACCGTATCACTGTAACCTACTAAGGCGACAACATTTCATTTTCAAAATATCAGACGCAAAATGACGATGGACTCTTTTTAATCCGTTAAGAGGAGTCTTTTTTAGAATAATCAATAAATGATCGAAAATTGAAGCGGGGCGAATTATGACAAACTATAAATTGAGCACAATGTATTTTTTGTTTGCTGTGCTGATGCAACCCGTCTATGCAGGCGTCAATATTAGTCCAGTGATTTTGGAAGTGGATGCTGAGAATCATGTGCGTAGTACCACCATCACTTTGCACAATGGTGTAGAAGACTATCCTCGAAACTATGAGCTCACCGCATATAAATGGACGCAAAATGAACAGGGCGAAGAGCAACTCGAGCCTAGTAACGAATTGGTGATGAATCCCAAAACATTTAATTTGGCTAGTGGAGAAAAACAAACGATTCGCATCGGCTTTCGTCAAGCTATCGAAAAAATGAATATCCAAGATGAGCAAAGTTGGCGCATCTTATTTCAAGAGATTCCGACACCACTGACTGCAAACGGTATTCAAGTCAGTGTTGATATGAGCATTCCTTTATTCGTTACAGCAAAACCCAATGAAAAGGCACCAAATTTAGGTGCAGAAATTATTCAAAATGCGGGGCAAATCAGTCAGCTGAAAATAATCAATCAAAACGATGTGCATATCAAAACGATGGGAATAACAGTCGTTGATACGAATGAGAAGACTGTAGCTCAATATGACAGTATGAAGTATATATTGGCGCATAAAAGTTTTGCTTTTGACCTTGGAAATATCAAGTCGAGTAAAAATCTCAAAGCAATCGTCAAAGTAGATCAAATCGTTGAGCCACTCATCATCCATATCAATGAGTAGAGGTGATGGTCATGAAAAAGAAATTACTGGCACTGCTCATCATCAGCCAAATCTATCCTAGCACAGTGTCTTTCGCCGCAGATGTAGCAATATCTCATTCAGAAGAATATCTGATGCAACTTTGGGTCAATGGAGTCGATCAGCAACGAGATGTGATTTTTAAAAAAACTGAACACAGTATTTGGGTGGCATGTGTCGACTTAGATGGCACGTTTATTGATATTGCACAGCTGAAACAGCAAACCATTCAAAACACCTTATATTGCGATGTCAATCATGCAGGCTTGACGAGTCAGATTGATGATTCTAGCCAAACGCTTCAAATCAATTTACCCGCTTCTGGGCTCTCATCAAATCAAGTATTGAATAAATATCAAGGCTATATCACCACACCCGCCCCATTTGGTGCTTATCTGGACTATGAAGCCTACTATGCCAAGCATGCCCGTCAAGCAGATAATTCCATGTTGAATATTCGCAATGAACTCGGCGTATTTTGGAAAAATGCACTATTTACCCATGCCATGCTGACTAAACGTGAAGAATTTAATCAACAAGAAAATCGAGATACCACACGCTTATTCAGCAATCTCAGCATCGAATATCCTCAACACATGAGCACCTTGCAATTTGGCGACATCACCACAGCGTCGACTGCCAATACACGTGGCTTTTATTTTGCAGGGGTGCAGTACGGCACCAATTTTATCAGTAGACCAGGTTTTGTTTATTGGAATGTTCCGCAAATACAAGGCAGTGCGCTAACGCCGTCTACGGTTGATTTATATATCAATGGAGTGCGAAGTTATAATAGTCGAGTCAATCCAGGCGAATTTAATATCGAAAGTGGTGCATTTCTCAATGGCGATGGCACAGCACAACTGGTGGTTGAGGATATCTTGGGTAATCGCCAAGTGCAGAATATTGAATTATTTGTATCGGATCGATTGTTGCGTCCAAATCTTGCCGATTATCAATTTTCAGCAGGGAAAATTCGCTATAACTATGATCAAGATAGCGATGACTATCGAGAAAGTTTTGCCAGCGCCTATTATCGAAAAGGCATGACTTCCAAATGGAGTTTGGGCGGAACAATACAATATAGTGATGATATTCAAAATGCTGGACTACTTTCAACGCATTATATTCGCCATTTTGGGGTGCTTGATCTCGGTGCTGGCTGGAGTCATGCTGATGCTAGTTCTGGATATTCTAGAGATGGGCATACGCTGAGTATCGGTTTTGAGAAGAATACGGCACGATATAATATCGGCGCAAATACACAGTTTTATAGCCAAGACTATCAAATGCTTGGGATGGAGCAAGGGGCTGAAGTCTCAGAACGAGAAAGCCTTGCCTATATCGGTTTTAACCAAGTGCCATTTTTTGGCAATATCTCTTTAAATTATATCGAGCGGATTCCGCATAAAAACTCGAATACTGAAGAAAGCCAAATCTTTGCGATACGTGGTGGGCGAGCATTAAGTCGGAATTTATATTTCAATTATGGCGTACAACATGAGCGCCATACTGAGGATGATGTGAGCTTTGACTTGGCATTGACCTACCAGTTTGATGAAAAGCGCTCGGCTTATCTCAATCATGATCAGGATGCAACCACGCTAAATTTTACCAAAGCAGATGCTGAACATGTTGGCATAGATTATGATATTGGTGTTGCTAAGTTACATGGAACAACAGCATCGCAAGGCAATGCTTCGGATGATTATGCTGCCAATGCACAAACTCGGCTGAAAAGTAATTTGGGTGATTTGACCTTAAAATATTATCAATCGGAACAGCGGCGGAATTATCAAGCGAATTTTAAAGGGGCGCTTACTTGGCTGGGCGGAGCGTTTAATTTTACCAAAGCTGTGGATTATCCATTTAGTTTGATTCGTATAGAAGATTCACCAAATATTGATGTGTTTCGTAATAATACTTTCATTGGCAAAACCAATAAAAATGGCACGCTATTTGTACATCGTTTGATTCCATATACCCAACAAGTCTTATCCTTCAATCCGAATCAGCTGGAAATCGAAGATCAAGTATCTACGACCAAACAAACGCTTGTGCCACTCCCTTCACGTGGCTATGTACTGGATTTTCCAGTGGTGAAAACACGTGAAATTACATTTCGGATTGTTGCTGAAGATGGCAAAGAGATCCCTGTTGGCAGTCTATTGTCAGTTGATCAAAATGGATTGGATTTGAGTCCAGTTGGTAAAGCAGGGCTAGTCACTTTATACGGAATTATCCCAAATATTAATCATGCGTTTTCCGTTCAGACTGGGGTAGATTCACAATGTCATTTCCAACACCAAACTGCTCAATCTACAAGCCTAGATATAGGGCAAGTCATTGAGGTGACGTGTTTGACAGGAGCGGGAAAATGAACAAAATGATGAGAGTCTGTACGAGCTACCTACTGAGCATGATGTGCTGTAGCCAGCTTTGGGCAAATGGTTGTGAGATTTCACAGATCACATCGAATCAGCTTGAACTTTTACCAGAGCAACATAATTCGAGCAATATGGCTTTTTCCGTCAAATGTCCACAACCCTTTAATATCTCATTCAATAGTCATCAAAGTCGCAGTGATGGCATCAGCTATCTCAGCTCAGGCAAACATAAAATCAGAACCAAACTCAGTGCGCAAGGTGATCGCCATATCACATGGGCGACGCCGATCAGCCAACAAGAAAATATCACGCATCATTATGTGGTGACTGCCACGTTAATCGAGCCGATTACTGCGATTACTCCCGCAGGAACGTATCGGGATAATATACGCATCTTGATTGAATACTGATGTCAATAGTGGCATGAATTGAGGCAGTGTGGTTTTATCGTCTATGTGGGGGAGCAGGATGTGCTAAAAGCGATTGTGTGACTTTAACGATCGTGCCTTTGCTACTTGATTCAATATGTAATGTGGCATTGGTTTTAACTAAGCGGATTTGCATGCTACGCAAACCGACACTGATGCCAGATTTTGCGACCGCATCAACATCAAAGCCGATACCATCATCGATAATTTCCAAAATCAATTGTGAATGATTGACATAATACAATTCCACTTTGACGTGGCTGGCTTGGCTATGTTTAATGATATTGGTCAATGATTCTTCAATTACTCTGAGTAAAGTCAAACAATCCAGCGCAGTCGGCTGTACCATCCATTGTTCAGGAAATCGCCATGTTGATGCGATATCGAGTTCATCAAAAATCTGCATAAAACGATAACGAATCGCAGCGCCCCAAATCATCGGTGTTTCAGGGACACTGTTATTCGAGCTCGAGCCTGTATCGATAATTTGACGTAAATCATCACGAAGTACTTTAAGCATCGATAAAAATTGCTGATTGCTGAGGTTGCTTGGGCTTTGATCAATAATCGCCATAGAGCGTACCAGTGAGCCACCTAGTCCATCGTGTAAATCATGCGCCAAATGCATGCGCTCTTGTAGGCGAATATTATCAAGTTCCAGTCGATGCTGCGTATTCAAAGACAGCTCTAAGGCTTTGGTGGCTTGAAGTACGTTTTCAGCCAAAGTCTGATTGAAATGTTCAATTTTTCGGATATTTTGTGCCAGACGCATCGCAAGAATGATGGCGATGAGTAGTGTGGTAATCGGGGCGGTATAGGCGGATAGCGGATAGGCATCATTTAATTTGATTAAATATAATGCATCATGCACGGTAATGAATGCATAGAAGATAAATACCACTGCCAACAAATAGGATTCATGCTTTTTGGCACGATAAGCCAGCCAAGGATAGCTTAGATACAAACTTAACAACACCACAATGCTACTGGCAAAGCAAATCAAAATATACGTTCGCAGATGTTCATCGCTGGTCAAAAATCCTGCTACAGAGAAAGCTGCTAAACAGAAAATTAAAAATCGTTCAAGATAGACAAACTTTTGAAGCGCCAAACGCCACGCATAAAAGCAAGAGAAAACACTGAATCCAAACAACAACACCGAATTGATTCGTGCAATCTGCAAGGCAGTTAGCCCCAATGGGCTGACGATCATTACTGTGCTACTCATAAACACCACCCAGAACAGTGACGTCAGTGCAAACCAGCCAAAAACAGTTTCTTGTCGCCGAAATAGCCAAACTAAAAATGCAATGATACCCAGCGTAAACGAAAAGATCAGATTAAAAAAATGTAGTACACGTTGTTCATACCACAATTTTTGAAAGATCGGCATGACCACGTCATCGTCACCTAAAAATACTTTGCCCAATCCAGAGTTCTGTGTTGGCACAGCGACGACTCGAATCCAAAACACATTTTCACCCTGTTTTAAACTTGACGCAGGCAAACTCCAGTTACGTGGCATATTCCAACTTCGAGACAGTGGTTCAACCAATGAACGGTCTTGCCACAACAGGTCGTCATTGATAAAGATTTGCCCAGCCATGTTGATGCTACTAATAACTAGGGTCACTGGTGTGCTATGCGGTGTAGGGCAGTGGTATGTCCAGCGGATTTTGTACCACACACTGCCTGAATAATCTTGCCAATAGTGATCGATATAATCTGGAAATTGCGATACGGTCTGCCAACCCGTATTCGGTTTGTTTAAAACATGATGAGGTTCTGCTTGGGCAATTTCACTGGAAATGATCTGCGTTTGGCAAGTTGTTGTAAGCGAGGAAGATATTCGGTGTGATGAATCTGTGGACGATAAAGAGATGTTGGCATGTGCGGGCACAGCACATAGTAATAAACTGAATAAAAAAAGACGGAATACACGAAAACGAAATATACAAAAGCGAAGTAAATTCTTTAAGAAAGCAATCCCATACTGCGTGCGGTGTTGATGGCTTTGGCACGATTGGAGACCGACAGTTTTCGATAGATATGTTTGATATGACATTCGACGGTATATCTCGATAGGCAGATTTTATCGGCAATTTCTTTATTACTTAGCCCTTGCGCAACATGCTCTAAAATTTCTAATTCCCGTGAAGATAGCAAATGATGCTCAGGAAGCAGCTGATCTGATTTTTGCTTTGCGACGACTAGCTTACTCAGGATTTGTTGTGCAATAAATGGGTCAATCGGCGCGCCACCTCGCAACAGACTGCGTATTGATAATGAGACTTCAAAGTCATCACGTTCTTTCAGCACATAGCCCGTTGCACCTGCTTGAATGGCGTTTAAAATCGCCTCTTGTGTCGACCATGCAGAAATCACCAAAATTAAGCTACTTGGGTCTTGTCGATGTAATGCTTCGATCAATGTCGTGCCATGACCATCAGGCAAGCCTAGATCAACCAAAGCAAAAGCGATGTGGTGCTTGGCAATTATCTGCATGGCTTCTTTGAGATTACTGGCAATCAGCAACACATCCTGTTCGTAGCCCAAATGACGCAAAATCCCTTTGAGGCGTTGTTGCATGATAGCGTCATCTTCGAGAATGAGCACAGGCACGGGCAGATTCACATCATTATTTAGCAAGAGTACACTCATCTTTTGTGGCATGATCGTCTCAGCTTAGTTGGTTTATTTATTCTCCGCTATCCCTGAAATTGGGGATAACCACTTTTAAAATCCCTTTTGAAATAAAATCATCAGCAAATTGATCGATGAAAAGTAGAATGCTTATGATCTTAATTTTAAATATATATATTATTGTAAATTAAAAGCACTAAAAAGTGTGAAAAATAATCATTTTCGGATAAAGGGTATGTTTTATTACATAATGTTTCATGAACGCTACACAGTTTTGAAGTCTATTCACAAAATTTCGGTATGCTGTGGTCAATAAAAATTTGAGGAAAATGAAGATGAAATCACAATTATGGTGTGCTGTGCTCGGTCTTTCATTGGCTGGGGTAATGTCAGGCTGTCAAACTACAGCACAAGATCAGACTGCATCATCTACAACTGGATCGGTAGCACAGGCGGGGGATGCCTCTTTGACACAAACGAAAACACAGATGCTGCAATCCTATGTATGGACGCATCAAGCGAGCGACAGCCCAACAGCAGTTGTTTTACGTTTTCAGGATGGACGAGTCGCTATCGATGCAGGCTGTAATGGCATGGGGACAGACGTGCAAATTGATGATCAAATCATTAAAGCGGGCAATGTGATCAGTACCATGAAAGCCTGTGCACCTGAAATCATGAAGCAAGAGCAAATGGCTGGAAAGCTATTTGCCAATCGTGATGTACCGTACGATTTGGATTTGGCAAATTTGAATAAGCCAGTTTTGATTTTAACGACGACTGAGGGTCAAAAACTCCGCTTTACAAGTCAGCCAACGGCAGAGACGAAATACCAAGGTCAGGCAGAAATTCAATTTTTAGAAATTGCCCCAGAGACCAAGCAGTGTTCGGGTGTCGGGGTGATGCAGTGTATGCAAGTCCGTGAGATCAAATATCAAGATGGTAAGAAAATTGCTGTCGGTGATTGGTCGAATTTTTATGGTCAGATTGAAGGTTATCAACATCAAGATGGCATTCGTAATATCGTCCGTGTCAAACGCTTTACCTTAAAAAATCCTGCAGCTGATCAATCAAAGTATGCTTATGTACATGATTTAACCGTTGAAGCTGAACAAGTGAAATAATGTACAGATAATTTTTTACACATTGTTCAGCCGTGAATGACAACAGCCAAATCTAAGGATTTGGCTGTTGTGTTATGGGGCATTTGAAATCCGATCTGATTTAAATTGTGCCTGATCTAAATTGTGACGGGTTTAGATTTTATCTTGCAGTTCCAAGGCACGTTGATAGAGCGCTTTTTTCTTCAGCCCAGTGAGATCAGACGCCAGTTGTGAAGCGGCTTTGATGCTTAAATCTTGTAGTAAGCGTAGCAATAATTGATCGACTTTTTGCTGTTCATGGTCGACTTCATCGTCACTGCCTGCGATGACCAAGACCATTTCACCTTTTTGTTGATTGTGATCGGCTTTGACCCAAGTCAGTAGTTCTGCAACGGGCTTTTGCACGATGGTTTCAAAGGTTTTGGTAATTTCACGGGCAAAGCCAATACGGCGCTGTGCACCAAATATGTTTTGCAGATCTTCCAGACAATCAACAATACGATGCGGTGCTTCGTAGAGAATCAATGTTTCGCTGTGATCCTTGAGTTGTTCGAGCTGTGCCTGACGTTGGCTGGCTTTGGCAGGCAAAAAACCGACAAATAAAAAGCGATCACTCGGTAGTCCAACACTTGACAGTGCGGCGATGGCTGCACATGCCCCTGGAATCGGTGTGACACGGATGCCTGCCTGCTGTGCGGCACGTACCAAGCGAAATCCAGGATCACTGATTAATGGCGTGCCTGCATCACTGATTAAAGCGACATTTTCACCATTTTGTAACTTTTGGATAATTGCATTGATTTTGTGTTCTTCATTATGATCGTGCACTGCAGTCAACGGCGTAGTGATGTTATAATGTTTGAGCAGAGGGGCGGACTGTCGTGTATCTTCTGCCGCTATGAGCGAAACAGATTCTAAAGTAGAGATGGCACGGTATGTCATGTCATCTAAGTGCCCAATCGGGGTAGCAACGACGAATAATTGAGCACTCATAAGGGAAAATTCCATGTTCAAGAAAAAAATGTATCGACCTGTACTTGCACTCAGTATCGCTTTATCAGGCGTTGGTCTGATGTCGATGGCAAATGCAGAGATTTTGGTTATTTTACCTGAAACTGGACCGATGGCGAATGTCAGTGACAGCATCAAGCGTGGTTTGGTGCAAGCCAACCATCAATCGGATAATAAATACACATTCAAGTTTGTGAATGTACACCATCAAAACATTGCCAAAGTGTTAAAGCAACATGTGAAAAAATCCACACAGCTGGTGATTGGACCACTGGACAAAAATAATGTGGAAGAATTGCTTGCTGCACAGCCAAAAATTCAAACTTTAGCGCTCAATCAAGTCGAAAAAAATGCCAAAGGCATTTATCAGTTTGCATTATCCAAAGATGAAGATGCGCAGGCACTGACCAAACGCATGCAAAAAGATGGGGTAAAGCACCTCACCGTATTGCGTGATGCCAATAGTATTGCCCAAACACAGAGTTTTTTTGACGCTATGCAAAAGCTCTGGGGCGACCAAATGCAAGTCAAAAGTAAAATCGAGAAGAAAAGTAAATGGTCGATTTTTGGTGGTAAAGATGAAGGCGTATTACTACTCGGTTCGGGCAAATGGCTGAGCCAACAAGATGATTTACCGAAGCATCGTATTTATACTTTACCGTATGCGATTGAGGAGAAGTATCCGATTGCCAAAGGCATGGTGTATTGTGACACGCCTGCGATTTATACCCATCAATGGGCTGATGTGATTGCCGCCTATAAACAAAAACCTGTGTCGATTCCTTATCAACGCTTGATTGCCTTTGGTGCGGATGCGTGGCAAATTAGTGATGAATTAGTGCAGCGTCAAAACAATCAAACCATTCAATTTCAAGGGCGTACAGGTCAGATACGGATTGTTGACTCGATTCTCTCACGC
Organism: Acinetobacter marinus; assembly: GCF_900096915.1. Lineage (GTDB taxonomy): Bacteria > Pseudomonadota > Gammaproteobacteria > Pseudomonadales > Moraxellaceae > Acinetobacter > Acinetobacter marinus. The sequence continues at coordinate 480,549 of NZ_FMYK01000003.1, forward strand.
ACACCGCAATGTTTTGAGTCGCAAGGCGATAAGCAAAAAGTGCTGTAACCAATGCTTTGTGTTGCATGCTTTGTATTATTAGGTTGCATTAATCGATGCCAAAGCCCAGCCAATCTTTAGATTCGTCAGCATCAAGTTCATCAGTTACAAGGCTAAAGAAGCTGACTTTAGCGAAACTGATTGGCAATTGGGCTGAAGATTTTGCCTTGCACTATCTACAACAACACGGTTTACAATTGATTCAGCGTAATTATCATTGTCGTTTTGGTGAGATTGATCTGATCATGCAGGATCAACATTGTCTGTGTTTTATCGAGGTGCGGGCGAGAGCGTTGCAAAGTTGGGTGGCTGCCGATGAAAGCGTCAATCTACGCAAACAGCAAAAAACCATTAAAGCTGCGCAGTATTTTTTACAGCAAGATGCTGAATTTGAAGCGTGGGAATGTCGTTTTGATGTGGTGGCGATTGGCTATGATCCGCAAGTGCTGGCGCAATTTAAGCAACAATTCGCAGTGATTCAGCGCAATAATGACAAAAAATTACTGCAACACAGCCAACAATTGGCTAGATTATCCAACAATAGTCAGGCACAGCATGCCGCAGATTTAGATGCTGATCAAAAGCACGATCAGTGCAATCCAGCTATTAAAACAAGATGTGTTGAAGACATCCAATTTGAAAATTTAACGCTTGAAAAAATTCAGCTTGAATGGATACAACATGCTTATCTGAGTGAGATTTAAGGAGTTTGATGTGAGAGCAGTTCACATATTGGCATTATCGGCGGTAATTGGGTTAACGAGTGGTTGTGCGTCATTTATTGCCAGCAATACGTCGGACACCGTAGGCACACTTTCTGGTGAGCGCAGTATCGGTCAGGTGGTGATTGATAATTCGATTGAACGGACTGCCAAGATCAATATGTATAAGCTCGATCCACGCTTTAAACAAGCCCGTGTCAATATCAATAGCTTTCACAGCAATGTGTTACTGACAGGACAAGTGCCTGATGCACACCTAAAACAATTGGCAGAAGACAATCTCAAAGCCATGAGTGATGTAAAAACCATTCATAACTTCTTAACTGTGGGTAATCAAGTCAGCTACGGCACCATCATGCAGGATTTGGCGGTGACCACCAATACCAAAGGCTTGATCATGCGTGCGCCTGTGGTGAGCGAAAGTAAAGTTTTGGTGCACACTGAAGATGCGGTGCTGTATGTGATGGGGCGTCTGAATCAAGCGGAATCTGCTGATCTGCAACAAGTGCTACAAAATGTCGGCAATGTCACCAAAATCGTCACGCTCATTGACCCATTGGAATTGACGGCGAATCAACAAAGTCTGATGTCAAACTCGAGCTATAACAGCAGTAATGCCAATACATCTACTCAAGCGGTCGGTGTCGGACTTGGTGCAACCACCATGCCCGTGGCGGATGAAACGCCTGTAGCGATTGATCCAAATCAAGAAGAACCTACACAGCAACCTGCAACAAATATTCAATCTGTACCTGTGAGTGCTGAGCCATAATTGTGTCCAAACCGTCTTCTTTTTCTCGGCTTAAAAACAAAGTCAACTTAAGCGCAATTCGTCTAAACTCGGCTAACTTGAAAAACGTCATCAGTTTAGACTGGTTGCCAAAATGGCGGTGGTATGATTTGCCTAATTACGTGATCAACCAACTCACGGTCGGTGATCATGCCATTTGTCATCCAGACCTACAATATGCAGACGATCCTCGTCAGCAGCTCGATCTCTATGTACCGCATCAGGCAAGGGCGGATCGTGCGCTGATTTTGTTTGTACATGGCGGTTCTTGGCAACATGGCAATAAGCAGGATTATCGTTTTTTGGCACAGAGTTTGGCGCAGTCGGGCTTTTATGTGGTGTGTATGAATTATCGTCTGGCGCCTGCGCATAAATATGCCGAATTTGTCAGTGATAGCATCTTGGCGAGCAACTGGTTGTTAGATCAAAAGCAAGCGAAGCAGTACGGCTATAATGCCGATAAGTTGATTTTGATGGGGCATTCTGCGGGCGCATTTAATATTTATGCGGCGCTGTATCATCCGACATGGCTTACAGGTATTGAACGCCCCGAAGCAATCTATGCGGCGATTGGTGTGGCAGGGCCGTATAGCTTTGAACATCGAGGCGATCCGATTGCACAATATGCTTTACCCCAAGATATTGCGCCAGAAGATTTAATGCCGAATTATTTTGTTTATCAAAATCAAATTCGGCATTTACTGATTTTAGCGGGCAATGATGTACTGGTTGCAGACAGTAATACCGAACACATGGCAGACAGCCTGAGAGCGGTCGGAAATCAGGTGCTGGTCAAAAAGATTGCACATACTCGTCATGTCAATGTCATTGCAACGCTGGCAGAAAAGTTCGCACGATTTTTCCCGACCAAACGCTTAATGATTGATTTTATTGATCAAGATTAACTTTGTTTTATGTGATGAAGCGAATTATAGATAAGGATCTTTACGCCAGTTGCTTGGACTACGTCCACTCCAACGCTTAAAAGCTCTACTAAAATTCGCCACATCCGAATAGCCCAGCTCATCGGAAATGTGTTCCAAACTATAATCGGTGCGGGACAATAGGGCAGTTGCTCGACGATAGCGCACTTCATCAACGATGGTAGAGAATGATGTGCCCTCATTTGCAAGCTGACGTTTTAAGGTGCGATCAGACATAAATAAGCGCTCTGCGACGGCTTCAATGCCAAGATGCTGATCTTGTTCAGTCAGAATATCACGCACTTTCATCGACAGACGACGACGCTCACCGAGTGCTGAAAGCTCTGATTCACAATGATTAATCGCCACTTGGCTTGAAATTGAATCGGCATGCACCATGTTCAGCCCTAAATAGCTTTTGTCAAAGCTCGCCAGTAGATGCGGTTGATTGAAACGAAAGGTCGAATTGATTAAATTTTGATAACGCTCAAAACCTTCGGGTTGTGCAAAGTCAAAATCAATTTCTCCACGCAATTCTTGCCCAGTTAAGGCGTTGCCCATGGTTAAAATGCCAATGGTCAGTGCCATGATAATTTCATTGCGTAATGGTTGTAGATCAATATGACACTTCAATTCGATGGTGGCTTGGTCGCTGAACGTGGAAAAATACAGCTGTAAAAAAGGCATGCGCAGTTGGATAAAGCGAGAGGCGAGTACCAAGGCTTCCGTGGTATTTTGCGTGGTCATGATGGCATAGCCAATAAAGCCATGAATCGAAATACGCATCTGTGTACCCAAATGAAAGCCAAGACTCGGCTCGCCTGTAAGCTCGTGTGCTCTTTTGATTAAGGCATTGGCGACTTCCACGGAGATACGCATTTCAGGGTGTGCCAGTTGCTCACTGGTCAAGCCAAAAGGTTCAAATAGCGCAGTATCATTGTAGCCCCAACGTGACACCACATCGAGTAATAACAAGCCATATACACCGGGAATACCTTGCTCGAGGTGCATTGTCGTGGTCATGCAAATTTCCTTATTCGATTCATTTTATCTCGAAATGATTGACACTTATTTTGATCATCTGTGCTGCATCATGCCATGATCAAGCGTTGTGTGGAATAAGAATTGTCTAACAACATGGGACTGGTTGTAATTGCCAAAATGTGCATAGATGCTGTCACTTTTTACAAGCGTACAGCATCAACAGGGCACTGATTGGTGAATGTTGAGTGAGAATATCAGCCAAAGTATTAATTGCTCTGTTCAGTTGGATTTGATTTTTCGTGTTCAACATCCAAGATACCCCCACTCAAGAAGCCACCACTTTGCCGTGCCCAAAGCTGTGCATATAAACCATTTTGATGAATTAGTTCTTCATGTGAACCTTGTTCGAGGATTCGACCTTGATCGAGTACGATCAGCCGATCCATCTTGGCAATGGTCGATAGACGATGGGCAATGGCGATCACCGTTTTGCCCTCCATCAAATGCTCAAGGCTTTCTTGAATCGCCGCTTCCACCTCTGAATCAAGCGCACTGGTCGCTTCATCCAAAATCAAAATCGGCGCATCTTTCAAGAACACACGGGCGATGGCGATACGTTGACGCTGACCACCAGACAGTTTCACACCACGTTCACCGACATAGGCATCCAAGCCTTTACGACCTTTCAGATCGACCAGTTGCGGAATAAAATCGCTGGCTTGTGCTTTGGCAAGCGCTTCTTGCACTTCGGTTTCGGTGGCTTCAGGACGACCATATTTGATGTTTTCAATCACGGTACGGTGCAGGAGCGACGTATCTTGCGTGACTAAGGCGATATTTTTACGCAAGCTGTCTTGGGTGACATCTTGAATATTTTGCCCATCAATTAAAATCTTGCCGTCGTTGACTTGATAAAAATGTAGAAGCAATTGAATCAAGGTCGATTTACCTGCACCAGAGCGCCCGACAATACCGATTTTTTCGCCTGCTTTAATATCCAGATTGAAATGGTCTAAGACTTTGCGATCAGTATAGGCAAAATTGACATCTTGGAATTGAATACGTCCGTGATCGACATTCAAAGTAGCAGCATTTGGTTTATCTTGAATCGCAATCGGTTTGCCCATGGTGTGCATACCATCTTGAATTGTCCCGACATTTTCAAACAGTTGTGTTACGTTCCACATTAAGAATTCGGACAAGCTATCCAGTTTCAATACCATCGCCGTTGACGCCGCAATCACACCAAGCGCCGCTTGACCATCAATCCACAAATACAGCGCCGTGCCGATCACACTGATATATAAAAATGCACTTAAAAAGGTGATGGAAATCTGATATTTCACCCCCAAACGCATTTGCTTATATACTGTGACCATAAAGTCTTGCATTGAACGTTTGGCATAGATGCTTTCACGTCCTGCATGGGCAAATAGTTTGACCGTCTGAATATTGGTATAGGCATCGGTGATACGCCCCGTCATTTCAGCACGGGCATTGGCTTGTTCTGCGGAGACTTTGCCCAGACGTGGAATAAAATAGCTGGCGATCAGAATAAATAACAGCAACCATGCCATCAATGGCACCAGCATCAACGGCGATACTGCGCCCAAGACAATGTTGATACTGATGAAATAAATCAGTACATACGCGAGCATATCGCCCAAAATCATCCAGAACTCACGAACCGCCAGCGCTGTTTGCATCACTTTTGCAGAAAGTCGTCCTGCAAAATCATTATGGAAAAAGTCGAGGCTTTGACCCAACAGTAGATTGTGAAAGCGCCAACGCATACGCATCGGAAAGTTACTAAATAAAATCTGATGCTTCACCACAGACTGAAAACTGGCAAAAAACACATTGGCAAACAACACCATCACCAATAAGGTCAGATTTTGTTGATGCTCAGCGAGGAAGGATTCAGGTGAACTTTGGCTGATCCAATCAACCAGTTTCCCAATATAGGTAAAAAATGCCGCTTCAAATGCCGCAGCACCCGCAGTACATAAGATCAATAAAAACAGATAAGGGCGCACGCCTTTGGTGGCTTGCCAGACAAATGCAAAAAAAGTCTTTGGTAAAGGCGTATTGAGATTATCGGTGGGATAGGGATCGACCAGTCGTTCAAACCAAGCAAACATAATAAACCTAAACTTTTAATGCGCAGTGTGCTAGATCATCTAAATGCGTCTGAATTTTGCAAATTCAACGAATACATATGCAAAACAGCCGCAGAAAGTCTGTATCAGCCAAGCATTGAGGGAAACAAGAAAATAGACAATGACTTTGCATCAATGCCGAGGCGAAAATCACCGAAGCAGAAAAATCCATTGTCAAAACACCCTACATTTTATCGCAAAAGTGATGGGGTTTGCAGAATTTATCTAAACTTAACTCAAAAATGTGTAGCCGAGCTAAGCATTTCTTTGGCTTAATTTCCATGAAGACAATAGTTTGCATAATTTTCATCAAGTTACTGTCAGTTTAGCCAATCACTTGACCAGAACAATTCATTATCCTATGATGAAACTATGCAACAAGTTGCATATATTTTGAGATTTTAGCAGGACAGTACATCACAAGGCTTCTCCACAAGAAATAGATGAACTTTATCCTAGCGATTCTCCTAGATGATTTAAGCGAAATGATTTACGCCAAACAGCTTTCACCAAACAATTTAAGACAGCCAAAGTAGGAATTCCCCCATGACTAGCTATCAACACGTTTTACAGCCTTTGGACTTGGGCTTTACCACGATTCGTAACCGCACCGTAATGGGCTCGATGCACAGCGGTTTGGAAGATCGCTTTTATCAATATCCAAAGCTGGCGGCGTATTTTGCAGAACGTGCCAAGGGTGGTGTAGGGCTGATCATTACTGGCGGGATTTCACCGAATCGTCAAGGTTGGCTACTGCCTGCGGGCGGTACCATGAATACTTGGGGCGATGTGATCAACCACCGTATCGTCACCCATGCGGTGCATAAGCATGGGGCTAAGATTTTGATGCAGATTTTGCACTCTGGGCGTTATGGTTATCAGCCGTTCGTGGTGTCTTCGAGTCCGATCAAATCGCCAATTTCACCGTTTAAACCACGTAAGCTCAGTGATAAACAAATTTTAAGTACCATTGATGATTATGCACGCTGTGCCAATTTGGCGAAAAAAGCGGGCTATGATGGCGTGGAAATCATGGGCTCTGAAGGCTATCTGATTAATCAGTTTTTGAGCCGTCATGTCAATCAACGTGATGACCGTTGGGGCGGTGACATTGAAGGGCGTATGCGCTTTGCGGTGGAGTTGGTCAAAGCGATTCGTGGCAAAGTCGGGGAAAAATTTATTATCTGTTTCCGCCTGTCGATGATTGATTTGGTACAAGACGGTAATACCATGGAAGAAGTGATCACCGTAGCCAAAGCACTTGAGCAAGCAGGTGTGACCTTGCTGAATACAGGTATCGGCTGGCATGAAGCACGTATTCCAACCATTGTCACCTCAGTACCACGTGCCGCATTCGTCAATGTCACGGCAGAAGTGAAAAAGCATGTTTCGATTCCTGTGATTGCGTCAAACCGTATCAATATGCCTGATACAGCCGAGCAAATCATTGCCGATGGTCAAGCCGATATGATTCAAATGGCACGACCATTCCTCGCCGATCCATATTGGGTGAACAAAACTGCAGAAAATCGTGTCGATGAAATCAATACCTGTATCGCTTGTAACCAAGCCTGCTTAGATCATACTTTCCAAAATAAACGGGTTTCATGTCTGGTCAATCCGCAAGCCTGTCGTGAAACAGAACTGCTTTATATCAAAACCAAAAAACCAAAATGTGTTGCTGTGGTTGGTGGCGGGGTGGCAGGCATGTCTGCGGCAACAGTCGCTGCACAGCGTGGGCATCAAGTGACCTTGTTTGAAGCAAATGGTGAGATTGGCGGTCAATTTAACTTGGCAAAAGTCGTCCCTGGTAAAGAAGAATTCCACGAAACCATTCGCTATTTCAAAGGACAATTGGAAAAAACGGGTGTTGATGTGCGATTAAATACTCGAATCAATCGAGAACAACTGGAACGTGAAGGCTTTGACGAAGTGATCGTGGCAACAGGTGTGGTGCCTCGTCAGCTGAAAATCGACGGCGCAAATTCACCAAAAGTATTGTCTTATGCCGAAGTCTTACAAGGTGCAGAAGTCGGCAACCGTGTCGCAGTGATTGGTGCAGGTGGGATTGGCTTTGATATCAGCGAATATTTGCTCAAACCGCCACATCAGCCACAACCGCAACCACTCGATGAATGGCGCAAAGAATGGGGCGTTGATCCACATGCCAACTACGATTCGGAAGGTGGTTTAGTGCGAGCAGTGGTCGAAACACCAATTCGTGAGATTTTCTTGCTCCAACGTAAAACCACACCGCTCGGCATTGGTTTGGGTAAAACCTCTGGTTGGGTACACCGTGCACAACTGAAAAAGCATAATGTAAAAATGATGCGTGGCGTGCAGTATAAGGCGGTGAGTGAAGAGGGGCTTTGGGTCGAGGTGAATGGCGTAGAACAATTACTTCGTGTCGATACAGTCGTGGTTTGTGCTGGTCAAGAGTCGGTAAAAGCACTGTATCCGCAAGAGGGTGAAAAACATTTGGCAAAATATCACATCATCGGCGGGGCAAAACTGGCTGCTGAACTCGATGCCAAACGTGCGATCCGTGAGGGTGCGGAAGTCGCTGCCAAACTCTAAGCAATTTCATGGTGGAAATCAGCATTTCAAATGTACATTGTTTATGGAATATGCAGTTGAAATGGATTCTGTGAAAAAGTGATGAAATTCACTTGTATAAAGTAGCAAGGCTTTGTATCCTTGCGCACATGGAAGCGTGGCAGAGCGGTTTAATGCACCGGTCTTGAAAACCGACGAGGGTGTGAGTCCTCCGTGAGTTCGAATCTCACCGCTTCCGCCAAATATCTTAAAGGGAATCAAATACATAGTTTGATTCCCTTTTTCTTTGGCACAATTTTGGCACTATTCGAAATTTTAGCAATCTCTTCTTTGTTCTTATCTGAATTAATCCACTTCGCATAACGCTTCATGAGCATCACCAAACTATGACCCAGCTGTGAAGCCACATAGACCGGATTGAGTCCATTCATTAAACATACAGTCGCATAAGTATGACGAGTGTTATAGGCAGGGCGGTAGCGTATGCCGTTAGCTTTCAATGCAGCCACAAACTTTTCACTCAATGATTTTTGCGTAGTAAATTCCTCACCAGTCTCATCACAAATAAATACATGCTCGTATTTGAGATAAGTTAGTAATCTGAGTTGTTGGAATGCTTCAAATGCAAAATCATTCAAATCTACAAATCGGGCCTTATTAGTTTTAGTGGTTTCCTGCTGAACGCCGTTCACACGACCTTTATTGATGTGAATCTGCTTATTCAAAAAATCTACATCCTGCCAAGTGAGTGCGATAATTTCTGATGGACGACAACCTGTCCAAAATGCCACCACAAAATACCAATACACAGTTGGGTAGTCTGCAAGATATTTCTCTCTTAACCAGTTCAGTATTCTTTCCCTTTCAATTTCATTAAATGGATCAGGTTCAGTTTCCTGCGTTTTCTGATTCTTTAATCGATCACATGGATTCTTATCAATAACCTCATCATCGTGGGCTAACTCGAATGCGCCGCGTAATGGAATCAAAGCATCATTTCTAGTCTTCGCTGAAGTCCATTCACCGCGCTACGCAAAATTTGGCTGGTGATCGTATTAATTGGCATGTCAGCAAATAATGGCATCCACAGCCGTTCCAAAATTGATAGATATTTTTTCTTGGTGCCGTGCTTATGATCTGAAAGGTTATAAAGGTATTCTTGGGCATACTGAGCAAATGTCGGGCCATGTGACGCTGGCAATGATTCTTGCTTAGCGGCAGCTTTTTTGAGGGGTTTGACCGTAACCGCTTCGATATCTTCAATCTTTAAGATTCCGTACTTGGCCTTAGTTACAAAATCTTCTCTAATCTTAGCCGCCTTACTGAAGTTGGATGGTGTGTCTGCGAGGTCGAGGGTGAACCACTCGCGTTTACCGTTCCATTTAAAATTAATCTGTATTTTTCCCGATCTTGCTCTTGTGCCTTTTGGTAGACCTGAGCTGCTTGTTCGACCCATGCGTTATAACCTTTCAAACTATATAGAATTTTTCGATCAGACACTTTCACCCAGACTTTTCCTTCCTCCCAGTGAGGCCTAAGGTTCTTTAGGTTCGTGATCTGTTCACCCGTCAATTCACAAAACTTTTCTGCGGTGACCCAATCCACCAGTTCAAAATGTTTACTCATTGTTGAACCTCCGCATTTTTATTTGAAAGTCTTGCTCCAGTTTTTTTATATCTAATAATTAATTTTATTAGATAAAGATTTTTGATCATTTTGACCTCTTCAATTTTTAATACAGTTGAAGAAAGCCTGTTGTCTTAAAATCCTCATTTTGCTAGTTAGGATCTGAAGAGTAAAACAAGTTTCTATACATTGAAAGCTACCATGTTTTATTTGTGTAAAAATTGTTTTGGTATAAAAGATCAAAAAATAGGTTTATTTTTTTATTAATTTTTATCCATTATAACAGTAATTAATCTTTAGTATTTTCTTTGGTTTGCTACTGTTGTTTTTTTGAGTGGAGTTTAATTTCTTAGTTTATTTTTTATTTTAGTTAGGGTTTATTATTTTTTGATGTTGATTATTTTAAAAATTTTTCTTATAAGAACTATTATTTATTTAATAATTAGGTTAAATATTTAATCTAATTTAATTTAAGGGAATAAACTTTAAACTTAGATGTTGTTTTTAGTTAAGTATATGTTTTAATTATGAAATAAATTTAAAATCCCTCTTGAAGTATATCTTCTATAGATCATGATCTTATTTTACTTTTAAAATTAGAACACGTTTAGTCTTTGTGATATTTAATATATCACTTAATAGTCTAAATTACATAAAATATGAAAATAATCGGTTGAGCTAGATTACCCATGTACGTACATAATCACAACAAAAGTTGTGATTATGTACGAATGGGATCTGGTTGGCTTGCAGCCAAACCGCTACTTTTAATAGGTGAGCTATTTGGAATTTTTAGAGTAACTATTTATTCTAATTTAAAATTATTGTCAAAAACACTTTTTTATTTTAAAAAATATTATAGCTTAAAAATAGATTGATGGTTTTGGTGTGATTATGATTGATGTAAATGTTATTGTGAAGTCAAAAAGATTAAGTAGGCTTGAATTACGTTTAAATGATGATGAATTAGGGGTAATTAAAAAATCGGCAAAGTTATTAAATAAAACCACTAGCGATTTTATTCGGTTTTCCGTTAATCACTATATTCAAAATATTTTGAATGTTGATCAATCTGCAATTCGTGAATCGCATGTCGTTGCCAAGCAAGTATCCCATCGCGGAGTGGAAGAAGATAGCAAAAGCATTGCATTCCAACTTGCAAAAATTGGCAATAATCTCAATCAGATTACCCGTGCAATTCACATTAGCAACAAAATCGGAAAGCCAATTGACTTGCTTCGAACTTATCTACTTGTCGAAGACTATTTAAAAAAAATCTATCAACTTTATCCACTCCCTTGTCCTCCATCACTGCATCGTTCTGATGAGACGGTTCAGCGCCGACATCAGCATATTGAATAAAAATATCTCGCCGATTTATTGCGACAAATGCAAGTCGTCGGAGGAGCTGAACTTGAATCAGTTTCAGACGCTGATCTTTCTGATGACCATATAGAAATGTAATTTTATTTCCTTTTTTATTTTAAACGGGAGAGCGGGGCATGTTGATTAAGATGTTGAGGCATGGAACGGGCAGTGCAGCACGTGCAGCAAGTTATGTGCTCGATGAAAAGGATCACATGAATATTGTCCGTCCGCATGTCGAAGTGCTCTGCGGTGATCCACATCTCTTTGCAAAAATTGCAGACAGTTCTCCTTTAAAACATAAATATACGTCTGCCGTGATTGCTTTTGCTGAAGAAGATCAACCCAATAATATTGAAATAATAGATGTCTTAAAACAGTTTGAAGCATTGGCTTTTAGTGGTCTCGAGCCTGATCAATATCATTTGACGGCTGTTTTACATCAGGAACTAAACGGTTCAAAACATGTTCATATTCTTGTCCCTCGGCTTGAACTCAGGTCAGGAAAAGCAATGAATATCGCACCTCCCGGCAAGTTCCAAAAGCATTTTCATACCTTGCAAGACAAGTTGAATTTTGAATACGGTTGGGCAGATCCGAATGATCCTGAGCGTGCAAGATTTACAAAAAAAGGTCATGAGACGTATTTGCAATCTGGGCTAAAAAAGGTTGGAAAAGATCGAGAGAATTATAAACAGTACATTGAAAACACTTATTTACAGCTTTTATCAATATCGTTGAAACAACAAGAAAAAAAACATGCTCAAGTAATTCCGTCCGAACTTTTAGTCAGAAACCGTGATGACTTTATGCAGTTCGTATTAACGAACAAGCTGGCAAGTGAAGTAGTCAAAATTCGAGAAAAACAGTTTAGCTTAGTTCCACCTTTCGGCAAAAAACCTATTTATTTTCAAGGAGAAATCTATGAAAGACAATTCAACATCGAAAAATGTTCAAGAACAATTCGAGAGCGTATCAAATCTCTTGAACAAGTTCGAACAGCAGATCGAGAACGTGGAAACGATGAGCAGCGAACAGTTAATCAGATTTCAAAATACACTCGAACGCCTTGTGCTCAACTTCGAGATCGAGCAGAACAAGCTTTGCAAAGAGCTAGACAAGCAAGAGCAGATTACAACAGACAACGTTATGCATCTGCTACAACACCAAAAGAACGAGATTCAGATGCTGATTCTAGGATTGAATACATATCGAGGAGAACTGAAGCAGAATATCGACAATATACAAATGAAGCTGTCTTCACATCTCAACGAAATCGATCAGATCATGCAAAAGCATATTCAGCAGAGCAAAGTCCAATTACAACAAACGATCGAAGACAATCAAGACTCGATCTACGCACAGATTCAGAACAATGCCCAAGTCATCACACTGACCCTAGAAGATCAGAAGAAACAGTTGCAGCAGCAAGTAGATCAGGCATTAACTCAGTCGATCACTCACAACCCCAAATTGATTCTGAAAACATTTATTCTGTTGGCGCTTGGAATGTGGCTGCTGAATATTTTAACAATATTACCCGCGAACTATTATTTCACACAGCCGATCTTAACCAGAAACGAGACCGAAATTTTGACGGACGGCAAGGGCAATCGTTTCCGAGCAATTACTTCTCCGAAATGGATAGATTGCAATACACTGAATTTGAACAAAAAAATGGTTCATCCGACGGAACCGAATATTCATCTGACCTTTCCATGCATCGTGGAGAAATAAGTCATGAAAGAACAGCAACATACGACTATTCAACACCACAACGGCAGCGACACACAGCAGATGATTTTGGATTTACTCGAACAAATGAGTTTAGCTTTGACGCCATCGTCGCTGAGTACTATGCAAGACTTGCAAGAAAACGTCGAGAAGATGAAAAAAAGGCTCAGCGTGATCGAGCATTACGAGCAGAACAACAGAGACGACATGAACAAGATCTTGAAAATCTTAGGCTTCAGCAGTCCGTCAGACTTGAGCCAAGCCGAGATCAGTTTATTTCAGAATATTGGATTGATGATCAGAGAGTTACAATCGAGACAGGAAAAATTAGACAAATTGGAGCAACAACAGCAGTTACAGCATCAGAAAGAGCAGCGCCTTCAAGAACAGAGCATGTCATGCGCTACACAGATCAGCAGACTAGAGCACTTAACAGCCAGCTTGATCAAGCGCTTCGATGTTCTAGAGAAGCAGGAGACGAATTTGAAACAGTTGCAATATATATAGTTTTATAAGCATTTTCTCTAGCTACACGGCATTCACTTGAGTTTGCTACTTTAAAATCTTGAGGGATATCGATGCTTACACAACGGAAATAGGGCATTATGATTTGAGTTAACGCAAAACTATGTACTGTACCTATGAAACTTGTTCCTGTAGTTTCGATTCCTAACTTTGCCAACCGAGTTTCAAGCTCTATTGCACACTCATTATTATATGTTATACATGCTATGGCTCTTGGAGCAATTACTTCATCATGAAGAGTCCGAGCAATAGCTGTAGTAAGAGTTTTTGTTTTCCCACTACCAGGACCAGCTAAAACTACACAATGGCTTTTACACTGCACAGCCTCAAATTGCTCTTTATTTTTTTCAAGTTCTGATAAAGCCTGTTGCAAGGTAGTATGATTAGACATTTTTCACCATGAACTCAATCGCATCCTGAATATATTTAGGGACTTGTATTTGATTCTCAACAGAAATTTTCTTTCTTAATTTTCCACTTAAGCGTCCTTTACCAATGTCTTTAATCATAGCAAGTAGTTGTGTACTATCCACTTTTGCTAGATCTGCTTTCCACTCATTAATACGCTTTGTACGAATTGATCCAAAACCTTGTTCATCTAGAATTTCTAATAATGCCGTACTTAAATGAGGGGTTTGCGCAATAGCAACTTCAAATGTTTCATTATTTAAAAATATTCCAACCTTACTAAATGAACTACTAAATTCTATAAAGTCAACTGTTTCAGCCCATTCTCTATTTTTTTCAGTAAATTTGGTTAATCCTAAATTAACTTCACAGCGAGAATCCCAAATTCCTAAGCATCTTGCTCTTCCTAATGCTGGTTTTGTTCCATCTAACGGATCCCAGTCTGTAATCACTGTAAAAGGTATACCTAATCCCTCAGCTAATTTGATATATGGATTAAAGTTCGTTCCAGCTACATTACATACAGTAATCCCGAGCCCATCTAAATCATAGCCTAATATTTCAGCAAAACTCGGAACTAAAGCCTCCTCAGCATCACCTTCAACAAAAATAATGCCTTTAGCGAACAGGATTTCTGAACGAGTTGCTATTAAATATCTTTCTATATCATCTTTCTCATCTTCATCAATTGGCAAATCAGCTAATGAAAATGCTTTTGTACTAGTTTCCACAGATCTTAAACTAACAATAGAGCGTAAAGGTACAATTGATGCTAATGTTGGAGAATGACTGGTAACAATGAGTGCTTGGGAAGAATCTTTTTCTTTAAAAATATTTTTGAAAACAGTGCGCTGGAGTTGAGGGTGTAGGTGGGCTTCAGGCTCTGAATAGCCACCAAAATTCTAGACACACATAACCATCTTTTGATGGGCCTTTTCATAATCTAATGGAGAACGCTGACCATTGGAACCATGTCTGC
>NZ_FMYK01000013.1 GCF_900096915.1 Acinetobacter marinus
TCAGGGTGAAGTGTGTCTAATCAACAGGGTTTTCGGTCTCTAAGTACTTTTTAAAGGGAACATCATCGACTCAAATCTCTATTTGCAACAGTGCCAGATTTTTTAAAACTCCACATTGGTCAATTGTACATAAGCCATCACAAGTACCTCTTAAATCAGATAATTGTTCAATAAGCTTTTGTTGCTTGATTATATTTTCTCTGATAGCACTGACATGTAAGTCAATTAATTCATTCACATCTGAACAATTTTTCTTGGGATTATCTTTATAGGTGAGTAATTGACGAATTTCATTCAAACTCATATTTAAAGTTCGGCAATTCAAAATAAACTTAATTCGCTCAACATAGCCTATATCGTAAAGGCGGTAATTTCCTTCCGTTCTTTCGGGTTTCGGAATTAAACCTTCCTTTTCATAAAACCTAATTGTTAATACTGAACATGAGGTTTTTTTAGAGAGTTCACCAATTTTTAAATGCATTGAGTTGGTATTTCCAAAAAATCTTGACTCTATAGTAACTATAGGGATTCTAATATTCAAAGTTTATAAATTTTTTTAATGGGTATAACTATGAGTGGCTGTGGATGTAGTAAAGAAACACCATGCGAAGATAAGAAATCTCAACAAGAAAATCATCCATCAATTGCAGAAGCAAGCAATTCAAAGAATTGTGATAATACGCCTAGCTGTTGTGGTGAAGAGGAAGAAGAAAAATCTTCATCTCCTTGCTGTAACACTTCAAACAGTTGTGAAGATACCGCTCAATCCTGTTGTGGTTCTGATCCCAAAGAAAATTTAAGCACTGAAAACGTTTTAAAAGATTCGCACTACATGAGTGAATACTTAGTTCCCAAAATGGATTGTTCTGCGGAAGAACAGATGGTTCGTATGGCGCTATCTTCAATTGATGGTGTTCAAAAACTCATCTTTGATTTACCTAACCGGTCTTTAAAGGTTCTACATAATCAAAAAAATGAAAATATAACCACCAAACTTGAAGCTTTGGGTTTTGGTGCAAAGCTTGTGAAGACTGAAACTTATATAAGCAATCAACAGGCTAAGCAAACAAGTACCTACACCATTCCTAAAATGGATTGCTCTGCTGAAGAGCAAATGGTCCGTATGGCTCTTGCAGATATTGAAGCAGTTAAAGGTCTTACTTTTGATCTTCCCAATCGAAAACTGAAAGTCTTCCATAATGAAGGGATTCAGCAAATTACGGCTAAACTCGAAGGACTGGGTTTTGGGGCGAAACTTGATGAAACACAGCTTTCTTCAGGCGATATACCTAATGAACCTGATCCTGTGAGACAAGCTAAAGTACTTAAACTGTTATTAGGTATTAATGCTCTACTTTTCTTTATAGAATTCATCAGCGGTATTATTGCTGCGTCTACAGGATTGATTGCTGATTCTCTAGATATGTTTGCCGATGCAGCCGTTTATGGTATTGCGCTATATGCCGTCGGAAAAGCTGCGAAATATCAAATAAAAGCAGCCCATTTCGCAGGTTGGATTCAGTTATTACTTGCTGTTATCGTGATTGTTGATGTCATTAGACGATTCATGTTTGGAAGCGAGCCAGAATCAACGCTCATGATTGTTATTGGCCTGCTCGCACTTATAGCTAACGTGACATGCTTATATCTTATTTCTGGTCATCGAGAAGATGGCGCACATATGAAAGCCAGTTGGATTTTCTCGGCGAATGACGTTGTCGTAAATATGGGCGTTATATTTGCCGGTGTACTCGTGGCGTGGACGGGATCAGCTTACCCAGACTTAATCATTGGCATCCTGGTTTCTTTATTCGTGCTTAATGGTGCTCGAAAGATTTTGGCTTTGAAGTAAGAGTTGAATAGCCACCAAAATTCTAGACACACAAAACCATCTTTTGGACTGCCACCACTCTCCTAGACAAATATGGTCTATTCTTTTTGCATAGGAGAAAACATTATGAGTGGACAACGTTATACCCCAGAATTTAAAGATGAAGCTGTA
Source organism: Acinetobacter marinus (assembly GCF_900096915.1). GTDB lineage: Bacteria > Pseudomonadota > Gammaproteobacteria > Pseudomonadales > Moraxellaceae > Acinetobacter > Acinetobacter marinus. Next base: position 2,003 of record NZ_FMYK01000013.1, read on the forward strand.
AAATTGATTACTGAACGAGGATATTCTGTCAGTGATGTGGCAGAACGTTTAGGTGTATCACAGCACAGTATTTATAAATGGCTTAAAGCTGTACATCCATTACACAACAATCATGATGAACATGAACTGCTTGAAGCAAAGAAAGAAATCCTACGCCTTAAAAGTCAGCTTAAACAGACAGAAGAGGAACGAGATATCTTAAAAAAGGCCGCAAGGTACTTTGCAAGCCAGCCCGAGTGAAGTATCAATTCATCCTTGAATACAGCCATCAATTTAAGATTAAAACGATGTGTCGGGTATTAAAGATCGCTCGCGCTGGTTATTACGCTTGGCTACATGAACCTGAATCAAGCAGAACCATTGAAGACAAGCGTTTATTACAGCTCATTCGTTCTTCTTATGATGCCAGCTATGGTATCTATGGTTACAGACGCATTACTTTAGACCTTAAAGAATTAGGTGAGGGTTGTGGACCTAATCGTGTACTAAAGATCATGAAAAACAATGGTATTACAGCTGTACGGGGGTATAAGAAACATAAAAGCTATGGTCAAGGCCGTCCTCAGATTGTGCCACCCAACCATTTAAATCGAGAGTTTGTTGTAAATACACCTGATACCTTACGAAACAGTGTTTCTCAGGTGACTGATATTACTTATATTCGCACATGGCAAGGCTGGTTATATCTGGCTGTGGTTCTTGATTTATATTCAAGGAAAGTGATCGGTTGGTCAATGAAATCTACGCTTGCCAAAGATATCGTACTTGATGCTCTACTCATGGCAGTATGGCGACGCAGACCTAATGAACCTGTGATCATACACTCAGACCAAGGCTCACAATACAGTAGCGGAGACTGGCAAAAATTCTGTCAGAAGCATAACTTAATACCTAGCATGAGCCGCAGAGGCCTTGCGCAGTATACTGCTCATGGGATAATGCCGTTGCAGAATCCTTTTTTAGTAGCTTAAAGAAGGAAAGAATTAAAAAGAGAATTTATAAAACACGCGAAATGGCGCGTGCGGATGTGTTTGATTACATCGAGATGTTTTACAATCGAATCAGGCGCCATTCGCATCTTGATGGGATGAGTCCAGAAGCATTCGAGGCAGCTTCAAAATGAGGCTACTTCAATGTCTAGGATACTGGGAGCAGTCCAACGTATTGAAAAGAGTCTATTTTAAAATCCTCTAATGAGATAGATAGCTCATTTTTCTAAATAATTTTTAGTATCAATTTCGTGTAGATAAGCAACGATTTCCTCCACTGTGGTTCTCGCTGTTCTAGAAACTCCAATTATCGTAGCTGAAGCCATCCCAGTCCATTCCCCATAGCCTACCAACCACAAGTTCGGCATCTTGACCGATCTTCCGTCCTTAACCTCTATCAGGTTGTCTGGCTCTATCACCCCCAGAGTCCTCAAGTGATCCAAAGAAGCTTTAAACCCTGTACACCAGATCACCGCATCGACTTGCTCTTTTGAGCCATCAGGCCAAATGATAGAGTCTGTGGTAAATGATTTAAAAGGTGGACGACTATGCAAAACCCCTCTCTGCCTTGCCTCCTTAACACTATCAATCATCACAATATCACCAAGCCCCCCAACAGGCTGATCAATGACTTTACCCTCTTGCTGTGCTTTTAAGCGTTCCGTCGCTCTTAAAAACAGTACACGACCGTCCACATCATCGGATAAAAATTGAGGTGGAGTTTTCGTGACCCAAATGGTTTCAGCAACTTGTGAAACCTCAGCGAGTATTTGAGCGCCTGAATTCCCACCACCCACAACGATGACTTTCTTACCTTTAAATGGGTCTGCATTCATGTAATGGGCTGAATGTAACTGTGTACCTTGAAAGTTTTCTTGTCCCGGATAATCAGGAATAAACGGCTGGCTCCATGTCCCGGTTGCACTAACCACGGCCTTGGCTCACCAAAACTTTTCTCCAGCATATACGTCTAAATACTTTCCATTCGATTCCACACGATCGACATGTACTGGACGAACAATCGGAAATTGATATCTCTGTTCATAAGCCGATAAATACTGAATCACCTCATTTCGTGTTGGATAGGTCTGTTCAGTGATGGGCATCATCCAACCGGATAGAGAACTCCAGGTATTAGGAGAAAAAAGACGCAATGACTCCCAGGTATGCAGCCAGGCACCCCCTGCTTGATTTTGCTCATCCAATATAATGAATGGGATTTTCTTGCGTTTTAAAAAATAAGCAGTAGATAAAGCAGCCTGTCCACCACCTATAATGATGACATCTGTTTCCGTCTGTTTCTGGTTCAACGCCTTTTCCCCTTTTGTTTTTTATATCTGATTTCTTTAGTGCAAAAACCCAATCATGAAGACTGGGTTTTTACATTTATTCACTTTTTCAATTATGACAACCTACTCATCAATTCAGATTATCAAGATATTTTTCAGCATCAAGTGCAGCCATACAGCCTGAACCTGCCGAAGTAATCGCTTGACGGTAAACGCTGTCAGCAATATCACCCGCAGCAAATACACCCGGAACAGATGCAGCAGTCGCATTACCTGCCGTACCGCTTTGAACCTGAATATAACCATCACGAAGGTTCAACTGACCTTCAAACATGCCGCTATTCGGTTTATGACCAATGGCAACAAATAAGCCAGTAACTTCTACATCTTGTTTAGAGCCATCTTGGGTAGATTGCAGGCGAACTGCAGTTACACCTGACGTTCTGTCACCAAGAACTTCGTCCACTTGATGATTCCAAGTGATGCTGATTTTACCTTCTTTCTCTTTCTCGAACAGATGATCTTGAAGAATTTTTTCTGCACGTAAAGAGTCACGACGGTGAACTAGAGTCACGTGTGAAGCAATGTTGGATAGATAAAGGGCTTCTTCAACAGCAGTGTTGCCACCACCCACAACCATAACTTTTTGGTTTTTGTAGAAGAAACCATCACAGGTTGCACAAGCACTTACACCTTGACCCATAAATGCAGCTTCAGAGTCAAGGCCTAAATATTGCGCTGTAGCACCCGTTGCAATAATCAGGGCATCACAAGTGAACTCTTCCATATCACCTTTCAGAACGAATGGACGAACGCTTAAATCAACTTCGTTGATATGGTCATAGACAATGTTAGTACCAAAGCGTTCAGCATGCGCTTGCATACGTTCCATGAGTGCAGGACCAGTTAGACCTTCAGGGTCACCCGGCCAATTGTCGACTTCGGTTGTTGTGGTCAACTGACCACCTAGCTGTAAACCGGCAATCAGCGTTGGCTTTAAGTTGGCACGTGCAGCATATACAGCTGCGCTATAACCCGCAGGGCCTGAACCTAGAATAATTAATTTAGAATGTCTCTTTTGCATTTAATATCACCTAGCGTTTACAAACTACGCTGATTCACACGTTTAGATAATTCTTCAGCCGATTCCTTACGTTCAGAATAACGATCTGTCAGGTATTTGCTTTGACCACGGGTCAGTAGGGTGAACTTAAATAACTCTTCCATCACATCCACAATCCGGTCATAGAAAGCTGAAGGTTTCATTCGTCCATCTTCTTCGAATTCCAAGAATGCTTTTGGAACTGAGGACTGATTTGGAATGGTGATCATCCGCATCCAACGACCCAAAATACGCATCTGGTTCAGGCTGTTAAATGACTGTGATCCGCCACTGACTTGCATCAAGGCAAGAGTTTTACCTTGGGTGGCACGGATTGCACCCCCTGCCAGTGGAATCCAGTCTATTTGTGATTTAAAAATTGAACTCATAGAACCATGGCGTTCAGGTGAACACCAGACCATGCCTTCTGACCATGCTAAAAGTTCATGCAACTCTTTTACTTTTGGATGCTCAGTATCCGCATCTTCAGGTAAAGGAAGCCCTTTAGGATGAAAGATTTTTACTTCCGCCCCAAAATGCTCCAGGATTCGACCGGCTTCAAGAACGGCAAGGCGACTGTAAGAGCGTTCTCGATTCGAGCCGTAAAGGAGCAAAATGCGAGGGGGATGAGCAAGTTCTTTTGCCTGAACTTTTTCAAAAGTCGGTTGCTCAAGAAGATTAAGATCTACGTTTGGGAGATTCATAGAATTAGGCCTCTTTAAAAACTTTTTTTCTCAGCCAGAGCGAAACACTCACCAAGGCAATCAACACCGGGACTTCGACCAATGGACCAATAATCGTGGTAAAAGCAACAGGTGAAGCGATACCAAAAGTGGCAATTGCGACTGCCAGTGATAATTCAAAATTATTCCCGGCTGCAGTAAATGCGATTGCTGTGGTCTTAGGATAGTCATTGCCCATCCATTTACTCATGAAGAAGCTGATAAAGAACATCAAAACGAAGTAAATGGTTAAAGGAACCGCGATTCGTAAAACTTCCAGTGGAAGACTCACGACATCACCACCTTTTAGGCTAAACATGGCCAGAATCGTGAACAGTAAAGCCATTAAACTCAGCGGGCTGATTTTCGGAATAAACTTAGTTTCATACCACTCTACCCCTTTTTGTTTCACCAGAATCCAACGCGTTAAGAAACCCAACAGAAATGGAATACCAAGATAAACCAGAACAGCATGGGTGATGGTCCAGAAATCAACATTAATGACCTGTGAAGCAACACCGAAATAAGGTGGCAGGAAGGTCAGGAATAACCAGGCATAGGTACTGAAGAATAAAATCTGGAAGATACTGTTAAAGGCAACTAAGGCTGCAACATATTGATTATCACCACAAGCTAGGCCATTCCAAACCAATACCATGGCAATACATCGAGCTAGACCAATTAGGATGACACCAGTCATATATTCGGGATAGCTATGTAAAAATATAATAGCCAGAGCAAACATCAGTACTGGGGCAATTAGCCAGTTTTGTATTAAAGATAAAGTTAGTGTTTTTTTATCTTTAAATACTTGTGGCAACGTCGCATAGTTGACTTTTGCCAGGGGGGGATACATCATCAGAATAAGACCAACTGCAATTGGAATATTCACAGAGTTGATACTTAATTGATCGAGTGCGACAGAAGCTTGCGGAAAGAAGTTTCCGATTGCAATACCTAGAGCCATGGCAATAAAAATCCATAGCGTCAGGTTACGATCTAAAAAGGATAAGCGTTTTTCAGACATATCTCTTACTCAACATTCGAAATTTTATTGATTTCAGCAATGAGTTCAGGACGAGAAAGTTTATTTACATCTAGGGCAAATAAAGCATCTAAACGACGGTTGATATGTTCAACAGTGCTCATAAAGGCTTTCATTTTTTCTTCTTTATTCACGTCTAAGTGTGAAGGATCAGCTAGGCCCCAATGTGCCTTGATTGCTCCACCCAAATAAAGTGGACAGGCTTCTTGAGCAGCAGAGTCACATACCGTGATCACAACATCAGGTTGGTACTGTTCACAGTCATCAATCGTTTTACTCCATAAACCTTCAGTAGATAACCCTAAGTTTTCAAGGGTTTCTATGGTCAGCGGATGCACTTGTCCTGAAGGCTTACTCCCAGCGCTATATGCTTTCCAACCTTCCGGGGCACGGCTATTAAACAAAACTTCTGACAAAATGCTACGGCAGCTATTTCCGGTACATAAAAATAAAAATTTCATTGAATTACTCACAATAACTATTTACAGAAAGGGGGTGTTGATCATCCAGCTTTGATTGAGATTGAACCGTCTTCAAAATATCTAAAATTTCATAACACCAGTTGGCCAATTTTGGATTGATACTGTAGTAAACCCATTGGCCTTGTCTGCGATCTTGAAGTAGCCCTGAAGCACGTAAAAGGGCTAAATGTCTTGAAATTTTAGGTTGACTGAGTTGTAGTTTTTCAGTCAAATCACATACACATAGTTCTTTATTTTCAGCGATTAATGTCACTATATTGAGACGTGTTTCATCTGATAAGCATTTAAAAAAATTAACTTGATCCATATAAGTCTCCTTCACATTGTTCCCATCCAAGAGATGAGAACGTGCTATTTAATTCTTTGACCATTTTCATCAATAATTTTTTCACCATCTTCTTTGCTAAATGCGCCTTTCTGAGGAAATGGGAGAATATCCAAAACAACTTCAGAAGGACGACACAAACGTGTACCTAAATCCGTAACAACGAATGGGCGGTTAATCAAAATAGGATGTTGAAGCATAAAATTTAAAAGCTGTTCATTAGACCAATCTTCCCGAACAATTTCTAAATCAGAATATGGAGGTACATTTTTACGAATTGCTTCTCTAACACTTAAACCAGCACTACGAATAAGTTCAATTAATTCTGCTTTCGAAGGTGGGGTAATTAGATATTCAATAACGATTGGTTCAATTCCTGCATTTTGAATTAAAGCTAAGGTATTCCTTGATGTACCACACTCAGGATTGTGATAAATCTTTATGGTCGAGAACATTTTGACTGACTCTGCTATTAGAAACTCAGATATATTTATATACGTATTTCCACATATATGCAAATACATATATTGATTTTATTTAAATTACTTAATGTGGTAATCCTCCCATAAATAACCGAAGTTAAAAGTAGAGGTTAAGCAGCCATTAGAGGTGGCTTTCCTTTGTTAGCTTGATGTGGTCTTTCATGGTTGTAATGCCACAACCAGTTTGTTGCATAATCTTGTACTTCATCCAAAGTATCAAATAAATGCTTGCTCAGCCAACTATAACGTATAGTCCGATTATAGCGTTCAATATACGCATTCTGCTGTGGCTTACCCGGTTGAATATATTCAATACGAATACCGTGCTCAGTAGCCCAGCGCACAAATTCGTGACTGATAAATTCGGGACCATTATCGCATCGGATCACTAACGGTTTTTCTCTCCACTCCAGCAATTGATTCAACGTACGAATAACCCTGATTGTGGGCAATGAGAACCCTGCTTCAATGGCTAGGCCTTCGCGGCGGTAATCATCAATCACATTCAATAATCGAAACTTGCGACCATCGGAAAGCTGATCATGCATAAAATCTAATGACCAAACCTGATTTTCTCGGATTGGTTCTTTCAATGGTTCAGGCGCATGCCGTTTTAGTCTTCTTCTCGGTTTAATACGCAGATTCAGTGCCAACTCACAGTAAATGCGGTAAACCCGCTTGTGATTCCAGCAGCAACTCTCAACATGCCGTAAATACGAGAAGCACAAACCAAAGCCCGAATCGGAATTTTCCTCAGTGAGTTCAATGAGCTGTTCAGCAATGAGTGCATTGTCATCGCTGAGTTTGGCTTGATAGCGGTAGCAGGTTTCACTAATGCCAAATGCTTTACAAGCCAAACGAATACTAATGGCATGCTGGGCAACTGCCTGTTGTGCCATCTTACGCCGGCAAGATGGCTTTACCCTTGCGCAGCAGTGCTGCTCATTGCCATCGCTTCCTGGATGATCTCTGCCTTTAATCGTTCTTCCGCATACATCTTTTTAAGTCTGGTATTTTCTGCTTCCAGTTCTTTCAGTCGAGCCATTAATGATGTATCCATACCACCATATTTGGCACGCCATTTATAAAAGGTAGCATTACTCATGCCGTGTTCACGGCAAAGGGTCGCTACAGGTGTGCCAGATTCCGCCTGTTTCAAGATGGACATGATCTGACTGTCAGTAAATTTCGATGTTTTCATGCAGAATCTCCTGCTTGTATCTTAAGAGAAAATTCTACTTTTACATCCTTTTATTTTTAGGGGGGATTACCATATCATGAAGAGCTTGTTTTATATCTTGAGTCACTTGTTGTCATTCAGGCACAATGTATCCTGATAGATTTTAAGTATTACTGCCTTTTGCCAAGCTGGATTTTTTTAAATGACAAATAATAACTTTTCGCAAGTAGCCGCATTCATTTGGTCAGTTGCAGATTTACTCCGTGGTGATTTCAAACAATCTCAGTATGGACGTGTTATTTTACCTTTTACGCTGTTACGCCGTTTAGAGTGTGTGCTTGCGCCAACGAAAGCAGATGTCTTGGCAGCCAATGAAAAAGTCAAACTCATGGCATTGCCTGAAGAAGCTAAAGAAAAAATGTTGTTAAAAGCAACGCAGGGTTTAGCCTTCTGTAATACGTCAGAACTGGATTTAGTCCGCCTTGGACAAAAAGACATTCGTTCAAACCTGAACAACTACATTCAAAATTTTTCTAAAGATGCACGTGAAATCTTTGAACACTTCAAGTTCGATGAGTTTACAGGTTTACTAGACGATGCCAACTTATTGTATAAAGTGGTGCAGAAATTCGCCACCACCGATTTAAGTCCTCAACGCATTTCCAATCATGATATGGGCTTGGTGTTTGAAGAGTTAATTCGTCGTTTTGCAGAAAGTTCCAATGAAACCGCAGGTGAGCACTTTACCCCACGTGACATTGTGCGTTTAACCACAGGTTTAATTTTTGGTGAAGATGATGATGCTTTGAATAAAGATGGCATTATCCGCACGGTGTATGATCCCACAGCGGGTACGGGTGGATTTTTATCCTCAGGGACAGAGTATGTGCGTGAACACAACCCTGATGCTGTCATTCGTGTCTATGGTCAGGAATTAAATCCTGAGTCTTATGCCATCTGTAAAGCAGACATGCTGATTAAAGGTCAGGATGTTCGAAATATTAAGCTCGGCAATACCCTGTCGAATGATCAACTGGCGTATGACAAGTTTGATTACATGCTGTCAAACCCGCCTTTCGGTGTTGATTGGAAAAGGATCGAACAAGAAATCAAAGATGAGCATACCCAAAAAGGCTTTGAGGGTCGCTTTGGCGCAGGCTTGCCACGTGTCTCGGATGGTTCATTACTGTTTCTGATGCACCTCATGAGCAAGATGCGTCAACCCGATGCCGAGCATGATCAAGGCAGTCGTATTGGCATCATCTTAAATGGTTCACCACTCTTTACGGGCAGTGCTGGCAGTGGTGAGAGTGAAATTCGTCGTTATATTTTGGAAGCGGATTTGTTAGAAGCGATCATCGCGCTACCAACTGATATGTTCTATAACACTGGCATTGCCACTTATGTTTGGGTGCTAAGCAATAAGAAAGAGCCTGAGCGCAAAGGCAAAGTGCACCTGATCAATGCCACCAACCTCAGCTCGAAAATGCGTAAATCGCTTGGCTCGAAGCGTCATTATTTAACTGATGAGGAAATCCGCACCATCACGCAAAACTACGGCGCGTTTGAAGCGGTGGATACACTGACTTTAGATGGTGAAAGTGAACAGAAATAACCATTTTCGAGCAAAATCTTTAACAGTTATGAGTTCGGCTACCGCCGTGTGACCATTGAGCGTCCATTGCGCTTATCTGCTCAGGTGAGTGATGACGCCATCGCATCGTTACGTTTTGCGCCAAAGCCGTTTAATACGGTGATGCAGAAAATTTATGATGATTACGGCACTGATTGGACTGAAGCGAGCTATGGTCAGTTGAGTGAAGATGCTCAAGTTGAAATCCGTGCGCTGATTAAAGCTGAATTTTCGGAGCTTAAAGAGAAAGACATCAAAACTGTGCTTGAGCCGAAATTGTGGCTTGAGCAACGGTCTTTGATGCGTAAAGCCGAAGCATTACAAACCAAAATTGGGACGGCGCAGTCGGATGATTTTAATGCTTTTGATGATGTGCTGAAACAGGCTTTAAAAGATGCCAATATCAAACTTGAAACAAAAGAGAAAAAGCAGTTCCTTGATGCGGTGACGTGGAAAAATGCCGACGCTGAACCTGTCGTAAATAAAGTGATTAAAGCTAAAGAAAACTCGCTGTATGGTCAGTTTAGCTATCACGGCACAGTGGTTGAGTTTGTGCAAGATGGCGATTTACGTGATGCGGAAAACATTGAGTTAAATCCAAGCATTAACACGACTGATTTAATCGAGTCTTACTTTAAACGTGAAGTTGCACCGCATGTGCCTGATGCGTGGATCAATGCCGATAAACGTGATGCACAGGATGCTGAAATTGGCATCGTAGGTTATGAGATTCCGTTTAACCGTCATTTTTATGTGTATGAACCGCCACGTGATTTAGCGGAGATTGATGCGGATTTGGATGCGGTCAGCCGTGAAATTATGGCACTGCTTCAAGAGGTGCATTCTTAATGGCGACTTATACTGAATTTGTGTATAGCGATTACTTTAAAACAGAATTGCCATCACATTGGCAAGAAAAGCGATTAGGTTTTCTCGCTGAACAAACAAAGAATGCTTTTGTTGATGGTCCTTTTGGTTCTGATTTAAAGTCTGATGATTATCTAGATGAAGGGGTACCATTAATTCAATTGAATAATATTCGTGATGGTAAGCATATTCTTCGAAACATGAAGTTTATTTCAGATCATAAGAAACTAGATTTGATACGTCATTTAGCTTTACCAAAAGATATTGTTATTGCAAAGATGGCAGAACCAGTAGCAAGAGCTACTATCGTATCCGATGAATATGACGAATATGTAATTGTTGCAGATTGCGTTAAATTAACACCAAATCTGAATTTAGTCGATTTAGAGTTTTTAGTTTGGGCAATAAATTCTGATTGTGTTAGGGAAAACGCAGAACTTGTTTCTACAGGTACTACTCGTATTCGTATTAATTTAGGTGAGTTAAAAAAGTTAAAAGTACCTTATCCGTCTTTAACCGAACAAATTAAAATTCGAGAGTACCTCGACCATGAAACCGCACAAATTGACAGTCTCATTACCAAACAAGAAAAGCTGATTGAACTGCTGAAAGAAAAACGCCAAGCGGTAATTAGTCATGCGGTGACTAAAGGCTTAAATCCGAATGTACCGATGAAAGATTCAGGTGTGGAGTGGTTGGGGGAAGTGCCTGAGCATTGGATTTCTGCAAGATTGAAATATTATACAAATCAGATTGTTGATGGTGCTCACTTTACTCCAACATATTCTGAATCAGGTGTTCCTTTTTTAAGGGTTACAGATATTCACAATGAAGAAATTGATATGGAAGATATCAAGTATATTCCTGAGAATGAACATCGAGATTTGGTTCAAAGATGTAAGCCTGAAAAGGGGGATTTGTTACTCTCTAAAAATGGAACTATTGGCGTACCTAAATTAATTAATTGGGATTGGGAGTTCAGTATTTTTGTTAGTTTGTGTTTAATCAAATTTAAGAAAAACCTTAAAGCCGAATTTGCAGAGTATTTCTTTAAGAGTTATGAAATTCAGGAACAAATTTTCGGTTTAATCAAGAAAAGTACAGTAATCAATCTACATCTTGATAAGATTCAAAACTTTTGGTTTTCTATTCCTCCTATTGAGGAACAATTAGCGATAGTCAATTATTTAGATGATAAAATTCAAGAACTAAATAAACTAATTGAAAAAGCAGAATTAGCTATCAAGTTTATGCAAGAACGCCGTACAGCTCTTATTTCAGCCGCTGTGACAGGCAAGATCGACGTTCGTCACTGGCAACAACCGAATCAAAAGAATAACAATAAGGAGCTAAGTGCATGAAAGCAGATGCAACTTTAGAAGCCATTTTCCAACAAGACATCATTGCTCAAATGCAAAGCCACGGCTGGCAGGTCGGTTCACCGCAAGGCTATAACCGTGAAAAAGCTTTGTACGAACAAGACGTTTTAACCTTTGTACAAACTACCCAAGCCAAAGAGTGGCAGAAGTTCCAAAACATCTACCCGAATGACACGGAACGCCATTTTTTAGACACGGTGGTGGCTCAGCTGAAAAAAGCAGACATCAATGCCACAGACATTGAATCACGTAGTTATGGCACTCTAGGCGTATTGCGTCATGGACTCAAAACCCGTGGCACGCGCTTTTCATTTTGCCAGTTTAAACCTGAACATGGCTTAAACCCTGAACTGAATGCCAACTACCAACAGAACATTTGCCGTGTCGTCCCAGAACTGGTGTATAGCCCCTACGCCACCCAAGCGGAACTCGAAGCAACAGGCAAACAAGCCAAAAAATGGCGCATCGACTTAGTGCTGTTTATCAATGGTTTTCCTGTGGCAACCATGGAACTCAAATCGGAGTTTAAGCAAGCTGTTCAAAATGCCATGACGCAGTACAAAAAAACGCGCCTACCTAAAGACCCTGAAACCAATAAGCCTGAACCGTTACTCAGCTTTAAACGTGGGGCATTGGTACACTTTGCGGTAAGTCAGTATGAAGTGTATATGGCAACCCATCTCAATGGCGACAGTACCTATTTCTTGCCATTTAACAAAGGCACCAAAGCACAGGGTGCAGGCAATGATGTGCCTGAAAATGTGAATGAATATGCGACAGGTTATCTATGGAATGAAGTGCTGACCCCAGATAGTTTGCTGAATATCGTAGGGAACTTTATTCATTTACAGATTGAAGAAAAGGAAGATTGGGAAGGACGGAAATATAAAAGAGAAAGCCTGATTTTCCCACGTTACCACCAATGGAAAGTGGTCACTAAACTGGTTGAAGATTCTTTAAAAGAAGGCACAGGGAAAAAATACCTGATTCAGCACAGTGCGGGTTCGGGCAAGTCCAACTCGATTGCATGGACGGCGCATCAACTATCTAGCTTGTACGATGCCAACAATCACAAAATGTTTGACTCGGTGATTGTGGTGACGGATCGAACCATTTTAGATGCCCAGCTACAAGATACGATTTATCAGTTTGAACATGCCGATGGTGTGGTCGGACGCATCAACAATAAAGAAGGCGATGGCTCCAAGTCGGAGAAATTGGCAAAAGCCTTAGAAATGGCACAGCCGATTATCATTGTGACCATTCAGACTTTCCCGTTTGTACTCCGTGCGATTGAGAACAGTACCAGCTTAAAAGAACGTAAATACGCTGTGATTGCCGATGAAGCACATTCATCACAAAGTGGTTCTACTGCACGTCAGCTGAAAGAAACCTTAATGCTGGAAGAGCGTGAGGAAGATGACCAGCTTACATCCGAAGATGTCCTTGATGCGGTGATGGCATCACGTAAAGGCAGTCAGAATTTAAGTTTCTATGCCTTTACTGCTACACCGAAGGATAAGACCTTACAACTGTTTGGACGCTTACCGAATCCAGAGCTTCCGCCGTCCAAGACCAATAAACCTGAAGCCTATCATGTCTATTCCATGCGCCAAGCGATTGAAGAAGGCTTTATTTTGGATGTATTGAAGAACTATACCAACTATAAGGTCATCTATAAGCTCAAGCAGAAGATTGAAGAAAAAGACGATCAGGTTGATGCCAAGAAAGCCAAAGTTAAACTCAATCAATGGGTACGCCTACATGACCACAATATCTCGCAAAAAGTCCGTGTGATCATTGAGCATTTTAAAAAGAACATTATGGGTTTATTGGGTGGTCAGGCAAAGGCCATGGTGGTCACCAGTTCACGTAAAGAAGCAGTCCGCTATAAGCAAGCCTTTGATAAATACATTACTGAACAGAAATATACACACATCCAAGCCATGGTGGCATTTTCAGGTGAAGTGGAATTCACTGAGAATGATGCCGATAGCAGTCATTTGCTTGGACAGAAATTCACTGAAAGCAACATGAACCCGAACTTGAAAGGACGTGAAATGCGCAAGGCATTTGACAGTGATGACTTTCAAGTGATGATTGTGGCGAACAAGTTCCAGACTGGTTTTGACCAGCCTAAGCTGTGCGCCATGTACGTGGATAAAAAACTCGGCGGTGTGGAATGCGTGCAGACCCTATCTCGTCTAAATCGCACCTACCCTGCCAAAGCTGAATCAGGCACCTTTGTCCTCGATTTCTTTAACGACCCTCAAGATATTTTGGATGCCTTTCAGCCATATTACCAAACGGCGGAATTGGCAGATGTCTCGAACCCAGATCAAATCTATGACTTGTTTGAGAAGTTGAACGCTGCACGAATTTTCTTGTGGAATGAAGTCGAGCAGTTTGTCGATGCGTTCTTTAGCAAGAACAAATCTAATGCCGCGCTCGCCAATATATGTAAGCCCGCATTGCAACGCTGGCAGCAACGTTATAGTGCTGCGGTGAATGATTACGATGTGACGAAGAACCGTTTAGAGCGCTGCAAACAGACTGGAGATGCGGTACTCATTGCCAATGCAGAGAATGAATTTGCTGAGGCGAAAAAGGCACGTGATGCCTTAGAAATCTTTAAAAAGGATTTGGGTAGTTTTACCCGTTTCTATGAGTTCATGTCTCAGATCGTCGAGTATGACGATAAAGAACTCGAAAAACTCAGCTTATTTGCACGTAACTTACGTCCATTACTGCGTGAACAAGTTGCTGACGAAGATGAGATTGACTTAAGTAATGTGGCGATGAGTCATTACCGTCTGTCTAAGATTCGCCAACAAGATATTCAGCTTAAAGCCGATAGTACCGAGCATAAGCTGGAACCTGCGAATGACATGGGGACTGCCAAGGCGAAGGATAAAAAGGAAGACTTTTTATCGGTGATTTTGGGTCGTGTGAATGACTTATTCATTACCGATAAGCTGACCGATCAAGACATGATTAATTATGTTCATACTGTGGCAGACAAGATGTCTGAAAACACTCGCATGATGAAGCAGATTCAGAACAATACGCGTGAACAAGCCATGTTGGGTGAGTTTGACAGTGCTTTAGATGACGCTGTGTTAGACAGTAATGCTGCACACATGGAGCAAATGACGCAGTTAATGAGCGACCCTGCCAAGATGAGGCAGTTTGCGAACATTATTTATGATGTGTTGGTGAATAAACCTAAAACAATTTAGATGAAGCAGTCGAAGAAGACATTGTTGCCGTTGATATGGAATTGGAGCGACTGAATGTAGATAAACCAAAAAAAGGCCACGTCTGGGCATACGCTACTACACAGTACAATTCGGTTCAGTCGGTGATCTATGACTTTCAGCCTGAGCTACGACTAAAGCAGCGCTAGACAGGTCAACATGCCGAAGATTTCCTCAAAAGCTGACAAGGTCAATTGGTCTGTGATGATTACAGTGGTTATAAGGCAGAGTTCAAAAATAACGCAATTATCTAAGTAGGCTGTATGGCACATGCCCGTCGTAAATTCCATAAGCTGCATGTGACGGGTAAAAATCAGATTGCCGAGCAGCCCTATCATTGATTCAACAACTCTACTGTTTAGTCCCATAATCTTATCCTTAGGACCTGTTGAGATTTCACAGATGCTTGCCACTATGGATATTTTTTAGGCGATACTCGGCAGAAATGAGGAAGTTTAGTCATCCTAAAGGACACATTCCTTACGACGTATGAGACGCATTGCGTCGCAAACAAGAACAGCCTCGTCCCCTGCTGTACCATGTGCTGCAAGCAAAGCGACTGCCTGTTTTTATACAAATGCTGCTGCTTGTATTTTAGGAGAAAAGGCTGCTTTTAATTTCTATTATTTTTAGAGGCGGATTACCATGAGGTATAGCAACAAAGTAGCGTCTGTTGAAAATGATGTGCTGACCCACGTGTCAATAAACCCAAGTCCGTCTGATTGGCTGAAACATCAATCCGATTAATTTGTTGTGGCAGGTTCATATTGCCTCACACTACTCATCGTTAAACAGTGCCTCAATATCTTCCCATTTCGGGAAATTGTGCTTTTTGGGTTCAACATTAAACTGCAATCCCACAACATCCACGACACGCTCAAAAATACCATGTGAGCCTGTAAAGTGACCATTTTCAATTTCAGAAATCGTTGTGCGATGCGTTCGTGCACGTTGTGCGAGTTCACTCTGATTTAATCCCATTTCGACCCTTGCCGATGCGATTTTCTTGCCAATCTCGATACGATTCGTCATTACTGATAACCTTTGGTAGCTATATAGCAACAAGTATAGTTTAACTTATAGTTTGTTGCTATATAGCAAACTAACATGTTTGCTTTTCTGGGTAAATGAATTGATCAATAAAGAGCATGCTCACAGAAAACGTATCATCACATCACAAAAAAGTACTAAGCGTGGCGTATTCAATTGGCTTGCTCTGAGTAAAGCATATAATGAAGCTTGGAAGTCGCTTAAATGCTAGGCTGAATAATTCAAAAATAATGCAATTAATATGTAGTATATACTTAATGTTATTTTAATACTGTACATTTGATATATTTATTTTTAATAAAAAAATAACAAGTCCCATTAAAAAAACACCATAGCCACACACAAAGATAAATGACAATTTTTGTAAAATTCGATCACAATATAGCCAAAATATACGATTTATTTTATAAATATCGCCGTATTGTATATTATTTGTTAAATTATCATTATTTTCAATAATCAGATATTGTTTTATTATATTAAAAAATATAAAAGTATGATCATTACTTCATCTTCAACATGAGGCGTATCATCAACAACCATGATTTCAATTCAGTTTTCGGCAAACCGAAAACCACAAAAACCAGACTCTGGCATAAGACAGAAGTTTTTGTTCATCCAGAGTTTTTAGGAATTTATCATTGTTATTTTGAGATATTTAAAGCGCTAAAAACGGATCTATCTCTGCTTCACACTAGCTCAGACTTGATTGTATTTGAAGATCCACATAGCAATTGTTATTACATTACAAATTTATTTCATTGGTATTTATATTATAAAAACAAACCACCAAAATATATAAATCTCAGAATATATAACCATCCCAACAACAATCTGATTAATGAATTAAAGAAAATAACAAGTCATGAGTTTATTAAATTTATTTCTAATTTTCAGTTTAATATTGATCTTATCAATCCAAATCGTTTGCTTAATTTAATAAATAAGCACATTTCCCCTGAACTTATTCTAGAACACAATAAATGTCATTCGTTCAAACTGCACTCAAAAATGAGCATGGATTTACTCGCAAAAGAATTATCATTTAATCGAAATCAACTCAATTACCGCCTACACAAATTAAAGCAAGAAAGAAATGATGTGCTTATTGAACTCGAGCTAAGTAGTCCGCTTATTTATCAACTTCTCAATGATCCAAACTTTGAGTTAAATGCAGAACAACTTTGGAGCTTAAAATGAAATATTCCTTTCATGATGAATTAGATAATCGAGAAGTATCATTAAAAAATACATTAGAAACCCTCTTTTCCGATGAGAAAAAACAACGTGATGCACATATTCAATATGTTGTAGACCTACTGAAACATATTCCAACGCATGATTACTTAAGTGGTCTGAATTTAGATGGCTTTAATTTTGATCTCCCCTGCTATGATCACCTTCAAAACCCTGTAGCTCTGGTTGCATCAAGACAGCATAAAGTTTCGGCCGCCCCCATCACTTGGTACATCAACTCGATTGCCCAAATCACAAATCAGCACGTATTGCTGTGGAATGTACTTGTGATTAAAGCAGCACTCTATTTAATCGCATTACCAGATATTAAACCTGAGCTATTTAAAGCCGAGCATTCAGACCATCTAAATACCGTCATACGACTATTTCAGCGTATGCGTGCAGCAAATCGGGCTTTAAACAACAAAAAGCATTATCAAAATTCTGAGGCTTATCAGCGCTTCTGGCAGCAACATCTAAATCATCCCGAACTCAGTCTGAAGGAGTTTGTAAACTACCTTAGCGATTTAGAGCCATTGGATGAATTTGAGCGCAATCTCATCAATAGTTTTCGAATTACGTTTAAATACGTTTTACAGAGTAAAGCAAAAATTGCACGAGCAAGCTCAAATACAAAGCTACTGCATGAGTATCTCGACGAAGATCAGTTGATCGAAGAAAGTTCGGAGATCATAAAAGGTGCAAAATCAACGGCGCTCAATCTTGAAAAACAGCTCGATGATCAGGATTGCCGTCAAATACTGGTTGATCCCTCGTCCGTCACACCACTTGCAACATATTCCGAATCCACCCAAGCCTATGTGCTGCCACTTGTTGCCAAACATATTCAACGCAAAGAACATCAGTTGCAATTTAGCAGCCTTTTCCCAAATCGTAGCAGTATAAGCACCCTACTCAACAGACTTTATCTCGATTTTACTCAGCCCAAAGGCATACATGCCAAGACTCCACTGATCCTGATGTTAGTTTTTATTACTGGCAATCCTGTCAAAGAGTGGCTACGCTTACAAAGTAAGCGCGTAAAAAAACTCAATGATCGGCAGCAACTCACTCAAGTCGATGGTCTGTATTTTCTGCGCACTCGGTTTTCTGTGTTTGAAAATAAAGACTTTGCATATCCAACAGGTCTACTGAATCAAAGTATTTACCTCGATATTCCCATTCCAAATGCATTTATCACGGCATTACGGAGCGCACATGTTGTTTCTGAAGATGGTCTATCTAAATACCTAAAACAGCTCAGAGCTGAATTACGGATTCCTGCGTTATCCGTCAGTAAAGTCAGCTCCCTATTGCATCAAACCATCTTGCAACAAACTGGAAATAAGCAGTTAGCAGACATACTGACAGGAATTGATGCAAATAAATCATCATCAATATCGTATTGCCACCACAACATTAATCATCTGCATCAAAAATATGTCGGCACGTTACAAGGTTTATGTGAGCGTCTTTCAAATGAATATGATGACATTTCATCTAATTCAGAGGACTGTTTTGGTAGCCGAAAAGCGCCGACCAAAATTGTAGTCAAAAAAATTTTTGCTATCCTCAAAGCAAAAATATTTATGCAAAATGTTGAGGATTGGATCAGCATCTTGAATCATTACAGTGTTTGGATGTGGCATTTTTTATTACTTTTTACTGCCGCCCGACCCGTCACCGATTTTCCTGGCTTTCTCTGTCATTTCAATTTTAAGCGGAAAATTCTGATCGTTGCAGACAAAGAGGTTGGTGGTCGGCAAAGTCACGGACGCTTAATTCCACTCAGTCAGTTTGTTGTCACCGAGGTCGAAAAATTTATTCAATTTCTCCGGTTTGTAGAATTACAAGTTGGCATGACAGAGTGTCACGTTATACAGCATGTACAACAAGTCTTAAATAATCAACGTCCATTGCTACATCTTTTTCATGATGAAAAATGGCAACCATTGAGTCCCACTTTGGTTAAAAATTTCAATTTTGAACTTGGTTTAGAGCATCCAAACTGGCATCGACATACTGCCCGTGCTTTTCTCAGTGAAAAGATTTCAGAGCCCGAAATCCTAGCATTATTCGGTCATGAGCCAATGCAACAAGAAGCTGCACACCCTTATTCAAGTCTGTCTCTGCATCAGTTCTACAGCATTGCAGATCGTCTCGAAAACATGAAAGACCATTTTGAAATCAGAGGGATTGAAGTCAATGTCCTCACGCAGTAGTCAAACCAAACCTGAAGCACTTTATGCAGCAAAACGTCGCGAAGCACGTCGCATTGAGCGTGAAGATGCACTACGGCAGGATGTGGAGCAACAATTAACACAATATTTTCAGGAAAACGCCTTTCTTCAGCAACATCCTGAATCATTCTATCCAGCAGTCTATGAAATCATCAAGCGCAAAGCTACTAATTTGGCATGGAAGAAATATGCCCATGAATTTTTCAGAGCTTATGTGAATAAGATCAACCAAACGCGTGATGAGCCACTGCCCTTGCCCATCCTAACCTTCGACATGGTAAGAGACCAGCCCGTTTTTACATTTTCATGGTTTGAGAATGGACATCACATTGATGAGATCATCGAGAAACTTTGGGACTATTGGATTTTAACCAAAGACAGTACAGCATTTACAGATAATGAAATTGTCGGAAATATTCTGATCTCTGCCATACTTTTTTCGGGCTTAAATCATAAAGCATCATTAACCGCTTTACTCGAGCATTTAATCGCACCGAAAGACATCAGAGCGATTGGCTCAATGAATATTATCTTTCTCGAACCACTTTCAAGCACTTATGGTGATCTTTACATCGATGAAAAAACCATTCGAAAATCACGTCACTTTGTCCCCGATCAGATCACGCGGCTGTGGCTCATTCATTTTAATACTCGTCAAATTCAGTATATTGATCTCAATATCGAAGATTATCTCAAGCTGATTTTTGATAAGTTACAGATATCCTTTACAAATCAAAGCTATAAATTTTTACGGGACAATGCGAATTTCAACTGGATGCAATTACCAAATGCGGATATTGATCCAGCACTTGGGCAATGTCTGATTGAAAATATTGAGACTTGCGGATTGTCTGAAACGGAATTTCAAAAATTTATACAACCGCAATTCAAAATCAAAGACGACCACCACAAAGATCATCACGATGATCAAAATATCGATCATCGCCCCCAAGGTACCAATTCAACACTGTCAAATCTTGGACAAGCAGTGAATGCTGTGATCAAAATTCATAAAGACATGCTCAACCTCATCCGCAAGTCAAAAACTTCCGCAAATATTCCCCAACTGATGATTGATTATTGCCTTGAACATGCAGATCAATTCAATGAATTCAGTAAGCGAATGGTGCTCTGGCTAATCAGCCTGTATCAACCACAAATGGAAAAAGTGAAACAACTTGCAGCATGTTTCAATTTTACAGCGGATCAATTCGAAAAATCTTTCAAGCATGATCAGCCGCTCAAAGAGAGTTCAATTTATACCTACTACACGCGTATTGCTGAGCCGTGGCTCAGTCATTCTTTGCAGTTTCTTGAAGCAGATGACGATATGAATACGATTGTGAATAATATTTATCGACATATCATCACAAATACTCGCCTTGCAGACGAAGCACAACAACCTGAGTTTAAATCCAAAGGGCAAACGCTGAGGATGCTGAAACGTTTTCACCGATTTCAACAAAAAGTTTTTCAAGCTGACGCCTTCGAACTCGAATCGATATCCGTCCAAAATAGACCACGAGCACGAATTATCGCTCCTCAAACCTATCAGGCATGCCTACAAAAACTAGATATTCTCTATAAAGAACAATCAATCGAAGAATACCATTATCAAAATTTAAAGATGATTTATAGTCTCGCTTATCGAACAGGTATGCGAATCAATGAAATTCTCAGCCTACGTCTGAACGACATCGAAGGGCTACGTGATTTATCCATTTGGGTTCGTCCTTACGGCTCAAAAAAGCAAGGCAATCTGCACCAGCTGAAAACCGACAGTGCTGAACGCATCATCCCTGCACATTGCTTATTAAAAGCGGAGGAATATCAGTTATTTCATCGTTACGTGGTAGAACAACGGTTGTCTCGTCAGGTCAAGTCTTATTTATTTCACTCATGGAATGACGATAGCAAACTCAATAAACATAGCGTGACCACCCCCTTTAAAAAAATCATGAACGACTTATTCACGCAGCATGATTATTCTTTCCATTCATTTAGACATACTACAGCAAATCATCTGGCATTGCTCCTCAACTGTGAATACGAGCCTCTTGTACAACAATTAACAGATTATACAGAGGCTGAATATACCTTGATTCGTAAGGAACTACTCCGCTCGCCACAGGGGCAAAATCATTGGTTTGTAATTGCACATTTACTCGGACATATCGATCCGAGTGAAACATTTAAAAGTTACATCCACTTGAGTTACCTAATTGCTGGACATAGGCTATTAAAATATCATCCCGATATTGAAAATCACTTGGCTAAAAAGTTGATGGGATACCACCGTGATTTTGCGTTTTTAAATCAAGCAAAAGACACGAGAAAATTTAATTTCAATCGACACGCCACGCAGTTAAGCCAGTTATTGCTGCATGATCAAACTAGCTGGGCGCAAACAAATGCTTCTCAGATCATGAGGGATGGTCTAGTACAAACTGCTCCTCACGATTACAGAGATTATTTTGCTGGGACAACTGAATCCAAAATCACTGTGGACTATTTTTATAAATGCCTCACGCTACTCGATGCGTATCAAAACCCGCAACAGGTCGCCGATGAGATGTGTCTACCGCATGAACTGGTACAACAGTGGTACGACAATGCCAAGATATTAAGCGCAATTACTTCAAATAAGCACATTCCAAGATTAATTGATCGCAAAGCGAAGTATTCTCTCATTCCAACAAAAATAGATACCGCTGAAGATATTCAGGCATGTCGTTATTTCTTCGATAAGATTCAGTCAATTTTTATCAATAATCCTGACCAAATTCGGGCTGTACTTCAGACTTTTCTCAATCGAGCAACGCTTTCACACACAGGTATTCAATACGCAAGTAATAAAATTGATCAACTCGAATTGTTTTATGCACAAAGTCAGGGATTGTTTCCTCAGCAGTTTTGGCAAATCCGCGGTCAAGCACTCGATAACGTTTTAGATGCCAAAAAACAGCCCTTATTGCATGCATTGGTTCGATCGAATCCGTCACCTCATGATTCAACATTGCAACATATTCGCTTACAGCTATTTTCAAATAAGAATAACAAGGCACTTGCTGCTTTTAAGTTCTGTTTGCATTTAGCCTGCATTGGTCGTCCCAAGGGATTAACGTTGGAAATCTAAGTTCTGATTGAATTTGTGAGGAGTACCACATTGAATAAAATGTGCTAATGCAAACCCACAAACAGATGGGAGCTGATCGCTCCCATTTGTTATTATTGCTCATGTTCTTTCTAGTACTGATGTGCTCGCTTAGAATTATGTTTCCAACTTTTAGCAACTTTATAAACGTAAGTCGGAAATTCATCCCAAACTTGAGCTAATCCTGTACCACGTGCTACACGAATATTAAGCGAATAGCTTTTGTATCCAATGCGATGCAAAAAATAAAAACTACGCTCTTGGTGCGTGCTAAATTTCTTGAATATAGACCTCATGAGAATGCTATCCACTTCTTTATTTAAGGATTTTTATGAAGCACTTCATGATTAAAATTTTGCAGAAATTATTGGCTAATCACTCTCCAAAGCACCAAGTCCGTATTCCACTCAGCAATGCCGAGTATGACCAATTTATTCACCGTTGTAATGCACAACATATTTCACCTGCCCGATTAAAACAAGCGGCACAACTTCTGAATAAAGAGGGATTTTAAAATGGCGAATTCAAGCAGCAACTGCAGCTTTAATCCGTATCGGTTTTCATGTCGTTGTTAATTCTGCACCAACAAATAAAAAATCGAAGAATTTGGATTCTTCGATTTATTATGATATTTCAAATGATTTTGGCTAAGATCATAAATTGATGCCGAATAAAAAGGATTAGATCCTCAACGATATAACTGTCTTTAAACTGATCAATCATTGCTTGAATCCAAATACGCAACACCTGATGATCATTCATAAAGCATGCACCTTCCAGTAAAAACGCGAGATTATTGACCGCTAAAATGTGAAATTCATCAATCAGCTCTCGTGCAATTTGATCGGCGAGACGGCTTACCACCACATCACTATAATATGATTTATCGAAAATAGTATGACTCATGATACGTTCTCCAGATGATCAATTTCATTGAGCATTGCCTCAAAAGCACTACCATCTTGTCGTGTCATATTCGGAACATATCGACTATAAACTCGAAATAGCATCTCCGTGGTCGAATGACCCAGTTGTCTTGCGATCCACTCTGGATTTTCTCCTGCCGACAGCCACAGCGTTGCTGCAGTATGCCGACTCTGATAGGCACGTCTAGGCTCAAGCCCCAAATACCTTAGCAAAGGATGCCAAACTCGTCGGTTTACTGCCCTATAATCCAATGCTTTGCCTTCTCGGTTGCAAAATACAAATTCTGAGTGTTTAAATGATCGTTGCTTTTGCTGAACGAACGCAAAATAAACTTGCGGACTCATTTGAATGGTTCGATTTGAGCCATCTGTTTTGGTTGGTCCAAGAATGCCATTTACTAAAGCCTCTTTGATGTAAATTTCCCGACGCTCAAAATTCACATTTTTCCATTTCAAACCATCCACTTCACTGGTACGCATACCCGTAAAGAAACGCACCGTGTAATAAGGTTTAAAGTCTTCACGAACGGTATTCAGAATGGCTTTGACCTCTGCAAGCGTAAATGGCATGACATCCGTTTTGGCTTCTTTCAGGTTCTTAATATTCTTAAACGGCGACTCAAAACCGTATCTTTCTGAGCCTTCATTGATTATCATACGAAGTACTGTCATGATTTGATTGATCCGTGATGGTAGAAGGCATTTTTGTTTTTTTCCGTGCTCAACTTTGGCGAGGGAGGCACGAAAAGCAAGAATGCTTTCTTTATTGATATTGAGTAAAGCGACATGACCAAAATTTGGTTTCAAATATTTGTTCATGACAATATTCACTTTTTCCTTATAACTCGGTCGCCATTCAATCTCCTTTTCTGCAAACCAAATTTGATAAAACGCTTCAAACGTCGGTGTCTTTGTTTCAACCACGAGCTGTTGATTCCTTATCGACTCGATGACTTTCAGCTGCTTACTTTTTGGAAAATATTTGGCGTAATCAAATATACCCAACAAAATCTCAGCCTCAATACGTTCTAAGATCTTTGCCAATTTAACTCGGTTGGCTTGATTGTCCTTTAAGGACGTGAATAGCCACCAAAATTCTAGACACACATAACCATCTTTTGATGGGCCTTTTCATAATCTAATGGAGAACGCTGACCATTGGAACCATGTCTGC
>NZ_FMYK01000004.1 GCF_900096915.1 Acinetobacter marinus
CACCTGATCCCTTCCCGAACTCAGAAGTGAAACCACTTAGCGCTGATGGTAGTGTGGGGTTACCCATGTGAGAGTAAGTCATCGCCAGCTTTTAATTCCAAAGCCCTCACCTAAAAGGTGGGGGCTTTTTTGTTGGACATAAGAAAATGATCGGTGGGAAATCTGGGGGAAGCTTAGTAATAACCTAAAACTTTCCACCAAATCAGTCCTGATCCGATCCAAATCATCAAATTGACCACACTCATAATCGCTCCAATAATCCACCATTCACCCATTGTGGTATAGCCTGAGTTATAGATCACAGGGGCTGTACCCGTAGCATAATGAGTCAGTGTCATCATGATATTCCCCGCTGCAGCGAGTATCAGTGCATAGAGCATTGGCGGTGCACCTAAGCTGAGTCCGACTGCGTAGAATGCAGCAAACATTGCGGTGACATGTGCGGTGGTGCTGGCGAAGAAATAATGAATATAGAGATAGATTAATGTCAATATGCTGACTGCGCCCACCCAGCCTAAGCCCATATTACTAATTTGATGTTCGATATTGTCAGAGAACCAGCCAATTAAGCCA
This sequence comes from Acinetobacter marinus, assembly GCF_900096915.1. Classification (GTDB taxonomy): domain Bacteria; phylum Pseudomonadota; class Gammaproteobacteria; order Pseudomonadales; family Moraxellaceae; genus Acinetobacter; species Acinetobacter marinus. Next base: position 574 of record NZ_FMYK01000004.1, read on the forward strand.
AGTTTGTTTAAAAAACTCGCCATCATAATCAGTGCGCTAAACCAAACGATGGTATCCCATGCGGATTTTTCCTTAATAATATCGTCCCACGTTAAGACACCAGTCAGAATTAATACGCTTAATCCAAGAAATGCGGTGGTGGTGGCATCTAGTGTGAATGCTTCACCAAAAAGCATGGCAGGAATATTTGCCCAGAGTAATAGCATAAGCAGGAAAACTCCCATCATGATTTTCTCAGGCAGGTGAATTTTGCCCATTTTTTTCAGATTGTCTTTGGCAAAGCCTTTGGCATCAGGCGTGACTTTAAGCTCAGGTGGATAGACCCAATAGATGACTAAGGGCATGATCAGCAGACATAAAATTCCAGGTAGAAACATGGCGACTGCCCAAGTTGTCCATGACAGTTGTATTTCACTGCCTGTGGCTTTATTGACTAAATCCACGACTAATGGGTTTGGTGCAGTTGCGGTAATGAACATCCCTGAGGTGATGGGATTGGCATGGTAGTTGACCATGGCGAGATAGCGTCCAATTTTCTTTTCTGTGCCTTCTTCAGGCGTGGAGTGAAAACTTTCTGCAATGGATTTCATGATGGGATGGATAATCCCACCGCCACGCGCTGTATTGGATGGGGGAATCGGTGCAATGATCAGCTCTGCGGTAACCAATGAATATGCCACGCCGATGGTTTTCTTGCCAAAAATAGAAATGAAGTAGTAGGCAATACGTTTGCCTAGTCCTGTTTTAATCAAACCTCTGGAAATCATGACCGCAACACCAATCAACCAAATTAACGGACTGGAAAAACTGGACAGTGCATCGGAGATGGCTTGCGATGGTTTGTCACTGGTGACGCCAGTTAACGCAACTAATGTAATGGCGATCAGCGCTAATGCACCGATCGGCAAGACTTTCCCAATGATTGCGACGATCGTTGCGATGAATAATGCAAGTAAATGCCACGCATCTGGATTAACGCCTTCAGGGACAGGAATGACAAACCAAATCAGTAAGCCGATGACGATCGAAATAATAGCGGGGATGGGTTTAAACGGCATGGAGATAGCTCCTAATTTTGAAAAATCGACATCTATAATGTGTGATGAAATCTATTCTTTAATTTAAGTATATGCCCTTAAAATGGAAGAGGGTGAGTTTTAATGATGAATCGACAGATTTATTTTGATTTTTTGAGTGATGAGTCACGGAATAGTTAGAGAGAAGAATTGCCCTGAATCAGCAGGTTGGTATTGTGATTTTCTATTGTAGAAATGCGTTTAATTTTAAATGTTTGCATCGAGCCAATGCGTTGATTCAATGAATTGATCCCTTGAATGATCCATCGAATCAACCGACTTTTATTTTTCTTCTTTGCGATGTTCCGCTCGAAACTGTGATGAACGCTGACGTTGCCACGGTAGTGGACGGTTAATTGCTTCAGGCACATCACCACTGCGAGAGCGTAAGTTGAGATGAATCGCTGCTTGTGCCAAAAGGTTGGCAGAAACGGGTGCAGTGACGAAAGCAAACAACGTCAATAAAATTTCTGGAAAGCCAAAATGATGATGAAATGCGGCATAAATCATGCCCGCAATGAGGAAGCTACCAAGTCCTAACGTGCTGGCTTTGGTCGGGGCGTGTAAGCGCATAAAGAGATCGGGCAGACGTACCATACCAATCCCGCCCACCAAGACGAAAAATGAACCAATGATCAAAAAGATTGAAATCAAAATTTCCATGATCAACATCGACAGAACTCCTTAATCAATCACATGACCAGTGGTGAAATAACGTGCTAAAGCGGCGGTAGAGACAAAACCAAACATCGCAACAAGTAATGCTGATTCAAATAAATCCGTGGTTGTCCAATAGATCCCCAGCACAACGATCAAGCAAGTGGCATTCAAAAACAAAGTATCTAAGGCTAATAATCGGTCGACCACAGATGGGCCTATAATCAATCGCACCACGCAGAGCAATACGGAAATGGTGATGGCAATAATGCTAAACATCAACACATAAGGCAGAAATATCATGCGTCTTGCTCCCGAGGTTGTGCGTGAAAAATCTGAATCAAGGGCTGTTCATAACGGGTTTTGATCTCTGCAATATCAGCATCTGGATCTACGCAGCTCAGACTATGCACTAGAATATCGCCACGTTGTAAGTCGATGCCTGCGGAAACTGTTCCTGGTGTGGTGGTGATGATCATCGCTAGAAGTGTATTGACATGATCATGATCGCTATCTAAAGGCACACGATACCATGCAGGATGGAGCTGATGGGATGGACCAAGCACCAATTTTGCCACACGAAAATTACTGATGATAATATCGTATAGCACCACAAAAAATAGCTTACATGCCGTCAACCAGTCGAGTTGTGGTGTCCGTGTGATAAAGGCTTGCATGATTTTTGGAATCATCCATGCCAAGATCAATGCCAGTAACAGATTGCCCAAACTGACGCTGTGTTGCAGCATCAGCCATGAAATAAACACCAAAAATGACACCAAAGGGTGCGGGAACATGCCACTATTCATCGCATCCGTTTGCACTGGATCGGATGAGATGCTGTGATCGTGCTGCGTGTTTGGTTGGAATTGATCAGACATGATGTTACTCCGCAGGAACCAGTTTGGCATCATCGTCAGGCAATGCTGGCGTTGCAGATGATGTGTCCGTTGGCTGGGTCAATTCAGCAGGCACATGTTCACCTGCCAAGGTTTTCGAAGAAATCACGTAAGGAATATACTTTTGATATGGATCTTCAACGGTTTCTTCACGGTATTTTAAATGCGGTAAATAATACGGATTAAACGGTTGTACGCTAATGACATCGCCACGATCGGTATTTTTCAGCAACATCGCCTGATAGAGTTGCTTATTTTGCAACTGTTCGGCAGCTGCATAGGTGTAGCGATAGACAGGCTGAGCTAATAGCGCATAGCCAGTTAAGCCGATCAGCAAAGCATACACCACATAATCTAAACGAGGACTCGCTCGGTCAGGGAGTTTTTTATATGTCTGACAGGCTTCATGATCATCGTTGTCATCGGGCGTAGTTGCTCGCCAAAAAATCACGTAACCTGCACGGACAAAGGCAAGAATACTCAATAAACTCACCGCAAGAATGACGAGAATAATCCAGACCTTGTGCTCATGATAGAGCGTACCTTGTAACAAGAAGACTTTGCCAATAAAGCCACTAAATGGCGGGAGTCCTGCCATCATTAATCCGACCACGAGGAACAGTAGGCTCAGCAAAGTATGCTGTTTCATTTCTGGCGCAGTTTTTAAATGATCTTTAAACTCGCCACGTTGCAGGCTGATCCATTCGCCAAGTAGATAAAATGTCGCTGCGATAATGGTACTGTGCACCATATAATATAGTCCCGCTGCCCATGCTTGTAGGCTAAACAACGACACCGCAATTAAGATCGTGCCAATCGACGACAAAATCATAAAACCGATAAATCGGCGTAAGCGTTCTGCTGCGATGGCACCAAATACACCATATAAACTGGTCAAAACACCGATAATCAGTAACCAATTTTCCAGTAAATATTGTCCTTGTGCGTCACTAAATACTGTGCCATTGACTCGCAAAATGGCGTAAATACCCACTTTAGTCATTAATGCAAAAATCGCTGCGACAGGGGTGGCTGCGACAGCATAGGTTTTCGGTAGCCAAAAGCCGACAGGAAGCATCGCCGCTTTGATGCCGAACACCACAAATAACAGCATCGCACCAGCCATTGCCAACTGATGTTGATCATCTGGCAAGCGAGGTAATAATCTCGCCACGTCCGCCATATTCAGACTGCCAACACTGCCATAAATCAGTCCCAGCCCGATCAAGAACATCGCAGAAGCGAGAAGGTTAATGATGACGTAATGCAAACCGAGTTTAAAGCGGGCTTTATTATGATGGTGCAAGAGCAACACATAAGAAGCCAGCAGAAGTACCTCAAAGAACACAAAGAGGTTAAACAAATCGCCTGTCAAAAATGCGCCACATAAACCCATCAACAAGAAATGGAACATGGCATGGAAATAACGACCACGTTGATCCCATTCTGCACTGGCAAACCATAATACAGGGAGCGCAACCACATATGTGAGCAACACCATCATGGCTGAAAGCCGATCGACCACTAAGGCAATGCCAAACGGTGCCGACCACTCACTCAAGAAATAGGCTTTGATTTGCCCTGTATTGGCAAAGTCCACCATGCAAATTGCTAAAATTAGTCCAACAATCGCTGAACCAATACTGATGGCGTGACGAAGCGGTTGTCTCGGGTCAGACTTGAGCGAGCCTGAACCTGGGTTACCCAATAGAATCAGTGCAAACCCTGTAAATGCAGGTAAAAGTATCGATAAAACAGGAAAATGTTGCTGCCAAAAATCCACAAAAAAACTCATCAAGGCTCATCCTCTCGTGGATCGTAAGTGATTTCGGCAACATCCTTGGAATCGACATGGTCATTGCCTGATTCATAACGACTGCGTAATGCCAATTGCACCACAAAGGCTGTGGTCGCAAAGCCAATCACGATGGCGGTCAGTACCAATGCTTGTGGCAGTGGATCGGTCATTTTCACCGCTTCAGTGAGAATCGCAGGCGCATTAAACTCAAGTCGTCCCATGCTAAATAGAAAAATATTGACCGCATAACCAATCATTGCCAAACCCAGTACCACAGGAAAGGTACGGCGTCGAAGCAGTAAATAAATCCCTGTTGCAGTGACTAAGCCAACACCAGAGGCAACTAAAAATTCCATACTAATCATGATTGATCTCCTGAAGGCATCGGCCCTGACATGGTCGAATGACGTGAGTCACCAAGCACTGAAATCAGCAACATCGTTGCGCCAACCACAGTGATATAAACCCCCACATCAAAGGCGGCTGCTGAAGCCAAATGTAATTTACCGATCAGTGGTGGGCTAACATAGATGTGTGCACTGGTCAGGAATGGTCGACCCCACGCCCATGCTGCAATCCCCGTTGCGCCAGCGATACACAGCCCGATGCCGATCCATTTTTCATAGCGGCGCCCAGAGTTGACTTTGAGGATATGCTCGGTGCGATCTTGCCCATACGCCATATATTGGATGACTAGAGCGATCGAGGTAATTAATCCAGCGATAAAGCCACCACCTGGCAAATTGTGTCCACGTAAGAAAATATACAAGCTCACCACAAGTGCCAAAGGCATAACCCAAGACATCGCCATGCGCATCATCAGCGGGGAGGGGTTAAAGCGATAGGTTAGACCTTCTGTCATCGTTGTGCCATGGGCACGCATCCCATCCATCAAGCAAAGCGCACCAATCGCAGCAATGCCAAGCACGGTAATTTCACCGAAGGTATCAAATCCACGGAAATCGACTAAAATGACGTTGACCACGTTCGAGCCACCACCGAGTGGGATAGACTGTTGCTGGAAGAACCACGAAATCGATTGATGATCACGGGTTAATACCAGCCAAGTCAGCCAGCCTAAGCCCAAACCGCCAACAATCGCCAAAATGGCATCACGCCAGCGTTGGCTACGTGTTGATTCATAAGGGGTGAGCTGTGGTAATAGCGACAAACTCATCAGCAACAGCACAGTAGTGACAATATCAACCGTGATCTGAGTCAACGCCAAGTCAGGCGCAGACAAGGTCACAAAGGTCACACTGACCACGAGCCCAATACCACCACTGATCAGCACCGCTTTGATACGTTCATGATGGAACCAGAGCATCATCAAACATGCGGTGATGAGTAACAACCACATCGCAATAGCAGCAATTGGTGCATGATTGAGTTCACGTGTGCCTTGCGACAAATCATAGCCAAACAGTGGAATCGCCACCATCAACATGCTAAAGCACAGGATCACAAACAGATATTTTTGTAAGGCGCCAGTTTCAGTATTCTTTTTGATATAACGGCTAAATAGCAATAATTTCTTCAAGAAAGCGTCAAATAAATAAATGCCTCGGAATTTGCCCAATGGCGGATCAAGGTCGATCTGACGCAATCGTCCATTTTTCGCCAAAGCAAAATACAGCGCTAAGCCACCGATGGTCGCAATCAGACTCATCACCAACGGCACATTAAAACCATGCCACAACGCCAAGTGCACATGCTCAAAATCATGATGCTGTACAGTCGCCGTAGTCACTTGATTGATAATGCCTTGCACGGTCAGCGCAGGGAAAATCCCCACCACAATACATAGGCTGGCGAGTAAGGCAACAGGTGCCAGCATACCTTTGGCGGGTTCATGAATTTCTGGGGAGGGCAGGGGCTTGCCATATTGCGCATCGAAAAACACGCCATGCACAAAGCGCACCGAATACGCCACCGCAAAGATACCCGCCAGCGTTGCTAAGACCGTCATCACCATCAACCAAAAACCAGAATGACTCGCCACCAGTTCGGTAAAGAACATTTCTTTGGACAAGAAACCATTGGTCAAGGGCACACCTGCCATCGCAGCACAGGCGACCATTGCCAAGGTGCCTGTGATTGGCAGAAATTGCCACACCCCGCTGAGCTTGCGTAAATCACGTGTACCTGTTTCATGGTCGATAATGCCAGCGATCATAAACAGTGCTGCTTTGAATGTGGCATGGTTGATGATGTGGAAAATTGCCGCAGCAATCGCAAGCGGTGAGCCGATACCGAGTAGGCAGACAATCAACCCCAAATGACTAATGGTCGAATAGGCAAGTAAACCTTTTAAATCTTCTTTAAAAATCGCTAAAAATGCGCCAATACAGAGCGTGAGTAGACCAACAGCGGTGACAATACCGTGATATACACTTGCTCCAACAAAGATCGGTGATAATCGTGCTAATAAGAAAATTCCCGCCTTGACCATCGTTGCCGAGTGTAGATAGGCTGAAACTGGTGTCGGCGCCGCCATGGCATTGGGTAACCAAAAATGAAAGGGAAATTGCGCACTTTTGGTAAATGCGCCCATCAGCACCAAGAACAAAATCGGCAAGAAATACGGGCTATTTTGAATAATATCAGCTCGTTCAAACAACTGATCAATCTGATATGTCCCTGCAACCTGACCAATCAGGACAAAGCCCCCCAGCATACACAGACCGCCCATGCCCGTGATGGTGAGCGCCATACGTGCCCCACGCTGAGCCGCCTCATAGCGTTGCCAATAACCCACCAAGAGGAAGGATGAAATACTGGTCAGTTCCCAAAACACCAGTAGAATGATTAAATTATTAGACAGGGAAATACCGAGCATCGCCGCCATAAATAGCATGAGTAGGCTATACAGCTTAGCAAGCGAGTTTTTTGCACTGAGATAATAATAGGCGTAGATCAAAATCAGCGTGCCGATCCCCGTGATCAGCATGCTAAACATCAGACTCAGCGCATCTAGTCGCAGGTCGATATTAATCCCTGCACTTGGGAGCCAATCCAAGACATAGCGGACATCGCCACCATTTTGAACATCAGGTAGATACTGCGCCAACAGGGCAAAACACAGGATGCTAAGCGCACTGGCACCGATCACTGTCGCAAGACGAGACAGCTTATCCAAGCCCCAGACCATGGTTGTGCCGAGTAATAAGGGCAAAAGAATAATCAAAAACAGCACAATCGCATCCCATTCACAGTGTTGTATAGATCCACTTACACCAGCACAGCAAGTACAAGCACGAAAAAATAGCCTAAAAACAATAGCAAGGCATAAAAAAAGATTGTATTGCGCAATCTTAAAGTTGTGAAAAACAATGGGCGGATAGTGCGCATTATTTTCACAATATGCATGAAAAACATCATTTTATAATAGCATGAATTGTGTCACAAGGCTTGATAACAGAAACACTATCAATCCTTTTTGGTGAGGAAATGTGTTGCGCTCGCCTGATTTTTTGGGTGGTTTTGACTGCTTAGTTTTGCTGGGTCAGTACCTGTAAAAGCTGTTCCATGTTTTTGATACGTTTGATCTGTTGCCACAGCTCGCTGGCTTCAGGATAGGCTTTGCTCATCATGCCCAGCCATTGTTTGTAGCGACCGATCAAGCCGATTTCAGTTTTGTAATGTCCATTGAGAAAGGCGACTTGCAAGGTGAGTAAATCTTGCCACGTCATGCGCTGTGAATCATCGGACAGACGTACACAATTGACCAAATCTGGTGTGGTCACTGCACCTCGACCGATCATCAAATCTTGGCATTGGGACTGTGCTTGGCAGGCTTTGGCATCGTCAACTGTCCAAATTTCACCATTGGCGATGATCGGCATATCTACGGCGTCTTGAATCGGCGCAATCTTTTCCCAATACGCAGGTGGCGTATAACCATCGGCTTTGGTGCGAGCGTGAATGGTCAGCCAGCTTGCCCCTGCATCTTGAATGGCAAGTGCATTATCCAAACTATGTGCTTCATCGAGATAGCCAAGACGCATCTTTGCCGATACAGGAATATGCTTCGGCACAGCGTCACGCACCGCTTTGACAATATCAAACAGCGTATCGGTTTCATCGAGCAATACCGCACCGCCACGATGACGGTTGACGGTTTTTGCGGGACAGCCAAAATTCAGGTCGATGACAGGTGCGCCAAGTGCCACGGCTTTTTCTGCGTTGGCGGCGAGCATTTCGATGTTGTTGCCCAAAAACTGCACATGCACTGGTGTACCGTGAATGGTGTTGCCGTTGTTTTGTAGTTCGGGGCAATATTGGTAATAAATATGATCGGGCAGGACGCTATCGGTGACACGAATAAACTCGGTCACACACCAATCATATTGACCGACTTGGGTCAGGATCTGGCGCATTAATGGATCGGTCAGACCTTCCATCGGGGCAAGTACCAATTTCACCGCTGGCTACTCATCGTTCGCTACTCTTTGTTTGATTGCACATCGTAAAAATTCAAAGGTGCTTATACGGATTTTTTAGGGGGATGTCTATATGTCTAAGTTTTTAATTCAGGTAATCTATGCATATTCAAGGTCAATTGATAATGAATTTCATGTTAAATACTGAAGAAAGGTTATAACTGTGATAAATATAGTCGTTATTGCTTACACACCTATGTAGATATGTTTATAGCGCATCTCCCTTCGGGGTACATCTTAGCTAAGATTTTGACTAAAAAATTAAAGCAAACTCAAATAAGTACAAAAGCCCTTTTTGCCATTGTAATGGTTGGAGCTGTTTTTCCTGATATAGATTTATTTTATTTTTATTTTGTAGATGATCGGTCGGTTCATCATCACAAGTATTTTTTACATTGGTTTTCTTTTTGGATTCCCATATTTTTGTCATCCTTTCTTTGGCTGGCTATTTTTAAGCGCCAATCTAAGATCGCTCTTGCTGTTTGCTTATTTTGTGGAGCTGCGATATTACACATTATTTTAGATACGTTTGTTGGTGATATATGGCTATTTGCTCCTTTTATTGATAAGCCATATGTTTTCTTTGAAGTGACAGCGAAATATCAGCCTTGGTGGCTTAATTTTATCCTTCATTGGTCATTTCTTGTGGAAATATTAATAACGATTTACGCTTTGTGGATTTTTATCACTGGCAAATTCAAGTAGCAAGAGCAACGTGATAAAACTATCCATAATTTCAATCTGAGTTTGTCATCTTCAAGTCTAATTTTTCAATTGTGTTAGTTCTGATAATTTTTAGTTTCGGTCATGTATTCTCAAAAAAGTTAAGTGTCAGGATTTATAGATTGATCTTGTAGGCTTTGCAAGAGTTGCTGTTGCAAACTTGGCTCTAAATTTTGAATCAACGCCATTAACTGTGCAAAATCAAGCTGTTCGATACTTTGAGATTCCTCTACTTCTGCCTCATTTTCATTCGGTAATTTTTCAGCAAGCGCATTATTTTCATTATCAGCTTCTAAATTCTGCGCTTGGAGCGATTGATAAACCTGTGCCAAACGCTGTTGATGCGCCGACAAATCTAAACGATGCGCTTGCGCATATTTCAGCTCAAAACATTCCACATCAGACTGAAACTCGACCATATCCGAATGCGTCGCCGTGGCAATAAACTGAATCCGAGGAAAAGCACGATGTAAACGCTGTAAAATCTGCTGACGATGGGTCAGATCAAGATGCGCATCAACATCGTCAATCAAGACAATGCCATCACCCTCAAGACAAGGAAACAGACTGTTCGGATTCAAAATACATAAACGACGAACAATATCACCGACCAGCGCACAACAGGTTTTCTCGGTCTGTGACAGCTGTAGAAAAGGCGTGAATTCACCTTGATATTTCACCATCAAACGCAGCTTCGGCTGATATTCAATGAAAATATCGTCAATCTCAGGCATCACGGTATGGATCGCACTGCGCAAACTATTCAGACAACGCTGTGGCGTAAGACGATAAGCATGTTCGAGCTGAGAAAATAATTCATCAAATTGCGCTTGATCGGCGAGCCGTGTCTGCGGATCGAGATATTGCCGAAGCAATTGTGCGGACTGTGCATTTTCCAAATCATGCACTTCACGTAACCACTCAAAAAATTTATTAAAAGTGGTAAAGCTCAGACTGACTTGATCATAGGCTTGGTGAATAGGTGTGAGGGTAGACTGGGTATTTTTAATATTGAGATTGACCTCATGCACAAAGCGTTCACTGGGATAATAGGCGAGACACGGCAAAGTGAAATAAGGATCGTTTTCCATCAACTTTTGATATTGCGGAATCAGCGCATCTAAGCCGTTGGTATCCGCTCGACTTAAGGCAATACTGCTCGGCGTACTTCGGATTTTTTTAATCGTCCAATGACATTGCGGTCGTATTGACGGTGCTTTTGCAGACGATTGTTCAGTGGGCTTTTCAATTGACGTTTCAGATGGCTTTTCAAGTGGCTGTTCAGATTGTTTGTCTTGTGAATTGTCTTGCTGAACCTGCGAATCATCCGCTTTCGATAACAGCTCAGCAGGATATTCAATAGTGATTTGAATCTGTGCTTGCAGCGCATCGTTTTGAATATCGCTATCAGGCATGATTGCGCCTGCACTGCGCAAATCTTTGTAACGTGCAGGAAGCCAGCTGAGCCCGTGAAAAATTTGTTTCAGTAAATTGCTTTTGCCTGCATTTTGATTGGCGAGAAATAGGCTGATCGGCAGTTTGGATTGTCCAGATTGCAGGCGCACCGCAAGATGATCAAATTGATTGATGTGTTGCAACTGCACAGCGATCAGACGCATAGCTTAACCCTCAATTTTTATGATTTTAAAAGCAAGTTTTGAGAAATTAGGCTGATTTTTTCAGTTCATAATTGCGCTTTAATTGCTGTAATAAATCATAAATATGGTGAACATTTAAGCTCAGTTTAGCACGAGTGCAAGCAACGTACAGCAGACGCAATTCTTCAGGGGTGATTTTGTAGTCCAGTTGACTGAGTTTAAATTGATAATCATCTTCGAGATGGACACGATTCCACTCCAAGCCTTTGGCTTTGTGTGCGGTGGAAATCACATAGTCCGCTTGCTCGATCGGGGTGATTTTGGCAAGGGCATTTTTTAGCGGAGAAGTACCGTGTTCATCGACCAATTTCACCAAAGGCTTAATGTCACTGCCGTCATTGGTTTCGCAGTATTCATGCACATCATGCCAAGAGTTAAACCATGCCAGTTCTGGCACATCAGTGACACGCTTGCCTTGTTTGAGCGCCGTCGCCGCATCAATAAATCGTGACAGTCGGGCATGATCGGCTTGCAAGCTGACTTTGTCGCCTTTGAGCAATCCGCTGAGTAACAATTCCATCGCTCGGGCGTTGGTACGACATAGGATCGCATCACGCATTTTGGTATGTGGTTTGTTTACCACTTTTGATGAAATCTCAGAAAAACCATGTAAAGGCACGGTTTCTTTCAGTGCATGCAATAAGTAATTCGCCACTTCGGCAATCTCTTCACCGAAACGGAATGAGGTGGTCAGCCGATTTTCAGGTAAGGGTAACTGTTGCATGGCATTGACTGCACCACGCCATGCGTAGATTTGTTGATGGGCATCTCCGACGTAGATCACTTGGGCATTTTTTTGTTTGAGTAAAATCCCGAGCATCAACGGATCGGCATCTTGCGCCTCATCAAACAGAATATAGTCACTGGGAATATTCGGCTCAGACAACGCCCACAATTTCAAATACACATCATGCCCGATACCTGCTTGATGCTGTGGGTGAATCGAATCGAGCCAACGCCGTTCCAGTGCAGGGTAGAGCGAGTTTTGTAGATTCTCCGCATCATCAGGATGCAACCATTCAGGCACAGGAATATGCCGTGGCGCAGGATATTGTGCATTGGTTGAGCAGAAGCCACTGACACCATTCGCCACCAAATTAGCCAAGCGGTTGGGCATCATCAGATATGGCTCATAACGACTGCCCATCAGACGACGTACATTGATCGGTTGCAGTTGATATTCTTTGGCAAGATAACTTGGGCTTAAACGAGGTAAGCGTAATTTGTCGGTGATGTTGCGAGGCACGCTACGATACGCCAAAGAGTGAAAAGTCCGACAATCAACATTCTGCTGAAACTTCTGCTGAGCATGGGTGGCAATGGCTTTGTTAAATGCCAAGTACAAGCCACGACGTTCAGGCATGGCTTGGCTGATCATCTCTAGCGTGGTGGTTTTACCCGTACCTGCGTAGGCGATGATCTTAAACGAATCACCGACGCGTGCGGTATCGATGGCAAGGGCTTGTTCTTTGGTGGCGTACATTGATTGCTATCAGAAAAGACAGTGTTTAAGACTGTGTACGGTTGGCTTTTTCCACCAATCCCGATAAGCCCTGACGACGTGCCAATTCTTCAATAATGATATTTGGATCAATATCAAAATAGCCAAGCATGACGATACTATGAAACCACAAATCAGCAGTTTCATAGATCAAGTCATTTTTATTTTCTTCGGTTGCACTGGCGTCATAATCTTTGGCGGCGATGATGGTTTCGACACTTTCTTCACCGACTTTTTCCAAGATTTTATTGATACCTTTTTCATAGAGATTGGCGACATAAGAACGATCGGCATTGGCGGATTTGCGCTCACGCATCAACGCACCGAGATAGGCGAGGACATCGCTTTGCTCACCATATGTTGCGAGTTCAAATTCATGGCTTTGATTGGTTTGGCTTGCATCTGCTTTGGTTGCGCCATTCTGATTGTAAATTTCATTTGGGTCTTTAAGCTGTGCATCAACGATTTCCCAACCATTTGACGTGAGCTTGCGGTAGAAACATGATTCACGACCTGTGTGGCAGGCAATCCCGCCATGCTGTTCCACTTGCAGGGTGATCACATCGGCATCGCAGTCGAGGCGGATTTCATGCACGGTTTGGAAGTGTCCAGATTCTTCGCCTTTGTGCCATAGTTTTTGCCGTGAGCGAGAGTAGTACACCGCTTGATTTTTCTCAGCAGTCAATGCTAAAGATTCACGGTTCATCCACGCCACCATGAGGATACGACCAGTTTGATGATGTTGTGCAATCGCAGGAATTAATCCATTTTGATCAAATTTGACTTCATCTAACCAGTTCGACATCGTATTTTCCTTTGCTATTAAGAGCGTGATAAAGCAGTGCGTTCCTTGATCAGAACATTGCAATGCTTAAAAAATCAGAATGGCGAGTATTATAGACGCTGAAACTGTACAATGGGCAATTAAATGTTGTACTCCTGATTTTTCCGTATTATCAGATGAATTTAGTTCTATCTATGCTTTGAATTTTATTGGCGTGTGTATTTATGTCCGATCAATCATCCTCCCAAACCGCACCTAGCAAACCACAACTTGCCAACTCGACCCTATGGTTGATGGCGATGGTCTGCGGGATTTGCGCAGGCGCAAACTATTTTAGTCAGCCACTGGTGCATTCCATTCAAACCCATTTTGCCATTGAAGAAGCCCAAGCGCAGTTGACTGTGACTTTGGCGCAGATATCGTATGCGGTGGGCTTGTTGTTATTGGTGCCACTTGGGGATTTGGTCAAGCGCCATTTATTTATTCCAATTCTTATGTGTCTGACTGCGGCAGGGCTGTTGTTTAGCGCATTTGCACAGAATATTTATATGCTGTGGTTGGGCACGGTGCTGACGGGTTTGTTTAGTGTCAGTTCACAGGTGCTGATTCCGCTGTCTACTGCCTTGGTCGAGCCGAAGCGCATCGGTGCGGTGGTTGGCTTTTTGATGAGTGGCTTGCTGATCGGGATTTTGTTCTCGACCACGGTGGCGGGCTTATTATCGAATTTGTTTGCATGGAATACTGTGTACTGGCTCAGTGCGATTTTGCTGGTGATTCTGATGCTGTTATTACAGCCACGCTTGCCAAAGCTGACTCCAGTCAAACTGAATTATTTTGCCATGTTTAAAACCATGGGGCATTTGATCGCCACCGAGCGCCGTTTGGTACTTCGTGCAGGTGTCGGTGCGCTGACCTTTGCCTCGATGAGTACGTTATTTTCCACGATGTCTTTGCTTTTGGCACGAGAGCCATTTTTACTCAGTGATTTTCAGATTGGTTTAATTGGGCTTTCGGGCATTGTTGGTGCAGTATTTGCGCAGTTCACGGGCAAGTTGGTCGATCGTGGCTATGCACGACAGCTCACATTGGTCGGGATGGTGTTGGCGTTGTTGAGTTGGAGTGTGTTGTATACCGCGCAGTGGTATTTGATCGCTTATTTGCTGGGCTTTTGTATGATCAATCTGGCGAATTCGACCCTACATGTCACCAATCTGAATATTATTTATCAATTGCATGATGAAGCCAAATCTCGACTGAATTCGATCTATATGACCAGTTATTTTGCAGGGGCGGCATCAGGTTCATCTTTGGGGATATTTGCGTGGAACCTTGGCGGTTGGAGCTTGACCTGTGCGTTTGGTTTTGCCTTGGCACTACTCAGCGCAATTTGCTCAGTGCTGGATTTACCGAATATGCGTAAGTAACAACTGAACGTCATCGCATAAAAAAGAAGCTGTCTCAAAACTATAAAACCCCCTTGCGGAGTGTACTCCTCATCCCCCTTCACAGGGGGAAGACCACTCAATAAAATCAAATGGTTGAAATTCCTCCCCTTTTTAAGGGGAGGTTAGGTGGGGTTGAAAACTGGATTTTGAGACAGCTTCTTTTGATTAAAAGATGCTGTATCCGCATCAATCAAATTAGTTGCTTTTGACTACAGCGTGCGCTTTGTCTTTGACATTGTGCGCAGTCGTCGATGCTGCTTTGGTAGTTTTAGTGGCAACTGATTTTGCGCCATTAGCAGTTGATTTTGCTGCGTGCGTGGTTTTGTCTTTGGCTTTAGACGCTGTGTTCGTTACCGCTTTTTTTGTGCTATGTGCTGCACTTTTCGTAGTATTGCTTGCTTTCTTTACTGTCTTTTGAGTTGCGGTACTTGCTTTTGATGCAGTGGACTTGGTCGCTTGAGTGACTTTTTGGGTCACGCTTGGTGTTTTCACTGATGTTTTCGTCGTTGCAGTCACGTGCGGTGTTTTTACTGAAGCATCTACACTGTGCTTCGATGTTTCTGCATAGGCACTACCAAACGCCAATAAAGAAGAAAGGGCAACAATTAATTTTAACTTAGACATGATAAACACTCATAGGTTTGTATTTCGATGTGGCTACTTTAAGACTTAAAAGCCCAAATAATGTGTGTGCTATGTTTCTGAATAGTAATCAAGCGTTGGTTAAGGTAAAACTGTTCAACAATATCAGTGCCTTTGTGGGGAAAGTATGTGTTTTGAGGGTTTTTGGCAATCACTTTATGCTGTGTCGCAATCGTCCAAGTCATAAAAAAAGCAGACACGAATGTCTGCTTTGGCACATCTAAGAATAGATGATCAAGATCAATTACGATTGAAGCACCGAAATATCTGCCACACTCAAGAATAATCCACGAAGTTGAGCTAATAGCGCCAAACGATTGGCTTTGAGCGCAGGATCATCCGCCATCACCATCACATTATCAAAGAATGCGTCGATCGGCGTGCGAAGTGCAGCGAGCTTTGATAAGGCTTCAGTGTAGTTGCGATTATTGAGTAATGGTTGAACTTCAGCAGTCAAAGTTTTCAGCGTTTGATAAAGGTCTTTTTCTGCAGACTCAACTAACGTGGCTTCATTCACTGTATTTTCAGTAACCGTTTCTTTTGCCAAGATATTTGCCACACGTTTATTCGCCGCTGCCAATGCACTTGCTTCATCTAAAGTGCGGAAATGGTTCACCGCTTTGATACGTTGATCAAAATCAAGCGGTGACTTCGGTGAAAGTGCTTGTACCGCTTGGATCACATCAACATCGACGCCTTGATCTTCGTACTTGGCACGGTAGCGACCTTCTAGAAATGCCACTGCATCGGCACGGGTTTTGTCATGATCTTTGATCACATCGCCATAGCCTGCAAGCGCAAGATTAACCAAGTTTTCTAGGCTAATATCGAGTTCATTTTCAATGATTAAACGTAAGATACCAATCGCAGAACGACGCAGTGCAAATGGATCTTTTGAACCTGTCGGCGCTTGACCGATACCAAAAATACCGACCAAAGTCACCATGCGATCGGCAAGGGCGAGGGTCGTGCCTGTTTTGTTTTGTGGAAGTGCATCACCTGCAAACTTCGGTAAATATTGCTCACCCAGTGCATCAGCGACCTCATCATTTTCACCTTCAAGGCGAGCATAATAGGTGCCTGCGATGCCTTGCAGTTCTGGGAATTCGCCGACCAATTCAGAGGTGAGGTCGCATTTTGAAAGAAATGCTGCTTTTTCCGCATCGAGTGGCGATGCACCTGTAAATTGACACAGTGCTACAGACAGTTTTGCCACACGTTCAGTTTTTTCCCACAATGTCCCGAGCTGTGCTTGGAACACCATATTTTTCAGCTTGTCTTTACGACTTGCTAAGGGTTGCTTTTGATCTTGTAGGAAAAAGAATTCTGCATCAGACAAACGTGGGCGGACTACTTTTTCATTACCCTCGATGATCTGGGTTGGATCTTTCGATTCAATATTCGATACGGTAATGAAGTACGGTTGCAGTTTGTTATGACCATCGACCAAGCAGAAATATTTTTGATTGTCCTGCATGGTGGTGATCAAGGCTTCTTGTGGGACAGCCAAATAACGCGCTTCAAAGCTGGCACGAAGTGCAACAGGTAATTCAACCAATGCTGTCACTTCATCACGCAAATCCGCAGGGACGATGGCAATCGCACCGACTTCATCGGCAAGGGCTTTGACTTGGCTGTCGATCATCGCTTGACGTTCTTCAAAGTCTGCGATCACTTTGGCATTGCGTAGTGAATCGAGATAATCATTGGCATGAGCAAGTGTAATCGCCTCCGGTGCATGGAAACGATGTCCGAAAGTTTGATTGCTGGCTTGGATGTCTTGAATAGTTGCTTCGATAATTTGTGCATCTTTGAGCAACACCACCCATTGCACAGGACGAACAAATTCGGTACGACTTGCCGCAGAGCGCATACGCTTGGCGATCGGGAGATTATCGAGCGCTGTTTGCAAAATGTTTGGCAATAAGGCATCAAGACTTTGACCTTTGATGTCTTTGAAATAACAAACCTTTTCGACTTTGCCTGCATTGAAGGTTGATACTTGGTCGGCAGTGATTCCTTGACCACGTAAGAATCCTTCAAGGGCTTTGGTTGGTTTGCCTTCGGCATCATAGGCTGCTTGTACCGCAGGCCCATCAAAGCGTTTTTGGCTATCGGCTTGCTGTGCTTCGATTTGGTTGATTTTCAATGCTAAACGACGTGGCGCAGCATAGGCATCGATGCTGTCAAAACCAAGTCCTGCATCGGTTAAGCCTTTTTCGACTTCACTTTTTAGGGCATCACGTAGCGTTTTTAAGCTCTTTGGCGGCAGTTCTTCACAGCCTAATTCAAATAATACAGTGTGTGTCATGTTCAAATATCTTCTATAAATCGTTTATCTATTGAAAAGTGATGACTTAAACATCAACCTTAAAACCTAAATTTACATCGCAAGCCGCTTGACCACCTCGGATTCCCCAATTTTCTAAAGGAATTTCTTGCAAAAGAATCGAAATACATTGTTTAGGAATACTCAGTATTTCAAGATTTTGCACAATACCTTGATAGAGATTTCGTTTGGCATCTATCGAACGACCTGAAAAAGCACTAATCGTAATTTGTGTCTGATATTCAGCTTGTTCTAATTGTGGCGGACAAGCAAAACGATGCGGTAAATGGGCGATCAAACGGATATGTTTGTCTTTTTCAGGAATCTTAAAATGCTCAACCAGTGCATGATGTACAGCATCCATGATCGCCACCTCTTGTTCAGGTGTGTATTCTCGACGGACTTCAATGATCACACTTGGCATTTGAGATTCCTTTTCTGTAAATAATTTACAATTTACCGAGCACTTAGCTGTTTGACTCAGCTTCCGCTTGTGCTTTTAACTGCGCCAAGACTTCATCACGTAAATGTGGTTCAGCCATTGGGAAGCCCAATTTTGCACGAGATTGTACATAGCTTTGTGCAATGGCACGTGCCAATGCACGAACACGGAGAATATAACGCTGACGTTCTGTGACCGAGATTGCGCCACGAGCATCGAGCAAGTTAAAGGTATGGGATGCTTTGACCACTTGCTCATAGGCAGGTAGTGGCAACTCAGCTTGCATCAAACGATTCGATTCAGATTCATGAAAATCAAACAATTCGAATAATTTATCGACTGGTGCATATTCAAAGTTATAAGTCGATTGTTCGACTTCATTTTGATGGAATACATCGCCGTAAGTTACCGTACCAAATTGACCTTTGGTCCATACCAAATCATAAACTGAATCAACCCCTTGTAAGTACATCGCAAGACGCTCAAGACCATAAGTGATTTCGCCAGTCACAGGGTAGCACTCGACACCACCGACTTGTTGGAAATAGGTGAACTGCGTCACTTCCATGCCGTTGAGCCACACTTCCCAACCTAAGCCCCATGCGCCTAGCGTTGGAGATTCCCAGTTGTCTTCAACAAAACGCACATCATGCGTTAAGGTATCGATACCGATGGCTTTGAGTGAGTCCAAATACAGTTGTTGGATATTACTTGGGTTCGGCTTCAAGACTACTTGGAACTGATAATAATGCTGTAATCGGTTTGGGTTTTCGCCATAACGCCCGTCTTTCGGACGGCGTGATGGCTGTACATAAGCAGCATTCCATGTTTCAGGACCGAGTGCACGCAAGAAGGTTGCAGTGTGGAATGTGCCTGCGCCCATTTCTAAATCGTAGGGTTGCAGGACGACACAGCCTTGTTCTGCCCAGTAGTTTTGTAGAGCTAAGATCAGCCCTTGAAAGGTATCAATATGCGAGATGGCGCGACTCATGTGGCATCCATTAAAAATATAGGAAAAAATTGTGCTTAAGTATAAGGATTTTCAAGGGGCGTGGCAAAGGATTCCACGATATCAAAAAAAGAAAAAGCGCCGAAGCGCTTTTTCACAACCACAAGGTTTAACCTGCTTTTAGGCGGATTAGATAAAGAACCAATAAATAAACATCGACACGATGGCGATACAGAAGATATTCAGCACAAAGCCAACACGCATCATTTCACTTTGCTTAATGTGTCCTGTACCGAACACGATGGCATTTGGCGGGGTAGCAACAGGCAGCATAAATGCACACGATGCACCGATACCAATCACGATCACTAGAATCTCTTTTGGCATGCCCATTTGATCGGCAATCACGGCAAATACAGGCACGAGTAATGCTGCCGATGCGGTATTACTGGTAAATTCGGTAAGAAAGACGATAAAGGCTGCAACGATCACAATCACCAAGAATGGCGACGCACCGCCGAGCACATCAGCGAGGGTTTGCCCGAGCACTAAAGAAGATCCTGAATCTTTCAAGATGGCGCTTAGTGTAAGACCGCCACCGAACAGCATGAGTACGCCCCAGTCGGTGTTATCGGCAATATTTTTCCATGTGGCGATACCTAAAATCACCACCATACATGCAGCGAATACCGCAATCCAACTGTCAGGCTGGCTGATGCCAAAAGTTTCGCTGACTTTTTTACCCATGATCCACGAAATCGCTGTAATCACGAACAACACCATGGTCAAGACACGCTCACGATTCCACGGAATGATTTCAGAATTAAACTCGACACGGCGGTTTAGATTTGGACGCAAGATAATGTACAAGCTGACCAACATCGCAGGCAAGATCAGCAGCATCATTGGCAGACCGACTTTCATCCAATCGGCAAAGTCATAGTCCAAAGCCTTAGCAGCGATGGCATTCGGCGGTGAACCAACTAATGTGCCGAGACCGCCGATACTGGCAGAGTAGGCAATCGCCAAGAGAATAAACACGAAGGTTTTACGTTCTTTGTCGGCATCAAAGTGCGATAACAGACCCAACGCCAATGGCAACATCATGGCAGCTGTTGCCGTGTTGGAAATCCACATAGAAAGCAGTGCCGTCACTGCACAGATCGCCAGCACCGCAATACCGAGATTGCCCCCCGACATAGAGATGATCCACATGGCGATTTTACGATCGAGCTTTTGCACATGCAGTGCAGTTGCTAGCGCAAAACCACCAAAGAATAAGAAAATCACAGGATCGGCAAAAGTGCTCAGTGCGGTAGATGTGGTCAGCGGTGCAATTTCGCCTCCTGTATCACTGGGCATCCCAATCGCTACTGCCAGCACGGGGATGAGCAGGGCGGTAATGGTGATATGCAATGCTTCAGTGAGCCAGAGAGTCGCAATAAAGAGTAATAAACTCAAGCCTTTATTGGCATTGTCATCATAGGGCAGGATTTCGTACAAGCCAAAGGAGACAATCATTGCAATGACAATAATGATCCAGCCACGCAGGACATTTTTGGGCAAGGCATTGGTGGTGGTTTCTAGATTAGGGACATTCATAGAACTTCCAGTTCGGTTTTTAAAAAAAGCATAGAGCGTACAAAGTGATAGGTAAATAATACTATTGGATAAAAGATTGATACAGCGCACTTGGATCTAGCGCACAAGAATTAGCGCAAAACATTTAGAGCAAATGAAAGCCTTGCCAAATCGCATTGATACCGAGTAAGCCAAGCGCAGTGAAAATCACCGCATTAAAAGCCGATTGCGACATTTTATTGCGAATCTTGCTGCCCAAATAGACGAAGATCAGCGCAGAAATGGTGATGCAGATCAATAGATAAATTTGTGTGGTTTTAAAAGTCAGAATAATCGGTGCAAGCATGGTCAGTTGCACCAGTTTGCTGGCGAGAAAGCTCATATTGCTGATGATCACCACATCATTTTTTTGGTGTTTAGTGCTGAGGAGATACATCATCAGGAAAGGCGCCATGGCATTGGTCGCACCGCCAATGATGCCAGCCAAACCGCCAAATAGCGTCATATTGCGCATTGAATGCGACAGTTGAATCGGTGTGGCTCGAAATTGATCGGCAATATAGAGCAAAATCACCGTACCCATGAGTAATTTCAAATAGGCTTCACTGACATAGAGCAACAAACTCACGCCAATAAAGCTCCCCACCAAACTACTGATAATCAGCCCAGCATAGCGTTTTAAATAATATGAAAAAGGATGGCTAGCACCCGCTCGAAGCAGGCTGATATTGAGAATAATGCACGGAATCGCCACCAAAGCGATGGCGTACTTGAGCGGATAAAACATTGCTAATGCTGCGGTGCTCATCATCGGAAAACCAAAACCGCTAATGCCGTGCAGTAAAGCAGCCAGTGCACTTAAAACGAGGAGAAGCAGTTCCGTTTTATGCATGATTATCCTTGGCTATAGTGTATCGATTGAGCAATGAAAATTGATGCGTCGCAGTATGTCGCATTGCATCAGTGACTATATTAACTGATCTGGATGCGCATGCTACCTTAATTTCAATGTTTAAGGTGGATAAGGAGCGTGATGCGATGTCTGATCGAATCCGTGAAAAACTGCAAATCCTCGCTGATGCGGCAAAGTATGATGTGTCGTGTTCATCCAGTGGTAGTCAACGTAAAAATCAAAATAAAGGCTTAGGCGATGCCAGCCAATCAGGCATTTGCCATACCTTCACTGAAGATGGGCGCTGTGTTTCTTTACTGAAAATCCTGTTTAGCAATGTCTGTATTTATGACTGCGCCTACTGTGTGTCACGACGCTCGAACGATGTCAAACGAGCAGCCTTCACTGTGCAAGAAGTGGTTGATCTGACCATTAATTTTTATCGTCGTAATTATATCGAAGGCTTGTTTCTGAGTTCAGGGATTTTTAAATCAGCGGATTACACCATGGAGCGCATGATGCAAGTGGTGAAAAAGTTGCGCTTGGAGGAAAATTTCAACGGCTATATTCATCTAAAAACCATCCCTGGTGCTTCACCCGAGCTGATTCATGAAGCAGGATTGTATGCCGATCGTATGAGCATCAACCTAGAAATGCCGACAGAAATTGGCTTAAAACAATTCGCCCCTGAAAAGTCACATCAAGAGGTGCAGAAAGATTTGGGTTTAGTGCGAGATCGCCTGATTCAACTCAAAGACGAACGGCAAATCATCAAGCATGTACCGAAATATGTGCCTGCGGGACAGACCACGCAGATGGTGGTTGGCGCACATCAAGAAACTGATCAAGATGTATTGTTGATGGCGGATCATCACTACAAAACCTTTCAGCTGAAACGGGTTTATTACTCAGGTTATATTCCGATCAATCAGGAAAATAATACCTTGCCAGCGGTCGGTTCAGCACCGCCGTTATTGCGTGAAAATCGACTTTATCAAAGTGATTGGTTGATGCGGTTTTATGGTTTTGACGCCAATGAAATCGTCGATGAAAAGCATCCGCATTTGGATTTGGATATTGATCCAAAGCTCAGTTGGGCGTTACGTCATCCTGAGTCTTTTCCAGTGGATTTGAATCGTGCTGATTGTCGGATGATTTTACGTGTTCCAGGGATTGGTGTGAAGTCTGCCAAGAAAATCGTCCAAGCACGGCGCTTTGGCAAAATTCACTGTGATTTGCTGAAAAAACTTGGCGTGGCATACAGCCGAGCGCAATATTTTATCCGCTGTGAAGACAGTCCGAGCTTTCAAAAAGAATTACAACCACAGCAGATTCGTCAGCAAATCGTGGAAAAAGGCAACTCCAAATACGTCAAACAGCTCACGCCACAACTCAGTCTTGGGTTTTGACATGAAGATGTTTTTGGAGGTTGCAAATGGCAAGTGAACGACCGATTTATTGCTTTGATGGCACATTGACAGGATTGCTGTGCTGTGTGTTTCGAGCATTTCAATTTCGAGAATATCAGGTTGAGATTCATGCTTTTGACGCACATCAAAACGCATCTGCTCGCCAATCTTTGCAGGACAATTTATTTAACGTGTCGATCGAGGTGGCAAGTCAAGATACACAGGCGCAGCGTGTATGGAATGCGTTAAAACAAAAGCTCTCAAACAATGCGCTTCGACAGTTGTATTATGCGTTTTTGGCTGAAAATACCGATGCCTATCAGCATATTTTTAATTACTGCATTTATATTTTTCGACATGCACAGTGCCAACAGATTCATTCACTTGAGAAAAACTATACCCATCCCAGTGTGCTTGCGATTGCACAGTGGGCGAAAAAAGTTGGACGAGAAAAGCATCGTATGGAAGCCTTTATCCGCTTTAAGAAAAGCAGTGAAGGGGTGTTTTTGAGTTTGATTGCGCCTGATTTTAATGTGTTGCCGTTAATACAGCGCCATTTTCGCAATCGTTATCAAGATCAGCGCTGGTTGATTTATGATGAAAAACGACACTTCGGGGTGTATTATGATTTACAGCAGATTCAGGAAGTGGATTTATCCGCACAGAGCATTGATGCACAAAAAGAGATTGGCGGTAGTCAGCAGTTTTTGATTGATCTTGATGATCAAGAGGCGCTGTATGATCAGTTGTGGAAGGATTATTTTCAGAGCATTAACATCAAAGAACGGCAAAATATCAAGCTCCATGTGCAGTGCGTGCCAAAGCGTTATTGGCGTTATCTCAATGAAAAATCGCTATAAATGGTCGTTGTCTGAGTCGTTTCTCAAGGGTGATAAAGAGCAACTTGAAAGATGAGTATGGTTTTATAATTCGATACAATAAAGCCATTTATCCAAGTTAAAATTATTATACACTTGTATTTTATCAAGATATTGCAACGACTTTCCGTGCGAGTTCATTATGTTTAAAACAAAGCCCTCGATATTAAAATCAGCCACTTCAAAATCAATCCCATCAAAGCAAAATCGGCAGGGCATTCAGTTTCCGCAGTCCCCAGAACAAAGTAAACCGAGCACCTCTGCACTTGCCAAGCAAATCTTACATCGTGCCTTACAGGCGCTTTCTGCACCTGAGTCGATCGATGTGATGGTAGAGCGCAAATGGCGTAAGCACTATCCTCGTTATTTCCATGCGATGGTGCGCCATAGCATTCAGTCTGCGCAAGGGGCGGTTGATGCGGCTGAGCAAGCCTTGGCATTTGCCGAGCAGGAGTTTGTGGTATGTCGGGATCAGCAAACGCATTCACTTGCAGAAGAAATGCAATCTAATCAAGCGCTTATTTTTGATAAATACATCATCAAAGGGCAGGACAATCCACAGCTTGCACCGTGGGGCATTCCCTATCATGGTGAGCTACTGACAGGTCAGGCATTATTGGATCAGATTTGGACTTGGGAAACCCAAGGCATTATCGATGTCACGCATGCCAATGCACTGCGTGAAGCAGCGCAACATCCTGAATGGTTTGATTTGTCTGATCGTACGGTGGTGTTGTTTGGGGCGGCATCAGAGGCAGGACCATTAACATGGCTATCGAAGTGGAAAGCCAATATTGTGGCGATAGATTTACCGAATGAAAAAATTTGGCAAAAAATTCAAAGCATTATTGAAGCAGGCAATGCCACTTTGATTGCGCCGATGCAACCAGATGCCAAAGGTGAAAAGGTTTTGGGTGCAGATTTATTGACTCAAAATGCGGAAATCGCCAATTGGCTCAATAGCTTTAAAGCCAAACTGGACTTGGCGGGTATCGCCTATTTGGACGGTGAAAAACACGTGCGTGTATCTATGGCAATGATTTCTATCATGAAAAAAGTCAGTCAGATCAAAGCCGATAGTAGCATCATGTTTATGTTGACACCGACAGATATTTACGCCATTCCAAAACGGGTGGTTGAGGTGATTCGCACCCGCAAGCAAGCCCGTAAAGCCTTCAATAAAACAGTATCTGGATTAAGCTATCGGCTGAGTCAAAGGCATTTTTTTGAGCCAAATGATGAAACGGTCTATCAGGCAGATACGGGGGCAGAATATGCGATTGCCGATTGTATGGTGATCGAGCAGGGGCCGAACTATGCATTGGCAAAGCGCTTACAGCAATGGTATGCCTTATCTGCTCGAGCGCAAGGCAAGCATGTGTCCATTAATATTGCACCATCGACCACGACCCAATCGGTAGTGAAAAATCCGTTGTTAAAAGCAGCGTTTGAAGGCGCAGGGTTATTTGATGTGGAAGCCTTTGCCCCTGAAACCACCAATGCCATCATGGCGGCACTTTGGATCTATGATCTGAATGCCCCGCAAAGTCCATCCAATCCAGAAAATCAGCTTGCACATCCGCTCCAACTGCTCATGGAAAATGCCAATCATGGCGGACTCTGGAATGTCCCGTACTTGGCACGTACAGCATTACCATTTGCCGCAGTTTATGGCTTTGGTAAAGGATTGCGCTCGAAGTATGTGAAAAAATAATCTTCGTCATTAAATAGGGCTGGCTATGGATGGCTTACTAAATTAAAAAAGCATTATTAGCAAGGATTAATAGACAAGTATCTTTAAGGGAAGCACTTAAGATATAAGTCAAATACATATTTATGCTGATTTTGATTATACTTGGCGGGTAATTTTGCTCGCTAAGGCTTTGCTGTACTTATGATACCCATCACATGGATTGAAACGCTTAAACCCAATTTTAAAGTCCTCTCTCTTAAAGAACGAGGCTTGAGCGGTATTGGTGCGCTGATTGGTTTGGCGATTTCATCACTGATCAGTTGGTATGCGCTAGACGGGATCAATGCGTGGTATATCGCCCCGATGGGTGCCTCGTCGGTCTTACTTTTTGCGGTATCGAGTAGTCCGTTGGCACAGCCGTGGAATATGATTGTTGGGAATCTGATTGCAGCGATTATTGGCGTCAGTTGCGGTCTATGGATTGCTGATCCGACGTTTTCATTTAGTATTGCTGTGGGCTTGTCAATATTTTTGATGATGACCACGGATTCACTTCATCCGCCGAGCGGTGCTGTGGCGATTACAGCGGTGCTTGGCGGCGATGCGGTACATCAGCTTGGCTATTATTTTGTGCTGTATCCTGTACTGCTTAATTCGACCTTATTGATTGCCTTTGCTTTATTTTTTAATCGCATGATTGGTCGACAATATCCGCAACCTTCACAAGTCAACCAGCGCTCCAGTGATCCGACACCAACGCAAAGAGTGACCATTCAACCCAAAGATATTGAGTATGCGTTGGAGCAACACACAGAGTTGCTCGACATCAGCCAATATGATTTGCAAAGTTTGATTTTAGAAGCCCAACAACATGCCAATCATCGCTTGTCTTTGTCAGGGAAATGCGCAGACATCATGACCAAAGATGTGGCGTTTTTAGATGAAAATGACGATATTTTGCATGCTTTAGATCGCTTTAAACAGATGAATATCATGAGTTTGCCAGTGTTAAATGAGGCACAGCAATTGGTTGGCACGCTGGCATTGTCGGATGTGGTGGAGTGGTTTCGAAGTACTACAGAGATTCGCAGTCCGTGGCAAGATCAGGTCAAACACATCATGCATCGTCAGGTGGTGATGGTCAAACCAGAGCAGAATATTGCAGATTTGATTCCGTATTTTGTAGAAAAGTCTTTTAATTATTTACCTGTGGTCGGCGAAGATCGCAAAATTCTCGGAATTATTAGCCGTTCGGATATGATTGCGGTGTTGTATCAGAATTTATCAAAGGCTTAGTCTCGACTGAGACAGTGGTTATAAAAAAATCGATTGAAATAAATGATATGCGAATGAAGGTGGATATTAAGCGCATTTTGGCTTGGGGGCGACGTCACCCACAAAAGCTATTCTGGATTGATGGCTTGGGAGCGATTATTTCTGTATGCATGATCGGAGTTGTTTTGGTCGAATTGCAGGTATTGGTTGGAATCCCAAAATCGACACTCTACCTTCTTGCTTTATTTCCTTGTATTTTCGCTACTTATGATTTTTATTGCTATTACGTGCGACATCATCATTTGCACGATCAATTGTATATTATTGCGACAATGAATCTATTCTACTGCTGTCTGAGCTTGGCGGTAGCGATTTATCATCGAAGTCAAATCACCTGTCTGGGATGGATATATGTCTTGGCAGAAATCTCGGTGATCACTGTGCTTGCTCGTTTTGAAGTTTCTGTTGCAAAACATCTGCATGATTCTCCCCAAAAATAATGAAAATACACATTGATTTGTCACACGAATAAGGCGAAAATTTTACGTTAAAAATCATAGTGTAAGATCGAAGGGGTAGTCGCTAAAATGACTTGCTTAAAATAAACCTATCTTTTTTAAATAAATGTTGGTAGAATGCGCTCCACGCACGAATCTTCCGTTCATTACCTGAACATTTATCTATATTTACCTAGTCTGCGCGTTTTGTCCAAAGAGAGGACGTCCCTTCGCGCCGAATCGCATACTGCGATTATTCAGGTTGCGCTCGTAAACATGTGTGCGTTTATAGACCACATCGTCTCAAATCGGAACTTGTCACAGCCAATGAAGCATTTTTATTTGCTTGATTGTTGATGCTGTTTTGTCGCCTTTATGCCGATGTATTGAATTAAATATTTTAGAATTGGAGCGCCGATTACTCGGTGAAATCTCTATGAGCAAAACTTTTGCTGAATTTCCTCTCGCAGAGTCATTACAACTTGCACTACAAGACTTAGGTTTTACGACGCCGACGCCTGTACAAGAACAATCTATTCCTGCGGCGTTAGAAGGTAAAGATTTATTGGTATCGAGCCAAACTGGTTCGGGTAAAACAGCTGCATTCCTTTTACCTACATTGAATGCGTTGGCTGATCAAGATACTTTTGTTCCTTTCAAAGAACGTATGCGTGCGGTGACTACACCAGCGATTTTGGTACTTTGCCCAACACGTGAGTTGGCGCAACAAGTGAGCCAAGATGCGATTGCATTTGTACGCAAAATGAAAGGTGTTCGTGTTGCTGCAATCATGGGTGGTATGCCATTTGCAAAACAAATTCAACAGCTAAAAGGTGCGCAAGTGGTTGTTGCGACTCCAGGTCGTCTTTTGGACTTGGTGAATCGTCGTCAAATCAAACTTGATAAAGTGAATGCGTTGATCGTTGACGAAGCAGATCGAATGTTGGATCTTGGCTTCTCTGAAGACTTAGAAGCAATTAGTGATCTTGCAGGCAACCGTGAACAAACTTTGATGTTCTCTGCGACTTTTGCGGATCGTATTATTTCACTTGCTGAGCGTATGATGAATTCGCCTGAGCGTATTGCAATCGAAACTGGTCATACGACCAATACTGATGTAACACAAACATTGCATTGGACAGATGGCTTTGAGCACAAGAAAAAATTACTTACGCATTGGTTAAGTGATGAAACGCTTGATCAAGCGGTCGTGTTTGCTTCAACGCAAGAAGACACCGATATGTTGGCTGAAGAGTTGGCAGAGTCAGGTCTTTCTGTGGTTGCGCTACATGGTGCAATGCCTCAATCTGTGCGTAACCGTCGTTTGCGTAGTATTCGTGAAGGTAAAGCACGTATCTTGGTGGCGACTGATGTTGCAGCACGTGGTTTGGACGTCCCAACCATTTCACACGTGATTAACTTTGGTTTACCAATGAAAAATGAAGACTATGTACACCGTGTAGGTCGTACAGGTCGTGCAGGTCGTACAGGTCAAGCGGTGACTTTGGCGACGTATCGTGAGCGTGGCAAAATTCGTGCACTCGAAGAGTACTTGGAAACTCGTTTGAATGTGTCTGAAATCGAAGGTTTAGAGCCATCTCCACCACCAGCACGCCCAAGCCGTAAAGGTGGAAAATCTGACGGTCGTCGTGGCGGCGGACGTGGCGATCGTGGTTTTGGTGGCGATCGTGGTGGTCGTAGCTTTGGCGGTGATCGTGATCGTGGTTTTGGCGGTGGTGGCAAGCGTCGTATCGAAGGCGAAGGTCATTTCAAACGTGAAGAGCGTTCAGGTTCACGTAAATCGCACAATGACTATATCAATGATGTCGTAGCGAATGCTGACTTTGCTGGCAAGCCACGTTCAGAGCGTCCTCGTTCAGAATTCAAGTCGCATGAAGATGATAACCGTGGTAACCGCAAAGATTACCAACCTCGTTCAGAAAAGCGTTTCTCTGATCGTGGCGGACGTGGTGGTGACAACCGTGGCGAAGGTCGTCGTTTTGATGGCGAGCGTAAGTTTTCTGATCGTCCAAAGCGTGATTTTGGTGGTGATCGCCCAAGCTACAATGATCGTCCAAAACGTGATTTTGGTGATCGTCCAGAACGTTCAGAAGGTCGTCGTTTTGATGGCGAGCGTAAGTTTGGCGACCGTTCAGAGCGTGGCGAACGCAATTATAATGACCGTCCGAAACGTGATTTTGGCGATCGTCCAAAGCGTGACTTTGGTGGTGACCGCCCAAGTTATAATGACCGTCCAAAACGTGATTTTAACCGTGAATCAGGTCGTGATGACAACCGTGGCGAGCGCCGTGAATTCTCAAATGATCGGCCACGTCGTCAAGATGGCGAGCGTTCAGAAGGTCGTCGTTTTGGTCAACATGACAACACTGAAAAGCGTTTTTCGCAAGAAGGTCGTGAACGTCGTTACAAAGGCAATGGATCAGGTTTTGGTTCGGACAGCATTCGCAAGTGGGCTAAATAAGTTTATCTCGCATAACACATTGTTTTAAAGCTAAATAAAGCATCTCTACGGAGGTGCTTTTTGCATTGAAGTGGATTGTAATATGGTGTATATTATTCACTCTATTTAAATAAAATGTGATTTACTTAACCTTTACTGCAGGATGGGTTGCGTGCCATATCTATTTGTGTTCTTGGTGATGCTGAATGCGCTGTTTTTGGGCGCACAAGTTTATCAAAAGTCGACTGAAAAGTCGGCTGCGCAAGTGCACGCCCAACACATCGAGCAAAACCGTTCATCTGAAAAAAAACAAGATTTTTAGCAAAACTATAACGCTTCACCCTGTCTTTTTGCGTAAAATCGCACTTTTCCTTAAGGATAAAAATATGAATCCCGCGCTGCCTATTCAAGATGAGGCATTGATCGAAGTTAAAAACCTGAGCTTTCAGCGTGGTGATCGTGTGATCTATGACGATATCGATATGCGTATTGCACGTGGCAAGATTACCGCCATTATGGGGCCATCGGGTACAGGTAAAACCACACTATTGCGATTGATTGGTGGACAACTCAAGCCTGATCAAGGGCAGATTTTGTTAGATGGTCAAGACATTGGCAAAATGTCTCGTAAAGAATTGTTTAATGCGCGTGCGCGTATGGGGATGTTGTTTCAAAGTGGCGCACTATTTACCGATATGAGCGTGTTTGAAAATGTGGCATTTCCGATCCGTGCGCATCGTCAAATGTCTGAGCAAGCGTTGCAAGAGCGTGTCTCGCAAAAACTTGAATCGGTAGGTCTACGTGGTGCAGAAAATATGATGCCGTCAGAGCTATCTGGCGGGATGAATCGTCGTGTTGCGTTGGCGAGAGCGATTGCACTCGATCCAGAGTTAATTATGTACGATGAACCATTCGCTGGGCAAGATCCGATTGTGATGGGGGTACTCACACGATTGATTCGTTCACTGCGTGAAGCCTTGGATTTAACCACCATTATCGTGTCGCATGATGTCGATGAAACTTTGTCGATTGCTGATTATATTTATGTGGTCGCCGAAGGTAAGGTGCAAGGTGAGGGTACGCCTGAGCAACTGCGTCAACATCCATCGCCTTTTGTACAGCAGTTCTTAACAGGTTCGGTAGAAGGTCCCGTGGATTATCAGTTTAGTCGAATGCCAGATGGGATCAAACTCGGAGGTGCGCAATGAATGCAGTTGCGACTTTAGGTCGTCGTTTGATCGGTCGGATTCAAGGAATTGGCTATGCGGCGATCATGCTCGTCCAAGTGTTGCTGTCGATGCCGACATGGAAAGGCGTGAAGCTGTTCATTTACCAAATGTACCGTGTGGGTGTGCTGTCATTGCTGATTATTACCGTTTCAGGTTTGTTTATCGGTGCTGTACTTGGCTTGCAGATGTATAGCATCTTGGTGACGTTTGGTAGTGAGGCGATGCTGGGTACTGCGGTGGCTTTGACCTTACTTCGTGAGCTTGCACCTGTGGTTGCGGCATTATTATTCGCAGGTCGTGCAGGTTCGGCGCTGACTGCTGAAATCGGTTCGATGAAGCAAACAGAACAACTTGCCAGTATGGAAATGATCGGTGTTGATCCGTTAAAGCAAATTGTTTCCCCTCGGCTTTGGGCGGGTATTTTTAGTTTGCCGATGCTGACGGTGATTTTTGCTGCGGTCGGTATTTTGGGGGGTAAATTTGTCGGGGTGGATTTTCTAGGCTCTGACGAAGGTTCATTTTGGAATAGTATGCAAGCCTCAGTGGTGTTTTGGAAAGATGTATTTAATGGCACCATCATTAAAAGTATCGTCTTTGCAATTGTATGTACGTGGATTGCGGTATATCAAGGTTATGCTGCGGTGCCGACCCCAGAGGGTATTGCTACGGCGATGACACGTACTGTGGTTTACTCGTCGCTCTGCGTTTTAGGATTTGATTTTGTGTTGACTGCGGTCATGTTCGGAGGTTTGGGATGAAAACACGTACAGTAGAACTGGCCGTTGGGATTTTTGTAATTTTATTTGCGGCAGCTTTATTTTTATTGGCGATGCGTGTCAGTGGTTTGGCGGGCAGTACCATGGGTGAAAGCTACAATCTCAGTGCCAAGATTGACAATATTAGTGGGCTAAAAGAACGTGCCAAAGTCACCATTAGTGGGGTCAAAGTCGGTCAGGTGAGTAAAATTGAACTTGATCCAATCTCGCATCGTGCCGTAGTGACCATTGCCATGGATAAGTCACTGACCACATTTAATCCTGAGCAACTTAAGCAAGTCGAAGCCAATGCGATGGAAGACCTAAAGTATAGTTATGACTATACAGAAGCATCACCTGAGCAACAAAAGGCTATGCAAAAGCAACTTATCGACAACATGAAGAACATCACTACCATCGATCAGGATGCTTATATAAAGGTAGCAACCAACGGTATCATTGGTGAGAAGTATCTGAAAATTGAGCCAGGTGGCGCATTTACGTATATTCCTCAAGGTGGCAGTTTCCCTGAAACACAAAGTCAAGGCACCGTTGAAATTGAAGATTTGGTGAATAAGTTTATTACGGGTTCATCGCAATCTAAATCAGCGACAACAGAAAGTGCGACAACAGAAAGCGTAGATGCCGAGCAAGTACCTGCTTCGACAGCTACAACCACAGAAGCAGCGCCTGCACAAAATGCAACACCTGCATCTACAACCCCAAGTCAAGATGAACCATCGTTTATCGATGAATGATCATGCATGAATAGTTAGGAGTGAAATCAACATGACTTTACTGAAAACAGCGACAATTAAAAAGACGACATTGGGTCTGTCTTTGGCGGGAATGATGGTCAGTTCATTGGCTTTTGCAGCGCCATCTGAAACCCCACCTGATTTTGTGAAACGCATCTCTGATAAATTGATCGTTGAGCTGAAACAAAATAAAGCCAGCTTGAACAATGCCAGTGTGATCAATAAGATCGTAGCGCAAAACATTGAGCCATATGTTGATGTGCAAGGATTTTCACGTCTGGTAATGGGGCAATATTATTCCAATCAATATAGTACTGCCGCACAGCGTGGTCGTTTTACCAAAAACTTCCGTGATAGCGTGATTAAAACCTATGCCAAAGGTTTGGCGCAGTACAATAATGAAGGCTATACCTTGCGTCCATATCGTAATACAGGTGCGAAATATCCTGTGGTCACGATGGATTTTAAAGCCAATAATGGTAATAAAATTCCAGTGAGTTTTCAGTTGATTGATAAGAATAATCAATGGAAAATCCGTAATATCAATGTCAGCGGTATTGATATGGCACTGACCTTCCGTGATCAGTTTAAAGCCAATGTGCAACAAAGTGGTGGAAACATCGATAAAGCCATTGCCAGCTTTAAGCCAGATGCAGAAGCAGGTAAATAAGCGTTTACTGCAAGTATTTTTTACTGCTTTCTACTGCAATAAAAAATCCCATTCCAATCGGAATGGGATTTTTTTGATTACAGCTCAGTCAGTAGTATTTAGAAAATACTATTTGGCGTCACCTGATTGTTGCTGTTATTTTGCGCTGGCGCAGTCGGCGTATTGTTATTTGAACCATTGCCAGAGTTTTGCTGAGGGGTTTGACTCGGGACTTGGATCGGTGTCTGATTTGGTGTGTTTAGCGCAGGAGGTGCTGTACGCTCGGTGGTTAATGGGCGCTCGGCGACATTATCATTGAAGTCGTTGCGATGCATCTGAATGAGTGAATCCAGCGTTTGCACTGGCGCAGGGCGATACAGTGGTCGTGCAACTGGTGGTGTTTCACGTTGCTGACGACGAGCTTCAGCCACTTCAACGCCGCTATTGTCGAGTTGTTCACTGACGGTGTCGCCTGCATTTTTATCGAGTTTTACCCATGCTAAAGGTTCATTTTTGAGTGCGCCAGCCATAAAGTTGATCCAAATCGGCAAAGCAGCAACACCACCATATTCACGGCGACCGAGTGTACTTGGTGCATCAAAACCGACCCATGTGACGGTAACGAGATTGCCATTAAATCCAGCAAACCATGCATCTTTGGCGTCGTTGGTCGTCCCTGTTTTGCCACCGAGGTCACTACGACCAATGCGAAGTGCAGCACGACCAGTACCGTGTTGGATGACATCACGCAAAATGTTTGCCATGTCAAAAGCGGAGCTCGATTTGAGAATGCGATCGGCTTGGCGATATTGTCCTGCAACTTGATTATTGGAAGATGTATTCGCCTGAGCGGTTTCGCTCGCTGAACTATTGTTAATTTGACCTTGCGCATCATTGGTGATTTCAGTCACCGCATTGGCTTCTGAATCTGTGCTAAGCGGACTAGCTTCGTCAGAGGTGGTGCTTTGGTTGCTATTAACCACACAACTAATGCAGGCATAAGCTGGATCGGCTTGGAAAATTGTATCACCATAACCATCTTCAATGCGTTCAATGAAGTATGGCTGTACACGATAACCCCCGTTGGCAAATGCGGCATAACCTGTTGCCATCTGCAAAGGAAGCACTTGTGGGGTGCCGAGTGCAATGGTGTAGTTACGAGGAATTTGATCATCGTGTAGACCAATATCCATCAAAAATTGACGTGTGCGCTCGATGCCGACATTTTGCAGTAGGCGAACGGAGACTGTATTTCGGGAAAGGTATAAAGCACGGCGTAAAGCAATTCGTCCGAGATAACGACCATCGGAGTTGCGTGGCGACCATTTGCCGATCCGAATTGGGTTGTCATCCACCATAGTGTACGGTGTCATGCCTTGCTCTAAAGCCAGCGCATAGACAAAAGGCTTGATGGTTGAGCCAGGTTGACGCCAGCCTTGGGTGGCACGGTTAAACTTGGAATAATAAAAATTATAACCACCAACCACAGCTTCAAGCGCACCATTGTTTGGGTTAATCGCAACCAATTGACCTTGTACTTTCGGAATCTGGGTGAGTCGCCAAGCGGATTTGTCTGCATTCGGGCGCAAGCGAACGATATCGTTAACTTTAACGATTTGCGATGGACGTCCTGCAGCAGGGCCTGGATTGTTGGCACTGCGATATAAGCGTACCCAATTCATGCCTGACCACGGAATTGTTACTGTTTTGCCGTCTTTGAATTCTGCTTCAAAACTACTATTGCCGACCTTAATGACTTTGGCGGGGTACATGTCGCCAACGATAAAGAAATCTTTTAATGGCTTATCATGTGCTTCAACACCTCGCCAGCCGTGGCGGCGATCATAAGCCTCTAAGCCATCACGCACCGCTTGCTCTGCGAGTTCTTGGCGATGGCTAGTAACGGTGGTGTAGACTTTAAAACCTGAATTCACCACTTGTTTGCCAAAGCGATCCACCAGTTCTTGACGGGTCATTTCAGCTAGATAGGGGAATTTAGTCTGTACTTTGTGGTTGTAGAGTTTGAGATTGATTGGTTCAGCAATCGCTGTTTCATATTGTTGTTGCTTGATATAGCCCAGTTGCAACATGCGCCCAAGAATCCAGTTGCGACGTTCTAAAGCACGCTCTGGATTGGCGACAGGGTTATATTTGGACGGTGCTTTAGGTAAGCCTGCGATCATGGCTTTTTCAGCAAGTGTCAGTTGCTTTAAGTTTTTGTTGTAATACACCTTTGCTGCTGCCTGAATCCCATAGGCATTTTTCCCGAGAAAGATCTTATTCACATATAGGGTCATAATATCTTGCTTGCTGAGGTTTTGTTCTATTTTTCGAGCAAGGAAAATTTCGGTGAGCTTACGGCGCAGTGTGCGCTCTGGAGAAAGGTAATAGTTCTTGGCGACCTGCATGGTGATGGTTGAGCCACCTGTTTGTGCTGAACCGCTGATGGTTTCACTGACAGCACGTCCCAAGCCTTTAAAGCTGACGCCACTATGTTCAAAGAAGGCAGAGTCTTCCGCTGCCAAAAATGCATAAATCATATCTTGTGGAATATCATTATATTTCACAGGGATAGAGAGCTTGTTGCCAAATTCGGCAATCAATACTTCATCTTTAGTATAGATTTGCAATGGCTTTTCTAACGGGGCCTTTTGCAAGCTACTCATATTTGGTAATGATGGCGCAATATAAAGATACATGCCGTAGAATGCCATCGGGACAGTAAGCAAGATTAAGATCAAGATTGCAAAAAAAGGATGAATCCTGCCCTGAGAAGATCGCATTTTGGTCATAACTGAGTTTTATTGGCTACGGGGTGTGTCGGAAAGGCTAAGTATAGCGGTACACAATCGATAATGTTAGTAACAAAATGCTACTCACTGTAAAAAAAATAGTGCATAATCGAACATGGGGATAAAAAACAATAGGGAATAGAATGGTGTTAAAACTTAATTCTAAATCATCAAGGGGTGTTGTAGGTGTAGATATTGGTTCTACTTCTGTTAAGCTCATTCAACTGGGGCAGAAAGAAGGTAAATACCACGTCGAAGCCTATGGGGCGCTACCATTAGCTGAAAATGATGTGCTTGATAAAAACATCATGCAGGCTGAAAACGTAGGCGAGATCCTAGAACGGATCTATAACCTCGCCAATCCAAGCAGTAAAGAGATTGCTGCTGCAGTGCCGACTGTTGCGGTCATTACCAAAGTGATCGAAATGGATGCGGACATGGGGATGGATGAGCGTGAAGTTCAGATCCGTATGGATGCAGAGCAATATATTCCATATCCACTCGATGAAGTGAGCTTGGATTTTGAGATTATTCGTGTCAATGAAAAAAATCCAAACCGTGTCGATGTTTTGCTGGTGGCAACACGTAGCGAAAATGTCGAGCATCGTGCCGAAGTGATTGAGCTGGCTGGACTCAAGCCAAAAATCATGGATGTCGATTCTTATGCCTTAGAACGTGCATATGCATTGCTGGCAGACAGTTTGCCGATCGGAACCAAGTTGGTGGGTGTATTGGATGTCGGTCATACCCACACCACGCTGACTGTACTCAATCAAGGTGAAGTGATCTATAGCCGTGAGCAGAGCTTTGGTGGCAAGCAGCTCACCCAAGAGATTCAACAGCGTTATGGACTGGGTTTGGAAGAAGCAAGCTACGCCAAAGAAGAGCGTAATTTGCCAGATGATTATGAGACCGAAGTGCTTTATCCGTTTATGGATGCATTGGCACAACAAGCGGCACGTTCCTTACAGTTTTTCTTTTCCTCCTCGCAATTTTCAGAAATTGACCATCTCTTGTTGGCAGGTGGTAGTGCGCAAATTCCAGGCTTGTCGAAAATGTTGCAAGATAACTTGGGCTATCGTGTCACGCTCGCCAATCCATTTTTAAGAATGAGCTACGCACCACAAGTGGATGCAAAAAAAGTAGAACGTGATGCATCCGCTTTGTTGGTGGCTTGTGGCTTGGCGTTAAGGAGTTTTGATTAATGGCTAAAATTAACCTGCTGCCTTGGCGTGAAGAGCTTCGAGAGCAGCGTAAAAAAGAATTTTTCATTATTAGTGGTGCGGTTGCGGT
Source organism: Acinetobacter marinus (assembly GCF_900096915.1). Classification (GTDB taxonomy): domain Bacteria; phylum Pseudomonadota; class Gammaproteobacteria; order Pseudomonadales; family Moraxellaceae; genus Acinetobacter; species Acinetobacter marinus. The sequence goes on from NZ_FMYK01000004.1 coordinate 38,081, forward strand.
ATTGGGGATTGTGTTATCTGGTTTGATCTGGATGTACTTTAATCAACAATTACAAGACCAAAATGATGCCAATCAAACGGTGGTTACTGCGAATCAACAGTTAGACCGTCAGCTTAAAGAGCTTGATGGTTTGCAAGAGCGTAAAGAGCAAATTGTCGAGCGCATGAAGCTGATTCAGGATTTGCAGGGTGTGCGTCCTGTGATCGTACACGTCTTTGATGAATTGGCTAAAATGACCCCAACCAATATGTACATCACTGAATTTTCACGTAAAGGTGATAAATTTACCTTGAAAGGTAAGGCGCAGGATCCAAATGTCGTGTCAGACTTCTTGCGTAACTTGGACGCTTCACCTTGGTTCCGTAATGCATTTATGAACTCGTTTGAAGCGGCAGAAGTTAAACCTGTGCAACAAGGTGCGGTTTCACCTCGTGAAGAAGATGCTTACGGTATTTTTGATGTGACTGTGGATTTGGATGAATATAGTACAGTCGCCACAGATGTACTACCTGCTGAAGAGAAGGTGGCGCCATGAGTCTAGATAATAATGTCGATCAAATCGACGAATTTGAGCCAGCAAAGAAAAAAGGCTTTTCCTTTGAGCGTTATGTGCAGCAATTGCAACAAATGGATATGGATAATATTGGTGCTTGGCCAACCTCGGTCAAAGTCACCATGTATGTCTTTATCTTGTTGATTATTCTGGCGGCAGCTTACTTTTTGATGATTAAAGGGGTGCGAGAGGATATTGCCAATGCGGAAGCGCAAGAGGCGAATTTACTCAATGATTTTCGTAAAAAAGACTCTGAACTTCGCAATCTGCAAATGTATCAACAACAAGTGCAGTTGATGGAAGTGCAGTTTAATCAACAGCTAGAACAATTGCCTAAAGAAACTGAAATTCCAGGTCTCGTTGAAGATATCAATATGGCTGGCGTGTCTTCTGGGCTTGAGTTTAAAAATATCAAGCTACAGCCTGAAGTGAAACAAGAAGTCTTTATTGAGCAGCCGATTGATATGTCGGTCAAAGGCAACTATCACAGCATGGGGGCTTTTGTCAGCGCAGTTGCAGCGTTACCTCGTATCGTCACCCTACATGATTTCAAATTAGAAACAGAAAAAGGTGAAGGTAGTGAAGTGCCACATTTGAAGATGGATGTCAAAGCGAAAACTTATCGCTACATGTCTGAACTTGAAATTGCTGATGAGAAGAACGCTGCATTAAAAGAGGAGCCGAAGAAATGAGAAATCAAAAATCGCTCTTAAAAGTGACTCTTGTTGCATCAACAGTGTTATTGATGGTGGGCTGTGAGTCTCGTGTCGAGAATGTGCAAACCAAAATGAATGAAATTCGTAATGCACAACCTTTGCCGATTGAACCGCCACCTGTGTTTACCCCTGTGCCGAGTTATTCATATTCGAGCTTTAGTGCAAAAAGTCCATTTGTGCCGACCAGTATTGCACGTGAGTTGCAAATTATGGCGGGTAAACGGGTCTATCCAAACTTTGCTCGACCAAAACAGCCGCTTGAAGACTACACTTTGGAAGAGCTATTGATGAAAGGCACCATGAAAAGTGCTTCTGGTCGTATCGTGGCATTAATCCAGTCGCCAGATAATCAGCTTGAGCAGGTGCAAATTGGTAGTTATATGGGTAAAAACCATGGTCGAATTGTCTCAATTAATCCAAATCAAATCTCACTATTGGAAATAGTGCCAGACGGGCAGGATGGTTTTATCGAACGTCCTCGTACTTTGATTTTGCACGGTGACGCTTGATAAAGGAAGATTATAGAAATGAATAAAACGAAATTAATGGGTGAAATGGGGGTCGTGATGAGTATGCAACGCACCATGAAAAGATTTGCATTAACAGCGGTGGCTTTTGGGGTTGTACAGGTTGTGAGTGCACAAGTGTCGATTACGCAAGTTGTACCGATGACGACAGCGGATCAAGGCACAGAACTACGCATCATGTTTAATGGCTTGCCAGTTCAGCCAAAGGCGTATGAATTGCAATCACCAGCCCGCTTAATCCTTGACTTTGAAGGCGCAGCAAATACGGTGGCGTCGAGTGTGGCGGTCAATACTTCTGAAATTGCTAATGTCGACGTATTGCAGGATGCTGAGCGTTCACGCTTGACGGTGCACCTAAAAGAACATGGTGCATTTACCACACGTACCGAAGGTAACACATTTGTATTGAAAGTTGCGCCTGAGCTCGGACAGTCAGTTGCTTTGCCGAGTAATGTCATGCAGCCGACTTATCAGCAGAATATGGGGCTGAGTAATATTGGCTTTGAGCGTGGTTCGCAAGGCGAAGGTTTGGTCAATATTCAATTGGGTAATGCACATGCACCTGTCGATGTACAACAACAAGGTAGTAAAATTGTGGTGCGTATGCTTGGGACAAAGATTCCAGCGCATTTGGCTCGCCGTTTAAATGTGGGTGACTTTAATACGCCAGTGACGACAGTTGATGCCTATAATGAAGGTAGTAATGGTGTTGTAGTTATTCAACCGAGTGGTAGCTATGAATATATGGCATATCAGGCGGAGGATAAGCTCACTATTAGTGTGAAGCGTCCTGTTGATAACTCAGTTGCCTCAACGCGTGCACCGCAGACCTATTCAGGTAAGAAAATTTCACTCGATTTTCAAGACATTCCAGTGCGTCAAGTCTTACAATTATTGGCTGAATTCACCGATGTCAATATGGTGGCTGCAGATTCAGTACAAGGGCAAATTTCGATTCGCCTAAAAGATGTGCCTTGGGATCAAGCGCTGGATATTATCCTAAAAAGTAAAAATCTAGATAAGCGTCGTAATGGTAATGTGATCTGGATTGCGCCTGTATCAGAGCTCATTAAAGCGGAAGAAGATGAAGCGAAAGCGATTGCACAAAGTGTGAAGTTGGCGCCGATTCAAACCGATTATATTCAGTTGAATTATGCCAAAGTCGCTGATGTCGAGAAGTTGATTACCGAGCGTAAGAATGCGACCACAACAGGAAATACACAAAATACAGCAAATAATGATGAACTGGCAGGCAATCTGCTCAGTCCTCGTGGATCGGTATCGAGCGACATTCGTACCAATACCTTGATCGTCAATGATACAGCACAAAAGATCGATGAAATTCGCAAGATGATCGAGCTGATCGATGTGCCAGTCAAGCAAGTGATGATTGAGGCACGTATTGTACGAGCATCAAATGACTTTAGTAAGGCATTCGGTGTGAAGTGGGGTGTATTGTCTCAAGGTATTACCAATAATAATGACTTGCTTGTCGGTGGTAGCAATCAGACTTTATGGGATTTACGTGATCCTGAAGAAGATGATGTGACGGGTGGCTATAGTTACGATATTGAAACACCTGATAATCTCAATGTCGATCTTGGTGTGGAAAATGCAGCAGGGAAAATCGCTTTTGGTTTAATCAGTTTATCTGACTTTATGCTGGATTTGGAGTTATCTGCTTCTGAGGCAGATGGCTTGACCGAAATCGTATCGACACCAAAAGTCTTAACCGCAGATAAGCAAAAAGCATCGATTAAATCTGGTGTGCAAATTCCATATCAAACCACTTCGGGTACGGGTACGGGTGCAACCACGCAGATTGAGTTTAAAGATGCGGTCTTACTCTTGGATGTCACGCCAAGCATTACCCCTGATGGCAAAGTCAGTATGAAGCTCAATATTGCTAAAGATGCGTTGGCAGGTTATGCGGAAAATGGCGAAGCGTTGATTTCAACCAATCAGATCGATACCAATGTGTTGGTGAATAATGGTGAAACCATTGTACTGGGTGGTGTGTTTGAGACTGAAAACTCAAATAGTGTGACTAAAGTGCCGTTCTTTGGTGATTTACCGTGGGTGGGGAATTTATTTAAAACCACATCCAAAGTCGATAATCGTAATGAGCTATTGATTTTCGTTACGCCTCGAATCGTCAATGACAATAGCACAGCAAATCGTTAAACTATCAGGAATAGCGATATAGTTTGAAGGTGTTCATTGAACAACCATGTTAAAACAAAGGATCTGCCAAATATCTATTTGGTAGGTCCAATGGGTGCAGGAAAAACCACCATTGGTCGACACCTTGCAGAGTTGCTTGGTCGAGAGTTTATGGATAGTGACCATGAAATCGAGGCACGTACAGGTGCCAATATTCCGTGGATTTTTGAAAAGGAAGGCGAGCCTGGCTTTCGTTTGCGTGAAAAAAACGTGATCGCAGATCTGACCAATAAGAAAAATTTAGTGCTTGCCACAGGTGGTGGTGCCGTGACTCAGCCTGAAAATCGTCTGCATTTACATCGTCGTGGTATTACAGTGTATTTGCTGACTTCAGTTGATATTCAACTGATGCGTACTTATCGAGACAAAAACCGTCCATTACTACAAGTCGAGCATCCTGAACAGCGCTTGCAAAGTCTACTGGAGGAGCGTGATCCGTTGTATCGTGAGGTGGCGCATTTTGTGGTAGAGACGCATCAAGGTTCTGCACGTGATTTGGCGCAAAAGATTTTACAATTAATTGTTGAAAATCCGTTAACATAAGCCATCGTTTAAATCTTTTCATTTTAATGTATTTTCCATGCAAACTTTATTTGTCGAATTAGGCGAACGTCGCTATCCAATCTTCATTGGGCATCAGCTCGACGGTTCAAAACTATTAAATCAATATATCTCATCACAACAGGTGATGATTGTCAGCAATACCACGGTTGCCGATTTATATTTGGATCATTATCTACAGCAATTCCAAGCGATGGGTAAAACTATCGCCACGTGTATTTTGCCTGATGGTGAAAAATATAAAGATTTTCAGCATTTGCATTTGATTTTTGATGCCTTGCTTGAGGCGGGTTTTAATCGGGATTGTACGGTGATTGCCTTGGGTGGTGGCGTTATTGGTGATATGGCAGGCTATGCGGCAGCATCTTTTCAGCGTGGCGTGAAGTTTGTACAGATTCCAACCACATTGTTGTCGCAAGTGGATTCGAGTGTTGGTGGCAAAACGGGCATTAATCATCCGCTTGGCAAAAATATGATCGGCGCATTTAAGCAACCCGAAGCGGTGCTCGCGGATATGGCGGTGCTGGATACTTTGCCTGATCGTGAGCTGTCTGCAGGCTTGGCTGAAGTCATTAAATATGCGTTGCTTGGCGACTTGGAGTTTCTGACTTGGCTTGAGCTGAATATGGCAAAATTGCTCGATCGTGATCGTGAAGCCTTGGCGGAAGCGGTCTATCGTTGCTGTGCGCATAAAGCTCACATCGTGGCTGCCGATGAGATGGAAAAAGGTGATCGTGCCTTATTGAATCTTGGGCATACTTACGGGCATGCGATTGAGTCGTATATGGGCTATGGCACATGGCTACATGGTGAGGCGGTTGCTGCGGGAATGGTCATGGCGGCGAGTTTGTCTGCACAGCTCGGTTGGATTGATAGTAAAGATGTGGTGCGTGTTAAGGAAATTTTGAGCCAAGCCAATTTGCCAATTGCAAGCCCACGGATTCCTGTAGATGAATTTTTGGCGTATATGGCGCACGATAAAAAAGTGCTGAATGGTCAGCTGCGTTTGGTTCTTCTCAAAGGATTGGGTCAAGCGGTGATGAGCAAAGACTTTGAGCAATCACAACTCATTCAATCCATTCAAGACAATTTGCTTGCAGAGTAGGTAATTCAGATGGTCAATACGGCAAAATTGTGGCAAAACGTCAAACAAGCACTGTGGCTCAGCTTGGCGATCACTTGCTTAGTGATTGTATTGATCTTTTGGGCGATGCAAGCAAAATCTAATAAGACCAAAGAGGTTGTACCCGTCGAAGTGCAAGATGTCGCAGAAAACAGTGCGATTCAGCAGCAGTCTGTGTTAATGGAAAAGAAAATAGGCACTTTCCAAGATGAAGTGCCACCAATTGATCTACTAAAACGGAATGCTTTGGCGGGCGACCATGAACCAGAATTTCGTGGTTCGAGTTTTATCGCTGAAAACAAAAATGCATGGACTTTGCAACTGTTAAAAGTTGCCGAAGAAGATGTCATCCGCTCTTACTTGAATGGTCGAGAAGATCGCAGTCAATTTTATTATTTCCGTTTAGATGACCAAAAGAAAAATAAAGTGGAATATGTGTTGACCTATGGTTTGTTTAAAAATACCAAAGCGGCGATTGATCAAGCGCAAAAACTGAATTTTGGCTTACCGAAAACTGTGAAGGTGTTGCCTGAGAAACTCAATAGCTATGCCAGTCTAGTCAATGATCTTGGCAGTGATGAAAATAAATCATCGACAGAATTGCGTTCGGTACTATTAACTCGCACAGCATTACCACGAGTGCCTGTTGTACCACAAGTCACACCGTCAACTTCTGCATCATCATCGACCAGTAATACGGGTGGAACTACCACCACGATACAGCGCAAAGACGATGCGGGAACGGTGCAAAGCACAAATACGGAGCATTCTCAGGTCAAACCTCGAAATAATTCAACAAATGCACCATCAGAATCAACACAACCATCAACAACACCTGCTCAGCAAGCACCAACGCAAATTATTGATCCATTTTAATGCACCAAAATAAAGCAAAAGTGAGCTAGCAACAAAGAAAAAGCATTTGTGCTGTATATTGGTGCTTGTTTGTGCGCAAATTTGGAGCAAGTGATTTATTGTGCTTTTGTAACTCATTGTTTGTGAAATAGTATTTATTTAATTTATATGGCATATTTATTGCTTTATTAATTCCTTAAATCGACATAAAATCGATTGTTGCAGAATACTTTTATTCTATAGTTACACTCCTGTTCATCAAACACATCAGCTTGCAAATCGGGATTTGCATTGGTTGGTTGTTCAATGAGAAAATACGTCGCTAAACATTTCACAGCATGCTTTCTAACAGTACGGTTTCCTCTGATTTTCGTTTTGTTGCCAGTCTTGTCTAAGGTGTTTAGTCGCTTAGGGTTGCGATCAAACATTAGTAACGATAATGCTTTGGTTTTTTCGGTTTCTTGACTCAGTTGCTGAGTCATCTTCATTAAGAAGGGTACGCTATGCACATGCCATCGCTCAATACTGTAGCTCCCACTGATCAAGCCAAAGGTTTGTATCAGCCGCATGAATTTAAAGACAACTGTGGTTTTGGTTTGATTGCACATATGCAAGGCAAACAAAGCCATCACTTGGTGGAAACGGCCATTCATAGTTTGAGCTGTATGACCCACCGTGGCGGGATTGCAGCGGATGGTAAGACGGGTGACGGTTGTGGTTTGTTGCTTGCGATGCCAAAACAATTCTTTCGTGAAGAAGCGCAGAAACTCGGTTCAGAGTTAACAGAAATTTTTGCGGCAGGTACGGTCTTTTTAAACCTTGATCCTGCGCTTGCTGAGCATGCAAAAAAAATCGTCAATGCGGAAATTGAAGCAGCAGGTTTGACTGTGGCGACTTGGCGTAAAGTCCCAATTAACTTAGATGTTTTGGGTGAAATTGCACTACGCTCTTTACCTGCATTTGAGCAAATCTTGGTGAATAATCCGCAAGGTTTGGCGGAAGATGAGTTTAACCGTAAGCTGTTTTTGGCTCGTCGCCGTGCTGAGAAAAAATTAGAAAACGATTCATTATTTTATATTACGACCTTGGCGTCGACCGTGATCAGCTATAAAGGCTTGATGATGCCTGAGGCGATTGCGGATTTTTATACCGATTTGGCGGATGCTCGTCTGGAGTCGCATATCTGCGTATTCCATCAGCGCTTCTCGACCAATACTTTGCCACGCTGGCCATTGGCACAGCCGTTCCGTTATTTGGCGCACAATGGTGAGATTAATACCATTACTGCCAACCGTAACTGGGCATTTGCACGTACCCCGAAATTTGAAAATCCACTTTTACCAGGCTTGCTTGAGTTGACCCCATTGGTCAACCGTACTGGTTCGGATTCATCGAGCCTTGATAATATGCTCGAGATTTTGGTCGGTGGCGGTATGGACTTGTTCCGTGCGCTGCGTATGCTCGTGCCACCAGCATGGCAAAACGTGGAAACTTTGGATGCCGATCTGCGTGCTTTCTATGAGTTCAACTCAAAACATATGGAAGCATGGGATGGTCCTGCGGGTCTGGTGATTCAAGATGGTCGTCATGCGATCTGTATGCTCGATCGTAACGGTTTGCGTCCTGCACGTTGGGTCATCACCAAAAACGGCTACATCACATTGGCTTCAGAAATCGGTGTTTGGGATTATGCGCCTGAAGACGTGATTTCTAAAGGTCGTGTTGGTCCAGGTCAGATTTTGGCGATTGATACCAAAACGGGCAACATTCTCGATACCCAAGAAGTCAGCAACCACTTGAAAAAAATGCGTCCGTACCGTGAGTGGTTGCGTGATCGTTCAATGAAGTTGCAAGGTGACGTACAGCTCGAAGAAAAGTTAGTTGATCAAGGTTTGACAGGTGATGCCCTCAAAGCCGCACAAAAAATGTTTATGGTCACTTTTGAAGAGCGTGATCAATTGCTTCGCCCGATCGCAGAAAGTGGTCAAGAAGCGGTTGGCTCAATGGGTGATGATACGCCAATGGCGGTATTGTCACGTCAAGTGCGCCATGTGTCTGACTATTTCCGTCAACAGTTTGCACAGGTGACCAACCCGCCAATCGATCCACTGCGTGAGTCGATCGTGATGTCACTTGAGACTTGTCTTGGTCGTGAACAGAACGTCTTTGAACAAGGTCCTGATCATGCTGATCGCTTGATTATTTCAAGTCCAGTGCTGTCAAATTCAAAAATGCACTTGATTCGTACCCTTGAGCGTGAGGGTTATGGTCAGATTGAAATTGATTTGAACTATCCAGAGTCAGAAGGATTGGGTGCGGCAGTCAAACGTATCTGTGAAGAATCTGCGCAAGCGATCCGTGATGGCAAGTCGATCTTGATTTTGTCGGATAAAAATATTCGTGAGGGCTATTTACCAGCCAATGCGGTATTGGTAACAGGTGCGGTGCATCACCATTTGATTCAGCAAGGTTTGCGTACCGATTCAAACATTGTGGTCGAAACAGGTGTGGCACGTGGTCCGCATCAGTTTGCGGTGCTACTCGGTTTTGGTGCGACTGCGGTCTATCCATATCTTGCACATGATGTGATCAATGATTTGATTGCCAAAGGTGAGCTACTCGGTGATCCAATCCAAGCCCAAGCGAATTTCCGTAAAGGTATCGATAAAGGCTTGATGAAAGTCCTGTCAAAAATGGGTATTTCAACCGTTGCATCATATCGTGGCGGTCAACTGTTTGAAGCAGTTGGTTTGTCTAAAGAAGTGGTGGACACCTGCTTTATCGGTGTGCCAAGTCGTATCGAAGGCGCAACCTTTGGCGACCTTGAAAATGATCAGAAAAAATTGGCAGAGTTGGCGTGGAAAGCACGTAAGCCAATCGATCAAGGCGGTTTACTCAAGTTCGTATTTGGTAAGGAATATCATGCCTTTAACCCAGACGTGATCAATGCATTGCATAAATCAGTGCGTTCGGGCAAATACGAAGACTTTAAAGAATATGCCAATTTGGTCAATACTCGTCCAGTGGCAACGATTCGTGATTTATTTAAACTGAAAACCGACAATTCAATTTCGATTGATGAAGTTGAGGCGGTAGAAGAGATCTTGCCACGCTTTGACTCTGCAGGCATGTCTTTGGGTGCATTGTCCCCTGAAGCGCATGAAGCGATTGCCATTGCCATGAACACCATTGGTGGTCGTTCAAACTCAGGTGAGGGCGGTGAAGATCCTGCACGTTATGGCACGATTCGTAACTCGAAAATTAAGCAAATTGCATCGGGTCGTTTCGGTGTGACACCTGCCTACTTAACCTCTGCTGAAGTATTGCAGATCAAAGTGGCACAAGGTGCAAAACCAGGTGAAGGCGGTCAGCTCCCAGGTGGTAAAGTGAATGGCTTGATTGCCCGTTTGCGTTATTCTGTACCGGGTGTGACTTTGATTTCACCGCCACCGCATCATGATATTTATTCGATCGAAGATTTATCACAGTTGATTTTTGACTTAAAACAAGTCAACCCAAGTGCGATGGTTTCTGTGAAATTGGTTTCTGAACCAGGTGTGGGAACGATTGCCGCAGGTGTAGCGAAAGCCTATGCCGATTTCATTACTATTTCTGGTTATGACGGCGGTACAGCAGCATCACCGATTTCATCAATTCACCATGCGGGTTCGCCGTGGGAATTGGGTCTTTCTGAGGCGCATCAAGCATTACGTGTCAATGATTTGCGTGGCAAAGTCCGTGTACAGACTGATGGTGGTTTGAAAACGGGTGTTGACGTAATTAAAGCGGCAATTCTCGGTGCGGAAAGTTTTGGTTTTGGTTCTACACCAATGATTGCACTCGGTTGTAAATACTTGCGTATTTGCCACTTAAATAACTGCGCAACGGGTGTTGCAACACAGCAAGATCACTTGCGTCAGGAGCACTATATTGGTGAACCTGAGATGTTGATTAACTTCTTCCGCTTTATCGCTGAAGAAACCCGTGAATTGCTTGCAGCGCTTGGTGTGCGTTCATTGAAAGATTTGATTGGTCGAGTTGATCTCTTGGAAATCTTGCCAGGTGAAACAGATCGTCAGCAACATTTGAACTTAAAACCATTGCTTGAGTCACATCCAAGTGCCGACGGTAAAGCGCAGTACTGTGAAGTACAAGGCAATGCGCCGCATGACAAAGGCTTGTTGGCTGAAGAAATGGTCAAAGACATGTTGCCTGCAATTGAAAAATGTCAAGGTGGCGAGTTCTACTATACCGTGTGTAACTGTGACCGTTCGATCGGTGCCCGTTTGTCAGGTGAAATTGCCAAACGTCACGGCAATTTGGGTATGAGTAATGCACCTGTGACCTTGAAGTTGCAAGGAACAGCAGGACAGTCTTTGGGTGTGTGGAATGCAGGCGGTCTGCATATCAAACTCGAAGGCGATGCCAATGACTATGTCGGTAAAGGTATGGCGGGTGGTCGAATTTCGATTTCTCCACCAAAAGGTTCACCTTTCCAAAGCCAAAATACCGCAATCATTGGTAACACCTGCTTGTACGGTGCCACAGGTGGTAAGATTTTTGCCGCAGGGACTGCAGGTGAGCGTTTCGGCGTGCGTAACTCAGGTGCATTTGCGGTGATCGAAGGTGCAGGCGACCATTGCTGTGAATATATGACAGGTGGTATCGTCACTGTACTCGGTAAAGTGGGTCACAACTTCGGTGCAGGGATGACAGGTGGTTTTGCTTATGTGCTTGACTTGGATAATGATTTTGTCGATTACTACAACCATGAGTTGATCGATTTAACCCGTATCTCAACAGAGTCGATGGAAGAACATCAACAGTTCTTGATGAAGATTCTTGATGAGCATATCCAAGAAACAGGTAGTGCGTGGGCATACAAGATTCGCAACGAGTTTGACTATTACAGCCGTAAATTCTGGCTGGTTAAACCGAAAGCCGCCAACTTGTTGACCTTGCTGAAAACCACACAAGCTGATCCACAATAACCCTGCATTGAATAGGCAGATACGACGTCACTCGAACCCAATATACGACTGACGTTCGCATCTACCCACGGAGAGAAACATGGCAGAGCGCCTAAATAATAGCTTTCAATTTTTGGATGTTCCTCGTCAAGATCCAGATAAAAAGGATATTACTGTCCGCAAAGCAGAGTTTGTGGAAATTTATAAACCATACACGGCGGATGTTGCTGCCAATCAGACGCATCGTTGTTTGGAATGTGGTAACCCATATTGCGAATGGAAATGTCCAGTACACAACTACATTCCAAACTGGTTGAAGCTGATTGCTGAAGGTCGTATTTTCCAAGCGGCAGAGTTGTGTCATCAAACCAATACCTTGCCTGAGGTTTGTGGTCGGGTTTGTCCACAAGATCGTCTGTGTGAAGGTGCGTGTACTTTGAATGACGGCTTTGGTGCAGTGACAATTGGTAATGCGGAAAAATACATCAATGACACCGCATTTGCACTTGGCTGGCGTCCAGATATGTCACAAGTGAAATGGACAGATAAAAAAGTTGCCATTATCGGTGCAGGTCCTGCGGGTCTGGGCTGTGCGGATATTTTGGTGCGCAATGGTGTGAAGCCAGTATTATTTGATAAACGTCCTGAAATCGGTGGTCTACTGACTTTTGGTATTCCAGAATTCAAGATGGAAAAAGACGTGATGAAGCGTCGCCGTGAGATTTTCACTGGCATGGGCATGGAATTCCGTTTGAATACTGAAATCGGTAAAGATGTGACCATTGAGCAGTTGCTCGCAGAATACGATGCGGTATTCATGGGCATGGGCACATATACCTATATGAAAGGTGGATTCCCAGGCGAAGACTTGAATGGCGTGTATGATGCACTCGATTTCTTGATTGCCAATGTCAATCGTTGCCAAGGCTGGGAAACTGATCCAAGCGAATATGTCAGTGTCGAAGGCAAAAAGGTCATCGTACTTGGCGGTGGTGATACTGCGATGGACTGTAACCGTACTTCAATCCGTCAAAATGCCGCATCTGTAAGCTGTGCATACCGTCGTGATGAAGCCAATATGCCAGGTTCGGTACGTGAAGTAAAAAATGCCCGTGAAGAGGGTGTGAACTTCTTATTTAACCGCCAACCGATCGAAATCGTGGGTGAAAATGGCAAAGTCACTGGCGTGAAAGTGGTCACCACGCAACTTGGCGAACCTGATAGCCGTGGTCGTCGTAGTCCTGAGCCTGTGCCAAATTCAGAGGAAATCTTACCTGCGGATGCGGTACTGCTTGCATTTGGTTTCCGTCCTAGTCCTGCGGATTGGTTTGCAGATCAGAAAATCGACTTAGATGGTTCTGGACGTGTACTTGCAGCGGAAGAGCAAGAGTTCAAATTCCAAACCTCGAATCCTAAAATCTTTGCTGGTGGCGATATGGTGCGTGGTTCAGACCTTGTAGTGACTGCGATCTGGGAAGGGCGTCAAGCTGCAGAAGGTATCTTGGATTATTTAGACGTTTAACCGCTGATTTTAAATCTTTTCTAAGAAAGCTCACCATCGTGGGCTTTTTTATGCTTGGAAATTTACCATTGATCCTGAAAAAATAATCTAGAAAATCATCCAGTGTTGAACACTCTTGCCAATTTACAGTCGATTATCGCCATAGCCACAACTTATTAACTCGACAATAATCATTGTCTAAATTGATTTGCGAGAGGCAATGCAATGACAACAATGTTAGAAACGACAACAAAAAACTATCGACAACGTCCACAAGCCAAAGGCATTTCTGTACGTCGCCCGCAGTTTAATGCCAATGCGATTTCGAGGCATTATTTTGCCAACTCACCTATCATGTCACATTTATTGACTGCGCTATCTTCAACCTTTCCGATTGGTGAGCAATTCTTTGTGCATAGTGTACGCAATGTGCGTGATCGTGTCCAAGATCAGACACTTCAAGCCGAAATTTCTGCGTTTATTGGGCAAGAGGCGATGCATTCTAAAGCACATACTGAGTTTAATGATGCTTGGCGCCGAGATGACTATCAGTTGGATCATTTTCAAAATTGGCTTGCAAGACAAGATGATAAAGTCAAAGCATTACCCAAGAAAACACAGCTTGCCATTACCTGTGCATTTGAGCATTTTACAGCATTGCTTGGCGGATTCATTTTACGTCATCCTGAGATTTTGAGTAGCCTCGATGAGGATGCGGTCAAGCTATGGATTTGGCATGCGATCGAAGAAGTAGAGCATCGCGCGGTGGCATATAACACCTATCAAGCGATTTATGCTGATCATGCCATGCGTCGCAAAGTGATGCGTACAGTAACCTCGGGCTTTGCGAGTTTGACTTTTTATTCTGCCAGTCGATTGTTTTGGCAGGATAAATGGAAAAGTCTGCCGAAAATTGGCGGTAATGTCTTTGGCGTGTATCTGATCGCAAAAATGTTGATTCAATTATTACCTGAGTATTTGTCTTATTATCGAGATGATTTTAATCCTGAGCAGATCAATTACGATCAAGAGTTGACATTTTGGAAAGAAAAACTGGCTAAAGAATATGCCATGCAAGGATTTGATGCGGTGCATCGCATTTTGTGAAGTGATATACAAATTGAAATAGAAAGATCATTTTGAATTGATACAATGAGATAACTCAAGAAAATTAAGTAAGCGTGAACAACGCATGGGTGATCGAATGAATGCATTAAAAAAAATGATGACAGCAACTGCTTTGGTGGCGAGTTTGAGCTTAACGGGGTGTGGCTATAATACGCTCCAAGTCAAAGACGAAGCCGTGACCGCATCGTGGTCAGAGGTGGAGAACCAATATCAACGTCGTGCCGATCTGGTGCCAAATTTGGTCAATGTGGTGAAAGGCTATGCGGCACATGAAGAGCAAGTCCTCACCGAAGTGACGCAAGCTCGCTCCAATGTTGCAGGGCTCAAAGTTGATGCGGAAGTGCTGAACGATCCTGCACTTTTTGAGAAATATCAACAGGCACAAGCGCAGCTCACAGGGGCGTTGTCACGTTTGATCGCTGTATCAGAAAACTATCCAGACCTCAAAGCCAATGAGCAATTCCAAGCCTTACAAGTCCAACTCGAAGGCACAGAAAACCGTATCGCAGTCGCACGTAATCGCTATATCAGCACGGTGCAAGACTTCAACAGCTATGCTCGCCAGTTCCCGCAAGTGATGACGGCAAAAGTGATCGGCATGGATACCAAGCCTAACTTCAAAGCTGAAGCGGGTGCAGCGACAGCGCCAAAAGTCAGCTTTGAATAATTGATGGAATGCTTTTCAGAGCGATGATGAGTGAAATCAAGCGAGTTCAGCCGATGAATCAAGCCATACGAATTATTTTTGTGTGGCTTGCACTGTGTGTCAGTCTTTTTCTGAGCACAGCGAGCTACGCCGAACAAGCCGTTGCGGTCGATAACGATGTAGAAGACATCATCGTCGCTGGAAAAGTCTTACAAGATCATCAAGCAATTCCACAGATTAATAGTCAGCAAACGAATCAAAACGCAACATCAACCCAGAGTTCAAATCAGCAAACAAACAACCAGAATCAATCAACAAGCACGTCAACCACAGCAACTGCTACAGATAGTGCATCGCCAGATGAAAGTATTGTACAGCGTGAATTGCCCGCACAGCTCAATGCGCCAATTATTGATCAAGCCAATGTGCTGAGTGCGGCGCAAAATGCTGAACTAAGCCAAAAAATTCAAAAGATTTACCAAGAGGGTAAGGCGCAGATTGGTATTGTCATCGTGCCAAGCACAGGGCAAGAAGATATTTTTCAGTATGGCATGCGTGTTGCCGAAGAATGGAAATTGGGTTCGGCAGAGCGTGATAATGGTCTGCTCATCGTGGTGGCGCTGAATGACCGCCGTATCCAAATCCTGACAGGTTATGGCTTGGAAGGTGTGCTACCTGATATTATCAACCATCAAATCATAGAAAACCAAATCAAACCGCAATTTAAACAACAGCAATATGCACAAGGTTTAAATGATGCACTGACGGAAATTGATCGTGTCTTGAGCCAAGACCCCGAAGTTGCACAACAAGCGGCTGAAGAGTTGAAGCAACGTCAAGCCCAAGCCCATCAACAACAGCAAGCGCAAGAAAGTACACTCGGATTATCATTATTTATCTTGATATTTTCGGTGCTTGCATCGGCATTTTTCGGTCGTAAACTGACAGCGTTGGGTGCGGGTATCGCAGGTACGGCACTTGGTATGTTTAATGGGATTGGTTTAGTCATGAGTCTTGCGCTCGGTTTTGGCATGTTTTTCTTGGTCATTAGCTCACTGGCGCAGATTTTATTCCAAGCATTTCTCAGCGGTGGCGGTTCAGGTCGAGGTGGTGGCGGAAGTAGTGGTGGTGGAGGCTTCGGCGGTGGCGGAGGCTACAGTGGTGGTGGCGGTAGCTTTGGCGGTGGAGGTGCATCAGGCTCATGGTAGATCAAGCAACGCATCAGACCGATGGTGAAACGGTAATTGCGACAAAACGCCATCACGACCAAACACAACCCAGTTTAAAACGCTGGTTCAAACATCTGTTTTATTTTAAATCCAGTAAAAGCGTCATTAATCCTAGCCAAGCACAGCAAATTGCCGATGCTATCCGTGATGCTGAGCAGGGTCATCGTGGTGAAATCCAAGTGATCATCGAGGGCAGTCTGCCGAATGCAGTCGCCTTTGAACACAACTGCCAGCAACGTGCCGAACAACTCTTTGCCGAATACCGAGTCTGGGACACCGAATATAATAGTGGGGTGTTGATTTATCTCAATCTGTGTGAGCATGATGTGGAGATTGTCGCAGACCGTGGCATTCACCAAGCGGTCACGGCTGAATATTGGCAAACTGTTTGTCAGTCGATGTTACCGTTCTTCAAAGAAAAACAATTTGCGGATGGTATCTGTCATGCTGTCGCACAGTTGGGTGAAACACTGAATCAGTTTTATCAGCAACATGAAAGTAAGGATTTGGCACAACAGCCTGATCCGCAGGGGAATGAATTGTCTGATATGCCGAAATTGTTGTAGAAAGATAAAAAGCACTTGTGAAGATAAATGATTGTTTTTTGAAAAGGGTAAATACTGACAAAAAACGTCAGTAGCTAACGCTAAAAATGTGATAAAAATCACACTAAAAAATATTTTTAAAAAATATGTTGCGTAACCTGCTGTTTTATAATATAAAATCAAACCTGCATAAAGTTGGCACAACTTATGCAATAAATACAACATAGCGAAATAGTCGCTAATAAAGCGAACAAACAACTTATTCTCTAGGGAGAACTCTATGAACGCTCAAAAAGGTTTTACACTCATCGAACTCATGATCGTTGTAGCGATCATCGGTATCTTGGCAGCAATTGCGATTCCTGCATATCAAGATTATATCGCTCGTTCACAAATGACAGAAGCAATGTCACTATCTAGTGGTCTAAAAACTAATGTAACAGAAACTTATGGTCAAATCGGTACATTCACAGGTATTGACTCTGGTTCAAATGGTATTCCTGCTTCTGCAGACATCAAAGGTTCATATGTAGATAATGTAGCTGTAGATGATGGTGTAATTACTGCAACAATGGAATCTTCTGGTGTATCTAAAGGAATTCAGGGCTCAACTTTGACACTTACTCCTACTGATGCTACTGGTTCTGTAACCTGGGCATGTACATCTAATGCATTACAAAAATATCTTCCAAAATCATGTACTGGTTCTTAATTCGTTATTGATTTCATTAATAAGCTCTCTAATTTAGAGGGCTTATTTTATTTATGAGTATGGGAATGTTTGATTTATCGATTATTAAAAAATATAAGTATCCTATTTTTATAGGATTTAATCTTTTGTGGATTTGGGCACTTCTAAGCCCAAGCATTTATTATTTTGACGATAATTATCGTGCAGCAGGCGGCTATTATAATTGGGGTGGGGATTTTCGACCTTTTGCAGATTGGTTGTATTATTTGCTCGGATTAGGTAGGCGCTTTACTGATTTAACGCCATTACCTCAAATCATATCTTTATTATTTTTATATTTGATAGTTTCCCACTATGTGAATAACTTTTTTGATACTTGGAAAAATTTTGAAGGATGGTTGGTATTTTCACCGATTTTTTTAAGCCCATTCTTACTATCAAATTTATACTTTAGATACGACTCACTTTTTATGATGCTTGCTGTACTATTCTCTGTGCTAGCAATACATTTTGTTAATCAAAAGAGGTATATATTTGCAACTTGTTTATTGTATTTTACATTAGGTCTTTATCAGCCAGCGATAGTGGCGTATGTCTGTACGGCACTATTTGTTATTTACAAGTTAAATTCTAATAATTCCTATAAATCATTTCAGCTATGGTTTAGACAGTCATTGTTATATTTTGTGATTTTTGCAGTTTCACTTGTTTTGTATTATTTCACTATTATGAAGTTTACAACAGATTTTAATTGGTATTCAACGACACACTCACAAATGTCTATCGCAAATGCTGTGCCAAATTTAACTGTAGCCATAAGAGAAATATCTATATTATTTCAAGGTGATAGTGGATATATTTATTTGGTAATTTTTATATACCTATTACTGTTAAATGTAATTTATTTTTTTAAGCTATTTTCTTATCTAGGGTTAATTGCTTTCTTAATAGTTCATTTTTCTTTTGTTTGTACTGCTGCTGGAGTAAATTTATTTTTAGATGTTCCTCGATTTGAATATCGGACATTTATTTTTTATGGATTTTATACCAGTTTTTTATTGCTATCTGCTTACAAAATTATTTTGTATTACAGGCTTTATAAGTGTAATTGTTTTCTACTTTTCTTTGTGAACTTTTATTTTTTATCAATTTCACTTAATGTATCTAATGCACAAAAATATAAAGAAAATTTTGATGATATGGTGATTTTTGATCTTCTTGAAACTATTCATAATAATAAATCAATAAATAAGAATACTACAATAATTTTTTATGGAGAATCTACGCCTTACACTGTGCAACAAATAGTCTATAAATATCCTGTGATAAAAAATATTATTGCTAATGGGTCTTATTACACTTATAAAATTCAAAATTTTTTCCCATATCAGCTTAAATATATTAAATTTCGTGGCGATAAGGAGAAATTTGAATACTATTTGGAAAAAAATAAAAAATTTGAAATTGTGGATGATCGGTTATTTTATTATATAGCATCAGATTCAAATAATAACTTGTTGATATATTTTAAGCCTTTAGAGAAAGAGTAGGTTGATGATATTTTTTATAAGATATTTTCTAATTGGGGTTTTAAATACATTGATACATTGGCTTGTTTTTTTTGCTTTTTATTGCTTTATGTCAAGTCAAGCATTTTGTAATTTTATGGGATTTAGTGTTGCTTGTTTTTTTTCATATGTCTTGAATTCAATATTCAATTTTAAAGCCAAGATGAGGTTTAAAAAATTTATCATCTTTTATTTTATGCTAGGGACAATAAGCCTTTTGGTCGGTTTTTTTGCTGATCGAGTGGAGTTGACGCCACTTCTGACATTGGTTATAACATCAGCTATTAGCTTCTTTTTTGGTTTTTTTCTATCAAAAAAAATGGTATTTGGAGAATGAATGAAAATCTCACTCGTTGTACCTGTATTTAACGAACAAGAAACCATTGATATTTTTTATTCAACTATTCGATCTAATCGTTACTTTTTATCATACGAAGTTGAAATTGTTTTTGTCAATGACGGTAGTACAGATTTTACCGAGCAAATTATTCATACGCTTGCGAGTACGGATGAACTTATTGTACCCCTTCATTTTGTGCGCAATTTCGGTAAAGAGCCTGCACTGATGGCTGGATTGGAATATGCAACAGGTGATGTGGTGATTCCGATAGATGTTGACCTTCAAGATCCTGTGGAGCTAATCCCTCAGATGATCGAGGCTTGGAATAATGGTGCAGAAATTGTCCTTGCAAAACGCATCAACAGAGACAGTGACTCACTGTTAAAAAGGTCTACAGCATATTGGTTTTATAAACTACATAACAAAATAAGCTCTCCAGCACTTGTAGAGAATGTTGGTGATTTTAGATTACTTGATCGCACAGTTGTCCAGCAAATTTTGCTGCTTGCGGAACGCAATTTGTTTATGAAAGGAATATTTTCATGGGTAGGTGGTAAGACGGTGGTATTAGAATATGTTCGAACAGCACGCGTCGCAGGTCATACAAAGTTCAATGGATGGAAATTATGGAATTTGGCGATCGAAGGTGTGACGAATTTCTCAACTTTGCCACTACGTGTTTGGTCATATATTGGTTTTTTTATTGCATTATTTGCATTTCTATACGGTGCTTGGATGATATTGCAAACGCTAATTTGGGGGAATCCTGTTAAGGGGTATCCTTCCTTGTTAGTTTCTATTTTATTCTTGGGTGGTGTGCAATTAATCGGTATTGGCGTATTAGGTGAATATTTGGGACGCGTATATACCGAGGTAAAGCAACGACCTCGATATATATTAAAGGAGTCAAGCAGAAAATTATCAGATACCAGTACACGATTTAGGTAGATATTTCTGAGGAATATCTGTAGATGTACACTTCCAAATACTTGTTGCTGGGTTGGCTGTATCAGTGAGCATTGAGAAGCTCAGCGTCTTCGCTTGAAGACCTTTTGATACGTCTGAATTTTTAAAAGTCAATGAAACTGAACATTGATAACCTGTCAACGTGGTTAAATCAATAGTTGAAATATACCGACTAGAAATTGTATTACTGGAAAGTCCAAGCTCGGTTAAAGTAGGGCAGCTTGCTGTTTGCCAATAAATATCACTGACTTGATTTTTATAGCCACTTGCAAACATGAGTGCTTCCGAAACCTGAGATCGAGCAATATAGTCTTGATATGCTGGAATGGCAATCGCAGCTAAAATACCAATAATTGCTACCACGATCATGAGCTCTATTAAGGTAAAACCTCTTTGCATTTTGAAATACCCCTATTTTATAAAATATTTTGCAATAATAGTGCCAATAAAAAAAGTTTTATAAACAATGTATTGGGTTTGCGCTGTTAAAATAGCATGGAGCAAAATGCCGACAACTGACAAATATCGCAACAAAATGACAAGTATTAATTTGATGTACAAACTGTATTGAGTATCATAGACTTACATTTTATGTTGGTGCCTGGTGTCGAGTGAAGTCTAATCGTGTGAGATTTTTAGCGAGTCATTTATTCATTTCGTTTTTATTTGCGCTTGTTGTAATCTTAATTGTATTTTTTATTTGGTATCCTTATCCTTTAGCTAAAGCTACAGGGGTAACACATATATTTTTAATATTGATATTTGTGGATATTATCATGGGACCATTACTGTGCTTTGTGGTCTACAATGAATCTAAAAAATCATTAAAGTTTGACTTAGGGGCAATTATCTTTCTTCAATTGATTGCGTTGATTTATGGAATGAACTTTATCGCTGCAGGTCGACCAGTTTGGATTGCTTATAATGTTGATCAATTTGAGTTGATTCGTAATAATGAATTGGTGATTAATTCAAAAGAAAAAGGAACAACATTATTTCAAGCGACATGGTTTAAACCTAAATATGTAGGTGTTCAATTTTCTACAGATCAGAAGATAAAGTCAGATGATATGTTCGATGAAATTTTTAATGGCATTTCAATTGCACAAAAGCCAGCTAGATATGTGCCATTTACGCAAGTCTCAAAGATGATAAATGAAAAAGCACAGGAATTAAGTTTACTTAACAAGTATAATGATCCAGAGCTTGTATGGAAGGTTATTGAGAAAAACCCTTCTGCAACGGCATTCGTGCCATTGAAAGCCAATGCAATAGATATGACTGTACTTATTAATAAAGAAAAAGGCGAAGTGGTTAAAATCGTCGATCTTCGACCGTGGAAATAACATTGAAATTAGCACAGAAAAAATCCCGCACACAGCGGGATTTTTTAAGAAAAAGAAAAGATTATTCCTCTTCCATATTCTTCTGAATAAAGTTTTCAATACCGACTTTACCGATCAGATCAAGCTGTGTATCCGCCCAGTCGAGATAATCTTCATCTTTCTCTAAGATGCTACGAAGCAAGTCGCGCGTCACATAGTCCATCTCTTGTTCAGCCATCACGATCGCAGATTGTAACGCTTCGATATTTTCTTTGACCTTGCGTACATCACATTTCAGCACTTCTTCGGTATGCTGACCAATATACAGCTTGCCTAGATGTTGTAGGTTTGGCAGACCTTCTAAAAATAGAATACGCTCAATGACTTTATCCGCATGTTTCATCTGACGGATCGATTCTTTATATTCCGCTTCGCCAAGACCTTCGATGCCCCAGTCGTTAAACATGCGAGAGTGCAAAAAATACTGATTGATCGCCGTCAACTCATGAAAAAGCACTTGATTGAGCTGTTGAATGACTTGTTTACTACCTTGCATGATCGCACTCCAAAAATATAAAAAAATTCAAATCACTTAATTTATAAATAGTCTAAGCGTTTCATGGTGGATGTGCGAGGACTTTTTAGAACGGCAAATGAGAATAAAAATGAATATGGCTGTGAACAAAAAATTATCGTGTATCTGAAATATATCCTTTGAGGCGGCTATGCTATAGTGATTGATCAATGAACAATGCCACGCAGGTGGGATATGAGCTTTGCGAACAAACATCGGATCGATGCACAACAATATATCCAAGGTGAATTAAATAGCACCATCAAACATGAATTCATCAATGGTGAGGTTTTTGCCATGGTCGGTGCTAGTGCAATCCATAATGTGATTTCAGGAAATATATTTACCACATTGAATCTTCACTTAAAAGGCAAGCCATGTCGTCCATTTATGAATGATATGAAGGTGCGTATTGCCGACAATTTTTATTATCCTGATGTCATGGTGGATTGTTCAAAATTGTCGCCCAATATGTATTTTGTCGAAACGCCAATTTTGATCGTTGAGGTGCTGTCTGCATCAACCAAAAGCTATGATAAAACATTTAAATTACAAGAGTATCAGCGCATTCCAACGCTTCAAGAATATCTGATGGTCGATCAAGAGCGTCAGTGGGTTGAGTTGCGTAGTCGCTTAGATGATTGGCAAGCGCAATATTATGAAATGGGCGATGAATTGATTCTACAGTCGGTCGGCTTAAAGCTGTCAGTTGCAGAGGTCTATGATGGGATTGAATTCTAAAAAATATGGATCAATTAAACTTCACTTAAAACACTGAAAATAATAAAAATAAACCCATCTTGAGTCGAGGTGGGGGAGGAGTAGTTTGCGCTTATCTTTGTTTATTGTTGTAGTTTGAATGATTCACTTATGCTGCAACAGAAATTCGTGCTGCAATTTGCGCCAGTTCATCTGAAATGAGCGCTTTTGCTTCAGGTGCACATTTACCACAACAGGTACCAAGATCCAGCATTTCACGCACTTCACGATAGCTCTGTGCGCCATTTTGCATGGCATCTTTGATGTCTTGATCGGTAATTCCACGGCATAAACAAATGTACATCAGATTAGACCTGAGTGTGAATTGGATAAGTAATATTATTGATAATTGTTATCGTTTGTCAATCAATTTCATTGTTTTTTATGTTAATCACGATTGGAAAAAAAGATCACAAGTTAAATTTTGATCGATAACTTGTGACCTTGTTTTTAAGGACTATATTTAAGATACTGTTTATATTGAAAAATTTAATTATTGATACACACTATTCCATCCATCTCGACCAAAGCCCCTTTTGGGAGGCTTGAAACGCCAAGTGCTGCGCGAGCGGGGTAGGGTTGGGCAAAATATTCGCCCATGATTTGGTTGACCAATTGAAAATGAGAGAGGTCGGTTAGGAAGATATTGAGTTTTGCAAAATCAGCGAGACTAGCATCTGCGGCAGCACAGACTGCTTTGATATTGTCGAATACACGTCGAATTTGTGCCTCAATCCCATCGACAAGCTCCATGCTATATGGGTCAAGACCAATCTGACCTGAAAGATATAAGGTGTTGTCTACCAAAATCGCTTGTGAATATGTGCCAATCGCAGCGGGTGCATGTTCTGTGTGGATCACTTGACGTGTCATGGGAGAGTTTCTCCTGTTGTGTTTATCGATGAATGTGTTGTTTAGCTTACTTTTGCAGATTGATGGTTTGCAAAAGGCATAAAGAGTCGTGTAATTTTTGGAAAATGCAGGGTCATGCGTAATTCTCGAATGATACTTGCAAGATGACGTCGATCATTGACCACAATATTAAAATAGGTGGTTTCATTTTCATGTTGAACCGCTTCGACCCCTGCATTGGCTTTACGTGCATGGTAAATCGCCTCAGAGGTTTGTTCATCATCGAGCAGTTCATCAATGGCAAGATAGGCATGGAAGCGAGCACCTTCAGGGTTTTGATCATACCATGAAAGCGGCATGATGTTTTCGGGATGCTTATGTTGCTCTTGCTGTAAGTTATTGCATTGGGTGCGATGTACGATCAGTCCACGACGCGTGAGGTGTCCCATGATCGGATCACCAAAGACAGGATTACAGCAATGTCCATATTTGACTTCGACACCTTCAGTGCCTTGGATCAGCACCAGCGTATTGTCAGTTTGTGTGGATTGCTGATGATGTAGTCTATTTGCCACCAACTGTGGTAAGAGGTCACCTACGGCAATTTGCTCAAATAACGCATCTTTTGTTTCCACATGTCGCCATTCTAATAAACACTGCCAATCTTTATCGGAAAGCTGATCAATCGAATCATTAAACATTTTTAAGGCACGATTTAAGGCTTGCTGACCAATCAAGATCTGCTCATCCACATCTTGCTCACGTAAAATATTTTGGATGGCACGACGTGCTTTTTGTGTGTTGATAAAGCTGAGCCAATCTGGATTTGGCGTGGCGAGCACATCAGTAATAATTTCCACCACTTGACCATTCAGAATTGGCGTGGAAAGTGGTTTTTGCACACCGTTGATTTTACACCCAACTGCATGATTGCCTAAAAATAAACTGGCAGCATAAGCAAAATCGACCGCAGTTGCGCCACGAGGCAACTCATGGATATGCCCTTGTGGTGTGTAGGCGATGATTTTTTCTTGATGCAGATAATCGAGTAAGTCGTTAAAAGTGGTCTTGGCACAGCTTTCGTCAATCAGATCATTGAGACTCTGTAAGGAGGCTTGGATCGCAGAGCGACAGGCTTGCGGGGCAGCATCGCCGAGTACCATGCCAAAACGCGCGGTTTTGCGCATCAGCTCGGTTTGAATGTTCAGCGTTAAAAAGGTCTTATCGCCTTGTAACTCTAATAATAAGGCTTGATTACCGCCAGGCATCGGCTTGCGAATATGATCGGTGTAGCTGATCGTGGTGAATTGTTCGGTGAGGTGTTTGAACAAATCGTCACAGTCTTGTACCCGCTGTAAAATAATATCAAAGGCATGGCTGTTGGTGAGTTGATTGAGATCAAGTTTGTTTTTAATAAAATGGCGGAGTAAGTTGGTATTGTTATTTTTCTTTTTAATGCGACCTTCGATATTGTTTTCAGTGAGGATTTGGTGCAGTCGCTGATCCCAAATATTCTGATATTCTTCACGCTTCAGCTTTGTTTCTGAGAGTGCTTGCTGAATACTGGCATACATATCGATGTCAAGATTTTGATAACACAGATCTTCTAGCCAATCTCCCATCTCATTCATACCGACCAGTCGTGCCATTGGAACATAAATTTCAAAGGTTTCACGGGCAATGCGTTCACGCTTATCGGGGCGAAGCGCATCGAGCGTGGTCATATTATGATAGCGGTCGGAGAGTTTAATAATAATGACACGTGGATCTTGTAAAGTCGCCTGCAAAAATTTACGGAACGACGCCGCTTTGTTGTATTGCTTGTCACTGGAGCTGGTGAGCTTAGTCACGCCATCAACCAAATGCGCAACTGTGGCATTAAAGCGCTCGGTGATTTGCTCTTTGCTGACCTCAGTATCTTCAATCACGTCATGCAGTAATGCTGCTGCCAAAGTGTCTGCATCCATTCGCATGTGCGCAAGTAAGCACGCCACCGCAATTGGATGGAGAATATAGGGTTCGCCACTTTTACGCGTCACTCCTGCATGCGCTTCATCGGCGAAGTCGCTAGCCTCCATCACCAGCTTTACTTTTTCAGGTGCTAAGTAAGGCGTAATGATGGATTGGAGTTGTTGCTTGGCATGGCTGACGGCATCACCTGGCATAGAAGATGGATCCTAAAAACTGAATGTCGCAAAAATAAAATGAATCTTATAATGAAAAACAAATTGACCTTTTTGTCAAATGTTTTCTATAGAAACGCCTAAGATTTAAGCGAAATGTACAACAAATATTGAAATCGTTTGATGAGAGTTTGGCTTAGCAGGTGAGCCAAGATGTATTTATTCAAACAGGGAAGCAAAAAATAAAAAACACCAATGCGAAATACATTGGTGTTTTTTGATTTAAAGCATCATTTTTGAAAAAGATGAAACGCCACAGCGAGCAATTCAAGCGCTTTAAATTAGAAACTAAAGTTATCGAGATTGATTGCATCGCTTGATAAAGCAAGATCAAACTGATTGTGATCAAGATCTTGATCACGTTGCTTTAAGATGTCTTTATTCACATGACCTTCAGCAATTTCACGCAGTGCCACTACAGAGGGTTTGTCATTGTCCCATTCTACAGTTGGTTCTACGCCTTGACGTGCGATTTGACGGGCACGTTTGCTCGCAACCAGTACCAACTCAAAACGGTTGTCTACATTTTCCAAGCAATCTTCAACAGTTACGCGTGCCATGATCTGCCCTGTATTCTCTGAAATTAAAATAGTCGCAAATTATAGCCAAATTGCTGATCTGACTCAAGCTGAAAATTTTAATCAAGAATCAGTAATTATTTGCCTTTGGGGCTAAGTAGATTCTGAATCAAATCACCGTGACGGTTGGCTTGCTGAGCAAGGGTGAGGCGATTGGCGATAATCACTGACTCAAGCTCATGCAATGCACGATCAAAAAAGTCATTGATGATGATATAGTCAAAATTGACATATTGTTGCATATCAGAGACAGCACAGCTTAGGCGATGTTCGATGACTTCGACGCTGTCTGTGCCACGATTCGACAGGCGCTGACGCAGATCAAATTGGCTTGGTGGTAGGATGAATATTTGAATGGATTTTGGGAATAAACGACGTACTTGCGCTGCGCCTTGCCAGTCGATCTCTAATAAAACGTCATGCCCTTGTTTCAGTTGTTCTTCGACTGTGCGCTGCGACGTCCCATAATAGTTGCCAAAAACTTCGGCATATTCAATGAAACCACCTTGCTCAATTTGGCTTGTAAAGCTCTCTTTGTCGGTAAAGTGATAATGAATGCCATCCAACTCACCATTGCGCTTCGGGCGAGTCGTGTGTGAAACGGACACATGCAGATTGCTGGAGCGATCCAATAAGGCTTTGACCAACGAGGTTTTGCCTGTACCAGATGCGGCAGCCACCACAAAAAGTAGACCTGACATGTGTAAATTTCCTGTATCATCGTATTTGTTGTAGATTGTAGTAGAATGTCTTTCAAAACAAAACCCAAAACACCGATCATTTGATCAAACCATTGCAAAACGACTAGGTGAATCATGCAAATACTTTTGGCGAATCCTCGAGGCTTTTGTGCAGGCGTAGACCGTGCCATCGCCATTGTGAATCGTGCGCTAGAATGTTTTGGTGCGCCGATCTATGTGCGTCATGAAGTGGTGCATAATAAGTTTGTGGTCGATGATCTCAAGCAACGTGGTGCGATCTTTGTCGATGAGCTCGATCAAGTGCCTGATGATGCGATTGTGATCTTTAGTGCGCATGGTGTGTCCAAAGCTGTACAGCAAGAGGCTGAACAACGCCAACTCAAAGTCTTTGATGCAACTTGTCCGCTGGTGACTAAAGTGCATTTCGAAGTGACGAAATATTCTCGAGAGGGGACGGATGCGATTTTGATTGGTCATCATGGACATCCTGAAGTCGAAGGGACGATGGGGCAATATGATACCAAATATGGTGGTCAAATCTATTTGGTGGAAGATGAGCAAGATGTGGCTGACTTACAAGTGAGTCACCCAGATCGATTGGCATTTGTCACTCAAACCACATTGTCTATCGATGATACATCCAAAGTGATCGAAGCCTTGCGTGAAAAATTCCCTAAAATTCAAGGGCCTCGTAAAGATGATATTTGCTACGCCACACAAAATCGGCAAGATGCCGTGCGTGATTTGGCAGAGCGTTGCGATGTGGTGCTGGTGGTCGGTTCGCCAAATTCATCGAACTCAAACCGTTTACGTGAGCTTGCAGAGCGTATGGGGAAAAAAGCCTTTCTCATTGATAATGCAGATGAAATGCATCAAGACTGGTTTGGTTCTCAAAGTAAAATTGGCGTGACGGCTGGCGCATCAGCACCTGAAATTTTAATTAAACAAGTGCTTGAACGTCTGCAAGCATGGGGCGCAAGCTATCCTGAAGAGTTGGCTGGTCAGGAAGAACATATTACTTTTAGTTTGCCTAAAGAATTACGCATCCAAACCACCGAAGTTACAGAATAATATTTTGCACGTTAAGTGCGTTCTGAATAATAACTAAGGGAGCATGTGCTCCCTTTAAATCATTCTTGGATTGTAAGAAAAGCAATCAAACTTTCTCTGTGTTACCACTTATCTTTAAAATGCAATCGTTAATCAAGAAATGTATTTCTTGACGGCGTTATTGTATTATCTTTGTATTGGGGTAATGGCTAAAAAGATATGAAAATGAGACGCAATCGAGGTTTTACGTTAATTGAGATGCTGGTGACGATCGCAGTGCTAGCGATTATTGCGTCGATGGCAGTGCCTGCCTTTGCTAATTTAACACGTGCCCAAAACCTAAATCGAAGTACTTCGGAGCTGATTGGTAAAATACAAGAAGCACGAATGAAAGCAGTGATGGAGCGTACCACAGTTACAGTGGCACTTAACTCAGCCGCTGCGGATACACCGACGCAACTGAATTGGATGCCTCAAGGAACGGCGGTGCTATCAGGAACATCAGCAACCACGATTGCTTTTTTATTAAACGGTGGTGTCGCAGCAGATACAACTTTTGAGGTATGTGCGATTGCAGGTGGAAATTCTAGGGAGTTTACAGTGTCTAGAATGGGTGTTGTTCAGCGGGTCATTGAGGGGACATGCTAATGAAGTCGATGACGAATCAAGCTGGTGTCGGGATGGTTGAAGTTCTGGTTGCATTGTTAATACTTGCAATCGGTGTATTGGGCTTTGTGGCGTTGCAGTATCGTGCAGTCGAGGCTACGGCAGAAAGTGCCAACCGTGTTCAAGCAATTAACTTTGCTCGTGATCTGGCGGAGCGAATTCGAGTCAATCGTTATGCCTACCCAACCTATCGCACACAAATAAGTACTGCAGCAAATCAAGCAACTTCTGCACAGAATTGCGCATCACAGTTTTGTACGATAGCTCAATTCGCAGATTACGATGTTGCGCAGATGCGAGAAAAAATTAGCGATGCAGGGATGACCTTCAATTTGATGCCATGTCAGGGCACTAATAATGGGCGAGAGTGCGTCTATATTGCTTGGGGGGATACAGCTGCGACGAATGGAACGGTTGATGGTGAAGGGAACTGTACAACGGCGACTGCCTATGACCCTAATTCGACCTGTATTATCATGGAGGTCTACTAATGTTCAAACAACAAACGGGCTTCACATTAATCGAACTCATGATCGCATTGGCGCTGGGCTTAGTTATTTCTGCTGCGGCGATCATGCTATTTTTAACAGCACAAAGAAGTGTTGCATTTCAAAAAGGTTTGTCAGAATTACAAGATAATGCCAATTTTGGTCTAAATTATATCGTTAAAGATGTTCGCCTTTTAAACTTGAATGCGTCTGGTGCAGCGATGACAGACATGTCGTCAGGTACAGGCTTGGTGCTGACCTCTTCTGTTAATGCTACCAAAGATGCAAGTGGTATCCCACAAAGCAATATCTTTCACACCTTAACGACAGGTGTTGGTGTCAACCTGTTGTCGAGAAGCCAAGGTCAAACGGCAGGGACAGCACCAGCATGGACTGGCGCATCTAATGTGCAGTTAGTGGGTACAGATGCTGATGGGAATTCTACTCAAACCGATATTCTCAGTGATCAGCTCACCATCCAATATATTCCACAATATGTTTTAAATGATCAAGGGACAGCCACTACGGCAGATGATGTCTGGGTGGGTGGCTTTGACTGTGAAGGCAATGCGCTGAACTTTCGTGTTGAAAATCCCGGTAGCAGTATGCCATTTGGTCGGCAAGTTGTAGTGCAACGCTACTTTTTGCGTGCGGATGCAAATGCTGCAACTAACGAACCGAATGCTGCCTTAGCTTTGGCATGTGAAGCGGGTTATTACTCCGTCGATCTCACAACGATGCCGTCGCTAGCTCGAACTCGAATACAAGGTGGTGCGCCTTCAGAGGCTCTGAATACCAGTACTTTTGGTGCGAGTGCGGGGCAAATCGTGATGAGTCGTATCGATCATTTCCATGTTTTGCTTGGTGTTGAAAATGCATCAAGTCAGTTGCGTTATATTTCGATTGCTGACTACATGGCACTTGCCAATCCGAAGCCACGTATCATGTCATTTCAGTTAGGGCTTTTATCTCGTTCGATGCAACAAGTTAGCCCAGATGGCGTGATTAATGATGATCAAACCTATCGAGTTTTGGATCAAGTGGTTTCTTTAAAATCTGCGCCTGCCAATGCACCACGTTATGTGCGTCAAGTCGTCAGTCAAACAGTGGCCGTACGCAATGGATTTGGTAATCGAGGTGACTCATGAATATTCAGTTTAAACAAAAAGGTGCAACGCTTATCGTGGTGTTGATCATGTTGGTGGCGATTACCATTATCGGGACTCTGGCGGTACGCCAAAGCATGGTTACCTTGGGCGTGGCAACCAATAGCCAAGCACAACAGCTCATGATGCAAAACTCTGATGCGGCTTTTTTTAATATCGAGAGCGGTGACAATATTGCGCAAGGTTTGATGCAAAGCGGTATGTTTAAATATATCAGTGGTGCCTTAGATAAAGATAAAGAGTTGGTGTTTTGCTTTCGAGGTAGTGAAGAAAATTTTTATGACAGCACACTGGCGAGTCTAATGGTTTGGGAAGAGGGTAAGACTGCACCAACTAACAATACCCTAGGCACAGATGGATATTGCTCAACAAGTGCAACCTCAGGAAACTTTTTTACCAGTGGTCGCCGTGCGGTGATGACACAGATTGCGGTGAAGTTTACCAGTACCTCAGAAAATGATCCTTTTTTTGGCAAGATCACGGGGACTGATGAGGATGAGTCGAAACTGGAAACCAGCAAGCCAATGAGTGTCTATGCGGTATCACTGATGCCAACGCTATCCAGTGATACCAATGCCAATATTGATGAATGTCTGAATTCAAGAATGAATGAAGTCACCATTCCTGATGGGACAACTGTGCCAGCTAATGCAGTGAGTCGACAGAATGTCACCGATTGCTTAACTAGTCGCAACATTCCTTTTACCTCATTTGAACAACATTACCTAGTCTCGCAAGACTTTAAAGACTAATGCGGAGTATGATGATGAACAGAGTAATAGAATTTTTTAATGGCTTGGCTTCCAAGCTATTGACTTCATTTGTCACCGCATTATTTACCTTGGTGGTGGCGACAGGAGTCACACAGGCAAGTGATATCGAAATCTATCAAGAAGCGAAATCTGGTGATATTACTTTGATGTTGATGCTGGATATCTCGGGAAGTATGGATACACGTTCTATTCGGAATGACTATGGAACTTCCTCAAACTGTAACTTTACGACTGATACAGCGCCTGGAGGGTATTCAAGAAGTTATTGTGCTGTTGCATCAAATACAACAAGTACCAAAGTGAAAAATACCAAGACTGGCTGTACTTTGGTGGGCTCAACGTATCGTTGTTATGATCGAATTTCCAGATTGAAGGATGGTGTATTCGATTTGCTTGCTGGAAATACCGCTAAGGGAATTACCAAGCTTGATGGTGATAAAATCATCGGTTTATCGACATTAGGTGTTTATACTGGTAACTCATATCATAATACAGGTCGAGTTTTAGTGCCTGCACGTAAACTGAATGCGACCTATGGTGGGCAAACTCAACGTGATATTTTATTAAGTTATGTGAAAGATTTGAGTGCATCTACAAATACACCAACTGCACGTTCTTATGCAGAAACCATTGCTTATATCATGGGACAAACCACAGCATCTCGTTATTATAATGTCACAGATATGCCTTACTATCGAAGCTTTGTGTATTATGGCGATACCTATGTGCAGCAATGTACATCATGGAATTCAGGTTTTTCTTCATGTTCAAGATGGAGTAATGCCTCTACTTCTATATCTGTACCGACTGGGGATGCTTATGCTGGATATCGATGTAATTTTAGTAACTATAGCAACAATATTTGCTATTACTACACAGGTGTCATCCAAGCAGCCAATAGTAATAGCGGGTTTTCTTACTCATTAGATACCACGAAGCTGGCTCCAGCGAATGAAGTTTATGAAATGCCATCGTCCCTATCTCAGACAGATGATATTAAACAGTGTAGTGGTCAAGGTGTCTATGTTTTAACTGATGGGGAGCCGACACAAGATTCAGGCTCTTTACCATTGATGCAGGGTGCACTTGGATTGAAAGGAATGAGTTTTACTTGTGATGATAGTGGTAGTTGGGATTGCATTCATAAGATGGCAACGACACTATTAACGCCAGCAAGTAACCCAATCGGCTTAAAAGTAAAAACCGCAGTGGTGGGTTTCGGTTCTGATTTTAATGGCGTGACCTCCTATGACCGCACTAAGACTCAAGAACAGAATATTGAGGCACTTGGCACAATCGATACCAATGTGAAGCGTGCAGCCTATTGGGGGATTATCGGTGAGGGCGGCTGGTACTCTGGCAGTAGCTCGCAAGACGTTGTGGATAGTGTGAATGCATTTATTGATAGTTTGGGTACGGATATTCCTGCGGTAACTACGGGCTCTCCGACTGTGCCGACAGATGCATTAAATCCAACCACATTGTTAAATGATGCTTATTATCAACAATTCCAGCCGACACCTGAGAAGTCCTATCAGCTTTGGGTGGGTAACCTGAAAAAGTATAAATTGGATTCTTCGGGGATATTAAAAGGCGAAAATAACGAAGATGTGATCGATGATGATGGCACTTTGATTGAACCGACCTATGATGATTCAACGGGACGTTTGCTTACAGCAGTATATGATTATTGGTCAGCTGATGTTAACAGTGCGGTTGCAGATAGTGATATTGATGTCATTGGTAGTAGAAAGTTTGCTGCTAAAGGTGGTGCATGGTCACAGTTAAAGTTGCGTCTCAATGATGCAGGTAATGTTCAGCGTAAATTACTTACCAACCGTAAAGCTACAGGTTCGGGATCGAATGCAACCTTTGGTAATGGCTCATCTTTACGCCGATTTACCTTGGATGACTTGACTGATTCAACCTATAAATACGATGCAAATCGAGGTTATTTGGTGAGCCTACTCGGCTATGCTGTTGATGATGCATCGAAGCCAGAAGATATTACCGCAACGACTTTAGCGAGTAATGGTGAGTTGCGTCAATTCGGCGCAGTGATGCATTCTCTACCGATTTTGGTGACCAATAAAGGTAAAGTAGCTTATAACAAGACGACCAAAGTTGTGACGTCGACCAACCGTGAGGACTACATCCTATTTGGTACGACTCAAGGTTTGTTGCATGTAGTTGATGCGAAAACAGGTGCTGAGAAATTTGCTTTTGTACCAAATGAAATGGTTGAAAAGCAAAAAGAAGCCTTTGTTGACTATACCAAGACCTCTGGTGGTGTGGAGAGTATGTTCTACGGTATCGATGGCCCATGGGTGCTTCATACTGAATATGTGCTCGACTCGTCAGGCAACTTGGTGGTGGGCTCAGGAAAAGGCACAAATCAAAAAGGGAAGCAAATTGCTTATGGTGGTTTGCGTATGGGCGGACGGAGCTATTATGCGCTCGATCTTGCAGACATTGATTCCCCAAGTTTGAAGTTCCATATCAATCCAGATGGTGTGACTTCTGGACCACTTAGCCATATGGGGCAGAGTTGGTCTAAGCCGACCTTGGCTTACGTCAACTGGGGTGGTAAGAAGAAGTTGGTGATGTTCGTTGGTGGTGGATATGATCCAGAATACGAAAAATCTAACTATGTGCAAACCAACAAAAAAGGCGCTGGCGTGTATATGTTTAGTGCCGATGGCTCGGATGCGGGTGATCTGCTCTGGTGGGCAAGTGCCAATGCGAGTACCAGTTCAGCAGGTACCACCTCTGGCACTATTGGTACTGGTAACAGTGACATGAAATATAGTGTGGTCAGTGAAATTCGTGCCGAAGATCGAAATGGTGATGATCTCGTCGATCACCTTTACTTTGGTGACCTTGGTGGTCAAGTATTCCGTGTCGATTTAAATAATAAAGCAACGGCTATTGGCTCCTTTGCCAAAGCGACTGTGCGTTTATTAAATCTGACTGCGAATGCAAGTAAAGGCACACAGCCACGCTTCTATGATAAGCCCGCTTTCTCGCTGTATCGAAGTAACGGCACAACATTTGCTGCGATCTCGATAGGTAGTGGTAACCGTAGTACACCGCTACTCAGCTATACTGCAGGTACTAGTGGTGTAGATTATGATGCTGTTTATACGATTTACGATAAGGATGTAGCACGTACCGACCTGTACTCAACCTCAACTTATAATACCAAAGACATGACCTTGTCGAATTTGGGCTTGATTACGAATAATAACCGTGGTGACGATACCAGCTTGGTGGCACCATTTGCGACTACTGGTGGCTGGTATTATCAATTTAAGACCTGTAAAACAGGGATTAATGGTGATACCAAATGTAGCGACTATAAGGTGCAAAGTGAAAAAGTCTACGGTACGCCAATCGTGACCAACTACCGCATGTATGTACCAACCTTTGATAGTAGTAAGCCAGGGATTTCTGGAGATTGCGGAGCAGGGGTAAAAGGTGAGAGCTTCGCTGCATCCTTCTGTATGCCATACGGACAGTGTGAAAAAGTTCTGGATGATGATGGCAATATCATAATCAGAGATCCTCCAGAGGATGTGCCAATAGGAATTGGTATTCAAGAGCCTGTGATTACCAGTAATTGTAGCGATGATGGTACTTGTCCTATTATTGAGGATGATGACGAAGATGAAAAACCTAAAACCAGCGCAGAGAATTATTGTATCGATACTGGGACTCGTGTGCCGACGGCATTAACAGGGCCTCTTAACGGTGGCGATGATACCCGATCATGTTTGATTCCATTACGTTGGTTTGAAAAACTCAGTCGGACAACGAGCTAGGAGGTGTTATGCATACCATGAAAGCACCTCAACGTGGCTTTACTTTGATCGAGCTGATGGTGGTGGTGGTAATTATTGCGATATTCGCCGCATTCGCCATCCCGCTCTATCAAGAGTATGTGCGCCGAGCCCAAGCGGCTCAGGCGCAGCAAGAGGTTCAACGCTTATCAACGGAGCTAGAGCGCTGGAAGACACGTAATTTTAATTATGGTGGTTTTAATATCACACCAAATACGGTACAGGATTATACTTTTCAAGTGCGTGATGGTGCCAATACAGCAAGCGTGTTGACCACTACAGGCGTTGATGGGCGGAGTTGGGCGATTCGCGCAGTGAATACCAGTGGTCGAAATTTTACATTCCTCATGACCAGTACAGGAATACGCTGTAGGAATAAATTGACCAATAGTGTGACCTTTACGGGCTGTGGTACGCAAGCAAATGGTGCGGAGAATTGGTAATGCGATCGAATCAAATGGGTTTTACTTTGGTCGAGATGATGATCGTTGTGTTGATCATTGGTATTTTGGCTGCGATTGCATTGCCATCTTATGATCGCTATGTGATCCGAACCAATCGTACGGATGCGCAAGCTGGGATGATGGCGATCGCACAGCAGTTGCAAAAATATCGAATTGCCAATTTTACCTTTACGCCGAATGGTACACCAATCACTTTGGCAACGATTAATACACCAACCGTATTTCCGACCACAGGGACTGCGCTGTATAATTTACAACTCACGAATGTTCAAGCAGGGACATGGACGCTTACTGCGACGCCGATAGCTTCAGCACGTCAGAAGGGTGATGGGCATATCGTGCTCAATCATCGAGGTTGGCGTTGTTGGACAGAGGGGACAGATAATAGCGGGACTGCCTGCGTACCAAGTGCGACGACAAACTGGGACGGTCGTTAATCGATTTGGGTAAAATCAGATAGAAAGAGAAAATCTGACAAAAACCCTTTATAAAATTTGCGTTATCGCTTAAAATATCCGCCTTTTGATGCCTCGTGTATCAAAAGGCTTCTTTTTTAAGAACACTTTTTAGTAGAGAGTATGACATGGTCGTAATTCGTTTAGCCCGTGGTGGCGCTAAAAAACGCCCGTTCTATCAAGTAATTGTGACTGATAGTCGCAATGCACGTGATGGTCGTTTTATCGAGCGTATTGGCTTCTTTAACCCAACTGCACAAGGTCAAGCAGAAAAAATCCGTTTGGATGCAGACCGTTATGCACACTGGGTCGCTCAAGGTGCACAACCTTCTGAGCGTGTTGCTTCGATTGCAAAACAAGCGCAAGCGACTGCTTAATTGATGAGTCAAACTACCGTGCAGGACGTGCCTGAAGATCGTATCCAGATTGGACAGTTACGCACCCCGTATGGATTGAATGGTTGGCTTTGGGTCTTTTCCAAGACTGATCCAATAAGCAATATGTTTGACTATCTTCCTTGGTATATTCAAACCAAGACGGGTTGGCAGACAGTCAATGTAAAACGTTGGAAAACACAGGGCAAAGGTTTAGTGGTTGCGCTCAAAGGTGTGAGTGATCGCACAGCAGCGGAGCAGATAATCGGTGCCGAGATTTGGGTGTCCAAATCACAATTGCCTCAAGCAGGTATGGATGAATATTACTGGAATGACCTCAAGGGTCTGACAGTGCTTGGCTTAGATGATTCTGAAAATGAAGTCAATCTAGGCAAGATTCATGAGCTGTTTGAAACTGGCGCAAATGATGTCATGGTGGTTCACGCAACACCTGATAGCATTGACGCTGAGGAACGGATGATTCCGTGGCACAAAGATGTGGTTCAACGGGTTGATATTGAAGCAGGTCGAATTTACGTCAATTGGGGCGTAGATTATTAATATTTTAAAAATATTAATTTTAAACTGGAAATGAGGAATCTCTGATGTGGTTTGCAGTGATTACATTATTTCCCGAGATGTTTGAAGCGATCACCGCCTTTGGTATTAGCGGGCGTGCAGCAAAACGTGAGCAAGTACAAGTCACTTGTATTAACCCACGAGATTTTGCAGAGGGCAACTATAAGCGAGTGGATGAACGTCCATTTGGTGGTGGTCCTGGTATGGTGATGATGGCTGAGCCTTTGGCAAAAGCGATTAATCATGCCAAACAGCTTGCGCAGCAAGCAGGATGTGCCAATGTCCCCGTGGTGTATATGTCACCGCAAGGACAGACTCTGAATGAGGTCGCAGTGCAGCAATTCGTCAATTATGATGGTTTGATTGTGCTTTGCGGACGCTATGAAGGGGTGGATGAGCGTTTGATCCAGCGTTATGTCGATCAAGAATGGTCGATTGGAGATTATGTCTTATCAGGTGGTGAGCTTCCTGCGATGGTATTACTCGACAGTGTAATTCGGCGATTACCGAATGTGATGTCGGATGAACAATCAGCTTTGCAAGATTCTTTTGTGGATGGTCTACTCGATTGCCCACAATATACCAAGCCTGATCATTTCGAAGGCTTAGATGTGCCAGCGGTACTCAAGTCTGGTCATCATGGCAATATTGAGAAATGGCGGTTTTTGCAGCGTTATCAGCGTACACTTGAGCGTCGTCCAGAATTGGTCGAACAAGCGAAACTGACGAAGCAGCAGGAAAAATGGCTTAGAAATTTGAATTCCTCGGAATCATAAATGTGCGCTTTGAGTTTTGGTTAACATTAAAGCCAGACTTTGAAGTTTAGATAAACGGGTTGATACGCGTCTAGCCTCTGTCCCCAGCGAAACAATATTTATTTTAAACATGAAAATATTGCGTTCGCATATTGGAGATTCCCACAATGAGTGGCAAACATCCTTTAGTTCAAGCAGTTGAAAATGCGCAATTGAAATCTGATATCCCTGCGTTTGCACCAGGTGATACAGTTGTTGTCTCTGTAAAAGTAAAAGAGGGTAACCGTGAACGTCTTCAGGCATATGAAGGTGTGGTGATTGCGAAGAAAAATCGTGGTCTGAACTCTGCTTTCACAGTGCGTAAGATTTCTAGCGGTGTTGGTGTTGAACGTGTTTTCCAAACACATTCACCAATCGTTGCAAAAATCGAAGTGAAACGTCGTGGTGACGTTCGTCGTGCGAAACTTTACTACCTACGTGGTCTTACTGGTAAAGCTGCACGTATTCGT
The DNA here is from genome assembly GCF_900096915.1 of Acinetobacter marinus. GTDB lineage: Bacteria > Pseudomonadota > Gammaproteobacteria > Pseudomonadales > Moraxellaceae > Acinetobacter > Acinetobacter marinus. The sequence continues at coordinate 76,313 of NZ_FMYK01000004.1, forward strand.
GAAAAATTACCAGCTCGTAAAACAGAAGCATAATCGCTGTTTTAGAGCGAATTGCTTTAAAATTAAAAAATGCGCCATGATTGGCGCATTTTTTATGTCTGAAAAAATTGGATGGATTACAAACCTTGTAGTTTTAAACGGTTGGCGTGTTGACGATATAAGCCGACTGGATCTGGCGCAAATAAACCCGTCAAGCCAAACATGAGATTGGCAAGATCGGTATGATTGAGTTTGTAGTTGTCACGAATCACATACCCAAGATGCGTGCTGCAACGTGCGACCATGCCGTCATTGTCTTTATTGCCATATGCCATCGGCCCAAGTTGCATCAGAATGGTATCAATATCAAAAATATTGGTGGTTTGGGCAACACCTGTCCAAGAATAATAATAAATGCCACGATCGACTTTAGCGCCACTTTCGTTACAGCTCGAAGCGAGTGCGGTGGTTGGATATTGTTGATTGAAGCGAGCGGATTCAACTTCAGTTAAAGATTTCATTGATGCATCAAAATCGACAGGAATGTCTGGATTGCCTTGTGCCCAAGTGAGTAGAGGGGCAACGATGTAGTCACCGAGAATGTTAAAGGCAGTGCGAGAGATGTCATTGCTTTGTATTTTATCTGCAACTCGTGAACCACGATAGGTACCAGCCACACCAGTCACAGAAGCAATATAATCAGGTTTGACGGCAGCGACATATTGCACAGTTGGTCCGCCGTGTGAGTGACCAATCAAATTCACTTTATCCGATCCAGTGATCGCCATCACTTCTTCAACTTGTGAAATTAATTGTTCACCTCGAAATGCAGTGGTATTGGCTGGCGACATTTGTGCGGCAAATACCGTACCGCCATTACGTGCCAGATCAGGTAAGATTTGATACCAATAATCGACATTAAAACTATCATTACCAATACGCTGCCAACCAAGCCAACCGTGTGCAAAGACCATAGGGTATTTGGTTTGTGCATAGCTTGATTTGACTTTATCAGCGGTGATCTGCATAGGATGGGTGCTGGATGCCCCTGTCATCGAAGTTGCCATCGCAGAGATAATCCCTGCACATAACAGTCCATATTTCATTGTTAAAAATCCTCTATTATTTTGACTTTCCCTAAAACAATACTTAGGGTCTACCGACGCATTTCGCAACGAAACGGCAGACCTTAGGAATTGTGATTGATTATTATTTTATCTTGACAATGTAGCATGTCATTTTTTGCTAATCAATTCGCATTATTTAAATTGGATGAGTGACATAATGTGGGTGATTTTTAATTTAAATAGTTAATGTTAACAGTATATTATGTGTATTTTTAAATATCTATAATTCAAACTTGTCTGGTATTTTTTGCCTATTGAGCGCTAAATTGAAAATTTATTCGCATTTTGTATATTATGCTTTTGCCCAAGGGGCGAGTTGAGATGTGCATCAAGTGCCAAGCGTTCCATTTCGCAGTGGCACTTGATGATTTGTGGGTGAGCGTTATTTATAAGCCTTGCAGTTTTAAGCGATTCGCATGTTGGCGATAGAGGGTAACTGGATCGGGTGCAAATAAACCACGCATGCCGAGTACCAAGTTGACTTCATCGAGGTGGGTGAGGCTGTAATTGTCACGAATCACTTTGCCGAAGCGGGCGCTACAGCGTGGCACCAAGCCATCATTATCTAAGCTGCCATATGCCAGTGGTGCAAGGGTAGACACGCCAACATCAAGTAAATCAAAGACATTGGTCAACTGTGATGTGCCAGTCCAAGAGTAGTAGTACACGCCATTATTCGAAGTTGCACCGTTTGCAGTACATGAAGATGCCAGTGCTGGAGTTGGGTAGGTAGTGTTGAATGTGCTTGAACCTGCAACGCTAATCGATTGCAATGAGCGTTCGGTGCTAATCGGTAGTGATGGATTGCTAGAAGCTAACGTAATTACTGGTCCTAAGAGATAGTCGCTGATCGCAGAGACCAGTGCGGTGCTGGCATTGTTGCTAAGTACCAGATCGGCAACTTTGGAACCACGGAATGTTCCACCTACCCCTGTAAGAGACGCAACATATTGAGGTTTAACTGCTTCGATATAGCGAATAGTTGGCCCACCATGCGAGTGTCCAATTAGGTTGAGTTTCGTCGCCCCTGTGATTGCCATGACTTCTTCCACTTGAGTGAGTAGTTGTTCGCCACGTACTTCCGTTGACTCAAGCGGTGAGACTTGTGCGGCATAAGTGGTTGCGCCATTACGGGCGAGATCAGGCAAGACTTGATAAAAATAGTCCATACCAAAAGTATCTGTACCTAAGGTATCAAAACCAAACATGCCATGTACAAATAAAATCGGATATTGGGTTTTGGCATATGTCCCCTTAATAGTGACATTGGGTGAGCTGACCGCACTGTGACCTGTACTCGACATCGCAATGCCTAAAGAGAGTGTGGCGATACTTGCAATCTGTTTTACATTGAGCATTTTTGCATTTAACTTTTTCATATTTAGTCCTTAAATATGTGTCCTTGAAAATTTCTTACGAATCCTTTTCCAACTCGCTGAGATGGCATCATTGTCATCAAGCGCTAGCGAATTGTCGTATTACACTCCATTCATCAAAGGAGCTACTTTGCTGATTGAGTCGAGCAATCAGTTCAAAGCCAAAGTGAATATGGTCGATTTATTTGTTAGGGTTAACTAAACGGTAATTTTCCTCCTTGATCGTGTACTGTTTCAAAGGTATTCAGACGCATACGATCTTGCGCCGAGTTAAATTGTTGTTGTTTTAAATCATTAATGGCTGCGGTTTTGGCGCTTTCGCTCATACCACTTTGTAAGATCGAATCTCGCTGTGCAAGGTAGCTATTGACTTGCTGTTGCCACTGACTGCGCTGGGTATCAAGCGTTTCTAGTCGACCAGTCGCTTCAGCACCGACGAGATTTAAACGCATCTGACGAATCTCTTGAGCACTGGCATTGCGTGCTTTGAGATCAGCCGTCAGGGTGCGTAAATCTTCGAGTTTGTTCATTTGCTCGAGATTTTCTTTCCAGTCTGCGGGGAGTTGCTCAAACAGTTCTTTTAGGCGCTTGCCTTTTTCGGCTTCACTGAGCGACTTATCTTCTAGGATTTCCAAGCGTTGCAGGGTGTATTCGTGGTACAGATTTTCCTCGCCAAATAAGCCTTGAATTTCTTCACGAGAAAAGTAGGTTTTGCGCAAATTTTGCTGTTTCTCGTAAATTTCTCGGTAATATTTCGCTGTATTTGAATTGCTGGTAGGTGGTTGTAATTTACCAAGTTGCTCACGGTAATCCATGTAACGCGTCCATAGATCAAGGATTTGCGACAATGCAGGTTCTTGATAATTAGCTCGGATATACTTTTCAAAATCCGTCTTGATTTGATCGATGCTTTTTTCGCCGTATTGGGTGATGAAATATTCAAAACAATTTTTGGTTTGTTCATTGACGATAAGGCGCTGACCAGCATCCAAGTTCATCTTACAGTCAATGTCGATATCTTGCTGGCTTTGGCTACTATATTTTGCATTTTGTAGGTTAGGTGCATGCGCTGAAGTGGTATCAGTCGATGACAACGTATTTTCTGATTGATCTGATGTGCTATGCGCTGTGGCTTGACTTTGGGGATCACCAGACTTGAGCCAAAACAGCGTGCCTCCGATGAGCAATACGAAAATAATAGGTAAAATTATAAAAAGCGAATCCTTGCGAAAACTCATTGAGCACACCTAATCCTTGTCGTGCGGTTTCGAACATAAAAATTAGCATAAAAATATACGGCTGTCTTTTTTCAACATGAAAAGCCGATAGGCGGTATTAATTTTGCTACACTAGGCACAATTTTACAGCCTGCGATCATGCCATGAGCAAAATTCAGCGCCGTCATATTGATGGTGTATTTTTGTTGAATAAACCTTTAAATATCAGTTCGAATGCTGCCTTGCAAAAGGTACGCTGGCTCTATCGTGCGCATAAGGCTGGGCATACAGGGGCGCTCGATCCTTTGGCGACGGGATTACTGCCAATTTGTTTGGGTGAAGCGACGAAATTTTCACATTATCTGCTCGATGCGGACAAGCGTTATCAGACTACGATTCAACTCGGACAGGCGACGTCGACAGGCGATGTGGAGGGAGAGGTGATTGCTTCAGCCGAGATTCCGTTATTGACTGTAGATTCGATTTCGAAAATATTAAAACAGTTTGAAGGAAAGAGTGATCAAATTCCACCAATGTATTCGGCGCTAAAAAAAGACGGTCGTCCGCTGTATGAGCTTGCGAGGCAGGGTATCAACATCGAACGTCCTGCACGCCCAATTATCATTTCAAAGATGGAGCTGTTGGATTTTACCGAACAGAGTATTTCTCTTGATGTGACTTGTTCAAAAGGCACTTATATTCGGGTGCTTGGTGAAGACATTGCCAAGGCGATGGGCACAGTCGGTCATCTGACCAAGTTGCATCGCATTCAAACAGGACATTTTCAACTGGATGAAAGTCTGACCATTGATTATTTGGAAAGTTTGGATGAAGTGGGGCGTGAGCAATTATTATTACCGAGCTATGCAGCGGTTGAAGGTTTGCCAAAGCTTGAATTGCCAATCGAGCGGGTAAAGTATTTTAACAACGGTCAAGAAAGTAGCGTAGATTTCCCTGAGACAGATGATGTGTTGGTCTTTTCCAATGGGCAATGTTTGGGGCTTGCTGAGGTGAGTGCGGTTGGGCGCTTAAAACCGAAGCGCTTATTGATTCAGCGTGAGGGTTAAGCGCAAGGATTTAGTGTGGGGGCTAGGCAAAGGGATTTCAGTGTAAGGGCTAAGCGCGCAAGGTTGCGATATATGAGATGCAATAGGACGAAAGTGCACCATTGATCGCTGGACAATCGGTCGATTTGCGCTACAACTCAGACGCAAAAAAAGGTATATTAGATCGGGTGTAGAGCAAGTTTTGGATTGTGATGAAGTTACAGCGTCAAGCCATGTACAAAGAGCGTGAGCAGCAGATATTACGTGTTGCGGAAAGTTTGTTGTTGGAAAATCAAAATTTTACACTTGATGAAATCGCCAAAGAGCTTGATCTTGCCAAAGGCACGTTGTATAAGCATTTTGCCAGTAAAAATGAACTGTTGATGCATCTGATCATCGAGAACGAAAATAACGTGCTCGAGATTTCAAAAAAATATAATCACGATATCTACGAGCATATTCCTCGTTATATGCTCTATCATCTGCGTGACCCCAAGAAAGCCATCATTTTGCATCAGATCGAAGAGCAACTGACCATGTCAGTGCTGCATTCCAATGCGACCTTTGATGAGCTTTATCAGATTCGTCAAGAACGCATTATGGCGATTCGAGACATGATCGAAAAGTATCTTAAATCCATGAATTATGAAATTTCAATTCGGGATTATACGTCTTATGTATGGTCACTGACTTTTGGCGCATGTTTACTGCTCAATTCAAGTTACTATCAGCGTTCAATCGGATCACGAGACAAGTTGATAAATTTGTATATTCATCAAGCCTATACTTTCCCGTCAAATACGACAAACTTTGCAGAATTAAAGCATCTGGACATGAATCCACTTGAGGAGTGAGTTGTCATCAAGGCGAATTCACTTAATACTTAAAAAACACATTCCAAAAAGTTTTTAAATTAATAAAAATCATAAATTAGTTTTATGTTTAATTTCGCAGTATAATTCAATCATAGATTTATTTCTTTTCATTCTACCCAGACCAAATCGTGGCGCAGTTGGAGGCTTCAAAATGGCAGGCAAAACCCCAAACAATCAAGCACAAGGTAAAACCTTGTATGACAAATTGTGGGATGATCACTTGGTTAAACAACGTGATGACGGCTCAAGTTTGATCTATATCGATCGTCATCTTTTGCATGAAGTGACTTCACCGCAGGCATTCGAAGGCTTACAACTTGCGGGTCGCAAGCCGTGGCGATTAAGTGCCAATATTGCCACCCCTGATCACAATGTCCCGACCTCGCAAAAAGAACGTGCCGAAGGGATTGCAGGGATCAAAGATGATACCTCACGGATCCAAGTACAGACTTTGGATGATAACTGTGCGACCTTTAATATTGTTGAATTTAAAATCAATGATGAACGTCAAGGTATCGTGCATGTGATCGGTCCTGAGCAAGGTTTGGTGTTACCAGGGATGACGGTGGTGTGTGGTGACTCGCATACAGCAACGCATGGTGCATTGGGCTGTTTGGCGCATGGTATTGGGACTTCTGAAGTTGAGCATGTGCTTGCGACACAATGCTTAGTGCAGAAGAAAATGAAAAACATGCTGATCCGTGTGGATGGTAAGTTGGGTAAAGGCGTCACGCCAAAAGATGTGGTGTTAGCGATTATTGCCAAGATCGGTACTGCTGGTGGTACAGGTCATGCCATGGAGTTTGGCGGTCAAGTATTCCGTGATATGACGATCGAAGGGCGTATGACGGTCTGCAATATGGCGATCGAAGCGGGCGCACGTGTCGGATTGGTCGCTGTCGATCAAGAAACCATTGATTATGTCCAAGATCGTCCATATGCACCGCAAGGCGAGCAGTGGGATCAGGCGGTTGAATATTGGGGCAATTTGCACTCTGATGATGATGCGGTATTCGATACCGTGATCGAATTGCAAGGTGAAGATATTGAGCCACAAGTGTCTTGGGGAACCTCGCCAGAGATGGTGATTCCTGTGACGCAAAATGTGCCGACGTTGCAACAAGCCAAAGATGATGTACAGCGCAAAGACTGGACACGTGCTTATCAATATATGGGATTAACCGAAGGTCAGGCGCTTGCGGATATTCAGTTAGATCGTGTTTTTATCGGCTCATGTACCAACTCTCGTATTGAAGACATGCGTGAAGCGGCTGAAGTGATCAAAGGGCGTAAAGTCTCGCCAACTTTGAAGCAAGCGATGATCGTGCCAGGTTCAGGTATCGTGAAAAAGCAAGCAGAAGCAGAAGGTTTGGATAAAATCTTTGTTGAAGCAGGCTTTGAATGGCGTGAACCAGGTTGCTCAATGTGCTTGGCGATGAATGCCGACAAATTGCAATCGGGTGAGCATTGTGCATCAACGTCAAACCGTAACTTCGAAGGTCGTCAAGGCAATGGTGGGCGTACGCATCTCGTCAGCCCAGCGATGGCGGCGGCGGCGGCGATTGCAGGTCATTTCGTTGATGTGAGAACTTTCTAAAATCCCCCTCTTGCGCAGCAGCACTGCTCACCTTTGTAAAAGGGGGAAGTTCCCCTCTTTAATAAAGAGGGGCTAGGGGAGATTTAAAGTGAATAAATTCTTTAGGGTTAAGCCATGCAAAAATATACAGTTGAACAAGGTGTCGTAACACCTTTAGATCGTGCCAATGTCGATACCGATTTGATTATTCCAAAGCAATTTTTGAAGTCGATCAAACGTACTGGTTTTGGTGATAATTTATTTGATGAATTGCGTTATATGGACGAAGGTTATCTCGGGCAAGACATTAGCAAGCGCCCGAAAAATCCTGATTTTGTCTTGAATCAGCCACGTTATCAAGGCTCAACCATTCTATTGGCACGTACCAATTTTGGTTGTGGTTCGAGTCGTGAGCATGCGCCGTGGGCACTCAGCGAATATGGTTTTCGTACCGTGATTGCGCCAAGTTTTGCCGATATTTTCTTTAACAATAGTTTTAAAAATGGCATGTTGCCTGTGATTTTGACAGAGCAAGAAGTTGATCAATTGTTTAAAGAATGCGAAGCCAATGAAGGTTATCAGTTGACGGTGGACTTAGATGCGCAAGAAGTGCGTACACCATCGGGTCAGGCATTTAAATTTGAAGTCGATTCATTCCGTAAACATTGTTTGCTCAATGGTTTGGATGACATCGGTTTGACCTTGCAAGCCTCAGATGACATTCATGCCTTTGAAAATCAGATCAAGCAAACACGCCCGTGGATCTTTAAAGAACTGTAAAGTATTAACGTGACTTGGTAGGCGTTACAAAGCGATCTTGAAACAACGTAGCTATATTTGTCACAACTTGTTAGTATGTGACAAATATGATCACTTTGTTCAAGTTATAGATGGGTAATTTACAATGACAGGTGCGTTTCGGTTTGCAGCGTTTGCAGTGATGGGGCTCGGTTTAGTCGGGTGCCAGCAAACGACGCACCAAGTTATGGATGGTTACAAGATTCTGCAAAACAGTATGCCTGACACTGCCACGGTGTATTTGGCATGCCAAGCCAAGCAAGGTTGTGATTTTGAACGCATCGATAATGTATTGGTCATTGATGAAAAAACCAAGCGGCCGAGCAATGAAGCCATTGAACAAGGCTTGGTGCGGATCGAAGGCTCGGTTTTTTCTTGGCAACACGAATATGCGGTGTCTTTGCCAGTAGGGGATCACGAGATTGCTGTACGGTTTTATCCTGTGTCTGTGGAGCGTGCGGAGCGCTTTCATTTGATTCACAAGTTTGAGCCAAACCATCAATATCAATTGCATATGTATCGTCAGCGTGATCAGCAAGATCAATCTTTACTTGCCGTTGCCGCGCCGAGTAAACTGTGTATTGATTTATTGCAGGATGATATTCCATTGCGCCGTTTTTGCCGAAGCTCGGAGATTGGTAAGGGCTTGAATGATTTTGTTGAGCAATCCATCTAATTCATTCTTTTAGTATTTAATTTTATATATTTCACCATTGTGGACGAAGACATGTCTAAACATATATTAATTTTGGCTGGTGATGGTATCGGTCCAGAGATCGTTGCGTCAGCAGAGCAGGTGTTAACTGCTGTCAATCAAAAATTCAATCTCGGGCTGACTTGGGAGCATGGTTTGCTTGGCGGTGCTGCGATTGATGCACATGGCGAACCCTACCCAGCAGTCACTAGCGAACAAGCGAAAAAAGCGGATGCGATTCTACTCGGTGCGGTCGGTGGTCCAAAGTGGGATAGCATTGAGCGTTCGATTCGTCCTGAACGTGGCTTACTCAAAATCCGTAGCGAATTGAATTTATTCGCCAATTTGCGTCCTGCGATTTTGTATCCACAACTTGCTGATGCTTCAAGTCTTAAGCCTGAAATCGTTGCTGGCTTGGATATACTCATTGTGCGTGAGTTGACTGGTGGCATTTATTTTGGTCAGCCTCGTGGCATTCGTGAACTGGAAAATGGCGAAAAACAAGGCTACAACACGGATGTTTACGCAGAGTCAGAAATCAAACGCATTGCCAAAGTTGCCTTTGAAATGGCTGGACTGCGTGGTGGTAAAGTCTGTTCAGTCGATAAAGCCAATGTGCTTGAAGTCACAGAGCTGTGGAAGCAAACCGTGACCGATATGCAACAAGCAGATTATCCAAATATTCAACTATCACACATGTATGTTGATAATGCGGCGATGCAATTGGTCAAAGCGCCAAAACAGTTTGATGTAATGGTTACGGGCAACTTATTCGGCGACATTCTGTCTGATGAAGCGGCGATGCTGACGGGTTCAATCGGTATGTTGCCATCTGCGTCACTCGATGAAAATGGTAAGGGTATGTACGAGCCATGTCACGGTTCTGCACCTGATATTGCGGGTCAAAATCTGGCAAATCCATTGGCAACAATCCTGTCTGTGGCGATGATGCTCCGTTATACCTTCCGTGAAGAAACGGCTGCAAAAGCCATTGAAGATGCAGTGGGCAAAGTGCTCGATCAAGGCTTGCGTACTGCAGACATCATGTCAGACGGTATGCAAAAAATCGGCACCAAAGCTATGGGCGAAGCAGTCGTATCGGCATTGGCATAAATGTGTAGAGAAGACTGTTTTTAAAATACTGTTTAAAATGTATTACTCAAAAAGTCACCTGATGGTGGCTTTTTTTGTGGCAGATCGTTGTAAATCATGATGGATCATGATTTTAGTTCAGCGGTTGATTGTCAAATATTTTTCATGATCACAACAATTTCATCGCAACTTTTTCTAAAGCATTGTTAATATGGATGATGTATTCAGAAGCATCAATTAAAAATGCTTAAAAAAATTGCTTATAAATTGCAAAGGAGTTTCTCAATGTCAAATACCATCCGTGCCTATGCGGCACAACAGGCGGGCGAAGCACTTGAACGCTATGATTTTGATGCGGGTGCATTAAAAAATGATGAGGTTGAAGTCAAAGTTCATTACTGTGGCATCTGCCATTCGGATTTGTCCGTCATTGATAATGAGTGGGGTTTTAGTAAATATCCTGTGGTTGCAGGACATGAGATCATCGGTGAAATCGTTGCGCTTGGTGAAGATTGTAAGGGTTTGAGTATCGGTCAAATGGTCGGAGTGGGCTGGACAGCAGAATCGTGTCAACACTGCAATCCATGTATCGGCGGTCATGCCAATGTCTGCGAACAAGCCAAAGCAACCATTGCAGGGCATATGGGCGGATTTGCTGACAAAGTCCGTGCGCAGTGGCAATGGGTGATCCCGATGCCTGAAGGTGTGGATCTAGCCAAAGCAGGCCCATTACTGTGTGGCGGGATTACCGTATTTCAACCGCTACTGCAACATGGTATCAATGCATCACATAAAGTCGGGGTAATTGGTGTCGGTGGTTTGGGGCATATGGCACTCAGTTTTTTTAATGCGTGGGGCTGTGAAGTGACGGCATTTAGCTCAAATCCTGATAAATATGAGGCGATTAAAGAGATGGGTGCGCATCAGATTTTGGACTCAACCGATCCCAAAGCCTTTAAAAATGCAAAAAGCAGTTTGGATTTGATCGTGTCTACCGTGAATGTGCCATTGGATTGGAATGCTTATCTGGGCTTACTCAAGCCACAAGGCAAATTGCATGTGGTCGGTGCGGTGCTCAAACCTTTGGATATTCAAGCCTTTGCGTTGATTTCTGGGGAAAAGGGTGTATCAGGTTCACCGACTGGCTCGCCTGTACAGCTTCGTACCATGATGGAGTTTGCTGCCCGAAAAGAGATTTCACCGATTGTTGAGGAATTTGCCATGTCAGACATTAATGCGGCGATTCAGCATGTACGTGAGGGCAAGGCACGCTATCGTGTGGTGCTGAAAAATGATTTTTAAATGAATTTTAAAGGATGATTTTAATCGGTCATCCATCCTGTAATGAGTTTGACTATATGAAAATGCGACCGTCTTGGTCGCATTTTCGTTTGATTTAGGTCATGACGATGAGGCGGTTGGGCTGAATTTATTGCTGATGATGCGCTGTGATTGTGCTGACACGTTTCATCCAAGCAAAAAGCTCCTCTAAATCATAATCGCCACCATGACCTTGCGCCCACGGCACTTCAAAATCCACCGATTTTCCTGAGTTCTCTAGTTTCGTTGCCAAAATCACAGGGATCGCCAGCGAGGTATCGGCATCTTTTGCGCCTTGTCGAATGCGCCAGTGCACAGCAGTCTGTGCATCAGGCTGGTCGATATACGCCATTGGATTCATGAGCTGAATGGTTTGTGCATCTGCCATCTGTGCATCACTTTTTTGATTATGTTGCATTGCGTAGACGGTAAAGTGACGTTGATCAATCGAAGCTGTGCCAAAGAGTTGATTTTCACCGCTGGATAAATCGAGGGCATCAAAGGCAGGTGGCGTTTTTTGCCGTCCCATATAGTTGCTTAGATATTTTTGGTAATCCTTGAGCACGACCGTTGAGCCACTTTTTTCAAAGCCCATATCGGTGGTGATGTTGGCGCCTTGCTGATATGCCTTTTGTGCGGATTGTTGCACATAAGACTGTACTAGTTTTAAAAATGTGCCTTGACCATCTTGCCCAAGGATCAACGGTTGCTTAAATGTGGTATGTAATTTGAGCTGATTTAAATAGTCAGGAAACTGTGCTTTGAGGTCATTGGAAACCTGTTGTTCAGCAGTGCTTAGAGTGCCTGGGGTGAGTTTGCGCTCTACCTTGTAATCGAGCATGTTGATCGACATCTTTTTATAGGCATTGATACCATTAAACTGCCATTCATACGCCGCATCGGCATGTTCCAAAATGGTAATCGGACAGTAGGCGGAGACAGCAAAAATACGGTCACTGCCTTTCGCTGCGCCAAGTGCTTCCAGATAAGGTGCATAATCTTTGCTATCGCCACTGGCGCCAAGTAATGCGGACAGTGCGCCACCTGCACTGGTACCATTGGAGATCACTTGCCAACCATTACCAAGCATCACATCATCATTAAAACGTAAATAACGTACTGCGGCTTTTAAGTCGACAATCGCAGCAGGGGCTTTGCCTGTGTATTGACCGTTGCTTTGTAGAGTGCGACCACGTGCGCCCGCAGAGGCGACGATAAAACCATGTGCCAAGGCTTGTGCGACGGTTGAGGCTTTGCCTGCATCAGGACCTTGCTCACTCGGTTTTGCGGTTGCTGGCTTAGCAGGCATATAACCGCCGACTTGATTGGGGAAAAATATTGGTGCTGTTTGAGCATTAAAGCCATTGATACTTTGCCCTTGGAAATAGGCTTTAGGAATATAGATATTCATGACTTGATAATCAGGTTCGACAGGCTTGCGCACATAGGAAATATTTTCATAGGCACGCACTTGGATATTTTTCCCATCAACTTCAAGCGTTTGAGTGGTATATTTGCTTGAGTCAAAACGTAGCACATCGGTGCTTTTTGATGATTGTTGGCTGGACTGTGGCGATGAGGTCTTGATGTTGGCTGTCTCATGTATCGTGCTTTGGCACGCACTGCCAAGCAGTGCCGTACTCAAGCAGAGTAGACTCAGTTTGAACGGGATCGGATGTTTTTGGTGAGATGTCATAGGTGCTCTCTTTCTATGGCAATTTTCTATGGTAGTGCTAAGAAGTACTTAAGCGCTACAATCTGTGGTGACTCGATCAACTAGGGTGAGATACCAGCGCTGATTGATCCAAGTAAAATAACCAATAAAATCAGATTGCGTTTGTACAAGGCGGATACTATTGGCTTCGATATTATTGATTTGTGATTGAGACTCAGGGGGATAAGATGCACCTTCATTATGCATGTAGAAATCCTGAATGTCTGAGGGCAATGGATAATGCAGTTGTTTGCTCATAAATAATCCATGATCAGACCAAGCGATGTTGTCACAGTCGTACTCTACATAACCTTCTTGTAAGGGGCGTGTCGTGGCTTGAACACTCAGAATAGTTTGCGTAATTGACCACTCTTTCAGTTTTTCTTCTGAGATCTGAGGCACGATCGTGAAGGTGTTGGGTACACCGATGCGATATACATCAATAATGCCATACGGCGGATAAATCATTTGCCGATTGATTGCGGCAATATCGCCTTGTGATGCTAGTTGAATAAACTGTGAAACCGTCTGTTTGAATAAGCGCTCTTTTTGAGATTCGGTTTCAGCAGCGTTGGCATGCCCGATCAGCAAGGGGGCGACTAAGGCAGTGAATAGGGCGAAGTGAGATAATTTCATCGGCACTCCCTTGCCAAGTTCCCTAATCATTTTGCGTTGTCGTTGATGTGTCATTGAGGATTTTGGCATCTTGTTGCGGTTGTACCAATGGCGCAGTGGGGCGAGGTTTGCGCTGGGTATATTGCATGCCGACCCCAGCATAGACATCATCGGCAGCCACTTCTGTTTCAAAACGGACTCGATCACGCTCACGGATGTTGTCACTAATTTCGGCGACATCTCGTTCATCGACACCAAGCTCCGTGAGTACCGCTTCGCCAAAGCGCATTGCAGATTCAAAGGTTTCCCGCATGATGAAATCGACATTTTGCTTGACCAGATGTAAGCCATGTTCACGGTCATAGGCGCGGACCAGTAATTTTGACAATGGAAATTCATGTTGGACAAGATCGACAATTTTATTGGTGGCGTCTTTATCATCAACACAGACCACAATCGCTTCAGCCGTCTCTGCACCTGAGGCATGCAAAATATCCAGCCGAGTGCCATCACCATAGTAAATTTTAAAGCCAAATTTTTCTGCGCTTTGGATCATGTTAATGTCGGTATCGATAATGGTCACATCCACGCCACGAGCCAAGAGCAGTTGACTGGTGACCTGACCGAATCGCCCAAAGCCGATCACCAACACACTACCCGATAATCCGTCCGCAACAGTCACCCCATCTAAAGATTGCTCATCTTTATTCACGGTAAAGCGCTTGAATGCAATGCTGAGGATCGGGGTGAGTACCATCGACAAGACCACGATGGCAGTCATATTGGATTGTACAGTGGCGTCAATCACTTTGGCGCTGGCAGCTGCAGCAAACAGTACGAAAGCAAACTCACCGCCTTGCGCCATGATCAAGGCACGATCCAGCGCATCATAATGGTTAGATTTGGTCAGTCTCGCGACGATATAAATCATTAAAGATTTCATCAACATCAGCGCAACTACACCACTGACGATCAGTTGCCAGTTTTGTTGTACCACGGCTAAGTTGAGCGACATACCAACGCCCAAGAAAAATAAACCGAGCAAAATGCCACGAAATGGTTCAATATCCGCTTCGATCTGATGACGGAAGGTTGACTCCGACAATAAAACCCCAGCCAAGAAAGCGCCCATTGCCATGGACAAACCGCTAACTTGCATCAGTAGTGCCGCACCAAGCACCACCAATAACGCTGCTGCAGTCATCACCTCACGGGCTTTGGCTGCCGCAAGCAAACGAAACAATGGATTAAGTAACCAATAGCCCGCAGCAATTAAACCTGCCACAGCGACCAGCGCAGTGCCAATGTCTTTGAAGCGATCTGCTGTTGTTTCAACGACTTGGATCGGTGACATAAAGGCCACGAGTGCCAGCAAGGGCACAATCAATAAGTCTTCGAATAGTAAAATCGCAACGATTTTTTGCCCTCGAGGTTGACTAATGTCACCACGGTCGCCAAGCAATTGCATCACAATCGCCGTTGAGGTCAGCACAAAGCCCGCACCGCCAATGAAAGACACTTGCCAACTAAAGCCAAACATCAAGCCGACCCCTGTCAAACCGAACGCCGCCAGACAGATTTGCAAGGAGCCTAAGCCAAAAATCTCACGGCGTAAATTCCACAGGTGTGAGGGTTGCATTTCTAGGCCGATGATAAATAAATACATCACCACACCCAGCTCAGCGACATGGATAATGGCTTCGGGGTCAGAGAAAAATGCAAATCCAAAAGGACCAATGATCAGCCCCGCAATCAAATAGCCCAATACAGAGCCAAGCCCAATTTTCTTAAAGATCGGTACGGCGATCACCGCAGCCGCCAGCAACACAACGGGTGAAACTAAACTAAAGGCGTGTGCTTCGGCACTCATAGGGATGATTCCATTTCAATTTTGCTTTGTATGCAGTGTAATCTGAAGCGGATATGATGCACAACCTGAATCAAATATGTCGCATAGATCACAGCGTTTTCTATTGATTGGTATGTTTCAGTGATGCGCTTTGGTCTGGCTCATTTTTCTAAAAATCGACTTGACCGAAATCACAAAATCGCTAAAATGCACCGCACAATAATGAATATGTTTTAAATATTAAACATATCGTTCACGATGCCGGCATAGCTCAGTTGGTAGAGCAACTGACTTGTAATCAGTAGGTCCACAGTTCGAATCCGTGTGCCGGCACCATTTCTTTATTTCCTTTTATATTCAAAAAACTTTTTTAAAAGCGATTCCCAAAAGTTGTCTTTATAGTTGTTTTTTCAAATTACTATCCATTTTTTAAATCATGGTTTGCATCAATTTTACGATGCACTTAGGACTGTTCCGTCAATTGCAAGTCTGCGCAAGCGGGTGATTTTCTGTTAAACTTAACGGTTTGTTACAGTTAATTTTAGCGAGCGATTTGCATGTCTAATCCTGCACTACAGGCTTCACCTCAAACTGCGATTTTAAAAGAACTTCTTGCCAAGCGTATTCTCATTATTGACGGTGCGATGGGGACGATGATTCAGCGCCATAAGCTCGAAGAAGAAGACTATCGTGGTGAGCGTTTTGCAGACTGGGCATCTGACCTCAAAGGCAATAATGATTTATTAGTCCTGACCCAACCGCAGATTATCCAGGGCATTCATGAAGCGTACCTCGATGCAGGTGCAGACATTATCGAAACCAATAGCTTTAACGGTACACGAGTTTCCATGTCGGATTATCACATGGAAGACCTCGTCCCTGAGATTAACCGTGAAGCGGCTCGTCTTGCTAAAGCTGCCTGTGAAAAATATTCCACACCTGATAAGCCTCGTTTCGTCGCTGGGGTACTTGGACCGACATCACGTACCTGTTCGATTTCGCCGAACGTCAATGATCCTGCATTTCGTAATATCACCTTTGATGAGTTAAAAGAAAACTATATCGAAGCGACCCATGCTTTAATCGAAGGCGGTGCGGATATTATCCTGATCGAAACTGTGTTCGATACCTTGAACTGTAAAGCGGCGATCTTTGCGGTCAAAGAGGTGTTTAAGCAAATTGGTCGTGAGCTCCCGATGATGATTTCGGGGACAATTACCGATGCATCTGGACGTACTTTGACAGGTCAAACGGCGGAAGCCTTTTGGAACTCGGTGCGTCATGGCAACTTATTATCCATCGGTTTTAACTGTGCGCTCGGTGCAGATGCAATGCGTCCACACATCAAGACCATTGCAGATGTGGCGGATACGTTTGTCTCCGCGCACCCGAATGCAGGCTTGCCGAATGCCTTTGGTGAGTATGATGAAACGCCAGAGCAGACCGCCGCATTCTTAAAAGAATTTGCCGAAAGTGGTTTGATCAATATCACAGGCGGTTGCTGCGGGACGACACCTGACCATATCCGTGCGATTGCCAATGCGGTTGAAGGCATTGCGCCTCGCAAAATCCCAGACATCAAACCTGCATGTCGCTTGAGTGGTTTAGAGCCATTTAATATTTATGATGATTCATTATTCGTCAATGTCGGTGAGCGAACCAACGTTACAGGCTCGAAGAAATTTTTACGTTTAATCCGTGAGGAAAACTTTGCTGAAGCACTCGAAGTGGCACAGCAACAAGTCGAATCGGGTGCACAGATCATCGACATCAACATGGATGAGGGGATGCTCGATTCAGAAAATGCCATGGTGCATTTTCTCAATTTGGTTGCTTCAGAACCTGAAATTTCACGTGTACCGATCATGATTGACTCCTCGAAGTGGGAAATCATCGAAGCAGGTTTGAAGTGCGTACAAGGCAAGGCCGTCGTCAACTCGATCTCGTTAAAAGAAGGCTATGACGAGTTTGTGGAAAAGGCACGTCTATGCCGTCAGTATGGTGCGGCAATCATTGTCATGGCATTTGATGAAGATGGTCAGGCAGACACGGCACAGCGTAAAAAAGAAATTTGTCAGCGTTCTTATGAGGTCTTGGTCAATGATGTGGGCTTCCCATCGGAAGATATTATTTTTGACCCGAACGTGTTTGCAGTCGCAACAGGGATTGAAGAACACAATAATTACGCCGTGGACTTTATCGAGGCCACAGGTTGGATTAAACAAAACCTACCGAATGCGATGATCTCAGGCGGTGTGTCGAACGT
Source organism: Acinetobacter marinus (assembly GCF_900096915.1). Classification (GTDB taxonomy): domain Bacteria; phylum Pseudomonadota; class Gammaproteobacteria; order Pseudomonadales; family Moraxellaceae; genus Acinetobacter; species Acinetobacter marinus. Next base: position 93,857 of record NZ_FMYK01000004.1, read on the forward strand.
ATCGTTCTCATTCCGTGGTAATGAGCCTGTGCGTGAGGCGATTCACTCGGTGTTCTTGTACTATGCCATCAAGCAAGGCATGACCATGGGCATTGTGAATGCTGGTCAAATGGCAATCTATGATGAAATTTCCCCTGAGCTTAAAGATGCAGTTGAAGATGTCATTCTCAACCAAAATCAGGGCGGCTCTTCACATGAAAATCAGGGACAAGCTGCGACTGAAAAACTGCTTGAAGTGGCGGAAAAATATCGTGGACAGGGCGGTGCCGCCAAAGAAGCAGAAAATCTGGAATGGCGTAATCAACCTGTCGAAAAGCGCCTTGAATATGCACTGGTCAAAGGCATTACCAGCTTTATTGATGAAGATACCGAAGAGGCACGCCTGAAATCTAAACGTCCACTTGATGTGATCGAAGGACCACTCATGGACGGCATGAATGTGGTCGGCGATCTTTTCGGCTCGGGCAAAATGTTCCTCCCGCAAGTGGTGAAATCGGCACGTGTCATGAAACAAGCAGTGGCATGGCTGAATCCGTACATCGAAGCAGAAAAAGAAGAAGGGCAGTCCAAAGGGAAAGTGCTGATGGCGACAGTCAAAGGTGACGTGCACGATATTGGTAAAAATATCGTTGGCGTGGTCTTGGGTTGTAATGGCTATGACATTGTTGACCTCGGTGTGATGGTGCCTGCGGAGAAAATCCTACAAACGGCGATTGATGAGAAATGTGACATCATCGGCTTGTCAGGCTTGATCACGCCAAGTTTGGATGAAATGGTTTTCGTTGCCAAAGAAATGCAACGCAAAGACTTTCATTTGCCATTATTGATCGGTGGTGCAACCACGTCTAAAGCACATACCGCAGTGAAGATTGAACCACAATATCAAAATGATGCAGTGATTTACGTGGCGGATGCTTCTCGTGCCGTTGGTGTGGCAACGACATTACTTTCTAAAGAAATGCGCGGTGCATATATCGAGGAACAACGCCAAGAATATGCAAAAATCCGTGAACGCCTTGCCAACAAACAACCGAAAGCTGCCAAACTGTCTTATGCAGAATCGGTAGACAATGGCTTGAAGGTTGAATGGGATGCATATGTACCGCCGAAGCCAAACTTCGTTGGACAGCAGATCATTACTAATTATCCATTAGAAAAATTGGTACCGTATTTCGATTGGACACCGTTCTTTATTTCATGGAGTCTTGCAGGGAAATTCCCGAAAATTCTACAAGATGAAGTGGTTGGTGAAGCAGCAACTGACTTGTACAATCAAGCGCAAAGCATGCTCAAAGACATCATTGAGAATAAACGCTTTGATGCACGTGCGGTATTTGGCATTCACCCTGCAAAACGCACTGGCAAAGATACCGTATCGGTCTATGATGAAGCGGGCAATGTTACGCACCGCTTTGAACATCTGCGTCAGCAGTCGGATAAGGTAACTGGTAAACCGAACTTGTCTTTGGCGGATTTTATTAGCACCTCTGATCAGCAAACCGATCATTTGGGTGGCTTTACCGTGTCGGTCTTCGGTGTGGAAGAGATGGCAAATGAATACAAAGCCAAAGGTGATGATTATTCGGCGATTCTAGCGCAGTCTTTGGGTGATCGTTTTGCTGAAGCCTTTGCTGAGCATCTGCATGAATTGATTCGTAAAGAGTATTGGGGCTATCAAGCAGATGAAAATCTTGATAATGAGGCCTTGATCAAAGAAAAATACGTTGGCATTCGTCCTGCGCCTGGCTATCCTGCATGCCCTGAACATTCGGAAAAAGCGGTGCTATTTGATTGGTTAGATTCGACGAATCAGATCGGCACGCAACTGACCGAACACTTCGCCATGATTCCGCCGTCGAGTGTGAGTGGATTCTATTACTCACATAAGCAGAGTGAATACTTTAATGTCGGTAAAATTTCGCAAGATCAGCTAGAGGATTATGCCGAGCGTAAAGGTTGGACGTTGGATGAAGCGAAGCGGTGGTTAGGTCCGAATTTGGATGATTCGGTTTCTTGATTTTTTAACTCTTAGAATCCTCCCCAACCCTCCTTTATAAAAGGAGGGGGCTGTCATGTGATTAAATGAGTTGGGAGAACTCCTCCCTTTTTCAAAGGGAGGTTGGGTGGGATTCTAATCTCTGCTGAACAATTCGGTAAATTTCATGCACTACTGCATCCGTTTCAGCCAAAATCTGTCTATTGCTAAATCGAAGAATTATAAGCCCGAGTTCATTTAAGGCATGATCTCGATTTTGATCCGCATCCAACCCCTCAGTTGTGTAGTGCTGACCACCGTCACATTCGATGACTAAATTGGCTATCGGGCAGTAGAAATCTACAATGAAATTCAAAAGCGGTTTTTGTCGATAAAATGTACACCTAAAATTTGCTTTCGACGCAATCTTGACCAAAGCAACGATTCTGCATCGGTCATATTTTTGCGTAAATCACGTGAAGCCTGCTTTAATGTTTTTTTATACGGTTGCATTGTTTAAGTCACTGTGATTTTTTGTTTAAATTCAAACCAAAATCATTGCAAATCGAGAATGAGATATTACACAAACGTCCGCTTATATTTTTCATGGGTTTCAATATTACTGAGCTCATCCTTCTCATCCCACACTTGCAACTCCCATGGGAAGTAAAAATTTGATTTGTTCTTAAAGTAAATATGTAGTCCTCGATAGCCATCTTTATCACGGTAATACCAATTCTTTAATCCATACTTTTCTTGCCATTCATCTAACTGCTCGCTGATGGCATCGACTTCGGCAGTGTTGACGATGATTCTCGCACCAAAAATATCGTTGAGCCAATTATTCACTGGATATTGGTCTGTATTTTCTGAAAATCGAGAAATTTTATCGTCAATGCTTTCCAGCGTTTTAACCCGATAATAATATTGCAGTAAAAAACCTGTTTTATTCTTGATCAAATAGTCGTTGATACTTTCATGCAAATTTAAACGGTATTTGGTGATGTGTGGATAAGGAACACGAGCAATAGTTTTGGACAAATTGACCTTTTCAATACGTCCAGTATCAAAGTAATCTTGAGAAAAGTCAGCATGAATTTTATTAATGGTTTCAATCATTAACTCTACTTTTTCTAAGGTGTTTTTACTCATCGCATCCTCTACTTCTTAAAATTCGACAACAACGCCGAAGTAATCGAGGTATTATTTTTCACCACTCTGGTTTTTTTGGCTTTTGCCGATTGATCTTGTACTCTTTCGATGCGGATCGCACGCAATTTATCTTCATTTTCGATCACGATAAATTTCACCCGTTCATTACGCTTCGGCTCGCCATCTGCCAGTGGAAAGTCAGAAATATGAAAGAAAATATCCTGCTCAAGCCCATCAATAAAGCCAAAACCACGATCGGCATTGTATTGTTTGATGCGACCTTGATGAAATTCAGATTTCATAGCGATTTCCTTGATGGTTGGCGATTAAAGTTTAACGACGAGTTTATATGGTCTGAAAAACCGAAAGGCGTTGCAAATAAACATTATAAAGCAAAGCGTGTCACTTCAAAATCAGCAGTTAATTATGAGCAGTTATTCAACTGATCATTGTAACTGTGTCCACTCAACTACAACTTGATGATCACCGCCCATTAATGTCCATTCACCATCCATGATGTTGAGTTGCAGTTGCATGGTGCGTTCACAGAGTTTTTGAATTTCGGCTGTAGTGTTTTCGGAGAGTTGCCACACTTCGACATTTTTCAAAGTTTTCAGCTTTGCACTGCGTTTATACCATTCTGCGACAGCACTGCCATAAGTAATCACTGCGACTTGATCACAGCGAGCACTGGCTTTTTTTACCTTATCTTCATCAGGGCTACCGACTTCAATCCATTTCTGCAATTGACCTGTCAGGTCTTTTTGCCATAGCGCAGGCTCATTGGTTTCAAATAAATCTTTGGTAAATTCCAATGCTTCATCGGCAAAACGTGCAAATGCCAAAATTCGCACCATCAAACGCTCAATGGTTTCAGAGGGATGCAGTGCCAAAGTCAGCTGAAAATCACTATAGATGTGGTTGTCCATATCAGCAATGTTTAAATCTGCTTTATAAATGGTCGCTTTTAATGCCATGCGCTTATCCTCAAATTTGCGCATAGCATAACGAATTTTGATCTGAAATGTGGCATTTTTAGCATGATTTTACTAGAGGGTTTTAGTAGAGGGTTTTAATATATGACTTTCTGCGGTTGATGATTCATCGCAATCAATCTGTGTAGAGGTGATTCAATCGAAAAAAATGAATTGCCAACAAAAAAGCCATCCGAAGATGGCTTGAGCAGATCAATTGGTCATGAAAATCGATCAGATTACCAATGTTCACCTGGGAATAAGCGAGCATAGGCTTTTTGCATGATGTTTAACTTTTCTTGTTTGCCGACAGATGCGGTAGAGCTTGGGAATAAGTTATAACCGATCGACATCAAGACATTGTTAATATCTGGTGCGATGGCATAAGTAATCGACGCCAAACGTCCAAGGTTCGTGGCAATTTTCTTCGGACGTTTCACGATCGCATACGCAATCAAGTCAGCCGCTTGCTCAGGAGAAAGTGTTGGCACGTAGTTGTAGATTTTGGTTGGTGCAATCATCGGCGTGCGCACAAGTGGCATATAGATCGACGTCAGTGCGATTTTGTGCGCCAAGGCTTCGGCAGACAAACAACGACTAAACGCATCCAGTGCCGCTTTTGAGGCAACATAAGCAGAGAAGCGAGTTGCATTCGCCAATACACCGATTGAGCTGATATTGATAATTTGCCCTTGTTTGCGGTTCATCATATCTGGCAGTAGATTTAGCACCAAACGCACCGCACCAAAGTAGTTGAGCTGCATGGTACGTTCAAAGTCATGGAAACGATCGACTGACTCATGCACCGCACGGCGAATCGAGCGCCCCGCATTATTCACCAAAATATCTACATGATCGACAGAGGCTTGAATCTCTTTAGAGACACGATCGATTTCGTCCATGTCATTCAAATCGCATGGGAACACAGAGGCTTTGCCTCCTTCCGCTTCGATTTCCGCTTTGACTTCATCAAGTTTTTCTTTGGTACGTGCCAACAGGATTACGTGCGCTCCAGCATTGGCAAGCTGTTTGGCGGCAGTCAAGCCAATACCACTGGATGCGCCAGTGATGACGATATTTTTACCTTCGACTTTTTTAATCAGTTGTTTTTGCAGCTTGGTGTTCATAATGCGTCCTACAGTGAATATGGTTCAATTTTTACGGTGTGGTCATGCACCAGACTCCTGATTGGGCATGATCACTTATTTCTTGTAGATATAATAGCCAAATTATTCTAGGTGATCTACTCTAAATGTATGAAAAATAATAATTTATATAGAGCGATTACTCTAAATTGGCTAGAGTGCTTACTCTAATATTTAGCTAAATCCTTGAGTGAATGTCAATTAATCTCTTTCCATAATTGAACAAAGCGCATGCAAAATTTGTAAAATTGTTTGTAAAAAATCTTTGGACAAAGCCTGCTCAATGTCCTTTAGGCAATTTGATAAAAATTCTTGGCATTTTGATGGAAGATTTTAAACATCGCATCCTCGCCATAAGGCTGAATCATTTCGAGATATGCGGCAATAATTTCGGTTAAATCTGCGCTAGGTTTATCCATCGGAAAGTTTGAAGCAAAGACAATGCGATCTGTTCCAAATACCTGTATAGCATGCTCAATCATCGGCTGTAGCCGTTCGATGATCTGCATTTTCGTGGCTTTTTGTCCTTTGATATGAAAATCATGTCCAAGTACAGGCATCAGTAAACCTGAAATTTTGGCATGCACGTTTTGACATTCGGCGAGTGTCGCCAGTTTGGTTTGCCAATCTTCGAAGATTGTTTGACGTGCTTGTACAGTTTGTCCTGTAGATTTGCCGATGGCACCAAATAGTCCAGCGGGTGTGCCAAGATGATCGAGCATGATTTTGGCTTCAGGAAAGCGTTTGGCGAGGGCAGTCACGTCATCCAGCTGCGTCGAGTAGCACCATGCGTCAAAGGTGAAATTTTGACGGACGATCTGCTCAAAGCCTTTGAGGAATTTTTTATCACGGTACAGTCCTGCTTGATCACACCACCGATAAATCCCTTTATCTTCATGAAAAGACGCCATTTTTCGGATACCACGAAACTGCGGACTGGCTTCACGGTGCAGTTGTAATATTTTCTTAAAATCACGTTTCCTCGGGTCGGCTGTGGCAACGATGGCACCTAATTGGATGTTTTGTTTATTAAAAGGCAATTGATTAATCCAACGAGTCTCACCGACCACACCAGTGCCTTTGTGATCGTGCCAATTGGCTTCGATATGAACGATGCTTTCGACATTAAAATGACCGAGATCCTGTTTATAGTCTTGAGGCAGATAGGGCGCAAGTGCATGATCGGTGAGCCCTAAGGTGTCGATCAGCGCTTTGGGTTTGACCAATCGCATCATCTTATCCATGACACGTGGATAGTTGCCAAAGTATTTGACCAAATGCTGTGCGGCATGAGGTGTATGGTATGGATCCCATTGGTGAATATGCGGGTCGATGATGGGGAAATTAAGTTGTATCACTTCCTGTGGCATGGCTGCGCTCTTTTGATCGTCCTGATTTATTCACTATAAACCTGAAATGATGATGAATAAAATGATTCAATTCACATTGCTGTTATGAATTTTGTTCATACTAAGAAAGCGCTTATAAAAATCCATTTCGGAAATATGTTGTTGCGGGATTATCTACGCCCAATGACGAACTTTGTTTTCACTTCACGGCGATTTCTCCTATAATGGTCGGCATTTATGTGTCGCCGTTTTATTGGTGGAATTTTTCACATTTAGATAAAACATCAATCATCGATACGGCATGAGTTGAACAACTTTAGGAGTCCTACGTGGCCCAATATATTTACACGATGAATCGTGTGTCCAAGATGGTTCCACCAAAGCGTGAAATCCTCAAAAATATTTCCCTGTCATTTTTCCCAGGTGCCAAGATCGGTGTACTCGGTCTCAACGGTGCGGGTAAATCAACTTTGCTTCGTATCATGGCAGGTGTTGATAAAGATTTCTCTGGTGAAGCACGTGCGCAAACTGGCATTAAAATTGGCTATCTTGAGCAAGAGCCACCGCTAGACCCAAGCAAAGATGTGCGTGGCAATGTCGAAGATGGTTTGCGTGAACCACTGGATGCGTTGGCACGTTTGGATGAAGTATTCGCTGAATATGCGGCAGAAGATGCAGACTTTGATGCGCTTGCCAAAGAGCAAGAGAAGCTCGAAGGCATTATCCAAGCATGGGATGCACATAACCTGAATAACCAACTTGAACAAGCCGCTGATGCGCTACGCCTACCTGCGTGGGATGCGGATGTGAGTTTGCTATCGGGTGGTGAGCGTCGTCGTGTGGCACTTTGTCGTCTGCTCTTGTCGAAGCCTGATATGCTACTTCTTGACGAACCAACTAACCATTTGGACGCAGAATCTGTTGCATGGCTTGAACGCTTCTTGAAAGATTTCCAAGGTACCATCGTGGCGATTACCCATGACCGTTATTTCTTGGATAATGTTGCAGAGTGGATTCTTGAGCTTGACCGTGGGCATGGTATTCCATATCAAGGCAACTATACCGCTTGGCTTGAGCAGAAAAATGCACGCCTAGAGCAAGAACAGAAGCAAGAAGAATCATTTGCCAAAGCCTTGAAAAAGGAATTGGAGTGGGTGCGTCAGAATGCCAAAGGTCAGCAGAAGAAGAATAAAGCGCGTATGGAGCGTTTTGAGGAACTCAACTCGAAAGAATTCCAAGAGCGTAATGAAACCTCTGAAATTTACATTCCACCGGGTCCTCGTCTAGGCAACAAAGTGGTGGAAGTGAATAACATCAGCAAATCCTTTGATGGGCGTTTGTTGTATGAAAACTTGAGTTTTACCGTACCTCCTGCTGCGATCGTTGGTATCGTCGGTCCAAATGGTGCGGGTAAAACCACACTATTCCGTATGATGACTGAAGAGCAACAACCTGATACAGGGACTGTGACGCTCGGTGAATCCGTTAAAGTGGCGTATGTCGGTCAGATTCGTGACACCTTGGATAATAACAAAACCGTGTGGGAAGAAGTTTCTGGCGGTTTGGATATCCTGAAAGTCGGCGATTATGAGATTGCGTCACGTGCTTATATCGGTCGCTTTAACTTCAAAGGTCAAGATCAGCAAAAACGTGTTGGCGAGCTATCAGGTGGTGAGCGTAACCGTTTGCAATTGGCGAAGATTCTACAGCAAGGTGCCAATGTCATCTTACTCGATGAGCCGTCGAATGACTTGGACGTGGAAACTTTACGTGCACTCGAAGATGCGATTTTAGTCTTCCCAGGTACAGTGATGGTGGTTTCGCATGACCGCTGGTTCCTTGATCGTATTGCGACACACATCCTGTCTTTTGAAAATGATGAGCCAGAATTCTACGATGGTAACTATACGGAGTATGAAGCCTACCGTAAGAAAAAACTCGGTGATGAAGCACGTCCAACACGTGCCAAGTACAAGAAAATCAGTGGTTAAATAGTGAAAAAAGTCCGCATCAAGTGATGCGGATTTTTTTGATTGGAAGTTTAAGTTAATCTAGGTGTCAGATAAAAAAGCAGAATCTTTTAAGCAAGTTCTTGCTGTTTATAAGCATAAGTCGGGATTAACCTTCGGTTCGACCTACTTTCCTTTCGGGGAAAGTAGGCAAAGCCATTTTGTCAGTCGCAAACTCGGGCATATACCAAAAATTAATCCGACACCTTGCAGAACGTCACTTTACCAATAATGTCCTGTCCTCGAACAATGCGACTGACATTTCCATGTATCAAATGACTTCTACTCGTCGGATAACAGGCTAAGATTATTCAGCCAAAGCAATTTCAATCGCTTCTAACAGACGTGGGTCTTCAGCGGTGATGTCAGGTGCAAAACGTGCGATGACTTCACCACGACGATTGACAAGGAATTTTTCAAAATTCCACAGCACTTCAGGTTTTGGATTTGGTGTTAAACCATATTCCACCAGATCATCCCACCACGGTCCTTCGCCGATGCGCTCAGGTTGAGCTTTAATAAGTTCTTGATACAACGGATGTTTATCATCACCAGCGACAGAAATCTTCGAGAAGATTGGAAAAGTCACATCATAAGTGACGGAACAGAAATCTTGAATCTCTGCATCACTACCAGGTTCTTGTTCTAGAAAGTTATTGGCTGGAAAGCCTAAAATTTCTAAACCTTCCGCTTTTTTTAAACGATAGAGTTTTTCCAACGCTTCATATTGTGGGGTGAGTCCACATTTTGATGCCACATTGACTATCAATGCGACTTTGCCTTGATAGTCCGCAAGTGTCGCAGTTGCACCGTCGATTTTCTTAAAACCAATCTCTTGAATTTCGTGCATTGCCTAAATCCTTTATTGCATTTTGATGAACGATGTCACCAGCATGTGTTTGAGCATCAGCTGATGACATCACTGCAAAAAATTATTGTGCAGCAGCGGCAGGCGCAGTGTCATTTGCAGCAGGGGCAGCTTGCTCAGCAGGTGCTGTCGTTGCAGCTGCTGCATCCGCAGGTTGTGCACCCGCATTGAGTTTTTGATGGATTTGTTCACTCAGTGCAATCAGCTCTTGCTGTGCTTTCATGGCTTTTTCTTGAAGTGGTTTGACTTTTTCCACGTCGATTTTTTCAGGATCACCTTGGATCACCATTTCGCTCATTTCAATGCTGATCAGGCTATTTTCGATCATTTTTTCACGCAGTTCATTGACTTCGCTACTTTTTAGATCAAAGGCTTTGAGTTCGCTGTTACTTTTCTCAACGAATGCTTTTAAGTCTTTAAAGAGTTTATCCACTTCAGCTTTATCTTTTTTCTCGACAGCGGCTTGCATTTTTTGTCCAAGCTCTTGTGATTTTTGCTCTTGCGCTGCGCCATAGCTTTGTAGTTTGTCGATATCTGATTGAATATCTGCAACATTATCTGTGCTCAGCGCTACTGGTTTAGGTGCTTCTGCTTGGGCTGTAGTTGCTGTGCTTTCCCCTTGTTTCACTTCCGTGGTCGGTTTTGAACACGCAGTGAGCGCAGCCACTGAGGCAATTAAAGTGATTAATGCTAATTTTTTCATGATATTTTCCAAACGATTTTGTTCATGATCTATGAGTGTATTGTACTTCTCGGCGAATTGATGTCGAAAATACAAAACGTGATTTACGTGGCTTACTATATATGAAGATAGAACGAGAGCACTAATATTATTTGCATCGTTTTGCTGTGAATACGTTAATTTTGTATTTACTTTAGTGACGATGCTCTTGATAATTTCAGTTCAAAATTTGGGGTATTTGCCATGTCATCAAGTGATCAATCTGCGACGACCATAGCACGATGGGTGTTTTTATTGCCACTTTGTGCGGTCTTGATTTGGGCGATCAATATTGTGGTGACACGTTATGCAGTGGATGTGATTTCACCGATTAGTATCAGTTTCTATCGCTGGCTGATTGCCTTAGTATTGTTGACGCCATTTGTGCTAGCAAAAGTGATTCAGCACTGGACAGCAGTTCGAGCAAATTTATTCAAATTAGCCGTATTGGGTTTCTTTGGCATGGTCTGCTATCAAGGCTTGGCATATACCGCAGCGCAATATACCACTGCGACTAATATGGGCATTATCAATGCCTTTATCCCTGTGTTTTCGATCGTGCTCAGCGCAATCGTGTTGCAGATTCGCCCTAGTTTGAGCGCACTTCTAGGCACCATGTTGTCGATTTTTGGTTTGGCATATGTGGTGGCACAAGGCGATATTCAGCGGGTATTACAAGGTCAACATATCGTCGGCGATCTAATGATGATCGTTGCGGTGGTGCTCTATGCAGGCTATGGCGTGTTGTTACAGCGCTGGCGTTTACAGCTTCCTTTGCTGGTGATGTTGTATGTGCAAATCTGTTTTGCCGTAATTTTCCATGTGCCATTACTGATGTACTTTGGGCTGGATGATTTAAATATGAGTAATATTTCGCCAGTGGTCTATGCAGCAATTTTTCCATCAATCATTGCGCCGATGGTGTGGATGATGTCGATCCAGTCTTTAGGTGCAAATCGAAGCAGTGTCTTTCTCAATCTGGCGCCGATCTTCACTGCGATTATTGCCTATGTATTTTTGCAAGAACAATGGACGATGTATCACACTATTGGCGGTGCGATGGTGTTGGCTGGGATTTTGTTGGTACAGAAAAAATAACAGGATGTTGAAAAAATGCGGTGGCACGCTGTGATGGCGTGCTAGGATGGGTCAGCTAGGCACGAATGATTTGTCCAGTCACCGCATCATTGATGCGACTCGGTTCAGGACTATCGCCTAATTCTCCTGATAAAATAGCAACCTGATCATGAAAATAATCGACCACTTGTTCAGCAGTACGAGCAGGGGCAAGTCCCGCAGGATTAGCACTGGTTGATACCACAAAATTATCAAACCCACGGCAAAGCTGTTGGCACAGCGGATGTGACGTGACCCGAATCGCCACCCGATCGTGATCACCATAAATCCACTGCGGAATATCGGCATGTATCGGTAATAACCATGTTTGCGCCCGTTGATTATTTTTGGCATTAAGCCATGAATCAATCACTTGCTGCCGTATGGTTTGATCAAGATCAGCAAGCAAAGGCTCAACCCGTTCGATACTTTCACTGAGTAAAATCACCCCTTTTTCAATCGGGCGCTGTTTGAGTTTGAGAATTTTTTGAAATGCAGCTGCTTGACGTAGATCACAGCCCAAGCCCCAAACCGCTTCAGTGGGATAAGCCAGCACTTCACCGTGTTGTAAGGTGGCAATGGCATGTTCTAGATTGACATGGTTCATGAAGGTACTCAAGAGATTCGAATTCAAGTTGCTTTTCGGTTGGAGAAACAGACGAGGTGCTCATTCACATTGCACAATGAATTAACTGCACAAATCGCAATTAACAGCGTAAATAACGTCCAGCATGCTGACGACAGACACCGAGTAATTCTAATTCTACCAAAGCCACATTCAGTTCGCTGGTCGAAGTCTGTACACGTGATGCTAGCTCATCTAGGGATAAACCCACCCAATCCAATTCTGCGTAGAGCTGTGAAAGATGCATGGGAATATCGACTTGTGCAGGGATCACCGCAGTAGGATTTGTCGTTTTTGGTGTTCGAGACTTTTCACTGGATGGTTTTATCCGAGCTTTTTCGATCAGTGGCTTTTCGATGGAAATATCTGCATCAGCTTGATGGACATTGATGTGCGGTCGAAAGGCATTGAGGTCTTCTAATAACTGCTCAGGGTGATCAATCAATGTTGCGCCTTCACGGATCAGCTGATGGCAACCTTGATGATATTGGCTATAAATGTGTCCTGGAATAGCAAAAACCGATTTACCTTGCTCAGCCGCTGTTTTGGCGGTAATCAATGAGCCACTTTTTAAACCCGCTTCAACCACTAAGGTCGCCTCACTCAGTCCGCTAATGATGCGGTTACGTCGTGGAAAATTTTGTTTCGCAGGTGGGGTATTGGGTAAAAATTCGCTGACAATGGCACCGCCTGTATCGATAATTTGCTGGCAGAGTTGCTGATGCTCAGCGGGATAGCATTGATCGAGCCCAGTCCCAATCACCGCTACGGTTTGTCCTTGTCCAATCGCCCCTTGATGTGCTGCTGCATCGATGCCCACAGCCAGACCACTACAAATCGGATAGTGGCGACTGGCAAAATAGGCGGCAAAGTCATAGGATACTTGAGCACCGTGTGGACTCGGTTTACGACTGCCGACGAGGGCAATTTGTGTGTGTTGTAACACGCTTTTATCACCACGGACAAATAGGATTGGCGGGCGATCGTCATAGGGCATCAGTTGTTTGGGATAATCACCAATGCCTTCAAATAAAAGGTAGTCACAATGTTGATCAATACGTTCGATACATTGTTGAAACTGCTGTTGTCCAGCGTCGCTATGAAATTCTTCTAATCGTTTCAGATGGTTGGCATGCAGATGCAGTTGTTGCCACGTGTTGAGGTGTTTGAGTTCTAGGGCGTGTTCTGCGACTTGAAAGTAGTCAATTAACTTGAAGTAGCTTGCCACGGAATGACGCAACACGTACCACAGTTTGAGTTTTGCCAACTCAGGCGGGGATAGTGTTTGCATCTTCATGGCAAACTCCTTTATCTTTAAATTTCACCTGTCGACGCATGGATCAAAATATCTGCGCCGACAAGGAAATGCCATCTACGATGGATGATGATTTATTCTTCTGAAAGAGGCGCTGCCAAGATCGCACCTGTTTTAATCGGCATGCTACTATCTAAGATATAGGCATAGCTGACCTGATCAAAGGTACGGAATACCAAGGCATGACCAACGCGCTGATTTGGCAATTTGACATTTTCTTTGGTTTTCGGATCGACAGTAGTTTCGCCAAGTTGATCCAGCGCAAAGACTTGTCCAACGGTTGCACCATCTTGTAGACCACGATTAATCGCCACCACACTGTGCTTACCTGCCGTACCAATCGAGCCAAGTACACGAATCACTTGACCACCATCGCTGACTTGATCGACAGGAACAGGGTAGAATAAGGTCGGTAGCATCGGATCATAGATCGGCAATAACAAATCGCCTTTGCGTACTTCGCCTTTGTAAGTCTGCTTGATTTCATAGGTGCTGATGTCATTGTCGACTTGTGTCACCATACCTGTAGCGACTTGGCTTAACTCCAGTGCAGCGACATATTCTTTGCCTTCAGCATCTTTGAATTTGTACGGGTCGCCTTGACGATAGATGGCATAGGCTTGACCAAGTTGCACCCCATTACCACGGATATAAATACGATCGCCTTCTGCCGCCAATACATGTTGTTCAGTCATACCAAGGACATACGGGACATTCTCTAAAGTATTTGGAGAAATGACGATACTGCGTTCAAGCCAGTGACGAATTTCATCGAGCGGAATCACAGGAATGGCATTATGTAAGGATTCAACACGGATCTGTGCTTGTGTATTGCCACCTGCACGGCGGATAATACCTTCACAACCATCACCCTCATCACGACCGATAAGTGGACGACCATCCACTGTACAGAGCAATAAGCGATCGCCTGGGTAGATCAAATGCGGGTTGCGGACATGTTTGTTACTTGCCCAAATTTCAGGCCAGCGCCACGGTTTGTCCAAGAAGCGTCCAGAAATATCCCACAATGTATCGCCTTTTTTGACAATATAGACATTGGGTGCATCTGCACGTAGTGACGGTGGTGTTGGATTTTTCGCTTGCGTTTCGACCGCAACCCCCAGACCTAAGCCCATACACAATGCGACTGCCAAAGCGCCCCGTTTGAATATAGTCTTGATGTTTGCTTGGTTATGCAAAACTTTTGTCATTATCATAATCCCTAATATTGTGTTTGTAATTCAGCTATAATGTCAGCCGATACAAACGCCCCCTAGTGAAGTAAATAGTTTAATTTTAGGCATTTGCTTTACCAATGGCAACTGTGAGGACCATATGGCACTGCTACCTATTTTAAGTTTCCCCGATCAACGCTTACGCACCATTGCCAAGCCTGTAGAAGACGTCAATGATGAGATTCGTCAGCTCGCAGCAGATATGTTTGAAACCATGTATGCCGCACCTGGCATTGGTTTGGCTGCGACACAAGTTGATCGCCATATTCAGTTGATCGTGATGGATCTGTCTGAAAATAAAGATCAGCCTATGGTGTTCATCAACCCAAAAATCACACCGCTGACTGAGCAAACAGCACCTTATGAAGAAGGCTGTCTTTCAGTCCCTCAAATATACGATAAAGTTGAGCGTCCGTCACGTGTAAAAATCGAGGCTTTGAACTTAGACGGTGAAAAAATTGAGATCGAAGCGGATGAATTGCTTGCGGTGTGCATCCAGCATGAGATGGATCACTTAAATGGCAAACTGTTTGTGGACTATTTATCGCCACTCAAACGTCAACGTGCTCGTGACAAAGTCGAAAAATATGTACGCCAACAGCAAAAGCAAAAAGTGCCTGTGAAACGTTGATTTCGGCTGTGATTTCAAGCGTTGTATAAACCATCATTGAGAATCTGTGACGCATAAAAAAACTGCCACGAAGGCAGTTTTTTTATCATCGTTACAAATTAATCCGCAGTCGACTGATAAGGATCAAGTTTGCTGATGCGCACTCGATCGATCTTATGTCCATCCATAGTCAAAATATCGAAGAGGAAGCCATCGGCTTTGATGCTTTCACCATCACTCGGTACTCGACCGAAGTGCCACAGCAAGTAACCTGACAGGGTAGAGTATTCTTCATTGTCATCGACCAAGTCTTTATCAATCAAAATCGAGACATGACGAATATCACTCGATCCATCCAGCATCCACACGCCGTCTTCGAGCACTTCTGCATCAGGTAAAATCTCATCTTCATCATCTGGGAATTCACCTGCGATGGCTTCTAAGATGTCGATCGGCGTGGCAATTCCTTCGATTGAGCCATATTCATTGAGGACAATCGCAATCTGCATTGGCGCATTACGAAGTTGTTCCATCAAGGTCAGCACTTTTAAGTTTTCATGCACCACCAGCGGTTGACGAAGATTGTCTTCGATACGGATTTCACCTGTTTCTAGCAAGTCATTCATGACTTTGTGAGTCAGGGCGACACCTGCAAGATTGTCCAGATTATCTCGTGCAATCAAAATGCGTGAATGTCCAATCGCGAGCAACTTCTCTTTTAGGTCGGGATCATCCAGATCAAGCCACTCAAGATCAGGACGAGGTGTCATGATCGACTTCACAGGACGTTCAGCCAGGGTGAGTACGCCGTGAATCATGCCTTTTTCTTCATCCGAAAAGACATCGTTCACAGAGGAATGTGTCGCCAAAATATCCGCTGTTTCTGAAAGATGTTCACTGTCATGATGTTCCACATGACGACCACCCAATAAGCGCAGTACAGCAGATGCGGTACGAGAGCGCAGATCAGTGGTGGTGATCATCTTCTCACGACTACGTTTGGTGGCTTGGTTGATCGCTTCGATCATCACCGAGAAGCCAATTGCCGCGTAGAGGTAACCTTTTGGAATGTGGAAGCCAAAGCCTTCGATCACCAAAGAGAAACCGATCATAAATAAGAATGCCAAACACAGAATCACCACGGTTGGATGCTTATTGACAAAGTTCATCAATGGCTTAGAGGCAATGATCATCACCGCCATAGCGATCACCACAGCCGTCATCATAACGGTCAGATGTGGCACCATACCGACAGCGGTAATCACACTGTCTAAGGAGAACACCGCATCGAGCACCACGATTTGGGCGATGACCATCCAGAAGGCGGCATGTACCACTTGTTCTTCTTTGGCTTCGTCTTTCCCTGCGATACGCTCATGGATTTCCATGGTGGCTTTAAACAGCAAGAATAAACCACCGACAATCAAGATCAGGTCACGTCCTGAAAAACCAAAGCCAAATACGGTAAATAAATCATCGGTCAAGGTCATGACCCATGAAATCGAGGCGAGCAAGATCAAACGCATGATCAGCGCCAAGCCTAAACCGACTAGACGGGCTTTGTTACGTTGTTCTGGTGGTAATTTTTCTGCCAAAATGGCAATAAAGACAAGGTTGTCGATACCCAAAACGATTTCAAGTACGACTAATGTGGCGAGTCCCACCCAAGCGGATGGATCAGACATCCATTCAAATAACATCTGCACTCTCCTTTGAATTAGGAGCGTGCATTGATGCATCCCATAAATTTAAAATATTATTTTTGATCAAAATAAAAGCATTATCACCAAGTACGTGACAACATCGAGGTTTCATAGGGGGTATTTAAGTGGTCAAAGGAATGCTCAGTATATGCAAGTCTGTGATCAATTTCATTAAAAATTAAAGTAAAAATTGAGGTTTTTGTTGCGAAATATTGTTGATTTTTTGTGCAAAGTCATGCTCGGGTAATATGTTGTCATAAAAATTGCATAAAGCGTCTATAAGCATGATGAGTTGCTCGCTATACTAGAAAAGAAAAGCCTTGAGTAGTAGCAGACGAGTGAGTGAAGAGAACACGAAAATGAGTAGTCATATGCAAGATACAATTCAATCTAATCCAATCCAATCTAATTCAATCAAGCCCAGTCCAGTGAATTCTAGCCCAGTGAATGCTAATCAAAGCCAAAGCAATTCGAAATCTAGCAATACATTTGCAACATCCACACCGCATAATCAAAGCTATATCCGTAAACAGACCAATCAAACCTTAATCGCACTGTATTGTGGCTCTCGTGCGGGCAATAAGCCGATCTACCAACAATCTGCCATCGCCCTCGCCAAAACCCTTGCAGAAAATGATTTTGGCGCAGTCTATGGCGGTGCAAGCATCGGGCTGATGGGACAAATTGCCGATACGGTGATTGAGCATGGCGCTGATGTGGTTGGTGTGATTCCAGAGTTTATGCTGGATTATGAGATCGCCAATCAAAAACTCACCGAGCTACACGTGGTCGATACCATGCACACCCGTAAAGCGATGATGGCAGAGCGTGCCAGTGCATTTATTGCCTTGCCAGGCGGCTTGGGGACTTTTGAAGAAATTCTTGAAATCGCAACTTGGGGACAGCTTAATCAACATCAAAAACCAATGATGATTTTTAATGTCAATGGCTTCTACAATCCCTTAATTGCACAGCTTGATCATGCGGTAGAGGAAGGCTTCTTACCACTGCATCATCGTGCCAAGATTTTGGTCTGTGATGATATTCAGCAGATTTTAGAGGTGTTGGAAAATTTAAATACACCGAGTGAGTTTGCGATCTAATTGTTTGGATTATAAGTAAAAATGCCATCACGATGGTGGCATTTTTTTAATCACAAGATTTTAAGACGCTAGAATGTGCGATTTAAGCCAACTATCTAAGCAAACCAAGCATTGATGTGTTGGTAGAGCCAAGGTAAACCCGCCGCCAACAAAATACTCACCGCTAAACCAAGCAACAGCTTCATCGCATCTTTACTGATATTGCGTGCGGTATAGCGGCTATCGACGGAGACCATATGCATCGAGATGGCAAATTCACGCCCAGCAAGTAGACCGAGGAATACCCATGTGGTGCTCATCGGAATATTGCTCCATTCCTTGAATACCAGCAAAATCAACGCATACATAAAGTCGATGATAGTCGCTGCACGAATGTCTTCCACACCAGTTTTGGTGTTAATAATGTTTTGGATCGCACCGCCACGTTGATAGAAAATAATTCCCATCAGCACCACAAATGTCGTCACTGCAAACAGCATAAACTCAAGTGGCACTTGGCGTGGCACGTAAACGAAGATATTCGCCAAATCCTGAATCAGCCATTGACTCCAGAGGAATGCGGTAGCGCCCCATTGCAGTACAATCCAAAACTTGGTCGGTGACTCATGTTTAGTTTCAGCGAAGTAAATCGTCACTTTACGAATCACAAAACGATACACCAAGATCGCCACCACAAAGGCAACCGCATAACCCATCACGGATTTGGTCAGCATGCTACTCAAGCTACTCGGTGAGAAAATGGTGAGTACCAAAAAGGTGGTGCTGACAGGAATGCCGTATTTGGTCAGAATAATCAGCAGTATCGGTGGCACGATATACAGCCACGACATGCCATCTTTAGGAAAGGGGATGGTTTCCAAGCGTCCATAGGCAGCATCACCAATACCCGACGCCCACCAGCCGTATAACAGCACGACGGCAAGAATGGTGCTTGCGAAAATCCACAGCACCCACCACGGACGATGCGCATTAGAGGAGATGAATGTGCCTAGGGTTTGCGGAACATCATTACCGACGATAGAGTATGCTGCGAGGCAAAATCCAACGACCATCAATACTTCAATCGACATAATACATTCCCTTGTAGGACAGTAGGCGTAGCATAAGCAAAAATCGCAAATAGAAAGTGTTGCAAAAATATGGCTATTTTATGAAAGTTTCATGACAATAGCATCTAAATGTTCTACTTTTATGCAAAAAAATAGCAACCCGAAGGTTGCTATGCACGTTTTTGCTGCTGAGTTGTGGATTAAGTGATTGACATGAAAATGTTTTTTGTCACTTCATCAAGATTTTTTATCTAAAACATCAGTTATCCAAAACATCAGCCAGCTAAACTCAGTTATTTTAAGTTGACTTGATAGACAGCGGTACTGCCACTGACTTCATTGCCGACGATCAGAAGTGGTGCGCCAGTTGGTGAGTTTTTAGCAGATACAAATGTTAAGCCTTCTGGACCAAGATCACCCGCTTCACCATGTTCATGTTGTTCTTCTGTGGCAGTGACTTCACGAGAGTTGATATATTGGACGAATGTCGGTGCTTTCGGGTTACTGACATCATACACCATGACTCCACCAACACGTTCCAAGCCCACGAAGACAAAGGTTTTCTCACCGATTTTACCAACGGTTAAGCCTTCAGGCTCAGGACCTTTGTTGTCACTGCGGTCATCGAGCGCAATGCTTTCATGGTCGGAGTTAAATAGTGCAGGTAGTTGCTCGGCAATGGTTTGTTCGATTTGATCGCCAGAATCCCACACTTGTGTGCCATGTTCATCCCAAATGCTGAATGACCGCCCACCGAAACTATAGAGTTTGTTATAGGTCATGTAGCCATTGTCATCAAGCATTGGCGATCCATCGCTATTTTTCAAATAGCCCATGTTCCAGATGATATTTAAGCGACCGAGATTTTCATCGGCACGACAGTCATCGCCACAGTAGGCAAATACCGATGGGTCAAGTTTCGCCCCTTTGGCAAGCGCATAGAGCTGTGCAGGCATATCATCGCCAAGGCGACGTGCAAAACCATCTTTATGCACCAGATGTTTCATGCGCAGCTCATCCATAAAGCCTTTGCTGGCATCGCCATTGTAGTAGGCATCTTCATCGCTGATCCATTCCCGTGCATCGCCTTCATTGGCAGTGACCAAATAAGTTGCACCATCGACATTGTAGCTTGAGATTGCATCTGGCATATACACGCCGTATAAGCCTGTCCACGGTTTGATATTGATCACGCCATCATCGCTGGCATCAAGTCCCTGACCATCCACACCATGATCTTTAAAACCGAGTGGCAATACATCGCTAACGGTTGCTGTGCTGATGTCGACTTTGGCAAGCGCATTGTTTTCTTGCAAAGTCACCCATGCGGTTTTGCTGTCGCTTGAGATGGTGATGTATTCAGGTTCTAAGTCTTGTGCAACTGTTGCATTTGGTCCATAGATACGCACACCTGCATCGATCAATTGGGCTTTCTGCGCATTGAAAGATTTAAAGTCTGCTGTACGGACAGTTGGATTATGAATATCTGTCACATCAATGATGCTGATCGAGCCTTCAGGATCAACGGTATAACCCGCATTGGGTTCGCCTTCGTTTGCTACCAAGACACTTTTGCCATCAGGGCTAAAGATGAGCATATCAGGCAATGCGCCGACATTGACAGAGCTGATCAAGCTCAAGTCCGATGCCTTATAAAATGCGACCAAGCCCGAATCAGTTTTGGTCGGTGCTTGTACCGCCAGCGCAACCACGCCATCATACACTGCCACACTATTCACTTCGGAATCAGCCAGCACATCACGTGCCGAAAGTTCGCCGATATGGGTCAAATTGGTCATATCAGTACCATCCAGCACATCGACCAAGCCTTTCTTGGCATTGACCGTGAAAATGCGTTTTGATGTTGGATCAAAGGCAGTGATTTCTGCGGCACTTTCAGCAAAGACACTTGTGTTATAACGACTGAGCAAACTGAGTTCGATTGTTTCAGGCGTGACTTCGGCGTGTTCTTCGGTGTTATCGTTTTGGTTGTTGGATGAATCATCGTCATCATTACACGCAGTAAATAGGAGTGATACGCTGAGTCCCATTGCGATACAGAGCATTTTTTTGTTGAAATTGAATGGCATATGATTCCCCATGTTAGCATGATCAAAATAAAACCACACCATGCTAAAAATGCCGTGTTGCAGATACATGACTTTTTGGTGACAAAATCATGACAATCTGACGCAACTAACCTGAATTTGCCGATCGCTACATTCAGCGCATGGAGATTGTGCGTGTTGCAGGTTAAACTCAACGCAGAAAACACGATCCACGTTGATTTGAAGCCTCTATGTCGATTCCCAGCGCTAGTCCAAGCTCCGTCCATGAAAACCAAGTTGCGCCCGAATATCGGGTGATCTTGTGGTTGGCTGCGCTGGGATTTTTTATGCAGGCGCTGGATGCGACCATTGTCAATACCGCATTGCCAAGTATTGCTTATAGCCTAAATGTTGATCCGTTGCAGATGCACAATGTGGTGATTGCCTATGTGTTGATGGTGGCGGTCTTTATCCCGATTAGTGGTTGGTTAGCGGATCGTTTTGGTCTTCGCAATGTCTATGTGGCGGCAATTGCGATTTTTACCCTAGCCTCACTGGGCTGTGCTTTATCACAAAATTATACCCAATTGATTGTTGGGCGGATTTTTCAGGGCATTGGCGGGGCATTTTTATTACCCGTTGGGCGACTGGCTTTACTACGAATTTTACCGAGAAATCAATTCCTTGCAGCGATGAGCTTTATTTCGATTCCAGGTCTGGTCGGTCCATTGATTGGTCCAACCTTGGGTGGATTCATGGTGGAATATGCCACATGGCATTGGATCTTTTTGATCAATCTGCCAATCGGTATTTTGGGTTTAATCTTTACCTGTACCCACATGCCCAATGCAAAACTGGACAATTTACCTCGCTTTGATGCGCTTGGTTTTGTCTATCTGATCATGATGATGGTGGCGCTGACTTTTGGTTTGGAGCGCTTTTCACAAGGTGGTTGGTCGTTATTGGCGGTACTGAGTATTTTGGCTTTGGGTGTATTGGCGGGCGTGATTTATGCGTGGCATGCACGGCGAGACAGCAGGGCAGTATTTCGAGCGGATTTATTTGTTGATCTGCGTTTTCGTATTGGCATTTTGGGCAATATTTTTACTCGACTTGGCAGTGCCAGCATGCCGTTTATCCTGCCATTGATGATGCAATTGGCAATGGGCTTTAGTCCGCTCCATGCGGGTTTGATGATGGTGCCGTTGGTTTTTGGCTCGATTTTGATTAAAAATTTTGCCACAAAGATGATTCAGCGTTTTGGCTATTATCGGGTGTTGTTGGTCAATACGGTTTTGGTTGGGCTCGGCATTATGAGTTTTGCCCTGTTAGATGCGCATCCCAATATCTATACGCAATGCTTGCATTTATTTGCCTTTGGCTGTGTCAACTCGATGCAGTTCACTGCCATGAATACCTTGACTTTAAAGGATTTGAGCAAAGCGCAGGCAGCGAATGGCAACAGTCTGCTGTCGATGGTGATCAATGTCTGTATGAGTATGGGTGTGGCGTTAGTTGGCGTGCTATTGCATTTGTTTGAAAAAATCGGTGTCGGACAGCCGACGATTTGGTCGTTTCAGCACACCTTTATCATCTTGGGTGCGATCACGGTGCTGGCAAGTGTGGTGTTTCGACAGCTACGACAATTTCAACAACAACCCGCCATCTCCACTTCGGAGTAACGCATCCGATGGCAAAACGCAGAAAAAAATCGAAACGCATTGGCTTTAAACTGTCACAATGGCTAAACAACAACAGCAAACGGAGCGTGCTGATCATGATTATTGTATTGTTGATGCTGACCGCAAGTGGTGGTTTGCTGTTTCATTATTTTGAAAATCCGCAAAAGTTTGAAGAATATGCGGTGCACGGCTTTGATGTGTCGCATCATCAAGGTGAGATTGACTGGAAAAAAATTGATAAAAAATATCAATTTGTCTTTATCAAAGCGACTGAAGGCGGCGATTTCAAAGATCCACGATTTTTAAACAACTGGCAAAATGCCAAAGATTCAGGTTTAAAAGTCGGTGCGTATCATTTTTTCCGCAATTGTAAAACAGGCATGGAACAAGCCAAAAACTATATCGAAGCCGTACCAAAACAAGCGGACAGTTTACCACCTGTGATGGATTTAGAATTTCAATGGAATTGTCCTGATGTCACTGCAGAACAGTTGCAAGCGGAAATTGCCACGATGGCGAAGCAACTCGAAACACATTATGGCAAAAAACCGATTTTCTATACCACACCGAACTATTATCAAAGTTATATCAAAGGTAAATTTGATGATCATGTGCTATGGATTCAGGACTTAAACAATCCACCGCCACGCTTCGATCAACGTCCTTGGCTATTTTGGCAATATACCCAAAAAGGCAAAATCTCAGGCATTGAAAAAGAAGTTGATCTTAACGTATTTCGTGGCGTAACTGATGATTTTGACGTGTTTTTACAGTCGAATGGCACGGTCGAGCCCTATACACCGAAGCAATAATCGCATGCATGGTCAGTTGTTAGTCCAAGACTTCATCTAATCTTCCAATAGACTTCAAATGAATTTCAAATGGACTTCACCGTAAATTTTCAACGCTGATTTATGCTACCGACATGCTCGGATGATGAGAAACTCTATGAATGTATTGCGAAGATGGTGGTGGTTGATTTTGATGCTCATGGTTGCCGTGGCAACCAGTTTTTATTGTGCATTTCAGTGGGGTTTTCTACGCTTTAATTATCCAGATCAGGCGGTTTATCCCGTACAGGGTTTGGATGTCTCACATCATCAAGGGGAGATTGACTGGCAGGCGATCAATGCACAAGCTGATCAGCCAAAATATCGATTCGTTTTTATTAAAGCGACCGAAGGCGGTGATTTCAAAGATCCTCGTTTTGTACGGAATTGGGAAAGTGCGAAAAATGCAGGTTTCAAAGTTGGCGCCTATCATTTTTATCGCAACTGCAAATCAGGACGGGAACAAGCGCAGAACTTTATCGATAGTGTGCCAAAGCAAACAGACAGTTTGCCACCTGTGATAGATTTAGAGTTTATGGGCAATTGCGAAAATGATTTAACCACCGCACAGTTGCAAGCTGAAATTCGGAGTATGGCAGTCGCTTTAGAACAACATTATCAGCAGAAGCCGATTTTCTATGTGACGCAAGACTATTATGCGATGTATTTGCAACAGGGCTTTGAAGAATATCCGCTGTGGTATCGTGATATTTTTCAACGTCCGAAGATCGCTGCGGGTCGTCCGTGGTTATTTTGGCAATATAGTCATCGTGGGCGGGTCAATGGGATTGATGGCGTGGTGGACTTAAATACATTTAACGGTTCAGTTGCCGACTTTGAAGCACGTTTTTAAGCAGATGATTTAAGTAAATGACCTAAGCAAATGATCTAAAAAAAATCTGCACATAAAAAATAGCACAATCTGCTACGCATTTGTTTTACATCTCTCACGGGTTAAACTAAAGCCGTGAGATCATTTTGGTAACTTATTTCGATGTCAGAGCCTGCGTTACGCAAAATTATTCATATCGACATGGATGCGTTCTATGCATCTGTGGAGTTGCGGGATCGCCCAGATTTGCGGGGTTTACCGATGATCGTGGCACATGATCATCCACGTTCGGTGGTGACCACAGCGACCTATGAGGCTAGGCAGTTTGGCTTACGTTCGGCGATGTCAGTGGCATTGGCAAAAAAGAAATGCCCGCAAGTAGTTTGTATCGAGCCTGACTTTTCCAAATACAAGGCGGTATCACAGCAGTTGCATCAAATCTTTCGTCAATATACCGACCTGATCGAACCGCTGTCCTTAGATGAAGCCTACCTTGACGTGACGCAGAATTTTAAACAGCTTGCTTCAGCGACAGCCGTCGCAGAGCATATCCGAGCGGATATTTTTCGGGAAACTGGACTGACCGCATCGGCTGGTGTTGCACCGAATAAATTCTTGGCGAAAATCGCATCAGACTGGAACAAACCTGATGGCTTGTGCGTGGTCAAACCGCATCAAGTTCAGCAATTCATCCAACAACTTGCTTTAGAAAAACTGCCTGGGGTCGGGAAAGTCACCTTACAAAAAATGCACGCCTTGTCATGGCATAGCATTGCGGATATTCAAGCGATTGAAGAAGCAGAATTGATTCACCATTTTGGAAAATTTGGGCGACAGTTGTTTCTGTATGCGCAGGGTATAGACCACCGTAAAGTGCAACATCAACGAGAACGTCAGCAGATTTCCAAAGAAATTACCTTTGAAAAAGACTATTTTTTAAATGACATTGCTGAAAAATGGCAACCGCTGATTGAACGTGTTTGGCAACAACTTCAGCAGAAAAAAATGTGCGCCCGAGGCGTACAAATCAAACTGAAAACCGCCGACTTTAAAGTCTTGCAACACAGTCGCTCCTTTGCACAGCCCTTGCATCATCTCGATGAATGTAGGCAGGCAGTTGCTCAGTTATTAGCAGAGTTTAATGTTGATCGTGCGTTGCAATTTCGCTTGATTGGTGTTGGGGTGTTTGCATTAGAGGATGCCAGTGAGCAAGTACAGTTGTCGTTGATCTAAACAGAATATTTTCAAAAATCCTAAAAAAATTAGTCGATCAGCCAGCAAGATTTTGTTAGTTTGAGTCAAGCACACAAATATCTCTTGTTAAATATGTCAGCCATTCGCTTTAAAACTTTTAATTCCACGTTCACCGCAAATCAGCACAATTTTGATGTGATTGAAATTGAGAATGGCTTTTGTCGGGCGGTGATTGCTCGGCAAGGTGCGCAAATTTTAAGTTTTGAACGCAAAATGAATAATGCAGAAACAGATGCTGTCGATAGTAAGTCGTTGCTGTGGTGTTCCGAATTATCATTGCAGCAATTCTTAGATGACTTGAAAAGTGATCGTAAAACCAAAGCCATTCGTGGAGGGATTCCGCTGTGCTTTCCGTGGTTTGGCGGACATCCGACTGATGCAAAATTACCAGCGCATGGTTTTGCACGGACGCAACTGTGGAATTTAACATCAGTCGATGAGTCTGCTCAAGGACATCAATTGCTTTTTACCTTAGAAAATAATTCGGTGACTGAGGCAGTTTGGCAACATCCATTTTGCTTAACATTGCGTATCAGCTGTGGTAAGCAGTTGCGTATGGCGTTGGCGATTGAAAACAAAGGGGATACGGCATTTGACTGTGAATTTGCTTGGCACAGTTATTTTCCTGTGAATGCAATTGAAAATGCTCGAATTGATGGTTTGCAAGGTAAAAAGTTTTTAGACCAATTAACGAATCAAACATATGTACAAGAGCATGTGCAGATTATATTTGATCAAGAAACAGATCGAATTTATCAAGATGTTGACGGGCATTATTTGATTCAAGATGAGCGTCAGCAGATTAAAATTGATACCAATCACTGTCAAAGTGCGATCGTCTGGAATCCGTGGATTGAAAAAACTAAACGCTTGGGCGATGTTGATGCGCAGGCTTGGCGAGATTTTGTTTGTTTAGAATGTGCTAATGTGCGAGAACATCGCCTGCATATCGAAGCTGGTGCGAGCGCTGAATTTTCGATGACGATTGCTTAAAAAAACGTCCTACGCCTCATGTACTTATAGCCACTTATTATGGCTACTTACAATGTAATCATATTAAATTCTCATCACAGCGTTGTAAAAATAGGGCTAGCGCTCGTGCGGTAATTTTGCATAATTGCACCTTTCATCGGTCTTGATCGTTTTGGGAAAGACTGCACGACGAGCCACATTTGAGTGTAATCATATTGCACACTCAATCAGCTAGAGTAAGCGTATGGACAATCATTCGACAGCAAGTAACTCACAAAGTAACTCACAATATTATACCCGAACGGCGCAAGTGCTACATTGGGTGATGGCGCTGATCTTTATCGTTGCTTGGGGTATTGGTTTTTATAGTGGCAATTTCTTGAGCTATGACGTCGATGGCAGTTTTAAAGGCGATGTGATTACCTTGCATAAAAATATTGCCACCACGATTATTTTTCTGGTGCTGATTCGCATCTTTTGGCGTTATACCCATCCTGCGCCGAAGCTCCCTGATACCATGTCGCCATTGATGCAAAAACTGGCGCATGTTGGGCATTTGATGTTGTATCTGATCTTGCTGGCATTGCCGATTACAGGCTGTTTGTTTAGCTGGAGTGCAGGGCATCCTGCACCTGTATTGTATCTTTTTGAGATTCCTCGACTCGTACAAGACAATCCTGAACTCTTGGCGATTGTGAAACCGATTCATATCTATTTATCGTGGTTTGCTGGCTTGCTCATCGTGGGGCATGCAGCGGCAGCATTGAAACATCACTTTATCGATGGTGATCATGTCTTGCGTAGTATGTTGAAACAGCGTTAAACCTTGATGGTTGTGACCCTTCGCAGATGAAGAGTGGTAATTATTGGTCATTTCAAAAGACCATCCCTAAGATCAACCTAAGTGTTGATCTTTTTTTGGTGTGTGAGGTCAATCAACATCAAAATTTCAAATTTTTCTGCCGAAGATAATCGCTGGATATGACATCGTGATGAATCGCTCAAATGACACTGGAATATTTTGTTGCAGAAAATTTTTGGCTGAAATCAATTGTTGATATCCATTTGCATATTTTATCGTTGACAAGTGTTTTGCAAGGAGTATAACTAAAGAAGTGCAGTAAAAAATAATTGCCTTGCAAGGAGAAATTGGACTGTGATGTGACGCTAGGGAATGCGTGAAATATTGCGGTAACACCTTGCAAACGCTATGAAATATATCGTAGCAGCTATTTACACTTTACTGACATACAACGCAACATCTTTGGCGCAAGCTGAAATTTCAGTATCGTCAATCGTCAACGAGAGAGGGAAGATATTTATGAATATTGAAATCCGTACCGATAAGAATATCCATGGTAGTGATCGTTTAATCGATTATGTGCGCACAGAATTAAAACAACAATTTCAACGCTACAGTGAAAAAATCACCCATTTTGAAGTGCATCTCAGCGACATTAACGGCGATCGAGGCGGTGAACTCGATAAGCGCTGTATGATTGAGGCGCGTCCAGCAGGATCTAAGCCTGTTGCAGTCACCCATAAAGCAGATAATATCGACCTTGCGATTCATGGTGCGATTGAAAAATTAAAACGCTCATTCGAGCATGCTTTGGGCAAAAATGATCATGGTCGTGGCACTCGTCCAGATTGGTCTGAAGCATAAATTTGGCTTGATCTTGTTAGACTGAACAAATTGTAATTAAACGCAATTTTTCTATCTGATCAAAACACTTTCCGCTATCATGGAAAGTGTTTTTTTATGCCCATCAACATGCCCATTAAAAGTACATCGGTGATGATTTAGTGCGGTGGATGAGGGTGTTTTGACTATTTTTTGAGATGAGGACGAGTCATGTTGAATAGCGCACAACAACAATTAATCGAGGCGATAGAACAGCTCGATCTCGTGCAGGTAGAGCGCTTGCTCGCACATGATCTTGATCCGAATTTTATTGATCCAGAAAAAGGGCCACCGATTTCAGTATTGTGTGATGGTTTGTTTAAATGGTGGGAAAATATCTGCCAAGCCTATGAAGATCATCAACCACTCTCAGAACAACAAAAAGCTGATAGCTTGCAGGTGTATTTGGATATTTTAGATCGTTTGATCGAAGCCAAGGCCAATCTCCATCTTTGGGACAGTGAGGAGTTTTATGGACCGCTATGGGATGCCACCAGTGCAGCCTGTGTGCCCTTTGTAAAAAAACTACTGGCACAGCATGTCGATCCGAACACTAAAGATGATCAAGATTTGACAATCTTGAGCTCCGTCAGTGAGTTATGGTTTGATTGTGACTTTGATGAGATCGATTGGGCTGAAGCGCTGCCTGAAGAACAGCAAACACTGAACTTATTGCGTGAAAATGGTGCTAAAATGACAAAAGAATTGGAAATCAACACGTGAAGCAGCGTATGAAAATAGCAAACAATGACATTCTGAAATTCGACACACTGAAATTCGATAGATCAGGTATAAAAGCATTCAGCATCAAGACATTGGCATGTGCCACTTTGGCAATGAGTTCATCGCTAGTCTTTGCCGAGAGTTTCACTTTTGATCGTCCAGGTGAAAGTCTAGGTACAGCGACTGTACCGAAAGGGCATGTCGCTTGGGAGCAATCTTTGCCAAGTGCAAGCTATGATGAATGGCGTGTTGACGGTGAGCAAAATAGTCAACTGACTTTGCAAGCGGATGCTCTGGTGCGTATCGGCGTGGCGGATGATCTCGAGATCCGTGTCGGTTGGGATGGTCCAGTTTGGCAACGTAACAAAGATGGTGCGGATGATCATGATATTGACGGTACTGGCGATGTCACCATTGGTGTGAAAAAAGCCATTGAAACCAATGATGACCGTATGTCTTGGGCAGTGCTCGCACAAGTCAATCTCGCCAATGGTGATGATGAATTTACCGAAGAAGATGAGATATATTCGGTCGCTTCTGCGATTAGCTATGATTATAGCGACAATATCACCACAGGCATCACCATGAAATATGATTACCAAGATGGTGATTTGGCGTGGTCTGCAGTACCAAATATTGGCTATGGCATTACCAAGAATGTTTCTGGTTTTTCAGAGTTTGTTTATCGCAAGCAAGAAAGTGAACATTATGAGTCGATGGTCAATACAGGTTTGATTTGGATGCTCAATGATCGACTGCAACTTGATGCGATGCTGGGCTACAGTTTTAACGAGCAAAATCCGCGCTATCGTGCTGGTTTAGGCTTTGCGTATTTATTCTAATCCGTTGCGTTAAATCTTGCTGTGCTACGGCTGGTATTGTGTTTTTGCACTGATCTCGTTGCGATGTATAGGTTGAAAAAAGAACATTGATTCTGCATGTTTCAGTGTTCTTTTGCTTTGAGCTAGATGGATTTCATTTGAGTTAAATGATGAATATGAATGTTTTGGTGCTTCGAATTTTTAGCATATTGATGTTGCTGTGTCTGTCGGTCTTGTCGACAACACAGGCAATGGCTGAGGAAAAATTCTTAGCGGCAGAGCAGGCCTTTCCTCTGCAAGTGCGCTCGATCAGTGAACAAGACATCGAGCTGAGCTGGAAGATTGCACCAAAATATTATTTATATCAACATCAGTTTGTGGTTGAGCGTCAGGGACAAAAAGTTCAATTCCAATTGCCTCCCGCACAAGATAAGCATGATGAATTTTATGGCGATACCAAGGTCTATCATGATGCAGTATCTTTTCAGATCAAAGCGCAACCCAATGCAAGCTATTCAGTACGTTGGCAGGGCTGTGCCGAAAAAGGATTGTGTTATCCGATCAGCCAACAAACATTTCAAACCGATGCATCAGGGCTGGTTAGTCTAGAGCAAGGTCAGGGAACAGCGCATCAACCTTCGTTATTTGGTGAAAATTCGCAACAAGGTGGTTTGCTTGGTCAGGGGGCAGGTCAAGCTGCCAATCCAGAAGCGTTAGGTCAAACAAGCTCAGATCAAGAAAACTCAGCACAGAGCAATGCCAAACAGCCGAATGTAGCAGTGACAGACGGTGTGAGTCGCACATCCAGTGACGTTGCGGAAGATGAGCAATGGTCGGCACGTTTGCATCAGCAACATTTTGTCTGGAGTGTATTGCTGTTTTTGGGCTTGGGCTGTTTGTTAGCATTTACCCCATGTTCTTTGCCGATGTTGCCGATTTTGTCGAGTTTATTGATTCGTCAGCATGCTGGTGTGCGTGCGGGTGCGATCAGTGTGGTTTTTGTCTTGGCGATGGCTTCGGTGTATGCACTGCTTGGTGTGCTGGCAGCCAGTGCGGGGAGTAATCTTCAGCGTTGGTTACAACAGCCTGCGGTGCTGATCGTTTTTGCGGGTGTGTTTGTCTTATTCGCCTTAAATCTCTTTGGTGTATTTGAGCTGAAACTACCACAGAAGTGGTCGCAACAACTTGACCAAATCCAAGGACGACAAAAGGGGGGGACGCTCATCGGCGCCGCAGTGATGGGAATGTTGTCCGCATTGCTGGTTGGGCCGTGTATGACAGCGCCATTGGCGGGTACATTGCTTTATATTTCGCAAACGCAAAATATGCTGATCGGTGCGGTGCTATTGTTCAGTCTGGGCTTGGGGATGGGCATTCCGCTGATTATTCTCAGTCTGATTGGGCAAAAGGCATTGCCAAAACCTGGCGCTTGGATGCATCGCATACGTCATATTTTTGCGTGGGTGATGCTCGGCTTGGCACTGTATTTTTTGCGTCCATTGATGAGTGCACAGCTCTTTAGTCTTGCGATGCTCCTGTTGACGCTACTCCTCGGTGCTTATCTGCTTTTTTTAATCATCAAAAGTGCCATGAAAATGAGACTGGTGCTCGGATTGATGTTGGTATTGACGATGGGTTTTGGTGTATTGCAAGCACAACATTTATATCGCTTATCCGATACGACACAAATCACGTGGCACGTGGTGAAGAATCATACTGAGTTTGAACAGGCATTGACGCAGGCAAAACACACTGGACAGCCGATCATTGTCGATCTTTATGCAGATTGGTGCATTGCTTGCCAGCCGATTGAGCGGGATGTCTGGACAGATGGACAAGTGCAAAAGGCGCTAGCCAATGTGCAACGAATTAAACTGGATCTGAGCAACTATGATGACAGCCATCAAACCATACTCAAAGAATGGCAGATGCTCGGACCACCGACAGTATTATTTATCCAACCGAATGGGCAAGAGGATCGGTCATTGCGTTTAACAGGGAGCTTTAACCGGCAGCAACTGCTACAGCATCTTCAATCTGGTCAGACAGCACAATAAGATTACGACCATTTTGTTTGGCTTGATACATGGCATCATCAGCTTGTTGGATGGCATTTTTCATACTTTGGTTTTGGCAGACGAGGGTGACACCGAAGCTGGCAGTAATGCGTAGCGGTTGCGCTTTACCTGTGCAAATCTGGAGTTTTTGGATGGAACGCTGGCAACGATGTGCCAGTTGCATGATGATATTTTTATCAGTATTTTTGACCACGATAATAAATTCTTCACCGCCATAACGCCCCAACATATCGGCTTGACGCACATTCGATTGTAACGCTTCGGCGACTTCAATCAGTACCTCATCACCGATCATATGCCCGTAGCTATCATTAATGCGCTTAAAATGGTCTAAATCTAAAATAATAATGCCGTAACATTGCTGTTTTTGGCGAGTCAGCTTCTGTTCGATAATTGCGAGTTGCTGATTGATACTGCGCCGATTTAACAGCTTGGTGAGTGGGTCAATCAGACTCATCGACTTGAAAGAGGCTTCACGGTTACGCCACTGATGCAAAATAATGCTAAACATCGCAAAGCAGATCACCACTACAGGCAAGGCAAAATACAACATGCTCAGACACCAAAAGTGATTGGTATAGGGTGAGTTGTGCATCCCTGGAAAATCAAATAAAGGCGCATAATCCACTTTACCCAGCCATGTCAGATAGACCAAAGTGATAATGCTCAAAGTGGTCATGGCGAGTATGGGATAAATAATTTTTGCTTCAAATAACAATAGCCCAAGCGCAATGACACTGATCATTACGATCGCTGTGGCTGGGCTCATCACCCCACAAATATACGCATCCCACAACAAAAATCCGCCAAAGATACTGGTGCAAAGATAGATCATCGGCGTATGTAAATGGCTGTGTTTGGAAAACTTAAAACACATGTAAATCAAAATAAAATATATAAAAATAAAGGCGATATTCAGGTAGAGGCTCGACACCACGAAGGAGACATCAACAAACTCATGCACAGCTGGTGAGAAAATCACGAAAATCTTCCAGAATAACCACAGCGAATGAACCACACTGGCGAGAAACAGCATTAGCATACAACGCTGGATTGGATTCCAGTTGATAAAATGTGTCGTGCGTACCAATTCTTTGATGCTATGGTACATGGATTGATTATTCATGAACCTCTGATCCCTAGCAAATATGACAAAAAGTTAGCCTAAATTATTAATAAAAAATTAAAGTTCCATCCTTTATTTATTAGCTAAATTCAACCATAGACCTTGTTTAAATAATCGTCAATACATTTTTTAGAACAAATTATAAAAAAGTATTTTATTGTAAATTTTTTATGAATAATCAGTTAAATAGAAATGCTGAATAATGTGATTAAGTTTTACAAATCATCAATTCTGTTGATTGAATTTGCCCTTTGGTACCAAGCCAAAATGGACGGTTTTGCTCGCCATGACCAAACCAATCTGCCTGAAATAACGGAATCTGTAATCGATCACAATGCTCGGCAAAAATCGCCATTAATTCGTGTGGCACATTCTTCTGTGGACACAGATAAAAGTCGCCCATCACGATGGCTCTAATCTTTGCGCAGTCGACACTTTGTAGCAGTTGTACCAGTAGACGTTCCAAGCTGTAATAGGGCTCACCGACATCCTCAATCAGTAAAATGCTGTCTTGCTCAAGCGTCAGTGCCCACGGCGTACCTTGTACACTACATAGTGTCGTCAAATTTCCGCCAAGTATCTTGCCTGAGATGGCGTGCTGTTGCTGAGCCAGCGTATTGTATGGCGTAACGGCATAACGCTGTGGCATCTGCGCAAACATCGGATGAAGTAATGCCAGCACCTCTTGTCCATCTTTAGAAATCGGCATCACTTCATTCAAGTTTTTTGTGGCGATTTCTTGGAAAACAGGCGCATGTAATGCTTGACCACCCTGCATGGCGATATAGTTGAGCAGTACAGTGCTGTCGGAATAACCAATGATCGGCTTAGTCAAGAGCCAGGTGTCCAGCTCAGGTAACAGCTGTGCTGCGCCTGTGCCACCACGCCCACACCAGATGGCATCTATACTGTGATCTTGTGAGGCGTGCTTGAGATCGGCAATACGCTGTGCCACTGAACCAGCGAGATAGCGGTGGCTGGCAAAGAGATGCTCGGACAGCTGTACATCGACATCAAGGGCTTGAATCTGTTGCTGTGACAAGGCAATTTGATCGGAATCTACACATGCGCTCGGCGCAACAACTTGGATTTTCATGACAATACAGTAAATACAATAGCAATGTGATGTGCGCAGTTTGACATATATTGACTGGAGAAACATCACCGATAGTTTGCGCTTTTTGATGCACAACTGTGCAAAATCAGGCATTCATATCAAAATCAAAAATAGTTCAAAAAGAAAATTGCACAAAGACGTGTAAAAAAATGACTGAAAAGTTATTGCAAATCAAAATCCATTTCATGTAAAAATATCAATATAAAACAATTGTTTATTTGGTATTGTGCATGATTTTTTGAAAATTGAGCACTTGGCAAAGAAATGTTGCATTTACGGCTAAAGTTGTAGATCAGGTTTGGGATTGAAATGGAAAATTATTTTAATTCATTGAAAATTATCAAGTTAATTTGAAGTTTGAGGTGTTTCGCTATGAAAGTTCTACGTGTATTTGAAAATTGGATACTTATTATTTTATTTATACATGGTATTTTTTATCGAAATAATGGGTGGTGCTGGCTAAATAAATCATATTAGAATCGGCTACGAACAGAAATGATGGGGGAAGTATCCCGTGCGCCGTGCGTATGGTTGATACTTTGACTAAGCAAAACTAGCTTGAGGAACGCTCATGCAGATCGGAATCCCAACCGAGACCATTGCGGATGAATACCGTGTGGCAGCGACACCAGAAACAGTAAAGAAGTTGACCTCTGCGGGTCATCAAGTCGTGATTCAACGTGGTGCAGGCATCAAAGCCGCTTATGTTGATAGTGCTTATGAACAAGCAGGCGCAACCATGACCGACAATGCTTATCAAGGCAGTCAATTGATTTTGAAAATCCGTGCACCACAAGGTGACGAGATTGCACAAATCGAATCTGGCGCCAGCGTTGTTGCGTCTTTTGACCCTTACCGTAATCCAGAGCTGGATCGTTTTGCAACGCAAAACATCTCTGCATTTGCGCTTGAGCTTTTGCCACGGACATTGTCACGTGCGCAAAACATGGATGTATTGTCTTCACAAGCCAACTTGGCGGGTTATAAGTCTGTGCTTTTGGCGGCGAATGAATATCAAAGCCTCTTTCCAATGTTGATGACAGCAGCAGGTACTGTGAAACCTGCACGTGTGGTGATCATGGGTGTGGGTGTAGCAGGTCTGCAAGCGATTGCAACGGCGAAGCGTCTAGGTGCAGTAGTTGAAGCGACGGATTTGCGTCCAACAGCGAAAGAACAAGTGGAATCGCTGGGTGGTAAATGGTTAGACGTACCAATGTCACCAGAAGAGCAAGCACGTGCGGATGAAGCGGCAAAGAACGGCTATGGCTGGACACCGGGTGAGCAGTACATCCAAGATCAAGCAGCAATTGTGGATAAAGCCGTGGCGAATGCAGACATCGTGGTGACGACGGCATTGTTACCAGGGCGTAATGCGCCACGTTTGATTCATGGTGCAACGGTTGCCAAGATGAAACCGGGTTCGGTGATTCTCGATATGGCAGTGGAAACTGGCGGGAATGTCGAAGGTTCAGTGGTTGGCGAAACGGTGATGACCGAAAATGGTGTGAAGATTTTGGGTATTCCAAATATTCCATCGACTGTTGCGACGGAAGCATCTGCATTGTATGCACGAAATATTTTTAATTTCATTGATACCTTGTTTGACGAAAACAAGAACGTCAAGATCAATCTTGAAGATGAAATTCAGAAAGCATTATTGGTAACTCACGGCGGCGAAGTGCTGCTCAAACGTGGTTAAGGAGAGCTCTCATGGTTGAAACGATTACAATTTTCGTCCTTGCCATCTTCGTAGGTTACTACGTCGTTTGGGGCGTTACCCCTGCGTTACATACCCCGTTGATGGCGGTGACCAATGCTTTGTCTTCAATCATCATCGTTGGTGCAATGATTCAGACCGTGGGTCTGCCTGCGCTTGGTGTAGATGGCAATGTGGCATTCCAAAGTGTGAATGTGGTGAGCATCTTGGGTGCGATTGCAGTATTTCTTGCCAGCATTAACATTTTTGGTGGCTTCGCAGTGACTGCACGTATGCTGGAAATGTTTAAACCAAAGCAAAAGAAGAAAGAGGGCTAACCCATGGAATTTATTCGAGACTATGCGGATTGGTTCTACCTGATTGGTGCCGTCCTGTTTATTTTGACTTTGCGTGGTTTGTCAGGTCCGAAGACTGCGATTCAAGGTAACCGCTACGGTATGATCGCAATGGCGATTGCGGTATTGACCACATTCTTCGTTGCTGAAAATCCAGTGATATGGATGATTATCGGCGCAATGATTCTTGGTGGTTTAGTCGGTATTGCTCGTGCACGTACAGTGCCAATGACGCAAATGCCTGAAACTGTGGCATTGATGCACTCATTGGTTGGTTTGGCTGCGGTATTAATTGCTGTGGCGGCGATCTTGCACAACAACAAGTTGCTTGAAATCGGTGCAGATGCATTGACTGCCAACAATATCGACTTCCATGCCATGAGCAAAGTGCATTTGTTTGAATTGTTCGTGGGCTGTTTTGTCGGTGCGATTACCTTTACAGCGTCAGTTTTCGCTTACGGTAAATTGGCTGCAAAGAAATGGGCGAAAACCATTTCAGGTGCATGGGTTAAACCAGTTCAAGCGATCATCTTTATTGCGATGTTAGCGTGTGGTTTCTACTTCTTTAGCACAGGCAACATGACTGCATTCTGGGCGATGACGGCATTGGCATTGATCTTCGGTTGGGTGTGGATTGCACCAGTCGGTGGCGGTGATATGCCAGTGGTGGTATCACTATTGAACTCATTCTCTGGTTGGGCAGCAGCAGGTATTGGTTTCACACTAGAAAACAATATGTTGATCGTTGCAGGTTCATTGGTTGGTTCATCAGGTGCGATTCTGTCTTACATCATGTGTAAAGCGATGAATCGTTCAATCATCAATGTCTTGTTTGGCGGTGCGATGGGCGGTGCTGCAGCACCAGTTGCAGGTGCAGGCGAACAAGTACAACGTAACTACCGTTCAGGTTCAGCAGATGATGCAGGCTTTTTGATGTCGAATGCGGATAGCGTAGTGATCGTACCGGGTTATGGTATGGCGCAAGGTCGTGCACAAAACGCCGTCAAAGAGTTGGCAAACTTGCTCAAAGAAGAGGGTGTGAAAGTCCGCTTTGCGATCCACCCTGTTGCAGGTCGTATGCCAGGTCATATGAACGTCTTGCTTGCAGAAGCTGATGTACCGTATGAAGACATCTTGGAAATGGACGAAATTAACTCAGACTTTCCTGCGACTGATGTGGTACTCGTGATCGGTGCGAATGACGTCGTCAACCCTGCTGCAAAAGACGATCCAAGCTCACCGATCTACGGTATGCCGATTTTAGAGGCGCACAAAGCACGTACCATTATGGTGATCAAGCGTTCAATGGCAACAGGTTATGCTGGCTTGGATAACGACTTATTCTATAACGACAAAACCATGATGATCTTCGGTGATGCTAAGAAAGTTGTGGAAGACATGACCAAAGCAATCAATGGTACAGGTCACTAAGCGTTAAATCTCAAGATGCACTAAAAATTTGCATCAGGACCTCGTTACAAATCAAGCCACCCGACAGGGTGGCTTTTTTAGTGTCTGGAAAGTAACTAAAATTCAAATGATGATAAAAATATACAACTATAACTTTGAAGATTTTGAAAATAAATCTGCTCAAAATCTATTAAAAAGTGTGAAATAGAACAATGAAAATAAAAAATATGTCGCTCATTTTGACTTTTAAAAATTAAATATGCTGAACAATCAGTATGTTGTGCTTGTTTTGGCACTATGTTTGCATTTTGTAAGTCGAATTTAAATAAGATGGAATGTTCAATTGTGAAATATATTGCTTGGCTTTTGCTATTTCTCCCCGGTTTTGTACATGCTGAGAATTCGACTGAAATT
This sequence comes from Acinetobacter marinus, assembly GCF_900096915.1. Taxonomy (GTDB): domain Bacteria; phylum Pseudomonadota; class Gammaproteobacteria; order Pseudomonadales; family Moraxellaceae; genus Acinetobacter; species Acinetobacter marinus. The sequence goes on from NZ_FMYK01000004.1 coordinate 131,849, forward strand.
TCGAATGCGGACTTGAAGCTCATGCTGGATAGTATCTGGGTGGTACTGTGTGGTGTGTTGGTGTTCTTCATGCAGGCAGGATTTGCCTTGATCGAAAGTGGCACGGTACGCAGTAAAAATACCGTCAATGTGTTGATGAAAAATTATATCGATGCCTGTGTAGGTGGGTTGGTATTTTGGCTCATCGGCTTTGGTCTGATGTTTGGGGTGAATCCTACAGGTTGGATCGGACTCAGCCATTTTGCCCCGAACAATATGGATGGCTGGCACTGGACGATGTTGTTTTTCCAAATGATGTTTGCAGCAACCGCAACCACCATTGCCAGTGGCGCCATGGCAGAGCGCATTCACTTTTCGGGTTATATTATTTGCACGGTATTTGTCAGTGCGCTGATTTATCCGATTTTCGGCAGTTGGGCTTGGGGCAGTATGTTTGAGGGCGCAGGCTGGCTGAAATCCATGGGCTTTATCGACTTTGCAGGCTCTACCGTAGTGCATTCGATCGGTGGTTGGGTGGCTTTGGCTGGGGTGATGATTCTCGGACCTCGCTTGGGGCGCTTTGCCCGTGATGGTAAACCACATCATATCCCTGGGCACAATCTGTCTTTGGTGGCGCTCGGTGGTTTTATTTTATGGTTGTCTTGGTTCGGCTTTAATGCAGGCTCTACTGTTGCAGCCGATGTCAGCATCGGCAAAATTGCCTTGAATACACATCTGGCGGCTTGTGCCAGTGCCGTAGCGTATTTGCTGTTGGCGATGCTTCGAGGTAAAGCCATCTTGCTGACCATGACCATTAATGCATCATTGGGCGGTTTAGTGGCGATTACCGCAGGCTGTGCCACGATGTCGCCATTATTTTCGATCTTGACAGGTCTCGTTGCTGGTGTCGTAGTGACATTCTTGCCTGCCATTTTAGAAAAATTCAAAATCGATGATGCGGTTGATGCCTTCACCGTGCATACAGGTTGCGGGATTTGGGGGACGTTGGCGGCAGGATTTTTCTTGGAAAATGATTTGTTTAACCTGTCACAACTCGGTGTGCAGGCGATTGGTGTGTGCGCCGCCGCAGTGTGGGGCTTTGGTTGTGCCTTTGTGATGTTCTGGGTGGTAGATAAAGTCATGGGCGGCTTACGTGTATCGAAGCAACATGAACAACGTGGTTTGGACTATACCGAGCATGCCGAGCTGTCTTATCCAGAGTTTCAGCATGATGTCTTGGCGGATTTGGATGAAATCACCAAGCGTCATTAATCCTGAAATCGCGATCACAGCGAAAACATTTGAATGGTGAAAATGGCGAATGGTCGAGCACCATTTGCCACCAGATTGAAATCGGCGCACCGAAATAGATACATCGAAATAGATACATCGAAATAGATACATCGAAATAGGTACGCCGAAACAAGCACATCGAAATAGGAACTGAAAAATGGGTTGGACTATGACTTTGAGTAATGATCCACGTAGTATCGTGCAACGAATTTTAGCCAAATATTTAGACGGACATGATTTAGAGCAGGCGGTCGAATTATGGCGCTTCCAATACAGTAAAAAACCGCTACAGGAGCTGAACTATTTTGTCTTTGAGATTGCCACCAGCTCGACCCTACGCAATCTGCGCAATGATATTGTGCAGGATTTACAGCAAGGATTAGAGTATTCTGAGATTGATCTCAGTCAAACACTTGCAGTCAAGACGGTGCAAGCCAAACACACGGCAACACAACCTGAGCCAGTCACTCAAGATACGTTAAACCTCGTTGAGGCATCGCATCATCAAGCACTCAATGGACTGTTTCAACAGTTATTGCAGTATTTGAAAGGGCAGAATGAATTGCTTGAAGTGATGCAAGAACATTTGCAAGACTCAGGTATTGATGTGCAATACCAACTGGACTTTCTGCATTATGTGCAAAGTGGTGAAGCGTTATCCCCAGCGTTTTATCAAAAGAAGATACTGAGCCAAATGTTGAATACGCTTTATGCGGTGCTGTGTGACTATTTTGGTCCGATGAAATCAGATCGTTATATGGCGCAAGCGATAGCACAGATTGATCAGCAATATCCTATGGTGATGATCAAGCAGTATCTGTGATGACAAACATGCGATTGTAAACATGTGGCTGTACACAATTGCACATGCAATTTTTTGCTGTATTTCAGCACAACAAAAAAAGCGACGATATTCAGGTGAATTCGTCGCTTTTTGTATGGGGTGTTTTTTGTATAGAAAACCAGACTTAGTGCGTTTGATTAACTAAACTGCTCTGTGACAGCGTCTGTGCGCCATAGGCTTTCAAGATCGTAAAACTTACGTGTGGTCGGTAACATCACGTGTACCACGACAATGCCAAGATCAATCAAAATCCACTCTGCATCACGTTCACCCTCAACCCCGATCGGACGAAAACCCGCTTTTCTCGCTTCGTCGGCAACATTGTCGGCAAGTGCTTTGACATGACGTGTAGATGTGCCACTGGCAATCACGATGGCATCGGATACACTGCTGATGGTTGAAACATCGAATTGAACAATATTTTTTGCTTTGACATCAAGTAATGCGTCTTGCACCACTTGTAAACAATTTTGAATTTGTGAAGATTTGGAAGAGACAGCGTCAACAACATTGTTTGGTGTGGGCGATGGTTCGATATTCATAAGTGCTAAAAAATCCTGAAATTGATTCACTGTCCACTATAAGGGCAATAGATGCAAAAATCAATTCAACTTTTCTGAACAAAAAAACAGCACTTATTCATCATGCTGATAAGCCAGCGATCAACATGATGAATGATTTGTGTTCAAGCGCCTAGATTAAATCTCGTCTTGTGCTGCTTGTATCGCTGTTAAGGCAATAGTAAATACAATGTCATCGACCAGCGCTCCTCGTGACAGATCATTCACAGGTTTATTCAAGCCTTGCAACATTGGCCCTACACTGACCACATTGGCAGCACGCTGTACTGCTTTGTAGGTGGTATTGCCTGTGTTCAAATCAGGAAAAATAAACACATTGGCTTGACCTGCCACTTTGGAGTTTGGCGCTTTTTGTTTGCCGACACTTTCAACCGATGCCGCATCGTATTGAAGTGGACCATCGATTAATAAGTCTGGACGGCGTTGCTTGGCGATTTCAGTTGCTTCACGGACTTTATCCACGTCTGCACCTGTACCTGAATCACCCGTAGAATAACTGATCATGGCAATCCGTGGTTCGATGCCAAAGGCTTGAGCCGAAATAGCAGACTGGATCGCAATCTCTGCCAATTGCTCTGCATTCGGGTCGGGGTTAATTGCACAGTCACCATAAACAAAGACTTCATCAGGCAACAACATAAAGAAAATCGACGACACCAACGAATAATCAGGTGCAGTTTTGATGAGTTGGAATGCAGGGCGAACGGTATTGGCGGTGGTATGAATCGCTCCAGAGACCAAGCCATCGACTTCACCCAGTGCCAACATCATGGTGCCGAGCACCACAGTATCTTCGAGCTGTTGTTTGGCTTGTAGGGCATTGAGTTTGCCTTTGCGGCGTTCCACCATCGGCTCGACATAATTGTCACGGATGCTGTCAGGGTCAATGATTTTCAAATCTTCAGGAATAGTCAATCCTCGAGCTTTTGCGACCTCTTGGACATCTTCAGGTTTCGCCAGCAGGATACACTGTGCAATGCCACGGTTTTGACAGATCACCGCAGCTTGTACGGTACGAGGCTCATCGCCTTCAGGCAAAACAATGGTCTTTTTGGCAGCGATGGACTTCTGTACCAATTCATGACGAAAGGCTGATGGTGAAAGTCGTGTGCGAGTTTGTGTCGTGGTTGTGGTATTAAGCCAATCAAAATCAATGTGGCTTGAGACAAAACGAGTCACTTGCTCGGCACGTGCGGTATCGCTGATCGGGATTTCATTGTCAATATGTTCGATCATTGCCAAAGTTTGTAGGCTATCCATATCGGTGCGCATCACAGGTAAACCTGTGCGGATGACCTTTTGTGACAAGGTCGGAAGGGTCACATCTTGCATTTGGCTATCGGTAAAAATCACCCCAGCCAGTGGAATATCACTCAGCGCTGCAACCCCACATGCCAGTGCCACATCGGTGCGATCGGCAGAAGTCACAATCAATTCACCTGCTTTAAAGCGTTCTAGTTCGTGATCAATACGGCGATGAATTAACGCTGTATTTTGCACTCGGCGCTGTGCGGCATCACCTTCATTGAGCCACTGGGCTTGGATGGCATTGGCAATATCTAAGGTACGAGGCACGCTAAGCGTTGCGCTAAATGGAATCATGCCAATAATCGGTAATTTCGCACTACCAAGGAGGGGTGAAAATTTTTGTAGCTCAGTGGTGAACGTGTTGATTTCATCGGTTAAGCGTAGGCTTTGATCTGTGGTCAGTGGAATTTGTGCGGTATCAGGTGCTAAGCCTTTGGTACGCATAAATAAAATGCCTGCGGTGCGAGTCGAGGCATTGCCACCAAATGGGTTGAGATGATTGTCGATATTATCTGCAGTTTGTTCGGGGTGGTGTAAGTCTGCGCCACTGACCAAGATTACCTGAGCATCCAGCGCTTGTGCCAGCGCAACATTGAGCTGTGAGGTGTAGCTTTGATTCGGATTTGGGACTAAACCTTCAACGATCACCACTTCATGCTCTTTGGCAATTTGACGATGTAGGCTGACGGCTTCTTCTAACAGCTCATCCATCTCGCCGATACTGACCATGTGCTGGGTCTTTTTATAATCAATTGGCGGGACTTGATGGCGCTGGTAGAGCCGAGAAATAATGGTCGACGTGCGACTTTCATTTTTACTTTTTTCTTGCGCAAACGGTTTTAAAAAGTTGGCTTTGACGCCGATGCAGTCAAATGCCTGAATCATCCCTAAACAAGCAGAAGTCAGTCCAACCCCTTCGGCAGTCGGCACCATTAAAAACGTTTTCATGTTCATTTCCTATTTTATTTTCTGTGTAATATTCAGTGTGCGTAGCTTGCTTTGATGTGTGGACTTAGTCTACAGCTTCACCCAAAGCAATATGACGAGTTTCATTGGCAATGCGACCTTCTTCATCGGTTGGGATGACCCAAATCTGTGGCCCTGTACCATCATCAATGCGAATCTCTTGTGCACGTGTGGCATTATTTTCGGCATTCAGACTTAAACCAAAATGTGGTAAAGCCCAGATCACTTTTTCCCGAATAAAGCCTGAGTTTTCACCAATACCGCCCGTAAAGATCAAACCATCCAGCTGAGGCAGGGCACAGCTCATGGCAGCCATGGATTTCGCCAAGCGATAAACGAATACATCGATGGCGATTTGTGCATCTGCATTGCCATGTTCTGCGGCTTCGACAAGCGTGCGCATGTCATTGGATAAGCCTGATAAGCCAAGCAAGCCACTGTCTTTATTCAAGACTTGGTCGATTTTAGCGAGATCCCAGCCGAGATTGATATTCAAGAAATAGTGCAAACTTGGATCGACATCACCGCTACGAGTGCCCATTACTACGCCTTCTAAAGGCGTTAAGCCCATGCTGGTATCAAGACTTTGACCATTCCACACGGCGCAAGTCGAACAGCCATTGCCTAAGTGCGCCACGATCCAGCCCCCTTGATTTTTCTGCCCTGCAAGTGTTGACGCACGTTCACTGACATAAGCGTGACTGGTGCCGTGAAAGCCATAGCGACGGATGCCGTATTGTTGATGTAGCTCACGGGGGAGGGCGTATAGGTAGGCTTTGTTTGGCATAGTTTGGTGAAAGGCAGTATCAAACACAGTCACTTGTGGTAAATCTGGATACAGCTTCATGGTGGCATTGATGCCGATGAGATTGGCAGGATTGTGTAATGGCGCAAGATTGGAGATATTTTGAATGTCTTCAATCACTTGATCGTCAATCAAACGAGCATGCGTCATGGTGCCACCATGTACCACCCGATGACCAATCGCATCAAATTTGAAGTGGCTAATGCGCTGCATCGCCACGGATAACGCTTGTTCATGATCAGCCAAACCCAGTTCGACCACGAATTTTTCTTTGTCTTTGGTGATCCCTGAAATGCGTGCTTGAGGAGTGCCGAGATTTTCAGCCAAACCATAAAGCCGATAGTCATAATCTTGCAAAATCAGCGCATATTTAATAGAAGAGGAACCGCAGTTAATCACGAGAATATTTGACACGAGCACATCCTGAGTTGTTGCCAATTGTTATATCGATTGTTGTTGATGATCGTTATTTACCCGTGCAAAAAAATTGCACAAAAAACGGATATGTTTTTGATCATATAAGGAAATTTTGAGAATAAAAGTGAATTTTGCAAAAAATTGTATATATTCATTTAGCACGATGTTGTATTTAGTCGTTTGTGGTGATGTTTGCTTTGCTCAATCTAAGAATAAAAAAACAGCCCATTGTGAACAATGGGCTGTTGAAGTTTTATTCAGGAGAGTCGGACTTATTGACGAATTTGTCCGTCACCAAATACCACCCATTTTTGCGATGTCAGCCCTTCTAGACCGACTGGGCCACGAGCATGGATTTTGTCAGTGGAAATACCAATTTCAGCGCCTAAACCATATTCAAAACCATCGGCAAATCGTGTTGATGCATTAACCATGACTGAGCTTGAATCGACTTCAGCGATAAACTTACGGGCTTTACTGTAGTTTTCAGTGACAATCGCTTCGGTATGATGTGAGCTGTATTTGTTAATATGCTCAATGGCTTCATCAACATTTGACATCACTTTGATCGCCAAGATTGGTCCGAGATATTCGGTATACCAATCCTCTTCGGTCGCAGCAGTGATATGATCACCCAAGATTTTACGGGTAATTTCACAGCCACGAAGCTCGACATTTTTTTCCGCATAGAGCTCAGCGATACGTGGTAAAAATTCTTCAGCGATAGGTGCATCGACCAGCAAAGTCTCCATCGCATTACATACGCCGTAGCGATGGGTTTTGGCGTTGAGCGCAATCGGCAAGGCTTTGTGCAAGTCCGCTTCTCGTTCTACAAACACATGGCAATTCCCATCCAAATGTTTGATCACAGGAATGCGTGCTTCATTGCTAATGCGTTCAATCAAGCCTTTGCCACCACGAGGTACGATCACATCGACATATTCTGCCATGGTGATCAAATGCCCAACCGCAGCACGATCTGGGGTGTCGATCACTTGGATGGCATGTTCAGGTAGTCCCGCAACTTTCAAACCATGTTGAATGGCTTGGGCAATGGCTTTATTGGACTCGAGTGCTTCTGAGCCACCACGTAGAATAATCGCATTGCCCGACTTGAGCGCCAACGATGCAGCTTCCAAAGTGACGTTTGGGCGAGATTCATAGATCATGCCGATAACGCCAAGCGGTACACGCATTTTACCCAATTGAATGCCTGATGGACGATATGCCAAATCGGTAATGACACCGATCGGATCGGTCAAATTAATTACGTCTTTTAACCCGACCAGCATGGCTTTGAAGCGTGCGGGGGTAAGTTCTAGGCGATCCAATAAAGCGCTATCGAGTTGCTTTTGCTGTCCGTTGTCGACATCCACTTTGTTGGCAGCAAGAATCTTTTGCTGATTGTCCTCTAAAGCAGTATAAATTGCTGATAATGCATTGTTTTTGGCATCAGTCGCAAGGCTTGCCAACTGGCGTGATGCCTGACGTGCTTGCTGACCCACTTGGGTCATATATGCCTGTACTGAATCACTCATAACTTACCTAATGATTTAAAAAAAGAACGCCTTTTTCCTTCGGCTGGTCTGACATTGTACAAAGGTGTGACGCAGAATACAAAGCGCTAAAGTAAGAAATCTTCATGACGCTCGTCAGAAAAGCGAATCCAAACCCGATGAGACTATGTTATAGTGAAATGAAATATAAAACCGCAATCTATTTGTTTAAATAAATATGGATATTTATCAATAGATTATGTGGGTTGAATGCAAACAAAAACAAGCCTAAATTTTTGCTGAGAAAGCATCAATTACAGGGAAACGATGATGCGCTGTGAAGCACGTCAGTCAGGAGGGCGTAATGAATAGTATTGCTAAGGATACGGCAAGCACACAATTAGTAGAAATGATACCCGATGCATTTTTTCAAGAATATCATCGAGATGTATTTAAGCAAGCACCGATCGAATTTTGGCTAGATGGCTGGAAGATTGAATATCTTGCCATTGCCGATCCAAAGACCAAATACAACACGCCGATCATCATTATTGGCGGGGCATTTCAGAACTTTAACTCGTATAAATATTGTGTAGAACAGCTCTTTCAAGCAGGGCCTGTGATTTTGATTGACCTGCCATCGATGGGTTCGAATCAACAAATTTATAACCGCAATACAGGCGCTTCTGCTGCCACTTTGGAGCTGGCAGATTTGTCGTGTATGCTCGGACAGTGGATGGATGCGATGGGCATTCAGAAAATCTCGGTGATGGGCATGTCACTTGGCTCAGTGGTGGCGTCACATTTTGCTGATCAACGTCCAGAACTTGTTGATCGGATGATCCTGATGGGGGTGATGCAAAAGACCCGTCCGAGCTGGCGCATGATCATGGAGGAATCGCTCAAGCTGATGCAAGAAGGGCGGATGCAGGAATTTGGTCAGGCGGTGATTCTATATTTGGTTAATCATGCAAAATTTGATAAAACGAGAATGTCGCCAACCGCAAAGCGTTTGTTTTTCCAACAAATGGCAGAATTTACCGCAACAGAACAACTGCGCTACGAGATCAACTGTAATCGTTTGCTCCGCTTGAAAAATGTACCCATCCCAACTTGCAAAGTATTAGTCGCAGCAGGGCAATATGACAGTTTTACCCTGCCTTTTGAAAATGCACAATTTGCCTTGCAATGCCCGAATATGGAATTTGCCTTGATCGCCAATGCAGACCATGTACCACAACTACAACGTCGCAAAGAAACCATGCAACTGTTTAGCACGTATATGCGTGGCGAGCCGATTCAAGCGTTGGACGGCATTATGCCGATGAGTCGTGCGCAGATGCATTTGATGGAGCGTCGAGGTGAGGAGCGTATTATTGTTCAGCAGCCACACACCATTATGACGCATCGTCATTCTGCGCTTCAGGCGAATGTAAAAATCATCAATGTCAATTTTTTTGGTGTGCTGATCGAGGTGCAAGAGCCGAATAAAACCCAAGAAATTGCACGTTATTCACGGGATATGTCATTGCATCTGCACGATGAGCAAGGTGAATTCACCATTGAGTGCTTGATCTTTGAAATGAAGCAGAATCGTCTGCGCATTCTGTTTAAGCATGGTAGCTTTGATGTGGCAGATCGCTTGTTGCACTATGTGCAAACGCAAAAAGAAGCCTTGCTCAAGCATTAATTTTTACGATGAAAATTTAAAAAGCAGAAATGAAAATTTCTGCTTTTTTTCATATCTAGGTATTCGATTTATCGATCATCGCCTGTACAAACCATACAAAATCACCTAAGTGTTCTGTAACTTCAGTTTTGTCGGGTTGACTTGGTTGCCCAATATAAACTTTGTCATAACCACAATCTTTAAAGAAATCTTTCACTTCCTGTGGTGAAGTGAAGTGAAAACTGAAGGCACTACGAGAAAGAAAACGTAATAGCTGACTACTTTTCCATACCACTTGCGCAAAACGATGATTGACAGGTTCAGGGCAAAGGTCAGTCAAATAATAAAACTTTGGAAAGGTTTTGCCATGATCTGCCAACGTGCCCCAAAGTTGTGCCAACATGGTTTTGCTAAAATAATTCACCAAACCTTCGCTGATAACGACGACAGGTTTATTTCTATCTAATTTTTCAAATAACTGGTTAATTTCAGGGGTAAATAAATCGACTGCCATCACCTCCGCATCAGCTTGTCCTGCTTTGCCGAGCGCATCTTGTTTGGCTTTTGCCATATCGGGTAAATCCACTTCGATGTAGCGAAGTTCAGAGAATTTACGTCGAAAGCTCCAACCACGAGGGGAAAGTCCTGCTGCGATTTCAATGACTTGTATCTCAGGCTGGCTTTCGATGAGTTTTAATAATGCTTGGTCGATCAAGATATGGCGCTGGGTCAGCGTTCTACGAATACTGCCACCGATAAAGCGCTCTGACCATAGCTCAAGCGGATGAAGCAATGTGGTGAGCCATTTGCCTTTTTTGGTGGCGAATGCAGGATGAGAAATCCCCATGTCATACCACATGTAGCCTGTGTAATGCGCAGTAAAAGAGATGTGACGATGTTGTGAAAGCGGTGGTTGGTGCATAGTTGTCTCAGTGTGCAAATCCGATTTGCAAGTAATATTGTTGTTTTATGCCAAGTGACTCAGATAAATATAATATGATGAATACACGATGTTGCTGGCGTCCTTGCCAATGTAATGCTTTTACAGCAATTGTTCAATTTGATTTTTTGCCGTGCGCCACGTTTCGCCGAGCGTGATCGTGTTGTCCATTTTCCATTGTTCTGACTGCGCTTGTGTAGTGTGAAAATCGAGCAACTGACCACGCATACGTTCTAGTCGAGCTTGATTTGGTAGAGCAAGGTTTTGAATCCCTTCTAAGGCAACGCACGCTGCCTGACGGTCATTACAAACCAGTCCCATATCACAGCCTGCTTGCAGGGCTGCCTGAATACGTGCATCTGCGCCACCCGCAACACAAGCCGCTTGCATGGATAGATCATCAGAAAATAGCACGCCATCAAAACCAAGCTGACCACGCAAGATTTCTTGAATCCAAAAAGGTGAGAACCCCGCAGGATTTGGGTCGACATTTTCATAGATCACATGTGCAGGCATGATCGCATCCAATGATGGCATCAGGGCTTTAAAGGTCGTCATATCATGCGCTTCAATCTCGGCAAACGGGCGTGAATCAATTGCCGCAGCAATATGTGAATCTGCTTTGACAGAGCCATGTCCAGGGAAATGTTTCCCCGTAGTTGCCATACCCGCAGATTTCATACCTTGCATAAAGGCTTCAGCAAGCGGAATAATTGCTCGAGGATTCTGGGCAAAAGCACGATCACCGATCACATCACTAATATCATTAATATCCAAAACAGGCGCAAAACTAAAATCAATGCCCACAGCCAGCACTTCAGTTGCCATCAGCCAACCTGATGTTTGAGCGAGGCGAATGGCTTGCTCAGGTTGCTCTAAATATGTATCACCGAGTTTACCCATCGCAGGGAGTGCACTAAAACCGTGTGCTTCTTTTAAGCGACGTACACGACCGCCTTCCTGATCAACCGCAATCAATATCTCAGGGCGGATTTGGCGCATATGATCGGTGAGCGCTCGCACTTGGGCAGGGGACTCGATATTTCTGGCAAATAAAATCATGCCACCCACTTGCGGGGCTTGGAGGAGTTCGACATCTTCTTGTGTGAGTGCGGTGCCTTCAATATCAAGCATCAATGCGCCAATGGTCATGCTGGAGTAATCCTTGCTGTGCGATAAAATAAACTTTGTAAATCATCAGAAAACAATGTAAAAAAACTATGTAAAAAGGAAAAACAATGCAATGATTTTTTACATTTGTGCCGTGGTGAGTATGTTAAAACTAAGTCATTGAAATTTGCAAATCAAGATTGAATTCTTGCGCAATTGAATTTGGCAGTGTTGCGCTGAGTTTGTGTGTCTTTCGATTTGCAAAACATCACGATCCATTGCAAGATAAACCGCAATATGGCTTTGATTCACAGTGTCAATTTTCTTGACCAGTGCTATTGTAAATTGAGTGCAACAGACTGATTATAAAAGACAGCGACGGCAATTCGCCAAGAGGAATACGAATTACATTATGAAACTACAACATCTTGCTTGTGCAGTAGCCCTTGCCACTGGTGGCTTATTTTTTACCCATGTTGTGACCGAAGCGATGGCGGCAACCGAAACTGAGGCAGTTTCTGGTGTGATTCAGCCGACCCAAGAGCAGGCGCTGGTTGCACGTCAGATGGCGACGTTGGTGGATCGTCAGCATTATCTACCGATGCGTTTGGATGAGAAAACCTCACGCCGAATTTTTGACATGTATATCGATAGTCTTGATCCAGATCATGCGATATTACTGCAAAGTGAAGTCGATCAATTGCGCTCAAAGTATGCAGCCACATTTGGGATGGATTTAAAAACAGGCAATTTAAAACCTGCGTATACCATTCACGCCTTATACCGTGAAAAAGTCAAAGCCTATTATGACTTCATGCTGGCAGAGCTGAAAAAACCACAAAATCTAAAACAAAAAAATGCGACCATCAATACGGATCGTGAAGAAGCACCATTTTTTAATACCAAGGCAGAGCAACAAGCTTACTGGAAAAAAGTCATTGTTTCTCAGCTGATTAACCTCACCATTACCAAAGAAGAAGAAGCTGCAAAACAACTGGCTTTGAAAAAGAATCCTGAACTGGCGCAAGGCGAAAATCTGGTGCCACCAGAGGATTTGACCCCTGTAGAAACCTTGACTAAACGCTATACGCGTCAGCTTGAGCGCATTACCCGTCTGAAAAGTGATGATGTATTAGAGCGTACCTTGAATGCCATGTTGGCGACCTATGATCCGCATAGTAATTATTATCCGCCTGTGGATGCGATGGAACTGAATCGTCAGACTACGCTCCAGCTTGAAGGGATTGGCGTGACCATTCGTCCTGAACGTGGCAATGAAGACTATACCAAGATCGAAACCTTGGTCGAAGGTGGTCCAGCCAGTAAAACAGGTCAGGTGCGTTCAGGTGATCGTATTCTTGGTGTAGCACAAGAAGGCGAACCAATGGTCGATGTGGTCGGTTGGTCGAGCCAAGAATTGGTCGGTATCATTCGTGGCAAACGAGGCACCAAAGTTACCTTGAAATTGGTTGCCGCAGGCGCACCGTCTAGCCAAGCACGCTTAGTCACCATTACCCGTGATGTGATCCAAGAAGAAGATTCTGGTCTGCGTTCACGTGTGGTCGAAGTGGATTATCAAGGTAAAAAGCAAAAAATCGGTGTCATCGAGATTCCATCTTTTTACTTAAACTACCGTGCCCGTCGTGAGGGTGGAAATTATCGTAGCGTTTCTGAAGATACTGCCAATGCCTTAACGAGTTTGTCGAAGCAAAAGGTCGCAGGGATTATCATTGATTTGCGGAATAATCCAGGCGGGTCACTGGAAGAAGTGGCGAAAATGCTCGGGCAAGTCATCAAAGATGGCCCAGTGGTGCAAATCCGTGATGGCAATGGTAATGTCAACATCTTTGAAGATACCGATGGTGGCGAGCAACTTTATGGTGGTCCACTTGCAGTGATGGTCAACTTGGCCTCTGCATCTGCCAGTGAAATCTATTCTGCGGCGATTCAGGACTATGGTCGTGGCATCATTATTGGCAGTACCACCACAGGTAAAGGTACAGCGCAGATTCAGCTCGATAGCCTTGCTTATGGTCAGGCGACCTTGACACAGCGTAAGTTCTATCGTGTTACGGGTGGCAGTACGCAAAATAAAGGGGTGATTCCTGACATCAAATTCTTGGATATTTACTTCGAGCAGTTTGGTGAGCGAGAGTCGAAGAATCCATTGCAGTGGGATACCATCCCAACCGCAGCCTTTAAACGTGAAGGCGTGATTCAGCCGTATATTCAACAACTGCAAAAAGCCTCTGATCAGCGCCGTGCTGCCGATCCACAGTTCCAATATCTCGATACTTATGTCGGCTTGGCGAAGCACACTGCAGATGAAAAAGTGCTGTCCTTAGACATCGATACCCGTAAAGCGGAAATTCAAACCCTTGAAGCGAAAACCCTGCAAGCGGAAAATCGTCGTCGCCAAGAAACTGGACTTGCGCCGTATCCAAACTGGGAAAGCTATCAAGCTGCTATCGATGCACGCAGTGAAGCACGTGCCAAGATGAAAGAGTCGAAACGCCCACCGCTTCCAGAGGAAGAGGCTTTTGTCACTGAATCAGCCAAGATTTTACTTGAACTAACCAGCTTACAAAAAACAGGTACTAAATAAGAATACACAAAATGCCCTGATGATTCGGGGCATTTTTTTTGCGCATTATTTTTTCTGATGTCTTTGGATGATCGGTGGATTTTGACGATGAAAAGATGTTATCGGCGCAATCATCGGTCTGGTTTTGATGCTGAAATGCAACGAATATCGCAAATTGGTAGAAAAAAACTTGCGTTTTAATATAGGCTTGTGCAACGCTATGGCGGCATATGAGGTGAAACATGACGACTGACTATACCGTTTACGTGGTTGTAGGCTTAATTATTTTATTTTTATTGGGGTCCATTTTTGGTCTAAAAGTCAGCCCTAGAGAAAAAGCATTAGGACAATTACGTGAGCGTGCGCGCAAGATGAGTTTGCATCCACGTCTGATTCCTGCACCAGAGTGGACGGGGATTCCAAAGGCTTCCGAAACTCGTGCCAGTATGGTGGCGTACTACAGTATTTTGGTGCCAGAGGGCAAATTTCCGCTACTTCGGATGAAAGTAAAGGATCAAACCCTTGAAGTCGTGCAAGGTGACCCAAAATTGAATGGGCAAGCGATCGATTTAAAAGGGATTTATGCCATCGATATGCAGGCGAATTGTGTTGGGGCATATTGGGATGAATCTGCCGACTATACAGGCGAGCAGCTTGAGGCGTTGAAGGGCTATCTACAACAGCTCGCAGCGCAGGCAAGCTAAGATTTTTTGCATTTGGTTTTAAGTTTTTACGTTTCGCTTTAACATTTGGCGTAGACAGTTTAAGTTTTATATTACTCCTTTATTAGATTGAGGACATTGACGAATTATGGCGAGCACAGCGAAATCCACTTCAGCGAGCAAATCTGCAACAAGTGGGGCAAAAGGACGTTCACTGGTCATTGTGGAATCTCCTGCTAAAGCCAAAACCATTAATAAATATTTAGGCTCGAACTTTATCGTCAAGTCATCGGTCGGTCACGTGCGTGATCTACCCACTGGTGCGAGCAAATCTAATGAGAAAAAAACTGCCGAGAAGAAAACCACTCGAGCAAAACAAACCCCAGAAGAAAAAGCACTCAAGGCGCAATCTGCATTGGTCAAGCGCATGGGCGTTGATCCTGAGCATGACTGGATTGCGCAATATGAAGTGTTGCCAGGTAAAGAAAACGTCGTCGCTGACCTGAAAAAGCTCGCCAAAGATGCCGATGCGATCTATCTCGCAACGGATTTGGATAGAGAAGGAGAAGCGATTGCGTGGCATCTCAAAGAAGTCATCGGTGGTGATGATAGTCGCTACCATCGTGTGGTATTTAACGAAATTACCAAGAATGCGATTCAAGAAGCCTTTAAAGTCCCAACACGCTTAGATACCAACCGGGTCAATGCACAGCAAGCACGTCGTTTCCTCGATCGTGTGGTCGGTTTTATGGTGTCACCATTACTATGGGAAAAAGTCGCGCGTGGCTTATCCGCAGGGCGTGTACAGTCTGTGGCGGTCAAGCTCGTGGTACAGCGTGAACGTGAGATTCGTGCTTTCGTCCCTGAAGAATATTGGCAAATCTTTGCAGATACCTTACGCAAGAAAGATGATATTCGCCTCGAAGCGGTGAAGCAAAATGGCAAAACTTTAAAACTGCAAAATAAACAGCAAACCGATGCGGTTTTAGAGGTTTTAAAAAATGCTGAATTCAAAGTCAGCAATCGTGAAGATAAGCCGACTCGAGTCAATCCAAGCGCACCATATATCACCTCGACGTTACAACAAGCGGCGAGTACTCGTCTTGGTTTTTCCGTGAAAAAAACCATGATGATGGCACAGCGACTTTATGAAGCGGGCTTCATCACCTATATGCGTACCGACTCGACGTTCTTGAGTGATGATGCGGTGAATATGGTACGCACTCATATTGAGCATAGTTACGGTGAAAAATATCTACCTGCCAAGCCAAATCGTTATGGCAACAAAGCAGGCGCACAAGAAGCCCATGAAGCGATCCGTCCATCGAATGTGGCGTTTGTTGGGTCAGATTTGACAGCGATGGAGCGTGATGCACAGCGTCTTTATGACCTGATTTGGCGTCAGTTCGTGGCGTGTCAGATGACGCCAGCGGAATATTTATCATCAACACTTTTGGTCGATGCCAATGGTGTTGAACTCAAAGCCAAAGGGCGTACCTTAGTTTTTGATGGTTTTACCAAAGTCCGTGGTCAGAATAAATCTGATGATGATGTGCTATTGCCTGCGGTAAAAGTCGGTGAAGTTTTAGACTTACAAAAACTCGATCCATCACAGCACTTTACTAAACCGCCTGCACGCTTTACCGAAGCGTCATTGGTCAAAGAGCTGGAAAAACGTGGCATTGGTCGCCCATCGACGTATGCAGCGATTATTTCCACCATTCAAGATCGGGGTTATGTGAAGCTGGAAAATCGCCGTCTGTTCGCTGAGAAAATGGGCGAGATCGTCACCGATCGCTTGGATGAAAGTTTTAATAATTTGATGAATTATGACTTTACCGCAGACTTAGAAGGTCAGCTTGACCGAGTGGCGGTGGGTGAGCGCAATTGGAAAGAGCTGTTAGATAGCTTCTACGGTGATTTTAAACAGCGTCTGAATACCGCAGCTAGTGAGCAAGGTATGCGTCGTAATGAGCCTGTGGAAGTGCCTGATGTGCATTGTCCGACTTGTGATCGTCCGATGCAGATTCGCACTGGGACGACAGGTGTGTTCTTGGGTTGTTCGGGTTATAACTTGCCACCGAAAGAGCGTTGTAAAGGCACGGTCAATCTAGCGCCAGTAGAATCCTTAGCGGTACTGTCTGATGATGATAATGCCGAAACCGAAGACTTACGTGCCAAAAAACGTTGTCCGATCTGTGAAACGGCGATGGACAGCTATATTCTCGATGGCGGACGCAAGCTCCATATCTGCGGGAACAATCCTGACTGTGCAGGCTATGAAGTCGAAACTGGCGAATTCAAAGTCAAAGGCTATGATGGTCCGACCATTCCATGTGATAAATGCGATGCAGAAATGCAATTTAAAACAGGGCGTTTTGGACCATACTTTGCCTGCACCAACTGCGACAATACCCGTAAAGTCTTGAAAAATGGGCAACCTGCACCGCCACGTGCCGATCCGATCAAGATGGAAAACTTACGCTCGACCAAACACGATGATTTCTTTGTGTTACGTGATGGTGCGGCGGGGCTATTTTTGGCGGCAAGTAAATTTCCGAAAATCCGTGAAACTCGTACGCCGAAAGTCGCCGAAATCCGTATGGTTGCCGATCAACTCGATGAAAAATTTAAGTATTTGCTGAAAGCACCTGATACTGACCCAGAAGGTAATGCCAGTATCATTAAATTTAGCCGTAAAAACCAAGCGCAATATATCGCTTCGGAAACTGCAGACGGTAAAGCAACTAAATGGTCGCTGATCTATCAAGATGGCAAATGGGTTGAAGGGAAGTGATTGGTCGAGAAGCTGAATATGTCTGCAAATGTAATTAACGCAATGCTCAATCTGATTGAGCATCCAATTACCGATTTACAGTCAAATTATGTAGCCAAAAATCGTGCAAATGGTATGGGCGAAGCCTTAGAGCGTTATGTGCAAGATTTATTCATCAATGGCTTTAACTTGGATGAAATGACTCGTTTAAAACGCATCGAAGAACATTTTTCATATATCGGAAATGATAGCAATCCGCCTGATGCCATGCTCAAAGGTGGTGATGCGATCGAAATCAAGAAAACTGAAAGTAGAAATGCAGATATTGCGCTCAATTCGAGTTATCCAAAAGCGAAGTTGAATATTGATCACCCAATGCTTACGGCAGGCTGTAAAGTTGCCGAATCTTGGCATGAGAAAGATATGCTCTATGCAATTGGAACAGTGGCTAAAAATACCTTGGAGTCCTTGGTTTTTGTATACGGTGAAGATTACGCTGCTGACGAAGCGACGTATCAAGCAGTGAAAACACGTATAAAACAAGGTGTCGAAACGATTGAAGGTATAGAGTTTACGCCGACCAAAGAATTGGGAAAAATTAACCGTATTGATCCGCTTGGAATCACGTATTTACGAGTAAGAGGAATGTGGGGTATTCAAAATCCCTACAAAGTATTCAACTATGTATATCAGCGTGATTTCTCGAATAAGTTTAACTTTATGGCTGTGATTAATGCAGAAAAATGGTCATCATTTGAGAACACAGAACAGCTTGTCACATTGATCAAAAACACTGCGAATGCTAGCATTACTGATATTGAAATTAAGTGTCCAAATAATCCAGCGAGATTAAAACCTGCAAAGCTCATTAGCTTTTTCATTTAGAGGTCTAAAAATGAAACCAACGATTATCAGCTTGTTTTCTGGTGCTGGTGGCATGGATTTAGGCTTTCAGAAGGCTGGCTTTGAGATTATTCTGGCAAATGAATACGATAAAAGTATTTGGGCAACCTATGAAAAAAATCATAAAGCGCCTTTGTTAAAAGGCGATATTCGTTCTTTTGCTGATGAGGATTTCCCACAAAATTGTGATGGGATCATTGGTGGACCACCTTGTCAAAGTTGGAGTGAAGCAGGCTCCTTGCGTGGGATTGATGACGAGCGAGGACAATTATTTTTTGAGTACATTCGTATTCTAAAAGCAAAACAGCCTAAATTTTTCGTTGCGGAAAATGTATCAGGCATGTTGGCTCAAAGACATAGCCAAGCTGTGAAAAATATTATTGAATTATTTGAAGACGCTGGTTATACGGTGTTTATTCAGATGCTAGATGCTTTTGATTATGGTGTACCACAAACTAGAAAACGAGTTTTCTATGTTGGCTTTCGTAATGATTTAGACATTGATCAATTTGAATTTCCAAATGCTTTGCCGAAAGAGGAGAAGTTAACCTTAGCGCAAGCAATATCTGATTTAAAAGATAATGCACTGAGTGCAAAAGAAAAAAACAAAACCAATGGTGCAGAATGTCAAATACTAAACCATGAGTATTTTACAGGCAGTTATTCAACGATCTACATGAGCCGAAATCGGGTAAGAACGTGGGACGAACCATCCTTTACCATTCAAGCAAGTGGTAGACAAGCGCCTCAGCATCCGCAAGCGCCTAAAATGGTCAAGGTTGGCGTGGATAAATTCGAGTTTGTTCACGGACAGGAAAGTTTATATCGCAGACTTTCTGTGCGAGAGTGTGCACGTATACAAGGTTTTCCTGATGATTTTGAGTTTGTTTATGATGCTTTGAATGATGCCTATAAGATGATAGGGAATGCTGTGCCAGTCGGTTTGGCTCATGCGGTCGCCACGCAAATTTATCAATCTTTATATTCGTCTAGTACGGCTCAAAAGGCGACACAATTGATTTTAGACTATGCGTAGTCAAACCTCCATTTGGAAAACCTTACGCATCGCCATTCTTTTATTCGTGCTGATCGTCGTGGCAAAAGGCGTATGGCAAGACAACAATCAAGATTGGCGTAAACCGATCTTTGTAGCACTCTATCCAATCAATGGCGATCAAACCACATATACCCAAAACTATATCGCTAAACTGCAAGAACAAGATTATTTGCCGATTGTTGATTATCTACATAGTGAAGCTGAAAAATATCAGCAACCTGTACAGTTTTATTTCAAACTCGGTCAAGAAGTCAAAGCGTTACCGCCTGCGTTACCTGAAGGGAAATCAGTCTTCTCGGTGATGCTGTGGAGTTTAAAATTCCGCTACTACACTTGGCAACAACAGCAAGATTTAGGCATCAAACCAAACCTGACCTTATTCCTGAAATATTATGATCCTGCGCTACGACGAGAGCTAAAACACTCGACTGCATTACAAAACGGACGGATGGGCATCGTCAATCTGTTTGCCTCGGATAAACAAAATGCACAAAACCAAATCGTGATTGCGCATGAGATGATGCATGCCTTTGGTGCGACCGATAAATATGATTTATCCACAGGACAACCGATTTATCCGCAAGGCTATGGCGATCCTGAGCAATCGCCACGCTATCCGCAAAAGATTGCGGAATTGATGGCAGGGCATATTGCACTATCGGAACAAAAAAGCAAAATGGCGGAGAGCTTTCGTCAGGTGGTAATTAATACGGATACTGCAAAAGAAGTTGGTTGGGTGAAGCCTTAATATTCGATATTGCAATATGAATTATTTTTACATCTATCGTAGAAATGTTGCACAAGTGACACACGATGCTGAAGAATGATTTTACTTTGCAGTCGTGTATTTGCTTAAATTCAAATTTCAATCTGACCAACAGCCTGAGCCGAGCCATGTTTATTAAAGCCATCAAACGCAATTATGACAAAATCAATCAAGATCAAAGCATTGCCGATGAAGATAAGATTGACGCACTATTGATGAAATTAGGTGGTGAATACTTGGTGAGTCGAGAGGATCGTGTCTATATCTTTGAGAAAGATGGACTAAGTGCGAAATTCGATGCAAAACATGCTCGTGCATACCACTTCAAAGAATATATTTGTAAGGACATGAATAAGCTATTTCATGGCTTTTGATGGTGCCATGATGAGTTAGACGATGCACTCAAATTTGAGCATGTCTTTATCAATAAAATTGTATACTATATCAACAAGGATGTTATTTAAAGATCAGTCGAGAGGGCGCTAAAAATGATGAAAAAACTCTCCATCATATTGATTTGCTTTATTTGTTCGATGTCTATTTTTGCGCAACAGCCACAGCTTGTACCGCATCAAATCAATCTAAAAAATGGCAAGCGTTTTGCTTTAAATCTTCCAGCGAATTTCGAGATCATTCCTGCGGCTGAAGGCTTGAAGCGAGTACGGTTTTTCAGTAAAGCGCCTGATGGCAGAATGTTTATCACCGACATGCACAACTTGAGCGATAATAAAAAAGGTATCGTCTATATTTTGGATGATTGGCAGGCTGACACGGGAAAATTCGGAAAAATTGTGCCGTATATGACGGGCTTGAGAAATCCAAATTCTGTGCAGTTCTACACCGATGAGTCAGGGCAAGACTGGTTGTATTTGGCAGAAACCCATCAGCTGACTCGGCGCAAATTTACCCGTGGTGAGGTAAAACCTACAGCCAAAGCTGAAGTCCTCGCGACTTTTCCTGATTATGGCTTGAGTTATAAATATGGTGGCTGGCATCTGACACGCACCATTGCCGTGGGCGGTAATGGCAAAATTTACGTTTCTGTCGGCTCAAGTTGCAATGCGTGCGTTGAGAAAGAGGCGGTTCGGGCGACAGTCTTGGAAATGAATCCTGATGGTTCAGCGCAAAAGATTTATGCTACAGGTTTACGCAATGCAATCGGTTTGAGGTGGATTGGCAAATTTTTATTTGCCACCAATCAAGGGGCAGACCATTTGGGTAAATTTAAGCCAGATGAAACATTCTATGCACTCAAGCATGATACAGACTATGGCTGGGCTGCGTGCTATTCATCAAAGGGTCGGATTTTGCCTGATCCAAAATTTAAACGTGCGTCAGGTTGTAAAAATGTACCCGCTCCGTATGCTTATTTTCCTGCGCATTCTTCTGCGCTAGGTTTTGATTATTTTGATCATCCCGACACCGACGATCGCATTAAAAATGCGTTTTTAGTGGCATTGCACGGTTCAACGGATGAAAAAATTGGGCATGGCTACAAAGTTGTGATTATGCGTAAAGGCAAAAAGTTAGAAACATTTATGGATGGTTTCTTGGTCGGGAAAACAGTGTATGGTCGCCCGAGCGATATTTATCGCATTGATGAAAATTCGTTTTACCTTTCGGATGATCGGGCGGGCGTGGTGTATTATGTACGACGAAAATAGGTTTTAATTTTATGAGTTACACTTTTCGATATGCTGAAAAATCCGCTCACATAATTCAAAGGCTTTCGGTGTCAGTTGCCAGTTAGGGTTTTGGTCAAAATTTTTCAGTTTAGAGATGTGCATTGGCTACATCATACTGCGCTTTATCCAACTTTCCTTGATGAAATAGCCAAGTCGCTACCTCGGGCCAAGAATACATGGCAGATTTTGAAGTGAGTCCGTACATTGGTTTTGGAAAATGTCCATCACCACGTTTATTTAAAGCGTATAAAGATAAGACTTGACGGCTCAAATTGGCTCGCTCTGCCATCTCTGAGAGCGTGGAAAAGCCTTTTTCTTCAACGATTAAATCTGAAAAGCCGAGTTTTTTGATATCGTTTAATGCCGATCGAATGGCGATGACGGCACTTTCTGCTTCTCGGTCAAACTCAAGGTAAACTGTATCATTGTAACGACACAATAACGCATCATCACAGCCCGCTTCGAAAAATTGATCTTCTAGGTCTATAAGCTCAGCATGTGCATCCCGTACCACGATGGTAAATTGATAATGATTCATTGTTCATCTCCATTGCACTGTTTTACTTTGCGTAGGATTTGCTTGGCATGAGTTTCAGGGTCTTTGGGCGTGCTCCAAATGCTCATTTGGTGTTCTGCATGCCCCAAAATACATTTTAACCGACAAAATGCATGCGCTGATTTACCTGTATCCACCACATCCCATCCATGCTCGATGGCATATTCAATCGCTTCTCGAATATGTTTATTGGGATGTTTTTTCATTTCTAACCCTTGAAAGTGAGGTAAATAATAAGATTTATTGTTGTCATGTGTCAACGATATTTTAGTTTATCGTACAACAAATGATTACGGTAAGTATGGTGCAACAGATTCATGAATGAGTTCAATTAACGCTACATCCATATAGTGATAATCATCGGGAATATCTAAAACAATGACTTTCTTATGGTGAAGTTCTTTGCGAAAACTCATCATGATTTGCTTTTTATGATGATACTCCATCACCATAATCACATCAGCCCATAATACATCTTGCTTTGAGATAGTGTGCTTGGCATGACGGCTAGTACCCGCAGAACGAGTGTGAATACCTGCGTATTCAGAGATCACTCGTTCAGCAGTAGGACTACGCCATTGGTTGCGACTACAAACAAATAAAAAATTCAATGTATTGAATTCCGATAATCATATTGCGCATTGAGGCGCATTTGGCTAGAAGATATCCGTGGATATTCAAAGCCTAATTGTTTTGATCTTAATTGCTTGACGCTTCTACCATACAAATGCTTCCAGTTTTTCTCTGGTTTCCATAGTGTCGATAAATGCCGACAATCTCGACCACGATGTGAAAATTTAAGTTTTCGACGCCATGCTCGGTTTCTTTTAAAAATATCAAAATCTTGTTGAGAAGTTTCCATTGTATAAAACTCATGAGTTGATCGGGTTCAGCAGCCGCAATAACACATGAGTTTTCATTTTAGAAGATTTTTATTTAGCGAACAATAGTCAACTCATTGCGGTCTTGCCACATCACCATTTAAGGTTTCAGGCAAGTCCAAAATTTTTACATCGAGGCTTTCTAGTGCCGTTGGTTTTGCTGTCACTAATGCAAGCCACGTATTATTTTCCGTAGCAATCACATTGATGATTTGAACATCATTATTCAAATTTTCAGCAACGTGTGGCGTATCACCTTGCCCTTGAACGAGGTGCAACCAATGCTTTGGTTTTGCTTTAAACCATAACCGTGCGATGATTTCCTGACCCAAATAACAACCCTTGTCATAGTCCACACCGCCACGCTGATGTAAGCGTAATTCTTGCGGTTGAAATAGATGTGAAGTGTCTTTTGTGATCCATGCTTGACCCTGTTCAATGGCATTTTTTTGCCACGTTTGCGCATCGGTTTTTACACTTTCATCTGTGCTAAAGGTCGCTTGACCGTCGATGATCGCAGGGTATATCGCATCACTTAGCTGTAACGTCGCTTTGGAAAATGCGCCGAATTTTTTCACATGCAGGGCAAATTCCTCTGCCAAATCCTGTGCAATCACAATAAAAATCTGCTCAGCACTGATGCGTTTTAACCACAGCCCAAAATGAATCCGACCTTTCAAATCACAGATCGCTGTGGTTTGATAATGGTCGTTCGATAGCTTGCTGACATCAACAGTAACCTGACCTTGCAGGAATTTTTCCGCATCTGCGCCAGTGTATTCGAAGTGAGCAAATTCAAGTGTAGCCAATGACATGGAGAATTCCTAAAGAAATTTATATAATAAAATGTGAATCAAATTATGATACTGCATCCACAAGGATTTGTTAATGTATAACAGGCTTAACTTTATTTAATCAAAGTTTGTTTTTAAGCAATTGTTTAAAAAATTTTCTATATTATTTAGGTACTCATATGAAATATTTAATAAAATTTTTACTCATGTTTTCGCTTTGGTTTTCTGTAGTGTGTCAAGCATCCGAAGCCACACCAATTGATCAAAATCAGGCGATGAGTGAGTTATCTGAAATCTTTTTTTTGGACAAAACACTTCCAATATTTGATTATGATTTTATCAATGAAAAAAATATGGATTACAGCATTACGAGTTTGCAATACATCAATGCTTATCTTGATGAGATTAGAAAGCATGATGAATTGCCGAACGAGGATTATTTTAGAATAGTCTTACGTACAGGTGCATATGTTGGTGAGGTTTTGCGTAGAAATGAGCAAAACCATGATTTAAATTGGATTGGTTATGATCAATTTTCAAAAATGGATTACCCACAAGAAATTAAAGGGGATCAAATTAGCTACGGGACGATGGCAGTTTTAATTGATTCAAACTCCAACATGGTCGTTTTTCCTTTGCAGAAAATTGAAAAATATTTGCAAAATGGAGAAGAAGATAGCTTGAAGTTTTTCGTTGAAGCAGCAATCGAGTATATGAATAAAAAGGAATAAAACTGATAACTCATCGCTGATTTTGAGAAAAAATTCACCCTTTAAACTTTAGAATAATTTTACTGAATCTTTGTTTCCAAATATTTCAAAAATGCTATTTTTGATACTAACTTAATGAAATATATAAGATTTGGGAAATGGACTTTCGACAGCGTACAATGTGAGCCACATTAACGGATTTTTATCATTGGAACGATACCCAGCTATGAATACTGCATACCGCAAAACTCTGCCAGGCACTTCACTTGATTATTACGATGTACGACAAGCGGTCGAGGACATCAAAGCAGGTGCTTACGATTCGCTCCCATTTACTTCAAAAGTGCTTGCCGAACAGTTGGTTCGTCGAGCTGAACCTGAACAGCTTACGGCATTTTTAACGCAAATCATCGAAGGTCGTCAGGATTTGGATTTTCCTTGGTATCCTGCACGTGTGGTATGTCATGATATTTTGGGACAAACCGCTTTGGTTGATCTTGCGGGCTTGCGTGATGCGATTGCCGAGCAAGGTGGCGATCCCTCAAAAGTCAATCCTGTAGTGCCAACGCAGTTGATCGTCGATCACTCGCTGGCTGTAGAATATGGCGGATTCGACCCTGATGCTTTTGAGAAAAACCGTGCCATTGAAGATCGTCGTAATGAAGACCGTTTTCACTTCATTGAATGGACGAAAACCGCTTTTGAAAATGTCGATGTGATCCCTGCGGGCAACGGCATCATGCACCAAATCAACTTAGAAAAAATGTCGCCAGTGGTGCAAAATCGTGATGGTTTGGCATTCCCTGATACTTGTGTAGGGACGGATTCGCATACGCCACATACCGATGCGCTTGGCGTGATCTCTATCGGTGTTGGTGGTCTAGAAGCGGAAAATGTCATGCTCGGTCGTGCCTCATGGATGCGTCTGCCTGACATTATTGGTGTGGAGTTCGTTGGGCAACGTCAAGCGGGCATTACCGCAACCGATATCGTTTTAGCGCTGACAGAATTTCTGCGTAAAGAACGTGTGGTCGGTGCATATCTTGAATTTTTCGGTGAAGGTGCAGACAGCATGTCGGTCGGTGATCGTGCCACGATTTCCAACATGACCCCTGAATACGGTGCAACCGCAGCGA
Source organism: Acinetobacter marinus (assembly GCF_900096915.1). Lineage (GTDB taxonomy): Bacteria > Pseudomonadota > Gammaproteobacteria > Pseudomonadales > Moraxellaceae > Acinetobacter > Acinetobacter marinus. The sequence goes on from NZ_FMYK01000004.1 coordinate 157,767, forward strand.
TGTTCTATATCGACCAAAACACCATTGATTATCTCACTTTGACTGGTCGTGAAGCAGATCAAGTGCAATTGGTCGAGCAATACGCCAAAGAAATAGGGCTTTGGGCATCAGAGATGACGCAGGCGAAATATCCTCGTGTGCTCAGTTTTGACCTGTCTAAAGTCACTCGGAATATCGCAGGGCCGTCTAATCCACATGCACGTGTATCCACAAGCGATCTGAAAGAAAAAGGCATTGCAGGTGTGGTGGAGAATCGCACAGACGGCTTAATGCCTGATGGTGCGGTGATCATTGCGGCAATTACCTCATGTACAAATACCTCAAATCCACGCAATACCGTTGCCGCAGGTTTGCTCGCACGTAAAGCCAATGAACTCGGTTTAACGCGTAAGCCGTGGGTGAAATCTTCATTTGCACCAGGGTCAAAAGCTGCTGCGTTGTATCTGGAAGAGGCGGGTGTACTTGGCGAATTAGAAAAATTAGGCTTTGGTATCGTGGCATATGCATGTACAACGTGTAACGGCATGTCGGGCGCACTCGATCCGAAGATTCAACAAGAAATCGTCGATCGTGACTTGTATGCCACAGCAGTACTGTCGGGCAATCGTAACTTTGATGGACGAATCCATCCACATGCTAAACAAGCCTTCCTCGCATCTCCGCCGTTAGTTGTTGCCTATGCGATTGCAGGGACGATTCGCTTTGACATTGAAACCGATGCGCTCGGCAATGACAAAGAAGGTAATCCGATTTATCTCAAAGACATTTGGCCGTCAGATGATGAAATTGATGCACTGGTCAAAGAAGCGGTCAAACCCGAACAATTCCGTCAAGTCTATATCCCAATGTTTGATCTCGGCGAATCGGAAAAGTCAGACAGCCCACTCTACGACTGGCGCCCACAAAGTACCTATATCCGCCGTCCGCCATATTGGGAGGGCGCACTCGCTGCACCACGTACATTGACTAATATGCGTCCGCTGGCGATCTTGCCTGACAACATTACCACCGATCATTTATCCCCATCGAATGCCATCGTGCTGGACTCGGCAGCAGGGGAATATTTGGCGAAAATGGGCGTACCAGAAGAAGACTTTAACTCCTATGCGACGCATCGTGGCGATCACTTGACGGCACAACGTGCGACTTTAGCGAATCCAAAAATCTTTAATGAAATGGTGGTACGCTCGGATGGCACGATCAAGCAAGGCTCTAAGGCTCGTGTCGAACCTGAGGGCGAAGTGATGCGCATGTGGGAAGCGATCGAAACTTATATGAATCGTAAGCAACCGCTAATAATTGTCGCAGGGGCGGACTATGGTCAAGGCTCTAGTCGTGACTGGGCGGCGAAAGGCGTGCGTCTTGCAGGCGTTGAGGCGATCGTGGCGGAAGGCTTTGAGCGGATTCACCGTACCAACTTGGTCGGTATGGGCGTGTTACCGCTTGAGTTCAAAGCAGGTACGGATCGCAAAACCTTAAAGCTCGATGGGACGGAGCTATATAGTGTGATTGGGAATATTGCGCCACGTTCGACCTTGACGTTAGTGATCGAGCGAGCGACTGATGATGGTAAAAGTCAAATCCTCGAAGTGCCTGTGACCTGTCGATTGGATACTGAAGAAGAAGTGTCTGTGTATGAAGCGGGTGGGGTGTTACAACGCTTTGCGCAGGATTTCTTGGAAGGGAATGTGGCGTAGTTAAAAATAAGTCTTTTAATACTTGAAATAATTCTATAAAGCCATATTTCATATATGGCTTAATTTTTGGAGTAAGTATGGAAAGATATTTAGATGTGAACGGTGATTCAGGTGTGGTGGGCTACGAAATTGGAGATACTTATATACGGGTTAAATTTAGCGGTACAACTAGAATTTATACATATAGTTATCAAAGTGCTGGGATGAATCGAGTCGAAAATATGAAGCGATTAGCTCGGAGTGGTGATGGTTTGAATTCTTATATTATGAGATATGCTAAAAAGTTATATGAGTAATTTAGACACAATATTTTGGGGTGAAAAGTGCTATTTTCAAAAAGAAAAGGGTTAAGTCCTATAAAAGTTGAGATTCAAAGAAATACGATAGACAATGATCTAAGGCATGGTTTATGGAATGCTTTGCATATAACTATTTGGGAAAAGTATGATGGTGGATATTACAGGAGATTTGAAGATTCAAACCTATTCTGGTTATTTAGAAGTTATTGGCATAATCTTTTTAAATTTCCTGTCGATAATATGCCTCATGATTTTCGGCTGGTGATGGAGAGAGTTAGAAAAACATTTTTTGCATATAAGTGGAATGAAGTTTATGATTTTATAGAGTTTACTGCCCAGAACTGCCCAGATCAATTTCAAAAAAACTTTATTGAGTTTGTTAACCATATTCTTGAAAAAGAACTTTCTGCATATCGGTTTATTGATGATCAATTAACTGATATCACAGATCAACAAGAAATTGAATCAATCGAATCGGCTATGAAAACTACTAAGAGGTTTTCAGGAACTGAAGTGCATTTAAAGGCTGCTTTAAACTTCCTAACAGATAGACAAAAGCCTGATTACCGAAACTCTGTTAAAGAGTCTATAAGTGCGGTCGAAGCATTATGTGTAACTTTATCTGGAGATTCAAATGCTACTTTGGGTGCTTCACTAAATAGCATCGAAAAAAGTCATTCTTTGCATCCTGCATTCAAAAAAGCATTATCAAGCCTATATGGGTATACAAGTGATGCAGATGGTATTAGGCATGCTTTATTAGATGAATCAAAAATCAGTTATAGTGATGCCAAATATATGCTTGTATCTTGCAGTGCTTTTATAAATTATGTGCTAGGAAAGATGAGTGAAAAATAAGAACTTCAAAATGATATTAAACAACTTTACTCCAAAGTCTTTAAAATCAGTGGTATATTAAAACACTTTGCAATCATACCGCTGTATCACCTCATCATTCGACATCAATATACAATGATGATAGTTGGCTTGAGTAATCAACATCCGATCGAAAGGATCACGGTGTATAAAAGGTAAGTCTTTTAAACCCATAGCAGATTGTGCGTTGTAATCTAAATACTCAAAGCCGAGTTGCTGAACGAAATCAAGCAAATTACCATCGATCTGTAGTTTGCCAATTGAACACTTAATCATTAACTCCGCAATACTGATGCTACTGACAAATATTTGATTTGCTGAGTTTTCCAAAGCATGGATTTGTTTTTCTGAGAGCTTTTCAGGCGCATGCAACGCCCATAATAAAATATGTGTATCAATCAATATGCGCATAGCAAAAATCTACGTTGAAACTCAATGAAAAATGAAATCTAGGGCTCTATCTGCGAATCATAAAAAGCATCTTGTTCATCATCAGTCGTGCTTTTGAACAAATCGTCATCATAATGAATCTGACCTTTGGCAATGCCAAGCTGACGTTTTACGGGCTTTTGATGTGGAATCAGGTCAACTAAAGGCAAATTATTTTTGGCAATTGTGATTTTTTCGCCATGATAAACACGTTCGATAATTTGAGATAAATGCGCTTTTGCTTCGGCGAGGTTAATAATCATTTTGAAGACCTCAATTGAGATTTTTGAAGTGTTGTTGTTATTTTAATCGCTGTTGGTCAAGTTGGTCAAGTTGGTCAAGTTGGTTAAGAAGGGTTTAATGACTAAAAAAACCACCAGTTTTCACCAGTGGTTTTCGCATTTTTAGCGTTGTATATTCCAATTTGTATTTTAGAAATACCAACCAATATTCAGGTTAAAGCGGGTATCCCAGTCGTCCGCACCTTGTGTACCAATCCCACTACCGCCGACAAAATACATATTTTTCCCAGCGATTACATCGATATAGGTGTAAATCCCGCCTTTGGCAAGCATACAGCCTGTGACGTTTTGCATGGATTCATCATTGCCAAGATCGTTGTTGGATGTGCCTTTGATGTGGGTAAAGTCGTTGTAGCAAGTCGCAGAGTCAATAAAGCGATTATTGATTGGGATTTCACGAGAAATATTGAGAATACCGACTCGACCTTTAGAGGCAATATCCGCCGCATATTTAAAGCCTGAGAGGGCGATCGTACCGTCTTGCGTGCCAATATCTTCAGTCTCATCATATTCGTATTGGATGCCTTCGGCTTTCACAGTCCATAGCCCAAATTTGGCTTCAGAATGTAAAGCTAAAGCGTATCGATCAGCAGTTTCAGCGTTGTTATTGTTGTAGATCCGCCCAAATTCACCTGATACACCGACATTGAAGTTATCAAAGTTCTTAATAAAACGTGCATTGATCTGACCAGCTTCTTCGTTGGCTGCCAGATTTGTCCCATCACCAACTGTGTAGTAGCCACCTTCTTCGCCAACGGTTTCATCGGCAACATCAAAAGAGTAGCGATTGAAATCACTTGATGCATATTCAGATTGGTGGAAATAGGCGAGATCAAAGGTATAGTCATCGCCTTTATGCTTCCATTTGATCCCTGCGTCAGAGTCATCCTCAAAGCCGAGATAGTACGCACCTGAGAACCAAAAAGAGTTACCAATATACGGCTCTGCCCCAAAAGGAACGGGGATGATCCCGACTTCGACTTGGTTATTCGGATCGACATTAAAACCAATGAAGGCAAAATTGACGGTATCAAAGTCTTGACCACGATAAAAACTATAACGGGCATCCAAATACCAGTCTTCATAGCTACCATCAATATCCAATCGGAGCAGCTCTAAGTCCAAATCACCATGGCGATCTTTTGAGGCTTGGTTGTAATCTTCGATGCCGTAGTTGACCCGAACAGCACCGCCAATATTGAAGGTTGGTTTGCTAGATTCGGTTGCTTCTGTATCAGTTTCTTCGGCATAGGCTGGAGCGATTTGAAATAAACCAGCAGTGAGTAAAGAAAACGCAAAGGTTAAGGCAGATTTTTTAGGCTGAAAATGGGGCTTTGCATGAGCGGTCATTGATGATTTTCCTTCCACTTTGGATTTCAGATTGTTTTAATCCAACTTGTTTCCTAAGACATAGCGTGATTGTAAAACACCGAAAAACATAGATAAGGTGATTCTAACTATGATAAAAAACAAATGCTTAGATTAGAATGTGTGACTAATCTAACATATTGTGTGGTTGATGAGTAGCTTTTGACGTTCATCTGATTAGATCGGCGTCAAGTTTTTTTAGTAAACTTTCATCGGATGATGAAAAGAAACAAAGGTGAGATTGGCTGGAGCAAGTGTTCTTTTTGATCAGAACAGCGTATAAATGAAGCAGACAATTTCATATGCGATTGGATAGATATGGAAACAATATTAGGTTTATGTATTGGGATTGGCTTGAGCGCCGCCTGTGGCTTTCGAGTTTTTGTGCCGTTGTTGGTGATGAGTATTGCCACGATCACAGGTTGGTTTGAACCTGTTCAAGGCTTTGAGTGGTTGGCGATGCCTGCGGTCTGTGTAGCGCTAGGCTTTGCCACACTCTGCGAAATCGGGGCGTACTATGTACCGTGGGTGGATAATCTGCTCGACACCATTGCGACACCTGCTGCGGTCATCGCAGGCACATTGGCGACGATGGCGGTCAGTAGCGGCGAGATGTCACAGTTTGCCAGTTGGGCGTCGGCGATCATCGTTGGAGGTGGTACAGCAGGTGTGGTGCAAGCCAGTACGGTGGCGGTGCGTGGTGTATCGACTGCGACGACGGGTGGTGTAGCGAATCCTGTACTTGCGACAGGGGAATGGATCGGGGCGATTGTGTTGTCGATTTTGTCGCTGATCACGCCTGTATTGGTGGTGATTTTAGTTTTCTTGATTCTCGTTTTGGTGGTACGTTGGGTACGCCGTAAAAAGCGGGAGAATTTAGCGGAGTCGGTGTAATAGCTATTTATCTCATTCGCATAAATTGATTGAAAAATAATCTAAAAATACCTATCATAAGATATGTACCAACAAGCGAGGGCGAGAGATGTCTATTGCAAAAATATTTATGACAGGACGTAGCCAAGCGGTACGTTTGCCAAAAGAATTTCGTTTTGAAGGTACTGAGGTGGAAATTTTCCGTCGTGGCGATGAAGTCATTTTGCGGGAAAAACCTGTCACCGCAGAACGCCTGTTTCAAGTATTGGCAGACATGCCGAAAGACTTTTATGCAGAAGAAAGAGTGGATGAACCACCACAGGAACGAGAAATATTTTAATGCCAACGCAATATTTATTGGACACCAACATTTGTATCTACATCATCAAACATCAACCTGAACGTGTTCGTCGGCATTTTGAAAAGCATCTTCCGAATCGAAATATTTTAATTTCCGTGATTACATTGGGAGAGTTGCGTTTTGGTGCAGAAAAAAGTGTGCATAAAGCAAAAGCACACAGCATCATTGATGAGCTAATCGCAATGATTCAAGTGGTAGAGCTAGATGAAGCGGTTGCAGACCATTATGCACAGATCCGAAATGATTTGACTTCAAAAGGTCAGATCATTGGTGCAAATGACCTATGGCTTGCTGCTCATGCGCGAGCCAATGATTGGGTGATGGTGACGAATAATGAAAAGGAGTTTTTACGTGTCGATGGCTTGGTGGTGGAAAATTGGGTATGAGAAAGTGTATTCTAATTCTGAGCCTAGCTTATATGTCAGCGTCTGCAATAGCAGGTTATGAATTGCATATAACCAAGAAAGAATTTTTCTATGATGAAAGTGGTGCATGTATTACGCTTCAAGATTGGGAAAATTATGTAGAATCCAACACATCAGTTAAACGTGACGTATTCAATTCCGAGTATAATTATTTAGTGAATACGATGGATGAAGACATATTCCCATTATGGTATAGCGAAGATTCTTGTAACTTATCGACTAAAAATCCTAGTCCGAATGCGATTGCTAAACTCATTGAAATCGCTAGAGATTTAGAGGCAACCGTTCAAGGTGACGACGGAGAAATTTATATTATTCCTGCATTGACGGAGCGTAGATAAATATCGCCAAAGCTAAACAATAAGATGATCTTTAAAAGGATAATACAATGAAAACCAAACTACTCACCGCATTACTCACACTCAGCGCCACCGTTCTGATGTCGCCGATGGTATCAGCCAAAACGCCACAACCGAGCAAAGAGCAAATCAAACTGGCGAAGGATAAAGTGAAATACAAAGTCTTTATTCCCAAGTCGTATGTGCTGTTTGAAGCAGTCGAAGGTGATCTGAATAAAGACGGCAAAGCTGATACAGCGCTGATCGTTAAAGCTACTGATCCATCAAAATGGGTAACGGATGAAAATCGTGGCAAACTCGATCGCAATCGTCGTGGCATCATTATCTTGCTGAATCAAAGCACGAAGCAAAAGCCCAACCAATACACCAAATATTTGCAAAATCTAAACTGCTTTAGCTCTGAAAATGAAAATGGTGGCATTTATTTCCCACCTGAGCTTTGGGTCAAAATCGAAAAAGGATTGCTCAATATTCATTATGGGCATGGGCGCTACGGCTACTGGGATTATCTATTCCGCTTGCAAGATCAGGACATGCGCCTCATTGGCTATGATGCGTCGAGCAATCATGGACCGTATATCGAAAGCGAGGTCAGTATCAACTTCCTTACAGGTCGTACGATATATCGAAAAAATACCAATAAAGACTGGGAGGGCGATCCAAAGTTTAAAGAAACAGTTCGAAAATATCCTGTCAAGCCAATGTATCTATCTAAAATCAAAGACTTTGATGAATTCGATTTTGGCGTGCCTGTACTCAATGATGAAAGCTAAGTGAAAAAAGTTGATTCATAAAAAAGGCGAATTTGCACGAATTTATAGAAAGCGAAACAATAGGAACGAGCACAGCGAAAATGACCAAACAGGACAATGAGTTGATCGACATTTTAAAAGCTCGTTTCGAACAAAATATGCAACGTCACTCAGACCTTGATTGGACGAAAATCGAAGAAAAACTGATTGCCAACCCGAAAAAGCTCAAAGCCTTACAATCAATGGAAGATACAGAGGGCGAGCCTGATGTCATCGGTTTTGATGCAAAAAATGATGGATTTCTCTTTGTTGATTGTAGTGCGGAAAGTCCGAAAGGTCGGCGCAGTCTGTGCTATGACGCAGAAGCCTTAGCCGCTCGAAAACAGCATCAATCTGCGGATAGTGCGGTCAATCTCGCCAAGCAAATGGGGATCAGTCTACTCACCGAACAGCAGTATCGAGATTTACAACAACTCGGTGAATTTGACTTAAAAACTTCAAGTTGGATAGATACACCAAAAGCAATTCGTGCGCTCGGTGGTGCATTATTCTGTGATCGTCGCTATGATCAAGTGTTTACCTATCATAATGGTGCAGAGTCGTATTATGCTGCTCGTGGCTTTCGAGGGATGTTGCGGGTGTAAGCTACGTTTATAAAATTGACTTTAAAGAATCATAAAAAGGGGAACATGATGAAAAAATTAGCCTGTGTATTGCTATTCAGTTTGATGGCGACAAATACCTTTGCCATGCCTGAATATCGTGCACAAATGCAAGAGCGATTGAAGGCATCAAAAAAGCTGAGTATTGATTTTGAGAATGGCATTGCTGTGGGGCGATTGCTCGGTTTGTTTGAAAAATATTTTGGAAATATCAATATCACCTATGATCCAAAAGTTGATCAAGACAAAGAAATCACCATAGACACGGGATTTAATAATGGTTTGGTAACTTTCGAGAAAGTTTTGCATAGGGCAAATTTGCAATATCAAGTTGTTGGTCCAAATACCATTAAGATTTTACCAAAATAAAATCGTATAAAAGTAAGCCGATGCTTTGCGCAATTCTCAAAATACCGAAAGGTTTAAAAATGCTAAACTGTAGCCATTGATCTACACATTTTGAGAAATAACCACTCCATGACGATCCAGCGTCTACTCGATGAACTCAATCCTGAACAATATCAAGCGGCAACCACCACAGCGCAGAATGCACTGATCTTGGCAGGTGCAGGCTGTGGTAAGACCAAAACCATTGTCGCTAGAGCTGCTTATTTGATTAGTCAGGGCGTGCCTGCCGAGCAGATTCAAATCATGACCTTTACCCGTCGTGCCGCCAGTGAGATCGTGACCCGTGTCGAGCAATATCTTGGCGCACAGGCGCAGGGTTTGCGTGCTTCGACTTTTCATACTTTTTGTTTAGGGATTTTACGGCGTTATGCCAAAGCCTTTGAGCTTCGACAGTTCAATGTGATTGATCGTGATGATCAGATGCTGATGTTTCGTCTGCTACGTGGCAAAGAAAAAAATAATGAATTACCTAAAGCTGCGCAACTTCTTGATGTCTATTCATTTGCTCGCAATACGCAAAGTAAATTGAGTGAAGCACTCGCCAAGCAACTACCTGAAATGGTGGAACAAAAAGAAAAAATTCTCACCATCATGCAAGCCTATGAAACGCAAAAACGTGAACGTGGCTATCTCGATTATGATGATATTTTGGAATATGTGGCGAAATACTTAAACCACTCCGAAGCGTTGGTCGATCAAGTATTACATCGTTGTCAGTATTTGCTTGTCGATGAAATGCAAGATACTAACCCATTGCAATGGTTATTGCTCAAGCCGTTTATTGGCAAAGCACATCTGTTCTGTGTTGGCGATGATGCACAGTCGATTTATGGCTTTCGTGGTGCAGATTTTCAGAATATTCATGCTTTTAAAGAACGTGTGCCTGATGCAAAGGTCATGACTTTGGCACGTAACTATCGTTCAACGCAAGAAATCCTCGACCTGTCCAATTGGATGTTGAAAATCAGCCCATTGGATTATCAAAAGCAATTGATCGCTTATCGTGGCGAAGGCATTGCGCCTGCGCTACATACTTTTGCCAATGAGTTCGAAGAAGCTAATTGGATTGCGCAAGATTTAAAAACACGCCATCAACACGGCGCAGCGTGGCAACAACACATGATCTTGGTGCGTTCAAGTTTTGCGGGGCGACAGATTGAAAGTGCTTTGGTGGCTACGGATATTCCTTATCAGTTCATCGGTGGCGTGAAACTGCTCGAATCTGCACATGTAAAAGATGTGCTCAGTATGCTTCGTATCGTGGCGAATCATAAGGATGAATTGGCGTGGATGCGTTTTCTCACGCTGTGGGATGGTGTGGGTGATGTCGGTGCTAGTCGCCTTGCCCATGACTTTTTACAGCAGGACAATTTGCAAGGCTGTCTGGAAAAACTAAAAAAATTCAGTAAAGTGCCTGCGCAAATTGCATTGATCTTTCAGCAGTTACTGGACATACAGCATCTGGTTAAACAAAGTCTTGAAATAGCATTAAATGCACTGCAAGAGCAACTGGAAAAAAATTATCAAAATAAAGACTGGTCACGGCGTAGCCGAGATTTTGACTTGGTGAAACAGCTTGCGGAACGACATATGAATGTGTCGGCGTTCATTGAGGAATATGTGATTGAGCCGATTTCACATAGCGAAGTTGAACGTGCCAAAGATCAAGATGTGGTGACCTTAATCACCATTCACTCAGCAAAAGGCACTGAGAGAGAAGTCTGCTACGTGGCGAATGCTTCAGTGGGGCAGTTTCCACATGCACGTGCACAAGGGCAATTTGATGAAGTGGAGGAGGAGCGTCGGGTGCTATACGTGGCGCTCACACGTGCGCAAAATGAATTGATTGTGACTCGGCAGAATTTATTCACATGGACCAAAGACACGATAGATGCCGAAGGGCGACCAATCGTTGGCTATTTCTTTTCGGACTTACTACCAAAACTGTGCAGAGAAACTTTGCATCGTCGTGGTAGCCAACGTCAGAAAACGTGGACATTTGAGCAAGAAGACAGCTTGGATAAGCCAAAAATCGGCATTGATTTTGATTAAACGATTTACTTGAGATAGCGTGTTAATCGCATTGAAATGGGACAGATTCGAAGTATCTTTCAAGTTTTTTTATCTGAATTCCTTTAAACTATCTACCAACTGATCGGCATTTTAAATCTTGCTCTCGATAGAATTATATTTTGGAACACATCATGAAAATCTTAGTACGCAACCTTGAACGCTCAATCACCGAAGCAGAGTTACGTGAACTGTTTGCACCATTTGGTACGATTGAGTCTGCGGTGATCGTGATGGATGCGGACAGCAAAAAATCCAAAGGTTTTGGCTTTGTCGAAATGCCACATGCCCGTGAAGCAATCAAAGCAATCAAAAGCCTAAATACTTTAAAAGTCAAAGGCATGGGCATTCGAGTCAAGTCTGCGGAAGATGCACCGAAACAATCGTAATCATTTTAAATTGCGTCGCCAGTGACATTAAAAGCATCATGATATTGCACGCTGGCAGTTGGAATTTCCCCTGAAAACGAAAGTGCTTGAAAGTATTCCGCAGGCACATCAGCAAGTAACAACTCAAGGTACGCAATAAAACCGAATTGTTGATAATAATTGGGGTCGCCTAATACCACGCAACCTTTTGCACCACGCATTTTGAGCTGTTCAAGCGCAGTGCTGACTAAGGCTTTGCCGATGCCTTGCCCTTGCATCTGAGGCAATACACTCACAGGTGCTAAGCCATACCAGTCGTTTTCATTATTGGAAAGCGTCACTGGAGAAATGCCAACATGCCCGACGATGCGTTGTGCTGATTCTGCGACCAAAGACACTGTAAGCTGTTCTGCTTGGCGTAAGGCATTCACGATCAGATGTTCGGTATGACTGGTGTGTTCAGCGGACTGAAATGCAGCAATGGTTAACTGTTCAATCGCTTTTATATCAGTGTCTTGCTCGGCTCGAATCAATAGCGTTGCGTTGTTTGGCATAAAATCAGTCATTGCAATTTTGAATAGAAGTTTTAATCTTAACATTTCAGATTAAAATTATCCTGCTTAACCTATTAAGGAAATCTCCATGTCCCGAGTCGCTCGATTCCATGCCGATCGCACCAATCAAAAGCTGTATTTCGCACGTCTTTCATGTCAGCAGGCGGAGCAACTCGAGCACGTACAGCAAATTCAAGCGCTACGCGAATCTGCGGTATTTCATTTGCAAGGTGCAGTGTTGGCTTTTTTGCAGGAATTGGTGCGTTATTATCGGCTCAATGAAATGCGTCCGACACTGCAAAATATCGAACAGCACATGGCAGATCGTGGGCAGGTTTCACCTGAGATTCAAGTCTTAAAAAAACTAAGCCAAGATGGCTTTTTAGCCGAATTAAATCGTGCCTATCGCATGTGTCAGTATGCGCCTGAGCCTGCCGATCCTGAGCCAGAAGATGAAACTTCTTCGAATCTGATCATCAAAGTCACGCAAAGCCCACAAGCATGGTTGCCTGATACCAAAATTTTACGTGAATGGCATCGTGATCTGACCCAGTTGATTGATGGTTTTCGCAATGAAATGGTTGAGTTTTAAACTGATTCACATAAAGCACTTGAAATTTATTGTATTTAGTCGCATTAATAGAAGGTGGTTATATTTTACAACCAAGCAGTTGATCACCGCTGAATTCGTTCTATAACTGTTAAAGCGCAGATCAGATTGCATTGTAGGAGGTTGCGTATGTCAGTCGAAGAATTACAAAAGCTATTAGGTACTCAAGAAACTGTGCTTGAATTGGTACAGTTGGATGATGGTGCGCTTGCATTACGTGCGTCAGGCTCTGAGGAGTCGCCATTGGTGCGTATCGAGTTTAATGAAGATGTGCGCAAGCTACTCGGTGATAATGCAGGCATGATTGCGCAGCAGATGGTACAGGCTGCAATCTATGGTGTGATGGAACAACAAATGAATAAATGGCATGCCAATGTGGTCGATCAAAAGCCACAACACTATAGTTAACGGTATTGATGTAAAAGCAATGGCTGAAAAAGAGAAAAGGTGCAGATTGCACCTTTTTCTATTTTGTCTTTGGATGCTCAGCTTTTTTTAGTAAAAATCTGTATTAAAGGATGATTTATAGTCTCAATACAGGTTGTCTGAGGGCGGATCATCATAGACATTTTTACAAATATCTTTTGTAAATCTCTTATGTAAATATCAATGGCTGAGATGCAAACCACATTCACGGTGCTCTTCACCTTTGGTCGGGTCAAAATAATCTTCATTATCAGGCAAATCATGCTTTTGCATATATTCCCAAAGGTCTTTTGATGTCCATTTGAGGAGTGGTGCAACTTTGATCAAGCCATCAGTATTGATACTTACCGCATCCATTTCTGCACGCACAGCGGTGTCTGTCGCACGTAGCGCAGTAAACCAAACTTGAGGTGCAAGCTCTGATAATGCACGTTCAAATGGTTCCAATTTTACTTCAGCAGTGAAGGCTTCATGTTTTGGATCATCAAGCGCAGGCACTTCACCATCAATCGCTTCACGATGTGCACGAGAGCGTTTTGGTAAATAGGTGGTGAGATTGAGATTAAGTCGTTTACTGATTTCATCGACATATTTATAGGTGGTTTCCGTATTGTAACCATTATCCATCCAAACCACCTGAATATCAGGTTGACGTTGCGTGATCATGTGCAGAATCACCGCTTCAAACGGGCGAAAATTGGTGGTGATAATCGCCTTTTTATCAAGGCTGAGCGCCCACTCTACGATTTTTTCAGCATCATTATTCAGGTCACTATTCACCTGTGCAATATCAAGTTGTTCACGATCTAAGCTCATGGGTATACTCTTTAGATGATAAAAATAGATAAATCATTGTTGAGGTTTAGTATAGGCGTATTCAAGGGGGGATACGAGAAAACTTGTGAAATGATCTCTTATTTTTATCGACTAATGCTACACTAATGCCAAATTTTCAACCACGTAAATTTGGAGCATACATGGAAATCGTTTGTTTGGATCTTGAAGGTGTTTTGGTACCAGAAATTTGGATCAACTTTGCAAAAAAAACGGGCATTAAAGAATTAGAAGCAACCACACGTGATATTCCTGACTATGATGTGTTAATGACGCAGCGCTTGAATATTTTAAAAGAACATCATCTCGGTATTCATGATATTCAGGAAGTGATTGCTGAGATGGGACCATTCGAAGGGGCGAAAGAGTTTGTAGAATGGGTGCGTACGCATTTTCAATTGATCATTTTGTCAGATACTTTTTATGAGTTTGCGCATCCGCTGATGAAACAACTCGGTTGGCCAACGATTTTCTGTCATAAACTTGAAGTGAATGAGCAAGGCATGATCACAGATTATAAACTGCGTCAGGCTGACCCAAAACGTCAATCTGTTAAAGCATTGCATACGTTGAATTATAAAATTATCGCAGCAGGGGATTCGTATAACGATACCACAATGCTTGGTGAAGCGGATCATGGTTTCTTGTTTGATGCGCCTGATAATGTGATTGCAGAATTTCCACAGTTTCCTGCACTGAGTGGTTATGAGGCATTAAAACAAGCGATTCGTTCGGTATCGGATCGTGATATTCCAAACTAACTTTGGGTGTAGATCGCTTGCTCGTCTAGAACCAATTCAAATATGTTGATATGGCAATTTGAGTATCTAAGAATAAAAAAATGGGCAATTGAATTGCCCATTTTTTTTGCTTTATTTCTAGATCAAAGGCTTAGAAACGATAGCCGAGTTTTAGACCATACGCGATGGCATTGTTGTCTTCAAATTCGCCCCAGTAATCTTCAGTACCAGCTTGTGAACCAGTTTGACCTTTGGCATCACCTAGCCAGAAGTATTTCACACCAGCTTGAACAAAATAGTTTGGCGCTGGGCTAAATTGTGCACCTAGACCGACATTCCAGTAACCCTCGGTAGGACCAAGAACTGATACAAATTCACCTGCACCACTGTCCCAGCCTACAGACAAGCTACCAGACCATTGATCATTAAACTTGCGACCAACGCCTGCATTTACAGAGATCTGATCATCAGAATATTCTACAAGGTTAAAGCCATTTGGTTTACCCACTAGAGGACCTACTGCTTCAGAAACTGCACCGAATTTTACAGGTTGTAGAGAAAAGTTTGACCAATCCACCCAGCGAATTTGTGCGAAAGCAACCGTATTCGCCATAATTCCTGTTTGCAAATCTAAGTTCACAGATTGTGGCGTGGTAATTGTTGTTTTACCAGACTCACCATTTGCAGCTAAAGCGAGCGCTACTCTATTAGATATAACTGGGGGAGCACCAGCAAGTGCGCCTAAAAGGGCAGGATTAGCAGTGAGTCCATCTAAGACCGCAATATTTTCCGCAATGTTTGCATCATGATCGATTTCAGAACGATAAGTTGCTGAAATTTTGAGTGCAATCTCAGGAATTTGGAATGCAACACCAGCTAACCAGCCCCAGCCTTCTGTTTCATCGATATCAGCATCGTAGCCATTATATAAACTAAATGCATTACCACGCAGTTTGACATCGCCTTTTACAGTTTGATAAACAGGACCTGCATAGATGTTCCAGTTTTCATTTGGTTGAAAGCCAAATACTGCTGAAAGGTTGTGTGATTCAACTTCGACTTCAGTCCCTCCCTCAGTTCCACCAATAGCAGATGTCGGCAGAAGTCCAAGAACTGTATCCGCTGAATTTGCAACAAAAACATTATCACCTGAGAATGATGCTTTTGCACCAAATGGTTGGTCATAGAGTAAGCCAAATGAAAAATGTTCAGTTGGTTGCATTTTGATCGCAAAATTATAGAAGTGATAATCGTCTGCAATATCATTGACATCACGACCAGTAGCAGCAGCTTCACCAGCTTCTTTACCTGATACTTCAGGGTCGAGGATCGACATACCAACTTCAGCATAATTGCCAGGTTGTAGGAAAGCTGACATAGATTGACCAGAACGATCTAATGCAGCTGCGAAAGCACCAGTAACAGGAAGTGCACATGCAAGTGCGGCGGTAAGAGTCTTGATTTTCATTATCTTCAATCCATGAGACCTAAGTTAAAACTTAATAACTTATAAAAACCAATAATAATGAGGAGTTTATAAGAAATGTAATCGTGATGTTTCACTCATGTAATTACTATAACTGAACTTTTGCAAAAATCTAATGAAATTGTTGAAAAAGCCAATGTTTTTTTATAGTGGTTTGTTTTTTATGCATATTTATTGAGAACTGATTAGTGCAAAAAAATGTCTTGATTGTTAAAAAGATATAAAACGGGCAAAAAGTGGCTGATTAAATCATATTTTTGCTTAAAAAATAATCGATATGGCAAGTGGATATCAGTCAAAGTAGCAAACTTTTAGACTTTCTTGTAACGGTTTGTTCTGAAGATAGGCATGATTGTCGTGCCAAGTTAAGTCTTCATTACAAAACCATTGTACAGCTTGCGGGTAGATTTTATGCTCTAGGGGGTGAATGCGTGTTGCTAAGGTCTCAGCGGTGTCATTTTGGCGGACATCTAAGACAGCTTGGACAATGGCTTGCCCCGCATCCAACTCAGCGGTAACGAAGTGCACAGTACAGCCGTGAAAACGCTCGCCAGTGTTGAGCACACGTTGATGGGTGTGCATGCCTTTATAGTGTGGCAGGAGAGAAGGGTGAATATTGAGCATGCGACCTTGCCATTGGCTGACAAAGTCGCTGGATAAAATGCGCATAAATCCAGCAAGTACCACAAGATCAACATTCCAATCGAGCAGTTGCTGGTGCATTTGTTGATCAAAACTTTCTCGTGTTGGAAAGTCTCGATGTGAAATGATTGCAGTATCAATATTAGCTTGCTGGGCACGTGTTAGCGCATAGGCATCAGATTTATTGCTGAGTACACCGACAATTTTGCCTCGACCAAGTTGATTTTGATGCTCGGCATCAATTAAGGCTTGCAGGTTGCTGCCGCTTCCTGAAACCAATACTGCAATACGTTTCATTATTTAATCAGACGCCAAACTATGCAAAAGACCATGAAAAATTAGGCAAAGACCACACGGATTTTTTCATCGGCATCTTTCACAGATGCAGCGTCGGCTTCAATCGTACCGATTTTCCAAGCAGACTCACCTTGCGCATTCAGAATTTCAATGGTTTTGTCAGCATCAATTGCATCCACAGCAATGACCATACCTACGCCACAGTTAAAGGTGCGATACATTTCAAATTGTTCAACTTTTCCTTCAGCTTGCAACAGTTTGAACAAGGCAGGCCATTGCCAAGAGCTTTCATCAATTGTTGCACGTAAGCCATCTGGTAGGACACGCGGCACATTACCTGGAAGACCACCACCTGTGATGTGCGCCATGGCATGTACATCAACCTGTTTGCATAGCTCAAGCACTGGCTTGACATAAATACGGGTAGGTTCCATCACCACTTCACTGAGCAACTTACCATCGACTTGTGTACTGAGGTCGATATTTTTGACATCAATGATTTTGCGCACAAGAGAATAACCGTTGGAATGTGCACCGCTTGAAGCCAAACCGATGAGCACGTCGCCAGCTTTGACTTTTGTACCATCAATAATCTTGCTATGTTCAACCACACCGACCGAAAACCCAGCAAGATCGTAATCTTCACCTTCGTACATACCCGGCATTTCAGCTGTTTCACCGCCAACCAAAGCACAGCCTGCAAGTTCACAGCCTTTGCCAATACCTGTCACGACATTGGCAGCAACGTCAACATTTAAATGACCTGTTGCATAGTAGTCGAGGAAGAATAAAGGCTCCGCACCAGTTACCAGTAGATCGTTGACGCACATTGCCACCAAGTCTTGTCCGATGGTGTCATGTTTGTTGAGTTGTAGTGCAAGGCGTAGTTTGGTTCCGACACCGTCAGTCCCTGAAACAAGGACCGGCTCTTCATAACCTTTTGGAATTTTACACAATGCGCCAAAACCACCAAGTCCCCCCATCACTTCTGGGCGAGTTGTGCGTTTTGCGACAGATTTGATTCGCTCGACGAGTAGGTCGCCAGCTTCGATGTCTACACCAGCATCTTTATAGCTTAAGCCTGTGCTTGAATTGGTGTTTGAATTTGAAGTTGAGTTGCTCATAGGTGAAGTCTCCGCATTGGCGGCTGATTATACCTGAATATACGAAATTCTTATGATTTTTCTCGCATAAAATGCTATCTTTTTTTCAAAATGAGATGTATCTACGCTGATATTTAGCGAGATCAAAGGAAAAAATTGTTCATGCATGACTTGGTCTTAAAACGCGTTTTTATTCTTGCTGCCGTAGTCTGTTTTTTGTGGCTACTTTATATGCTACTGCCTGTAGTCATTCCATTTTTGATCGCCTTTTTGGTGGCGTATCTATTTAGCCCATTGGTTGATCGCATGTTGCGCTTCGGGATTCCGCGCTGGTTGGCGATTACCTCGGTGTTTTTAATCATCGTTGTTGGTTTGGTTTTGGTCGGTTGGTTCTTGGTGCCGATGATTTGGTCGCAGTTGATTTATGCCCGAGACCACATTCCTGAGATGATTGAATGGTTGAATAATACTTTTTTACCGTGGCTGTCGAATACTTTTAATTTGGTTGAGATGGAAATCAATACCGATGAAATGACCACTGTGGCGATGGACTATATCCAGACCAATTATAGTGTGAATAATTTACAAGATTTGGCACTGCGTTTGGCGCAGTCGGGGCTCGGTTTTATTCAAGTAGGCGGGATGCTGATTTTGATTCCGATCATTGCATTTTATTTCTTACTGGATTGGGACAAGATGCTAAGACATATGCGTCGTTCGATTCCTCGTCCATTTGAAAATAGTGTGGTGACCATTGTTAAAGAGTGTAATCAGGTGCTCGGTGCTTTTGTCAAAGGGCAGTTTTTGGTGATGATTCTACTGGGTATCGTGTATGCGGTGGGCTTGCAGTTGATCGGCATAGAAGTCGGCTTGATTATCGGCATTGTGGCGGGGCTTGCCAGCATTATTCCTTATTTGGGTTTTGCCGTGGGCATTATTGCGGCGGTAGTGGCAACTTTATTGCAGTTTGGCGTGGACTGGATGCAGTTGTTGCTGGTGTTGGTGGTGTTTATGATCGGTCAGGCGGTCGAAGGCTATATCCTTCAGCCGTTTTTACTTGGCGATAAAATTGGTTTGTCTCCTGTGGCGGTGGTGTTTTCAGTCTTGGCGGGGGCGCAGTTGCTTGGTTTTGCAGGCATGTTAATTGCGTTGCCTGTGGCGGCGGTGATCGTGGTACTGCTCAGGCATTTGCGAGATAGCTATGAACAAAGCGTTTGGTATGGCGCACATCAAGTTGGTATTTCGGAACAATTGAGTGATATTGAGCTACTTGCACCACAAGCACCTGAATTTGGTGAGCAAGTGGAACATAGCGTATTATCGAAGAAGCAGTCTGAAGCCTCAGCGACGACGCCACAGGAAAGCGCTCAGAACACTGATAGCTCGGATTCAAAGGGCTGATTTAAAGGAATAAATGGTCTGAATGTTGATGGTTGAATGATTGAAAATCAGCAAAGGAGTGAAGCGATGAAACTGGCGGAAGCATTATTAATTCGCAGTGATATGCAGAACAAACTGGCACAGCTCAAAGGACGGATTCGCAAGAATGTCAAAGTGCAAGAAGGTGATACCCCAGCCGAAGATCCTGAGAAACTGTTGCTTGAAGCGAGTCAAATTATTACTGAACTGAACCAGTTGGTGGCAAAAATCCATCGCACCAATGCCAGTACCGTGCTTGCCAATGGCAAACCTTTGCTGGAGCTATTAGTGGAGCGAGACAGTCTCAATAGTCGTCATCGTTTGCTTTTGGATGCGATTGATGCGACAGCGCAGAGCGATGATCGTTATAGTTATCGAGAGATTAAATGGAACTACACCATTTCTATTGCATCGATACAGAAACAAGTTGATGATATTGCAGTGAAAATTCGTGAGCTGAATCTACTGATCCAAGCCAATAACTGGCAGATTGAGTTACTGGACTAACCACACTCACTGTTTTGACTAACTACATTCATTGTTTTTGATTGAGCAAAGATTTTTAGATAACAAAACAAATACTTGATGTGTTTGTTTTGACCAGTTTGGGATCGGCTGGGCGTAGTATCAGACCCTTTACTTCCGCAGCAAGGGGTTGAAAATATATTGCAGCGGCAGAATTGCGCTATGGGCTGGCGCACTATTTTACCTCGCAAGCCCCGCACAAGGCACAATTCACTTTGTACCACTTAGTACGCACTACCAGATACTGACAGTCGATTTCCAATTTATTTTGCCAATATTGCATGACTTTTTGCCATGAATAATCATAACAATTCAAATGGTTGTGTTAATATTTTGGTGTAAGCGATGTGTGGCAATGTATTTTCAATACGAATGCTGAGGATGTATGGGACACGCTGTACATTGATGTAATTGATACGGTGAGATGATAAACATCCTGTCTAGGTCATAACTATGCGCCAATTAAAATTGGAAATTGAACCGTATTTGGATGCGCAAATCAGTGATTTTGCGGGACCAAGCTGGGCACCTGTGATTGATAATCTTCGGCAGTTTCATACTGGGCTGATTCGGCAGTTATTTATCTACGGGTCGGCAGGTTCGGGAAAATCCCATTTGTTGAGCGCGATTTGTGATTCATTTTCAGAATTGGGTAAACGTGCCATCCATGTGCCATTGCTCAGTTTGCTTGATGCGCCAGTCGAAGCCTTAGAAGCGCTTGAATATTATGATGTGGTGGCGCTAGATGATGTTGAGGCAATTAATGGGGCGTTGAATTGGCAAAAAGCGCTATTTCATCTGATCAATCAAAGCTACGACACGCAAACTCAATTGGTCTTTTCATCTCGCTTTGCGCCGATTGAGCTACGTTTACAATTCCCAGATTTACAGTCCCGCTTGAATCAGGCAGTGAGCATTCATGTGCCTGAAGGGGATTTGTATGCCGACCGCCAAGCCTTATTGCTTGCCGTAACACAGCGCCGTGGCTGGCAATTGCATCCGCAAATTATTGAATATTTATTGCAATACGGTCCGAAACACACCAATCATCTGCTTGCGACATTAGATCGTATCGAACAGCTTCTACAAGGCGAACAATTAAAACTGTCAAATCAACGCTTAAAACAAATCTTTGCATTAATCGATCAATATGCGGATTGAGATGCGTTAAAAAATAGGCTTGTCACGACGGGCAAGCTGTGCCAAAGTATGTGGGTTCAAGGATTGGCAAAATAGAACGCCAAAAACAAAAAAAATGTGCGGGTTAAAGGAGTAAATAATGCTTAAGCAAAGCATTGTAGCGGGGTTATTGTGCCTAAGTGGGCAAGCATTCGCCAATATTACAGTGACAACAACTGAAGATGTGGTCAAAGATGATGATCAGTGTTCATTACGTGAAGCGATCACCTATGCCAATGAATATCTGACTGCCAAAGCCGATGAAACTGAGTCAGAAAAAGCCACACGAGAAGCGATCAAAAATGCAGGGTATAACGGCTGTGGTGATGAGAATGCCACCGCCTCGATTTTGCTCACTGCCAAAGAAACCTACACATTAAATGCTGAAGTGAAAATCACCTCCGCACTGACCATCCAAACGGAAAGCACGGTATTTAATGCTGAAGCCACGGCGATTGGGCTAGAAAATGCCACCATCAAGGCAGCAGGTCAGCATCGCTTATTCAATGTCAATGACGGTGATGCAGACATTAGTCAGATCACAGTGAAATTTACCCAAGTCAATTTGCAAGGCTGTGGTTCGGATACCATTTGTGCGGCGCAAGGTGGGATTATTTTTAACCGAGAAAATCTCACTTTAGAGCATGTCAAACTGTTTGACGGTTTTGCCAACGAGGGCGGGGCAATCTATAGTGATGGTATCATTACAGGTACCAATGGCAACTCAGCCAGTTTTGTAAACATCACCAATTCATTGGTTCAAAATAACAAAGCCCAACAAGGTGCGGTGCTGTATATCGGACAACCTTTATTTTATTTAAAAAATAGCGTATTTCGCAATAATACCAGCACCGCTAGTGGTGCGAGCATGATTTATAGTGCCACCAAATTTAACGATGAAACCACCAATTCAGGTACATTTACTCGCGTCTCTTATCTCAGTAACAGCACACTTTTCAAAAATACAGGCTTTTTATTGAATGTACGTGATGGCGTCTATGTCAATAATGTCACTGCAGTAGATAATGCCAAAGGCTTTTATCTCGATGCACCAAACGAAAAGGCGCATATTGCCAACAGCATCGTAGTCAATCAAAGTACAGATTGTAGCTATAGCTCGAGCGATAAATCCTTCTCAATGAATAACTTGGTTGGTTCGAGCTGTAAGTCTGGTGAAGATGGCAACCGCAATATTTTTATCAGTAGTCTAAGTCATAACAAATTATTTGCAGGCGACAGCAGTGAGGGCAGTTGTGATCGTCCGCCAGCAGATGGTTTGCTCTGTCCATACAGCACGCCGAATGAATATTTCTTAGGCTATTTTAAGCCTCGTCTGCTGTCAGCTTATAGCGTACTCACCGATTCTCCGATCGTGAATCGTGGTCGCTTGTTTAGTGACGGGACTGATCTCGGTGTATTCAGCTGTGAAGGGCAGGATCAGCGTGGTTTTACTCGTGCATCATCGGTGCATTGTGATATTGGTGCGATCGAATTGGTAATTAGTCCAGAGGTCATCTATCGTGTCGGGCAAGATATTAACTATGGTGATGTCGCTGAAATGTCGATTGTCGATAGTTTGGCGGATGGTGAGCTGTTACCCGCAGAGGAATGTGCGGCAATCTTAGGTGCTGACACTGCACCTGATGGCACGCCTTGGCAAGTGGGCTGTTTACGTGTCGAGCAAAGTTCTGCAACTCCAGAATCGAAAGGGACATTAACCTTAGATGCAGATGGCAAACTCATTTATCGTCCAAATTCCAACTATCATGGCTTAGATGAGTTTAATTTACGTGTCATTACCACGGGTTCACGCTTCTCTGACGCCGAAACTGATCGTGACATTGTCGTACCAGTGCGGATCGTACAAAGTCCTGAGGATAATTTTGAAAGTAAAAAAGTCAAAGTATCGGGTGGTGGGATTGGTTATTCAATCTTTGCACTCTTGATGATCGCCTTGGGGCGCACCGCTTTGAGAAAGAAAAAAGCCTAAAACCTAACAAGGAGCGTTCAGGTGAAAAACTATAAAAAGGCAGTATTGGCGCTGTCGATTGTTGCCGCTTTGCCGTTGATGGCAGCCACTGAAGATGAAGTGATTTATGTCACCACCTTTGCCGATGAAGATGGTGAAAACAGTAATGCCTGCTCATTACGTGAAGCCATTACCACGGCTGCAAAAAATGAATCTTATGGCGGTTGTAAGGTCGGAAAAACCTCGCCTGCGGTGACCGATCGTATTGATTTGGAGGCGGGCGAATATGTGATCACTAAGCCATTGACCCCATCATCCATGATCAATATTTTGGGTAAATCACCAACAGACTGGAATGTAAAAGATGTTATTACAGGTGATTATCCACAGCGTCAGCCTTTAAAAACCACGATCAAAGGCAATAATAGCTTTACCTTGTTCGACACCACCGCAGGCAAATCTACCTTAACGCTACAAACTTTACGTTTGGAAAATGGCGGTGCAAGTCGTGGTGGTGCGATTAAAGCGGGTGCGACGGTATCATTGGTGCAAGTCGAAGTGAAAAACTCGACTGCTACAGAAGGTGGTGCAATTTATCTGTCAGGTGTGGGCAGTGCCTTGGATGTGACCAACAGTGTGTTTGAAGGGAATACGGCAACACGTGGCTCAGTGCTTGCGATGAGCTGTATTGATAATCTAACCTTTACCTCACGCACCATTAGCTTTAAAGGTTCATCGATCGTCAATAATGGTCAAGCCAGTAGCCAAAGTGTCTTTGAAATCTGCGGTGTGCCTGATATGAGCTTGAGCTCCAATACCATTGCGCAGAATATTGCGTCAACGAACGATGGTAGCATCATTAAATATACCGCAGACAGTTTGCCGAATCAGAATGGCTCAGCCAAACTCAGTGATTCCAGTAAGCTGACCTTATTAAGTAATACCATCGTCAATAATACCGCCTACAGCACGTTGCTTTATGATGCCGTGGCGAATAAGTCGCTTGGCTACAATATCATCGCCTACAACACAGGCTATTCATGCCGTTATCTACTTGGGGATTTACCGACGGATAACCGCATGGGCTTTACCCTCAATTATAATGGGCTCGAATCATCCTCGGGGGCGAATAGCTATTGCCAGTTGCCATATACCGTGCTCAAAGATGAAACCACAAAAAATATCAGTAGCTATAGCCAATCGACCTTGATGAGTAGCTTGCAAGTGGCGGATCAATATACTGCCTTTATGCCGATGTATTTCCTGAATAATACATCGAACAATCCATTGGTAAATATTGATGAAAACTCACGAGGCTGTGAGCCGACTGATCAGCGTGGCTTGAGTCGTTTGGCGACCAACCGTTTGATTTGGGATCAAACAGGCACCACCACACAAACCGAAAATCGTTGTGATATTGGCTCGACCGAATTGGTGAAACTGGCTGCCAACGATATGACCAGTACCAATACATCCCAGCTTAAAGCAATCGAAGACTTTGAAGCGCAGGTCGAGTTCTTCCAAGACCTCTTGGATGATGAAGAAACTGAGCAAGAGTTCCGTGGTTATTATCAGCAGCGCCGGGACTTCTATCAACAACGCATTGATAATTATAAGAATAGCTTGCGTTATCGTCAGGCGTATTTTGATATTTTTGCCAACAGTGTGCCTGCTGAGTTAGTCGTCAATGGTAAACGTGAGATTCAACATTTTGATGCCGATCTCTACAATGTTGAAACCTATGCGCTCGGCACCAGCAGTGATGTGTTTGGTTCAACAGATGAAGATGTTTTTAAATATACTGGTGCAGCGAATGCCGTTCCAGAAGGTTATCATGTTGATAAAGATGGCTATTTGATTGACGATAATTTGCGCTGTACTTGGGACAATAAGCTCAAAACGGTGTTGATGTATCGCACCGATGGTAAAGCCTCTCAGGCAGGGGACTATAGTTATTGTCGTTATACCATCAGTCTAAAATCTGATCCGAACATCAAATCCATTGGTGTGACCCAAGCGACCTTTGTCAATATTGCCCCAGTAGCAGAAGACGATGAATACACCTTGAAGTGGGGCACTGAACAGCGGGTTAAATTAGACTTACTTGCCAATGATCACGATGATGGCGACGGTACATCGAGCCAAGAAGGTTTTCCAGTAGGTAAAAAAGTATTTTATGTCAATGATGATGGGATTTCGGCACCGATCAAATTCGATGAAGTGGATAGTAATCTATTGATCGAAGCCGAGCATCGTGTGCTGTGTGATGATGAATCTCGAGAGTGGTGTTATGGTGGTGATATATACATTAAGCCAAAGAATAGCTTCAACAAGTTTAACTATACTTTGACCTATCAAGTCTTTGATGCGGACGGCACATTATCCAATACTGCAGATGTCAAACTGATCAATACGGCAACAACGTCTGACGATACCCGAGGCAGTAGTGGCGGTGGTGGTAGCACTGGGCTGTTGAGTATTTTTGGTTTGTTGGGATTAGCACTTTTGCGTCGACGCTTACGTTAGAATTTCACCCGATACAAAAAGAGGCGCTTAATGCGCCTCTATGTTTTAGTTGATTCAATTAAAACTGACTTTCATAACGCTCAATAAACTCCCGACGAATCTCAGCACGTTGTTCCACATCTGTTGCGGCTTGGAGCTTTTGCTTGAGTTCATTGCGTTCTTTGGTGCTCATATTCTGCCAAGCAACACGCATACGATCTTGCTCTTGATCGCTGAGTTTACAAAACCATTCCATGCGCTTTTTCAGATCAAGTTTTTGTTCTTCATCTCGAGAGGCTTGATAGGCTTGAATCAGCTGATGGCGTTGCTCAGCAGTGAGAGCATCACATTCATCGAACTGCTCAATGGTTTTTTGTTCGTCTTTCTTCGCCCAAAAGCGTTCCATTCCCGCAAAACCAATCGGGGATGCAAGGCTAATCGATACCGCACACAGTACAGGTAGTTTAGCTACCATGTGTTGCATCCTCGCCAAGTACCAAGAGCATTTCTAAATCATCTGCCAATTGTGGCGACAGTTTGGTGGTGGTCACAGTCGCTTGTTGTTGATCAGGCGTTGCTTCAAAAAAACTGCTCGGCACCACAGCTACACCTGTAATGGCAGCAGCCAGCGCAAAACCAGCCAACCCCCAGCGGTTAAAGCGCTCGTGACGATGTTGCTCAAGGCGAGCAAAGACATTGTCAATCACGACATGCTTATATTGCGTTTGCTGGTCGGCTTTGCTTTGCAAGGCACTGACTATTTTCTGTTCGAACTTTTGTTTAAAATCATCTTTTTTCATAGGATGACCCTCAATTATCAAAATTTAAATGTGCCAAAATCGTTTTTAGACTTTGCGTGGCACGGTGATAATGCGTTTTTACACTGCCTTCACTACAGTCCATAATTTTTGCTGTTGTTGCAGTGTCAAAGCCTTCCCATGCACGAAGCATAAAGGCTTGCTGTTGACGGACAGGTAAGGTCTGAATGGCTTGAAAAATTTCCTCTGCGGTGTGCTCTTGATCAATTAAATCACTGGCATCGACAAGGCTGTGGTCGGGAAGGTCAAACTGCTCCTCATCTTCATCAGCAATCGGATTGATACGTAACCAGCCAAAACGCTGGGTACGACGTGCTTCTTTCCTGCGCCAGTCGAGTAGCTTATTGTTCAAGATGGTGTAAAACAATGGATACCATTCATCGGTGGCTTTGTCAGGATAATGTTGATGCAATGAGATAAATGCCTCTTGCACTAGATCCATTGCCACATCATGTTGACCTTGACATGCATTTTCCATCATCACTAAAGCACGTCCAGTAATCTCTTGCATAAAGAGCTGGAGGCGCTTTTCAAGCGACATTGGCGCAGTCGTTTCCTGCGTCAATTGTTTTTGCTTGGGTGCTGAATCCATTGGGATGGAAAGTCCTGTCATTCGACAACCTAAACCGTTTCTATGTGACTATTAACGTCACTCAGATCAGTTTGGTTGACATGGTTTTAAAATATTTTCTTCTTTAGTGTATGAGATTTTGTGAAAAAATGGCACAGTTTCAACATAAAACTGCAAATCGTTAGCTTTTGTTACTTGATAAAAAATATGGTTTTAAAGGCGCTGACGCATCATTTCGAACATGCAGACCGAACCTGCAATGGCAACATTCAGCGACTCTTGTCCGCCTGGTTGCGGGATCGTCACTGCGCTGGCATTGTTGAGTAAATCATCGTGCACGCCTTGACCTTCATTGCCCAATATCCACACGCAAGGGGAGGTGAGATCGAGCTGATAAATACTCTGTGGTTGGTGTGAGCTGGTGGCGTAGACGGGTATTTGAAATTGATCTATCAGACCTTCAACGTGCACCGCTTCAAAGCATTGCAAGGAAAAATGTGCGCCCATCGCCGCCCGAAGCACACGAGGCGACCACAGGCTCGCCGTACCAACAGTGGTAATGACCTGCTTGATCCCAACTGCTGCGGCAGAGCGCAGTAAGGTTCCGACATTGCCAGGATCTTGAACACGATCGAGAATCAAGGTGTCACAATTGACTTGCCATTGCTCTTGGGTTTTAGGCAGGTCAATTACCGCCATCAGTGGTGTGGATTCACCCAATTGGCTGATCTTGTGATAGAGCGACGGCTCAACCAAATAGACAGGTGCTGTATTTGCTTTCGAATTTTCTTCGAGAGCTTTTTGGTTTTCAGGATGATTTAAAGCCTCTTCGGTACACAATAGAAACTGAATTTTTGCATGGTCATTTTGCGCTGTGTAATGCTGTAGAAAACTTTCAATCAGGTGTGCGCCTTCGAGTACAGTCTGCGCATTTTTTTTGCGTAGTGAAGCCTGCTCCAACAAGCCACGGACCAGTTTGAGTTTTGGATTGTCTTTGGATTGGATGTATTCAAGCATATTCATGGGCAAAGTTGATAGTGCAAGTAAAACGCTAAATGAATACAGTAAGTATCACGTCGAGCGGAAAAAATTAGGATGACATGTATTTCCATATCATCCCTCATTGTATCAGAGGTTAATCAGCCGTGTTTATGCAGATGCGAGCCAGATCAATGTGAGCCAGAGCAATATGAAAAAAAATCAGGCTTGGTGGTAGCTCGTGACCAACTCGACTTCAGCTTTAGAGCCCAAAATCACAGGGATACGTTGATGTAGATCGGTTGGCTCCACATCCATAATGTCCATGCGACCAGTAGAAGAAGCGCCACCAGCTTGCTCAACGATAAAGCTCATCGGGTTGGCTTCGTACATCAGACGCAAACGACCGGCTTTGCTTGGATCTTTTAGATCATATGGGTACAAGAAAATACCACCACGAGTCAGGATGCGATGCACATCACCGACCATGCATGCCACCCAGCGCATGTTGAAATCTTTGCCACGTACACCAGTGCTACCAGCTTGTAGTTCGCCGATATAGCGTTGTACAGGGGCTTCCCAGTGACGTTGATTTGATGCGTTAATGGCAAATTCTTGGGTTTCTACTGGAATTTGCACTTGATCATTGGTGAGGACAAATTGCTTAGACTCAGGATCAAGGGTAAACATTTGCACGCCTTGACCTGTAGTGAGTACCAACATGGTTGATGGCCCATACAGCACATAGCCCGCAGCGACTTGATCACGACCTTTTTGGAAGAAGTTTTCAGTTTTCAGCTCGCCGTCATTTTTTAAAATCGAAAAAATCGTGCCGACACACATATTAATGTCAATATTGCTTGAACCATCGAGTGGATCAAACAACACCAAATATTCACCGCTAGCTTGCGCTGGTGTCATCTGTTCCAATTCCTCGGAAGCCAATGCCGCAACAGCAGGGTGCTGTTGTAGTGCATCGATCAGCATATCATTAGAAATGACGTCTAATTTTTTTTGCGTTTCGCCTTGTACATTTTCGTTGCCTGCACTGCCGAGAATGCCAGCTAGTGCACCTTTTTGTAGTGCAAGATCAATGGCTTGACAGGTGGTCGCAATGCTGAGAATCACTTGCGCAAGACTTTCTGTGAGCTGAGAATTTTGTTGTTGTGCGAGAAAATCTTTGAGTAAAACTTGAGACATTACGTCAAACTCCAATATTTTTTTAAACGGTTCAAATGTGTATGGGCTCTATCATATTGCATCTTCATGATAAAAACTATGACGACGTGTTGGCTTTGCGTCATTTCGACACAATTTATATGCCAAAAAATGATCACCATTTGGCACAGAACATGCTATAACAAATAAAGAAAAGCACTTTTATACTCGCAGTTTTTATTTGAGTTGAAGTCTAAAAATATGCAGTGTAAAAAGTGGCAAGGTGCAGCAGGAGAATCACCATGACAACGATGAAATTTGACGAAATGCCAACCGCTGTCGAAGAAATCGACATGCATGAGATCGAAAATGAAAGTGTCAAGCAAGCGTGGCAAGCCTATGAAGCCAAGCCTGAATATAAAGATTTTAACAAGCATGATTTGATTGAATCCATGCTCGAGCATGGTGCTGAAGAAAAGCAATTGACTGCTACGAAATAGCAAATGCTGCTTTTTTAGTGCCAAATTATGTTTTGAGTAAAGCCTTATCTTCGATCGGTTGCTAGAATGTGTCCTGAAACAAAATTGAGAAATGACATCAGGAAATAAAACCATAAAATAAAAAAAGTAGCTCCGAAAAGCTACTTTAGATGGATTCGATGTTTACTGGATCATTGTGTCATTGCCAGAGCAATTCAAATGCTTAACGACTATTTGGCACAGTAAGGATCGGTGGAACGGCTTCATAGTTGATTTCTACACGACGGTTTTCACGCCACGACGATTCATCATGACCTGCATTGACAGGTTGTTCTTTACCGTAGCTGACTGCTTCCAGTTGATCAGCACGCACACCATAAGAAGTCAAGAACGCTTCAACTGCTTTGGCACGGCGTTCGCCTAGCGCCATATTGTACTCTCGTGTACCACGTTCATCGGTATGACCAACCAATGCGACTTTTGAGTTGGCATTGGCAGAAAGATATTGCGCATGGGCTTGTAGAGTTTGATAATCTTCGTTAGACACATCACTGCTGTCATAATCGAAATGTACCACACGCTTGGCAAGGAATGGGCGGTTGGCATCAGTCACGCCAAGCGTTGAGCCACCTTGTGCGCTAATTGATGAATCTGTACCGAGACCAGAAGTGGTTGCACCGCTGACTGTGCCTGCACCATTGCTGGTGGTCGTTGTTGCTGGTTTGCGATTGGCACAGCCTGTCATCACTAAAGCACCTGCTAACACAGGTAAAACCAATAATTTATAATTCATAACACTCTCCTGATGGATGAGATGGTGGGGATTTTATACAACCGTTTTAATCAATTCCATTTAAGCAAGTTAAAATACTGAATTCAAACAACTGCTGACTACAATATTGACGACTTTAAGTTTCAAGCAAGTCGCCTTTAAATAGGTCATTTCGTTGCTGAGACGAGATGACCTAAACTGTGTTAATGGCTCGGTGCCCAAGCGGGTTCACGCACTTCGCCTTGTTCACTTGGTAGATTCATACGGAATCGACCATCGGTAGACATGATGGAGAGCAAGCCACGATTGCCTTCACGTGTCGCATAAACCACCATCTGACCATTTGGTGAGAAACTTGGCGACTCATCCAGCGAGGTTGGGGTGAGAATATTGAAAATACCTGAATTGAGATCCATCAGGGCAACTTTATAGTTACTACCACTTGGGCGATGTACTAAAGCAACTTTGCTACCATCTGCATTGAGCGTTGCACGGGCATTAAATGCACCTTTAAAAGTCATGCGTTTGGTCGAGCCGTCTGCAAAAGTATAGCGATAAATCTGCGGTGAGCCGCCACGATCTGAGGTAAAAATAAATGATTTCCCATCAGGCGCATAACGTGCTTCGGTATCGATCGCCGTGTCACGCGTCAAGCGAGTCAGTTGCTTGGTTGATAGATTCATTCGATAGACTTCTGGATTGCCATCCATCGATGCGGTAAACAGCATATTTTGTCCATCAGGTGAAAAACTCGGCGCACCATTTAAGCCCTTAAAACTGGTCAATAATTGACGCTGACCTGTCGATAAGTCTTGTAAATAAATCGCTGGACGTTTGGTTTCAAAGGACACATACGCCAATTTCTTGGCATCAGGTGTCCATGATGGCGACAGAATCGGCTCAGGCGATGACAAAATCGTGCGAGGTTCGGCACCATCGGTATCGGCAATTTGTAAGGTATAGCGTTGATCAGGTGTTGCAGGGTTACGCAGTACATAGGCAATGCGACCACTAAAATCACCAGGCACACCTGTTAATGCTTTATAAATGGTATCACTGATCAAATGTGCGGCTTTACGCAACTGACTACTTGGTACGGTGAGCACTTCATTGAGTAGCCATTGTTGTTTATCGGTATCGAACAATTGATATTGAATCTTATAGGTCGATGCATCGACTTGCTGTACCTGACCCATCACCACATAGGGAATGCCAGCACCTTTCCAAACGCCAACGTTCATCTGGCTTGGCGAGGTCGGATTGGCAGGTAAATTGTTCGAGGTACTGGTAAAACGACCTGAGCGATTGAGATCGCTGGCAATAATCGGTGAAACGGTTTGATCATTGCCAAAAGGCACCACCGCAATCTGAGGCGCTTGTTCAGGCGCTTTGGCGATCTCAAGGTGCAACTGCGCATAGCTGTGCTGTATGGCAACAGGGGAACACGCCACCAGCAGAGCGAGGGCAAGGTGTTTATATTTCGCTGTAGATTTTGGATTTTGTTTCAAGGCAATCATCTCGACTTTATTTCTAACCTTTGGTAAATGATGCATCTTCGTGTAATTCAGATATTTCCGTAAAGCGATTCGACTCGGAAATCTGAATGAAATCATCCTTGTTGTAACAAAGCCCTGCATTGAATTCTATACTGACTATGTAAATTTAAGCGAATACCGCACTCACATTAAAATAATGTATAGTGAAATAGTCATGCTGACAAGTTCGAACTTTGACAAATTATTTCGCTGTAAATGTTGAAGTAAATGAGCGTGCTTCACGGCGTGCATCAGCATCATCAGGCATTGGAAACGGAGCTGCTGCACGAATCGCCGCTTCAACAGAGGCTTTGACATTCGGATCGCTACTCGACACGATTGCCGATGCAACTTGACCGCTATCAGTGAGTGTGACGCGTGCTGTGGCTTTTGTCCCAGAAGTACCGACTGGTACATCCCATGAACGTTTAATTTTTGCTTCAAAATCACGCTTAGCGCTGGATGCAATTTTTTTCGCATTGGCTTTTTTGTTAGCAGCCGCTTCTTTGGCTTCACGTTCTGCTTTGGCTTTTGCATCAGCCTCAGCCTTGGCTTTCGCTTCGGCATCGGCTTTACGTTTAGCGTCTGCATCCGCTTTTTTCTTCGCATCTGCCTCAGCTTTTTTCTTGGCATCTGCCTCAGCTTTTTTCTTGGCATCTGCCTCAGCTTTACGTTTGGCATCCGCATCGGCTTTGCGTTTGGCATCTGCCTCAGCTTTACGTTTAGCGTCTGCCTCAGCTTTACGTTTGGCATCAGCATCGGCTTTGCGTTTGGCATCTGCCTCAGCTTTACGTTTGGCATCAGCATCGGCTTTACGTTTGGCATCAGCATCAGCTTTGCGTTTGGCATCAGCATCAGCTTTACGTTTAGCGTCCGCATCGGCTTTGCGTTTAGCATCTGCCTCGGCTTTGCGTTTGGCATCAGCATCAGCTTTACGTTTAGCATCTGCATCGGCTTTACGTTTGGCATCCGCATCAGCTTTACGTTTGGCATCCGCATCAGCTTTACGTTTCGCATCGGCGTCAGCTTGTTGGCGTTGCTGTGCAGCACGTTGTTCCGCTAAGCGTTGTTGTTCAAGTCGCTGCTGTTCAATTTGTTTCTGTTCAAGCTGTTTTTGGGCAAGCTGTTGTTGTGCCAATTGCTGTTGTTGAAGTGTGCGCTGTTGTTCGGCTTGGGTCGGGGTCGGATCGATTTCTTCAGGGGTTTGTGCGACTTCAGGTGCTTCGGTGATTTCAGACACTCTTTCTGTTGGCGCTTCTGTCAGGTCTTGTTGCGGTTTTTCTTGTTGTAGTATTTTGAGTTCTTCTGGGGTGACTAGAACGGTTTTTAAGGGCTTGGGTGGTGTTGGTAAAGGTGCGTCAGCAAAAAAAGCCAAGCCGACCAAAACCACGGCATGGAGACCGATGGTAAAGGCGAGAGCGAGAGGCTTTTGTTTAAACTCAGGTTGACGACGCATACTTTCTACTTACATTGATCGTGGTGTGGATTGGCGATTCTGGGCAATCATGATTTCAATTATTTAATCGGTTGAGTGACCAGCCCGACTTGTTCAAGCCCAGCTTGTTGTAGGTCAGACATCAGTTTCATCACTTCACCATAAGCAATCGACTGATCACCTGCAACCATGACATTGATATTTTCATCTTGTTCTAATGCCGACATCAATGTACTTTCAATCTCAGCCAAGCTCATCGCTTTCGGCGCATCGCTTTGTACTTGCAGTTGCAGTTGTCCAGCTTTATCGATGATAACCGTATATAGGGTGGCATTACTGCTGTTACTGCTTTGATCTTGTCCTTGGACTTTAGGAAGATCAACATCAACTTTACTGGTGATCATCGGCGCAGTGACCATAAAAATCACCAAAAGGACTAACATCACGTCGATATAGGGAACGACATTCATTTCACTTTTCAGTGGTTTTTTGATGCGGGTAAAACGACTATTCGAACGTGCCATAGCTTAAACTCTCATCCATTGACCGAATTGGCTTACACTTCATCTTCAAGATCAGGCGCAAGCGACTGACGTTGTAGGCGGGCAGTCATTTCTTCGGCAAATAAGGCACGTTCTTCATATAAGCCTTCGCTTTTTGCGGTGAAATGGTTAAAAGCAAGTACCGCAGGAATCGCTGCAAATAGACCAATGGCTGTGGCAATCAAGGCTTCGGCAATCCCTGGTGCAACTGTCGCCAAGGTGACTTGCTCGGCAGATGATAAACCGATAAATGCGGTCATAATGCCCCACACCGTACCGAATAAGCCGACATAAGGTGCGACCGAACCAATACTGGCTAAGGTGCTTAAACCATGCTCCAAACCAGCTTGCTCACGAGAAAGGCTGACCCGCAAAATACGCTCAGTGCCTTCTAAAGACTGTGCAAGTGTGGCTTTGCGTTTGCTGAGTTTGTGGTATTCGCTATAACCGTCATGAAAGACATTTTCCAAGCCTGCACGGTTGGCTTTGGTTTGCGCATTTTTAAATAAGGTTGGAAGCTCTGCACCTGACCAAAAGATTTTTTCAAATTGTTGATCTTGCTTATTGGCTTGTTTAAAGCTGATATTCAGCTTGGCGATCAAATACCAACTGTAGATCGACGCAAGCAGTAGACCAAGCATCACCAACTGGACGATGATTCCTGCGCCTAAAATCAAATCAATGACATTTAAAGAGTGTGTAGCGGCTTCTGTTGGCAAAGTTTCAGTTGGCATATTTGGTCTGGCTAATCGTCGAGGTGTTTGGTTTAGTTGTCTTGTGCTTGCTCCAGCTTGGCATTTTCGAGCGCTTGCTGTTCCAATGCGAGCTGTTCAAGAATCATGTTTTTCAAAGCATCAGGCAATTTGCGTGGTCGCATCTCCTTGGAAAGACAAGCGATGGTGACAAGTCCTGAAGCCAGCAGTATTTCATCACGGTAAATTTCTTGTTGCAAGGAAAATGATGCGGATTTGCAAGAAATTACACGTGCTGTAACAGTGAGTAAATCATCCATTAAGATCGGTCTATGGTATTTCACCGCAATATCGTGTACCACAAAGTTGTAATCTTGCTGATGCCAATAGTGGTCAAACTTCGATGCACGAAGCCATTCAGTGCGGGTGCGCTCCATATAACGGATGTGATTGGCATGGTAGACGATGCCACCCGCATCGGTATCTTCGATGTAGACACGGATGGGAAAACGGAAACAATTGATCGATGAATTGGCAGATTGACTCATAATATTCACTCTAAAACTGTGTTTATTGGTGTTGGCTTATAGAAAGACGAGGGGGGTATCGCTTGAGCATCAGTGTAGCCCAGTTCAAAATAATGGAAAATGGCACTGATGTTCAAAATTGGCAATGCATTGTTTTGCTAGCCAAGATTGATCAATGATCAGAAAACTGTGTGATATCTTGATTTTAGAAAACGAGTGCGTCATGGAAATGAGCTGATTTTGCCATTGAGCGAGTTGAAAAATATGGCAAACTACGATTCGAAATTTTGATTTTTAACATTTGGTTCACATCCATGTCTAATTCATTTGATCGCCAACATCTGTGGCATCCATATACCTCAATGATTGATCCGCTACCGACTTATCAGGTGCGTTCGGCGGATGGGGTGTATATCGAGCTAGAAAGTGGCGAGCGCTTGATCGATGGTATGTCGTCGTGGTGGTGTGTGATTCATGGTTATAATCATCCCGAGCTAAATCAAGCCGTCGAAACGCAACTGAAAAAAATGTCGCATGTGATGTTTGGTGGATTGACGCATCAGCCTGCGATTGATTTAGGCAAACAACTTTTAGCAATTGCACCGAAGCATTTTCAAAAGATTTTTTATGCTGATTCAGGCTCAGTGGCGGTCGAAGTTGCCTTAAAAATGGCGATCCAATTTTACTACGCACAGGGCAAATCGGCTAAGTCGAACTTTATTACCACTCGCTCAGGCTATCACGGTGACACGTGGCATGCCATGTCGGTTTGCGATCCTGTGACAGGGATGCATCATATTTTTGGCAGTAGTTTGCCACAGCGTATGTTTGTCCCTGCACCACAATCCAGTTTTTCAGGGGAGTGGAATCCACAAGATATTGAGCCTTTAGCGCAGACATTGGCACAGCATCACCACAGCATTGCTGCCATGATTATCGAGCCGATCGTGCAAGGTGCGGGCGGTATGCGTATCTATCATCCTGAATATCTACGTCAAGCGAGTAAATTGTGCAAACAATACGATGTACTGTTGATCGTCGATGAGATCGCCACAGGTTTTGGACGTACAGGAAGGTTATTTGCAAGCGAACATGCTGATGTGCAAGCGGATATTATGTGTATCGGCAAGGCCTTAACAGGTGGCTATATGACGCTTTCGGCGACGCTGACCACTGATCATGTGGCGAAAACCATTAGTGAAGGTAGTCCGAGTGCTTTTATGCATGGTCCGACCTTTATGGCAAATCCGTTGGCGTGCGCTGTGGCATTGAAATCGATTCAAGTGCTGTTAGCGCAGGATTGGCAAGACAAGATTACACAGGTCGAACAACAAATTACCTCTGCTTTAATGCCGTTAAAAGCACTTCACCAAGTTGCAGATGTGCGCGTGCTTGGCGCAATCGGTGTAGTAGAAATGAAAAATCCAGTCGATATGGCGCAGATTCAACAGCGTTGTGTTGAGCTTGGCGTGTGGATACGTCCTTTTGGTAAGTTGGTGTATATCATGCCACCGTACATTATTTCTGAGGCGGAGTTACAGACTTTGCTTGATGCAGTGCAAACTATTGTTCGTGAAAGTGATCATGAGCCTGCTTGATGTGTGTTGGCTAGGTCATAAGCTACGTGCCGTGCGGGTTTCGCTGTTTAATATTCGATGGAAGGGTATGCCTTCCGCAGGAGTTACTTTTCTTTCGGGAAAAGTAACCAAAACCATTTGTCAGTCGCAAACTCGACCAATTCTGATGCGTATCAAATTACTCGCAGAAACATTAACTTTTCATTGCAGTATTGCCTCGAACAATGCGACTGACCCTGATGCGTATCCTATGGATTGTAAACATCAGATTTTTGAAATTAGATTATGAAACCGAAGGTAGAGTTTGTGAATCCACTTTATCAGTCTTATGCCGATACGCTTGATCAACTCAAGGCGCAGGGTAATTATCGCTTCTTTAAACAGATCGAACGAGATGGACAATTTATTCATCTGAATGGCAAAAGAATGCTCAATCTTAGCTCAAATGATTATTTGGGTTTGGCGGAAAATGCAGAGTTAAAAGCGGAATTTCTCGATAGCTATCCGATTGCCAAGCAATATTTTACTAGTTCGTCTTCACGATTACTTACTGGAAATTTTGAAGAATATGAGCAGCTTGAAGAAAATCTTAGTCAAGCCTTTGGGCGATCGAGTTTGCTGTTTAATAGTGGCTATCACATGAATATCGGCATCTTGCCTGCGCTGTGCGATGCTAAGACTTTGATCATTTCCGATGAACTCATTCACGCCAGTATCATTGATGGTATTCGACTCAGCAAAGCGCAAAAACAGCGTTATGCGCATCAAAACCTTGCTGAACTTGAGCAATTGCTGATTACGGCGATGGATGATGAGGCGATTGATAAAATCATCATCGTCACTGAAAGCGTTTTTAGCATGGACGGTGATATGACCGATTTAAAGCAATTGGTTGCCTTTAAAAAGAAATATCCTAAAGTCATGCTCTATGTCGATGAGGCACATGCCATCGGTGTCTATGGCGAGCGTGGTTTGGGCTGTGCAGAAGCGCAGGATTGTATCGCTGAGATTGATTTTTTGGTTGGGACATTTGGCAAAGCACTCGCTTCAATTGGTGGTTATTTGATTTGTGATCAAGTGATCCGTGAATTTCTCATTAATAAAATGCGCTCACTGATCTTCTCCACAGCGCAAGCGCCGATCAATATGGCGTGGACGAATTTTATTTTTCAGCGCATGATGCGCATGTCTGAACGACGTAAAAATCTGTTAAATATCAGTGAAAAACTGAAAAGTGAAGTCGTCAATCGTGGGTTAAGCTGTCCAACGCAAAGTCATATCATTCCTGTGATCTATGGTGAAAACCAAACCGCCGTGGATAAGGCGATGCAGATGCAAGATGCAGGATTCTATGTACTCCCAATCCGTCCGCCGACGGTGGCAAAAGGTACGGCAAGGGTACGGATTTGTTTACATGCGGATTTGCAGTGGTTGCAACTTGAAGCACTTTTAGGAAAATTATAAGCCATGTTGAATCTGCAAAAAGGCATCTATTTTATCAGTGGTATTGACACCGATATTGGCAAAACTGTGGCAACGGGAATGCTTGCTAGGCAATTGCTTGATCAAGGCGTGTCGATCATCACGCAAAAACTGGTGCAAACAGGCAACGATGGATTTTCCGAAGACATCGCCAAACATCGCCAATTGATGCAAAAAGATGATTTTCCTGAAGATGGCGAAGGGCTGACCGCACCGCAAATATTCAAATATCCTGCGTCGCCACACCTCGCCACACGCCTTGAAAATACACATTTAGATTTAGAGAAAATTACTTCTGCAACGCAAGTGCTGGCGGAGCGTTATGACGTGGTTTTGCTCGAAGGCGCAGGTGGTCTGATGGTACCACTGACTACAGATTTGCTCACCATCGACTATGTTGCTCAGCATAATTATCCAATCATCCTTGTTACTTCTGGACGTTTGGGGAGTATTAACCATACTTTACTGAGCCTGTATGCGCTCAAGCAGTTTGGTGTGTCGTTTCACAGCATTGTGTTTAATGCTATTCACGATGCGCAAGATCAGGTGATTGCACAGGATACACGTCACTATTTACAGCAGAAAATGATTGCGATGTTTCCTCAAGCGCAGTGGATTGAGTTGCCAAAACTTTAACGCAAACTTGGCTGGAATTTTGGTGCAAGCTAAATTTCTTGGTTTAAATGAAATGCTTGTGCTGAAATCCGAGTGATCGCTGAATTTAATGACTGCTCTGATGGACACGCTCGATATGCGTCAAAATATCTCCAGTGATATTTTTCGCCATTTCTTCTTGGGCAAAATATACCTGACCAATATTTTCTTCACGGAGTACTTTTGCCTCTTCAACACTTTCCGCACCGACGATGATTTGCAACTGTGGATTGAGTTGTTTGGCAATATTTACAATTTGATGAATGTCCAAAATATCCATGGTGCGGAGCACTAGTAGGCGTGCATGCATGATATGTGCTTGGATCAAGACGTTTGGATCGGTCGGCTTGCCTGAGACTGCGGCAATGCCTTTTTCACGCAGATTTTCCACCACTTCACGGTTTTGATCGGTGATTACCACTTTGATATTTTGCGCTTGCAATTGATCTGCAATATGGCGACCTGTTGGGGTATAGCCAACAATTACCACTTGATCCCGCAGGTTACTTTGATCAACTTCATCAGGAAGCATAGCGAGTGGATCGCCACTACGCTCAAGTAAGCGTGCCAAATGTGAACGCTCACGAATCCAGCGTTGGATCGGTTCCACCGCCGTAAAGATAAATGAATTTAGCGAAATCGAAATCAGTGCGCCAGCCAAGATCAAGTTTTGCGCTTCAAGGGTAAGTAATTTCAATGCCACGCCAAGCGTTGCGAGGATAAAGGAAAACTCACCGATTTGCGCCAAACTTGCCCCAACTGTCAGTGCGGTGTTGAGTGGATAGCGGAAGAACAGCACCAGTGCCATTGCTGCAAGGGTTTTACCAATCATGATAATGGCAACTACGGCAAGGATATGTAACGGCTCTTCGATGATGATACGAGGGTCAAATAACATCCCCACCGAAACGAAGAATAAAATCGCAAAAATCTCACGTAGCGGTTGGGTTTCTTCTTCGGCACGATGGCTAAAGTCGGACTCTTTCACCACCATGCCCGCAAAGAATGCACCTAGTGCCATCGATACGCCAAAGATCGCATAAGAGCCGTAGGCAATCGATACCGCAGCCGCAACCACCGTCAAAGTGAATAATTCCCGTGAACCCAGCCGTGCCACAAACTGCATGATCAACGGCACAAGGCGCTTGCCGACGATGAGCATAAAGGCGATAAAGCCTGCGACTTTGAGTAGGGTGATGCCGATGGTTAGCCAAATATTTTGACCACTGTCATCGTTGAGGCTCACCCCACCGAGCAGTACCGCTGTAGCAGGAAGTAAAACTAAAGCCAAAACCATCACCAAGTCTTCGACCAACAGCCAACCGACGGCGATCTTGCCATTGACTGAGTCCAGTAATCCTCGATCCCCGAGTGCTTTGAGCAATACCACAGTACTGGCACAGGAAAGACTTAACCCAAACACCAATGCTGAGCCAAATGACCAGCCCCACAGCATGGTCACGCCGATACCAAGCAGGGTCGCCACAGCGATCTGTAAAATCGCACCAGGGAGTGCAATACGGCGCACCAGCATCAGATCTTTTAAGGAAAAATGCATCCCGACGCCAAACATCAGAAACATCACACCGAGTTCTGCGAGCTGATTGGCAAGGTGAATATCGCCGACCACCCCAGGAGTATTTGGGCTGATGATAATACCCGCAAAGAGATAGCCAATGAGCGGTGGAAGTCGTAGACGTGCAGCGATATAGCCAAAAATCAAAGCCAAGCCAAAACCCACGGCAAGTAAGATAATCAGGTCTACATCATGTGGCACAGCACGCTCCAAATAATATTGTGAATAGAAATAAATGCTTAAAGAAGATAAAGCATAAATAATGCCAAAAAATATGTTTTTGAAGTATAGCAAACAATGCAAATTTCAGGCATAAAAAAACGACTCAAGAAGAGTCGTTTTTTATCGAGGCTAAAATTATTTAATTTTAGCTTCTTTGAAAATCACGTGTTGACGGATTTTTGGATCAAATTTTTTGATTTCCATTTTTTCCGGCATAGTACGTTTGTTTTTCGTAGTGGTATAGAAATAACCTGTACCAGCAGTTGAAACTAGGCGAATTTTATCACGCATGGCAATGGCTCCTTAGATCTTTTGACCTTGAGCGCGAAGATCAGCAACAACCTTCTCGATGCCCAATTTGTCGATAATACGCATACCTTTGGTAGAAAGACGAAGACGTACAAAACGCTTCTCAGTTTCTAACCAAAAACGGTGGTGGTGCAGGTTCGGCTCGAACCGGCGCTTGGTTTTGTTGTTTGCGTGCGAAACGTTGTTACCAACGATTGGACGCTTGCCGGTAACTTGGCAAACCTTAGACATGGTGAACTCCATTGATTAAGCCGAACAATAAATGGTATTTGTCAGGCTTGTCAGTAAGTAAAACAGGGTAACTCATTTGTAAGGGGCGTTTTATACCAAATTTCAGGTTAAAACACAAGCACGCCTTCCAAAAATAAGGCATAAACAATGCGATTCGTTTATGTCTTGATCAATCTTCAAAAAAATGTCATCAAAATAGCTGACGATCGTTTTGAATGTGCCTCGACGTTATTTTAACGACGAAGCAGAGTATTATACATGATCTTGTGGATCGGTTTGTTAAATGGCGGCAAAATCATCTTAAAGGTGTACAACTTTGGCTTAGACATCATTGAGCGCTCATGAGAGAAGCTAAAGAAACCTTCTGGGCCATGATATTTACCCATGCCCGATGCACCAACGCCACCAAATGGTAGATCATCTTGGGCAACGTGGGTGAGCGCTTGGTTATTGCCAAAATGACCTGAATGGGTGTGCTGCGCAACGTATTCTGCACGATCCTTATTATAGTCAAAATAATATAAGGATAACGGGCGTGGTCGATCATTAATAAAGTCAATCACTTCATCGATGCTATCATATTCAAAAATCGGTAGGATCGGACCAAAGATTTCATGTTGCATCACTTGCATATCAGGGGTGACATTGGTCAAAAAGGTCGGTGCAATCTTGCGTACATCGGCAAGCGCTTCATGTTTACAGTTAATTTCAATGATTTGTGCACCATGTTGTTGTGCATCTTCAAGATAACCCTGTAAACGACGATACTGCTTGTCATTGATAATCGAGGTGTAATCTTGATTATCTCGAATGGTCGGGTACATGTGGTGGACAAATTTACGGAAGTTTTGAATAAACTCCGCTGTCTTGCCACGTGGTAAAAACAGATAATCAGGCGCAACACAGGTTTGCCCTGCATTCCAGAGTTTGGAGGCAGCGATGCGCTGCGCAACATCTTTAAGTGGCATGTCATGATGTACGATTGCAGGCGATTTCCCGCCAAGTTCTAGAATCACTGGTACTAAATTATCCGCCGCTGCACGCATCACGGTTTTACCGACGTCGGTCGAGCCAGTAAAAATCAGTTTATCAAAAGCTAAACGACTAAATGCATCTGAAATCGCACCACCACCATTGATCACAGCGACCAGTTCGCGCGGAAACACTTCTGCCAGTGCTTTTTCAAGCAAAGAACCAAACTTTGTCGAGGAACTTGAAATCTTGATCATGGCGTGATTGCCTGCTGCCAATGCGCAGATCAATGGCCCAACGGATAACAGCAATGGATAATTCCACGGTGCAATAATCCCGATCACCCCAAGCGGTTGATATTCCACCCATGCTTTGGCAGGGTGGTGGATATGTCCAACTTGACGTTTAGACGGCTTCATCCACTTTTCGAGATGTTTGGAATAATAGCTAATCTGTTCAAGGCAAGTCAGCACTTCCCCGAGCTTGGTCTCGCCAACGGCACGATTGCCGTAGTCCTGTGAGATTGCTTCTGCCATCTGATCTTGATATTTAATCAAAACCTGACGCAAATGAGTGAGACGATCTATACGCTCAGCCGCAGTCGGACGCTGATGACGGCGATAGGCGCGCTGCTGGTCTTGCAGTAGATCGTGCATGTGCTGGATTTTATCCGAGCCTGAACTGTTAAGATTTTTATTAAGGCTGTTCATTGCATGGAACCGTTGTGGTTATTCGTTGTGCTATTTTTAGAGTAAAAGCTCTAAATAGTCAAGCAATAATCAAAAAGCTATGCTAGATTGATGTGGTGTTAACGCTTTTTATGTATCGTGTGGCGATGATCATACGGTGCAAATGGGCTTGTGTTATATTGCAACACGATGATTTTAAATCTAATTTCAATATGGATTTTAAAATAGGATTTTAAAAGTTAATTTTAAGCACGGATTTTAAAAGCGGATTTTAAACATAGGTTTTGTGCATCGTGATTGTGGTGTGTGGATCGCATGCG
The DNA here is from genome assembly GCF_900096915.1 of Acinetobacter marinus. Classification (GTDB taxonomy): domain Bacteria; phylum Pseudomonadota; class Gammaproteobacteria; order Pseudomonadales; family Moraxellaceae; genus Acinetobacter; species Acinetobacter marinus. The sequence goes on from NZ_FMYK01000004.1 coordinate 200,844, forward strand.
ATGAATATTTTAAATGCTCAGCGTGTGCATTAAATCGATAAAGGATGAACGGTTGAAAGTGTCAAAAACCAAGGAAAGAATTTTGCAAACCAGCTTGGCGCTGTTTAATGAACGGGGCGAACGGGCGGTCACCACCAATCATATTGCTTCTGAGCTCGGCATTAGTCCAGGCAATCTGTATTATCATTATCGCAATAAACAAGAAATCATTCGGGAGTTGTTCGATCAATATCGTCAAGAGACCGTCGATGTGCTCAATATGCCAGAAGGGCGAGCCTTAAATAGCAATGATAAAATTCAATATTTTCAATCGTTAAGTAAACAGCTTTGGTCGTATCGTTTTTTACACAGAGATATTCACCATTTGATCGAAGCCAATCCTGAATTTCAAAAACTCTATCCGATTTTCGCCAGTCAAGTCATGCAACAAGGGCAAAAGATTTATCAAGGTTTTGTTGATGTTGGACTGATGGAGATGACACCTGCAGAGATCGAAGCCTTAATAATTAACTTATGGATTGTGCTCACCAATTGGTCAAATTTTCTCTATATGTCGGGACATTTGACTGATGATAAAAACTCGGAAGCACTGGTATGGCAAGCCTTGCGTCAGATGGTATTTTTGGAAGGACCGTATTTGCGTGGTGAAAGCCGAGAAACCTATGAGCAGTTATTAGGAAATATTGGCGGTTCAAATTTGTTTGCGGTATTGTCGAATTCACCAACAAAAAGCACAGAATCCGATTAAAAACAACACAAAGATGCGGATTTTGACGAGGAATCGGAGTAGACTAGCGGGTTTTTAGCCTGTTGTGATGTAGTGAAGCCATGAATATGTTTACCGAAAATACGGCTCGCCTGTTGATTAGTTGTGAAGATCGTCCTGGTATTGTGCAAGCAGTATCGAGTTTTCTCTATCATCAGGGCGCCAATATTACCGCTTTGGATCAATATGCGACCGAAGCGCAAGGTGGGCAATATTTCATGCGGGTCGAGTTTGAGCTGGATCATTTGGCGACACGACTTGAGACTTTAAGCTCGACTTTTGCCAAAAATGTGGCTGAAAAATATGACATGCAATGGACGCTCAGCAGTGTCAGCGATGTGAAAAAAGTGGGCATTTTAGTCTCCAAAGTAGACCATGCCTTGCTTGAGTTGTTATGGCGCCACTCTCGGGGTTCATTACCGTGTGAAATTACCCAAGTGATTTCCAATCATGAAGATTTACGAGACAAAGTGGAACGCTTTGGCATTCCGTTTCATGTCGTGCCTGTCAATAAAGACAATAAAGTAGAGGCTTATGCCAAGATTGATGAGATGATGCAAGGCAATGATTTATTAGTACTTGCACGTTATATGCAAATCTTGAGCGAAGACTTCGTGGCGAAGTGGCCACAGCAAATTATTAATATTCATCACTCTTTCTTGCCTGCCTTTGTCGGTGCCAATCCGTATAAGCAAGCCTATGAAAAGGGCGTCAAACTGATTGGTGCAACAGCACACTATGTCACAGCCGATCTTGATCAAGGGCCGATCATTGAGCAAGACGTGGAACGTGTCAGCCATGACTATAATGTCGAGCAATTGCGTGAATTGGGTGAAGATGTCGAGCGTAATGTATTGGCACGCGCGGTACGTTGGCACTTAGAAGACCGTGTCATTGTAAATGGCAATAAAACCATCGTTTTTGATTAAAGTTCAATCTTTTGAAGTAGATAAAAGACACAGCAGCGGCTGTGTTTTTTTATGAATTGCAAAAAGGCAATAAAAAAGGTTGAAAATGAAAACACTTCTCATTTATTATTGCAGCCACTTCATAGAAGCAACCGATCATGTTGATCGTTTCATGACGTTTTCAAGGTAATTTCTGTGTTGTTGCTATGAACTTTGAAATCTCACTGACACATATTAGGACATCTTAGATGGGTCAATCTTCACTCACATCTTCTCCCAACTCCAAAAAGCCAAAAATCATTGCTGCGATCGTGGCGGTGGTGGTTGCGCATACGGGTGTACTTTGGGCGTTATCCCATATGGAGCCTTTGCAGCTTCGACCACTTGAGCCAACACCACCTGTAAAGGTCAAGTTCGTTAAAATAGCAGAAAAACCAATACCAGAGCCGATCAAGCCGAAACCTAAGCCTAAGCCAGAACCAAAACCTGAGCCGAAAAAGGAAAAGCCGAAGCCAAAACAGGTAAAAATCGCTGAAAAAACTCAAGAAGCGCCAAAGAAAAAGGAAAAGGTTCAGCAAACCAAAAAACAGACTGATCGTACTGAGCAAGAGCAAAACAATACTCAGAAGTTGACGACGACAACGACCACTACCACGACGACTCAACGGACACAACAAACTCAAACTGAGCAGAAAAACGATAAGCCTGATGAAAAGCCGAAAGAGAAAGTGGATAACACGCCACGAAACTTAGGTGATGCAGCCAGTGTGGCGTGGAAAAGTAAGCCGAAGCCACGACTTAAGGCAAAAGATTTAGAGGACGTGACCAACTCGGTGGTGATTATTCGTATTGATGTCGATGAAAAAGGGCGTATCAAAGCACGGATTAAACAGTCGAGTGGTAGTCCAAAAGTAGATAAAGAAGTGATTCGTGCAGTGCAAGCAGCACGCTTCCAACCTTATACCGAGAATGGTGTTGCAGTCCCGTTTTTTGCGGAACAACCATTCCAATTACAGTAAAACAGCCGCAGGGCTAAAGCAAATTAGTTGAATTTAAGGAGTTCCTCATGAACTTTTCAGTGTATTGGCAACATGCAGATGCGGTAAGTAAAACCCTATATTTTATCTTGCTTGCAATGTCGATTATTACATGGACATTATTTATCATCCGTGTCTTAGGTACGCGTCAGCTTAAACAGCAGGCGAAACAGCGTATGCAAAGTGTGATGAGCAATTTGCAATCTCGTTTGACTGGTGTGCCATACGATCAACGTAAAGCGGCGGCTGAACAAGCGATCTTGCAACAGATGTCACGTGAAAAGTCGGATGCGGATAAAGGCGTATCGGTATTGGGTACGATCGCATCGATTGCACCATTTGTTGGTTTGTTCGGTACAGTATGGGGCATTTTCCATGCATTGGTTGCTGTTGGTACTAGCGGTCAAGCAGGTCTAGCACAAGTGGCAACTCCAGTGGGTGAAGCCTTGATCATGACGGGTCTTGGTTTGGCTGTAGCGATCCCTGCGGTCTTGGCATATAACATTTGTGTGCGTCAAAATCGTAATTTGGCACATGACCTACATGATCATGCACATGGTTTATTGATTGACACGATCTTACAAGATAAGAAGGTTGCGCAAACTGCATCAACAAATACTGCAAATACCCAAGCGATTGGAGGTCAAGCATAATGGCTTTTTCTCTAGGAGAGGAAAATGATCAAGGTATGACGGAGATGAACCTCATCCCGTTGATCGACATTATGTTGGTACTGATGATCATTTTCTTAGTGACTGCAACGGTGGCGAATCCGTCGATTCCGTTGACCTTGCCGAATACCAACGCCAAAGTCCAAGAAGCACCGCAGGATCCGATTACAGTACAGATTACTGCGAATAATGAATTTTTCATTGATAAACAAGTGCTTACTTTGGAACAATTGGCTCAGCGTTTAAAAACAGAGGGGCAAGCGACAAAAAGACCCGCAATTAATTTAGAGGCTGATAAAGACGCAAAATATGACTCTGTTGCGCAAGTCATGTCTTATGCGAGTGATGCGGGACTTACAGATATATCTTTTGTTAGTAAAAATTAGAGTAAAATCATCAAAAAACAGGGCGCTCAATGCGCCCTGTTTGTATTTGTGTGATTCAAATTTTTTGAATAAACAAATCCCGATCAAAACGATACTGTGGGAAGAACACGCCATCTGTAGCACGTTCACCAGCAGCGATGACCATCACAGGGTATTGCTGGCTGTTTAATCCAAGCGTTTTGCGTACCAGCGGTTCATCAAAACCTTCCATCATACAGCTATCAAAACCATACGCACGTAGCGCAAGAACGAAATTCTCACACGCTAGTGCGGTGGTTTTACTCGCCCAAAGTTTTGCATCGGCAGTATTAAATGCTGTCACTGGCAATTGCTTATCCAAAGCCCGTGCCGCAGTAAACGCAACCCGCTTAAAGTTGCCTAAGGCATTGAAATAGCCTGTTTTATAACTGTATGGAATGAAGCGATAATATTTCTGTACCGCAGGCGGTGCCTCAGGAAATGGAAATTCAGTTAAATTGCGCTTTGCCATATCATCGAGTCGATCGGTACGTGCCACACAAACGATCAATTCTGAAGCGGTTTTTGCGGCAAGCTGACTTAGGCAGGCTTTAACCAAGGTCTTTTTCTTCGCAGGATTTTGCACCACATAAAACGTCCACGGCTGTAAGTTTGATGAGTTTGGTGCGAGTAATGCCAAGTCTAAACAAGCATCGAGCACATCGGCGGGGATTGCTTTATCGGTAAATTTGCGTACTGAACGGCGACTTTCAACGACTTTACGAAAGTTCTCTACATCAATGTCTTGCGGTGCAGGCTCGAAGTAGCGCTTCTTTTCATTATTTTCTGGGTGGTTAGACAATGGGTCTTGTGTTGATGATTTTGGCATGAGATGCGATTTTCCTTAGTGTTTGTTTTGGGTGAAGTAAGTGTTTAGCTTTTAAATAGATTTGGAAACTTTGCTTGTAATTTAGACAATTTCGGTGGAATCGAAAAGTTGCAATAGCCTTGCGTTGGATTGCGTGCGTAAAAATTCTGGTGATATTCCTCAGCGGTGTAAAAGGTTGGGGCAGGGCTCAGCTCGGTCACGATATTAAGTCCTTCGGCTTGCAGTTCTGAGATTTTTTGTGCGGAGATTTCTTTTTGTTGTTCATCTAAATAAAAAATCACCGAGCGATATTGTGTGCCGACATCATTGCCTTGACGATTGAGCGTGGTTGGGTCGTGCGTGGCAAAAAACACATCCAGTAATTGTGCAAAATCGAGCTGAGATTCATCAAAATCAATGCGAATTACTTCGGCGTGTCCTGTTGCGCCTGTGCAAATTTGCTCATAGCTTGGGTTGGCACGTTGTCCGCCTGCGTAGCCACTTTCGACTTTTTGCACGCCTTTGACATGTAAAAATACCGACTCGGTACACCAAAAACAGCCACCGCCAAAGATTGCTTGTTGCATGTGAATTGTCCCAATTATCTATTTGTTTCAGTTGTAAATGATCTAGGACGAGAGTGCAAAGTGATTTTGTAAGAACATGAAAAAAAGTTGCAAAATCACTAATTGTCTGTCGGCAAACCTGAACGAATCATGCGTGAAAAGTTTGCACTCGATTGGTCTTTGCCTTGCTCGAAATTTTCCACTTTGGGATTGATATGTGCCATGTTCATCCATTCCACAAGCGTATAACGATGATCCAGCGCATTCTGATCGTAGAGATACGACGGTAATCGTCCTGATAAAATCACCCGATAATCCACAGGTACAGGGTCGATGTGATTGACCATGTCAAAGATGATGGTGGTGCAGTTACTAAACAAGGTATTGTACCAACGTGGCTCAGTGGCAAGGGATTTGCCTTGCTCAAGATAAGACAGGAACAGTTGTTGTAATTCAGCTTTGGGTAGATTGTTTAGTGGATAAATATAAACCCGTTCATGGCGAATATTGCTGCGAGTATAGATAATGTCTTTTTCATCCGCAGGGACAATGGCGAGCTCATACTTACGGAAAAATCCGCCAATACTGGAAAAACTTTCATGTTGCTCTTTGCGAATTTCAATCGAAAAAGTCAGATGTTGTGTCTTGCCAAAATCATCTTCAAAATCAAAACTCATCAAAGTATGCGCAATATCATTGCCTGCCCAATAGGATAAAATCAAATTGGCACTTTTGAGTTGTGACAGATCATATTGCCGAGTCTGCCAACGCACATCGTAATCTTCTTCCCCACGCCAAACAAAATCACGGACATTGTCAATCGTGATCTGATCGCCATCACGTTGATAGTCCAAAATCTTTGCGACTTCAGGATTCCAAACCCGATCATTGCGAGGTTGCATACCAAAAAACCAAGTTAATCCGAGTGCAAAGCAAACCAGATAAATCAGAATGTCGGTACGACGTTGGAATACCGCTTGGCTAAAATAAATCCCTGCAATACTGCCTGATAAAAGTAACCAAAAACCGATAATAAAATAAGTCGCTAAACGCCCAAACGGTTGATGAATCCACAATGCCAAACACAGCCAAGCACTCGACAAAATAATGAAGAGGTAAAATAGGCTGTGCAATAATGCAAACAGGATACTTTTGCAAAATTTTTTGAAATCAATATCGTTCATTTTTGATTTAGGCGAAACAAATCAGCAAAGCAAGTATTAGCACAGATTATCTTGACGCAAATACTGTGCAAACTGGAAGGCAATATTATCTTTTGCACTGCGATGATCACTGGAATGGCTTAACACAAACTGTTCAGGAATCGCAGGGTAGAAGGCATCGCCTTGTACATCAAGCGCAACGTGGGTGATCTCCAAACGATCGGCAATATCCAAAGTCTGCGTGAAAATCTCACCACCACCAATGATAAATAGCGATTTCTTTTCCACTTGAGCAAGATCATAACTGGCTTGTTCCAGTGCGCTTTCAATCGAGTTGGCAATACGCACACCATCGTGTGACCAATTGGTATCACGGGTAATGACCCAATTGATACGGTTTGGAAGCGGACGACCCATTGACTCAAAGGTCTTACGTCCCATGATTACGATCCCGTCTTGTGTCACTTGTTTGAAGTGTTGTAAATCTTCAGAAATATGCCACGGCAATTGGTTTTCTTTACCGATACATTGCTTCTCATCACACGCAACGACATGGACCACTTCGATATTTTGATATGCCATAAGTAGCTTTTACCTCTCCCTAACCCTCACTTGCGAAGCAGTGCTTCTTAGTTTAGATGGGATTTTTTTCACCTCTCCCTAACCCTCTCCTAAAAGGAGAGGGAACTTTTTATACCGCCACCGCTGCTTTGATCGCAGGGTGTGACTGATAGTCGACAATCTCAATATCTTCAAATTTAAAATCAAAAATATTATCAATTTCAGGATTTAATTTTAACTGGCAAAGCGGCAGCGGTTCACGGGTTAATTGTAATTTTGCTTGTTCAAAATGATTACTGTAGAGATGCGTATCGCCACCTGTCCAAACAAAATCACCGACACCAAGCCCACAGACTTGCGCAATCATATGAGTAAGTAGTGCATAGCTTGCGATATTAAACGGTACGCCTAAGAATACATCAGCACTGCGCTGATAGAGCTGACAAGACAACTTGTTATCTTGAACAAAGAATTGGAACAACGTATGACATGGTGGCAGTGCAACTTGACTCGCTTCGTTTGGATTCCAACCTGATACGATCAGACGGCGAGAGTTTGGATTGGTTTTGATTTCATTTACCAGCCAAGAGATTTGGTCAAAACCGTCGGAATTGTAAGAGCCATCTGCCTTTTTCGTTGCGCCAAAATTACGCCATTGATGACCGTAGACAGGTCCTAATTCACCCGCTGGTCGCCCAAAGCGAGCTGTTTGTTCCGCGGTCGACCATTCATCCCAAATCGACACTTTATTATCTTGCAGATATTGCACATGGGTATCGCCTTTTAAGAACCACAGCAGTTCGATGACGATCGAGCGAAAATGCACTTTTTTTGTGGTGAGCAATGGAAAGCCTTCCGACAAATCAAAACGCATCTGATGACCAAATACCGAGCGTGTGCCAGTGCCAGTGCGGTCGCCTTTATCGCTGCCTGTTTGCAGAATATGGTCAAGAAGGTTGAGATAGGCTTTCATAATCAATCCAATCGTTCAGAAGGTGAATGGGTGTTAGAATGTCGGTAATGTCATGTTTTGGAAAAATGACATCGATAATACGATACAGGTAAAATGCTTATGCAGTTTATACTAAAGCGATGTAGATTTTAACTATAAATAAGGAAGCAACGAAGATGGAACAGACACTCACGCAATTACCAGAAATTTGGCAACCCTTTTTAGACAAGATCGCGCCCACGAAAAAAGACATTGTACTGATGGCATTAACGCAGTGCGATGACCTTGCGCTTTGGCAGAGTAAAGTCGGTGGTGATCCTTATATGCCTTTGGATGTTAAGTTTCCTGAAGATCAAAATGGTCAGCCCTTGGCGCTTTTGGCGCAAATTAATTTTGCTGAAATGCCAGCGCATGCAGATTTTCCAACACAGGGCATTTTACAATTTTTTATTGGCAGTGATGATTTGTATGGCTTGGATTTTGATGATCAACAGCGTCAAGATGGATTTCGTGTGCTGTATTATGAACAGGTGATCAACGATCCAGCACAGCTTCAGCAAGATTTTAGTGCTATCAATGCCAAGCGACATGCAGATGCCAGTCTGCCATTTTCAGGACAATATGCCATTCAATTTGAATTGAATCATCAGTTTATCAGCATTAGTGACTTTTCTTTTGCCTCCAAAATCTTTGCGGTGGATCAGCTTTATGATTTTGAAGCGCAGTACGGCGGAGATGATCTTTGGCAAGATATGATTGAGCCATATAGTGAAGTTGTGTCGGCGAATGGACATCAACTCGGTGGTTATCCGTTTTTTACCCAAGAAGATCCACGCAGTGATACGCCGAAATGGCAGAATTATCAATTACTGCTTCAGATCGATACCGATGATGCGGAAAACGACATTATGTGGGGCGATAGTGGTGTTGGGAACTTCTTTATTGATCCTGTAGATTTGAAAAATAAAGACTTTTCTAAGGTGATGTATAACTGGGATTGCTATTAAGCACAGTAATTAAGAGTGAATAATTTTAAGAAAATCTAGCAAATTTAATCCACTTCAATGATTGATTTGGGTAAAGAGATTTAAAAATGTGAGCTGCTGTGATTTGAGAAAATAGAGGAAAGAAACTTTATTTATTATTTTTTAGTTGAATTCTCCGTTTAAGAAGAATGGTCCCGAGGGTCGGACTCGAACCGACACGTCATCTCTGACAGTGGATTTTGAGTCCACCGCGTCTACCAATTTCACCACCTCGGGAGAGGAAGTGATGCACATATTACGGGGTTTAAAAATTCTGTCAATACATTTGCGATGCTGAGTGTTTATTTTTAAAGCAGCTATGCATTTTTTCACTGTATTTTGACCAAAATGATCGAAAGTATGCGTCTGTTCAGGCTTTTTTGCTCTGATCACGTATAATGACGCCAGTTTTTGTCTGGTGAAATATTATGCAACTGTCCGATTTTTCTTATCATTTACCCGAAGAATTGATCGCCCATTATCCCTTGGCGCAGCGTAGCGATTCTCGTTTGCTCCATTTGGATCAGCATGGACAGTATCATGATCACCAATTTACCGATATTTTAGATTTGCTTGATGCAGGTGATGTGCTGATTCTTAACGATACCAAAGTCATGAAAGCTCGGCTCAAAGGCAAACGTGCCTCAGGTGGGGCGATTGAAGTGTTGGTGGAGCGCTTGATTGACCCGACTACAGCGTATTGTCATATCAAAGCCAGCAATACACCCAAAGCAGGTGTAGAAATTTTTATCAGTGAAGCGGGTATTCCTGCAACGGTGCAAGGGCGTCATGAGAATTTGTTTATTGTGGCGTTCTCTCAGCCGATTTTGCCGATTTTAGAGCAACATGGACAGTTGCCGATTCCGCCATATTTCAATCGTGAAGCTGAAGCGGTGGATAATGAGCGTTATCAGACTGTGTTTCACGATCCAGCAAAACTCGCTAGTGTGGCTGCGCCGACTGCCAGTCTGCATTTTGATAAGGATATGTTGGCAAAGCTCAAAGCCAAAGGGATTGACTATCATTTTGTCACTTTGCATGTCGGTGCAGGCACGTTTTTACCAGTTCGTGTCGAAAAAGTCGAAACCCATGTCATGCATGCCGAGTGGTGTGAAGTCCCCGCATCTACGGTAGAGAAAATTCAAGCTGCCAAAGCACGAGGCAATAAAGTGATCGCTGTAGGCACCACCGCAACCCGTGCGCTAGAAAGTGCGGCAGTAGCACATGATGGTGAGCTTCAGGCGTGGTCGGGGGATACGCAGATTTTTATTTATCCTGGCTTTGAGTTCAAGGTGGTGGATCGCTTGATTACCAATTTTCATTTGCCTGAGTCGACGCTATTAATGTTAGTGTCTGCTTTATCTCGTCGTGAGGCAATTTTGACAGCCTATCAACATGCCGTTTCGGAAAAATATCGCTTTTTTAGTTATGGTGATGCCATGTTAATTGATGAATTCTGTGATATAGTTCCGTTATAGAATTGTAAAGTTAATTGGTGAAATTGTGCTAGTTAATAAGTTGTACGATCGCTGGCACTTTCATCAGCGCATGAATAATAAGGTTGCTTATAATCTCGAAAAGCTAAGAGAAATAAGCACTACGTCACAAAATAAGCAGGCTATTTTGGATGCTTTGCATCCGTGGCGTGTTTCGCCAAATTTACGTTATCACAACACTTGGAGCTTTCTTTTACTGGCTGCATGTATTGTTAATGTAGTGCTGACAACGCTGTATTTTAGTCATTATCCACTGGTCGTTACCGTGGTGTGGATTGGTGCTATCTTTATTGCATGCTTTGCATATTTTTCCATTGAAAAGCAAAGCGAAGTCGATGCGGAAATCGCCAAATTAGAAACCCAAGTCTTTCAATATCAATATCAAGTGAATTTTGCCCGTTTTCCAAGTTTTAATACCCAAGCAGGGATGAATCCGAACTATATGTTGGCACGGGTGCGTCAAGGCTTTGCTTGTCTGAATCAAGGCAATGCAGGCAATGAAATCGTTGATTTTGCGTCGACCACATGGCAAGTGCAGGGGCATGATTTTCCCGTATTGCTTTTTCAATATGTGGCAACCACAGAAGTGGCGATGACCAATGGCAAGGGCGAGCAAATCACCAAGCAGATCGAGAAGAATTATTGGGGCGCATGTGTATTTGATATGCCAGCACTTGCGTTTTATGTCAGCAATGAAAAACAAAAGCATGCACGTTATCCTGTCGAATGGCGCAGTAGTGATGCACAGTTTAATCGTGACTTTCAGCTGTATGGACAGCAAGAGTTTGAATTGGCAAAAAATCTTACACCAAGTCGGATTTTGACACTGGCGCATCAATTGGAAAACATGCGAGGTACGCTGATGTTTCATGATGAGATGCAGGCATTTTGCTATATCAGTTCACAAAATATTTTTCAGACCCGTTCTTGTGCCAAAACCATTCAAAATATTTCTCAGCTTCGTGGTCATTTGCGTACTTTAAAAGCACCGCATTATGAGCGTATGCAAGCCAATTTAGCGGCGGTCATTGCCAGTTTTATGGATGAAAGCGTATTCTTGCCAGCTGAGCAAATTATGCAATTTAATACGTCAAATCATCACTTGCCTGATGTCGGATAAACAAGAGATTTCAAAAACTTAAAATCATTTTTGCTTGAAAATATTGCTGGGTAAGCATCGCATTTTGCTTTATGATAAAGCCGAGTTTCAGTATTTTTTCGACGAACAGAAGCAACAGAACAACAACAGGAGCGATGTGCAATGGGTATGATTATTTTTGTAGCAATTATTGTGCTACTGATTGTTTATTTTATTGCGATTCGCAACGGTATCGTTAAAAACGAAAATGCGGCAAAGCGTGCGTGGTCGGATGTGGCGAGCTTTGAGCGTCAAAAAGTCAAAATCTTGGATGATTTACAACCCTTAATTGATCGTTACGGTGATTTTGAGCAGACCACCATGACTCAGATCAGTGCACTACGTCAAAATATTTTGAATTTAAATCACAATAAACAAGACGTCTCTCAACTTGAGCAGATCGAACAACAAACTTCGCAGTTACTCAAAGGGATTCATGTGCAGGTCGAAGCCTATCCTGAGCTTAAAGCCAATGAAATTTATCAAAAACTCATGCACGAAATTACTGATCAAAATGAAAATGTCGGCGCTGCGATCAGCATTTTTAATCGTAATGTAGAGCATTTTAATAACAGCATTCAGATTTTCCCAAATAATGTGGTGAATAGTATGAGTTTGAATAAGAAAGCGCTGAAACCATTTCAAGATCGGGTGATGGATGCAGGCTTTGACTATAAGCCGAATTTTTAATAAAACTTTGAAAGTTATAAATATTTTTCTTGAGTTCGTGAATTAAATTTAAATTGAATAATTGATATACCTCTTCCTAGCCTTCCCCTACAAGGGGAAGGAGCACAATGTGCTGAATTATTTATGGAAGATGCGGGCTTTGTCTCGTTGCCAGTCACGGTCTTTTTCAGTTTGGCGTTTGTCGTGCAGTTGTTTACCTTTCACCAAAGCGATTTCGAGCTTTGCCAAATGACCTTTCCAATAGCATGCCAATGGCACGCAGGTATAACCTTTTTGATTAACGGCACCGAGTAATTTGTCCAGTTCTCGGCGGGAGAGTAGCAATTTACGGGTGCGTGTCGCTTCTGCGACCACATGCGTCGATGCGGATAGTAAGGGCTGGATTTGTGCACCAAATAAAAAGGCTTCATTATTTTTAAAAGTGATATAGCTTTCTACCAAGCTCATGCGCCCAGCACGGAGCGACTTGACTTCCCAGCCTTGTAATGACAAACCTGCTTCAAATTTTTCTTCAATAAAATAATCATGGCGTGCACGTTTGTTCTGTGCGATGGTGCCAGAATTATTTTTTTTGACTACTTTTGCATTTGCCATAAATCGAATATCTTCCAAATCAACACTGTCTGTGACAGTCGTATTTTATAATGAGTTCGCACTTTTCAATGGAGACTTTAGCTAAAAAATCAAGTTTTTGCTAGAATATCGGTTCATTTTAATTATCGCAGTGATGCACATGGCTAAAACACGCATTATTTATCCAGGGACATTCGATCCGATCACCAATGGACATATTGATTTGGTGACTCGAGCCTCAAAAATGTTTGATGAAGTGGTGGTGGCGATCGCCATTGGGCATCATAAGAATCCAGTATTTAGTTTAGAGGAACGAGTTGCTTTTGCCAAAGCCTCACTGAGTCATTTGGATAATGTGGAGTTTGTCGGTTTTGACGGGCTATTGGTGAATTTTTTCCAAGAGCAAAAGGCAACTGCGGTACTGCGTGGTTTACGGGCGATTTCTGATTTTGAATATGAGTTTCAGTTGGCAAATATGAACCGTCAATTGGATAATAATTTTGAATCAGTATTTTTAACACCGTCTGAGCAATTTTCATTTATTTCATCGACCTTGGTGCGTGAGATTGCACGATTAAACGGTGATGTGAGTAAATTTGTGCCGAAAATTGTGATCGACGCCTTTGCGGATAAGCATCAGCACGGTTGGTAAGCATCATAGATATTCACATGTGTGTTTAATGTGTCTTGTTAAATGGTTGTGGAAGAAGGGTAAGTTATGGCATTAGTGATTACAGATGAATGCATCAATTGTGATGTCTGTGAACCTGCTTGCCCGAATGAAGCGATTTATATGGGCGAGGAGATCTATGAAATCGATCCTGCGCTCTGTACCGAATGTGTTGGACATTATGATACACCGCAATGCGCTTTGCTTTGTCCAGTGAGCTGTATCCCCAAAGATGAAAATCATATCGAAACAGAACAACAACTTCTGGAAAAATACCAGCGCATTATTGATTCCAAAAGCAGTTGATGCCAAAAGTGGCTAATATAAAAAATGTACAATTTGAAAGTGCTCATTTTAAAAATGATAGATGAAAATTTAGATGCGATGAAAAATCTCAACTGTTGATATTTTTTTCCCAATTTTTTTGTTAAGATGTGCGCCGAAGTGAGCCAAGCGATCGCTGCTGTGAAGGTCTTCGTGACTAAAGCAGGAGAGGAAAGTCCGGGCTTCAAAGGGTAAGGTGCCAGATAACGTCTGGGCGGCGTGAGCCGACGGCAAGTGCAGCAGAGAGTAGACCGCCGAAATCCCCCTCAATCCCCCTTTTACTAAGGGGGAACTCAGTGGGATTTGGTAAGGGTGAAAGGGTGCGGTAAGAGCGCACCGCATGCCTGGTAACAGGACATGGCAAGGTAAACCCCACCTGAAGCAAGACCAAATAGGAATCCTGAGGCGTGACCCGCGCTGGATTTGGGTAGGTTGCTGGAGCGTATGAGTGATTGTGCGCCTAGAGGAATGATCGTTCACGACAGAACCCGGCTTATCGGCTCACTTCGATCCAATTTTTTTAGCGAATTTCAAGCGTTTGACTTGACCTTACGTCAGCAAATCAAGATAATGCGCTCACCCTTTTTGGCTATGTAGCTCAGTTGGTTAGAGCACCGCACTCATAATGCGGGGGTCACAAGTTCAAGTCTCGTCATAGCCACCATTTTTCAACCATGCTTCACTAAGCATGGTTTTTTTTGTCTAAATTTGTAGGGGCTGTTGACATTTCAACCATGCATTGCGTTATCCGCTAAAACAACAGCCCTTAATTTTGAATTTCCCATAAAAAAATTGAGACCAGCATGCTGATCCCAATCTTTGTAAAATTTAAAACAAGCGTTTTAGGCGAGCTGTTTTAAAGTTTATTGCTTGTCTTTTTTGTCTTGATCTTGCTCAAGTGCAGTTTTTTCAGCTGATGGGCTAGTGGTTTGAGCATCCGCAGCAGCTTGGTTAAGTTGAGCGTCAGATGATGTGGCATTTGGTTGAGATGACAATGTAGCGCTATCTTGCGTTGACACTACAGTTGCGCCTTCAGGAGCTTGCGTCGTTGACTGTGAGCTCAATTGTGCATCATGTGTAGTAGCAGAATGATCTGTTTTTTCACCAGCAAACGCTGCAACAGAAAGTGTGGTAAGACCTGCGATCAATAATGTTTTAACCAGTTTCATAGTAGGCATCCTTATAACGTGACGCATCGACAATATGTCATGCGCATAAACAACAAAATGTTCCAATTGCATCAAAATCAGTGCGTATCACCAACAGTTTGAAAACATATCAGATGATGCAAATTGGTAAAGTCGTCGTACTGCATTTGGCATCAATGCAAGGTACGGAAGCAATGCTAGTCAAAAATGGAGAAATGATGAAGTGTGGTTACATGCGCTTAACAATATTCACCTCGAAAGAAACACAATGAGATTGGGTGTCTTTCTCATGTAGTACAGAATGCCGTTTGTCGGATTTAAATTGTAAGAAAATACGATAAATTGATTAAATTATGATCATGAAAATAACAATGCAATTACACGAAATGCTCACTCTATTTTTTTAGAAATTAAGTTTTAAATGTTTTATTGGATTTATCTTCAAGCCTTGATGGGAATAAGCGATTACGTCTGTGACGGGTTATACTTTTTCACTGCTTTTTTATGCCTAGTCTTTATGCTTAAATAGGCATCTTATTTTTCGCTCACTTCAACGAAGGACTATCCCATGCGCGCCTATAATTTCTGTGCAGGCCCTGCTGCATTGCCGACTGCTGTTTTAGAAAAAGCACAGCAAGAGCTGGCAAATTGGCAGGGCAAAGGGCTGTCGATCATGGAAATGAGTCATCGTAGTGCCGACTTTGTTGCTGTTGCGGAGAAAGCTGAAGCGGACTTGCGCACCTTGCTGGCGATTCCTGATAACTATAACGTGTTGTTTTTGCAGGGCGGCGCATCATTACAGTTTTCTGCGATTCCATTAAACCTTTTGGGTAAGAATCAAAAAGCAGACTATATCCATACAGGCATTTGGTCTGAAAAAGCGTTGAAAGAAGCAAAACGCTATGGCGAGATTAATGTCATTGATGCGGCAACCACAGTCGATGGTAAAATGGCGATTGCGGATCAAGCTACGTGGAATTTAAGCAATGATGCAGCTTATGTGCATTATGCGGATAATGAAACCATTGGCGGTATTCAGTTTGCGGAAATTCCAGACGTCGATGCGCCTTTGGTTTGTGATTTTTCGTCAAGTATTTTGTCTGCGCCACTCGATGTATCTAAGTTTGGTGTGATCTACGCAGGTGCGCAAAAGAATATTGGTCCTGCGGGTTTGACCATCGTCATTGTGCGTGATGATTTGCTGGATCAAAGCAAGTCTGACATTCCAAGCATCTTGAAATATGCTGATCAAGCGAAAAATGGCTCCATGGTTAACACGCCAGCGACCTATTCTTGGTATTTATCAGGTTTAGTGTTTGAGTGGTTGCTTGCGCAGGGTGGGGTAGATGCGATGCATCAGATCAATTTGCAAAAAGCTGAATTGCTATATGGATATATTGACCAAAGTGGTTTTTATCAAAATCCTATTGCCAAAGCCAATCGTTCAATCATGAATGTACCATTTACTTTGCCAGATGAGAAGTTAGAAAAGACTTTCTTGGCGGAAGCAGAGCAACGTCATTTGTTGAATCTTGCTGGACATCGTTCGGTCGGTGGCATGCGTGCCAGTATTTATAATGCCGTGCCATTGGCTGGTGTTGAGGCACTGGTGGCATTTATGCAGGACTTTGCACAGCAATATGGCTAAGCATTGTAAAACTTAGCGCTGTAAATCTTTCAGATACAAAAAAATCGGTTTAATGTAAATTAAGCCGATTTTTCATTTAGAGAATAAAGCTGTGTAAGAACCAAGCACTAAGCACGATACCCAAGAAAAAAAACAAACAGGCGAACTTGTCAATTTTTAAACTAGATAAAGAGATGGCTTCCATTCGCTGAGGCTGTTGGACATCACTTTTCATTGTTATGCCTTAAATTGCATAATAATTAGACTTAGGTGCTAGTTTTAACATAAATCTTGGCTTGAATCCATATATTTCCACGAATATATTCACCAATTTCAAATTCTTGCTGAGTTTTTGCGACTGCTAAGCGCAAAATGACAGGTTTGGCTTTTTCTTCACGCATGATCGCCACATCATAAAGCGTGATGGACTTGTCGAAAAACTGTCCTTGGCTTTTACCTACAATATCGCCTTGGAACCATGCTTCATCTTCTTGACCCATTGTTTCGCCGTAAAGATAAGCGACCATTTTTGAAATATCGAGGGTCACAGGCATTTCATCTTCAGGACTTGATGGTTGCCATGCAGCGAGCAGATCTTGCAGATTATCAGGGGTTTCACCGTTGTGATCTGCCAAAATATCATTTAATGCACGATGATGACGAATCGCTGCAGGGTCTTCGATGAGCATGGTTTCTTTGTTGGGTACGGCTTCGAGTCCATAGCCCCAAGCAGAAAGTTCGGCTTGATAGCTGGTGTTGGCATCGTATTGCTCTTGATTGACCACATAAAATGCATCATAAGCATAGATCACACTGCTATCGTCAAGCTCTAAACGTAGCACCGCTTCATGATTATTTGGGCAAGCGAGAATACGTCCAACTTTGGCATTGACTTTATATGGGCTTTCAAGCGATGGAAATGCGGTGATAAAGTGTTTTGGATGATTGTTTTCTACAGCGATAATTTGTTGTAGATGAATCGGCTGTTGTGGCCCTTGAAGAAGCCACACGTCTTTGGGCAAATCATCTTCAGTAGCGCAGAGTCCCATCGGTGAGCTTGCAGTATCGAGCGCTTGTTGCATCCAACCACTGACTTCATTTTCAGGCTGTTGACTGAGGATGCGCCAATGTTCGGCATGACCACCAAAGTTCTCACAGCTTACAGAGATGATTTCAGGGTGTTGGATGTTATTTTGCGGGTTGCTCATTGGGGCTCGACTTTTATGGGTTGAATTTTTATATAGTTATAAGGCATAAATGATCATTTTCAAGTGCTTGACGGTAAAGTAAATTCACCCTGTTAACGAATACGATAGTGTTTAGCTGAGATTTCTTGTCACGGATTTGTGTAAAATAATTATATAAATCAACAGTATTTTCTGTTTATCCACTCGTAAAGCATTATAATCTTTGCGGTATCCATGCTGTAGCCTCACTGTGTTCATCATAATAATATCCATTCGGAATGGATTGTAGTTCAATGAGCATACCCCATGGTGATAAGGTATAAATGCTTGAACTGCCTTCGCTGTCTTCATGGCGTGAATTATCATGTAATTGGTCGAGTGCTTTGCCGCCAGCATTGATAATGCGTGTTAGGCTACCTTCAATGTCATCGCAATACACAGACATATGATTAATCCCAAAATCAGAAAGTTTTAAGGGGCTTGCTTGAGTCGGTGCTTCAATTTCAAAGAGCTCTAAACCTGGACCATTGCCTAGTCTTAACATGCGTTGGCGAATGATTTTACTGCCCTTTGGAAGTCCGAGTTGTAATTCAATGATTTGTCCTTGTCTTGGTTCATCATCTAAAGTTAGACCGTCATAGCACCATTTAGCACCCAGCGCACGTTTAAAAAAATCTGTGGCATGGTCAATATTCGGTACGGTGATCCCGATATGATTGATACCACGTGGATATTCGCCGAATTGATCTCTGGCAGTGTCGATTGTGGTGAAAGATTTTTTCATAAACTGCACCTTTAGTGATTTTATGTAGATTTCTTCAATCATTCTGTGTGAAGCTCGGTTAAACTGCACTTGGATTTTTGATTTTTTATGTTTCATTCCTTATGTTTCATTTTTTAGTTTTGTGGTTGAAATAGATAACATGACAACGCCAGCGAATTTTCACCTTTGGATCGATGCCGATGCCATTCCCAATGTGCTTAAAGATATTATCTACCGTGCCTCGGATCGTTTTGCCCTTGAGGTGACCTTTGTGGCGAATCAAGCCTTAAATGTCCCACGATCCACCCGTATCAAGACTCTCCAAGTGTTAGCAGGTGCAGATGTGGCGGATCAAACCATTGTCGAGCGGATGCAAACGCATGATATTGTGGTCACACAAGATATACCGCTGGCGGCACAAGTCATCGAAAAAGGTGGTGTGGCGATTCATCCACGTGGTGAGATTTTTACCGTCAATAATATTAAGGCACGATTGCACTTGCGCGATTATATGGATAGCCTGCGTGGTGCAGGGGTGCAGACGGGTGGGCCTGCGGCGATGAATGAGCGGGACAAACGTGAGTTTGCCAATGCACTAGAGCAGACTATTCGGAAACAGATTCGAGTGACCAAAATATAACGACTGATCTCTGATTTAGGGAAAAATTTGAGCGTGTTTAAAATTTTGAGTAAAGCATGAATATTTCCAAACAAAATGCGGTGATTACCTACATCACCTTGATTTTCATTTGGGCATCGACACCACTTGCCATCGTCTGGAGTGTCGATACTATTGCACCGATGTGGGCGATGGTATTGCGTTTTTTTCTGGCTTTACCCTTAGCACTGGTTTTAGTCTGGTTGATGAAAATTCCATTACCATTCACACGACAGACCTGTCTGAGCTATCTTGCAGGAAGTATGAGTCTGATTGTATCGCAGACCTTTACCTATCTGGCGACAGCGCATATTTCATCGAGCATTATCGCTTTGGTGTTTGGTATGGCACCTGTGATTACGGGCTTGATCGGGGCGATTTGGTTTTCGGTACGGCTTCGAGCGTTGCAGTGGCTTGGCATGTGTGTGGCACTTGCTGGGCTGAGTAGTATGTGTTTGCTTGCGCAGGAGAGCATGCACTTCAATGTGATTGGGATTTTCTTGGTGCTGACCAGTGTGACGATTTATTGTTTTTCCATGTATTTCGTCAAACAGATTAATGCGCCAGTCACGCCATTTGCACAGGCTTCGGGGTCGATTATTTTTTCCACCATCATTGCGATTGGTTTTATTCCCTTTATTTGGGAACAAATGCCAACAGTGATGCCATCGCTCAAGTCGATTTCTGCGTTGTTATATACGGCAGTTGTTGCGTCTATCGTGGCGATGTTTTGCTATTTTAAATTGATTCAGAATATCTCGGCGACCACGCTGTCATTGACCACGGTGATGACACCAATTATTGCATTGATCTTGGGTGCAGTGCTCAATCAAGAATATTTGTCGATGCAGGTCTATTTCGGCATCATTGTGATTTTTATGGGTTTATTGCTGTATTTTTATCATGATATTCAACGTATGCTCCGTGAGCGCATACGTTGAATGCGCTGGATAGGGTGTGGTTGTGAACCGTTTAATGCTCGTTTAACTGTTCCACAGAATCTGCCAGCTTTTCACGGTCTTTCGGATGAATGCTAATGAAGTGCGCCCCGATTCGACTCATACCATCATCACCAACAATGCTATACACCACATGCGCCGTTGCAGCGACTTGGAAATGGTTTTCCGTATCGGCAAAGGTCAGGTGAATATAGCTATCATTGCGTAGCGCATCTTTGGTGAAAAAAGACAAACCACTTTCTGAAATGTTGACTTTCTTCGGACTCGGCAACATGTTTTGCAGTGAGTCATAAGCGGTAGTGTTGATCAAGTCCAGCTTTTGATTGAGCAAACCCAAAATGTGTCCTAATCCAGGCTGTTCTGTTTTAATTGCGTCAATTTCCCAACCCAGAACGCTATCGATTTGTGCAAGTTCTGAAAGTAACAGAAAATATCGTGGTATCATAAAGTCTGGGTTGTACGGGTCGAGTTGTGCTTGTTCCTTACTGATTTCCTGATAATTAAATCTCAATAATGCATCAGCTCGTGAATTTTGACGGCGTTCGCCGTGAGTAGCTGTCTGCTGAGTTTGAACCATTTTTACTTCCTCGGATTTGATCGTATGTATAAACCGATCGCTTTTTATATAGGCTTACGCTATACGCGAGCGCGTCGCAGTAATCATTTTATATCGTTTATCGCATTAGTATCCATGATTGGTCTAATGCTTGGTGTTGCTGTACTCATCACAGTTTTATCAGTCATGAATGGTTTTGATCGTGAGCTGAAAAATCGTGTCCTTGGTATGGTGCCCCAAGCAACCATTTCATCTAATCATATCATCACTGACTGGCAAAACATATTGCCTGCGATGGAAAAAATTGATCATGTTCAAGGTGCTGCGCCATATACACAATTGCAGGGTATGCTGACTTCACAAGGACAAGTGTCGGGTATTTTGATCAATGGTATTGATCCGAAATATGAACCGAAAGTATCGATTATCCAAAACTACATGGTGCAAGGGACTTTAAATAATCTAAAGCACGGTGATTACGGCATTGTTTTGGGTAAAACCATGACTGATGCACTAGGATTACAGGTCGGTGATAAGATTACCTTGATCTTGCCTGAAGCCACGCCATCGCCAGCGGGTGTGGTACCACGTTTTAAGCGCTTTACTTTGGTGGGGATTTTTAGTGTTGGCGCAGAAGTGGATGGCATGATGGGCTATATTGAGCTCAATGATGCGGCAACCTTGCTTCGCTTACCTGAAGGGGCGCAAAGTGTGCGGATGAAGCTCGATGACATCTTCGCTGCACCTGAAGTGGTGGATCAAGCCTTAAAAGAGTTGCCACCGTATTTTTACGGTTCGGATTGGACCTATACCCACGGCAATCTGTTCAGTGCGATTCAGATGGAAAAGGCGATGGTGAGTTTGCTCTTATTCCTGATCGTATTGGTGGCGGCGTTTAATATTGTTTCGTCATTGGTGATGGTGGTTACCGATAAAAAAGCTGATATTGCCATCTTGCGTACACTCGGCGCTTCACCTGCAACCATTACCAAAATTTTTATGGTGCAAGGTACGGTGATTGGGGTGATCGGTACTATCAGCGGGGCGATCCTCGGCGTGATCGTTGCGACATCGATTAGCTCAATCTTAGGCTGGGTAAATACCACGTTTGGCTTAAATCTATTTGCGGCGTATTTTATCAATTATTTGCCGTCAGAATTGTTATGGCGTGATGTGGCGCTCATTGTCTTCTTATCATTATTACTCAGCTTCCTTGCCACGATTTATCCTGCGCTACGTGCTGCCAAGATTCAACCTGCGGAGGCACTGCGCTATGAATAATGAAAATATGACTAGTGAAAAGCGTCAAGTGATGAATAGCCAAAGCAATATTGTGCTTGAAGCAAGAAATGTCCATCGCAGTTTTCATGATGGACGTAACCAAGTCGATGTGTTGCGTGGCTTGGATTTAAGTGTGCAGGCGGGTGAGTTTGTTTCTGTAATTGGTGCCAGTGGTTCAGGTAAAAGTACGCTACTGCATGTGCTTGGTGGCTTGGATACCCCGACCCAAGGTGAGGTCTTTCTCAAAGGTCAGCGTTTCGATACCTTAAAAGAAGCAGAGCGTGGGCATCAGCGTAATCTGTACTTGGGATTTGTCTATCAGTTCCATCATCTATTGCCTGAGTTTAATGCCTTAGAAAATGTGGCTATGCCGTTAATGCTGCGTCAAGGCACCACTTTTCCTGAAGTGAAGAAGAAAGCAGAAAAACTCTTGGATCAAGTTGGTCTGAGTCATCGTATGGATCATAAGCCGGGCGAATTATCAGGTGGCGAGCGTCAACGTGTGGCACTGGCACGTGCTTTGGTGACCGATCCTGATCTGATCCTTGCCGATGAGCCGACGGGAAATCTTGATCGACATACCGCCAAAGGCATTTTTAGTCTGCTTAAAGATTTGCAAGCAGAGCGTCAGATGGCGATGTTGATCGTTACTCATGATGAAGCGTTGGCACAGTCCGCAGATCGGATTTTGCATATGCGAGATGGGGCGTGGTTTACAGCATAATCACCCTCTATCTTGAATGAAATCTGTCAAAACTGATCTATGTAAATAGGTCAGTTTTTTATTGCGTGAACTTCCGACTCAAGATGGCTAGAACTGTGGAAATAGTGCTCGACAATAGTTTCAGCATTCAGTACTGTTAAACAAAATACAAAGTATTAAAAATCAGAATGATTGGAATGACCAAGGGATGATCACAATTCTAAACATGACTCTAAACATGGTTCTAGGCATGGGAAAAACAACGATTAAACTTCAATGCATTATTAAGACTCGGATATGTCTGGCACAAGCGAAAGCACAAGTCGCTAAGATACAAATTGTTCAGACACAAATTGTTAAGGCATTGCGATGTTTCGTCTGATTTGTTTGGCGTGGATCGCAGGGATAGCCACGCTCGGCATTCCGATGGGTTGGCTTGAGCGATATTATTCGCTGTGGTGGTCGCTACCGTGCATTATTTGTTGTGTGTTGCTTATTTTACTTTGGCGGTTTGATCGAACGATACAGTGGCGCTCGTTGCAACGACTAGCTCAATTCGTCTGTCTCAGCTGTACTATGTTTTTGGCAATGAGTTATGCCGATCAACGGCTGAGCATGCGATTGGCAGATGATGTGATCGAGCGCCAAACCGTTGAAGGGATTGTTTATATTTCACAGCTGAGCGATGGTAAGTTGGAAAATTGGCGACAGCCTGCACAGCTCCTTATCCCTGAACAAAACCGAAGCCTGAAAATACTACTCTATCCAAAACGCATCTATGATGCCCAAGGTGAGGTGATCGGCATGAGTACTGATCAGATGGCGCTGGGGCAGTTTTATCAAATGACATTGGACATCAAGCCACCACATGGTTATGTCAATCATGGTGGATTTGATCAAGAAAAATGGTTGCTTCAGCAAGGCATTCAAGGCACAGCCACGGTACTTTATAGCCAACCAATCAGTGCTTCCGATGTGCAGGCGATGGGGTGGTATCGCTTCGTGGTTGATCAGCGGGGATGGCTCAATGACTGGCGTTTGCAGATTGAAAAGTTACGACTTGAATTTCGGCAACGGTTATTACACCAAAGCCAAGATCAAAACCAAACTCAAAGCCAGTCTAGTAATACTGATGATTCCGACATAGCACGGCATAGCCAAGAACAAGGCTTGCTTTTGGGATTATTGACAGGGGATCGTAGTGGTATTGATCAGGCGACCACACAGCGTTTTCAGGTGTTGGGTATCAGCCATTTGTTAGCAATCTCAGGACCTCATGTATTGCTTTTAGCGGCGATGTTGACATGGACTGTGATGAAAATAATCCATCTGCTGATGCGAGTTGGGCGCTTAGAACAGCTGTATTTACAGATTCCACGGCAACTTTTTTATATCCCGATTTTTCTGAGTTTGGTCAGCTTTTATGTAGTATTTACGGGGTTTGAAATACCTGCGTTACGCACATGGCTGATTGCCTGTATTGCCAGCATTTGTCTGTGGCAACGCTGGCAGATTTCTAGTTTGAGTATGTTGTTGCTGGCAGCAGTGATGGTATTAATCTTGGATTGCTTTGCGATTTTGTCGGCTGCATTTTGGTTATCCTTTGTCGCATCGGGGATTCTGCTCTTGATCTATCGCCAAGTGCAACAGCATGAGTCACATCCTGAAGATACGTGGGTAGAACATTTCAAATATGCATGTGCAGTGTTGTGGCAGACGCAGTGGCGTGTATTTGTTGCATTGCTGCCGATTGTGCTGTGGCAGTTTCAAGCGGTTTCGCTCATTTCACCATTTGTCAATTTAGTTGCGATTCCCTTTCTTAGTTTGATCATTGTGCCACTGAATATTTTGGCTGCATTTTTTTGGCAAGTGGTGCCGTTGATTGGTGAATCATTGGCTGGACTACTTTGGGCAATGTGTGAAGTTTTATTGTCGATTTTTCAGTATGTGATCAAACTGGTTGAGCCTGTAGCAACAGCGCTATATTTGCCAAATTTTTTAACGGGGCTAAGTCTGCTGTGTATTAGTGTGGCTGTGGCGATTTTAATGCTCCCCAAAGGCTTGATTGCACGCTATTGGGCGCTGTTCTTTCTCATTCCGCTGTTTTTTCAGCAAAGTATGAATTCGTATTTAAATGTCGATATTTTGGATGTGGGGCAGGGGCAAGCCATTGCGATCCACACTGAAAATCACCATCTCTTGCTGGATACAGGCATGGGCGCGTGGCAAGCCGATCAGCCGACTATGGGTGATCGTGTCATTGTGCCGTATTTGCGGGATTTGGGTGTGCGGGAGCTGGATGAAATTTTGCTTTCGCATCTGGATTTGGATCATAGTGGTGGCACGGCTGCGGTGGTGCGTGAGATT
The DNA here is from genome assembly GCF_900096915.1 of Acinetobacter marinus. Taxonomy (GTDB): domain Bacteria; phylum Pseudomonadota; class Gammaproteobacteria; order Pseudomonadales; family Moraxellaceae; genus Acinetobacter; species Acinetobacter marinus. The sequence continues at coordinate 225,845 of NZ_FMYK01000004.1, forward strand.
GCGGTGCAGCAACTACGCAGTAATGTACAAGATGATGACATTACTGATTTTCCCAATGTACCTTTTGTGAGGTGTGAGCGTGGACAGTCGTGGCAATGGGATGGGATCTTGTTTGATGTATTGTCACCGATGCAGCATGATCCGATCGAAAGCGCAAATGAATCATCCTGCGTGGTATTGTTGACCACGAAAAATGCGACGCAAACCTTCAAAATATTGATGATGGGTGATGCGGGTTGGCTGACTGAATATCAACTGCTTCGTGATTATCCAGAATTACAGGTCGATGTGTTGGTACTTGGGCATCACGGCAGTCGGCACAGTTCAGCCTATGATTTTTTAAAACAGCTTCAACCTAAGCTCGCTGTGATTTCTGTCGGGATTGACAACCGCTATGGACACCCGACACCTGAAACCATGGCACGTTTAGCCGCGTTACATATTCCCGTAATCGATACGGCACAGATGGGCGGAATACATATCGAGCAGACACAACGTGATGCGCCGTGGACATGGCAATATCGCCGTGCCGAACGCAAATGGTTGCAACCTAATAATGGACTTGTTTTGCAACGTGCAGGATTAGATTGATTTGCTGTGATCCGCTTGGGTTGGTAAGGTGTTGTCTTGTGGTGGCTGCTCTTTTTGCGCTTGGTGCAGTATTTTGTCTTGCTGCGTTTTGGCCTGAATTGAACGCACCAAAGCAATACTTTCTGCATGGGGCAAGCTGTATACCTTCTTACTTTCAGCGCTGGCTTTAAAGCGTTTGTAACTCCAATGATAATGGCTTGGATGACGCCGAATCAGTTGTTCAATATGCTGATGAATGATTGCAGTGCCATTTTGCTGACGATCATAAATCTGCTCAGAAATCGGCTCAATATACAAATCAAAACCGCCCTGATCATTGCGTAAGGTATATAGCAACAATGCGCCAGCGCCAGTCTTTTGAATCATCTTGGCGCTGAGTTGGCTACTTTCCACGGGGATGTCGAACCAAGACACCAACTCGCCACCATTTTTTGGGGTATGGTCGGGCAAAATCACCGTCGTCCCGCCATTTTTGAGCGCCTTAAAAATCTGCTTTACCCCAGTTTCATCGGTCTGTACCAGATTTGCACCCTCACGTTGTCTGGCATCCAGCACGATCCGATCCATGGTTGGGTTTTTGATCGGCATATACATGATGGTCAGATCGGAATGCTGACATAGCCATGCATTCATCACCTCCCACGTGCCAAAGTGCGGTACGATCAGCACCGCACCTTTTTGCTTCGCCAATGCTGATTTCAAATGTTCCAAGCCATGTACTTGATGGATTAATGCCAGATTTTTTTGTTTGGAATTGCCCCAAATATGAAAAAATTCAAAATACGCCCGTAATTCATTTTGAGTTGCTTGTTTGGCGATCTGATGCCGTTGTTGCGCATTGAGGTCGGCAAAAGCAATGTCAATATTGCGTTTGATGGTACGATTGGTTTCGGCTTGTCCAATTTGAGCAAGTAGTCCCGCAACAGCGCCCGCCAGACTTTGCTGCCAGCGTAACGGAATAATCTGGAAAAAAAACAGTAGCCAAGGATGTGCAGTCGATTTATTTTGCATAACACTATAAATAATCTACAAAAATAAAAATCGCAATGGGAAATGCGACCAATTTAAATTATACGCTGAAAAGTGTCGAATTTAGAAGATTTTTAAGCACAGATAGGCAGTCTTTAAGATAAACTGTATGATGTGCAGGAAAAATTGATTTAGGAAAATAAGATGTCTGATTGGCCACCTAAACCCTCTTCAGAACAACAAGCGAACCAAACCGATCTCAATCGAGGTCAAATTCAAGGTCAAATTCAAGGTCAAGAATGGAAAATACTCGAAAAGGCGGTGCTTGCCTCGGTCGAGGAACAACGTCGTGCACGGCGCTGGGGGATTTTCTTTAAGTTATTAACTTTCTTGTATTTGATGTTTGTTTTGGTGGTATTGGGACGTGGCTGTAGCACATCGACTCAGGTTGATGCTGTACCCAATGTCTCGGACGAACATCTTGCGGTGGTCGATATTCAGGGCATGATTGCGGGTGATGCCAAAAGTGTGAATAGTAAAGACACCAACAAAGCCTTAAAGCGTGCTTTTGAAGCGGAAAATGCCAAAGCAGTCGTGCTGAATATCAACTCACCCGGTGGGTCGCCTGTACAGTCTGACGAAATCTGGCAAGAAATTCGTTATCAAAAAACACAGCATCAAGATAAAAAAGTCTATGCCATCATTGGCGATATGGGTGCATCGGGCGCTTACTACATTGCTTCTGCGGCTGATGAAATCTATGTCAATCCATCGAGTATTGTCGGCTCAATCGGCGTGATTATGCCGAATTATGGCGTGACCGAACTGGCGAAAAAGTTAGGTGTTGAAGATCGCACCATGACTTCGGGTGATCATAAGTCTGTGCTGAGCTGGACCAAGCCTGTAGACCCAGCGGAAAAAGCCCACGTGCAAGCCTTACTCGATAATGTGCATGGACACTTTATCAATGCGGTGAAAGAAGGGCGGGGTAAGCGTTTGAAAACCGAAACTCCTGATTTATTTTCAGGATTATTCTGGACGGGTGATCAGGCGATCAAAATTGGTTTAGCTGATAAAGCGGGCAATTTAACGACCTTAGCACGTGAATTGAAAGTCGATAAAAAAGTCGATTATACCGTGAAGCGTAGCCCGCTTGAGTCATTGCTTGGTACGGTTGGCACGTCGATTGGCAATGGTATTGGTCAGTCGATCAATCAACAGATCGAAGCGCAATCACAGGCAAAATTACAGTAACCAGCGAAATTGCAATAATGTTGTGAAGCAAGCGCACAATACAGCGATCTTGCGCATGTAAAATCATGGATTGCAATTGTAAAACTGCTCAGTTCTTCCTCTTGTGGATTTGCCCCAAGGGGAAGAAGATAAAAAAGACAAACAGCTAAGAATTCCACTTATGAAACCACTGATTCATTTTGCCCATGCCAATGGCATTCCATCAGAAACCTATCAAAAGCTCTTTGAAGCGCTGTCTGATGAATATGACATTATTTACACCACCCCCGTGGGTGCGAATCCTCGCTATCCGATCACCAACCATTGGGATTATTTGGTACAACAGATTACCGACAGCATTGAGTCACAAGCCAATGGGCGTGAAGTGATTGCACTAGGGCATTCGCTCGGTTCGGTGCTGAGTTATATGGTCTCCAATAAGCGTCCAGATTTGATCCATCAAGTGATCATGCTTGATCCACCGTTTATTATGGGGACAGCGTCTTTGGTTTTTCATCTATCGAAATTGTTTAGCCCGAAGATGGTAGATAAAATTACCCCTGCGGGTCTATCTAAGTTTCGCCGTGATCATTGGGAAAGTCGTGAACAAGCGGCGGCACAACTGTCGCAAAAAGGCTTTTTTAAACACTTTGATCGCACATGTTTCGATGCTTATATTCAGCACGGTTTGACTGAAGATACCGTGCGTGGCGGTGTGACTTTAACCATTCCGAAGGCAGCCGAAGTAGAAATTTTTCGCAAAAATCCATCGCTATGGTGGTTGCCTCAACCGAAGCCGAAAGTGCCTGTGGATTTGGTGGTTGGGCGAGACAGTCAATTTTACAAACGTAAATTTCCGCATGTGGCAAAGCGTAAACTCGGCATTCCATTCCATGTGGTTGACGGTGGACATATGTTCCCACTGGAGCATCCGCTAGATACGGTTGAAAAAGTCAAATCTTTGATCCGTAAAGATTTGCTGTAACTCATCTTATCTTTTGATTTTTTAAAATTGAGTTTCCATTAAAAGGAGGTTCTTTTTTTTGTACTGTAATCCATTGATATGCGTCAATCTCAACTTTGATAAAAGCGTGACTGCTACATTGAGCGCTTAATCAACTTTTTTGGCAATTCTGCTTGGCTACGCCAACCAAGATTGCGTACGAACCCCTCTCACTTTTGCTATTGCACTAGGTATATGCAATGCCTTGCGTCGATCTACGACTCAGTGCTCAGGTAGTGAGGAAAGCCTAAGCATAAAAAACCTCGGAAATTCCGAGGTTTTTTTCGATTCTGTAAACCGTAATTTGTAAAGAGCCGTAGCTCTGAAAAAATTAACGCTTAGAGAATTGAGGACGTTTACGTGCTTTACGTAAACCAAGTTTCTTACGTTCAACTTCACGTGAGTCACGAGTAACGAAACCAGCTTGACGAAGCGCAGGCTTCAAAGTTTCGTCAGATGCAATCAATGCACGAGTGATACCGTGACGGATAGCACCAGCTTGACCGCCGATACCACCACCTTTCACAGTGATGTAAAGATCGTATTTGCCAGTTGCTTCAAGCAACTCAAGCGGTTGACGAACAACCATACGTGCAGTTTCACGACCGAAGTATTCTTCGATTGAACGGTTGTTGATCACGAGTTTACCAGTACCAGCTGATAAGAAAACACGTGCAGTTGCGGTCTTACGGCGACCTGTACCATAATTTTGTGCCATGTCTTTTATCCCTTAGATATCCAAAACTTGTGGCTGTTGAGCAGTATGAGGGTGCTCGCTACCAGCATACACTTTCATTTTCTTGATCATTGCATAACCAAGAGGACCTTTTGGCAACATACCTTTAACAGCACGTTGGAAGATTTCTTCAGGTTTGTGTGCAACTAATTTTTCAAAGTTAGTTTCTTTCAAACCGCCTGGGAATTCAGTGTGGCGATAGTATTTTTTGTCAAGTGACTTGTTACCAGTAACCTGAACTTGTTCCGCATTGATCACAACGATGTAGTCACCTGTGTCAACGTGCGGTGTAAACGTAGTTTTATGCTTACCACGAAGGCGGCGAGCAATTTCAGTCGCTAAACGACCAAGTGTTTTACCTGATGCATCCACAACGTACCAGTCGTGTTGCACTTCAGCAGGTTTTGCACTGAGAGTTTTCATGAACGAAATACCTATTATAGTTGGTTTGCCCATTTTGAGGTAAAAACTGACAAAATGACCAAACGAAATGGAGCGCAAATTATAGGGGCTTTGCTGACAAAGATCAAACGAATATTGCGTTCATTTGAGCTTTTTTGCGGATAAAAATTATTCCAATAAATCGCTATGACGATAACCGCCGTGTAGTTGGCGATACAACCCTGGGGTCACACCTGTCCATTTCTTAAAGGCACGGTGAAAGGTACTGGTTTCACTAAAGCCAACTTGCTGTGCGACATCTTCCAAAGTCAGGTCTTGACGCAGTAAAAGATGAATCGCCGCATCACGGCGCAGGGCATCTTTGACGCCTTGATAGCTTTTACCTTCAGTAGCAAGGCGACGACGTAAAGTTTGCGGGGAAAGATACAGCATCGCTGCGACATCATTCAGTGTTGGCATTTCTTCGCCGATTTGACTTTTCAGGACATCACGAATGCGGTTGGTGAGTGAGTTGGTATTTTTAAATTTCACCAGTAATTGCGCTGGCGCCATTTTAAGGAAGTCCTCGAGGGTTTCTTCGGTCTGGCGAATTGGTAAATCCAAATAATCCGCTGCAAACGTCACTTCGGTACGCTGTGCATTAAATTGCATCACGGGGGCGAAGAATAAGGCATCATATTCATCGGCATGTTTTGGACGCTCATAACCAAAGTGCACACGCTCTAAGGGAATGCGCCGTTCGATCAGCCAAGATGCCAAGCCATGCCAGATCATCAGCATGCTTTCCGTCAAGAAATGATCGGGATCATGTTCTTTAGGAATCATCGGAATCAAACGAGCTTCATGCTTATCTCGTTCTAAGATCACTGCCCATTCATCGCCGAATAAACGATAAAATTCGGTGGATCGCTCCAGTGCTTCGCCCAGTGTTTTGCAATGAATGATGAGCTGACACATCATGGCAAAAGTGCCGAGTTTACGAGGCTGCACATCAAAACCGACATGCTCATCTTGGGTGACGAGCCACAGCATTTTGACAAACTGGGTATATTGGTCAGGTGAGATACGGGCTTTAGGCTGTTTTAATAATTCTGCTTCGATCCCCACATGCGACAGTAAATTGTCGGTATCTAGCCCGAGACGTTTTACACCTGTCAGCGCCGCATTGACAAAATGAATGCTAATCGTATCACGGCTCATAAATACACCTTTTAAATAAATTTAAGTACAACTGTTCACTTGGTTGATGATAACCCAAATGATAGGTCTTTGAATATGTCTTTATTTTATCAAATCGTGAATTATTTGATGTGGATTCATGGGTTTAGCTAGACTCATAGTACAGTTCTAAACTTTAGTCTTAGTGCACTTCACTTGGCATAAAATGACAATGGTTTTGAGCAAAAATCTATTGTGCTTGATCGTCATCCTCTCTAAGGTAGATATGTTTAAGTCTTTAATTGATATAAAAAATGGCAGGATGCGATATGAATGGTGCGTTAAGTGGTTTAAAAGTCTTAGATTTTTCGACTTTATTGCCAGGTCCATTTGCCACCATGATGCTTGCCGATATGGGGGCGGAAGTCGTCCATGTTGAGTCACCTAGTCGAGTCGATCTGGTGCGTATGATGCCACCTTATGCCAATGGACAAGCGACGGCACACAGCTATCTGAATCGGAATAAGCAGTCGATTGCGCTGGATTTAAAAGATCAAAGTTGCATCGAGCTGATCAAATCTAAAATCAATGACTATGACATTGTGGTCGAGCAGTTTCGCCCTGAGGTGATGAAAAGACTCGGCTTAGACTACGAGATTCTATCGCAGATCAATCCACGACTGATTTATTGTTCAATCACTGGGTATGGGCAAACGGGCAGTTATCGCCATCGTGCAGGACATGACATTAATTATTTAGCAATATCAGGCATTGCTGGGCAGAGCGGACGCAAAGTCTCAGGACCACCGCCCTTAGGTGTGCAAGTGGCGGATGTGGCAGGCGGTTCATTGCATGCGGTGATTGCGATTTTGGCGGCAGTATTTGAGCGTGGGCGGAGTGGTCTTGGGCAATATATTGATATTTCCATGACAGATTGTGCGGTGAGCTTAAATAGCTTGGCGGGGGCAGCGCAGTTGGCAGCAGATCATCCTGTGCAAGCTGAATCTGAAGTCTTAAATGGCGCCAGTTTTTATGATTATTACCGCTGTGCTGATGGGCGCTATGTGTCGATTGGCGGGCTCGAGCCGAAATTTATTCAGGGCTTGGCGCAGCTTTTGGATTTGCCGATCATCGCTGAAAAAGCGTTGTCGCCGAATTTAGAGCATCAACAGCAGGTGAAAGCTACCATTCAAGAGAAAATCGCTACACAACCGCTGATTTTTTGGCAAGAATTATTTGCAACGCATGATTTGTGCGTAGAGCCAGTGCTGATGCTGGGTGAGGCACTAGATTCAGCATTGGCAGATGAACGAGATTGGACAGTAAATGTGCCGTTAAATACTGACCATGCTGATCAGCAGTCACAGCGTCAACTGGCAAATCCCATTAAATTTTCACGTTCAAGCATGCGTTATGATTTCGTTGGGCAAGCCTTAGGCGCTGGGAAATGGTAAAAAAAGCAACAATTACCGAACTTGGTTAATGCATTAGACTAAAGTCTAATAAATTCTTAAAAAATGATTGAACTCAAAAAGATATAACGATAAAGTTGACTGTTTTAGTCGAATATAAGCACAACACAAGCCATACCAAGCACTACCATAAAAGCAAATATTGTTACAATTAACCCAAACTGATGAGTCATTTATAGAGGTCACTATGTCCAAAGCTGGGCAGTTGCGTATTTTGCAATTGGGTTTTATGCCAACATTATTGTGTGCGGCGATGCTTCAGAGCAGTCATGCACAAACTGCATTTTCAAGTGAAAGTCCGTGGATGTTTGGCGATTGGAATGGTCAGCGTACTGCATTATCACAACAAGGTTATGACTTTTCCTTGGGCTATACAGGTGAGTCGGCGACCTTGCTGGATTCATCTCGTGATAGCGACCATGACACAGAATATACAGGTCAATTGGCACTCGGTGCGCAGTTTGATTTGGAAAAAATCTTAGGCTGGCAAGATACTGAAGCAAATATCACCGTAACATGGCGTGATGGGCAAAACCTCACCAATACTTCGGATGCATTGGCAGGGCAAATGAGTTCTGTTCAAGAAGTCTGGGGGCGTGGTCAGACGTGGCGTTTGACCGATCTGTGGATCAAGAAAAAGTTTTTGGATGAAAAACTGGACATTAAAGTCGGTCGTTTCGGTGAAGGTGAAGACTTTAATAGTTTTGATTGTAATTTCCAAAATTTGGCACTGTGTGGCTCGCAAATGGGCAACTGGGCGGGTGACGAGTGGTACAACTGGCCTGTCAGCCAATGGGCTGCTCGAGTGAAATATCAAATCAATCCAGCAGTTTATGCACAAGTTGGCGTGTATGAGTACAATCCAGAAAACCTAGAGCGTGGCAAAGGCTTTAATCTCAGCACAGACGGCTCGCATGGCGCATTGATCCCGATGGAAGTGGTTTGGCGGCCACAAGCGACGATGCCAGCAGAATATCGTGCAGGTTATTTCCGCAGTACTGTGGATGCCCAGACCATTAACGATGCCAGCAAAACCGATCATCGCCAAGGGTTTTGGTTGTCAGGTAAACAACAACTTACCCAGCATGCGGACGATGCAACACGTGGTTTAACAGGTTTCTTTAATGCGACATGGTTTGATCCTGATACCAATGCTGTGGTGGATATGCAAAATATCGGACTGAGCTATATGGGACTTGCCGATCAACGTCCAAAAGATGAGTTGGCTTTAGGCTTCTCTCGCATTCATCTCAATGAAGATTTAGAGAACCGTGATGTCGAGTTTAACACCGAATTGTATTACGGCATTCACGTCAACAACTGGCTCACTGTGCGTCCGAATGTGCAATATATTAGTCACATCGGTGCATTGGATGACGAAAATGATGATGCTTGGGTCGGTGGCATTAAGTTTATGACAGCGTTTTAAGTGAAGTGTTTAAGTTTAAGTATTTAGAGTTAAATGTTTAAGTTGACGCAACTTTATTTCGTAAAATTTTAATTTCTGTGCTTTAGGCTATTTATGTATTGATCTCTGTGAAGTGATTAAACAAAGTTGGCAAAGCACAGATTTTATTTGAAAAATAGGGTGAATGGATTCGATAAAGTCGGGCAAGTTCAAGCAAGATTTTATCGCATCATTCACCAGACAACATGATTGAGGGCAATCCTCAAACACTAGGAGAATCAGGTATGCGTGTATTTACAGCGTTGATACTCGTGTTATTTGGTGTGATTTTGTTGGGTGGTGGTATTTATCTGGCAGTGCTTGGTGGGTCTTGGTACTACATCATTGCTGGATTGATGTTGCTGGTCAGTGGCGTATTGTTATTGCGCCGTTCTATCGCATCGTTATTGGTTTATGCCGTGCTGATGCTCGGTACCATTATTTGGGCGGTATGGGAAGTTGGTACAGACTTCTGGGCATTAGCGCCTCGTCTCGATGTGCTCGGTGTGCTGGGCTTATGGATGTTAATTCCTGCGGTAACTCGTGGCATTGAACAACCAAAACTGCCAAGCAAATGGGCATTGTCAGGAATGCTAGCAATTGCTGTAGTGTTAATGGCGGTGGCGATCTTTAATGATCCACAGCAGATTAATGGCACCATGCCAACGGCTCAGCCATCAACTGCAAAAGCAGTTGATGGTGTGGCAGATGCGGATTGGCCTGCCTATGGTCGTACTCAAGCAGGTCAGCGTTATTCACCGTTGACACAGATCAATGATCAAAATGTCAAAGATCTTAAAGTCGCTTGGACTTTCCGTACTGGCGATATGAAGACGGCGAATGATTCAGGTGAAACCACCAATCAGGTGACACCGATCAAAATCGGCAACAACATGTATATGTGTACCACGCATCAATGGTTGATTGCGCTTGATCCTGCAACAGGTAAAGAAAAATGGCGTTTCGATCCGAAACTAAAAGCGGATGAAACCTTCCAGCATCTGACCTGTCGTGGTGTGATGTATTATGATGTGGCGAATACCGCAGAGTTTGCGACCAGTTTGCAAAGTCAAAAATCATCGTCTGCGGAATGCCCACGTAAAGTGTTCTTGCCAGTCAATGATGGTCGTTTGATCGCAGTGAATGCTGATACAGGCAAAAAATGTAGTGACTTCGGTGACAATGGCGAAGTGAATTTGCAAAAATTTATGCCATATTCATATCCAGGTGGCTATAACCCAACTTCACCAGGGATTGTTTCAGGTACGACCGTGGTGATCGCAGGTTCTGTGACCGACAACTATTCGAGCAAAGAGCCATCAGGTGTGATCCGTGGTTATGATGTGAATACAGGTGAATTGTCTTGGGCATTCGATACAGGTGCGCAAGATCCAAACGCATTGCCGGGTGAAGGTGGTACTTATGAGCACAATTCACCGAATGCTTGGGCGCCATTGGCTTATGATGCAAAACTTGATTTAGTTTATGTGCCGACTGGTGTGGGTACGCCAGATATTTGGGGTGGTGATCGTTCTGATCTAAAAGAGCGCTATGCCAATGCGGTGCTTGCCATCAATGCCAGCACAGGTAAAATTGTTTGGCACTTCCAAACCACACATCATGATTTGTGGGATATGGATGTACCATCGCAACCAACTCTTGCTGATGTTCAAGACAAAACTGGTCAAATGCGTCAAGCAATCTATGTGACCACCAAAACAGGTAATGTCTTTGTACTTGATCGTCGTAATGGTCAAGCGATTGTCCCGATCACTGAAAAAGCAGTACCACAAACGGTAAAACGTGGCCCGCAAACCAAAGGTGAGCGTTACTCTGCCACCCAACCTTTCTCTGCACTTGATCTTGCACCGCAAGAAAAGTTGCAAGACAAAGACATGTGGGGCGCAACCATGTTTGACCAAATGTATTGCCGTGCCTACTTCAAGTCATTGAACTACGATGGCATTTATACCCCACCATCTGAAAATGGCACCTTGGTTTTCCCAGGGAACTTAGGTGTGTTTGAATGGGGTGGTATCTCAGTCAACCCAGATCGTCAAGTTGCGGTAATGAACCCGATCGGCTTGCCATTTGTCACCAAGCTGATTCCAGCTGATCCAAACCGTGCAGAAACTGCTAAAGGTGCGGGTACAGAACAAGGCGTACAACCAATGTACGGTGTGCCTTATGGTGTGGAAATCAAAGCCTTCTTATCTCCACTTGGACTACCATGTAAGCAACCTGCGTGGGGCTATGTGGCAGGTGTAGATTTGAAAACTCATCAAGTGGTCTGGAAAAAACGTATCGGAACGATCCGTGATAGCTTACCAAACTTAATGCAGTTACCAGCAGTAAAAATCGGCGTACCAGGTCTGGGTGGTTCGATCTCAACAGCGGGTAATGTGATGTTTGTTGCGGCGACACAAGACAACTATATCCGTGCATTTAATGTCACCAATGGCGAAAAACTTTGGGAAGCACGCCTTCCTGCGGGTGGTCAAGCCACACCAATGACTTATGAAAGCAATGGTAAGCAATACTTGGTGATCATGGCGGGTGGTCATGGCTCATTTGGTACCAAGATGGGCGACTATTTGGTGGCTTATGCTTTACCTGATAGCAAATAATCTCAGTCTGATTTAAAAAAGCGAATCTTAAAAAGAGAAAGTCAAAACGCTCACTTCGGTGGGCGTTTTTTGCGTTGTTCATCATTAAAATTGAACCGTGATGATGCTCTTATCAATAAAATCGAAATTAAATATGCAAAAAAAGCATTTTATTGATGAAGTAAATGTCGGTATGCTACACACCTTTCTAGAATGACTTACTAGCTGAACGCCATGTATTTATATACCGACTTCGATCAACAGTTGCTCAATCAACGTGTTGCCCAGTTTCGAGATCAAACCGAACGCTATCTTGCAGGCAAGCTGACTGAGGATGAATATCGTCCGCTGCGTTTGCAAAATGGCTTATATGTACAGCGCTATGCGCCAATGCTTCGTATTGCGGTGCCGTATGGTTTGCTGAACACAACACAATTGCGCAAAGTTGCAGAAATTAGTCAGGAATATGATCGTGGTTATGCACACGTATCAACCCGTCAAAATATTCAGCTCAATTGGTCTGCACTGGAAGATATTCCTGAGATTCTTGAGCAACTTGCAACCGTGCAGATGCATGCGACGCAGACCTCAGGCAACTGTATTCGTAATACTACGACCGATCAATATGCAGGCGTGATTGCTGGAGAAGTCGAAGATCCACGTCCAACTTGTGAGTTGATTCGTCAGTGGAGTACCTTCCACCCAGAATTCGCCTTCTTACCACGTAAGTTTAAAATTGCTGTATCTGCGCTCGAAGAAACCGATCGTGCGGCGACGTCTTTTCATGATATTGGCGTGTATATCGTGCGCAATGACGCAGGCGAAATGGGCTATAAAATCAAAGTCGGTGGCGGTCTAGGTCGTACCCCTGTGATTGGTAGCTTTATTCGTGACTTTGTTGCACGTGAAGATCTGATCGGTTATTTAGAAGCAATTCTACGTGTTTATAACTTACATGGTCGTCGTGATAATAAATATAAAGCACGTATTAAAATTTTGGTCAAAGCACTGACCCCTGAAGTATTCGCTGAAAAAGTCGAAGCAGAATTTGCGCAAATCCAAGATCAAATGAAAGTTGCGCCTGAGCTTTTGGCGAAAATGGATGCAGTGTTTAAGCCATTTGATTATCAAGACTTGCCAAATGAAGATTTCAGCGCATTGTTCGCAGAGCATCCGAAGTTTAAGCAATGGTTTAACGTCAATACCCATGCGCACAAAGTGCAGGGCTATCATATTGTCACCATTAACTTAAAGCGTGCTGGTGTTGCGCCAGGTGATGTGACCACTGAAGAAATGAACTTTATCGCCGATCTTGCGGATAAATACACATTTGGCGAGCTGCGTACTACACACGAACAAAACATCGTCCTTGCTGATGTCCCGCAAAAAGATGTATTTGAACTGTGGAAAATCCTTGATCAAGCCAATATGGCACGTGCCCATATCGGATTTATCACTGATATTATCTGCTGTCCAGGTGGTGATTTCTGCTCATTGGCAAATGCCAAGTCAATTCCGATTTCAGAAGCGATTACCCGTCGTTTTGATGATTTAGATACTGTCTATAACCTACGCAAACTGGATTTAAATATCTCAGGTTGTATGAATGCCTGCGGTCATCACCATGTCGGGAATATCGGTATCTTGGGTGTGGATAAAAAAGGCGCAGAATTTTATCAAATTACCTTAGGTGGAAACGCTGATCATGATGCATCGATTGGTGATATTCTTGGGCCATCGTTCGCTGCAGAAGCTGTGCCTGATGTGGTTGAAGAAATTCTAAATACCTATCTTGACTTACGTGAAGGTGAAGAGCGTTTCCTCGATACCTATCGCCGTGTTGGCATCAAACCATTTAAGGAGCGTGCATATGCTTAATTTGACTCAGCCTGTGCTCGCTAAAGATGGCAGTATTTTTGACAATACTTTTCAGCAAATCTCTGAAGAAGGGCAGTTGCCACAAGGTGATGTTGTACTAACTGTTGAACAGCTTGACCAATTACCGAATGTGACAGGTAAAAAAGCATTATTTTTGACTGCGGAAGATTCACCTGAAACCACAGATTTTCCACTCGATCAACTTGATGCGATTTTTATTGATTTCGCAGGTTTTGGCGATGGTCGTGGTTATTCTTTTGCAGCACTTTTACGCCGTCAAGGTTATCAAGGCGAATTGCGTGCAGTCGGTGATGTCTTTAAAGATGTACTGAATTATCTAAAGCGTTCAGGTTTTGACAGCTTTGTGATTAAAGAAGGTAAAGATATTCAGGAAGCTGCGGCAGGTTTGAATGATTTTACCCATCCTTATCAAGCCTCAACGGCGGTACGTGAAGCAAGCTATCAAACCAGTCGTTAAAAAATAACTCATGCTGTTTATAAAAATCCCGCACTTTGATGCGGGATTTTTTGTGATAGACAACGCAATTCTATCTAATTGAATAATAATCGGATAACAATTCAAAGATAGGATGTTACATGAACACATCGTATATTGTTTATACAATTTTGAAAAATCTAACTTAGGGAACGTGAGGATATAACAATGCAACTCAATCATTACTTAAACTTCAAGGGGCAAACCGAAGCAGCATTTTTATTTTATCAATCTGTCTTTGGTGGCACATTTTCAAATATGACCCGTTATGGTGATATGCCACCCGAAGATGGTGTGAATTTAACCGAGGAAGAACGCAACTTTATTATGCATGTGTCACTGCCACTCAACGAACATACTGAGTTGATGGGTTCTGACTATATGGAAGCCTTCTGTGGAAATAATGCCAAAGGATTTATTCAAGGTAATAACCACTATATTTCCATCAATCTCGTCAATGATGAAACTGAAACACGACGCCTATTCAATCAATTGTCTGTGCATGGTCATATTGAGTGTCCTTTAGAAAAAACCTTTTGGGGTGCATTATTTGGTTCTTTTGTTGATCAATTTGGCGTGCAATGGATGGTGAATTGTCAGCTTGATGCGACACATGATAGTCAAGATATTGCGTTATAAATTTTGAGTCACGAATAAAAAAAATCCCGCACATTGATGCGGGATTTTGTATTTAAACTTTTGAATTAAAGTAATTCAATCGCCACAGCAGTTGCTTCACCACCGCCGATACACAGCGCTGCAATACCTTTCTTGCCACCTGTGCGTTTAAGCGCATGGATCAAAGTCAAGATAATGCGTGAACCTGTAGAACCAACAGGATGACCAAGTGCACATGCACCACCGTTGATATTGACTTTTTCAATATCAAGTTTGAACTCATCAATCGGACACATCGCAACCATGGCGAATGCTTCATTGATTTCCCAAAGGTCAACGTCTTTTGCATCCCAACCTGTTTGGTTCAATACTTTTTGGATTGCGCCAACAGGTGCAATGGTGAACTCAGATGGGTGTTGTGAGTTTGATGCGTATGCAATGATTTTTGCCAAAGGATTTAGACCTTTTGCTTGCGCATTATCAGCAGTCGTCAATACTAATGCAGACGCACCGTCAGAGATCGAACTTGCATTTGCCGCGGTGATGGTGCCGTCTTTAGCAAAAGCAGGACGTAGTGTTGGAATTTTATCAATATTTGCATTGAATGGTTGTTCATCTTTATCAACAACCACATCACCTTTACGCGTAGATACAGTGACAGGAACAATTTCATCGGAAAAATAGCCTTCAGTCACAGCAGTTTGTGCACGCTTCAATGAACGAATGGCAAACTCATCCATTTGCTCACGGCTATACGATTTTGTATTCGCCATGTCTTGGGCAAAAGAACCCATCAGACGACCAGTTTCTGCATCTTCCAAACCATCTAAGAACATGTGATCTTTCACTTCACCATGTCCCATGCGGTAGCCACCACGTGCTTTAGGTAAGATATATGGCGCATTGGTCATCGATTCCATACCGCCAGCTACCACGATACTTGCAGAGCCTGCTTTAATCATATCAGCAGCTTGCATTACGGCTTTCATACCTGAACCACAAAGTTTATTGATGGTCACAGCACCAGTAGAATCAGGAAGACCAGCTTGACGCATCGCTTGACGAGCAGGACCTTGCTTTAAACCAGCAGGCAATACACAGCCCATGATCACTTCTTCAATATCAGTCGGTTGAAGACCTGAGCGTGCAATTGCTTCTTTAATTGATACTGCGCCGAGCTCAGGTGCAGTCACACCCGCCAAACTACCTTGAAAACCACCCATTGCGGTACGGGCACCATTGACAATTACGATGTCAGCCATGAAGAACTCCTTGAATGTTGATTCCAATCGATGTGTAAACTATATTCGATTTAAAAATGTGGCACAAAAATAAAGCGAAACTACACGTTCATTTTCAATGCATGAAATACTGACTATGTTGATGGGGGCGTTACAGAGCTTAGCAAGTGGTAATGCGTTCAACACGCACATGCCCCATGTTGCTTAAAATAACATTTTGATGCAGATTGTTTTGCGAGCAATAGGTGAATGAACCATTCGAACCTCTTGGTAATCCTGTATCAGGCTGAAATAGCAAAGAATTGGTTCTACCGACACCTTGCCATGACAAAGTACCATATCTGAGATTGAAACGAATTTGATCAACGATTTGCTCTGATGAATCACGAAGACGATTGGCATTATTATCATGAAACATAATCATGCCCGTAGACCAGCCTGTGCGGTCACAACTGCTCGAATTACTACTACCGCATAGACCAATACGTTGGTGATGTACATAAGCACGTTGCTTACTATTGCGAATAAATGTAGATAGCGATGTACTGACCCGCTTGGCTTCAAGGCTTGCCATTAGATTTTGAAAATTGGGGAGAGCCGTAATCACAATAATCGCCAAAATTGCCAGAGTCACCATGAGCTCGACAAGTGTGAAACCGACAGCATGCTTTGGAGTGATTCTTTTCAATTTTATATTCCATATTATTGTGTAGTTATGTGGCGTTTATGCAAAGACATATTACACAGCGCTCTGTATTAATTTATTAAAAAATGTGATGAATAGCAAACTAAAAAACTAAAAGATAAACTATATCAAGATAAAGTGAGTCAAAATTGTGAAGAAAAATCATTTAAAAAATACGCCACAGTTACAAAAAAAACCATGTTCTATTTCAAACTTTCATAAAAAAGTATAGAAAAAGCATTTAAATACGACTAGACTGCATGCCAAGGATGAGTCACGATCCTGGGTTCTAGGTTACCGAATAACAACGGTAATTGTAAGGAAATTTGTCAATACTATTGACACTTAGGTGTTGGCACATGGGTTGAATACCCATTTTTTTGTAAAATTTTAGGCAAGTAGCTTAAAAACATATGAAATTGTGTATATACTATGCACAGAAAACAAAGTTTTAGGCTTGCGTTACACAACAAAATGTTAATCTGGAGGCATTCCATGAAAATGAGTCGTATTGCTCTAGCAATGTTAGTTGCTGCTCCTTTTGCAGCTGCAAATGCTGGTATTACAATCACCCCGCTTATGGTTGGTTATCACTGGTATCCTAGCGATACTCAAGACAAGATGCGTGATGAAGCATTGTCTGGTCGTGAAAACAGCCCACAAACTGGTGCAAACGGTAACGGTGTTGCATTACAAAGTGATCTAGTTGTTGGTGCTGCGATTGGTGCAGAGTTGACACCTTGGTTACAAGCTGAAGTTGAATACCAACAAACTAAAGCTGATGCAGCTGCGAACGAAGATGCATCAATCAATGGTCAACCATACGATGCGAAGCATGAAACATTAAGTTTGAATGCGATAGCAACCACTGATGTATTCACTGGTAACTATGACAGCAAAATCAAACCTTATGGTTTGCTAGGTGTTGGTCATTCACGTATCACTGTTGATAATCCTGGTTATGACAACCGTTCTTATGACACGATTGGTAACTTGGGCGCTGGTGTACTATGGCAGTTGAACGATGCATTGACACTTCGTACAGAAGCTCGTGCTATCCACAACTTTGATAACAACTGGTGGGAAGGTCAAGGCTTGGCAGCTCTTCAAGTCGTTCTTGGTGGTCACTTGAAACCAGCTGCACCTGTAGTTGAAGTTGAGCCAGTTCCTGAAGTTGTTGTTCAACCAGAACCAGAGCAACCTAAAGAAATCACTGAAGATCTTAAAATGGAACTTCGTGTATTCTTTGACATCAACAAGTCAAACATCAAACCGCAATACAAGCCAGAAATCGCTAAAGTTGCTGAGAAACTTGTTGAGTATCCAAACGCAACTGCACAAATCGAAGGTCACACAGACAACACTGGTCCACGTAAGTTGAACGAACGTCTTTCACTTGCTCGTGCGAATTCTGTGAAATCTTCTTTGGTTAACGAATTCGGTATCGATCCAAACCGCTTAAGCACTCAAGGCTTTGCATGGGATCAACCAATCGCTGACAACAATACTAAAGAAGGTCGTGCAATGAACCGTCGTGTATTCGCTACAATTACTGGTAGCCGTACAGTTCTAGTACAACCTGGTCAAGAAGCTCCAGCACAATAATTGCTGAGTTTTAGACACTAAAAAGCAACCTTCGGGTTGCTTTTTTTATGTCAAATGTATCAAAAAATTACAAACTTAATGTGAAAAATTGAATATATTAGACACAACTTGTTACTTTCGTGATGAAGTATAGTTGGTTTACAAAGGGTTTGTTCGGTTTGTTGTTTTTCAGCTTCTTTTGTAAATGTTTTACTTTCTTGCAAAGACATTTTTTCAATGCATCGTGCATTATTTGGAGTTAATTATGAATTTAAATCGTTTAACATGTGCTTTGATGTTAGCACTCCCATTCGCAGCAGCTAATGCTGGCGTAACAGTTACTCCGTTGATGGTTGGTTATACTTTTCAAGATACCCAGCACAACAATGACGGCGACAAAGGTGACTTGACCAACTCTGCTGAAATTCAAGACGATTTGTTTGTTGGTGCAGCGCTTGGTGTTGAATTGACACCTTGGTTGGGTTTCGAAGCTGAATATAACCAAGTGAAAGGTGATATTGAAGTCGGTGGTCAAGAGCTCAATGGTGCAGAGTACAAGCAAACTCAAATCAATGGTAACTTTTATGTGACTTCTGATTTGATCACTAAAAACTATGACAGCAAATTTAAGCCATATGTGCTTTTAGGTGCTGGTCATTATAAATACGAATTTGATGGTGCGACTGCGGCAGAACTTGGTCGTGCTGGTCGTGGTCTAACTGAAGAAGGTACTTTGGGTAATGCGGGTATTGGTGCGTTCTATCGCTTCAATGATGCATTGTCACTTCGTACAGAAGCACGTGCAACGTATAATGCAGACGAAGAATTCTGGAACTATACCGCTCTTGCTGGTTTGAATGTTGTTCTTGGCGGTCACTTGAAGCCTGCTGCGCCAGTCGTAGAAGTTGAGCCACTACCAGAGCCAGTACCTGTTCCACCACCAGCACCACGTGTTGAGCAAGAGACGATCAACCTTGCTGCTGATGCATTGTTCAAGTTTAATGGTTCATCAGTATCTGACTTGTTACCACAAGGTCGTGCGACTTTAGATCAAGTGGTTGATGCGGTTAATGGTAACTATACTACGATTAACACGATCGATATCACTGGTCATACAGACCGTTTGGGTTCTGAAAAGTATAACTACGAATTGGGCATGAAACGTGCGCAAACCGTACAACAATACTTGGCAACTCGTGGTCTACAAACTCAAATGAACGTTGCAAGTGCGGGTGAAACTCAACCTGTAACAACGAACTGTACTGGTACTAAAGCGACTGCTGAATTGAAAGCATGCTTACAACCAGACCGTCGTGTAACACTACAAATTACTGGTGTGAAAAAAGTTGTGGTTCAACCAGAACAAGCACCTGTTCAATAATCTATCATGATTTAAAAAGCAGCCCTAGGGCTGCTTTTTTATTGGGTTTAACGTGCTTGAATAGCAAGATCATTCGATGATTGAATCTATGCACTTATTCAGCTTGCCAATCGGTTTTCCGCAAATGTTGCTTGGATGTTTTGCGGTTGCGACGATGTACAGCTTGTGGTTTTTCAGTTTCATGCACACCGCCTTTATGTAAAAGTGGTGATAATGCGACTGGATTGCGCACTTTGATTTTGGTCATTTCTTTGAGTTTCATTGTCTTTTCCTTGATTTTAACCTTTGATACACAGCACTTGTTTGAGCGTGTGTACCACTTCGATGAGATCGGTTTGGTTTGCCATCACTTGGTCAATGTCTTTGTAGGCACTTGGAATTTCATCAACTACGCCTTTATCTTTTCGACACTCAATGCCTTGAGTTTGCGCAATTAAATCCTGTTGATTAAAGAGATGCTTGGCTCGGCTTCGACTCATTTTGCGTCCCGCACCGTGTGAACAGGAACAAAATGATTCTGGATTGCCTTTGCCCTTGACGATAAAGGATTTGGCGCCCATTGAACCTGGGATAATGCCGAACTCATCAAGTCCAGCACGGATAGCGCCTTTACGTGTCACAAAAACTTCCTCGCCAAAATGCAGTTCCTTTTGCACATAGTTGTGATGGCAGTTGATCGCTTCTTTGGTCATCTGAAAGCTCGGTAACAATGGGCGAATCGCTTCTAAAATCAAGCGCATCATTTCACGGCGATTTTCAAATGCATATTCTTGTGCCCATTCGACGGCTTGCACATAATCATCAAAGCTGGCTGAGCCTTCAGCAAAATAAGACAAATCTTTATCTGGCACATGTCCGAAGCGATGTTGCGCCTCTTTTTTGGCACGTTCGATAAAGTATGTACCAATCACATTTCCCAAACCACGACTACCAGAATGGAGCATCACCCACACATCATCTTGCTCATCCAAACATAGCTCGATAAAGTGATTGCCACCGCCCAAAGTGCCAAGTTGCTTCTGCCAAGTGACATCGAAGTTTCTCAGCATGCGCTTCAGTGCAGGGTGCTTGTCGGTGATTTCCTTGAGACGCTTATCTAGTGGCGCAAGCGTTGATGCCTTGGCTTTGAGCTGCTTGTGCATGGCAAAGCCCACAGGCACTTTGCGTTCAATCGCATTACGCAGGGCACTGAGATTGTCGGGTAGTTGGCTCGCTTTTAAGCTCAAGCGCAGTGCATTCATGCCACAACCAATATCCACGCCGACAGCAGCAGGGATGATGGCATGTTTGGTGGGAATCACACTGCCGACAGTTGCACCTTTACCTAAGTGTACATCTGGCATCACTGCAATATGTGAATGAATGAATTGCAATTGTGCCATCTTGCCAAGCTGTTGCATGCTTTCTGCGTCAATATCATTGGTATAGATTTTGACGGGAACGCCGTATTCAGCGTTGGCATTTAAAATTTTTTGTATGCCCATGACGGTTCTCTTTTAAAAAATTGAACATCGTCCGAAGCGTCATGCCTATTTTATTTCAGAGATTGATATTTAATCGTTAAATATCGAAAAAATAGGCAAAAAAAATCTAGCGAATGCTAGATCAATGATTTTTGGCATTCGGACATATGTGTGATTCAACATATGTCCGTGAGCAGACGTATGCAAAATCAGCTGAAGTTGTAATCCATAGAAAAAAGCATAACGTCCTCCTCAGTCGTTGTCAGCCATGCAACATTCTTGGCTGATGCATGGTCAATGAAAATAGAGATGAAATTGATCGTGCAGAAATAAAATGTACGCTGATCAATTTGGCGCCATTGTAGAATAAAAAATCAGCTTGTCAAGCACTAGGGCATTACATGCGGATGAAAAAAAGCTATAGTTCATGTGAAATCATAGATCAATTAAGATGAGCACGTTGATGAAAATGTATCAAGTGGATGCTTTTGCACAGCAGTTATTTCAAGGGAATCCAGCGGCGGTACTGATTTTGGAGGAATGGCTTGATGACAATGTGATGCAAAATATCGCCCAAGAAAACAATTTGGCTGAAACCGCTTTTGTCAAAAAGCAAGATGAGCGAAATTTTGAGATTCGTTGGTTTACACCTGTGGCAGAGGTGGATTTTTGTGGGCATGCCACATTGGCCAGTGCGTTTGTGTTGTTTCAGCTTAATGCCTCACTCAAGCAGTTGAGTTTTCATGTGCGTAAATTGGGTGAATTTATTATACATCAGGCGGACGATGGCAAGATTCATATGAATTTTCCGATTCGCCGTGCTGAGCAGATTGATAACTATCCAGCCGAGTTGCGTGCAGGATTAAGCAAACCGTTTAAAGCGGTATATCTGAGTCCGCAAGCCTATATTATTGAATATGCATCGGTGCAAGATGTGCTGGATGAACAGCCTGATTTCGCCAAATTAAAAACGCTCGGCAAACTTAGAACGGCAATTACTGCATCGAATCGTGATGTTGCGATCACGGCACAAGGTATTGATTCGTATGCGGAGTTTGATTGCGTGTCTCGTTATTTTGCGCCTGCAATGGGCATTGATGAAGATCCTGTCACAGGTTCGATTCATACGGGGATTGTGCCGATGTGGGCAGATCGCTTGAATAAAACCGAGCTGGTTGCTTATCAAGCCTCCAAGCGGGGTGGTACGTTATATTGCAAAATTTTGGATGATGAGCGTATGGAGATTTCAGGTTATGCAAAATTGTATATGGTTGCAGAGATTTTTCCAGAAAATGAATAATTCGATCAGGTTTGTACGCTGATTCATCGTTAAAATATAGACTTTGGTCGTAGATGAGGCGGGTGGTTGCCATGTTTTGGTGCAATCATCCGCTTTTTTTAATGGATTGCATGAAAATTGCTAAATACGTTGCAGTAAACAAGTGAGTCAAAGTGGTGCGTTGTGTGTAATCCTTTGTAAATTAGCGCAATTCAATGCAATCGACTTGGAGAAAATTTGGCAAATCACTCGATCTTGGCGGATCGAAATGGTGAGTGTGATAGATAGTTTAAGTCGATAATGGATGTGTGAGCTGCGTTATTTACAGCACGTCCTATATTTTTAATTTTAAAAATATTTATAAAATACAATTGTTTGAGTTTTAATTATACGTTATTTTTTAAATTTGCATCTAATATTTATAAGTTGGCATGGCTGTTGCTTTATTAAACCGAAGTCAAAGATGACTCCAAATTGCAACGGTCAATGGCGCCCGTTCTGACAAGCGAATATGTGGTTTTAATTTTTTTATCACTGCATCAATACATGTTTAGCTCAGGGGACGCCATTATGTCTATTGATTTATCCGCTAAAAAAGCAACATCCATCAAGCTGTTTAGTTTTTCCACACCAGCAATGCGTGCATTTCATATGTCATGGCTGGCGTTCTTTGTCTGTTTCTTTGCGTGGTTTGCCTGCGCGCCATTGATGCCAGTCATCGCAGGTGAATTTCATCTCACAAAAGATCAGATCGCCAATATCAATATCGCAGCGGTGGCAATCACCATTCTCGTGCGTCTCATCATTGGACCACTCTCTGATAAATATGGCCCTCGTCGTACCTATACCGCATTACTTCTGATCGGTAGTATCCCTATATTTGGCGTAGCAGCTGCCAATAGCTACGAATCCTTCTTATTCTTCCGCCTGTTGATTGGTGCGATCGGTGCTAGCTTTGTCATCACCCAATATCATACCAGCATCATGTTTGCGCCGAATGTTGTCGGTACAGCCAATGCGGCAACTGCGGGTTGGGGTAATGCGGGTGGCGGTGCGACTCAAGCATTAATGCCTTTATTAATGGCAGCCTTGATTATGGTGGGTGTGGATGCAGCTTGGGGGTGGAGAGCAGCGTTATTGGTGCCTGGTGTGATGATGGTTATCGTTGGCATCATGTACTGGAAACTCACCCAAGATAGCCCACAAGGTAATTTTAAAGAATTGCGTGCCATGGGTGTGGAAGCGGGTAGTGGCAAAAAAAGCAGCATGGGCATCTTAAAACAAGCTGCATCAAACTATCGTGTTTGGATTCTTTTCTTAACTTATGGCGCATGTTTCGGCGTGGAAATTTTCATCCACAATATCGCAGCGATGTATTACGTCAATACCTTTGAATTGGGGCTAAAAGAAGCAGGCTTAGCCGCAGGGATCTTTGGTTTGCTGGCGCTGTTTGCCCGTGCACTTGGTGGCATCATCTCGGACAAAGTTGCAACCAGTAAAGGTCTTGATGGGCGTACCAAAGTCTTGCTGATCATGATCTTGGGTGAAGGCATCTTCTTGATTTTATTCTCACAAATGTCTGTGGTATGGATGGCAATCCTTGCCATGACAGTCTTTGGGTTGTTTACACACATGGCATGTGGCGCAACGTATGCACTGGTGCCGTTCGTGGATCGTGAATCATTAGGTGGCGTGGCAGGCATCATCGGTGCAGGCGGTAATGTCGGTGCAGTGGCAGCAGGTTTCTTGCTCAAAGGCATGGTCGATATCCAAACTTGCTTGATGGTCATCGGTGTGTTGGTGGTGGTCGCAGGTTGCTCGGTGATGTTCATCCGCTTTAGCCCTGAGCACAAAGCCAAAGAGCAAAAATTATTTGAACAAGCAGTTGCGGAACGTAACGCAATGGCTGAGGCATAAGCCTGAGCTGTAGAAGCAAAAATAGCAATGAGCAACCAACCCGTTGAAATCAAGGCGGTTGCTCAAAGCCAAAGATAGCAAAACATTGTAAAAAATTGCGGAGAAATTCCCATGAAATTAGTCGTTATTGGTCATGGTATGGTTGGGCACAAATTCCTTGAAGGCGTGCTTGAATATGCGAAAGATGATGTTGAAATTACGGTTATCGCAGAAGAACCACGTTTGGCATATGACCGTGTCCATCTTACTGAATATTTTTCTGGGAAGTCCGCCAAAGATTTGTCATTAGCACGTCAGGACTTTGCCGATGCCTATGGTATTGATCTGCATTTGAATACCCAAGCGATTGCGATTGATCGTGAGGCGCAAATCGTGACTACAAAATCAGGTCAACAAGTCCCATATGATAAGTTGATTCTATCTACGGGTTCTTATCCATTTGTCCCACCGATTCCAGGCAACGATCGTGAAAACTGCTTTGTCTACCGTACCATTGAAGACTTAGATGCCATCCGTGCTGCAAGTTTGACCGCAAAAAATGGTGTGGTGATCGGTGGTGGTCTGCTCGGTCTAGAAGCTGCAAAAGCGCTGGTTGACTTGAACTTAAAAGCGCATGTGGTCGAGTTCGCGCCACGTTTGATGGCAGTGCAAATTGATGACCTCGGCGGTAAAGTTCTACGCAATAAAATTGAAGATTTAGGGGTGGAAGTTCTCACCCAAAAAGGTACACAAGCCATTGAAGATGGAGATGATTTTGTACATTGTATGAAGTTCTCTGATGGCACAGAGCTGAAAACAGATTTGATCGTCTTCTCCGCAGGGATTCGTCCTCGTGACGAGTTGGCACGTCAGTCAGGGCTGGAGCTTGGCGAGCGTGGCGGGATTGTGATCAATGATTATTGCCAAACTTCTGATGAGCATATCTATGCGATCGGTGAGTGTGCGCTGTGGCAGGGCAAAATTTACGGCTTGGTGGCACCAGGTTATGACATGGCGCGTATTGCTGCAAAACATGTGATGCAAGAAGAAACCAATAGTTTTACTGGTGCGGACATGAGCACCAAGCTCAAGCTGATGGGTGTCGATGTCGCATCGATCGGTGATGCACATGGTAATCATCCGTCTGCGGCAAGCTATTTCTATAATGATGACCATGCACAAGTCTATAAAAAAATCGTCATCAATAAAGAAACCAAAAAATTACTCGGCGCAGTCCTCGTTGGTGATGCCAAAGAATATAGCGAACTGCTACAAATGATGCTCAACGACATGGATTTGCCTGAAAATCCAGACAGTTTGATCGTGCCACAATATGGCGGTAGCAATGTCGCATCATCAGGTGGTACAGGTGTTGATCTGTTACCTGATTCTGCGACGATCTGTTCATGTAATAACGTGTCTAAAGCAGATTTATGTAGTGCGATTGCCGACGGCTCGACCTCGCTCGGTGCATTGAAAAAATGTACCAAAGCCGCAACGGCATGTGGTGGCTGTGCGCCACTGGTGACACAAGTCTTAAAAGCGGAATTGCAACGTCAAGGTGTGACCGTCAATAACCACCTTTGCGAACATTTCCCATACTCTCGGCAAGAGCTGTATCACTTGGTACGTGTCAATGAAATTCGTTCTTTTGATGAGCTGATTTCAAAACACGGTCATGGACTCGGTTGTGATATCTGTAAGCCGACTGCATCGAATATCCTCGCTTCATGTTGGAATGACTTTATCCTGCAAAAAGAGCACGCAGGTTTGCAAGACAGTAATGACTATTTCCTTGGTAACATTCAAAAGGATGGTTCTTATTCTGTCGTGCCACGTATGGCGGGCGGGGAAGTTACGCCAGATGGTTTGATCGCCGTTGGTCAAATTGCCAAGAAATATGGTCTATATACCAAAATCACAGGTGGTCAACGTGTTGATTTATTTGGTGCGCAAGTGCATCAATTGCCAACGATTTGGGAAGAATTGATCGCTGCAGGTTTTGAGTCTGGACATGCGTATGGCAAGTCGCTTCGTACTGTGAAATCGTGTGTCGGTAGTACATGGTGCCGTTATGGTGTGGATGATTCTGTGGGCTTGGCGATCTTCTTGGAAAACCGTTACAAAGGTTTGCGCTCTCCGCATAAATTAAAAATGGCAGTCTCTGGCTGTACCCGTGAATGTGCCGAAGCGCAAGGTAAGGATGTCGGTGTGATTGCCACTGAAAAAGGTTGGAATCTCTATGTCTGCGGTAACGGTGGGATGAAACCTCGCCATGCAGAGCTACTTGCATCTGACTTAGATACCAATACTTTGATTCGCTATATCGACCGTTTCTTTATGTTCTATATCCAAACCGCCGATCGTCTACAACGTACCAGCGTATGGCGTGACAATCTTGAAGGCGGTTTGGATTACCTCAAAGATGTGGTGGTGAATGACTCGCTTGGTGTGGCACAAGAGCTTGAAGATCGTATGCAACACGTGGTGAATACCTATCAAGACGAATGGAATACTGCGGTCACTGATCCAAAAGTCCGTGCCCGTTTCCAAACCTTTATTAACTCTGATCAAGCGGATCCACACATTCAGTTTACCCCTGAGCGTGGTCAAATCCGCCCAATGAATGCACAAGAGCGTGATGCAAAACGTATTGCAGTAACGTCTGTATAAAGTGAACAAATTCGAGTTAGCGAAAAGTATTTAAGAATTGAAGGAAACTATCATGACAGAGATGAAGCAAGGTTTAGATTGGCAAAAAGTGTGTTTGCTTGATCAAATCCAGCCAAACACAGGTGTTTGTGCATTGATCGGCGAGCAACAAGTTGCCATGTTCCGTGTTGGAAATGAAAAGCGTATTTATGCACTCTCCAACCACGATCCATTTAGTGGTGCCAATGTCATGTCACGTGGCATTTTGGGTGATATTTTGGGTGAGCGTGTGATTGCTTCACCGATTTATAAGCAACATTTTAGCTTGGCGACAGGGCGTTGTTTGGAAGATGGCAGTCAAAGTTTGCCAGTGTTCCCAACCAAGATCGTTGATGGTGAAGTGTGGGTTTATCCTGAAGCACAAAAAACGTATCTGACCAACGTGGCATTGCAACGTGATCGGATGAAGCTCGTGCTTGTGGGTAATGGCTTGGCAGGCATGCGTTGCCTCGAAGACTTGCTCGATATGGCACCTGAGATGTATGACATCACCGTGATTGGTGAAGAGCCGTGGGGCAACTACAACCGCATCATGCTTTCGCCAGTACTTTCAGGGGAAAAAACCATTGAGCAAATCATGCTGCATGCACCTGAATGGTATGCGGAAAAAGGCATCAAATTCATCGCAGGCGACAAAGCGGTGAAAGTTGAACGCCGTAAAAAGCAAGTGATTACCGAATCAGGTTTAGCTGTAGATTATGATCGTTTGATCTTGGCAACAGGTTCAAAACCATTTATGCCACCGATCAAAGGTAATGATCTCGATGGCGTGCTGAGCTTCCGTGACATTTATGATGTGAATAAAATGATCGAGATCAGCCAAACTAAGCAAAATGCCATCGTCATCGGCGGTGGTTTGCTTGGACTTGAAGCGGCGTATGGTTTGAAACAACGTGGTATGAATGTCACGGTATTGCATTTGATGGATCGCATCATGGAGCGTCAGCTTGACCTTCGTGCCAGTCAAATGCTACGTCAAAGTATTCATGAAAAAGGCATTAAAATCATCACTGAAGCCTCAACTCAAGAGATTCTCGGGCAAGATGGTAAAGTGGTTGGCGTGCGCCTTGCCGACGGTACACAGCTCCTTGCAGACCTTGTGGTATTTGCAGTGGGGATTCGTCCGAATACCGATCTTGCACAAAGTGCAGGCTTGCGTTGCAATCGTGGTGTGGTGGTCAATGACACCATGCAGACGTTTGACCCAAGTATTTATTCGATCGGTGAGTGTATCGAACATCGTGGTAGCGTCTTTGGTTTGGTCGAACCACTTTGGGGACAAGCCTTTGTTTGTGCAACTCACTTGGCAGAGCATGGTAGCTTGACCTTTAAAACCTTGCCGACTCCGACACAGCTGAAAGTCAGTGGTGTGGATGTGTTCTCGGCAGGTAATATTGAAGCAACCGAAGACTGTGAAGACATCGTGCTCAATGATGAAAAACGTCAAATCTACAAACGCTTAATTATCCAAAATGACAAAGTGATCGGTGCGGTATTGTTTGGTGATACTGAAGATGGTGCATGGTATGCAGAGTTGATCAGCGATCAAACACCGATTCACCAAATCCGTAATAAGCTGTTGTTTGGTCGAGATTTCGCCCTAAAACAAGCAAGCTAAGAGATTGATCATCGCCAAATTGGTACTTACTCCAATTTGGTTTTTAAGATCAACTGATTACGAATCCGTATAATTTTGGAGAATGGCAAAGATGAATCAAGTTGCACAGCTCATCCCAACGATTTCAAACAATGAAGTCGTGCATTCGACCTGTCCTTATTGTGGTGTGGGCTGTGGCGTCACTGCACAGCAAACTGCCAAAGGGCTACAAGTGGTCGGGGATGAGTCGCATCCTGCCAATCGAGGAAAACTCTGTATCAAAGGGAGTCATCTGGCTGATACGGTGGGTATGTCGCATCGTTTGATCACGCCACAACTTGGACGAGGTGCAGCGCGTAAGCAAACATCTTGGGATCAAGCCACGGATTTGATTGCCGATAAATTTCGTCAATGTATCGACCAATATGGACGTGAAAGTGTTGCGTTCTATGTGTCAGGACAATTGTTGACTGAAGACTATTATGTGGTCAATAAATTCGTCAAAGGCTATCTCGGCACAGGCAATATCGACACTAATTCCCGACTGTGCATGTCTTCTGCTGTAGCAGCGCACAAACGTGCTTTCGGCGAAGATATCGTTGCAGGCAATTATCAAGATTTTGAACAAGCGGAATTGATCGTTTTGGTTGGTTCTAACACCGCATGGTGCCATCCGATTTTGTTTCAGCGCATCATGGCGGCCAAAGCTGAAAATGCCAATCTAAAAGTCGTAGTGATTGACCCACGTTTTACCGCAACCTGTGAACAGGCGGATTTACATTTGCCAATTTTGATTGGTCAAGATATTTGTCTTTTCAATGGTTTATTGCAATATCTCAATGAACAGGGTTATGCGGATCAAGCTTTTATTGATGCGCATACCACGCAATTGGATCGTGCGCTCGATGTCAGTCAGGCTGAGCAAGACCTCGATTTTGTCGCTTCGGAAACTGGTATTGCCATTGAGAAACTGCTTGAATTTTATCAACTGTTCGCCAAAAACAAGAAGGTGATTACGCTGTTCTCAATGGGCGTAAATCAGTCCAGTCAAGGCACAAATAAAGCCAATAGCATTATCAATTGTCATCTGCTTACTGGTCGTGTGACAGGCGAGGGCATGGGCGCATTTTCCATGACAGGTCAGCCCAATGCGATGGGCGGACGTGAGGTCGGTGGTCTAGCAAATATGCTTGCTTCGCATCTCGATATTGATAATCCAACGCATCAGCAACTGGTGCAAGACTTTTGGCAAAGTCCACACATCGCACAAAAGGTCGGTTTAAAAGCTGTAGATATGTTTGAAGCGGTGGAAGCAGGGAAAATCAAAGCAATTTGGATTATGGCGACCAATCCTGTGGTGAGCTTACCGAATAGTGATCAAGTCAAATGTGCATTGGAAAAATGTGAATTTGTGGTGGTGTCTGATGTCTGTAAAGATACCGATACCACAGACTTTGCCGATGTGTTATTGCCTGCGCAAGCGTGGGGTGAAAAAGACGGCACAGTGACCAACTCCGAACGTCGTATTTCACGTCAAAATGCTTTCTTATCTGTGCCTGAAACCATCAAGCCAGATTGGTGGGCGGTGAGCCAAGTCGCACAAAAAATGGGTTGGCAAGGTTTTGATTTTACATCGAATTATGACATTTTCTTAGAACACGCCAAACTCTCAACGGTGGGCAATGGTTTTGCCTCTGAGCGTGACAGCTTGCCTGCATTTCGCTATTTCAATCTGCAAGGTTTAAGTGACATTAGTCAAGCCGAATATCATGCGCTTAAACCGATTCAATGGCCTGTCTATGCGGACAAGCAAGGTACGCCACGCATTTATGGCGATGGGATTTTTAGCCATGCAGATAGCAAAGCAAAATTTATTTCCACGCCAAATATTGAACCAAAAAATAAACCAAATGCTGAATATCCACTGATTTTGAATACGGGTCGTGTCCGTGATCAGTGGCATACCATGTCACGTACGGGATTGTCTGCCAATCTCTCTACACATCGCAGTGAGCCTTATTGTGAAATTCACCCACAAGATGCGCTCAAGTTCGGGATTAAAGAGTTTGATTTGGTCGAAGTGCGTTCGGAGTGGGGACGCTGTGTGGTGCGTGCTCAGTTTTCGACCAAAGTGCGCCGTGGTCAGATTTTTGTGCCAATTCATTGGAATGATCAAGTTGCCTCCGATGCACGTGTCGGTGCGGTAGTCAATCCTGTAGTTGATGCGATCTCGGGTGAGCCTGAATTTAAACATACCCCAGTGATGATTCAACCATTTTATGGACGCTGGCAAGGGGTGCTGTACGTGCGTCCAGAGTGGATGGAAAATGCGCCATGTGATAAAGAGAAAGGCTGTGATACAAAGCAGTTGGATAAAGAAGCCTTTACTTGGTGGGTGAAAATCCAAACCGCACAAGCCATTCGCTATGAAATCGTCGATCGTACCGAGAGTCTACAAGTCGCCAATAAGCTACTAGATTTACTGCCTTATGATGCCGAAAATGATGAATGGTTGATGTATGAAGATGTGCATACCGACACTTTACATATCGTGGTACTGCGTGAAGATCGTTTGATGGCGGCATTCTATCTTGCACCTCGTGAGTTTTTACCTGATCGAGATTGGTTAGCAGGCTTGTTTAGTCGCAATCGTCTGAGTGCATTGCATCGCCGTGCCTTACTCGCAGGCATGCCAATCGGTCAGGCGAATAATGAAGGTGCATTGGTGTGTAGTTGTTTCAAGGTCGGTAAAAACCGTATTATTGACACCATTAAAACCAAAAATATCACGGATGAAAAACAAGTCACGGCTTGTCTCAAAGCAGGCGGAAACTGTGGTTCATGTTTGCCTGAAATCCGTGGTTTGATTAAGCAATGTCAGTCGGAGCGTGAAAGTGAATTGTCCAACAAAGCCCTCTGATGATGCGCAAGCGACAATTGATCAAAGCAATTTCATGGATCAAAAAACGATTTTCGCCAATACCGATGCCGTAATTCTTGCAGGCGGTCAGGCGACACGGATGGGCGGTTGTAATAAATTGCTTCAAAGTTTCGATGGACAGTGTCGTCAGCTTGATCGACTGCGGGAAAAGCTCAAACCGCAAGTACAAAAGCTGTGGATCAATAGTCACCGAGATAGTGAAATTTATCAAGCCATTGATGCTGATCTTGGGATTTTTAGCGATGTTGAGAAAGGCTTTCACGGTCCGATGATGGGCATGCACAGTGCATGGTTATATAGTCAGCGAGATTGGATACTGTTTGTGCCGTGTGATTTGTTTTATATTCCAGATCAATTGCTTGAGAAGTTTGCAGAGCAAATTGCGACAGATCAAAGTCAAATTTGCTATGCAGAAATTGATGGGCAAGCCTTATATCCACTGTGTTTAATGCATCGCTCGGTCAGTGAGCATCTTGCGCAGAGTTTGGCGCAGGAGCAACGTAGCCTATTTCGACTATTTAAGTCGCTTAAATTTTCTGTGTTAAAATTGACAAATGACAGTGCACAACCGCATAGTATCAATGCGTGGGCCGAGTTAAAAACTTTAGGGAAGCTCGAAAAACCAACTGCGTAGGCAAATTTCTACGTTGCTCCTTGCTCGCAATCCTCATGTACCGTAAGTACACTGCGGTTGCTGTGCGAGGTGCGCCTTGAAATTTACGCTACTCGCTAGGTTTTCGATGCGTTCCCTAGTGCGTTTGTATTTGCTTGATTTAATTTCTTATTTTGACAAAAATTGTTTTTCTGAACAATCCATGAGTGAGTAAAGCAATTGAATGATCTACCAACACAGATCATGTCTACACATGATCATTCGCCACAGCGACAAGTGCGTAGCAATGCAAACTTGGTGGATCAATTTGGTCGTGAAAAACGCAAACTACGCATTTCTGTCACGGATCGCTGTAATTTTAAATGTCAGTACTGCATGCCTGAACATCCTGAATGGTTGGCGAAAAAGGATATTCTTTCATTTGAGGCGCTGTATACCTTTTGCGAGTTGATGGTTGAGCAGGGCATTGAAAGTATTCGCATCACAGGTGGCGAGCCGTTAATGCGTCAAGGTGTGGTGCATTTTATTAACGACCTAAATCGCTTGCGTGCCAAAGGTTTAAAGCGTATTTCGATGACCAGCAATGCGCATTATCTCGCCAAATACGCAGAGGGTTTAAAACGTGCAGGCTTGGATGATCTGAATATCAGCTTGGACAGTTTAGATGCCACGCAATTTCAACAACTCACCAAAAAATCACTACAACCTGTTTTACAAGGCATTGCTGCTGCGCAAGCTGTCGGCTTAAAAATAAAAATCAACAGCGTACTGATGCGTGGCATCAACGATGATCAAATCATTCCTTTGGTGAAATGGGGCATGGCGCAGAACATTAGCGTGCGTTTTATTGAATATATGCCACTCGATGGTGATGCGCTGTGGCAAAAGGATTGGGTGGTCAGTGAGCAAGATATCTTGAGTACACTGGAAAAAGAATTTCAGATCACCGCAATAGCACAAGATCATGAACCTGCACGGCAATTTGCAATTCAAAATTTAAATGATGCAGTTAAAGAACATTTTTCAAAACAAATCTATAGAATTGGGATTATTTCTACGATTTCTAATCCATTTTGTCAGCAATGTGATCGCTTGCGCTTTACGGCGACAGGCGAGTTATTTACTTGCTTATTTAGTGATCAAGGTTTAAGTTTTAAAGATAAACTTGAACAATATCAAAAAAATAATGATGATGCACTACGAAACGAGATCATCGGCACCATTAAAACTGTGGTCTGGTACAAAGACGCAGGCTATGTCAGTAAACAGCGTGCGCCACTGCGTAAAATTAGTATGCATGCCATTGGTGGCTAAGCGCTTAGGCTTGATTTAACTCACTCAATACCTGTTGATAACAGGCCAAATCAATACATTGCAAACTATAATCCTGAAATTTTCCAGCGTCTAAATCAGCATGTAGCCATGCTTTGAGTTGTGACAAAATCCAATCAAAATCCGTGGCTTTGGGTTGCATATTCTGTTGATGGATTTGCACAATTAAGGCTTCAACATCTGCTTGTAAAGTCGCTGAGCTAAGTGCAGGATCAAGCGCTAAATCAAAAGCGGTGTCGATAATGCCAAACTGCTGGAGCAGTTGATAGGCTGCCGCACTATTTTCCGTTTTTGCCAAATCTCGCTGTGCTTTCATCAAGCCAAGAACCAGCGCCTGATGTAATGTGGGATGTGCATCTGCCCACTCATTGGTCACAGCAAGCACTTTGTCGGCAATACTGGGAATGACATCTTGCGAACGACAGATGATTTTGGAAATTTGCTGGGTCGCACCGACACTATTCCACGGCTCACCGACGCAACAACCATCGATCGTACCGTGATGCATTGCCTCAAGCATATAATGCGGTGGCAAGGTGGCAAGTTTGCATTGATGGGCAAAGTCCTGATCAGCAAGGCGTAACCATTCTCGAAGGGTAAAATGATGTAATGATGCAGGGAAGACTTGAGCCAATTTGTGCGTGATTTGCTTTGAATGAGTAACAAATTTCGCTGCACTTTGATGCGGTAAATCGCTAGCTTGAATGTCAAGCGCATCATACAGTTCAGCTTTTAGACTGATTTTTGCCGTGTTATGTGAGAGCACCAAAGCGGTGCGCATCGCAATGCCAATATCATCTGCGGTACTACAGGCACTGGCAACGATCGGCGACAGACAGTGCGCAGCCTGCAATATGCCAAACGCCAAACGATCTCGAAGTGTTGCCCAAGAGGTTTCTTGCACCAATTCAACCGTTAAATTTTCCGCAGTAAAATAACCATGATGTTGTGCCCAAAGTAGCGCAATGCTGTCGACCAAGGGTAAATAGCCAACCTTTAATATATTTGTACTATCGTGATCGGACTCTAATGGCATGACGGTCATGGTTGCTCCTGATCGGATGGGTTGATCAATGATAAGGCTTCATAAAAATGCCGAGCCGCCTCGCCCAAAGTAATACGATGGCTCATGGCATGTTTACGCAGACGTTTATAGGCATCTTCCTCATCAATATGGTGCAGCTGCATGAGTAATGCTTTGGCACGGTCAATGTCTTTGCGATCGGCGAGTTTGCTTTTGGCATCATTCAGATCTTTGAGTAATTTTTGATGATGTTTGTATTGCTCGATGGCGATGTCTAAGATCGCATGTAGGCGTTCATTGTCAATGCCATCAACGATATATGCGGTCACCCCTGCATCAATGGCACTGTGAATCGTTTGACGGTCAGTATTCTTGGTAAACAAAACAATGGGTAAGTTGGAATTCATCACGCAACTTTCCACCACATCACGATGCGGATGATCCATATCGAGCAAAATCACGTCCGCATCCAGTGACTCCAGATTGAGTAAACTGGTTTGGGAGGAGAGAAAGCAACCAACCACTTGAAACGATTGTTGTTCTAGTGTTTTGGCGACATATTCTGCTCGGTCTGGATGATCGTCGATCAGTACGACTTTGAGTTTAGACATAACAAAATAAGTTGGCTAAGTATTTTCATTCATATCACTTTTTAAAATCATTTGGGCTGTGATGTGGTGATGCAACAGCATGACAATCGATGTAGCTAGTATCGCTTGGAATTTAAAATTAAATAAGCAAAATGTATGCCTTGCTCAGTCAGATTTTTTAAAAAATGACCTGATAAAAAATCATGCAGAAAAATGATTGCAAACCGATGAAATGCTGTGTGAATCCGTGCAAATCGCTGAGAAATTTGATAAATAATTTAATGTTTGGAGTGTATCTGGAAATTAATAATATGAAATAATTGTAAAGTGAAAAATATTTCCATATTCTCTGGTAAAAACTACAAAATCGAGAAATAATTTAAAGCAGTTATTGGTACATTAGTTTTCAGGGTGTGAGAGGGAATGCGCTGCACCAAACTGCTTCGAGATTTCTAGAGATTGAAGCAAAGATGCACCAAAATAGCAAAACCTGCTTGGTGTGTTGACCCAAAAAGTCACAGCGCAACAGATACGGCGATTTGCCACAAGCGAATCGAAAATGCACAGACCCGTGCGATGTGATCTGTAGAGATTGAGCCGTCATTAGATTGCGGTTAAATTCTCCCTCGAAATCCCGTAACTACTTTATCGATAATAATAATTTCGCTGTTATTTTTTTTTACGCATCTTACGATCACATCGACCGATTTTGATCTCACCTGTCCCTTGGAGTCCGCATGGAACTTGACCATTATGATAAGCAAATCATCGAAATCTTGAGTCATGAGGATATGAATCTGAATGAATTGTCCGAACGCATCCATTTGTCGGTCAGCTCGGTACATCGACGCATTAAAAATTTGGTCGATAGTCAAATCATCGGCAAAATCAAACGTGAAATTAATTATCAAAAGCTCGGATTTAGTTTCCATGCCATTTTGCAAGTGTCACTCAGTCGTCATGATTCGGAGACTTTTGAGCGGTTTTTGGCAGCAGTTGAGGACATTCCAGAAGTCACCAATGCGTTTTTGATCACGGGGCAGTCGGCAGATTTCTTGCTCGAAGTGGTGGCAAGAGATATGGATAATTATAGTGATGTATTGCTCAAGCGTTTGGGGAAAATTGACAATGTGGTGGCACTGCATTCGAGTTTTGTAATTAAACAATATGATGTGTTGAATGCCACAGGATTGTTGCAACGGCTTTAAGCACGTTGTAATTAAGCACATCCTTTCTACAAAAGTGATCATGCGCTTTTTCTTCGGTGAAATTCGATAGCAACTTTGGACGATTCTGTGCAGTAATATTCAGCGCTGTGGTGTATCATGCAGGCAATTTTTTAGATTTGTTTAAGGGTAAGCAAAATGCTTAAACATTTTCGATTTTCAATCGTTTTTACTATTGTTTGTTTGGCATTGTCAGCCTATTGGGGCTATAGCCACGGCGCTGAAGCTGCTATCCAGACCATGCTCAAAGCATTGGCAATTACTGCGATTTTGGCGGTGATGGAAGTGTCGTTATCGTTTGATAATGCCGTGGTCAATGCCTCGGTGCTAAAAGGCTGGGATCCGTTCTGGAAAATGCTGTTTTTGACAGTCGGAATTATTGTTGCAGTTTTTGGTATGCGACTGGTTTTCCCGCTGTTGATCGTAGCCGTGACCGCCGATATGGGCATGATTGAAGTTGCACGTTTAGCCTTAGATGATCCTGATCAATATTCACAAAAATTGATGGCACATCATGCAGAAATAGCTGCATTTGGTGGTATGTTCTTGCTCCTCGTGTTTTTGAACTTCATGTTCGATGATGAAAAAGACACCCATTGGTTCCATTGGCTTGAGCAAAAATCAGCGCATTTCGGTAGTATTCCTGCGGTATCGGTGTTTATTTCCTTAATCGCTTTGATCATCTTGGCTGGACAAGTGCCAGAAGAACAAAAGCTGGTGGTGATCATGGCAGGGATTTGGGGCATCGTGGTTTATGTCGGTGTACAAGTCATTGGACATTTGCTTGAAGGTGGTTCGAGTGAAGATGATGAAGCGAGTGGCAATGCCGAAGTCGGCAAGGCGATCATGAAAGGTGGTATCGGTGGATTTATCTACCTCGAAGTGCTGGATGCATCATTTAGTTTTGATGGTGTAATTGGTGCTTTTGCCATTACCAATGATGTGGTGATCATCATGCTTGGTTTGGCAATTGGTGCGATGTTTGTGCGTTCGATGACGATCTATCTTGTGGATAAAGGCACACTTGATGCCTATATCTACCTTGAGCATGGCGCACATTATGCGATTGGTGCTTTGGCGGTGATTATGTTGGCAAGTGGTACAGGCTTACATGTGCCTGAGTTGGTCACGGGCTTGATCGGGATTATCTTTATTGTTTGGGCGGTATTCTCATCGATTGCGTATAACAAGCGTCAACAGGCTTAGCTCACTTTGTAGTTAATGTTTCATGAATGCGTTAAGGTGACGCATTCCATTGAAGTCGATGATTGCTGAAAACCTCATAAGTCAATGTCTTGTGAGGTTTTATTTTCTGGTGGTGTTTGCGTTGTCATGTATCCGTATATGAAGCAGTCAAGATGGATATTAAATTTTCATTGACTGCGTATAATATCGCTCAGATCAAAAAATCAGCATAAATTGTGTGGATGTCCTATGCAAAGCAATATTAAGTTCCGTGAATTTACCCTGCTGATGGCATTACTGATGTCGATCGTATCGTTTTCGATTGATGCGGTACTTCCTGCGCTCGGGGAGATTGGGCAAGCGCTTTCGGTAAAAAATGATAATCAAGCGCAATGGGTGATCATTGCGATCTTTGCAGGGATGACCATCGGACAACTGATTGCAGGACCATTATCCGATGCGATCGGACGCAAGCGTATCTTGTTTGCAGGCATTGCGATTTATTTTGTCGGTAGTTTATTGTGCTACCTTACCCAGCAATTTGAATTTTTTCTACTTGGACGATTCATTCAAGGTGTTGGTGTTGCAGGGCCTTATGTGGCATCGATTTCAACTGTGCGAGATAAATACAGTGGCGATCAAATGGCGCGGATTATGTCCTTGATCATGATGGTATTCATGGTGGCGCCTGCGGTTGCGCCAAGTATTGGGCAGTTGATTATTCACTTTTCTGGTTGGCGTGAAATTTTCCTGATGTATGTGATTTATGCCTTCGTCATAGGTGCGTGGGTCGCTTTTCGATTGGAAGAAACCTTATTGCCTGAGAACCGAATTGCGATGCGCAAGTCAGCATTTCAAGAAGGCTTTTTTGAA
Organism: Acinetobacter marinus; assembly: GCF_900096915.1. GTDB lineage: Bacteria > Pseudomonadota > Gammaproteobacteria > Pseudomonadales > Moraxellaceae > Acinetobacter > Acinetobacter marinus. The sequence goes on from NZ_FMYK01000004.1 coordinate 264,076, forward strand.
GTGGTACGCAATAAAACTACGATGAGTTATCTGATTTGTGCGGGCTTTTGCTTCGGTGGTTTGATTGGCTATCTCGGTAGTTCACAGCAGATATTTATGCAACAGTATGGTCTGTCAGGCGAAGCGTTCAGCGGTTATTTTGCGTTGCTTGCTGGGGTGATGGGCGTTGCATCTTTTACCAATTCAAAAATTGTCATGCGCTTTGGTATGCGCACCATTTGTATTTATGGCTTGCTCGGTTTAAGTATTTTGTCGTTCTTATTCTTTGCGCTACAAATTGTGGGTATGCAGATTCCGTTTTGGTTATTTATGCTCTATGCAGTGTTTTTATTTGCCATGTTCGGCACATTGTTTGGCAACTTAAATGCGATTGCTATGGAGCCGATGGGGCATGTTGCTGGCATGGCGTCGGCAATTATTGGTGCGGCATCGTCGATCATTTCATTGATTTTGGCAGCGATCATTGGACAGATGTATGATGGGACATTACGACCAATGACAGGTGGCTTTATGATTTTGTTTGCATTAGCGTTTTTGATTGCCTATTGGGAAAATAAACAGCGCAATTCACCAATGTCAGCGCAAGTATAGATGTCGAGCTCATCCGTTTAGCTCGATCATTTTTGAAATTTACAGCGTTGAATACGAGTTTAATTGTCTACCAACGGCTGACTGACCAAAAAATCAGGTGGTGTCAAAATAGTATCTCGAATTTCATCTGATAATTCAGGATAATCCAATGTGTAATGCAAGCCACGAGATTCTTTGCGTTGCATGGCACAGCGCACAATCATTTCAGACACTAAAACCAAATTGCGTAGTTCGATCAGATTTTTACTGACCTTATAGCCTTGATAATATTCCTCAATTTCTCGTTTCAGCATCTCGATACGATGCAATGCACGTTCCAAGCGTTTAGTTGTGCGTACAATTCCCACATAATTCCACATCGAAGTACGTAATTCATCCCAGTTTTGTAGGATGACGACATCTTCATCAGGATGTTCTACTTGCGAGGCATCCCATGGATTGACTTGATCGAACCGAGGTGCATTGTCGATTTGAGATTGAATATGCTTGGCTGCGCTCATGCCATAGACAAAACATTCTAAAAGGGAGTTGCTTGCCATGCGATTGGCACCATGTAAGCCCGTCGATGAGGTTTCGCCAATGGCATACAGTCCTGCAATATCTGTTTGACTATGTTGATCGACGATTACACCACCACAGGTGTAGTGCGCTGCAGGAACTACAGGAATTTTGTCCTTGGTAATGTCTATGCCGAGCTCGAGCAAACGTGCATAGAGTGTCGGGAAGTGTTCTTTGACAAAACTTTCAGGCTGATGGGTAATGTCGAGCCAGACATGACGTAGACCAAGACGTTTCATTTCATAGTCGATGGCACGTGCCACCACATCACGAGGGGCAAGCTCGGCACGTTCGTCAAAACGAAGCATAAAACGCTCACCATCAGGTAATCGCAAATATGCACCTTCACCACGCATGGCTTCAGTGATTAAAAAAGAGCGCGCTTTAGGATGATACAGGCAAGTCGGATGGAACTGGTTAAATTCCATGTTAGCAATACGACAGCCTGCACGCCACGCCATAGCAATGCCATCACCAGTGGCAATGTCAGGATTTGACGTATAAAGGTAGGCTTTCATCGCACCACCACAGGCGAGTGCAGTAAATGGCGCTAAAAATGTTTTGACTTCGCCAGTGGTTTCATCGAGCGCATACACGCCGATCGCACGATTTTCAGAATGTTCTATCTGGGCTTTTTGTGTGGTGATGACATCAATAGCGACTACATTTTCAAATAAGTGGATATTTTCTTTTTCTTGAGCACGTTCAACCAAAGTCGTGGAAATCGCTTTGCCTGTGGCATCAGCAGCATGAATGATACGGCGCTGAGAATGTCCACCTTCACGGGTAAGGTGTAAGTTTTCTTGCTCATCTAAAGTGAATTGCACACCTTGCTTGAGTAAAAAATCAACGGCATCTTGCCCACCTTCAACGGTGAATTTTACCGCATCTAAGTGACAAAGATGTCCACCTGCAATCATAGTGTCATCAATATGCTGTTCAATCGAATCTTCTTGATCAAGTACGGCAGCCACACCACCTTGGGCGAAATAGGTACTAGCATCTTGCAGATGAGACTTTGCCAAAACTGCAATTTGATAATGCTCGGGCAACGAAAGCGCCAAAGTTAAACCTGCACCACCGCTACCAATGATAACGACATCAAACTGTTGTGAATGTTGCTGGGCGAAATTCATAGTTGAAGAAGTTGAATGTAAAAAGTGCTTTAAGATACTACAAAGCATGGCGTATTGCATTGGGTTTTATTGATAAGACTTATTGGGTTTGAAAGGTGCTCGGATGTGGTGAATCAATGGTATCCCTAGTGAATATGGAGGGAACAAAACATTTTGTTACGGTAACAACCAAGCACTTATGTAAAATACTCGAACAGTATTGCGTATTATTTAGGTAGTTTGACTGGATTAATTGCATTTGGTTTAAATGGCTGAATGCTAAATTTCCTTGCATCATGTCATCTTGGATACGGTATACTCAGCTTGCTACATGATTAAACTTGCTTATTTAAGATACATTTTTGATGGTTTTTGCCTATGTCTGATAACACGGAAACACAGCTCAAACGATTGCCACGCTTTAAACCACGCAGTGGTATCGCGGTAATGTATGCGTCGATACGTGCATTGTTTCTGCGTGAATTACAGACACGATTTGGACATTATCGGATCGGTTATGTTTGGGCGCTTGTAGAGCCTGCGCTTAATGTTGTGTTTATGTTGATTTTATTTGGCGCAATCATAAAGCGAGTTTTGCCTGGTATTGAATATCCAGTTTTCTTAATAAATGGTATTTTGCCTTTTTTTGTATTTAGGAAGTCTGCTATAAAAGCCTTGGGTGCGATTGAAGCAAATGCAGGGCTTTTAAGTTATCGAAATGTAAAGCCAATTGATATTATTCTTGCGCGAACTGGCCTAGAGTTTTTGCTGTATTTTGTTTGTTACGTGTTATTAACTTTAGTACTAGTTTGGATTGGATTTGAGGTTAGTTTATCTCACATTCCATACTTATTGTTTTGTTGGCTTGCTGTATTGTTGTTTTCATTTGGTTTGTCAATTTGTTTAATGGTGATTGGTTCTTGGAGTAAAGAGATTAATAAAGTTATTACACCATTTTTCATATTAATGTATTTTATGTCTGGCGCAATATTTCCTTTACATAGGGTTCCTGAGGAGTATTTGGTCTATTTTTTATGGAACCCCTTGGCACATATATTCGAGTTAATGAGGCACAGTGTTGCACCGACTTATATTACTGTGAAAGGTGTGAGTATGTCTTATGTTTGGATGTGTGTGGTTTTTGTATTGTTTTTAGGGTTGGCATTAAATCAAGTATTTCAAGAAAGGATGTTGACTAGAAAATGATTGAGTTGCGCAATTTAACTAAATCTTTTGTGACACCTAAAGGTCGGCATTATGTATTTAGGGATTTAAACGTTGTTTTGCCAACCAATAAAAGTGTTGGGCTGCTTGGAAAAAATGGTGCTGGGAAAAGTACTTTATTGCGTATTATTGGTGGGATAGATTATCCTGATTCTGGGCAGGTGATTACGAATAAAACCATATCGTGGCCAGTTGCTTTATCTGGTGGTTTTCAAGGGAGTTTAACTGGGAGACAAAATGTACGTTTTGTCGCACGCTTGTATGCTGCGGAAGACGATGTTTCTCAGGTTATCGCTTTTGTTGAGGATTTTGCTCAGCTTGGTAAGTATTTTGATATGCCAATTAAAAGTTATTCGTCTGGTATGCGCTCACGCTTGGGTTTTGGTTTGAGTATGGCTTTTGAGTTTGATTATTATCTTTTGGACGAAGTTGGTGCAGTTGGTGATGCCGTGTTTAAAAAGCGAAGTCAAAAGATGTTGAATGACCTCAAGGCGAACTCAAACATTATTATGGTGTCTCATAATTTAGAGGACTTAACAAAGAACTGTGATGTGGGTTTTTTTGTACAGGACGGAAAAGCGCAATATTTTGATGATATTAATGAAGCTGTAGAGGTTTATAAAGAATATGCATTGGGCAAAAAATAATCGTTCTACGCTTTTAGCGTATTTAGCCATGGTGATCGTGCCACTTGTTGTGGTTCTTTTATATTTGCTTTTGTTTGCTCAAGGTAGGTATTTAACGGATGCAACCGTGGTCGTGAAGCAGGTTGGTGAGGTAAGCACAGAGGCGTCGACAGGTATTGGCGCTTTGCTTGGTGTAAGTAGTACCAGTACCGAGGATTCTCAGTATTTAAAAGCTTTTATACAGTCCCGAGATCTCGTTGAGAAGCTGGATAAAAAGCTTGATCTACAAAAAGAGTTTCAAGGGAGTGGTAGTGATCCTATTTTTGAGTTACCTGCAAGTGCCTCTAAAGAAGAGTTGGTAGCATATTATAATAAACGAGTCAAAGTCGACTTGGATGAACAAACAAATTTATTGCATCTGTCTGTCGAAGGTTTTAGCCCGTCGTTTGCGTTAAGGTTGAATCAGGAAATCTTGGCGGAAAGTGAGCAGTTTGTGAATGATATTTCACAAGAAGTAGCGAAAGATCAATTGGTATTTGCCACAGATCAACTCAATGAGGCATTGGAAAATCTGACTCAATCACGTGAAGCGTTGATTAGTTATCAAAATAAAAATCAAATGTTTGACCCACAAGCGCAAGCGCAAGCGGTCGCACAAATTGTCAACCAGCTTGAATCAAATTTGGCGCAACTTCGTACGGAAGAGCGTACTTTGCTGAGCTATTTAAACCCAACGGCACCGCAAGTGGTGGCTTTGCGTAGTCAGATTCAGTCGGTTGAAAAGCAAATCCAAGATGAAAAATCTAAGTTAACCTCACCTGGAAATGCAGAAAAACTCAACCGCAGTGCAGCTGATTTTGAAAGTCTAAAAGCACAGGTTGAATTCAATACAGATTTGTATAAATTGGCTTTGGCTTCATTGGAAAAAGCCCGCCTTGAAGCGGTGCGTAAGTTGAAAAATCTTGTCGTGATTACCAGCCCAAGATTGGCGCAAGAAGCGTTATATCCACGTGTTGGCTATATCGCATTCAGTGCATTTTTATTATTGAATTTATTTTTCGGCATCGTGATGTTGGTGCGCTCTGTAATTCGTGAGCATAAGGAGTAAGTTGATGAAAAAGACGTTATTAGCCACTTTTTTGGCAAGCCAAATCAGCTTCGCTTTTGCAGCGACAGATGACACGATGTTGCCTGATTCTGATGTTTTGAGTTCTGGGCCAAGTGGCTCTGCGAGCCAGACCATCGATGCCAGTGCCAATCAGGAGCAGGCACAAGCTGCAGCAATGTTGCCATCAAATTCAGTGATTAATTTAGGTAATACGGGTGCGAAATATAGTCAAGTCAATAGTCGAATGTTTGGTGCGCAGCTTTTTAAAGGTGCATTTGCGACCAGTGCGGGAAGTACCTTCAATAGTAGTTATGTGATTAACCCAGGTGACAATATCAACCTTCGCTTATGGGGTGCATATCAGTTTGCAGGAAGTTTAACGGTTGATCCTGAAGGGAATATATTTGTACCGAATGTCGGTCCTGTAAAAGTAGCGGGAACAACGAATGGGAATTTACAAAACCTGATTGAACGTAACGTGCGTCGAGTTTATGTAGCAAATGTCGGGGTTTATGCTGCACTTGAGCAGGCGCAGCCTGTCAAAGTGCTGGTGACTGGTTTTGTCAATCAACCAGGTAATTACGGCGGTGTGGCAAATGATACGGTACTTGCCTATCTCGACCGTGCGGGCGGTGTCGATCCAGAGCGTGGTAGTTATGTAGATATTCAAATTCAACGTAATGGACGAATGATTCAATATGTGAATTTGTATGATTTCTTATTGGCGGGTCAGATTCAACCATTTTCATTCAAAGATGGTGATGTGATCGTTGTTGCGCCACGAAAGCATACCTTTAGTGTCAGTGGCGAGGTATTTAACCCGTTTGATTTTGAATTTAATGTCGATCAACTCACGGTTGAGCAGGCATTGTCTGTTGCTAAACCAAAGCCTGGTGCGACACATGTCAGCATTAGTCGCCGTCAGGGTTCAGAGTATCGTAGTGAGTACTATTCGATTGCTGAAGCACAGAATGTCGTGCTGCAAGATGGTGACGTGCTGAGTGTGACAGCGGATCGTTATGCAGGCACAATTCAGGTGCGTATTGAAGGGGCACATAATGGGACACGTGCAATTGTGTTGCCATATGGTGCGAAACTCTCTGAGGTGCTGAAGCAACTCAAACCGAATGAATTGTCTGAAGTACAGAACTTGCAACTGTTCCGTCCAAGTGTTGCGAAACGTCAGAAAGAGATGCTGAATGTTGCGTTAGATAAACTTGAGGAATCGACCTATTCTGTGCGTTCTGCAACCAAAGAAGAGGCATCTTTGCGTCTTCAGGATGCGCAGTTGGTCAAGCAGTTTGTAGAAAAAGCACGTAAAGTGGTGCCTAAAGGACAAGTGGTATTAAATCCAAACTCGTTCTCTAATGTGATTTTGGAACAAGGTGATGTGTTAAATATCCCAGAGAAGACCTCTGTCATCATGGTGCATGGCGAGGTGATGTTCCCAAATGCGGTAGAGTGGCAAAAAGGGATGACTGCTAAAGATTATATTAATCAAGTTGGAGGGTATACCCAGAAGTCGAATAAGTCGAAAGTGATTATCGTACATCAAAATGGTGAGTCTGAATTGGTGAAATCTAGATATCAACTCAAAGAGGGTGACGAGATTATGGTGTTGCCGAAAGTGTCATCGAAAGGCATAGAAATTGCTCGAGGCTTGACGACGATTCTTTATCAGATTGCGATTGCCGCGAAAGTGGCATTGGATATATAGAGGTGTCTGATATGATCAAATTATCTGCCACAGAGCAAGTTGAAGAGTTGAAGCGGGAAATTTTTGATTTTGAAGAAAGTTTAACATCTCCTCGCTATCACTCAATGAGCCAGAGGAAAAAGACTCAAGTTTTGCAGGATTTTCTAAAGCATCTGAGTCAAAGTGTTCTCTCGATAACATTCAAGTCTAAGTCTAATGGCATCAGTCTTGAACAATTGTATGGTATGCAAGAAGAGCAGGAAGCCCTGTTCTTAACAAAGTATAGCAAAGTTAACGCTAACTTTATTTTGGGTCATATTGATTTGCAAGATAAGTATAATGAACTCAATGAATCTCATGTGCGAATGTCTGATGAGTTGGCTTTGAAACTCAAGCGTATTGAGGAGGATGCTAGCCAGATAAAACAATTGAGAAGTGAGCTTCAGTTTTGTCAAAATGATTTGTCGTCAAAATCTGAGACAATATCCCTTGTCCAAGATGAGCTTGAGCTTTTGTATATTAATCACTTGCAAGAAAAGGCTAAGTGGAAATCTCAAAACCAACTTTTATTACAACAAGTTTATGCTTTGCAAGAGCAATTGACAGATAAAATAGATGATGCTCATACATCCTTTGAGCGTAATTATGAAGCCCAATTAAGTAAGCTAAAACAGCAGCTCTATGATGTACAAGACGAGTTGGTGCGAATGTATGATCAAGGAGTGCATGAAGCTGGGTCTTTACAGAGGAAGCTGGGTGCTGCCGAATTGGTTAAATCTGGGCTTGTTTATCAGCTAGGAAGTGTGTTGGTTTCAGGTGCTAAGCATAGACAGGTTGCTCAAATTCCGCTTGGAGTGCTCAAGGTTACTAAAGAGCATTTGATCAAAGTGATTTCAGATGAAATTACTGCTCATGAAAGTTTGGATGAATTTACAGATGCACAGAAAGGTGAGTTGGCGAAGCAACATCTTTCTTATCGGATAGGTAAAACGGTGTTGAAAGATTTGAAGGGTTTAAATCGATTGAAAAAGTTACCAGTTGATTTAATCAAAGAAGTATTGGCATTTAATGATGAAAAAAAGCGAATTGAAATGACGGATAAAGAGGAGCAGTCATGAGTTTGAAAAAAGGTAATGATTACGCAAGAAGTGGTGATTATGCTAATGCTTTAAAAGAGTATCGGCGTATTGCAAAAAATCATCCCCTTTATCCTCAAGCAAAGTTCAATATTGACTACCTGATTCAATCAGGTTTAGTGGAAGAAATAGTTGAGATACAAGAAAGATCACAATCTCTTGATGTGCAGACAGACAGTGGTCAGCCATTATTATCTATTGTTATGCCCGTATTCAATGTTGCTCCATATCTCGATGCAAGTATCTTGTCGGTGCTTTCACAAACCGTAACTGATTTTGAATTGATTATTGTTAATGATGCTTCGACAGATAACGGTAAAAAAATTATTCAAATGTATCAAGACTTAGATAGTCGCATCAAATTTATTAATTTGGATTTCAATACATTAGGTGGGGCAGGTATTCCAAGTAATATTGGGATTAAGGCTGCTACAGGGAAGTATTTAGGTTTTGTTGATAGTGATGATTGGGTTGAGTCCGATGCTTTTGAGGTACTGATTCGAGCTGCTGAAGCGCATGAAGCTGAGATTGTAGTTGGCGATTTTAAAACATTTGAAGATGATACACGTATTGTCAAAGAGGCTTATGATAAGGCCAATTGGGAAGGAATTCCTTTAAATACTCTGATCTCTGCGAAAAACTGTGCACAGTTATATCGTATATCTCCAGTACCTTGGCGTAAGCTGTATAAGACAGACTTTTTGCATCAAAACAACATCGACTATCCTGAGGGGGATTATTTCTATGAGGATAACCCATTACACTGGTTTGTGTTGAGTAAGTCTAATCGTATAGTTGTTGTGGATAAGGTAATTAGTTATCATCGAATGGCGCGTGAAGGGCAGACCATGAGTTCGGCAACATATAAGTTGGCGGCAATCACATGTCATATGAATACAATTTCAAACTTTTTGAGAGCCAATGCGATCGGTGATCAGGTTAAGTTTGATGAGTTTTATGACTATTGTTATCGAACTGACTGGATTGCTACTCGCCAAGCAGATGCAACAACAGGTAATATTATTAAAAAAGTTTTTTCGAATATTTATGAAAAAACAGCGAAAGCTTGCCCGCCAGTGAATGTTCGAGCTAATTTTAAGAAAAAATTTAATGATTATAAGAGTGCTTATCCGGAGCTGGATTTAACAATCGTTATTCCCGTATATAACTGTGAAGATTTGCTGCGAGATACATTTGAATCCGTACTGAAAATTCACGGATTGAAATATGATGTGATTGTTATTGATGATGGTTCTAGTGATAACTCCGCAGAAATTTGCCAAGAATATGCTGATAGATACCAGCATATTCATTTCTATCAGCAAGGTAATAAAGGTGCTGGTCGTGCTAGAAATGCAGTGATTCCACTGTGTACTGGTAAATATACCTTCTTCTTAGATGCAGATGATGTCATTATTGCTGATAATCTAGTTGCAGCCGTCAGAGATGCGAGTAGCAAGCAACATGATCTGTATTTGATGAAGTATAATATTGAATTTTTTGAAGAAAATAAATCTCGTGGTATGTTTAATGCAGATCAAGAGATTTGGGGTAAGTTTGCTCATGCGACGTCTAATAATGAGTTAAAGTTATTGGCTTCGGGCTTGATCAATTATCCTTGGAATCGAATCATCAAAACTGAACTCCTTCACGATGAAAACATTTTCTTTGGTTCAACAGTTGTACACAATGATATTCCATATCATTGGCATAGCGTTGTTGCAGCCAATAATATTGGTTATAGCGAAAATGCGGTATGTGCTCATCGTAAGTTCAGTGCGCGCTCTCAGATTACGAATATTAATGATGTTCGTAGGCTTGCGGTTTTTGAGTCATTGCGATTTACGAATGAAACAATTGCAAAATACAGTGCGTATGATGCACAAATGCAAACGATTTGGTGTAAGTTTGTTCGTGACTTGGTTGTATGGGCTAAGGATCGTGTTCCAGAGACACATATGGAACAGTATGAAGCACTGAAAGAAGAGTTGTTAGCGCAATTGGCTGGTTAATAGGAATTTTGAAAAATGTATGATTATTTAATTGTTGGCGCAGGTATGTTTGGAACAACTTTCGCTAGACTAGCTACAGATGCTGGGAAAAAGTGTTTGGTGATTGATAAGCGTGAGCATATTGCAGGGAATTGCTTTAGTAAAGAAACGCATGGTATCCATCAGCATATTTATGGACCACATATTTTCCACACCAATGATGCGGATATCTGGGAGTATGTAAATCGCTTTGCAGAATTTAATACTTTTGTAAATCGACCTATTGCGATTAATAATGGCAAAGCATACTCACTGCCTTTTAGTATGTATACATTTAATGCGATGTGGGGGGTGACGACACCTCAAGAGGCTATGGCAAAGATCGAAGAGCAACGACTTAAGCTCGATCGTGAACCAGCGAATCTTGAGGAACAAGCATTGAGTTTAGTCGGTACGGATATTTACAATACATTGATTCGTGACTATACGAAAAAGCAATGGAAGAAAGATCCAAAAGAATTGCCAGCATCCATTATTAAACGTCTACCAGTACGATTAACTTGGGACAATAACTACTTTTTTGATAAATATCAGGGTATTCCAGTTGGTGGATATACTGCGATGTTTGAGCAAATGTTGGATGGTATCGAAGTCCGCACAAATGTTGACTATTTTGCAGATAAAGAAAATTTTGATGCAATGGCAGACAAAGTTGTTTTCACTGGTAAAATTGATGAATATTATGGTTTCCAATTTGGTGAGCTAGAATATCGTTCATTAAAGTTTGAAACCGAAGTAATTGATGTTGATAATTACCAAGGCAATGCGGTGATTAACTATAATTCTGCTGATGTACCATGGACACGCATGATAGAGCATAAGCATTTTGATGACTCTACGGCAGAAAAAAATAAAACGATTATCACTAAGGAAATTCCTGATGAGTGGGATCGTGATAAAACGCCATACTATCCAATCGGCGATGAAAAAAATACTGAAATCTTCAAAAAATACAGAGAGCTGGCAAACGCTGATGAAAATGTAATTTTTGGCGGTCGCCTTGCTGAATATCGGTATTATGATATGCATCAAGTGATTGGTTCTGCGATGAGTAAGTTTAAACGTGGAGGTTTCAATGGTTAGTGTAATTTTAGATAGATTTGAGGAAATAAAAAGTCTAACAGAAAGCTCCTTTGAAGGTGTTGAGGTAACTCAAAATGATAATTTCATTTATATCAATGATTATAAATTTGATTATTGTTTGAAGATTTATTTATTAAGGTCACAGGTAAGAATTGAAATTATTGCATCTTCTCGATTAGTAGCAGATAACTTCTCATTTCTGTATAGTGCTTTTGCCTCGGCAGATAATGTGTTGATAGTGAGTGTTGATAATATTTTGGGGAATCATGATTTATTTGCTCTAATAAAGCGAGAGGTATTTAGATTAAGGCGAATAACACATAATAAGAAAAACTGTTTTTATGAGCATCACCAAATCCTAACAGTAGATGATATGAATAAACCAGTTGTTGAAAAGCCGATAGTGGCGTACTGGTGGTCTTTACATGCAAACTTCGGTGATGTTATAGGTCCATGGTTGATCAGTATGATAACTGAAAGACCAGTAATTAACTCTTTTGGTTATAAAACACAAAATTCGGTTTTAGGTGTTGGCTCAGTCCTAGAAAGTATATTTAAGCCAAATCATCTCAATATGAAAATTTGGGGGAGCGGCTTTATGACGGACAGAATAGAGAATCTAGATACTAAAACTATTTATACAAATGAAGATAATATTCTTTCATTGCGAGGATTGAATAGTTTGGAGTTGCTTCGAAAAATAGGTATTACAAAAAAAATACCTTTGGGTGATCCAGCTTTTATATTAAACGATTTTTACACCCCTGTGAAGAACTATTCTGAAAAAGGGTGTATTGTCCCACATTGGACACAGTATAATATGTTTAAGAGTAAGAAACTTGAAAACTTGGATATTATTGATGTTGGTATGCCACCATCAGATGTCATTGATAAAATTTCAAACTCAAAATATTGTATAACTACTTCATTGCACGGAGCCATAATTGCGCAAACATATGGAATTCCTTGGTTGTGGGTGAAGATTAGAGGGCATCAGTTGCATAAAGATGATAATTTTAAATTTCATGATTGTTTTTCTATACTCAAAGGTGGAGAAGATATTGAGCCATTCATCTTAGAAGAAAAAAATCTGAGTAGTTATAATATAGAAAGGATATCAAATTTTTGTAAGCTGTATGAGTATAACTCTCTCTTTAGTCCTAATGTGTTGAAAGACGTTGTTTTTGAAGCATTGTCAAATACAGACGAATAACACTTGTGTTATTCGTCTGTATGATTATTTGTTGGAAATTATCTCATTTAGAGATTTTAAATCTAGATTTTTGTTATCATCTAAAAATAAAAAGTCATATTTTAACTTGTTATGTGTTGATCTTAGATAAAAATCGGCTTTGATCATTCCCTTTTCGAAAATCTCGACAAGTGTTGCTCCCTCAGGCATAAAACAGATGTTGGCAAGACCTGCTCCGTGCGGAGCAACCAAATACTCAATTTCACTAAAAAGGTTGCATTGTTGCTCAAAGTTCAAATCCTCTGAATAGACGATCTCAAAATTCAAGCATCGTAAGAAGTTTTCAACTTCTAATTCATTTTGTATAGGTCTTCTAGATTTTAATCTAGATAAATATACCTTCTTTCTTGAAGGTGTGACAGAAGACGGTATTAGTTTACGAGCGAAATCATATATACTTTTATCCCAATAAAAACTACCCTTATGAAAGCAATAAGCTTTTTTTATGAGAGTCGTAGATACGTCATCTAGTGATAAAAATCTATCTTGGTCAATATTAAGTTTTTTTGCTATAAATGGAATGATATTAAATTTATCTTTTGAGTAAACTATTGGATAATCATACTTATGATAATCAAAATATCTTAAACCAAATATGCATTCAATTAAATTGTGATAATAATTCAAATATGTGTGTTCGAATGGCAATATAAAAGCATTTTCAATTGTTTTATTGCAGTCTTTGTGTAAGAAATTGGAGGAAGTTAAAGATGCTAATCTTGCTGAATTACCCCGATCATAGTGGTGGTTTTCATCAGAAATAGTGCAGAAACCTTCGTCAAAATTATGAATACGACAGTTAGACATTACTCTCATTTTTACAGCAAAATGTTGGGATACTTGGAAATCAAAGTTTTTACTTTTTAATATTTTAATAATTTCAGAACTCTTACCATCAAAGTTCTCTGTGAAGTTGGAAAACCTATGATTTGAAAAAAAATTTAAATATATTCCATTTTCTAAATCTTCCAAATTTTGATGGAATTTTTTGTTCTTATCTTTGAAAGGTATTAGGCTAACCTTTTTGTAATTGGTGTCGTTGAAATTTAATGTTTTTTTAAGCTTATAGAGTTGGGAGAGTAAGACATCCACCTTTTCTGATACTAAGTTGTAAAATGGATATCCTTTTATTTCGAGTAATATGTTCTCAACTTTGTCAAAATCACCGTTGAAAGTTAATTCTTGGAATGGGGTGTTTAATTTAACAGCAACAAGCTCTCCTTCAGCATTCCAAATATCCATACTTAGTAAAATAGAATTGTGGTTTACAAGTTCTTTAGGTGTTAGCATTAAAGATTTTCCATTCATTTGTATTTCAGGGTGTTAAAATGTTTGTACAGTAATAAATAACTGAGTTTTGATGCACAAACCTTCTGTTAACAGCATATTCAACACTATATTTCCTAAATGAACAAGTCAATTCGAAAAAACTGATGTGGGTCGTCAAAAATGGAGGGTTAAACTTAGTAAGTTGTAATGTACTCATGTTTACCATGAGCACAACACGTAAAACGTATACTTATCAATTCAAAGCGTTGTTCATTATTTTGGCTAGGATTAAGTTCTGATGCCTTTAAGTAACAAAGCCTCTGGAGTTTACTAAAGCTCCTCTTTTCCCAGTACAATATTACATTTGTTAGCAATATGAAGTGAAGAGTATTTTATGTTTAGAATGATTTTTTTAATACTTGTTCTTAATTTTGTGATCGTGAATGCATCCTATGGAAAAAACTTATGTTACTTTGTTGATGAGGATGCTATAAAAGTGATCGTGAGTAGAGCGGAGAAAGAGAAAAAGTCTTCACCTAATCCTCTTAAGACGATTGATGTGGGGGGGTTGCCAAACACATTGAAGTATAAGGAAGGTACGAAGGCGTTAAAAGATATGCGTAAAATGCATGATTTTGCAATTGCATATAAGTATACTAATGATAAGAGATACTTAAACTTAACAAAAAAATTTTTATTTGCATGGATTGATACTTATGAGCCTTCGTATATCCCAATATATGAGCAGCATATGATGCGAATGGTAGATAGTTATGGGATAATAAAAGGTGAGTTATCTAATAAGGAAAATTCTAAAGTTGATAAGTTCTTAAAAGATTGGGCGAAAGTTTATATAGATAAAATAAATTCTGCACCTAAAGATGGTTGGTGGATATCTAATTGGCAGAGTTATAGGGTGAAGATAATATCTATGATTGGTTTTGTTACGGATGATGATGGAATTATTGATTCATCGCGTACAATTTTTAAGGATCAAATTTTTTATAATATTAATAGCCAAGGAGAGACGGTGGATTTTAAGGAGCGAGATGCCATTCATTATGTTGTATTTGACTTAATGCCATTGGTTGATGTGGCTATTCTGGCAAAGAAAAATGGTGAGGATTGGTTTAATTGGGTTTCACCTAACGGAGGCTCTTTGAAGAAGGCTGTGGATTGGGTGGTTCCATATGCTACTGGTGATTTAACCCATCAAGAGTTTGTTCATAGTAAAGTTAAGTTTGATCGTATCCGAGCTGATTACTATAAGTCTCAAGGTAATGTTATGTTTTCTGGAGTATATGATCCGCGAAAGGCATCTAATCTTTTTTTTAAGGCAGCGTATTTTGATAGTGGTTATAAAAAGATCATAAAGAAATACTCTAAGTCGGATATTTCTTCTTATGATTTGAGTTTGTGTTGGCATTAGTTGTTGTTCATTGTTTTGATAAATAATCTTAAGTAAAGACTTGGTTTTTAAGTTTTTGTTTTTTTTGTAAGATTATTGTAGATGGTGCTAATGTTTTGATGTTTTTGTTGTATAAGTATTCTGGTATGTTCGTTTGAGAAGATATTTCGATTTTTAGGTGTGAGTTTGATATGAATACATTCGATTCTCAATTAAGGAAATTGCATTTAGGTGATACACACCAGCAAGCTATTGATAAAAAAATTTTAAGCAATAGTGCCAATTATACGGCTGCCTTTTTGGATATTATATTTAAAAACGGCGTGTCAGATGCTGAAAAGTTTATATCTTTAGTGAAGAATGATAAAAAATCGGACTCGATTGCACAAGCTATAAAAGTGTCTGAAAATCAAGTCAGAGATCTTAAAAAAGCCCGACAAAGCAGCTTGTGGAGTAATGATGCTGACTTTGTCACTATGAGTTTAGATGAGTATGTTCCTCGTAAAACTTTGAGATTGACGAGTTGGGTGGATTTGGATCAATTGGTGGTTGGGAGTTCTGCCATTATTCACGAAGATCAAAAGCGTAAATCAACCTTTGCTCAAGACTTTTCGCAAGTTGGGACCAAGAGCCTCTTGTCTGGAAAGGGTTTTGAAAAAGAGGTAAGCCGTCGCCGAGAGCAACGTATTGATGTGTTGTCGAATGTTCGGTTTAGTGTTGCTGATCCTAATTTTTATAGTGTGGTAATAGAGGATCGCTTTTTTAACAGGAAGTTGTGTTCTCGATTAGCAAAGCTAAGCAATCAAGTATTGTTAAGTAAAAATGAAGTGGATGAGGTAGATGAAGCCATTATTCTGCCAATTGCACACATAGATAGTGATTATTTTCAGCATCTTTCGGAGATGTGGAGTGGTTTGGCATTAGTGGATTATTTTCCGAAAAATCTTCCTATTGTTTATACGGAAGATACGTACGGAATTTTAGATTTATTGTGCGAGCGCCTAGGAGTTGATCGTTCGAGATTTAAATCTTTTTTAGATATGCAAGATATTCGCGTGAAAAAAGCATATCAGATACATCCTGTAGGCGGAAATCTTTGGGATGCAGCTTTTTTTGAGCACTTTAATAAGTATAATTCATATGAAGATTCTGGATTTAAAGTCTTTTTGGCTAACCCTAAAGGTGGCGTGGAGATTAAGAATAAAGATGAAGTGTGTAAGGTTTTACGTGATTTAGGCTTTTTGATTGTTCATCCAGAAGACCTCCCTGTATCGAAATTAATTGATTTATTTCAGCGTTCTAGTTTGGTTGTTACAGCAACATCTAAAGTATTGGCAAACACAGCTTTTATGCAAAGAGGTTCGTCATTGGTTGAGTTGCAGGATGCGAAGTCGATCAAGTCTGATTATTATTTGCGTACTAGATTTAATGATATGAATTATGATTGTGTGGTTGTAAACTCAGGTGTTGTGGATGTTGATGAGCTTCTAACCGTGTTGGCAAGTCGTAGTGTGTGATATTTAATTAAAAAAGGTTGTAAATAGTGAAGATAGTCGTTGCTGGTACGGGTTATGTCGGGTTGTCTAATGCGATTTTGTTGGCGCAAAATAATGAAGTCGTTGCACTAGATATCGATCAAGCCAAAGTTGATTTGATTAATCAAAAAAAATCACCAATCGAAGATAAAGAAATTCAGGAATATTTGTCAACAAGTCATCTGAACTTAGTTGCAACAACGGATATTTCGGTATATCAAAGTGCTGATATCGTCATTATTGCCACGCCGACCAATTATGATGAAGAGACGCATCACTTCGATACTTCCAGTGTCGAGAGTGTAATTCAAGCAGTTATAGGCATAAACCCCAATGCATTAATGGTAATTAAATCTACGATTCCTGTTGGTTTTACTCATACAGCAAATGAAAAATATCAGACAAAAAATATCATTTTTTCTCCTGAGTTTTTGCGTGAGGGTCATGCGCTTTACGATAACCTTTATCCATCAAGGATTGTGGTGGGTGAAATCTCTGAACGTGCAGAAAAATTTGCATTATTGTTAAAGCAAGGTGCTGTAAAAGAAGATATTGAAGTATTGTTTACCAACAGTACAGAAGCCGAAGCAATTAAGCTCTTTGCAAATACTTATCTTGCAATGCGGGTTGCATATTTTAATGAGTTAGATACTTATGCTGCAATTCATCAGCTAAATACCGAACAAATTATTCGTGGTATTGGTTTGGATCCACGTATTGGTAGTCATTATAATAATCCGTCTTTTGGTTATGGCGGTTATTGTTTGCCCAAAGATACCAAGCAATTGTTGGCAAATTACCACGATGTTCCACAGAATTTAATCGAAGCAATTGTCAAGTCGAATAATACGCGAATGGATTTTGTTGCAAATTCAATTGTTGAAAAACAACCAAAAGTTGTGGGTATTTATCGTCTCATCATGAAACAAGGTTCGGATAATTTTAGGGCATCTGCTATACAAGGGATTATGCAGAGACTGGTTGATCAAGGGGTTCAGATAGTCATTTATGAGCCAACGATTCAAGTTGCTGATTTTAATGGTTACAAAGTAATTGCTGATTTAGATGCATTTTTGAGTCAATCCGATGTGATCGTTGCGAATCGTCTATCATCTGATTTGTCCAACCATTTAGATAAAGTTTATACAAGGGATCTGTTTGGGAAAGATGCTTGATGTTCTCTCAATTTCGAGCTTATTCATCGTTCAAGAAGTCAAAATATGTAGCTTACTTAAGTCTCAGTAAACAATGGAAGCATTCCTCTAATGAAAAGGTGCTTTGGGCGCTGTATCAATTGGGAATGTATAATGAGGTGAATTTAAAGCGAGAAAGAGAAATGTTTGATGTGCAGTCAAAGTACACTTTGATTGCAATCATTGTTTCAGCTTTTGCATGTGGTCAAGATATTCAAGGTGAAGAATTCATACAAAAATATGAGCGTTTATTTTCGCAAGATATGACATTGCTTGTGGAGAAGTTGGCAACATTCAATTATAACCGAGCATTATTGCTTGCTAAAACATATCGTTTGACTAGTCTTTGTGTCGTGGCGCTCATGGAGAAAAGTGGTGATGTTGCATCAGCTAAAGTGATGTTGCAAAACCTAAATACTTCTGATTCCTCTATCTCGAATGTTGATAAATCTATACTGATGGCAAACTTGTCAATTGGCGTTTGTGATAAACTGGCGTCGCTCAATGCAATTTATGCTTCGGCTCAGATGAGCAAGATTTGTCTTGAAAATGATAATAAGTCAAACCTTAATGTGAATACGATTCAGCCTTGTAGTGATGAGTATCAACGCGTTCAGCCATCACGTGGCGTGGTCAGTATTATTATGACTGCATTTAATGCTAAAGATTATATTGAAACTGCGGTAGAGAGTATTCTTAAACAAAGCTATCGATTTATAGAGTTAATTATTGTTGATGACTGTAGCACGGATGGTACATGGGACATCATCCAATCGTTTGCCAAAAAAGATCAAAGAGTTCGCCCGATGCGACAGATCCTGAATGCAGGGACTTACCTAGCCAAAAATAAAGCTTTATTAATGGCAAAAGGTGATTTTGTCATGTGTCACGATGCAGATGATTGGTCACATCCTCAGCGATTGGAGCGGCAACTTCAACCGCTTTTAGAGGATAAAAAGTTAATTGCCACGGTGTCTAACTGGGTTCGTTTAACGAATCAGGGGCGATTTGTTAGCCGAAGTGTATTTCCATTAAGTCGTTTAAATCCATCTTCTTTATTATTTAGAAGAACAGCAGTGATGAAGAAAGTAGGATTTTGGGATGCTGTACGCACTGGTGCAGATTCTGAGTTTAATCATCGAGTGAAGCTGGCATTTGGTCATCATCGGGTCAAAAAGGTAAATTTGCCATTAGCAATAGGCTCTTTTCACGAAAAGTCTTTGATGAATGCCCCCGAAACAGGTTTTGTGGATCAGCGTATTCCTGTGGATCGTCAAATGTATTGGGAGTCTTGGATGCATTGGCACATTGATGTTTTACGGAATAAAGGTTCATTTTATTTGCCGATAATTTCGAGCTATGCTCAGCGCAAGTTTGAAGCGCCTGAAAAAATATTGCCAAATGAATCTGTTTTAAAAGAAGTTGCTCGATCAATTCAGCATTAAATATTGGAGAAAGAGATGAAAATTAGCTGCGTAAAAGCCTATGATATTCGTGGTGAATTGGAAACACAGTTAAATGAAGATGTTGCCTATCGTATAGGTCGTGCATATGGTGATCTCTACCAGCCAAAAACTGTGGCGGTAGGCTGTGATATTCGCTTATCAAGTGAGTCTTTAAAGCAAGCAACCATCAAAGGCTTAAATGATGCGGGTGTCAATGTACTTGATTTGGGAATGACGGGTACAGAGGAAGTTTACTTTGCTGCATTTCACCTTGATGTGCAGGGCGGAATTGAGATTACCGCTAGTCATAACCCGATGAACTATAACGGGATGAAGCTGGTTAAAGAGAATGCTCGACCAATTAGTATCGATACTGGGCTTCGTGAAATTCAAGCGATTGCTGAATCAGGTGAGTTTAAAACACCTGCTCAAGTGGGCTTAACGCAACGATACAATATCCTGCCAGAATTTGTCGATCATTTGATGACATATATCGATGTTGCGGCCTTGCAACCATTAAAACTTTTAGTCAATGCGGGGAATGGTGCAGCAGGTCATGTAATTGATGAATTAGAGACGCGCTTTCAAGCACTGAATGCGCCTGTTGAATTTATTAAAATTAACCATGAAGCTGATGGTAATTTTCCAAATGGGATTCCTAATCCAATATTATTAGAAAATCAGGCAGTGACAAGTGAGGCTGTGCTTGCGCATCGTGCAGATCTTGGGATTGCTTGGGACGGGGATTTTGACCGCTGCTTCTTGTTTGATCAAAATGGTCAATTTATTGAGGGCTACTATATTGTCGGTATGCTTGCCGAGGCATTTTTAAACAAATCATCGAATGAAAAAATCGTCCATGATCCTAGACTGGTATGGAATACACTAGATGTTGTTAATCGTTATGGTGGTACTGCTGTAGAGTCAAAATCTGGACATGCCTTCATTAAAGATGTGATGCGTAGCGAGAATGCAGTATATGGCGGTGAAATGAGTGCGCATCATTACTTTAGAGATTTTGGTTATTGTGATAGTGGCATGATCCCTTGGTTATTGACAATTGAATTGTTGTCAAAAAAATCAACCAAGTTATCTGAGCTAGTTGGTGCGATGATTGCACAATATCCATGTAGTGGTGAAATTAATTTTAAAGTGCAAGATTCTGATCAAACCATTCAGAAAATATTGTCGCATTATCAGGCGCTCCATCCAGAAATTAATCGTGTCGATGGAATTTCTTGTGACTTTGGTGATTGGCGCTTTAATGTGCGTGCCTCAAATACTGAACCACTGTTAAGGCTCAATGTAGAGGCTCGTGGTGAGCAAGCACAGCAATTGATGCAAGAGAAGACCAGCGAGTTAAAGCAAATAATTGCGAATTAATCACACAATGCGAAGAAAGTGTGTGCATCACGTCGGTGTCCCCAACGTGATGTTACAAATTTATGTCCAAGTGAAGTGGCATATTAATTTGAATTACATATATTAGAGATAGGCTATATATTTGTATTTTAAATAAACTTTTAATTTTATAGGAATTTTTTAGTGAAAGTTAAGAAAGCGATTTTACCTGTTGCAGGGTTCGGTACACGTTTATTACCAGCAAGCAAGTCTATTCCTAAAGAAATGATTACAGTAGTCGACCGTCCAGCAATTGATTATGTTGTGCAGGAGGCGATTGAGGCGGGTATTGATACGATTGTCTTGGTGAATCATCCTGCAAAACAAGCGATTGAAAATTATTTTGACCGTAATGCTGAGCTTGAGAATCTTTTAGAGAAAAAGAAAAAAAACAAAATCTTAGATGAGATTCGAGCAATTGTGCCTGATCACGTGACTGTGGTTGCTGTGCGTCAGCCTGAGCCACTTGGCTTGGGACATGCAGTACTCTGTGCGGAAAAAGTGATTGGTAATGAACCTTTTGCAGTATTGCTTCCAGATGTATTGGTCGACTCGGCTGATCAGAATAACTTGGCGCAAATGATTGCGCAATTTGAGCAAAATCAGGCATCACAAATCATGGTGGAAGACGTTGCGCCTGAACGTGTCGATCAATATGGTATTGTTAAACTTGAAAAGCAGGGTGAGGAAAACACCACTAATATTTTGGGATTAGTTGAAAAGCCTGCGGTGAGTGAGGCGCCATCGACTTTGGCAGTGGTGGGGCGTTATGTGTTTACACCTGAAATTTTTAACTACTTAAAAGAAACTCAAGCGGATAAATCAGGTGAAATCCAGTTAACCGATGCGATGGCAAAATTGTTAGGTGTACAAAATATCCAAGCCTTTACATTACATGGACAAACCTATGATTGTGGGAGTAAGATTGGTTATTTAAAAGCGATCTTGCATTATGCAACACAGCGTAATGAACTCAAGGATGAGCTATTAGAATTTATTAAAACATTAAATTAAGTTGGTTTAGGCTATGTATATCAAGGTTTTAGGCGCATCTGTGAATGCTGCTGTCATGGCGTATCGTATGTCCTTGATCGGACATCATGTCAACTGGCAAACATTGGATAAAGACTTGTCCAATCGGTTGAAGCAATCTGAAATGATTTTTGATGATTGTGAGCTGAGTTGTAGTTTGCGAGAACAGATGAGTCTAAATCTATTGATGGTTGATGAGCCGTGTACAGAGTACACCTATTCGGTGTGTATTCTTGCGGTGAACAACGAGCAGTATCTCGACTTTGATAAATTGCGTGAGAAGTTTTCTCGTTATAAATATAAATTAGTGATTAATTATGCCAACTTAGGCATGGGCAAAACCCGTGAGTTACAGCAAGAACTAGCGATTAAGAATATCGTTTATATTCCTGATGCGATACAAGAAGGGCGTTTGCTAACCAGTTTCTTGGATAGTGGGCTCATTGTCGGCAATGAAAACCCTGAGAATGAGGTCATTATTCGTGAAATGTTTCGACCGATTTATCCTTTGAGTCAACAATATAACTTTCTCAGTATTCAAGCCGCAGAGTTTACTAAACTTTCGGTATCAGGATTCTTGGCGGCAAAAGTTAGTTTTATGAATGACTTATCTAATGTTGCAGAATCACTTGGGATCGATATTGAAGAAGTACGAGTCGCCATGTCGATGGATGAACGAGTCGGTGCGCATTATTTGTATCCAGGCTGTGGCTTTGGTGGCAGTAATTTTACCCGTGACATTTTAAAGCTCAAAGAGGTGGTGCTGGAAACAGGTAACGTCAATGGTTTACTAGATAAAATTTGGGATATTAATGAAAATCAAAAAGAAATCATTTTCCGTAAATTATGGAAACTGTTTGATTGTCATTTAGAGAATAAAGTCATCGCCTTTTGGGGGGCGTCATTTAAACCCAATAGTAAAAGCGTTGCGCAGTCGCCGATTTTAAAAGTATTAGAGGCGTGTTGGTCGCAAGGTGCAATTACCCAAGTTCACGATCCACGGGCTTTGTCAGAGTTGCAGGCACTTTATCCAGACCAACATTTATTAAAATTGTATGATGATCAATATGATGCTGTAGATGGTGCAGATGTCTTGTGTTTGGTTACGGAATGGAAGCAATACTGGAGCCCTGATTATCAGAAGCTCGTCAAAAAAATGCGTCATCCGAATCTCATCGATGGGCGTAATATTTATAATCCTTTATATGTTGAAAACCAAGGGTTTACTTATATTGGTATTGGACGCTAAGAGGATTGAACTATGTCGCCACTCATGATGAAAGTGCTTGATCAGCTTGCAGAGCAATTTAAAAATACACATATTACCGAGCTGTTTGAACGGGATGTTAGTCGATTTCAGTCGATGCATATTAAAAGCAACGGGATTCTATTTGATTTTAGTAAGCAGCGTTTAGATGCAAGTGTGCTTGATGCGCTGATTCAACTTGCCGATGAAAAACGACTTTCGGAATGGATTCAAAAACTATTTTCTACAGCATGTATTAATCATACCGAACAGCGCAGTGCAATGCACTGGGCGCTACGGATGCCGAAACTACAAGATGAATCTGATGTTAACTTTCAGGTGAATCAACAAGTGCATCAACAACTTGAAAAAATGCAAGAGCTGGTTGATAAGATTCGTTCTGGGCAATTCCGTGGGGCGACAGGTGAAAAAATTACCGATGTCGTCAATATCGGGGTCGGTGGGTCAGATCTTGGTCCATTGATGGTGTGTAATGCGTTGGCATCACATCGTGCGGATCCTGATGTTCGAGTGCGTTTTGCTTCGACCATGGATGGTAGCCAGCTGAGCCAGATTCTGCAAAAGCTCCGCCCAGCATCGACATTATTTATTATTTCCTCAAAATCATTTAGCACGATTGATACCTTGTCGAATGCACAGACTGCTCGTCAATGGTTAATGCAGTCTTTAGGTCAAAGTGCCTCTGTATTGAATTGCCACTTTATCGGTGTATCGACTCGAAGTGACAAAATGACAGAGTGGGGGATTGCGCCAAATTTACAGCTTAATCTTTGGGATTGGGTGGGTGGTCGTTATTCGTTGTGGTCAGCAATTGGCTTGCCGATAGCGATTACCTTTGGTATGGATGCGTTTACCGAGTTGCTTCGTGGTGCCTATGATATGGATCAGCACTTCAAGACAATGCCTTGGCAAAGTAATATTCCTGTACTTTTGGCGTTAATTGGGATTTGGAATACCAACTATTTAGATATTCAGACCCATGCGATTTTGCCTTATGACGGGCGGTTGGAATATTTGACTTCTTACTTGCAACAATTGGAAATGGAGTCAAACGGAAAGTCGATTCGTCGTAATAATCAAGATGAAGTGGATTATAGTACCTGCCCGATTATTTGGGGAGAAGTGGGACCAAATGCACAGCATGCTTTTTATCAGTTGCTGCATCAAGGCACCATTACGGTATCAACCGATTTTGTCATTACTAAACACCGCAAGTATTATCATCAATCGATTGCAAAACAAGAATCGCATTATGAGGCTTTGCAACAACAACACCAATTGGCGATTGCAAACTGTCTAGCACAATCACGCTTACTCGCATTTGGTAATCAAGCTGTGCAAACTAAAGCTGGCGAAGAAGTGCCTAAATATCGTCAATATCATGGCAATAAACCGAGTTCAACCATTATTCTGCCACAGCTTAGTCCATATTATTTAGGGCAATTAATTGCCATGTACGAGCATAAAGTGTTTGTGCAGTCGGTGATCTGGGATATTAACCCTTTTGATCAATGGGGTGTGGAAATGGGCAAAGCGATCGCTAACGAAATTTTGCCTTATCTCTCGGAAAATCAAATTGACCATCACGTTGATGCATCGACACAAGGCTTGTTGCGAGAATTTTTAAGTTAATTTGAGGTTTTTTATGATTTTAGTGGCTGGTGGTGCTGGATATATTGGCTCACATACTTGTGTTGAATTAATCAAACACGGCTATGAGATCCTTGTGCTTGATAATTTTTCGAATAGCTCAGCAAAAGTTTTTGATCGGTTGAAGAAAATTACTGATCAAGATATTCCATATGTTGATGTAGATATTTGCGATGAGGCTGGCTTGGAGTCGGTTTTTTCGACCTATGATATTCAAGCTGTGATTCATTTTGCAGGTCTCAAAGCGGTCGGTGAAAGTATGCTGAATCCTTTGGTATATTTTGAGAATAATATTGCGGGAACATCCACACTATTAAAAGTCATGAAGAGACATACGGTAAAACACATGATTTTTAGTTCTTCTGCCACCGTATATGGAGAGATAAACCCAAGTCCTTATCAGGAGTCAATGCAAACTGGTATGCCAACCAATACCTATGGTTATACCAAGTTGGTGGTTGAGCAGATGTTGCAGAAACTTGATCAGGCGGAAGAGGGTTGGTCGATTGCGCTACTTCGTTATTTTAATCCCATCGGCGCACATCCGAGTGGTTTGATTGGTGAGCACCCTAAAGGAATTCCAAACAACTTATTGCCTTATGTGACTCAAGTTGCAGTTGGTTTGCGTGAAAAACTCAGTATTTTTGGTGGTGATTACGATACGGCAGATGGCACCGCGGTGCGAGATTATCTACATGTAGTTGATTTGGCTGTTGCACATGTTTTGGCTTTGAAAAACCGTTTAGATCATACAGGCTGTGATATTTGGAATGTGGGTACGGGCAATGGTTACTCTGTATTAGACATTAAGAATACGTTTGAACAGGTCAATCAATTGCAAGTTCCATTTGAAATTGTTGCGCGTCGAGAAGGCGATTTGGCAAGTTTTTATGCAGATTCTTCTAAAATTCAAAATGAGCTGGGCTGGGAGGTTCAGTATCAATTGGATGACATGCTGGCACATAGTTGGAATTGGCAAAAAAACAATCCAAATGGCTATGAGTCTGCATAAATCTACATTTAAATTTTGGACGATAATGTTAAAGTGTATTTAAACATTCATTTAGGTTCAATATGCTGGTCGCATCAAAAGGCATTTTAGACATTCAAGGCTTGTCAGCACTGGTTGGCGAGCCGATTCAATATTTTCGTGGTCTTAAAAGGAATAAACATCAATCGATTGCAGGGTGGGGGCGAAAAAAGAGTTTTTTTCGAGCCAGATCTTATGCTGAACAACACCAACTGGATTTGCTTTGCTTGGAAGATGGCTTTATTCGTTCAATGGGTTTGGGAAAAGATGATTTCCCGCCGCTGTCTATTGTTTATGATCGGACAGGCATTTATTTTGATGCGACACAATCTTCGGATCTGGAGCAGTTGATTCAGCAGGATGAGACTGAAGCGCACAATCGTCGGGCAACACAGCTTATTCAACACATCATCGATGCGCAGATCAGTAAATATAATTTAAAATTTCATCCGCTCGATACTCAGAAATTTCAAGATCAGAAAAATATTTTACTTATTGATCAGACCTTTGGCGATCAATCTATCCATTATGCAGGTGCGAGTGAAGCCAGTTTTAAGCAGATGCTTGATGTGGCGGTAGTTACACATCCCGAAGCTAAGATTTGGCTAAAAGTACATCCTGATGTCATTGCTGGCAAGGCGAAAGGGCACTTTGATCTCGCAAAGATTGTGCAATATGCAAATGTTGAAGTCTATGCTGAACAGGTGAATCCGATTGCTTTACTGCAACAAATGGATGAAGTATATGTGGTTAGTTCGCAAATGGGCTTTGAGGCGCTACTTTGCGGCAAGAAAGTGCATTGCTTTGGTATGCCATGGTATGCAGGCTGGGGGCAGACTTATGATCAATATGCGCCGAATCAGGTCATTGGTTCACGTCGTCAAGTGGAACGTTCAGTTCAACATTTGTTTGCATGTGCCTATTTGAAATATGCACGTTATATCTCACCCGTGACGGGGCAACGCTGTGAACTGGAGCAGATATTGGCATTGCTTGAGGTAAATGTTAAAGGACAACACCAACTTCCAGAAAAATTATTTGCTTATGGATTTTCGGCATGGAAGAAGCGATTTTTGCCTCAGTTTTTTCAATTTCCTAAAGTGAGTTTATCCTTTTTAAAAGAATTCAGACATAAAGATGGACAAGTCACACTGGCGTGGGGCAAGAATGCGAGGGCACTAAAAGACCAGGGACAGCAAGGTATTCTTACCGTTGAAGATGGATTTATTCGCTCGAGTGGTTTAGGCGCCAATCTGATCCGCCCCTATTCATTGGTCTTTGATGATGTAGGAATCTATTATGATGCAACTCAAGCCTCTCGACTAGAAACGATTTTAGCTACACTCAATTTAAATCAACGGCAAATAGATCGAGCAGAACAGCTCATTACACAGCTCAAGCAAATGGCAATCAGCAAATATAATGTGGGTAAGCGCAGTCAACTGAGTCGCCCCTCACATGACAGAGTGCTCTTGGTGACTGGGCAAGTCGAGGATGATGAATCGATCCGCTGGGGTAGCTTAGCGATTAAAACCAATTTGGATTTACTTAAACTTGTACGCACACAGCATCCTGATGCCTACATTATCTATAAACCGCATCCCGATGTGCAGTCAGGACTTCGTTTGGGGAAAATTGCTGACGCTGATTTACAATGTTATGCTGATAAAGTGGAGCAGGATATCTCGATTATTCAATGTCTTGAGATTGTTGATGAGTTACATACCATCACTTCTTTAAGTGGTTTTGAAGCATTGTTGCGTGGTAAAACGGTATATTGTTATGGCATGCCGTTTTATGCGGGATGGGGTTTAACCATCGATGTTTGTGTTAACGAGCGACGTCAGCGACGGTTAATGCTTTCTGAGTTGGTGTATGGCGTGTTGATTGAGTATGCGGCGTATAACTTACCTGCAACAACGCCATTTAAGCTGGCACGTGTCAATGTGGAAGATGTGATTGCACAAATAGTGTGCGAGCGATCACAAAATGTAACTTCTCCGAGATTGCAGTCGACTTTTGCAAAATTCCGTGCCAAAATAAAATATAGAAACATTTTTAAATAACTTTTTGGTATCCAATCTGTGGATATTTGTGATGGCTATGCATTTGAGTGAGGTTTTTTGTTCGAATGCGGGATTGAGTACTTGAGGAGTAAACGGTGGCTTTGCATATTCATCAATTGATGCAATCACAGCGCATATTGCTTCTTCAAGGGCCGATGGGGAGCTATTTTACCGAATTGGCAAAATGGTTAAAAACGCATCAAAAACAATATTATAAAGTCAATTTTAATGGCGGGGACTGGTTCTTTTCCAGAGGCTTAGATAATGTGCATTATCGGGGCAAGCTGGCTGATTTTGATGAGTGGTTGATTGCACAGATTAAAGAAAAAAATATCGATGCCATGGTATGTTTTGGTGACTGTCGTTTTTATCATCGTATCGCCAAACGGGTGTCCGAAGAATTACAGATTGATTTTTTTGTTTTCGAAGAGGGCTATGTCCGTCCGAACTACATTACCTTTGAACAAAATGGGGTGAATGACTTTTCGCATTTTAAGTCGTTTTATATGCAATCCGATCAGACCATTCCTGATATTCCGTTGACGGATCATCCCAAAAATGTCGATGCGAGTTTTAATCGATTGATTGGCAGTGCCATTCTTTTTTATCTGATGTGGGTGCTGTGCTGGGTACTCTATCCGCATTATCGGCATCATCGTATGATTCGTCCATCAGTTGAAGTGTATTATTGGCTACGTGCGGGTATGCGTAAGCTGATTAACAAACAAGTGGATTCGCATAAGTTTTTGAATTTGATTCAACATCAGACCGATCGCTACTTTATTGTTGCGCTACAGGTGCATAACGATTCACAAGTGCAAGTGCATAGTGATTATGTGGATGTGCGAGACTTTATTCATGAAGTGATTGTTTCATTTGCCCATCATGCACCAGCCTCACAACATATTGTCTTTAAGCATCATCCGATGGATCGTGGCTATCGTCATTATGGGGCGTTGCTGCGTGAGTTGGCGCATGAGTATGCTTTAGAGGGGCGTGTGCATTATGTTTGTGATGTGCATTTGCCGACATTGATGAAGCATAGCTTGGGTGTGGTGACCATTAACAGTACCACGGGCATTCAAGCCCTACATCACGGCAAACCTGTGATTGCATTGGGTCGTGCCATCTATAATTTACCAAAGCTGACTTTCCAAGGCGGTTTAGATCAATTCTGGAAAAATCCAGGTCGGGTCAATCGCTTACATTATCGTCGTTTTCGTTATGCTTTGGTACATTACTCGCAGCTCAATGGCGCATATTACGGGCGTTCGCCGTGGATGCAGAGCTATGATGAGAAATTATTAGAAAGTCGTTTTCAGCGTTTAATCGGCGCTCAAAACGGTGCTGAACGTCAGGATAAAATTCGCATTGTGAAGGATTAAGCGTGAGTGAACTCTTTGAACTGAAACAAGTGGTTGACGAGTCGCATTTAGATCAATTGGGTCATGTCAATAATGTGCAGTACGTCGCTTGGATGCAAGATGTAGCACTCGCGCATTCAACCCACTTGGGCTTAGGTCTTGAAGATTATCAGCGTTTAAATCATGCGATGGTGGCAAGTGAGCACCATGTGAAATATCGCAAAGCCTGTTTTGCGGACGAAACCTTGATTTTGCGTACGTGGCTCGGTGAGCAAAATGCATTTTCATCGATTAGGCATTATCTTTTTTATCGTGCCAAAGATCAGGCGATTGTGTTTCAAGCACACACCTTGTGGATATGTGTGGAGATGTCCACAGGTCGCCCAAAACGGCTTTCCCCAACCTTTAGCCAAGCCTATCAAGCGCTCAATCCAGAGATTGACCCTTATCATTTTGATTGAATGAAGTTGCACACGATCATTGCGATGAGATGTGTATCGTTTTTTTGTCAAAGCGGGTCAAGTGCAATCATATTGTCTGTATCAATGTCAGCGCTTTTTGATTATACTGCGCATTGTTTTTCATCTTGCTCGAACCAAAATCATCCATACA
Source organism: Acinetobacter marinus (assembly GCF_900096915.1). GTDB lineage: Bacteria > Pseudomonadota > Gammaproteobacteria > Pseudomonadales > Moraxellaceae > Acinetobacter > Acinetobacter marinus. The sequence continues at coordinate 293,788 of NZ_FMYK01000004.1, forward strand.
TGTGATGCAATGGTATATTGGGTTTGAACAACATCTTATTTGACATATATTTTCGGATGTTTAAGGTCATTCATGGCAGCAGTAAAAAAATCGACGCCACTCGCTCAGATTCGTAATTTCTCAATTATCGCCCACATCGATCATGGTAAGTCAACGCTTGCCGATCGCTTTATTCAAATGTGCGGTGGTTTACAAGATCGTGAGATGCAAGCGCAAGTTCTTGATTCGATGGATATCGAGCGGGAGCGTGGTATTACCATCAAGGCTGCATCGGTGACCTTGTACTATAAGCATCCGAATGGTCAAGAATATCAGCTGAACTTCATTGATACGCCTGGACACGTGGACTTTTCATATGAAGTGTCACGTTCGCTGGCAGCCTGTGAAGGTGCGCTTTTGGTGGTCGATGCAGCGCAAGGTGTTGAGGCACAATCTGTTGCCAACTGCTATACAGCGATTGAGCAAGATTTAGAAGTTTTACCTGTACTGAATAAAATTGATTTGCCACAAGCTGAACCTGAACGAGTGATTCACGAGATCGAAGAAATCATTGGGATTGAAGCGACCAATGCGCCGACTTGCTCAGCCAAAACAGGGCTTGGCGTGGATGGTGTGTTAGAGCGCTTGGTCGAAGTGATTCCTGCGCCTGAAGGCGATCGGGATGCGCCATTGCAAGCATTGATTGTGGATTCGTGGTTTGATAGTTATCTTGGCGTGGTGTCTTTGGTTCGTATCAAGGATGGTCGCATACGCAAAGGCGACAAGATGCTGGTGAAATCCACAGGTCAAACCCATGTGGTGACCTCAGTCGGTTTATTTAGTCCAAAACATACCGAAACCGATCTGCTTGAAGCGGGTGAAGTGGGATTTGTCATTGCAGGGATTAAAGATATTTTTGGTGCGCCCGTTGGTGATACCATTACCTTGTCAAATACACCGCAAGTGACTGCTTTGCCTGGATTTAAAAAGGTCAAACCGCAAGTCTATGCGGGATTATTCCCAATTGATTCCAGTGACTTTGAACCGTTCCGTGAAGCACTACAAAAATTACAAATTAATGATTCGGCGTTATTTTTTGAGCCAGAAAGCTCTGATGCATTGGGCTTTGGTTTTCGCTGTGGCTTCCTCGGTATGCTTCACATGGAGATCGTGCAAGAGCGTTTAGAGCGTGAATACGATCTTGATCTGATCACCTCTGCACCAACGGTGATTTACGAAGCGGTCACTAAAAAAGGCGAAACGATTTATATCGATAGCCCATCGAAAATGCCTGATGGCTCAACGCTTGAAGACTTACGTGAACCGATTGCCGAATGTCATATCCTGACGCCACAAGAGTATCTGGGCAATGTCATGACCTTGTGTAATGAGCGTCGAGGCATTCAAAAAGATATGAAATTCTTAGGTGCGCAAGTGTCGATTACCTTTGAAATTCCAATGGCGGAAGTGGTGATGGATTTCTTTGACCGTTTAAAATCGTGTTCTCGTGGTTTTGCCTCGCTGGATTACAATTTCGTGCGTTTTGAAAGCTCGAGCTTGGTCAAAGTCGATGTGCTGATCAATAGTGAAAAGGTCGATGCTTTGGCAATGATTTGCCATCGCAATGATGCACGCCATCGTGGTATCGCATTGGTTGAAAAAATGAAAGATTTGATTCCACGTCAGATGTTTGATGTGGCGATTCAAGCGGCGATTGGCTCACAGATTGTGGCACGTTCTACCGTCAAAGCGATGCGTAAAAACGTCTTGGCAAAATGTTATGGCGGTGACGTCAGTCGTAAGAAGAAATTGCTTTCTAAACAAAAAGAAGGCAAAAAGCGTATGAAGCAAGTCGGCAGTGTGGAGATTCCACAAGAAGCCTTCTTGGCGGTTCTCCAAGTTGATAAAAAGTAAGGTGCAGCATGGATTTTGATTTTAACTGGATTCTGGTTCCTGCAACGCTGATTTTTTTCGGCATTTGGTTGCTGGATAAGTTGGTATTCAAGCAATATCGGCAGTTAAAAGATAAAAAACAACTGGCTGTGCAGGCGGATCAAACGATTCAGGCAGAGCAGCAGCACTTTGAGCAGATTAAAGCGAAATACCCGCAACTGACTTTGACGGATACTGTGAGTAACCCTGATGAGCCTGCAGAGGTGACGCAAGCACGTGATCGTCTGAGCCAAGCCAAAGGGGATGCAGTACGTGCCCATGCAACTTATGATGCACACAAAATTAATCCATTGGTCAATTGGGCATATGACTTTTGGCCTGTGCTTGCAGTGGTGTTGGTGGTACGTTCATTTTTATTTGAACCGTTTAACATTCCTTCTGAGTCGATGAATCCGACCTTGGAAACGGGCGACTTTATCTTGGTGAATAAGTTTGCTTTTGGTGTGCGCTTACCGCTATTAAATACTAAAATCTTGGACACAGGCGAGCCTGAGCATGGTGATGTCGCTGTATTTCGTTATCCTGTCGATCCAAGTATTAGTTATATCAAGCGCATTATTGGTTTGCCTGGCGATACCATTGCTTTTCAAAATGGCGAATTATTTATCAACGGTGAGAAACAAATCTGGCAAGCAGGCAATGCGGTCAATCTACCCGTAAATTATTTAGATGAATCGGGTCAACAACAAAAAATGATAGTCGATGCACAGCAGTGGGTGGTGAATATTGCATCGCATCGATTTATCACGCAATATATTAAACCTGAACAGTCTGATGCATTGGCACAGCAGTTCATCGCAGAATATCAACAAAAAGCACCATTGTCCTTGCAACAAAATTGGCAAGTCACTGTGCCTGAAGGTCAATATTTTGCCATGGGGGATAACCGAGATCAAAGCGCAGATAGTCGTTATTGGGGCTTTGTGCCTGAGGCGAATTTGACGGGGAAAGCGACTTATGTCTGGATGCACAAAGCACCAGGCTTGCATTTACCAAGTTTCAAGCGCAATGGCAGTATTCCATAACAGAAATCGTCGATAATAAGGAATTTTACAATGAATCAGACGGCGTCGATGAAAAACCAACAGGGTGTGTCCTATTTGGGCATCTTTTTTGCCATTGTGTTATTTGCTTTGGCGATTAAAATTGCAGTAGCAGTGTGGCCTGCGTATTGGGATGATCGTGTGATCAATTCGCAGATTGAAGAAGCGTTGAGTAGCTTGCCCAAAGACACCACACAAAATAAGTTTAAGCAAGATTTGTCACAGCGTTTGGAAATGAATAATATCCGTGATCTCAAAGTTGACGATATTATGACAGTGACCAATACCGCAGGTCTTGCAGTGAAAAAAGATTATGAAGTGCGTAAGCCATTTCTCATGAACATTGCATTAGTGATGACGTTCCAGAAAGATTTTGATCAGAGGTCTGCAAGTACAGGTGAATGATCCACGGTTGATGTCGAGACTGGGTTATCAGTTTCGACAAGTAGAATTATTACAGCTGGCGCTGACGCACCGCTCGGTGAGTCAGCGTCATAATTATGAGCGCCTTGAATTTCTGGGTGATTCATTACTCGGTACCATCATCGCACAATATTTGTATGCTCGATTTCCCAAAGAAAAAGAGGGCAATCTAACCCGCATGCGTGCCACACTGGTACGTCAAGAGTCCTTAGCCAAAATTGCTAAAGATTTACAATTGGGCAAATCTTTGGTGCTGAGCACGGGTGAGCTGAAATCAGGCGGTCATCATCGTGAGTCAATATTGGCTGATGTGGTCGAATCGATTATGGGTGCGATTTATCTGGATAGCCAGAATTTTGATCAGTTGCAACAGATCGTATTGCAGTGGTATGCGCCATATCTTGAGCAAATTCAACCGACTGAACAACTGAAAGACCCCAAGTCACGCCTTCAAGAATGGTTGCAGGCACAAAAGTTACCTTTGCCAAAGTATGATGTGATTGAGATTCGAGGCGATGCGCCAAATCAGCATTTCACCATTTTGTGTGACGTAGAAGGTATGGATGGCGTGAAAGGTGAAGGTGCAAGTCGTCGATTTGCCGAACAAGCCGCAGCAGCGGAGATTTTAAAACGATTGGAGCAAGCCAAATGAGCACTGAAGACCAACACGCTTCTGGCGAACAAGACATTATTAATCAGTTTTTTAATGATGAAAAAAAGCCGATTCCAGAGGATTTTCGCAGTGGTTTTGTGGCAATCGTTGGGCGTCCGAATGTTGGTAAATCAACTTTGATGAACCATTTATTGGGTCAAAAACTCTCGATCACCTCACGTAAACCGCAAACCACACGACATAAAATCATTGGGATTGATAGCCGTGAACACATGCAAGCGGTCTATGTCGATACCCCTGGGATGCACAAAAAAGAAGTGCGTGCCATCAATAAAATGATGAACAAGGCAGCGCATTCTGCACTGCGTGATGTCAATCTTGTGCTGTTCGTGATCGACGGGCAGAAGTGGACGCAAAATGATGAGTTGGTCTTAGAAAAACTGATCAATGCCAGCATGCCTGTGATCTTAGTCATCAATAAGGTAGATACCTTAGAGGACAAAAAAGCGATTTTACCGTTGATTGAACAGCGTACCAAACTCATGCAGTTTGCTGAGATCGTGCCTGTGTCGGCGCTTCGAGGTTCGAATCTTGATCATCTGCGGGATACCATCGGCAAATATTTGCCATTTTCACCGCCACTGTATGCGATGGATCAAGTCACCGATCGCTCCGAGCGTTTCCTTGCCAGTGAGGTGATCCGTGAAAAAATCATGCGTCAGTTGGGTGAAGAGTTGCCGTATGATCTCACCGTACAAATCGAGAGTTTTAAAACCGAAGATGCGGTGCTGAATCCCAAAACAGGTCAACTCAAAGCGGCGTGTACCTATATTGACGCCACGATTTTTGTCGAGCGTCAAGGTCAGAAAGCCATCGTGATTGGTGATAAAGGTAAAAAACTCAAGCAAATCGGTATGGATGCCCGTGCCGATATGGAAAAGATGTTTGAGCAAAAAATCATGCTCACGCTTTGGGTGAAAGTCAAAGGTGGCTGGTCAGATGATGAGCGTGCCTTGAAAAGCCTCGGTTATAGTGATATTTAATTGAAAATGTATGGTGATATTGCGCATTGTTGATGATCTCAATTGTGCGCTATCACTGCGTTAGATAGAGGTAAAACGGATGAATGCGACAGTTAAAGCATCCTTATTGATTTTTTGTTTATGTACTTTTGCGTTGCAAGGCTGTATTACTAAGGTGGTGACAGTGCCTGCGAAGATTGCCTATAAAACTACGAAAGGTGTGGTCAAAGGTACAGCAGCGGTTGCAGGCGCTGTGATTCCTGGCGGTGATGAGGATGACGAGGACGATTAAGTCTTTGATGATTGGGTCTTTGATGATGAGGTCTTTTGGTATTCGTATTTATTGTCAGAGTGCATAATAGATCATGTGGATTGAACGGCGTTCAGCAGTGTAAATATTTTCCGCAGTAATCTAATCTCTAAACAATAACGCTTGAGGTGCTTAGCAAAGCCATGATGCGTAATCAATCCTTAACGGGCTTTGCCATACATCAACGGCGCTATCGTGAGCGCAGTTATATTCTGCATTTTTTTAGTGAAGAATTTGGGCGAGTTGATGGTGTGACTCGCCAACAACCACCTGCGCTATATCATCGCACTCAGCTTCAAGCGACGGGCAAATCAGATTTAAAAAATTTTAGTCAAATCGACGTACAAGGTCAGCCATTTTTTCTACAGCAAAAAGCCTTGTTTGCTGGCTTTTATCTCAATGAAATTCTACTCAGACTCATGCCACCCGAAGAGCCGATGCCTGAGACCTATCTTGCTTATCAAACTGCATTGGAACAACTGAAAAACCTCGCCAAAGATGATCCCAAAGATATGCAATTGAAATTGATTCTACGTCAGTTTGAACAGGTGTTTCTGCAAGAGCTGGGTTATGCGATAGACTTTAGCCAAGATGCGAATGGGCAAGACATCGCACCGACGCTGTATTATCAGTTTATCCCGCAAGAAGGTTTCGTCATTGGGCAATATGGGCAACATTTTTTGGGGCAAGATTTATTGAATCTTGTGCAAAGTGAGCAAATCAACTCGGAAAATGTGCACTTACTTGCTAAACTATATCGGCTGATTTTGACGGAACTGTTAGGGAATAAACCGCTAAAAAGCCGTCAACTTTGGGTCAGTCAGTTACAACGCTAAGGTTATTGTAGAACTAAGGTTTTTTAAAAAATCATCTACAGAGAATACATCGCTTCATCTAAATGCACGTTTCGCCGTACATTTTAAACATTTTAGGACAGTTTCATGGCAGCACTTTTAGGCGTCAATATTGATCACGTTGCAACACTTCGCCAAGCACGTGGCACGATTTATCCTGATCCTGTCAATGCGGCGCTGATCTGCGAGCAAGCGGGTGCAGAGGGCATTACTTTGCATCTGCGTGAAGACCGCCGTCATATCCAAGATGCGGATGTCTATCGTATGCGCCCACTGTTGACCACACGCATGAATCTTGAAATGGCAGTGACTGAAGAAATGCAGGCGATTGCACTTGAAGTGATGCCACAACATGTCTGTCTCGTACCTGAACGTCGCCAAGAAGTCACGACTGAAGGTGGATTGGATGTAGTCACGCATTTTGAAAAAGTCAAAGCGATGACGCAGGCTTTGGTTAAAGCAGGAATAGACGTATCGCTATTTATTGATCCTGATGCGGCGCAAATTGATGCGGCAATCCGTTGTGGCGCTCCGACCATTGAAATTCATACAGGGGCGTATGCTGATGCGACTGGCGAGGCACAACAACACGAACTGACCCGAATTCAACATGCAGTGCAATATGCAGAAGGGCGTTTGATTGTGAATGCTGGTCATGGACTCAACTTGGATAATGTCACGCCAATCGCAGCACTTCCACAGATTCATGAGTTAAATATTGGGCATGCTATTATTGCCGATAGTATTTTCGTTGGTCTGGTGCAAGCGGTGCAACAGATGAAAGCGACCATTCAAGCTGCTCGTTAATTCATTTTCTACATTTTAAATTAAATAGTTTTTCCTATGTCTGATGATTTAAAGCACGCCAATCATTCCAATGATTTAAGCAATCGTGGCTTAGATAACCTCATGCAACCTGTCTACGATTTCCTCGGCTGTCGGACACCGCAAGCGTGGCTTGATGCCGCTAGCGAAAATTTAGAATTGCTAATACAAGATCATGCCAACTGTGAAAAGAAAGCGGCTGGTACGGCGATGAATCTGATGTTCCGTTATAGTTTTTTTACCGATTTACAAGTCAAACTGGCGCAACTGGTGCGTGAAGAAATGCTGCATTATGAGCAAGTACTTGAGTTTATGGCAAAGCGTGGGCAGGAATGGAAAGCGGTGAGTGCAGGGCGTTATGCTGGTGGTTTGCGTAAAGAGATTCGCACCTATGAACCTGAGGCGTTGGTCGATGTATTGATCATTGGCGCGTTTGTTGAGGCACGTTCTTGTGAGCGTTTTGCAGCATTATCGCCAATCGTGGATGAGGAACTTGGGCGCTATTATCGTTATCTGCTTAAGTCCGAAGCACGACATTTTGAAGACTATTTAACCTTGGCAAAAGATGTGGCAACCACTGCCGAGATGAAAAATCCTGATGAAGATATTGCCGAACGGATTGTACATATCCGTCAGGTGGAAGCGGATTTGATCCAAAGTCCAGATAAGCAGTTCCGTTTTCATAGTGGTGTGCCTGCTTAAATCAGTTGTGAAATATCACAGAATCAATCTAAGTGATCTACGGGTTTATCATGTCTAACAGTGATCATGATTATGGTCTGGGTCGCTTTCAGAATTTATCTGCTGAGATTCGGATGCAAATCACCGACTTTTTGACTACAATGAATGCCAACATTTATATCGCAAAATAAGATTTTATTATGAGCAATCAGCCTTCTAACGTTTCAGCAAATCCAGTTTCTGCATTATTTAATACCGATGAATTTACCCTTGATCATTTTGTCGGTGGTACGCCATTGGTGCGTTTGAAGCGACTGAATAAAAGCCCTGTCACCGTATTGGCGAAACTCGAAGGCAATAATCCTGCGGGTTCGGTTAAAGATCGTCCTGCCTATAATATGATCATGCAAGCGGAAAAGCGTGGCGAAATCAAACCGGGTGACACCTTGATCGAAGCGACCAGTGGCAATACAGGCATTGCTTTGGCGATGGTGGCAGCAATGCGTGGCTACAAGATGAAGCTGATCATGCCTGATAATATGAGCCAAGAGCGTAAAGATGCCATGATCGCCTATGGTGCAGAGTTGATCGAAGTGACAAAAGCACAAGGTATGGAAGGCGCTCGTGATTTGGCACTACAGATGCAAGCCGAAGGCAAAGGCATGGTGCTCAATCAATTTGGTAATCCTGATAATGTCGATGCGCACTATCGCACTACAGGTCCTGAAATCTGGAATGCAACGCAAGGCAAAATCACCCATTTTGTTAGCTCAATGGGCACCACTGGCACGATCATGGGCGTGTCAAAATATCTCAAAGAACAAAATCCTGAGATTCAAATTATCGGTTTACAACCGTCAGAAGGGTCTTCAATTGCGGGGATTCGTCGTTGGCCTCAAGAGTATTTACCGACGATTTTTGATGCAAGCCGTGTCGATCAAGTGATGGACGTCGATCAAAAAGATGCCGAAGTGACCATGCGTCGCCTTGCTCGTGAAGAGGGCATTAGTGCAGGAACGTCTTCAGGCGGTGCAGTGTGGGCGTCATTGCAAATCGCCGAGCAAATTGCCACTGAAAACCCTGAAGCGGTCATCGTGTGTATTATCTGTGATCGTGGTGACCGTTACTTATCGACAGGACTATTCTCCCAAAAAGATGACTAATTGATTGAATATTTCTAAAAAGGAAAATCCCAAATGATGTTTGGCAATCCTGTCTTGGTGTTTGATATAGAAACGGTGACTGCGCTCAAAGCAGGTCGCCAACTCTATCAATTGGATTTGTCTGATGACGATGCTAGCCAAGCCTTAGCCAAGATTCGCCGTCAAGAATCAGGCACGGATTTTCCACGATTGCCACTGCATGAGGTGGTGTGCATTTCGGGTTTATGGATTGATGAAGATAAATTTCAGCTGTTTTCTTGGACGCAGGAGCAGTACAGCGAAAAAGAAATTTTACAGAAATTTATCTCGATCTTTAGCAAGAAGTCGCCTGTTTTGGTCAGTTGGAATGGTGCGCAGTTTGATCTGCCTGTGATCATGTATCGCAGTTTGTACTATGGCTTGTCCGCACCTGAGCTGTTTGAGCAGGGTGATTGGAATAGTCAAAAGCGTCATAATAATTACCAAAACCGCTATCACCCACGCCATACTGATCTGATGGATGTGCTCGCAGGATTTAACTTGCGCAATGTGCAAAAGCTCGATGATGTGGCGCAAATCCTCGGTTATCCTGGGAAGCGTGGTATCTCTGGTTATCATGTGGCGGACTATGTGAAAAATGCACAATGGCTGAATTTGAGTAGTTACTGTGAGGGTGATGTGCTGAATACGTGGTTGGTGTATTTGCGGTGGATGTTGCTTCGTGGCTTTATTCAGCAAGATCAACATCGCCAATGGATTGGACATACCATCCAATATTTAAATACGCAGTCGCAACATGCCGACTTTTTAGAAGATTGGCGGAAAAGTAGTTTAAGTAGTGAATTTACAGCGCAGGATTTTGATTGATTATTTCTTGATGTTTGAAAGGCTGGAATTAAGATAACATTATAAATGACAATACTTATTATTTTAACGTATTTATAGGAGGAGCTAATGTTAAGTTGTTCTAGGTTTTATTTGCCTTTGTTGTTATTTTTTTCAGGGTATGCCTTTGCTTTGCCAAAATATGAAGCATATGGTCGTATTGAAACAAAAATACACGGATCTCATAAAGATGATTTTATAGGTAAAATAATTAAATTTGATTCTGTAAAAGTTCCGCAAGAAATACTTGAGTTGGAGTTTAGTAGTGATAAAAAATATATACTAAAACGCGAAGATATAGAGATTACTGTTTTTAAAGATGATGATAATTTCAACAAAATTAGAATCTTTACAAAGTATGATCTTTTGCTAAAAAGACAAAAAGAATTGTCTGGCTATTTTTATGCCATTTGTCCTGTTGTTGAAAGTGTTGAGAAGGATTTAAGTAAAATTATAGACGTAAGAATAGTTGATGGTAGGAAGATTACTGAAATCGAACCAAAGTTCGAAATTCTTTCAGAACGCATTATTGATCCTGGTTTTTTTTCTATAGATAATGACCCAAGAAACAGACATATTATCTTAACTAATCAGCCGAGTGAGTCATTTATGGAGACAAAACTAGAAATCCTTTGTTTAAAAGCAGCAACTGAAATTTATAATATAATAATTGAGGAGAGAAATAGGGCAAACGCCTTAGAAGATTTTGAAAATGAATAGTAAAGAGTGATTAACTGTGAAGAATTTATTTTTTGTTTATGTCTTATTAATTTGTCTCTCTGGCTGTACTGATTCGCCGAAGGAAAGAGTCGAACATTTACAACCTATTGAACAGCAGTATATTTCTGGTGAAATGGACAACATGCAAGTTTCATCCTTTACCTCGGATGAAGTTCATAGCGATGAAGATAGAGAGTCTATTAGTGATGTAGATGACGTTTTAGAATCAGTATATCAGCAGGTTGTAGATGAATCTATTCAAGAGTATCAGATAGCTAAGAAGCATGGCGATTTAGTAGATGTCTGTGTTCAGGCAGGGCTTGTGTCAGCCGCACAGTTACAAGCTAAAAATGAAGATGGTTATGCTAAGTGGAAAAACATAGAGAAGGCTGACTGCGAAGCTTATGAAAATCAGGTAGAATTATCTTTTGATGAGCTAGATTCGACAGATATAGATAATTTAAGTAAGTGATCCCTTTTTAGTTTAGTCATTGTTGAGTAATAGAGCTTGGTATTTAAGTAAAAAATTTAGTCTAGCAGAAATCCTTAGGTATGGTGCTTGTTTTATCTTAAATTATTTATTTTTAGGGGGATTACCTATCAAATTAATTGATCTTGCAAGATTTGACTCATAAACACATTATTTGAGGATATTACCCAACTAAATATAGCTTTGTAATACTTGAATCATGAATAGCCACCAAAATTCTAGACACACATAACCATCTTTTGATGGGCCTTTTCATAATCTAATGGAGAACGCTGACCATTGGAACCATGTCTGC
>NZ_FMYK01000005.1 GCF_900096915.1 Acinetobacter marinus
CCATAGTCGCCATTGCCTGCATTGTTATTGACGATGACCAGATCTTTGACACCCAATGCAATCAAGCCATCAATCAGTTCTGCGGGCTGTCCTGCCGTACCAAAGCCACCGATCATGATGGTCATGCCATCTGTAATCTGGGACAATACCTCCTGCATGCTGCGCTGGCTTTTGTCTATCATCTGAACACTCCAAAATCGATCGAATTAAATGAATGCTTGGAATCTATGGCTTGCGTACAAAAGTGGCTCGAATGTTCCCTAATGTTCGAAATAGTAGCTTCCTTGTGTTGATCATTTTTTACCATTTCTACAGAAAGGGGTAGCCCAAAACAATTCATTTTGTGCGATATTAGATTTCATTGTGCGTATATCGCACATTTATTTACAGAGCAGTTGAAAACTTCAGTTATATTCATTACATCTAACATGGATTCAGCACTGAGAATATCGCATGCCAAAACAACGAGATGATGACGCTAAGATATTGCAAAACAAAGAAAATAAAAAAACGATCCGTCCTGAAGACTTTATTGCAGGACTCAGCAAAGGCATGTCGATTTTAGATAGTTTTGGCATCGATCGACATCGGCTGAATACGACGATGGTCGCAGATCGCACAGGCATGACGAGAGCAGCAGCTCGGCGCCATTTACTCACTTTGGAGTATCTCGGCTACCTTGAATCCGATGGGCAATATTATATGCTCACACCTAAAGTGCTGAAATTCTCAGGGGCGTATCTTGGTGCGGCACAGCTACCAAAGCTCTCTCAGCCCTTGTTAAACTTACTGACCAATCAAACTTCATTGATTTATTCGGTAATGGTACTTGATGGTTATGAAGCGATTACCATTGCCCGCAGTGCTGCCCATCAACAAACCGATCGGGTCAATCCATATGGTTTAAATCTTGGCAACCGCTTACCCGCCCACGCCACCTCGGCAGGGAAAATATTATTGGCGCATCTGGAGAAAAACGCACAATTAGAATGGTTAGAACATTACCCGCTCAAATCAATGACCAAATACACTTACACCGAAAATGAGGCGTTTTTAGCACTACTGGATGAGGTCAAAGCCGATGACTGGTGCTATTCCAGTGAGGAGCATGAGCTTGGCGTACACGCATTGGCTGTGCCGATTTATGCACAAAATACCAAAGTCATCGCTGCGCTGAATATTGTTTCTCCGACCATGCGCACCAGTAAAGAATATTTGATTCAGCAAATTTTGCCACTACTTCAAGACACTGCACGGGAGCTGAGGAATATCTTATGATTTTCAATATAAATGTTTCTACATTAAATCCTTAAAATTAAATTTTCGATATTAAATCTTCAACCATAAAACCCAGCATAGAACTTAGCACAAAAACTCAACACAACCGTCTTGCGCACAAAAAAGCCCGACCACGGGTCGAGCTGAGATTGTTTGCGGACTTACGCATCCTTTCATGCACGGCTTAAATCAATATCTCTGAGCCGATTCAAGCCTTCTTGCACCGTACTACAGACCAATTCACCATTTTGCCAGATGCGTCCAAAGTTCAGCCCACGAGAGCCTGCACTTTGTGTGGCTTCCATATCATGTAACAACCAATCATCGGCACGTAGTGGCTTATGGAAATAGATCGCATGATCAATACTCGCCGATTGCAAACTTGGTGAAATCCACGACAAGCCATGTGGTCGAAGCGCCGTGGTCATCAAGGTAAAGTCCGAGCAAAACGCAGTAATGGCTTGATGCAATGCCACACTGTCATGCTCAGCGTCGATTTTATCCCAAGTTCGCATATAGTGCGCCTGGGTCGGTGCTTCAGGTTGAGGATCAAAGGGATTGGTTGGATTGATCGGCGAAATTTCAACATAGCGACGACGCTGGAATGCGGCACGCAAGTTTTCAGGCACATACTTAATTAATGAGCCCTTGAGCTGTTCTTCATTCGGAATATCTTTTGCTAGTGGATAATCTGGCGCATCCATCTGATATTCCAAGCCTTCTTCAGGCACAGCAAAGGACACCATCGCCTGAAAAATCACCCGACCATGCTGTATCGCTTTGACCGAGCGACTGGAAAAACTCTTACCATCACGCAGTTTATCCACTTCATACACGATCGGCGCATTGACATCACCACCAAACAAAAAATAAGCATGCAGTGAATGCGCAGGACGATCATCCACAGTATAAGAGGCTGCCATCAACGCTTGACCAAGCACTTGCCCGCCAAAGACACGCTTGCCGACAAGGTTACGACTTTGCCCACGATACAGCCCATCTTCGATTCGCTCCAGCGTCAGAAGATCAATCAGTTCTTTGGTGAGTGAAGTCATGGAATACCTGCCCTGCGTGCTTGAAATGTCGACTATATAAAAGTAGGAAATGCATCTTGTCAAGATCAACACATTATGCCGTAAATCCAAACGGTGTCTACGGATAATGAAATTAATTTTAACAATTATCAAATCACGATAAAATTATCATGATTTCCAGCAGAGCACATCCAGAAAAACTATCGAGTCACTACCGATGCAGTAGCTACAGCTGAGCAATAGCTACATCTAAGCAATAGCTACATCAATATAGTAGCCACTCGAAAGCATTCCGTTGTGACTCAAGCCAGACCACGAACAAATATCGTCTCGCTTCGGCTTTAAAATTTCTTGGTCAGGCTGACACCAGCACTAAAATTACGCCCATCCGCTGGTTCAAAATAGCGCCCATTGCGGTCATTGACGATCACCGAACCAACATAATCACGGTCGAAGAGGTTATTCACTTTGGCATAGCTATTGATCTGCCAATTGTCCAAAATCCATGTATAACCCACATTCATCCCAACAATGGTATAGCTCGGCGCCGCATCGCTATTGTCATCATCGACATAGACTTGATCCACATAGCGCACATCTAGCCCAGCACGCAAACCCTCGCTCGCTTGCCAGTTCAGCCCGAGATAGGCTTGATTCTTGGCAATGCCTGGGATGTTAGTGCCTTTGGCAATCGCCGCATTATTGGCGGTCGCCGCAATGTCTGCATCAAATGTCGCATCGATATAGTGATAGCTGGCTTGTAGACTCAAGTCTTTCCACAGTTCTTTTTGCCAAGCCAGTTCCACGCCTTGACGCAAGGTTTGATCGGCATTGCGATAGGTGCTACGTCCATTCACTGCATCCGCTGAAACGATGTCATCTTGGGTTTCAGTATAAAACAGCGCACCTGTGATCAAGCCGAGATAACTTCGTGATTTTAAGCCGAGCTCATAAGTGTCGCTGGTCGCTGCTTTGAGATCGGTATTGACCCCAGATAAACCATCTGGACGATATGCCATTTCGGTAAAGGTTGGCGTCTCAAAACCTTTGCCATAAGCGATATAGCTGTTTAGATGATCTGAAATTTTCCAGTTCAATGCGACAGAAGGTAGCAACTGATCATAATCCACATCACCACTGTCATCAGGATTATTCGTGGTTACATAGTGATCATCGCTGTCATAGCGTACATTGCTATAACGCAATCCTGCATCGACACTGAATGCTGGATTAAATGCCCAAGAGGCTTGTAGATAGGGATCAAGATTCCACATGGTGTTGTCTTCATCACGGCGCAAATCGCCTTTGACTCCATATGTTCCAGATGAGTCAAAGTTTTCATAGCCTTGACGATCTTCATCCATGCGATCAAACGCCAGACCCAGCGCCAAGTCTAAATGTGAAAACAGATCCTCCGCCATCCAGCGCAGATCGACGCCATAATATTTACGATCAAAGTCGATCACACCACCTGCATGTAAGGGGTTGGACTGGGTCGATGCTGGAATAGACTGATATTGCGTCATTTTACGTTGACCAAGATAGGTCATGGCATACAGGGATTGATGATCAGAAATTGGCTTTTTCCATGTCAGCCCTGTTTGGGTTTGGTCAATCTCCTTACGCACGTTAAATTGCTTGAGATAGCTGGCTTGTTGCTTCGGATTGGACTGCCAGTCGCTACGGGTTAAGCCTGCAGGATCATCGGCATTGATTTTGACCCGATTCACCACCCAGTTGATTTCACTGCCGTCATCTAAATCCCACGTCAGCTTGGCATTTTGCAAGATCTTATCCGCACCACTATGCTCTCGGTAGCCGTCAGTTTGCATATAGCTATTGCTGATGTAATAGGCTGGCTGGTTCCCTTGATCTGCACCGCCTTGCGCCGACAAGGTGACTTGTTGCTGATCATGACTGCCCGCACCGACACCGACCGTGACGCTATCTCGCCCTTCACCTGTGCGAGTTTCAGTCAAAATCGTCCCGCCCGAAGAATTGCCATACAATGATGAAAATGGACCGGTCAGCACTTCGACATTGGATAAACTATTTAAATCAATATTTGAGGTTTGCCCTTGTCCATCAGGCATGGTCGCAGGAATACCGTCCACATACATGCGAATCCCACGCACACCAAAGGTCGAACGAGCACCAAAGCCCCGAATCGACAATTGTAAATCTTGAGCAAAATTTTCACGGTCTTTGACTTGTAATCCAGGCACGCCTTGCAAGACTTCAGCAAGATCGATATTGGCATCATTTTGTTGATCAGGCATCTCGACTTTATAGATGGCTGTCGGCACATCTAAAATATCTCGACTTTCATGCGTTGCGGTCACGGTGATAACAGGTAACTGTTGCACGGTTTGGCGATCTGATGTTTGGATGTCTGATGTTGAGCCTTCTGATATTTGAGTATCTGGCATCGCTGTTGCAGTGGCATCACTGGCTAATTCACTGGACTGCATATCTGCTGCATATACAGGCACAGATGCCATCATCATCGCCGTTAACATCGACACAGAATACTTCATAATTTCCCCTAACCTTTCAACTCGACTTCAAAACAACATCAAAACAGCGCTATTGTAGCCTGTCACAGCGCAACCGTCAGCCCAATCGCTGTGCAAGTGCATGGGGCTTTTCCAGCTTTAGCGTTGCTCAGCGTTAGACTTTGTCAATTTTAGATATTGTTATTTTTGCATTTTAATCTTGCGATGAACTTGTAACAAATTTGAATGTTGACAGATTTTTTGCCTGAATTGGCATAAAATACCCTTCTTTTTTAAACCAATCTCGGCAAAATAGCCGATATTTGCACATGACCAATCACAGGAGTCCTCGAGTGGATCAGTCTG
The DNA here is from genome assembly GCF_900096915.1 of Acinetobacter marinus. Classification (GTDB taxonomy): domain Bacteria; phylum Pseudomonadota; class Gammaproteobacteria; order Pseudomonadales; family Moraxellaceae; genus Acinetobacter; species Acinetobacter marinus. The sequence continues at coordinate 5,174 of NZ_FMYK01000005.1, forward strand.
GTTTTACAAAACTGTCTCGCCGACTTTCAAGTAAATTATTGAATTTTGCGGTAAAGCCACATCTTTTGGGCGAAGCACCGCAGCAAAAAAGCACACAAAATCAACAATCAGAAGCACAGACTGAAACTGCACCGTCGACCAAGCTGACCTTGTATGTTTTGCAAAATTATTCACGTAGCAATGCCATTTTGCTCGATAATGAAACCAAGCGACAAGGCATTGATCGTGCGCTATACCCTTTAAATTTTGCCAATGTGCATGAAAAGAAATCGGTCATTTTCCTGCAACATCGCAATGAAAATAATCTGCTTAATCCGCCTGCGCACAATTTTCCACCTCGGTTGATTCGCCTGATCGAAGCGCTTGATGCCAATCCTGAGCTGGACATCGAGCTGGTGCCTGTCACGATTCTGTGGGGACGTGCACCTGATAAAGAAGATTCATGGTTAAAGCTGTTGTTTACTGATTCATGGAGCACACCAAGTAAAATCAAACAATTGGCGAATATCGGCATTCATGGGCGTCAGACCTACATTGAGTTCCATGAAGGGCGTTCACTGCGTCAGCTCGTTGACTATGCCAAAGTGCAACATCCAAACCTTTCTCCTGCGACTTTTGTGGTCAGTCACCTCAATGATTATCTCGATAGTCGCCGTGAAGCGGTGCTCGGCCCCGATCTATCCGATCGTCGTAATGTGATGCAGAGCTTGATCAAATCTCGTGATATTCAAGAAGCCATCATCCAAGAAAGTATCCGCAAAAAAATCAGTGTGGAAGAAGCTGAGCGTCTGGCGATTGGTCATTTGAATGAGATCGTCTCGGACTATTCTTATTCTGCGATTCGTTTTGCCGAAAGCACGCTAACACGTCTGTGGACACAGCTCTACGATGGTGTCGAAGTGCATAACTTTAGTACAGTGCGTGAACTGGCGGATAAATACGAAATCATCTACACCCCATGTCATCGCAGTCATATCGACTATTTATTATTGTCTTATGTAATCTACAAACGTGGCTTGATGGTGCCGTATATCGCTGCGGGTGATAACCTCAACTTGCCGTTTGTTGGTCAGTTATTACGTGGTGGCGGTGCCTTCTTTATTCGTCGTAGCTTTACAGGTGCGCCACTGTACACTGCGGTATTTAAAGAATATTTATTCAGCATTTTGTCTCGCAACACACCACTGGAATACTTTATCGAAGGTGGGCGTTCACGTACTGGACGCTTACTACCACCGAAAACGGGCATGCTGGCGATGACTGTGCATAGTCACTTGCGTGAGCGTGCCAAGCCGATTGCCTTTATTCCCACCTATATCGGTTATGAACGGCTGATGGAAGGCGGTACTTATATCGGTGAAATGCAAGGTAAACCTAAAGAAGCGGAATCGATTTTTGGTATCGTCAAAACCTTACGCAAAATCGAACGCATCTTCGGTAAAGTGCATGTCAACTTTGGTGAACCTGTATTCTTAGATGATGTGCTCAAACAGCATGGCGTGGAAAATACCGTCATTCACAATAACAAAGACAGTTTGCCACCCGAAGTGTCTGGTGCGATCAGCACGGCAGCGCATGAGATCATCGTCAACATCAACCGTGCGGCGGTGATCAATCCTGTGACCTTATTGTCTTTGGTATTGCTGGCGACATCAAAACATACGCTGGATGAAGATACTTGTGCGGCGCAGTTGGATATTTATCAGAAATTGGCACAGCAACTGCCTTATGATGAGCGCTCGCAAGTGACACCGCTATCAGGCAAAGAAATGATTGCCTATGGTCTCAAACTCAAGCTGATCAAACGCATTAAACATGCACTGGGCGACATCATCGGCATTGAAGACAATCAAGCAGTGCTACTTACCTATTTCCGCAACAATATCTTGCACTTGTATATCTTGCCGTCACTGATTGCAGCATTGGTTGAGCATAATGGACGGTTGGAGCGCAGTGATTTAATCAATGTGATTAAGGCACTGTATCCGTTCTTGCAAGCGGAATTCTTTATCAAATGGGATAGCAAAGCGCTTGAGCCGATCATCGATCAATATGCCGATGCGTTGGTAGAAGCCAAGTTGATGACGGTAGATCATGAGCAAACCTTGTATAGCCCAACGCCAAATAGCGAACAACATAAGCAATTGTTGATTTTGGCGAAACCTGTCAAGCAAAGTCTTGAACGTTATTTCATGACCATTACCCTGATCACACAACGTGGTAGTGGCAAAATCAGCACCAAACAGGTCGAAGAACTCAGTCATCTGCTGGGTCAGCGTCTATCGGTGCTGTACGACTTCAATTCACCAGAGTTCTTTGATAAGGCACTGTTCCAAGGTTTCTTAAAAGTGCTGACACAGCTCAATTATATTGAAATCAATGAGGGGCTGATCGACTATCGTGAACGTCTCAGCAACATTGCCCAAAATGCGCATTTGGTGCTAGATGAAGATACGCTGCACATGCTCGAGCACATCACCACCTTTGATGATGATGAACTCAAAGCGGCATTAGAAGCGGTGGCTCAGCAAAAGACCTCTCGCCTACGCAAGAAAGCCAAGAAAAAGTAAGCGGTGGCAAACACCACCTAAATGTATACCTGCATAGATCAAGGCGCCCATATGGGCGCCTTGATTGCTTCACTGGATGTCTTGACTAACGTGTCTTGATGAGCATGCATTCAAAACATGGTTTCGGCAACTCACTGGAAAGACCTTACTTTTTACATTCAATAAAGCTCGGATCTTGATTACAGCGTAAATGTCGAATCAAAGTAATCATCGCCGCATCATAGGTTTTATTGGCAATAAACTCTTTGCGTAGCTGAGAAAGTAGCAAGTCATAACTCTGCCGATCCTCCTCAGGAATGCCATAGGTGACTTGTGCGGGTACGGTCGCATCCCAACGCTCGACCATTTTCATCATTTGTGGTGTTTTCTTGGAAAACCATGCTCGGCTTTTTTGTCCAAGGCTTGCTGGAAAAGCATCTCGATGCATGATCAGATTCATACTCATAAATGCTAATGGATAATTTGCCACACCACCTTGGCTCCCGATAATTTTTTGTACTTCAAAGGGTTTGTAAACCACTTTAGGTGCAGGGACAATATCCATTTTACCTTTGCGAAAATCTGACGCAGCACTATCAAAGCTCATATTTACAGGTGTCATGCCGAGCCGTGTCGCCATACGTGCTTGCGATGGATCAATGCCAAGCACACCTAAGCGTTTTCCGCGCATGGTTTTTACCGAGTTAATGGTTTTGTCTTTGGTAAAAATATATGCTAAGCCGTAAGGAATATAGCCTGCAACTTCATAATTTTTACTTTTGAGCTTTGAAGCGAGTTTGGGACTGCCGAGCGCATAAAAGATTTTTGTCGCCAAATCGTGATTATGGACTGCGCCAACTGCTCCGACTGTTCCCATAAACGTATTGTACTTTTTGGTGGCATAATTGTCTGCAATGATGGCTTGGCACTTTTTCGCCTCAAAATCTGATAACGCTTGCTCTAAGCTGGTATAGGTTTTCGCCTCAATATCGACACCCCATTGCTTGGCGACCAAGGTGTAGTCTTTGGCAATCGCCATGATGTCGCCATTACTTCCCATGATGTCAAACACGCATATCTGCTGAGATGCTGCCTGAACGCTACTCAGCGCCATCAGACCGAATACTCCTGTAGCCAACGAATGAATTATTCGCATGATCGTCCCTCTCTATTTTTGCTCTTGCAATATTTTTGTTTTGCTTGGTGATGGTGAGCTCACTGGTGGTCAGCCAATCCCGATCTGCCCTATGTACATCACCCTGTCGTCGATGTATGCCAAAAGCCTCGGCAACAATACATTATTAGGCAATATATTGATCATCTTTTAATTGATCATAACTGATCTGATCTTTTTTGAAATTGACAATTGTGACCAAATCGCAATAAATACTGCATTAATTTAAACAACATTGTGAAAAATATTGCGTACGGCTTTGCATTGCACTTTGTGTGGTGCTTGCATATGATAATTGCTCAGAAACGATGAATAAGTGAATGAATCATCAATGAATATCCCGCTCTCCCAGCTTGCCAAAATCACCGATGCCAACCTTGCGCAACTGGAAAAGCTCAACCTATTCACCACACACGATGCCTTATTTCATCTGCCCCGTGATTATGAAGATCGTAGTACCTTGCTCGATATGCAGGCATTGCAAGTTGGTCGCACGGTGCTGATCGAGGGCGAGGTCAAATCAGTCGACTTCCCCGCAGGCAAAAAGAGATCCATGGCGGTGCTACTCTCTGATGGTGTGGGCAAAGTCACTTTACGCTTTTATCATTTTTATAAGGCATTGACCGAACAATTGGCGGTCGGCGAGTACGTTCGTGTCTTTGGTGAGGTGCGTCTTGGCGCACGTGGCTTGGAAATGTATCACCCTGAGATCATTTCTAAATCTGCACAAGTCCAAGCAAATGCTCAACTTACGCCAATCTATCCGAGTACAGATGGACTCAAACAAGCCAAACTCCGTCAGATCATTGATCAATGTTTAAAACAATATGCGCACGACCTACAAGAGCTGATGCCTGAAGGCATTGCCAAGAAGTTTGACCTAATCCAAGCCTTAAACTTTATCCATCATCCACCTTTAGGCTCAAATGTGGCACAGCTGCGCGAAGCACGCCACCCTGCACAGCAACGGCTGATCTTTGAAGAATTGGTCACCCATCAAATCAGCCTGTTGCAAAGACGTCATTATATACAGCAGATTCAAGCGCCAAAAATGTCACCCAGTAAAAATCTACTCAGAGGACTTTTGGCACAGCTTCCCTTTACACCGACCAATGCACAGCAACGGGTCAGCCAAGAGATTTTAAATGATCTGCAAACCAACAAACCAATGCTCCGCCTTGTTCAGGGCGATGTGGGCGCAGGCAAAACCTTAGTCGCTGCGATGGCAAGCTGTCATGTCTTAGAATCAGGCTGGCAAGTGGCGATCATGGCACCGACGGAAATCTTAGCTGAGCAACATTACCTGAATTTTGATCAATGGTTTCGTGAGATCGATGCTGAAAATAGCAGATTGGAAGTGGTATTTTTGGCTTCAAAGCTCCGTACCAAACAAAAAAACATGGTGCTTGAACAGATCAAACAAGGACAAGCACAGATTGTGATTGGTACACATGCGCTGTTTCAAGAGCAAGTTGAATTTAAGCGTTTGGGCTTAGTCATCATTGATGAACAACATCGTTTTGGTGTTGATCAACGTCTCGCCTTGCGGGATAAAGGTGCAAATGGTATGACACCACATCAGATGGTAATGACTGCCACACCGATTCCACGGACGCTAGCGATGAGTGCCTATGGTGATTTGGATACCTCGATCATTGATGAACTGCCACCTGGGCGTACGCCGATCCAGACCGTTGCCATGCCGATTGAACGCCGTGAAGAGGTACTGCAACGCATTTATAAAAACTGCATGGAGGGCAAGCAAGCCTACTGGGTCTGCACCCTCGTTGAACAATCAGAAACTTTAGATGCGCAGGCTGCTGAAGCGATTTTTCAAGAACTCTCTGAGAAATTCCCTGATTTAAAAATCGGTTTGGCGCATGGCAAACTCAAGCCTGAACAAAAACAATTAGTCATGCAACAATTCAAAAATCATGATTTACAATTGTTGATTGCCACCACCGTGATCGAAGTCGGTGTCGATGTGCCAAATTCATCCATCATGGTGATTGAAAATGCAGAACGGCTCGGACTCTCGCAACTGCATCAGCTCCGTGGGCGGGTTGGGCGAGGTTCACAGCAAAGCTTCTGTGTGTTGCTGTATAAGTCGCCACTGTCGCAAAATGGTCAAGCTCGCTTAGATATTTTACGTCAGACCAATGATGGCTTTGAAATTGCCGAGCGTGATTTGGAACTCCGTGGGCCAGGTGATGTGCTGGGTACAAAACAGACAGGGAGCTTGAGCTTTCGAGTCGCTGATCTGCAACGGGATGACTATTTACTGGCACGTGCCCATCAAGTGGCTGAGCAGATTTTACAGACCCATCCACAACATGCTGATGCGCTGATGCAACGCTGGCTACCCGAGGCACCACGCTATGCCTTTATCTAATCTGTCTTTGTTTGAAAAGCTACAGCACGCTTTTTCCAAAGCGACTTTTCGGCTACCGACTTTTGGTTTGCAACCGTGCTTACTGTGTCAAACTTCAAGAGCCAAACAACATGGTGTCTGTCATCAATGTTGGCAGACCCTGCCGTGGAAACAGCAGTTGATCGAACGTCATGAGGTCACTTGTTGGGTGGCGTGTGAATATCGTTTCCCGATGAATCGCATCCTGCATGCGTATAAAGATCAAGCCCAATTGCACTATGTTGACCTACTGGTTGCATCTTTACTTACCATGCCCAAACCTCGTGTACAAGCCATCGTGCCGATGCCGATCTCTACGGAAAAACTGATCTTTCGAGGCTTTAATCAATCCGAACTGTTAGCACAGGCATTAAGCAAAGCATGGCAACTGCCGATTTGGCGACCGATCTCTCGTAAGTCCGGTATCAGCCAACGTGGTGCAGATCGTAGTGAGCGACTGGTTCATGCCGAGGCGCAGATGATGCTGAATACCACGGAGAAACGCTACAACTCGATACTGATCTTGGATGATGTGATCACCACTGGCGCAAGTGTGCTAGCAGTGAAGAATCTACTCAACGAGCTTGGTTGTAACAATGTGCAGGTAGCGTGTTTGTGTGATGCGAGGCATTAGAATTGATTGATAAATTTGAAAATAAGCCAATTAATTTACCTGTAATGCAAATTGCATTACAATAGATTTATTGAATGCTTTCAGGAGTATAAAAATGGCGACTGTAAACTTTAGAGTGGATGAAGCACTCAAGAAAAAGTCTTATGCTGTGTTAAAAGAGCAAGGTATTGCACCAACCGAATTCTTTACCAACATGCTTGAATATATTGCTACCACTGGAAAGCTCCCTGTGCAAAAGGCTGTACTTTCTGAGGAAGATGCCGAGCTTTTGGCAATCGTCCGCAAACGTATCAATGATTCAAAGGAGATGTTTGAGGAAGTCACTTTAGATGACTTATAAGCTATTACGACATAAGGATTTTGCGAAAGAATGGGACAATCTCCCTGTCGCCATCCGTGATCAACTCAAGAAAAAGCTCGCCAAAGTCATTGAACAACCGCATATTCCGAAGAATCTACTTCGAGGTGATCTCGCAGGTTGTTACAAGATCAAATTGCTCAAAGCTGGCGTGAGATTGGTTTATCAAGTCAAAGATGATGAAGTGGTGATCTTACTCATCACCGTTGGCAAACGTGCAGACAGTGTCGTCTATGATGATGCTAAAAAGCGTATTCAAACTTAAACTCACCATAGACATTTCTGGTTTTAGTCATTTGTAAATGATTAAGTTCACTAACCAAATAAGATGAGAGGATTATTCAAAACAGATCATTGTAAAATATAAAAAATTATAGCGACACAAAATGTCGCCCAATAAAGATTTAATCTTCAAATGCATTTTACAACTATCTATAATTAAAACTCTTACAGCACGGAGTTGAAACCATGAATTGTAAAGTTAAAGCAACGAATATAAAAACACTAGAATCAATCCAAGTTGACGCCATAACTCAGAAGATAGATACAACCGCAATCGATAGTATATGTAAAACCTATGATATTACTATTATTGCTGTACGCCTCGAGGGAAAAATTATCGATTTGAATCTTGATAATACCTTCTATCATCCTATATCGGATGAGGTATACCAAGTCGAAAATCCTTAAATAAAATCACAGCTCCACTGCCTCTTTTCCCACTTGGCATGCGGTGCCTGATGGTTTTGGAAAGCCTCAATGATGGTTTCGATCCAATCATAGTGAATCAACAAATCAGCATAAATCCGTAAAACTTAAATCGCTTGTTGACCAGTAGGCAATGTGTGTTTTAGCCACCAAGGCACAATAAATTCCTTGGTCAGCGGTGCAAGCAAATAATCACTCACTTGCTCTGGCTTAAGCCAAACCATTTCCGCCAGTTCTGCCTGTAACTGTGCAGTGCCGACCAACTCGACAAAATAAGTGTGACTGATCAACTGATGATCGGGTTCATTTGCCGCTTGCGTCTCGACTTTGGCAATGAATTGTAGTGACTGTACATGACAGCCAATTTCTTCAAAAATCTCTCGAACCAAGGCTTGCTCAGGATGCTCACCGCTTTCGAGCTTCCCACCCACCTGCATAAAAAATTGCGTTTTTTTCTTACGCACCAGAAGTAAACGCCCCTGCTGATCAATAATAATTGCTGAGGCGACTTCGATGATGTTCATGCAGTTTTTCCGAATCTCAAAAAGTGACAAATACAGTTATGTGGCGACAACAGCATTGCGAAATCGAGATGATTTCACATTCAATGTTGCAAACTTGACCTAAAAAATCACGGCTCCACCGCCCCTTTTGTCCACTTGGCATACGGTGCTTGATAGTTTTGGAATGCTTCAATGATGGTTTCGATCGAATCACTGTGAATCAACATATCGGCATACATCTGTTTGGTGAAATGCTTATTCGCCATCTGATTCACCATAGCGATCAACGGATCATAATAACCAAGCACATTCAGAAAAGCGCACGGCTTTTGGTGAATACCAAGCTGTGCCCACGTCCATTGTTCAGCGATTTCTTCTAATGTCCCTGCGCCACCTGGCAAGGCGATGAAGCCATCTGCGAGTTCCGCCATTTTCTGTTTGCGCTCGTGCATATTTTCCACCACATGCAGTTCAGTCAAACCTTGGTGGGCAATTTCTCGGTCGACCAAATCTTTAGGCATCACGCCGATCACTTTGCCACCACTGGCAAGTACACTGTCTGCCACAGCCCCCATCAGCCCAACTTTTCCACCGCCATAAACAAGAGTAAGTTGATGCTTGGCGAGATACTCACCAACCAACTGTGCCGACTCGACATAGTGCGCATCATTGCCAGAAGAAGAACCACAAAAAATAGCGACTGCTTGCATAATTAAACTCGGAAATTCATAAATTATGGATAAAGGATGAGTATAACTTTACTCGCTTTTTTGCAAAAAGTGATATTTTATAGTGCATTTTTTGCAGTAGCTTGATTACAATAGGCGAACTGTTTAATCCCACAACTAGCGCAAGGAGGACGACTATGCTTGAAGCGTTTTACGCCACCGATCGCGGTAGTTTAGAAGATGAAACCATCAACGGTGGCTTTGACCTGCACCCAGAGTTGGTGTGGATTGACCTGATTGCGCCGACCCACGAAGAACAAGAATGGGTGCTTGAAGCATATGATCAAAATCTACCAACACTCAAATCCTTAGAAGACATTTCTTCCTCAGCACGTTTTTATCGTGATGATGAAGGCATCTTGCATATCAGCACCTACTTCCTCACCAAAAATAAAAATTTCCAAGCGGATGGTGAAATTGAAGAATTTGAAAATATGCTGGCGGCGACCATTCAGACCGTTGCTTTTATTCTCACCAAAGACCGTTTAATTACCCTTCGTGGTGAGAAGCTGGTGTCGTTTCGTGCATTTCGTGCCCGTGCCCGTCGTAATGATTACGACATGGATTTTAAAGATCCTGTGTGGATTCTGCTCGGCTTACTCGAAGCCAAGCTGGATGAGCTTGCGGATATCTTGGAAGATATCCACAAGGACTTGGAAAAATACTCCACAGAAGTGCTGAATAACCATCATCGTGAGCAGATTCTTGACTTAGATGACATGATTACACGCCTTGCGCATCAAGAAGATATGCACGGAAAAGCACAACTGTGTTTGATCGATTTACGTCGTGTTTTGACATTCTTATCTCGTCCACGTGCGCTGGGTAGTCATATCTATGACGCCGATATTCGAGAGCTCAACGAAGATGTCCGCTCACTCGTAGAACACAATGCCTTCTTATTCCAAAAGATTCGATTCTTGATGGACACCACCTCGGGATTCATTAACACCGAACAAAGCGACACCATCAAACGCTTCTCGATTTTGCCAAGTATGCTTGCGCCACCGATGCTCATCGCCAGTGTTTATGGCATGAATACCGATGTGTTGCCTTTTGCACATGGCACCATGAGCTTTATTGTGGTCTCGATTTTGATCGTGTTGTTCTTTATCGGTCCGATGATTTATTTCCGTTGGAAGAAGTGGATTTAAGATTTCAGCAATGGTGTTGAAATATTCCCAATTAACGCTCCTTAACTCTCTCGATATTTTTTCAATTTTTCCGCCAAAAACTCAATAAAAATCCGAACCCGTTTCGGCAAATGATCTTGCTGATAATACACCGCATGGATATTTTGATGATGTGCGGTAATTTCATCTTCAAATAAGGTGACCAAACGTCCCTGCTTAATGTCTTTAGACACCAAAAACTGCGACAAACAACTTATCCCATTGCCCATCAAAGTCAGTTGGCGCACCGTTTCGCCATTAGAGGCTTTGAGTTTGGCATGAATGGTCAGTGCTCGTTCGTCCACCTTTAAAGGCCACGTATTCAGTGCCGGGACTTTACTAAAACCAATCAATTGATGCTGATCCAAGACATTTGGCGATTCAGGATAACCATGCTTTGCCAAATATTCTGGGCTGGCGACAATATACAAGCGACTGCGACACAACAACTTGGCGTGCAAACTGGAATCTTGCAGTTGCCCAAAGCGAAATGCCACATCGGTGCGTTGCTCTAACAAATCAATCACTTGATCATTGCTATTCATCTCGATTTCGATTGCAGGATACAGTTGCATAAATTCCTGAATCAACGGTGCCACCACATGTAAAATAAACGGTGTCGCCGAGTCGATCCGAATCAAGCCTGAAATCTCTTGATCAAAAGTTTGTAAGGCATCTTCGGCAGCTTCCAAATCCCGTAGGATCTGCCGTGCTTTTTCTAAAAAGATTTGCCCTTCTTGCGTGAGGCTAATCTTGCGTGTGGTGCGTTCGAGCAGGGTCACACCGAGTTTAGACTCAAGGCGTTGCAAGGCACGGCTAACACCAGAGGTGGTCTGATCCAGTTGTGCCGCTGCACAGACGATCGCCCCACTATCAACGATGGTGACAAAGGCAATCAGTTCTTCAATGGAGGATTTCATCAGTATTGATCACAACAATTATTGATTTATAGTCAACAATATTTTGCCTAAAGTCCGATTTTTCAACAAGCCTTTTTTAGAGAGAATAGCCACATCGCAAAATACAACCTATTTAAAAATTTTTGAGGTAGAGATGATCATTCCAAAATTCGGCGTTGGCACTTTCCGTCTACAAGACCAAGTGGTGATTGATTCAGTCAAAACAGCCCTAGACGTCGGTTATCGTGCCATTGATACCGCACAGATTTATGGCAATGAAGCACAAGTCGGTCAGGCGATTCGTGAGTCGAACGTGGCGCATCAGGATATTTTCCTGACCACCAAGATTTGGACGGACAACTATAGCGCTGACAAGCTGATTCCAAGTCTAAAAGACAGTCTACACAAGCTCGGCACTGATGCGGTCAATTTGACGTTGATCCATTGGCCTGCGCCAAAGCAAGGCGTAAACATCGCTGAGGTGATGCAAAACTTGCTCGAAGCCAAGCAACAAGGACTGACCGAGCATATTGGAATTTCCAATTTTAATATTGAGCTAACACAGCAAGCCATTGATAGCATTGGTGTAGAACACATTGCCACCAATCAAATCGAACTGAGTCCATATTTGCAAAATCAAAAATTGGTCGATTTTTTGCAATCTAAACAGATTGATGTGACCTCTTATATGACGTTGGCATATGGCAAAGTGTTGGGTGATGCGACCTTAACTGAGATTGCACAGGCGCATCAAGCAACAACGGCACAGATTGCATTGGCGTGGGCATTACAGCGTGGCTTTGCGGTGATTCCATCTTCGACCAAACGTGACAATCTGATCAGCAATCTCAAAGCACAAGAGATCGAGCTCAGTGCCGAGGAGATGCAACGTATCGCACAACTGGAGTGTAACGGGCGTGAAGTCAACCCTGAAGAACTTGCCCCAATCTGGGACTAAGCGTTAACTACATTTTCAGAGATTTTTAGCGACATCTTATTTAGAGAATCAAAATGAAATCGAATCTTCCCCTGTTGGCACTTGCGGTCGGTGCATTTGCCATTGGAACCACCGAGTTTTCACCGATGGGCTTCTTACCTGAGATTGCCGCAGGTTTGGATATTTCTATTCCGCAAGCGGGGATGTTGATCACCGCTTATGCTGTGGGTGTGATGATTGGTGCGCCATTTATGACACTACTCTTGTCTTCATTTCCACGTCGTAAGGCATTGATCTTACTAATGGCGATATTCACCATTGGCAATATCTTGGCGGCATTTGCGCCAAATTATGTCAGCCTGATGGGTGCACGAATCATTACCAGTTTGAATCATGGTGCATTCTTCGGCATCGGTTCGGTGGTGGCAGCTAGCCTTGTGCCGAAAGAGAAACAAGCCAGTGCGGTCGCCATGATGTTTATGGGACTGACCGTTGCCAATATCGGCGGTGTTCCGCTTGCCACATGGTTTAGTCAAAATGTCGGCTGGCGTAATGCTTTTGCGGTGATTTCTGGGCTGGGTGTGGTCACCATGCTTGCGCTGTGGGCGGTACTGCCAAAAGGACAAAAAGGTAATAAACCGAATGTCAAACAAGAGCTTGCGGTACTTACACGTCCTGCGGTGCTCCTTGCGCTTTCGACGACAGTGCTTGGTGCCAGTGCGATGTTTACTCTCTACACTTACATTGCACCAAGTTTGCAAACTTTCACTCATGCTAGCCCAACACTGATCACCTTCATGTTGGTGATGATTGGCATTGGCTTCTCGATTGGTAACCATCTCGGTGGTAAATTTGCAGATAAATCGATTGATAAAACGTTGTTAGGCTTCTTGAGTTTATTGATCGTAATGATGCTGTTGTTCCCGATCTTGGCAAAAACAGCGATTGGTGCGGGTATTGCACTGGTGATTTGGGGTGCATCGACTTTTGCCGTGGTGCCACCATTACAAATGCGTGTTATGGAAGTGGCACACGAAGCGCAAGGTTTGGCATCTTCTGTGAATATCGGTGCATTTAACTTGGGTAATGCGGTCGGTGCAGCAGCAGGTGGTGCGGTGCTCAGTCTTGGTCTTGGCTATGTCGCAGTATCCATCACAGGTGCGATCTTGGCAGGCATTGCGATACTGTTAGTGCTTTGGCAAATGCGCCGTCAATCTAATACAGCAACTGAAGCACAGCCCTGCACTTCTAGCTAAGTTCATAAACTTCAAAATAGCGCCTCATCTGTGAGGCGTTATTTTTGCTGAAAAGATTTTTATCAACATTGATCCATAGATCAATTATTTCTCGGCGCTATGCTTGGTTCGAATCAGTGTCGATAAATCATAGCCTTGTGCTTTGGCGGTATTGAGATAATCTTCAATCACCGCCTCATCCACATCAGGAGTACGTGACAATAACCACAGATAGCGATGCGATGGTCCGCCCACCAATGCCACTTGATAATCTTCATCGACACGAAGCACCCAATAATCGCCCTTGCTAAAGGGCACCCAACGCAGCCCTTTCGGCAAGAAGCTGACTTTCAATTGGCTGTTACCATCATTTTGTGAATAAGCAACGCCTTCTGACACATCCAGCTTGCCATCGGTATTGATACACTGATTTTTGACCTGAATGGTTTGATCGGCATTTAGACTATACTCGGCTTGCACATCACTGGCGCAGTTGCGCTGAAAGTACATCGGCAGTCGTGCCACTTCATACCACGTCCCGAGATATTTCTGTACATCAATGGCATCGACAGCTTTGGGCTGTGCAGTTGTTGGCGTTTGCATTGCGCTACTTTTTGCTTGCGCAACATTCACCCACACTGCCAATCCTGTCAAAGCGACTGCAGTCAGCCAGATTTTTTTATTTTTCGTCACCTTAGCACCTCATCATCAAATTTAAATACAATCAATAAGCGCAAATTCAATTAAAGCAAAACCCATTAAAACAAAACAATCTGTGATTTTCTGTAGTGAAACTATTCAACATCGTTTAAACATTTTACAATGATGATGATCTTGTCACCTATTTCCACGAAAAAAATGAAAAAGCAAATACTCAGTTTCGCCATCATCACCGCCACCTTAGTCCTCACAGGATGTAGCCGTGAGCCCAGCCAAGAACAGCTACAAACGCTGTATCAGGAGAAAATTCAGCAGACCAATGCGCTTGCTGAGCGCCTGACACAACAGAAAGGCGAGCTCATGAAAGTGAGTAAGTTTGAGAAGTTGGATTGTCATAAAATTGACAAAAGTAAGGATCTCAGTTGTCGGATCAATGTCACGGTCGAGATGCCATTTTTAGGTGCGCAAAACAATACCACCGATTTACGGGTGGCAAAAAGTGAAAATGGTTGGGTGATTGTCGACTAAGTTCTACATGCTTTGAAATTGCCAATTTACCCAGAGCACCAAAAAATCAGACACAAAAAACGAGGCTCTCGACCTCGTTTTTTTATTTGCTATCAATAGCTGATGATACAACTTAGGCTTCGACAGGGATTTCACCGAATTTACCACTTTGGAAATCTACAAAGGCTTGTTTGATTTCAGCCTGCGTATTCATCACGAATGGTCCATAGCCTTCGATCGGCTCATTCAATGGCTCACCTGTGAGAATCAAGAATTTTGCATCTTGATTGACCACCACTTCAAAGTCAGCTTCACCATCTCGTGCCAAAACTGCAACACTACTAGATTTCACGGTTTGATCACCATTGACCACCACTTCACCATCCAAGACCACCAACATCGCATTATGCGTCACAGGGACAAAGAAGCGATGCGTGGTACCTGCTTTGAGCACGCCATCCCACATATTCACAGGTGAATAGGTCGACGCCGCACCTTTTTGGTCATTCCCAGTTTGATCATGGTAAGTCCCTGCAATCACACGCAAGTGGCTACCTGCATCATCAAGTTTCACATCTGGAATTTGATCCGCTGTGATGCCTTGATATTTTGGTGCGGTCATTTTATCTTTGGCTGGCAAATTCACCCAAAGTTGCACCATCTCAAAGGTTCCACCTGATTCAGCAAATTCCGTTGAGTGGAACTCCTCATGCACCACGCCAGAGGCAGCACTCATCCACTGTACATCGCCAGATTTGATGGTACCACCACCGCCACTGGAGTCACGATGTGACACTTCACCTTGATACGCCAAAGTCACGGTTTCAAAGCCACGGTGCGGATGTGAACCCACGCCATGTTGCTCAGTGGTTGGTTGGAATGGATAAGGCGCAGCATAGTCCAAAAGCAAAAATGGGCTAATGGCTTGACCTAAACGATCATAGGAAAACAAGTTGCGTACTGGGAATCCATCGCCGACCCAATGCATTTGGTTGTTGTTAATATTTGCGATCACTTTTCTCATGATTCATCTCCAATTCGTTATGAGGCTATTATAAAGCTGCATTTGCACAATAAATAGACAACCACATCAACACAATGTTCTATATATGAAACAGTTTAAGCCTTGAATTATTATTCATCGCTTTTTTGATGATATTTTCAGCACAATCCTTTCTTGTAAAATTGCTGATGTTTCTGCATGATGTGTAAAACATTGAAAAGAGCAATGATATGAAAGCCTTAGCAAGTACCTTGACTGCAATGATGCTGGCACTCAGCAGTACCAGTTACGCTGATGTGAATACACTTAGTCAAAATCTCAAAAAGAACTACCCTACGCTCAGCGCCAAAGTGGTCGGTGAAAGTCCAGTCGATGATATTTATGAAGTACAAATGGCGGGGAGCTTGGTCTATACCGATGAAGATGCACGTTATTTCTTTGTCGGCAACTTGGTGGATTTTCAAAACAAAGTCAATTTGACTGAACAACGTGAGCAACAACTCAATAAAATCGACATCAGTCAACTACCGCTTGCCAATGCCATCAAAAATGTCAAAGGCAAAGGTGAACGCAAACTCTATGTCTTTAGTGATCCAGATTGTCCGTATTGTCAGCGTTTAGAGCAAGAGTTGACCACAGTGGACAATGTCACGATTTATACCTTTATGATGCCACTGACCGCTTTACATCCGAATGCCGAGCGCATTGCCAAAAAAGTCTGGTGTTCTGAAAATCGCTATGAAGCATGGGAAGATTATTTACTGCATAAAAAAATGCCAAGTGCCAGCGACAACTGTAGTAATCCGATTCAGAAAAATCTCGAACTTGCCAATAGTCTGAATATCTCAGGTACGCCGACTTTATTTTTAAATAATGGGGAGCGCATCTCGGGTGGACGTTCTGCGGCAGAATTAGAAAGTTTGCTGAACTCAGCGAAATAATCGCTGATACGTCAAAAGAATGCTACAAGCAAATTTCCAGACGTACATAAGCAGATGATTCATCGCAGTGATGGATCATCTTTTTTTACTGTTTTGGATTTAGATTAACTATACCACTGCACGATCAATAGGCTAATCACAGCAAAGCCAAAGATGGTGCTTAGCATCAGTGGCGTCAAGGCTTTTTCATTAAGTCCATACGCCTGTCCAAAAATGCCAAACGATACAGGCATCGGCAAAGCGGCGATCAAGGTGCCCGCATACAACATTTCCTGACTGACATTGGGTAGCATGCTCAAAAAGCCAAACACCAGCAGTGGCATCAGCACGACTTTCATGCTCACCAACAGCCACGTGCCCAGATTTAAGGCTTTTAAACCCACACCGACCAGACTGGCGCCAATTACAAATAAGGCGATCGGCGCTGCGGTATTGCCAAGCATGGTCAACACTTTATGCAGTTGTTCAGGCAACTGCCATGACATCAAGCTACAGATCAACCCCAACATAATCGACACAATCACAGGATGAAGTAATACGCCTTTAAGGGTTTTTAACAGCACCTGTATTGGACTGGGTGCTGACTGCGCCTGTTCTGCCAATGATTTACCGTGGCTTAGACCTATTTCCGCCAAGCACAGCATCAGCACCACGATCATTAGATTTTCCACCAGCAAGGTCAGGGAAATATAAATCGCTGCGTGACTGCCAATCAACATGGTCAGAATCGCCGTACCGATAAAGCCAGTATTGGACATCGACGCACCCATCGACATCACCGCACTGTGCGTCATCGACATCTGAAAATAATGCCGAAACATAAAAAATGCAGCACCAAAGAGCAGCAATGAAGCCAAACCATACGCCAAAAAGTAGCTCGGTTGCCACAAGGCATAAATGTCCTTATCCGCCAAAGCGTAGAGCAGGAATGCAGGCAAGGAAATTTTAATGACGAAGTTACTGAGGGCGGCAATATGCGACCGTTCAACCAACTTGAGTTTGGCAGAAAAATAACCGATGAGCGTGAGTAACACCAACGGAAGAATGACGGAAATAACCACGTGATACCTTTTTATCGATCCCTTTACTGAGCTCTGTCTTGGTCGGTTTGCTGATCTTTATGTTGATCCTTTTGCTGGTCTATCTGGTCTATGTAGAACGGCAAAACGATATAAGATGCGAAGTGCCTGCTATGTTATGCTGTTTCAGCTACTTTGAGCAACTCGACCTTAGCATGTTCATTCAATGCTATCATTACCACTGTGTCAGATGATGTCTGCACACGATTACTTTAGCCAAATAACGCCCCCTCTTACTTGAATAGAACCATGCCTGAACTGCCCGAAGTCGAAACCACCAAAGCCAGCCTCGCACCATTACTTGGATTGCGCTTAGTCAATGTCACGGTACACCAAGCCTCTTTACGCTGGGCGGTGCCTGACGATCTCTCCAAGTTGATCGGACTGACGCTCACTGAATTACAGCGCCGATCAAAATATATTATCGCCGATTTTGAAGGTCAGCAGATGCTCTGGCATCTCGGGATGTCGGGCAGTTTTCGACTTTGTGCGCCACATACCGAACTGCGCAAGCATGATCATGTGGTATTTGACTTTGGTGAGATTCATTTGCGCTATCACGATCCACGGCGCTTCGGTTGCTTGCTTTGGCTGGATGAAATGCATCAACAGAAGTTGCTTGATCCGCTTGGCCCTGAGCCCTTATCAGATGAGTTCAACGCCGAACATTTATGGACAAAATTAAAAAGCAAACAGGTCGCCATCAAAGTCGCCTTGATGGACAATCATGTGGTGGTCGGTGTGGGAAATATTTATGCCACCGAATGTCTGTTTAACACAGGTATCCATCCTGCACAGCTTGCCAATAGTTTAAGTCAAGCGCAGGTAACTGCTTTGGTCGCAGAGATCAAAAAAGTGTTGGCGCATGCCATCCAACTTGGTGGGTCAACGCTTCGAGACTATAGCAATGCTAGCGGTGAAAATGGTTACTTTCAGCAGACTTTACTCGCCTATGGGCGTGTCGGAGAAATGTGCGTCAACTGTGAAACACCGATCGAAAATATCAAACTCGGACAACGTGCCAGCGCCTTTTGTCCGCAATGTCAGCCATTAAAAAAGATCCAAGCAACAACCAAATCGACAAAAAAGAAAACTCAAGTCAGCACAAAAAAGCCTCAAGGAGCGACTAAATGAAAACCGCCATCGTCCGTCATATCCTCGTCAAAGACAAAGTGCTTGCGGAACAGCTCAAGCAAAAAATCTTAGCTGGCGCTGACTTTGCCAAAATCGCCAAACAACACTCCACCTGTAACTCTGCAAAACGTGGTGGTGAACTTGGTGAGGTGAAAAAAGGACAACTGGTGCCTGTGATTGACAAATTGGTATTTAGCGCAGAAGAACGTAAACTGCATGGTCCGATTAAAAGCCAATTTGGCTTTCATCTGGTAGAAATTAAATTTCGTATGGATGGCTTCCGCTAATCGTTCTATGTGTCAAAGTGATTGTTATTGTTCTGCCTGTGCATGTTTCATGGCATAAATCCAAGCATCGAGTGACTGACCGTGCTCATCCTGCGCCTGTACCTTGACCCGTTGATATTGCGCCCCTTCAAATTCATCAATCATGTCCAAATGATCATGCAATTGCTCATGGATAAAGAATAATCCTTCTACACGATCCGCTTGCGCATCTAGCACAATCGCAGGCAATCCAATGTCTGCACCCCAATTTAAAGTATGCACCACGCCATGTACATAGCCTTTTTGCCAACGCCCACCAAGTGGCGCAAGGACGTGTTCATTCGGCTGATTTGGGCGCAATGTCCCGTAAACAAAAAGATTTTTCATAACACCATTTCAAACAACTATGCTAAGTTGTGCGCATATTAAACAGATTGCACAGTCATTTCCACTGTCATGCATTTACACTATCATGCATTTTCGCT
Organism: Acinetobacter marinus; assembly: GCF_900096915.1. Taxonomy (GTDB): domain Bacteria; phylum Pseudomonadota; class Gammaproteobacteria; order Pseudomonadales; family Moraxellaceae; genus Acinetobacter; species Acinetobacter marinus. Next base: position 24,556 of record NZ_FMYK01000005.1, read on the forward strand.
GTCATATAGTTTCACTGTCATACATTTAACAGCGAATAAAAAAACGGCATGTCTGCCGTTTTTTATCGTGAATACCTCAAACCATTAAGGTTGTGGGCGATTCTTCAATTGATCACGGATTTCACGAAGCAATTCGATGTCTTCAGGCGTTGCTTCTGGTTCTGGCGCAGCTTCTTCTTTACGGCGCATGTTGTTCATGGCTTTCACCAATAAGAACACCACAAATGCCAACAAGATGAAGTTAATCAAGATCGTAATGAAGTTACCATAATGGAAAATATTCAAACCTGCTTCTTTGGCGGCTTCTAAAGTTTGAATATTGTTTGGATTGTCACCCAAGATCAAGAACATGTTGGTGAAATCTACTTCACCGCCCAAGATCCATGAAATCAAAGGCATAATCACATCTTTGACCAATGAATCAATAATTTTACCAAATGCGCCACCGATGATCACACCGACAGCAAGATCCATCATATTGCCTTTTAAAGCAAATTCCTTAAACTCTTGCACCATACCCATTTGCACAATCTCCAGATTAAAAAGTACACAACTTTATGTTATATCTCTCGAGCAGAGAGAAATCACGAGTAATTTACTTGGTTTTTGTAATTGCACCAAGTGGAATCGACAGAATGATACAAAAAACATCGACTTGTTCTTACTTTTTTTAATGCATATTGGATTTTAAAACGTCGTTTTCCGAATCTGATCTTGATTTTTGCCCGCATTGCACTTATTAAAATATCAATCACAATTTTTATATGAGCAAGATGATGCCTTTAAGCCCTGCGACTTTGCCTTTACCACAATTTAGTCAAATCAATATTCAACAATTAAAACAAGACATTCTCGACTTGATTCAACGTGGTTTGAACCTGCTTGCGCAAGTGCAAACACCACAGGATTTTCAGCACAGTTTACACACCGTCCAACAATTTGATGAATTTGAAAATCAATTTAGTGAATTATTTGGTGTGCTGTCACATCTTAATGCAGTGATGAATACGCCTGAACTGCGTGAAGTGTATCAATCGCTCTTGCCTGAGATTAGTAACTTTTATACCCAAGCAGGGCAAAACGAAGCGCTGTATCAAACTTACCAATTCATCGCTGATCAAGTCGAATTTGCCAACTTGCGTCCTGCACTACAAAGCGCAATACAACATGCCATCAAAGATTTTAAACTCTCTGGTGTGGCACTGCCACCTGAGAAAAAAGCGATTTATGCGGAAAATGTCGCACGTTTATCTCAGCTGTCATCGGACTTTTCCAATCATGTGCTCGATGCCACGCAAGCATATCATTTGCAACTTGATGATGCACAGCTCAAAGGCATTCCTACCAGTAGCCAAGCGCTACTACGCCAGTACGGTGAACAAAAAGGCTTAGATCAAGCGGTCGCAACCTTAGACATTCCAGCCTATCTCGCCATCATGACCTATGCCGATGATCGTGAACTGCGCAAGACCATTTATCACGCCTATACCACACGGGCCTCAGAGCTTGGTGGCCATCCTGAATTTGACAATAGCGCCATCATGCAAGAGATTTTGGCGCTACGTGAATCACAAGCACAGTTACTTGGATTTGCCAATTATGCCGAATTGTCTTTGGCGAAAAAAATGGCACCAAGCGTAGAAAAAGTCCGTGAATTTCTAATTGATCTTGCCGACAAAGCCAAAGCGCCTGCTAAGCAAGAACTGGCGGAAATCAAAGCCTTTGCCGAAAAGGATGGCATCACAGAACTTCAAGCATGGGACACGGCGTATTATGCGGAGAAAATTAAACAGCAAAACTTTAATCTGTCACAAGAAGCCTTAAAGCCGTATTTCCCAATTCAAAAAGTAGTCAATGGTTTATTCCAAATCGCTGAAAAACTCTATGCGGTGAACATCGTTGAGAAGCAAGCCGACTTTTGGCATCCCGACGCTAAATATTACGAAGTGGAAGAACATGGTCAAGTGATTGGTGGATTCTACTTTGACTTGTATGCTCGTGAAAATAAACGTGGCGGTGCGTGGATGAGTGGCTTCCGTTCTAAAGTCAGAGATCAGCAACTCGATCAAAAACCTGTGGCGTTTATGGTGTGTAACTTTGCACCACCTGTTGGTGATCAGCCTGCACAGCTCACCCATGATGAAATCACCACTTTATTCCATGAGTTTGGGCATGGTTTGCACCATATCTTGACTGAAGCCGATCATATTGGTGTGGCAGGTACGCACGCCGTGGCGTGGGATGCGGTGGAACTGCCAAGTCAGTTTATGGAATTTTGGGCGTGGGAAGAACAAGGTTTAGACTTGATCAGTGCGCATATCGACTCAGGTCAACCACTGGAAAAATCACTTTTACAGGCATTATTTGCCGCACGTTTCTTCCAGACAGGCATGCAGACCTTAAGACAAGTCGAATTTGCCTTGTTTGATTTGGATATTCATGCGCACAGCCCTGCACCAACAACAGCACAGATTCAGCAGATTTTGGATGAGGTGCGGAGTCAAGTTGCGGTACTCAAAACACCAAGTGACAACCGTTTCCAACACAGCTTTAGCCATATCTTTGCAGGCGGTTATGCGGCGGGTTACTACTCGTACAAATGGGCGGAAGTGCTTGCCAGTGATGCGTTTGATCGCTTTGAGCAAGAAGGGATTTTTAATGTGGAAACAGGTCAAGCCTTTCGCAAAGCGATTCTCGCTGTCGGTGGGCAAGTTGAAGCCTTACAAGCCTTCACCGACTTCCGTGGTCGTGAACCAAGCATAGATGCCTTACTGCGTCATAATGGCTGGACTGCCGCTTAATTTCGCTGTTGGTGCTGTGTCATTGCCACACTATTTAAATATTTTGAAAGATTGGACGAGGTGAGGTGAATTCGCTACACTTAACCTTGATCCAGTGATTGCAAAGCATGTCATTGTGAAAATCAATTGTAAAAGTCATAGGTTGTGTTCATGAAACGACGTTTTATCGCAGGGGCGAAATGCCCAAAATGTCAGGCACAGGATCGTGTCGTCATGATCACCAGCGATGATGATGAATGGATCGAATGTATCGAATGCGACTATACAGAGCAACGCCCGAGCGAAGACAGCTACGTTGCACCTGAAGCGCCTGACGATATTGGGGTAATACAATTTAAACCACGGCAACGCCAATAAATTTAATAAAAGTAATAGGTTTCAACGCATGTCGAGTGAACAATCAAATAAAAACTTATGGATCATCATCACTGTGATCTGCATCGTGGTGCTTGCCATTGGCGCCTATGTTGCCTTACAAGATAATCAGCCAAGTAATGAGCTCAATCCAGAAACATCGGCGACAACCCGCCCACTGAATGAGCACGGGCTCAGCGAGGAGCAGATGACTGAAATTGCCCAGCAATCCACCGCACAAACTGAGCAAATGCAAGAGAACAGCCAAGACTTTGCTGAGCTAGTCGATGAGTCTTTGCTTGAACAGCCGATCGCTGAAGACCAAGCGCTGAAAAAAGATGAAATCGCGCAACTGGAAGAGGTGCAAAAACAGCTCGGTGAACAAAAAGATTTACTTGAGCAACAGCACCAAGATGCCGACAAATTGCTTGAATTGAAAGAACAACAGCTTGCCGAACTCGAAGCACAGCTAAAAAGCAATCATCCGCCAGCGCAGACGACTGCCCAATAACCAGCATTCGATGTTGAGATCGTTTTTATCTCTGCTGAATCCTGATCGCATTCGATAGTATAAATCGTGAATTTCGGTACAATAGCGCTTATTGTGCCGATTTTTCTTTATGCACGACAGCAACGCTCATATCCGTACCGCATTACTCTTATTGACCCTTTCCGCCCTGCTTTTCTCTGGCATGGGGGTGCTCATTCGTTTTGCCTCGCAAACCGTGGATAATGCCACCATCGTATTTTTCCGTAATGCTGTGGGACTGCTCTTTATCTTGCCACTGGTGCTTCGTTCAGGCATACACAATCTCAAAACGCAAAAGCTCTGGATGCACACTTGGCGAGCGGTGATCGGACTGACAGCGATGTATGGCTTTTTCTACGCCATTGCTCATATGAAATTGTCCAATGCCATGGTATTTACCTATTCCTCACCGATTTTTATTCCGTTGATTGCTTGGCTATTTTTAAAAGAGCGTATCACGACATGGATGCTGTGGACGTCACTGCTCGGCATGGTCGGTGTGCTTTTTGTGGCGAAACCCGATAGCGGTTTGTTTAATCAATTATCAGCGATTGGTATCATGGCGAGCTTTTGTGCAGCGATGGCATTTGTCACAGTCCGTGCCTTGACCAATACCGAACCGCCTGTGCGGATTGTGTTTTATTTTTGCCTGATTGCGACCATCATTTCTGCGCTGCCGATGTTTTGGCATTGGCGAGTGTTTAGTCCGACCGAGCTGTTTTATTTATGCGGTGCAGGGATTTTGGCAACGGCAAGCCAACTGTGCATGTCACATGCCTACAAGCTCGCACCTGCGGGTCAGATTGGACCTGCCAATTATTTGGCGATTATTTTTGCGGGAATGTGGGCGGCGATGCTGTGGCAAGAATATCCTGATGGATTGAACCTGATTGGTTTTAGTTTGATTTTAATGGCATTATTAATGTGTTCTCCGCAGATCCAGCGCAAAATCGAACGCTTATGGACGTAGTTGTTCTACGATTTTCAGTAAAATTGGATGCAAAAAAATAAGCACCCGAAGATGCTTATTGTTGACGCATTTGAATTATTGATACCAGCCAAATAATTTCAACAGATATGGCATAAAGGTCACGATCAACATCGCAGGGAACATCACCATCAGTGGCAACAGCCAGCGCTCAAAGCGATAATAGAATGACATGTGACGTACCTCAGCATCGGCTTCGGCGACCTCTGCATCTCCGATCGACTGCCGTGCCAATAGCTGATTCAGTGCCACAGGTGGCGAAACATAACCGAGCTCAAAGCTAATCAAGGCAATCATCCAGAAGTGAATCGGATGAATTCCATATTGATATGCCACAGGCGCAACCGTTGCCGAGATCAAAATCACCGCACCGAATGGATCCATCACCATGCCAACAAAGACCATCAAGATCGCTAGCATGGTCAGTGCCATTAAAATACTATTTAAATCGGTTGGCATCATTTCCATGATTTTTATCATTTCTAAATAGCCACCCACGCTTACCGACAGTGCCATGAGTATTACTAACGCACCAATATGCCCAATGGTCTCAAAGGTCGCAAAACTGACCGATTTAAAGAAACCAATATTTTCACGCGGCTCATGTGTCGGTGCATTGGCATGCTCATAGTCTTGTAAAGACTCATCCCAATGCCCTGTTGCAGGTTGAGGCTCAGGTGCTTTGCGCAGTGAGTCAAACAGCACCATTGCCAATAGAATAATCGGCATGATCACTTGTGCAGTAAATTCATTCAGATTGGTGTCCAAGGCAAACTTATAAAATGCCCAAACTGCAATCGCAATCACGATATATGGCGACACAGGTACCAAGGCTTTGGCAGAGTTTGGAAAAGCCACCGCAGGCGAAGCGATACGGAATTTCTCTTTGGCGAGGATCAAAGAAATAATCAAAAACAAAGTTGAAGTGAGGACAAAAACCCAAACGCCATAATGATAAAGTTCATCAGATTTCACTTGCTTATTTAAAGAAGCAATCACTACGATCAGCAAACACGGACGTAACACCACGCCCAGTGAGCCTGACATTGCCGCTGCGGCAATCGCATATTGACGGCGACCACCCGCATTCCACACTTCACGGTAGATGATCGCACCTGCAGCAATCACGAAAATGCCCGATGCGCCTGTATAAGCTGTTGGCAAAGCTGCTGCCAAGAGAATCAACCACGTCAATGTCTCAGGGGCAAAGTTCCACGGACGCAAAATATTGAGAAATAAATCGACCACTCGAGTACGCTTGAGCAGCATCCCTACCCAAATGAAGAGTGATAAACTCAAAAAGATACTTGAAAACTCGATGAGCTTTAAAAGTCGAATAGCCTGCCCCATTGGATAATTCATAAAAAAGGTAAATACAATACCTGTAAGAATTGCCATGTAAGCATAGAGTGGCACACTTAAGAAAGCTAAACCAATCCGACCACCTCCAGTTGCAGATGTTGGTGGTCGAATGAGCTTGACTAGGCTAATCAAAGTAAGAAGCCCAAATAGAGCAAACCAGATTAAGTAAATAATGTTCAGACCAGTTTCAATTTCTAGACCCGAATTCAATTCTGATCGATATTGGAAATATGTTGCACTCAACAAGAATGCATTACCGATCACCATAGCCACACCATAAACTTTATAGTCTAGTTTCGTGCTCGGTGCTCTTAGTCCAATATGGTGAATATTCAATGTTGCAACAACAGATGAAATCGCAAACATCAACATTAAAACGATTGAAGCGTGATCTGTTCCGAATTTAACGATCCATGAGAAGCCCGTTTCAAACGCCCGATAGGTGCGCACGCTTGGATGTGCATCCATATGTTGCAAAGTGCGATCATAAAATTGATGCTTTTCTTCACAAGACTGCTGTCCTGCGAGTATCGATTCACGCACCTCTTCTTCAGATGCCACACCAAAGAAGTCCGCAAACTCATCATTTTTGTTTTCTGCCATCTGCCGTTGTACCGCAGCATCTACATCGATATTGCGTTCACAGCTTGGCTGTTGTGGCTCTGCCCGTAGAAATGAATATTGCATTCCCGTATCAGGATCGCCATAGAGCTGTTCACCGACTCGGAGTAATTGACCGTGGATCATCTCCCCCGTGCCAATAATCAAAGTCAGTAACAATAAGAAAAAGATCGCAATGGTCGATAACCATTCAAAGCCATTGCGAGGCTTACCTGGATCATCTTTGTGCGCATCGTGCGAATGATTGTCTTGCATAAGTGTCCTACTATTGCAAAAGTCAGTCGTAGGACATCATCCCTACGCTGAGCATGTGCTTGTTGTTTTTTACTTCCATTCGATGCTTATCCCAGCATCAATCTTCCCAGTACATGCTAATCTGCATGAGTTTTTAGAGCTTGAACATTGTCATTTTCAAATTATTTCAGTTATTTGAGTCAATCCGAGCCACAGTGGCACTGCGACACACTATTTTGGTTTTTGAAAGGTATAAAATAAAGCCAGCGCCCATTTTGGACACAGTTTATTCCAGACCAATATCAGCGCAAGTACCAACAAACTCATCAACACACCCAACTGATGTGCCTCGATTAAAATCGGACTCCCAATCATGCGCATCGTTGCCGACAGCTCGCCAACCGTCGCTTCCCAAAGCAATTTCGCCGTCAAACCCAATAATATTAAGCCAGCGAACCAGCGCTCACGGGTAAATCGTAACGATAATAAAGCGGCAACCGCATACAAACCGTGCAACACCCCAGAAAATCCAACATACGCCTCAATCTGAGGAAAGCCATAATAAAATGCCAAACTGATCAAAATCGGCACAACCACGATCATCAGTAGCAATACACGGGCTCGAATATGATGAAAAATAAAAGGAAAACAAATAAACGCAATCATATTCAGCAAATAATGCATCCAACCCACATGCACCCAATGCGCTGTCAAAAAGCGCCAAGGCTGACTCGGCATCAACTCACGAAAATAAATAAACAGATCAGGCGCAAATTGTAAGACCGCACTCAGTGCTGCACTGAGTGTAATCAATATCAATTTGCCCTGTTCTCGTTTCATGCGCAACCTACTTGAATCAGCCATTTTGCGTAAATAGATTGAATAGATATATTTAAAAATCAAAATATTAACGCAATCTTTGATTTTTTAGCATAACACAAACTGTATCGGTCTACCTATGCCAAAACCGTGAAGATTATTCTCCTGCTGGTGTGGTCGATTCGACCTCATCCGCTGCCTGTTTGACTGCTTCGGCAGCTTCAGACACTTCCTCACTGTCTGCCTCCACTGGTTGGGATTCTATTGGTTGAGCTTCATCAGAAACGCTCGCATCTGCAACTGCATCTGAGACCGTATCCGTATTATCCGTCACTTCAGTAGTCGCCACTGCATCAGTTGAGGCATCCGCACCCATTGCATCGAATAGATCGTTACCTAAATCACCCAGACCGTCATCAGGCTGTTCATCCCAAAATGTGGTATAGCCACCATCTGCCATACGCACCCCTGTATTTTCTGTCCAATAGCGGTCGGCAACAGCACGTACCATCAGCCCCGACATGGTATTCACCAAACGATAGTCTGGATTGACGGCTTTGTCTTCACCGAGTGAATTGCCATAGGCACGTAATGCCTCACGAATACGAGCAGGGTCGCCACTGGCTTGAGCTGCCACGGCGTAAAGCGCATGCGGTAGGCGTACACCTGTGCGTTCACCGATCGCCATCGAATCTCGCAAGGTCTGCTGTGGATCAGGTTTACCTTCCTCAGCACCAGGCAGTAATTGCCAAATCACTGCACGAGTCGCATTCGGTGCGCCCCAAAATTGCGTATTGTCCAAACACGCCATGCCTCGTTCGACAATCGCTGCAATATCTTTAGGCACTTCGACTTCGCCACCAGAGTTGATGTCATTAGTCACGGCTTGTAATCCGCTCAGCATGCCAAGCAGATAGACGGTTTTATCAATGTCCTTTTTCATACTTGGGCAAGAGTCACCCAATCTGAATTTATACTTATTTTCCCAGCGCTCAGCAAAAAGCTGATAGCCTGTATATTGTCGTTTTGCTGCAATCGCAGACCAACGTTTTTGTTCGATGCGTGCATCTTGTGCCTCAGCGACATTGCCCGCTTTGGCTGCCCGTAAATAGCGTAATTCGGATTCTAAAGCCTCACTTTCTGCACACATACCTGCTGAGGTGTAGAGTAAGACCGCCATTTTGGTGGGATCAGCGCCCATATCCTTGGTCGCCATAATGGCTGGCGTCAAGGCATTGCCCGATGCACATGCCATATCCGCATCATCCATCGCCAGAATCGGCGGGACAATATGATTTTCACTAAAACGTAGGGCAACATTCGCTCCAGACTTGATGACATGCGAACACCCTGAGAAGGTGACCGCAGCAGTAACCGCCAGCGCCAGACCTTGGCACATTCGTTGGACCTTAAACATAAATAGACGTCCTCTATCTCAATTCATCATTATTTTTCAAATTTCCCTATGCGAACTAACATAACAAAGCCTATTTTTGTTGAAAAGACCGCTTTGTCAAAGTTCACTGGCAGTATAGTCAATTTAACGTCTAGTTCAAATATTCATCAACAATAATTTCTGTGCAAAAAGTCGCTTTTTTCTTATTTTTACTTACCAAGTTTTCATGTTAGTGCTTTGATACTCGCTTTTTGATGTTTGCTTCTTGATGTTGCTGTTTAATGTTTCAGGTTCGTGTTTGAATTATTCAGGAGATGACGTTTAACGGCATTGCTTTTCAAGTTGCCAATATCGTTCTTCCGCCTCGATCTGTAGCGTATCGGTCTGGCTGGCATCAACCGTTTTGGTCAGTTTGCCATGTGTATACCATTGCCATTCGCCGATCGGCTCGTACTCGCACTCATTGCAACGACTAGCTAGCGTGATTTGTTCAAGCTCTTGGTGCTGGTTAAAGTGATAACTTTTTTGAATGACGATTGGCACACCTTCAAACTGCTCCTCGGAAAATGAATATTCGATGAATGACTTGATCTGCCCTGCATCATTGAAATAATAATGCGTGCCAACGGGCAAGGCATAGGCAGTATCAAACTTGCCTTGATAAATCACCTGTCCTTTCACATTGCGTATCAACATCAAATATGGATAGCGCAACGTGTCCAAGCGAATGTACTGCGTACTACATGTTTGGGCAAAAGTCGTATTGTGGACGCATAAAAAAAGTAGCAACAGCATGAATTTCATCATCTTGTTCACCTGCTCATTTTGTACAACTACCCATAAAGCCCAAGATCACAGTTGAGTACGTTGTCGAAATATATAGATATTTCATTTTATCGACCATGACAATTGATTCTATTTTTTTCGTTGTTGGAATAGCCAATCTCTTACACCTTTGAGTTGATAGGCATAATCAAAGGAATACATGTGCTCTGTACCGCCACCCGTTGCACCTTTGGGTGGGACTGTATTTGGACTAAATTGCACAAAATTAATCGCTTTACCTTGCTTGATTAAGGCTTGGATTTTCTGCTCTTTTTCTTGATCAGGTAACTGTGCCGAAAACTCAGTCTGGGCAAATTCAACCTGATCGGCGTTCAACATTGCGCCCACTTCACGCATGCCTTTTGATGCTTTTTCATCACCAGCAGAGACGATATAAAAGAATTTTTGCTTGGCAAGTGGTTGTAAAACATTAATATCCCACTGGCTGCCAACAAACAGCGATGCGGCAAAAAAATCAGGATGTGTCGCATTCAAATAAAAGGAAATCATGCCACCCATCGACTGCCCTGTGGTATAGATGCGATTTCGGTCAATCGGATATTGTGCAATCACAGCATTTAACAGGCGAAATGAAATATCGACCTCATCCGTGGTTTGCCATTGGTCATTGACACCTGCTTCAGGTCCAGAAAATGCAGGCACCAAGACAAAACTTGGATTTTGCGCTTGGCTCTGTTCAGTCGCCCAAATGATTCCCCCATAGCCTTGCATTAGTGGCGCAATCGCACCCTTGCTTACCGTGCTGGCATCCGCAATAAACTGCACCAGCGGATAGCGTTTGGATGGATCGTAATTTTTTGGGATATACAAGTTGTACATCATGGTCTTGCCCGTCACTTTATCCTGAAATGACAGGGTTTTAAACTGCGGTGCAATCTCTGCTCGCATCTTGAGTAGCGTGGTATCATAAGATTTATCCACACCACCATACGATCGATCCCACGTGCTTGTGAAGATGTTGCTTTGTCTGTCGCTGTGTTGGCTGTCGTCATCGTAGTTGTTGCCGTACTTTGAGAAGTTGTACTTGACTGGCATGCCGTCAAGCCCAAAAGTGCTATAGACAGTGGCATCATGTGTAGTGACACCGAACCTAAACCCAACTTTCGTTTGAATCGTTTATCCATGTCGGTCTCCTCTGATCTAGTGTGTTCTACGTTATGCTTCTCATCATATCAGCAAAGCACTCAACTCAACTCAACTCAACTCAACAACCATTAAGCAATCTTATAGTCAATGATCACAGGGGCATGGTCGCTAAACCATTGTTCTTTATACACCCAAGCATTGACGGTGCGGTCTTTCCAGTCAGGTGAGCAAGCATGGTAATCAATGCGCCAACCGACGTTATTGGCACGGGCTTGACCTCGGTTCGACCACCACGAATACAGCTCGGCTTCTTCACGAACCACACGGAAAGTATCGACATAACCCAAATCATCATAAATATGATCCAGCCACGCACGCTCGTGTGGCAGACAGCCTGACGATTTTTGATTGCCTGACCAGTTTTTAATGTCGATGCGCTTATGCACGATGTTGTAGTCGCCACAGACGATGATGGATTTATTTTGCTGACGCCAATCACTTAGAATTTGTTCGTATTTTTCTAAAAAAATCTCTTTGCGAGCTTGCGCCTCATCACCCGATGAGCCAGATGGCAAATACAATGAACAGATAAAGACATTTTCAGGTAGACCTAAATCAAACTCGGCACTGACAAAACGCCCTTGTGTATCGGCAAGTTCAAAACCTAAACCATTGGTGATGCTGACAAAAGGCAGACGACTATACACCGCTGTGCCTGCATAGCCTGATTTTTCTGCTTCAAACATATGCACATGCCAGCCTTCAGGCTTAAACGCATCCGTCCATTGATGTTCGCTAATGCGTGTTTCTTGCATACAGACCACATCGGCTTCGGACTGTTCGAGCCATTCAAAAAAGCCTTTTTTATGTGCAGCACGCAGTCCATTCACATTGATTGAAACCACACGTAAAATTTTTGTCTCACTTGGATAGCTATCCTTTGGTATCATGCCGAGCAGTATCCTTATTTCAGATTCACATTTCAAAACTGGAGCATAACACATGACGACCAATACTTTTCAAGCCCAAGCATTTATCGAATTGGCATTATCCCGTGGTGTGCTCAAGTTTGGTGAATTTACCTTAAAGTCTGGTCGTGTCAGCCCGTATTTCTTCAATGCAGGCTTGCTCAATGATGGTGAAGCATTAGCACTGCTTGCCAGTGGCTATGCCGATCAACTCATGCATTGTGAAGGTGTAGAAGTGATCTTTGGACCTGCGTACAAAGGCATTCCGTTTGTAGCAGCAACCGCTGTGGCATTGGCGCAGAATCATCAAAAAAGCGTGCCGTGGGGCTTTAACCGCAAAGAAGCCAAAGATCATGGCGAAGGTGGTGTCTTGGTTGGTGCCAGCGTTGCAGGAAAAAAAGTCTGGATCATTGATGATGTGATCACCGCAGGCACAGCGATTCGTGAAGTGGTCACGATCTTAAAAAATGCAGGTGCAGAAATCGCAGGTGTATTGGTGGCGTTAGACCGCCAAGAACGTGGTCAAGGTGAATTGTCCGCGATTCAAGAAGTGCAAAAAGAACTGAATATTCCAGTACATGCTTTGATTACCATGACCGATTTGATGGATTATTTAGAGCAAAAAGGTGAAACGTCGTCTTTGGAAAATATGCAGGCGTATCGTCGCCAATATGGTATTTAAGGATTTTTAATTATTAACAATCAATGATTTGAAAAGCAAAAACCACAGCACGATAGTTCGGCTGTGGTTTTTTAATGCGCTCAAGATTTTGCAGAACGAATATTTTGAAAACTTATGAGCAAACAGGTGCGAGTTTTTCAACACGCTTATATTTCAGCTGTGCAGATTTACCTTCTGGTAGACTTTGCTCAAGGATCAAATCCGTCGCACTCAAAGTATGAATGGTCAAGGTTTGCGTCACTTCGCCATCTTCACGGATTTCGACATTTTTGCCATTCACGGTGTAGTCATATTCTTCTTGATCGACGGGTTCGTTTGATGCATCTTCGCAGTCGAATGCATACATGGTGATTTTACCATTACGAAGCTCAGTCACGTTGGCAATGCCATCGTCGACTTTGTTATAAGCCCAGAAACCATCTGCTGCGCCAGCAAATACTGAAGTACTTGCCACAGTCAATAGCGCTGAGCATGCGAGGGAGAACACAGCTTTTTGTTTGAATTTCATGCGAAGTCACCTTACAAAAGTTAACAATTCGCAAATCATAAGTCACTCTGCAAAAATGTCTAGTATTTAGACAGAACTGCTCAGTCTGATTTCTCAAGCTGAGCTTTCATCATGTGATCACATTTGTTGGGAATCCAAACGACTGTGCGCCAAATTTCAACGTGCACCGACCCAATGCGGATAAATCGGTTGTTGCTTTGTGAGATCATTCAATTGCTGTAGATGCTCCTCGTCGAGTTGCCAATTGATCACATTCAAATTGTCGAGCAATTGCTTTTCATTTCTCGCACCGATAATGACATTACTCACGGTCGGTTGCTGTAAAACCCAGTTTAAAGCCACTTGTGCAATGCTCACCTGATAAATCTCAGCCAATTTTTCTAATAAATCCACCACATCAAACAGTAACTCATCATTAATTGGCGGTGCGCCAAGATCTCCACCAGACTGGATACGCCCTTGTTGCATTATCTGATCACGACGAATTTTCCCTGTTAAGCGCCCCCAACCCAGCGGACTCCATACCATCAACCCCATCTGTTGATCGATCAATAATGGTTGTAACTCTTGCTCATAATCTCGTCCAATCAGTGAGTAATAGCCCTGATAAACCACATATTTTTCAAGATTTAATCGCTCTGAAATTGACAAAGATTTCATCAATTGCCATGCGGCAAAATTGGAACAGCCGATATAGCGCACCTTGCCACTTTGCACCATCGACTCTAAAGTGCGTAAAGTTTCTTCAATCGGTGTGCTGGCATCAAAGCCGTGCATCAAATACAGATCAATATAATCCGTTTGCAAGCGTTTCAGGCTGGCATCTAAGGCATTGTGCAAATGAAAACGAGACGAGCCCTGATCATTTGCACCTTCGCCCATTTTAAATGTCGCTTTGCTACTAATGATGGCTTGTTCACGTCGCCCTTTGAGTGCTTCACCGAGTACCGCCTCAGCGTCACCTTGAGAATAGACATTGGCAGTGTCAAAGAAGTTCACTCCATTCGCAAAGCACATATCAAGTAAGCGTTTTGCTTCTCGTACATCGGTTTGTCCCCATTTGCCAAAAAAATCATTACTGCCTGCAAATGTCGCTGTACCAAAACTCAGCGCAGGCACTTTCAAACCTGAATTGCCAAGATTACGATAGATCATGTTCCTCACCCTTTTTCATTGGAATGCTGAATAATCTACCCTGCACCTCAGCCTGACCAAAGGAGCTATGTCACAGCCAAGATGTGATAAATATCACATGCCAAATATATAATATTGATTTTTAACGATTTAAAGTGAAAATTAAGATGCTGATATTCTGAAGTAAATGCTTGGCTTTTACAGTGCTGCCTGCTCACTGATGATTCTGCTTAAGGTCTCCCGAGAAATCCCTAGATACGACGCAATCATGGTTTTGGGAATGCGATCAATCAGTCCAGGATAATCCTCTTGTAAACTATGTAATCGTTCCTGTGCTCGCCCACGTACAAAACATAAAATACGCTTTTGGAATAGCATGTTTGAGGCTTTTTCGAGCTGATAAAAATATGCCTTAATCTCTGGAAACTCAGCACATAACTGCTGTTGATCTGTAAAGGAAAGGCTCCAAGCGACACAAGACTCGATACACTCCACATTAAATTTAGAAGCGGTGTGACACTCGAAGGCTTCAAGATCGGTGATCCACTGCCCTTCGAGCGCAAACTGAGTAATAAATTCTTTGCCCTCAGTCGAAAGATTGGACAATTTCATCACGCCTTGGCTGATCAAAAAGCGCAAACGCACCTGATCATGCTGATGAATGATGATTTGATTTTTCTTAAAGTGATGCAGGTGGAAATAGGATTGAATACGCTGAAATTGCACATCATCGAAGTCCACATACTGCTGTAAATGGGCTTTTAACATCTGTGCATGATTCACTGTATTTAACATCGTTATTCAACTCTAAAATAAATACGTTCTAGCCTTTGTCTAGGCTAATTTACTGTCCCATCGTGTTATTTTTTAACATATTCGGCTGTTCATCCACTCGGATAAAGTTGCGCATCAGCGCCTTGGCTTTTGGTGCAAAACTCTGCATGGTGGAAAACTTGATCTGATTATCTCGCACTTCATTATGGGTTGCCAAATCTCGATTATTCTCACTACTACCAAAGGCAAAACCTCGATCGGCATTACAATAACGTCGATTGCCATTGCGTGAAGCCAGCCAAATTTGTGGCTGTTTGCTCACTTGATCCAGCACAAACACGTTGTTCAAGATACGATTAAAAGTCGGTGCTTGATGACGAATCGTACCGCCTTCACCACAGTTCCGATAGAGAAAAATTGCCCCATTTTTGGCATTGATAAAGCGATTATCTTGAATCACATTGTACGCCGAACCATCAATCGCAAGCACTTCACGGGATTTGGTCTGCACATTAAAGACATTGTTTTTAATCAAATTATTTGCACTTTCTGCATCCAGATAGAGTGCCAATGCCTTGGATTGCCCAATAAATTGACTATTTTGCAAAGTGACATGATGTACTCCAGGTGCAAAATACATCATATTGCTGTCGCCTGCCCGCAGGATCAGCCGATCTAAGGTAATGGTGTGTGGTGCAGCGGCTTGTGCGCGTTTGCTATGTCCCGCCTGTTGCGAAGACTGTTTAAGCAATTTACCTTGACCGTTTCTCGCCATACCTTGTATACGTAGCGCATTACTGATGTCACAATTTTTAATCTGAATATCATGCGGTACAGACCAACCCGTTTTGCTTTGTTTCGATGTAATCAATACTGATGGCGATGCAAACTTTGCTTGTAGTTTTGCACCTTGACAATCAAGGCTGGTATTCGAGGCAGTGTCTCCTTCAAAGATCAGTTGCTTATCGACTTTGGCATGCTTGGGTAATGTTAAATGACAATTGATTTTGACCGACGTATTTTGCTTGGTCGCTGGTGCCAGCACATCGTTTAAAACCTGTGCCATGCAATTTTCCACCTTGGCAAAGCTGATCGAACTACTCACCAATAAAACAGCACATCCCGCCAATTTTCCTAGGCATTGTTGATGTTTCTTATGATTTTGCATGGTTCATCCAATTCACATCTGATTTTTTTAACTTAGCAGAAATGACCAACAATACAAGGGAGATACTGTCTATTCCTTGATGGCTTCGGTCTGAAACCAGTGTTTTTAAAGTTGTATTGTTTTGATTAAGATTTTTAAAATCAGTGTTTTAGAAATTGCCAAATCACTAAGCCTGCAATGATCGCAGGTACAGCAAATACAATCAGTAAAATAGGGAGCTCTTGACTCACGCTATAGCCCGCTTTTGATACACCGATCCACATATTGATCAAGCTCACCACAAGCCATACTGGAATAAAGGCTTTTGCAGCCATAGCATATTGCGGTGCGTCGACACCCCATAATTTCCCAAAGAGCAAAAACACGCCGAGCAATACAATGCCACCGCCGATCACCATTGCCATATGCATGTTCAATCTCCTTTTTAAATCATGATTAGCTTACTGTTTGTTTTTTATTTCGAAAAAGTACGGTCACCGAGATGATGACCGCTCTCGAAAATCTTTCAATTATTTTGTGGTATAACCACCATTGACTAAGATCGTCTGCCCAGTCATCCACCACCCATCAGAGACTAAGAAGCGAATCCACGGCACGATATCTTCAATATCTGTCAAACCGGTTTTAGACTGTGGTGAAAGTGCTGCAGCAGTTTTGTGATATGCCACAGCATCTTCGCCTTCCGCAGGATAGAAAAATGGCGTATCCATAGGACCAGGTCCGATGGCGGTGACAGAGATACCACGATCACCAACTTCTTTTGAGACTGCACGGGTGTAATGTTCTACAGGGGCTTTGGTGCCTGCATAGGCTGCATAAAACGGTGTATACGCACCAAGTAATGAGGTGACAATGGTACAAATCTTACCTTGGTCGCTGACATTTTTCGCTGCTTCTTTGAGGAAGAAAAATGCAACTTTTGAGTTCACATCACTCATTTCATCAAATTCGGCTTCACTGATTTCCGCTATTGGCTTTTTCAGCACTTTACCCACGGTATTGACCGCAATATCGATTGAGCCCATGGCTTGTTTTGCATCAGCAAAGAGCTTTTCCACTGCATCCGCACGACGTAAATCATACTGAAAGGCAAATGCTTCTGCGCCTGCTGCTTTAATCGCTGCGACAGTATTCTCTGCATCTTTAGCTGAACTTTCACTGTTGTAATGAATAGCAACGGCTTTAGCACCTTGTTTGGCGAGATCAGTCGCCAATAAACCACCGAGGTTTTTTGCGCCACCTGCGATGAGTATAGTTTTACCTGTGATGTCGTGTTGTGACATGTTGAATCCTTCTACATTTTTATGGAGGATTTTTATACTAGATCACAATTTATTGCCTTCATAGTGGATAAAATTGAATATATTATTCAAAATGTCTGCATAATCATTCAGCTTTATTTTGAGCACATTATGGAAACGATTGAACGCTTGAGAACTTTTTGCTTGGTTGCAGATAAACAATCCTTTGCCCAAGCTGCCAATCAACTTGGCTTACCACGCTCGACTGTGACCTATACCATTCAGGCTTTAGAAAAAGAATATGAAGTGCTATTGTTTTATCGCACCACACGCAAAGTCACACTCACCCATGAAGGTGAACTTTTTTATGACGAGGCAATGCGACTTATCAGCCAGCTCAAAGAGCTCAATCGCTTTAAAGCACAAATTCGCCACCAACAAGGCAAGATCAGTATTGGCTTACCAAAGCGCATGGCAACGCAAATCCTCATTCCACATCTACATGAATTTTATGAAAAATATCCTGATGTTAAAGTCTTGATCAATGGCAGTGATGACTTTTCCAATTTGCTTGAAGATCAGCTGGATTGCGTAGTACGAGTCGGTGCTGTGCAAGATGATTATTTGATTCGTCGCCCTGTTACAGAGGTTTCATTTTCAACGCTTGTTTCGCCAAGCTATATCGAAAAATTGGGCGCACCCACTGACTTAAACGCACTCGAAGCGCACTTTGCTGTGGACTATCATGTAGCGAAGAACTATGCGGAATTTAGCGTTTTGGACTTTCATGATCAAAAAGTCAAAATCCCATATCGGCTGTTAGTTGAAAATACCGAAGCTTATATTCATGCAGGTTTGGCTGGGCATGGCATGATCCAGATTCCTTATTTTGATGCCAAAAGTCATATCGACAATGGCGCATTGGTTCCAATCTTTACCGAGATACCTGCGCTCAAATTGCCAATTAACATTTTGCTCGCTGACCGCAAATATCGCCCTAAATATTTGCAAGATTTTGTCGAGTGGTTACAACCATTGTTAATCAAAAACTTGTGTTAGCTCATCACTCGATATGGTTACAGAAGCACGACTTTTCTTTTTTGCGTGCTATGTTTTACTGCTTGAAAGTCACTGCAAATAGCCACTTGTAAAAAAGCCATTTATAAAAATCAATGAGGAAAATAGATCATGCAAAATATCGATGCTGAACTGCCAAAAGAATTACTTGATGAATTGATGCAGTTGATTGCGAGCCAAGGGAAAATTGTAGCAATTAAGCATTTGAGGGAGCATAGTGATTATGGCTTAAAAGATGCCAAAGACATCGTTGATATGCTTGCACAAAGTGGCGAACTGTACAATAAACTTGAACATTCTGATGAGCCAAACGGTAATTTTGAGCTGTATGAAGTGCAAGCACCGAGCGAGTTTAAAACCCTGCGTCTGGAACATGACACCCGCCAATTATTTGTGCATTTTCAACAAGGTGGTAAAGCGCAAATCGATGAGACACACCCAAAATGGGATGAGATCATGCAGCATTTTTACAATAAAACTTACCCCAATGTCGACGCTGTATTTCAAGATAAAAACCGACATTCACATTTATTTGGCAAGGTTTTCCAAGATGCATTGAATGCGCGTGCTGGTGATCGAATCAGCTCACATCAGCAAAGCAGCAGTATCGGTTTTCAATCTGCTCAAGATCTAGACAACGAACCTGTGCGCCGTCAAGCAGGCGTCGAAGATCTCACCAAATCCTCAGGGAAAAAATGGATCATCATTGCTATGCTGATTGTGGTGATTGCGCTTTTACTCATCATATTTCGCTAGTTATTCCTGAATTTGATACGAGACGGGTTTTTAAAAATTCAAGAAACACCCTCACTTTGGCAGGTAGCAACCGTGTCTCTGTCAGCGCATACACAGGTAAGGCATCACCAAACCACTCTGGTAGGATGGGAACTAAGCGAGTATTGTTCACATCATCTCGAACCACATCATACGGTGTAAAAATAACCCCTTTTCCAAGTATTGCGAGTTGTTTAGTCATGCCCACATTATTGAGCACAAATCGAGATCCTATTGTGACGTCAACCACTTCTCCTTTGTTAGAAAGTTTCCAGTGCATATTATTTGGAAAACTCAAACACTCATGGTTGACAAGAGCATTCGGGTGCTGAGGTATCCCATGTTGCTCCAAGTACTCTGGGGAAGCGAATAATTGTCCTTGAAATTGCATAAGTTTATGGGCAATGAGATGTGAGTCAGGCAGATTTCCCATACGAATGACCACATCAATATTTTGTGCAACCAAATCAACCAATCTAGGAGTAAGATCAATTTCGAAATTAATACCTGGGTAATGTTCTGCAAATTCTACTAATAATGGTGTTAAAAAAATGGTTCCAAAATCAACAGGTAAAGAGATTCGTAATATTCCACTTGGTTTAGATAGCATCTCACCTAATTGTTCATGTGCAAGTTTTGCTTCACTGACAATACGTTTACAGCGTTCAAAATAAATACTCCCAGCCTCCGTCAGCTCAACTTTTCGAGTCGTACGATGCAGTAACCGTAACCCTATCTCTTCTTCCAAATGACTAATTCTTCTAGAAAGTGTTGAGCTCGGCATCTCTAAATTTTCTGCGGCTTTACGAAAACTCATGACTTTGCAGACTTCTACAAATAATGACATATCTTTCAAAAGTTCCATCTTAATTATCCCAGTTATGCATCAATTAATTCCATTTTAATATATTTATCCACACAGTAAATCAATACATAATAGATTCATACACAGGAAGCCACACTTCCTACCCCACAAACCGATAGAGGACATCAAAATGACTTTTAAACGATTTACAAGTGACGATACCGCACTACTCTTAATTGACCATCAAATTGGTACCATGAGCTGGGTTAATTCAATTCCACTTGAATACATGAAGCGCAACGCCATTATGCTCGCTAAAACTGCAAAAATATTGAATATTCCGACTGTTCTGACTTCAAGTATGGAAGAGTATGCCCAAGGTCCTTTAATGGATGAGCTAAAGGAAATTTTACCCGCAGAATTTGAAGCACGCATCCAGCGCTTAGGCATCGTCAATGCTATGGATGATGAGAATTTTGCAACAGCAGTAAAAGCAACTCAACGTAAACGTATTATCATTGCAGGTGTTACTAACGATGTATGTACTGTTTACCCAGCATTAACCTTACTTGATCAAGGCTATGAGGTTCAAGTTGTAGCCGATGCAGGCGGATCGCCAAGTAAAATGGCTGATGATATTGCATTACAACGCATGCTCAAAGCTGGGGTAACTCTCACTAGCACCAATCAATTAATCGCCGAACTCACAGGGAGTTGGAGCACTCCTGAAGGCATGCGGATTGTACAAGAAGTCGTTATGCCCGCATTGCAAGGCTAAACTGAATGGTGTGTACAAGCATGGTACTTTTACCATGCTTTATTTGGCTTAAGACTTTAGGGTAATCAAATCCCAATATCCGCCAAATTGCCTTTTTGCTCAAGCCATTGCTTACGATCTGGTGCACGCTTTTTGGCAAGTAACTTATCCAGTAAACTTGCAGTAAAGTGAATATCATCCAAATCCAGTTGCACCAAACGACGTGTATCAGGATCCATCGTGGTTTCACGCAACTGAATCGCATTCATCTCACCCAATCCTTTGAATCGAGTGATTTGCGGATTTCTATTACCTTTGACATTTTTCAGGATGCCATCTAGCTCATCATCATCCAGCGCATAGTGCACATCTTTACCAATATCAATCCGATATAGCGGTGGCATCGCCACATACAGATGCCCTTCTTCCACTAAACTTGGGAAATGACGCACGAATAACGCACAGAGCAAGGTGGCAATATGCAAGCCATCCGAGTCCGCATCAGCAAGAATACAGATTTTACCGTATCGTAACTCGGATAGATCATCACTCCCCGGATCGACCCCGATGGCAATGGCAATATCATGCACTTCTTGCGAGGCAAGCACTTCATCCGAAGCCACTTCCCAAGTATTCAGAATCTTGCCTCGAATCGGCATGATCGCTTGGAAGTTCTTATCCCGAGCTTGCTTGGCACTACCGCCCGCAGAGTCACCCTCGACGATGAACAGCTCTGAATCTTCACGGGTTAAGCCCGCACAATCTGCCAATTTCCCTGGTAATGCAGGCCCTGAAGTAATTTTTTTACGTTCGACTTTTTTTGCGGCTTTGAGTCGTCGTCCTGCTTTGGCAATGGCAAGCTCGGCAAGCTGTGTAGCGATGTCTGGATATTGATTCAGCCACAACGCAAAAGCATCTTTGGCAATATTCAGCACAATGCCCGCAGCTTCACGGCTAGACAGACGTTCTTTGGTTTGCCCTGAGAATTGTGGCTCTTGGAATTTCAAAGACAGGATAAAGTTCACGCCGTCCCACACATCTTCAGGGGAAATTTTTAGATTTCTTGGCAGTAGACTACGCAATTCACAAAATTCACGCAGTGCATCGGTAATGCCTGAGCGCAAACCATTCACATGCGTCCCGCCTTGTGCGGTTGGAATCAAATTGACATAGCTTTCTTGGACAGCTTCACCACCTTCGACATTCCAGCAAATGGCAAACTCACAACTAGATTTATCGACTTTGCCACTCGATACATAGGGGATTTCAGGGAGAATATCTCGGTCTTGCACTTCATCTCGAAGATAGTCGAGCAAGCCATTTTCAAATTGCCATTCGATTTTTTCGTTGTTAATTTCATCGATGTATTCGATGTGTAAGCCTGCGGCGAGGACTGCTTTAGCTTTGAGATTATGTTTCAGTGCTTTTAAGGCGAATTTTGGACTATCAAAATATTTTGGATTCGGTAGGAAATGAACCGTTGTCCCTGTGGCACGCTTTGGTGCTTTGCCTTCAAACACTTGTAAGGGTTGAGTCGGCTCGCCATCAGCAAAGTCCATTTTGTACAGATTGCCATCACGTTGAACCGTGACGTTGACTTGGGTTGAGAGCGCATTGACAACGGAGATACCAACACCGTGCAAACCACCTGAGAACTCATAGTTTTTATCGCTGAACTTACCGCCTGCGTGTAGTTTGGTCAGAATAATTTCAATCCCGCTTTGTCCGTATTCAGGATGAATATCAACAGGCATACCACGTCCATTATCCTCGACAGAGAGCGAACCATCTGCATGGACGATGACTTTGATCTTATTGGCGTGTCCTGCCAATGCTTCATCGACCGCATTATCAATCACTTCCTGCGCCAAATGGTTTGGTCGTGTGGTGTCGGTATACATGCCTGGGCGACGGCGTACAGGGTCAAGACCAGATAAAACTTCGAGCGATTGGGCGGTATATGACACGTTCGGGTGATTCCTTTGCAAGACAAAATGGCTTTTGTGAAGCACTGTGCGTATTTTTACAGGAATTTATCCGCATTTAAAAGGCTTTCTCGCCGATCCTAAGGCTTAGACGACAAATGATGACCGATCTTGAACTTTTATCGTGCTAAAAACGTCAATGAAAGGCAAGGCAGGATGATTGAGATCACGGTGTAATGATTGCACACACTTTGGTCGAACTTGCTGAATATTAAAAAAATGCTATATTAATTTATGCAAAAAGTAGCAGATATACGGTCATTGAGATGATGCGTGACACGATCAATACGAGTATATTGAATTGTCTAACAAAATCACCGACTCAATCACCGCTATTGCGCTATGTTTTATTGGAAGATTCAAAAAATAAGATTTGTGAGTAGATACAGGACGTGTCGGAGACTCATAAACCTCGCTTTGGGGACACACTATGGCAAGTTTAACACCGTTACAAGAGACCTATTGTCGATGGGACTCTACACCGCCACATCAAGCCGACGTGCTTGAGGGTTTGGCACAGCTGGTGACGGTGAATTTACTCGGCATTCACGATACCATGCAGCTCATTCACCGTGAAGTGTTGCTGAAAACCTTAGGCTTTAGCCAAGATCAATCCAATCATATTTTAGAAAAGCCCTTAGTCCAGCAGATGTTTCGCCAAGGCTATAGCTTTGCGCAAAACTACGGTACGCATATTCTTGCGCCTGCATTGCGTCAGATTAATTTTCGTTTTCCCAAGTTACAGAAAAAAAGTATGTCACCTGCCATGCACTATTTGGTGGGGGCGATTAATGGTGTGATGGGCAATTATCTGCGCACGCATCACAATCCGATTGCCTTGCCGATGGTGTTTTATGATCATTATGGGCAGTTACAACAAGGCGAATTACAAGGTCGCGTGGTGATTCTGGTGCACGGCTTATGTATGAATCATCTGACATGGGCAAAAGGCAGTCACGCAGGCATCGGTGAGCACCTGCTTGCACAGCGTGACAATAATACGATGTTGTATCTCAACTACAATACGGGACGGCGCATTTCTGCCAATGGCAAAACCCTTGCCCGCCAATTAGAAAGCCTGCTACAGCGCAATCCTAATATCACCAGTATCGACCTGATTGGGCATAGTATGGGTGGACTAGTGTCACGCAGTGCATTGTTTTACGGCAAGCAAAATGTACACCACTGGATGAATAAAGTCGGCAATCTGGTCTGTATCGGTTCACCGCATCATGGTGCAGTGCTTGAGCGACTTGGCTTCATGTTGCAAGATCGTTTGGGGCGTTTCCCGATTCTCAACCGTGTCGGACGTCTGACTCAGATTCGTAGTGATGGTATTTTGGATCTACGTTATGGCAGTGTCCGTGACGATGACTGGGAACACCTCGAAGTGCGCACAGGCACCCATGCCGATGTGCGTAAATCTGCACCGCTACCAAGTCGAATTCATAGCTTCTTGGTGGCGGGCAGTATCGAAACACGCCCGAAACAATCTAAAGCGCTGGAAGTGGTCGGCGACTATTTGGTCAGTGTCAGCAGTGCGCTCGGCGAACACCCCAACCCAAAATATAAGCTCAATGTGCCCGAACCACACAAAGCGGTGTTCTATGGCTTAAACCACATGGAAATCCAATACCATTCGCAAGTCGCTGAGCAAATCACCCGCTGGTTTTACCCTGAGAATTTGGCTGAACCGACAAAGCGCATCGAAAATCTCACACAGGCAGATCATGCACATGTGCAGAGTGAAGAAATGTATGCCATGAATGGGATCGCCGAAACCTAAAGGCTACTCACAAATCATCGAATGATGCAAAACGCATAGCAACATTCACAGACGCTTGCGACAAATTACGCAAGCGCACTGTAAATCGGGTCTATTGTTACGTTATTTACATCTTGTATTTTTAATAACTGTTCAATCCTGTTAGTTTAATTTTCGTACCAAGCAAAAGTATCTTGGACAATCATAAATGTTTCAATCTTTGAATGTATTGGATCGCCAATAAATTCATGGCTTGTAAACTTATGGCTTGTAAAAAAGAGTTATAAACAACAAGGAGTTGTATCATGTCAGTTGCTAAGAATGTCGAAATCAGCAGTAGCTCAACAAAAAGTTTTGAGGATGCCATCCAACAAGGGATCGCCCGTGTCAATAAGACCGTCAACAACGTCGAAGGCGCATGGATCAAAGAACAAAAAGTCCGCATCAAAGACGGCAATATCACTAGCTATAATGTGATGATGATCGTCAGTTTCGTCATTGATGGTGACGATGATTTGAAATAAGTATCGATGTGAATCAATCCCCGTGATTGTATTCCGTGTGATTTTATTTAGTCAATTAGCCGAGCATCTGCTCGGTTTTTTGCAAGAATGAATCAGCACCAATGAAATAACAAGAATGAAACAGCAAGCATGAAATAAAAGAAATGAGGCAGAAACCGATTTTTCATATTGCATTCTTAGATTAGCATTTTAAATGCATGCTAAAATTTCCAACTAAAATATCTGTACTATCTATTCAACGTGTTATGTCCAAATCCGCTCGCCACGCTATGCCCCACTCCCCAAACCAAGACTTAGAACAATGGGTGGCGCAAGTGACTGCATCACCTCTGCATTATCAACAGATTTTTAGCCAAAACTTACTGACATGGTTTGCAAAGCATGGTCGCCATGATTTGCCGTGGCAAGTCCAAGACGATCCCTACAAAGTCTGGGTATCCGAAATCATGTTGCAACAAACCCAAGTCAAAACTGTACTGCGTTATTTTGACCGTTTTATTCAGCGTTTTCCGACGGTACACGATTTGGCAAAAGCAGAATGGGACGAGGTTGCACCGTATTGGGCTGGCTTGGGCTATTACGCACGTGCTCGCAATCTACATAAAGCCGTTCGGCAAGTCGATGCACAAGGCAGTTTGCCAACTGATTTAGACGGTTGGATGGCGCTTGCTGGTATCGGGCGTTCCACTGCTGGTGCACTGATGTCGCTCGGTTTGGGACAATTTGGTGTGATTTTGGATGGTAATGTCAAACGTGTGCTTTCCCGTTTTTTTGCCATTGCCGAAGATCTAAGTAGCTCGAAAAATGAGAAATTACTTTGGCAACTCGCCACCGCACTTGTCCCAGAAAAACAACATGCAGACTACACTCAAGCCATTATGGATCTCGGGGCAACGCTATGTACACCGAAAAAACCGCTGTGTATGTATTGCCCGATGCATGGTGATTGCCAAGCATTTTCGCAAGATCGAGTGCTGGATTTTCCGCAGAAAAAAATCAAAAAAGCCGTGCCAATTAAACATGCAGATGTGCTCATCATCGAATTTGAACAGCAATGGTTATGGTACAAGCGTCCAGATCAAGGGATCTGGGGAGGATTGCATTGTTTGCCCATGATTGAGCACAGCCATCCGCAAGATGATCAATTACAAGCATTGATTGAAAAACATCAATTACAAGCAACCGATACGATTCAGATTAAACATCAATTTACCCATTTTACGTGGCTGTTAAACTGTCATCGCTTTATTGTCACGGCAGATCAAGCTGATCAACTTAAAAACCATTTTCCCGCAGATGATTCTGTGCAGTTTGTTTCTTGCAATGATCTGAAACAGCTTGCGATATCAACCGCCATGCAAAAAGTGGTAGATCACTTTCACACAAAATAAGCATGAAAAATGCCGATAAATCCGCAGAGTTATCGGCACAACGCAAGGAATGAATCGTATTTTTAACGTCGATTATTTACCAAACACTGTCTGTGTTCCCAAAGTGGTTGCCAATGGCGCATTCGTTAAAATGTCCCCTCGACTACCAAGAATAAACCACCCAAGTGCGGATTGTTGTTGTACACGACTCACCACTTCATAGAGACTCTCTCCACTTCCAATCATACGAAACGTATAGACTTTATACTCGATCGGCGTGGTATTGAGACTGTCCCGTTCAAATAAGTAGCCCGTATTACCAAAACTAAAATCGATGGCATTATCTGCATCGACCAGACGATAGCCTGCGGTTGCTTGCTCGGCAAAAATTTGTTTCATGGCTTTGACTTTATTACGATTTCGCTCTGCATTACTATCACCATCTTCTGCAGGTGCTTCCACGAAGCGATAGCTATAGGTGCCGTTGTGTAGGCTACTATTCACGCAGGTTGGCACATAAAAACTGTCATTATCCGTACCATTAAAGGTGAAGGCATCTTTCGCATAAAACACTCGACAGCCTTGCGCACCGAGCTGATTGAACGTCGCGAGAACGGTATCGACATTTTTGCTGGTGAGGAAGCGGTTGTCATAGGTGAAGGATGCACCACTTTGATCATTCTTCATGAATAAATAGGCGCGGGTATTGCTACCATTTTCGCCCAAGTAGAATTTATATTGATAACCCAATGCACCTTGTTTTTTCAGCTCATCAACCCAGTACAAATAGCGATTGGCAACAATGTTGGTGACGACATTGCTCATGATATAGGTATAGGTGTCTGTCGAACCCGATTGTTTAACAAAGAGATTCTGATCAGGGTCACCATCTAGTCCATAATCGATGTCGACCAAGGCATAGCCTTGCTGACCACGGGCATTAAACTGAGTGACATTTGCATTATAACCAGATGGGCGATTTTCAAAAGCATAGGTTGCCGTAGCGATTTTCGAGGTCGGTGGCATCATCACATTGGTGACTTTATCGGTACGGGTATAGCAAATATTTGTTTTCGTTGGATCAACTTGATCCAAATAGGTCTTAATTTCTGCAGCCACATTACTCGGTACCATACAGTACTGATCGGCATTTTTAAATCCTAATACCGCATTGTACTCCTGTCCTGGCTCGCCACCCTCCATCAACTGCATCTTGGTTTCATAATAGGTATATGCTCCTGCGGTCTTGGCGTCACTAATCGACGTCGTTACCGCATAGGCATTCGAGTGTGCGTAATCTGAAATCACTGCACCCGTGCAGTCATCTTCATTTGTATAAGATTCTCCTTCTAAGGTCATATCAAAACTGGTATCTGATGTTTTTGCATTATGCAGATATTGGACGCCACCAAGACATGCAATCTCTCCCACCTTCCACGTTCCCGCAAACTCATCCGCAACAGCTGTAGGTGTAGGTGTAGGTGTAGGTGTTGGTGTAGGTGTAGGTGTAGGTGTTGGTGTTGGCGTTGGAGTCGGTGTTGGCGTTGGTGTTGGAGTCGGTGTTGGCGTTGGCGTTGGTGTTGGAGTCGGCGTTGGTGTTGGAGTCGGTGTTGGCGTTGGTGTTGGTGTTGGAGTCGGTGTTGGCGTTGGTGTTGGTGTTGGTGTTGGTGTAGAGCCGCCAGATGATGAGTCATCAGAATCCCACCAGCAACCCGATAAGGCTAAAAATACAGTGACTAAGGCGCCACTTGTCATGATTTTATTCATTGGTTCATTCCTTTTGTCTACTTATCTGCGCAAAATTCGCATATTTATAGTAAATCAATTATAATCGATGTGTAAAGGCTTACTTATCAATCAGGGAGAATAAACGATGCGCATGGAGCAAGAGACGCAACAATACGCTGAGCAATGGTTTCAACAACTCCCAGCGCCTTGGCAAAGCTGGTTGCAAGACAATATCGAACGTGGCTGTGACCCCAACGAGTTGGCGGTAGTATTAGAAAAAAATGGCTTTCGCAGGCAAGATACGTCGATGGCGACAGCGATGCCAACGGCTGTTCAAGCGCTCTCTAGCGCTGTGCAAGAGCATATTCTGCAATGTTTATTAGGCGGTGATCATCACGATCAGATCATCACATCTTGTGTAAAAATGGGTGTCTCTTCTGTGGCGGTGCGACAGTTTATTGAAGTCACCCTGAGCAGTGTGAGTTATCAGTATTTGCAAAAAACCCAGCATCAACTGAATAAACGAAATTGGCTGATGGCGTGTTTGGATCAATTGGCTCAGCTTGGTGATGGCTATCAGACTGTGCCTCGTATTGATACACCGCCTTATCAAGAATTTCTCAGACAGTTTTATAGTCAACATCGTCCTGTGATCCTGAAAAATGGCATTCGCCACTGGAATGCTTTGCAGAAATGGCACCCTGATTATTTTGCCGATCGTGTTGGACATGAGCAGATCGAAGTGCAGATGGATCGTCAGCAAGATCAAAACTTTGAAGTCAATTCGCCAAAGCTCAAGCAAAAGATTTTGATGAAAGATTTTGATGAAAGATTTTGATGAAAGATTTTGTGGAGAAGATCAAGCACACCGATTGTTCGAATGATTTTTATATGACGGCGAATAATGCCTCACAAAATCAAAATATTACCAAAGTGCTTTATCAAGACATTGCTGATTTTGGACATGGTTATTGTGACCTTTCCCTGCAAGATCAGCTGTGCTTTCTCTGGTTTGGTCCCAAAGGCACCTTCACCCCGATCCATCATGACCTGACCAATAATATGTTGGTACAGATTTATGGACGCAAGAAAGTCACGTTGATTCCTGCGCTACAAACCCCACATATTTATAATGATCTCTGGGTATTTAGCCAGTTAAAAGATCCCAATCAGATCGATGTGGAGCAATACCCACTTGCCAAAAAACTCACCCCGATTGAATGCATTCTCGAACCTGGTGAGGCATTATTTATTCCGATTGGCTGGTGGCATGCGGTAGAGAGTTTGGATGTGTCGATCAGTGTTTCATTTACACATTTTAATGCACCGAATCAATTTTATCTCAATTTTCCTAAAGAGCAGTGACCTTTGCAAATTGTGTATTTACTGAGATGGTGTAACAATATTAGGTTAACTATTTATAAGGATAAAATGCCTTGTCAATGCCTAGTGATTCTCCGAGCAGTCTCGAACTGCAACACGTGTTAATGGTCATGGAACATTTAACACAGTGGTTGGTACGTTCTGGCATTGGCTATACGGAGTTTAGCGCCGCATTGAAGCCGATATTTTATCAACAAGCCGAACAAGAATTACAACGCATCGGACAAAAAGCCACCATTTCTTCGATCAGCTTATTGGCGGGATTACATCGCAAGGATGTTTCTGCGTTCAAGCTGGCGCAGGAAAATGGACAGCAACTCACTCAAGCCAAAATCTCAGAACCGATTAATGTGCCTTCTCGGGTCATTGGTTTATGGTTAGCGGAAGGTTTAGCGCCAAGCATGCCGTTTAGCAGTCAAGACGGTTTGAATTTTGAAGATTTGGTGAAACGTATTTCATCAGAGCGTCATCCACGTTCGGTGTGTAATGAGTTGATTCGATTGGATATTGTCCGTGAAGAAGATGGGCAGGTGATCTTGCAACAGCGCCACTTTATTCCTGATGGTGCAGCCCAAGAAGCCCGTTCGATCTTAAGCCAAAATGTTAAAATGCATCTTGCGGCAGGGCTTCATAATATATATGGTAGTGATCAAACCCCTTTTTTAGAGCAAGCGGTTCGTGCAGATGGACTCACCACGGAATCAGTGGAAATTCTCCAAAAAGCCAGCCTAGAACTGTGGGAAAAATTATCCATACATATTTTAAAAATGGCGATTGAGCGCTGTGAAATTGATAACGACAAAGCAGATGCCACAAAAAAATTCGCCTTCGGAGCCTATCAATATGATGAGTAAAATTTATACTTTATTCTGCATCGCTATGCTGAGTCTGTGCTGTATCGCATGCGGTGAAAATTGGTCGGCTGGGGGTGCCACCATTAGCGGGACAGGCGACCCGAACAACACACAACCTGGTAATGGCAATGGTGCTACGGATGGGGAGGATTTTTCGGTACAGCCTGATCTGAAGATGTCGGCACCCGTGCGGGACGAATGCCAAGGGATACAACGTGAATTGACTTTTATAGATCCGACACAAGGCACACCTATTGATGTGGAAACCACGCAAAAGCTCACTGATGGCTCATCTAATAACACCATGAGCAATATGGTCGTCCGCTTAACCGTGACCAACCTGACACGACAAGAGCTGATCGAAGAGCAGCCAACATGCTATGTGCCGATCTCAATGTATAACCACTTACAAAAGGAACGTTTTTTCCCAGAGCAATATTGCGAAAGCACCTATCGTGTAACGTATGCACCGAACGAAAGCAAAGAATTTTACATCCACCACTATCTCTCAAAACAAGCAATGGATGGCGAATGGCGTTATGGTGAAGAAAGTAGCTATGCGAATCAAAATGGGACTTTTTCACCATGTGATATTCTGTCGATCCAGTTTAGTGTGATTGAATAATTCAGCCCTTCAACTAGAAAGTGAGCTCACTGTGCGATGTGGAATGCTTGCCATGCATCGCACTGATTATCCCAATAAAATAATTTTGCCGTGAGCAGGTCTTGATGATTAATCCATTGGTCTTTGCCAACTTTATCCGAATAGCCCGAGCTGATCAGTAGCGCTTCATCAGTAATTTCCATCACCCAGCCTTGGATGATGGTGCCATTTTCAAGCTGGATTTTTTGTTGATTGCCTGCTTCGGCAAAGGCAATCAGTCGCTCAACGAGCTGTTCAGTGTTCATACTTTGGATTTTTAAACGGATTGAAAAATTTGCAATAGTTTAACGCAAATATGGGTATGGATTCACCGCATTACGCCCTTTTCCACCCAGATAAATCCCATAATGCAAATGTGGTGAAGTATGCCGTGCATTACCCGTATTGCCAACATAGCCGATCACATCGCCCTTTTTGATGGCATCACCAACATCCAAGCCACGCTTATGTTTATCGAGATGCGCATAATAATGCCATGATCCCGCAGGGCCCATCACCCAAATCACCTTGCCACCCAGACGATTGTCCCGCAGATCCGCGATTACACCTGAGGTCGTGCTATACACTTTGGTCCCACGCTCAGCAAGAATATCAATGCCTTCATGTGTGCGACCACTACTGCGAGAAGCGCCCCATGTGTCTTTTAACATTTGCCGAGACACCCCCGCAACGGGCACAGGAAGTCGATTTGCCAAATGTTGATGTTGTAATTTTTCGACTTGATTGGGATCAAGTGGCGTGCGCTTGACTGGCTTGGATGCACAACCAACGACCAGTAATGCTGTGATACAGCATGTGAATGCAGGCTTCATGGTACGTTTCACTTTGCTCCACCCAAAGTCGGGTTGCAATATGATTTTAGACACTCTTTTCCTCCCGACTGAATCCTTGAGATAGCAACCTCTCTATCCCCCGTATTTGTTCACTTGCTTTACTTCAATAATGGCTTTAAGAAATGCCCTGTATGCGACTTTTTCACTTTTGCGATTTGCTCTGGTGTGCCTTCAGCGATAATTTCACCGCCACCCGAGCCACCTTCTGGCCCAAGATCAATAATCCAATCGGCTGTTTTCACCACATCGAGATTATGCTCAATCACCACAATGGTATTCCCTTTTTCACGAAGCGTATGCAAAATATCCAGCAACTTGGCAATATCATGGAAATGCAAGCCTGTGGTTGGCTCATCCAACACATACAAAGTCTTGCCTGTATCACGCTTGGCAAGCTCTCTTGCTAATTTTACACGTTGAGCTTCACCACCTGATAACGTGGTCGCTGCTTGTCCAAGTCGGATATAACCCAAGCCCACATCATTCAAGGTGTCTAAACGACGGTGAATGGTCGGAATCGCATCGAAGAATTGCGCAGCATCTTCCACGGTCATTGATAACACTTCAGAAATATTTTTACCTTTGTAATGCACTTCTAAAGTTTCACGGTTATAGCGTTTGCCATGACAGGCATCGCACGGCACATACATATCAGGCAAGAAGTGCATCGCCACTTTGATCATGCCGTCACCCTCGCAGGCTTCACAACGACCGCCTTTGACATTAAAGGAGAATCGCCCTGCGGCATAGCCACGCGCACGTGCTTCGGGGGTTTGCGCAAACAGCTCACGGATCGGCGTAAATAATCCTGTATAGGTTGCAGGATTCGAACGAGGTGTACGACCAATCGGGCTTTGGTCAATATCGACCACTTTATCTAAGAACTGCAAACCATCAATCGATTCAAACTTTTCTGCTGTGAGTGTGGTTGCGCCGTTAAGTTGTGTCAAAGCCAGTGGCAATAAAGTGCGGTTAATTAAAGTCGATTTGCCTGAACCTGACACACCTGTAACACAGGTCATCACCCCAGTCGGCAAGGTTAAGCTGACATTTTTCAGGTTATGTCCGCTCGCACCTGTAAGGCGAATGGTTTCATCAGGACGTGGCGAGGTTTTACGTTCTTTCGGTACAGCGATTTGCAATTTGCCTGAAAGATATTGTCCTGTCAGCGAGTCTTTATGATCAGCCAAATCTTGCGCTGTGCCTTCGGCAATGATCTCACCGCCATGCACACCCGCACCCGGTCCAATATCAATGATGTGATCCGCTGCTCGTATCGCATCTTCATCATGTTCAACGACCAATACCGTATTGCCCAAATCACGCAAGCGAATCAAAGTCTGTAGCAAGCGATCATTATCCCGTTGATGCAGTCCAATCGATGGCTCATCGAGCACGTACATCACGCCCATCAAGCCTGCACCAATCTGCGACGCCAAACGAATACGCTGTGCTTCACCGCCTGATAGAGTTTCTGCGGAACGAGCAAGACTCAAATAATTCAAACCCACACTCACCAAGAACTGTAAACGCTCTCGAATTTCTTTAAAAATCTTATCGGCGATTTCACCTTTTGCACCTTCTAGCTCAATGCCTTGATAATAATTTTCCGCTTCGCCGATCGACATTTGCGTGATATTGGCAATGGTTTTGTCGAGTACTCGCACATGGCGTGAGATTTCATTCAGTCGTGAACCTTCACAGTTACTACACGCCGCATTCGATAAATATTGCGCCAAATCCTCACGCACGTAGTTGCTTTCGGTTTCACGGTAGCGACGCTCCATGTAAGGCAACACGCCTTCAAATGGCGACACCCGATTGTGCTTACGACCGCGCTCATCGACATAGGACAGATCGACTTTTTCTTTGCCTGAGCCTTGCAGAATGACTTTTTGTTGTACTTTATCCAAGTCTTGCCACGGCTGATCCATTGGGATTTGGAAATGCTCAGCGACTTTTTGCACGATGGTGAAATAATACGGACGCTGACGATCCCAACCACGTATTGCACCTTGGCTGAGGCTAAGCTCTGCATTTGGAATAATTTTGTCAGGGCTAAAATGGCTACGTGTCCCCAAGCCATCACAGACAGGACATGCGCCAAAGGGATTGTTAAATGAGAATAGTCGTGGCTCAAGCTCAGCCACCGCACGATCACATTGCGGACAGCTATGTTTCGCCGAGAAAATACGGTCAGGATGTTCGCCTTTCATCCATGACAAAGTAACTAGATCGCCACCAAGACGTAGTGCAGTTTCAATGGATTCTGCGATACGATTGCCCAAATCATCACGGACTTTAAAGCGATCGACCACCACTTCAATGGTGTGCTTTTTCTTTTTATCGAGTTCGGGTGGCGTATCAATATCAATGATTTCACCGTCAACCCGAGCACGGACAAAGCCTTGTCCTTGGAGCTTTTCAAATAAAGTGCTGTATTCGCCTTTGCGCTCACGCACCACTGGCGCAAGGAGCATGATCGCCGTATCTTCAGGAAGCGCACGGATTTCATCGACCATTTCCGAAACTGTCTGCGCCACCATCGGTAGGTCATGTTCAGGACAATATGGCGTACCGACACGAGCATAGAGCAAACGCAGATAATCGTAAATTTCCGTGATCGTACCGACCGTCGAACGTGGATTATGGCTGGTCGATTTTTGCTCAATCGCAATCGCAGGACTTAAACCCTCGATGGCATCGACTTCGGGCTTTTCCATCTGTGATAAAAACTGACGTGCATAAGCGGATAGCGATTCGACATAGCGACGCTGACCTTCGGCATATAAGGTGTCAAATGCCAAGGATGATTTACCTGAACCTGAGAGCCCAGTAATCACCACAAATTTGTCACGTGGAATGTCCAAAGACACATTTTTCAAGTTGTGGGTACGTGCACCACGAATGCGAATATGACTTTGACTCATTCTGCTGTCCTGTTGTTATTGGCGAAAAACAGTATTGTATATGGAGATGATTCTGCAATGTTCAAGAATTTCTAGCGCAATTTGCTTGATTTCACCGTTCTCGATCAGGCGAATATCACCTTAGCATGACTCGTCTAGCACTTTACGATTTTGCTATAGAAGGTGAAATGACGCACAGGTGAAAATTATGTTAATTTGAAAAGCAAGTTGATTTGCAACGTATGCTCACTTCCCAATGTCCCGAGCCGTAGCGCTTCAGACATAAAGCGCAAAACAAATATAAAGGAGCCCCCGATGTTACCAGACCTCTCTGTCACCATGACCAAAATCACCAGCATGATGAATGATTTCTTAAAAATCCTGCCAAATATCTTGGTGGCATTGGTGGTGTTGCTGATTTTTTGGTTTGTTGCCAGTGGGGTAAAAAAGTTGGTGATTCAACTGGCAGTCAAATCCAGACAAGCGCGCGAAGTGGGCATTGTGCTTGGGCGTATCGCACGTTGGACGGTGATCGTGATTGGCGCATTGATCGCCATCACCATTATTTTCCCATCACTCAATGCAGGCTCGCTGTTTGGGGCGCTCGGTATTGGCGGTGTAGCGATTGGTTTTGCCTTTAAAGATATTTTCCAGAATCTGTTGGCGGGTTTACTGATTTTAATCACACGTCCTTTTCATATCGGCGATCAAATTATTTCCCAAAGTCATGAAGGTACGGTTGAAGATATTGAAATCCGAGCCACCACCATCCGCACCTATGACAACCGCTTGGTGGTGATTCCCAACAGTGAGCTGTATACCAACCGCATCGTGGTCAATACCTATTATCGCCATCGTCGCATCAGCGTTGGGGTGGGCATCGGCTATGATGATGATATTCCACTGGCGAAAAAGGTGATTCTGGAACAGTTGCAACATATCGAAGGCGTACTGGATATTCCCGAGCCGAAAGTTTTGGTCAAAGAAATGGGCGACTCCAGTGTCAACTTAGACATTCGTTTTTGGATTAGCCCACCGAATCGTAAAGAAGAAGTTGAGCTGAGTGACGAAGTGCTGACCTTGGTCAAACCCGCTTTATTTAAAGCAGGCATCAGCATTCCGTTTCCAATGCGTCAGCTGGTTTGGGATCCGACCAGTACGGCGGTGCAATTTAAGCAAGGCATTGAATCTAAAGAAAAAGATATTGATGCGGATCAATGATAGTATCGCCTGTTATGCCAAATCATGCGTCGCTATGTCCAATCACAGCCACCAAAAAACCGTGTCAAATCAAGAGATTGTGATTGGCGTATTGCGACAAAGATAGATTAGCAAGCGAGCGCATAAGGACGCTCAAAAATCGACTCAACCTGTTCAAATGGCAGTGTAGACACGACATTATGATGTAGCCGTGCATAATGATTGACTTCCATTTCGAGCTGCTCTAAAAACTGCTCATAGTCGCTGGCAAAATGCGCTAAATCCATCAAATCATTTCGATCGCTATGATGACAATTATATTTGCCAATAAACTGAAGCATCAGGTCTTGGATATGGCGATTGCTGTAATAAATCAAATAACTCGCCGCCGAACCACAATGCAAGCACCCCTGATCGAGATAAATTTCCTCATTATTCAACCAACAACATTGCAATGTAAAAAACGCACGAATCGCCTCGGTGCCTAACGTATCCTGTTGCATCATATGCCTCTCTAAATGCCTTGTTTCCTAAAAGCCTTGTTTCAACCTAAATCGCAAGTCATCATGCAGTCTGCCAATCGATTCACAATCCATCACTTCGATGAAAAATAGCATTTCATCAGATCACGGGGCGAATCATATCAATAGACACAATCAATAATGATTATCGTTTGTATTAATGATGCAAAAATTTACTCCATTTTGCAAGCGCATATTGCACTAAACCGAATGATCATTTTCAACAAAGCTACTATATCTAGTATGCTTAAAATTTCGGATTACCATATATGGAATTTTTTTCAAATACATGACAAAGCTATCAACGCTTACATCTGCTGACCATTTTCAATCAAGATCATCCTAAACGGCTGTGTGCAAATATAAAAAGTAAGCGTTTTGTGCAAGATGTCGATTTCATATCCTGATTTGTCCGAACGGTTGCTTTGGACAGGCTGGGTTTTGCTTTATAATTACTGCGTTTTTTCAACACCTGCACGACCGCCTGATATGAACTCATTGGAAACCCGCTCAACCTTTGCACTCAGTAGCATTTTTGCACTGCGAATGTTGGGTTTATTTATGATTATTCCTGTGTTTTCGGTTGCAGGTCAGCAATATCATGGTGCAACACCTGCACTGATTGGTTTAGCAGTCGGGATTTATGGACTGAGCCAAGCCTTTTTACAGATTCCATTTAGCTTATTGGCTGACCGTTTTAGCCGAAAGCCGCTGATTGTTCTGGGACTTGCCTTATTTGCCATTGGTGGTGCGATTGCCGCCTTATCTGATTCGATCTATGGCGTGATCATTGGTCGAGCGATTGCAGGTGCGGGTGCAGTCTCTGCGGTGGTGATGGCACTGCTTTCCGATGTCACCCGAGAAGAACAACGTTCCAAAGCGATGGCATTTATGGGCATGAGCATCGGCGTATCGTTCATGATTGCGTTTAGCCTTGGTCCGTGGCTGACCGAACAAGTGGGGATTTCAGGGCT
Source organism: Acinetobacter marinus (assembly GCF_900096915.1). Lineage (GTDB taxonomy): Bacteria > Pseudomonadota > Gammaproteobacteria > Pseudomonadales > Moraxellaceae > Acinetobacter > Acinetobacter marinus. The sequence goes on from NZ_FMYK01000005.1 coordinate 62,190, forward strand.
GTTTTGGGTCACTACGATTATGGGTACATCGGCAATGCTGATGTTACTGCTTGTACCGAAAGTCACTCGACATTATCGAGTCGCACCTCAAGGTTATCTCACTCAACTCAAACAAGTGCTTGGCATGGCAGACTTAAACCGTTTGCACGTGTCGATTTTTATGTTGCATTTATTGCTCACAGCGATGTTTGTGTTTATTCCATCTCAGTTGATTGAATATGCAGGGATACCACTTGCGCATCATGGTTGGGTGTATTTGCCACTCTTATTGATCAGCTTATTTTTTGCTTTTCCAAGTATTATCTTGGCGGAAAAATACCGTCAGATGCGTGGTATTTTTATCACTGCTGTGGTGGCTATCGTCTTGGGTTTAATCGTCATGGCACTTGGCTATGACAATAAATATGGTCTGCTCTGTGGCTTAGCCTTATTTTTTATTGCCTTTAATGTCATGGAAGCCTTATTACCATCTTGGTTATCCAAGTCTGCACCGATCCAATCCAAATCGACTGCAATGGGTGTGAACTCCAGTTTTCAGTTTCTCGGGGCATTTTTCGGTGGGGCATTGGGCGGTATTTTACTGAGTATGCACCAGATTGGGCTGGGCTGGGCGATCTTGGCAGGTATTGCGATCATTTGGCTTTTGGTCACTTTTCAGCTCAATCAGCCACGTTATCTATCTTCAATCGTGGTGACATTGCCTGATACAGAAAAAATGGATGATTGGACTTCCCTTTTACTGGCTGTTCATGGTATTGAAGAGGTCGTAGTCATGCCTGAAAAACAGGTCGCCTACATCAAAGTGGATAAACAACAAATTACAGATACAGAGAGACAAGAATTGTCGCGCTTGCTCAATCAAGAGCTAGCGATCTAAGGCAATCTCGATTAAAGTATTCAAAAATAGACATCGATAAGAGGAATAGCGCATGCGCGGAGTGAATAAGGTCATTTTAGTCGGTACCTTAGGACGTGACCCTGAGTCAAAAACCTTTCCAAATGGCGGATCAATTTGTAATTTTTCCATTGCCACCAGTGAGTCGTGGACGGATAAAAATACAGGTGAACGCAAGGAAAATACCGAATGGCATCGTATTACATTAAACAATAAACTCGGCGAAATCGCTCAACAATATTTGAAAAAAGGTTCAAAAGTCTATATCGAAGGCTCATTGCGTACCCGTCAATGGACGGATCAAAATGGTCAAGAGCGTTATACCACCGAAATTCGTGGCGATCAGATGCAGATGCTCGACTCACGTCCACAGCAAGATGGCGGTTATAACAATCAAAACTATGCTCAGAACAATGGTGGCTTTGATGCACCACGTTTTAATCAGGGCAATAACTCAGGCAACAATCAAGGTGGCTACAACAATCCAAACTATGCAGCACCTGCGGCTGGTGGATACGCTGGCAATCAAGCCCCGAAAGCGCAACCACAACAAGGTGGTAATGATCCTGATGATGATTTGCCGTTCTAAATCATGTCTTTAAATTATTTGTTAAGTTATTTGAGTTTGATTGAATTTTATTTAAACTCAAATAGTTAAGCATAAAATTAGGCTTCTCTTATTGAGCAAATAAGAGAAGCCTTTTTACTCCCTGAAAAATGAGAATCTAGTGTACGATCCGTGCCATCCCTCTGGTCAGCATACTGTTCGATCAAGTTTGAACAAAGACATTACGTGGGAAGATTCATTTTTTGGCTTGCCCACCTATTAACGGCAATTTTGTCAGCATATCCTTTAGCGCCAGCGCATCCCATGGCAAGTGCTCTGCGATTCCTATACCGACCACATCGGCAATTTGAGCGATATCATTTAAAACTTTAATCACTAACTCGATACTCATTTTGCCTTGAGCAACGCCGTCATATTTATTTTTAGGAACATTGGGCTCAGCGAATAATAAGGAACGGAATTGAGTCGCATCAAGCACATCCAAATCCAGATGAATGGCTAAATGTTTAGCCCCTGTTGATTTGAACCAATTTAAAATCGGATCACTGGAATGCTCAAGCTGTTCTGCTGTGGCATTTTGAATACCAAACTTTTCCACAAATTCACTTTCAAAGGTTAATAAATCATGTACACCCGCATACATCACGTGACTCGGCTGTAAAGGATGTTTCACAAAACGGGTAAAATCCGCATCACCTTACCCAAGTAAATTACCAAGTACCATGGCATGGGCGTGTTGAAACTCGTTTGGCGTCATCACGTCAGGGTGTGCGTCAACCCACAGTACAGCCAAGTCATCTTGATATTTTTCATTGAGATAAGCAAATGGCGTTAAATCAACTAAACAATCACCACCCAAAACGATGATTTTATCGGGTTGATGTGCGTCAATGAGTGCCTGCGCTCGCTGTGCTTGTTGCAATAATACCGATCGCCCCATAATGCCATTTTCTAATTTTAAAGGCACATTGGTGGGTTGCTCTACTTGCACTTCTGCTGTCGTGCCATTGTGTTCTGGTGCAAGCCAAGCTAACAGCTGAGCACCAAAATAGTAAGGTGCGTTATTGCCACCCTGCCATTGTGGAAACAATAATCGTAGTGTTTTTTCATGCGTATTATTCATTTTTCAGTTCTCCAAAGAATTCATTAAAGATGTAACAGAATGGTGCCTGTTGCTTCACGAGAAGCCAGACGCTTATAAGCAGCATCGTATTGCTCAAGGGGAAAACAACTGTCAATTGATGGTTTCAAGTGACCTTCAGCGATGAATTGAGTCAGTGCGGTAAATGCATGTTCTACATCAGCGTCTGTTTCCATCCAAGCGTCATAACCCAATACTTGTTTTTCGTGAATCACTAAATCTGGAAGGTCAAAACTTCCTGTTATACCACCAAGGAAACCTATACTGACTAAAGCTCCTCTTGGGCGAAGCGCTTTGAGTAGCTGTCCAAGCAATGCACCACCAACAGGATCAAAAGCAAGATCAGCACCCTGACCTTGCGTCACATCGAGTACGGTTTGGAGTAAATCTTGTGTCGATAGGTCTATCACGATCTGTGCCCCTGAGCGCTGAGCCCGATCAACTTTTTCAGGCGTTGATACGATCGCTATTGGGATCGCACCGAGAGCAATTGCAGTTTGAATCAAAGCATGTCCGACCGAGCCAGAAGCACCTGAAATCAATACCTTCTGACCCACTTTGACTTGACCTATGCGAGTTAATGCCTGATATGCAGTAACATAATTGATTGGCAAGGCAGCGCCCTCATCTAGATCAAAATCAGTAGGTAACTCAATGAGTCGTTTGTCTTCGACCAAGACCCATTGCTGTTGAAGACCATCTTCCGTAATACCAAGCTGACCACCACCATAAATTGCTACACGAGTTCCTTCTGCGAAGCGTTGACTCTTTTCCACAATACCAGAGCCATCATTGCTGAGCACGAGCGGTGGCTGTGCCTGCGGAATAACGCCTGAACGGATCAGATGAGACAATGGATTGACGGTTGCAGCATGCATTTTCACTAAGGAATATCCAGGCTTTATTTCAGGAATATGTCGTGTTTCTATCTGCATATTCGGCGTATCGCCAAATTGATGAACGACTAATGCTTTCATTTTTACTCCACTGTTAAAGATCTAAAAAGGATGATCGAGATCTTTGCTTACTAAGTATGGTGTAATGATGCGGTCATTTAAGGCAGTAGTGTTATGCTCTAACCGCCAACCATTTCGCTGAGAAAGACAAAATGGATTTAAACTGAATTATTGTTGGCGTAAGTCTGATGGGGTGATGCCGTATTCTTCTTTGAATAATTTATTGAAATGTGAAAGATTGGAAAATCCATAATCATAGGCAATTTTACTTATTGGCAAATTGGTCTTCATGAGTAACGCCCGATGACAGGCATTTAATCTTTGCTGCCAAAGCCATCGCATCACTGTGGTGTTCTCACGAGCAAATAAACGGCTCAAGGTACGTGCTGATATGTGTAATTGTTGAGATATTTTTTCGACATTAAGTTCTGAATCCACCAAGTTGGCTAGAATAAATTCCTTAGCAAGTGCCAATTTATCAAATTTATATTGTTGCACTGCTTGGATGGATGAAGGTTCGTTTGCCTCAAAAGCAGTTCTGAGCAAATGCAATAGCGTAATCAGCACTCGATCGCCAAACACATCTTCCAATTCTTCTGTTTCCCATGTGCTTTGAATCATGGTCACCAGTAGCGTACTTAGTGGCGTCTTACGATGCAGTGTTTGATTTAAATAGGACTGAACTTCTGGGAAATGTTGGCTCAGTACAGCATGCGGAACTGAAATGACAATTTGATTATCACCTTCAGGAAAGGCATAACAAAAGGGCAAATTATTATCATACACGACAATATCTTTTTCCAATTGGACAGACGAAAGCCCATTCTGTGAAAGTAATGCACGTGGACATAAGGACAAACAAATAAAATAATCCTCGGTGCGCTGACCTAAAATGGTTTCTTGATATTCGATCGGGGTGGACTGAATGCGAGTAATCAGTGCGCTCGAACCGAGACTTTTAACGGATAATTCCCCCGCAAACTCCCCCTCATTTAATTGCTTATTTGTCGACGATGACGCATAGGTACTTTCGACAACGTCCTTCCAATAATCGAAACGATCTTGTGCCGTAATATCTTGTGCTCTGATATCTTGAGTGGAGTAGCTTCTACCCATTTTTTGAGTCCTGCGAGCCAATGCTTAAGCATTAATTGCAGTGTAATAGACAGCAATGTTTTAGGCAAAAAAAAGCTTATCCGAGGGGGATAAGCTATAAAATCACAACTGTGAAATCTTTTAAAAACAATTGAATGAAATAAATAATCAAACAATTGAGGAGAGAGATTGCAGACACCGAATGAGTTGGGCGTATATTAGACATCTTCGGTATAAAAAGCAAGCATTAATTTAATTATTTTTCATTTTATTTTATATTTTGTAGATATTCTTAAATATAAAGACAATCATTCTTATTTCGTTATTCCCACAAGATTATCCAAAGGACTTTTTTTACTTTAAGCATCGTCGTCTCAGCTTCTATATTGAGATTCGATACAAGGATGCTATGCAAGCTCAATAGCAAAACTTAATGCCAAAATTCTGTGTTAGGATAATTTCAAAATATACTTTTCCATTTTTGGATTTTGCAAATGAAACCCGTAAAAAATATTGCTTTGATCGTCGTCGATGTGCAAAATGGCTTTTGTCCGAATGGCAATCTTGCTGTGCCGAATGGCGATGAAGTCGTACCGATCATCAATCAATTGGCGAAACATTTTCAAAATATTGTGTTGACCCAAGACTGGCACCCTGCCGATCATATTTCTTTTGCAGAAAATCACGTGGGTAAACAGCCTTTTGACACCATCGAACTGGATTATGGCACACAAGTGCTATGGCCGACGCATTGTGTGCAAGGCTCGCAGGATGCCGAGCTACATCCCGACTTGGACATTCCAAGCGCACAACTGATTATCCGCAAAGGCTACCATCAACATATCGATAGCTATTCGGCTTTCTTGGAAGCAGATCAACAAACTTCGACTGGACTCGCAGGCTACCTACAATCTCGTGGCATTGATACGGTCTATGTGGTGGGTTTGGCGACAGATTTTTGTGTGGCATGGACGGCGATGGATGCAGCAAAACTTGGCTTTGCCAGTTATGTGATTGAAGATGCCTGCCGTGCCATTGATCTGAATGGCTCACTCGATAACGCTTGGCAAGCCATGAACGATGCGGGTGTACAGCGCATCTCGTCCCAAGACATTCTTACTGAGTAATTGCAAAATAATCGCTACTGATCAGCTTTCATCCTGAGTTTAATGGGTTTAAACTTGCCTAAACATTTTGTACATATTGATTCAACATGACACCTGCCTGCAAACTTCTCGATCAACAAAAAATTGCTTATCGCAAGCATGAATACGAGCATGATCCGAATAATCATAATTTTGGATTGGAAGCAGTAGAAAAACTCGGACTGACGCTCGAGGAAACCTTTAAGACTTTATTGGTCACAGACGGTAAAAATCATTATGTCGCCGTGCTTCCAGTCGCCTATCAACTCAATCTCAAAAAAGCGGCAAGCGCTTTGGGTTGTAAAAAACTGGCAATGGCAGAAATCAAAGATGCCGAACGCCTAACAGGTTATCTAGTCGGTGGGATTAGTCCGCTTGGTCAGAAAAAACGCCTAAAAACCGTGATTGATGATTCTGCACACCACTTTGAGAAAATGTATGTCAGTGGTGGCAAGCGTGGTTTAGATATTTCACTTGCACCGAATGATCTCAGCAAAGTATTGAGCGCTGACTTTGCCGAGATTCGGGATTTAGTCGGATGACTTCAACTCCCCGACTACATTAATTAATCTTAGTTCGGCATAAGATGAGTAAAAATTATCTGATTCATGGGAGCGTCAGTCGCATTGTTCGAGGGCAGAACAACTTTAGCAAGATGACGTTTTTCAAGGTATTGGATAAATTTTAGTGTATGACCGAGTTTGCGACTGACAAATGGCTTTGCCTACTTTCCCCGAAAGGAAAGTAGGTCGAACCGAAGGTTAATCCCGACATAAGCGTATAAACTGCAAGACCTTGCTTAAAAATGTTTTCTTTCAGCCACCTAAACAGCTTTATGACTTAATCGACGTATCAATCCGTGTGCCACGTAGCAAGGTTTTGGTCACAGGTGTCTTTTGACAAATATCAAGAATTTTAGTTTTGGTTGCCTCATCAAAATCCTTGTCAAAAGTCAGCTCCCGAGTAATCCATTCTTCACTTTCCTTATTCATATTGAAGTGTAGATCAATGGAAAAATGCCCATAATCTATTTCTTTATGTTTGGCATACATGCGCAGTGTGATCATCGTGCACGCCGCCAATCCCGCAAGCAGATAGTCATACGGTGCAGGACCTGTATCACCACCGCCAAAACTCTCAGGCTTATCGGTAATATAGTGATGTTTCCCACTGGTCAGTTCACCTGCCCACGGTGCGTCTAGACTAGAGATTTTTGTATTTGCGATGCTCGCCATGTTGTCTTCCTCGTTTTGTATTCTAGGTTTTGTATTCTAGGTTTTGTATTTTGCGTTTTGCATTTTACAGTTTTAGCTCACGCAGGTTTATTTTGAAGCCCGCATCTGATCTGGAATCTCAGGTGCAATCAGACGTTTGCCCTGATACGATGGAATTTCTCCAAAACGTGCATCATGATCAATCCACTGCTGACGTGCTTCTTTCATTTCTTCCGTGGTGCGTGCTACAAAGTTCCACCACAGCAGAATTTCACTTTCAAACGGCTCACCACCAATCAATAGCACTCGTGCATCTTTTTTCATTTTGAGGTGCATTTTTTCATTGCCGACTTCGAGCACCACCATATTGTCCTGTGTCAGCGCATGACCGTTGATTTCCGCGTCCGCTTCCATCGCCAACAGCCCATATTCAAACTCAGGATTTAAATCTAAAATCACCTCGACATCATCCACCGCTTCGACATCTACACCCAGCATCTTGCTATAGACTTGCAATGGCGACGTCGTGCCAAGAAAATCACCGACCAATACTGAAAATATTGCGCCATCTTGTTCAATGGTTGGAAGCTCAGGATAATGTTCAAACTTCGGCGCCATATGGCGATGTGCCTCAGGCAATGCAATCCAAAGCTGTGCCGCATGTAAGCCTGTTTCCGTCGATGGTGTGACTTCGGTGTGGGAAATACCATGTCCTGCGGTCATCAGATTGACTTGCTTTGGACGGATCAATTGCTCACTGCCCACGCTGTCATGGTGCATCACTGTGCCTTCGATCATCCATGTAAAGGTCTGCAATCCAATATGCGGATGCGGTCCGACATCCATGCCATCATTCGGTGCGAACTGCACAGGTCCTGCATGGTCAAGGAAACACCATGCGCCAATCATACGTTTGTCTTTGCTCGGCAATGCACGTTTGATCGTGGTACTTGTCCCGACGATGGCAGAACGTAGATGGACTTCTTTGATGCTATTTGGTTTGGCTAATGGACAATCTGAAGATTGCGACACGCTATCTGTCGTGGTATTGGTCATGTTATTTCCTTATTTCTAGCTTATGTATTGCTGGTTTTCAACTGGCTTTTTTATAGAATATCGAATTTGTGCGATAGTTCACAGTTCGATTTTGCAACGCTGTGTTTACTTTGCTTCCATTTACATAAAGTTTTACATCATTTCTGACAAACTGTATGTCATCACAATTTATTTATTAGTATTATTTATTTTTACAATAATCGGAAATTAAAACTTTCATGACAAAAATATCTCAAATCGCTAAAATTCAAAATTTTGCTGTTTTCAAGAATTTCGATTGGAATGCAAATTTGACCTATAAAAATAATAAAGGAGAAGATGAAATTTATGATTTCAAAGATATCAATATTTTTTATGGTCGAAACTACTCTGGGAAAACTAGCCTTTCTAAAATTATCCGAGCGTTAGAAACTAAAACACTTTCAATCAAATACGAAAATCCTAATTTTAGAATTGAGCTTTCAGATAGTTCTATCATTTCTCAGAATAATCTATCGGCATTTACCCACCCAATTCACGTATATAATTCAGATTTTGTCAAAGAAAACCTCAAGTTTATTCACGATGAAAATGCAAACATTGAGGCTTTCTCAGTAACCTTAGGCGGTAACAATCAACAGATTTTAGACCGTATACAAGAATTAGAAAATGAGTTAGGCTCAAATGAAGAGAATACTAAATCCGGTGTCTTTCTCAATATTCAGAATAAAGAAGTAAATGTCAGAAATGCTAAAGAAAATCATAGCAATAAATATCGTGATTTAGAAAAATTACTCACTGATAGAGCAACACGTAATTCAGATTCAATTAAGAATCAGCATTCCTTATTTGGTGATATTAATTACAATGTAACGAAACTAAAAAATGAGATCATTGAAGTTCAAAATTCTAGCTTTCAAATTTTGACTGAGGCTCAAATAAACGTACAAAAAGCTTTAATAAACCAAAATGAATTACCCGACCCTCCAGAACTATCAACATACACACTAGATTTTTCACAACTCATAGAATTAACAAATGAAATTTTGAAAACCACTGTTGGTGGCTCTCAAAAAATTGAGGAATTAGTCAATAATAGTATTTTGAATTCATGGGTACAAACAGGTCATCAATTGCATAAAGATCGAAGGTCTTGTGCATTCTGTACTAATGAAATTACTGAAAATCGACAAATAGAATTAAGAAACCATTTCGATAAAGAAACTCAAAATCTTCAAAATCGTATTACGAAAAGTATTGAACACTTAACAAGCTTAATTGATGGAGAAAACTTTAAAATCAATATTGATATCGATCAATATTACACACAATATCATGCTGAGCTTTTACAACTAAAAATAGATCTACAATCTACTTTAGACCAACAAAAAAATCTATTAAGGAAATTATAACTATATTGGAACAAAAAAATGGAAAGCTCTTTACTGAATTAGAAGCCACATATCCGCAAGATTGTTCAACTGCGATTAAAATTATTCTTGGGAAAATTTCTAAAATTCGGTCTGAATGTATTCAACAAAATGATCTTCTTGAGAATCAACAAAAAGAGGCTAAAAAAGCTTTACGTCTGAACCACATTTATCATTTCTTACAGGATATTAATTACACTCAACAAAATACAGATATAGATCTAGCTTTTGAAGCCATTGCCCCATTAGAAATTGAACTTTCAGCACTTCAGAATCGAAAAACTGAAATTAAGAGTGAAGAAGATAAATTAAAATCTGAGGGTGAAGCTTGTAAACGCATCAATAATATTCTTAATCATGATTTTGGTCATCAAGCACTTAGTTTAAAAGCCATCGAAACACCTAATACCCAAAATATTCACTTTGAGATTCAACGCAATGGAGCTAAAGCTCACAACTTAAGTGAAGGTGAACAAAGCCTAATTTCATTTTGCTATTTCCTAGCTAAAATTCAAGATGATTTGAATCAAAATAAAGAGCCTATTCTCTGGATTGATGACCCTATTTGCAGCTTAGACAATAATCATATTTATTTTATCTACTCATTACTTGAAAATATTTGCTTAGAAAATAAGTATTCTCAGATTTTCATCTCTACACATAATTTAGATTTCCTCAAATATTTAACACAGCTTACAGCAATGGGAAAAATAGATCATAGATTAAAAAGGGAACGAGCATTTTATCAAGTAGAAAAAAATTTCTTAGGCTCTAAAATTAAAAAGATGGCTTATCATTTAGAGCAAAACTCAAGTGAATTCACCTATTTATTTGAGATAATTTATCAATGCTCCTTAGCAAATGAGGTGAATGATGATAATCATCTTTATTTTTATAATTTTGCTAACAACGCTCGAAAATTTCTTGAAATTTATACATATTATCTATTTCCGAACCCAATACTAAAAGATAGACAAAGGCTACAAAAATTTTGGGGAGAAAGGCTACCAAGAATTTTTAGCGAAAGGATCAATCATGATGGCTCCCATGCCGTTACGATTCTAGAAGGAAAACTAACCTTACGAGACTTCAGTGAAATTAACGCAAATGCCAAACTTATATTAACTAAATTAAATGAATGTAACCCAGAACAATACAACTCATTACTCGAAAGTATTGGTGCCACATAAAAAAAGAGCACCGAAGTGCTCTTTGTAAAGTAATTTCCGAACTGCCGCGAGCGTAGCTCTTGGCGTTCCCTAGGCAAGACGCAATGCATCTTGAAAGACCTAGCTCACTCCCATTCAATCGTTGCAGGTGGCTTGCTCGATACATCATAGACGACACGAGATACATCTTTGATTTCATTCATAATGCGAGTTGAGATACGATCAACCAAATCATACGGCAGATGCGCAAAACGCGCTGTCATAAAGTCCACTGTTTCCACTGCACGAAGCGCAATCACCCACGCATAACGACGACCATCACCAACCACACCCACAGACTTCACAGGTTGGAATACCGCAAAGGCTTGCGCCGTCTTGTCATACCAACCACTGGCACGAAGCTCCTGCATAAAGATGTCGTCCGCAAGACGCAGAATGTCTGCATATTCTTTTTTCACTTCGCCCAAGATACGCACGCCAAGGCCCGGTCCTGGGAACGGATGGCGATAGATCATACTATGTGGCAAGCCAAGTGTCGTACCAAGTTTACGCACTTCATCTTTAAACAAATCACGTAATGGCTCAACCAAATCAAATGCCAAATCTTCAGGTAATCCGCCGACATTGTGATGCGATTTGATCACATGCGCCTTGCCTTGTTTGCTTGCCGCCGATTCGATCACATCAGGATAAATCGTGCCTTGCGCCAAGAATTTCACGCCATCGAGCTTACGTGCTTCTTCTGCAAAGACTTCGATGAATTCACGACCAATGATTTTACGTTTTTTCTCAGGATCAACTTCACCTGCAAGCGCAGTCAAGAAACGCTCCTCTGCATCAGCACGGATCACTCGAATACCCATGTTGTCCGCAAACATTTGCATGACTTGATCGCCTTCGTTTAAGCGAAGCAAACCATTATCGACGAATACACAGGTCAATTGATCGCCAATCGCTTTATGCAACAAGGCTGCAACCACAGATGAATCCACACCACCTGACAAGCCGAGCAAGACTTTTTCATCGCCGATTTGTTCACGGAGTTGTTCAACACGAAGCTCGATAATGTGTTCAGGTGTCCACAGACCACCACAACCGCAGATTTTATGCACAAAGTTTGAAAGTAACTCTGCGCCTTTTGCGGTATGCGTCACTTCAGGGTGGAACTGCACACCGTAGAAACGACGTGTTTCATCAGATGCCGCCGCATACGGACAGCTTGGTGTGCTTGCTGTGGTGCTAAACCCTTGTGGCAATTGACCCACTTTATCGCCGTGACTCATCCACACGTGCAATTGATCTTCACGATCTTGCAAGTTACCAATCAATTGGTCACGGATTTGAATATCGACTTCTGCATAGCCGAACTCATGCACTGTGCCTGCTTCGACTTTTCCGCCCAATTGTTCAGACATGGTTTGGAAGCCGTAGCAAATACCCAGCACAGGCACACCAAGCTCAAATACCACTTGTGGTGCACGAGGGCTACCCTCGACATGCACGCTTTCTGGACCACCTGAGAGGATGATACCGTTTGGATTAAAGGCACGAATCTCCGCTTCGGTCATGTCATAGGCGTACATCTCAGAGTACACGCCTGCTTCACGGACACGGCGAGCGATCAACTGGCTGTATTGCGAGCCAAAATCAAGGATAAGGATACGGTCTTCGGTAATTTGAGTATTGGTCGTCATCAGCTACAACTTATACAAGGCGAGAAATTAAGCGCTGTATTTTAGCATTTTCTACGGTGAACTGCACTGTTTATAAATTCATACAAATACGCCTTTCACAACCTTTATAAAAGCATAGCTATCACATTAAGTACTTCATAAACTTATATTTTGGCAATTTTGGTTGGCTACGCCAACCAAAATTGCGTACGGGGTTTGGGGACGAAGTCCCCAAAATCCCCTCCTCGCCTCACTGCCGAAGGCAGTGAGGCGAAATCAATTCGCTTTGTCAAAGGCAATAAAAAAGCCACCCTTACGGATGGCTTTTTCTAAATCATGACGGTATTAACCTGCACGATTTTTGATTTTGCGTAATGTTTCAAGCTGTGCCGCTGTTTCAGCAAGGGCAGCCAAAGCTGCTGCAGAATCCAAATCACTCTTTTGATTCGCAAGCAATTGTTCAGCATTTTTACGTGCTTCGATAATTGCTGCTTCATCCAAGTTGTCTGCACGCACTGCGGTGTCTGCAAGGACAGTCACCACATGCGGTTGAACTTCAAGCACACCGCCTGATACATAAACGATTTCTTCTGTACCATTTTCAAGCTGAACACGAATCGGTCCAGGTTGAAGTAAAGTCACCAGCGGAGCGTGACCCGGTAAAATACCGAGCTCACCGCCTGCGCCTTTTGCGATCAACATGCTGACTTGTCCAGAGTAAATTGACTCTTTGACACTCACCACGTCACATTGCATCGTTGCCATAAGATAGCCTCCTTAATTAGAGATGCTAATTACAGCTTCTCAGCTTTCGCAATCACTTCGTCAATGCCACCAACCATATAGAACGCTTGTTCTGGGATGTGGTCGTATTCACCAGCTAACAGACCTTTAAAGCCACGAATGGTTTCTTTAAGCGGTACAAGTTTACCTGGCGCACCAGTAAAGACTTCAGCAACGTGGAATGGTTGAGAGAAGAAACGTTGGATTTTACGTGCACGGTAAACAACCAATTTGTCTTCTTCAGCCAATTCGTCCATACCCAAGATCGCAATGATGTCTTTCAGCTCTTTATAACGTTGCAATACGTTCTGTACAGAACGTGCAATTTCATAATGCTCTTGACCTACAACCAAAGGATCAAGCTGACGAGAAGTCGAGTCAAGTGGATCGATCGCTGGATAAATACCAGAAGATGCGATATCACGGCTCAATACAACTGTTGCGTCCAAGTGGGCGAATGTTGTTGCAGGTGATGGATCGGTTAAGTCATCGGCAGGTACGTATACCGCTTGGATTGACGTGATCGAACCAGACTTCGTCGATGTAATACGCTCTTGAAGTACACCCATTTCTTCTGCAAGTGTTGGCTGATAACCTACCGCAGATGGCATACGACCAAGAAGTGCAGATACTTCTGTACCCGCTAGTGTATAACGGTAGATGTTGTCAACGAACAGTAGTACGTCACGACCTTTACCATTTTCATCTTTCTCATCACGGAAGTATTCCGCCATGGTCAAACCTGTCAACGCAACACGTAGACGGTTACCTGGTGGCTCGTTCATCTGACCGTAGACCATTGCTACTTTGTCAAGAACGTTAGAATCTTTCATTTCGTGATAGAAGTCATTCCCTTCACGAGTACGCTCACCAACACCAGCGAATACAGATAAACCTGAATGCGCTTTTGCGATGTTGTTGATCAATTCCATCATGTTTACGGTTTTACCAACACCCGCACCACCGAACAGACCAACTTTACCACCTTTTGCAAACGGGCAAAGCAAGTCGATGACTTTAATACCAGTTTCGAGTAGGTCAGTAGAAGCTGCTTGTTCAGCATAAGAAGGCGCTTCACGGTGAATCGGCAAACGATCTTCAGTCGCAACTGGACCAGCTTCGTCGATCGGGCGACCAAGCACATCCATAATACGACCAAGTGTCGCTGTACCCACTGGTACTGAAATCGGCGCACCAGTATCAGATACTGGCAGACCACGTTTCAAACCTTCAGTAGAACCCATTGCGATGGTACGAACAACACCATCACCGAGCTGTTGTTGCACTTCGAGCGTAGTCTCTGTGCCATCAACATGAAGTGCGTCATAGATCTTTGGAACGCTATTACGTTCAAACTCGACGTCGATAACCGCGCCGATGATCTGAATGATACGACCGCTACTCATATTGCTGTCTCCTCAATTCAAATAAATACTGTTAAACGGCAGCGGCACCGCCAACGATTTCAGAAATTTCCTGAGTAATCGCGGCTTGACGCAGCTTGTTATAGATGAGTTGTAGATCTTTGATCAATCCACCCGCATTGTCAGTTGCTGCTTTCATCGCAACCATACGTGCAGACTGTTCAGAGGCGATATTTTCAATCACACCCTGATAGACCATCGACTCGATATAGCGAACCAATAAACCATTGAGCAATTCTTCTGCTTCTGGCTCATAGAGATAATCCCAACCGTATTGACGGTTTAGATCTTCGCTTTCGTCAGCTTGTGCAAGTGGAACAAGTTGATCGACTGTCGGTTTTTGTGTCATCGCATTGATGAAGCGGTTTGATACCAAATAAATACGATCAATCTCGCCCTTATCATAAGCATCAAGCATCGCTTGAACCGAACCTGTCAACTGTTCCGTATCTGGCGCATCACCCAACTGGGTAGCTGCACACACCACTTTACCGCCGTAACTTTTAAAAAACGAAACCGCTTTTTGACCAATTAAAGCAAATTCGACTTCAATTGACTGCGCACGTTGTTGTTGTACATGCTGCACCACTTTTTTGAACAAGTTAATGTTCAAACCACCTGCAAGTCCACGATCCGATGAAACCACGATGTAACCAACGCGTTTCACAGGACGATCGACCATATAACGGTGTTTGTATTCTGGATTGGCTTGTACCAAGTGAGCAATTACACGGCGCATATTTTCGGCATACGGGCGACCTTGTGCCATGCGCTCTTGCGCACGACGCATCTTAGAAGCTGCCACCATCTGCATCGCGCGAGTAATTTTCTGCGTGCTTTTGATACTAGCTACTTTGGCGCGAATTTCTTTTAAATTTGCCATACGCTTAACCTAATTCTCGAAAACCTGAATCAACAGGCTTTCGATGGTTGATCCGTGAAACAAACTTAACTAACCCAAATCATTAAAAAATGAATTAGTAAGCCTGAGTCGCTTTGAAGCTCTCAATACCTGCTTTAAATTCAGCTTCGATGTCTTTGTCGTAGTTACCAGTTTCATCAATATTTTGCATGAATGCAGCTTTTTCAGAGCGGAAATATGCAATCAATGCTGCATCAAAATCAACGATTTTGTTTACAGGAACATCAGCCATATAGCCTTCGTTCGATGCATAAACAGAAACCGCTTGATCAGCAATTGAGTAAGGTGCATATTGCTTTTGCTTCATCAACTCAGTCACACGTTGACCGTGTTCAAGTTGCTTACGAGTCGCTTCGTCAAGGTCAGAAGCAAACTGCGCAAATGCAGCCAATTCACGATACTGTGCAAGTGCAGTACGGATACCACCAGACAATTTCTTGATGATCTTAGTCTGTGCAGAACCACCAACACGTGATACCGAAATACCTGCGTTGACCGCAGGACGGATACCCGAGTTAAACAATGAAGTTTCTAAGAAGATCTGACCATCAGTAATCGAAATTACGTTGGTTGGTACGAATGCAGAGACGTCACCCGCTTGGGTTTCAATGATTGGCAATGCCGTCAATGAACCCGTTTGACCTTTGACTTCACCATTTGTGAACTGCTCAACATAGTCTGCAGATACACGAGAAGCACGCTCAAGAAGACGTGAGTGAAGATAGAATACGTCACCTGGATACGCTTCACGACCTGGTGGACGACGAAGAAGCAATGAGATTTGACGATAAGCAACTGCTTGCTTAGACAAATCATCATAGATGATCAACGCATCTTCACCACGATCACGGAAGTATTCACCCATTGTACAGCCAGAATAAGCTGACAAATACTGCATCGCTGCAGGATCAGCTGCTGCCGCTGCAACCACAGTGGTGTACGCCATTGCGCCAGTTTCTTCTAACTTACGCACGACGTTGGCAATCGTAGATTGTTTTTGACCAATCGCTACATACACACATTTAATGCCAGAAGACTTCTGCGCAATAATAGTGTCAACAGCCATTGCTGTTTTACCTGTTTGACGGTCACCAATGATCAATTCACGCTGTCCACGACCGATTGGGATCATGGTATCTACTGATTTATAACCAGTTTGTACAGGTTCATCAACACTTTGACGCCAAATTACGCCAGGCGCAACTTTTTCGACTTTGTCAGTCATTTTTGCATCAATAGGGCCTTTACCATCGATCGGGTTACCTAAGGCATCCACGACACGACCTAAAAGTTCAGGACCTACTGGTACTTCGAGTACACGACCAGTACAACGTGCTTTTTGACCTTCTTGTAAGCCTAAGTAGTTACCAAGAACTACGGCACCCACTGAATCTTCTTCAAGGTTCAGTGCCATACCAAATAAGCCGCCTTCAAATTCGATCATCTCACCGTACATGGCATCTGCCAAGCCGTGAATACGCACGATACCGTCCGATACCATGACGATGGTACCTTCGTTTTTCGCGGTCGCACTGGTGTCCAGATCGCTGATACGCTGTTTAATGAGCGCACTGATCTCGGATGGATTCAGTTGTTGCATTGCGCTATTACCTCAATTCTTTGTATGTTCATTCTTGTGATTTAAGCAAGAAGACGAGTTCGCATTTTTTCAAGCTTGTCCAGCGCAGAATCATCGATGACTTGATCGCCTGCACGAATCACCACCCCAGCGATAAGGCTTGGGTTAACTTCTACTGTGGTATTTACAGATTTGTTGAAGCGTTTTTCCAAACGATTGGTCAACAACTGCTCTTGCACTGCAGAAAGTGGGAATGCAGATTCGATAACAACGTCAACTGCGTTATTACCTTGTGCTTTCAATAATTCATACTCTGCTGAAATCTCAGGGAGCAATGCCAAACGATCATTTTCTGCAAGCACTGTGAGGAAGTTTTTCACATTCTGTGAATGATCTTCCCCGATTACTTTCCAGAATGTATCAACTTTTTCAGACTTTGATAAATCTGGTTGATTGATATGTCTTGCGAATGCATCATCCTGAACCATAAGGCTAAGTTTTTGCAGTAAAGAAGACCATGCAGGAACAGTGCCTTTCTCTATTGCAAAACCAAATGCCGCTTTGGCGTATGGGCGTGCCAACGTCAAGAGTTCAGCCATTTTTCGCCTCGCTTAAAGTTTCGCAGCCAGCTCTTTGAGCATGGCATCGTGAGCTTGTGCATCAACTTGTTGTGCAAGGATCTTCTCTGCACCATCGACTGCCAAAGCAGCCACTTGTTGACGAAGTGCTTCGCGTGCGCTGTTGATCTCTGTATCCACAGACTCTTGAGCCTGCTGACGAATACGCTCACCTTCTGCAGACGCTTGAGTACGAGCTTCCTCGACCAATTGTGCTGCACGACGGTTGGCTTGTTCGATCAATTGCGCCGCTTGTGCTTTTGCTGCATCTAATTCAGCTTTTACCTGAGCTTGCGCATCGGCAAGATCAGCTTTGGCTTTTTCAGCTGCATTTAAGCCATCAGCGATTTTACGCTGACGCTCACTAATCGCATTGATTAGTGGTGGCCAAACAAACTTCATGCAGAATGCGACAAACATCGCAAACGCAATCGCTTGACCAATCAATGTGAGGTTGATATTCATTTCGCTATTCCTCAATAGTTTAATTTGAGAATTAAGCCGATTAACCTACAAATGGATTAGCGAAGATGAAGAACAAGCCAATACCAACACCGATCATAGGCACAGCATCAAGAAGACCCGCAATCAAGAACATACGAGTTTGAAGTTGTGGAGCCAATTCTGGTTGACGAGCAACAGCTTCCAAGAAGCGACCACCCAAAAGACCGAAACCAATCGCAGTACCCAAAGCACCGAAAGCGATTAAGATAGCAGCTGCAATCGCAACAAGACCAAGACCTAGTTCCATGATAATTCCTCAAAGGTTAGGTTATACCAATTAAATAAAAAATTTGCCCAACTACACCACGTAGCTAGGCATTGCCATTAATGTTTTTCGCTCGCCATGCTCAAGTACACGATGGTTAACATCATGAAAATGAAGGCTTGCAGTGTAATTACAAGAATATGGAAAATCGCCCATGGTACAGACAACGCCCACTGGATCCAGAATGGAAGCAAAGCGATCAAGATAAAGATCAACTCACCCGCATACATGTTACCAAATAGTCGAAGTGCCAATGAAATTGGACGAGCTAAGAAGGTGACTAATTCCAAAATCAAATTGACAGGAATCAATAACGCCTTCGCGATAGGATTACTTGGGTTAAATGGATTGAGTGCCAATTCACCAACAAAACCTGCCACCCCTTTTTCACGGAAACTATAAAATAGAATCAACACGAATACTGATAACGACATCCCCAAAGTGATGTTCGGGTCGGTAGAAGGGACAATTTTGAAATAAACGTGATGTGGATCCATACCAAATACGCTTGCACCGATCTGTTGTGCTAGGTAAGGAACCCAGTCAACAGGAATCAAATCCATCAAGTTCATGAGGAAAATCCACACGAAGATGGTCAATGCCAGTGGTGCAATTAAACGTGATTTGCCATGAAAAGTATCACGGACACTTGAGTCTACAAACTCGATAATCATCTCAATTGCTGATTGGAACTTAGTTGGCACATCGCTATTTGCTGCACGTGCAACCAACCAAAAAATCAAACAAAAAATGATCCCGAGACCGATAGACCAACCCATTGAATCCAAGTGTATTGCAGTAAACCCCATTTGCTGAGCTTCAGCACCCGATTCAGCCAATTTCCATGTGCCGTCTGGCATTTTGCCATAGGTCATGTTGGTCAAATGGTGCTTGATATACTCAGTCGACGTAAGGGCATGTTCTTCAGCAGCCATAAATCACACCTGGTTAATGTAAATTACTCTTTAAAGAAAACTGATGCACGCTGCACGACATCAACTCTCTAACAAAATCTGTTTGTTCGCTGTCAAAGCAGTTAGGCTTGATGCCGAGCGAGCCAAAACGGCGCCACCCACGACATAGCTTGCACCAGCAAGAACCCACCTAAAACCGCCACCATAGAGATCGGTGAAACACAGCTTAAAATCAAAATCAATCCAACAACCACGATCACAAACTTGCCAATCAAACCCAGATACATATTACCCAATATCTGTCTTGAGGCACGAGCGCCAGAGGAGCGAAAGGATTGCCATGCCATATAACTACTAGCAAGCCAATATACTGATGCACCCAACGCTGCACTTTTGGCAGCCACTGCATCCTGTATCAGCCATGCCAATACTGCAGCCACAGGAATCATCAATGCTTGAAATAGCACCACAGCTTTCGCCAATCGACGATCAATAAGTCGAGCAGACTGACGCATAACCTTCTATCTCAACAACAAATCGTTAAAACACGTCACATGTTTTAACAATACCCTTTCGCAATCACGTCCTTTTGTACATCAATCTCTCGATCAGCATACGTGAATGATTGTTATTAAACGGAGGCATTATAGAGTTACACCCCATAACATGCAATCTTTATCCGAGAAAGGGTTTGCGATTTTTTACCGTTTTTTGACAACATTAGACTATTTTACGAAAGAATTATGACAAAATCGGTTCTAAAAACAGCTTTTTACTGGCGTGGCAAGCATTGCTGAATTGCATTCGCCAATTTGATCCACCCTGTGACAAAATCGTTTTGATCCGACATACTTTCGTTAGCTTCCACCACATTTACTGGCGCCAAGCGTTGTACCACATTGTCTGCACTGCCATGTCCTAAAATCAAACACATGCTGTCTTGTGGACGATGGTCATTTAGATATTTCAGTTGTGCAATGGTCGGTGCTTGATCATGATCAGGACTCAACGCCCCCGCATACTTGAGTTGCATTGAACGCTCAAGATATTGAAATGCATCATGAAATGCCCAATAATGGCGTAAATTTCGTCCAGCTTGCGAGAGCTTGGTTGCATCCATCATTCGTTTGGAAAATTGTCGTGCATTTGCCCAATATTTGTCTTTATTTTCAGGATGTTGCTGTGAGCGAAGTGAAGCAATAAAAAACGCAATACGAATCGCATTATTCGGCTCCAGCCACACATGGGTATCCAAACTGCCTGAAATCGCCTGCCCTTTGACATCTCGCAAAGGCAAGGTTTGCATTAAGTGACTGTCCAGTATCGAAATCGCATTTTTTTGCTGACCCAAGAGTTTTTGCAGTGGTGCTTCATGCTTTACCCCAAACCAAAGCACCAGCTCAGCATTACTCGCAAGCTGTCTGGTTTTCGGGGTAATTTGCACATCATGCCCCGTTTGTTGTGGTGGCAACAACAACGTCGGCTCCTCCACCCCTTGCGTGACATCTTTAGCAATCAAATATAAAGGATAAGTCGAAAGCACCAAATCTTTAGACCAAGCGAAACTTGGCGCTAAAAATGTGATTAAAGTTGCAAAAAACAACGATTGAAGGATACGCACAGCAATTTCCCAAATAAAAACTGGCGTTATAATATAACAATATGCTATTTTTTCCACTATCGCTGTCGGTTTTTTTCAAAGCGATTTAAAATACTGCTTTTTCAAGCGCAACTGGGGATTCTCGGCATGAACACATGCTCACATACGCATCATGATGACGATCGCCTACATGGCGTGCATGAACACGGTAGTGTCAACGAGCGGGTTAAACAAGCTGAGCAAATTTGCAATGAGGCTGGCGCACGCCTGACCCCGTTACGCAAAGAGGTGCTGAGCTTGATACTCTCTGCGAAAGCGCCGATCGGTGCTTATGATTTGCTCGCCAAACTCAAAAATAGCAATGAACGTCCTGCTGCCCCGCCTACGGTGTATCGCAGTTTAGAATTTTTATTAGAGCACGGTTTTGTCCATCGCTTGACCTCGATCAATGCCTTTATTCCATGTTGTCATCCTCGTGAAGGGCATCAAGCGGCATTTCTCATTTGTCAAAATTGTCATAGTGTCAAAGAAACCTCTGCCAACGATCTGTTTGATCAACTGAAAAGTATCGCCGATCAAGGGCATTTCCAAGCACAAAACAGCGTGATTGAAATCTCTGGAATGTGTCAGCAATGTCAATGAGTGACTGTGCACCACTGGTGCAGTTGAATCAAATCAATGTTAGCTTTTCAGGTCGGCAAGTGCTGAAAAATGTCGATCTGCACATTTATCCACAAGAAATCGTCACTTTGGTTGGCCCCAATGGCGCAGGTAAATCCACCCTCATCAAAGTCTTACTCGGCATCAGTAAAGCTGATCAAGGACAAGTGGCGTATCAGCGCAACATGAAAATGGCGTATGTGCCACAGAAATTTCATCCTTCAGAAAGCCTACCAATGCGGGTTAAAGATTTATTGGCTTTGGAAAAGTGTGATGGTGCTTATCAAGCACAAATTATCCAAGACACGGGCATCGCCAAACTGCAATCGACCGCACTGCATCAACTCTCTGGTGGTGAACGACAACGGGTGTTATTGGCTCGTGCTTTACTGCGCAAACCACAGCTTTTGGTTTTAGATGAACCAATGCAAGGTTTAGACATTCAGTCCGAAGAAGAGCTGTATGCCTATGTGCGCACCTTACCAACGACACTCGGCTGTGCCGTATTGATGGTGTCACATGATTTACAATGGGTGATGCAAGGTACACAACGTGTGATCTGCCTGAATCATCATATTTGCTGTACTGGCACACCTGAAAATATCCAAAAACATCCTGAATATGTTGCGATCTTCGGTCAACAGCGTGTGCCCTATCAGCATCATCATGACCACTGTGCGCATGGTGATCACGCCGAGCCGTGTTTGCACATCCCGCATCCTCACATCCATCCCGAAGCGGAGCCGTAATCCATGTATGAGTGGCTGATTTTACTTGCGCCTGCATGGTTGATGGGCTGTGTATTGCCCTTGTCAACTGCGCCATTGGGTTGTCTAATGCTATGGCGTCGCATGTCGTTTTTTGCCGACACGATGGCGCATGGCACTTTGCTCGGTGTTGCCATCGCAGGCTTATTAAGTTTACCGATTTGGCTTGGCGTGTCACTGTTAGCGGTAATTTTGGTGGGCATCTTATGGTTTTTGCATGATCGTCGTTTGCCCAATGACGCCTTGCTAGCGCTATGTTCTGCGACTTTGCTGTGTAGTGGCTTATTGCTGATTCAACAATTACCAACTTTGCGCCCAGAATTGATGAGCTATCTTTTCGGCGATTTACTGACAGTGACATGGCAAAGCCTACCTGCTTTAATCGTTACGATTTTATGTGCAGGTGCAATACTCGCCTATCACTGGCGTTCGCAGTTGCGCCTTGCTCTCGCCTCAGACATTGCCCAAAGTGAAGGCATTCATGCAGGTTGGCAACGGCTGATTTTCATGGGCGTGCTTGCGCTGTTTACTGTGATTGCGCTTAAAGTGGTTGGCTCCTTGCTCATGGGTGCATTACTGGTAATTCCTGCGCTGACCGCACGACTTCTTGCGCATTCGCCACGACAAATGGTGATTTGGGCATTTATCCTTGCAGAGTTGGCAATTACCGTTGGCTTATGGAGTAGTGCATGGCTCGATATTGCCACAGGGCTGAGTATTGTACTCACCATGTCGGTGCTTTTTGCAATCGTGTTTATCAGTCAAAAAGTGTGGTTTAAATCGAAATCATTGGCTTAACGCTTAGCATCTATTTAAAAGCAAAATTTCAAAGCAAAAGACCAACTCATGCGAACTGGTCTTTTTTATATTAATCAATTGTTTGATCTGCAATTATTGCTTAGGCGCACACTGCGCATCATCACATTGTTCTGCTTGATTCGTTTCAGTATTCGTATCAACTGGTTCTAAAGCCTTTTCCAACACTTGTACAAAGACTTCTGTCGGCTGTGCACCCGATAAAGCAATACGCTGATCAAATACAAAAAATGGCACACCTGTGACATTGAGCTGATCACGTGCAGTCGCTTCATCGAATTTGACAAAATCGGCATATTCATCCGAATCGAGCACATCATCGACTTCCACAGGATTTAAGCCAATCCGTGATGCCACATCTTCCAAGGTTTCACGCTCACCAATCGCCAAGCCATCGGTCATATAGCTATAGAAAAAAGCCTCTTTCGCTTCCGAACCCAGACCTTTGCTTTGTGCCAAATGGATAATGCGGTGCGCATCTAAGGTATTACCCGAGTTGGCATTTTGCCAATTGAACTCAATGCCTTCCGCTTTTGCCATTTCGGCGATGTTGCGTTGCATCTCTTCCACTTCTGCAAGACTGCGTCCATATTTCTGTGCGAGTCGTTCGCTATTGGAAATCTCCTGACGTTTCGGCGCATCTGCATCAAGCTGAAAACTATGCCAATGCACTTCAAGCTCGACACCTGCTTGCTCGGTGGCTTTTTCTAGGCGTTTCTTGCCGATATAACAAAATGGACATACTACATCCGACCAAATATCTACACGCATAACTTTTCTCAAATTTCATTATTAAGCTGTAAATAGGGTTGAAATTTAGTTTTTAAAGGGTTGTCTGACCTATAGTTGGAATGTAATATGTTTCAAAACAACTAAATCCTTGAACATGAAAGCCAAAATATTAGAACGCATTTTAATCCAAGCACAAAAGCAATTCCGCTTCAAAGAAATAAAGCACGTTAAAGTTTTTGATAAACAAAACTATGAGTATCTCAAAGGAAGACACAGTGCAAAACACGTCATCGTGGATGGTACAAAGATTACCATTGTCGAATATTCTCCCGATCCAAGAGAATATTTATTTTATGAAAACAGTTTTGAATATCTTGATGAATTTTTATTAGCTTACTTTTCCAATAATTTTTTAACATTTCAATACTACTCGGGCTTCAAAAAGTCGGTGTAACCACTACTATTGAAAATCATATGGAAAGACGTAGATATCAAGAATCAATGAGAACAAAATTAGAAGCTGATTTTTTAAGCTATCTGAGTACTTTCCGATTTTTTATTTTAAATCTTTTCGGACAGTTTAAAATCCAACGTACAGAATTTCTGTATACATTTACACACGTCACAACTCTTATCGGATGAATCGCATTAATTCTATTTTGGGTATTATTTATATTTAAACAAAGTGTACCGAGTTTACTATTTATTGGTGGGAGTATTTTCTTAATCAATGGATATATTCGCTTAGAGGCATTGCTCCGAATGCACAAAGCAGGACAATCTATCACTTTCGACACAGACCGCTGGATTGGAATATTCGGACTAAGCATACTGATCGTGTATTTTTTACGTTTTTATCAGCTCATTTAGCCAAATTGAAAGGCTGAGTAATCTATTTAACTACTCTTGACACCTAAGTTTTCAAGTACAGTCTACATTCCATTTACCGCTTATCTGAGCTGTACAGTATTTTGCAGCGCTTTGTTGTAGGCTAAATTAATGCCTATGTTTGATTGGCTCGATATTTTTCTCTCGCTGTCATGTCTTTGTCCTGTCGATGAGTCCTGACTGTTTGTCCTACCTGTGGATGAAGTATCGAGCTTTGGAGCACAACAATGACCAATTTAAAATACGCCCCAGTTTTGATCTTACCCCTTACCTTCGGCGCACCGATGTGGGCTATGGCGAATGAAGAAGTGGTTGCATTACCGACCATTACCGTCATGGCAGAAGATGAGCTACGAGATGAATTTGTCGGCATCTTGCCCTATCAAGAGGAGGCAGAAACCAAAGCCGCCCTGCAATATCACATCTACAAACTGGAAAATGACATTCAAAATACCAGCGCCAATGGCAGTACCAGCCTCGCCTATAGCTATCAGCCGATGACCGCTATGCCAAATATGAATCAATACTCACCAGCTTTAAGCATGTACATCATGTCGGTAGCTTCAGGTCTACAATCTGCCGATCCGACCAATGGTTTATTTAATATGTTGGCGCCATTGAATATCAACCGAGGCAATATTGATGCGATTCGAGAAGGCACATTGCAAATCAATATGAATGATGCACTTCGACTACAGCAACAGCTCCAAAAAGGACTTAACGGCTATTAATTCGACAATTTCAAATGTGCTCGAAAATCATAATGATGAGAATATCAGCGCATCAAATGTATCAGCTTGTGATCTGAGCACGGGAAAATTCTAGTCAAGTACTATCTAAAGCGCTATGCTTAAAAGACATTCATCATAACAATCACTTATGAATCTTTGGCAACTGTTCAATAAAGTCAAACCTTTCGTTGCGCCATACAAACGGCTTGTGATCATCACTTTGGCGTTGACTTTGATCGGTGCACTCACCGCACAAGTCAATGCGCTGACCTTGCAATATGCGGTCGATAGCATCAATCGCCTTGTCGAAGCAGGACAAGGATTGGACGCAGGCTGGTCGATTTTAGTGACCATTTCGGCGATTCTGATTGGCAAGGAAGTGATCAATACACTGGTGCAATTCGGGCAAAAACTCTTTGGTGAAAAGCTACGAATTTTAATTGCGCAAGATGTCGCCCAGTCGATCATTGTCAAATTCTTGCAATATAGGCTGGCATTCTTTAGCCAAGAGGACAATCAAGCGGGAAAATTACAAACCCGTATTGATCGAGGCATTGCTTCCATCACCCGACTGGTGCAAATCTTTTTTATTGATATTTTACCGCTATTTAGCAGTGCTATTATTGCGCTGGCTCTGATGTTTTCGGCGAACTTTTGGATTGGGCTGGTGGCTTTGTGTATCGTGCCGATCTACTTTTGGATCACCTTTAAACAAGCGCAAAAACTCGGTGGCACTCGGCGCAATTTACGAGATGGTCGAGAGCGCAAAAGTCAGGGCATTCTGAGTATTATCAGCTCGATTACGGTGATCAAATCCTTTAACCGTGAACAAATCGAAGCTGAAAAACAGCTCACACTACAAAAACAATTGACTGAAAATCAGATGCATACTCGTCAGCTCAGTTTCTTATTTGACGGCTTAAAGACGTTTATTGAACAGATTGGTGTGGTGTTTATCATCATCTTGACGGCGTATTTTGTCTTGGTCGGCGACATGAGCATCGGCATGATCATGTTCCATATCTTGTTGTTTAATAATGTTTCTGCGCCAATTCGCTCGCTGCATCGCATCTATGATGAAGTCAATGATGCCATGATTTATGCGGAGAGTTTCTTTAAAATCTTAGAAGCAGACCAAGAAATCGAAACCACAGGTGCGCTTCGTCCAACACCCGTGCTCGGACGCTTTGAGCTGGATCAGGTCAATTTCAGCTACCCGAATGGCTATCAGGCGCTCAAGTCGATCAACATGACCATTTTGCCCAACAAAATCACCGCTTTGGTCGGTTTATCTGGTGCAGGAAAATCCACCTTGATCAGCCTGTTAGATAAATTTTATCTGCCACAATCAGGCGAAATTCGCTTAGATGGTGTACCGTTAAATGATCTCGATACGCAATTTTTACGGGACAATATCGGCTTGGTGCTACAAAAAAATCATATTTTTCAAGGCACGATTGAGGAAAACATTCGCTATGGCAAGATGGACGCCAGCCAAGCTGAAATCATCGCTGCCGCAAAAAAAGCCTCGATTCATGAGCAAATTTTAAAACTTCCGAATACTTATCAAGCTGATGCACTGCTACTGTCTGGCGGACAACAGCAACGTATTGCCATCGCACGAATGTTCTTAAAAAATCCGCCAATTATTTTCCTTGATGAACCGACAGCGAGTCTGGATGCCATTGCCACCGAGCAAATCAAACACAGCCTAGATGAGATCAAGCAAGGGCGTACGGTGGTGATTATCTCGCATAGTCTGTCGCAAATTATCGATGCGGATTACACCTATGTCATGCAAGATGGTGAAATTGTCGAGCACGGCGAACATCATCAGCTGTATGGACAGCATGGTGCTTATAAAAATATCTTTGATGCGATGGCGAAAAGCCTGAATATCGACAAAATTTCTCAGACTTTTGATGCTGATGCGAAAATTGATCATTAAGAATAATTCATCCAATATTTCAAAAAGGATAAACTTTTAATCAAATGATCATTATTTGAGAATTTTTCAATAAAAATATCCATAATCCGCCTCAGCAATTAGTCATATATCTTGAACTTTATCTATAGCGTAGACTCTGCAATCTTACTCATTCAATTGATTTAATAGTCTTTTTTTAGATATTACATATGATTAAACATTATTCAAATATGTATGACCTCATGAGACATTGTCGATGTATTGAGTCAGTCGTTACTTTCTCCCAAAAAATCACAAGAAGGATTTTTCAATGACTCAGGCATATACTGCGGCTGAAAAGCGCAGTCGTATTCGTGGCATTATTGGTGCGGCATCGGGCAACTTAGTTGAATGGTTCGATTTTTATATTTACGCCGTGTTCGCTGTGTATTTTACCAAGGCATTGACCGCACCAAGCATGGATTCTACTTACCAATCGATTTATGTTTGGGGCGTCTTTGCAGCAAGTTTCTTTATGCGACCCATCGGTAGTTGGCTGTTTGGACGTATCGCCGATAAGCATGGTCGTAAAAAATCAATGGTGATTTCGATTATCTTGATGGCGATCAGTTCATTCTTATTTGCTTGCCTACCAACCTATGAACAAGTCGGCATGCTAGCACCATTCTTATTGTTGATGGTGCGCCTATTACAAGGCTTATCCGTTGGCGGGGAATATGGTGCGGTGGCGACCTATATGAGTGAGCTCGGCTTAAAAGGTCAGCGTGGATTTTTCTCCTCATTCCAATATGTCACATTAACTGGCGGACAATTATTGGCAAGTTTACTAGGCGTGATTCTCTTGGCGGCGATGACTGAGCAGCAGCTCCTCGATGGTGGCTGGCGGATTCCATTTGTGATCGGGGGTATTTCTGCCATTATTTCGTTGTTGGCACGTAGTCGCTTGGAAGAAACCCTGAATCATGAGGACAGTGATAAAGAAGAATCAGGCACGTTACGAGAGCTGTTCAAAAACCACTGGAAAACCTTCCTATTGGTGGTCGGCTATACCTCGGCAGGCTCACTGAGCTTTTATGTGATCACAGTCTATTCAAAAACTTACCTGACCAATTTGGGCATCAGCAGCCAAACGGTCGGCTTTATCATGACCATCTGTATTTTTATCCTCATGGTTGCACAGCCGATTTTTGGGATGCTCTCAGATCGGATTGGTCGTCGCACATCGATGCTTGCGTTTAGCGGTTTAATGGCGATTTTTATTTATCCTGTGATGGCGGTGGGTATGCCTTACTTTAGTGGCTCGCCGATCATTGTTGCGCTCTTATTAATCTTCCTCATGATGATTCTGAGTTTTTATACCTCAATCAGTGGCATTGTCAAAGCTGAAATGTTTCCGCCACATGTGCGTGCTTTGGGTGTGGGCTTTTCATATGCCGTCGGGAATGCATTATTTGGTGGTTCTGCGCCATCTGTGGCACTACAGTTCAAAGCCGCTGGCATTGAAAATACCTTCTTTGTTTATGTCATTATCATGCTGATAATCTGCTTTTTATGTAGTTTCAAACTACCCAAAGAACCTGAATATCTCCAAGACGATCATTGAGATTTTTCCAATCCATGATCAAAAAATCCCCGCACTCGGCGGGGATTGACATTTATTGTGCTTTGATTTCAAAAAGCGGATCTAAAATCTTTTCAGCAATTACTGTGTGATTTTTCTTTGAATAGAGATTACCCTTGAGCGGCATTGTTTTCTGCCAACTCAGCTCCTTGCTATTTAAATCAACCAAATACAATGCATAATGTTGCCCTTCTTTCGGCATAATCACTGTATAAAATCCTGCGCCAACACCAACTGTCGCCAAAGACACGCCAACACTCAGTGCACCTGTCGCAAACTTTTTGCCAAAAGATGCGTCTACCGCTGTAGTCGATGCCAAAAACACTTGATCGGCTTGTGTTAATGCTTTTAACGTCAACACATCCTCATCGTTCAAGTTTAAGATATTGGTCGCTGTAGTTTTCTTTTTTAATGCTTCAACAACATCGAGTTGATATTTATTGATACTTTGATTCAAATTTAACAATGCGATCTTTTGCGCTGGAGTAAGCTCTGCATTTTCGCTATTTAATACAGGAAAATTTGAAATTGGCTGACGTTTATCCTCATTGCTCGCTTTAAAATCATACTTTTTAAGCTGTATCTCAGGCATGAATCCACAGACGAAAGGCGTGTATTCCTGACCAACCGCTACACCTTGCTCTGTCAACTGTGTGCGAAGCTGTTCTGAAAACTTTTTTGCCGTCATGCGTGACTGTTCACCAACAATCAGACTCGTCCCTAATTCACTATGTAGCAAACAACTATCAACGATCGTTGCCACAGGCGCCTGCTTGAGTTTAGTTTGCATTTGATTGAGTTGATTGCGAGCTTCTGGCGTAATTTTCGTGGTTGCACAGCCTGTAGCCAGAATACTCATTGCCAATGTTAAAAGGATTTTTTTCATAAAGAACATCTTTAGTAATTATGTACTGAAGTGTGAGATTATGTATATTTTTTGTATTTTTGCAACTTCTATTTTATATAAAAAATCCCCGCACTTGGCGAGGATTTTTAATGCGCTTAATTTAGCAATTAAACACGTTCGATAATGGTCGCAATACCTTGACCAAGACCGATACACATGGTCGCAAGACCGATTTGTGTGTCTTGTTGCTCCATCACGTTGAGCAATGTTGTGGTGATACGTGCACCAGAACAGCCCAATGGGTGACCAAGCGCAATTGCACCACCATTTAAGTTGATGATGTCTTGCTTGTCATAGATACCCAAGCCTTTCATCACTGATAGACCTTGTGCAG
Source organism: Acinetobacter marinus (assembly GCF_900096915.1). Taxonomy (GTDB): domain Bacteria; phylum Pseudomonadota; class Gammaproteobacteria; order Pseudomonadales; family Moraxellaceae; genus Acinetobacter; species Acinetobacter marinus. The sequence continues at coordinate 92,502 of NZ_FMYK01000005.1, forward strand.
CAAATGCTTCATTCAATTCAATCGTTTGAATGTCGTCCATCGTCAAGCCAGCACGTTTCAGCGCCTTTTGTGTTGCAGGAACAGGACCATAACCCATGATCGCCGCATCACAACCTGCAACCGCCATCGAGCGAATCACAGCACGTGGCTTCAAGCCTAATGCTTGCGCACGTTCAGCAGACATGAGTAGCATCGCAGAAGCACCATCAGACAATGCTGAAGATGTTGCCGCCGTCACTGTACCGCCTTTCGGATCGAATACTGGACGCAATGCTTGGAATGCTTCAAGGTTTGCATCTGGACGAATCACTTCGTCGATAGCACAGCTTTGCAAAAAGCCATTTTGGTCGTGACCTTCGATCGCAATGATTTCATTTTTAAAGCGACCTTCTTGTGTTGCAGCCCATGCACGACGATGCGATTCCACACCAAACGCATCTTGCTCTTCACGAGAGATACCGTTCATACGACCGAGCATTTCCGCAGTCAAGCCCATCATGTTCGATGCTTTTGCATAGTGCTTAGATGCTTGTGGGTTGATATCGATGCCGTGCATCATGCCAACGTGACCCATATGCTCTACACCACCGATGATGAACACATCACCTTGGTTAGTTGCGATTTGCGCCGCAGCAGTGTGGATCGATTGCATTGATGAACCGCAAAGACGGTTGACCGTTTGACCTGCAACTGTTTTTGGAAGATCAGCCAACAATACAATGTTACGACCAATGTTCATACCTTGTTCAAGCGTTTGGTTAACACAGCCCCAAATCACATCTTCAACTTCATTGGTATCAAACTCGTTACGTGCAACCAATGCACGAACCAATTCAGCAGACAAGTTATCTGCACGAACATTGCGGAACATACCGTTTTTGGTTTTACCCATTGCTGAACGTACACCATCAACGATGACAACGTCACGTGGATTTAAAGTAGCCATTCACGTTGCTCCTTAACCGTAGAATTTTTTGTTGTTTGCAGCCATGTCACGCAACATTTGTGGCGCTTCATAAGCCTTACCTAAGTGTGCGTACTTGTCGCAAAGCGCAACGTATTCAGCAACACCTGTTTGATCGATGTAACGGCATGGACCACCACGGAATGGCGGGAAGCCAACACCCATGATCATCGCCATGTCTGCTTCTGCTGCAGTCGCTACGATGTTGTCTTCTAGGCAACGAACTGTTTCATTACAGAATGCAATCATCATACGATCAATGATTTCTTGTGCATCAAACTCACGCTTTTCAGCAGTTGCCACAGAAGCAACCAGTTCATAAGCAACTGGATCAACCACTTTGGCTTTTTTGCCTTTACGATCAAGCTCATACTTGTAGAAACCAACGTCATTTTTCTGACCAAGACGCTTGTTTTCATACATTACGTCAACAGCGCCTTTGAAGTCTGGCTTCATACGGTCTGGGAAACCTTCTGCCATCACTTCTGCACCATGAACACCAGTATCAATACCGACCACGTCCATCAAATATGCAGGACCCATAGGCCAGCCGAATTTCTCCATGACTTTATCCACTTGTTGGAAGTCCGCACCGTCTTTAAGAAGAAGGTTGAACGCACCAAAGTAAGGGAACAAGACACGGTTGACCAAGAAGCCTGGGCAGTCGTTAACAACGATTGGCGTTTTACCCATTTTTTGTGCAAGAACCACAGTTGTTGCAATCGCTTCAGGTGAAGTTTTTTCACCACGAATCACTTCGACCAAAGGCATCATGTGCACTGGGTTGAAGAAGTGCATACCCACGAAGTTTTCAGGACGTTGTAGGTTTTCAGCCAAACGAGTGATCGAAATTGTAGAAGTATTTGAAGCAATGATCGTGTTGTCACGAACATTTTTCTCAGTTTCAGCCAGCACGATGCCTTTGACCTTTGGATTTTCAGTCACTGCTTCGATCACGATATCCACTTCTGTGAACTCGTCATAGCTCAACGTTGGGCGGATACGTGCAAGGGTTTCACCCATTTGCGCAGGCTTTAATTTTTTGCGCTCAACTTGCTTGGTGAGCAAGCCATTCGCTTCTTTCATACCGAGTGCAAGCTGTGGATTACCAATATCTTTCATGATAATTGGCGTGCCTTTGCTTGCTGCTTGGTAAGCAATACCACCACCCATGATCCCAGCGCCAAGTACCGCCGCTTGGTTGACAGGATGTGCGCCTTGCTCATATTTTTTAGAGGTTTTCTTAACGATTTGGTCATTTAAGAAGAGACCAATCAATGCTTCTGCTTGTGGCGTTGCTGCAGCTTGACCGAAGAATTGTGCTTCAGTTTTTACTGCGTCGTCACGAGTTTGTGTTGCAGATGCTTGGATTGAATCAATCGCAAGTTTTGGTGCTGGATATTGTGCAGGATTTGCTTTGGCAAGGACTACACCTTTGGCCGAGTTGAACGCCATCATTTGTTCAAGTTGGTTCAACTTCACTGGATCAAGTTTTTCTTGACGTTTTGCTTTCCAGTCTAGATCACCCGCAATGGCTTTTTTCACCAAATCGATCGCTGCATCTTGCAGTTGCTCAGGTGCAACTACCGCATCGACTGCGCCATCTTTAAGTGCTGCGGCAGGCTTTTTCTGTGCGCCAGTACCAATCCACTCAAGGGCATTGTCGATACCGATCACACGTGTCAAACGGACTGTACCGCCGTAACCTGGGAAGATGCCGAGTTTAACTTCAGGTAAACCAACTTGTGCCGCTGTAGACATCACACGATAGTCACACGCCAAGCACAATTCAAAACCGCCACCCAATGCAATACCATTGATTGCAACGACTTTTGGCATATCCAAATCTTCAAATGCATTGAAAATCGCATGTGCACCCATGGTGACTTCAGCAATTTTTTCAGCGCCAGAAGAGAAGTACGCACCAAACTCAGTAATATCTGCACCCACGATGAATACAGGTTTACCACTGGTCACGATCAAACCTTTGACATCGCTGTTCGCTTTGATCGCTTCAGTCGCAGCCTTAAGGTCTTGCAAAGTGACGTTATTGAATTTGTTAACTGACTCGCCCTGTAAATCAAAGCGTAGTTCTGCAATTCCATCCGAAAGTAATTGGACGGTAATGGCATTGCCATTGTGGATCATGCCTGATCTCCTTGTTTTGGAGGACTTATGTTGAATTTCATTGTCATACGCAAGGCGCACGACGCTTAGCACATCTTACGCTAACTATATCGAAATTTTGCCCCACAAGTTGTATCAAGGCGTGACGCAAGCGTCATCAATGCTGTAGCGTATGTTGTGGGCTGTTGCACCCCATCATACACTGCAAAATGTTAAGCAAATGTTGCAAAAGCATCGTATTGCAACACGTCAAAAGCCACAAAAATTCATAAAAAAAGCGGACAAATAAAGCTGTCCGCTTCGAGTAGTTCACTTGATGAAGAACCTTGCTTTAGCTCGATTGCGACACATTCAAATTCGCTGTGTCATATAACTCACGCACCACCTCGCCAATCACCGCAATACCTTTCTCTAAGGTCGCATCATCTTGCGCAATACTCATGCGAATACACTCATGTGCATGCGTATACACTGTAGTATCAATGCCTGGGAAAAAGTGCTCACTTGGAATGATCAGCGTGTTTTTTGCCTTTAATCGCTGGTAGAGCTCGACCGTATTGATTGGCAAACCTTGGAACCAAATCCACAGGAAAATTGCCCCTTCAGGCTGATGGATTTTCATCGGATAATCGCCCAACTCTTTTTTCAGCAATGTAACTGCAAAGTTGGCTTTGGCTTGATAAAAAGGCTGAATTTCCGCATCCGCAAGCTGTTTTAAAGCATCATTTTCAAGCAGTGGCGTGGTAATCGCCGCACCAAAGCGAGTCGGCGCAAGATTGACGATTGCATTCATGGCACTCACTGCCGAGATCACTTTCGGGTCTGCTACGATGATGCCTGTGCGCACACCCGGTAAGCCGATTTTCGACAAGCTCATGCACAAAATCGTGTGATCATCCCACGTCAGTGTGGCATCGGTATGGATAATATTGGGAAATGGCATGCCATAGGCATTATCAATAATCAGTGGAATATCATGCGCTTTCGCCAAATCTGAGAGCTTCGCCATCTCCTCATCGGTCAGCACATTGCCCGTAGGATTGGTCGGACGAGAACAGCAGATTGCGCCAATTTTGCCTTGTTTAAGCTCAGGCAGATTGTTTAAGGCTTCAAAATCGACGTGATATTTAAAGAAACCTTGCTCACCATTATATTCACTGTCTTCGATGATTGGCTTCACCGCCACGAAATGCTTGCCCGCAATATGCACATCGCTATAGCCGATATATTCAGGTGCAAGTGGCAACAAAATCGATTTGTCTTTGCCATCACTAAACTGTCCGCCAAACAGATTGAATAAATAAAAAAAGGCATTCTGCGAACCATTGGTCAGGGCAATATGCGCTTTGCTAATGCCCCAGCCATAATGTCGGTTAAAGAAGCGTACCAAGGCATCAATAAATTTGCTGTCACCTTGCGGATTGGAATAATTACCAATATTTTCAATCGCCGTCGAACCCAGCTCACCTTCACCAAGTGACTGATAGACATCTAAAAAGGCACGATTCACCGCATCAATCCGTGCAGGATTACCACCACCCAGCATATTCACGGGCTGTTCACTTTTTAGCGCATCACCGAGATCATCCATCAACTGGGAAATGCCTGAGGGTTGAATAAATTTTTTTCCAAAATTTGAAAAATTCATAACGTGTTCTTCTTTTGCCACACAATATGGCATCGCTCAAAATTAAGGCGCATAGTATAGCAAATCGTACGGCAATTTTTTGCATTGCACCAAAATGCAAAACCGAAACAAAAACCGAAACAAAAATCGTAGCAAAAAATTCAAGCAAAAGACTCTGCCGATTCAATTTGCCCTAAGTGTCTTGGATATTCTAAAATATCGGCTAATTTTTGATAATTTGGCAAAGCACATGTTCGCAATGTTTAAGTCCTCTCCCCGATTGATTCTCATGAGCTGTACTGCGGTGTTGTTACTTTCTGGCTGTGGTGAACGAAAACCGATGAGTCCAGAAGAAAACTGGCAACGCTTTTGCTATACCTATGAAGATGCGGCTTACAACATCATGTCCGATCGCCAACATCAAATTACCGAGAAGCAAGCACTTGAACACATTGAGAAAATTCAAGCTGGTGTAGAGCGTGACATGCTTGAGCAACTGGTCAAGCAAGCCCATCAAACGCCTGCTTTCGTCCAGCAAGTCGATAAAGAAAAAGCCATGGATGATTTCAAAGCAGGCAAATATCAGGCATGTATGGCGAAAATGCCAAAATCTGCAAACACGACTGCCGAAGCAACGCAAAAAGAAACGATACCAACAGCGAGCGCCTCTGACTCAGCAAATGCTCCTGACTCGAGCAAAACATTGAATAAGACATCTTCTTAAACGATCAATGCTACATATATAAGGTACGAAAAAAACGCATTGGGATCGTCCAATGCGTTTTTGTTTCTGATGTCGATTTAGAAAATTTGTGATCCCGAATGCGCTTTGTCCATTAGCGCATTTTCTTTTTAGCACGAACCTCTCGTTGAAACTCAGCCAATGCCCAGCCCAAACAGCCACCCAGTAACGTAATCGGCAGGGCTTCAGAAAAGCCAAAATTCAACACATACAATGCCACTAATAAAAATATCAGGCTAAATAAAGTGATATAAATCAATCGTCGCATTGTCGCAATACAATCCAGAGCCACAGTCATCCTGTCAGCTTAGGAGGTCTATTGCGTGAAGAATATTATGCTTTTGTCGTAATTTTCAGGCTTTAGAGCTAGACTTTAGGCTTATCTCAAAAAGCCATTTTGCGCCAAAAAGTCCATACTAATATTCGAAGTCGCAGTCTGTTCAGCGGCTTTATCTCCGAGCATCAGTCGTTCGATATAACGTGCCAACACATCGACTTCGAGATTGACCTGCGTGCCTTGTTTCCATGAGCCAATATTGGTGCGCTCTGCGGTGTGCGGAATCAGATTTAGACTGATCACATTACCACGCAGATGGTTAATGGTCAGACTAATGCCATCGACAGTGACCGAACCTTTTTCCGCCAAATATTTTGCCAACTCCACAGGGGCCGTGACTTCAAAATACAGTGAACGTGCATCTTCACGCACGAGGGTAATTTCACCCAGTCCATCAACATGACCACTGACAATATGTCCGCCAAAGCGTGTAGTTGGCAGCATAGCCTTTTCGACATTGACAGTTTGCCCTGCTTTCCATTGTCCAAGTGTGGTGCGGTGCAGACTTTCTCTCGACACATCCGCCGCATACCAATCTTCACCAAACTCAATCACGGTCAAACAAATACCATTGGTGGCAATCGAATCGCCAAGATGCACATCGGACATATCCAATTTGGTTTGGATTTTTAAGCGCACATCTCCACCAACGGGCTGTACACTTTGCACTTGTCCTACACTTTCAATGATGCCTGTAAACATAGATTGACCTATTTATTTTTTCATTGTGAATGCGCTGTATATGTGGGCGAACTGCCGAATTTAAAGCACATTCAATTTAGCGTATCTTCAACGTCGAGAATACATCTACCACAATGCCAATTGCGTACTCGTCCCCGAAGTATCGACCCCACCGAGTTCAGCAAAATGATGCAATTGCCCCAAAAGCTGTCGTAGGGGTGGACCTGATTTGGCGTGAGTGTCGGTAATCACGATAAACTCAAGCACTCTCGCCCGCTCAGACTGGCGCTGTTTACTGACCCGATAACGTGGGACATCTTGAGTCAGTAGCGTGACCTTGCCTCGTGCCAAATTGGCTTGTAACAAGTCCACAGGGGAAATATTGCCATCGGTACTATAACTGGTCAGGATAAAGCGTGCATTGATGGTTGCCAATAATTTCTCATAGGCTTCTTGTGCATATTTTGAGGAATTATAAGCACTTGGACGCTCTTTACGCCACGCACGATCAATCCCACTTTTAAAGCCTTTGGTATCAGGTGACGGTAAATCCACTTGATCCCACATAGTCAGCGCATTAAGGACATGATAATTACTGCTATAGGCATGTTGATTGTACGGTGGATCGAGATATGCCACATCCACTTCAAAGCCAGTCATCTGATCGGCGAGATGCTGTGCATCCACGCACCACATTTCTGCCGCTGGACGGCTCGGATCGCCGACTTCGCAGAATTTATTCGGAGAAAGCAATAATAAAGAATCAATCCGTTCCAAAGCAGTTTTGGTTTTACCACCCCAACCATGATGAAAACTTTTAAATACGCCACTGGTATTACTGACAAAACTTGCGGAATATAAAAGCGGTGAAAGGAGCGCACTCATTTCCACACTATCAATCGTACCCTGCGCTTGCCACGTGGCAATCTGCTGACGCATAGCATCGAGGCGCATACCGTTGCGACGTTTGAAGAATAGTCGATCTCGACTCGGATCGTAGACATCATCATCACGAGGACAGAGATTGTGCGTCACCCAGCCTTTGACCGCAGGTAAGCGATTTAAATAGTCAATCGCAGCTTGATAGCCACCCAATTGTTTAAACTCAGGTGCTTCAACACATGATAACACCGCATGATTTAAGGCGTGACTATAAGGTTCCCAGTCATTGGCGATGACACGATAGCCATTTTGGCGTGCTAGACGTGACACCACGCCACTGCCTGCAAAGAAGTCGGCAAAGATCGGCGCAGACTTGCCTTTTTTCGGCTGAAGCGTGCCTGTTAGCTCCAGTGCTTCCAAAATCAAATGCAATAAACGCCGTTTATTCCCCAAATAAGGCACCAACTGATGAAATAGATATTCATCCGTGGTGCGGGCAGCATGGCGACGTTTGTGATATACGGAAACTTCAGCGGTCATAGCAACAACAAGTCATCAATTAAGGGGGGGAGTAAATTAAACAGGTATTTTCACAATTGGTCTTAAGCGCAAACGTACATCGCTTCCAATCTGCTTCACATCAAACAATTCAAAATCAACACTTTGACGCATTGCATCGAAGTCAAATTGGTTCAAAGCACGTGCAGATTGTCCGAGATATTTTGGTGCGATGTATTGAATGAGCTCATCGACCAAACCATCACGCAGGAAACTGGTTGCCAATGTTGCACCAGACTCAACCAACACATCATAGATTTGGTATTGCGATTTCAAGGTTTGCAATAGTACAGACAACGATTGGACGGGCAATTGTATCACACCCAATGCTTCAAGTTCTGCTCGATATGGCGTCATCACCATCACGGTGTTTGGCTGATTGAGTAACTGTGCACTGAGTGGCAGGCGACCTTGTCGATCTAACACCACACGATAGGGCTGTACCACTTGCGCTAAGTCAATATTTTCGCCTGTCTCAGTGTCCATCAATTGACGTACATTGAGCTGTGCATCATCAGCAAGAATGGTATCAACACCCGTCATCACCGCACCACTGATCGCCCGCCAATGCTGTACATCCTGCCGAGCTTCAACGCCTGTGATCCATTTCGATTCACCTGATGCCATTGCAGTTCGTCCATCGAGGCTCGCTGCAACTTTCAAGCGTACATAGGGCAAGCCACCCGACATGACCTTCATAAAGCCTTGATTTAATTCTAAAGACTCTTTTTCTAAAATGCCGACAGTCGTGTAAATCCCAGCATGTTCTAAAATCTGCTGTCCTTTGCCTGCGACCAATGGGTTAGGGTCAAGCGTGGCAATCACCACACGAGCAATTTTCGCTTTGACCAATGCTTCTGCACATGGTGGTGTCCGCCCATAATGCGCACACGGCTCTAAGGTCACATAAGCTGTTGCATCTTGTGCATGCTCGCCTGCTTGTGCCAATGCAAATACTTCGGCATGCGAACCACCAACTGGCGCAGTTGCTCCACGACCAATGATCTGAGCATCTTTGACAATCACGCAACCCACCGCAGGATTTGGACGAGTGCGATATTGTGCCGATCGTGCAAGGTGTAACGCTTCACGCATCCAACGTGCATCTTGATTAGACATAGTGTGAGGGAACCATTCAATGAAAAATTAAACAAAAAGCTGAATAAGCCAGAATCATATCGTGAATGACGATGCAATCGTATCCGACTCGCTGTGCATCGCATTATGACATAAGCTATTTAATACACTGGCAAAGTTTACCGCAGTTTGACGATAATCTTGCATTTTATGCGCCAGCGCCAAATCCACTTGTGCAATCGCAGGGCTTAAAGTGCAATATTTTACCCCACGAATATTCAAATGTTGCGTCGATTCTGGCACCAATGACACCCCAAGATTGGCTGCCACCAAAGACAGCATCGAAACAATTTGCGGGGCAAATTGCCCGATCATCGGTTGAAAACCACGACGTTGACATGCTGCAATAATCGCATCATATAAACCTGCACTGACATTTTGCGGGGACAAAATAAAGGGCTGATCTTTTAGCGACAATAAATCAATTACGTCGGCATCATGTGGAAAATTCACTGGCAAAGCCACCACCATGGCTTCGGTCAATAAATGTTGTAGTCGAATGTCAACTGGCGCACGTTCAGGCGGACGCAGAATGGCAATGTCCAATTCATTGCGACGAATCGCTTCGATCAGCACAATGGAATTGGCTTCTTTGAGCTTTAGTTGTACTTCTGGATAAAGCTGTTGGTAATGGCGAATCGCCTCAACCACCAACGGATTGAGCATCGATGTGCCTGTAAAACCTAAACGTAATTCACCGATTTGTCCATCAGCGACATGTTTTGCCTGCTGTATTGCGCTCAAGAGTTGATGCTGTAGCGGTTGCATCTGCTGTAAAAATGCTTTGCCTGCGTCAGTCAGACTCACCCCATGCGCATGACGCACAAACAGTGATGCACCGATTTCTTCTTCCAAATCTTTGATTTGCATGCTCAGTGGTGGCTGACTAATGCCTAGATTCTTGGCAGCTTGACTAAAACTTTTGGCTTCAGCCACTTCGATAAAATAGCGGATATGACGCAGTTCCATATATTTTAGATATAGAGATGTGGATTTGAATATATTATACAAATACAACCAGACTTGCTAAATTATCTCATCACGATACAACATGCTGAAAACCTGTGAATCAAACCATCAACACTCAAAGCTCGCCAATGATCGCACACAATGATGCAGACGACGTTGTCGGCATCCGCTTTGGTGAGTCGGCATTTTATCGTGCTGGCATTGCACTATTCTTATTGGGTTTTGCCAGTTTTTCATTGATCTATTGTGTGCAGCCCTTATTGCCGATTTTTGTTGAGAGCTTTCAGATTAGCCCTGCAAGCAGTGCACTGTCCTTGTCGATTACCACGTTTTTCTTGGCATTTTCCATTGTGCTGTCCAGCGCCTTCTCGCAATCTTTAGGGCGGAAGGGCTTAATGCTGTGCTCTATGGGCTGTGCTGCAGTACTCAACTTGGTCTGCGCATGGTCGCCAAGCTGGCATGCATTGGTATTGATGCGAGCAATTGAAGGCTTTGTCTTAGGCGGTGTGCCTGCGGTGGCGATGGCGTGGATTGCCGAAGAAATTCATCCTGGGCATCTTGCCAAAACCATGGGGCTATATATTGCAGGGACTGCCTTTGGTGGCATGATGGGGCGAGTCAGTGTCGGGATCATGGCGGAGTATTTTTCGTGGCGCTATGCACTGTCGATCTTGGCAATAATGAGTCTGCTGTGCTGTATTGGCTTTTATTATCTTTTGCCTGCATCAAAAAACTTTGTGGCGCAAAAAGGCATCAACTTGCAACTACACCTGCATGCGTGGTGGACGCATCTGTGTAATAAACGCATGTTGCTGATTTATAGTTTGGGCTTTTTAAGTACCAGCGTCTTTGTCTGCCTGTTTAATTATCTGACTTTTTACTTGGGTGAAGCGCCATTTTCCTTGAGTTACACACAAATCAGTTTGATCTTCTTGGTCTATAGTTTTGGCATCTTATCGTCGAGCATGTCGGGCTATATGGCGGATCGGCTTGGACGTTTTCAGGTGCTTTACTTGGGTTTGGGCTTGATTATTCTCGGCATTCTGATGACTTTAATCCATCAACTCTGGTGCATTATCATTGGGATTGGACTCTTTACCACAGGCTTCTTCTTTGTGCATGCCATGGCAAGTAGCCAAGTCGGCTTGCTGGCGAAGCACTACAAAGGTCATGCCACCTCGATTTACTTGCTGTTTTACTATGTCGGCTCAAGTATCGTAGGGACAGTGGGCGGTTGGTTCTGGCAAGCCCAAGGCTGGACATCGATCGTCTGGCTGACATTGAGCTTATGTCTCTGTGCTGTGCTGGTGGTCTTTGCTGCACAAAAGTTATCGATGAAAACATATCCATGAAAAATTAACGCTTGGATGAAGGTCTAAACTTTTTTCCTCTAACATTTCACAATACAAAAGCTGTCTCAAAATTCAGTTTTCAACCCCACCTAACCTCCCCTTAAAAAGGGAGGAACTTTGAGCATTTGATTTTATAGCGTGGCTTTCTCTCGAGAAAATGGATGAGAATTATAATTCACTATCCTTGCGCAATTGCATCATTTCGATCTGCTGACGAAACGCATCTAAGTTTTGAAAATCATGATAGACCGAAGCAAAACGCACGTACGCCACATGATCGAGCTCAAAAATTAACTGCATCGCAATCTCACCAATGGTCGACGATTTGACATCACGCTCACCGAGACGGCGAATTTGCTGTTGAATATTGGACAGGGTTTCTTCGATTTGCTCTTGGGTCACAGGACGTTTTTGCAGGGCGTGCATCAGCGAACGGCGCAGTTTATGCTCATCAAATGGCTCATTTTTGCCATTGGATTTGATCACCCGAGGCATCACCACTTCATAGCTTTCAAAGGTGGTGAAGCGTTCACCACATTTGATACATTCACGGCGACGACGAATCTGCGCCCCTTGTGCAGCAAGGCGGGAATCGATGACTTTACTGTCTGCGGCATCACAAAATGGACAATGCATAGCTTAAAAATTATTCTGAAGATTTGTTGCAGTGTAGCAAATTTTGGCGACTGGCAGCTAGGTCAATCGCCAATGCCTGCGTGTAGTGCTTTTAGTCAAAATCAATCAGACAAATTATTGAATTTCAAAGCTCAATGTCGAGACGATATAACGGCTTTTGTAGGCTTTGCCTTGATATTTACCGCCTTGTTCAATCGCTTTACCCGCTTCGATCACATACAGTCCAGTCCACGGTGTCTCTACACTAAACTGCCCTTTGTCATCGGTATAATAGGTTTTCGACCAGCGATTCGGCGCAAAGACCACTACCTCTTGACCCGCCAACGGCTTGCCATCAAAAATCACGGTAAATTGCTTGGCATTTGTAGCGACAGGAGCAATTTCCATTTCCATACTGGTTTGGCTATTTTGGCGTCCTGTTTTTGCCAAGAAATTAATCAAGGTGTCTTCATAGAGCATATCTTGGCTGACACGCACATCTTGATCACCTGTCGTGGCGTAGAGCAAATGATCCGATTCAACTTTGGCAGTCAATTCTTTTTTGCCTTGTTGTGCTTTGGCAGTGTTAAAGGTTTTTAATGCGCCAGTCTGATTTTCAAGCTCTCCCGCACTAAACTCGCCATAATAGGCAAGTGTCTGATTATTCTCAGCTGGTGCCAGCCACAGCATATGTGCTGATGCAGCCGCACTTAGCGCTAGTAGCGTCGATCCCATCAAAAGCGGTTTGATCTGCGCAAACTTCAACATAAAAATCCCCGAATTATTGTACATAGTATGATGCTCTAGCATACATAATTGAGAATTATTTACAAATCATTCTTATGCTAAATTTTCATCCATGTGATCTCTAAAAAAATAACGCCTGAATTCAAATTCAGGCGCTATTCTTCATGTCACTTGATAACACATCATGGCATCGGCTCAATCAAACTATTCACTCAACGCTGTTGAATTCGAGCTGTTGAGCTAAACTGTTGCGCTAAAACTGAGCCATTACAGTTTTTTCGAGAGTTTGGTGGCAAAGCGAGATACGGTCTGATAGCCCGTTGGCAAGATGCGCTGTAAACCATCCAAAATCTTGGCATCATTACCAATCAAGACACGTGGCTTATTGGCTTTGACCGCATTCAAGATGGTTTGTGCAGCCACTTCAGGTGGGCAACGCAACAATTTATCAAATGATTTTGCCGAACGAACTGGATCCATGCCGATACTTTTTAGACTGTCGCTCATGCGCCCAGATTTTGCGATGTTGGTACGAATACCACCTGGATGCACACAGGTCGCACTGACCCCAACATTTTGAATATCCAATTCTTGGCGAAGCGATTCGGTAAAGCCACGTACAGCGAATTTGGTGGCATTGTACGCCGACTGTGATGGCTGTGAAATCAAACCAAAAAGACTCGAGATATTAATAATATGACCGTCTTTGCTGGCTTTAAGATGAGGCAAAAAGGCTTTGGTACCATAGACCACGCCCCAGAAATTGATATTCACAATCCACTCAAGCTCCTCATAGCTTGCACCCTCAGCGGTCGCCGCCAATGCCACACCTGCATTATTAAAAATCAGATTCACCGAACCATGATTTTGTACAGTGTCTTCTGCCCACGCATAGACTTGTTCACGATCGGCAACATCAACATGCTTTGAAGTAATGCGCACGCCATATTGTTTCGCCTGTTCAACTGTCTCTGCAAGCCCTTGATCATTGACATCGCTGAGCGAGAGATGACAGCCTTGTTTCGCCAATAAAATTGCCAATTGTTGACCGATACCCGAACCTGCCCCTGTAATGGCTGCCACTTTATTTTGAAAACTTTTCATGATGTATCCCTATTCCATGACCTTTTTGCGATCGTTGTAAAGCGTATAAATTTTGGTGTCTTGTGCTTGATTACCGTGTGAATAATTACAGCAATCAAATCGACAGCTCAATGCACTTTACTTTTGACAATTTTGATTGTCAATGCAATATTATAACCAGCGTGTATAATGTGCCACTTGCATTTCTTTTTTACTTTTAGATTCAAGGCAGTCCATGAATTCAAAATCAGTCAAGCCATCTACTTCACAGCCCATGGATCAGATTCTTGACAAAAATCTCGACCAAAATCGTGACAAAAACCTCGACCAGACTGCCGAGCAAAACCGTTTGTCTGCTGATTTGCCTGATGAACTGTCACCCACTGCCTCACCGAAAAAAAAGCCAAATAAAACCACCGCATCTCGTCAATTCAAAGGCTTATCCCTAGAAGAACGTAAAACCATTCGCCGTGAAAAATTAATCGCTGCGGGCCTACAAGCCTATGGTACGCATGGATTTTTTGCAGTAACGGTGAAAGATATTTGTAAAGAAGCCAAGCTCACCGAGCGTTATTTTTACGAATCATTTAAACGCAGTGAAGAGCTGTTCAAAGTGGTTTATCTGACGCTCATCGATGAACTGCAGCACAATATTATCAACGCTGTAATGGCAAATACGCCAGAGCTGAAACCGATGATTAATGCAGGATTATCTGCCCTGCTCAACACCTTTCGAGATGACCCTCGTAAAGCACGCGTTTTATTCGTCGATGCGATGCTGGTCAATGAATTGCACGGCGATACCATCCGTGAGTCGCATGTGCGTTTTGATCGCACCATGTTTGATTTTCTCAACCTAGTTTTTCCTGACCAACAAGCGAATAAGTCGCAATTTAACCTCATCGCTTCTGGGTTAAACGGCTATGTGATTCACATTGCCATGCGCTGGGTACTTAGCGATTTTAAACAACCTTTTGAGGAAGTATTGGAAGCATGTAGTTTGGTTTATCTGGGGATTTATCAGCATTTTCAAAACACTGCAGATTGAGCGTGAATGCTCGAAAATCCATTAAAATCATTATCATGAATTGTTTAATTACATATTCGGGCAAATTCATTGTATAAATCTGCCCTTTTGCAATAATATTGTCATATTCTCGCTTTGTAATATACCTGTCATAAACAACAAGGCTTCGGCGCAATTCGCAAGACGTTTTTTGGACGACATCGATTGACCGTGAGCCACACTATAAAATAGGTTAATACTGTGAAAGATGAATACATCCTCATCGTCGATGATGAGTTACCCATTCGGGAAATGATCCATACCGCACTCGATATGGCAGGTTTTCAATGCCAACAAGCGGGCGATGCCAAACAAGCCCATCAGATGATCGTTGATCAACGTCCAGCGCTGATTTTGCTGGACTGGATGCTACCGAATGGCGTCAGTGGCATCGATCTATGCCGTCGCCTCAAACGGGATGAAAGTTTGCTGGAAATTCCCGTGATCATGCTCACTGCACGTGGTGAAGAAGACCATAAAGTGCAAGGTCTGGATGCGGGCGCCGATGATTATATGACCAAACCCTTTTCGACCCGTGAATTGGTCTCTCGCATCAAAGCCGTTCTGCGTCGTTCAAATGCCCTAAAAGGCGAAAAAAGCATTGACGTCAATGGATTATTGCTTGATCCTGTCAGCCAACGTGTCAGCTTTGAAGGCACCAGTCTAGAGATGGGACCAACCGAATATCGCTTGCTTGCCTTCTTTATGACGCATCCTGAACGTGCCTATACTCGTGCCCAGCTACTTGATCAAGTCTGGGGTGGTAATGTCTATATCGAAGACCGTACCATTGATGTACATATTCGCCGTTTGCGCAAAGTGCTTGAGCCTTTCGCCGCAGATCGCTATGTACAAACTGTTCGAGGCACAGGCTACCGTTTTTCGACCCGAACTGATATTGCCGTAGGCTAATAACTGCATGAGCGATTCTTCATTTTTGCCAGATGACATCCACGATGAACCGAGCAGTGAACAATATAGTGCCTTAAAAAATTATATCTCCGAAGATATTCGACGCCTGATTCTGATCCTGATCATCGCAGGGTTGATCGGACTGGGCATCGGACACTTTATTCTGTTCATTGCACTTGGCTTAATGTTTTTCTTTGCGCTACAGTTTCGCTCCTTATATCTGGTCAATCAATGGATTAGCCAACATTCGCATGAAGCTCCACCCGAACTTTCTGGGGTGTGGGGTGCATTATTATTCAACGTTTATCGGGCACAGCGCCGTGAACGCACGCTCCAAGCGGAAATGGTCGGACTGATTGATCGAGCACAATCCTCACTCATGGCACTTGAAGAAGCGGTGGTGCTGATCGATGAAGAACATTGTCTAGAATGGTGGAATCCAGCTTCCGAACGTCTGCTCGGTTTAAAATTGGGTGATCGTCGCCGTCAAGTGCTGACGATTCTGCGTAATCCTGAATTTATTAAATATTTTAATCATGTTGAAGATCATCCCAATGGTCTGATTTTGCAATCGGCTTTCCAAGAAGGACGCTTTATCCAAGTCAAGCTCACTCGTTTTGGTTATGAAAGTCGTTTGCTGGTCGCCTATGATGTGACCCATATTCGCAAACTTGAGCAGATGCGTAAAGACTTTGTCGATAATATCTCGCACGAACTGCGCACCCCGCTGACGGTACTCAGTGGCTATATCGAAACCTTGTCAGATAATGACGATATGCCACAGCGCTGGCGCCGTGCCTTTGATCAGATGCATCAACAAGCCCGCCGTATGAATGCGTTGGTCAATGACTTACTTCTTCTCTCTCGCCTTGAAAATGAATCTTCAAAAAGTAAAAATCAAATCGTCAATATGGCAGAGCTAATGAATCAGCTATTTGATGATGCACAAGGCTACAACACCGAATTTGGGCATTCTGTCCATCTCAATCTCGAAAGTCACAATGACATCATCGGCTCGGATATAGAGCTTGCCAGTGCTTTTGGCAACTTGGTCACCAACGCCATCAAATACACCCCGAACAATGGCGACATCACCATCTCTTGGCAAGATCGTGGCGACGTGTCTATCTTCTCGGTGCAAGATACAGGGATCGGCATTAGCCCTGAGCATATTCCACGTTTGACTGAACGCTTCTATCGTGTCGATAGCGGTCGCAGTCGTGAAACTGGTGGTACAGGCTTAGGACTTGCCATCGTAAAACATGTCTTGGCGCAACATGAAGCCTATCTAGAAATCGAATCCCAAGCGCAAATCGGTTCGATCTTTAAAGCCGTTTTCCCAAAGCAGCGATTACAACCCCCTGAATAGACAGTTATTTTCCTTCTGCCCAGCAGGAATCATGCATCAGCACCTTGAAATTCGAGCGTCTGCCCTCACCTCAAAAAAATTGACTTTTTAACCGCAATCGATTTATTGCATTGAATTTGAGCACACAGAGAAGATTATGAATTACCGCTGTCCAAAATGCCAAAGTACCAAAATTATGCCTGTGGCCTCCGCCGCTGGACCTCGTCCAAATATCCCAAAAAGTCTGCTGGTGCTTGTGCCAAGCATTTTGCTTTTAGTGGTGTTGGTATTGATTAGTATCGTGTTTTTGGTGATCGGTAAAGATGCGGGCATGATTCTACAAAGTGCCACCATCATCGTCTTTCTGATCTGTCTGGTCTCAGGTGTGTTATTTTGGCGTGTCTTGCCTGATTTTAAAATCACCATGCAAAACTTTATGCAAGATCAAAAGCAGTGGAAATGCCGTCAATGTAATAACGAGTGGCAAAACTAGTTTTTTAAATGATGTTTCGCACTAAAATGTGGATAGCTGTTTGTGAATAAACATATTGTGTATAAATAAGAAGTTATCCACAGCTTTTTATGAATTTTCCACAATTGTCCGAAAGGTCAGATTAATCCGTGCATCTTGGACTTTCTTGGTCGGTGGGAGTCGATGTAGCCAGTGGCTTTGCGTGGTGTCTTTCATGATCAGTAAACTGCCGTGTGCCAAGAGTAATTCCACTTTTTCTTTTGTGGTTTTATGTTTAAAGCAAAATTTTCGTTCTGCGCCGAGCGTCAGTGAAGCGATTGCGCCATTTTTCTTGAGGTCAGTTTCGCCATCGCTATGCCACGCCATACCTTCTTCGCCTGTGTGGTACAGATTCAATAAACACGAATTAAAAGTTTCACCTGTGATGGCTTCGATGCGTTGCTTCAATGCCAACAATTCTTCTGTCCACGCCAAGGCATAACGATTCACACCTGAATAGGTATATTCAAAGGCATGGTCGCCGTACCATGCGACTTTGCGCTTGGTAATCAGCCGTTTGCCGTAGATCACCGCTTCATCATGTTTCCATTCGATCTGATTGAATAAACACTGGAAATAATGATCTGCTTCGGTTTCAGACATGATTTTGCCAAAGTACAGCACCGTGCCGTCATAGGGCAGATAATTCTTTGTAGAATCAATAACATCTTCAAACAGCGTCATGTTGCTCATGCTGTAACTCCATGTTGAGCGAAGCAAAATACATCATAACTGTTTTAAGAGTTAGGAGAGATATAACAAGTGACCATTGTCGTGTAGTGATGATTGACAAAGATACTGAAATCAGTGGTGAAGTCAGTACCTTTTCTCTAAGCTGTATTAGGTAAATTTCAGGAAAACTAAGAAATCAGTTCTACTCATAGCTCTTTAAAAGTTGTTTCAGTTTTGCTGCCAACTCACCTTTTATCTCAGGATTCTGACTTTGCTGTAGAATTAAAGGCAAAGCATCTAATAAATGTGGTGTTGGAACAATTAATGTCGTTGTGATTTCAGGTTCTTCAGAATCACCTCGTTCAATTAACATCCCAAAATCTAATTTAGATACAATTGGCCCTAATGCGAATCTGAATAAATGATCACAATAAATAGTTTGATGATTTTCACTAATTTTTAAAATTGATTCTTTATCTTTTTTAGACATTTTGAACTACCATTTTTTCTGAGGGATCGAAAATAAAATCTTTAAGAGAATGGGCTTTATTTTCCAACTGATTAACTACTGGTTGAACATTAATTGTTTTAACAGTGCTTCTAGAATGAATTGGAACAGCTACAGAAATATATAAATCTTTAGCTCTATCACTTTTAATATCTTCTTCAACTTCATCACATGTTTGTAGTTGCCAAATTAGAAAGTTACTAGATGAGGTTTTTTGTTCAACAACTCTAGGAAGAGATCTTAATTTCTTTTCCCAAGGCTGTAATTCAACAGTTTCGTAAGCTTTATGGAAACAAAGACGAAAATCATATTCTAATGCCACAGCAATATCGGTAATAGTTTTAACCGTAAGATTCTGTTCACCAGAAAGGACTTTTGTTAAACGGCTAGGCTTCCATTTTAACTTCTTAGCAAGTTTGGCACGAGAAAGATGTTCATGAGCTATTAATGCGCATAAGTCATTAGCAATAGCTCCTTTTTTGACTTCAACAGGATCAACATCAGAGAAATCAAAAAAATCAAAATCGCCAATGTCATCGAAACTATTGGTAATTTTTGTAGTCATATTAACCTCTAGGGATTATCTTCAGATTTAGCTACTGCTTCCGCAAGTTTTTGAAGTTTATTTTCTTCAGAAGAAGATAGCTTATCTTGTCGCTTTTCCCATAAATGTAATAAAGCAATACGTTTATCTGAAAGGTAAATAAAATATAAACGCAAATCGCCTTGGCGAATTCGCCATATTTTATCTACTACATGTCCCCCTTTTTGATTTGTATAAGAGTATTCACATGCTTGATGTAAGAGATCTCCATGATACATATCAACTAGAGGAGTTCCAGATTCACATTTTTGACCTAAAGTCCAAAACAAAGTTCGGGCTTTACTTTTCTCACTAGCAGGTAATTCCTTTATATCATCATGAAAATTACTTTCAGGATGTTCATCAGAAAAACACTTAAAAATTTTCCATGATAAAGGAGTAACATTAAAAAGCTTTATTGGTCCAGGATGACCTGAAAACTCTAATGGAGCCAGTTTGATTGTCATGATATTAACTTATAAGTTAACTTATGCCTATAGTTTTATATGAGCAAAGTGTAAAAAAGAATACATACTGTAAATTAACTTAATTCAAATTTAAAGCCCTCATCTTTTAAAAACTATATACTCTTCACATAAAATCTCATCTACGAAATGTATGTGTTAGAACTTAGAACATACCACATACTCTGCAGCTGACATACCCAACCATATCAGCAACAGGCTTATACCTGATAGAGTTTAATTTATCATGCACTTTTCAACATCCTTGATCAAGAAGCATGCTTTTGCACTCCTTCCCAACCGATCAACACCGTTTTACGATCTGTCCCCCAACGATAACCGCCCAATCCGCCCGTAGATTGAATCACCCGATGACACGGAATCAACACCGCCACAGGATTACGCCCAATCGCTGAACCGACCGCACGCACTGCCTTGTCTTGCGCAATATCATGCGCAATCTCGCCATAACTCACCACTTCGCCCATCGGAATTTTGAGCAAACTCGACCAGACTTTCAGCTGGAAATCCGTGCCTTTCAGATGCAGTTTAATCTGCTCAATTGACCGATTTTCATGCTTAAAAATCGCTAAGGCTTGCCCATGAAACTCTGTTGCTTGCTCCACAAACTGTGCGTTGGGAAATTGCGCAATGAACTGTTGTAGTGCATTCTCTCGATCTTGAATAAAGGTTAAATGACAAATGCCTTTTGCTGTTGACCCGATCAGCACCTCGCCAAACAAAGTCTGGGCAAATTGATAGGCGATGTCCAAGTGTTTCCCACCATGTTTATACTCCGCAGGAGTCATGCCTTCGATCTGCACAAATAAATCATGCAGACGACTTGGACTTGATAGACCAGTCGCATACGCCGTATCCAATACCGACTGCGCATTGTCCTGACGCAGTTGGCTTTTGGCATAATCCAAACTGAGATACTGCAAAAATCGTTTTGGACTGGTGCCGACCCACTCGCTAAACTCCCGCTGAAAATGCGCAGGACTGAGATGGACTTGCTCGGCGATTTGCTCAAGTGATGGTTGTGCTTGAACATTGGCTTGGATATAGGCGATGGCTTTTGCCATACGTGCATAATGTGGTGTGTCTGACATGATATTTAATCTCTGACATTTTGAATTAGCTTAGCAACTTGCCCAGTTTGATGAAATCCAGATCATGCGCATTTCATCATATTCGATTTTTGCACTTGTGAACTGGCAAGAGTTCAATTCATTTACACGATCCATCTGCTTTATCCATTTCATTGATTTGTTTTGAAGTTTTAATTATTTCTCAAGCTGAGCCGACTTTTCTATGCTTGCCAGACCATAAATTATAGGTCAAAGCACAATGTATAAAAAAACGTTATTTCTCAGCGTATCCATCGCTTTTTTCAGTCTGGGATTATCAGCATGTAATGATGATGACAACAAAGATAACGATCAGCACACCGAAGCCAAGTCGCAACCGAATGTGCTATTTATCATGGCGGATGATTTAGGCTATTCCGACATTGGCGCCTTTGGTAGTGAAATCAGCACGCCGAATTTAGATGCACTTGCCAATGCAGGGCGTTTGTTGACAGATTATCATACCGCACCGACCTGCTCGCCAACACGATCGCAATTACTCTCAGGAACAGATCACCATCAAGCGGGTATTGGCTCAATGGCAGAGTTATTGCCTGCACATTTACAGGGTCAACCAGGCTATGAGGGTTATCTCAACGAGCGTTCGTTATCGCTTGCCGAAGTCTTAAAAGACAATGGCTACCATACCTATATCAGTGGCAAGTGGCATCTCGGCTTAACCCCTGAAACCAATGCCAAAGCGCGTGGTTTTGAGCGCTCATTTACCTTATTACAAGGATATGACTTGCACTTTAAGCATACGCCTGAAGGCTATGCACGCAATGCCACCTATACCGAAGATGGTGTGCAGGTGCCAGTTTCTGATTTACCCGATGACTTTTTCTCAACTGATTATTATACCGACAAACTCATCGGCTTCTTAGAAAGCAATAAAGCATCAAAGCAACCTTTCTTCGCCTATGCTGCCTACACCGCTCCGCATTGGCCAATCCAAGCACCAAGTAGCTATCGTGAGAAATACAAAGGTGTCTATGATGTCGGCTATGATGTGATTCGTAACGCACGGATCGCCAAGCAAAAACAATTGGGCGTCATTCCTGCCAATTTCACACCTGCTACGCCTTTAGATACGGCGACCTCATTACCGAATAATGGTCAATGGGATGAACTGACGACTGCGCAAAAAACTGATGAAGCACGTCGCATGGAGATCTACGCAGGCATGGTGGAAAATCTCGACCACAATATCGGGCGTTTGATTCATTATCTCAAAGAAACAGGTCAATACGACAATACTTTGATTTTCTTTGTTTCCGATAATGGTGCAGAAGGCAATCATCGTGCATTACCTGCTGGCGCTTTTGACAATAGCTATGCCAATCTAGGTACAGATCAATCCTATTACACCATCGGACCACGTTGGGGCGAAGTCAGTGCAGCACCCTTTCACCTTTGGAAAGGCACCGCAGGCGAAGGCGGCACGACCGCACCTGCCATCGTCAAACTTCCCAAGCAACAATCCGCCGAAACCGCACACCATGGCTTTGCTTCGGTACTCGATGTACTACCAACCGTATTGGACTATGCCGATATTGACCTGCCAAAAGACCAATACAATGGTCGTGTGATCAATAATCCAAGTGGTTACTCATGGCGTAATGTTTTGGAAAATCGAGCAACCACGATTCGCCCTGACAATTTTAGCGTTGCTGATGAACTGCACGGCTTTAAATATGCCAAACAAGGCGACTGGAAAATTGCCTATCAAGCCAATAGCAAGCTCGGTACAGGCGCATGGGAACTCTACAATCTCAAAGCAGATCGTGGCGAAACGCAAAACCTAGCCGAAATATATCCGAACAAAGTGCAAGAACTCCTCAATATTTATCAAAAATACACTGAGGACAATGGTGTACAGGAATACGTGCAATAATGAACACTCGCTTTTTTACCATTTCTGCGCTATCACTCAGCTTGCTTTATGCAGGCTGTGGTGCTCAACAACAGCACACCAACGTACAATCAACAGCGTTAAAACTCGGTTCGCTGAGCAGTTGCCAGCAATATTCAGGACTGCCTGCGCAATGGCAAAAGCAGAAAATCGCAGGCATGCGATGGATTCCCAAGGGAGAATTTCAACTCGGCTCTGACCTTGCCTATCAAGATGAACTGAATTTTGGCGAAAAGACACGGCACAGTGGTGGCTATTGGATCGATCAAACCGAAGTGACGGTTGCACAATTTCGTAGTTTTATCGAGGCTACAGGCTATGTCACCGATGCCGAAAAGCAACAGCAAGCAGCGGTTTTTGCACCACAATCTACTGAAAGCGCAGTGCAACCGAATCAATCCACACAACCATCACAACCGACATCGCAATGGTGGCAACTCAGATCAGGTTATACATGGAAAACCCCAAATGGGTTAAATGGCAAAGCGCCAAAGCCAAGTGAAGCTGTGCGTTACATCAGCAAAAATGATGCAGAACACTATGCTGTCTGGCTTGGGCATGACTTACCCACTGAGTTGGAGTGGGAATATGCTGCCAAAGCAGGCGATCGCCAAGACACGCCAATGCACCAAGAACCGAAAAACCATCATGAACAGCCTCAAGCGAATTACTGGCAAGGTGAGTTTCCTTATCAAAACAGCAAGCTTGATCACTTTGAAGGTGTTGCGCCTGTTGGTTGTTTTCCAGCCAACGCCTTTGGGCTATATGACATGATTGGCAATGTCTGGGAGTGGACTAGCTCGCCGTATCATGGTGCGCATGATCAGCACATGGGGGATTATCAATCTCTACGTCAACTGAAAACGCAAGTGACGCCTTATGTGATCAAAGGTGGATCATTTTTATGTGCCAATAATTTTTGTGCACGTTTTCGTAGCAGTAGTCGTTATCCGCAAGAGTTTGATCTGGCGGCGACGCATGTTGGATTTCGTACAGTCTATCGAGGGGATTGATTGCTATTGCTCGGGCTCAACTGTACTGCCGGAATGGATTGTGTGACAGTCGGACTTTAATGTCCTGCTCAGTTCGACCATTTTGTTGTGCATGTGCAACGATGTACTCAAACATATTCCGTTCTTGTTGTGCATACGGTGCAAGATAGATTTTCTGCAAATGTTTCACCATATCTTGACCATAATTTATATAAAAGCGTTTGCTATGCTCAGCATCGTACTGAATCACATCATCATTCCACTGTGTCACATAGACAATGCGACATTCTTGTTCTTCCTTAAACGCCATATGTTTCATCAAATATCGAATCGGTAATAAAATTTCCGCCAACAATTCCGCTTGATCTTGTTGACCTTCAACATCTTTTTTAATGGATTTATAGACTTGGCTGACCAACTGCTTTAGCTCTTCGAGCTTTACACTACAGTCTTTTTCGACCTGTTTAATGTACTGCTCGTATTCTGCCCAATTTTTACTCTGCGCACGCCCTTCTTTTCGGCAGAATGTCCATTCTTCTCGATGCGCAACTTTGATGAGTTCTGAGTCCGAATCAAAATAAATACAGCGATATAGTGGCAACTTCATCTCAAGGCATTTTGGTTTTGCAATTTCTTTAATATTGTCTAAAGGTTCATCATTTTCTTTGACGGCTATTTCATCTTTTGTAGAAATCTCACTGATCATACTTTTGCTATCTTTCAGTGCATCATTTTCTATTTTTTCTGAAATATTTGTCGTTCGAATATTATTGGTGATGCTATCTGATGAGAAATATTCATGATTTAAAACTAGACTTACGCCAGTTGCCTCTTTTTGCTCATTTTTTCCATAAAGTCTGAACTGATTGAGTGAGTCATGATGAAAGGTAAAACAGCTAATAAATGCTTTATCCTCTGTACGCACATAGCGAGTATCTAAACCTAGAAAACGATTGAGCAAAGCACCTTCTGTCGGATCGTTCATCAAGTCAATCGTAGATAAGCGCATCGGACTAACCTGACCAAAGCCACAGGTTTCATTTGCAAGTAAAATTTTAGCAATGTCTGGAAGCGTATAATGCGCAATCTCACCTTCATGGATTGGATCAATCAAAAGTAATTTTTTAATTTCGTCAACTTTATCAAATATTTCCAACCATCTTTTATGTGTTCTATGTTGTTGGATTTTTCTATAAATATATAGCGGATAAATCACTTTTTCGTAAGTTTTTCTTGAATGAATAGCTTTAATATTTTCCCAATGTTCAATAACCTGCGAAATTTTACCAATTGATTTATAATATTTTGCTAATTCATACTGTGCTTCTGCGTAGGTTTTTGCATCATCAGACAGCAATATTCGACGTAAATACCCACAATTGACTTTACTCGTTTGCGCAAAGTGTAAAAATGCCAAATTCCATTGCGCATATGCATAGTGTTTAGCAGAATCTTCTCGTTTTATAGTTTTATAGGCTTGCTCTGCTTCATCTAATTTTCCTTGCTGTTTATATAATATTCCCAAATTCATTTGGGCTTTAGCATAGCTTTCTTTACGATCTTCTCGTTTTATAGTTTTATAGGCTTGCTCTGCTTCATCTAATTTTCCTTGCTGTTTATATAATACCCCCAAATTTAAGTGGGCTTTAACATAAGCTTCTTTATTATCTTCTCGTTTTACCTGTTGATAGGCTTGCTCTGCTTCTGCTAACTTTCCATTTTCTTGATATAATAACCCTAAACTAAATTGGGATTTGGCATAAGCTTCTTTATTATCTTCTCGTTTTACCTGTTGATAGGCTTGCTCTGCTTCTGCTAACTTTCCATTTTCTTGATATAATAACCCTAAACTAAATTGGGATTTGGCATAAGCTTCTTTATTATCTTCTCGCTTTACCTGTTGATAGGCTTGTTCTGCTTCATGTGACTTACCTTGTTCTTTATATAACATCCCTAAATATAATTGAGCTTTGCCGTACTTTTCCTTATCATCTTCTTGCTTTACATTCT
The DNA here is from genome assembly GCF_900096915.1 of Acinetobacter marinus. GTDB lineage: Bacteria > Pseudomonadota > Gammaproteobacteria > Pseudomonadales > Moraxellaceae > Acinetobacter > Acinetobacter marinus. The sequence goes on from NZ_FMYK01000005.1 coordinate 118,431, forward strand.
TATAGGCTTGTTCAGCATCCTTGTTATTCCCCACATTCTCATACAGTAATCCCAATAATAACCATACTACTGCTTGATGTTGCGCAGATAATTGATGGATGCTCTCTAATTGCTTAGTGGTCAATTCATAGTTCGGATTTTTCTCTATGCATCTTTCAATTTCCTCTGATAGTTCTTTTACTGATAATGTCATGGTTCTTCCGAGCCTTATTTTATTTTCCTTACCTATCCTACAACAAAAAAGAGCCCCGAAGGACTCTTTTTATTTCAATGCTTTATTCCAATGTATAGCGCTTAAAACTGCTCTTCATTGAACGCTTGGCTTAAGGCTTGATCCACTTCAGAGAAGTCATTTACGAGCTCTTGTTCAGCGTCTTCAGCTTCTTGACGACGACGCTCCAAGTGATGCGCAAGACCTGTACCAGATGGAATCAAACGACCCACCACGACATTCTCTTTCAGACCACGTAGATCATCTTCTTTGCCCGTTACCGCAGCTTCAGTCAAGACACGTGTGGTTTCTTGGAACGATGCCGCAGAGATGAACGAGTCAGTCGACAATGATGCTTTGGTGATACCCATCAATTGACGTTCAAATTTCGCAGGGAATTTGTTTTGCGCCAATAGTGCTTGGTTTTCACCCACCACACGGATGTAATCGACTTGTTCGCCTTTGATAAAGCTCGAATCACCACCATCGGTAATTTCTACTTTACGGAGCATCTGACGTACGATCACTTCGATGTGCTTATCGTTGATTTTTACACCTTGTAAGCGGTAAACGTCTTGCACTTCATTGACGATGTAGTTGGTCAATGCCACTTCACCTTTCAGACGCAAGATGTCATGTGGGTTTTGTGGACCATCAGACACTACTTCACCACGCTCTACACGCTCACCTTCGAACATGTTAATTTGACGCCATTTTGGAATCAATTCTTCATAGATCTCAGAACCATCATCAGGCGTGATCACCAAACGGTTTTTACCTTTGGTTTCTTTACCAAAGCTCACCACACCAGAGATTTCTGCAAGGATTGCATGCTCTTTTGGCTTACGTGCTTCGAACAAGTCGGCAACACGTGGTAGACCACCGGTAATATCACGTGTACGTGACGATTCTTGTGGTACACGACCAATTACATCACCGACACCGATGGTTTCGCCATCACGTACGGTCAAGATGGTATTTTGTGGCAAGAAGTAAAATTGCTCTTCGCCATCTACAGTATCCAAGACCACTGCAGGACGTAAGTCTTTACCAGATGCAGGACGTGAAGTCACAGGTAGAATCTCTACTGTGCTCATACCTGTTGCTTCATCGGTCTTCGATGTTGCAGTCACGCCATCAGCGATTTGGCTGAAACGTGCTTTACCCGCAACTTCGGTCACGAGTGGATGCGTATGCGGATCCCATGTTGCCACGATACCGCCAGCTTCGACTGCTTCACCATCTTTGATCAAGATCGACGCACCATAAGGCACTTTATAACGCTCACGCTCACGACCGATCTCATCAGCAATACCAATCTCACCAGAACGAGAAGTCGTCACCAAGTGACCTTTGGCATGTTGTACCGTCTTGATGTTGTGGAAACGTACCGTACCTTTGTTACGCACTTGTACGCTGTTCGCTGCCGAAGTTCGGCTCGCTGCACCACCAACGTGGAATGTACGCATTGTCAACTGTGTACCTGGCTCACCAATCGACTGCGCTGCCATAACACCGACAGACTCACCTGGATTGACGATATGACCACGTGCAAGATCACGACCATAACATTTCGCACAAACACCGAAGTCTGCTTCACAGGCAATCACTGAACGTACTTTCATTTCATCGACACCCGCTTCTTCTAAGCGTGCTGCCATTTGCTCATCAATGAATGTGTTACGTGGGAATTTCACTTCGCCATCAATGATCACGTCTTCTGCAATCACACGACCAAGTACACGGTCACGTAATGGCTCGATCACGTCACCACCTTGAATCAGCGGCGTCATCACTAGACCGTCTAAAGTGCCACAATCTGGCTCAGTGATTACCAAGTCTTGCGCTACGTCAACCAAACGACGAGTCAAGTAACCTGAGTTCGCAGTTTTCAGTGCGGTATCCGCCAAACCTTTACGTGCACCGTGAGTTGAGATGAAGTACTGAAGTACCGTCAAACCTTCACGGAAGTTCGCTTTAATCGGCGTTTCAATGATCGAACCATCTGGTTTCGCCATCAAACCACGCATACCTGCAAGCTGACGAATCTGCGCCGCACTACCACGGGCACCTGAATCAGACATCATGTAGATCGAGTTAAATGATTTTTGCTTCTCGTCTTCACCCTGTTTGTTTTTCACAGTGGTAAATGACAAGTTATCCATCATCGCTTTGGCAACTTGGTCGTTGGTACGTGCCCAAATATCGACCACTTTGTTATAACGCTCACCCGCAGTCACAAAACCTTGTTCGAACTGTTGTTCGATTTCACGGACTTCAGCTTCTGCTTTGTCAATGATTTGGTCTTTAGTCGGTGGAATCACCATGTCTTCCATACCAACAGATACACCTGAGCGAGTCGCTTGACGGAAGCCCAAATACATCAATTGATCGGCAAAAATCACGGTATCTTTCAAACCGAGTTTACGGTAGCAAGAGTTGATCAACTTGGATAAGTTTTTCTTGGTCATTTCCACGTTGATTTCAGCAAAGCTGAGACCCGCAGGTACGACTTCCCAAAGCAAGCAACGACCTGGTGTGGTATCGACAACCAAAGTTTCTTGATGACGCTCACCTGATTCGCTGATCACTGTCTGATGCACACGTGCCTTCACACGAGCGTGCATTGCCACTTGACCAGTTGCGAGTGCACGGTTGACTTCGTGAGTATCCGCAAACACCATACCTTCGCCTTTGGCATTCACCGCATCACGAGTGATGTAGTACAGACCCAAGACCACATCTTGAGAAGGCACGATGATCGGCTCACCATTGGCAGGTGACAAGATGTTGTTGGTCGACATCATCAAGGCACGTGCTTCAAGCTGTGCTTCAAGTGTCAGTGGTACGTGTACCGCCATTTGGTCACCGTCAAAGTCGGCGTTAAATGCGGTACAGACCAGCGGATGCAGACGAATCGCTTTACCTTCGATCAATACAGGCTCGAATGCTTGTAGACCCAAACGGTGAAGTGTTGGCGCACGGTTCAACATCACAGGATGCTGACGAATCACGTGTGCAAGTACGTCCCAAACTTCTGGGGTTTCACGCTCAACCATTTTCTTCGCAGCTTTAATGGTTGTTGCTTGACCAGTCGATTGTAGTTTGGCAAAGATAAATGGTTTGAATAGCTCAAGTGCCATTTTCTTCGGTAGACCACACTGGTGCAAACGTAGTGTAGGACCTACGGTAATCACCGAACGACCAGAGTAATCGACACGCTTACCGAGCAAGTTCTGACGGAAACGACCTTGCTTACCTTTGATCATATCTGCCAAAGATTTGAGTGGACGTTTGTTCGAACCCGTGATTGCACGACCACGACGACCGTTGTCGAGCAAGGCATCAACAGATTCTTGCAGCATCCGTTTTTCGTTACGCACGATGATGTCTGGTGCAGACAAATCAAGAAGACGTTTCAAACGGTTGTTACGGTTGATCACACGACGATAAAGATCGTTCAAGTCCGAAGTCGCAAAACGACCACCTTCAAGTGGAACCAACGGACGCAAATCTGGTGGAAGTACTGGCAATACATTCATTACCATCCACTCAGGTTTGTTGTTTGAATCTTTGAACGCTTCCATCAATTTCAAACGTTTAGACATTTTCTTGAGTTTAGTTTCAGAAGATGTCTGTGGAATTTCTTCACGTAAACGAGAAATTTCAGCTTCAAGATCGATATCTTTCAGCAAGTCTTGAACCGCTTCAGCACCCATTTTCGCTGCGAATTCATCACCATACTCTTCTAAAGCATTGTAATAATCTTCGTCAGTTAATAATTGGTACTTCTCAAGCGTGGTCATGCCCGGATCAGTCACGACATAAGATTCGAAATACAATACACGTTCGATATCACGTAGTGTCATATCAAGTAATAGACCGATACGGGACGGTAATGATTTTAAGAACCAAATATGTGCAACTGGTGACGCAAGGTCGATGTGCCCCATACGCTCACGACGTACTTTTGCAGTGGTAACTTCAACGCCACATTTTTCACAAATGACGCCTTTATATTTCATCCGCTTGTATTTACCACACAAGCATTCGTAATCTTTGACTGGTCCAAAGATTTTGGCACAGAACAAACCGTCACGTTCAGGCTTAAACGTACGGTAGTTGATGGTTTCAGGCTTTTTCACTTCGCCATGAGACCATGATTTAATCACTTCAGGTGATGCTAAGCCAATACGGATACGATCAAACTCAAATGGTGTTTGACCATCGTTATCCGTTTTTTTGCGCATGATATCGAGCAAGTCTTTCAATTTTTTTCTCCGTGTGTTGTGGAGATTTACACTTCACAACTGGGTCACAAATATTGTTTCTTAACTGAAATTGGGAATCTCTAATCCCCCTAAATCCCCCTTTGTAAAGGGGGACTTGCTCCCCTCTTTAATAAAGAGGGGCTGGGGGAGATGTCTTAGTCACCATTTTTCAGTTCAATGTTGATACCTAAAGAACGGATCTCTTTGGTCAATACGTTGAATGACTCAGGCATACCTGGATCCATATAATGGTTACCATCAACGATGTTCTTATAGATACGGGTACGACCTTCGACGTCATCTGACTTGACTGTCAACATCTCTTGAAGGGTATACGCAGCGCCATAAGCCTCAAGTGCCCAGACTTCCATCTCACCGAAACGCTGACCACCGAATTGTGCTTTACCACCAAGCGGTTGTTGCGTCACTAATGAGTAAGAACCAGTCGAACGTGCATGCATCTTGTCATCCACCAAGTGGTTGAGTTTGAGCATGTACATATAACCCACAGTCACAGGACGATCAAACTTATCACCTGTACGACCATCGAACAACTCAACTTGACCTGTACGTGAGTAGCTTGCAAGTTCTAGTAACTCTTTGATCTGACCTTCTTCTGCACCGTCAAATACAGGGGTTGCTAGTGGGACACCACCACGCAAGTTGCCTGCAAGTTTTAGCACTTCTTCATCAGTCAAGCTATCCAGATTTTCTTGTGCACCGCCAACTTTGTTGTAGATCTTGTCTAAGAAGTCACGTAGATCTGCCATCGCACGTTGTTGCTTGATCATCTTGTCGATTTGTTCGCCCAAGCCTTTAGCCGCTAGACCCAAATGCGTTTCAAGAATCTGACCCACGTTCATACGTGATGGTACACCGAGTGGGTTTAACACCACATCTACAGGCACGCCATTGGCATCGTGTGGCATGTCTTCAACTGGCAAGATGTTAGATACAACACCTTTGTTACCATGACGACCCGCCATCTTATCACCCGGTTGGATACGACGTTTCACAGCCAAGTAGACTTTAACGACTTTGAGTACACCGTGAGTAAGCTCATCACCTTGTGCGATTTTGCGTTTTTTCTCAGCGAATTTCTCATCAATCTCTTGGCTCTTCTCTTGTAAGAATGCCAAGATTTGATTCATACGCTCAGCAACTTCTTCATCATTGGCTTGAACTTCTTTTAATTCAACCAACTCAAGACCAGATAAGAAGTCCGCAGTCAACTTATCGCCACGTTTGGTGGTACCGCCACCGTTTGAAGTTTGACCATCCAGTAGGCGGATCATACGTTCACGTGCAGCTTCTTCGAAGATTTTGAATTCTTCTTTCAAGTCTTTGCGATAGGCATCCAGCTGTGCTTTTTCGATTGCCAAGGCACGTTCGTCTTTTTCCACGCCATCACGGGTAAAGACTTGTACATCGATAATGGTACCCTTAGTGCCTGACGGTACACGTAAAGAAGAATCTTTCACGTCTGCCGCTTTTTCACCGAAGATTGCACGAAGCAATTTTTCTTCAGGAGTCAGTTGTGTTTCACCTTTTGGTGTCACTTTACCGACGAGGATATCACCTGCAGTCACTTCTGCACCGATGTAGACAATACCTGACTCATCGAGTTTAGACAGTGCTGCTTCACCCACGTTTGGAATATCGGCAGTAATTTCTTCTGAGCCCAATTTGGTATCACGTGCAACACATGACAATTCTTGGATGTGAATCGACGTCAAACGATCTTCTTGCACCACACGTTCTGATAATAAGATCGAGTCCTCGAAGTTATAACCATTCCACGTCATGAATGCGACGCGCATGTTTTGACCGAGTGCCAATTCACCCATATCCGTTGATGGACCATCCGCCAAGATATCGCCACGTGCAACTTCATCGCCTTGATTGACAATAATGTTTTGGTTGATACAGGTGTTTTGGTTCGAACGGGTGTATTTGATCAAGTTGTAGATATCTACACCTGCTTCACCAGCGACCATTTCATCTTCGTGAACACGGATCACGATACGAGAAGCATCCACGTAGTCGATCTTACCGCCACGATTTGCGATGACACAGACACCTGAGTCACGTGCGACGTGACGTTCCATGCCTGTACCAACAAGTGGCTTATCCGCACGGAGTGTCGGCACAGCCTGACGTTGCATGTTTGAACCCATCAATGCACGGTTGGCATCATCGTGTTCAAGGAATGGAATCAATGACGCTGCAACAGAAACCACCTGCTGTGGTGAAACATCCATATGCGTCACTTTTTCAGGCGGCATACGCACGAATTCACCTTGATGACGTACAGACACCACTTCATCCGTAAATGCGCCTTTGGCATCTACCGCAGAGTCTGCTTGCGCAATCACAGTGCCCACTTCTTCAATCGCAGAGAGGTATTCAATCTCATCAGTGACTGCACCATCAACCACTTTACGATAAGGGGTTTCTAAGAAACCGAAATCGTTGGTTTTAGCATAGACAGACAACGAGTTGATCAAGCCAATGTTTGGACCTTCAGGCGTTTCAATCGGACAGACACGACCATAATGGGTTTGATGTACGTCACGTACTTCAAAGCCTGCACGTTCACGGGTCAAACCACCTGGCCCAAGTGCTGATACACGACGTTTGTGCGTGATCTCAGACAATGGATTGTTTTGATCCATAAATTGTGACAATTGGCTTGAACCAAAGAATTCTTTAATCGCCGCAGCCACAGGCTTGGCATTGATCAAATCTTGTGGTGACAAGTTATCGGTTTCAGCTTGAGAAAGACGCTCTTTCACCGCACGTTCAACACGTACTAGACCAACACGGAATTGGTTTTCTGTCATTTCACCGACAGAACGGACACGACGGTTACCCAAGTGATCGATATCATCGACTTCACCTTTACCGTTACGGATCTCAACCAATGTACGCATCACATCGATGATGTCATCATTAGACAACACACCTTCGACTTGACGTGATTTGTGATCTGTACCGACGTCATAAGGACGACCCAAACGACGGTTAAACTTCATACGACCAACTGGTGACAAGTCATAGCGTTCTGGGCTAAAGAACAAGTTCCCAAATAGGTTTTCAGCCGCTTCTTTGGTCGGCGGCTCACCTGGACGCATCACTTTATAGATTTCGACCAAGGCTTCATCACGATCACGTGTAATGTCAGCACGCAATGTATCGGCAATGTATGAACCACGATCGATATCGTTGGTGAATAGAATATTGAATTGCTTAATGCCCGCTTCAGCGATTTTCACCAAGATGTCATGTGAAATCACCGTGTTTGCAGGAAGAATTTCACCATCTTTTAAGCTAATGTCTTCCGCAGTAATGCGCTCGTACAAGTATTCATCAGGGACTGGCAATTTGCTAAGATTCGCCGCTTCCATCTGACGCACATGACGTGCATTGATACGCTTCCCTTGCTCAACGATGACTTTGCCATCTTCGCCAGCAATATCAAACTGCGCCATTTCACCACGTAGACGATCTGGAACGAGGTCAATCTGATAACTACCCATGTCCACATAGACAGGTACTTTTTCAAAGAACAAGCCGAGGATTTGCTCAGTGGTATATTCCAAGGCACGTAAAATCACAGACGCCAACAATTTACGGCGACGGTCGATACGCACATAGACTAAATCTTTGGCATCAAACTCAAAGTCCAACCACGAACCACGGTAAGGAATAATACGTGCCGAATAAAGCACTTTACCACTTGAATGGGTTTTACCCTTGTCATGGTCAAAGAACACACCTGGTGAACGATGCAATTGCGATACGATGACACGCTCTGTACCATTGATCACAAAGGTACCGTTATCTGTCATGAGTGGCATTTCACCCATGTAGACTTCTTGCTCACGCACATCTTTGATCGCTTTGGTATCACGATCACGTAAAATCAAACGAATTTTGACACGCATAGGTGCAGCATAAGTCGAACCACGCAAAATACATTCACGCACGTCAAACTCAGGCTTACCCAAACTATATTCGACAAACTCTAAAGCTGCATTCCCAGAATAGCTTTCAATTGGGAATACGGAACGAAATGCGGCTTGCAAGCCAATATCTTCACGGTTCTTCGGCGTTTTGCCATCTTGCAAGAATGTACGATACGAGTCGACTTGGATGGCGAGCAAGTATGGAACATCCATGATGTTTGGCAAATTACCAAAGTTTTTGCGGATCCGTTTCTTTTCGGTATAAGAGTATGCCATTTGGATTCCTCGGACATTAAACCCATCTCGTCTGCAGTACGAGATGAAGCAGTAGTTATCATCAGGTCAAGGGCTGACCGTCGCTTTTCAAAGCTGCAAAACACCAAAAGCGACAATAAAATGTTTAGCAATATCGTCTAAAATGTTGTAAAACATATAGAAAAACATTACTAAACATTCTATTTCATCACATTATCGGCACAAAAATGAGACTTCATCAAAAAGCGAGCCGATTATTGTAACGCAAAAAGGCTGATGACCCAAGAGTCATCAGCCGATTTTTGGAGTTGATTTAAAAAAAACCAACTCCCTAAGCCATTACTTAAGTTTAACTTCAGCACCAGCTTCTTCAAGTTTCTTCTTAAGTTCTTCAGCTTCTTCTTTAGAAACGCCTTCTTTAACTGCAGAAGGAGCGCCTTCAACAAGATCTTTCGCTTCTTTAAGACCAAGACCAGTTGCTTCACGAACTGCTTTAATTACAGCAACTTTGTTCGCGCCAAAGCTCGCCAATTCAACGGTGAATTCAGTTTGCTCTTCAGCAGCAGCAGCGCCAGCACCTGGAGCAGCAGCAACTGCAACAGCAGCAGCAGATACGTTGAATTTCTCTTCGAAAGCAGAGATCAAGTCAACAAGTTCAAGTACAGTTTTTTCAGCAACTGCATTCAAGATTTCTTCGTTTGTTAAAGCCATGAGAATAACTCCAAATGGATATTAAATGGTGTAAATGATTGATTAAATTTAAGCTTATGCAGCTTCTTGCTCGTTTTTCTCTTTGAGCGCCGTCATGAGGCGACCCAATTTCGAAATTGGAGCTTGAAGAACGTTTGCAAGCATAGTAAGCGCTTTCTCTTGGTTCGGAAGATTCGCGATTACGCTTACTTCAGCACCTTGATAAACCTTGCCATCAAATGCAGCAGCTTTGAGTTCAAATGCCTTGTTTGTTTTCGCAAATTCTTCGAACAAACGTGCCGCAGCACCCATGTCGTCTTCAGAAGTTGAAAAACCAAGAATTGTTGGACCAACTAGGTTGTCATTCAAGATATCGAATGGCGTACCTTCGAATGAACGCTTCGCCAAAGTATTACGCACGATACGTGTTGTAACACCCAACTTACGAGCTTCAACACGTAATTGTGTCAATTGCTCTACGCTCAAACCTTGATAGTCTGCAACAACGGCAGAGAACGCTTTAGAAGCAACTTCATTTACTTCTGCAACGATCTGTTTTTTGCCTTCGATAAGAAGAGCCATTGTAAAACCTCCTAAGGTGACTTATGCACTTCAACAAGTGCACTCCCAATTTGTAAGCCTTGCGACCTACACGCGGAGGAGGACATCAATCACACCACCGCGTCTACTCTGGCTGGAAGATTAAGAAGCAAAGTGCGAACACTTCACCTCGCCTGAGGTCTTTGACGCTGACAGGCTTACACCCATCAATTCAAAGTTTGCCTGCATACGCCTTCTCCCGCTGGGAGAAGGTTGGGATGAGGGTTTTAGCACCTCACCCCAACCCTCCCCTCAAAGGAGAGGGAGCTCAGGGCTTTAAAATTCTTTATCTAAACCAACTTAGCTTGAAACTTAGCTTAAAACTTAGTTAGATACGTTGTTTACATCAATGATCAAACCTGGACCCATTGTTGAGCTCAAAGTGATCTTTTTGATGTATACGCCTTTAGAAGTGGCAGGTTTTGCTTTCTTCAAGTCAGCAACCAATGCTTCAAGGTTTTGGCGTACAGCAGTTTCTTCGAAACCAACTTGACCAATCGCAGCGTGGATAATACCTGCTTTGTCTACACGGTAACGTGCTTGACCAGCTTTAGCATTTTTCACAGCACCAGCAACGTCAGGAGTTACAGTACCGACTTTCGGGTTTGGCATTAAACCACGTGGACCCAAGATCGTACCCAACTTACCAACAACACGCATTGCGTCAGGTGCAGCAATCACCACATCAAAGTCAAGGTTGCCCGCTTGGATTGATTCTGCAAGATCATCAAAACCAACGATGTCAGCGCCTTCAGCTTTTGCAGCTTCAGCAGCAGCACCTTGTGCAAACACTGCAACACGTACAGTTTTACCAGTACCTGCAGGAAGTGTTGTCGCACCACGAACCACTTGATCCGATTTACGTGGATCAACACCAAGGTTTACCGCAACATCCAAAGATTCTTTGAATTTTGCCGCAGGAAGACCATTAAGGACTTTAACTGCTTCTTCCAAAGTGTAGACTTTGTTTGCTTCAACAGCAGCAGCAATGGCTTTTTGACGTTTAGTTAATTTTGCCATGTCTTATAGCTCCGTTTCCAAGCCCATAGAACGTGCAGAACCAGCGATGGTACGCACACGCGCGTCTAAATCAGCACCAGTTAAATCTGGCTCTTTAGTCGTAGCGATCTCTTCTAACTGAGCACGAGTCAACTTACCAACTTTAGTTTTGTTTGGTACAGATGAACCCTTTTGGATACCCGCAGCTTTCTTCAAAAGAATAGATGCTGGTGGAGTTTTCATGATGAATGTGAACGACTTATCGTTGTACACAGTGATCACGACAGGAATCGGAAGACCTGGTTCAACTTTTTGTGTCGCTGCATTGAATTCTTTACAGAATGCCATGATGTTAACACCACGTTGACCGAGTGCAGGACCGATCGGTGGAGATGGATTCGCTTTACCAGCTGGAACTTGCAGCTTGATATAGCCGTCAATCTTCTTAGCCATGTTCAATTACCTCTTGGGTACAAACGCCGTTAGGCTCCCCAAACTCGATGTATTCATCGCAAACATCACGATCAATACAAAATAACAAAGCCCGCATCATTCCAAAGAACTTATCGGGCAACGATAGCGTAGAAAAAGTTAGTTGGCTTTTTCTACTTGACGAAACTCTAGCTCAACTTGCGTTGGACGATTAAAGACATTAATCGTCAAGGTCAAGCGAGATTTTTCGTAATGAATTTCCTCAACCACACCTTTGAAGTCTGTGAATGGACCATCAGTAACCAACAGCTCTTCACCTGGTTCAAACATGGTTTTCGGACGTGGCGCTTCACCTGTATTATTAATACGAGCCAAGATCGCATCCGCTTCTTTTTGCGTGATCGGCGCTGGCTTCTCAGGTGTACCACCAATAAAACCTAAAACTTTTGGACATTCTTTGACGATATGCCAAGTATCGTCATTCATTTCCATTTCGACCAAAACGTAGCCTGGGAAAAATTTACGCTCAGACTTACGTTTTTTGCCGTCCTTCATTTCTACCACTTCTTCGGTAGGCACAAGGACTTCACCAAAACTATCGACAACTGTGCTACGTGCAATACGATCTTTCAATGAACGCAAGACTTGTTTTTCATAGCCAGAATAGGCATGAACGATATACCAACGTTTCATAGCAACTTATCCGATAATTAACTTAACCAATAATGAGCTTAATTAACCAACCCAGACCATAGTCAAAGCACCACAATACAATTGAAGTGACGATGACGACAACCAACACCTGCCAAGAGGTGGTGATGGTTTCTTGTTTTGTTGGCCAAGTCACACGTCGAAGCTCAATACGTGAGTCTTTTAATAGACGAACAAAACCCTTGCCTTGGTGGGTGGCGTATAATATACCGATTGCGACTATAATACAAGCAGCAATCACACCGATGCGCACCCAAATATTACTTGCAGGCGCCCAGTATTGTGGCAAATATTGATTGGCAAGACTTGCTCCGATCAATAGCGCCAAAGCAACAATCCACAGCACCACATCAAAGGGTGAACCGTTTTTCACCAACTCGGCAGGATTGTTACTACGTTGTGGAATCGGCGCAGCGCCAGCGGCGTCTTGCGATTTATCATTCGACATTTTTGTACTCGTCGTAAATTTCGCGACTTATTATATAGAACAATTCACCCTGTATAAAGCAGGAATTAAATTTTGACCGTTCTGAACCAACTCGCCATGTTACGTGAACTCGGTTAGACCTGCAACTTAAATCATGGTGACGGGTGACAATATGGAATTTAAGAGTCGCATCTCTGCGTTCACTTTATAAAGTTTGCTGATCAGGAATAGGCGATACTGATGTTTTGATGCCACCTTCTTCTTTTCCAAAAATTCATTAGTAAAAGTATTGCCTCAAGTTTCAACTTGATTGCTTTTATTTAAAAACCCTTTTGGTTTCTTCTGAAGATACTGCTGTATTTCTTGCGCATCTTCTTTGATCGCATCACTTGATAGCAATCCTTTATACATGAATACTGGTAAGCCATCTTCAATATCTTTATTTCTAAAGATTTGTGTACCATCTCGATATTCAAAAATAGCAATCGGAAAATGATCTGCATCCACGACAAAAAATCGCTTTTGCTTGATCACAATCTCTTTTGGTCGAAACTCTTGCTTCAATATGCGAAGAAAAATACTATCATTCGAAGACAAGGTATTTAATTCACGAATCCGCTCAGCATCCGAGTGATACATCACTTTCATACGCTGACGCTGTTCATAAGTGTAGGCTTTCGGTCGTTGATACGACTTTGCTGGCTCTGATTTAGGTGCGTTGTAACGTCCAAAGCAATAGCCAACAAATAGCCCAATCAATAATAATATGAGTCCAGACATTAACCCTTCGTCTTCCCAAGTGGACGACCCATTTGCACCGCACTATTGGCTTTGAAATGACCATCCCAATTCACTTTATCTTTTTCAAATAATACGATCGCTGTCGAGCCGAGATAGAATCGACCCAATTCATCGCCTTTTTCTAAAGTCATGTCATGTTCTTGTAACTCAATACGACCATTTGGTTTAACTTGTCCTGTTGCGACCGTTTCGATGCCTGCCACGATCATCGCCCCAACCAAAACCACCGCCATACGCCCAAGCTCGGTATCAAACAAACACACCATGCGCTCATTACGTGCAAATAACTCTGGGATATTTTCCGCAGTGACCTGATTCACCGAGAACAATTCACCTGGCACATACAGCGTTTCGGTGAGCTTTCCACCATATGGCATATGCACACGGTGATAGTCTTTTGGTGAAAGATATACAGTAATAAATTCGCCATCTTGGAATGGTTCAGCCAAACTTGGATCAGCGATCAGTTGCTCGACGGTATAGCTTTGCCCTTTGGCTTGGAAAATTTTGCCTTGTTCGATCTTGCCGAGTTGCGAGATTGCACCATCTGCAGGGCTAACTACATGCTTTGGATTGTGATCAATCGGACGTTGACCGTCTTTGAGCGCACGGGTAAAGAAGGCATTAAAGGATGGATAACGGCTAATTTCTTCAGCTTCGGCGATCGTGAGGTCGATACCATATTTTTGTTTAAAGGCATAAATCACCGCAGTCTTGAGCAGTGGTTGCTCACTGGCTGCGACTTTACCCACAAGACGGCTTAGCGCATGTTGTGGGATGATTTTTTGTAGACGAATAAATGCTTGATCGATCATGGCTTTAGACTTTTTCGGTTTGGCTTGAATTTCGGATTGCGTTTGGCTTTGCGGTTTGCGCTTGGATTTGAATCTTTTCGTATTCGGCTTATTCAACAGGAGATTCTCCTTTAACGACAGCACTGTCCATACGATTGCCCCACTCACTCCATGCACCATCATAGGCACGAATATTCCAGTTCAGCAATCGCCCAATAATATAGGCTAAGCCTGAACGATGATGAGACTGACAGTAGACAATCACAGGTTGAGAGAGGTCAAATCCACGGTGTTGCAATTGTTGTTGAATACGTGTCAATGGATGTAATTTTAAATGATCTTGGCGATGAATGGCAGTGCTCCATTCGTACCATTTTGCCCCTGTGATGTGACCGCCACGTCGTGCAGCCAAGCGCACCCCTGTATATTCATCTTCAGTTCGGCAATCCCAAAGTTGTATGCTTTGCGCTGTAACGGCTTGTGCTGTAACGATTTGTGCGAGTTCATCATATTCAACTTGATAGTCTTGTTTTGCGCTTAAATCCACTTGGAAAATATTTTCTGTTTGTTCTACTTGATGTTGATCAATCGACGTTGGTAAGCCAGCGGCAAGCCAAGCGTGAATGCCACCATTGAGTAAACTGGTTTGATAAAATCCTGCACAGTGCAAATTCCAAATCAAGCGTCCTGCCCAAGCACCGCCTTCGTCATCATAGACGATGACATGATGATTTTCGGTAATGCCAAGTCGATCGAATAAGGCTTGTAGTTTGTCACTTTCAGGCAATAGACCTGATGCAAACTCATGATGACGCACCAATTCATTTGGACGCACCGAGATGGCATTGGGCAAATGCAATTGTTCAAACACCGACTCACGACTCAAGTCTACAATCCGAAATTTCGGATCATCTAAAAACGGTGCAAACTGTTCTGGCTCAACCAATAAGCCAAACGGCACAACTGCATTCATAGTTCCAACCTTTTAATACGACCATTTTGACCAAAGATTTTTTGCAATAGAAAAAATGTTTTAGACACACATCATCTCTTTTACGCTCGCTCGTTGCCTTTGGCAACGAGCGAGCGGATGATGACTTAGGGGCTTCGCCCCTAAAACCCCAAAATCATAACATAGTCACTTATCATCAATTGCGCAAAATCAGTCTATGCTTAGTCCTTTTTCTGCGAATCAACATCCATCGTAAAATCAACCTTGATCATCGGATATCTCAAAGACTTGGCGGAGATAAGCTAGGAACGTGTCATTATCCGTCATGGTTTTGCCTGGGCTATCCGAGATTTTTGCCACCGACTGACCATTACACTCCACCAATTTTAAGACAATGTTTAATGCCTTTTGTCCCATATCATTGGTCAAATTGGTGCCGATACCAAAGCTGACTTGGAAGCGATCTTTAAAATAGTGATGCAAATCCCACGCCTTTTCTAAATCCAAACCATCGCTAAAGGTAAGCATCTTGGTGCGACTGTCGATTTTCAACTTTTTATAATGTGCATAGGCTTTATCGCCCCACTCATACGGGTCGCCACTGTCATGCCGCAAACCATCAAACAACTTGGCAAAATACAGATCAAAATCTCGCAAGAAAGCATCCATACCGACCACATCAGTCAAGGCAATGCCGAGATCACCACGATATTCTTGCACCCATGCTTCCAATGCCGCCTTTTGGAAATCTCGCAAACGCACGTCCAAGGCTTGAAATGCCTGTAGGAACTCATGCGCCATCGTCCCGATCGGCGTGATACCCAGTTGCATCGCCAGATAGACATTACTGGTACCACGAAGCACATTCGGTGCAGCAGCTTTTAAGGTTTCCACCACATGCTTTTGCCACGCATAGCTATAGCGACGACGTGTGCCAAAGTCTGAGACCAAGAATGGTGGCTCACCGTTTACTTGTTGATCCGCATAGCTTTTTAAAAGCTCTGCTTTGACCTGTAGGCGTTTTTCACCTTCAATCTGTGCAGCGTCCACATCCAAGCGGCGATAGTACAATTCATTGACAATCGCTAAGACATAAATCTCAAAGCACATGGCTTGTACCATGGGACCTTCGATGCGAATCACCAATTCACCATTGTCATCGACTGTGGTTTCGATAAAACGGCGCTTGAGTTGGAATAATTCTAAATAATCAACAAAGTCACTTTTAATAAAGCGCCACTTGCGCAAAAACTGTAATTCTTCGGCACTGAATTTTAACCTGCACAGATCGTCCAGCTCTCGGTCTAATTCTGCCTTTAACTCACGTAATGGATAGGCGGCTTCTTTGCTATTGCGACAGCGGAACAGGTAGACACTATCTGCTTGCGGGAATTGATGTAGCACCACTTGTAACATGGTGAATTTATACAGATCGGTGTCAAGTAAGGACTGAATAATGCCCGCCATAAAACTTCCAATATTATCAATCTATGATCCAGTCGTGATCTTACCGCAAAAGTGGGCAGAAAGTCCGAGACTGTGTAGTAATTCTTTTATCCGCAAACTGTTTTCAGGCGTTTTGCCAAGTAAACGGAATATAGACTGCTATGCGTCCCGCTCAGGCAATAGAAATAAAGACTGCTGTGCGCCATCGCTGGCAATGGTTTCGACTTCATGTTCATCTTTGAGATGTACGCCAGATAGCCCCAGTTGTTGTGATTTTTTCATCAAGGTCATCAGTCGCTGTGCAGCAATAGGTATCGGCAAACCCGCAGGACGCACATTCGAAATACAGTTGCGCATCGCATCATGACAGCCCGACTTAGCTTGCCAAGTGTAGTAAATCCCCAAACTGTCTGGAGAACTCAATCCTGGGCGCTCACCAATCAGCATCACCAACATCTTCGCATGCAATCGCTCTGCTACCTGATCTCCCAAAGCCACTCGACTGCCTTTTGCCACCACGATCGGTGCTAGCGACCATTGCTCAGCTTGAAACAAGCGCTGTAGCTCAGCCACCAATTTCACTGCATTTTCTTCAATAGCACGAGCGGATAAACCATCGCCGATGACAATTGCCACGTCATAACTTTTGCCCTCGCCAAGTTGACTGAGATTCAAGGCATATTCATCGTCCAAAATACGCCCCAGATCAGGACGTTTTAGATAAATTGCTTTGTCCGTTGCCTGACTGTGCACCACGATCATGTCCAAGTGCATCGCAGAAAATGCCTGCTGTAAGTCATGCACATTCAGCTCGTGCAACACCGCATCTTTTGCCTGCGCATGGTCATATTGAAAGCTCAACAAAGGCTTGGTTGGTACACTACAACCCGCACGCCCCAAGGCGATTCTGGCATCGGTATGCTGTTTGAGTTTTTGCCAAATATCCTGATGCACAGGACTTGAGCGCTTTTGGTCTGGATCGTGATGAATATCCGCTTTCATGATCAACTCCCTGATGATGCCAAAATACGTGCAAAACTCGGTGGTAATTGCTTTGCCCATTCGATATGACGTTGTTGCTGTGCAAAAATACCTTGCTCTGCCAACCACGTCGAAAACTCAGGTGCGGGGCTAAGACCGAGCAACTGTCTGACGTAGAGCGCATCGTGAAATGACGTGGTTTGATAATTCAACATTACATCATCAGAACCGGGAATCCCCATAATAAAATTAATGCCTGCGCTCGCCAGCATAGTGAGCAACATATCCATATCATCCTGATCTGCATCGGCATGATTGGTATAGCAAATATCACAGCCCATCGGCACACCCAGCAGTTTTCCGCAGAAATGATCTTCCAAACCTGCTCGAATAATCTGCTTGCCGTTGTAGAGATATTCAGGGCCGATAAAGCCCACCACGGTATTCACCAAGAGTGGTTTAAACTCTCTTGCCACCGCATAGGCACGGGTTTCAATGGTTTGCTGGTCGACATCAAAATGACTATTGCTCGACAGCGCACTGCCCTGTCCCGTTTCAAAATACATGACATTTTGACCGACCGTGCCTCGATTTAGACTCAGCCCCGCCTCATAGCCTTCTTTGAGCATCGCAAGATTGATCCCAAAGCTATCATTGGCTTTCTCCGTACCTGCGATCGATTGAAACATCAGATCCACAGGCACATTTTTCTCGACCAACTGGATCGCCGAACTAATATGCGTCAGCACACACGACTGTGTTGGAATCTGATACTCATGGATGATTTGATCTAATAACTTGAGTAAATCCGATAAGTTTTGCAGATTGTCGGTGGCAGGGTTGATGCCGATCACCGCATCACCATTGCCATACATCAGTCCATCGACAATGCTTGCCGAGATACCAAGTAAATCGTCTGTCGGATGATTGGGTTGCAAACGTGTCGATAGACAACCCGCCAAACCAATGGTATTGCGAAATTTGGTCACCACACGGCATTTGCTGGCGACCAAAATCAAGTCCTGCACCCGCATGATTTTACTGACCGCTGCCACCATTTCTGGGGTAAAGGCGAATTGTAATGCTTGCAGTTTCTCCGTGGTCGCTTCCTCGCCAAGCAACCAATTACGAAGATCACCCACGGTAAAATGGGCAATCTGCTGAAATGCCTGATGATCATGTTGCTCGACGATCAGCCGAGTCACTTCATCCGTTTCATAAGGCACCACCATTTCATTTAAAAACGTCGTCAGTGGCAAATCCGCCAAAGCCATCTGCGCCGCCACACGCTCTGTGGCATCGCTCGCCGCAATACCCGCCAATTCATCAC
This sequence comes from Acinetobacter marinus, assembly GCF_900096915.1. Classification (GTDB taxonomy): domain Bacteria; phylum Pseudomonadota; class Gammaproteobacteria; order Pseudomonadales; family Moraxellaceae; genus Acinetobacter; species Acinetobacter marinus. The sequence goes on from NZ_FMYK01000005.1 coordinate 137,299, forward strand.
CTGAGCGCAGTGGGCTTGCCTTTGCCATCAAGGTTTTTAAGTCTTGGAAATGATAACGGGTCTGCGCCACGTCATGAAAATATGCCATGATGATTCTCCTTTACACTGCACTCCTCACTTGGGATTAATTCAAGTTTTCTTCTGCCGCTTTGATCTGCGCAAACTCTTCTTCAGGTGTACCACTGATCAAATGATGACGGCTATAGAACACGAAGTACAAAATAAAGATGACATAAATCCCAGCCGCCATAAACCAGACTTTTGGATCAACCATCAGCCCTGCCACCACCGCAATCGCAGCCAAGACCAACGCAATACCTGAGGTGACAATACCACCTGGGGTTTTATACGGACGGTGTAGATCGGCACGAGACAAGCGCAATTTGATATGAGACAGCATCATCAGCACATAAGAAATGGTGGCACCAAATACCGCCATCAAAATCAATAAATCCCCTTCACCCGTCAACGACAAGCAAAAGCCAATAATCCCTGGAATAATAATGGCGAGATAAGGCGCTTTATTGGCATTGGTTAAAGACAATTTATTCGGTAAATAACCCGCACGAGATAAGGCAAAAATTTGTCGAGAATAGGCATAAATGATCGAGAAGAAACTGGCTACCAAGCCCGCCAAGCCAACAAAATTCACGAATCCAGCCAACCATGTATGCTCACCATAGACTGCAACCAAGGCATCCACCAGCGGTGCACCAGAGTCTTTTAAGGTATCTGCACCCGCAGCGCCTGCGCCCAAGAATAAAATCAATAGGGCAAAGGCAGCCAGAATCAGCATTGCACCGATCAAGCCACGAGGTAATGATTTTTGAGGATCTTTGGCTTCTTCGGCAGCGAGAGGTACGCCTTCAACTGCCAAGAAGAACCAAATCGCATAGGGCACTGCCGCCCAAATACCGACATATCCAAAAGGTAAAAACTCGCTCGCACCTGCATTTTGTGTTGGCGTGATGTCAAATAGATTTTTTGCATCAAAATGAGGCACCATGGAGAAGATAAATACCGCCAATGCCACACTGGCAATCGCCGTGATGATAAACATGATCTTGAGTGCTTCACCTGCGCCCTTGAGGTGAATTCCCATAAACACCAGATAGCAGACCAAATAAATGATCCAACCACCTATCCCAAACAAGGACTCGCAATATGCTCCGATGAACACCGCAATCGCAGCAGGCGCAATCGCATATTCGATCAAGATCGCCGTCCCCGTCAGATAACCACCAAGTGGGCCAAAAGCAGCACGGGCGAAGCTATAGCCACCGCCTGCGGTAGGCAACATGGTCGCCATTTCCGACATGGACAGACACATACATAGATACATGAAGGCAACCACGACGGTCGCAATAAACATCCCGCCCCAGCCACCTTGCGCCAAACCAAAGTTCCAGCCAGCAAAGTCACCCGAAATCACATAGGCAACGCCGAGTCCGACCAAAAGCACCCAACCGACTGCACCTTGCTTGAGCTGTCGCTTGGCAAAATACTCATCCGAACCTGCTGTCGCCGTAACTTGATCCAAACCGTGATCCGACATGCTAACCTCACATCAATTAACCATTTATGTTAAGTGAGTAGCACATTCCATACCAGCACGGGAAGAAAAACCGTGAAATGCTAGACTAAAGCATAATTTTTAATCGATTAATGCATACTTTCATAGGGCTGTCTGCACTGTTAAATCATTTTTCCGCCATCTGGGCTTTTGGCTTTGGCACGTTGCAAGGCTGGTCGTTGATTGATGCGGGCGAGATATTTTTCCACATTCGGTAGTGCCAAGTCGCTTTGACGTGAACACAAGCCTTCTAACGGGAAAATCATCTGAATATCGGCAAAGCTAAATTGATCCCCTGCAAAGTATTCATGCTGTGCCAAATGCTGTTCGAGAAAGGCAACATGCTCTTTTAAACGGGGTTTTGAAAATTGCTTTTGCAATTGCTCGCCGATGGCACCCGTGATCGGACGAGCAAGGAATGGGACTTTTTTACTACTCAACTGCCCCACCACCAAAGTGAACACCAACAATGGCATCAATGAACCTTCGGCATAGTGCATCCAATAATTGTATTGATTGATACCTTCTGCCGACTGCGGTTTAAATTGATTGTCCGTATCATATTTTGCTTGCAGATGATCCAAAATCACTCCTGATTCTGCAACAACCAAACCATCATCACTAATCACAGGCGCTTTACCGAGTGGATGGACTTTTTTCAGTTCAGGTGGCGCAGACATATTTGGCAAGCGTTGGTAATACTGCATGTCGTAATCGATGCCCAACTCTTCAAGCGCCCAAAGAATCCGAATCGAACGTGAAAATTGTAAATGATGTAGGGTCAGCATATTTTTTCCTTTTTAAACATCCATGAAATTAAACTGTGGAATGACTGATTTACTGTTGAGATTGTTGTTGCCAACGGCGTTGTTGTAAACGTTCCGACTCCACTTCTCGTTTATTCAACGCACGTTGATACAGCACCGTGCCTTTGAGCTCTGGTGGCAAATACTCCTGCATGACAAAATGCTCAGGATAATCATGCGGATAAAGATAATCCACCCCATAGCCTTGCTGTTTCATCAGTTTGGTTGGGGCATTACGAAGATGTAATGGCACTGGCAATTCCGCTGTTTTTTCTGCCAAAGCCAGCGCCCGATTGATCGCCATATAGGTGCTGTTACTCTTGGCACTGGTCGCCAAATACACCGCACATTGCCCAAGCACAATGCGTGCCTCAGGCATGCCGATGGCTTGTACCGAACGGAAACATTCACCTGCCATGAGCAGCGCATTTGGATTGGAGTTGCCAATGTCTTCCGATGCAGCAATCAACATACGCCGTGCAATAAACACAGGATCTTCACCACCTTTAAGCATGCGTGCCATCCAGTACAGCGTCGCATCAGGATCACTACCTCGAATGGATTTGATAAAAGCAGAAATCAGATCGTAATGTTGTTCGCCAGATTTATCATAGCGGGCGATATTTTGCTGAGCGACTTTGACCACCAGCGCATCATTCACCGCATTGTCCTGACTCGGCTCTAAATCGTCCGCAGATGGCAAAGTACTGGCGACCAAATCAATTAAATTTAAGGCTTTACGTGCATCACCAGCGGCGAATTGAATCAGCGCATCCCATTCATCGATGCGAAGCTGACGACTGGCTAAAAATTTGTCCTGCGTTAATGCCTGTCGGATCAGTTGCTGAATCGCCTCATGATCTAAGGCATTTAAGGTATACACCTGACAACGGGACAAGAGCGCACTATTGACTTCAAAAGAGGGATTTTCAGTCGTTGCACCAATTAAGGTAATTTTGCCTTTTTCCACAGCGCCGAGTAGCGCATCTTGTTGTGATTTATTAAAGCGATGAATTTCATCAATAAACACCACTGGCGTGAGTAAATCACCACTTTCAGCGATCACTTCACGCAGTTCTTTCACGCCAGTATTCAGCGCCGATAAACTGACAAAAGGACGATCCACCGCTTGTGCAAGCAATAAGGCAATGGTGGTTTTTCCCACACCTGGCGGTCCCCAAAAGATGATCGAGGGTAGATGCCCTTGATCGATCATCTGACGTAGAGGCGCACCTTCACCCAAGAGATGATCTTGTCCGATGATCTCGTCTAAGCTCCGTGGGCGAATCCGTTCAGGCAGGGGAATTTGATGAGTCGACATAATAGGTCACAACACAAAAAGGCATAGTGCAGTGTACTATGTGTCAGGTACATCTCGCAAAATTAAAACAACGCCCAAGTCAGCGCTTGGGCGTAGATGCCGTCTAAATGCGTATATACAAATTCGTAAGCATGGTCAGCTTACTGTAGATGATTTATGCCACCAAGACCCGTTGCTGTAGTGTTTTCACCGCCTGCTGAGCTTCAAATGCCAAGGCTTTTAAATCCACATTCGGAATCTGATCATCTTCCACCACGACTCGCCCACCGACCAATAAGGCTTTTAAATGCGCTCGCCCTGCACACGCCACAGGACCAATCGCCATATCATGTAGCCCAAAATAACGTGGGTCGTCCAGTGCATAGATGGCAATGTCGGCGACTTTACCCACTTCAATCTGACCAAGATCATCAAGCCCCAAAATGCCTGCACCGCCAGCCGTACCCCAACGAATCACATCTTCGATGCTCGCCGCATCTGCACCACCTTCAAACTGCCCGCCTGCATATTGTGGCGTAGCCAACATGCCTTTACGGGCACGTTGTAGCAACCATGCGGCATGGGTTTCCGACTGCATATCTGCCGCTTCATTGGATGCTGCGCCATCCACCCCAATGGAAATTTGCACCCCTGCTCGCTCTAATGCGACGATGTCAGCAATGCCACTGCCGAGTCGTCCATTGCTTTGCGGGCAATGCGCAATCCCTGTCCGAGTTTGACCTAACAGTTGAATTTCTTCGGGCAATAATTTGACTAAGTGTGCCATCCACACATCTTCCCCAACCCAATCATGTTCTGCACAAAACTGCACTGGTGTCATGCCAAATTTCGCCTGTGCACAATCTAAATAATCCACCGTTTCCGACAGATGTGTATGCATCCGAATGCCAAGTTCACGGGCGATTTTGGCACTTTCTTTGAGCTCGGCGGGTGAGGTGGAATGTAGTGCTGTGGTCGGTGCCATCACTACCCGCTGATACGCATGGGCTGAATCTTGATGATAATGCTTCACCAAGCGTTGCATATCCGCCATATAGGCATCGAATTTTTCAGCTCTCAAGGCTTGGGGCAACTCTGCTTCCAAGCCACGCGTTTGGGTTGCACCACCACGGCACAGCACAAAGCGCATCCCTAGACGCTGTGCTTCATCAAATAAAATCTCCGCCCCATCAAACGGCATATCAGGCCAATACAGATAATGATGATCTGCCACTGTGGCACAGCCCGAACGCAACAGTTCAATCAAGCCAATCCGTGCCGCCAAACGGAAATTATCCGCATCAAATGCACCTCTGAAACGATACGGTGTCGCTGCCAACCACGGCGTTAACGATTGATTCAAGCCCCACGGTTCGCCTTTGAGTAAAGACTGAAACAGATGATGATGGGTATTTACCCACGCAGGATAGACCACACAATCTCTGGCATTGATCACACGCTCATGTGGCAATGCCTCAAGATCATCGCCGATCTCGGTGATCACCCCCGCAGAAATGCGAATATCAGACGCCTGATGTCTGGCTTGTGCACCGTGCATCCCTGTCAAAATGCTGTTGGCGTTTTTAATCAGCACATTTTCTACATGCATCTCATCTGCGTGCATGTCATGTGCTGTGGTTGTTGTATTCATTCAGCTTATTCCTTAGACCATTTCACTTTCATGCCATTTTTTTAAGAAGGCATTGCTCAGCATCGACATCAAAATGTACAGCAACAAACCCGCACAAGTGATCAAAAACAACGCCGCAAACATCAGCGGTAGATTGAGCTGAAAACCTGCTTGTAAAATCTGATACGCCAGACCCGCACTGGTGCCACCTGTGCCTGCGACAAACTCAGCCACCACCGCACCAATCAACGCCAAACCACACGAAATCCGCAAACCACTAAAGAAATACGGCAATGCATTGGGTACACGCAGTTTCATCAAGATCTGCCAACGGCTGGCTTTATTGATTCGAAACAAATTTAATAATCCTGGATTGACACTACGCAGACCCAAGGTGGTATTGGTTAAAATCGGGAAAATCGCCACCAACATCGCACAGACCACCAATGCCAAGGTGGTGTTACTAATCCAAATAATGATTAGCGGTGCGATTGCCACCACAGGAGTCACTTGAAACAAGATCGCATAGGGCATAAAACAGGCTTCGATGACCCGACTTTGTACGAACAGAAACGACACCAACACACCGATTGCAATCGCCATCAAAAATGCCAGCAAGGTAATTTTCATGGTCATCAACAGACTTTGCCAAAGGGTGTGTGCATTGCTGTACAACGCTATGGCAATATCACTCGGTTTTGGCACCAAATAAATCGGCACATCGATCACCCGAAAGACGATCTCCCACACCACCAACAGGCAAACCCCAAAGAAAATGGGCGCAAATACACGTACCGCATTCGGGCGGTTTAATAGAGGTTTAGTCATGATGTGCTCCATGTCCGCTGGCTTGTTCTAAGAGTTGTGAAAGCTGTGCGCATTGCTTGATAAAACCCTCGGAAGTACGAAATGCTTCATCTCGAAGCTCTGGCGCCTCAATCTGCACATCTGCCACCACACGACTCGGACGGGCTTCCATCACAATCACCCGTGACGACAAAAATACCGCTTCGTAAATGCTGTGGGTCACAAAAACTACGGTCAAATCCCGCTCTGCCCACAGACTACGAATATCACTATCGAGCTTATGTCGAGTGAATTCATCCAGTGCACCAAACGGCTCATCCATCAATAATAAATTCGGCTCAGTCACCAAAGCCCGTGCCAAAGACACACGCATCTGCATCCCACCTGACAGCTCTCTTGGATAAGACTTTTCAAAACCACCTAAGCCAACAGACTGTAAGGCTTGACTGACTTTGTCGCTCGATTGCTTTTTGACAATACCTCGTAGATCCAGTGGCAGACGCACATTATCCGCAACCGTCGCCCAAGGCATTAAAGTGGCTTCTTGGAAAACCATCGCCATCCGACACTGCGACTGCATATCCCGTTTGCCATTCCAGCGAATCTGCCCAGCAGAGGGTTGTTCTAAATCCGCAAACATTTTCAGCAAGGTGCTTTTGCCACAACCCGAAGGACCGAGCAAAGAGACGATTTCACCCCGTTCAATATTCAGGTTTAAACGCTGTAATGCGTGTGTGCCATTGGGATAGATTTTTTCGACCCCCGATGCCATCAACATCGGGCGGGCTGTGCTTGTGCTCGGTTCATCTGCATGATCGAGATCAATTGCGGCATTCATCGGGTTCCCCTTTTTCATTTCTGAACTCATTTGCTACCAGACGTTTATCGGCTCAAAGATCGTGGTGCTTCATCTATGTGCTTAATCTATGTGCTTAATCTATGTACTGAATCTTGGTACTGAATTGTGGTACTTCATCGTGCGCATTATTTTCGCTGATTTGCTTCAGGCAAAAATTCCAAAGTAAAGGCTTTTTGCCAATCAGTTTTGGTATCCAACAACCCTGTATCGACCATCATGTCTCGTGTCGCCTGCCAACGTGGTGCGGTCATCACACCAATGCCTTGTGTGGCAGCATCACCACCATCAACCAGTTTTAACGTTTTCATTTGATCCAGCGCAAATGCCAAAAGCTCATCGGTCATCTGCGGATTTTCTTTTTTGATCACTGCATTGGCTAGTGCAGGATTTTCCATGTAGCTTTTCCAACCTTCTGCGGTCGCTGCCACAAAGCGCTTCAACACATCAGGTTTGCTCTGCACCATATCATCACGGGTCACGATGATGCCGCCATAAGTTGGATAACCATCTTTGGCAAAGAGATAAAATTTACTGTTCGGATCGGCTTTTTTCGCTGGCAAGACTTCGGAGGTGGCAAAGGCTTGTTGGGCAGTATTGGCATCAGCAAGGAACGGTTGCAGATTGAATGTATATGGTCGCACCTGAGCATCACTCAGCTGATATTTCGCTTTCAGCCATGGCCACCAGCTGGTCTGACCGCTAGTCGCCACCAAAATGGTTTTGTCTTTTAAATCCGCCAAACTTTTCACATCACCGTGGGTAATAATGCCTTGCGGATCATATTGAAATGATGATGCAATCGCTTTAACAGGCAAGCCTTGCTCAATCCCCTTGAGCACCTGAAGATCATAATTGACGATCAGATCGGTCTTCTTTGACATCAGTAAGGTCATGCCATTAATCTGTGGGCCGCCTTGTTTAATGGTGACATCCAATCCGTATTTTTTATAAATGTCCGTTTCTGCGGCTTGATAATAGCCACCGTGTTCCGCTTGTGGATACCACGAGGTCGTCAATGTGATGTGATCTAATGGCTTGCTCGACTCAGCAGTGTTATCTGCTGCGCTACTGGTCGGCGTTTCAGACTTTGAACAAGCCACCAGCATGGTTGAACTCAACAATACCGCTGAAACTACCATTTTAAAAGAAAGGTGCTTTGGATACGTGCTGTGAATCATCGGTGCCCCCGAAAGTATTAGGTCTAGATTACAATGGGGAAGTCCACAGACTCTCTGCAAGGCATACGCCCTATTCCCCATTGAGGAACAGCTTTTGCTGCAGAGCAATGTCCCATGTATTGTGCAAACTTTGCACCGCACACTAACCGCTTATACTCAATATTGATTCTGCAAACAGCATGCCAATTCATGCATTTAAATTTAATATTTTGTTTTTAAAAAAGATTTTATGATTTAAACACAATACTATGCAGATTGGTCAGACCGCACGCACAAAATAAGTGCAACTTTTCCAGAAAATGACTTAATTTGCTGGCATGAGATTTGCTAAATAACTAATTGAGAGTAGAAGCTGTCAACGCACGTGCATGAGATTTTTTTTGAAATTTTCAGCATCGTGCTGTGGGTCATTGCTCCAATACGTTGCTGTTGATTGCCTGAACTAGAGGAGATCAGCAGTCACGTGATTGACATTGGATCTGCACAAGTGAACCGCTCAACGAAACGCTTTCGATGACTTATGAAGTGTTGTCTTGCGTGAAATGTGCAGATTATTCCCAAACTATTTCTCAGGAATCGCACATGAATCAGACTAACCCGACTACACCTCAATCCAACTACAGCCTTGATGAGCTCAATAAAGAGTCCCGCATGGGGAGCTTTGGTACAGAAACCGCACGTGAAGTGCGCATTATTGATTTGTCTAATTTTGAGTCCCGTAAACATGAAATCGCCGAGCAACTTTGGCAAGCTGCCATTGAAATTGGCTTTTTCCAATTGGAAAATCACGGCATTCCTCAGCAAGACATAGACCATGCCTTTGCCATGACCGAACAATTTTTTGCCTTGCCCAATGCGGTCAAAGCGCAATATCCGTTACATCGTAATGCAGGCTGGGAAAGCCGTGCCCAGATTCGCCCATCGACCAAGACCGCAGATCAAAAAGAGTCTTATCAAATTACCCGTCCACGCATGCAAGGGCTGTGGCCTACTGAGACGGAGCTGGCAAATTTTCAAGCAGATATGCTGCATTTTGAACAGCAATGCTGGACGGTGGGCATGCAGGTATTATCGTGTTTTGCCTATAAGCTAGGTTTTGAAACAGACTTCTTCCGTCATGCGCATGATCCAAGCCAAGCCGAATACCAAAGCACCTTACGCATGTTGCACTACTATGCGGTCGACCCTGCACTGCAAGACCAACTCGGCTTATGGCGAGCGGGTGCGCATACCGATTTTGATTGTCTGACCTTACTGTTTCAGCGTGAAGGTCAAGGTGGACTGCAAGTTTGTCCTGGCAAAGACATGGACAGTCAGACGTGGACTAGTATTGTGCCACGTAATGATGTGATTACCTGCAATATTGGTGACATGCTGACCCGTTGGAGTGATGATATTTTACCGTCTAATTTTCATCGGGTGAAAAACCCTGCACCAGATGAATATCAAGGTGCACGTTATAGTTTGGCATTTTTCTGCCAAGCCAATGAGGACATTATGATCGAAAGTCCTTTGCAAAAATATCCAGCGATTAGTGCCAAAGATTATTTACAACAACGGGTCAGTGCCAACTTTTCAGGTAAATATTAACTTTTCAGCATTTCCCTTTCACATCAAAAAGAGCCAGTTTTGGCTCTTTTTTACTTATGGATATTTCCCATTTTGTGGTTTGTTGCTGATGACTAAACTCAATCAAACTAAGGTGTCATTTTCAACAGTTTTCCTTGCGCACCATCTTGGATAATCCAAAGCGTTCCATCATTAGCGGCAAGCACACCACGAATACGCTCACCCATGTCTAAACGCTGTACTTCTTTGGCGACAGGTTGCGTCAGATCAACAATCACGATGGACTGAGAAGACAAACCACCAATGACCGCTTTGCCTTGCCAAAGTGGAAATTGATCGCCTTGGTAAATAATCATACTCGACGGTGAAATCACAGGCGTCCAACTGATGGCTGGGGCTTGAAACTCAGGGCGTGTGCGATGTTCTGGAATCGGACGACCATCATAATGATTGCCTTCTGAGACCAATGGATAACCATAATTTGCACCCTTTTTGATCAAGTTCAGTTCATCGCCACCTTCAGGTCCCATCTCGACGATCCAAAGTTGACCTTGTAAATCCAGCGCCATACCCAGCGGATTACGATGTCCAAGCGACCAAATCTGCTGAGCTACGCCTGCTTGCCCTGCAAAGGGATTCCCCTCGGCAGGTGTCCCATCCTCATTCAAGCGTAGAATTTTCCCCAAATTACTCGTCATATCCTGCGCAGGATCAAAGTGTTGACGCTCACCCGATGCCACCCAGAGTTTATCCTCATAATCAAACAGCATGCGATGTCCATAATGCCCTTGTCCTGACATTTTCGGCACTTGTTCCCAGATTTTTTCAAGATTGATGAGTTTCGGTTGTTGTGGGTTGCTGAGGTCGAGTTTTGCCCGAGAAATTTCTGCACCATAATCGCCCTGACCCTGTACTGCATAGCTCAGATAGACCCAGTGATTATCGGCAAAATGTGGGTGCACGACGACATCACCAAGTCCGCCTTGTCCACCATAAGCCACTTTCGGTACACCTTGTACATCAAGGGTTTGTTTAGATGTTGGATCGAAAAGTTTCAGTTTGCCTTGTCGCTCTGTAATCAATAATCTGCCATCAGGCAGTTTTGCGATCGCCCACGGCTCATTAAATGTTGCAATATCTTCAACCTGATATTTTTGCTGGATTTGACTGGCATTTGCAGTGTTATCACTGCTTGGTTCTTGTGCTGATGCCGTTTGTGCTGTGGATTTTGGTGAGGAACATGCACTCAATAGCAAGGTCCCGCTGAGCGCAAATAGCATCCCTGCGTACTTGAGCGTATTCACTTTCGATTCAGACAACCGCCATGCTGAAAACGGTTGACGATAAAACTTCAAATCCATCTGACACACTCCATCTCATTTGACACGTGATCATCAGCATACGGGATTTTATAAAGTCTGCATATTAAGGCTGTGTTAATGGCAAAAACTGATGACAAGATTTCGCCCTTGTTCACTTATCCTTTCTTAAGTCTATTCGCTCGATAGACCGCCATGATGATCGGCAATGCAGCAACGATGAGCAAGACAACATCCCACACACCATCGACCAAAATCATCCCGATAATGCCTGCCATACTCACCACGCAGAGCAACCACAAGGTATTTAAATTATTCCACAGTTGCATTGCGATCTCCTTTGAGATTTTTTTTGTTTGCGTTTTGCCCACCATAGCCACGCCCCATTCACCGTGATAAACAAGGTCATCAACGTACACAGTGTCCACAATAGCTTTAAAGCCAACCCGCCATAGTTGCCAAAATGGAGCGGTTGCGACAGGAATATCGCTTTCAAATACACAGGAATATCTTCCACCGTGGTCAGCTCACCCGTACCCGCATCGACCAAAGCAATGCGTAAGAGTTTTTCCTGAATCCCCTCACTGCCTTGGAGCAAGACCAAATAGTGCCCCTGCGTCGAGTATTCCGAGGTTGGGTAATAGACCGAGGTCGGATGCCAACCTTGCGAACCTGACGCCGCCGCTTGATAAACTTGATCAATCTGCACATTTGGATTGATGGTTTTTGCCGCTGCATAAGTCTGCTGTAAGCGTTGCAACTCGGTCATCTGCCAGACACCGATCGCCACCGTACCAATGCCGAGTAAAAAACCTGTAATCGTGACCACCAATGCCCAACCCAGTACCGCAGAGCCGATTAAATTATGCAGATCCAGCTGGAAAATCCGTGCGCCTTTTTGTCGTCGAATAATGCCGAACAGAAACTTCTTCACATAAGGTGCATAGACCACCAAGCCAGAAACTAAAGATAGGAAGACCAATAAAGCAATCAGCGCCCCGATCAGCTCACCGATAAAGCCCATAAACCACTGCGCATGGAGCTCAAGTAAAAATCCTGTCAGTGTTTCCCGAGAGTTTGGCGCTTCCACCAGTTTCGCTGCAGGCACATCGGCATAGAGCCAACGGGCATCACGAACCCCTTTGCCTTCTTCGACCATCCCGATCAGCATCACCCCAGGATGATGATCTTCATCGATTGAGGTCATGATCACTTTTTCATTGGGATACGCCTGCTGTGCAGCTTTGATCGAGTCTGAAAATGGACGATGCTCACCATTGACACTGATCGAGGCGGTCGGCTCATGTCCGAGCGCATGATCAATCTCCTCATGGAAAATCAGGATCACCCCAGTGATCGACAAGATCGCAAAAGGAATCACCACGATCAAACTGATCCAGCGGTGAATCCACAAATTGCTGCGATACCATCTCGAGTGGCTGGCTTTAACCGATTTTGATTTATCCAAAGATGATGCGGATTGAGCATCTGAAGCAGTGACTTTTTTCCCAAACATGACGTAATTTTTATTTAAATAATAATGAGATTGATTATAATTCATTTTTATGACAGTACAAATTTTTCTTGATCTGCTGTACTGTGATCGAATCAAACCTTTGAATTGTGGTTAAAATCGTTTTGAAAATCATGCGTTGTGCTTTTATGAATTCTTTGAAATCTGCCCGTATCACATCGTTAAGCATGTACTTAATCTGTGGGCTGTGTCTGATGATGGGCAAGGTTAATGCGACTGAGATGACGCTTACGCCAACGCTACAAACACCAAGCATAGCGATTGAAAAAGGCATCACACTGGCAGGTGGCACACGCAATCAGCAATTTAAACTCAGCAACCCCTCCAATCAACGTCAATATTTGATACAAGTTTATCAAAGCCAAACACCCGCACCGAAAGCAGGATTTCCAGTGATTTATCTGCTCGATGGCAACGCTGCATTTCCCTATGCCTCTGTAATGGCACAAGCGATTGAGTTCAGTTATGCACGTCATCATCAGGCGCCACCATTGATTGTGGCGATCGGCTATGACATTGATAGCACCATTGATGTTAAGGCACGCACCTTTGACTATACCCCACCGATTCAAGGTGAATTGATCAGCCCCGAAAATCGTCCCAACCCACCCTATCCGATCGGCGGTGCTGAACAGTTTTATCAGTTTATTCAAACGCAACTGAAACCCTTCATTGCCAAGCATTATCCTGTCGATGTACAGCAACAAAGCCTTTTTGGGCATTCTTATGGCGGATTATTCACTTTATTTACAATGCTCAATCATCCCGACGCATTTCAGCACTACTATGCTGCCAGTCCGTCGATCTGGTGGCATGATGACTACCTGATCAAGCAAGCACAATTATTTCAAAAAAAGTATAAACCTTCAGGTATGGAACAACCGATAACTGTGCATTTAAGCGTTGGTGAAGAAGAACTTAAAGAACACCTGCCACAGTCGGCTCAAGTCGAGAAAAATACAGATATTGCTCGCTTTGCAAATACATTATCAAACATCAAAAACATGCAGATCACGCAACAGGTGATCGCCGATGCCAGCCATTTTGAAGCAATGTTCCCTGCCATCAATCATGCCCTCAATCGCATCTTGGATCACGCAGTGCAGGACAGCCAATCCAAATAAAGTGAAAATTGCGAGCTGAGGTTAACTAATCTAACGCACCCAGCGAATCACGTGCGCTTCGATGTCTTCTTCTGCAACGGCATTTTCTGAGACACAGCGATTAGCGACGGATTTTTTAGCACGAATCACGCTACTTCGATCACCACTGATCAGATGATGCCAGCGTGGCAAATCTTTGCCTTCATGCACACGACGATAACCACAGGTCGATGGCAACCATTTGATTTGACTTAATAACGCAGGGCTGAGTTGAATACAGTCGGGTACGAATTGTTGTCGATGGGGATAATCACTGCATGCACCCGTACTACAATCCAAGAGTTTACACGCGACATTGGTATAGACTACTTCGCCACTGTCTTCATCTTCGAGTTTGATCAGACAGCATTGACCACAACCATCACAGAGTGCTTCCCATTCGGTGCGATTGAGCTGTTCGAGCGCATATAAGCGCCAAAACTCTGGTCGAAGCGCAGGGGTGCGGTCAGCGTCATCTTGTGCATGTTGCTCGGTCATTGTTAAATACGTTTTACTAAATTTTGCCTATTGTAACAGCAATTTACGCCAAAACATGACGAACTTATCCAGATCACCTCGCTCATAACCCGCAATATGCAAGCATTTATCGCAAATTTTTCCTGTCATTTCAGCTGATTTGCATCGAACATATTTTATACAAAAGCAAAACTTCTCGCACAGTTTCATAACATATTCAAAGACATAATCACTTTAATATGGAAATACAAAAATTCTTACAGGGAGAAAACTTATGTTTCGTTGGGCCATTATTTTTGCGGTGGTTGCTCTGATCGCAAGCGTATTAGGATTCGGTGGTGTCGCTGGTCTGTCTAAAGACTTTGCAGTGATTTTCCTCGTCGTTGCCGTGATCTTGTTTATCGTGGGCTTTATTTCTCGAGGCAAAGTTTAAATACTGCACCGTTTCAGCATGAAATGTATAAAATCACATTTATACACATAAAAAGGCAATCTTCGGATTGCCTTTTTTGTGCTGAGTTTTTATAACATGATGTTTATCCGTGCGTTTTTAGGCGAATCAAGACACATTATCACGCTGAAACATGCTCTACATGCACCACGTAATTTCAACAAATTCAAAATCATAGGATCAACACCATGTCGGACTACAACACTACGCAAAAAAACATCAGCATTCGAGAAATCCAATACCAAGACAGCAAAGGGCAAAATCTTGTCGGTTTTTTTGCCTCTCCAGAAGGTGAAAGCAATCTTGCTGCCGTGTTGGTCTGCCCAGAATGGTGGGGGCGCAATGACTATGTGGAAAATCGTGTCCGTCAATTGGCAGAATATGGTTTTGCTGCCTTTGCGATCGATATGTATGGCGACAAAAAAATTGCTGAAGATGCCAGCCAAGCCAACGAATATATGATGTCGACCTTTGACCCTGAAAACATCGTGGTCGACCGTGCCACAGCAGCGCTCAATACTTTAACGGCACAACCAGAAGTCGATGCCAGTCGTATTGCTGCGATCGGTTTTTGTTATGGGGGTAAGGTTGCCCTTGATCTGGCACGTTCTGGCGCAGATTTAAAAGCAGTGGCGACCTTCCATGCCAACCTCAGTGCACAAACCCCAGCACAAGAAGGAACCTTTAAAGCGGAAGTGGTGGTGGCGCACGGACAAGAAGACAGCATGGTCAGCCTTGAGGATGTCGACGCCTTTAAACAAGAAATGCAACATGCCAAAGTCAAACATCGTGTCGATATTTACCCGAATGCAAAACACGGTTTCACCAATCCAGCCGCCGATGAAAATGCTCGTAAAAATGGCGTTGATCTTGGCTATGATGCGCTCGCAGAAGCGGAATCGATGGATGCGTTATATGCGTTACTAGATCGTGTTTTAAAGTAACCATGACATAATTTGGTTAAAATCCACCCAAAACTAGACAATGCTTTTTGAGAATAATGCCAACCAATTGGCAGCCATAGCATTGTCTTACAAATTTTAAGTAATAATATTTCCTATTTAGACCTGCGTATTTTATAAACAAATGAAAGCAATGAAATCGAGGAAGAATTATGAATATTGTACAGGACTGCCCTTTTTGCCAAGATTTAGACGCCAATTTGATCTATCAAAATGATTTTGGTCGAATTGTCTATGACGATAACCCTGTGTCCAAAGGACATTGTTTGATCATTCCGCATCAGCATCTGACCTCGTTCTTTGATGCTTCTGAGGAAGATCGTAAAGAATTTATGGTGCTATTGGAGCTGGCACGCAACGAAGTCAAAATGGTCTATCAACCTGATGGTTTTCATATCGGTTTTAGCGACGGTGAAATCAGCCAACAACGCATCGATCATCTACACATTCACTTGATTCCACGCTATGCGCATCAGCCTTTGATTTTGGATGATCGTTGGGGCATGAAAGTCGATCGTGCGATGATCGCTTAAGTTTTACAGTGCTTAATTTTTACGATGCTTAAGTTTGACGCTGATGGATTAAATATCCACTGATCGATATTACTCTATAGCATGCAATACACACCAATAGCTGATGTTAAAATCGGCTATTGGGCTGTTGTAAGAACGCAAGCTCTTCTGTGCTAGAGGTTCTCCCTAGCACAACATTACGGTGTGGATAGCGCCCAAAACGGTCGATAATGTCTTTATGCCGTTTCTCAAAATCCAAGGTCACATCATCACCCAAACGCTGAAACAGCTTATAGCCAAATTCATGCACATATGCCGATTCGCTATGCATAAACGGCATATACATAAACTTGCGCAAAATCGGGCTGAGTTGCTGATCCAACTTCAAGCTGATCGCCTCTTGCGCCAGTGCTAGCGCCATGCCATCCTGCGCAAAGGCATCTGCATGCTCTCGAAATAAATTCCTTGAAAATTGATCTAAAACAATAATTTCAGCGAGTCGTCCTTCTACCGTGCTCCGCCACCCCCACAATTCACCTTGTCTGGCACGCTGGTGGATCGTCCCAAATTGCTCATGAATACGCTGATCAAAATCATCGGATTGCGCAAACCAAAATGCTTGATGATCCGCATCAAACCAAAACTCCAAAACCTGTTGTGCTTGCATGGTGTTATGTCCTTTTTGCACAAAATATCAGTCCATTATCATCACAAATTTATCCTATTTTATCGTTTGAGTTTGTGTTAAAAACGGATGCATTATTTTTCCTTTGCCAGCAGTCGCATCAGACCGTTATATTTCCGCTATAATGTGCTGCTGTTACGCCAGTTGAGAGTCTATATGACCACGCCATCGAATAACATAAAGCACATACTTGATCAGATTGATTACACGTTTTTTCAAGACATGCAACGTGGTATAGAACGTGAAAGCCTGCGCATGCAAGCCAATGGTTTTTTGTCACAACAGGCGCATCCGATGGCACTTGGCGCAGCGTTGACGCACCCAACGATTACCACCGATTATTCTGAGGCGTTGCTGGAATTCATCACCCCGCCGACCAAAAGCATTACTGACACTTTAAGCATTTTAAAAGATATTCACAGCTTTACTTATCAGCATTTACCAGAAGGTGAAAGTCTGTGGTCGCTGTCGATGCCTTGTATGCTTGACAGCCAAGATGAAAATATTCCGATTGCTCAATATGGCACATCGAATCTCGGACAATTCAAAACTTTATACCGCAAAGGTTTGGCGGTGCGTTATGGACGTCGTATGCAGACCATTTCTGGGGTGCATTACAACCTGTCTTTTCCTGATGAATTGTTTGCCACCTTGCAACAACAAGAAAGCGATTTGACCTTAAAAAATCTCAGCTTACAAGATTATCGTAGTCATCGTTATTTTGGCTTGATTCGCAATTTCTTGCGTCAAATTCCGTTAGTGATTTATCTGCTTGGCGCAAGTCCAAGTATTTGCCGTTGCTTTGTCACTGGACGTGAGCACAATTTGCAAGAATTGGTCAAAGGCACCATGTATTTACCGCATGCTACGGCACTGCGCATGGGTAAACTTGGCTACCAAAATTCTGCACAGCGCAAATTGGGCATTCACTACAACAATTTATCAGGCTATTTGGCGGGTATTCGTGAAGCCACGCAGTGTAGTTATCCTGAATTTACAGCGCTGGGGCTGGACGATGCCGATGGCAATCCAATTCAAATTAATGATCATGTCTTGCAAATTGAAAATGAATATTACAGCGTGATCCGCCCTAAGCAAACGCCACAAGCTGGTGAATCGCCTTCCGATGCTTTACAGGCACGTGGTGTTGCTTACGTGGAACTGCGAGCAGTC
The DNA here is from genome assembly GCF_900096915.1 of Acinetobacter marinus. GTDB lineage: Bacteria > Pseudomonadota > Gammaproteobacteria > Pseudomonadales > Moraxellaceae > Acinetobacter > Acinetobacter marinus. The sequence continues at coordinate 155,276 of NZ_FMYK01000005.1, forward strand.
GATGTCAATCCATTTAGCCCGATTGGTATCAATGCCGATACTGCCAGCTTTTTGGAGACTTTGGCGCTATATTGCTTGCTGAGCGACAGCCCTGAAATTGATGAAGCAGAACAAGCCATGCTCGATCGCAATCAATTGCTGGTGGTCGAGCGTGGGCGTGAACCACAGCTTCAAATTGAACAGCCAACGTCAGGCGATACAACCACTCAGGTTGATTTCCAAACTTGGATACAACAACAGCTGAATGCCATGCAACCTTGTGCCAGTATCCTTGATCAAGCACTGGGGCAACAAACATCTGCATCCGAAGCACTGTATCAATCTGCATGGGCATTAATGCAAGCCCGTAGTCTGGATTCATCTAAGACATTGTCAGCGCAAATGTTGCAGCAGACCACGGAACTTGGCGGAACGTGGGCATTTGGCGCAAATCTCGCTGCACAATATCAGGAATATTATCAATCGCATACGCTTTCTGCCGACACACAGCAGCAGTTTGAACAGGCAGCGACCGAATCATTAAAAGCACAACAACAACTTGAAGCGCAAACACACATCAGCTTTCAAGATTATCTCAAACCTTATCGTCGCTTGACGGAGCAACATTCATGCGTATCAGCTATCGTTTAGGTCATACTATTTTATTTTTAGGCAGTGTGATCGGCATTGCCTTTGCTTTATTTTTGGAGCATTTTCAGGGATTAAACCCATGCCCGCTGTGCGTGTTCCAACGGGTTGGTTTGATCGGAATGGGGATATTTAGCCTCATTGCGCTATTACACAATCCGAAAAATCATTGGCTAAAGCGATTCTACAGTTTACTTTCAACCGTAGCGATCGGCTGGTCAGTCGGTGTGGCTGCACGCCATGTTTGGTTACAACATTTACCTGCAGACCAAGTGCCGTCATGTGGCCCTGGTTTAGACTATTTGGTCGAAGCCTTGCCATTTAAAGCAGTATTGCAACAGGTACTGTCTGGCTCAGGTGAATGTGCGGTGATCGACTGGACATTCCTCGGGCAATCTTTGCCGTTTTGGTCGCTGATTTTCTTTAGCGTCTTGTTATTGATCAACTTGTGGTTGTTGTTTAGACCCTATAAATAGCACATCTCAAGATGATGAAGCTGTTCAAGATTCAGCTTCATCATCTTGCCTAACTTGATCATAAAGCTGTCGCTGGAATGGAATCCCCTCCAACCCATATACTTGATAAATGCTATCAAATAGTGCTAAGACTTCCTCACTGGCATCTAGATTTCGAGTGGTTAAAAAGATTGGACTCACAGCATCTGGATCTAAAATCGGAATGTAATGCAAATGCGGAAAGCGAATGGTGTCCGCACTGCGTGGAATCACACAAATCCCTTCTCCCGCGGCGACCAAACCTAATGCCAGTTGTATTTCACGCACCAAATTGACATTTTTCGGTTCGAGTCCGCATTCAGAAAAAATAGACTTGACCTGTGTAGAAAAATTAGGCTCTGGCGTGTTGGGATATAAGAACATATCCTGATCTGCAATATCCGCCATATATACCCCTGACTTACGCTGTACGATCGGATGCGCTGAATGCGCTGCTACGACCAAAGGCTCATCTCGCAATTTGACCCGACGCACCGCAGGATCACTAATCCGTAAACGTCCAAAACCCACATCAATACGCCCTTCTTTTAAGGCCTGAATCTGCTCCATGGTGTTCATTTCCACCAGTTTCACTTTCAGATGGGGATGTTGTTGGCGATATAAATACACAATGCGTGGCAAGAGTCCGTATAGCAGTGAACCCACAAATCCCATGGTAATAACACGATCCACAGCACCCATGCGCTTGGTCATGGATTTGATCTCTTCTGCATTGGATAATAATTTGACCGCATGTTGATAAAAGAACAAACCCGCCGCCGTCGTTTTGAGCGGTCTTGAGCCTCGCTCAAAAAGTTGAATTTCCAACTCATTTTCGAGATTTTGAATCTGCCGACTCAGTGGAGGCTGTGCAATGAACAGTTTTTCCGCAGCCTTGGTAAAACTTTGCTCCTCAACCACGGCGACAAAATACTTGAGATGTCTGAGTTCCATGACAAATTTATCCTGATGATCTAGCCAAGACAGACTACTCTACTTGGTTATGTTGGCACAACAAAATACCTTGAAGGTATAAATACATACAAATTCAGTCTTAGACACAGTGTAATCATTCTTTTAAGGTATATACAAGCGATTAATATTGAAGCACATCAGGAATGATGCTATTCGGCGTAAAACGACTTAGGAGCATAACGTCGATCAGAATTTTGGCAATTTTAAGGAGATAGCCATGTTAGCCAAAAACTTAAAAATTTTCGATACGGAAGCCGTGCAAAATTTTTTAACCCTGCTCAGTGGACTCGAGCAAGAAGGTGGTAATCCACGTACCAAACAAATTATCCATCGTATTGTCTCTGATCTATTTAAAACCATTGATGATTTAGACATCACTTCTGATGAATACTGGGCGGCGGTCGCTTATCTCAACGAACTTGGCAGCAACCATGAAGCAGGTCTGCTATCACCTGGACTCGGTTTTGACCACTTCCTCGATATGCGTATGGATGCAGCCGATGAAGCACTTGGCATCGACAACCCAACCCCACGCACCATCGAAGGTCCGCTCTATGTTGCAGGTGCACCTGAGTCGAAAGGCTATGCTCGTATGGACGATGGCACGGATCCAAATGGTCACACACTCATTCTACATGGCACAATTTATAGTGCAGATGGGCAACCGATGCCAAATGCGAAGGTCGAAATTTGGCATGCAGATACTCGTGGCTTCTATTCGCACTTTGATCCAACAGGCAGACAGCAACCGTTTAACATGCGTCGAACGATTTTCACTGATGATCAAGGTCAATACCGTGTACAAACTATTTTGCCATCAGGCTATGGTTGCCCGCCTGAAGGACCGACCCAACAATTATTAAATCAACTGGGTCGTCATGGTAATCGCCCTGCACATATTCATTATTTCGTCACTGCCGATGGGCATCGTAAACTCACCACGCAAATTAATGTCGCAGGTGACCCGTACACTTATGATGATTTTGCGTATGCAACTCGTGAAGGGCTCGTGGTCGATGCAATTGAACACACCGATGAAGCAACGATCAAAGCCCATGGCGTCGACGGCCCATTTGCTGAGATGGTGTTTGATATTACCCTAAGCCCGTTAGTCGATGGCGTCGATAACCAAGTGGTTGATCGTCCACGTTTACAAGCCTAATCGTTAGGAACATCTCATTTGAACACTCAAAATCAGGCAAGCCTTAGGTTTCGCCTGATTTTTTTATGGAAATGACTGAGGATGCCATGGATCGTACAATGCTTGATGCTACTCAACACCAGATTCTAGAACTGCTACCACAGACGCACTCACAACTGGCACGTCTGCGCGCCATCATTGACGCAGGCGATTATCCCACTGTCACCGTGATCGGTAAATATAACCATGGTAAAAGTCGGCTACTCAACGAATTAATGGGCGAAGATTTTTTTGCCGTCGCTGACAAGCGTGAAACCACTGCACAGACGGCTCATATACAGCACGGTATCCGCTGGTTAGATGCACCTGGTCTGGATGCGGCTGTCGCCACACGGGATGATCAGCATGCTGATGATGCCATTTGGCACAAAGCAGATGTTCGATTATTTGTACATTCTTTGCGAGAGGGCGAATTCGATCCGCACGAGGTCGCATTGTTTCAGTCGCTCTCACAAGATAAAAAGCAAACTGGGCGCCAAACGCTACTGGTATTGACACAAGTTGATCAAATACCAGATCCAGAAGTATTGCAGGGCATCGTCCATTGCATTCAAGAACAAATTCCTGATGGCAATGGGCTGTCTGTCTCTGCAACACGACATCGACAAGGATTGGAAAAATCAAAGCCCTTGCTGGTACAACGCAGTGGTATCCCCGAGTTACAACAAGCGCTCCATGAAACACTAAAACACGTTCCTGAGATTCGTACACATGAAAAGCAACAGATTTTTTCGTCACTCAATGCACAGCTCAATGCGCTACAACACACCGCTCAAACCATACTGGAACAGCAAACCAGCCTACAACAACAGCACCGTGAACATTTTGATCGAGACCTCAACACAGTTTTGCGCAAAGTTTGTGAAGATCTTGCGCCTGTATTAGAAGTCGGTGACGTCGATCACTCGCTAGAGCCAGACTCTTTTGCCAATATGTACAAAATCACTGCGGGTAAGCGAGATCGCAACCGCATCCAAGTAGCATATTCCCAAGCCTGCATTGCCATCAATAGCCATCTCATTCGCTATGGTGTGGTCGGACTGCCTGAAGCACAAAAAACCAATGTGCGTAGCATTGATAGCGTGATCATTGCAGTACTTGGTGTTTCGGTGAAATTACGCAAAGAACTCCGTCAAATGTTTTTTGATGCATCCAGTCTGAACCGTATGCGCCAAGCCTTTGCTCATTATTTTGAACTTTCTTCAGATCGGCAAGATTTAAAGACATACATTGCACAATTGGAACAACAACTTGAGGCAATACAACAGGCTCAGATCGCATTACAGGACTTAGAACATCTATCCCAGCACAAGGAGGGTGTCATATCATGAGCACACCCTATGCACTACAACGCCTGATAGAGCAACTCGAAGCCTTTAATCGCATACCACAGGATGTCACAATCCATCTCGAGCAAATGCAAGACTGGCAACGCCATTTAACACAGGCTTTACAGCACCAACTTATCCAAAATCATTCCTTTGCTCAACAAAGCAAATTTGCCGAGCAAATCAACACAGTTAATCACAGCATCAATGATCAAATTGCAACTTGGCAAAGCCATTGCGATGCGTTAAAACCTGCACAGGATTTAGCACATCAGTTCGATGATAAAATCATCCTGCTCATTTTCGGTAAATTTAATGCAGGAAAAAGCTCACTCTGCAATGTCATCGCAGATAGTTTTCGCCAAATCAAGCAACCCGTACAATATTTTTATCTCGATACAGGTCAGATTCGCACTGATGATGTACCGTTCAAAGAGGGTGCAACTGAAACAACTGCACGATTGCAAGGTGTCTGTTTGGGCAATAAATTGGTGCTACTCGACACCCCAGGTTTGCACTCTGTAACTGCTGAAAATGCCGAACTGACCCAACGCTTTATTGAAAGTGCCGACGGCATGCTATGGTTAACCAGCTCATCTTCTCCAGGGCAAGTCAAAGAGTTGGACGCCTTAGCACAGGAGCTACATCGTCACAAACCACTCCTTCCTGTGATTACCCGCAGTGATTATTTTGAAGAAGATGAAGTCGATGGTGAAATTTGTCAGGTGCTATGCAATAAAACTACGGCGCAGCGAGCGCTCCAAGCGCAAGATGTCGGCACACGTGCTACAGAAAAGCTCATCGACATGGGCGTATCACCGACCCAGTTGCAAGTGGCGACGTCCATTTCTGCACAAATGTTGAAAACGACGGGCTTTACAGCGCAAGCCTTGCTCGAGTCTGGTTTTGATGATTTTTTTACTGCGCTTGATCACCTTATTCAACCCGCTGTGCAATACAAGCAACGCAAACCTGCTGAAATGCATTTGCACGCTTTACAAGAACAGATTGTGTTGCCACTACAAACGGACATCATGTCGCAATTACTGCGATTACAACAGCACATCCAAGCACAATCTGAGACCTTGCCACAACAGATCGAACACCTTATCCAGCAATCTTGGCGAACCATTATTCCGAACCTACCCGCACAATTAGAACAGCATGCCAAAACGCAGAATCTAAACGCACTGTGTGCTGAACTGAACACACAGGTGGAGCACATGGTATCTACGCAGATTGACCTACAACTTGCGGATTATCAACTTCAACCTGATCCGATCACCTCAATACAACTTGCAGAATATCTTCACTATGACGTGATCTATGCTGAAAATGATCAAGACGTCATCAGCATTGGACATGATCGACTGTTTACCGCACTTTCACAGCATATCGAGACCAGCCTTCGACAGCATGCGAATCATCTGCGCTTAAACTGTGAAAAAATACTCACCGATCTACAGCTGCAAACCACTGCCTTACAACACACTATTTCGACCTGTACCGAACAATTAACACAGATTGCAACGCAGATGAGACTCACTGACCGTTCCACATCATCTAGGGTCTGTTGAGATTTTACAGACCGTAGTCAACACACTTTATTTCGCCGAGCCCAACATCGATGACGAATCATTTTTTATTGCGTCGGATTGCGCATGCGACAAAAGTGGCGTGATTGCACAGCTGATATTTTTTCTTCATGCCACGAATCGTGCAAAAAGATCATGCACGATGTATGAGAAAATATTTTTTATTTTCAATGCTATATCACTTCGTTATGCGTTAAATATTTTAACTATCGAATGAGCATCACCGCAGTCTACGGATTCAAACAGACAGACCAATACACACGCTTGAGAAAATGTTGTCTGGATAAAAACAACATACCTTTTAGGTATAAAAAAATGCAAATATAGTCTTAGACACAAGATAATCATTCTTTTAAGGTATTCATAAGCACTTAGCAAAGAAGTTATGGATAACCATGTATCAATCTTTAGAAACCATACTTGTGGATATTCCAACCATTCGTCCACACCAACTCTCCGTGACCACCATGCGGATTCAAACCTTGGTCTTGGTCAAAATCACCACCACTGACGGCATCGTTGGTTGGGGCGAAGCGACCACGATTGGTGGATTGAATTATGGGGATGAAAGTCCTGAAAGTGTAAAAACCAATATCGATACCTACTTTGCACCACTGTTAACTGCGGTCAAAGGACTCAATGTTGCTCAAACATTAAAGCTGATTGGCAAAAATATTAACGGCAACCGTTTTGCCAAATGCGCCATTCAAACCGCCCTACTTGATATTCAAGCCAAACAACTTGGTGTGCCACTGAGCGAGGTACTTGGCGGACGTTTACGTGATAGCTTGCCTGTCCTTTGGACGTTGGCATCAGGTGACACCGATAAAGATATCGCCGAAGCACAAAAAATGATTGCGCTCAAACGTCACAATACCTTCAAACTCAAAATCGGTGCCAATGATCTACAACACGACGTAGAACACGTGATTGCCATCAAAAAAGCACTTGGAGATGAAGTCAGTATTCGTGTCGATGTCAATCGTGCATGGTCAGAACTACAGTGCGTGCGAGGCATTCAACAGCTTCAAGATGGCGGCATTGACTTGATCGAACAGCCTTGTGCCATTGAGCAAACAGACGTCCTCAAACGTCTCAGCGAGCGCTTTGATGTGGCGATCATGGCAGATGAAGCCTTGACTGGTCCAAGTAGCGCATTTCGTTTGGCATGTAGTCATGCCGCCGATGTATTTGCGGTCAAAGTGGAGCAATCTGGCGGGCTGATTGAGGCCTGTGAAGTCGCCAAAATCGCAGGCTTGGCGGGAATTGATCTGTATGGTGGCACCATGCTCGAAGGCCCTGTGGGCAGTATTGCATCTGCACATGCCTTTGCCACCTTTGATCATCTTGCCTTTGGTACCGAACTTTTTGGTCCTTTACTGCTGACCGAAGAGATCTTAAAGACACCACTGCGTTATGAAAACTTTGAATTGCACCTACCGCTCACGGCGGGATTAGGCATCGACATTGATGAGAACAAAATCGACCAATTGCGTCGCTAAAGGATAAGGAGTTTGCCAGATGTTATTTCATGTACGAATGAATGTTCACTTGCCGAAGGATATGCCTACAGCGCAAGCCGACGAGATCAAAGCCAAAGAAAAGGCATATTTTCAAAAATTGCAACAAGACAAAGTCTGGCGTCATATTTGGCGGATCACAGGTCAATATTCCAACATCAGTATTTTTGATGTAGAGAGCAATCAAGCCTTACATGACTTGCTTCAAGGCTTGCCTTTGTATCCTTATATGACACTCGACATCATGCCACTCAATCGCCACCCATCTTCAATCTATGACGACGACCGTTGATCGTCAGCCGCACATTCAGTACTAAAGTCCGTCGCACTTTAGGCTGTATACCTTACTAAGGAAAGTAGGAGAATAGACATGCCACGTATTCCAGTAATCAATACTAGCCATCTAGATCATATCGATGATTTGCTTGTGGACAATGTAGAAACGGGAGAGTTTAAACTACATCGCTCTGCCTTTACCGATCAAACCTTGTTTGACCTTGAAATGAAATACATTTTTGAAGGCAACTGGGTCTATCTGGCACATGAAAGCCAGATTCCAAACAATAACGACTATTACACCACCTATATGGGGCGTCAGCCAATCATCATTGCACGTAACCGTCAAGGTGAGCTCAATGCCATGATCAATGCCTGTTCGCATCGTGGCGCACAGCTTTGTCGTTATAAGCGTGGCAATAAAGCAACCTACACCTGCCCTTTCCACGGCTGGACATTTAATAATTCAGGCAAACTGCTCAAAGTCAAAGATCCAGCGGATGCAGGCTACTCTGATTGTTTTAATAAAGATGGCTCGCATGATCTCAAGAAAGTCGCTCGCTTTGAAAATTATAAAGGTTTCTTGTTTGGTAGCTTAAATGCCGATGTACCACCCCTTGAAGACTATCTGGGTGAAGCCGCAAAGATTATCGATATGATTGTCGATCAATCTGCTGAAGGCTTGGAAGTGCTCCGTGGTGCATCATCGTATACCTATGAAGGCAACTGGAAGCTGACCGCAGAAAATGGTGCCGATGGCTATCACGTCTCCGCTGTACACTGGAACTACGCCGCCACCACACAGCAACGCAAAGAGAAACAAGCAAATGACAACATTCGTGCCATGAGTGCAGGCGGTTGGGGCAAGCAAGGTGGTGGTTGTTATGGTTTTGAAAATGGGCATATGTTGCTCTGGACACAATGGGCAAACCCTGAAGACCGTCCAAACTATGACCGCTACGAAGAATACACCGAACAGTTCGGTGAGGCGATGGCAAAGTGGATCGTCGAACGCTCTCGTAACCTCTGTCTCTACCCGAATGTCTACCTCATGGATCAGTTTGGCTCACAAATCCGTGTACTGCGTCCGATCAGCGTGAATAAAACAGAAGTCACCATCTATTGCATCGCACCAAAAGGTGAATCTGCTGCTGGACGTACCCGTCGTATCCGCCAATATGAAGATTTCTTTAATGCCTCTGGGATGGCAACCCCTGATGATCTCGAAGAATTCCGTGCCTGTCAGGCGGGCTATGCAGGTATCGAGCTGGAATGGAACGATATGTGCCGTGGCTCGAAACATTGGATCTATGGCCCAGATGATGCTGCCAAAGAGATTGGTCTTAAACCTAAACTGAGCGGCATTAAAACCGAAGATGAGGGGCTGTATCTTGCTCAGCATCAGCACTGGATGGAATGCATGAAACAAGCCATTGCCGATGAAAAAGTGCTTGCCGCACAGGTTGAAGATATGGGAGAAAGCGCATGAGTTCAAATCCAACTGCTGAACGTAGCTCATTAGAAGCCATCACTCAGTTTTTATACCAAGAAGCCCGCTTTTTAGATGATGAACAATGGGATGACTGGCTGACTTGCTATGCCCCTGAAGCCTCATTTTGGATGCCTGCGTGGGATGACGACGACAAACTCACCGAAGATCCACAATCTGAAATTTCATTGATCTATTACCCAGATCGTCAAGGCTTAGAAGATCGAGTATTTCGGATTAAAACCGAGCGCTCCTCGGCAACCATGCCTGATACACGGACTTGTCACAATATTGCCAATGTCGAAATCATCGAGCGTGACGGCGACAAAGTGACGGTACGCTTCAACTGGCAAACCCTGAGTTTTCGCTATAAGACCAACTATAGCTACTTTGGCATGTCTCGCTATGTGATTGATTGCGCAGGTGAGTCGCCAAAGATACTGAGTAAATATGTGGTACTGAAAAACGATTACATCAATCAAGTGATTGATATTTATCACCTATAAGTTTTGGTCTGCCATTAGCCCCTGACTTCTATGAAATATCCTGCTGATCAAAAGGAGTTTTGCTCAGCACATCAACGATTGAACCCAATATAGGATATAGCCATGTCAAATTTTAATGTCGCCCTTCAGTTTGAAGATGGTGTAACACGCTTTATCAGTGTTACAGATGGCGAAACTTTATCTGACGCAGCCTATCGTCAAAAAATTAATATTCCTTTGGATTGCCGTGATGGTGCCTGCGGTACTTGCCGTGCATTTTGTGAATCTGGTCAATATGACATGCCAGAAGAAACCTATATCGAAGATGCTTTGACACCAGAAGAAGCAGAAGAAGGTTTTATCCTCGCCTGTCAATGCAGACCTACTTCTGATGCAGTATTCCAAATCCAAGCCTCCTCTGATGTCTGCAAAACAGAAATTCACAACTTCCAAGGCACCTTAAAACGCGTTGAAAATCTCTCTGACTCAACCATTACCTTCGACATTGAGCTCGACCAAGATCAGCCCGATATTCACTTCTTAGCTGGTCAATATGTCAATGTCGGTATTCCAGGTACCGAAGAAACACGCTCCTATTCATTTAGCTCAAAACCTGGTCACCGTTTGACTGGCTTTGTGGTGCGCAACGTGCCCGAGGGCAAAATGAGTGATTACCTCAGTAAAGTCGCCCAAGCAGGCGAAAAGATGACATTCACAGGACCTTATGGCAGTTTTTATTTACGTGATGTCAAGCGTCCCGTGTTGATGCTGGCTGGTGGTACAGGCATTGCGCCGTTCATGTCCATGCTACAGGTCTTGGAAGAAAAAGGTGCTGAACATCCTGTGCGTCTGGTCTTTGGTGTGACCAATGATTTTGATTTGGTTGCGCTGGAGAAGCTCGATGAATTAAAGAACAAACTGCCTTGGTTTGATTATCGCACTGTTGTCGCCAGCGAACACAGTCAACATGAACGCAAAGGCTATGTCACAGGACATATTGAAAATGAATGGCTCAATGATGGCGATGTCGACATTTACCTCTGTGGTCCAGTGCCGATGGTTGAGGCGGTTCGTGGCTGGTTAGATGCAGAAGGCATTAAGCCATCCAGTTTCTTATTTGAGAAGTTCTCCGCCAATTAATTTTTGCTCACACTTTGTCAAAAGTAACAATGAACAAAATGAATCCGTTTTTTGGAGTTTGCAATGGATGTTCAGAATAGATTTAATCACAAAGTCGTTATCGTCACAGGTGCAGCGCAAGGTATCGGTCGTGGCGTTGCGCTGCGAATCGCTAGCGAAGGTGGTACTGTCGTTCTCGCCGACCGATCAGCACTCGTGGATGAGGTCTTGGCAGAGATCAAGGCATCTTCAGGAATCGCCATTGCTGTACATGCCGATCTTGAGACCTTTGCAGGCGCACAATCTGTTGTGGCTGAGGCAATACAGCATTTTGGCAAAGTCGATGTATTAATTAACAATGTTGGCGGTGCGATTTGGATGAAGCCCTTTGAAGCGTTTTCTGCTGAAGAAATTGAAAAAGAAGTATTCCGTTCTCTTTTTCCAACACTATGGTGTTGTCGTGCAGTCTTGCCAGAAATGCTCAAAGCGCAACAAGGTGCAATCGTCAATGTCTCGTCCATTGCGACTTGTGGTGTCAATCGTGCACCGTATTCTGCATCCAAAGGTGGCGTCAATGCATTGACTGCCTCGCTCGCCTTTCAATATGCCACACAAGGCATTCGTGTCAATGCTGTTGCGACTGGTGGCACCGAAGCACCGCCTCGAAAGATTCCGAGAGATGGCTCAAATCGTTCGCTCAATGAACAAGAGCAGACTTGGGTACAGCAAGTCGTCGATCAAACCTTAGATCGGTCCCATATGCATCGCTATGGTTCCATTGATGAACAAGTCAATGCCATCGTCTTTTTGGCGTCAGATGAAGCCTCATATATTAACGGTAGCATTTTACCTGTCGCAGGTGGCGACCAAGGTTAGATCATATTGATGATCTGATATTGATGATCACATTGGTAATCTCACTGCGAGGATCTCACCGCTGGACATGCAAGGAGGCAATATGTCTGTGCTCAAAACACTCAAACAAGACTGGTCGATCTCTGCCACCGTTGCAGGCTTTTTGGCGGTTTTAATTTCCTATGCTGGTCCATTAATCATCTTTTTCCAAGCCGCTCAGCAAGCCAATGTCTCGAACAGCATGATGGCGTCTTGGATTTGGGGCGTGTCCATCGGTGCCGCCATCTCTGGCATTTATCTATCCTATCGTTACAAAACGCCAATTATTACCGCATGGTCGGCACCGGGCACGGCACTTTTGGTGACCCTTTTCCCCGAAACCAGTTTAAATGAAGCTGTGGCGGCTTATATTATCAGCGCCATTGTGATTTTAATCGTGGGTGTCTCTGGTTACTTTGATAAGTTTTTGAAATGGATTCCACAGAGTATTGCTGCTGGCATGATGGCAGGGATTCTTTTTCAGTTTGGCATTGAGCTATTCGTGGCGACCGATCGTATGCCGATGATCGTCTTTGCTATGTTGTTGTGTTATCTCATCGCAAAGCGCCTTACCCCACGCTATACCATGATTTGGGTGCTACTTTGCGGGGTATCGCTCAGTTTGATTTTGGGTCGCATGAATCCTGTCGAGATGAATTTTCAATTGGCAGTACCGCAACTGATCATGCCTGAATGGACGTGGAATGCGGCATTTAACCTTGCCATTCCACTGATACTGGTCAGCTTAACAGGGCAGTTTTTACCAGGGATGGCGATTTTAAAACTGAGCGGTTATGACACACCAGCCAAGCCGATCGTCTCGATTGCCAGTATTGCTTCACTGGCTGTCGCTTGTGTCGGCGGGATTACCATTGTGTTAGCTGCCATCACAGCCGCTTTGTGCACAGGCAAAGATGCGCACGAATTAAAAGAAAAGCGCTATATCGCAGGGATTGCCAACGGCATATTTTATATCCTCGGCGGATTGTTCGCTGGCAGTATCGTCATGCTGTTTAGTTTACTTCCCAAAGAAATGGTAGCGGCACTCGCAGGACTCGCCTTGCTCGGGGCCATTGGCACCAATGTGGCAATGGCGATGCGAGAAGATACACAGCGTGAAGCTGCACTCATCACATTTTTAGCCACCGCATCAGGTATGCACTTCCTCGGACTCAGCTCTGTATTTTGGGGCATCGTCATCGGGATGATTGCCAATTTACTCTTGCAAAAGCCCAACACGCTGAGCACAGCACAGACATCAAGCACATCAAAATAACGTTTTTTAAGAGAGGGTCAACAGATGATAGACAAAAGCCAGCGTAGCATGCAGGAGGTATTGTCCCAGATTACAGATGGCATGACCATCATGATCGGTGGTTTTGGTACAGCAGGACAGCCCGCAGAACTGATTGATGGCTTGATTGCATTGGGTGTCAAAGATCTGGTCATCGTCAACAACAATGCTGGCAATGGCGACTACGG
>NZ_FMYK01000010.1 GCF_900096915.1 Acinetobacter marinus
GGAACCTATGCCTTATGTTCAATGTGTATTGGTGTCGGGCAAGGTATTGCCATGATTATTCAACGGGTTTAATACAGCGTTAAGGATTGCGGTCATGAGCCAGTTATATGCCAGCTTATTTTATCAAGAACAGGTGACTGAAATTTTCAGTGATCGTGCCTTGCTGTCTTATATGATCCAAGTCGAAGTGGCATTGGCACAAGCACAGGCGGAGGTTGGTGTAATTCCATCCACTGCGGCGAGTGCCATTGTCGAGGTATCTCAAACGGCTTTAGCGCAGATTGATGTTGATGCTTTGGCGGTGGCGACGGGCTTGGCGGGAAATATTGCCATTCCATTTGTCAAACAGTTGACCGCAATCGTCAAAGCGCAAGATGCCGAAGCTGCACGTTATGTGCATTGGGGCGCAACCAGTCAGGATATTTTGGATACAGCGTGTATTTTGCAATGTCGTGATGCGCTGGCGCAGGTCGAAACTTTATTGACGCAGTGCTATCAGACAGCATTAACCCAAGCACAAACCTATCGTTCACAAGTGATGATCGGTCGAACGTGGTTACAACAAGGCTTACCGATTACCTTTGGGCATAAGTTGGCACGCTACGCATCAGCATTTCAGCGTGATTTAGCACGAATTCAAGCGATGAAGTCACGGGTTTTCACTGCACAACTGGGCGGTGCGGTGGGTTCATTGGCATCGCTACAAGATCAAGGCAGTGCGGTGGTGCAGGCATTTGCACAGCAGTTAGCGCTGAGTACCCCTGTATGCACTTGGCATGGCGAGCGAGATCGTATCGTTGAAATCGCCAGTACATTAGCGATGATTACAGGTGGTCTGGGCAAAATGGCACGAGACTGGTCGCTGTTGATGCAAACCGAAATTGCTGAAGTATTCGAACCGACAGCACAAGGGCGTGGCGGATCATCGACCATGCCACACAAACGCAATCCCGTTGCGGCTGCATCTGTATTGGCTGCTGCCAATCGCGTGCCTGCACTGATGGCAAGTGTCTATCAAAGTATGGTGCAAGAGCATGAACGCAGTCTAGGTGGCTGGCATGCAGAATGGTTGGCGATTCCAGAGATTTTCCAGCTCTGTGCAGGTGCGTTAGCGCGCACTTTGGATGTGCTGCAAGGTATGCAAGTCAATGCGGACAATATGCACGCCAATTTGCAATGTACTCAAGGCTTAATCATGGCGGAAGCGGTGATGATGGCATTAGCGCCTCATCTTGGTCGTTTGCAAGCACACCACTTGGTGGAATCGGCGTGCAAAACTGCTGTTGAAAACGGGCGACATTTAAAAGATGTGATCGCAGCAATGGACGATGTACAGCAGTATTTTAGTGCTGAACAAATCAACGAAATTTTTCAACCCGAATCGTATCTTGGCAATATTCAAGAGCAGATTGATGCGGTATTGATGCAGGCAAAAGGAGAGGCAAAGTGAAGCACACCATCAGCAATCGTCAGGGCAAACATTTGGCTGTCCAAGTGAGTGGGCAAGACAATGCACCTGTGATTGTATTTTCAAACTCTCTGGGCACTGATCAAGGCATGTGGCAACCACAAGTTGCTGCCTTTGAAGCGCAGTTCAAAGTGGTGACCTACGATACCCGTGGACATGGTCAAAGTGATGTGATTGCAGACACGTCGGTGCAGAATCTTGCTGAAGATGTGATCGATATCTTAGATGGCTTAAACATTGAAAAGGCGCATTTTTGTGGAATTTCAATGGGCGGTATGACCGCACTTTGGCTGGGTATTCATCATGCTGATCGTTTTCACAGTATTACGGTTGCCAACTCGGCTGCCAAAATCTGGACTGAGGACGGCTGGAATGCACGTGCTGATGCGGTCACTGCCAATGGTTTGACGGAGATTGTCGCAACCACTCATAGCCGTTGGTTCAGTGAGCAGTTTGATTATCAGAATGATGCACTCGCACAGCGTACCATCCAAGCCTTAGCCAACACGCCAGCGCTCGGCTATGCCGAATCTTGTCGAGCACTGGCAACGGCGGATGTTCGAGATGAACTGAAAAACATCGCTATCCCAACGCTGATTATTGCGGGCACTTTTGATCCAGTAACCACAGTCGCTGATGGTGAATTGATGCAAGCACAGATTCCAGACAGTGTGCTGGCACTGATTGATGCATCGCACGTATCTAATATTGAGCAGCCTGAGCAGTTTAATCAGCTCTTTAGGCAGTTTGTCACCACACATTGATTGAATTGATCGCTGAATAATTTAAAGCGTTAAAAAAACGGAATTTAAGCCTAAGGAGGCAGATATGGCGTCTCAGGAATACGCTACCCCAAAAACCAGTATTGATGCACAAGCGGTGATTAATGAATCACCATTTAGTGGCTATCAATGGCTGATTGCCATCGTGTGTTTTCTCATTGTTTTTGTCGATGGGATTGATACGGCGGCGATGGGTTTTATTGCACCTGCCTTAGCACAAGACTGGGGCATTGATCGTTCACAGCTTGGGCCAGTGATGAGTGCCGCCTTAGGTGGCATGATCATCGGTGCGCTGGTCTCAGGACCTACGGCGGATCGTTTTGGGCGTAAAGTGGTGCTGAGTGTATCGATGCTAATTTTTGGTGGCTTCACCCTTGCATCTGCCTATGCCAATGACTTAACCACATTGACTACATTGCGCTTTTTGACGGGAATTGGTTTGGGCGCTGCCATGCCGAATGCGACCACACTATTTGCCGAATATTGTCCAAAGCGTTCTCGTTCATTGTTCGTCACTTGTATGTTCTGTGGTTATAACTTGGGCATGGCGATCGGCGGTTTTATTAGTAGTTGGTTGATCCCAACTTTTGGCTGGCATGCACTATTTTTGATGGGTGGCTGGTCACCGTTGATCTTGATGATTTTGGTGATTTTCTTCCTACCAGAATCGTATCGCTTCTTGATCGTTAAAGGTCAGGACAATGACAAGGTACAAAAAATCCTATCACGCATTGCACCAAATCGTGTGCAAGGTGCGACTGAATTTCATGTGCCTGAAGAAGAAATTGCAGGCGCTGAGAAAAAGAATGTGTTTGGCATGCTGTTTTCCAAGCAATACGCCAAAGGCACGCTGTTATTGTGGTTGACCTACTTCATGGGCTTGGTGGTGATCTATCTGTTGACCAGTTGGTTGCCAACCTTGATGCGTGAAACAGGGGCGACCATGGAACGTGCAGCGTTCATCGGTGGATTGTTCCAGTTCGGTGGGGTGCTGAGTGCACTATTTATCGGCTGGGCGATGGATCGATTCAACCCGAACCGCATTATTTCAGGCTTTTATTTGGTGGCGGGGATCTTCGCATTTACTGTAGGTCAAAGCCTTGGTAATCCAACATTACTGGCGATTTTGGTGTTGTGTGCAGGGATTGCGATTAATGGTGCGCAGTCTGCGATGCCAGCACTCAGTGCACGCTTTTATCCAACCCAGTGCCGTGCAACAGGTGTGGCGTGGATGTCGGGGATCGGACGCTTTGGAGCAGTATTCGGTGCGTGGATCGGTGCGGTATTGCTCGGTAATGACTGGTCATTTACTGCGATTTTGAGCTTATTGCTGATTCCTGCGACGGCGGCGGCGGTGGCGATTTTCGTCAAGTCGTTGGTGGCGCATACCGATGCCACTTAGAACGATGTTTTAGTCAACATGAATTTTTTAATCAACAGCAATATCTCAAGTCACATTAGGAAAACGAGGTCTACAGCATGAATGATGAACAGCGTTATCAACAAGGCATTGAAGTGCGTACCGAAGTTTTGGGTGCAGCCCATGTCAATCGCTCGATCGACAATCTCAACGACTTCAATGCAGATTTTCAAAATTTTATTAGTCGCTATGCTTGGGGCGAGGTGTGGTCTAGACCAGGTCTACCACGCCATACCCGCAGTCTAGTGACCATTGCCATATTGCTTGCGCTAGGACGTGAAGATGAGCTGAAAATGCATTTGCGGGCTTGCTTTAATAATGGCGTGACCAAAGATGAGCTCAAAGAGCTGATCTTGCATAGTTCGCTCTATGCAGGTTTACCTGCTGCCAATGCAGCGATGCATATGGCAGAGGCGGTGTTTGCCGATCTCGGGATTGCGCCTGAGAAGCTCAATCAAACATCAAGCCAAACTTCAAACTCAACTTCAACACCAAACCAAACATCAGAACACACATCAAATCCTGATGATAATACACCCCACAACATTCCATGATGGACACAGCGTAGAGGGAGACTCACGATGTCAGAATTAATTTTAGGTGCGTATGCACAACGCAATACCGACGATCATCCGCCAGCATATGCACCCGGCTATAAAACCAGTGTATTACGCTCGCCCAAGAATGCCTTGATCTCGATTGTGGAAACCTTAACTGAAGTGACTGCACCGCATTTTTCTGCGGATCAGTTTGGTCCTAAGGACAATGATTTAATCTTGAATTATGCCAAAGATGGTTTGCCGATTGGTGAGCGCATCATTGTGCATGGTTATGTGCGAGATCAGTTTGGTCGTCCTGTCAAAAATGCCTTAGTCGAAGTGTGGCAAGCCAATGCGTCTGGACGCTATCGCCATCCGAATGACCAATACATTGGTGCGATGGATCCTAACTTTGGCGGTTGTGGTCGCATGATGACCGATGCCAATGGCTATTATGTATTCCGTACCATCAAGCCCGGCCCTTATCCGTGGCGTAACCGTATCAATGAATGGCGTCCTGCACATATTCACTTTTCATTGATTGCTGATGGCTTGGCACAGCGCTTGATTTCGCAGTTGTATTTTGAAGGCGATACCTTGATCGACTCGTGTCCGATTATCCAAACCATTCCATCGGATGAACAGCGCCGTGCATTGATTGCGCTCGAAGATAAGAGCAACTTCATTGAAGCAGATAGTCGTTGCTATCGATTTGACATCACTTTGCGTGGTCGTCGTGCAACTTATTTTGAAAATCATTTGACCTAAGTTATGGAGAACGACATGAATCATTGGAACTTTCAACAATTACATGAAACCCCATCACAAACAGGTGGACCTTATGTACACATTGGTCTCTTGCCACACCAAGCTGAGATCGAATGTTTTGAACACAATTATGACAATCAACTGGTACAGGACAACACCCAAGGTGAACGTATTCGCCTAGAAGGGCAAGTGTTTGATGGTCTTGGTCTACCGCTACGTGATGTCTTGATTGAAATCTGGCAAGCCGATGCCAACGGGGTTTATCCAAGTGCAGCCGATACACAAGATAAAAAAGCCGATCCAAACTTCTTTGGCTGGGGGCGTACAGGCGCAGATTTCGAGACAGGTTTTTGGAGTTTTAATACCATTAAACCAGGTGCAGTACCAGGTCGCAAAGGTTCTACGCAAGCGCCACACATTGCCTTGGTGGTATTTGCTCGTGGGATCAATATTGGCTTGCATACCCGTGTATATTTTGATGATGAGCAAGATGCCAATGCACAAGATCCGTTGCTCAATGGCATCGAATGGGCACCGCGCCGTCAGACCATGATTGCAAAGCGCAAGGAAAAAGATGGCGAGGTGGTCTATCACTTTGACATTCGCATCCAAGGCGAAAATGAAACCGTGTTTCTCGATATTTAAGACGAAGCAACATACGAAATCACCCGAAACCTGCTGTGGCAGCCACGCTGACGCCACAGCACGAATGAGATGTCGACGAGACGTGGACGATATATTGTACAAGGATGAGTCATCATGAAAATCAACAGATTCGCAAAAAATCTTGCGTTCAGTGCGCTATTCCTTTCAGCAACAGCAATGAGTTTTGCCGCTGAGTCAACGCAGGGCACAGCACCACATTACACCGTTAAAAATGTGCATATCGGTCAGCTTCCAGTCAAAACCATTGTGCCAATTACTGCCAAAACTGCCGATCAAGCGATTGCACAAGCCAAAGTGATTGCAGCAAATGCAGATGTTGATTTGGCAGAGTTTCGTATTGATTTATTGGACTTTGCCGCAGATAGCAAAAAAGTCATCGCACTCGGTCAAGAGCTGAATGCAATTCTCAAAGATAAGCCACTCATTGCCACCATTCGTACCCATAACGAAGGCGGAAAACTCACAGTCACCGACAAAGAGTATGAAAAAATTTATCGTGAATATTTGAAAAAGCCGTTTATGCAATTGCTTGATATTGAAATGTTCCGTGATGCCAAAACAGTGGACAGCTTGACCAAATTGGCGCATCAGCACAACGTGTTGGTGATCATGTCGAATCATGATTTTGACAAAACGCCTGCGCAACAAGAGATCGAAAACCGTCTGCTCAAACAAGATCAGATGGGCGCGGATATTCTCAAAATTGCAGTGATGCCAAAGTCTAAACAAGATGTCTATATCTTGATGAATGCCACACTGAACGTGAGCGAAAAGTCGAAGAAACCATTGTTGACCATGTCGATGGGTCAGCTTGGCACGATTTCTCGGATTGCCACTGCCAATATGGGCGGTAGCATGAGTTTTGGCATGATTGGCGAAGCCTCTGCACCAGGGCAAATTGATGTGATGCAATTGAAACAGTTTTTAAAAACGGTTCAGCCAAGCCCATAAAGCCAATTCACCATATACAACAGCGCCATAAGCCCATATAGCCATAAGCCATCTGGCTCTCATAACAAGGCATAAAGCCATACAGCGTATTTGAAATTTAAAGGATTTGACCATGACAGGATTAAGTTTTCGTTTAAGCGCAGTTGCGCTCGGATTGAGTTTAACCGCGATCAGCCACGCCACCACCTATGTGGTCGATCGTTACCAAGATGACAATGCCAAAGGTTCACTCCGCTGGGCGATTGAGCAGTCCAATGCCAATGCAGCGCAAGAAAATGAAATTCACATTCAAGCGGTGGGCAAAGCGCCGTACGTGATCAAACTGGATCAAGCCTTACCCCCAATCAAATCAGCGGTGAAAATTATTGGTACACAGTGGGATAAGACGGGTGAATTTATCGCCATTGATGGTTCGAACTATATCAAAGGCGAGGGTGCTAAAGCCTGTCCAGGCGCGAATCCTGAACAATATGGCACCAATGTCCGTACCATGACTTTGCCAGGTCTGGTGTTGCAAGATGTCAATGGCGTGACCTTAAAAGGTCTGGACATTCATCGCTTTTGTATTGGCGTGTTGATTAATCGTTCCAGCAATAATCTGATTCAACATAACCGTATCAGTAATAACTACGGTGGTTCGGGTGTGATGCTGACAGGCGATGATGGCAAGGGCAATCCGACTTCGACCACCACCAATAACAACAAAGTCTTGAATAATCTCTTCGTTGATAATGGTGATGGCTTGGAGCTGACCCGTGGTGCGGCATTTAACTTGGTTGCCAACAATTTATTTACCTCAACCAAAGCCAATCCAGAGCCATCACAAGGCATCGAAATCCTGTGGGGCAATGACAATACCGTGTTGGGGAATACCTTTGAAAACTATTCGGATGGTCTACAAATCAACTGGGGCAAGCGCAACTACATCGCCTATAACGAACTGCGCAAAAACTCGATTGGCTTTAACCTGACAGGTGACGGCAATATTTTTGACAGCAATAAAGTGCATGACAATCGTCTCGGTATCGCTATTCGCTCGGAAAAAGACGCCAATGCCCGTACCACATTGACCAAAAACCAAATTTGGAATAATGGCAAAGACATTAAGCGCTGTGAGGCGGGCGGTTCTTGCGTACCGAATCAACGTCTTGGCGCCATCGTATTTGCCGTGCCTGCACTTGAGCATGCGGGCTTTGAGGGATCACGTGGTGGCGGTGTGATGGTCGAACCAGCCAAGCAACAAAAAACCTGTACCCAGCCGAACGAACAAGGCTGTAATGCCATGCCAAACCAAGCCATTCAAGCACCTCAAGTGCGTTATGTAGCTGGCAAAGTACAGGCAAGCATTCAGGCGCAAGCCAATCGACATTATCGTATCGAATTCTTTGGCAATACGCAGGCGAATGGTCGTGAAGCTGAACAATTTCTTGGTCAGCAAATCCTCACCACCGACGCATCAGGTAAAGGCGTGGCAACGTGGAACAGCTTACATGGCGAGAAAAGCGTCACTGCGACGGTGACCAATAACCTTGGCGCAACCTCTGAGTTAAGCGCACCAGCGACGATTCGATAAATGATGAAAAGGGGGCGTGTTTTCACAGCACACCCCGATGAAAAAGGATATGCGATGCAACAATTATTTAAACTGGGCTGTGTGTCTTTAGCACTGACGACCTGTCAACTTACCAGTGCCAACGAATTTTATTCGAGTGATCGTCAGTGGCTGTTTGGCGACTGGAATGGTCAGCGTCAACAATTGGAAGATCAAGGTTATAAATTTAACGTCTCGATCATGAGCCAAGCGGCGACCAATCTCTCTGGTGGCTATAACGATGACAGTGATTTTGAAAATGCGGCGCAGCTGACCTTAGGTGCCAACTTTGACTTGAGCAAAATCGCAGGCTGGCAAGATACTACAGCGGCACTTGCGATCACTAAACGTGATGGTAATGCCGTGACTTTAGAGCGAATCAAAGATCCACGTGCCAGCACCTTGGGCAATAGCCAAGAAATCTATGGTCGTGGAAAAATCTGGCGACTGACCCAAGCATGGATCAAAAAAGGGTTTGATGACAACGCATTACAACTCAAATTTGGACGCATGGGCATGTCTGAGGACTTTAATGGTTCTCAATGCGAATTTCAAAATCTGATTCTATGCGGTGGTCAACTCGGTAAATCGATTGGTTCGATTTGGTATAACTGGCCTGTCAGTGTGTGGGGTGCCAATGCCAAATATCAATTTGCACCAGATTGGACAATCGGCGTTGGGGTCTACGAAGTCAATCCTGATAATGTCAAAACCGACTCGGACAGTGATGGTTTTAACCTTGATATGGACAATGTTGAAGGTGCCACCATTCCTGTTGAGCTGGCATGGAAACCAAAATTGGCAACCTTTAATGGTCTGCCTGGCGAATATAAAGTCGGTGCACTGTATTCCACAGCCGATGCCAACAATGTCAAAACAGGTGAAGTGGAAGATGGCAAATACAGCTTCTGGATCAATGCACAGCAACAACTGACCCAACATGGCGCTGATCCGAAACGTGGTTTGTATGCCTCAGTCAATGCGGTGGTCAACGACCGAGATACCACGGCGGTTGAAAGTACCCAACAATTGGAGCTGTGGTACAAAGGACCTTTTGACAGCCGTCCGAATGATTCGATTGGCTTTGGCTTAGCCAACTATAGCGTCAATGACCGTGTCACCGATCGTCAAATCGCCACCAATCAAAGTCGTGGTTATGACAGCTACGATGCGCTCGCTAGCAACTATGTGCCAGTGCAGCATGATGAGCTGAATGTCGAGTTGAACTATAGCTATCAGTGGTCGCCAGCAGTGCTGTTGCGTCCGAATATTCAATATGTGCATCAGCCATCTGGAGTAAAAGAGGTCGATGATGCGTGGGTTGCAGGTCTGAGCGTCAAACTCAACTTCTAAGCGACATCAGTCAGCAAATGTGGTTAAAATATCAGCAAAGTCTCGGTCAATCCGCTAAGGCTTTGCTGTCTTATTCGATCATTCAAACAATATGTCTATCAATATATTTAGCAATATATCGAGAAATCGAAAGGAGTGAGCGGCATGACAAATTCGCACACACAATCGCATCCCATATTAAAAATATGGTGTGTTATCTTGGGCTTAGCACTGCTGATCACAGGGCTATTTTATCTGATTGGTGGTGGCAAACTCATCAGTCTTGGTGGGTCATGGTACTTTCTCATTGCAGGCTTACTCATCACGATTTCAGCAATTTTTATTTTTAAGAAAAAAGCCCTTGGCGTAGGGATTTTTGCCTTAGCCTTTGTCGGTACGGTGATCTGGGCATTGCTTGATGCGGGCTGGGATTTTTGGCCGTTACATTCACGCCTGATGTTCCCTGCGGGATTGATGGCAGCATTGCTATTTACTTTGCCTGCACTACGCAAATATCAGTTTAAAGCGCCAATGTCCGCAGTTGGATATGGGTTGGGTGGTTTAACCGCTTTGGGCATGATCGGTGGTTTATACGGCATGTTTATTCCGCATCCAACAGTCAAGGCCTCAGGTCAAGACTTACCGTTGGTGCCTGTCACCGCAGACACTCAACAGGTGAATTGGTCGCATTATGGGAATGATGCAGGGGGGAGTCGTTTTGCTGCGCTTGATCAAATCAACCGTGACAATGTGTCCAAACTCAAAGAAGTCTGGCGTTTTCAAACGGGTGACATGACGACGGGTACAGGGAACGGTGCTGAAGATCAAATGACACCATTGCAAGTCGGTGACAAAGTGTTTTTATGTACCCCACACAATAACATCATTGCGCTGGATGCAGATACAGGCAAACAACTCTGGAAAGCCGAAGTCAACTCCAAGGCAGATGCTTGGGAGCGTTGCCGTGGTGTAGCGTATTTTGATTCGACCCAACCTTTGGCACAGCCGACCTTGGCGGGCGCAAGTCCAGTCACGGCAGTCGCTAGCGATAGCAGTTGTCCTCGTCGTGTCTATACCAATACACCGGATGGACGTTTGATCGCCGTCAATGCCGATACAGGTGAACGCTGTCAAGACTTTGGTGTCAATGGTACAGTAAACTTGCTGGAGGGCTTAGGTGAAGGTACCAAAGCTCCACGTTTTGAGGTGACCTCAGCACCAACGGTTGCTGGCACCAGCTTGGTGATCGGTAGCCGTATTGCCGATAACGTGGCAGCCGATATGCCAGGGGGCGTGATTCGTGCCTATGATGTGATCACAGGACAACTGCGCTGGGTGTTTGATCCACGTAATCCTGATCCAAACTATATGCTCAAAGCGGGCGAACAATATAAACGTAGCTCAGCCAACTCATGGGCAGCCATGTCTTATGATCCAGCGATGAATACCGTATTTTTACCGATGGGCAGCTCATCAGTGGATGTCTGGGGTGGCAATCGTCAACCTGTCGATCACAAATACAATACCTCTGTGTTAGCGCTTGATGCCAGCACAGGTCGTGAAAAATGGGTCTATCAAACGGTTCATAATGATTTGTGGGATTTTGACTTGCCAATGCAACCGAGCTTGGTCGACTTCCCAATGAACGATGGTCAAACCAAACCCGCAGTGGTGATCGGTACCAAGTCTGGTCAATTCTTTGTTTTAGACCGTGTAACAGGTCAACCGCTGACCAAAGTGGTTGAACAACCTGTCAAAGCGGCGGACATTCCAAATGAGCAGTACAGCAAGACCCAACCACGTTCGGTAGAAATGCCACAGATTGGTAATGAAACGTTGACCGAATCCGACATGTGGGGGGCAACGCCATTTGATCAGTTGATGTGTCGTATCAACTTTAAATCAATGCGTTATGAAGGTTTGTTTACCGCACCGGGTACGGATGTGTCGCTCAGTTACCCAGGATCTTTGGGTGGCATGAACTGGGGCAGTATCGCCTTTGATCCAACCCATCGCTATATGTTCGTCAATGATATGCGTCTGGGTTTATGGATTCAGCTCATGGAGCAAACCCCTGAAGATCTTGCAGTTCAGGCAAGTGGTGGCGAAAAAGTCAATACAGGCATGGGCGCAGTCCCGATGCAAGGCACACCTTATAAAGTGAATAAAAACCGCTTTATGTCAGCCTTAGGTATTCCATGTCAAAAACCACCGTTTGGCACCATGACGGCGATCGATATGAAAACCCGTCAAATTGCATGGCAAGTCCCACTAGGAACAGTGCAAGATACTGGACCGATGGGCATTAAAATGGGTATCAAAACCCCAATTGGTATGCCAACCATCGGTGGACCAATGGCAACTCAAGGTGGCTTAGTCTTCTTCGCTGCAACCCAAGACTATTATCTACGTGCATTTAATTCATCTAACGGTGAAGAACTTTGGAAAGCACGTCTACCTGTCGGTAGTCAGGGTACGCCAATGTCTTATGTTTCACCGAAAACAGGCAAGCAATATGTGGTCATTAGCGCAGGTGGTGCACGACAATCCCCTGATCACGGCGACTATGTGATTGCTTATGCTTTAGAGTAATCTCGCTGAACTTGGATGGTGATCATCCAAACCAGCTAAAAAGCCAAGATCGTCAGCGGTCTTGGTTTTTTTATGCCAACAAGCGATTGCAATTACTGGTAATGACAACAAATGCAGATATTTGCAATAGTTTCTATTAGAATCAAAAACACAGTGAATGATCAAAAGGACACCGTGCAACCATGTGGAAATCCTTAAATACACAAATATTTTTGGCGGCGATACTCGGGCTAGGCTTTGGCTGGCTATTGTCCTTGGGTGACGTTGGCGACAGTGCATCATGGGCGGGTGTCAGTGTTTATGTGCTCGGTTTGATCAGTGGCGTATTCATTGGTTTACTGAAAATGCTGTTGATTCCACTGATTTTTTGCTCCATCGTGGTCGGTGTGGCAAATCTTCAAGCCATTGGGCGTTTTGGTCGAGTCTGGAAAATTACTCTGCTGTGCTTTGTGACCACAACCACCTGTGCGTTGATTTTAGGCTTGGCGTGTGCGCATCTTTTCGATACGGGGAAAGGGCTGGACATTACCTTATTCCAAGATGCCATGGCGGATCATCAAGCGCCTGATACGTTGAGTCCATCGGCATTTTTTAGCAATTTTATTCAAAATACCTTGATCAATCCCTTTAAAGCCTTTACCGAGGGTAATGTGCTGTCCGTGGTGATTTTTGCGTTATTGATCGGTGCGGTGATCGTGGCGGGTCGTGGGCAGTTCGATGTGGTGCATGGCTTTTTTCAGCAAGGCTTTGAGATGATGATGAAACTGGTGCAATGGGTGATGTATATTGCACCAATCGGTATTTTTGCCTTGCTTGCCAAGTTGGTGGCGACCTCTGATTTTGCAGTGCTAGGCAGTTTGGCGAAGTTTGCTACGGTGGTCACAGGCACTACCATCTTTCATGGTTTGGTGGTGCTGCCACTGTTGTTATGGTTATTTGGGCGGATTTCGCCGTGGCGATTTTTTAAGGTTGCGCGTCCTGCATTAATTACTGCATTTGCCACCAGTTCGAGTTCGGCAACGATGCCCCTGTCGATGCGCTGTGCACAAGAGCTCGGGGTGAGCCCGCAAGTTTCAGGCTTTGTGATTCCACTGGGTGCTCAGCTCAACATGGATGGAACGGCGTTGTATGAAGCGGCGGCGGCGCTATTTATTGCCAATTTGATGGGGCTGGAGCTGAGTTTAACCCAGCAGATTATCGTCTGTTTAACCGCAATGCTGGCATCGCTCGGTGCGCCAGGGATTCCAAGTGCGGGTATGGTGACCATGATCATGGTGTTGCAATCGGTGGGGCTTCCTGCCGAGGCGATTGCGATTCTGTTACCGATCGATCGTTTGCTTGATACTGTGCGTACAGCGGTCAATGTGCAGGGTGATATGATGATCAGTGCGGTAGTACAGCATCATGTTGAAGATACGGATTTGCTTGAACAGAGGGCGACCTAACAGTTATTAATTGATCTGAGTTTGATGAAATGTGTGTTGAATAATAATGAAAAAAGAATTTTATAAAAGTTAGCAAGGTGTGTGATCGTATACAAGAATTAACCACTGCGTCTTACGCTACAGCCAAAGCAATGCTTTGGCTTTGCTCAGGTTCGACCTACTTTTCTTTCGGGAAAAGTAGGCAAAACCATTTATCAGTCGCAAACTCGGTCGGATACCAAAATTTTTCGAATACCTTGAGAAACTTCATTTGAATAAAGTTGTGCTGACCTCGAACAATGCGACTACCGTTCCCACGACCCAGAAGATTTTTTACTCATCTTGTGTCGAACGGAGGTTAATGCAGAATCTTATCTAAGAATTGCTGTGCACGCTCACTACGTTGCCCTGTGAAGAAGTCATCTTTAGAGCAATCTTCAATGATCTTGCCTTGATCCATAAAGATAATACGGCTCGCCACCTGTCTGGCAAAGCCCATCTCATGGGTCACGCACATCATGGTCATGCCTTCTTTGGCAAGTTGCACCATCACATCCAGCACCTCATTGATCATCTCAGGATCAAGTGCAGAGGTTGGTTCATCGAACAACATCGCAATGGGATCCATACTCAGCGCACGGGCAATCGCCACACGTTGCTGTTGACCACCAGAGAGCTGTGATGGAAATTTATGTGCATGTGCACTCAGACCAACACGATCTAGATATGCCAAGCCTTTTTTCTTGGCATCTTCAGGCTTACGTCCGAGCACTTTGACTTGGGCGATGGTCAGATTTTCAGTAATGCTCAAGTGTGGGAACAGTTCAAAATGCTGAAACACCATACCGACCCGACTACGCAATTTGGTCAAATCGGTTTTGGCATTGGCGATCGACATTCCATCGACCACGATGTCGCCTTTTTGAAAGGGTTCGAGACCATTTACGGTTTTGATCAGTGTTGATTTTCCTGAGCCAGAAGGACCACAGACCACCACCACTTCACCTTGTTTGATCTCGGTGGTGCAGTCGGTCAAGACTTGGAATTGACCGTACCATTTGTTGACATTTTTAATGTCGATCATGACTTCATTCATGCTCATACTTGTAACCTTTTTTGCAATCTTTTCACGGTATAGGTTGCGATCATACTAATGGTGAAATACACCAATCCCGCAAACAGAATATATTGAGTCAGCAACGCCATCAGGTCGCCACGAACATAGTTGGTACGGAAGAAATCCAGCAAACCAATCGCATAGACCATGGTGGAGTCTTGGAACATAATGATGGTTTGTTGTAGCAGTAGTGGGGTCATTTTGCGAAAGGCTTGCGGCAAAATGATCAAACGCATATTTTGACCGTAGCTCATTCCTAGCGCATAGGCAGCAGCGGATTGACCTTTGGGAATCGACTGAATCCCTGCTCGCACAATCTCTGCAAAATACGCCGCTTCAAACAGCATAAATGCCACAATACTCGACACCAATGCCGTATCAATGGTCAGATATTTGCCGGTGATGCCTGTATAAATAAACGGTACGGCAAAATAAAACCACATCAATACCAACAGCAACGGCACGGAGCGGAACAAATTGACATAGCTTTTGGCGATAAAATTTAGCACTTTAAAGGAAGACAGTCGCATTAACGCCAAAATCGTTCCGATAAACACACCGCCAATCGCCGCAGTGACCACGACTTGTAAGGTAATCTTAAAACCATGCCAAAGTGCTGGCGCTGAGACCTGTAAGTCGGCAATAAAAGAAGTTAACCACTCCATTATTTACCTCCTTCAGCGATCAAGCCTGGAATTTGGAAGCGTTTTTCCAAATAGTTCATAAATAGAATCAATACGATATTGATGGTAATAAAGATCAAGGTCACGTAGGTGTAGATTTCGATGGTACTTTGCGTGTATTCACTGATGGTTTTCATCTGTGCAATTAGCTCGGATACACCGACCAGCGATGCAACAGAAGTATTTTTCACACAGTTGGTGAGCTCTGAGCTCAGTGGTGGCAAAATCATCCGAAACGATTGTGGCAAGATCACATAACGATAGAGCTGTGGCGTAGTAAAGCCCACGGCATAACCTGCGTTGATCTGACCTTTAGGCAGAGCTTCGATCCCTGTGCGCACCTGCTCACAGACACGTGCAGCGGTAAATAATCCCAAACCGATACTGGCAGATAAAAATGCCGTCGTGCTGGCACTTAAATCATTCATCCACCAAGATTTGATCGGACCAGGTAAAAAGTTGGGCACCACGTAAAACCAAATAAAGAGTTGGATCAATAACGGCACATTACGAAAGATGGTGACATAGGTGGTAGCGATGGACTGAGACAGCTTACTCGGTAGCGTACGCATAATCCCGAGAATACTACCAAGAACGAGGGCGATACTCCAAGCGAGGATGGCGATCAGGAACAGCCATCCTACACCAGTAATCACCCAGTCAAGATACGTGGTGTTATCGACACCAGTGGACTGAAAGAGTACGGGCCAATTCCAATTGTAATTCATACGCACTCCAGTATTTTTACAGTGCTTTTAAACATCATCAATTTACATTTAATACAACGATTGAAAAATCCCGCAATCATCGTGATCACGGGACTAGAGTTTGGATGAATTACTGGTCTCGGTCGTGAGGTGTCGCAATGAGCGCTTTCACGTCTTCAGACATTGGGAAGTTGAGGTTGATGTTTTTCGGTGGAATTGGCGACTCAAACCATTTTTTGTACATGGTATTGATTTCACCAGAAGTGTAGGTTGCTTTGATCGCATCATCGACCACTTGCTTAAATGCAGTGTCGTCTTTACGCATCATACAGCCATACACTTCTTTGATCGGTGCTGTACCAACGATGACCCAATTCGCTGGATCTTTGGCTTTCGATTGCTCGCCTGCAAGCAAGATGTCATCCATCATGAATGCTGCCGCACGACCACTTTGTAGCATCAAGAATGATTCCGCATGATCTTTCGCAGAAATCACTTCGCTAACCCCAAGCTCTGTCGCATGTTGCTTTAACCAACGCTCAGAGGTTGTGCCCGCTGTAGTGACGACTTTTTTACCTTTTAAGTCTGCAAAGTCTTTAACACCAGAGTCTTTTGCAGTGAGGAGGCGACCACCCACTTCAAAGTAACCCACTGAGAAGGCAACTTGTTGTTGACGTTCTTTATTGTTGGTGGTTGAGCCACACTCAAGGTCAACTGTACCGTTAGACACCAAAGGAATACGGTTTTGGCTCGTCACCAAGTTATAACGCACTTTGAGGTCTGGAATATTCAGGTTTTTCTTCACTGCATCCACAACTTTGAGCTGTAGATCATGCGCATAACCTTCAGGCTGGTTTGGATTGCCAGCGATGTAGGAGAAAGGAATTGATGAGTCACGATAACCAAGAACAATGGTTTTTGACTCTTTAATCTTGTCTAATGTACCCGCTTGATGTGTTGTCGCTGGTTGACCGTCTGTGCCTGCAGCTTCTGGTGCCTTATCACCTTTGCTACATGCGGTTAATCCGAACATAAGTGTGCTTGCGCAAAGTGCTGAAAGCAGGATACGTTGTTTAGGCATAGCTAAATTCCTTCTTGTGTAGATGTAGAGCGAACAGATTTTTGATCTATCATTGTGAATCTATAAACATAGACTGTGTATATCCATTACGACTACAAAAATATACGATTAAAAAAAACTGCACAAGATGGCTGATGCAAATACCATGCTAAAGCATAATATGATTTGCTTGTTTTATGACCGTTTCATGAAATTTTAATGAGATTTGCATAAATTTAATTCAAATAAGTTTGAATTGAGACACATTTTTAATTACATTTTTGTTAAATTGTTTGACAATTAATCAGCTTTTAAATGTTGTGTAGCGCAAGGTGTGAGCAGATTTTCCATCTGGTTGAGATAGGCGAGCGCTTCGTCGTGATTTGCCTCAAATCGTGGATGATAGTGGGGCAGAAGATAGCGAAGTTGTTGCTGAATTAACCAAAATGGGCTGGGCAATAGTTGGTTATGGTGCTGTTTGGCGATGCGATACCATTCACGGCAAATCCAAATCTTGAAAAAATGCAGTTTTTTGGTGCGAAAGCGAGAGTCTTGCACCATCAAATGCGCCACACCATCAATCCAAATATAAAACAAGATCGGCGTGACTATCGCACTGAGCAGATATCGAGAAAAGTAGCTTCCCCCAAAATGCTGATATAGCTCGAAAGCGACACTACGATGTTCAACTTCTTCAGCGCCATGCCATTTGATCAGGTGGGTCAAGGTTGGGTCTGCGCCAAGCTGTTGCCAATATTGATTTTGTAATGCGTATTGTCCAGTCACGCAGGTGAGATGCTCAATCGTGGCGATGATACCGAGTCGAGTCAGATCCCAGTTTTTCGCCAAAAAATTTGGCAGTTTGACGCCCAAAGGTTGATCCGCCAAAATCTGATGACATAAAACATGCATGCGTTGCAGATTGCGCTGTGGATTGATGCCACGTTGGTTGAGGTAGTGATGATTCGCCTGGTCGTGCGCTTTGGCGTGCAGGGCTTCTTGACGAATAAAGGCTTGCACATCTTGCTTGAGCACAGGATCGTTGATTTGATCGAGCACTTTATGAAACACCCGACAAAACCAAAACTCACCTTCGGGTAAAATCAGATTGATTTCATTAATAAAATAACTGGCGAAAGGCTGTTTTGGAATCCAGTCTATCGGCGTGTCCTGCCAATCAAACTGTACTTTGCGCACGGTGATTTGATGCTCAATCGATCGCTGCTGCTGCACGTTTTTCGTTAGCTGTACGTTTTGAAGGGACTGCTTAAGCCGTTGACCATGCGTTTTGAGCGACCTGAATAAATTGCCTGTGTGGATACCAAACATTGCGAGTGTTACTTCTCGTTTGGATCGTCTACTTCACCTAAGATCGGAATGGCATCAATGTCAATGCCTTCAAGGAGATCAAGCTCTTGAATATGCGCTTGAGCATTGTCAGTTTCAGTGTCGCTATTTGAGTCGTCAGATTGTGTAATGGTAGAACCAAGACGACCTGCCATCACCATCGCCAGCTCATCCAAACCTTGGCGGTCAAGCGATGAAAAAAGCTGGATTGAAAATTTGAGTTTGAGTTGATTCAAGTCTTTTTTCACTTCAAGCAGGGCTTTATTGGCAGGACCACGATTGAGTTTGTCCGCTTTGGTCAGCAAGATATGCACAAACAGGTTCCGTGCGTGCGCCCATTCCAGCATCATGCGGTCAAAGTGTTGTAGTGGATGGCGAATATCCATCAATAAGACCAAACCTTGCAAGCTCTCCCGATGGATGAGGTAGTTTTCCAGTTCTTTTTGCCAAACTTTTTTCATTTCCTCAGGTACAGCGGCGTAGCCATAACCTGGTAAATCGACCAGACGTTGCTCAGGATTGCTCAGTGTAAAAAAGTTGATCATCTGCGTGCGACCTGGTCGTTTCGATGCACGAGCCAGTTGCTTTTGATTGGTCAGCGTATTGATTGCACTGGACTTGCCTGCATTTGATCGCCCTGCAAAAGCAATTTCATATCCCGTATCTTCGACACACAAATCGAGTTTTGGCGCACTCATCAAAAATTCCGCCTGACGTAGCCAGTTCAACGCTTGCGATGAATAGGCACTGGTGGCATCGTCCGTCTTTTTGGCATAGCTGATTTTATGCTTTGGTGCGAGTTTGGCTTTGGTGTCTTTGGACTTTTGATAGCGGTGCATTTCAATTCATTGTGTCGTTGCTTGATGGGTATTATAAGTCATGTCGGCGAGATGTGAAGTTTTTCAGGACAATCAATCGGATCAATCCACAAGCTGAGCGATAAATGATTCGTATTGGATAAATTGACAACAGTTAAACTTGAGACTTAAGCATGATGGACAATCTGGCGTAATCTTTGCTAAATCTGTGTGGGTCAAATTGAAGGATATCTACACATGACGCAATATAAAATGGTCAAAACATTACTTACACTCAGTATGGGGGCGATGCTGAGCATCAGTGCCTTGGCAAAACCAACCGTGATGGTGGTGGCAACAGGGGGAACCATCGCAGGTGCAGGCGCAAGTGCCACCAATAGCGCAACCTATACCGCAGCCAAAGTCCCTGTAGACACCCTGATCAATGCAGTCCCGCAAATCAAAGACTTAGCTGACGTCAAAGGTGTGCAAGCACTCCAAATTGCCTCAGAAAGTATTACCGACAAAGAGCTACTGTCCATCGCTCGACAGGTCAATGACTTGGTGAAAAAGCCTGAGGTCAATGGTGTGGTCATTACTCACGGTACAGACACCTTAGAAGAAACCGCATTTTTCTTAAATTTGGTGGTGCATACCGATAAGCCGATCGTCGTGGTTGGCTCGATGCGTCCACCTTCTGCACTGTCTGCGGATGGGCCATTGAATCTTTATGGTGCAGTGGCGTTGGCTGCCTCACCAGAGAGCAAGGGCAAAGGCGTGATGATGTTTATGAATGACACCATTCTCGCTGCACGTGATAGTAGTAAGCGCATTAATATCCACACCAATGCCTTTGATAGCCAATGGGGTGCGCTGGGCATGGTGGTCGAAGGTAAGCCGTACTGGTTCCGTCAAGGGGTAAAACGCCAAACCAACAATTCTGAATTTAACATCGAAGATATCAAAGGTGACAGCTTGCCACTGGTGCAAATCACGTATGGCTCTGACTCGATGACACCTGTCGCCTATGAAGCCTATGCCAAAGCTGGAGTGAAAGCGATCATCAATGCAGGCACGGGCAATGGTTCGGTGCCAAACTATTTGGTTGATACGCTGCGCAATCTGAGACAACAGGGCATGATCATCGTGCGTGCCTCACGTGTGCAAGATGGCTTTGTACTGCGTAATGCGGAAAAGCCTGATGATGAGTATGATTGGGTGGTGGCACATGACCTAAACCCACAAAAAGCACGGCTATTAACTGCTTTGGCATTGACCAAAACCAACTCAACCAAAGAGTTGCAACGTATGTTCTGGCAGTATTAATCTGTTAAATTTTTGCTTTAATTTTTCAAAAGAAATCCCATCAAGTGAATGCTTGGTGGGATTTATTACGAGCGTTTATTGGTCTTTGTAGCACTTTTATTTCTTACCTGCACAAACGTACAATACGCCAAAAAATCGATGCGTTACATTGCTCACCCAAGTCAAAAAAGATGGTTAGGTGAGTCAATTATGGAAATCTTTTTATATGCATTGAGTGTGATGTACAGCCCCGGACCTGTGAATTTTATGGGACTTAATGCAGGACTGACGGGACAGCTTCGAAAAACCATTGGTTTCTTTTTAGGTGTCGGCTGTGCCATGTTGATTTTATTTATCATCATGGGAGTGGTTGGCGATGCGGTCATTCCAGAGCAGGGTTTGCATATCATTTCTTTGCTGGGTGCAATTTATACATTTTATCTTGCATTCAAAATGTTCTTTTCAAAGGTCGAAAGTACGGCACAGTCAACCCAAGCATTGACATTTATGAATGGGTTCTGGATACAGCTATTAAATCCCAAAGGCATATTAGTCATTTTACCAGTGACCACAGTGATGTATCCAGCTGCGAAAATTACTGGTGAAATGATTTACCTGATTTCTATATTGATTTCAATTGGTGCAGCTGCAGCGCCGATGCTTTACGCCTTCGCAGGACAGGTGCTTGGGCGTAAGATTGCACAGCCGAAATGGTTTAATTGGTTAAACAAGATTATGGCAGTCTTTTTGATTTGGGTGGCAATCTTTATGTTGAAAGATTTTGTTGTAGGGTTGCATTTATTATAGAAGTTTAGAAATGATTGCTTTGCAATTAGCGGACTACTGTGCTTTTTGCATATTACGCCACTGGGCAGGCGATAAACCAAAGGCTTGAATAAAGTGACGTGTCATATGGCTTTGATCAAAAAAGCCAGCCAAAAGCGCCGCATTAATGATCGGTTCACCATGTAAAAGATGAATCTTGACCAATTCTAAACGTCGCATAGTCATATAGCGATGCGGACTGGTGCCAAATAACAGCCGAAAATCTCGAGATAGGCTCCACCGATCTCGACCCGTTTGCTGTTCGAGCTGATCTAATGAAATGCTTTGTTCAGGATAACTTAAAATATATTCGCGGGCTCTTTGTGCTGCTTGATAGTCGAATTTATTATTATTTTTTTGAATATTTTCTGTACTTTGATTGAGGGCGATAACTAAGTCATACAGCGCATCTTCTTCCTCAAGCAATTCAAGTGGACGATCCATATGCTGTAAAAATCGATGAGTCGCCCGTATCACACGAGTATCTGTACTCAATCCATGTTTGATAAAAGGTAAGGCTTGTCCTTGTAAAATATTTTGGATAATTGAAGGTTCGATATAAACCATTTGATAGCGAAAGCCATGTGCTGATCCCGCATGTCCATCATGCTTTTCATCAGGATAAAGCACCATTGCCATACCAGATTGGCTATGTTGCATTTCTCCACGATAGTGAAAACTTTGAACTCCTGACAGTGTGCGCCCTATAGCATATGTATCATGACGATGGGCTGCATAAGCATAATTCGAAAAATAGGCTTCGATACGTTCAAACCGATTGTTTTGATTGGAGGCATGAAAGATCCAGTCTTTTTCAGAATTTGCTTGTGACACCTTGATTCATCCCAAAGGTTTTGATTAGTGTAGAGGAATTCGTTGTAGATACCTATACGCAATTGTGCAATCGAAACACTGAATAATGGAATACACCGTACTTTTCTTGCGCAAATATGGCATGCATCGCTGGTTTTGCGTTAGAATTAGCCCCCCATTTTTAACCGTATAGCGTGATGATTGATCTACTTATTGCGTGTAGATCAGCATACTGCGGTTTTGTCTCCCTTGGAATAAGCCACCTATGTCAGCCTCTACGTCTATTCAAACCCCTCGCATCAGCGTTGCGCCAATGATGGATTGGACGACACGAGACTATCGTTATTTTGCCCGTTTGTTCAACCCGAATATCGTGCTCTATACCGAGATGGTCACCACGGGTGCGATGATTCATGGTGATGCAGCTCGACATTTGGACTTTAGCCAACAAGAGCATCCGATCGTCTTACAACTTGGCGGTTCCAACCCACAGGATTTGGCGACCTGTTCCAAGATGGCACAGGACTGGGGTTATGATGAAGTTAATCTCAACGTCGGCTGTCCAAGTGATCGTGTACAGAATAATAAAATTGGCGCATGCCTGATGGCAGAGCCTGACTTGGTTGCAGAATGCATCCATGCCATGCAACAGGCAGTGACGATTCCCGTCACTGTGAAGCATCGCATCGGTATTGATGAGATGCAGTCCTATGAAGAGATGTTACATTTTGTCGATACCGTGGCGAAAACGGGTTGTACGCACTTTGTGGTACATGCACGGATTGCCATTTTGCAAGGCTTATCCCCGAAAGAAAATCGGGAAGTGCCACCACTTCGCTATGATGACGTGTATCGATTGAAAAGAGAGCGTCCGCATTTGACCATTGAAATCAATGGTGGAATCAAAACTGTTGCAGAAACCAAAGCGCATCTTGCGCATGTCGATGGTGTGATGATTGGGCGTGAAGCCTATCACAATCCGTATCTATTAGCAGAACTGGGCGAATTGTGGCAACTCGATGCACCCAATCGTTTTGAAATCATGGCGCAGATGATGCCATATTTTGAACAACGTCTTGCGCAAGGCGCACCAATCTCAGTGCTGACACGGCATATTTTGGGTTTATTTCAACACCTTGCAGGCGCTCGAAAATGGCGTCAGGCGCTAAGTGGGGGTAATGCCAAAAGCCTAAAAGATGTAGAGCACGCAGTTGAAATGATGAGGCAATGTCTCGAAGTCGGTGCGTAAGTGCTATTGAATGATCAACAACACTTCATTTGAGAATCTAAGCGATCAATTTTAAAGGACTACTTTGAGGTAATTTCGGCAGGATCAGTGGCACGCTTTAGCCCGACATCACGCCACGGATTTTTGCGAATTCCTTTTTCTTCCATCATGTCCATGCCCCACCATAATGCGGGAATCAGGCGACTTTTCACCAAGGGTAAACGTGTTGGATCAAATCCAGCCCACGGCAAGAACGGATTGCGCCGTGCAAACGCCCATAGCTCGATGCGCATCGATGGACGTGCGCTCAAACCTCGTGCATGAAAACCATAGGTATCAGCAATCACTAAAGTATTGGCTTTGACCGCAAACTTTTTCGGTGCACCATAGCCCAAATCAGCCAGCTCACTTTCCTTGATCCGAAAAGAACCCCGCTGTGACATACGATCACTGTCTTGAATGTTCAGCGCACGCTCA
The DNA here is from genome assembly GCF_900096915.1 of Acinetobacter marinus. GTDB lineage: Bacteria > Pseudomonadota > Gammaproteobacteria > Pseudomonadales > Moraxellaceae > Acinetobacter > Acinetobacter marinus. The sequence continues at coordinate 23,893 of NZ_FMYK01000010.1, forward strand.
CGCTCCCATGCCAAACGCCGATCATTGAGAATGTGCGAGCCCGCCACATAGACAAAAGGACCTTCATCTTCAGCCACATCGGTGAAAAATAACCATGCTTTCATACTTGGGTGAAAGGTATCGCTATGCAGTGCTGTTTGTGGGTCAGGGCGAGATTTTCGTACTTGGGAAATGATCACCTGCACGTAGTACAAAGGCTGTAGTTTAAAACTGCCGACATAGTTGATCAGATTTTGCCAATGTCGAGAGTCGATCAATTTTTGTGTATTTGGCAGATCGGGGAGTGTACGAAAATCCAGCGCCATACGCCGTGTGACTGTATCGCCTTGTAGGGTTTCACGGGTAGGCAACGGTGTTTCAGTCAGTTCGGTTTTTAAGGTTTGAAACTCCGCCTCAGGCAGAAAATTTTCTTTGAGAATAAAGCCATTTTGCTGATATTGCGCAACCTCATCACGACTTAAAAATTGTGCTAATTTTTCACGGCGTGCATTGGCAAGTTGAAACCCTTGTTTGACCCGCAGCTCATGCAGTCCCATATCATTGAGATGGCTATTGCCGAGGATGGGATGATCGACAAAGGAGCTGGCTGTGGAAAAGGTCGTCGCCAACCACCACGGAAATTTCACAGGATCTGATTTGGCGATCTGTTTCAGTTCTTGCCAAGCCTGCTTTGTTTGTGGCTTTTGCCAAAACTGCTGAATTTGCTTGAATTTTTTCTTCATAATTTGATCATGCGAGCGAGTAATGACTGCTCACCCACATTCCTTTATGTATTGCGTTTTGTGCTGACACCTTGCTCTAACACATTGAACAGATCGTCGGCAATCGATGTGCCAAATTGATCGTCGATTTCACGGATACAGGTCGGGCTAGTGACATTGATTTCAGTGACATAGTTGCCAATCACATCAAGTCCAACAAAGACCAGACCTTTTTCACGTAAGAAAGGACCAATCTTTTCTGCGATTTTTCGATCATTCTCGGTCAATGGACGTGCTTCACCACGTCCGCCTGCGGCAAGGTTGCCACGGGTTTCGCCATTTTGTGGAATACGTGCGAGGCAGTACGGGACAGGTTCGCCGTTGATCATTAGGATGCGCTTGTCGCCATCCATGATTTCGGGAATGTAGCGCTGTGCCATGATCGGCAATTTGCCATTGTCGCTGAGCATTTCTAAGGTCGAGCCAATATTTGCACCGTCCGCCGTCAGTCTAAAAATGCCCGTACCACCCATGCCATCCAGTGGTTTGACGATCACATCTTGATGGGTGTGGAGAAATTCCCGAATCAGTGATTGCTGTGAAGTCACCAAAGTAGGCACTTGTAATTCTGGAAATTGGGTGGCAAACAATTTTTCATTGCAGTCACGTAGCGATTGTGGCTTGTTAATAATCCACGCACCCTCACGTTCAGCTTGTTCAAGAATATAGGTGGTGTAGACAAAATTCATGTCAAATGGCGGATCTTTTCGCATCAAGATCACATCGAAATCTGCCAATGACTGCGCAGACTTTTCACCAAGCTCATAGTAATGGTTGTAATCTTCAAAGACTTGGAGCGGTGCAATCAAGCCAAAGGCTTTGCCTTGGTCAATATATAAATCTTGTTGTAGCGCATAGCTGAGCTGGTGCCCACGACGTGTGGCTGCCCAAAGCATTGCCATGGTGGAGTCTTTTTTTAGATTGACTTGTTGAATAGGATCCATGACCACCAGTACACGCATGATTTTTAACTCAATCTATTTTCATTGGGGCTACAGTATAGTCAAAAAAATCGACACTGAGTATTGCAAATTGGAATACGCAGTGCCGATTGCTGTCTGGTTTTGGTAAATGGGCTTAACAGACTCTAAGCCATGACTTTGGGGGCTGAAAAACTTTAAACATCTTTGGAGTTGGATTTGCCTTGGATTTTCTGCTCGACTTGCTCAAAGTCGGTATGGCGCACATCCAACCCTTTGACCATATAAATCACTTGCTCAGAGATGTTACGAGCATGGTCGCCGATGCGCTCTAAAGAACGCAGTACCCACATCACATTAATGACCCGACTAATATGGCGTGGATCTTCGATCATATAAGTCATGAGGGCACGCATCGCAGAAGAATATTCACGGTCGATGTCGGCATCGGCACGCATCACATGCAAGGCAGCTTCAGCATCTAGTCGAGCAAAGGCATCCAGTGCTTCACGGATCATGATGCGTACTTGGTTGCCGATATGGCGTGTTTCCATATAACCACGCGGGGATTCGCCGTCCTCAGAAAGTGCTTGGGCGATACGGGCAATTTTCGCCGCCTCATCACCAATGCGTTCAAGGTCGGTATTGGCTTTACTCATCGCCAGCACCATACGCAGATCACTGGCAGCAGGATGACGACGTGCCAAAATCAAAGTCAAGGCTTCATCAATATCACGTTCCAGTTGATTGACCGCATTGTCCTCTTCTTGCACCTTTAATGCCAGATCGAGATTGGTGTCGAGCAGGGCATGGATGGCATTGGCAACTTGCTGTTCAACCAACCCACCCATCGCCATAAACATGGTATTGACGTCTTGTAGGTTCTCGTTGAATTGCGATGAAATATGATGACTAAACACTGAGGTCGATGGTTCCAAGATAAGCACTCCTAAAAATTGTAAACTTTTTAGCCAATATTAAATAGCGCTGATGTGAAGTTTTTATGACAAATCACGCAGGATCGTGAGAAATCAACCAAGATTAAAAAAATAAAGCAAGGTGCCAAGGCTTAATAGCGTGGTTGCGCCAAGTTCCGTCACCATCAAAGCCCACATAAATCCTGAAATCAAAAAGGCTGGAAGCTGAAATTTTCCGAGACGATGCGGTTTGAGGAATTGATTCGAGGTGTCTTTGAGCATGCCATGAATGATGTAGCTCAGCACCGATGCCAAGAAAAACAGTAGATTAGCGCCAGCACAGACCAATAGCAGCCATTCAGGCAAGATCGAAAAAAAGCACAATACCGCAATAATCAAGCACGCAGGCGCATAGAGCAGGGCAGAACGGTGCGCAATATCGACATAATAATGTGCTCGAGCGGACGGTGACTTACGAATTTGTAGGTATTTCCACACCCCAGTCCACATCCCGATCAACAGAAAAAGTGCACTGGCAAGAATGGCGATTTGTACGGCGAGATTGAGCGAAATGGGCTGATAATCCATAATTAAACATTCTATCCATATGATAATTATTCAAATTTTTTACACGGTTAATCAAAATATTTAACTGTTTGTATAAAAAATGATGTTAATATTTTGCTATTGCACAGTTTATGTGAATTTTGTGCGCTTTACGATGCATTGTGGCGATCGTTTTTTATTTTTGAATCTGATTATTGAGGCGAAAAATGAAATTAAACTCTCTCAGATTGGCGATGTTCGGCGTGTGTGCTGTATCTAGCTTGTCTTTTTCAACTGTGGTGAACGCTGCAAATGATGCAATTGAAGCGGATCCACAAGCCATTGCACAGCCTGAGCCACCGACTGGAACGGTACTGGATATTATTCCTGAAACCATCGATAGCACGCCGACCATATTGCCACCGCAGTCCGATCGTAAAAATGTTCCCTCAACCGAAGAAACCAAAGACAATTCTTGGTGGGATCGTGCCCAAGCGAAATATAGCAATAGCCTACAAAAACGTGCGCATAGCATTGATAACTGGTTCGGTGAGCCTGATCCGAATGAGCCTGCGTGGGCGACCTTGCGCATTATCCTCGATACCGAGTGGGATGAGTATGATGACTTCAATGTCAAGCCACGTGTGCGTGGTAAAGTCAAATTACCGACCTTAGAAAATAAGCTCAGTGTGGTGTTTGGTGATGACAGTTTGGATAATGAAATCCGCAACAGCGTCTCCATGGGCAATGAAAACCCACGTGGTGATCGCAACAAAACCTTAGACAGTGAACAGTCCAAAAATGACAATTCATCCATCGCATTGCGTTGGTCGCAGTGGAAAAATCCGTGGGGTATCGATACCGACGCCGATCTCGGGATACGCTCTGGGGACGATGTCTATGCACGACTCAAAGCGGAAAAGGATTGGGATTTAAATAACGACTTTACCACCCATGCCGAACAAATCTATCGCTATGGCTTAGATAGTAAGCATTATTTGCGCACCAACTTGGAACTGCGTCATGCTCGCCCAAATCAAGCCTATTTTACCGATCAATTGTCCTTGACCTACACCGATGACGATGAAGAGCAGGACTTTGGCTGGGACAATCGCATTTATCGTCAGCATCAGTTTTTCCATGATCACTGGTTTAACTATGGCATCTACACAGGCGGTGACATCGAAGATAACACCCCAGAATTAGACAGTTGGGGGCCGTTTTTGGGATGGCGTCAACCGCTATGGCGAGAATGGTTTTTCGTCCAAGCCGAGCTGAATTATTATAACGATAAGGACGAAGATCGTGATCATCATGTCGGTGCTTTATTACGTCTTGAAACGTGGTTTAAATAATCGCTAGACATTGCTTTTATCAAAAACAACCCGACCGTGAACTGTACTAAGTCGGGTTTTTATTGTCAAAATTCACTCAAAATGTGACCGAAGCTACAGCCTAGTCACAAAGCGATAACGAAAAGTGCATGATTCATTCCTATTCAGTTTGCATACTGAATCCATAAACGACGAGAAAGGAAAATAACCATGTTGATGCAAAATCGTAAAGCGACAGCAGCTTTGGCAAGTGTGGCGATGAGTGCTGCATTATTGGTGGGCTGTGCTAGCGCAACACCATCACAAAACCGTATCGGTGCAGCCGCAGTTGGCGGTGCAGTTGGTGGTGCGGTTGGTCAAAAAGCAGGTGGACGTACGGGTGCTGGCGTTGGTGCGGCAGCAGGTGCGGGTCTTGGTTCAAATAGCCAAGGTAGCTCAACCAAAGGCACAACAGGTAGTGCGGTTGGGGGTGCAGTCGGCGCAATCATCGGTGAAAAAGTCATCGGTGGTAGTACAGGTGCAGCCATTGGTGGTGCACTTGGTGGCGGTGCAGGTGCTGCAGTGACTGAGTGATATACAAAATATCATGTCCATATTGCGCCTTCGGGCGCAATTTTTTTTTGCGCAAGAAACCTATGTGATGCATTCTTTTGAAGGATGCTTTTGAATGAGACATCAATATGTATGATTGTGGTTAAAGGGTATTTTGCGGGTTGAAAACTATGCTTTAATTTAGATCAATTGAATATGTAAAAAAATGAACAACATGGGCAATAAGGAATGGCGATGAAGCAGAAAACCACAAATCACAAAACTACAGTTCACAACATCACGGATCAAGACGCAGTGACATTATCAATAATGAAACGACTAGCAATGAAACAACTAGCAATGAAACGACTAGAGCCAAGCGCTCCTGTGATGGGTTCGCTATTCCTGCTCGTCGGTGTATCTGCATTAAGCGCCTGTAGCTCTTCACCACGTCAGGCATCAGATACTCAGATTGCGACGGAATCCGCAGTGGTTGAAGTTGAAGCGGCGCCGATGGTCGAAGCAGCAGCGGTATCTCAAAATCAAATGCTTTATAGGCAGTCTGCTGGGGCAAAGCATACTGGGATGAATCGCATTGCCATCCATCCATCTGTGCCACCTTATCCTGCGCCCGATCCAAAGCAAAACACTCAGAACTATGAAAATCATATCGAAAATCCGATCAAGCGGGTCAGTGAACAGCCTGTTTCGACCTTTTCCATCGATGTGGACACAGGTTCATATACCAATGCACGACAAATGATCTGGCAGGGGCAGAAGATGCCGAGTGAGGCGATTCGTGCTGAGGAATTTATCAACTATTTTGAATATGACTATCCACAAACCCAGCGTAAACTGCCTTTTACCACCAATACCTTGTTGACCACAGCGCCTTGGGATTCATCACATCAACTGTTAAGAGTGGCACTGAAAGCACAAGACATCCATGCCAAAGATTTACCTGCGACCAATTTGGTCTATTTGATTGATGTCTCAGGATCGATGGGCAGTGAAGATAAACTGGATTTGGTGAAAACAGCTCTCCTCGAAATGACCGATCATCTGCGTGCGCAAGATAAAATCAGCATTGTGACCTATAGTGGCAAAGAGGAATTGGTGCTTTCAGGGGTATCGGGTGCACAGAAAAGTAAAATCAAATCTGCGATAAATGGCTTGAGTGCAGAAGGTTCGACCAATGGTGAAGATGCCATCAATATGGCATATCGCCAAGCCCAAACGCACCTGATCAAAAATGGCATTAACCGTATTCTATTGCTCACCGATGGTGACTTCAATGTCGGCACGACAGATACCAAGTCATTGACGCAAATGATTCGCCAATATCAGTCCAAAGGCATTGGTTTCTCGACGCTCGGTGTCGGGAATCAATATTATAATGATGGCTTGATGGAACAATTGGCAGACGCAGGACACGGAAAATATTCGTATCTGGACTCGATCGGTGAAGCCCGAAAAGTCTTGATTCATGAGATGAGTTCGACTTTGGCAAATGTGGCACAAGATGTCAAAGTGCAGGTTGAGTTTAATCCTGCCTATGTGCAAGAGTATCGCTTGATTGGCTATGATAATCGTCAGTTGGCACGAGAAGACTTTAATAATGACAAGGTCGATGCGGGTGATATTGGTGCGGGACATACCGTCACGGCACTGTATGAAATTATCCCTGTTGGTGCAAAATCGACGCTCGACCCACTCCGTTATCAAAACAATAGTGGCAGTGCTGTAAAAGGCACACGTAATGGGGAAATTGCCTATCTGAAATTACGCTATAAGCCGATGCAACAAACGACGTCACAATTGATCGAAGCACCGATCCGTGAAAAGAGTCTAGTTGCATGGAAAAATGCGGGTGCAGATATGTATTTTGCCACTGCAGCAGCGCAGTTTGCCAGCAAGTTGCAACAACGCAAGGACATTCCTGTGCAAAGCTGGCAACAGATCATCCAAATGGCGCAAGCGGGCGCAACAGATGATCGTTTTGGACAGAAGCAAGAAATGATTGCACTGATGAAAAAAGCACAACTGCAATATCCTGATTAACACGCAAACTCGCATTCAGCTTGTCGAAGTGGCGTACTCGACAACATACGGCAAAAGCCCTGCAAAAGATCTTGCGGGGCTTTTTATTGGCTTTTCCAGATTAGCTTTTTTCAGATTGGCTTTTTCAAATAGGATTTGGGATCGATCGTATTTTACGCCATTGCATCGACGGCAGTTTCACGGACACTCACTTGTGGTTTTTCTGCAACTAAGCCCAGTTTGGCAAAGAGTTGTTGATCTCGTCCTTGTCCTGCATTCGGTGTGGTCAGCAGTTTTTCACCCGAGAAGATCGAATTTGCCCCAGCCATAAATGTCAATGCCTGATCACTATCACTCAACGATTCACGACCCGCAGACAGGCGAATATAACTTTTCGGCATGAGAATCCGTGCAGTCGCAATGGTGCGAATCCAGTCAATCACATCTAACTTCTCGACATCAGCAAGCGGTGTCCCTGCGATAGGCACCAACATATTGATCGGTACAGATTCAGGATGAATTGGCAACGTAGACAATTCATGCAGTAAACCGATGCGATCTTGTTCAGATTCACCGAGTCCAACAATCCCACCACTACAGACTTTTAAGCCTGCATCACGGACATGATCCAACGTATTTAAGCGATCATCAAATGTACGGGTGCTGATGATATTGGTATAATATTCACGTGAGGTATCGAGATTGTGATTGTAATAATCCAGTCCTGCATCTTTTAAACGGGTGGCTTGGGAAGCGTTGAGCATCCCCAAAGTCATACAAGTTTCTAGCCCGAGTGCTTTGACTTCTTTGACCATTTCCAAAACATAGGGCATATCTCGCTCATGCGGATTGCGCCACGCTGCACCCATACAAAAACGTGAAGACCCCGAGGCTTTGGCGGCTTGCGCTTCACGGATCACTTTATCAACGGCGATGCGTTTTTCCGCTTCGAGGTCGGCATCATAATGTGCAGACTGCGAGCAATATTTGCAATCTTCAGGGCATTTTCCTGTTTTGATTGAGAGTAAAGTGCTGACTTGAATGGTGTTTTTTTCAAAATGCTGGCGATGAATGCTTTGCGCCTGAAACAATAAATCCATCAACGGCAGTTGATAGAGGCTGTGAATTTCTGCTCGAGTCCAGTCGTTGCGTGGGACTCGGCAATGTTCCAAGTGTTGCATCTGTGCTGTGTTCATAATATATGCCATTAGATAATTAATAACTCGTTCAAAAAATCGTTCAAAAATAATTTTCAGTGCCTTACTTAGATTTTTCTTATTTCAAAAAGCATACCAATTTCATCGGCATAAAATTGTGCTGATTCTGTTTAAAAATGAATCAATTTGCTTGATCAGAGTGCACCTTTTGTCACGCAGCTGGGATCTTGCACCAAAATAGTATTACTTTTTATAAAAATAGTATTACTAAATTGGCACAGGTTTTGCTCTTTATTTTGCATATATCAAAGTGATCTAGGGTTCCGATGGCGTGATGAGATGATCTGCGTACATGACTGGACCGAGAGATGACGGTTCGCACGAACTACACGGCGGGATAAAAGCCCGGGAGATCAGCGGTCTTTGCACTTGGGTGCGCTCAGACTGTCAGGAAAAATCGAAAATCTCTAAGGAGTCATTATGAGTCTGCAAAACCATGCTCAAAATCATGCTCAAAGCAACGTCCAAAACAATGCACTTGGGCAAAACAGCTATCACAATGGGCAAGCGCTGTGGGAAGAATTGTTGCCGAGTGGTCATCATTGGTCGGGTCGAGTGCAACGTGGCACGGTATTGCAATTTGAATCGTTAGGCAAACATGCCAATGTCTCGCTATTTTGTGTCAATGCAGCGGATAAACTCGAACGCTTCAACATGCCAGACAGTTTGAAGGGGCAACACACTGCATATTTATCTACAGGTCATGTGCTGTATTCCGATCTCGGGCGGGTGATGGCATCGATTGTACGAGATGATCATGGTTGGAATGATGCGATGTGTGGACCAAGTACCCCAGCGCAGATTGCCAAGCAGTTTGGTACACAGCGCTTTCAAGATGCACGCAATGCCATGTATCGCAATGGTGTAGAAAGTCTGTTAATCGAGATGACCAAGTTTTCACTCAGTGCCAGTGATCTGACTGCAACGGTCAATCTCTTTTCCAAAGTCAGTCCAAATGATGCGGGTGAGCTCAGTTATATCGACAGTGATAACACAGGTAATGTGCTCGAACTGCGCTTTGAAATGGATTGTTTAGTGTTTTTATCCAATGCGCCACACGGCTTAGATCGTAGCGAAACCTATGCACCTGCGGATATTCAGATGAAACTTTTCAAAGCCAATGCGTTGGCTGAGCAGGACGTCTGTCGAGATTCATGCCAGCAAAACCAGAATGGTTTTGCCAATAACGCACGCTACTACGCCCTGCAAGGTGCGTACTAAAGTGTTGCATCAGCACTGAGAAAAAAGATCAATATCGGCATTTGGAGCATTATGATGAGCAATTTAGCACTACAACAGTTTGAAAACAGTACCTTAAGTGAAGTCTGTCTTGCGGGCGACGCATGGATGTGCGAAGTCAAAAAAGGGCAATTATTTCGTATCGTCGACCTTGAAGGCAATCAAGCCGTAGACACCTTATTCTTCTCGGCAAACAATCCCGAAGAGCGTTATAGCGCCACCGATACTATTGCGCAAAATCAACGGATTTATCTTGAGAAAGGCACCACTTTGTACTCTAACTTTGCCCAGCCGATCGCCACCATTGTCGATGATAACTGTGGGCGTCACGATACCTTGGGCGGTGCGTGTTCTTGTGAAAGCAACACCGTGCGTTACTCGCATGATAAATATCCGATGCATAGCTGTCGCAACAACTATATGTATGCTTTGGCAACCCATCCAATCGCCAAAAAACATGCGCTGAGTGTCAAGCACATTGGTCCAAATATTAACTTTTTTATGAATGTGCCCGTGACCAGTGACGGGCACCTCAAGTTTGATGATGGCATCTCGGCACCAGGAAAATATGTCGAAGTGCGTGCCGAGCAGGATTTAATTGTGCTGATTTCCAACTGTCCACAGCTGAATAATCCATGTAATGCCTACAACCCAACCCGTATCCAATTGATCGTTCGTGATCAGGCTTAAGCACCCAAGGAGCTGATATGTTTAATAAAGTACTGATTGCGAATCGTGGGGCGATTGCCTGTCGTATTATCCGCACCTTAAAAAAACTCAACATCCAATCGGTGGCGGTGTACTCCGAAGCAGATCGTGATTCCTTGCATGTCAGTATGGCGGATGAAGCCTATTGCATCGGTGAAGCGCCTGCCAACAAAAGCTATTTGAATGTCGACAAAATCCTCGAAATCGCCAAAAGCACAGGGGCACAAGGCATTCACCCTGGTTATGGCTTCTTGTCTGAAAATGCAGAATTTAGTGATTTGTGTGATCAAAACGGCATCGCCTTTATCGGACCGACCGCCGATCAAATGCTGGCATTTGGACTCAAACACACGGCTCGGGAGTTGGCGATTCAAAGTCAAGTACCATTGCTCCCAGGTAGTGGCTTGTTGGCGGATGAAGCCGAAGCACTCAGCGAAGCAACACGCATTGGCTATCCTGTGATGCTGAAAAGTACCGCAGGCGGTGGCGGGATCGGCATGCGTTTGGTATGGAATGAATCAGAACTCAAAGAAGCCTACGCCACCGTATCTTATCTTGCGCAAGCCAACTTTAAAGATGCAGGCATTTATCTGGAGAAATTTGTCGAAAATGCCCGTCATATCGAAGTACAAATCTTCGGTGATGGACAAGGGCATGTGTTGGCATTGGGTGAACGGGATTGTTCAGTGCAACGTCGTAACCAAAAAGTGATCGAAGAAACCCCAGCACCACATCTATCCGATGCACAGCGAGATTACATCCAAAAAGTTGCGATTCAACTGATGCAGTCGGTGAAATATCGCTCAGCGGGTACGGTCGAATTCGTGATGGACACCGATACGCAAGAATTTTATTTCCTTGAGGTGAATACCCGTTTGCAGGTCGAACATGGTGTGACTGAGCAAGTCTTTGGGGTGGATTTGGTTGAGTGGATGGTGACTTTGGCAAGTGGCGATTTGCAGCTGCCTGCGAGCTTGCCTGCGCCACGAGGACATTCGATCCAAGTGCGCTTGTATGCCGAAGACCCTGTGAAAAATTTCCAGCCGAGTGCGGGCTTGCTGACAGATGTGCAGTTTGACCCACGTGCTCGTGTGGAAACTTGGGTAGAAACGGGCTCAAATGTGTCGTCATATTATGACCCGATGATTGCCAAGATCATTGTCACGGCAGATGATCGTGAAGATGCGATTCAGGCGATGAGCGATGTCTTGGCACAGACCAAAATCGCAGGCATTGAAACCAACTTGGAATATCTACAAAACATCGTTGCAGGTGAAGTATTCCAAGCAGGCACACAGACCACTCGTTTCCTCAACAGCTTCACATGGCAAGTGCAAAAAATCGAAGTCTTGCAGGCAGGGATTCAGACAGCGGTGCAAGATGTCACAGGACGATTGGGCTACTGGGATGTCGGTGTGCCGCCGTCAGGCGCGATGGATGCCTTGAGTCTGAATGTTGCTAACCAATTACTCGGTAATGCCTACAACACCGCTGGGCTCGAATGCACCTTGCAAGGGCCAACCTTAAAGTTTCATTGTGATAGTCAGATCGTCATCACAGGCGGTGAGATGAGTGCCACCCTAGACGGTGAAGCAGTAGCCATGTATGCCACGGTCGCCGTGAAAAAAGGACAAGTGCTGAAATGTGGCAAAATCAGCACGGGTTGCCGTAGTTATATCGGTATCAAAGACGGTTTGAATTTACCTGAGTATTTAGGCAGTCAGGCGACGTTTACACTCGGTCAGTTTGGCGGGCATGCAGGGCGTAACCTATTGATTGGTGATATGTTGCCGATTTTTGCCAATCCAGTCGAACAACAAAGCCAACACGCACTCAGTGAAAACGACAAGCCAAATTTCCAAAAAACATGGCAAATCGCTGTGATGTATGGCCCTCACGGTGAGCCTGATTTCTTTACGCCAAGTGATATTGACACCTTCTTTGCGCATGAGTTTGAGATTCACTATAACTCGAGCCGTACAGGGATTCGCCTGATTGGACCGAAGCCAGATTGGGCACGTACCGATGGCGGTGAAGCGGGTCTACATCCATCGAATATTCATGACAATGCCTATGCGATTGGTGCGATCGACTTTACAGGTGATATGCCGATTATCCTTGGTCCAGATGGCCCGAGTTTGGGTGGTTTTGTTTGTCCTGCGGTGGTGATTCATTCGGAGCTGTGGAAGCTCGGACAGCTCAAAGCAGGGGATAAGGTACAATTTATCCCTGTCAGTTATGCACAAGCGCAACAGTTAAATTTGAAATATAAAGCCGAGATACAGCAAGACAGCGTGGCAATGGGGAATTATTCCGCCACTTTCCAAGCTGAAACAGAGACTTTGCAAGATGCGGTATTGGCTCGTCAAAGTGGTGTAAATGGTGCGCCTGACGTGGTCTACCGTCCTGCAGGCAATCATTATCTGTTGGTTGAATATGGCGATTTGGTCTTAGATCTTAATTTGCGCTTCCGTATTCATGCGTTGATGCAATGGGTCAAAGATCACACCCAAAATAATCAAATTGACGGCATTATCGATCTCACACCTGGGATTCGCTCGCTACAAATCCATTTCGATGCGACCGTGCTTGATCAGCCAACTTTACTTCAGATGTTGCAACAGGCAGAAAGCGAATTGCCTGATATTGAAAATATGCAAGTCCCATCTCGTACCGTGTATTTGCCATTGGCTTGGGAAGATTCACAAACCCAACTTGCCACCGAAAAATACACGCAACTGGTGCGTGAGGATGCGCCGTGGTGTCCTGACAATGTCGAATTCATCCGCCGTATCAATGGCTTGGCGTCTAAACAAGCAGTCAAAGATGTGGTCTATAACACCAACTATTTGGTGATGGGTTTGGGTGATGTCTATCTTGGTGCGCCAGTGGCAACGCCACTTGATCCACGCCATCGTCTGGTCACCACCAAATACAATCCTGCACGGACATGGACACCTGAAAATGCAGTCGGTATCGGCGGTGCGTATATGTGTGTCTACGGCATGGAAGGACCGGGGGGCTATCAATTCGTTGGGCGTACCACGCAAATGTGGAGTCGCTATCGTCGTAATGACAACTTCGAGGTGGATAAGCCGTGGTTACTACGCTTCTTTGACCAAATTAAATTTTATGAAGTCAGCGAAGCCGAATTGCTCGACATGCGAGAAGATTTCAAAGCGGGGCGTTTGCAAATTCGCATTGAAGAAGGCGTGCTCAATCTCAAGGAATACAATGCCTTCTTAAATGAAAATGCCGAGAGTATCCAAGCCTTCAAACAGGTGCAACAAGCCAACTTTGAAGCTGAACGTCAGCGCTGGCATGAGGCAGGACTTGCTGAATATATCTCAGATAGTGCCGATGATGTCAGTGATGATAGTGAAATCGACATTCCTGAACATGGTATGGCGGTGGAATCGCACATGCCTGGCTCGATTTGGAAAGTTGAATGTGCTGTTGGCGATGTGGTCGAAGAAGGGCAGACTCTGGCGGTGATCGAAGCGATGAAAATCGAAATCCCGATCGTTGCGCCAGAGCGTATGAAAGTGCATCAAGTCTTGGCAGATAAGGGCAATGCGGTGAAGACAGGGCAGGTGTTGTTTGTCCTTGATGCCATCTAGCGAACGCTGTCACGAGAAGCTGTAAATACCATCCTTAAAAAACCTTGTTCATTCGTGAGCAAGGTTTTTTGCGTTTTAATGTATTAGGGGCAATGTGGATTCGATATGTTGGTTTAAAATTGCGAGGCGTCAGAAATTTTTAGACTTGCTTGTATATTTCCGATGACCATCATTAAAGAGAACATAATGCCAAAATTTGTTATTCCATCATGTGATGAATTAGCTTCCGAATTCGGTTGTGATTGTAGTATCGATGAAAATTATGTACAAAAATTACGATTCTTAGATGAGGAGGATAATGAATTAATAGTATACATCGGTCATGTAGAGGATAGTGTTAGAATAGTCCTAAATAACATGTCTAACGTGATCACTGATATTTATTTGGAAAATTTAGAAAACTTTCATTTAGATGGACGTAAGCAAGTCATGAAAATAATATTTAATTCCCCTTATCAGGTCATTATAGAAATAACATTGTGGAGTAAATTCAAAATAAAAATAACAGGTATGTCAAATTAAATTTTCTCTACTTTTAGTTATTCAGAGCCATCATCTGAAATGGCATATCACACTTCAGAGCTATCATCAGGGCACCATTCGGTACTTAAATTTTGTAAGCTCAGCTCTAACCAACGACTTTCCCCTCGAGAGCCACTACTGGTACGATCAATCAAATAGGTCGGTTGCTTGTTTGATGCTTCCAATAACGATACATTGACCTCCTCACCAGCATAGCGTTGATCACAAATGGTCGTGATCTTGATGCCTTGTTTTTTCAGTGATGGGATCGGATCATCAAAGCCGACCATGACATCGGTATTCGGACGTAAATTGATTAAGGTGACCCCAAATCTTGCATCAGCACCTTCAAAACGAATAAGCCAAGGCAACTCATATTTACGGTCTTTGAGTTCTGAAACACGTGCACCCAGCTGATGCACACGTGCCAATCCTTCACGAGAGGACACTGTGCTCGAGGTATAGGCATTTTCCTCTTGTTTATAACTATCTGTGAGCCATAGAATTTTTGCATCATTGGCTAAATGCTCCCATTGCCAGACTTGGAGCGGTTGATTTTGTTGCGCATCGGGCATTAAGTTTTTCACCAATTCACCTAGCTCATAGGGCTGAAAATCTTTTAATTCAGGCGCAACTTCTAATTGTTCAGTAAATTGTATGGCGTCTTCTTTTTTAGCTTGTGCTGGTTCGACTTTGGCTTGTGGTTTTTCGACATTCACGGGCTCTTTTTGTTCACTACATCCCATGAGCGCCACTGCGAAACATAATCCGAATATTTTTTTCATCTTTTATTGTCCATTGCACACTGCATATCCGCATTGTAAATGAAATTCCTGTTGAACTCTATGTTTTGCCTTGGTCTAAAGTCTGGGTGCTTTTGAAAGAGAATGGCTAGAGAAACAGATTGAGAACACTTTATAATGCCTCGACATTTCATATGGGATGAATGTATTTCCGCTTTGTACCTTAGCCGTTGAGTCCGCCGATGAGTATTGCACAAGATCACCGCAAAACCTTGTTATATATGATTATTGCCAGTGCCTTGATTCTCGGGCTGTCGTTAGGCGTGCGTCATGGTTTTGCCTTATATCTGACACCGATGAGTGCGGAGTTTCATTGGGGACATCAAGTATTTAGCCTTGCGATCGCCATGCAAAATCTGATTTGGGGTTTTGTACAGCCGTTTACTGGTGCATTGGCGGATCGGTTTGGTACACGGATTGTGGTGGCGGTGGGTGGTGTGCTGTATACACTCGGGCTGATTTTGGTGGCATTTAGCTCAAGTAGTTGGCTGCTCAATCTCAGTCTGGGCATTATTCTTGGCTTAGCATTATCTGCAACCTCGTTTTCGGTATTGCTTTCGGCGGTAGGGCGAGCGGTGGCGCCAGAGAAGCGTAGTATGGCAATGGGGATTGCTAGTGCGGCGGGCTCGTTCGGGCAGTTTATTATGTTGCCGACCACATTGTTGTTGATACAACATTATGGCTGGTCGGCGGCGTTATTGATCTCTGCGGTATTGATCGCCTTGATCGTGCCACTCTCATTATGGATTCGTGAAAATGGTCAAGCCAAACCGATCACGGCATCGTCTCCACCTTTACAATTTTCCAGTGTGCTGAAGATCGCCGCCAAACATGCATCATTTTGGTGGTTGGCAGCAGGCTTTTTTGTCTGTGGTTTTCAGGTGGTCTTTCTGGGTGTGCATCTGCCGAGTTATTTGATTGATCATGGTTTTGATGCGACCACGGGCACGGTATTTCTCGCCTTGGTTGGGCTGTTTAATATCGTCGGCACGTATGGTGCAGGTTGGCTGGGTGATCGTTATTCCAAGACCCGATTGCTGATGCTGATCTATGGCTTGCGTGGCATCGCCTTTGTTGCATTTTTACTGTTGCCACTGACGGTCTATAGTGTTTATGCTTTTGGGGTGGTGATGGGTATTTTGTGGCTATCTACCGTACCGTTAACCAATGGCTTGGTGGCGCAAATGTTTGGTGTGCGTTACTTGTCGATGCTGAGCGGTATCGTCTTTCTCACCCATCAGGTGGGCTCGTTCCTCGGTGGTTGGCTCGGTGGGCTGAACCATGATGTGACAGGCAACTACAATACCATTTGGATGTTTTCGATAGCACTGAGTGTGTTTGGGGTATTGGTGCATCTGATGGTCAAAGAGCAGGCGGTGATCCATGACAATTAAAATCAGTCTAGCCGAATCAAATCAAGCACAGTCAAATCAAGCACAGTCAAATCAAACAGAACTCAACAACACGGTGACGGCATTCACCCCGCAAAACACTGCACTACTTCGACGTCCACAGTTTTGGTGGATCATATCTATTGCCGTGTTGCTATTGGGACTTTCAATTGGCTTATGGTCTCAAACGCCTGATTTATTTGAGCATATCAGTGCAGTGTTTTGCCCACATTAATTGGGGTCTGTTGATATTTCACAGATGCTTTACTTTTGCACTATTTCAAGTCGTCTGCGCAGGGTTTTGCGCTAGATTGATGCATTTTTCAACAAAATCATTCATATAAAACGCTTAACAGCACAATGCCTAGAAAAGGGCAGAGTTGCCATTGATCACTTAGAAAAAAATAAAGCGAAAGCAAAGAAAAAACTAAAGAAAAACAGCGACAAAACTCAATAAAAATTAAAGCAAAACAATGATAAACATCGCACCAACTCACGCTTATCCAGCCATTGCATTGTCAATTGCGCAATATGGCATAGATTCTGCATTAATCAATACAAGTATTACGAAATTTCATAAAAGTAATATTTTAATGTGGAGTATGAATATGTCACAGATTCAACAACGATTTCAACAGATGAGCCGTCAACTCTTGGCGTGTATGGCACAGCTTTTGACTGCTCGAGCCAATTTTTATCGTAGCCATTATTATGGTGCCAATGACCAAGCACAGAAATAGCAAGTACAGAAATAGTAGGTGCAGAAATAGCCAGTTTAGAAACAATAAGTACAGACATCATAAGTGCAGGGCGTCGGCGTATGGCAAAGCAGAAATTAACACGGATTAGCATCACGGTGCCCGAAGAAACCCTGAGTTTGCTCGATCAGTTGGTGGAACAACAAGGCTTCGACAGCCGTTCTAAAGCCTTGGTCGATATGATCAATTACCGTCTGATCGCTGAGCAAGCCACGGCGAATGCCGTGATGGTCGGCACCATGACCCTGCTTTATGACCGTAATTTTGCCAATATTCGGGCGCAGTTGGCAGAGTTGCAACATCAGCATTTGGAGCAAGTGATTAGCTCACTGACGGTACAGCTGGATCAAGACAAAATCCTAGAGGTGATGCTGTTGCAAGGCATGAGTAATGAATTGCAATGCATTAGCCAACAATTTGTCGCAGTCAAAGGTGTGATCAAAGGACATTTGGAGTTGATGGATGCGGTGATGCCACCGCTACAACAAAATGAGCAGGAACAAAATGAGCAGGAACAGAATGCGCAAGAACAGAATGCGCTGAAATAAAGTGCATCGTAACAGCATGATGCATTTGACGACACACGATTTATTTTTATACAGATTGGCAAATACAGACGAAGGGTAATCACGTGCAAGACTTGTGGACACTGACAGATTGGCAACAGGCGTATCAACAGCAACGCATTCAATTAAGCGATTTATTGGCTTATGTGGATTCGTTGAATAATGATGATCATGCGTGGATTGAACGTGCGGATCACGCACAACTGCAACAGCAAATCGATCAATTGCAAGCGCACTGTACTAATCTACACACTGAGCTGCAAATGGCTGAGCTGTATGCAAAATTTCCATTGTTTGGCATTCCATTTGCGGTCAAAGACAATATTGATGTGGCTGGATTTCATACCACCGCAGCCTGTGAAGCCGCCAAGTATTTGGCAAGTGACGATGCAACGGTGGTACAAAAGCTCAAGCAGGCAGGTGCAATCGTGATTGGTAAAACCAACCTTGATCAATTTGCTACAGGTCTAGTCGGTGTACGCTCGCCTTATGGCGCAGTCAAAAATAGTTTTAATGCAGACTATATTAGTGGTGGCTCAAGCTCAGGTTCTTCCGTTGTGGTCGCAAAATGCATGGTGCCATTTGCGCTTGGTACGGATACTGCGGGCTCGGGACGTGTGCCTGCGGGACACAACAATATTGTGGGACTCAAGCCGACTAAAGGCTGGTTCTCCAGCACGGGTTTGGTGCCAGCGTGTCGCCTTTTGGATGTGATCTCGATCTTTGCTCTGACTGTCGATGATGCGTGGCAAGTGGCAGGTATCATGCAGGGCAAAGATGCCTCAGATGACTATTCACGAACACATCCAGAAAATGTCCCTGTCGGTTTTAGCAAAGGCAAAATTGCTGTGCCCCAGCAACTGGAGTTTTATGGGGATGAGCAAAGTGCACAGGCTTTTCAGTTGGCGATCGAAAAAGTCAAAACACTCGGCTATGAAGTCGAAGCCATTGATTTTACGATTTTTAATGACTTGGCATCTGCATTGTATAACGATGCATGGGTGGCAGAGCGAACGGTGGCAGTTGAGCGCATGGTGACACGTCAGGATTGTCATCCTGTGATTGCTTCGATCATCAGTCAAGCAGATGGCTTTAGCGCAACGGATGTGATGCAGGCTGAATATCGTCGGGCGCATTTACAAAATCTGATTCAACAAGCGCTTGCGCCGTTTGATGCGTTGATGGTGCCGACTGCACCGACGATTTATCGCATTGATGAGGTTGAAGCCGATCCATTGACCAAGAATAGTCATATGGGTGCCTATACCAATTTTGTCAATTTGGCGGATTTAAGCGCCTTAGCGCTGCCGAATGTGATGCGTGAAGATGGCTTGCCGAGTGGCATGACATTGATTAGTCAGGCTTGGCATGATCAGGCATTGGCACGATTTGGTCAGGCTTGGCAAGCGCTTTCAAATCTACCATTGGGGCGTTCAGCGCAGACTTATCAATCTACAGGGGCAATAGAATCAACGCATTCTGTACGTTTGGCGGTTGTAGGCGCACATCTGTCGGGCATGCCACTCAATTTTCAATTGACCACACGACAAGGCGTTTTACTGCAAAAAACGACGACCAGTGCAAATTATCAACTGTATGCCCTCAAAAATACCACACCGCCAAAACCAGGTTTGCAATATCACCCCGAAGGACGGTCGATCGAGGTCGAAGTTTGGGAGATTCCAAAGGCATTATTCGGTGCAATCGTAGCTGAAGTACCTGCACCACTTGGCATTGGCAATGTCCAACTTGCAGATGGCTCGTGGGTAAAAGGTTTTATTTGTGAAGGCTATGCGCTCGAAGATGCAATCAATATCAGTGAATTTGGCGGTTGGCGAAAATATATCGCCTCGCTAAACGGTTAAATTCACACGTTTAAATCAGCACGTTCTTATCAGTTATAAAAGGGGAAGTCCTATGATTCGTACCGCAACTTTATCGATGGGCGTGATGCTCAGTATGTTTTTAACGGCGTGTGACAACACCGCCAAAGTCCCAGAAGCTCAGCCAAAAGCCGAGCAAAGTGCTAGCACGTCAACTGATACGATTAGTATTGGTTATAGTGATTGGCCTGGCTTTGTTGCTTGGCAAGTTGCCATTGAGAAAGGCTGGCTCAAAGAAGCAGGCTTAAATGTGGATTTTAAATGGTTTGACTATTCATCCTCATTGAATGCATTTTCGGCAAATCAGCTTGATGCGGTGCTGGTCACCAATGGCGATAACTTGATTACCTCAACGGGTGGCACCAAAGGCATCATGATCATGGCAACCGACTATTCGGCAGGTAATGATGTGATCATCGCCAAAGATGGCATCAACAGTCTTGCTGATCTCAAAGGGAAGTCTGTTGCGACTGAAAAAGGCTTGGTAGATCATTTGTTGTTATCAACTGCATTAACTGATGCGAAAATTCCAAGTGCAGACATCAAATTGGTCAACTCAGTCACCAATGAATTGCCACAAGTCTTTGCCAGCCCAGATATTTCAGCGATTGCAGTGTGGCAACCCGTAGCCAACCAAGCGCTAAAAGCGGTGGCTGGTTCAAAAATTATTTATTCATCCAAAGACAAGCCGGGTCTGATCTATGACACGCTTTCCGTGAACATGACCCATCTGTCTGCGCACAAAGAAGAGTGGAAAAAAGTCATCCAAGTGTGGGATAAAACCGTTAAATTTATCAATGATCCAGCCACACATGAGGAAGCTGTGCAAATCATGGCGAAGCGAGTTGGTGTCGATCCAGCACAATATGAACAATTTGTCGGTGGGACGCATCTGCTTGATTTGGCTGCCAATAAAACCGTGTTTACCAAAGGTACAGGTTTTGACTCAATCTATGGTTCAACTTATCACGTCAATAAGTTCAACGTGGAAAATGGCATTTACACCGCCGAAGTGGATGCCGATGGCTTGATCAATCCGGCGTTGATCGAAAGTTTAAAATAAACGATTAAGCTGCAAAAAATCCGCACCATCTAATGCGTGCGGATTTTTTTATGGGACGAAATAAGTAGATCAAATGAGTTTACGAGGTCATGTTGGATCAAAATGAATGAGCCAAACGCATCAGCGCAACAGTTAAATATGGGTACTTTTAGAAAATAGATTAATCACAATAATTCCTGAAATCATCAACCCCAAGCCCATGATCGCAGCCAGATCTAAAGACTGCTTAAACACCGTCCAGCCCACCAATGAGATCAGGATAATGCCCGCCCCAGACCAGATCGCATAAGCAATGCCGACAGGGAAATATTTTAAAGTCATCGATAAGAAAAATAGCGCCACCACATAGCC
Source organism: Acinetobacter marinus (assembly GCF_900096915.1). Lineage (GTDB taxonomy): Bacteria > Pseudomonadota > Gammaproteobacteria > Pseudomonadales > Moraxellaceae > Acinetobacter > Acinetobacter marinus. The sequence continues at coordinate 45,063 of NZ_FMYK01000010.1, forward strand.
AAGCACTGTGATCAATGATGGCACTAATACGGTAAAGCCATTGGAGGCTTTTAACGCTGAAGTGGCGATGACTTCAGCGATGATCGCTACAGCAAGATAAAGATAGGGCAACATGCGTCCTCACTCGGTAAATTAGTGCACCACGGTAGCATGATGGCGTAAATGTAATTGCTCTTGATCCATCCATCTTTCAGTTTGTGCAGTCGTGGTTGTGCTTTGCAGTGGATGAAATACAGGCAAATACAGGTCTAGCTCAAAATAAAAATCGTAGGCTATCCCCGCAATTTCACTATGTTGTTTGAGCATGCCAGTATCAAGTAACTCAAAATGATCCAATGCAATCGACTGGCCAACCTGCTGATCCTGTGTGCTATGAGCGATACTGCCATCCTGCAAGGCAATCGAAAGCAGATAGCTATTGATGTCTTGTTCGCTAAGATTGCCCGCATTGAGTGCAAGTTGTAGGTCTGAATATTGGGCGCATTTTTGTTGCTGATCGGGCAAGCGACTTCGGCAAAATACTAATGTGTCACCACAAACAATTAATCCACCATCCATCATGTGCTGTACACCAGTTTCAACATGTTTGACATATTTCAGCCTTAAGCCAAGCAGGGATACAGGCTGTGTTGTCTTGATTTGTTGGCGCCAATCTTCGACATAGGCATTCGATGGTGAAAACTCCAGCACGGCATTGCCGATAGGATAGAGCTTTGCAGGTTCTGGCCACTGGGTTCGTGTTTGATAACCTTGATCAATATGCCATGACAAAAGCTGTTGCTGATCATCCCAAAGTGTGTCACCAATCCATGCTTGGCGTTCGCAGATTGGCGTATCCTGTCCATCGCTGAGACGCAAATCAATGCTAAATGTGCGTGATTGAAACCAATAGACAATGGTTTCTTCATCGGTGAGTCCATTGAAAAAGCTAATGCTTTTTCGGCGAAAACAGCCCAAAAGATAGTTTGGGAACTGAACATCCTCTATTTGACTGATCGGCAGTTGCGCGCATAAATCCAAGAGATGTGCCATATCACACCTCCTGCTGTTCGTTCATGCCAAAGGAATACAGCGGTCGGGCATTTTCCAGCACGATCTCTCCTGACGCAACTTTCTTTTTTAAATAGCCAAAAGTCTGTGCTGTTTGATTAAATAAATGCTCACCCCCTTTGAGCGGTGCATATTTTGGGGCTTCATTTGGGATCACTGATTGGATCACATAATCGTAATCACAGGAGAAAAATAGCGGAAAAGAGTAGCGTTCTTCTTTGACTTTTTTGACCCGATGTTTGGTGGCGAGATAGCGTCCGTTGGAGAGGATTTCCATCATATCGCCGATATTCATCACCATACTATTTTCGATGAGCGGTATATCGATCCATTCGCCTGATTTGTCCAAAACTTGTAGCCCTGGTGCAGTTGGCAGTAATAAGGTAAAGCATTCATAATCGGTATGAGCGCCAATGCCGAAAGCATCTTGTGCATCAGGATTATACGGATAGTGAATCAAACGCAATTGACTTGGTGCATGCTGTAAGTGGGCGCCGAAGTAATCTTCATCTAAATTCAATGCCAGTGCAAAGCCTTTGAATAACTGATGCCCAACACTTTTAACCTGTTGGTAATAGCTTTGCACAGTGGTTTTGAAATCTGGAAAGTCGGGCCATAGGGTCGGACCGAGTAGGGGGCGAGTATCCTCGAGCAAATAATCATAATTGATGTCATAAGATTCTTTGAGATCGTAGACATTTTCTTTGAATTGTTCCTCACCGATCGGTACATAGCCACTGTGATTTTTCGATAAACCAATATAGTGGCGCATTTTTTCGGTTTCAGGCTGGGCAAAATACTGCGTTGAAATCTCTATGAGATGTTGAAAAAGCTTGGGCTGAAGTTGATCACCTTTGATATATAAGAAGCCAACTTCACGACAAGCCTGATCAAGTGCTTTTGCAACCTCTAGGCGATCATTCAAATCGTTGCTATTGAGTTTGGAAATATCGACCATCGGTAGAACATATTGATCTGTTTGCATGTGCATTCACCTTTGGGCTGGTCGTCCAGCAAAATAGGATAATAGACATCGGGTCGTCCCGAGTCCGAATTCAGCACCTCTGAAATTAATGATTTAAAATGGTTTATTTCGTGTTGCTGACATGCGTCATCCGAGGAATCTCTGGCAAATTATCCATCGCAGGATCATGTGCATCATCATCGGCATGTACCAACTGATTGACATGCGCTTTGAGCTGTTTAAAGGCATCACTTTGCATCAGTTCTGGCGTGCGTGGTCGAGGCAAATTCACTTCGATAATTTCTTTGATCTCACCTGGGTTGGCTTTAAGCGCCACGATGCGATCGGCGAGTAGTATTGCCTCATCCATATCATGGGTGACAAATAAGATAGTGATGTTGATGTTTTGCCACAGATCGAGCAGATGCTTTTGCATTTTTTGTCGAGTGTGCGGATCGAGTGCACCAAAAGGTTCGTCCATCAGTAATATTTTGGGCTCATTAACCAAGGCACGTGCAATCGCAACACGTTGTTTCATGCCACCAGAAAGTTGGTGTGGATATTGATTTTCATATTTATCCAAACCGATGATGTGAATCCATTCTCGTGCCATTTCTTCGGCACGGGTACGACTCATGCCTTTCATCAGCGGACCAAACATGACATTTTCTTTGACGGTTTTCCACGGGAACAGGGTGTAGCCTTGGAACACCATGCCACGTTCAGGCGAGGTGCCGTGAATGGGCGAACCATCCATCAGCACTTCACCGCTATCAAAATGATCCAGTCCAGCCACCACACGGCTCAAGGTCGATTTACCACAACCTGATGGGCCAATGATGCAGATGAATTCACGTTGATGAATCTTTAGATCAATTTGATTCAAAATCGTACGTTGTACATTGTCATGTTGGAAAACTTGGGTGAGTTTTTTGGATTCTAAGATCACTGGACGGGCATAGATCTGTTCAAAATAGGCGTGTTGATCATATCTCTGTTCATCCAAGATGTGTTCGTCAACGACATTTGCATCGAAGTGTTCAGTCATTATTTTGCTCCTTGTTTCCATTTGAACATGCGCTCACCGAGTTTCATTAGGATAAAGTCACATGCCAAGCCGATGATGCCGATGATCAGAATCGCCGCATACACATTGTCAAAGTTTTGATAGCGAGCTTGTTGGGTGATAAACCATGTAATCCCCGAGGTTGCACCAATCAGCTCAGACACGATCAAATATGTCCACGCCCAGCCGAGCAAGACCCGTTGATTTTGATAAATATCAGGCAGTGCCGCAGGAATCACCACATGCAATAAACTTTTCATTTTATTGGTGCCGAGGGTAAAGCCAGCTTCAACCAAGCCACGATCGACCATGCGGGTGGTATTGGCTATGATCAAAATCTGTTGAAATAGCGTCCCGATCACAATAATGGCGATCTTTGGCGCATCATTAATCCCCAGAATCGCCACCGCCAAAGCACCAAAAGCAGGCGCAGGCAAATAGCGGAAAAACTCGACAAAAGGCTCGGTGAGCTTGGAAATCGTGCCAGAAAATCCACACAAAATCCCCAGCGGGACACCGATCATCGAGGAGATAAAAAAAGCGATAAAGACAATCTTGATACTGTGCCACAGACTTTGATGTAACCACGGCGCATCAGCTTGCGCAGGCGGTGTGGTAAACGAAGTCACCAGCGCTTTGGCGACCTCATGTGGCGCAGGCAAATAAATTGGATTGGCTAATTTGCCTTCAGGTGGTGCATTGCCCTCATTGACGGCATTTTGTGCTTCAAGATAAAACACACTTTTGTCGATGCGACTGCCGACTTGGAAGTACGACACACTTCCCGAGTTGGTAATCTCGACTTGCGGATGCCAAACAAAGGGCAAATAACTCACCGCACACCAAATCAGGATCGGTATCAGAAAGGAAAAAAGGCTGTAAATCAGCTTTTTTCGCTTGGATAGCGCAGTATTCACCATAATCTATCGCCTAGTATTACTTTTTTTGAGAATCGTAATATTATTTAAGCAATATTGATGCCATTTTGAGCGTACTCATTCGATGTGATTTCAGATAGTGCGATTTTTAGATGGTGTACTTTTTAATGTGCGCTATTGCTTAAACGCTTTGCCAAAGCGATGGTGTGTTGCTTGGCATTTTCCAAAGAATCTTGATGGCGTTGATCTGCAAACTCTTGGTATTCACAGCGAATGTCATAAAAATATTGGGCACCAAGATAATGGCTGAGCACTTTAATATGCGTGCCTAAGTGATTCATGTGTTCACGAATCCCGCTAGGTTCAAAGCCAAACTCGCCTGTAGAGCTGAGCAAAACCAAGGTTTTATTGGAAAATATCGGTTCCAGTGGAAAATCACCTCGCTCCAGATCAAAACTAAAGGTTTTGTGAATACGAATCACTTGATCAAACCATGCTTTGAGTACCGCAGGCATGCCATAGTTGTACATCGGCGTGGTGATCAAAATCACATCGGCTTTTTCAACTTCGGCAATATACTGATCTGATTCTGCCAATAACGCAGATTGTGCCTCACTTCGTGCCGACGGCTCACTAAACACCGCAGCCAGCCACTCGGCATCAATAAAGTGCGGTGGATGTTGGCTTAAATCTCGATGCATGATTGACATTTCAGCAGTCGTATTCAGCCTTGTGGCGAGAAACGTGTCTATAAATAAGTCACCCAGCTGTTTGGAAATGGAGCGATGTTGAGGCTGTGTTGCATCATTGTGGCGGACACTGGCATCTAATCTTAAAATGTGGCGCATGAGTATGTACTCGTGATCAAGGAAATTTTTATTGTGCGGATGCGTTGTGCTTTTGACAAAAGGGATAAATTTTCGTATAGATGCAAATAATTCAGCCATGACCTTTTGAGTACCTGCCATGTTTGCACAATTGCCTTCATTAAAAGCATTAAAAAGTTTTGAGTCGGCAGCTCGATTACACAGTTTTAAATTGGCGGCGCAGGAATTATCTGTGTCGCAAACGGCGATTTCGCACCAGATTCGGCTGTTGGAAGATCAGCTTTCCATCAAGCTGTTTCATCGTCAAACCCGTGCGGTGAGCTTGACCCCACAAGGTGAAATTTTGGCGCAAAGTGTACGGCAGTCTTTGGCGATGATTCAGCATAGTCTTGAGCAAATCGCAAGCAGCGCCAATACGCTGACCATTTCCACCACACATGCCTTTGCGGCGATGTGGCTGGTGCCTCGGCTCAGTCAATTTCAGCAATTGCACCCAGAGATTGATGTGCAGATTCGAGCCAATGATCAGCTCATCGACATAGAGCACGATCTGAACAGTGATCTAGCGATTCGTTATGGTGCGTTTTCAGCACAGGAAAACACGCAGGAAAATAGTCAGCGCTTGTGTGCGGATCATCTACAGTGCGTGGCAACACCGAGCTATTGGCAACATTTGGCAGAGCAAACAGTGTGGAAATTCTTATGTGTGAAGCTCAAAAATAAAAATCTGAAACAGCTCGATTATGAGCAGGCGATTTCGTCATTTCTAAAAACACGTTTTGATTTTGAAATTCAATATTTTGAAGATGAAATGCAGGTCTATCAGGCGGCGCTGGCTGGGCAGGGTATTGCCATACTTAATCAAATGCTGATTACCCAAAGTCTGGAAAATGAATGGCTCAGTTGTAATATGCAGGAGCTTTCAGCGCCACTTGAGGGTTTGGATTATTACACCATGATACCAAAACGGTCGCAGGATAATGAAGCGGTTCAGGTGTTTTGCCAATGGTTAGAACAACAGACGCAAACGAGACCACGGGATGGGGTTTGATACGGTTGAAAATGACTTTTCGCTTTTAATGTGATGGTTCGGGCGCTTCATCATAACGCTGAACGCTGGATCATTTGACCATTTTTAAGCCATTGCACTGATTCAGGTCAATTCATCGCCAGTTGCTCTAGGTCATACTCTTGTGGCATCCATGAAGCACCGATCGGATTTCATTGGGTTGAGTTGACGCTGTTAAAAGGAATTGTTTGAAATCAACAGTTTTGAGTTGAGTCGCTTTTAAATGAATCACTTTTAAATGAATTGCTTTGAACTGAAATAATGAATTGGAAAAAACATGCGCACAAAACAAAAAACGAATATGCAAAACGTACAAGCATTCGTACCAACATCGGCACAGCCCGCCACATCACAACATTGGGTCAACTGCTCAGATGGCGAACAACTTTTTGTGCAATGCTGGGGAGACGCACACAACCCACCGATGGTACTGGTACATGGCTATCCAGACAATCAAGACGTCTGGGCATTGGTGATCCCGTATTTAATCCAAGACTTTTATGTGATCAGCTATGATGTGCGAGGTGCTGGTCGTTCCAGTGTGCCGAAGAAATTATCCAGCTATCGCTTGGCGCAGTTATCCGCAGATTTGAATGCAGTAACCACACAAGTGATTCCAAATCGTGCCTTTCATTTGGCGGCGCATGATTGGGGCTCGATTCAATCTTGGGAGTCGGTGACTGAGCCTAGTTTTCAATGCAAGATTTTGTCCTATTCGACCATTTCAGGGCCATGCTTGGATCATGCTTATTCTTATTTGCAAAAAGCCATGCGCCTTCAGCCAATCCATGCACTCAAGATGTTGGGAAAATCGTGGTATATCGGCTTATTTCATCTGCCGTTTTTGGCACCGAGTTATTGGCGCTTGAGTTCCGCACAGCGCTGGCAAAAGCTGTTGACGCAGTTGGAGCGACAAGATCATTTGCCTGCCAGCACCTTGGTGACACAAGATGGTCGGCAGGGTATTGCACTCTATCGTGCCAATTTTATGGCGACATTGCGCCATCCTCGAGCCCGTTATGCGCAGTGTCCTGTGCAGGCGATCGTGCTCAAGCGAGATCGTTTTGTCAGTGCAGAATATATGGATGAAATGCCCTGTTGGGTCAAAGATTTTAGCCGAGTTGAAGTCGATGCCAATCATTGGGCAATTTTGAGTCAGCCAAAAGAGATTGCAAAATATATTCGATCGTTTGCTTTAAAACATCCGTCGTAAAACTGTGACTTAAAACATCCGCTGAAAAAATAGTGACTTTAAAAAGATCATCGTTATAAATATTCGCAAAATGAAATACTTAAAAGACATTGCAGGGAATGACTGAGATTTTTTCGACCTTGCGCAATGTGGCTGGTAGAATAGCGCATTATTTTTGCTGATGTACTTTTCATGAATGCAGTTGTGATTGCAATTTTACTGATGTTTGCCATGTCGTTGGCGAGGGTATCGGTGGTGTTAACCTTGGTGATCTCTGCCATTGTCGGTGGTCTGGTTGCAGGTTTGGGGATTTCGGATACGGTCAAAGCCTTTAATGAGGGCTTGGGCGGTGGTGCTGAGGTGGCATTATCCTATGCGGTGCTCGGTGCATTTGCTTTGGCATTGTCTAAGTCGGGTTTGCCCGATTTATTGGCACACAAGCTCCTTGGCTTACTTGGTCAAGAAGCGGAGCAAGCCAAGACGGCAAAACTCAAATATGTGTTATTTGCGATTTTATTTGTGGCAGCGATCTTCTCGCAAAACCTAATTCCTGTACATATCGCTTTTATTCCAGTGATGATTCCGCCACTGCTCAAAGTCATGAATCATCTGAAACTAGATCGCCGTGCGGTGGCATGTGTGCTGACTATGGGCTTGGTGGGGACGTATATGTTGCTTCCTGTCGGATTCGGTTCGATCTTCTTAGAGCAGATTTTGATGGGCAATATCAATGAAGTTGGCGCCAAATATAATCTGCAAGTCGAGCGCTGGATGTTGCCTGTGGGAATGGCGATTCCTGTTGCGGGGATGTTCCTCGGCATGTTGGTGGCGGTCTTTATCAGCTACCGCAAACCACGTCATTATCAGATGCAGGCGGTTGCTGGTGTACAAAAAATGGACTTGGAACAACCGCTTCAAACCGAAAATCAGCTCAACCAAGACAACGTATTAAAGCAAGATGAGGTATTAAAGCAAGACGGACAAAGTTTACAGTCCGAAGCGCATGATGTGCCTCAAATTGCCAAGAAAACCTTATTGATGGCGTGTCTTGCCGTGCTACTCACCATTAGCGTACAGCTCTATGCGGGCTCAATGATTTTGGGTGGATTGGTTGGTTTTGCAGTGTTGTCGGCAGCAGGGATTTTTAAATGGCAACAAGCCGATGATGTCTTTGTACAAGGTATGCGTATGATGGCATTGGTCGGATTTATCATGATTGCCGCATCAGGTTTTGCCTCGGTGATGCAAGCCACAGGTCAGGTCGAAAGTCTGATCCAAGGCGTGATGGCTGAGCTTGGTGGGCATAAGGCGTTGGCGGCATTTTTGATGTTGTTAATTGGTCTCTTTGTGACACTCGGCATCGGTTCATCGTTCTCGACCGTACCGATTTTGGCAGTGATTTATGTGCCACTGTGTGCCCAGTTTGGTTTTTCACCTTTAGCGACTGTGGCGTTGATTGGAACAGCAGCGGCGCTCGGTGATGCAGGTTCTCCAGCTTCGGATTCGACCCTTGGCCCGACAGCAGGACTCAATGCAGATGATCAACATGATCATATTTGGGATACCGTGGTGCCGACCTTTTTGCACTTCAACATCCCACTGCTGATCTTTGGTTGGATTGCGGCGATGTATTTATAAGCCTGTATTTATAAGCATGATCTGAAAGAACGTTAACTTCTCTAAGCGATGGTGTTTATTTCACTTTTTGATAAACACCATTCGCATAGACACCATACCCAAAACCACAGCTAGAAACATCGCCTTTGGTTTGTTTGACTTGAACAAACTGTTTGCTCAGTGACGCATTAGAAAAATCTAAATCAATCTGACAATCTTCGTAGCGATATACTGCATGATGTTTGCTGGCTTTACTGTTCGTCCCGCCATTTTTCTTGGTCATTTTGATATGAAACTCGCCCAAATTTGGCCCATAAATCAGCCCGAAAAGCCCCATTCGTAAACCATAAAATTCCACGCCATAATGATCACCCTGATCCGTGACCGTCACCATATCCCATGCACCTTGCCCTGCATAACTGACATATTCTCCTACCACATTGTGGTTGCGATAGAGATTTTTCGGCAGTTTGCTGAGGTTGTACTGGCTTTTTTTATCCTTTGGCAACAGCGCATACCATGCTTTCGCCCATGCATATTGTCCGAGCTTACTATAGGTGAGCCCGATATTATTGTACGCTGTGGCGAGGTCGGCTTCGGTCAGTTGATTGGGTACAGTGTCTTGATTAATCAAACAAAAATGAGTGTGTGCAGCGTTATTTTTAAAGGCTTTTAAGGCTTAAGTATAGTTCTTTTGTTGGTAAAACTTCGCACCTTGTTGCTTTAGGCTAGGAATTTTTTCACAGGCTTGACGAATTTCGGCATCCTGATCTATGGCAAGCCCTAGACTGGATACTGCGAGCAACATGCTAGCGCTGACAGTGAGAATGTAAAATTTCGACCATGTTGATTTTTTGAAGATGCTGGATTTTTTCATGGTGCTGACAATTATTTTAATCAAGATGCTTTATATTGCACCAAAATGTGACTTTTAGAAATGCGCCATTTGTGTACCTTTTCCAGTGAACTTGTGTGACATCAACCTGATATTTAAAAAATGGTGTGCCAATTTAAGGATATCTTTTTGAAAAATAACAAAATAATTATTTTGGCATAATTATTGAATCTATCTCATTACGCTAATTTGGCTACATATTTAAATTTTCCTTTGTTTAGGGGCTTCAAAAATGATTAAACAACGCATTATGCCACTGTCTTTTTTAGTCGCAGCCATGATGGGCAGCGTGACTTTGGTTGGCTGTTCTAAACCTGCAGATAAAACTACGGACGCAACCACAAAAACCGAGAGTACAGCACCTGCGGCAAGTGGTGACACCATTAAAGTCGGTATTTTACACTCCCTGTCTGGCACCATGGCAATCTCGGAAACTTCACTCAAAGATACCGCCTTGATGACCATCAATGAAATCAATGCAGCGGGCGGTGTGTTAGGTAAAAAACTCGAACCTGTAGTGGTTGATCCTGCATCGGATTGGCCGTTATTCGCAGAGCGTACTCGTCAGCTATTGACGCAGGATAAAGTCGATGTGATTTTCGGTTGCTGGACTTCTGTTTCTCGTAAGTCAGTCTTGCCAGTGGTTGAAGAGCTCAATGGCTTATTGTTCTATCCAGTGCAGTATGAAGGGCAAGAACAATCGAAAAATATTTTCTACACAGGCGCTGCGCCAAACCAACAAGCAATTCCAGCGGTGGAATACTTGATGAGTGAAGAAGGCGGTGCAGCGAAACGCTTCGTGCTGTTGGGTACGGATTATGTTTATCCGCGTACCACCAACCAAATTCTACGTGCATTCTTAAAGTCTAAAGGTGTGGCAGATGCCGACATCATGGAAGAGTACACGCCATTTGGTCACAGTAATTATCAAACAATCGTATCGAACATCAAGAAATTCTCTGCGGGTAAGAAAACTGCTGTGATTTCAACCATTAATGGTGACTCGAATGTACCGTTCTACCGTGAGCTAGGCAACCAAGGCATCAAGGCCTCGGACATTCCAGTGATGGCATTCTCGGTCGGTGAAGAAGAATTGCGTGGGATTGATACCAAACCGTTGGTCGGTCACTTGGCGGCGTGGAACTATTTCATGTCGGTGAAAAATCCAACCAATAGCAAATTTGTCAAAGATTACAAACAGTTCGCTGTTGATTATAAATTGCCAAACGCAGACAAAGTAGTCACCAATGACCCTATGGAAGCGACCTATGTTGGTATCCATATGTGGGCGCAAGCGGTTGAAAAAGCAGGTTCAACCGATGTCGCTAAAGTCAGCGAAGCGATGAAAGGACAGACCTATGCTGCACCGTCTGGCTATACCTTGAAGATGGATGAAGAAAATCACCACCTGTGGAAGCCAGTCATGATCGGTCAGATCCGTGCCGATGGTCAGTTTGATGTGGTGTACAAAACCCCTGAAGTGATCCGTGCGGAAAACTGGAGCCCATATATTCCAAAATAGTTTTGTAGCCCACCTACTGCACCACTTGCAGTAGGTGATTTTTTATTCTTTACACCGAAAATAAGACTTTAAAGGGGCATCAGATGAAGCTCTCTACTCTGCTACAGGTGTTTTCGGGGATGTTACTGTCGATGCATGTGCTTTCGAGCAATGCATGGGCAGATCAATCGACCGCAAATAGCACCTCTACATCAGCACCACACATTTCTACTGCATCAACACCCGCAACATCTACAGCATCATCAGAAAATCAAAGCACCACAGCGAACCCAACTTCAGCGGCAATAGCATCCGTTGCCGTTGATGCGATTCAACAATTTGTACAAGGCGATTTTAATACCCGTAAAAATATGCTGAATAACTGGACAGCTTCGATTGAAGAATTTGATCAGTTGGTTGAATTGATTGATAAAAATGAACTGTATCAAGACAGCAAAGGCGTCGCCTACATCCTTGAAAACGATGAGAAATTATTCAGTTATCCAAGTCATATTGAACTTAGCACTTGGCCGAGTGATTTATCTCAAGTCACGCTGACCAATACCTTGCGTCAAGCGTTAAATTATGGACAAGCACGCACCAAACTTAAATCAGATGACGCCAAACAACGCTTGCAAGCGGTAAAAATTCTGGAAAAAAATTATCAAGAATTGGATAGCAAGGTTGTCTCTCAGCTTTATGCAGATGAGAAAAATAATAAAGTCAAAGAGGCATTGGCACAGCTCAAAGCACGCATGGATTTTCAAAGTGAAGACGTGCTGACCAAAATCAATGCGGTGAAAACGCTGAAAGAAAGCAATAGTCCAGAAGTGTTGGCGGAGCTACAAGCCGCATCGGAAGCAGCGAATCTGAATCCAGCACTGAAAGCAGCTTTGCTCGATGCACAGGGCAGTATCAAAACCCGTATCCAAGCCAGTGAATGGACAGGTCATGTCTTTTCAGGCTTAAGTACCGCCAGTATTTTATTGCTGGCTGCGCTAGGTTTGGCGATTACTTACGGTTTGCTCGGTGTGATCAATATGGCGCATGGCGAGCTGATCATGATCGGCGCTTACACCACCTATGTGGTGCAAAGCCTGTTTAAAACCTATCTCGGCGATATGCTGGATTGGTATTTGATCGCTGCGATTCCTGCGGCATTTTTGGTCAGTGCCATCATTGGGATGGTGATTGAACGTCTTGTGATTCGTCCGTTGTATGGTCGTCAACTTGAAACCTTATTGGCAACTTTCGGGGTCAGTTTGATCCTGATGCAATTGGTACGGATGATCTTCGGTGCGCAAAATGTCGAGGTCTCGAATATTTCATGGCTGAGTGGTGCTGTCGAAATCACGCCAAGTCTGATGTTGCCATATAACCGTATTGCGATTATTGGTTTTACCATTGTCGTGCTTTTACTTCTGGTGTTTTTACTCAACAAAACCCGCTTTGGGCTGTTCGTGCGTGCGGTGACGCAAAACCGTCAAATGGCTCGTGCGGTCGGTATTCGCTCGGCTCGAATCGACATGTTGGCGTTTGGACTCGGTTCTGGACTTGCTGGGCTTGCAGGCTGTGCTTTGGCACAAGTGGGTAATGTCGGACCTGATTTGGGACAAAACTACATCATTGATGCGTTCTTGGTCGTGGTGGTTGGCGGTGTTGGTCAAGTGTGGGGCGCAGTCCTTGCAGCGCTTGGTCTCGGTGTCAGCGGGACAGTATTAGAAATCGGTATGGGTGCAGTGCTTGCCAAGATCATTCTATTGGTATTGGTGATTCTGTTTATTCAAAAACGACCACAAGGGTTGTTTGCCATTAAAGGTCGTTTTGTGGAGTAAACACGATGAAAATCATGCAATTACTATCGGATAAGCCACGCAGTGCGCTGTTGATTGGGCTATGTTTTGCGGTGCTATTGGCATTGCCTTGGCTACATCTTTTACCTGCCGATTCGCCGATGCATTTGTCTGCTTATTGGGTGACCTTGATCGGTAAAATCATGTGTCTCGCCATGGTGGCATTGGCACTCGATGTGGTGTGGGGCTATGCAGGGATTTTAAGTCTTGGTCATGGACTGTACTTCGCACTTGGTGGTTATGCGTTTGGGATGTACTTAATGCGCCAAAGTGCAGGCGATGGTCTGCCTGACTTTATGCGCTTTCTCAGTTGGACGGAGATGCCGTGGTACTGGACAGGCACACAGCATTTTTGGTGGGCGATGATCTTGGTGGTGTTGGTGCCAGGGATTGTGGCATTGATCTTTGGATTTTTTGCCTTTCGTTCCAAGATCAAAGGCGTCTATTTCTCAATTATCAGTCAGGCAATGGTCTTTGCGGCGGCGTTACTGTTCTTTCGCAATGAAACAGGCTTTGGTGGCAATAATGGCTTTACTGGCTTTAAAACCATTTTGGGTTTTGATATTACCTCAGCGCCGACACGGGCATTATTGTGCTTCGTGACCGCATTGACTTTGCTGCTATTTTATATCGGCTTGCGTCACCTAATGAATCAGCCTTATGGGCGAGTGCTTGGTGCAATTCGTGACAGTGAAAACCGTCTGCAATATCTCGGCTATCGCACGCTCTGGTACAAGCTCTCGGCATGGGTGTTGTCTGCGGTGATCGCAGGCGTGGCTGGTGCGCTGTATGTACCACAAGTCGGCATCATTAATCCAAGTGAAATGAATCCCGTCAACTCGATCGAAATGGCGGTGTGGGTGGCTGCGGGTGGTCGAGGCACGTTGATTGGTCCGATCTTGGGTGCAGGTCTGATTAACGGGGTGAAAACCTACTTTACCGTCGCCTATCCTGAAGCATGGTTGCTGATTTTGGGTGGATTATTTGTTGTGGTGACGATCTTCTTGCCGAAAGGGGTGATTGGTTTGTTCGACCGTTTTAAAAAGGAGGGCAACTAAATGTCTGTCGCTACACAACACAATGCACAACACAATGCACAGCATGACGATCCTTCAAACAGTGATTCAAAGGAGCAATTAAACAATCATTTAAAAGATCATGGTGGACATGCCAGTGAAGGTTATGGACGCACCAAAACGCAAGGTGCAGATTTTAGTCATGGGATTGCGCTGTATTTGGAAAAAGTCAGTGTGTGGTTCGATGCCTTTCGTGCGCTCAATGATTTGTCTTTGTATATCGAAGAAGGCGAATTGCGCTGCATTATCGGGCCGAATGGTGCGGGTAAAACCACATTAATGGACGTGATTACAGGCAAAACACGCCCGACAGAAGGTACAGCATTTTTTGGTCAGAATTATGATTTGGCGAAAATGAGTACTGAAGAAATCGCTGAGGCAGGCATCGGACGAAAATTCCAAAAGCCGACCGTTTTTGAAAACTTTACCGTGATGGAAAATTTATTACTGGCTGCACCTCGTGATAAGCGGGTGTTTAAAAGTTTTCGCAGTAAGTTAAGCAGTGATGCACAGCAAGCACTAGATGAATCCTTGGCGCAAATTCGCCTTGAAGAATTTGTCAACAAACCTGCGGGCTTACTGTCACACGGACAAAAGCAATGGTTAGAAATAGGCATGCTGTTGATGCAACGTCCCAAGCTGATCTTGCTGGATGAACCTGTGGCAGGCATGACCGATGCAGAAACAGAACGTACCGCAGAGCTGTGTTTGGAGCTGAAAAAGAACCATACGCTTGTGGTGGTTGAACATGACATGAGCTTTATTGACACCATCAGTGAAAAGGTCACGGTGTTGGCGCAAGGTGCAATCCTCGCCGAAGGCACATTGGCAGAAGTCCAAGCCAATGAAGACGTGATCGAAAAATACTTAGGGCGTTAAGGAGTAGCACATGTTAGCAGTGAAACAAATCAACCAGTATTATGGTGGAAGTCATATCTTGCGTGATGTGTCGATGGATGCGCCTGTGGGTGAATGTTCTGTGGTGCTCGGACGTAACGGTGTGGGTAAAACCACTTTGCTGAAATGTTTGATGGGCATCTTGCCGATCAAGTCGGGAGAAGTCTTACTCGATGGTAAAGACATTGCCAAAATGACGCCTGAACAACGTGTTCGGGCTGGTTTGGCGTATGTGCCTCAAGGACGGGATATTTTTTCGACCTTAACCGTGGAAGAAAATATCTTGATCGGTATGGCAAAATTTTCAGGGGCGAAAACCCGTAAAGTACCGAGCCATCTCTATGATATTTTCCCAGTGCTAGATGAGATGAAACATCGCCGAGGTGGTGATTTGTCAGGTGGGCAACAGCAACAACTGGCGATTGCACGTGCACTGGCATCTGAGCCTCGGGTGTTGATTTTGGATGAACCGACCGAAGGCATTCAGCCGTCAATCATCAAAGATATCGGTCGAGTGATCCGTAAACTTGCAGATCGTGGTGATATGTCGATTATTTTGGTGGAGCAATTTTATGACTTTGCCGAAGAGCTTGCCGATAACTATACTGTGATGGCACGTGGGCAAGTGATTGCGCAGGGTGTCGGCAGTGAAATGCAGGAGAAAGGCATTCAAGATTTGGTGGCGATTTAAGCCAAAATGTGATTTAAGTAAAAATGTGACTTAAGTAAAAATATGATTTAAGCAAAAATGTAACTTAAGCCAAGATGCGCTGTTGTCGTCAAAACAGCGATCTGATTTCAAAAAAAACATTCCTCACTGTATGTTCAGTCGAGGAATGTTTTTGTATTTAGAACGTCGTTGGTTGTTTATTTGACGTCTTGACTATCGTTTTTGCCATCATTGCCTTTGATCACCATATAGAGCACCGCAATAATTAACAGCCATGCGCCACCGAAGGCACTGGCACAGAATGCAAGGATGCGACCATTCTTATCGAGATGCCACCAGTTATGATGTAATGCCAGCATCACAAAGCCCCATTGAACCAATGCAAATACGATGATCACTAAAGCGTGACGGCGAACGGTTGGACGCATTGCCATAGCAGTACCTTAACTGTGCAAAATTTGCGGGATATTATGCCATTTTCCGAGCGAGAATGGGTAGTTTTGATGTGAAACTTAGATATGAAGCTGGGATGTGAAGCAATGCAGTGTTCATTTGCATTGCTTCGACTTTAACTTACTTTTTAAATGGGAAAGCATATTTTACGATGCGCCCAACCACTTGACCAAACTGCTTGGCAAGGCTGGCATTGTTGTAGTTTAGACCATATTTTTTACACACGGCTTCGACTTTTGGCGCCATTTTGCGATAACGACGTGCAGGTACTTCGGGAAATAAATGATGCTCAATCTGATGACTGAGATGCCCTGATAAAATATGAAAGGCTTCCGAACCTGTAAGATTCGATGAACCACGAATCTGGCGCATATACCAATGTCCTTTGGATTCATTCAGCAAGACGGTCTTTGGGAAAACTTCGACATCTTTGGTGAAGTGTCCGCAAAAAATAATGCTAAAAGTCCAAATGTTACGCACGCCATTGGCGGTCAAGTTGCCCAAAAATACAGGTAATGCACTAGGGCCAGCAATCACGGGGAAGAACACATAATCTTTAAATAGTTTCTTGCCGATTTTGGCTTGCATTGGCTTCCACTCTTTCAAGAGCTGTTGTTTGCTTTTTTTACCAATCCACCATTTGCCCAGTTCTAGGTTTTGAATCGCTACGCCCCATTGGAATAGCAAGCAAAATGGAATGCTATATAAAGGTTGTAAGAGATAGCCTGCTTTCCAGCGTTGCTCAGGAAATAGACGCAGTAAGCCATAGCCGATGTCATCATCCATGCCTTTGATATTGGTATAGGTGTGATGCTTGAAGTTGTGTGTTTCCCGCCAATTGTCTGAAGTGCCAACGGTATCCCACTCGTAGCCTTGACCAGTATAGTTAGGATCATTCATCCAGTCGTATTGACCGTGCATGACATTGTGTCCAACTTCCATATTTTCCAAGATTTTGGCAACCGAAAGTAAACCTGTGCCGAGCAACCACGCAGGTGGAAACCAGCCAGCAAATAACAGCGCACGACCAAGCGCATTGCTATAACGTACCGTGGAGATCACTCGGCGTAGGTATTTGACGTCTTTTTCACCGAGATCATCGAGCACTTCTTGCTTGATTGCATCGAGCTCTTGTGCAAAACGCTCAAGCTCAGCAGGTGTCAGTTCACGGTTTTTAGGATTTTTAAAATATTCGATTTTGACGGGCATATTCATGGTGTATTCCTCAAATTCTATAGCTAAGCAAAGCGGGCAAGGTGTTCAAATCAAGCGCAGTGAGTAAGCATGCGCTGTTATAGATCCAATTCAAGGTCACTTTGCGCACTATTGACACAGATGCGTAGCGACTGATGGGCTTCATGATTTTGCTGTTTGTTGGCAATATGCTGAGTACTGCCACTGACCTTTTGGCATGCGCATTTATTACAAATACCCATGCGACAGCCATGCTGTGGACGGATATTTTCTGCTTCCAGTGCAGATAAAATCGATTCGCCTTTTTTGATTTGCACGTGCTTGTTAGAGCGAGTGAGATGTAGATCGACATATTCGACCGCTGTTGATGCTGTATCGCTGACATTCGGTGTAGAAAAATAAAAGGCTTCACCTTGGAATTGTTTTGCGTTCATCGTCAGTGATTGCGCTGTCTCGACAAAACCTGAAGGACCACAGGCAAAGACGGCTACGTCCTCAATGGTATCAATCTGTGCAACATGCTGTGCACTGAGTCGAGTGTGTAGCGGATCATTTGCCGTTGCAGGTTCACGGGTGCAGATATAGTCCACTTTGAAGTTCGGATATTGAGCTTGCCATTGCTGAAATTGTTCAAAAAATGCCAATTCACCTTGCTTAGACACCCAGTACAGCAGATGGATTTGGTAGTCGGCAAAGCGCTTTGTCACATGTAAATCATGCAATAAGCTATACACGGGTGTAATGCCACTGCCTGCCGCCAAAAATGCCAAACGCTGGCTCTGGAAATGTGGAAACTCCACCTCGCCATAAGGCGCACCAAAGCGAATGATGTCACCAATTTGCGCTTGCTCACACAGCCACGTACTCACCAAACCACCCGCAACATGCTTAACATGCAAAGCGACATGCTGTGGATCGAGTCGGGTGAGGCTGTAGTTGCGCTCATAACGGATGCCGTTGATTTCCACAAAAACAGGATGATGTTGTCCTGCCAAGCCGAAATCCATCTGACGATTACACTGAATCGTTAGCGCATACATATCGTCAGAGATTTGCTGGCGCTGGGTGATGCGTCCACGCATTTCTTCGGTAGACCACAGTGGATTGATACGTTGTAACCAAAAATCAGCGGTTGAACGATCAAACACACTGTCACTCAGGAGACGCAACCACGGGTTGCTTTTTAATAATGTTGTCATCACATATTCAAAAATAAGGGATTTGTAATTATTATACACTTGTATATATGTATGTATAGTTATTCACCAGAATTATTCCCTCGATTATGTAAAAATTGCGCAGTTAAAGGCTGAGTATTGTTGCTATTTATTTGAATTAAAATGATTTTAATATTTACAAAAAAGTGCCGAAAAAATCCAAATCTACAGCCATAAAAGCAAGGTCATGCTTAAAAAATCACGACAGATTTCACAAAAAAATAGCTTACCGTTATACTAGGCTTTTCTATAGATACAATGGTCTCGATCACTGTGCATCGAGCCATGGCTGAGCGCATCAATCCCATGACAAGCACCTTGCAACATCCTGAGCAATCTTTCGAGCACGATAGCGATCAACGTGATGCCGACAAACCTGTATTGCGTAGCCCAGGACGTAAAGCATCGATTACCCAAGCTGAGCTATTTGAAGCAACGCTGAATCTGATCCGTTCTGGACGCAGTATTTCGTCATTGAGTCTGCGGGAAATTGCACGTGAAGCAGGGATTGCGCCGAATAGCTTTTATCGACATTTTCGTGATATTGATGAGCTTGCCATCGCCTTGATTGGTCGCTCTGGTAAAGTGCTTCGTCAGATTATCCGCCAAGCACGGCTTGAAGCGCAAAAGGGCAAAAGTATCGTACAAAGTTCAGTGGATATTTTTATTCAAGAGCTGGATGCAGATGAGGGTAATTTGGCGCTACTGCTTCGTGAAGGATATACAGGTTCGGCGTCATATCGTCAGGCAGTCGAGCAACAACTGGATGATTTTCAAAAAGAATTGCAAGATGACATCGTGCGCCTAGAGCAACACCATCACAATCAGATTGCCTATCCTGATTTGGTCGCCAAAGCCATTACCCAGTTGGTCTTTAATATGGGTGCAAAGGTGATCGAATTACCACAAGCCGAACGCCAAAAGATTGCCGAGCAAACCGTGATCATGATTCAAATTTTACTGATCGGTGCACGTAAGCTGTAATGCATTGATTTAGATTCTGTTATTTAAATTATTTTCAATTTTCCAAAGTGACAATGACGTTGCAAATTTGTCATTGTGTTGTCTGTAGTTTGGTTTTAAGCTCAGGCAAAGTGTCGAGTGGGCTGTATGCGAGTATTTCAACGAATTCACCGTAAATTAAACTGGTCGGTTAAACGCTATATGATGGTCATTGCATTGATTTTGCTGATCACGTATGTGGCATCAGCGATTTTTCAAACCTATAAGTCGATTCCTGAAGGGCTTGATTTTGCAGGGCAAACGCGTGCCAGTAATGTCGAGTTTTTGGCGGATCGTACCTTCGTCGATGGCAGCGGTCAACGCCAACATGAACAGCAGATTTTCGATGCCATGTTGACTTTGATTGATCAAGCGCAAAGCACCATTGTGCTGGATATGTTCTTGTTTAATGCTGAGCTTGGTGAGTCGAAGATGCAACATCGACCGCTCACGGCACAATTGACCAAAGCACTGATTGATAAGAAAAAGCTCAATCCTCGGATGCAAATCGTGTTGATTACCGATCCGATCAATACGGTCTACGGTGGCGTGCGTCCAGAGCATTTGCATCAGCTTGAAAATGCTGGAATTAAAGTGGTGGTCACCGATTTGCGTCCATTGCGTGCCTCCAATCCTGCGTGGTCAGGACTGTGGTATATGTGCTGTCAAAGCCTTGGTAATAATACCGAAACAGGTTGGTTGCCAAATCCATTCGGTGCGCAGAAAATCACTTTGCGCAGCTATCTGGCACTTGCCAACTTCAAAGCCAATCATCGTAAAACCATGGTGGTCGATACCTTAACGGGCTGGAAAACGCTAATTTCTTCGGCGAATCCGCATGATGGCAGTTCAGAGCATAGCAATGTTGCGATGATCATTCATGGCAAGATTGCCTCAGAAGTGTTAGCGACTGAAGCCACGGTCGCCAAAATGTCACAAGGCGATGTGCCTGCGCTGATTATGGGTGAGAATAAGATCACTGGCGATGCACCGCAAGTACAACTGCTGACCGAAGAACAGATTTATGATCATGTGCTCAAAGCGATCAATGCGACCGCTTCGGGTGAGCAGCTTGATTTGATGATGTTTTATTTATCTGAGCGCCACATCGTCAAAGCCTTGATTGCCGCCAAGCAACGTGGCGTGCAGGTCAACGTGTTGCTTGATCCGAATAAAGATGCGTTTGGCATGCAAAAAAATGGTATTCCAAATCGTCAAGTGGCGTGGGAACTCCACAAAAATAATGTACCTGTACGTTGGTGTAATACCCAAGGTGAACAATGTCATAGCAAACTGTTGGTGATTACGAAGAAAGATCAGACCAAGCAAGTCATTCTCGGTTCTGCGAATTATACGGCTCGAAATCTGAAAAATTATAATTTGGAAACCAATGTTTCTGTGACAGGACAGGCGAGCTATCCTGCGATTGCCTCTGCACAGCAGTATTTTGACCAAGCATGGCAAAACCAAAATGGTCAGGTCATGAGTGTCGATTATGATCAATACAAAGATGAATCGTGGCTGAAATATTGGTTGTATCGTTTTATGGAATGGTCTGGATTGTCGACGTTTTAAGCGATGATTGACATGAAAAAAGCCTTGTCATCGCACAGATCACAAGGCTTTTTTATGCTCTCGTTTTGTCTATTTTAAATCATCGCCTATTTTAAATCATCAAAGGCTTGATCGGCATCAGGTTGACTTTGACCTGAGAGCTTTTCCAGTTCGATATTGATCAACGCCAATTCTTGTTTGGCTTGGGCGAGATATTCACGCACACTTTGTTCGCTGTCGGTATGACAGAGTAGGTTTTCCGTGACATTCTTGATATGCAGTTGGATTTTTTTGTGCTGTGCCGACATTGCCGTATCGTTTTCAGTGGCGATGGTTTTAAAGCGTTGCAACAGCTCCACTACTTCTGAGCTGACATAAGCCTGCGCATCGGCTGCCATTTCTTCGATCTCACGTTGCTTTTGATATTGACGATAGCGATAAAAGGCAAAGGCAAGAAAAGCCAAAATAAGCAGTATAAAAATCGACATAATGGTTTTGCTCAGCATAATTGTCGTTTATTGATTTGTGTATTATGCGAAATTCGCACAATTTCGCCAAGTCTTTCAAAATTTTTTTGGATGAAACTCCATAATAATACGATCAGCAGTGATTCCACCTTTTCAGGCAAAAAAAAGCTATTGTCTTGGGGGGAACAATAGCTTAAAAGGGTTTAAAACGAGATTGTTTTTCTAATTAATGTGCAGAAACGGATTGACTGCATTAATTTACAGTACGGATGTTATGTCCATTTTGATGTTCGATTTTGGCTTGTTTCGGGATCAATAACCAAAGTACCAAATACACCAAAATTCCAGGGAAACCCGCACTCATCACCGAAACCAATACGAAGATGATGCGTAGTAGGTTTGCATTCCAACCAAAGCGTTCAGCAATACCACCCATCACGCCTGCGATCATGTTTTGTCCAGTCGAGCGATATAAACCTTGTTTTTGCATGATTGAAAAATTCTCCTCTAAAATAAAATGATTCAATTGCGATACTTTATATATGTGGTCTTTGGCTCGACTTTCAATCTTTGCACAGCGATTGAATTGTTAAGGATTGTTATCCGATTTAAAAAATCACTGCGCGGTTTTAGACAGTTTCGGCTGTGATTTAGCTGACATGTCGTCCAAACAGTCCTAATGCTTCTTCTGCGCTAAAGCGATAGGTCGTGTTACAGAACTGGCAGTTCATCTCAATCGGATTTTGTTCCATCAAGGTTTCTTTAACTGCATCTTCACCGATCTGAATCAAGGCATTGGCACAGCGTTCTTTGGAGCAGGTACAGCCAAATTGCAGTGCTTCACTGTCAGGTAGACGCACATCTTCTTCATTATAAAGACGATATAAAATCTCTTGCGCAGGCAAGTCGATTAACTCATCCGCTTTGATAGTATCAGTAAGCATGGTCAGACGAGGCCACAGGTCGGTATCGACAGTTTCTTGCTCTTCTTCGGTACGAGGCAAGAGCTGAATCAATAATCCGCCCGAAGATTGTGTATTACTTGCGAGAGAGATACGAGTTGGAATCTGTGCAGACAAGTCATAATAATGCATCAAACACTGCGCCAAAGTAGCATGTTCGAGTGGCACGATGCCTTGGTAGCGATCGCCAAACTCAGGCTCGATATTGATAAACAGTACACCGCCATGCAGATGATTGAGCACAGTGCTACTGTCTGTGGCTTCGCTAAAACGTGGATCATTGTCAAACTCTGCCAAAGCCCGCAGATCGCCGAGATGATTACATTCCGCCATTGCCCATTTTAATGTGCCTGAGCTTTGGATTTGCAGGCTGAGTCGCCCTTTGATTTTTAAGGTGCTGGCAAGCAATGCACTTGCAACGAGCATTTCCCCAAGTAACACTTTGATCGCTTGCGGATATTCACGCTGCGCAAGGATGGTGTGTAAGGATTGTTCTAGGTGTACCACTTCGCCACGGACAGGACAGTCGTGTATATAAAAGCGTTGGCGGATGTCAGACATAATATTCTCCATTTCCTGCATTTTATGGTGGCGAAAGGGTTAAATCTCAAGTTCTTCCAGCTCAATTTCCCGACATCGTCAAAGTACTTTAATCTGCTACTTCGTTAACTTCACTCGCAGTACCTCATGTACACCTTCGCTCAGTTGCCTCGTATCAGAAATAAATTACTTTGACTTTCGTGATAGCCAGTTTACCGCATATCATGATGCGATGAATTTTCCTTAGGCGAATCTTCAGAAGGTTGGTGAGCCGAATCGTTTGCATCTTCATCGTCATGGAGTGAGCCACTCATTTCATCTTTGATTGGTTGATGCTTTTCGATTTTCTGCATTTGTTCACGATGGACAAATTCATCATTTTCAAACAAATTCTGTAAATCTTGCATCATTGAATCATAAGCGGTGCGCATTTTCTGCGGATTGACATTGTAGTTGGCTTGCTGTTGACGGATGAGTTTTTCATCATAGTGGGCAAAGTTCGCCACATGATTTTTACTGCGTTCGGGTTCATAGCCTAACGCATTCAGCATTTGTTCAGACATCGACAGGGCAGAATGCACACTCTCACGCCACACCTGATCAATGCCCAACTCACGCAGTTGATAGACATGACGACGATCTCGGGCACGTGCCAACACCGTTAGACTTGGATGGTGTAAGCGCAGATGGCGTGCGATATAGAGTGAATCCTCGACATCATCCACGGCAATGACAAAGAGTTTTGCGGTTTCCACACCTGCGGACTGCAAAATCTCAGGCACGGTCGCATCACCATAATAAACATGCCCTCCAAAACGGCGCATAAAGTCGATGTGGTCGATATTATTATCAATTGCGGTAAATGGAATCTGATGCAAATGCGCAATACGGGTCAGAATCTGCCCGAAACGCCCAAAGCCTGCCACGATGATGTGTTGATCGTGTTTTGGTAATTCATCAAAGGCTTGTGGTATATCATTTTTGCTTAGAATCGGTTCGATCCAATGATCCATGATCCAGAAGAATATCGGCGTCAAAATCATCGATAACGTCACGATCAAGGTCAGAGGGCTAGTCATCGCTTGACTAATCATGCCCTCACTCGCTGCCACAGCAAACACCACAAAGGCAAATTCACCACCTTGCGATAAAGCAACACCAAGTCGCAAACTATTCAGTGCAGAGCTTTTACGATATAGCGCAATGCCCGCCACACAGACGATTTTAATCATCATCAAAGCGAGCGTACCGAACACGATCAATAGCGGTTGTTCCACAATGACATGCAATGACACGCCCATGCCAACGGTCATAAAGAACAAACCGAGCAACAAGCCTTTGAACGGCTGAATACTGGCTTCAAGCTCATGACGAAACTCAGAATCAGCAAGCAAGACACCTGTCAAGAATGCGCCAAGCGTGGTACTCAGTCCGATCGCCTCCATCAATACCGCAACACCGAGCACGATAAATAATGCTACGGCGGTGAGTAATTCGGTGGCGGCACTTTTCGCCACAAAACGGAAAAATGGTCTGAGAATATAGCGACTAAATAAAAACAAGCCTGAAAATGAGGCAATGACCGCTGCAAAATAAGCGATACCATGATGCGCACCGCCATTGTTGCCAGCGAGTACGGGAATCAACGCCAGCAATACCATCGCCGCAATATCTTGAAAGAGCAAAATCGAAAAGGTCTGTTGACCATAGCTCGTCGCCAATTGATCACGATCTCGCAGGAGCTGTAATACAAATGCCGTCGATGACAATGCCAAGGCAAAACCAATCACCACACTGGTATTGAACTGCCACGAAAACACCAACCAAATCGCCAAAGTCAGCACGATGCCACTGATCAGCATCTGCAAGCTACCCATCAGCAAGATCGACTGACGTAACTCCCACAGACGCTGAGGGCGCAGTTCCAATCCGATCAAAAACATCAGCATGATCACGCCGTACTCAGCTAAATGTCCGATCTGTTCGGTATCGTGCGCGATATTTAGCAAACTTGGTCCAAGGATCGTGCCTGTGACCAAATAACCCAAAACGGTCGGAATACCAAAACGCTTACCGAGCGGTACAAGCAATAGGGCAGCCGCCAAAAATATAATGATCTGAACCAGAGGGGTGATTTCCATGTAATGTATCTAAATCGTCGCAATCAATTTCTATGCAGTGTACAACGGAATGGCTTGTTTTGAGATGGATTCGACAAAATTTAGCATTCATCGGACGTATAAGGATGCAATCTTTAAGCCTGGTGATGTGAGTTGTTGATGTGAATTGTTATCCTCGATAGCTTTTATCAACGACTTGCCTTAGCTGAGCTACTCGGCGATTGATTCAGGTGCCTTTTCGATGGGTTGGGCGTTTAATTCGGGCTGTGTATCCACCGATTCGGCAGGTGGTTCAGCCACTTTTTCGACGGGTTGCGGTTTTTTTGCATAGACCTTGTCGATCAAGCGCAGTTGGTGATTTTTAAGCTCGTAGTATTTGACCACATATTTGATTTTATCAGGATCGCCATGATCCTCGTGTGCGCTTGCGATCAAAAGCCGACTATCCGCTTGATAGCCATCGAGTGATTCGCCGAGCTCACCGCCGAAGCCATGTTCGAGCACTCGTCCTGTACGCAGATTGACGAAAGAATGCATCACACACATTGCACCGCAGCCCCAAGATACCAAAGTGTATTCTCCTGCAAAATCAGGCTGACCATCACGCAAGGCGTTACGGAATCGGGTTCTAAACATGCGTGCAGTGGGATTGTCGATTTTGAGTTTGGCACTTTTGCCTTGATAGATTTCGGCGGGATATGCGTCGAATTGGGGTACATTGGCATAGCTTGTCGAATAGATGAAACAGCAGAAGAGGATGGCATATTTGTACATCGCATTTCTCCTTACGGTTTTTGTTATTTTCTACATCGCTTTAGGCATAAACCCAAAAAGGACAACTATCCTGAATGGTTCTACCTGTTAAATAGTGTACAACGGAATGGGATGTTTTGAGATGGATTATGCAAAAATAGCAATGGAAGTCTGTGCATCGCATCATTTCTACTTTGTTCAGAATTTAAGTAATATGCTTTTAAAAATTTTCATCTCATTCGCAATATGTTAATTTTAGACAATCATTTAACGACTAAATAAAAAATGAATTCAATTTCAGCAATTTTATTAAAAGAGCATCCTATAGATGGGTGTGTTCATGATGGAAATGGGAATCTGAAACCATTTCCGATATTGGCTATCGACGAGGTTCCATTAAATACATGGATTAGTAAAAATACTAGTTTTAGTGATTCAACCAGTTTAGTACCCGCACAGGGATGGTTATATGACCACCAGGATGATTTTGCTTTGAGTAATGTTTGGAAACTTTTAAAACCTAGAATGTGTGAATCTGATGCAGTATCCACAGTCATTCCAATTTTAATTTGTCCTGATGATTTAGATCTTGTGTGTAGTGTAATTATGGTTGAACAAATCAGTACTCAATCAGAAGTCAAATGGATTCGATTTGGACAGGCATGGGGTAATACACACGGTATAGTAACATCAGTAATTTGGGAAAATAATTTTTCATCTCCTAGTCTAACATTCAAATTTACTAATTTTGAAGAAGCATATAATGATTTAAAACATTTAGATGAAGTTTGGAGTGAATAGCCACTAAAATTCTAGACACACATAACCACCTTTGATGGGCTTTTTCATCATCTAATATTTACAAAATTTTGTAGATTTGATTGTAGCGATACAATGTTAACTTTGAGATTTTCGTGAGTTTGAGAGGTTGACGTTTTGTCGTACCTAAACCTAATGTTGCATGAATATCTATCCGATCATGATAAGGGAAATTACCACCTAGCCAAGCTCCTAGATCATCGTGACTTTCTAACAGTGTTTCTAAATTTTCACAATCTAATGAGATCAGTAAAGTAGGAAATTGATTGTCATGTAGGGGGTGAGGAGATAAAAAACAGTTTCCAAGAGGATCAATAACTAAGTGAACATTTTGAAGTTCAATTTTATGATTTAAAAGTGTATTTTGTTGCTGAAATAGTTCTTCAATATTCATTGCACATACCTAAAAAAATTTAAATTTGAGAGATTTTTGGAAAACCTTAAAATCACCCCAAATCTTGCGGATCAATATCCAAGGTCAGTCGCAGTTCAAATTTACGTTGTTGTTTAAATAACCATTGCCACCACGGCGCAATCTGCCGTTGTAGCTCGACACGTGAATCACTAAACAAGATCAAATGCGTCCGATAAAATCCTGCTTTCTTCGGCATCGGCGCATGTACAGGTCCCCACACATCGACTTTTGCCTCACCAAAACTCGCCCAATGTTGTAATGCGAATTGCAGAAAATCGACATTGTACAATTCATTCTGACTTTCCGCTCGGATCAACACGCAGTAGCGATAGGGCGGAAGATGCCCAATTTTACGCTCCGCCAACGCCTGTTTGGCAAAACTGGCATAGCCTTTGGTCACTAGACTTTGTAATAGCGGATGATCGGGACGTAGACTTTGCAACAATACCTCGCCTTTGATCTGACCACGCCCAGCCCGCCCAGCGACTTGCATGATCAATTGTGCCGTGCGTTCAGGCGCTCGAAAGTCGGCACTCATCAGCCCTGCATCAATGTCCAAGATCGTCACCAAACTGACATAAGGGAAGTGATGCCCTTTGGCGAGCATCTGCGTACCCAAGAATATCGCCGCACCCGAACGATGGGCACGTTGATAAATCTTTTGCCAACTGTCTTGGCGTGTAGTGGTATCTCGATCAACCCGAATCATAGGATAGTCGGGGAAAAGTTGGTTTAAACTTTCTTCGATGCGAGCCGTGCCGTGACCAATCGGAAGTAAGTCTTCATGATTGCACGCAGGGCAGACTTTTGGTACGGGTTGCATGTAGTTGCAGTGGTGACATTGCAAGATCGGGCGAGGCTTGAGGTGATAGCTGAGATGGGTATCACACTGCGGACAATCCGCTTGCCAAGCGCACGCACCACACATCAACACAGGGGAATAACCCCGCCGATTGATGAAGATTAAGACTTGATGTTGCTTTTTTAACTGCGCGTCGATGTGTTGAATTAATGGTTCGGCAAGTCCAAACTGTTTTTTTTGCGCTTTGAGGTCGATCAGTTTGAACTGCGGTGGCTGTGCCTGTCCTGCACGCTCAGTCAAAGTTAAATGCTGTAATTTCTCTTGTTCGACCAAATGTAAACTTTCAAAACTCGGTGTGGCAGAACCGAGAATAATCGGACAATTCTGCTTAAAAGCACGGTACAGCGCCACGTCCCGAGCGTGGTAGCGCATGTGGTCTTGCTGTTTAAAGGATAGGTCATGTTCTTCATCGAGAATGATTAAACCCAGCTTTGGCAAAGGACAGAAAATCGCCAAGCGTGTCCCCAAAATAATACTGGCTTTGCCTGTCTGCGCCTGTTGCCATGCTTGCAGACGCTTGGTGTCACTCAATCCTGAATGCAGTAGCACAATATCCGTATGAAAGCGGGCTTTAAATCGGTCAATGGTCTGCGGTGTCAGTCCAATCTCAGGCACGAGGACGAGGACTTGTTGTCCTTTTTCCAAGACTTTTTGCATCACTTGCAAATAGACTTCGGTTTTGCCACTGCCTGTAATGCCATCAAGTAGAAAACCTTGATATTTACCCAAAGATTGACTGATTTTTTTAATTGCTGACTTTTGTTCGCTGTTGGCGTCCAATGGCATTTGAGCCAGTTGCATTGCGGTTGGCTGAAAGTCAATCGGCTGTTGAAAGCTCTCGGCTAGTCCACGTTTTTCCAGTTGTTTCAGCTGTGTCGTACTAATGCCTGAAATGTTTAAAATTGCTTCGGTTGCGCCATTGCGATGCAGTTGCAAGGCTTGATAGGCGGCAAAAAGTTTTGAAGTTTTTTGTGGTAGCTTTGCCGTGTCTGCATCATTCTCTTTGATCGTCAACGCTTGCCAATGATACGCAAGCAATAAATAAGGACGACCTTGTTTTAAGAAGTTGGGCAACGCAGAAAGCACCACTTCACCCACAGGTGCTTGATAATATTGCGCCACCCATTGCAATAAATGTAATACTTGCTGATCAAGTAGCGCAGGTTCATCAAACAGTTTTGTAATGGTTTTGAGTTTAAATTGCCCGTGAAATGGCGTATTGGAATCAAACTTTTCCACGATGATGCCGATCAACTGCCGATTCATAAACGGCACTTTGACCCGTGCGCCAATCACTGCTTCAGCATATTGCTGTGCCGTGACTTCATAGTCAATCAAATCATAGATGTGCACTGCGATCGCCACACGCAGACGATAAGGATATACAGTGTGTTGTGAAGCTGACTTTGGTGGTGTCACATCTGTCATAAAATAGGCGACCTAAATAGTGGATCGAAAATTGTGAATCGAAAATAGTCGAGCGAAAAATCTTAAACAGACATGGCGCAAAATACGATACTCAGTTATGCTTGAGTCCAAGTTGTGATGGATAGATTTAAAACGATCTAAGCGATACATTCGCAAGGAAAAACTGCAAAAATCCATCACCGAGATAATGGCATAATGAAATCGAAAAGTTAAGAGTTGGCAATGCCTGCGTATCAATATTCAGCGCTCGACGCTTCAGGAAAACAACATAAAGGCATCATGGATGGTGATTCTGCTCGGCAGATTCGTCAGCAGTTGCGTGATCAAGCACTGACGCCATTGCAAGTCGAAGCGGTACAACACAAACAAACTGGTCAAAGTCGATGGTTTCAAAAGAAACTGACTGCTTATGATTTGGCATTGATGACACGGCAATTATCGGTGTTGATCGCCGCCAGTATTCCTTTAGAAGAAGCCATTCGAGCTGTCGCCAAACAAAGCGAAAAGAAACACGTTGAAAGTTTATTGCTGTCTGTACGTGCCAAAGTCTTAGAAGGGCATTCGCTTGCCAAAGCCTTGGATCAAAGTGGCAATTTTCCGACTTTATATATTGCCACCGTAGCTTCGGGTGAGCGTTCAGGGCACTTGGATTTGATCTTGGAACAGTTGGCAGATTATACCGAAGGTCGCTTTGCCATGCAGAAGAAGATCCAAGGAGCGATGATTTACCCTGTGATTCTGATGCTGATGTCCTTTGGGATCATCATGGGATTGATGACTTATGTCGTGCCTGATATCGTCAAGGTCTTTGCCAATACCGACCAAGCCTTGCCGTGGATTACCCAAGCCTTGATGGCGAGCAGTGATTTTATCCGTAATTATTGGATGTACATGCTGGTACTCGGTGCGCTAGGCTTGTTTCTGCTCGGTCGATTTTTACGAACGGATGCAGGACATTACACACTTGATCGATTTATCCTCAAGTTGCCATTATTTGGTAAATTATCTCGTGGTATAAACTCGGCACGCTTTGCCAGCACCTTGTCCATTCTGACCCGATCGGGTGTGCCGTTGGTCGATGCCTTAAAAATCGGCGCAGCGGTGAGTAGCAATTGGGTGATTCGTGATGCAGTCAACCATGCGGCGGAAAGGGTTGTAGAAGGTGGTAATCTTGCCACACAGCTTGAGCGTTCGGGCTATTTCCCACCGATGATGGTACAAATGATTCGTAGCGGTGAAAACTCAGGTGAGCTTGATCGCATGCTGATTCGTGCATCAGATATGCAAGATAAACAAATTAGTAGCCTGATCACGACATTGCTGGCTTTACTTGAGCCCTTGATGTTGGTATTTATGGCAGGAATCGTTTTAGTGATTGTGATCGCCGTGATGCTACCGATCGTGAATATGAATAATTTAATTTAAGGTTTTGGAGTTATATTTTATGAGTCAAGCGATGCGCCAATTGGACAAACAACAACATGAACAATCTGTCGATCATTTGAGCCAACACGTCACCGAAGTTGATTGCCCAAGCACAGCTTGTGTCCTTGCGACACGGTCGAGCGCTGCTCGACTACATCGTGTCTCAGGCTTTACCCTTATCGAAGTTATGGTTGTAATCGTGATTCTCGGAGTTTTAGCAGCGTTAATCGTACCAAATGTCATGGGTCGAGGTGAAAAAGCCAAAGTCGATACCACAGAAATCACTTTGAGCGGTACAGCAGGCGCACTCGATCAATATAAACTCGATAATGGTCGCTATCCATCGATGCAAGATGGCGGACTCGAAGCCTTGATCAAACAACCTGCTTCGGCGAAAAACTGGATGCAAGGTGGCTATGTCAAAGGTGGCTATCCAACCGACAGTTGGGATAACGATCTGCAATACACCGTTCCAGGTACCGAAGGTCGCCCTTATGACCTCTATTCATTTGGCGCAGACGGTCAAGAAGGTGGGGAAGGAAATGATGCTGATATTTATTATCAACATTAAAATATAAATAGATTGAATAAATAATCATGAGATTCGGCTTTGGAGAAAATATCTAAAGCCGAATTTAAATATAAGAAATATTCGATCGTAATAATAATTAAAATCAATTAATCCTGATAATTTTATATAAAACAGCATGTTGTAATTTACTTAATAATAATTCTTAATTTTGATAGCTACAATTTTGATGAATTATGAGTAAAAATAGAGTTACTTTCTGGATTTATTTTTTGCATAATTATTAAACACGAAAATAATCATTTTCTAGGAGGGGGAGATGTTTGAATTTTTAGTTCAAGACAAAGTCAATCATTTGCACTGGAAAATGATTAAAGTCAATGTGGTCATTTTAACCAGTTTTGCGATTTCATTATTTTGGATAGATTTGCTACAAGGTGCCGAAGGCAGTAGTCAAATTGTGATTGGATTTTTTGCATTGAGTTTTATCATTGCAAGTAGCTTAGTCGCGGTATGGATGGCATTGCAGGTTGCGACTTGGCAGGTAAGTTTTACCGAGAACAAGATTGAACAATGCGTGTTTAAATTGTATCGCCAAGTGCCGATGGTGTTTTTTAGTAGTTTATTGATTACGGCGTTGTTGCAGATTTAGTCGTCTATTTTTAAGCTGAGTCATGTTCATGACCTCACCCAGCCTCTCCTAAAAGGAGAGGAGTTCTTCTTGAGAACCTCTCCCCCTACAACGGGAGGAGTGCTGTTGAGAGTTCCTCCCCCTTTGAGGGGGAGGTTAGGTGGGGGGATTACTTGGGGTAATTTGAAGTTTAACGTAAAATTTCAGACTGTAATTAACGACGCTGTTTAAATCGAGTATCGACCACTTTTGGCTTATACGCTAAACCAAGTATCAACAACAACGCACAGAATAACAAAATCGTCCAATCACCCAAGCGACTATACAAGGTCTGACCTGTAAAGGCAGGCAACTCACCACGCAGCACTTGACGCACATCCATTGGCAATTTGCTGACGATATGACCTTGCTCATTGATGAACGCCGTCACACCCGTATTGGTGGCACGAATGATCCAGCGCCCGTTTTCTTTTGCACGCATTTGTACCATTTGCAGATGTTGCCATGGGCCAGCTGTGCCTGTAAACCACGCATCGTTGGAGATGGTCACAAGGAAGTCGGTATCCAACGCATTTTTACGGGTGATATTCGGATAAGCCACTTCATAGCAAATCGCTGAAGCCAAACGGTGATTTTTGATCATCAATGGTGGTTGTTGATCATGACCTGCGCTAAAGCCACTGAGTGCCAAATCATTGGCAACCCCAGGCACGACCCAAGACAACGCGCCAGAAAAAGGAATGTACTCGCCAAAAGGCACCAGACGTTGTTTAAAATACATGCCGTGTGACTCGGCACCAGTTGCCATGATACTGTTGTAATACAATGGCTTATTGGCAGTAGAGTTATTGACATCCCAATACGGAATCCCTGTGACCCAAGCAGAACCTTGCGCTTTGGCATGGTCGCTGATGATATTGAGAAAAGGTTGAATATCGGTCTGGAACATCGGAATCGAGGCTTCAGGCCACACCACCAGATCACGTCCCCATTCGGTTTGGCTCATGGTGGCGTAGATGCTTAAAGTCTGCGCCTGATATTCCACCAACCATTTCAAATCTTGTGGAATATTGCCTTGTATCAAGGATACGGTGAGCGGTGCTTGGTCTTTTGGTGTCACCCACTGGATTTGTTTTGCACCAAAAGCGCCTGCAATCAACAGCAGAATCGGTAAAATCCAAAAGCGTTTGCCAAATAAACATTCGGTTAGCGCAGAGGCAATCAGAATCACCACAAAAGATACGCCAAAAATACCCAACAACGGCGCATATTCATCCAAGCCATAATTGGTAAAGGCATAGCCGACGAATAACCACGGAAATCCTGTAAAAATCCATGTTTTTAACCATTCAAAAAACACCCAAATTGGCGCAAAGGTCAACGGTGTCTCAGGAAAGAATCGACGATACAGCCATGCTTGCACCGCACTAAACACGCCCATGGCAATCGCCATCAAGGCAATCAAAATTACCGCAAGATAAGCAGGCGTGTCTCCATAAACATGAATTGACGTGTACAACCAAAACGCACCGACAAACCACAGCCCGATGCCATAGCTCCAACCGATGAACAAAGCGTGTTTGCTACTGCGTTGATGTAAACAGGCGTAGAGTAGTGCAGGCGAGAGAATCGCTAACCACCAAAAATGGTAGGGTGCCAACGCCAGAGGCAACACCGCACCTGCACACAGTGCAATCAAACACACTAACCCAAGTGAAAAACGATGTTGCTGTTGAAAAGCAGGGGCTGCAATTAAACGCTGTCTAAGACTGGAA
Source organism: Acinetobacter marinus (assembly GCF_900096915.1). GTDB lineage: Bacteria > Pseudomonadota > Gammaproteobacteria > Pseudomonadales > Moraxellaceae > Acinetobacter > Acinetobacter marinus. Next base: position 78,764 of record NZ_FMYK01000010.1, read on the forward strand.
AAAAACATCGAACTCATGCGCGTACAGCACGGATACGTTGGATGCTACGTGTGTCCGCCTCGATAATGGTGAAACTCCAATCCGCCAGCTCGACCACTTGACCTTCTAAGTCGCTCACCAAACCAATTTCTTGTAACAATAATCCGCCCATGGTTTCCACTTCATCATCAGGAAAATCTGTGGCAAGAATACTATTGAAGTATTCAATCGGCGTCAGGGCTTGCACAATCCAAGCATTTTGCTGTTCAGATTCTGGGTCAGGCTGAATAAACTGGGCAAATTGATCAACTTCATCATGCTCGTCTTCGATTTCACCGACGATTTCTTCTAATATATCTTCTAAAGTCACAATGCCAGAGGTCGTACCATATTCATCAATCACGATGGCAAGATGTGACTGGGTATTTTTTAACATGCGAAGCACTTGATCAGAACGAGCACTTTCTGGCACGAACACTGCTTGACGCATTAATGCGGTAATATCCACTTTGCGTTCACGTTGATTCAAAAATGGCAACAGATCTTTTGCCAGCAAAACACCCACCACTTTATCGCTATTTTCCGCAGAAAATACTGGAAAGCGAGAGTGCGCAGACTCGATGAGCACATGAATAATGTCCAGCACATCATCATCTTCTTGTAAGCTCACCAAAGCAGGACGTGGTGTCATCACTTCTCGAATTTTGGTCGCTGGCAGATCAAGCACGCCTTCGAGCATTGCGACCGTATCGGGTTCGAGATATTGCCGTGAATCATGGACGAGTTTTAATAACTCATCGCGGGTTTCAGGCGCAGTGTTTAACCATTTCTTTAAGCCACGTGCCCACGAGGGGCTTGATTCGTCTTGCATGACAGATCCTAAAATACCAACAAATAATGTCTAAAGGTGAACTCATCATACCGAAGAAAGATGGGCTATGCATCTAAAAACATGTGGAAATTTATTGCAGTCTGTAGACGGTTTTCAGGCTATAGCTGTGTCCGCAGTTTATGTTAAAATCTCGGCTTTATTTTGTAATGCAATGCGTGAGCGTATGACTTTACCAGAGCAATCGACACATCAGATCAGCAAACAGCTTGATACACGGGGCTTGCGCTGTCCAGAACCTGTGATGATGTTGCATCAAGCGATTCGTAAATCAGCACAGGGGGATGTGATTGAAGTTTTGGCGACAGATCCGTCGACCTCATGGGATATTCCAAAGTTTTGTATGCACCTTGGGCATGCTTTACTGATTCAAGAGGAACGTGAGTTTGAAGGACAGCCGATTTATTATTATCAAGTGCAAAAGCAATAACATCAATTTTATCCATAAAAAAACGGACGATTGCCAGTCCGTTTTACCCCACTTGATTTAGCCTAAACCGAATCTTCATGCAGTGCTTCATTGAGTTGATCGACAACAATGGTCCAGTCATCGTCGGTAATGGTTTTTTCCGCCAATAAAGCACGTTGGCTAGTATTCCAAAATGGCGCATCGCAAATATACACATCCGCACCGAGCTGGTGTGCTTTGATGAAACTTTGAATTGCAGACTCATCTGCATCCAATCCAAGTTGTTCGAACAAATGCGTCATACTGGGTTGAGAGGTGTTCATCATGACAATATTCCTTTTGATTGCGTGCAATTTGATTAAACATAGCATAGCTGAGGATTTGAAATATAGATGGATTGCAAAACAATACAAAAAGATAGAGTTAAGATGCTACGTCGAGCAACAGGCCATTTCATCATCCTGATTCACCTCAAAATATAGCGATTAGACCATGCCACTTGATCCTGACTTTATTTATGACCCACCGCAGTCAGACTTGGAAATTCTCTATGAAGATACAGACCTGATCGCTATTAATAAGCCTGCGGGACTGTTGTCGGTGATGGGGCGCTTGCCAGAACATCAGGACAGTGCCTACTGGCGTATATTACAAAAAATTCCACAAGCAAAAGTGTTACATCGCCTAGACATGGCAACCTCAGGGATTCTGATCTTTGCCAAACATCGTGAAGCGGAAGTGGCAATGAGTCGATAATTTCAACAACGGACAATTGAGAAAACCTATATAGCACTTGTTCAGGGGAAATTAGACGGAGCGGGTGTGATCGATGTACCTTTAATGGCTGATTGGGATCATCGTCCACGCCAGAAGATCGACTACGAGATCGGAAAATCTGCGCAAACCCAATATCAAGCTGTGCAATATCGTGCTGAATACGATTGTACAGAAGTGAAACTTTATCCCATTACAGGTCGATCACACCAACTGCGTGTGCATATGATGCATCTTGGACATCCCATTGTCGGTGATAAAATCTATAATCCACAGGCGAAAAATGCCCATACAACGCAAATGGCACTACACGCATCACAGCTTAAATTCATGCATCCATTGCAAAATCATGAAACTTTGATCAATAGTCCACCAAACTTTTAGAAAAATGCTGGAATATGCCTAAAAAACGTCCACCCGATAAAAAAGAGTACGAAATGGGGTTGCGTTGGTTTTGGAATGGTGTAGAATGCGCACCTATCGGCGGAGATGCAGATTAAAAATTATTGATAAACAATGACTTAGCTAA
>NZ_FMYK01000006.1 GCF_900096915.1 Acinetobacter marinus
AGAATGTGAATGGCGGTGGAAGAAAGAGCCTGATGAGCTCGCTAAAGAACTATGGAAACTCATCAGAAATTATTAAACTGCTAGTCTAGAGCCTAGTTAATTATTTTTTCTCGTATTTGTATACTCGAACTTATAGTTTAGTTTCTTTACTATGTCTTACTCATAAGTGCTCAGGTAATCTATTCCTTTTCAGAGTAAATTTTTCATTTCAACAATAAAAAACGCAGTCTAAAAACTGCGTTTTTATGGAAAAAGAATGGATTATTTCTTTTTCTTTGGTCCGATGAGCATACCCATCTGACGACCTTCCATCTTTGGCGCTTGCTCAATTACGCCAATCTCTGCCACATCAGCTTCGATCTTTTGTAATTGTGCCAAACCAAGATCTTGGTGCGCCATTTCACGACCACGGAAACGCAATGTGATCTTCACTTTGTTACCTTCTTCAAGGAACTTGGTGATCGCACGTAGTTTCACATTATAGTCACCAACATCAGTACCTGGGCGAATTTTAATTTCTTTCACCTGTACTTGGTGTTGTTTCTTTTTGGCGTCTTTTTGCTTTTGTTTTAGATCAAACAAGTGCTTGTTGTAATCCATGATTTTGCAGACTGGTGGCTCAGCATTCGCCACGATCTCTACCAAATCTAGATCAGCATCTTCAGCGGCTTTGATTGCCTCTGCAAGTGTTACGATGCCTTTTTGCTCACCGTCAGCGGCAACGAGGCGTACTTCTTTCGCACGGATCTCGTCGTTAATCGCAGGACGGTTCGATTTTGCACTTTGCTGTTTATTACGGTCAGGCTGTTTGATTGCTATTTACTCCACAATATACCGGCCACGTTCGGCAACGGCTGAATTTACGAGGTCAATGAACGCATCAATAGACATCGTACCCAAATTTTTTCCTGTACGTGTACGGACATTGACTGTCCCTTCTTCCACTTCTCGATCACCGAGTACGAGTAGATATGGTACACGTTCCAAAGTTTTCTCACGAATTTTAAAGCCGATCTTCTCATTTCTCAAGTCAGACTCTGCACGAATCCCTTTCGACTTTAGTTTCGCAACCACAGATTGACAAGCCTCAGCTTGTGCATCGGTAATGTTGAGCACGCAGGCTTGAATCGGTGATAACCACGGTGGCATAAAGCCTGCGTAGTTTTCAATCAGTATACCAATAAATCGCTCAAAACTACCAAGAATCGCACGGTGCAGCATCACTGGATGGTCACGATCGTTCTCTTCTGTCACGAACTCTGCATCTAAACGTACTGGTAAGTTAAAGTCACACTGAATCGTACCGCATTGCCAAATACGACCGAGGCAGTCTTTGAGTGAAAATTCGATTTTCGGTCCATAGAATGCGCCTTCACCTGGTTGCAGTTGCCATTCTAGCCCTGCTGCATCCAAAGCATCTGCCAAAGATTTTTCAGCGATATCCCAAAGCGCATCATCACCAACACGTTTTTCAGGGCGTGTCGAGAGTTTCATTTGCACTTCTTCAAAACCAAAGTCTTTGTACACATCCAAAGTCAGCTTGATAAAATCAGCGACTTCTTGACCAATTTGCTCTTTGGTACAGAAGATATGCGCATCATCTTGAGTAAAGCCACGCACACGCATGATACCGTGCAACGAACCTGACGGCTCATTACGATGACACGAACCAAACTCTGCCAAACGAATCGGCAAGTCACGGTACGACTTTAAGCCTTGATTAAAAACTTGCACGTGACATGGGCAGTTCATCGGTTTCACGGCATAGTTACGACTTTCTGAATGTGTGGTGAACATATTCTCAGCGTAGTTGGCAGCGTGACCTGATTTTTCCCAAAGACTAAAATCGACGATTTGCGGCGTTTTAATCTCAAGATAGCCATTGTCTTGCTGAACTTGACGCATATATTGCTCAAGTACTTGGTAGATTGTCCAGCCATTCGGATGCCAAAACACCATACCCGGTGCTTCTTCTTGCATGTGGAATAGGTCTAGGGCTTTACCAATTTTACGATGGTCACGTTTTTCTGCTTCTTCAATCCGTTTGACATAAGCGGCAAGCTGTTTTTTATCCGCCCACGCTGTACCGTAAATACGTTGCAGTTGTTCATTCTTGGCATCGCCACGCCAGTACGCACCCGAAATCTTGGTCAATTTAAATGACTTTAAGAATTTGGTATTTGGCACGTGAGGCCCACGGCACATATCGACATATTCTTGATGATAGTACAAGCCTATCGCTTGCTCATCGGGCATATCTTCGACAAGGCGCAATTTATAATCTTCACCACGCTCGGTAAATAATTTGATCACGTCGGCACGTGGTGTCATTTTTTTGATGACATCATAATCTTGGTCGATGAGCTGTTTCATACGCTCTTCGACTTTTGCCATATCTTCCAAAGTGAATGGACGAGGCATCCAAATATCGTAGTAAAAACCTTCTTCGATCACAGGTCCGATGACCATTTTCGCTTCAGGAAACAACTGCTTGACTGCATGACCGACCAAATGCGCACAAGAGTGGCGAATGATTTCGACGCCTGCATCATCTTTAGGCGTGATGATTTGTAATGTGGCATCGTCGCTAATCAAATCACTAGCATCAACTAGACGATCGTTGACACGTCCTGCGACAGTATTCTTTGCAAGTCCAGGCCCGATGCTTTGCGCAACTTCCATCACTGAAACAGCATGATCGAAAGATTTTTGGTCGCCATTCGGCAAGGTAATAATTGGCATATAAAATCCTTAAGGAGTGATGCCCTCTACCAAAGAGCATATCACCGCGAGATTATGATCAAGGTTGTTAGAAAGCTTAATTGAAAGACTTAAAAAGAACCTAAAACAGATAAAACGGTGCATAAAAATTTAGCACCAAATTTTACACCGATCTTTTGATTTAATAAACCTTTGTGCGGATTTTTATCATCTTCTTTGAAAAGTAATGGCGGATGAAAAAAGGCATCTCGAAAGATACCTAATTCCAAAATGGTGATTTCAGAAACCAAATTAATATTTCACAGAATAGCTTAGCCCGTAGGTACGACCTTGCGCAGGCAGACTAGAGATTGCACCATAAATCGTTGAAACAGCTTGGCTATAGATCGACTTATAATCACGGTTCCAGACATTATACACCCCAAATCCGAGCGTGCCTGGACCCACCTTGGCATTACCGATCACGTCCATCACCGCAAAGCCTTTAATCTCTGCGGGTAGTCTTGCATCACCTGCTTCGATCGCATCCTGTTGCGCTTTGTCAGTGCCACCAACCGCTAGCGCCTGTACTCGAAGTCCATAGCCATCATCGAACTGCCATTCAGAATATGCAGTCCCTTTCAGTGGTGAGACACGAATCGCACTCAACTCTTGCCAGTCATTTTGATCATTTTTAAATTGCCCTCGAGTATAGGCAAGCGTTCCGCCAATATTCCATGTGTCAGAAATGGCATATTTCAGGTTTGCTTCTGCACCATAGACACGCTCATCCGTATCGATCACATCGACCGCATAGGTTGGAGGACCAAACTGAATGGTTTTGTTTGAATCATTGTAGAAAGCGGTTAGACCTGCGCTCAAGCCTGAATCTGCTTGTATGCGCCAACCCAACTCATAATTATTCACCTTGATCAGATCAATGCTTTCATTACTGACCACAAAGCCTGCAGGCACATCACGCATCATACGTTGTACATCAGGCAAATTTGCACCTTGTGAAAAATTAGCAAAAATCTGCTGTGCATCTGTTAATGCATACACCGCACCAAGGTTAAATAATGTCGCTTTATGCTTAATCGTGCCACCCGCTAGTCCCACTGGGGTATAACTTGGCACCATATCAGCGACCATTGCCTCTGTATAGGGAATCGAATCTTGTACTTCACTCTCAATCCGTTCATGGCGAACCCCTGCTTGCAGGTTCAACCGATCCGTGAGATCAAACTGACTTTGCAAGAAAAAACCCAATTTCGAGGTATCTACATCTGGACCAAAGCCATACTGATTGGTGGGTACAAGAGTTAAACCATTACTCGCCATAAAAGTGCCAAGATCGTATTGCTGTGCAGTCTGTGAACCTTGCTCTACATCATAATCCACACCATACGTCAGATTGAGATGTCGATCTGCAAAATCAAAACCTTTTTGTAGCGCAACACGAGCGCCCCAAACATCAATATCCGTCTCAGACTGCGTCACAATATAGGTGCTCCCAATTTGCGCATGGCTTAATCCGTTAGCACTTGGATAAAAACGCCCAGTCTCCGAACGATAATAGGCTTCGGCATTTAAGGTCTGCCCGAATAGGTCTTGATGCTCATACTGCGCATTAAAATTACTGCGCTTGGTTCTTGGCTGCGTATCGAGATCTAAACCTTTGACTGCATTTAGGCTCGGTGTCGCACCAAACAAAACTGTCAAGCCTGCGCCATAGTCCGCACCGTATTCGCTATCTTGCTCATCATTATAATATTGCGCACCAAGGCTTAGCTTTTGATTGTCAGTAAACTGCCAACTTAGACGACCATTGATATCAACGGTTTCTGTATCTTGACGATCTGTCTGTGCAACTTCAGGTCCAATGCGATCACCATGACTATCTTGGAACTCGCCACGCTTATTATAGCTCGCACCCAAGTAACCACTGACATCGCCTTGATGAAAGCCCACCGATTGAAATGCTTCATACGCCATTGCATCACTGCGGATATTGTCACCTGACGTCACACCCACTTTTGACTCAAAATTCAGCGCATCTCCACCGCCTTTTTTGGTAATGATATTGATAATACCGCCTGTCGCGCCCGCACCGTAAATACTGCTTGCACCTGAAACCACTTCGATACGCTCTATCGAATTTGGGCTGATACTATTCAGCTGTCGTGAGCTATCACGAGAGCCTGTCTGAGGTACACCATCAATCATATATTGCACTGCACGACCACGCATGGTCATGCCATAGTTGCTGGTCGTACCTGAGCTTGGTGTCAAAGATGGTACCAAATAGGCAACAATATCTGCGGTCGAACGCCCTGCATTGACCTGCTTTTGAATATCAGCTTCATCGATGCTGTACACCGTACCTGCGATCTCGGCAATACTTTGCGCTGAACGTGTTGCAGTCACGACGATTGGTGCAAGTTGTTTGACTGAACTGTTGTCATCTTGGCTGACTTTTTGTTCTAACGTCGTATCCGCCGAGTCTACTTGCGTATCAGTCGTTGAATCTGTTTGTGCATAAAGCTGCATGCTGATCGCAAGGCTTAACACAGTGATTGAAGTTGAAAATGTGAGAGAGGTTGAAAGTCTGAGAGAAGTTGAACGTGTGCGAACAGTCATATTGATCCCCAAAAGTATTATTTGACTTGTGCGTCTGGACGAAAGTGCTTTTGAAAAGCACCCACATCTTACACAACAAAACAAATAAATACGAATTGTATTAATAATTATTCTTATTTATTCTCAGCTTATAATTTATATTTGTGTGGTAGATCACACTATCCTAAATGACTTACATTAATAACTCGCATTTTAACCCATAAAAAAAGCACCTCCGTAGAGATGCTTTCATGTTTTAATCAATAGTTATGGTTTAAACCATACCTTTTGACTTCAACACTTCAAACATGGTTGAACCAAGCTCTGCAGGACTACGTGTATACGCCATGCCAGCTTTTTCAAATGCTTTGAATTTCTCTTCTGCAGTCCCTTTACCACCAGAAATAATCGCACCTGCGTGACCCATACGCTTACCTTTCGGCGCAGTCACACCAGCGATATAACCTACAACTGGCTTAGTCACATTCGATTGGATAAATTCAGCCGCCTCTTCTTCAGCAGAACCACCGATCTCACCAATCATGATGATCGCATCAGTGTCAGGATCGTTTTGGAACAATGTCAATGCGTCGATTTGGTTCATACCAGGGATTGGGTCACCACCGATACCGATACAAGTTGATTGACCTAGACCAAGTTTAGTCGTTTGTGCAACCGCTTCATAAGTCAATGTACCAGAACGTGAAATGATGCCGATACGACCTGGTTGATGGATGTGACCTGGCATAATACCAATTTTACATTCACCTGGAGTGATGACGCCTGGGCAGTTCGGACCAACTAGGCGTGTACCATTCCCATTGGTTTCAAGGTAACGCTTCGCTTTAAGCATATCAATCGTCGGTACGCCTTCAGTAATTACGACGATCAATTCCACGCCAGAATCAACCGCTTCAACGATCGAATCAAGTACGAATGGCGCAGGGACATAGATCACAGAAGCATCTGCACCTGTTTCTTTCACTGCATCTTTCATGGTGTTAAATACAGGCAAGTCTAAGTGAGTAGAACCACCTTTACCTGGCGTCACACCACCAACAACTTTTGTACCGTACTCAAGTGCTTGTGCAGAGTGGAAAGTACCGTTTTTACCCGTAAAACCTTGTACCAATACTTTGGTGTCTTTATTAATTAATACGCTCATGATTGATACTCCCTTAGCCTTTTACTGCAGCAACGATTTTTTCTGCAGCATCAGCCAAGCCATTTGCAGAAGTTAGTTTTAGACCAGATTCGTCAAGAATTTTTGCACCGAGTTCTGCGTTGTTCCCTTCTAAACGAACAACTACAGGTACAGTGACATTGACTTCTTGAACCGCTGCAATAATCGCTTCAGCAATCATGTCACAACGTACAATACCGCCGAAGATATTGATCAACACACCTTGTACAGAGGTATCTGCCAAGATCAATTTGAACGCTTCAATTACACGCTCTTTGGTTGCGCCGCCACCAACATCAAGGAAGTTTGCAGGTTGACCACCGTACAATTTGATGATGTCCATGGTTGCCATTGCAAGACCAGCACCGTTGACCATACAGCCAATGTTACCTTCAAGCGCAACATAGTTCAGTTCAAATTCAGAGGCTTTAAGCTCACGCTCATTCTCTTGAGATTTGTCACGTGACGCTGAAACTTCTGGCAAACGATACAATGCATTTGAATCGATACCAATTTTTGCATCAACCGCCAAGATGTCGCCATTTTCACGTACTGACAATGGGTTGATTTCAAAGAGTGCAAAGTCATTTTCAACAAATGCTTGATATGCACCAGTCATCAATTTTACAAATTGACTGATTTGCTTGTCTTTTAGACCCAAAGCAAATGCCACTTCACGTGCTTGGAATGGTTGTAAGCCAACTAATGGATCAACTTCAACTTTAAGAATTTTTTCAGGGGTTTCTTCAGCGACTTTCTCAATTTCAACGCCACCTTCAGTAGACGCCATGAACGTGATGCGACGGCTAGAACGGTCAACAACCGCACCCAAATACAGCTCACGCTCTACTGGATAAACGTCTTGGCACACCAATACACTGTTGACTGGTTGACCATCTGCATCAGTTTGATACGTCACCAAACGAGTACCGATCAAATCTTTCGCAACTTGAGCAGCTTCTTCTCTTGATTTAACAACTTTAACGCCGCCCGCTTTACCGCGGCCACCTGCGTGAACTTGCGCTTTAATCACCGCAAATTTACCACCAAGTTCGTCAAATGCTTTCGCTGCTTCTTCTGGCGTTGTCGCTAAGGCACCCTCTTGTACAGGGAAGCCGTATTTTTTTAACAACGCTTTTGCTTGATACTCATGTAGATTCATTGTTTTACCTTAATCGTGTTTCACGTGCCAAAAAGAGTTATGACTTTTCGGCAGACACTGGTTTTTGTGAATCACTGCGCAGTGCGAGGACTAAACCACAGACCAGCAATACCTGCACAATGACTACCTTCCTCATTACGTACTACTTATTTCTTACGTTTACGTTGAATGGCATGGATTGCACGACCATCCACAGACAAAGCAGCTTCATGCACTACTTCAGAATAGGTTGGGTGACCAAAAGTCATCAATTGCAAGTCTTCGACACTTGAAACAAACTCAAGTGCGATCATGCCTTGATGTACGATGTCAGATGCGCCAGGACCAATCACATGCATACCAAGCAAGCGATCAGTTTTTTCATCGGCAACGAATTTGACAAACCCTGCTGATTCACCCGCTGCCAAAGCACGACCATTCACCGCAAATGGGAATTGACCTGTTTTCACAGTATGCCCTTTTTCTGCTGCTTGCTCTTCGGTTAAACCAACCCAAGCCGCTTCAGGGTGCGTGTAAATTACACTAATGATCGTATCGTAGTTAACTTGCGCAGCATGACCGTGAATACGCTCAACAGCCATCACGCCTTCTTCCATCGCTTTGTGCGCAAGCATAGGTCCACGAACCAAGTCACCAATTGCATAAACGCCTTCAACCGAAGTTAGGCATTGATCATTGACTTCTACGAAGCCACGATCAGTCAACTTAATGCCTGAATCATCGCTCAACAAGCTTTCAGCATATGGTTTACGACCTACAGCAACGATGACTTTATCGAACACTTGTTCTTTGTCTTCGCCAGCTTGGTTGTATTTCACAGTCACTTCACGACCGTTTACTTCAGTACCAGCAACTTTGGCACCTAGGCGAATATCTAAACCTTGTTTAGCCAAGATTTTTTGATATTCTTTGGCAAGTGCTTTGTCAGCCATTGGCAAGAACGCATCTAATGCTTCAAAGACTACAACTTCTGAACCCAAACGACGCCATACTGAGCCAAGCTCAAGACCAATTACACCAGAACCGATCACGCCAAGGCGTTTTGGCACTTCAGGGAAGCTCAGCGCACCTGTAGAATCAACAATTAAATCTTCATCAATTGGTGCAACTGGGATATTTACTGGCACAGAACCTGTCGCCAAGATCACATATTTTGGCTCAAGAACTTGCACATCACCTTCAAATGGGGTGAATTCAACTTTTTTGCCCGCAAGTAATTTGCCTGAACCTTGTAACCATTCGATGCCATTGCCTTTGAGAAGCTGTGCAACACCGCCAGTCAGTTGTTCAACCACTTTGTCTTTACGTGCTAAGATTTTTTCTAAATCGAAGCTCACTTCGCCTGTGGTAATACCGTGCTCATCCAGTTCATGCACAGTCGCTTCATAACGATGTGATGAATCCAATAATGCTTTAGATGGAATACAACCAACGTTTAGGCATGTACCACCGAGAGATGGCTTACCATTGAGTTTGCGCTTTTCGATACAAGCGACTTTAAAGCCCAGCTGTGCAGCACGAATCGCCGCTTCATAACCACCTGGTCCACCACCGATCACAACAAGATCAAATTGTTGGGACATTGAATGTTCTCCTTGATTTGTCTTTAGTTTTGCGCTGAAAAGCTGCATTGCAAATCAATTCAGCGCAAAAGCTATTTCTGACAAAAGATATAATTAAAATTCAGTATCAATATTCAAGATCAACTTATAGATCAAGCAATAGTGACGCTGGTTCTTCTAATAGCTCTTTAATTGTCACGAGGAAGCCTACTGCTTCTTTACCATCAATCAGACGGTGGTCATAAGACAATGCCAAATACATCATCGGCAAGATTTCAACTTGACCATTCACAGCCATTGGACGTTCTTGGATTTTGTGCATACCAAGAATCGCAGTTTGAGGTGGATTCAAGATCGGCGTAGATAGTAATGAACCAAACGTACCGCCATTGGTAATGGTAAATGTACCGCCAGTCATTTCTTCTAGGCTTAATTTGCCTTCACGTGCTTTCGCTGCATAGTCGCCAATACCACCTTCGATTTCGGCGTAGCTCATTTGGTCGGTATCACGCAAGATTGGTACAACCAAACCACGATCAGAAGATACCGCAACACCAACGTCATAGAAACCGTGATAAACAATATCATCGCCATCAATAGATGCATTCACTGCTGGATAACGTTTCAGTGCTTCAGTTGCCGCCTTAATAAAGAACGACATAAAGCCTAGACGGGCACCATGACGCTTTTCAAAACGATCTTTATATTGCTTACGCAAATCCATGATCGGCTTCATATTGACTTCGTTAAACGTGGTCAACATCGCTGTAGACTGGGTCGCAGTCAATAGACGCTCAGCTACACGCTTACGCAAACGTGTCATTGGTACACGTTTTTCAACACGTTCACCTACAGATTGGCTCAGTGGTGTAACAGCTGGTTTATTTTGGTGATTTGCCACATCTTCTTTGGTGATGCGACCGCCACGACCTGTACCTTGTACATCTTTGGCATCAATACCTTGTTCGGTGAGTGCTTTACGCACGGCTGGCGCTTGATCTTGCACCTGCGCAGCAGTAGATGCTTTCTCAACCACTGGTGCAGCACCAGCTTCCGTTTTTTCTACAGTTTCTTCCACTTTTGATTCGGTTTCAGCCGACGGCGTAGCACCTGCTGCACCCGCTTCAAATTCAGCAATAATTTCTGCAGAAAGTACCGTATCACCTTCACTTTTGATGATCTTACTAATCACACCGTCCGCAGGAGCAACCACTTCAAGTACAACCTTATCGGTTTCGATATCACAGATCACTTCGTCACGCGCAACAGCTTCACCCGCTTGCTTGTGCCAAGCAGCGATGGTGCCGTCTGCAACCGATTCTGGGAATACCGGTGCTTTAATTTCAGTTGCCATTATTGATTATCTCCTGTCTCTTCAGACTGTACGTCTAATGCGTCTAGTACAAGCCCAGCCTGTTGTTTTGCATGCAAATAAGGTGAACCACACGCAGGCGCAGCAGATGCTTCACGTCCCGCATAATGAATTTTCAGTGTACGACCTGTCGGTAAAATTTCTTCGTACAAACGAGGTGCGACGAATAACCAAGCACCTTGGTTTTTCGGCTCTTCTTGCGCCCAAACCACATCAGTGAGGTTCGGATAGCTTTCAAGAAGTGCATTAATCGCATCTTTTGGATATGGATAAAGTTGTTCGATACGCACGATGGCAATATGATTTAAACCTAGCTCACGACGCTTTTCCAAGATGTCGTAATAGACTTTACCACCACAGATCACCAAACGAGTGACGTCTGCTTTGTTAATCTCATCAATCTCATCGATCACAGTTTGGAATGTGCCGTTTGCCAACTCGTCCAAAGTTGAGGTTGCCAATTTATGACGAAGCAATGATTTTGGTGACATTACGATCATTGGCTTACGAATCGGGCGAATCGCCTGACGACGTAATGCATGGAAAATCTGCGCAGGTGTAGTCGGCGTCATGACTTGCATATTGTCTTCTGCACAAAGCTGTAAGAAACGCTCAAGACGTGCAGATGAATGCTCTGGACCCTGACCTTCAAAGCCGTGTGGCAACAACATGGTTAAACCACAAACACGCTCCCACTTGGTTTCACCCGAAGCGATAAACTGGTCAATCACCACTTGCGCACAGTTGACGAAGTCACCGAATTGCGCTTCCCAAATAATTAGACTTTTTGGCAAAGTCGTTGCATAGCCATATTCAAAAGCAAGCACCGCTTCTTCTGAAAGCAATGAGTCATAGACCGCAACGCGTGGTTGATTTTCTTTGATATGACACAGCGGAATATAAACTGAACCGTCCGCCTGATTGTGCAATTTTGCATGACGGTGTGAGAACGTACCACGCCCCACATCTTCACCAGTAATACGCACCAGATAGCCTTCATCCAAAATAGAGGCATATGCAAGCGTTTCAGCCGCACCCCAGTTCAGTGGCATTTCACCAGTTTGCATTTGAAAACGGTCATCAATGACTTTTTGCACTTGGCGCTGAAGTTTAAAACCTTCAGGCAAAGTGTTCATCACTGTGCCAAGTTCTTTTAAGCGATCAATGCTAATCGTGGTATCCCAAACATCGGTATACTCATGACCAAGATATGGCTTCCAATCCACGAACATTTTGGTATTTGGTTCACGCACCAAAGCATTGGCAACGTGATTACCCGCTTCAAGATCTGCACGATAGCTTTCAACCAAAGCATCAGCCGCAGCACGATCCAAGATACCTTCGTTGATCAATTGATCAGCATAAAGAGTCCGTGTGGTTGGCTGTTTAGCAATTTTTTGATACATCAATGGCTGTGTTGCAGCAGGTTCATCTGCCTCATTGTGACCACGACGGCGGTAACAGAACAGATCAATCACCACATCTTTACGGAAAGTATGACGGAAGTCATGTGCCAACTGCGTGATAAAAATCACTGCTTCAGGATCATCACCATTGACATGGAAAATAGGCGCCTGAATCATCTTAGCGATGTCAGTACAGTATTCAGTAGAACGTGCATCACGTGGATCAGATGTAGTGAAACCAACTTGGTTATTGACGATGATATGCACCGTACCACCCACGGTATACCCACGAGTCTGTGACATCTGGAAAGTTTCCATATTCACGCCTTGACCCGCAAATGCAGCATCGCCGTGCACGATCAATGGCAATACATCATCACCACCAATATCTTTACGACGAACTTGACGTGCACGCACCGAACCTTCAACCACAGGACCTACGATTTCTAGATGCGATGGGTTAAATGCCAACGCCAAATGCACTTCACCACCTGGTGTCATGACATTTGATGAGAAACCTTGGTGATACTTCACATCACCAGAACCCGAGGTGTTCGCCATCTTGCCTTCGAATTCACTAAACAAATCCGCTGGGTTTTTACCCATGATATTGACAAGTAAATTCAAGCGACCACGGTGTGGCATACCGATCACAACTTCTTTACAACCGACTGCACCAGCACGTTGAATCAGCTCGTTGACCATTGGAATAAAAGACTCACCACCTTCTACACCAAAGCGTTTTGCACCAACATATTTATTGCCGAGGTATTTTTCCAAACCTTCCGCTGCGGTCAAACGCTCTAAAACATGTTTCTTTTGTTCAGCGCTAAAACCAAACTTACCACGTGCACCCTCGAGACGTTGTTGAATCCAACGTTTCTCAGCGGTATCCACGATGTGCATATATTCAGCACCGATCGATGAACAATAGATTGCTTCCATGTCGGCAACCATTTCACCCAAAGTGGCTTCGGTTTTGCCGATTGCGAGGTTGCCCGCATTGAATACGGTATCGAAATCAGATTTTGACAAACCATGTGATGCCAAATCCAAATCAGGCACGACTTCACGTGGAGCAATACCGAGTGGATCAAGTTTGGCTTTTTGGTGACCACGGTTGCGATAACCTGCGATGAGTTGCAAGACTGCAATCTGACGGCGCTCATGTTCAGTGCTTACTGAACCTTGTGCCATTGGCTGAGCACGTCCAGAGTTGCGAGCAAGAAGCAAAAACTGCTCACGGACGTTGCTATGTGGTTGATCACCTTTAGGAAATTGATCAAAATATTGACGCCAATCTTCACCAACCAGATCTGGTGACGTCAAATAATTTTCATAAAGTTCTTCTATATACGCTGCGCTATCAGCGGAAAGTTCTGTGTCTAGACGCATGGCGTCAGCAACATCTTGCATGAGTGGACCCATTTCCTATTGCATAATCAAGTGTGGTAATCGTTTAGATCACTTCGATGAATATGTATTTGGTAAACACGTATTCACATTCTCTTAATCGATTCATTCCATTAAGAGTTTTACACATCGTCAGAGGAACTGACTACGAAATAGCGTTACGCTTTGTATGCTTTTTGATGACATTCAAAACCAACGATTCCATATATTTACCCTACTGCTAGGGCATTTTTGCAAGACTTATGAATAAAAATAAATCAACATTTACCCTTATTCATAAGACCAGAGTTAACCATCTCACCTTATGGTCTTTTATTGGTATCTTGCCTTGCTTTTCAAGCAAGAAAAGCAAACAGTCGCCTAAAAAACACGCACTCAAATTCAACAAATAAAGCGAGACAGACTCATCATAACTGAGCGTAGAATGTTATCTATTCGACCATCGAATAATAGCCAGAACAACAATTCATTGAGTCAACTCACTTTTCTTTTCGATGATGTACTGTTGAGACTTTTCCCTATCTGCAAAACATCAAAATTGAAGTGGGTAAATGCTAACATGAGATCAAGAATCCATTTAATTTATTCAAAACATACCATTCATAAATATATGAAATATTCCCCATAGAGCCAAACCCTTCACTTGCCAAAAGCGCCTATTCTTAATGAAGGTGCAAAATATCTACTGTCGGCGGTACACGAAAGCGAAATGGCGCCCCCACCATACCCGTTCCCACCGTGACAAAGACATTCGCCGTCTCGTGTTGGTAATAGCCTTTCTTATGTCCAAGCATGGAGACTTTACGCATCACATAGCTGGTAATCCAAGGCAATTCAATCTGCCCCCCATGCGTATGCCCCGAAAGCATCAATGGCTTGGTAGGTAACACAGGCACCATATCTACGGTATCAGGGTTATGTGCAAGCAATATCCACGGTTTATCTTGCGGTAAATCAGGCAAATGTTGCATATCCACTTTGCCCGCCCAAAGATCACCCACACCCAGCATACGCACTTCATCAAACTCAACGATCTGGTTTTCGATATCGAGTACATTATTATGAAACAGGGCTTTGGCTAAAAGGTCTTGAATCGGCGGTCCTGGATATTGTTCATCATGATTACCATTGACAGAATAGACCTGACAATCGATGTCTCGCAAAATACGCAACTCATCTATCAGCTTATCTTCAGGTTCATACGTCCAATCCCCTGACACCACGACAATATCTGGCTGTTCTTCATTGATTTTTTCAACAATCTTTGCCAATTGACGTTCTTTGCCTGAATACAATCCGATATGCAAATCTGCAATCAACGCCACAGTAAAGGCTTTTTTTAAGGGTAATTGTGGATCAATGCTGAGATCGGTATGTTTGACCACCACATGATGCGGCTCGATAAATCTGGCGTACAGTATCAGCAGTGCAATTGCAAAACTTGATATGGCTTGCAAAGTATTAATATCCTCATGATACCACTGCCAAAAAATCAGTACCATCCATGGAAAAATCAAATAACACAGATAAAATACTAACAACAACATAAATGCTTTGAAATGGTGTGTGGTCTCGGTACGACGCGCACTGACCCACGCCTGCCAACCCGCCCAGACCAGCATCAGCGTGATACACCAATAAATCATTTGCGTAATGTTCATAGACTCTCTTATATTGCGCTGATGATCACTATCAACTTTAACTCACTTGTTTCTGTGCTTAGTGTAACACGCAAAAAACACGACACATTTGATAAATTATGAATAAAAACCGTGTGTCAGATAAAGTTTCTACCACAGCTTTTGACTATTTTTTCAAAAATATTCTCGTTATACTGCCCTTTCATGACAGTTTGATGCAAGCGCAATAGCACTGTCTCTCACGTCATTTATTCCACTCTTATGCTACCTTACCTAAAAGCCAAGCTCAGCATGAGATCGTTGTACCGTAAGATAAGGATTTGTCGATTTATGCGTTTGAAAATAGTCACGCTCAGTACTTTATCTATTTCCTTACTTACCTTATCCGCTTGCTCTACTTTGCCAGAACGTCAAGCTGTGGTTGCGACCTATGCCAATCAATATCAGACCAGTGACAGCTATCTGGCGCACTTATTTCAACCGTTAAAACAAAGCCACCCCAATCAAACGGGCTATCATGTGCTGTTTGAACCGACCAAGGCGTTGGCAACACGACTACAATTAATTGAACGGGCACAAGATACCTTAGATATTCAATATTATATTTGGGATAATGACAAAGTTGGCGCTTTGGCATTAGAGGCGATTTTACGGGCTGCCGATCGTGGTGTGAAAGTACGCCTACTGGTCGACGATAATAATAGTAAAGGACTTGAGCCCGCCTTTCGCACCCTCACCCAACATCCAAATATTCAAGTTCGTGTCTTCAATCCCTATCGTTTCCGCAACCTACGACCATTAGATATGGTGCTAGATTTAGATCGTATTACTCGGCGCATGCACAACAAGACCTTTATTGTCGATCAACAAGTGGCGCTGATCGGCGGGCGCAATATGAGTAATCAATACTTTAATGCGGGCGAAAGTTATCAATTTTCCGATATGGATGTCTTGCTGGTCGGTCAAGCCACGGATGACATCATGGCGTCCTTCGATGAATATTGGAATCATGACTATGCCTATCCGATTGCCGACCTGAATCGCAATCGTGCCGATCGCCTCAGCATGCAGAGTCTGCGTAAACAGTTAGAAAAAAATTGGTTTGATAATACGGTAGAGGACTATTTAGGTATCTTGACCTCATCCATTTCTTTTGATGAATGGTTCAATGAAAATCTCCCCTTAGAATGGGTCAATGCACAAGTCATCAAAGACTCAGCAGATAAAATCAAAAAAGACGCCAGCAAAGAACAGCACTTAAACTTTCAAATGTCGACCTTACTTGATCGACCGAAAAGCCATGTCGACTTGGTATCCGCCTATTTTGTGCCCGATGAACAATCTCGCCAGATCATCAAAGATTTTGCCGAGCAAGGCGTGCAAATTCGAGTCTTAACCAACTCATACAAAGCCAATGATGTGCCTTTTGTACACGCTTTTTACTCAAAATACCGTGAGCCTTTATTGGCTGAGGGCGTGCAACTGTATGAGTTTTTGCCGACACTACCCTACACCATTTCACGCAGTGAACGCAAAAAACTCTTTGCCAATCAAAAAGAAGCCAAAGATGGCTTCAACCGTAGCAGCCTGCATGCTAAGTTTATGGCTTTAGACAATAGTCAGGTTTTTGTTGGTTCATTCAATTTCGATCCACGCTCAGCGTATCTCAACACCGAGATTGGTGTAATTTTGGACAGTCCAACCCTCGCCAAAGAAATCCACAACAATTTAGACCAAAACATCATGAGCTTTGCTTATAAAGTACAACTTGATGAACATGGTCAATTGGAATGGCAAAAAAAGACCGAGAATAAAACCCTGACTTACAAACAAGAACCACAAATGTCGTGGTGGGAACGCTGGGGGCTGAAGCTCATTTCATTCCTACCGATCGAAGGACAAATGTAAGCGTTGCGCTCAGACTGAAGCGTTATGAGGAAAAACTTTAGACAAGCGCATGCGTGTAAAGTGTTAATGCAGAATCTCCTGATGAAGTTTGGCTAAGCCCTCTTTCATCTCCTTTTGCACCAATGCTGTCAGGCTATCTACCGTATGCTCTCGAGTGTCTATGCTCGGTAACGCCACCAAATGCGCTGTCACCACAGGCATCTGTAAAATGCGTGCACCATTTTCAACAAAACCCTGATTGCCGATAAACGGCACAATATTATCCAGTTGACCCGCTTGATTGACATAAGCAATCAAGCAAATCTGCACAGGTTTCTGCGCTTCAATCGCCGCCGCCAATAATTTGCCATGGACTTTTTTCACCCGAGTCCCATCGGTTGTGGTCGCTTCTGGAAAAAATAAAACAGGCACATCTTGCTTTAAAAATTCGGCAATTTGCTCACGAATCAAAGTCGAATCACCCGAGCCACGGCGGATAAATAAAGTTCCACCCCAGCGTGCCAACTTCCCAATAATCGGCCAATTCGCCACTTCAGCTTTCGCAAGGAAGAACACTCGAGCGCCAGAACCCAATACCGCCACATCGAGCCACGAGATGTGATTACTCACCCACAGCGCAGGTTGCCGTGCGATCTCGCCGTGCACTTGTACTTTGACATTAAATACTGAACCCAGCTGACGGCAGAAATATTGCACATAACGGGTATTATTTGGATCATTCGGATTTTTATACAGTTTTTTGGAAAAAATTAGATAAAACCCCTCACCTAACACACCGACCAGATGTGCAAATTTTTTCAAATACAAGCCACCTCGAAACAATGCATTTCGCTTAGGCAATTCCGTCTGACCAATCACTGGCTGTTGCACATCTTGTTTTCGATTCAACTGGAGCTGGTTTTCTTGTTTGTAAGTGTTCGAATTTTGACTATCAAAGTCTTGGCTATCCACAATATGATTTTCGAGTGGGCTTTTATCTTGTGAGGGTTTGCCTTGTAAGGATTTGTCTTGAGTTAATTTGTCTTGTAGCGAAGGCTGTTGATCAGCAGGATGAAGCGGTTGTTGCGACATGGACGCCGTATTCCTAAAAAATTATATTTTCACTGTAACCATAATCTATTTTCACCCATGATCAAAGAGGCAAAATGTGCCAACAGGTTCACAAGATCACACACATTTACGCTCAGCACATCGATAATTCAACGCATTTCAGCAATAAGTCAAATAGTCAAAACCCTGTTTTTTTCTTACAATAGACATCTTTAACGAATAAAGAGATAGCGACTGCGTGGAATATTTTGAACGGCATCAAGGCGGTGAACGAGCAATTTTAGTCAGCACCCGAGTACAAATTTTAGAGGACTTAGATGCCGAGGAGTTTCGCTTACTTGCTGAGTCAGCAGGTGCGGAAATCATTGAGCACATGACCACATCTCGCAATCGCCCTGATCCGAAGCTATTTATCGGTTCAGGCAAAGCCGAAGAAATCGCCGAATTTATTCAGCAAGAAGAAATTGATCTCGCTATTTTTGATCATTCGCTTTCTCCTGCGCAAGAGCGTAACTTAGAGAGAATCTTTAAATGCCGAGTCATCGACCGTACCGGTTTGATCTTGGATATTTTCGCCCTACGTGCTCGAACGCATGAAGGGAAACTGCAAGTTGAATTGGCACAGCTTGAGCATTTATCTACTCGACTGGTGCGAGGTTGGACGCATTTGGAGCGTCAAAAAGGTGGTATCGGTCTACGAGGTCCAGGTGAATCACAGCTTGAAACTGACCGCCGATTATTGCGTATTCGCATGACACAGCTCAAAGATAAACTGGAAAAAGTTCGCCAAACTCGTCTACAAGGTCGTGCCGCACGACAAAAAGCTGAAATTCCAACGGTATCTTTAGTTGGCTATACCAATGCAGGCAAATCCACCTTATTTAATCGTCTGGCAGAAAGTGATGTGTATGCTGCTGATCAATTGTTTGCAACGCTTGACCCAACTTTGCGCCGTGTACAATGGGAGGGTTTAGGTACGGTGGTGCTCGCTGATACGGTCGGATTTGTCAAAGACCTACCCCACTCACTGGTCGATTCATTCCGAGCGACTTTGGAAGAAACCTTAGAGGCCAGCTTGCTACTGCATGTGATTGACGCTAGTAGTCCAGACATGATGGAACAAATCGACGCCGTAGAAAATGTGCTGGGTGAAATTGGCGCAGATGTCACGATTTTGCGAGTCTATAACAAGATTGATCAATCCAAAGATGAAGCGAAGATCATTTATAGCAAGCCGCATCATCCGCAGCGTGTTTATGTCTCTGCGCATACAGGTGAAGGCGTAGATTTATTGATGCAGGCGGTACAAGAATCGCTACTGGGTCAGTTACAGACTTTTGAACTCTGCTTAGAGGCGAAGCATGGTAAACTGCGTAGCCAATTACACCACTTGGATGTGATTCAGTCTGAAAGCTATGATGAGCAAGGACATTTACTCCTTAGCGTGCGGATGTCTGGTGAGCGTTTAGTACAGCTTATCGGTCAGAATCATTATGACCTTACGCAGATTTTGGGGGAACAAGCAGTGCAATTTAAACGTCCGCTTGAGCCGTTTGAGCAAGAAAGCTGATTGTTTTTTTCCGCCAATCACTTTTTTTTTGTTTGACACAGCACATTACTTTTTATTGCAGTTGAAATACTGAGTACATCATGAAAGCCAAAACCGACTGGATCGCCATATTTATCACTATTCTCTTGATCGTGGTCGCACGTGAGATTGCGATGGCACTCACCAAGTTGATGGGACAACCTGAACTGGGCAATTTATTTGGCTTGGGATTATTGCTGATTGTCTTGGTCATTTGGCGAAATTTCAAACCCTTGTCGCACCGAATGATTGATGCCAATGCATTGATAATGAAGGAAAGTGCGTTTGCCTTTTTACCAATCTCTGCTGGCGCAATCGTGATGCTGGTGGCGATGGGTGCTCAGATTCCATTGTTTTTATTGGTACTCGTGGTTAGTACGCTTTTACCAATGTGGCTTTATGCCAAAATCTCTAAACGTTGGCTATAAACAGACATTGTTTCAAGACAAATTATCGGGGGTAATATGCTTTTGGTTGTCGCAGGTTTTGCACTGACCTTTCTGGCTTATGTTTTGGGTAAGCTCTGCAACCGACTTGTGCCACAAGTGCCTGTGATTGTCTCGGCAATGACTTTGGTGATCGTGCTACTTTGGTTGGTTGGTTGGCAGTATGAAGATTACATGGCACAGGTACAACCTTATTTCAATCATCTGCTTGGCTATGTCACTGTTGCGCTTGCGATTCCACTGGCGGCGATGCGTTTTGATGATCTTCCACTCAAACCATTAGCAGGCATCTTGGTCTTTGCCAGTATCAGTGCGGTTGCCCTACCTATGGGCTTGGCGTATTTACTGCATCTTGCCGAACCGACGATTTTGGCATTTGCCACCCGTGCCATCACCACACCCGTGGCATTAAACATTGCTACTCTACTACATGCGCCACTGGCAATGGTGACATTAATCGTGATTTTATCAGGTGTGATTGGCGCCGCCTTTTCATCAGTATTACTGCGTCATATCAATGACGAGCGTGCTTCAGGACTTGCCCTTGGGCTTGCTGCACATGCGATCGGCACAGTACAAGCGTGGCAACGTGGTAGTGTTGCTGGTCGTTATGCTGCTTTTGGTATGGCGATCAATGCGGTACTCACTTCAGTGTGGTTACCGAGCTTGTATTATCTTCTACAAGCGACTTAACTGTTTGCAAGCAAATTGGCGGTGTTTACAAAATTATTGAAACATGGAGAAAATTTGAACGCTTAAGTCATGCCGAGTCGTGACTTTTGTTGCGCACTTAAATAGCCATTTTTATATTTTAAAATCAGCATGTTAAATCATAATAAATAAGATACCTTAAAATTTGCGACCAATTTCACACTGACGATTTCAAAAATATTCTCTAGATACGATTTTCTCCATATTTACTCACAAAATTTAAACAGTTAAGATGAAAATGGAAGGTTAACAACTGTATAGGATTTACCGAATGAAAGGCTTCAAACTGTTTTTATTATCAAGTTCAATGCTCATGGCTTCAGCACAAGGTTTTGCAACGAACGATATTGCGGGCACTTGGCGTTCTATTGATGATAAAACGGGTTTTAGTAAAGGGATCGTTGAAATCACCAAAGCCAGTGATGGAACGTACTCAGGTAAAATTGTCGAAGTAATCCCTCGCCCAGGCTATACCCCGAAAGCCACGTGTGACAAATGTTCAGGTAGCTTAAAAAACAAACCGATTTTGGGCATGACCGTGCTCACAGGCATGAAACAATCGAGTAAAAATGATCGTGAATTTTCTGGCGGTCGTATCCTCGATCCACTGACAGGAAAAACCTACAAAACCAAAATGAAACTCAACAGTAGCGGATCACGCCTGAGTATGCGTGGTTATGTTGGCGTGGAAGTGGTTGGTCGTAGCCAAACTTGGATTCGTCAAGACTAACCGCTTGGCAACTCAGCAATATGATCTTGTGAAAAGAGGATGTTGACACAAGATCATCATTTAGCAAAACATATTCAAGCACAATATCAACATCTCTCGAGACAATATTTGTCGAATGAGATATTCAATCAAAAGGATGAATGATGAAATTATTTCAACTGATATGTTCAAGTACGTTGTTTCTCGGTGCAACCCAACTATATGCCGCAGACGATATCTCTGGTGTATGGCGTACCATTGATGACAAAACTGGTTTTAGCAAAGCCTTGGTCGAAGTCAAAAAAGACAGTGATGGTACATTCTCAGGAAAAGTCATCAAAATCTTGCCTCGACCGGGTTATACGCCTAAAACCCATTGTCAAAAATGCCCTGCACCTTATACCAATAAGCCGATTCTCGGGCTTACCGTGCTGGACAACATGAAGCCAAGCAAAGATAAAACCGAATATGAAGGTGGCACGATTCTCGATCCGCTATCAGGTAAAACCTACAAGAGCAAAATCAAAGTCACTAATAATGGCAATCGTTTGCGCATGCGTGGCTATGTTGGTGTTGAGGTTTTTGGTCGTAGTCAAACTTGGATTCGTGATCAATAAACCTGCGTAGTAATTTTCAATGAATATCTTATCTTGCCAGCCAAAATTTCAGAAATGTTTTTGATTTTTTGGCTTTTTTTTGATGCTTATATTGACTTGTTGAGTACAATCCATTCACAATCAATGCATTAGTTGGGGTTGATTATTCAAAACGATGTGGCTATGAATACCAAAAACATAAAGCACATATCTTATTTTAAACGCACAAGTCGTTTGGCTTTGGTGTGCTTCGCTTTTATGTACTTCGTTTTTGCCTGTATTTTTAGCCTGTCTAGCCAAGACGCATTGGCGAATAACTCACAACCTAAAGCAGCGTTCTATCGTTATTATAATAATAATGGTGTGGCTTCAGTCAGTCGTAGCGTGACACCTACGCATGTGCGCCGTGGTTACGACGTCCTTGATCGTAATATGTATTTGATTAAAAAAGTACCGCCTTATAATGTCGAACAGGATTTACGCAACGAAAAAAATCGAGCGGCACAATTTGAACGTGATCGTAAAGATCAGCAAATTAAGCGCTCTTTTCGCAATGTCGACTACGCAACACGCAAAAAAACCGAAGTATTAAAGGTTCTGAATAGACAACTTCGCCAGCAATATGAACTGATGAAACGATTGCAATTGGATCGCAGCAAATACCTTTCTACAAAATCTCAATTGTTAATGCAAAGAGATCCCGTACCAACAAGTCTACAGAGCAATATCCAAAATAATCAGGCACAAATCAAGACGGTACGCTCGTCCATTGAGAATATTAAAAATACCATTGCCGATCAAACCCAGTATTATGATTATGTGATTAGTCGCTTACAAACCATGTGATTACCTCACATTTCGCTATCACCCGAATTGTCTGTCATTAATAAAAATGTGTTTACCTAAATCAAAGTCATGTCGGTAACCACTTTAGTGAATTGAAAATGGCGATGTTTGCAGAACAATTATCAACATCGAATGATCATTTTTATTGAATCGCCTATTTTACTTGTAATACACTGTGCGATTGCTAAAGCATAAGCACCTTGAAGGGCATGTTCTGCCCTTTTACTACGATTTTGATTAGGACATTGTACATGCGCGCCAGTCGCTTTTTATTTGCCACACTCAGAGAAACGCCAAACGACGCTGAGGTGATTTCACATCAGTTGATGCTCCGTGCGGGGATGATTCGTAAACTGGCATCAGGATTGTACACATGGTTGCCGATGGGTGTCCGTGTGCTCAACAAAGTCGAAGCCATCGTGCGTGAAGAAATGAATGCATCAGGTGCACTCGAAGTCTTTATGCCTGTGACTCAGCCTGCCAGCCTATGGCAAGAATCTGGTCGCTATGTGCAATATGGTCCAGAATTACTGCGTATCCAAGATCGTCATAAGAATCCGTTTGTGCTTGGACCAACGCACGAAGAGGTGATCACCGATCTGGCACGCAATGAGCTAAAGAGTTATAAACAATTACCGCTAAATTTTTATCAGATTCAAACCAAATTCCGTGATGAAATTCGCCCACGTTTTGGGGTGATGCGCTCACGTGAATTCATCATGAAAGATGCTTATTCTTTCCATATCGACCAAGCGTCATTACAAGTCACATACGACCTGATGTATCAGACCTATAGCAATATTTTCAATCGCTTAGGTTTGGACTTCCGCCCTGTGCAGGCAGATACAGGTTCAATCGGTGGTTCAGGCTCACACGAGTTTCATGTCTTAGCGAATAGTGGTGAAGATGATGTAGTGTTCTCTACCGAATCTGATTTTGCGGCTAATGTGGAAAAAGCTGAAGCGATCTTGGTCGGTGAACGT
This sequence comes from Acinetobacter marinus, assembly GCF_900096915.1. Lineage (GTDB taxonomy): Bacteria > Pseudomonadota > Gammaproteobacteria > Pseudomonadales > Moraxellaceae > Acinetobacter > Acinetobacter marinus. The sequence continues at coordinate 23,895 of NZ_FMYK01000006.1, forward strand.
GCTGCACCAACTCAAGATTTACAAGTGATCGACACGCCGAATACCAAAACCATTGATGCGCTGTGTGAATTACTTAAAATTGATGCAAAGCAAACTTTAAAAGCCGTTTTGGTACAGGGCGCAGTTAGTGATAAACAAGCTGATGAAAATGACAAATCACCACTTGTTGCAATCTTCTTGCGTGGTGATCATGAGCTGAATGAAATTAAAGCTGAAAATCATCCGTTGATTGCTAGTCCGTTGACTTTTGCCACCGAAGAGCAATTAAAGTCTGCTGGCTTACCTGCAGGTTCAATTGGTCCACAAGGCTTGGTAGAAAAAGGCATTACCGTATTGGTCGATCGTTCGGCGTCTGTTTTATCTGACTTCGTCACAGGTGCAAACATTGCCGATCAACACGTTCAAGGTGCAAACTGGGAACGTGATGCAACCTATAGTGAAGTTGCAGACTTGCGGAATGTGGTCGATGGCGACCCTTCTCCAGATGGTAAAGGCGTGCTACAAATCCGTCGTGGTATCGAAGTCGGACACATTTTCCAGCTCGGTCAAAAATACTCAGAAGCATTGGGCTGTAAAGTGCTCGGTGAAGATGGTAAACCGCAAACCGTTACGATGGGTTGTTATGGTATTGGTGTGACACGTGTGGTGGCAGCGGCGATTGAGCAGAATCACGATGAAAAAGGCATCATTTGGCCAAAAGCACTTGCGCCGTTTGATATTGCCATTGTGCCGATGAATGCGCACAAATCACCACGCACGGTGGAAGCCGCTGAATCCCTCTATCAAGAACTACAAGCGCTCGGCTTCGATGTTTTACTGGATGACCGTAATGAGCGTCCAGGCGTGAAATTCTCTGATCTTGAATTGACTGGGATTCCGCATCGAATCGTGATTGGTGAAAAAGGCTTAGATGCAGGCACTTTTGAATATAAAGGTCGCCGTGATAGTGAGTCGCAAGATTTAAGCAAAGAAGCGTTGCTTGCATTGCTTAAAAGCTAAAAATCAATTCGAAATTTTATGAAAGCCGATCATCATTGATCGGTTTTTTATCATCTTAGAAACAATAAAAAATCACTTCTTGATATGCCCCACTCTGATATTGTATGTCGGAAATAATGGCTCCATAATCAACGTATTGTTTAGCATCATTAATTTCGGCGATAGTGCCAAAACATCATCTATATGTTCACAAAGAAGCTTAAAATTTGTTTTAAAAACAGGAATTTCTTGATCATCCACAACCACATAGATTTCTGTACTATGTTCCATGAGAGAAAGATGCTGTAATTGCGAAGCATGATAATCTTGAAAGTTCATTTCACTCCAATCAATATAATTCCCATTGATTGGAAATTGACTCAAAAGATGAGAAATGGTCGCCCAATCCTCAATTTCTGAGAAATGATCTTGTAATGCTTTTTTACATTCTAGATATAAATTCATTTTAGTGACCACATAAGTAAATAGCGATTTTTAACTAAGATTATCATATTGTTTTAAAACAAGTTTATGATCATTTGGACTGGTAGCAATTATTCCAACAAAATGACAAATTAACCCGCAACCAAGATTTGATAACTCAAGCGCATGATCAATACCGACACCAAGATTAAAAATAAAATTCGAATAAAACCGCTACCGTATTTTAATGCCACACGCACACCAACTATCGAACCGATAATATTTGCCGCCGCCATCATCAGCCCCAAACTGAGTAACACATGCCCTGTCGGAATAAAAAAACTCAGCGCCGCAAAATTGGTCATAAAGTTGGCAATCTTGGATAAAGCCGAGGCATGAATAAAATCCACTTTTAAATAGCGGATAAAGTAAAAAATAAAAAAACTGCCCGTACCCGGTCCAAAGATACCATCATAAAAACCAATCAACAGACTGCCGACCGCTGCCAAGACCAGTATTTTGGTCGTCAGTTCTTGCTCAACATGAAATTGTCCAAACTGCTTTTTGACAAAGGTATAAATCGCAATAATCACCAACATCAGCAGCACAAAAGGCTTGAGTACCGCTGTCGGAATCATCGACACACACGCTGCACCGACAAAAGAGCTGATCAAAGCGCAGACTGCCACCACAGCCAAAAGTTTCCATTGCAATCGCACACGGCGCAAAAATGAAAATGCGGCTGAAGCTGTACCGCAAATTGAAGCCAATTTATTGGTGCCAAAGATGGTCGCAGGCGCAACTTGTGGTAATGCGCCCATTAACGCAGGAATTTGAATCAAACCACCGCCACCCACTGCCGCATCAATCGCTCCTGCACAAAAAGCAAAAAAGATCAGGCTGAGTATCAGTTCTATTTCCATGGGCAGGGTCACTTCATAATGGACAACAAAATTGGCATCGTGCACCAATTCAAATATAAGCAAAAGTGAACTCAATGCGCTGGTTGCGAGTATTGTGGACAGATCAGATTTGGTCAAGCAGATTCCATCAGCGACCTGTTCGACTTAAGTCGGAGGCATCATGTCGCAATCATTCACGCTTTAGCATATTCTCAAAACATGACCACTCTGTTGGACTACACAAATCCGATTCTACCCTACTAATAATCAATGCAGTGATCTGTTATATTGAGCATATTATTCAATTTCACACTTTCAATTATGGACTTAGCGATCAATCACACTCTCGCCATTATCATCATCACGGTGATCATTTCCCTGCTGGCGTTTAATCAGCCTCGCATCATGAATCGTCTGATCTTTTGGGGGCCAGCGGTCGGCAAAGGACAATTTGACCGTTTGATTACGTATGGTTTTGTGCATGCTGATGGTTTTCACCTACTCTTTAACATGATCACGCTGTTTTTCTTTGGACGTGTGTTGGAGCAATTTTACCGTCAATATGCCTTCGATATGGGCTTTGCGCTGTTCTATCTCGGCGGTTTGATCGTGTCGATTTTGCCAAGTTATTTCAAACATAAAAACGATGTGAATTATTTTAGTCTTGGCGCATCTGGTGCGGTATCGGCGATTCTATTTGCCTTTATTTTATTCCAGCCGTGGAGTTTGATTTTCGTCTTTTTCATTCCTGTGCCTGCGATTATTTTTGCCATTATCTACGTAGCGTATAGCTTTTGGGCGGAAAAACGTGGCAATAACGGCATCAATCACAGTGCGCATCTTTGGGGTGCAGCCTACGGCATTATCTGTACGCTGATTTTAGAACCTCGTATTCTCGGTGTGTTTGTACAGCGTCTACTCAATCCAAGTTTTTTCTAAATCTATAACTTAAATACACACTGATTGGTTAAGGAATAATTCATGCAAAGTCTCGTCTTAGATACTGAAACACATACCCTCAACGGCTTACCGATTGAAGTCGCCTATGTGCCCGTACAGCTTGATGGGTCAGGCGTTCAGATCTTTGAAGATCAGATCTATGATGAATACTTTAGCCTTGATCAAGGCATGTCGATTCATTTGGCATCCATGGCAGTGCATCATATTCTGCCCAATGATCTGATCGGCAAACCGAATTATCGTGAATTCCGCTTGCCTGAAGAGACCATCTATATGATCGGGCACAATATTGATTATGACGTGGCGGCAGTGGCACGTTGCGGGCAGTCGGTGAAACAGATTAAACCGATCTGTACCCTCGCCTTGGCACGCTCACTTTGGCCTGAGCTTGAGAGCCGTTCTTTAAGCACGCTCAGTTATTTTATTTCTGATGATTTAGAGGCAACCCGTCAACAATTGCGCAATGCGCACAATGCCAAAACTGATGTATTACTCACCGCTGCATTACTCAAACGCATTGTGGCGGAGCTAAAAATCACCGACATGGAACAACTTTATCAACAATCACAAATAGCACGTTTGCCACAGTTTATGCCCTTTGGCAAATATAAAGGCACGCCACTCAAAGAAGTCCCGATTGACTACGTGCAATGGTTACTGCGTCAGCAAGACATTGACCCTTATCTACGCCAAGCCTTAGAACAAGTGTTTTGATCCACAGCCAAAATGTTAAAATAACAGTGTTTAGTATTGCCAAGGAGCACAAAGATGCAATTTCGAATCGAAGCCATAGAAGTCGGCAATGCCCTGCAAAACTACATTTGGATGCTCATCGACACCCACCATCATCAAGCGGTGGCTATTGATCCAACTCAAGCGGATTTGGTGCTAGATTATTGTGAAAAATATAATCTCGAACTGACGCAGATTTGGATCACGCATAAACACAACGATCACATCGCAGGTGTGCCCGAGCTGAAAGCGCAGACCAATGCGGTGGTGTATGCACCATTGGCAGAAAAAGAAACGATTGGACAAGCCGGCTATTGGCTCGAAGATGGTGAACAAATTCATTTTGCCGACTTGGTCGTTGATGTGTTTTCTTCACCTGGACACACACTAGGTATCATCACCTATTTTATTGATGCATTAGATGCACTGTTTTGTAGTGATACGCTATTTTCTATGGGTTGTGGGCGTGTTTTTGAAGGCACCTATACGCAGATGTATCATTCATTAAATCGACTGGCTGCCCTGCCACCACGCACCAAAGTCTATTGCACGCATGAATATACCGAAAGTAATGGCAAATTTGCCATGACCATCGAACCTGAAAATATCGCCTTACAACAACGCTATGCCGAAGTCCAAGCATTACGTGCGACAGGAAAAATCACCTTGCCATCAAGTATTGAACTGGAGCTAGAAACCAATCCATTTCTACGTTGTCAAAGTGTCGATGAATTCAAAAAAATACGCCAATTAAAAGACCAATTTTAAGCAATAGGCTTGACTTCGTCTCGAGCTTTCTTCAAAATATGCCACTTGTTTACGGGCTGGTATTGCAGTATTGTGATTTTAAAGAATCCAATACACACGCATCGGGCCCGCCCCAGACTAACTTATATCAAGGAGTGCACGAGTGGCAAACTCTGCTCAAGCTAAAAAACGTGCTCGTCAAAATTTGAAAGCACGTAAACATAACGCAAGCCTGCGTTCTATGGTTCGTACTTATATCAAACGTGTAATCGCTGCGATTGCTGCTGGTGAACACGCTGCTGCTAACGAAGCGTACAAAGCGGCTGTTCCAGTGATCGACCGTATGGCTGATAAAGGCATCATCCATAAAAACAAAGCAGCTCGTCATAAGAGCCGTTTGAATGCGCAAGTGAAAGCATTAGCTACTAACTAATCGCATAGATATTGTGTTGTATCGATAATCCATCCATATAACACAACAAAAAGCCCAGTTTTTTTAACTGGGCTTTTTTAAGGTCTAAATTTTACTATTTTCAATGACTTTAGATGATTTTAGTCATGAACAGCTGTATTTAAATCTCGAATCTCCACTTGATGACGTTGTCCTCGCCATACCCAATTCAGCTGTGAGGCTTCAAAGCTCGAGGTATTATCAAACCAGACAAATACTCCTTCCATCATCTCAGGCCAATCTTTTTTCTGTACTTGGAAATGCCCTGAAATCACCGCAATGAACGCCGCCAAAATGGTATCGTGACTCACCGCAAGGCTCAGCGCACAGTGCTTAGATGTCGGATTCGGCTCACATTGAATCAGATGCGAATTAAATAATAACTCCAAAACATCGAGTACACCACGAATCGGATGCTTCATGCCTGGTAGCGTATTTTTGACAAAACTATCAATAAAGCTCACCGCACCTTGCTTGCGAAAATGCGGTACAGCCAAATCAATATCCACCACAAAGCTCCCAGGTTCGACCAAAAGCGCTTGCTCTAAAATCTCGATCTGATGGGTATTTTCAGTAAAATGCCGATCTGCCCCTGCAATCATCAAACTTGCTGTATCGATACAGCGCTGGATCGGGCTACTAATACAGTTCACAATCTGGCGCTGTGTTTGCTGGCTAAGATATTCTCCCCACGCCACAGCCAGCTCACGCCCTTCATCGGTAAGCTGTAGATCATATCCTGCCAAACCCTTTCCACACACCACCTCACGGATCGAATGCCGTGTAAACAGTACGATAGGCGTGTCATGATCAGGCAATAACTCGACTGCACTAAACATGCTTTTCGGTAAGGCATTTAGAGCGTTCACACAAACTCAAATTTGATTTGGATTGCTGACTATAGCATGATTAATCGCAATAAGGCATGTGTTCACATGCTTTCGCCTCATCAGGCGTCTGAACACATGGTCAGCCAAATGAATTTTCGATTCATTTTGACAGCCAAGCATGCTGCGCCATACAATAAATTAAACCCTTTACACATATCAATAACAATGAAAAACCACCTGCTTACTGCCACTTTACTGTTTTACACTTTGCTGCTCTACTCTTCATCTGCTTTGGCAAATGCCCTAGCGCAAAACCATACACCTGAAGTTGATAACATCCGTGCCAAATATCAACATATCCAAACTCATTTGAAAGATTACCGCACTGCGAGCCAAGATATTTGGGGTGAATCCACCGAAGGTGGAAAGGCAACTGCACATTATGACCATAGCAATGTACTACAACGCATTGAAGTGATCTGGTTTGGCGAAAGTGGCAAGCGTATCGTGTACTATTATTTTGATCATGAACAATTGGTCTTTGCTTTAGACCAACAGATCCACTACAACCGTCCAATTTATTGGAATCAATCACTTGCAGATGAAGTCGGTGATACAGAACTATTCGATCCTACAAAATCCACGGTAATTGAAAACCGCTATTATTTCAAACATGAACAACCGATACTCTGGCTGGATAATACAGGACAGACTGTTGATCTAAATATTGAAAAAAATACCGAACAGGCACAAGCTGTCATTGCACATGCCAAGAAAATGTATCAACAGTTTCTAACCCCATAAATGATAACTTAGACACAAAAACAGCACATAAAATCTGAACATAAAAAAGCCAGCGAGAACGCTGGCTTTTCCTGAATATTTTTAAAATGATATCAATTTCAAACTGATTTAAATCGTTTCGAGTGCTTGATTCAATGTCTCACTTGGACGCATGACCGCATTGACCTTTTTCGGATCAATCGCATAATAGCCACCAATATCCGCCGATGAACCTTGTACAGCAGATAGCTCAGCAATGATTTTTTCTTCATTCTCAGCCAAAGTTTTTGCAAGTGGCGCAAATTTGGCTTTGAGCTCCGCATCTTCATCTTGCGCAGCTAATGCTTCCGCCCAGAACTTCGCTAAGTAGAAATGACTGCCACGGTTATCCAGCTCACCTGTACGACGTGATGGTGACTTATCATTATCCAACAGTTGCCCTGTGGCTTGATCTAAGGTTTTTGCAAGCAGTTTCGCCTTCGCATTGTCTTCTTTGATTCCAAGCTCTTCCAGTGATACCGCAAGTGCTAAGAACTCACCCAAAGAATCCCAGCGTAAATGGTTTTCTTCAACCAGCTGTTGGACGTGTTTCGGCGCAGAACCACCCGCACCTGTTTCATACATACCACCACCCGCCATTAACGGCACGATCGACAGCATTTTCGCAGATGTACCAAGCTCCATGATCGGGAACAAATCGGTGAGGTAATCACGCAAGATGTTACCTGTCACAGAAATCGTATCTGCACCACGAGCCACACGCTCTAGCGTATAACGCATCGCACGCACTTGCGACATGATCTGGATATCAAGACCTGATGTGTCATGATCTTTCAAATACTTTTGTACTTTTTTGATCAATTCATTTTCGTGTGGACGGTATGGGTCAAGCCAGAAGATTGCAGGCATACCTGAGTTACGTGCACGTGTGACAGCGAGTTTCACCCAGTCACGAATCGGTGCATCTTTGACCTGACACATACGCCATACATCACCTTGCTCAACATTTTGTGATAACAAGACTTCGCCTGTTTCAAGGTCAGTAATATTGGCTACACCCGCTTGTGGAATCTCAAAGGTCTTGTCGTGCGAGCCATATTCTTCCGCTTTTTGCGCCATCAAGCCCACGTTCGGTACTGTACCCATGGTGCGTGGATCGAAGTTACCATTCCATTTACAGAAATTGATCATCTCTTGATAAATACGGGCAAATGTAGACTCAGGCATTACTGCTTTACAGTCGTGTTGTTTACCATCTGCACCCCACATTTTACCGCCGCTACGGATCATCGCTGGCATAGATGCATCAACAATCACATCGTTTGGAGAATGGAAGTTGGTAATGCCTTTTGCAGAATCCACCATCGCAAGCGCAGGGCGGTGTTCTTGGCACGCATGCAAATCTTCAATAATTTCTTCACGTAAAGAAGTTGGTAGCGTTTCGATTTTCTCATAAAGCCCAGCCATACCGTTGTTGACATTAATGCCAAGCTCATCGAACAATTTACCGTGTTTTTCAAAGGCTTCTTTATAATAAATTTTGACACAGTGACCGAATACAATCGGGTGTGACACTTTCATCATAGTTGCTTTGACGTGTAGCGAGAACAAAATGCCTGCTTCTTTACAGTCATCGAGTTCTTTTTCATAGAAATCGCACAATGCTTTTTTGCTCATAAACATTGAGTCGATGATTTCGCCATCTTGTAGTGCAACTTCAGGTTTTAATACGATATTTTCACCTGTGCTGGTGATGAGTTCCATCTTCACCTTGCGCGCATGATCTAAAGTGATGGACTTTTCACCATGATAAAAGTCACCTTGATCCATATGTGAAACGTGGGTTTGTGACCACTGTTTCCACTCACTCATTGAGTGCGGGTGCTTTTTCGCATAGTTCTTCACTGCTGTCGGCGCGCGACGGTCTGAGTTACCTTCACGCAATACTGGGTTGACGGCTGAACCTAAGCACTTGCTATAGCGTGCTTTAATTGCCTTTTCTTCTTCAGTAGATGGGTTCTCAGGATAATTTGGAATCGCAAAACCTTTCGATTGCAATTCTTTGATGCATGCAGTCAACTGTGCAACTGAGGCACTGATATTTGGCAATTTGATAATATTGGTGTCTGGATCTTGGGTCAAACGACCAAGTTCTGCAAGATTATCTGAAACTTTTTGTTCGTCTGTTAAAACGTCAGCGAATTCTGCCAATACACGTGCGGATACAGAAATATCACTTTTTACAATATCTACACCAGCAGGTTTGGTAAAGGTTTCAATGATTGGCAACAACGAGTATGTCGCCAGTAGCGGTGCCTCATCAGTTAATGTATAAATGATTGTTGACTTTCCACTCGCCATGTATAGCCCCTTTTTTTACTGTGTCTGTAATGTCTTAGAGCCGAGCTTGTGACCCAGCTCTCCTTTGCAATGGTATATCTTTCACTTTAATAAAGCACGCAGAGTATGCGTTGGGTAATGCATTTCAGTCAATGCAATATCTGTTCAAACTGTCCATTTTCGGTGAATAGTGTATATAAATTTGGGTGATGTTGGCTATTAGACCAACGCATTAGTATTTTGCGATGAAGCTCGCTATCTGCCTAGCATGTAAAGATTTTTAAGAATTATGATTTACCTAAACATCATTTATTAAATAAATAATGTCAAAGCAGATATTGATATGCGTAAACATGTTCTTTTAATCACCATCTCGGCATAGGTTGTGTGCTATTGATGAGTGTAGATTATCTAAAAACTTTAACAAACAAATGGTAAAGTATATTTCAATTTGTCATCTGTGAACTAAATGAAAATGTCAAAAGCAACGAAAACAAAGTATAAGAAAGTAAGAGGCACAAACCGAAGATTAAGAAATATTGATCAATGGATTAATCACAATAAATACTTAAACCTTCAAGTGCTTGATATCTATCAATGCGAATATGTAAAATTTTGGGTAAGTCCGTGGGACAGACTTGCAATGTCAATAAATAGTCAAATTCCTGAGCCTGAGGGAGTGTTTAAAGAAAAATTCATTCAAGGATTATTTGAAATCTATGATTGTTGGAAACAACAGTTAGATCAATTAGAAAAACCATACTACTTAAAAATTTGGCTATTTGAAAAGAACCTAAGAAGATCACAGATCGTTTGTGCAATTGGCGAAAAAATTCAATTCTATGAAAACACCTTTTCTCAAGTTGAAAACTCTGATGATCAAAAATATGATTTTGAAAATCTTGATAATTTAGCGAAAGCATTTCATTGGGAAAAAAGATTAGATGACCTCCTTATTGAAAATGATTTCCTAGAAAGTCCTGAAAAGTATGTTGATCTTGAGGCATATCTAGAAACTAAAAACTATTTTGAAAACTATGTGCTTCAAAATTACAAAGCAACCATCCCTTACGACTCTGAAAAATTCTACTACGTTTTAGAAAATGATATCGTTTGGTTAGGGCAAAAGACTTAGTTAACTAAGGTTTGTACAAAATTGCTCTATCAACGCCCAATCCCTCACATCATGTAAAGCAATAAACTGTCCATTTAGCAAACTTGCCCGCTGATTATAACGAAACGGTCGATGACTCAGATCAAACACCTCTCCACCAATACTTTGCAACAACCCTTGCCCTGCCGAAGTATCCCATTCACTGGTCGGATGAAAGCGTGGATAAAGATCAATCTCCCCTTCGATCATCATGCAAAACTTATAGGCACTGCCTGCATTCACTTTGCGATAACTGATATTTTGCGATGTGAGAAAATCCAAAAACTCCTGATAGCGAGAACTGCGTTCAGGACGGCGACTAATCGCAATGCGGAGTGAGTTTTCAGTTTTGAAACCATTTTGCTTTAAGCCATTTTTGTTTAAATCATGTTGAAATTGGAATAACTCAACCTGACCTTGCGCATTCCATTGATAACGATACGGAAGTTGTTGTTTGCTTTGAAAATTATCAACAATATAGAGCTTTGACATCAGCGGTACAGCGATGGCAGAAATCACCGACTCACCATTCTCAATCAAACTCAGATTAATGGTAAATTCACCTGTTTGATCAATAAATTCTTTGGTGCCGTCTAGCGGATCGAGCATCCAAAAGCGTTGCCATTGATGGCGTTCGTTATGCTCACCTTCTTCGGATAAAAGTGGCAGTTTCGGTGTGAGTTCTGCCAAAGCCTGACTGATAAAGCGATGTGCTTTCAGATCGGCTTGCGTCACAGGTGAGTTGTCAGATTTGCGATCAATTTGGAATTGCCCACCACTTTGATAGCGCTGATATTCCGCCACAATGATGACACTTGCCTGCTGTAAAATGTGGCTCAACTGTTGCAAATTCTGTGGCATCTGCTCTAATGCAACTTTAGCAAACATACGCACCTCTCGATTTATCCATGACTACTGTAGCAAATCATTCAGCGCAAATCTCAAAACCGATCATCTTTTTTGATATGGATGGCACGTTGTTGGATTTGGCATTTGATACCTATATTTGGATGCAACTGGTGCCTGAGCGTTGGGCAGTTGAACATCAAGCCACACTTGAGCAGGCAAAATCACAGCTTTATCAATATTATGTGCAATATCAAGGCAGTCTAAACTGGTACTCGTCCAAGTTTTGGCGACAGCATATCGGTGTCGATGCCTTTGCCGTACAGCAAGAAAATCGTCATCTCATCGCACCACGATTCGGCTGTTTTGAATTGTTGAATGCATTGCAAAATCTCGGTATAGAATGTTGGATTGTCAGCAATGCTGATCAAGTCACGCTCGATTTAAAACTTGAAAATGTGCCGATTCGACCTTATTTCAAACAGGTGATTAGCAGTGAGTCGATTGGCTACGCAAAAGAAGATCAACGCTTTTGGCAGACCTTGCAACAGCGTCATCCTTTTGATGCTTCTCAAGTGACGTTTATTGATGATAATTATGCAGTGCTCGATAGCGCAAAACAGTTTGGTATTGCACAGCTATTCAGTATTGGCGAGCCTGATTCGAGTACCACGAGAACTGACTTGAATCCAAATTATATTCATCTTGAACAACTCACCGATTTGCTGAATTATTTAGATGATGATAAATCTAGCAACTTATACGGTACATAATCGTTTTAACGACTATTTCAACAAAAGGCATTTCAATCAAAGTACACATGAGTAAAAGCAACAGTAAAGAAAGCAATACTAGAAACGACAACGCTGAAAATGGCGCAGAATCAATGCGCATCGACAAATGGCTTTGGGCTGCACGATTCTTTAAAACCCGTTCACTCGCCAAAGCTGCCATTGAAGGTGGCAAGGTACATCACGATGGCGATCGGGTCAAAGTATCCAAAGAAGTCCGTATCGGTATGGAGCTGACTATTCAACAAGGTTTCGATAAAAAAACTGTGCAAATCAAAGCCCTGTCTGCACAGCGTGGCGGTGCACCGCAAGCACAATTACTCTATGATGAAACGGAAATGAGCGTGGCACGTCGTGAGCTACTGAGTTCACAGCGAAAATTGCACAATTTAGCTCGACCTGAACATCGTCCGAGTAAGAAAGATCGCAGGCAAATCCATAAATTTAAAGAGAAAAATAATCAAGATTCGGTTGCAGATTGGCACAATGATGATGCTTATTAATGGTTAATTCCACATAGAGATTTTGATGGATGAAATGATGGAAAATCGCTAAAAATATTTAGGAGAATTGAAGATAAAAATAGGCGACAAACGGTGTCGTTTTGTATGAAATCGACACTCGATTTATCGCTAAAATTCTGCCATGATACTGCCAACCAACGGTCATTCGTTTTAGATAACTGTCATTGATTTTAAATAATTGACATGAAAATAATGATCTTGCGACGCAGACAAGGCATCCACTTTGGTTAAAAAGTTAAAGTTCACAATATTGAGGTTATGAGATGGATGAGAATAAATCAAAAGCATTAGGCGCAGCGCTAAGCCAGATTGAAAAGCAATTTGGTAAAAATACCGTGATGCGTTTGGGTGATAACACGGTACAAGCGGTCGAAGCGGTATCGACTGGCTCACTCACATTAGATATTGCTTTGGGCATTGGCGGTCTGCCGAAAGGTCGTATTATTGAGATTTATGGCCCTGAATCTTCAGGTAAAACCACCATGACTTTGCAAGCGATTGCAGAATGTCAAAAGAAAGGTGGCACTTGCGCATTCGTCGATGCAGAACATGCGCTCGACCCTGAATATGCCAAGAAACTTGGTGTAGATATTGATAACTTATTAGTTTCACAGCCTGACAATGGCGAACAAGCCCTTGAAATAGCTGATATGCTGGTGCGCTCTGGTGCGATCGACTTGATCGTTATTGACTCCGTTGCAGCACTGACGCCAAAAGCGGAAATCGAAGGCGAAATGGGTGATTCACACATGGGCTTGCAAGCACGTTTGATGAGCCAAGCGCTGCGTAAAATCACGGGTAACGCCAAACGCTCGAACTGTATGGTGATTTTCATTAACCAAATCCGTATGAAGATCGGCGTGATGTTCGGTAGCCCTGAAACCACGACTGGTGGTAATGCACTGAAATTCTACGCATCTGTGCGTTTGGATATTCGTCGTATCGGTCAGGTCAAAGAAGGCGATGAGATCATTGGTAATGAAACCAAAGTCAAGGTCGTGAAGAATAAAATGGCACCGCCATTTAAAGAAGCGCTTTTCCAAATCCTGTACGGCAAAGGCACTAACATGCTCGGCGAAGTGATCGACCTTGCTGTAGCACAAGACATTGTGCAAAAAGCAGGTGCGTGGTATTCGTATCAAGGCGATAAGATCGGTCAAGGGAAAAATAATACCATCCGCTATCTTGAGGAAAACCCACAAATCGCTGAGCAAATCGAAGGTCTTATTCGTGAGCGTATGTTGGCAAAAGTCCCTGCTGTCCCACCACAACACGCTGAAACTGAAGAAGATGCTGAGTTTGGTTTAGAACAGTAAGACTTTACTTAGCACCTCATTAATAAAGCATTCATCTAAAAGCCCATGTTCCATACATGGGCTTTTATTGCATTTAGGATGTCCCGCCCTTAACTCAATTTCGAAAATTAACGTGGCTCTTCTACTTTTGATTGCTGTATTGATTTAAGCTCTTGCTTATAACGATAATCGGCAGCAATACACATCAGTGCCAAAAATACAAATCGCCAATTCACAGTGCCATCTTTCATCAATTCAATGAAAATAATGAGGATTAAAAATATAAAAATAATCACACCAAAAGCACGTAAACTTCGGTGTTGTCGTATTTTGGCTTGTGTTGTTTTTGGCTCTAGATCGATCATTTATCTTCCCACAATTATATAGATGCTGATCTCAGACGACGATTCAAATTTCTTAGATTTTCCATTATGATTAAAACACATACTTAATCGGTGCAATATGATGACAATTAAAAATATCGGATTTTTATCCTTACATCTGCTGATACTCAATAGTGCAATATTTTATACGCCTTTAGCAATTGCCAAAACCTCACTTATCCAATCCTCACAAAATGATCAAAAGCAATGGGTTGGTCAAGTTGCACCGAGTTATAAACTCCAAGATCAAAATGGCAAATGGCATCAAAGCAAAGATACTCGTGGCAAATGGACAGTGTTGTATTTCTATCCAAAGGACAATACCGCAGGCTGTACCGAAGAAGCCAAACAATTTAAAAGCCTCTATCCGCAATTTTTAAAAGCCAATGCTGTGGTACTCGGCGTCAGCCTTGATGATGTGAAATCTCATCAGGCTTTTTCAAAAAAACTCGGACTGCCCTTCCCCATCTTAGCTGATCATCAACATCAACTTGCTGAGCAGTTTGGCATCGTCCGTAACTTTGGCATCACCAAAGTGGCAAAGCGTGAAAGTTTCTTGATTGATCCGCAAGGTACGATTGTTTATCACTATACGAGTGTGAACTCACAGACTCATGCCAAGCAGGTTTTAAATGACATTTTAAAATTTCAGAAGAAATAAAATCATTGAAGCACTGATGCAAAGCTGTAACCTTGATCCAACCATAGCAACGCCAAAATAATAAAAAGTCATCGCTTCAAACATAGCGAGCTTGCGCTTTTATAGTTTTGCCCCCAAGTGCGGTAGCCCGAAGTATCAATATGAAACTTATTGTGTTGATATGTGCCCAAGCCCATTTTTAATGCTCGACCTTCTTTTTTCCAAAATTGACAGATTTTCTGTAAAACCGCCGTGTCTGGCTGATTGCTATTTTGTGATGTTGAAGCAACAAGCTGAAAATCGACGGCATGATTGGACAAATGTTTACTGCCTGTCGCCCCTCGACTGCACTGGTTCGCTTTTGCACCACGATATACCGACACGATTTTATAATGATGGATAATACCTAATGCTTGCAATCGTTCAATCAACTGTAATGGCTTAATGACATTTTCCCACTGATGACGTGGTGCAATGGCAAACTGATAAGGCGTGCACTGCGCATTAGAAATATGGCGATTGTAACTGAGCTCAAATAAACTCGGTGGGTGTTGCAAATGCTGTGCTAAATAGCGTTGATATTCGATCAATAATTGCTGATTTTGCTGCTCTTTCCAAAGCTGAAATTCGTGTTGCAATCGTTGATCTTGAAGTTGCGTTACTGTATTTGATGTTTGTATGTTTGGCGTTTTTCTGCTTGGATCGGCTGTATCTTGCTTTTCACAAGCGCAGACTATTGTGAGCAGTATCGTGCAGGCACTGAACAATAAATATTTCACTGTATCTTTTATAGGCATCTTTTAAGTATTTATTCTAAACAACCCTTCTCGAAAAGATAGTGCTTTTCAATATCTTCTGAAAATACAAAAAGCCGCTTCTCAGCGACTTTTTGAAATACATCATGATGTTCGTGATGCAGATTTAATTGAATCAATCTAAATAGTATCAATTAAACATGCACAGTTAAACATCGCATCAGCGGATATTACATCATGCCGCCCATGCCACCCATACCGCCCATGTCTGGTGCAGCTGGTTTGTCTTCTGGGATATCGGTAATCATTGCTTCTGTCGTGAGCATCAAGCCCGCAACAGATGCCGCATGCTCAAGTGCAGAGCGAGTGACTTTTGCAGGATCAAGGATACCCATCTCAAGCATATCGCCATATTCACCAGTCGCAGCGTTATAGCCGAAGTTGCCTTCGCCTTGTTTCACTGCATTGATTACGACTGACGGCTCTTCACCCGCATTGGCAACGATCTGACGAAGTGGTGCTTCGATCGCACGGCGTAAGATGTTGATACCTACAGTTTGGTCATCATTCGCACCTGTTACACCATCAAGTGATTTGATTGCACGTACCAGCGCAACACCACCACCTGCAACCACACCTTCTTCAACCGCAGCACGTGTTGCATGAAGCGCATCGTCTACACGATCTTTTTTCTCTTTCATTTCGACTTCAGTCGCTGCACCGATCTTGATCACAGCAACACCACCAGCAAGTTTCGCAACACGCTCTTGCAGTTTTTCTTTGTCGTATTCAGAGGTTGATTCTTCAACTTGCGCACGGATTTGTTGTACACGCTCAGCGATTTGCGCTGCATTACCTGCACCGTCCACGATCACAGTGTTTTCTTTAGATACAGTCACTTTATGCGCAGTACCCAAGTCTTCTAGCGTTGCTTTTTCCAAAGACATACCAACTTCTTCAGAGATCACATTAGCACCCGTCAAGATCGCAATATCTTGCAGCATTGCTTTACGACGATCACCAAAACCAGGTGCTTTGACCGCACAGACTTTGATAATGCCACGCATATTGTTCACAACAAGAGTTGCAAGCGCTTCGCCTTCAACATCTTCAGCGATGATCAATAATGGCTTACCAGTTTTCGCAACGGCTTCCAAAGTAGTGATCAATTCACGGATATTGCTGATTTTTTTATCAACAAGCAAGATGAATGGGTTTTCAAGCTCAGCAGTGAGCGTATCTTGTTTGTTTGCAAAGTATGGGCTGATATAACCGCGGTCAAACTGCATACCTTCAACAACGTCCAACGCATCTTCAAAGCCTGAGCCTTCTTCAACAGTGATCACGCCTTCTTTGCCGACTTTTTCCATCGCTTGAGCGATCAACTTACCCACTGTGCTGTCAGAGTTTGCAGAGATTGAACCCACTTGCTCAATCGCTTTGAAGTCGTCGGCAGCTTTCGCAGTCGTCTTAATGTTTTCAACCACGGTACGCACCGCGATGTCGATACCACGTTTCAAATCTGTAGGGTTCATGCCCGCAGTTACAGACTTGATGCCTTCTGCCAAGATCGCTTGTGCAAGTACAGTCGCAGTCGTTGTACCATCACCTGCCACATCGTTGGTCTTAGAAGACACTTCACGAACAAGCTGAGCACCCATGTTTTCAAATTTGTCTTTTAATGTGATTTCTTTGGCAACAGTCACACCATCTTTAGTGATGTGCGGTGCACCGAAAGAACGGTCAATGACCACGTTACGACCTTTAGGACCTAACGTGACTTTCACTGCATCGGCAAGGACGTTGACGCCATCAATCATTTTTGCACGTGCTGAAGCACCAAATTTTACGTCTTTAGACATGTGTATTACTCCGAATATTGTTTAATTTGATTATCTTAAAACTGTATAAATTGAAATTTAGCCTTCAAGAATCGCCAAAATGTCAGATTCTTTCATGATCAAAAGCTCTTCGCCTTCAACTTTAACGGTCGTGCCTGCATAAGTACCAAACAACACTTTGTCGCCAACTTTCACATCCAGCGCACGTACACCATTGTCGGTGATTTGACCGTTACCCACTGCGATCACTTCGCCTTGAGCAGGTTTTTCAGCAGCCGAACCTGGCAGCAAGATACCGCCAGCAGTTTTAGTTTCTTCTTCAACACGACGAACGACAACACGGTCATGCAATGGGCGAATAGTACTCATGTTTAACTCCATTAGGCTTTAACTTTTTCAGTCAAATATTTAGCTTAGATTTTCATATTGTCCTGATTCAACGTCATACAGATGACATGAACCAAAACAATGACAATTCGATTTGTTTTTGAAGTGGGGTTTGAACGTGATGCTTCAAGGGCAAAGATGAATTTTTTTTAATTTTTTGTGCTTTTTTTGGACATCAAACCAAAGATGCTTCATTTATTGGCCAAATCCGTTTCCATTTTTGAAAACTTTGCGAGGTGTCATCATATAAATAGGCATCAATTTCACCTTGCGCAGTAATCACATTAAAGCCATTTTCTTCGCCGTGATGAGTACGATTGGAAAACGTCGTACCTGCATGAATGTCGAGTACCGATTGCGCCACATCGAGATGATAAAACTGATTGAGATGATACACCGCCGACTGATGTAAATGTCCGTGCAATAGACCATTTAAACCCGCATCCGCCCAATGCCTGAGTGCAATTTCTCCTGATACAGGACAATCCTCAACATGCTTATCAAAGGGTTCACAATAAAATGGCTGATGTACCGCAACCAATTTATATAAATGCTCAGGCGCACTTTTCAGTTTGGCTTCGACTTCTGCGATTTGCTTGGTGGAAACATAACCTTTGGTGTGATATTTCGGACGGATACTATTCACCCCAATCACATAAAAGTGCTCGGAAACGATCTCCTTTTCCGTTGCACCAAAGAACAGTTGATAACGCCCAAAAGGGTTAAAAAAACGTCGCCACACATGATACAGCGGAATATCATGATTACCTGGTACAACAAGATACGGAATATTTAAACTTTCTAAAAATTGACGACAGGCATAGAACTGCTGAAACCGAGCACGCTGAGTCAAGTCGCCACTAACGATCACCAATTCAGGTTGCTGTTGCTGACAGAAATCTTTCACCGCTTGGACACGTTCAGGAATCTCGGTACCAAAATGCAAATCAGATAAATGAAGAAGCATTTAATCTCCTCCCACGCTCGACCGAGGTACACGCACTTTGATCGCATCATGAGCGACTTGGAACTTAAGGGGCGTACGCAATCGCATGATTTCGCCATCCAGCGCCACTTTCATCTCAGGTTTTTGGGTGGAAATCTGCACATCATCGGCACAAAAACTATAAACATCTTTGGCATGTTCCAGCTCACCTTGTAGCAATTTGACCATCAATTGAAATAACTGAAAACGGGTCACATGACCGACTGCCACACCTGCCAACTTGCCCTTTGCAGCGCAATCTGCAAGACGTAATTTTAAATCTTGCAGTTGCAGTTGATTATTGCCAAAGAATACCATTGGTGATGCGATCGGATGCTTTTGCCCATCGATTTGGATTTTTAAACGATAATATTTCTGCGGTTGCGCAAGCACCGCCAAGCCTGACAGATAAGCCACCAAAGGAAAGCGCCCAAACTTTTTATTATAATATTCTCGGTTTTCGATCATCACAGGATACAAGCCGATACTGGCATTATTCAGGTAAATCTTGTCATTCACCTGCCCGACATGAATCGGTTTTGCCACCCCATCGATGAGATTCTGCACCGCTTCTGGCAAAGTCACAGGAATGTGAAGTGCTCGCGCCACATAATTAAATGTGCCCAAAGGTAAAATGCCCAGCTCAATGTCGGTATGCATCAGCGCCTGCGCCACTGCATTGATGGTGCCGTCGCCACCTGCTGCAACGATCACGCCACGCTGACCTATCGGATAGCTTTGATGTTTGGCAACGGCGGTACTGACACATTGATTCAGTGGAAATTTTTCTTCAGTTAAAAAAATTTCCACATCAAACTGCGACTTTTCTAAGCTCTGCGCAATTAAGCGCATCTCCATCTCATGACCTTCACCATGATGCCCTGAGCGCACATTCATGATGATGGATAATGGTGCTGACATTTGTTGTTGCTATTCCTATTTTGATCATTTCGACATTGTTATTTTGCAAATATACAACAGATCTCAGTGCACGACTGTAAAATTTTATGAAGCATTGATTTATAACACTATTTTTAAGTATTTTTGATTAAAATACCAAACATTTAGTGAAAATTATAGAGCGTTAAATTTATATTTATATTTTAAAAACAATATCTTATTAAAATATTATCGCTTCACGCAAATGATCTACGACCAAGTCAGCATACCTATTTTGGCGAAAATATGTTTTAATATGCCAACCAAAATTTATCGATATTTATCGTTGTTGTAACGACACAACACACTGTACAGCTTGTACATTTTTCAAGAAAAGTAGGCCTGATCATGACCCAAGTCAACGCACCAGAATTCGTTCGTCACCCTAAGCTCATTGCTTGGGTTGAGGAAATTGCTAAATTAACCAAACCTGCAAAAATCGAATGGTGTGACGGTAGTGAAGAAGAATATCAACGTCTTATCGACTTGATGATCACTAACGGCACCATGCAAAAATTGAACCCAGAAAAACACCCTGGTTCATATTTGGCAAATTCTGATCCGTCTGACGTGGCTCGTGTTGAAGATCGTACCTTTATCTGTACTGAAAATGAAGAAGATGCTGGCGCAACCAACAACTGGGAAGCGCCTGCGGTAATGCGTGAAAAGTTAAATGGTCTCTTTGATGGCGCAATGAAAGGTCGTACCATGTACGTGGTGCCTTTCTCTATGGGTCCATTAGGTAGCCACATTGCACACATTGGTATCGAGTTGACTGACTCTCCATATGTTGTGATCAGTATGCGTAAAATGGCACGTATGGGCAAAGCAGTCTATGACGTACTCGGTACAGACGGCGAATATGTGCCTTGCGTACACACTGTTGCTGCACCACTTGCAGAAGGTCAAAAAGACGTAGCTTGGCCATGTAACAATGAAAAATACATCGTACATTATCCACAAACTCGTGAAATCTGGTCTTATGGTTCAGGTTACGGCGGTAATGCATTGCTCGGTAAAAAATGCTTGGCACTTCGTATTGCCTCTGCAATGGGTCGTGAGCAAGGCTGGTTAGCTGAGCACATGTTGATTCTTGGTGTGACTAACCCGCAAGGTGAAAAACACTACATCGCTGCGGCATTCCCATCTGCTTGTGGTAAAACCAACTTTGCAATGTTGATTCCACCAGCAGGTTATGAAGGCTGGAAAATCGAAACTGTTGGTGACGATATTGCTTGGATCAAACCAGGTGAAGATGGTCGTCTGTATGCGATCAACCCAGAAGCAGGTTTCTTCGGTGTGGCACCAGGTACAAACACCAAAACCAACCCGAACTGTATGGCAACTTTGAACAAAGACGTGATCTATACCAACGTCGCTGTGACTGCTGACGGTGAAATCTGGTGGGAAGGTCTAAGCAAAGAAGCGCCTGCAAACCTCACCAACTGGAAAGGTCAACCACACGTTGCTGGTGAAAAAGCAGCGCATCCAAATGCTCGCTTCACCGTATCGGCTGGTCAATGCCCTTCGATTGATGCGGATTGGGAAAATCCAGCAGGTGTACCGATTTCTGCGTTCATCTTCGGTGGTCGTCGTGCAGACACAGTACCTCTAGTTTCTGAAGCATTTGACTGGGTGGATGGTGTTTATAAAGCAGCAACCATGGGTTCTGAAACCACTGCTGCCGCTGTTGGTCAACAAGGTATTGTGCGTCGTGACCCATTTGCGATGTTGCCATTCGCAGGCTACAACATGGCGGACTACTTCTCGCATTGGTTAGAGCTTGGTCAACAAGTTGGTGCCAAAGCTGAAGCTGCTGGTAATAAATTGCCAAAAATTTTCAATGTCAACTGGTTCCGCCGTGATGCAGAAGGCAACTTCGTATGGCCTGGTTTTGGTCAAAACATGCGTGTGCTTGAGTGGATCATTGATCGCTGTGAAGGTCGTGCTGATGCAGTGAATACACCGATTGGTCTAGTTCCGACTTATGAACAACTGAACTGGACAGGTATTGACTTCACGAAAGATCAGTTTGAAACAGTAACTAAGCAAGACAAAGATCAATGGATCAAAGAACTTGAAAGCCACACTGAGCTATTTACTAAACTCGGTGCTCGCCTTCCACAAGCACTGAAAGATCGCCAATCTCAACTTTTAGATGCAGTGAAATCTGCTTAATCAGTCACACTATTGATAAAAAAGACGCTTCGGCGTCTTTTTTTTGTAAGTAAATTTTACAAAATGTCTGTCGCATGTATTGATACAGCTTTTAAGTTTAACGATAATAATAAATTTTTTCATTTACATATACGGATAGTGTTATGATGCTTCACACTCCTTTTCATCGCTCTGCATTATTTGTGGCGATTTCTTCCCTGAGCGCACTCAGTTCGACAGTAGTCTTTGCAGAGGACGAGGTACAGCAACTTCCTGTGATCCAAGTCACTGCAACTAAAGACACCAGTTCTGAACAGACCAAGTCGTATATTGTTGAAGATAGCAACAGTGCGATGAAGTTAAATATTTCAGCAAAAGAAACGCCACAAACCATTAATGTGGTTACGCGTCAGCAAATTGAAGATTTTGGATTAAACTCTACCCGAGCAGTACTGCAAAATACACCTGGGGTGACGGTGACTGCACAAGAAACCGATCGAACTACCTACATGGCACGTGGATTTGAAATATCAAATACCCTGATTGATGGATTGGGTTTTCCAAAAAGTGGTTACAATTACAACAATACCAACCCTGACACATATTTTTATGATCGTGTCGAAGTCGTTAAAGGCGCCGATGCGCTCACCAATTCTTTTGGTGATCCAAGTGCAACCATTAACTATATTCGCAAACGCCCTACCAAAGAATTCCAAGCCAATGGCGGCATCTCTTATGGTTCATGGGACACTGTACGTTACGAAGCCGATGCTTCTGGCGCCATCAGCGATCATGTTCGTGCTCGGGTCATGGGTTATGAACAAACAGGTGACTCCTACCTAGACCACTATAGTTCTGAAAAAAATGGCTTTGCGGGCATTATCGAAGCAGATTTAACCGACAGCACATTACTTACCGTTGGTTATAGTGAAATGCAAACCAAACCCAATGCGAATAACTGGGGCGCATTACCCCTACTCAGTGCAACAGGCGATCAACTGAGTTACGACCAAGATTATAATCCAAACCCAGATTGGGCATTTTGGGACAATAATATTCAAAATGCCTTTATTGAACTCAAACAAGAACTTGGTGAAAATTGGACCGCCAAACTCACCTATGACTACACCAAAACCGAATATCAAAGTAAATTACTCTATTACTACGGCTACCCAACAGCAGACGGTGCAGGTGTTTCTTTAACGGCATGGGGCGGTGAGCAAAATCAAGAAGATCATTTTGCAGATTTAAACTTGCAAGGTAAATACAATCTCTTTAATCGCCAACATGAAGCAACTATTGGTTACAACTATGCCAAAAGTAATCAGTTTGATATCGAGCAATCAGGCACGATCTTAGACAGCAATGTGGTCGGTGGATTAACGACCAATTGGGCAAGCTGGACACCGACAAATATTAGCTGGTCGGATTTCACCGAAGCATCAAACTATGATCAAACCATACATTCATTTTATGCGGCAACACGCTTACATCTGACTGATGATTTGCGTTTGATCCTTGGTGGGAACTATGTTGATGCCAGTAGCGATGGCAGTTCATACGGTAGCTCGGTGGCTTATGATGAACAAGAATTTTCACCCTATACAGGAATTACCTATAACTTCACCCCAGAATATACTGGTTATATGAGTTATACCTCGATTTTCCGCCCTCAAACAGGTGTAGACACCAATGGTGATGCACTCAAACCAATTGATGGTGAAAGCTATGAAATTGGTGTAAAAAGTGCTTGGCTAGATAATCGTTTAACGGGAACGCTTGGTGTGTTTAGAACGGAGCAAAGTAACTATCCACTACGCTCATCTGATGGTAATCCTTTATCTCGCCGAGTAGATGTCAGTGATCTACGCTCGCAAGGTGTAGAAGTTGGCTTGGCAGGCAAACTCACAGACAATTTAGATATTTCTTTTGGCTATACACAGTTTAGCTTGACCGATCTTGTCAATGGTGGACATGCACGTACTTATAATCCAAGTCAAACCATTAATCTCTTGGCGACTTACCAATTCCCAATGCTCCCGCAACTGAAAGTTGGTGCGGGTGTGAGATGGCAAGACAAAATTTATCTGTACGACGCCACTGTTGATGCGACAATTCGCCAAGATGCCTATGCTTTATTGGATCTAATGGCAAGTTATGAAGTGAATAAGCATCTTACCATTCAAGCCAATGGTAAAAATCTCACCGATGAAAAATATCTTAATAGTTTCCCTGATGGTCAGGCATTCTATGGCGAACCTGCCAACTATACCGTAGCGTTGAAATTTAAATACTGATTCTTTGAATGAGATAGATTTCAGCACTTAAACCAAAAGAAAGGAGCAACATATGCTCCTTTCTTGCTTTGTTAACCCACCCACTTTTGGGTGATACCAACAATATATGACTTAGAATTTCACCAAATCGCCTTTCAACGTCACGCCAGCGATCACACCACCTTTGTGACATTCATATTTGCTGGTGTCTTTATATTCATTACGCTTATAAAAACTGACAATATTAGTTACTGCATTGGCGCCACGTGCTTTGGCGGACTCATGAAACTGAATAATCGCAGAACGTACAGCCCAATCACATGCCTTCTCAGCTGACTTGCCAAAACCATTGGTTTTTTTATTACTGATCAAACCTTTGCTGACAATCGCTCCACCTGATTTGGTGCCAGCCAAATAAAACTTGACCGAGCCATCAATCGCCCCATCTGCAACTGCACTTTGTACCGCTTGATTAAAATCAAGATAATGTGCATCATCTTTTGCCTGTGCCAAACCTGCCACTGCCAACATTGCCCCAGCAATCATGATTTGTTTGAACTTGATTTGTTTCAACATCGTATTATTCCTCTTTCTGTGCTTTTTAAAAAAACTATAATTGTTTAAAGATCAGTGACGTATTAATGCCACCAAAGGCAAAGTTATTACTCATGATGGTATCTGTATTGATCTCACGAGCTTGCCCTTTAATATAATCTAAATCACCACAGCGTGCATCAATGTTCTCTAGATTAATGGTCGGGGCAAACTGCTGACGATTGAGCATATCAATACTCAGCCATGCTTCGATCGCACCGCACGCCCCTAAAGTATGTCCGAAATAACTTTTCAATGAGCTGATTGGTTTTTTACCAAGGACTCGAGCTGTGGCTTGACTCTCAGCAATATCGCCCTGCTCCGTGGACGTACCATGTGCATTAACATAGCCAATCTGCTCAGGAGAAATATCGGCATCATTTAGTGCCAACTCCATACAACGCCCCATTTGTTCATGGTCAGGTTGGGTGACGTGCTTGCCATCAGTATTGCTACCATAACCTAGCACTTCGGCATAAATATGTGCGCCACGTGCTTTGGCATGCTCAAATTCTTCCAAAATTAGACATGCAGCACCCTCACCGATCACCAAGCCATCACGATCTTGGTCAAATGGTCGAGGCGTATTTTCAGGCTGATCATTTTGACAACTGGTGGCAAATAACACATCAAATACCGCCGCACTCGCCACGCTCAGCTCTTCTGCACCACCTGCAAGCATCACGCTTTGCTTGCCATATTTGATCGCTTCAAAAGCCTGACCAATCGCCATTGAGCCTGAAGTACAGGCACTTGGCGTCGGTAGCGTTAAACCTTTTAAGCCAAAATGCACACTGATATTGACCGCACTGGTATGTGCCATCATCCGAATATAAGTGGTTGCATTGATTTTTCGCCCATTTTGATTGAGCAAAAGATCACCAAGCTCTGTGACCGCAGCCACGCTACCCGAGGATGAACCAAACGCCACCCCTGTCTGACCTGATTGAATCACTTCGCTACCATGTAGCCCTGCATCATGTAAAGCATTTTCCGCACTAATTACAGACATTAACGCCACACGCCCCATACCACGTGTGGTCTTTCGGGTAAAATGTGCAGGCATGGTAAAGTCCAATACAGGTGCCGCCAAACGTGTCCGCACATCTTGATAAGGTTCCCAGTCGGGCATATAACGCACCGCATTCTGCCCTTTGGCGATCGCATCTCGAATTTGTTCGATGCTTTCACCTAATGCCGTAATGCCCGCCATTCCCGTAATCACCACTCGACGCATTAGATCAATCCTCCATTGACTGAAATCACTTGTCTAGTGATATAGGATGCTTCATCAGAACATAAAAATTTTACTGTTGCAGCGACTTCTTCGACTTGCCCCAAGCGTTGCATTGGAATCATGTTTAAGGCATGTTCTTTGACTTCATCGGTGACCATTTCGGTATCGATCAGACCTGGTGCCACACAATTGACGGTGATTTTTCGTTTGGCAAGCTCGAGTGCCATTGCCTTGGTCGCACCAATCAAACCTGCTTTGGCAGCACTATAGTTGACTTGTCCACGATTGCCCATCACGCCTGACACCGATGACAAGGTCACGATACGACCGCCCTGTTTTAATCGAATCATTGGCATGATCAGTGGTTTTAACACATTATAAAAACCATGCAAACTGGTATCGATCACTTGATCCCAATCCTCATCAGACAATGCAGGGAAAGCGCCATCACGTGTCAGCCCAGCATTGAGCACCACACCGTAAAATGCCCCATGTTGCGCCATATCTTGCGTGAGAATGCGTTCAATTTCAGTACGGTCATTGACATCGAACTGTAGACAATGGCTTTCTCGACCTAAAGCCTGAATGTCTTGTGCAACCGCTTCTGCCTCAGCCATGCGTGAACGTGCATGAATGGTAATGTCAAAGCCCGCCTGTGCCAGTTGCAATGCAATCGCCTTGCCGATGCCACGACTCGAACCTGTCACTAAGATTCGTCTTGCTTGCTTATTTTCAACTTGCTTATTTTCAACTTGCTTATTTTCAACTTGCTGATTTTCAGGATGATTAAGTAGCATGTTGAAACTCCTGCTTGGCATTTTCAGGTTCATAGACGCTGAGCGTGGCAGTGATGGTTTTTCCTAATGCGCTAATTTCACAGTCAAATACACCCAAGTTGTCTTGCATATAATTTTTTTTGGCTTTGATGACGATCTCAGAATTTAAGGGAAAATACGCAAAATCAAAGTTCATTTTTCGGCTGCCCAGCAAGAAGCCGATTTTCGGTGCTTGTTGATTTTTTTTGCCTTGCACGCCTGCATACAGACTCACCGTTTGCGCCATCAGTTCGATGCTTGCCCATGTCGGCAAACCCTGTGTATTACTAAACATCAATGCTGGCGTCACTGTGACTTTAGCAATGGCGAAGTCCTCACCTGCTTCGAGTAACTGATCGATCATCACCATCGGTGCTTGATGCGGTAAATAATCTGCGGCTTGCTCAAGCATGCGATCCCCTTGCAAAAATTAAACTGATATTACTGCCACCAAAGGCAAAAGAATTACTCATCACCACATTGGCTTTGCTCAATGCGCTGTGTGGACGTACATAATTTAATGGACTTAAACTGCGATCGATTTGCCCGCCATGATGCCACGGCAACCATGCACTTTCACTACGCAGCACTTGCTGACAAATATAGGCTTCAATCGCACCCGCCGCACCCAGACAATGTCCTGTTTTATGTTTGGTGCTGCTGACGGGCAAATCTTCACCGAAAATGGTATGAATCGCACGGGTTTCCATCGCATCATTTTGCGGGGTGGCGGTGCCGTGCATATTTAAATAATCAATCTCTGCTGTCGATAGATTTGCTTGTTTCAATGCTTCACGCATTGCCTGTTCGGCACCTTTACCTTCTGGATGGGGCGCAGAAATATGCCACGCATCCATCGACTCACCACTGGCAAGCAGATTCACGGGTGCATGATCACGGCTCAGTACAAAGAGTGCCGCAGCCTCACCGATGTTAATCCCATCTCGATCAGCACCACATGGCGTACAGATCGACGCAGACAAACTGTCTAAGCTATTAAAGCCATGTAAAGTCAGACCACAAAGCGTATCGACTCCACCGACCAAGACCACATCCGCCAAGTCACTGTTTAATAATCGCTGTGCCGTAGCAAAGGCTTTGGCACTCGATGAACATGCCGTAGAGATCGAATAGGCAATGCCTTGCCAGCCCAAATACTGTTGCATTGCGACCGCAAGGCTTGCCATCGCTTGTTTTTGATGCTGTAAATAAGGCGACATATCGTTAGGCGCTGTGCGTTGATGTTGTTCGAGCGCAAGTTGATTATCGGCGATGCCCGACGTCGATGTCCCCAATACGATTGCCAAACGGTGTGTAGGAATGCCCTTGGTCATTTGTTTGAGCTGTGCCTCAATCGGCTGTAATGCAGTCAAAGCAAATGCCAGATTGCGAGAGTGAAATGGATTTAATACTGGATCAGCAACTTCCCGCAAGACATAGGGATAAGCCCCGACAAAGACGCAAGGTGATAACAGATCAGAGTGCTGTAAACTTTGCACATCACTGCACAATAGCTGTTGCAGGTTTTGAGTTGACACATCACTTTTTGACATCAGTTGCGTCATGCCGTGATCCAGTGCAGATAAGGCGCTACTCAACTGAATGCCAACTGTTTGCATATTTTTGCTTTTGTTATTCATTCCATTCAACATATATGTACTACATTGTGATTTTAATAAAATTTCAATTGCAGTCAATCATAACAAAGAAATACTTCAACACCGATTGCAACTTCTACCCTTTAGACCTAATCCGCTTGTAAAAAATCATCTTGAATCGGACTCAACAGCATTTTGTAAGGCACGTTCAAATTTTTCACCTCAATACTACCGTCTGCATTGTACTGTGCTTGATAGACCTGTTGATTGTTCTGCAAAATTACCCGTGTAACGTGGTGCGCCATCTGCTTAGATTGGGCAGTATAGGGTGTGTTTTTTAACGTAGTTTTGAGTACGTCTTCGGACAGCGTCGCCCAGACCATATCTCGATAGAGATAATCAAAAGGAATGCGCTTCATCGCATCAATCGACTGCACCACATCGACCTTTTTCCCATCATAATGTAACTCAAACAGCACTTGCCCCGTTACGGTCATACCGATGACTTGTTGATAGGTTTTCGGCTGATGCGATGCACCATTTTGCATGGTACTCGACACCAAATTACTCAGCAGCAAAAAGCTAATCGATTGTTCTTTCCAAAACAGCTCAACTTCATATTGTTGATTTTGACTTTTTTCAAGTGGTTGCACTGACGGATTCTGTTGTAATGTATGGCTTTGTTGAAGCTGAGCCATACTTGGCAAACCTTGGATGGTTTGCGCTTGTTGACATGCGATCAAATTCAGCAGGACACCCGCAGTCAAGGCAAAACCCAAAGTTCGTGCACGGCATGCTTTTGGCGTCATTCGACTGACAATATTTTTGCAATGACAACGCAACATCTGACCTTTTTCCGCTCCCATTCCCTAACACTCCTGCTCGATTAGCACTCTTTCTGCTGCGCAAAATCACGGCAAATTTCCACCAACGCATTTAAGCGCCGAGATGCATCCTTAACCATTGGATTCGCTGTATCCCACGCATAGCCTGCCAAAATCGAGCTGATCATTTCACGCACTTGAGTGTTTTGTTGCTCTGAAAACACCACATCTTGAAAGCCACCTTGATACCACGACTCGACATAGGTTCGGAACACATCGATGCCCTGTCTGAGTGGTTTTTCATAGTCGTTTTGCCAGTCCACAGACCCGCCACGCAGATAGCGATCGACCAAGGGCACCGCCATCGATGCCGATTTGAGCGCAATGGTCACACCCGAAGAAAATACAGGATCAAGAAACTCGCCCGCATTACCCAGCAAAGCAAAACGATCGCCAAAAAGCTGTTTGACATTCGCCGAATAGCCCATGATCTGTTGCACCGTTTGGTCGAACTTGGCATGTGCCAATACCTTCGATAATGCCACATCATCAGCAAGAATAAACTGGAGCAATGCTTCTTTTGAATCTGCATGACTTGGATCGTGTTTTGCCAGTTGCGCTTGATAGGCTTGGAAAAAATCAGGCTCAGCCACCACACCAAATGAACTTCGACCATCAGCAAATGGAATGAGCCAATACCATGCCCGATGATCTTTTTCATGTACGGTAATTAAGATTTTTTCTCGATCAAAGTCCGCTTCAGGCTGAATATTATCTTCGATATGGGTAAATAAGGCTTGGCGTACAGGAAAGTCTGACGGATATTCCAAATCTAATAATTTCGGCAAAATCCGCCCAAAACCACTGCCATCTAGCACAAATTTGGCATCGATCTGATAAGGCTGTTGCGCTTCATCTAAAGCGTGTACTTTGACGCAATCTACCAAAATTTCGATCGACTCCAGTTGATGTCCGAAACGAATATCGGCGCCTTTGTCCTGTGCAGATTGTGCCAGAATATGATCAAATGGCGCACGGCGCACTTGCCACGTAGTTCCATGCCCTTCGCTAAATTTCTCAGTGAAATTATAATAATGTCGCTCAGCACCTCGTAAAAACGCCGCACCATTTTTAAACTGAAATGCTTCTGCTTCGACTTGAGCTCGCACGGCATCGAGCATGTCCGCTTGTTCTAAAAATGCCATACATTGCGGCAAGAGCGACTCACCGATGGAAAACCGTGGAAAATATTGTTTTTCCAGCACGGTGACTTGATAATTTTTTTGTCGAAGTAAACTGGCTGCACAGCTTCCCGAAGGCCCTGCGCCGATGATCAACACATCTGTGCTTTGTACTGCTGTCATAGTTTTCCTAAATTCTCTTTGATTTTTCCTTCAAAATGTCTTTGCTATTTATTCGCGAACATGATTCAGGTCGTTATTTTAAAGTATTGATTCATTTATGATTTGTTCAAATTATCCCGATTGCCTTGCTCGGGTGAGACAACTGGCAAACACATAAGATAACAGCACACCACATAATACCGTAAATCCAAAGCAAAAGATTGCATAAGTTTGACTTAACGACAATAACCCAAAACCCAGCAAAGTCGACATCATACATAGCCATAATGCCATGGAAATCACTTGATCTTGCGCTGCTGCGTCATGGTAAAAAATCGCATAATCCACACCAATCCCCAAGATCAAAAAAGTTGCCATGATGCTAAATAAATTTAGCTCCACACCGAGCAAGGCTTGCAATGCAAAAGTACAGCCCAGCGCCAAAGTCACAGGAAGCATCAAATCCAACAAAGCTCGGCGACCATATAACCACCAAAGCACCACGATTAAAGCAATCATTGCCACTAGCAGTAAATATTGCGCATGTTGACGATGTTTCTGAAATTGATCCGAAAGCGTTTGCACAGGTTGCATAAAGTACACCTGCTGATTTTCTAGTGCATGGATCACCTGATCATCTTGTACACCTTGTAGGAGAATCACCCGTGTTTTATCTGAGATCGCCAATGATGCTAATGGATGTTGTTGAAACTGCGTCATGGTCAAGGTCGGCTGACTGGCTAAATCTCTTTGCCATGCTAAAACTTGCGCTGAATCTAGCCCCATCTGCTCGGCATAGGCAACTAAATCTGCTTTGGGAATCTGCTGTAACAGCTGGATATTTTGCTGAATCGTTGCGGGATCAAACCATTGCCCGATCGCTTGATATGCTGAAATTTTGCCATCCGAAAGCAGTTGATCGAGTTTGCTTATCAATGTCTGTTCAGCTTGTGACAACTTCGTTTTATCATTGACATGAATAATTAGAAAATCTTGTGCTTGCTCCTCCGCAAAGGTCTGACGAATCAATCGGTCATTTTGCTTCAGACTGGCATCCATGCTTTGCAAATTTTGAATATCATCATTGAATTTCAATTGCGTTAAGCCAATCGCACTAAATATAATCGCCACAATAATCAAGGCATAACGTGCTCGATCACGTTGCATAAAAAACGCACGCAACTTGGCAATTGGTCTCAGTACCTTGACGGCAAATTGGGTATTCAGCGGTGGTAAACGTGGCAACAGCAATACACTGCTCACCCACGCTGCACTCAAGCCGACAATGGAAAATACTGAAATCTGTTTAAACGCAGGAAACGGCGTAAATGATAAAAATAAATACGCCAAAAGTGTAGTCATCAAGCCAATAAATAAACCTGACAAAATCGGACGCAATACCAGCAAGCCACTTTCATCACGGCGCACCGACTGGATCGCCATAAAATAAAACGAAAAATCGACACAGACCCCAATCAAACTTGCGCCAAAGACCAAGGTCATCAGATGAATTTCACCGAAGATCAAATGGGTCAAGGCAATCGCCATAATCAGCCCTGAACCAATCGCTATAAACTCGGTAAATAACGGACGAATCGAACGAAAGCCAAAGAGCACCAACACGATCAAACCAATGGTCGAGCCTACGCCGATGGTGGAGATTTCCTGACGTGCCGACTGCGTGCCTTCACTGGCAAAGGCTAAAGTCCCTGTCCAGTACATGGCGACCTTTTGCTGTTGTAATTGCTGTTCAATATGATCAAGCCATGCTTTGCTCTGCTCTTGATAATCAATCTGATAGGGGCTGTGTGCGACTTGTAGCACGACTAATCGGCTATAGCTTTGTGTAGCATCCGTTTGCGCTGAATCCGCTTGTGCTGAGTCTGTTTGTGTTGAATCTATTTGTAATGAGTCAGCCTGCTCAACGGTTGCCCAGCCTTGCTCAATCGCAATCTGTGACGAATTTCCAGACGACTTTTCCAAGAGATAGCGTGGAAATAGTAACAACGGATCTTTTGCCAGCATCTCAGCCGTGATCGGCATGCCAGGACTCATCAGTTGCAACATACTTTGTTCAAGTAGTGCAGGATATTGATGTTGCTGTAATAATTCACGATCTTGCCTACTCAGCAAGCCTGTTTGATATTGAAATAGGGTTTTGGAAAATTGCTCTTGTTGGAAGGTCTTTTTAATCGGTTGCCATAAATCCGTTTGCGCTGCCTCTGCCTCAAGCCATGCTGTGGATTGATCAAGCTGTGCATGATCATCGGTCTGCAACATGATAAAAACATTATTATTTAAATTTTGGCTGACTTTGGCATAGCTATCCAACACATCAGGCTGTGCAGAAATATCAGGCAACAGTTTAAATAAATTGGTCTGTACATGAAGATCGCCTTTATACCACTGCATGCCGAGCACCATCGCCACCACGGTGACGATGCACAGCCAAAGTACGGTGGCTTTATTGTGCCAATTTGAAAAGTGCATGCTCTGCGCTACTCAATGCGTTGCTATTATTTTTTGTCGGTGTGAACTGAATGGTCGTGGTGGCATTGCTCATATCGACAATTTGCATGTTCTGCACATAGCTCGTACCCGTTGCATTGACTGATTTAAACAACTTTTTCAGCGTAGATGATTTCGGTGTTAAGGCAATTTTCCACGTTGCATTACTGCCCTGTCCAACTTGTATCGAGGTGATATTAAAGTTTTTATTTAAGGCTTTTTGATCACCTGACATCAGTTGGAGAAACATATTGGCGACGGCGCCGTATGGACTTTTATCCAAGGTAATCTTGCTTTGTGTGCGTGCGGTTTTTTGGATCAATGTCTTATCGGTCATGATCAGATCGGCTTTGACAGGTGTCGCAATCTGCCAAAGTACACCTTGTGGCTGAGAATACAGCACTTGCCCTGTGGATTTAAAGGTTTTGCCGAGACTTGGAATTTTTTTCGACTGGATAAAATTGGCACGCAAAAACTTTTGTGCAGACAATTGATTAAATATTTGCTGTGCTTGTGCTGTGGATTGTTGCGCAGAAGCGGTATTTTTTGCAAAAGCAGTCGGTGCAATCAGCGTTGTAAAACTTACACTGACAGTCAAGAAGATCGTTTTAGACATGGTAAACACTTTTTTAGGTAAACGCTGATTTTGCAATTTGTTTTGACATTGAGGTTGGCTTTGAAATAGGTTCATATTGACTCACTGATTCTTGATGGCAGTTGCAGTTAAAGTGCTTTTTCAGCCTGAAATTGATCCCATGCTTGCAAACGATCCAGCAACACAGGCGGAGAGACAAAGCACAGCTCACGATCTGAGATACGCACTGCAACTTGTATGGTATAGCCCTTTGTAAGTCTTTTCTGTGTAGATAAATCGAAGATTTGGTAGTCGATTTTTAGTCGGTTTTGCCATTCTTTCAGTGTTGCGACGACACGGATTTTTTGTGCAAAGACAATGCCATGCGCATAACGCACATGACTTTCGATCACAGGCCACGCATAGCCCGAATCCCGCATTTGGCAATAGTTATAATCAAATTGATCAAGCAGCTGACAACGGGCAATCTCAAAATATTTCAAATAATGCCCATGCCAAACTACTTCCATGCTGTCCACATCATGAAATGGAATGTCAATGATTACTTCGGCTTGCATGTGCTTCTCACCTTGAATGTTTTAAATTTGAATGTTTTAAAATTGCCATCTTAGCGCGAATGGATTTGATCAGCTTCATTACGTAGCCATTGTAAATCTGCCAAACGCTGTACCAACTCCTGTAATGTTGCTTGCAATGGTCGATCTTCAATGACGAGCTGGAAGGATTGTTCGACCCACAGCTTTAACACATGAAGCGTTTCACTCAATTGCTTTTGTTTACGCAACTGCTCATCTTGAGCCAAACGTAACTGTAACGCCTGTTGACTGGCGCATAGACAGGCTGCCACGACTTGATCGGTCAAAGTGAGTACACGCATACAATCTCGTGCAGCGATGGTACCCATGCTGACTTTATCTTGATTATGACATTCTGTCGAACGAGAAAAGATCGACGCCGATACGGTTTGCTTCAATGCCTCTGCCGTCCATGCGGATACGGCGATTTGTACGGCTTTAAAGCCATGATTGAGTGGCAGACGTTCATCACTTGCACCTGTTAAGTTACGTGGTAAGCCATGATTCATTTTATCATCGACGAGCTGTGCCAACTGACGATCTAGCAACTCCGCACAGTTTGCCACCATGATTTTTAAGCTGTCCATCGCCTGCGCAATGTGCCCGCCGTAGAAGTGCCCACCGTGCAATACGCGCAGCTCATCAGGGTCAATGAGCGGATTATCATTAGAAGAATTCAGCTCATTGCCGATCATTTGCTCAAGCCACGCACGACTGTCCTCAAACACGCCAATCACATGCGGTGCACAGCGGAGCGAATAACGATCTTGCAGGCGTGAAGACTGCGCTGTATGCTCCACTTCAGCATTGATCGCTTCACGAATCCACGTTGCGACACGTTGTTGTCCCTGATGTGGCTTTTGCGCAAACAATACTTCATCAAAATGACTTGGATTACCCTGTAGTGCAATGACATTACATGCTGTAATCAAACTGCTGAGATGCGACACCTGACAAGCACGATGATAAGCAAGACATGCCAATGCGGTCATCACTGCTGTGCCATTCATCAACGCCAAACCTTCTTTTGGACGTAAAGTTAAAGCCTCTACGCCAAGTTGTTGGTACAGCGAGGCTGTTGAAATCACTTGACCTTGATAGCTCACTTCACGCTCACCAATCAGCACTGCCGCAATATAGGACAATGGCGTCAAATCACCACTCGCCCCGACTGAACCTTCAGACGGAATCACAGGCATCATGTCTTGATTGAGTAGCCAAACCAAACGCTCAAGCAAAGCCAGAGATACCCCAGAAAAACCGCGTGCCAAAGACACTAGACGCACAAAAACAATGGCACGTGCTGTGCGATGATCAAAGTTTTCACCCAGACCACAACCATGAAAGCGTAATAATTGTACGGGCAATTCATTCACCTGATGGCGTGGAATACTCACCACACACGAGTCGCCGTAACCTGTAGTCACGCCATAAATCACACCATCTTGCTCAAGCAGTTGATCAAGAAAATCCGCACCACGTTGGATGCGCTGACGCCAATGGTCATCTGCGACCAATTGCACCTGTGCATTGTCATAGGCAACTGCAATGACATCGTCAATACTGATCTGATCTTTACCTACGATAATGGTTTTTTTATCGGTCATTCTTTTCTCTCAACTGATGCGTTTATGGTTTCCACCATCCACGTGTCATTCCAAACAATTTATTCTCAAAATGCTTTATTTCAAAAGCGATTTTTTCAAAATCACTTATTCCAAAAACTATTTCTTCCAAAAATCATAAAAATTAAACCACTGATAAGGCGCACGCAAACAATGCTGTTCTTGTAACCTAACAAAGCGTTCAATATATTGCCCCAACTGCTGTTCACGTTGCTTTCGGGATAGCTGAATATTATCACTGAGCAGTTCAATATGGACTTGCAACTCTTGCTGATACGGATAACAAAACACCGCCATCACAGGCGCATTGAGCAAATGCGCAAGCAGCCATGCCCCTTGTGGCCACTCAGCGTCATGCCCAAGAAATGCAGCTGTACTGCAACGCTTAGAATGAATCGGAATCCGATCAGCAGCCACCACCAACCATTCGCCTTGATTAAGCCGTTCTTGTAGATGCAATGCGGTATCCACGCCCAACTCATCCACAGAAATCAGTTGCACGCCTGCACGTGGATTAATACTTTGTAAAAAGGCATTAAACTGCTCGGCATGTTTGCGATAAACCAAGACATTGACGGTCTGGTGATGCTCAGATTTTAAAGCACGTAACAGCTCAATATTGCCAAAATGCGAAATCATCAGAATCGCACCACGACCATAATTCTGCTGAAAATGCTGATGTCCAAACAGTTGCAACTCTTGCTCAGGAATATCGCCCTGCCACGCTGCCATTTTATCGACAATACTTTCAGCAAAAGTCTGTAAATGCGTCAAGGTGCTGGTCGAAGATTGTGTTTCTGCAACAGTGTGCTGTTCAAACTCAGGATGTGCTTTGGCAAACTCAGCCAAGCGATCAAAATACAAGCGAGAGTTGCGCCGAGCTTGCACCGCAAATATCCAATACCATGCTACAATCACTCGCACCATCCACAGCATGACTCGCCGTCCCAGCAAGCGATAGACTGCAAACACAAAGCGCAATAAGAAGAAATTGCCCTTTTCTTGTTGCTCATTCCATGTCGGTTGTTGTTCTGTCATGTTGATGGTTCTGTCTGATTGAATTTATGAGGAACTGTGCTTTGTTTTCATTGCCGATTTGAGATTACGATAAATCAATCGTGGCGAACGCTTGAGCATACCCAATAGCAAGGTGCCGTGCGTTTTGGTCATGCTGAGATTATCTCGCCACAATTGAAAATGTGAAATGCCATTTTCTGGATAGATCACTGGTGTCGGCAGATTGATACACGGCACACCCGCCCAGCTCAGATGCACCAAAATCTGACTATCAAAGCCCATTCGGGGTTGCAAATGATGCTGTGTGATCACTTGATAGGTGGTATCGATAGGATAGACCCGAAAGCCACACATACTGTCTTTAATCTCAAGTGACAAGGCATTAATCCACACCCAAATATGCGTGGCATATCGTCCGATCAACCGAGATTTCGGCACCGTTTCATCAAATAAGGGCTGACCAATAATCATCGCTTCAGGGTGTGCTTGTGCGGTATCTAAGAACTTTTGCACATCTGCCCAGTGGTGCTGTCCATCGACGTCGATTTGTAAGGCATGGCTAAATCCGTGTGCTTTGGCATAAGTAATCCCTGTCATCACCGCCTGCCCTTTGCCTTGATTTTCCGTATGATGTAGTACCGTGACATTTTGCAAAGGTTCAAGCGCATTTAATATTGCAGTACAAGCCTCATCACTGCCGTCATTAATCAATACAATCGGCAAATTAAAAGCCTGTAAATGCTTGACCAAATCTTCCAAGTAATGCGGATGATTGTAGACAGGTAAAATAAAACAACTTTTCATTCAATCTCACCTCATCCGCTGTGCTTTAATGCAAATTTTAAACGACCGCTCGCTACTTTTTTCTCATCTTGATCGATCATTTGAAAGGAAACCTTATCTTGCACACGTGTCAGTTGTAAGGTAATCACATCATAAGGACGGATAATATCTTGAAATTTAAGCTGTTCAAAGCCCGTGCAAAAGTCGAAATCTGTCCAGTGCCGTTCGATATATTCCACCAAAAAGGCAATCTGCCCCACCCCTGGATAAATCGGCAAATCAGAAAAATGCCCTTGGAAACAAATCAACTCTGGCGAAAACTGGAGCTGATACTGCACACGATGCGGATATCGGCTCTGGGCTGAGTCATCATGCGCATGCTGATCGACCTGAACAGGCTGTAATTCCAGCGGGAAATGCTGTGTTTCAAATAAGGTGTGTAATTGTTGCATATTGATTTTCGACTGGGTATTGCGTGGCATCTGACTGACAAAACGCCACTGCCGAGGCAAAGCGATCGACTCTAAAGTATCGGAAAGTTTGGCTTTGAGCTGTTGCACAACGTGTAATTTTCCCTGCTTTCGTAGCATCTGCATGCCCGCTTGATCGAGCGCCACCACCGTAGCCAATCGTGTGCGATTACCCTGCTGGATCAGAAAGGCTTTACTCATCTCGACCGAAGCCAAGCCATCAATCGCCTGCTCGACCGCAGTCAGACTAATGCGTTTTTCTTCCAGCTTGACGATGCGATCTGCTCGTCCAAGCAAACGAAAACCTTCGGGCAAAACTTCCGCCAAATCACCTGTTGCCAGCCAATCCTGTTGATAGGCATGCGCCGTTTTGATCCAAAGCTGTTGTGACTCGTCGATGCGTATTTCCACATCTGCCATCGCCTGCCACGGTGCATGGTCTTGATCACGGGTCGCCATTCCTCCTGTTTCAGTACTGCCAAGCACTTCGGTAATGGTCTGCGGATAATGCTGACGAATCTCTGCGTCTAACAATCCGCCCGAAGAAAAAATCCGTGTCGCATGGGCAAAGCGAAACTCACCGATACAACGCTTTAACAAGGCAGGACTGGCAACCAAATACTGCGTATAACGCTGAGCCGTTATATCAAAAATTGAATCTTGAGTAGTATCTAACGCAACCTCTTGATCGGCGATAAACTGTTGAATATCCTCTAAATATTCAGGATAGACCACCTGTTCTCGATAAAAGGCTTGTCCAGTGATCAACGGTAAAAGCAATTGAAATAACAACCCATAAATATGCTGATGACTGACACTGGCAAGCATACAAAACGGCTGTTGCCATTTCAGTTGTACAGCAGAAGTGTGCACTTCAGCCAATAACTGCGCCAATGAACGTGGAATGTGCTTGGCTTCACCCGTCGAACCTGAGGTATAAAAAATCAAATTGGTGGACTCTAAGTGCGCTTCCAAATCTTGCGCCAAGCGTTCATCGTTAAATGCAGTTGTATCCGTTTGCACAACTTTATTCGACCAATCTTGCTCAATAAAAACAATGCCTTGATCCTGAAACTGACGCTCTAAATCCTTGACCCGATGTGGTGGTAAATACACGGTTTTTTCGGCAAGTGTACTGGCAAATATCCACGCCAAAAACTCGGCACTGTCCTCAAGCCACAAGGCATAATCCGTTTGATCCTGCGCCAGCAAAAAGGCTTGACGCTGACAGACCATGTGCCAAAACTCAGCATGACTAATACGACTGTTTTTTGAAAATGCCAAAACCTGCGGATGATGGAAATATTGGCGCAAATTTGCAACGATCATGAATTATCCTGATTGGCTGGATGCTGGCTTTTTTTCTGCCGACTTTCTGATTGATCTGGCGCTGTGCGATGCGCATCATGATCATATTTAGATGCATGTTCAGATGCTTGCTTTTTTTGCTGTCTGCGCCTGAGTAGATACTCACCGAGCAACAACACACCCATTAACAGATAAGAAATAAAGCCATTATAAATCGCCCAAATCGATGTCGCTAAGAAAACCGTTAACAGTGCCACCAAGGCATTTATAATTAAAAAACCACACCACACTTTGGTGACCTGTCTAGTCCAGTGTACACCAGATTCAGGTAAATGAGGCTGATGCAAGCGAGCAAAACGCTCAATCATACTGGGCGGACGAAACAAGGTATAAGCAAAGACCGAGGCACTGCCTAAACTCATCAACACAGGATAAAATTTCAGCCAAAACTCGTCTTGTAATAACAGGCTCAAGCCACCGCAGAGCACCGCAAAACTGGTGAGTGGTAAAAATAATCGATCTTGACGCAGTAATAAACGTACACCTGCGACCACGATCAACATCGCACTCATCAAAAATAACTGATCGTGGCGAATCGCCCACATCACCGCAAAGGGATAGCAGAGCATCAATAAGGTGAGTAAAACCGCAATCAGCTTTTTAGGCATTTATTATCAATATATAAATATAACCTTTCGCCAGAAATCATCTGTACTCGATGGTTATCGCTTTGTTTAAAAAGACTTGCGTCGTTATGCTTGACGTTGTTGTAATTTTTCAACGACTTCGATTACATCAGCAACGGTACGCACCGATTTAAAATGTTCAGCTTGGATTTGTTGCCCTGTCAATTCACGGATTTTCACAATCAAATCCACTGCATCAATACTGTCAATGTCTAAATCATTGTACAAATGCGTTTCCAACTGGATCTTCTCTTCGTCGATCTCAAACAGCTCATTCATCCACGTTCGTAGCTGCTGTAAAATTTGCTCTTGATTACTCATCACGTTCTCACCACATCATTTTTTATCTTTTAGGAACAATGGTCGATTTCATTGACCACTGTACCACTTCACATTTCATGATTACTCATCACAGCGATGACTTAGCCAGCCTGCTGTTGTGCTTGTACCAAGCCAACCAAGCTATTCACGGAACGGAAATATTGCTTATTTTCTTCCGATTCTGAGTTGAGCTGGATTTGATAGCGTTTCTTCAATGCCACACCGAGTTCTAATGCATCGATCGAATCCAGTCCTAGACCTTCTCCAAATAACGGCGCATTTTCATCAATATCATCAATAGTCATATCTTCTAAGACCAAGACATCAATGATCATCTGCTTAATTTCATTTACCAAATCTGTCATCACTTTTTACTCAACAACTCTATTTCATTTTTAAAAAACGCAAATAACCACGTATTGAGCTGACGCACGGTTCGTGTACTATTTTCTGTTTTGTGTACTTCTGTAACAGGCATTATGTCAGAAATTTGCACGCTGTCTAATACTTTTAATTCCATATGAAAAGGTTGTTTAGGAATTCGATACCATTTTTCACTTTTGGTTAAGGTCGACGGCGTACAACGAATCAATACTGGACGCAGTGGCACATCAGCACGCACCGCAATATTGGCAGCGCCACGTTGAAATTTATTCAGTAATTCATCCTTTTCCGTGCGTGTGCCTTCTGGGAAGATCACCAACGAGCCTGCTTGATCTGTTGAGAGTTTATCAACACAATCTTCAATAAACTGCTCCGACCCCCGATTGAGAATATAACCTGCACTACGCACTGCGCCACGGGTAAATGGATTGGTCCATAAAGACTGCTTCACCACACAATTCGCCTGTGGTAAAAATGCAATCAACATCACCACATCGATCAAAGTCGGATGATTGGCAACGATGAGTTCACCGTAGCTATTTTCCAGTTTTTCCACATCTTGCACATCATAGGTCATGATGCCAAGCGCACGCATCATCTCGACAAAGCCACGAAATGAATATTTAATGGTTTTTTGTGCCAAGACATGGCGCTGTTCAGGATCACGCTCGAACAACTTTACCGTCGGTGAAATCACCAAAGCAATCGCCACACCGCCCGCGCCAAAGGTTGCGAAACTTAGCCCTGTCGCAAATACACGCCAATAATAGTTTAAGGTCGAACTGGGCTGCTGGGCTGCTGGGCGGTTATGTGGCTTGAGCAGTTGCGCAATTTTTTTCTGTAGGCGAGTGTGCATTAACATTTTTTCCATAACCCATTTCCAGCGTGCCAAGTCTGTTGCTCAGATTGCCAAAAGTGGTAAAAATTAAGCGCTTGAATGCTGTGATCAAACTGCTGTTCGGCATCCGCAGGCTTGGTCGGGTGAAATTCAAATTGCAGATTGGGATCGTCTCGTTCCACAAGCGCAGAGATGGCTACACCTTGCTCAAAATCAGCCACTTGATCAATATACACCTCAGGCAACGGTTGCTCATAATAAATGATCAAAGCACGTTGCTTGCCATTCGCCTGAAGATAACTATACGCCTCAGCCACAGCATCTTGCCAACATGTGGACACAGGACTACTGATACTGGTTGAGACCGTATCATCCTGAAAAAGAATCGAATAGAGTCCTGCAATGGCATTATGCACAGAGGTTGAAAACTGCGTTGGCGACGCCGTCCCCTCATTGGCAATTTCATGCAAAATCTTTAAGGTATTTTGCTCATCACCAAAGCAAGACGACCACACAATATAGTCAATCTTCCCAAATTGCTGTTGCATTTGACGTGCGCTATTCAGTGCAATTTTTGCCAATTTAGACAATCGACGGCGTTGCATCGCAGGCACTTCATTGATCGCCGTCAATTCATCACTGTCTTGTAGAAAACTGATTGCGCGAATACCGCACTGCAGCATAATCAACCCATTCATTTTAATGATTTCATTTAGGCAGAGTATAACGAGTTCAGCGATGCAAGGTACAGCACAAATCGGACAAAGCACAGTACTTTTTCACAACTACATCACATACTCACGCAAATCATTGTTCCCGCAAACACGATATTCACGAATTCTCCTGTTATACTCGCCCAAGGTGTAGTTGAACTTGCCGTTTATCATTTCCTTATTATTGGTCACGCTTTAAAACACTATGAAAATCCGCATCTTAACCATCGGTCAAAAAATGCCTGCTTGGGTCTATACCGCCTTTGATGATTATCTCAAACGTATTCAACCTTTCGTGACCACACAATTGCTCGAATTGCCGATGGCGAAGCGTGGTAAAAATGATTCCGATGCCGATATTTTGAAATATTGTCAGATTGAAGGTGAAGCCATTCTCTCGCAGATCAAACAAGGTGAGATCCTGATTGCGCTCGAAGTCGGCGGACGAGAATTGTCCACAGAAAAACTGGCGCAAACCATGCAACAGTGGACACTCGAAGGTAGCGATATTGTGCTGGCGATTGGCGGACCTGATGGATTGTCGGATGCCGTGCGTAAAGCCGCAGCATGGCACTGGTCACTGTCCAAGCTGACACTGCCTCACCCGATGGTGCGCATTATTCTCATTGAACAACTTTA
Source organism: Acinetobacter marinus (assembly GCF_900096915.1). Lineage (GTDB taxonomy): Bacteria > Pseudomonadota > Gammaproteobacteria > Pseudomonadales > Moraxellaceae > Acinetobacter > Acinetobacter marinus. The sequence continues at coordinate 66,886 of NZ_FMYK01000006.1, forward strand.
TCGAGCAATGAGCATCAATCACAATCATCCTTACCACAGAGCCTAGAGCTTAAACTTTCCAACGATAAAAAATCTAACAAACCTCCTCGTCAAGGTCAAAAATGCAACACTGTGACTTTGTTCATATTCTGTGGCAAAGTCTTGGTTTATGTTCATTTTTGGCGCACAATAGCTCGCTTTGAAAGATGCATTGCCACGCCATATCGCAATGTGTTTTGCAAACCTCTATTTTTGATCGACTGGGATGCCAAGCATGACTGATGCCCTTCAACTGCAAGATCTGCATAAAACCTATAAAAATGGCTTTCAAGCACTCAAAGGCATTGACCTGACTGTCCCAGAAGGCGAGTTTTATGCTCTCCTTGGTCCAAATGGCGCAGGTAAATCCACTACCATTGGCATCATCAGCTCACTCACCAAAAAATCCTCAGGCACAGTCAATATTTTTGGCTATGATCTGGATCAATTTTCGTCCAAAGCCAAACAACATCTTGGCGTTGTCCCACAAGAATTTAACTTCGGACAGTTTGAAAAAATTTTTGATATTTTAGTCACCCAAGCGGGCTACTACGGCATCGATAAAAAAACCGCGGAAAACCGTGCCGAACATTATCTGGAAAAACTTGGACTGTGGGAAAAGCGAAATACCCAATCTCGTCTACTCTCTGGTGGGATGAAGCGCCGTCTAATGATTGCTCGTGCCATGATGCATGAGCCAAAACTGATGATTTTGGATGAACCGACCGCTGGCGTGGATATTGAGCTACGTCGTTCGATGTGGGACTTTTTGACTGAGCTCAATCAAAATGGCACCTCAATCATTCTCACCACGCATTATCTGGAAGAAGCAGAAATGCTCTGTCGCCGTATCGCTATTATTGATCGTGGCGAGATCAAAGAAGATACCAGCATGAAAAGTTTCTTAAATCAGCTTTCTGTGGAAACATTTATCTTTGATTTGGCGGCGCCGCTTGAACATTTCGATCTGAATATTATCGGTTTTCAATTTGATCTGATTGATCCGAGCACCTTGCAAGTGACCATGGATAAGGCACATGCCATGAATGATCTGTTTGCTATTTTTGAAGCCAATGGCGTTTTGATCAGCAGTATGCGTAACAAAGCCAATCGACTTGAGGAGCTTTTTGTCAACATGGTCGAGAAAAATCTGACTGGAGAAAATGCATGAACCATCAACAATTACGCATTGCATTTCTCACCATTGTCCGTAAAGAAGTTCGCCGTTTTATGCGAATTTGGCCGCAAACGCTGTTACCCCCTGCGATAACCATGAGTTTGTATTTCGTGATCTTTGGTAATTTGGTCGGTTCTCGGATCGGTGAAATGGGCGGCTTTAGCTACATTCAGTTTATCGTGCCAGGACTCATCATGATGTCGGTGATTACCAACAGTTATTCCAATGTCACGTCGAGTTTTTTTAGTGCAAAGTTTCAGCGTAGTGTCGAAGAGTTAATCACCAGCCCTGTACCAAATCATATTATTTTGCTGGGCTTTATGGTCGGCGGTGTGGCTCGAGGTATTTGTGTGGGCTTTATTGTGACGCTGGTCAGTTTGCTGTTCACGCATTTGAGCATTTTCAATATTTTTGTGACGATTTATACCGTCATCATTACCTCGATGCTGTTTTCCTTGGCAGGCTTTATCAATGCGGTCTACGCCAAATCATTTGATGATATTTCCATCATTCCGACCTTTGTACTGACGCCACTGACCTATCTTGGTGGTGTATTCTATGCGATCAGTAATTTAAGCCCATTTTGGCAAAGTGTGTCCTTACTCAATCCGATCGTGTATATGGTCAATGCCTTTCGTTACGGCATCTTGGGGCACAGTGATGTCAATGTGCGGATTTCGCTGTTAGTGATCAGTGCGGGCTGCTTTATGATGTATGCCATCGCCTATCATTTACTTCGTCGTGGAACAGGAATGCGTGAATAATGTCAGTCGATGCGTCACTTTTAGGTCAAGAAACTCAATATCCAACGCATTATGCGCCAGAGATTTTATTTCCCATCGCACGTGCTGATGCCCGCCAAGCCTATGCCGATGTGCAAGGCATCACACAAGGTGTCGACTGGTGGCATGTCTTTGAAATCTCTTGGCTTGATTTGGATGGCATGCCTCAAGTCGCCATCGGTCGCCTACATATTCCTGCGACCTCAAGCCATTTGATCGAATCGAAATCTTTAAAACTATACTTTAATAGCTTTAATTTCGAGCGTTATGACCGAGCAGATTTTGTCGCAACAGTCGAAGCAGATTTATCCAAAGCCGCCAATGCAGACGTCAAAATTGAATTATTCGATGTGGATGCATTGACGGTTGATCAACCGCAAGGCATCTGTCTGGATCAGGTCAAACCGAATGTGATCGCCTTTCATCCTGATCGTTCATTGTTGGCTTTAGAAAGTGGTGGAGAATATTCTGACGCAGAGCAACCGACCATCGAACAGCACTATTATTCTCACCTGCTCCGTAGTAACTGCCCTGTCACCAATCAGCCTGACTGGGGTACATTATTTATTCGTTATCAAGGCAAAAAACCTTGTGAAGCGAGTTTAATTGCTTATATTATCTCTTACCGTCAGCACAATGGTTTTCACGAACAATGTGTCGAGCAAATCTACGCTGACCTATGGACAGCATTACAACCTGAAAAACTCATGGTCTATGCTGCCTATACACGACGAGGTGGATTGGATATCAATCCATGTCGTGTATCCGACCTGTCATGGATGCTAACGCCTGTGCGATTGGCGCGGCAATAAACACAATTAAAAAATTTGAGGAACCACAATGCCAAGTTTTTTTGGATTTATCCCATCACCGACACTACTTGGTGATATTCAGCAGGCTCAGCGTAGTCGCAACGCTTCTGAGCCGATGTATCCTTTACGAGATAAAATCGCACTGGCACTCAATGATGAGCTGTTAGATCGCGTCTTAGGTGATGTACTGCACGAGTTCCCTGCCAGTGATCGTAAAGACACCGCAGAAAAGCTGGTCGGCTATGTTAAAAGTACTGTTCGTGCATTGCTCAATCAATTGCTCAGTAAAACCCCGAATGAAAAAATTGTTGCCTCGTTGGATTTCATTGAGCAAGGATTATTTCATGATGAACATGCGCAGTTGCGTGTTGGTGCGCCACTCGATAGCGCATTGGTTGCACAAATGCAAAGTAACTTCGCTGCGATTCTGGGCGGTGAAGACCCAAAACAAATCACGCCAGCCTTGACGGAACAATACAAAAAATTTGCAGATTTATTGGTCAAGCATTATATGGTCGATTTTAATAAAACCCTTGATCTGGGCATGATTAAACGCAAAGCCTCTGATGTCGGCGCAAGTGTCGTGACTAAAGCGGTACACATTGCTATTAATAAGTTAATTCCTGCATTAACGCCTGAAGAGCTAAAAATCTTGGCACAACATCATAGCCAATTGATTCATCAGACTTAAATCACGCACTACGTTAAAAAAGTGCCCCAAACATGACCTAAGTCTATGCAATCGACTTAGGTTTTTTTATATCTGTTCTTCGCATTGTTACCCTGAAAATTAAATGGCTTTTTCAGCATTACTGTGTAATTTTGTGGTCGCAGTGTGAATGAGCTGTGCTAGCATATGCGGGCTCAATCAAGGGCAACATGATGAGATGATTCAAATCAATTTATGTAGTTCAATTCTTGATCTTGCAATCGTCATTTTTGCTTGATATTTCTACGGTGAAGCGCTTACGCCATGTCCTACCGCATCCCACAAAACCGCTTTTTACGTCATGCACCACGTGATGGCACCAACTCTCGCTATCCGCTGTCGCTGTGGGAACGTATCCATCTCGATCCGTGGTTGCTCGGTTTATTGGCGATTAATGCACTGTTGGGCTTGACCGTACTTTATAGCGCATCTGCACAAGATACAGGCTTGGTACTCAAGCAAGCCATGAGTTTTGGCATTGGCTTTGTGGTAATGCTTTTTATGGCACAAATCCCACCACGGATGTATCAAGGTTTTTCGCCGTACTTTTATGCGGTTGGTGTATTGTCATTAATCGCTGTGGTGCTGTTTGGTGAAGTGCGGATGGGGGCACAGCGCTGGATTGATATTCCAGGTTTTGGTAGCGTCCAGCCCAGTGAATTTTTAAAAATCGGTATGCCGATGATGGTGGCGTGGTATCTGTCCATGTATCCACTGCCACCGAGCTTTAAACGGGTATTTATCAGCTTAATCATTATTGGTGTGCCCTTTTTACTCATCGCTGAACAACCCGATCTTGGTACATCGTTGCTGGTGCTTGCCAGTGGCATGTTTGTGCTATTTTTAAGTGGCTTATCGTGGCGTTTGATTTTGGCTGCGCTCGGTGCGCTTGCAGTGATTATTCCGATTGCGTGGCAGTTTCTGTTGCATGACTACCAGCGTCGCCGTGTTTTGACCTTATTAGACCCCGAAGCGGATGCGCTGGGTTCGGGCTGGAATATTATCCAATCCAAGACGGCGATCGGTTCAGGTGGCTTTACGGGAAAAGGCTACTTAGAAGGCACACAAGCCCATTTGCACTTTTTACCTGAGGGACACACCGACTTTATTATTGCTGCATTTTCAGAAGAATTTGGCTATATCGGGGTGTTTATTTTACTTTGCATTTACTTTGCCATGATCATTCGTATTTTTCAGATCAGTTTACAGAGTTTTCACAATTATGGACGTCTTGTCACAGGTGCGTTAGGATTATCCTTTTTTGTCTATGTATTTGTAAATGCAGGTATGGTGAGTGGTATCTTACCTGTAGTCGGTGTGCCATTGCCCTTTATGAGCTATGGCGGTACGGCAATTATTACCTTGATGGCGTCTTTTGGCTTGATTATGTCGATCCACACCCATCGTTAATTTTTCTTTTTCATCGAGTTCGTTCAGAAGCGATATTTTAAACAATTTTTCGGAGCATCGCATTGATGACACATTTTTATAAGAAAGCCATGACAACCCTCGGCACAAGCGCCTTATTCAGCCTTGGCGCCTTGCTGAGCACGGTCAGCCATGCCAACGAATTTATGGGCTATCCAGCTTATACCACGTTTAAAAGCAAAGCGATGCAACAATATGGCTTGAGCGCACAACAAGTCGATAACGCCATGTCTGGTGCGCAAAATATTGACCGCATCTTGAGCATTATGGCAAAACCTGGCGAAAGTAAGCCGTGGTATGAATACCGCAAAAACTTCTTAGTTGAAAGCACCATTCAGCGTGGTGTGCGCTTTAAGAATCAATATGCCAGTGCACTACGTCGTGCTGAACAGACTTATGGTGTCCCACAATCAGTCATTTTGGGGATTTTGGGCGTAGAGACAGGCTATGGTGCCAATAAAGGCTCATTCATTACGCGTGATGCGCTAGCAACATTAGCCTTTGGTTATCCACGTCGTGCCGATTATTTCCAAGATGAACTGGCGGCGCTGATTGCATGGACTTATCAAGACGGTCGTGTGACCTCAAGTGTCAAAGGCTCTTATGCGGGTGCAATTGGCTATCCACAATTCATGCCGAGCAACATCACCAAACTGGGTGTGGACTTCGATGGTAATGGACATATCGATCTCGAAAACTCGCCTGTTGATGCCATTGGCTCGATTGCTAACTTTGTTGCAAAACATGGCTGGCAAACTGGACAGCCTGTGGCGATTCGTGCGATTTATACTGGCACAGATGACACGCAAGTGATTGCCCCCGACCTACGCACCGCAAAACCGTATCTTGCAGGTGAACTCGGCAAAATGGGCGTACGTCCAATTAACCCATCCATGAAGCTCGATCCGATGGATATGGTGCATGTGATTCGTCTTGATGAAGTTTCTGGTCCACAATATTGGATCACCTATCCAAACTTCATTAGCATCATCGGCTACAACCCGAGTCGCATGTACGTTTCAGCGGTATGGCAACTGGGTCAGGAAGTCGCAAATCGTTAATAAATCTAAACAGATTTTGATATTACACAGGGTGACAAATACTGCAAAAATTTGTCACCCTATATAAAGTCAAGCAGTTTTTTCTTAAAAAGAGTGCAAATTAGACAGGTTTAAATAAATTGTTACAGTTTTGGTTAATAAATGATCAATAATTGCAAGAAAAACCCTTTTTTTGCAAATATAAACAGTTGGGACATAGACAAACACAAATCCAACCCCTTACTATCGCCTCATTCTGAAGATCGCATCATGCATATTATTTATGCGATCAATGTACTGAAACCCTCATGAAATGTGTATTTCTTAAGCAATTTCAGTCATGTATTGGTCGTATATAGGAGTCGTCGCGTGCAAAAGTCTTTAAGCTCAATTTTATTGATCCTTGCAGCTGGTTTTGCCACACAAAGCCAAGCTGAATTAGTCCCTTCAAACAATTTTGCCAATAATGCAGATAAAACCAATTTGGCATCTAAAGTCTTGGACAAAGATTTCCAAGCATTAAGTGATAGCTTATTTAAAGGTAATGGTGATGCTTTAACAGGTCTGAGCATTACTGAATCTTCTAACAATCGTGTAGTCAGCAAACAAGTGGTTGCTGCCAAAGTCGATGTGCCTGAAGAACCGAGCATCATCGAAAAATTAAATGCTGTGGCATCGAATACCGTGAAGAAATTCACGCAAAGCGGTGTGGCTTCTTGGTATGGTCGTCAATTCCACGGTCGTAAGACTGCGAGTGGCGAACGTTTCGATATGAATGCGCTTACAGCAGCACATCGTACCCTACCACTGAACTGCTATATTCGTGTGACCAACAAATCAAACGGTAAAAGCGTTGTGGTGAAAGTCAACGATCGTGGTCCGTTCCACGGCAATCGTGTGCTTGACTTGTCTTATGGTGCAGCGAAAGCCCTAGGTATCACCAACTCTGGTGTTGGTAAAGTATCCATCGAACGTGTTGCTGGTCCAAACTCTTAAGTCTTTATTGAACTAAGCCTTTATTGAGTTACATTTTTATTGAACTAAGTCTTTATTGAATAAAGTCTGAATCCAACAAATTATCTCAAAGCCGCTAAATTAGTTTAGCGGTTTTTTCATTTTGAATAGCAAAAATAAATCTGAATTGTGCTTGCGAGTAAAATAGCTTCACGTTACATTAAATCCAAGGTATTGTTTTTAATTACGAGGGAGTGTTATGAAAACAATTCAAGAGTGGCTTGCTGAATATAATGAAAGTCACCTCAACCCGACCAATAAAATGATCCACTGGATTTGTGTGCCTGCTATTTTATTTACCATCATTGGCATCTTGATGCATTTGAGTGCCCTGCTCACTGCGTTGTTATTGGTACTTAGCCTGATCTTTTACGCACGCTTAGATTTGGTACTAGCCATTGCAATGGCAGCAGTGCTTGGCGCAATGAGCACACTGATTCTCATTTTACCTGTGGGCAAGCCTTTTTATTTTGCATTATTTGTGGTGGCTTGGGTCGGACAATTTTACGGACACAAAGTCGAAGGCAAAAAACCATCTTTCTTTAAAGATGTGCAATTCTTATTAATTGGACCGATTTGGTGTATGGATGCATTGTTGGGTAAAACCTTGCCAAAATGGCGCTTTCGTAACCCTGCGCTTGCTTAATTCATTTTAGCTTTGGCTATGCTCACGTATCCACAAAAAATAGCACCAAATCAGGTGCTATTTTTTGACTTCGCTCTGTACTCTTACAGCACTTTGGCAATCGACTCCGCCACATAGTTGATATTGCGCTGATTCAAACCAGACACACAAATCCGTCCTGAGCGCACCAAGTACACACCAAATTCTTCTTTGAGGCGATCCACCTGTGCAGCGCTCAAACCTGTGTAGCTAAACATGCCCTGCTGTGCGGTTAAATAATCAAAATTGCCATCAGGTACAAGCTCAAGCAAACGACTACGCAATTGATCACGTACGGCAAAAATACGAGTACGCATTTGCTCAAGTTCATCTAACCACATTTGTTTAAGATTGGCATCATTCAAAATAATATTGACCAATGCTGCACCCGTTGTCGGTGGGCTTGAATAGTTACGGCGCACGGTGGCTTTGAGCTGACCAAGTACACGTGCAGCTTCATCGGCATCTTGGCAGACAAAAGACAATCCGCCGACACGCTCACCGTACAATGAGAAGATTTTTGAGAAAGAATTGCTCACCACATAATTCACATCAGTCTTTGCCAACGCACGAATCAGATAAGCATCTTGCTCCACACCCTGACCGAAGCCTTGATAGGCAATATCTAAGAACGGAATCAATTGTTTGGCCTTGATGATCTCAATCACTTGATCCCACTGCGATGTGGTTAAATCCGCACCAGTCGGGTTGTGGCAACACGGATGCAATAACACGATGCTTTGTGCTGACAATGTGTTGAGATCTTCGCACATTGCTTCAAAGTTGACCTGACGTGTTTCATTGTCAAAATAACGATAGGTATGTGTAGTAAAACCTGCGCCTGAGAAAATCGCTATATGGTTATCCCATGTTGGATTACTCACCCAGACTTCCGACTGTGGAAAATAGTTTTTTAAGAAATCCGCACCGACTTTTAGCGCACCTGAGCCACCTAAAGTTTGAATGGTGGCAATACGTTTAGCTTGAATTGCTGGGCTATTTTCACCAAATAATAATGCTTGGATCGCTTGACGGTAACCAGCCATCCCTTCCATCGGCAGGTACAATTTGGCTTCATCATCATGCGCTGCATATTGCTTTTGCGCTTCACGTACTGCTTTCAGTTGTGGGACGACACTTTGTTCATCGTAATACAATCCAATGCTGAGATTGACTTTGTGCGCACGTGGATCAACTTTAAAATCTTCCATCAAGGAAAGAATTGGATCGCCTGCATAGGCAGGAACTTGTTCAAACATAACGATTCCCTAAACAACTGTTAACGACTGACTTTTAACAACAAATTTTTAACAACGAGCTTTTAAAAAAGCTAAACCACGAATAAATTAAACCACATAACGATCTGGACGATGATTAATGGTCAAGATCAAATTCAAAATGATCGCACCCAAGATGGAGATCGCCAGCAACGGCAGACTAATATACATGGTTGACGCCAATAAAATACAAATATCTAATGCCATTTGCACTTTGCCTGCTGGGATACCGTAGCGTTCTTGCAGATACAGTGCCAACAGATTAAAGCCACCTAGACTCGAACGATGACGAAACAGAATTAAAAATCCGACACCGATCAAGACATTGGCAAGCACCGTGCCATAAACAGGCGTAATCCCATCAACATGAATGAAATGCGGATGCAATTCAACCATGACTGAGAGCAAAGCCACCGCAATGATGGTTTTAATCACCATCTGCAAACCAAGGCGCTTATAGGCAAGATAATAAAATGGAATATTAGTGATGAAAAACACGATGCCAAACTTAATGCCCGTGACATAGTGCACGAGCAAAGCAAAACCTGCTGTACCGCCTGTCAAGGTATGCGCCTGTTGCATTAATAACATCGCAAACGAAATCAAAAAAGTGCCGATAATCATCGCCATGGCATCTTCTAAATGCGAATGCTTCGGTAATGCTACGGCTTGCGCTTTTTGGTCTTGCATTTGATTTTGGATTTGGTCTGGCATATCACTTTGTTCCGCTTGAACGGTTTGACTTTGCATCTTTGGCTTATTCGCCAACGTATGTTCAGTATGTACAATAGATTGCGTCAAGCTCAGTTCCTCTCATCATTTTTTGTATGGGCAAGGCGCACACTTTGGCTCATCATTTGATGATTTTCCTTCACCCGCTCCAAAACGATCGAGGTATGAAAGTTGCCAATGCCCAAATCTAATGTGGCAAATTGATTAATCAATTGACTCATTTGCGCCAAATCTTCTGCGGTGACTTTTAGCAAATAATCATAACTTCCCGTGAGTTTATAGACATCCCGAATCATCGGCTCATTGGCGATAAAATGTAAAAATTGATCCAGCACCGTTTGGCTATATTGGGTCATTTTGATTTCGAGCATGCCCACGATCGGATGGCGCTCCGCTTCAGGATGAAGCTGGGCAAAATAACCAACAATCATGCCCTTTTGCTCAAGTGCGACACGCCGCCGAGAACACTGTGACATCGATAAACCAACAATCTCCGCCAATTCTTGATTGCTTAATCGACCATTCATCTGAAGTTGTTGCAGGATCTTATGATCAAATTCATCTAATTGATCACTCATATATCGCCCTCGATGATTTTTTTGCAAGAATCACTGCTTGTGTTAAAGCACTTGTGTGAAAAATACGCAGTAATTGCACATTATTTGTATAATTTTAATTATATCACAAAATATTTGCATTTAATTTTGAATTTTAGCATTTTTTCTTACCTAGACGCTCATATCGTACGTTAGCTAAAGCGCATCGAAATACATCACGCTATGCGAGTGATCTGCCAAAATCATAAAATCTGCTTATTAAATCTCCATCTAAATTTGATTATGATCATTCCGACTTGACCAAGTGCATTTTCATCCATAAAATGCGCCCTACATTCTCCCATAGCTCAGTCGGTAGAGCGACGGACTGTTAATCCGCAGGTCCCTGGTTCGAGCCCAGGTGGGAGAGCCAAAATTTGAGTGATTCGCTCTAAAATGAAAAAGCCTAGATCAATGATCTAGGCTTTTTTGTATTTGACTGAATCAAACTTAAGAAGCTGGCATGGTATCTTCAATAAAGTCCATGATTTCTTCATTACGATCAATAATCGCTTGCGTATGACCTGCACCTGTCACTAAATCTAACTGCACTGCTGGTGTAGTGCCTAGCGCATTCATCCCATTGACCAAAGCCTGTGTCACTTGATAAGGCACAGCCATATCTAATGTACCTTGTACCACATAGATTGGTTTATTCAGTTTCACTGTACCTGGTTGTGAGTTTCTTAAAAACTCTGCAACAACGGTATTGGTGGCGAAATCATCGGTCAACGCAGGATAGTCCATTACACTTGCTGAAGTATTTTGATCCAAATAGCTATTAATATCCGCCTCATATTTATCGATCATATCAGGCAGACATAACCCATTATCGCCGTTGGTACCCTCAGCATTGACCGCCACATTATAGGCTTGAGTATTGAAAATCTGTTTGTAATCGAAACTTGGATTATAGGCTTTAATTCCCACGCCAACATAGGCAGCATAGGACAGTAGCTCAGAATACACTGCAATCGCTTGATCTTTTTGATTTGTTGCTTCTAGATAAGCAATCGCATCAGGAGCAATATTGGTAATGATATAACCCAAACTTGAAGCGGGTGCGGTGGCGACAGCACCTTTATAATCTTCATCACTATCGGCATATTGCGCTACACCTAATGATGCATGTCCGCCTTGAGACTGCCCGATCGACATCCAATCCCCTTGTAGATCAGTGCCATATTTTTCTTTAAAGGCATCCACCGCATAGATCGCAGAATTGGCTTCACTTTGTAAATTCAAATATGGATGAATCCCTGCTTTACCCAAACCTTCATAATCTGGCGCAACAATCACATAACCACGTTCTAATAAATTATTCGCCGTCACTAAGAAGTTGGTATTCATCTCCATCTGACTCGGCGCACAGCTATCACCAACACCCGTCGTACCGTGTGTCCACACCACCACACGCCAACCATCACTTGGTTTTGCTGTTTTCGGATAGATCACCATCGCTGTGGCTTCGTGAGTCTCGCCATCGCTGTATGGCATGTTATAGGTCATGACATCGACTTTGCTGGCATTGGTTGGAATGGTACCAGCGGTATAACTGGTTTCAGAGACATAACTATTGTCATCGGTTTGATAATTATCATCATCGTCATCATCACATCCCGCCATCATCACCGCTGATGCCAACATGGTCATCCCGACGAGATACTTGAGCCCCTTTGCACTTTTTTTTGCACTTTTCGCACCCAAAGCACCGTTGTTATTGGCTATTTTCATTGACGTACTCCTTACATCATGTTGTTTTTCCCAAACTTATTTAGGCATAAAAAAAGTACCGTGTCTACGATACTTTCTACCAAATTAAATCATCTTTGTATAAATTGATCAGATCATCATCAGCTATTATCGACAAAAATGCGCTTATTTAAGCCAGTAATTGTGCCAAAACAATCCCCAGCCAAATGATTAAACCGACCCAACGATTATGTCGAAATGCCCAAAAACAGATTGCAGGATCACGATCTTTGGTTTTCACTGCTTGATAGATAAAATCAACAGCGACCACAAATAGACCGCCTGCCGCCCACGGCAACAATTGCTCACGCCAAAACGCCCAAGCAAGCAACAGTAAACTGCTCAATTGCAATAGCCCGATGATCTGTAAATCATATTTGCCAAATAAGATCGCTGTAGACTTCACGCCAATTTTAAGATCATATTCACGATCGGTAATCGCATATTGGGTGTCGTATGCTACCGTCCATGCGAGATTGCCAAAATATAATAGCCAACAGGTCAGATCAGGCGTTTGCCCAACTGCGGTATATGCCATCGGAATCGACCATGAAAATGCCGCCCCCAAAAACACCTGTGGCAAATGGGTATAGCGCTTCATAAATGGATAAATGAAAGCCAGAAACAGCGCACCAAACGACCAATAAAACGTTTCAACGGGTAAGAAAAATAATAGACAGGCACTCGCCAAAACAAGGACTAGAAACACCCAAATCGCTTCGATCGGCTGAATAATACCTGATGCCAATGGGCGAGTTTTGGTGCGCTCCACATGACCATCGACTTTACGATCGGCAAAATCATTAATCGCACAGCCCGCTGCCCGCATAAAGATCACACCCAAAATCATCGGAATCAAAATACCGAGCGCAGGCATCCCCTTCGCAGCGATCCAAAGTGCCCACATGGTCGGCCAAAGCACCAGCTCAGTACCGATCGGCTTGTCAAAACGGCACAGATAATAATAGGCTTGGAATCGCTCTCGCCACGTGCTGGCGACTTGTGTTTGCATAATACTTTCCGCATTTATTTTTGGATAAATTGTTCAAAAGTGTTTAAGAAAGTTTCTTGCACAATAAATTGACAACCATGCCAAGTATAACAACTTTGCCGTGTCCAACCTTCATCTAATTTTAGAATCCGACGCTCACATGATGGCGTAGTACGTTGAAACAATAAACGTCCAATTGGCTGACGTCCGATATGTTTGAAGATTCGAGCTTGTTTATTTAGACTTAAAATCGGAAAAATACTTTTGGCGCTGACCCACGGCGTATCATCGCTACCATACAAATCGCTTTCTCTCACCCACGCAATGTGCTGTGCAGGCATATTCAGCCACAACGCATCGATCTGCGAAAGCCGTTGATAATGTTCCTGTCGAGGCATCACATGGAATTGTCCGTTCGACAGTTGAGTGAGTTGTTGGGTGAGCGAGCCGTCTGCGATCAGCCATTGTTTTAGCCCAGTAGGCAATTGTAATTGTTGTATCTCTCGCCGTTGGTAAAAACGCATGAATCCGCACCTTCAAAATCAGCGTCTAGTGTAAACCAAAATCGTTGATTGCATAGCGTGCGAATTGATGATTTTATTCAATTTTGCGATATAAAATGTAAGCTCACCAAATCAATTGATGAGCTTATACTGTTTAGACCACTTCTGTTTTTAAGGCATCTTGCGAATTTTTTGCAGGCTCTTTCTTTTTCCAAAGATGTGCATACTTTTTCAATAATGATTTTTTCGCTTTTGGATAGACGTTTACTTTATCCATATCACCGTCATAATGGGCAATGACACGTTCATCCATCAACTTAAACCATAGCTTTGGAATCATTACAGGTAAGAACAAACTCGCATAACCCATCGGCAACTGTGGCACATCTTCATAATGACGTAGCGATTGGAAACTGCGAGTTGGATAGGCATGATGGTCAGAATGACGTTGTAGCTGATAGAGTAAAACATTGCTAAACTTACTATTATTATTCCAACTGTGTTCAGGCATGGTACGTGCATAACGACCATTGCCTAAATCTTCACGCTTCAAACCATAATGTTCCATATAGTTCACTGCTTCGAACAGCGTAATCCCTTGCAACGCCTGCGCAATCTGCGTTGGCAAAATACCTGTACCAAACATTTTTAAGGTCAACGCATGATAAGCAGCACTCATTCCCCAGCCTTGTAATAGCTCATTGTCCAATGACCAGAATTTTTTGTCTTTACGTTCTAAACGACGAGTTTCGATCTCAATCGCAGATTTAAAACTACCGACAACAGTGCGAGGCCAAAATTGCCAAAAAGTTTCACCCATTTGCGATGACGCAGGATCTTCAGGTGTCGCCACACGGCGATGATGCCCATACGGATGTTCAATACGGAAATGGTTATAACCTGTCGGCACAAGTGCAAGATGCGACAGATAATGTTCAAGTTTACCTGATTTATGACTGAGCTCATGCGCCGTGTTAATTGCGACGCCATTGACCACACCGAGCATATGTCCAATCATGATTCGATCAATCAATGAAGTCGATTTTTTACTTGCAAGGTACAAACCGTAAATATTGGCAGCATATTGAAATGGGATAAATAATTTCACCACTCGTGCATAGTACGGATCGTCTTCTAAATCTGCGATCGCTTGCTCAGGCGGGTTGTCAGGATCGACACCCATCATTTTATCAATGCTTGGAATGATGACGTGCAAAACTAAAGGCCCTGCAAAAGCAAATAGTTTTTTCGTGGCTTTCGGTCCGAACTGATAACCGAGCAATACACCATTTGCAATATTTGGCACCACAATCCCAAGCATCCAAAGACGACGCTTTTTATCCACATAAGGTGTAGCTTGCGATAAAACTTCAAGATCAACTGACTGATTCATTATTGTTACTCCTGCACCATCACGGCGAATTTCATGATTTTATTATGCAGGGTTGATCATTTTTCAAGTATTCATATTAAGACATCATACAATCATTTTAAGACAATCAATTTAAATCTATGCTAAAAAGAGCACATCAAAAGGAATTTGAGCAATAGCGCATGGATCGAAATATCCCGATTTTCCCTGCCCGTTATTATTTAAAAGTGGTGGAATTACTGCAACAGCGTGGTATTACTGTGGCGGAAATCCTTGTGGAATCAGGCTTACCGATAGAAAAAATTCTACAAGATGAAGATGCCAAACTGTCTATTTCTCAAATTGAACGCTTTGTCGAACTGTGTTTAAAGTATCCGCAAAATGCCGACCTAGCTTTTGAACTTGGCTCAACCCTCAAACTCAGCTCGCATAGTCTCGTCGGTTATGTGGCAATGACCAGTGAAACCGCAGGTCAAGCGATTGAACTGATTGCACAATATTTCAAACTCATCATCCCCAATTTTCAGCTCAAAATCAGAGCAACTGAAATGCAAGTTTTTTTGAGTTTTGAACCGTCAATGTCGATGAGTACGCTCAATGTGAATTTTCATATTGAAGCGATTGCCATTGCCTTTTATCACAATCTGATTGAGCTACTCGGGCGCAATCATCCACCCTACCATGTCTATCTTTCCATCGCACAACCACGTCATCTGCAAAAATATCAACAACTCCATCGTGTGACTTTTCATTTTCAACATCTGATTCAGACTGGGATTCAGTTTGTTTTACCCATTACCACTTTAGATATTCGCTTGCCGATGGCAGATATATATAGTTTAAAAATCGTCGAACAGCGTTGCCAAGAACTGATGACTCAACTCTCAAACAGTGATGAAATGGAAGCGTGGATTCGGATGATGTTGCAGGAAGCCTATCAGATTCCAAGCCTTGCCGAATGTGCAAAACTATTGAACCTTTCCACTAAAACCGTGCAACGCTATCTGAAAAAACACGGGCAAGATTTCCATATCATGCGCATGCAAATCATCATCGAACGTGGCAAAACTGCGTTAATTGAAACAGATAAAAGCATCACTGAAATCGCCGATGAACTGGGCTACTCCACCTCAGCCAACTTTATTCGAGCCTTTAAAACAGCAATGCAGATGACACCTGCGCAATATCGTCACCATTCACGCATCACACTCGACTGATTCCAAACGGCACCAATATCAAACAGTTCGGATTCCAAACAGCACTGATCCCCAAACAGCATGGATGTCATAAGATTTTATGATGAATATTCACCAGCTTTGCGGGTTTGATGCTAAAATGCCGAGCATTATTTTATTGTTTTATGAATTGATTATGGCTTCAAGCAATTATGGCTACACGCTGCAAACCGTACCTTATGAAATCTCAGCCGAAGAACAGCGCCGTGCACAGCTCTTGATGTGGCGCAGTACCAACAAAGTGCGTCCACGCACATGGGCGATCGTGGCTGCAGTGGTGGTATTATCGATTTTGGGTTTAATTTTTATCAAAAATTATTCCAACATTATTTGCTGGGTGGCATTGGTCTGTGTGGCGATTTTCTTGGTATTACGCCTCTATGTGTGGGAATGGTACGCCAAGCGCAAAATGGCTGAGTTCCCTGCGCAAGACATCAAAGGCATCAAGCTCGGCATCCAACCGCACGGCATGGTGATGCAACAACAAATGAACATTCCTGCGCAACGTGGCATGCAACAAAGCATCAGCCAACCAGGTGTGATGAATGTGGGCTGGAAAGAAATTTCTGAATGGTATGACAGTGCAGAGTTTTTACTGATGACCTTTAAAGTCAAAGGTCAAGATGGTTCTTTCTTCTTGCCAAAACGTATGGACACCAAACAATTTTCATTCGAGACCATTCGTAAACATTTAAATGAAAGCGTCGGTCCTGCAAAAAAATTCTAAACACTTGAAGGTGACATAACACCTTCATATAAAACCATTGCAAAAAAATCATAGCCCACTCGTTAGGGCTATTTTTTTACCCCCTTAGATTAGCCTTTGAAAATGAAAAAATTCATATCTTAAATGCGAATAAAGCTCATTTTTATTCTCAAAAAGCATTATTTCTCCTTAAAGCTCACGTATAATTCAGCTACGTTTTGTTGACTGCTTGCGATTATGTTTAAAAAGATATTGTTTCAATTGCATTGGTTTATGGGAATCACTGCAGGTTTAGTGCTCTCCATTATGGGTGTGACGGGTGCCATCTACTCCTATGAGCCACAAATTCTCAAGTGGATCAATCAAGACAGCTATGTGGTGCAAGTGCCTGATCATGCAAAACTCACCCCTGCTGAGCTGTATTTGCATTTTGCCAAGCAAGACCCGAGTATGCAGATCAATAGCATCACCATCCAAAGCGATGCCAGTGCCTCATCTGTGGTCAACATCGCTAAAGAAGGTCATCGCCGTGGCTACAATATGCTGGTTAATCCTTATACCGCTGACGTGCTTCCTGAAATCAAAGGCGAAGGCTTTTTTGATTTTGTCGAAGATCTGCATCGCCGTTTAACTGCTGGTGAAATTGGTAAGCAGATCACGGGTGCTTGTGTATTAATGCTATTGTATTTTGTCTTCAGTGGGATTTATCTGCGTTGGCCGAAAAAGCATTCATTCCGTCAATGGCTTTTCGTGAAACCAAAGCTCAAAGGGCGTAACTTTATTTGGGATTTGCATGCCGTGGTCGGCACTTGGGTGGTGTTATTTTACCTTGTGTTTGCCGTGACGGGACTATATTGGTCATATGACTGGTGGCGCAGTGGCATGTTTAAAGTCATGGGGGTTGAGCGCCCGCAACAAGGCGGACATGGTGCACCGCAAGGTGGTCAAGGTCGTCCACCTCAAGCACAGCAAGCGACTCCGCAAGCAGGCACTCAAACTCGTGCTCAAAGTGGTGAACAAAATCGTCAGCGTGCAACACATGAAAATCGTGATGCAGAAACACCACAACGTTCACCTGAACAAATCAGCACCGCTTTAACAGCAACGTGGGCACAATTTCCACAACAGCTTAATCGTCCGTATTCAAGCATGACCTTGAATCTACCACAGTCTGCAGAATCCAAAGTCGACATCCTGTTCCTTGATGCCGAGCCACAGCATGAACGTGCCCGCAACAATGCCACATTCAACTATGCAAATGGCAAGATTGAAGAACTTGAGCTGTACGCAGATAAAAAGCTCAATGAAAAAATCATGAGCAGTATGTTGCCTGTGCATCGTGGCAACTTCATGGGTGGGGTTTATCAATTCTTTGCGATGCTGGCTTCGTTTGCTATGCCCTTATTTTTCATTACGGGCTGGATGCTGTATCTAAAACGTCGTAAGCAAAAACGTCTCACCCGTGAAGCAAGACAAGGTTCCAATGTCGTTCATCTTGATCCAAATGCACAACCTTGGACGATTCTGTACGCCAGTCAAACAGGTATGGCTGAGCAAATCGCCTATAACACCTCAACTGCTCTGCAACAAGCAGGCACGCCGACCTTTGTGAAAGCCTTAAAAGAGGTCAGCATTGATGAGATTCAACAGGCTGAACGTGTGCTCTTGATCGCCAGCACCTATGGCACGGGTGATGCGCCTGATCTGGCGAGTAATTTTGCCAAGAAACATCTCAAACAAAATTATGATTTCAGCAAAGTAAAATTTGCCGTGTTAGCACTGGGCTCTAAAGAATATCCTGAAAGTTATTGTACTTTCGGTCATGACTTGAATCGCTGGTTACACGCCAATCAAGCGCAATCCTTACTGGATGTGATCGAAGTCGATAATGGCAACCCTGCTGATCTTGAGCATTGGTATACAGGACTTGCAACGATTACAGGCAGTGAAGTACAGGCGGTGATTGTCGAAAAAACCTATGATCAATGGCAACTCATTTCCCGTGAGCTACTCAACCCGAATAGTTTGGGTGAGCCTGCGTATGACATTCAACTCAAAGCGCTACATGCGGAAACTTGGCATGCGGGTGACATTGCCGAAGTGCAATGTGGCAATGGTGTAGAACGTATTATGCAGTTTATTGAACAACACCAGTTAGACACCACAGAATCACTGGTCTATGCACTGCGCTACAAGGATTTAACTAGTAAGGATTTAATGCAAAGCACTCCAATTGACAGTAAGGATTTCGCTTGGCTTGAACAACTGCCAAACCTGCCGAGTCGTGAATACTCCATTGCCAGCATTCCAGAAGAGGGATATTTACAATTGGTAGTACGTCAGAAGCAAATCGGCGAAAATGAGCATGGTTTAGACACAGGCTTAGGTCTAGGTTCGGGCTGGCTCACTGCTTATGCACCAAATGATGATAATCTACTCTTAAGAATCCGTACCAATCCAAGTTTCCATCTCATCGATGATAATCGTCCTGCAATCTTTATCGGTAATGGCACAGGGATTGCGGGTCTGATGAGCTTACTCAAACAACGTGAGCAACTGGGCTATACACAAAACTGGCTGATCTTCGGTGAGCGTCAAATAGCTGTGGATTATTTCTACCAATCTCAGCTCGAAGCATGGCAACAGGCTGGACATTTACAGCATCTAGATGTGGTCTTTTCACGTGATACTGTACAAAATAGTCAACTACCAGATCAGCAACAACAGCCCCGCTATGTACAACACCTCATTACTGCGCAGTGTGATCGAATCACACAATGGGTCGCCGACGGTGCTGTGATTTATATTTGTGGCAGTATTGATGGTATGGCATCAGGTGTAGATCAAGCGCTTACCGAGATTCTTGGTGAAACCCAGATGGATCAACTCCGAGAAGAAATGCGTTATCGTCGTGATGTGTATTAACCACAGCAATATACTACGGATATAAAAAAATCCCTCGTATCATCCGAGGGATTTTGTTTTGCAGATGCCACACATGTTTTATTGAGACAATTCTTTTAATTGAGACGAATCTTGCGAGGCAATGGAATATCAGGGTTTTGCTGGAAATACTGCGGTGCTTGGCTATAGATTTCATAGAGAAAATTTTTTAAATCCAATAGCACTTTTTGTGGCTCAATAAACACGCTTTGTCCGTCTGGTGTCATCATGATTGACAGCTTGACCTCTTCTTTGTCTGCAAAAGGCAATAGCTCAAAAATAAAGTCCGCCAAACTCAATGACATCGCCTCATGCGTTGCCCAGCTTTGGTTTTGGCAAGACAGCGCATAATGTTTCGCTGCCCAGACAGGCAGGACATGCTGACCTTGCGAGGTCGCACCAATTGCCCAGCCATCTTTAAATAGCCCCCACACTTGTTTTTTCTCAATAATCTGGCGGATAAAATAACGATAACGATCCACAGGTTGCTCTAAATCTACGGCATTTTTCTGAGCACGGCGTGTGGTTTTGTATGGGTTACGCATAATTCCCTCGATGCGATTCTTCTTGATCAAGCAATTTTCATTGTTTTTCGATTAATCACATTGTTTTACGATTGATCACAGAGTTTTACTGCTGATGTATAGCATACAGCATCCTTGACGGGAAAACATCTGTCGAAAACGCAGTTATCCCATATCGGAAATTAAACGCTCAGGCGACACAAATACACACTCCCCTTTGGCGCTACGATTGATTGCCACTAAATAATTTTGCGCCGCCAAATAAGGTAAAATTTGGGTGCGTAACAGATCAGCCGAAATCGCTTTCGGTTCAGCGCCTTGGCGTGACAATAGACAATCTCGCTGTGCATCTGCTTGCATATTCCAGAGCAACATGGCTTGTTGCGCCTGATCATTTCGACACAATGTCCACGATTGTTGCTCAGCAATGCTCCACAGCATTTGATGCTGTTGTAATTGCTGTAAAAAATGTTGGTAATGCTGTTCAAGGTCAACCTGCGGTGTATTGTGATTGACATTGGCATCACCACGACGGAGATATGGATTACGCATAACTAAAATATTAAAATGAAAAAGTAAAACTTAACAATGAATGGGATAAATGCTCAATAGCAAAAAATATTAAAATCTGCACTAGAGAGAGCAAATCAATAATTCAGTATGCTAGAAGTATATTAGAGATATGGTGGGCGCTGACGGGATCGAACCGCCGACATTCTGCTTGTAAGGCAGACGCTCTACCAACTGAGCTAAGCGCCCTAAATCATTAAAAGTAACACTTTTAAGGATGCATAAGTTTTCAATTGTGTTTTCCTTTGGTAAGGAATAATTTTCAAACTCATGATTGAAGCAAGGGATACTTCAAAGAAATGGCGCAGCGGACGGGGCTCGAACCCGCGACCCCCGGCGTGACAGGCCGGTATTCTAACCAACTGAACTACCGCTGCGAGGTCATATTTTTTTGCATCATTGAAACATCAATATACAAAATAATATGGTGGGCGCTGACGGGATCGAACCGCCGACATTCTGCTTGTAAGGCAGACGCTCTACCAACTGAGCTAAGCGCCCTAAAGTTGCAAAAAATCTTGTTTGATTTCCAACACTTCAGGTTGATATTCAATGCGTTTTCTAAAATTTGTCACCATCTTAGGCATTCAATACAACAGTTTTTTATTTGCAATGGCGCAGCGGACGGGGCTCGAACCCGCGACCCCCGGCGTGACAGGCCGGTATTCTAACCAACTGAACTACCGCTGCATCGCAAAAGTCACCACTAGGCATAACCAACAAAACATAAATGGCGCAGCGGACGGGGCTCGAACCCGCGACCCCCGGCGTGACAGGCCGGTATTCTAACCAACTGAACTACCGCTGCACTTAGGTTTCGCATTAATAATGCCTAAATCAAAGCTATGGTGGGCGCTGACGGGATCGAACCGCCGACATTCTGCTTGTAAGGCAGACGCTCTACCAACTGAGCTAAGCGCCCATAGTGTTTGACTTAGTGAGGTGCATTATAGAGATTCTAATCGGGCTGTCAAACGCTTTTCTTGATTTTTTCGGAATTTGCGTTTGATTGTTTAAAAATAAAACTTTCCTCGTTTTTTTCCGCTTAAATATTGATTTTAAACCTGATCTTTGTGGTTTGATGACGATGGAGTAGACGCTTTTGGCTCTGGTCTGCACCACAGCCATATCGCAACGATGAACATGGTGAGGTTGGTAAAAATTTTTACTGCAAGCGGTGCATTGGTATAGAGCATCAATATCGCACTGATGCTCATCATGATGCTGGCAATCCATTTTGCTTTGCGTGGCACGGTGCCGTGGTCTCGCCAATCACGCAGCGTTGCACCGTATTTGGGATGATTGAGTAAACGATTGTACATACTCGGCCAGCCCTTAGAAGATGCCCAAAGTGCCAGAATCAAAAATACGGTGGTTGGCATACCCGGTAAAACCGCGCCAATCATGCCGAGTGCAATAAAAAGGATGACTAAGCTACGCCAAAAAACTGTTCGCATGCAGTCCTACACCACGTTCATCAAAAATTCGCAAACATTATAACGAGATCAGCGCATCCTGCATGTGCATTTATTCGGTAATTTTGCATGCATACATTGCGAGGCAATCACAGCATTTAATCAAAAACCGTTAGAGCATGCGTATCGTGGTCTGTGATTTACCTTGTGCTTTCGAGTGATACATCAAATCATCGGCTTGTCGTGTCGCATCATCGAGTTTTTCGGGTAAAGACGTGCCATCAAATACAGTAATTCCCATACTATAATCCACGCCAAATTGCGTATTGAGTTGACTATGGGCAAAGACATCTCGCAATCGTTGATCGTACTGCTTTACTCCACTCGCATCGGTATCCATCAATATAACTGCAAACTCGTCACCGCCCATGCGAGCCACAATATCATTCTGTCGTGTGGCATCGTTGAGCACTTGCGCAAATTGGATCAAAACCTCATCGCCTTTACTGTGTCCAAAACGATCATTAACCGCTTTGAATCCATCTAAATCTACAATCCCGACTGCACATTGGCTTTTTTTCTTGACTTGGATAGCACGAAGTAGCTGATATTTGAGGTCAAAAGCACGGGTATTATTCAATGAGGTCAAGGAGTCTTTCATCGCCATATCGGTCATCAGCGTCAGATGATGACGAAGTTTAAATATTAATATCGCCACAACAGCAAAAAAACCGATGCGTACAATGGCATTCCAGATCGGCACCAAAATACTGGAATAATGATGCCCCGCAATAAAATCTGCGGTAATCCACGTACATGCCGAAGCGATGATCATCAACACCGTAAAGCGCTGACTGGCATACCATGCGGCGAGCGAAACAGGCAGTAAATAGAACACCGAAAATGAGTATTCATAGCCCGTGCCATAATCAACCAGCCCTAACAGCAGTACCATTAAACACAAGACAATGCTTCGCACTATGTTATTGCTCATCAATATTCGCTCGAATCTTTGGATGGTTTGATTTCGCTTCATCACGCCTCACTTCTCACACAGAAACGCATCGTTATTATGACCTAAAACCTTGCATTGATGATGAAGAGCTGAGATGATTTTAAGAATTTTTTATGACCGCTCCCCTACTCTAACCCCTCTCTTTTTTCGCATTGTGGCTTTGGCATGGATTTTCAACGCACATCTGAATACAACTATTTTGAACCGTGGTATCAGTTTCATGATCCATTGGTACGTCAGTTGGCTTTTGCCATTGCCAGTTATAATGTACTCAGCGATTTTCCTGAAGGCATCACCGTACGCCACGATATTCAATTTCATCCTGATCAATTTTGGCAAGATGCATATCAACGCTATCAGCCTGAACTGTGTCAGCTTGATCAAAACCCACAGCCGCTTTATCAATTCTTACAGCAGGTTAAAAGTACCCGATTCAATTTGATCAAGCGCTTGGGCATCCCATTCAACAACGCTTTGCAGTGATGAAAGGACAACTTTTTTTACCAAATAACGTACTTCATCCATCCAGCGCACAACACCATACTCCAATTCACAATAGCTTGCCGAATTGGTTGAATACGACACGACGACTAGGTATGTGGCAAGCGAATGCACCACAAGATCAACACTGGCGTCGTCTCAAACGCTCCGAATGGCTCAGCCCAGAATATCTCTCCGAAGCACAAACTGATCGACAACAGCAAAAAAATGTGTTTTGGACAAACGGCTTATATTTTGATACAACACAGCAACAATATCTGATGATTCGACTCAACAGTTCGACTATGGTCTATACAAAACTGAGAAATAACGGTTAAAATTTACACTTAACTAACAATCATTTAACTTTTCTTTACGCAATTTTGCCGACTTTGATTTAAATTAATAAACAGTCAAATGACTAAATTCAAAAGATAAAAATTTTCTCGGAGAGGAACTATGAAAGTTAAAACTTTACTCACTACTTTAGCAATCGCTTCTGTTGTCGTATTTGCAGGGTGTAATACCATTAAAGGTGCAGGTCAAGACGTATCAAAAGCGGGTGATGCCGTTTCTGACGCAGCTCAAAATACTCAAAACCGTATGTAATTTATCATTCACTCGATAAGACTCGGTTAAAAGCGTCCACTTTTGTGGACGTTTTTTATGTTTAAAGGTTTATTCTCTATTCTATTGTAATGTGGTTGCTTTTTGGCAGGTAATTTTATCTGACAGATTGAAGAATCAGTAATAATCATAAAATAAGCAACTTTCATTTTTTCATGGTGTTGTAACGACTGACATCAACAGCGGTTTAATTTCTTGCTATACTTTGCGCCAATTTTGTATGTTCAATTGAGTCATTATGTCTTCTGCCACGCTGGATCTAAGTCTTGCCCTTTTAAAACAACCCTCTGTGACACCGCTCGATTACGATTGTCAGCAGATGATTGCGGCACGTTTAAGCAATGTCGGTTTTCAGATTGAACATATGCCATTCGATGATGTGAAAAATCTGTGGGCACGTAGAGGCACAACAGCGCCATTATTTTGTTTTGCAGGACATACCGACGTGGTGCCTACAGGCGATCAAAACGCATGGGATTCTGCGCCATTTGCACCAGAAATTCGTGATGGGAAACTTTATGGTCGTGGTAGTGCCGACATGAAAACAGCAATCGCCGCAATGGTGATTGCCACAGAGCGCTTTGTAGAGAAGCATCCTGATCACAAAGGGTCGATTGCTTATTTGATTACCTCTGATGAAGAAGGGCCATCCATTAACGGTACCGTCAAAGTCATCGAAACTCTAGAAGCCCGCAATGAAAAAATTGACTGGTGCCTCGTCGGTGAACCCTCAAGTACTGCAAAACTCGGTGATATTATTAAAAATGGACGCCGTGGTTCTCTAAATGGCGTGTTAAAGGTACAAGGCAAGCAAGGTCATGTCGCCTATCCACATCTTGCACAGAATCCGATTCACCTTGCAACACACGCCCTCGATCAATTGTGTAAAACCACTTGGGACAATGGTAATGACTACTTCCCTGCGACCAGCTTTCAAATCTCAAATATCCAAGCAGGTACAGGTGCAACCAATGTCATTCCTGATATTTTAACAGTTACTTTTAATTTCCGTTTTTCGACAGAAGTGACTGCCGATGAATTAAAACAACGTGTGCAAGCGATTTTAGACCATGAAAATCTGAACTACAGCATTGATTGGACGCTGTCGGGTTTACCATTTTTGACCCCAGTTGGCGACTTGGTTAATGCTGCAAAAAATAGCATTAAAAAAGTCACAGGTGATGACACCACCCTTTCCACCAGTGGTGGCACGTCTGATGGTCGTTTTATTGCGCCGACGGGTGCGCAGGTCATCGAGCTTGGTGTGCTCAATGCCACCATTCATCAAATCAATGAGCATGTGAATGTGGCTGATCTGGAGCCACTTGCTGAGATTTATGAGCAGATGCTGGTCGAATTACTGACCTGATTTTGGTATTAAAAATCGAATTACAGTCATAAAAAAAACGAGAATTTAGCATTCTCGTTTTTTTGATTCACTATTGTACTTTTTGAGACTGAGTTTTACGCTCTATGTCTCAGGTGGCGAATTGACTGCTTTTAGGCAAAGACTTGTTGCTCGATCGCCCGCAAGTTTGGCACTTGATAGTCTATACCATTCACCTGTACATAAAGATAAGTCTGTTCAGGCGTAGCCTTTTCCACATCGACCACTTCTGAGATACGCAGGCGCATGCTGTTTGGCATATTATCACACAGTACAGCAAAACGAGTCGACTCTTGCTCACCCTCGACCACCAAAGCAGTCACATCATCCAACTCGGGTTGATGCACGATGTAGGTCGGCAGATGTTTATCATGCCACTCTACTTGCGCTACATTACCTTTGACATTCATTGCCGACAAAATCATGTTTTGCGGGATCAAAATCGGCACATCACCATGCACAGGTATTTCATAGACATCTAAAAAACCTGTCGACGTGGTAATCAGACTTTGGATCTGCTCTTGCGTCAGGTCGACGGCTGGGATCGTTAATGTTTTATCATTTGCCATAACATACGTTCTCCACTCAACTTAAGAGCTGGTCGTGAGTTTTTCTGTCGCCAGAACTTGTTGAATATTTGCCATCAAATCTGCCTCTTGGAACGGTTTACCCATATAGGCATTGACCCCTAAGCTCAAGGCATGCTCACGATGTTTCTCACCTGTACGAGAGGTAATCATGATGATTGGCAAGGTCTTGAAGTTTGAGTCATGTCGCACATAAGTCGCCACCTCAAAGCCGTCCATACGTGGCATTTCAATATCGAGCAACATCAAGTCTGGTGTCACTTGTGCCAATTTCTCGATGGCATCGACACCATCATTGGCAGTAATTACATCAAAGCCTTGACGCTCCAGCAAGCGTGAAGTGACCTTACGCACAGTGACCGAGTCATCCACCACCATGACAGTTTTACGGGCGCTGCGTTGTGACGTTGCTGTGGTCACTGCCGATTGATCAACTTGATGCGCACGAGCTGTAGTCAAGACTCGCCGTGCAATGGTTTGACCATCTAAAATCAGACTGACTTTACCATTGGCAAGAATGGTTGCACCGCCCACGTAACCGACTGACGACAATTGTTGTCCAATTGGCTTGATCACGATTTGCGCCCGAGAACCAACCAATTGATCGACTTGCAACGCGACAGAACGACCCGCACTATTGAAGATAATCACAGGCACCGATGAACCCATATTGTTAAATATTGGTTTGACCTGCCCCGTGACAAACTCGCCGACATAACGAAGACGCAACTTCTGATGATCAAGCTCGAAG
This sequence comes from Acinetobacter marinus, assembly GCF_900096915.1. Classification (GTDB taxonomy): domain Bacteria; phylum Pseudomonadota; class Gammaproteobacteria; order Pseudomonadales; family Moraxellaceae; genus Acinetobacter; species Acinetobacter marinus. The sequence goes on from NZ_FMYK01000006.1 coordinate 93,993, forward strand.
GTCTCTTGCTTACTGTCATAATACTCCGACAACGCAACAGGAGATACTCGAACAATACGTTCAATCTGTGCCAATGGTAACGCAAACTGCTGATCGCCAACACGCACCATCAAGGCATCACTCACGGATACTGTGGTCGGTACACGGATGGTAAATTCTGTGCCTTTGCCAAAAGTCGATTTGACGCTGACATGACCACCGAGCGACTTAATCTCATTTTGCACCACATCCAGACCCACACCACGCCCAGAAATCTGCGTGACTTTTTGCGCTGTACTGAGACCCGGATGGAAAATATATTGCATCACATCTTCATCACTGACTTGCATATCTGCGGTGATCAGACCATTTTTACTGGCCTTTTCTTTGACCGCAGTCACATCAATGCCTCGACCATCATCCGAGAAAATCACCAAAATATCATTACCGTCACGGGCAATATTCAGGTTAATTTTACCTGCGCTTTGCTTCTTCGCCTTGGCACGTCCTGCACGATCCTCAATACCGTGGTCGATCGCATTACGCAACATATGCTCAAGTGGCGACACCAAGCGTTCCAGAATATTACGATCCAGCTCGCCTTCGGTATTTTCGATATTAAATTCGACAGGTCGATTTAGCTGTGTCGAAGTTTGACGCACAAGACGTTGCAACCGCGGCACCAAGCGACTAAATGGCACCAAGCGTGTGCCCATCAGGCTCTGTTGTAATTCATTTTGCAAACGAGATTGTTGCAATAGCAAACTTTCCGTATCACGAATTTTATCTGCCAATGTGATCTTGAAATCGATCAAATCCGACGCAGACTCGGCAAGTGATTTTGACAATTGATTTAATGATGAATATTGATCCATCTCCAGCGGGTCAAAGTCGGCATAACGCTGTCCTTCAACCTCATGCTTAGCGAGAATCTGTGTCTCAAGCTCACCATCCATACGACGTAGCTGATCGGCAAGACGCTGAATTGCCAGCTCCATTTCTGACAGCGTATTGTTCATCTGTCCAAGATCAAGTTCGATACGTGAACGGTTAATCGCACTCTCGCCTGACAAATCAATCATTTTTTCCACTAGATCAGCCGAGACACGAATCTGCTCTTGCACACCTTGCTCTTGCTGAACCGTGTTTTGCGAATACATCTCAGGTGGCGTCGAACCATCGCCTTGCACCACTTGATATTCTTGATAATCTTTAAAATCAATAATATCGCTATCATGACGATCAAAACCGACCACCACACTATCGTCATAGACTACATTTTGTAGGCGGGCGTTTAGACTCTCAGCGCCCTCAAAACGGCTACGATACACCGCATTGTGCAACCAGACTTGTGTCTCAGCGATCAAATGATCGTAGCGATCAGAGGTAAATTGATGGAATGCAAATTGTTCAAACAGCACTTCTAGTCTGTACGCAATCTCACCAACAAGCTGTTGCTCTAGAATACGTGCATTGCCTTTTAAGGTATGGTACCCACGTTGTAAACTCAGCAAAATACTGCGATTACCACGATCTGCTTTCCAAAGGTCTAAATCATGACGAGCTTGTTCGAAGATTTCATCGGCTTCTTCAAGATAGGTTTCGATGATAATAATTTGTTGCTCATCACCACTCGCCTGTGCCTCAGCCAAGATCGTTGGGGTTTCAACAGATCCAGCGTCCATCAACGAGGATTCGGCTGTAACAGTCGCAGGTGTATCTTCAGCTTGATCGGCAAGCTGTGCATGAACACGATCGGTATCTTGTTCAACAGCAGTTGTAGATTGTGCCGTCGCTTGAACAGGTGTTTCTTTTACTGGCGCCGATTGTGCTGTGGCACGTTGCGTTGAAATTGCTTGTAAAGCAGCGATCAAACTTGGATTGTGTTCATCCACACCTTGATCACGCAGTTTTTGCAAACGCATGGCAATATCATCTTGCGCATAGCGAATCATTTGCATCGCTTGTGCATTTGGCTGATATTGTCCTTTGACGACTTTTTCATAGATGCTTTCAAGCTCATGCGCAATGTCACCAAGATGCGTTGCCTGCACCATATTTGCGCCGCCTTTGAGGGTATGCAAATAGCGGAACAGATTATTCAGCACCGTGGTATTCGATGGGGTTTTCTCCCAAACCGCAAAATCTTGATCCATCCCCGCAACGAGCTCGTCCGACTCTTCAAGGAAAATATCTAAAAGATCGGCATCAAAATCACGATTCTCAGCATCAAGTGCAAGTGACTGATCGACTTGGAAGGCAAATTCTGAAGAATCGTCGAAGGATTCAACTACTTCATCTGCATTTTCTTGTACTGAAGACTCTTGTGAAGAATCAGCTTGTGATGTTTCTGTTTGTATTGCTTCTGGCGCAGATACAGCGTGCAAATGATTGGCTAAAATATCTTGTAAATCGGCAATCAAACTTGGATCAGCACGATCAATAGCTTGTTCACGTAACAGTTGAATACGATTAGCAATTTCATCTTGCGCATAACGAATACGCTGCATCGCATGTGCATCAGGCGAGCCTTGTCCTGAAACAATACGTTGATAAATACTTTCCAGCTCATGCGCAACATCACCCATATGCGTGGCTTGGATCATATTCGCACCGCCTTTAAGCGTATGCAAATAGCGGAACAAATTATTTAACACTTGGGTATTTTCAGGCTGTTGTTCCCAAGTATTAAAGTCTTGATCCATACCTGCAATCAATTCATCAGATTCTTCGAGGAAAATCTCGAGCATCTCTGGATCAAATTGATGGTTCACCACCTCAGATTCCACATCCAATTCAGCAACATTTTCGGTGACTGCAACAGGTGCAAGATCAGCTTCAGCAATTGATTCGATGAAATCAGCTTGTTCAGATGTTTGCGCTGGCGTTGCTGTAGCAACCACTTGACTGACATCTTCAATCGCTTGCTCAAACTCTTCTTCGATCAAGCTAGTCAATGCCATATTTTGACCTGAAGCCATACCATCAAAGGCATCAATCAAATACTGATGTAAGCCTTGGATTTGCTCCATGAGGTTTTGATCTTGAGCAGCCACAGGATGTGCGACCAATGCTTGATAACAGCGCTTTAAATAGGCTGCAATACGGCACAATTCATCAGATTGTTTAACATTACAATGCGACACCAAAGTCGCAGCTTGCTCTGACAACAACTGAAAATACGATTCAGCGTTATCTGCACGAGCTTGCTCAGCAAAGGAAAACTCTGCATCGAGCATGTCATTAATATCCAGCTCAAGCAACTGTGCCACAATCCCTTGACTGCGAATGGCCCCCACTTCACGATCATTATTCAACTGATAATCTTGCCAAATTTGATCGAATTGCGCGGTAATTTCCGTTAAGAAATCTTGAGCTTTCTCTTTCTCTAATGCCGCCACATAAGCACGCACATATTCATAATAATCAGAAAGCAATTGCTCTTCGGCTGGATGCTCTGGATATTGCTCTGGATCGATGGTTTTAAAGACATTTTCCACATGGCTACTCGCCGTGAAAATCGCATCAAAACCGACCATACCAGAACTACCACGAATGGTATGTACCGCACGAATCAGTTGATTAAAGGCATCGACACTTGGTTCTTCTTCCAAATGCAAGAAACCAGAAATCGTTTCTAAATGCTCTGTACTCTCTTCAATGAAGATTTCTAAGGTTTGTTTTTCGATGGATTTGTCAATCGACGGATCAGATTCAGCAACCACGTCCACAGCTTGCCTGGGAAATGACCCATCAGGTTGTACCTCTTCAGTTGAGGCTGCTTTGGTTGAAGCTGGATTGCTTGTTTGTGAGTTGCTCGCCACTTCTGTTGCTGTGATAGACGCTTGTGCTGGAACAGACTCAGGTGCAACAACCGCTTCTTCTACTGAGGTATCCGCTGTCGCAATCGCATCTTGAGGAATCGTCTGATCACGATAATAATCAATGGTATAGCGTAACTCTGGTTCTACCGCTTGACTATCACGTAGACGTTGCGCAGTGACAATCCATGTGCGCAATTCCACCTGATGTGGCGTCAGCTGTTTAAAATCTTCAACCAAAATCGGATATAAACTCGATACCGAATACACCAGCTCTTGGATATCTCGATTTAAAGCTACCGCACCCGACATCACTCGATTGAGCATTTCTTCAATCGACCACGCCAACTCACCAGACTGTACCGCCCCAGCCATACGACCAGAACCTTTTAAGGTGTGGAATGAACGACGAATTTCTGTCAACACGTCTTTGTCAGCAGGGTTATCCAACCAGTGCGGAATCGCACGCTGTTGAAGCTCTAAAATCTCTTCCACTTCTTCGATGAAAATGTCACGAATTTCAGGATCTTGATCTTTAAGATGATCCTCTGGAAGCTCAATATGACTAATTAATTGTTTTAAAACTTCGTTCATAAGCTCTGCTTCTTACATATCCAGATGCCTTGACTGAACCAAACGGATGGGCTTCCACTTTGCCCATTTTTTCTATTTTGGTTCGTCCTCATGACATTTATGTGTGAAAAAATGCGGTACAGCGATGGATGCAATCGTTGTGATTGCATCCAAGTCGATTTATACGTTTTCAGGCAGTTTAAAGTCGGTGACAGATTCACGTAACGCCTCAGCCATGTGCGACAACTCAGTTACAGAACGTGCTGCTTCCATGGTGGTCGAGGTGGTCTGGTGGGTAATGTCTTGTACCACGTTCATCGTTTGCGAAATATTACCTGCAGAAGTGGACTGTTCACGTGCCGCTTCAGAGATGCTTTGAATCAATGTCGCTAAGTCACCCGATACGGTTTGAATCTCATCCAGTGCTACACCCGCATCTTTAGCAAGTGTCGTACCACGTACAACCTCTGTGGTGGTCAATTCCATTGAAGACACTGCTTCGTTGGTATCGGTCTGAATGGTTTTTACCAGTGATTCAATCTGCTTGGTCGCTGCTGCAGAACGTTCTGCAAGACGTTGTACCTCATCCGCAACCACGGCAAAACCACGACCTGCTTCACCCGCCATCGATGCTTGAATCGCAGCGTTTAATGCCAAGATGTTGGTTTGGTCGGCAATATCGTTAATCAGCGAGACAATGTTACCAATCTCTTGTGAAGACTCACCCAAACGCTTAATACGCTTAGAGGTTTCTTGAATCTGCTCACGAATGGTATCCATCCCTTGAATGGTACGGTTTACCACCGTTGCACCATTGGTTGCAATATTTACCGAACGCTTCGCAACTTCTGCTGACTCAGCTGCATTGGCAGATACTTGGTCAATCGACGCTGCCATTTGGTTAATCGCTGTCGATGCCCCTGCAATCTCTTGTGCATTATGCTCAGATGCTTCTGACAGTTGCATGGTCACTTGCTGGGTTTCTTGGGTATATTTCGCCACTTCTTCCGAAGTACTGTTAATACGAGAAACGAGGTCACGTAACTGATCGATCGCAAAGTTAATCGAGTCGGCGATCGCCCCTGTGAAGTCTTCCGATACCGTTGCATAAGAACGCAAGTCACCATCTGCCAAATCGGCGATCTCATCCAGTAATCGCAAAATCGCATGTTGGTTACGGTCATATTCTTCTTGCAGGCTTTGTACACGCACACTATCGGCACGGTTACGCAGCTGCAATAATTTATAAACCGCATAACCCAAGGCAATGATTGAAATGAGAAGCAAGATCGGCAAAAAGTTATGCCACAACGGCTTCACATCATCAGCCAGTGCATCAAGTTGCGCCAATAAATCATCCGATTTATCAAAAATAATCGATGATGCTTCACGCACTTGAACCAATTTGGTTGAATCTGCCAAGACTTGTTCAGCAGTTGCTTTTAGCACTTCATCATATTCTGTTTTGATCCCCGCAAGAATCTCACGCATATCTGCATCATTGATACGTTCTACGCCATATTCTGCACTACCGTTCAACTGACCATTGATATATTCACCAAATGTCAAGGTATCGGCATTAAAGTTATCCGCTGAATCGAGTGATGTGGTATCACCTGTAAGTACCGCATTAATCGAACGCAAAATACGCTCAGAAAGATAAACTTGGTTTTTGGTGAGTGCAACTTGCGATGCTGAATAGCCTGCACGAGTCATTTCATCGACCAGAAGGTTATACTCAGACTGCACCCCAGGAATGGTTTCAGAAATCTGCAAACCTTTCGCTTGCAAAGAAATAATCGTTTGTTGGTTTTTTACAATATCTTCAATCCGAGTATCAACTTGCGTCCACTCGTTCACCAACTTATCGACCGCTTCGTCATCAGAATGTTTATCCACAACGACATCGAGTTCTTCTTCAAACTTAGTCTGGCTTGCTTTTAACGCATCGACGATGGTCTTATCACCACGCACCGAGGCTTCAGCCGATTGACGAGAAATTTGCTGTGAAAGCAATTGCAACTCACCGATACTTCGTGTCAATTGCGTCTCTGTCCGACTTGTCCACATCATCCATACAAAGAAAATGAGGGTAAATACCAAAGCAACTAAGAGTATCGTCAAATAGCGAAGAGACTGCTGGCGATCTTCACCAAAGAATCCCGCCAAACGATCCAATTCATTTTTAAATCGCAAAGAAGCGGCACTGCTTCCTTTTGATGATTTCGATTTATCTTTTCCCAAACCCAAAGCCATATAAGCTCTCCCCTATTTCACCCGATAGTCCATCAACCGCTTTGCTTATAAAGATGGATTCATAAACTGCTGACTATTAAAAAGATCCCGCAACATAAACACATGCCAAGGCTTATTTTTATCCATAAAATAACCTTGGCAATAGGGTTCAAGCTGACCATTGAGATCTTTTGACTTTTTAAAATAACTTTGTTTATTAAAGTGTTGAATACCAAACACCTGATCAACCATCACACCACAATAATGCTCAGGATGGGTCAAACACATCACTTTACCAAAACGCCCCACTTCAGATTGCTGATCTGCAACAAAGGCAGGCAAATCCGCAATCGACAATAACCGACCACGGATATTGGCAATCCCACACGACCACGCTTTGGTATTCGGCACATGCGTCCATTCTGGCGTATAGATCACCTCAGCAACATCACCCAGCGGTGCAACAAAATATTGACCAAGCATCTCAAATGCCACACCAGACCAACGTTGCTCTGGATCAATCTGGCTGACTTGTCTTTTTTTGCCCCGATCCGCCAACCGTAGCAGTTCAATGAATCCTTGCGTTGCCATAATTTTTCACTTTATGTATTGAGGTGCTGTTGGATAACTTCGATCAACTGCTTTTCTTCCACAGGCTTGACCAAATAATCTTTCGCCCCTTGGCGCTTGCCCCACAAACGATCAGTTGCCTGATCCTTGGTACTGACAATAATGACAGGAATATGTTGAGTCTCTGATGCACGGGTAATTTGACGTGTCGCCTGAAAACCATTCACCCCAGGCATCACCACATCCATCAGAATCAAGTCAGGCAACTCCGCTTTCGCCATCGTCACCCCATCAGCGCCATTGCTGGCTTCGATCGTTTCAAAGCCATTCTTTTCTAAAATTTCTTTGAAGCGAAATGTTTCTGTTGGTGAATCATCAATAATTAAGATGCGTGCCATGTTTTAATCCTAGTCGACTGAATATCGCAAATAGTTATACTGCGACGTGATTATTAATTGCTTCGAACAATTCTTCTTTACTAAATGGTTTGGTGAGGTACTGCTCAGAACCGACAATTTTACCTTTGGCTTGGTCAAACAACCCATCTTTACTCGAGAGCATAATCACTGGCACATTTTGATAGTTTTGATTATTTTTAATCAATGCGCAGGTTTGATAACCATCTAAACGTGGCATCATAATATCGACAAAGATAATGTCAGGATTGGTATCGACGATCTTTGATAGCGCATCAAAGCCATCTACTGCACTGACCACTTGGCACCCTTCACGTTGTAGCAAGGTTTCTGCTGTACGACGAATGGTTTTTGAATCGTCGATGATCATCACTTTTAAATTCTGAAGTTTATCTTCCATTTGACTGTTTACCCCAAATCATTTTGTACTTAACGAATAAAATACATTTTATTGCACTCTTTGTATCATAGTTAATACAAATTTCCAATATTTCGCATCATTTCTTACAGCTTTATTTTGCAACTTAGCAGTCAGATCGGATTGGAAACTGCAAATTTTTCCGCAGTTTTCAGCTGATATGCCACCAGTTCTCCGCCCCAAACACAGCCTCCATCTACAGCGATGATATTCTCCCGAATTGGTTTCGCCTGTAATGCCGCCCAGTGTCCAAAAATGATGCGATGACTGTGTTCAATTTCACCGATAAAATTGAACCAGGGCTGATAGCCCGCTGGCATTGGATCATCCAAACCTGCTTTAAATTCAAACTCAAGCGCAGATTGCGCATCGCTCAATCGCATGCGTGTCAAATAATTGGTGATGACTCGAAGTCGTGTATTTTCAGTGAGCGCCTCATCCCAGACATTGGGCTGGCTGCCGTACATTTCCTTGAGAAAATCATCAAGTCGCTCGAGGTCTGCCTGCAAGACTTGCTCGACTTCGCTTGCATACTCAGTGACTTGCTCTATCGACCAAATATGTGGCACACCCGCATGTACAATCGCAGTGTGTTCGTTGCTATTTTGATCTATGGTTTCAATCAATAAAGGCTGATGACGTAACCAATCAATCAGATCACTGCCATCTAAGGCATCAAAAATATCTTGAGTACGATCTTTTTCTTTGATTTTTTTGATGCCTCGTGCGGTGGCGATCAAGGTCAGATCATGATTACCCAAAATCGTTGCGGCAGCCTTTTGATCATAGAGTTTTTTCACAAAGCGTAAGCAAGAGAGTGAATCTTCACCTCGTGCCACCAAATCACCTGTAATAATAATAAAATCTTGACTGGCATCAAACTGAATTTCTTTAAGTAATGCTTTGAGCGCTGCAAAACAGCCCTGTAAATCACCAATCGCATAGACATGGCGATAATCTGTAATATCAATTTTCATTTTACAACGAACCAATTTTCAACTATTTAGCGCATCAGCAATTTTCTAAAATTACCAATCCACTGTTTGATTTGAGAACACACTTGCTTTTAAGACACAGCTTGCTTTTAGAATAAGGTCACGCACGCATCCGACAAGGCAATAAACTGCGCCAAGCTCAACGTTTCAGGGCGAGCCATCGGATCAACCCCTGCTTTGGCAAAACCGTCATCATCCAGTTTTCCTTTTAAGCTATTGCGCAAGGTTTTACGACGTTGAGTAAACACATGCCCAACCAATGCCGAAAGATTGGCTTCATTCTGTGCTTGAAGTGGTTTTTCTGCATATGGCTCAAGACGAAATACCGCACTGGTCACTTTCGGCGGTGGATTAAACGCACCCGCAGGCACTTCGAACAAATAGGTCGCCTTACAATAATACTGCAACATGACAGAAAGACGACCATAGGTCTTACTATTCGGTGCGGCAGTAATGCGCTCGACCACTTCTTTCTGCAACATAAAGTGCATATCTTGAATGATGTCGCCCTGCTCGACCAAATGAAAGAGCAATGGCGTAGAAATGTTATACGGCAAGTTCCCGACCACACGAAGCGGTTTATCTAACGCCAATTGCGCAAAATCAAACTTCAGTGCATCGGCTTCAATGATATTTAAACGATCTGGATAAGGCACACGGCTTGGCAAGCCTGCTGCCAAATCTCGATCAAGCTCCACCACAGTCAATCGATCTACTTCACCAATGAGTGGCGATGTCAGTGCGGCGAGTCCAGGACCGATTTCCACCACATTATCATCATGGCGTGGATTGACCGCACGCACGATTTTTTCAATGACCCGCTGATCATGTAAAAAATTCTGCCCAAAGCGTTTGCGTGCTTGATGCCCTTCTTGCTTGGGATTGAGGGCATTGATTTGATACATGTCTTGTCCAACTTCGATTTAAATAAGAAATATAAGGTGCTTAGCGCCGTCAATGTTCATCAGATTGAATTGCATCGACTAACAGTGATTGTCCGTTTGATCACCACTAGCCATTTGCAATGCCAAATCAGTCGCCACCATCAGGCTTGAACTACTGGCACGACCCGTACCCGCCAAATCAAGCGCTGTACCATGATCGACCGAGGTGCGAATAAACGGTAAGCCCAAAGTGATATTGACCGCTTCACCAAAGCCTTGAGATTTTAGCACGGGAAGCCCTTGATCGTGATACATCGCCAACACCGCATCGGCATTTTTTAAATGCTCAGGATTAAAAAGTGTGTCGGCAGGCATGGCTAAGCTGATGTTTACGCCATTTTGTTGATAGCGTTTCAGCACAGGATTAATAATGCGAATTTCTTCATCACCGAGATAACCATCTTCACCTGCATGTGGGTTCAGTCCACACACCAATATTCTTGGCTCAGCAATATGAAACTTGCGCTGTAAATCGGCAACCAGGATATCAGTCACTTGCTGAAGACGCTCTGTAGTGATGGCATCCGCCACTTGACGCAGTGGTAAATGTGTCGTGACCAATGCTACTCGAAGTGACTTGGTTGCTAGCATCATCACTACCCGATCGACACCCGCTTTTTCTTGAAAAAATTCGGTATGACCGCTAAATGCAATGCCTGATTCGTTAATCACCGACTTTTGCACTGGCGCAGTGACAATCCCTGCACAGGTATCTTGTAATGCCATATTCGCCGCAAAATCAAGCTGACGAATCACATAATCGGCATTTTTTAGATTGAGTTGCCCTGCGACTACAGATACATTCACAGGGATGTGATGCACGAATAATTGCCCATCTTCTGCAACGCAATCTTGCCCCTCATAGTCCATCAACTCGACATCAATACCAAGTTGCTCGGCACGTTTTTGCAATAGCGCTTTATCCGCAAGCACCACGATCGGACGCACACCTTTGCGCTTCGCCAAATCCAAACAAATATCTGGACCAATCCCAGCAGGTTCTCCACTGGTGACATAAAGCGGGCTAGGTTTATTGATTGGCTTATTGATTGTTTTACTATTCATCGCATACTGATTCAGTTTAGAATTTTATCTATTGTCGCAAGATTTTCAGCAAAGCAAAAGAATTTCTCCCATGTTTGAACAATTCCAAGACATTCCTTATCAAGCCATTACTGATTTGGGTGATGTCCAGCTGATGGTCAAACGTCTTGATCTGGTTCATCCCAGCATTTCAGGGAATAAATTCTTTAAGCTCAAATACAACCTGATTGAAGCACGCAAACTTGGATATACACAGTTACTCAGTTTTGGTGGTGCCTATTCCAATCATATTTATGCGCTTGCCCACGCAGCACAGCAATACGGTTTTGAAAGTATCGGCATCATTCGAGGTGAGGAATTACAAGATCAAGCCTTAAATCCGATGTTAGCAACGGCGTCCACGCTCGGCATGCAGTTGCAATTTATCAGTCGCCAAGATTATCGCCGTAAGCATACGCCTGAATTTTTAGCGGAATTACAACAGCGCTATCCAAATGCCTACATCATCCCCGAAGGCGGCAGCAATGATTTAGCCATCCAAGGTACGGCGGAGATTTTAACGGATTTTGATCGAGAAAACTTTGATGTGATCTGCTGTGCGGTCGGCACAGGTGGCACCATTACTGGATTAATAAATGCTTCGTCACCACAGCAAAAAGTCATTGGTTTTTCTGCATTAAAAGGTGATTTTTTAGATGATGACGTGCGAAAGTGGACAACAAAAAACAATTGGCAAATATATTCTGACAATACATTCGGTGGTTATGCAAAATATGACCAGCGCCTACTCAACTTTATGGAAAATATGCAACAAAAATATCAGCTCCCACTTGAGCCGATCTATACAGGCAAAGCCTTTTATCAACTGTGGCAGTTGATACAGCAACATCATTTCACTGCATCAACTCGGATTTTATTTATTCATACTGGTGGCTTACATAAAGATTCATCTGACTAGATGTAACTTTTACACCCAACCATCGCCGATCGGCTGATTATCCAGAAAAACCACCAAGCCTTTGATCACGCGATAAATGTACCAAATCGCCACCGCAAGCAGAATCAAATAACCAACCAGAATTAAAGACAAGACCCCGCCAATCAAACCACCAATCAGCGAATACCAAAAGGTTTTGATCTGCCAGTTAAAGTGGCTTTCTAGCCATGTGCCTTTGACTTCGTCACGTTTTAAATAATTCATGATAATGGCGACAATACTGGTGATCCCAATCAGCAGGCTAGCAACGTACAGCCCATAAATAATCAAGGTGTATTGTCTTAAATCTGCATTTGAAGTGTGTTCATTCATATTTTTAATCCTTCTTTGTGGGGTGATAACATCATACAGCGATGAAAATTTATAATGAGAATTATTACCAGATCACCCGTTGACTATATCAGCTTTCCACTTGCGAATCGAAGAAATCAAATAATTCGCAACAAAACTTAATATTTCACGCATTGTGAAAACGCTGACGCTTAACTTTCGGCTTTTTAATTTAGACTTTCTATTTTGTTTTTAGACTTTCTATTTTAAGCATGCCGTTTATACTACGCCACAGCGCAACACTTTTTAGACCCACACAATGCAAGCAAACCCGCCCAAGTTAAACGACATAAACGCTTTTGATGTCATCGTGATTGGTGCTGGTGCCGCAGGACTGATGTGCGCAGCGCAAGCAGGCAAACGTGGACGCAAGGTTTTAGTGTTAGAAAAAGCCAACAAAGTCGGTAAAAAAATCCTCATGTCGGGTGGCGGTAAATGCAACTTTACCAACTACAGCATCGAGCCTGACAACTATATTTGCCACAATCCACATTTCGTCAAATCTGCACTGTCGCAATATACCCAGTGGGATTTCATTGGCTTAGTGCATGATTATGCGATTGCCTATGAAGAACGGGATCTCGGTAAATTGTTTACCCTAGACGGCGCCAAACACATTCTGAATCTATTGCTGGAAGAATGTGCAAAAACCCATCATGTCGAAATCCGCACTTCTGCCGAAGTCACTGATGTCCAAAAACTGCCTTCAGAAAATGATGAGGTGAATCCTCAGCAGTTTATCGTCAAAAGTAGTCTTGGTGATTTTTCTTGTCATTCCCTTGTCATTGCAAGTGGTGGACTCTCCATCCCAACTTTAGGTGGCTCGGGCATCGGCTATCACATCGCCAAACAGTTTGGACATCAGGTTTATCCGACACGTGCAGGACTTGTGCCCTTCACCTTTAGTGATCAATTTAAAGAAAGTACCGAAAAACTCAGTGGCAATGCCATCGTCTGCACGCTATCTAACGACAAAGCCAGTTTTACCGAACCACTACTGTTCACTCATCGTGGACTCAGCGGTCCAAGCAGTTTGCAACTTTCAAATTATTGGCAAAGTGGTGAAACGTTCTATATCGACTTTTTACCGCAACATGATTTAAAACAAATTTTGATTCAGCAAAAACAAAAAAATGCCAAAGTATTACTCCGTACGATTTTGAATGATTATTTCCCGAAAAGTATCGTGCTTGAATTGCAAAAGCTGATGTGGGCTGAACTGAGCGAACTCGCCATTGGGCAATGGTCAGATCAAAAACTGCTGAGTCTTGCTGAATTGATGCACCATTATCCAGTCAAGCCGTCGGGTACAGAGGGCTATCGCACAGCAGAGGTGACTTTAGGCGGTGTAAATACCGATGAGGTGTCGTCAAAAACCATGCAAAGTAAACTGGTCGAAGGATTATATTTTATTGGGGAAGTGGTCGATGTGACAGGACACTTAGGGGGGTATAATTTTCAGTGGGCGTGGTCTTCGGGATATGTGGCGGGTGCTGTGGTGTAGCATCCATGCTGTGTTTTTGATGTTGTGATATTTAAAATTAAGAATGTCTTTAAAAAATCAGCAACCTCAAAATGTCCTTTGGGAGAGTCTCAATTTCAAAATTCAAGTCAATCTAAGATCCATCGCGATTAGCGATGACGGACTAGATTTAGCTTTCGCTCTGAAACCTGATAACTTGAACTCAAGTTGTCTTGGCTTTGGTCAGATGTTTTCTTGTCACGGACAAGATTAATCGCCGAACCCACGACATAGATTGCAGTACCCAGCATAAATGCGGGAATAAATTTTAAATGTATTGGTTGCTTCATATGATTTAGCATAAAACCAACCTCCTTTAAGTTGAGCAGTCTTGATGCTAATCAATTTGTATCAAGATTTTTCTCATGTTGTCTGACAATTTACCCAGAGCGTGATCAAGTTAACAAAAAAGCCACCGAAGTGGCTTTTTTTAATGCAATCTAAACATATTCTCAAATTGTGAATTAAAATTGAAGATTAATTCAGCTTATTGATCTTTGTTTGGATTCAAGTCGATATCCGCAACATTTGGTGGTAAATCCACTTTTGCATCTGAATCAGTTGTCGTTGACACTTGAGATTCAGGATGCAAGTTAAGATCGGCACTGGCTTTCGGAAGATCAACCTTAGCATCCGAGCTTGAATCTGCACCAGCATCAGTCGATTGCCCTGCCAGTGGATTTGGTTTTTTACCTTCCGATTCAGCAGTATCAAGCAGCTTGGTTAATAAGCGTTCCGCAGGTGCTCGACCACCGAGACCGAATGCCAAAGCAAAGGCAATCGCCACGCCACCGAGTGTCAGACCAAAGGCAAGATTAACGATCGAATCTGCAATGCCCATCGCACGTAGACCCATTGCAATGACCAGACCCATCACCAAGATGCGCACCAAATTACCCAACCAGCGAGAGCTGTTATATTCACCACGTTGGATGACATTGCCCACCGTATTCGCAAGCCAAAAACCAATGACTAGAATCACTGCGCCGAGCAAGATACTTGCACCGAACTGGATAAACATGCTGATCAATTCACTGACTTGAGTAAATTCAAGACGATTTGCAGCTTCAGAAGTTGCAAATAGCATGGTGAAAAATACGATCAAGAAACCGACAAAACTCGATACTTTTTGCTCACCAAGGAAGCGTTGTACATCGAGTTTGGCAGGAATATTGTCAATGCCTGTGCCCGCAAGTAGCTCAGCCACCAATTGCCCGACAAAGCGAGACACTACATAGGCAATAATCAAAATAATCGCCGCACCGAGAATATTCGGAATCGCCGCCATGATTTGATTGAGCATCGCTGTGGCAGGTTGTGAAATCGCTTCTACACCAAGCGCATCAAATGCGATAATTAACGCCGTAATCATCACGATGGTAAACACAAATGAACCAAGCAATTTTGGTAAATTTGACGATTTAAATACACCGAGCTTTTCAGCTTGTGCTTGCAGTCCAACACTACTCAGCAAACCTTCGACAATACCTCGAATGATTTTCGCCAAGATATAACCCGCAAAAACGATAATGCCAGCGATAAATAAGTTTGGAATAAAGGTAATGGCTTCAGTCACCATCAATTGCACTGGTTCAAGTAGACCTGTTAAGCCCAAAATTGACAACACGATCGGCAAAAATAGCAACAAGATCAACCAGTAGGCAATATCAGCAATATTCTTACTGACAGGTGCCACACCGACATCATTGCTGAGCTTTTCATCCAAATTGGTACTTGCCAACACACGGGTTAACCCTGCACGTACCAAAGTTGCGAGGAGCCAACCGATCAATGCCACTGCAGCCGCAGCGATCAAGGTCGGGATAAATGCAAGCACTTGTCCGATCATATTGGAGAATGGTGCACTGACTGACTCAAGATTGAGTACATTCAGTCCTGCAACCACTGCAATAATCATGATGAACCAAAACACGATCCGTGCAAAAAGCTGTTCAATATTGGTTGAATTTTGCGTAGAACGACTCAGCTTGTCATTCAGACCTGCGGAGCCTAATAATTTTTTCACACCACCAGAGATCAGTAGCGCCACAATCCAGCCGACGATCAAAATCGCAATCGCCCCTAACACTGGATGAAATTGATCCCATAAATATGGAAAGTTTAGACGGTGACCACCGCCCGCACCGAAGTAGTCATTCATAAAATGGCTCCCCTATTTTTACGTTTTTGTGATTAACATCACGATTTCTCATGATTTCTTTAGTTTACACAAGCCTCTACAGAACGCAAGCCGATGTAAAAATGCCGTTGTCTTTCTACTACAGTCTCATTTACACAGCTTTATACAAAACTTTTTATACAAAACTTTATACAGCGTTTTTTTACAGAATCACGCAGACCTATTGCGCAGTCGCTGTATCACTGGCAACAGCGCTATCCGTTGCAGTCGCTGTATCACTCGCTGTTGCTTGATCTGTCGCAGTGGCTTGATCTGTACCGATTGGTGCTGGTGCTTGTTGCTGTGTTTCATTAGGTGCTGAAGCAGGCTGTTCTTTATGATCATTAAAGCTAAAGAGCATATATACCAACACCGCAATGAAGAATGCCACAATCACGAATGCAATATATTTAGTCCGTTTTTTCTTTTCCGTTGGACTAATTTCTTTTGGATCATTGTTAGGTTGTTGCGAATCCATAGCCGTTCCCCTTCATTAATCTGTCTACTTTTTACTCTAACATAGTCATTTTTGATCAAATGTATAATTTTAATAACAATATTGCAGTGTTTTATAATTAAAAATGGGCTGTAAATTACATGCTAGATTCATTTTTCTATAATTTTTAAGCAGGCTACAAATCAAGTTGGCTACCAAGTGAACCATTTTTCATGATTTCGTAAATCGTTTGATTCTCCTTGCGTGCAGGATTAAGGGGTTTATAATGGCTCGCTTATTTTTTCGAACTGAATATTTATGTCGTATCGCCTTACGCCGATCAGCCTTTCACTGGCAACCGATGTCACGCATCGTTGTTGGCTTCATCGCAGTCGTGATGAGCATTTGATTGGTATTATTGAGCTGACCAAGCCCGATAGTGAGCTGACTTGGAACGACATTGAATATTGTCGGCGCCGAGTTGAGGAACTTTCTGTGATGCCTTTTCCAGATTGTATTAATGCGCTAGTGATTGATATACAAACATTTATCCCTCAGGTCGATCAAGAATTTATGTTGCTGGCTTGGCGCTTACAAGAAGAAGATTGTCCGATTCGTCTAGTGGTCACGGCGGAACAATTTGAGCATTATGCCAGTATTTTTGACCCAATTTTAATTGCCACTGATGTGCACGATGCGGTGCGAGAGATTCGTCAATCGTTGGATATGTTTGTACATTGAGCACCAAGGCGCTGGCGCTCGATACGTCTTGTCTTTACCAATAATTTTCCACTGCAATATTACCCTCACCACGCCGATTCATGGTCAAGCCAATGGATTTCAGTGCTTCTTTGGTATCTTCAACCATTTGCGGATTACCACACAACATCACGTGACTGCGATCCGCTTTCAATTTTAAATCTGCTGCGCTTTCTAGCTCACCCGACAAAATCAGTTTGGGTAAACGCTGATTGAGCTTTGCCAATGGATCACGTGTCACGATCGGCAAGAAAGTAAAACTCGCATCCTCTTCAGCAAACATGCTTTGAATTTCACCGATCTTGTCCACATAAGCCAGCTCATCAGGAATGCGCACACTGTACGCCAACACGATATGTCGATAATTTTGCCAAGTCGCAAAATCTTGCAGCATCGAAATAAATGGCGCAACCCCTGTCCCCGTTGCCAATAACCATAAATCTTGTGGCAATGGCTGTTGATAACGTGCCAAAGTCAAAAAGCCGTAGGGAATCTTTTCCAAATAAATTTGGTCGCCTTCTTTGAGATATTGTAAGCGAGAAGTAAAAGCGCCATCTGGCACCACAATCGAAAAAAACTCCAAGGTCTCTTCAAATGGCGAAGACACCACCGAATACGCACGTACCACCATTTCCCCATCCACATCAATCCCGATGCGGGCAAACTGCCCTGCGGTAAAGCGGAAATGCGCTGGACGTGTCATGCGAAAGCTAAACAGATTACTCGACCAGCGTTTGACGGAAAGTACGGTTTCTAAAGTAAATTTATCTTCGGACATGCGGACTTCATGGCATACTATAAAGCGCTCATGTTAGCATGACTGATTGCAGTTCTCACCTGTTTGTCCAAACTGATTGACCAAACAAATTGCACCAACTGCAATGTTCTTACTCTTTGTCCTAAAGGATCTGATTATGCGAATGACACTTCGCCAGCTCGCAGTTTTTGTTGCTGTGGCACAAGAAGGTACTGTCACCAAAGCCAGTGAAGCGGTACGCCTCACGCAAAGTGCTGCCAGTATGGCATTGTCAGATTTGGAAGATGGACTCGGCTCCCCCCTGTTTGACCGCCAAGGTAAACGCCTACAACTCAATGATTTAGGACGTTATTTACTACCACAGGCTTTAGAAATCTTAGGACGCTGTGAAGCCTTTGAGCAGGCTGCCAAAGGCGAGCTACAAGGCATTGATTTACGACTCGGTGCGACACTCACCATCAGTGACTATCTTGTGCCAGATTTGATGGCAGATTTTTTATTACAACAGCCGAATGCACATCTCCAACTGCAAGTGGGCAATACCCGTCAAATCATCGAAGCGGTCAGTCAGTTTCAGCTCGATTTAGCGTTAATCGAGGGTTCATGTCATCTACCGCAATTACAATGTATACACTGGCAGGATGATGAACTGGCGGTATGCTGTGCGCCAACGCATCCATTGGCACAACTTGAGCGGACGTTAACGATTCAAGATTTTGATGCGGTAGAGTGGATTCTTCGTGAAGAAGGCTCAGGCACACGTGAAGTGTTTGATCATGCGATTTTACAAGATTTACCCAATGCCAATATCCGCCTCACGCTTGGGCACAACGAAGCGATTTTAAAAATCGTCGCAGGTGGTATGGGCGTCGCTTGTGTATCCAAATTAGCGATTCAGCCTTTCCAAGAAAAATCACAATTGGTGGTGCTCGACACGCCGTTTTGGGAGCTGACTCGTCCACTATTTATGCTGGTACACCGTCAAAAATATCAGGGACCGGGATTAAAAGCCTTGATGCAATTCTGTGAATCGCAAGCGCAAAGCAAAGAGGCTTAAAATCGCTTTGAATCATGTTAGCAACGGTTTAAATTACCATCGACTATCACTTTCGCAGGCATCGCCGTCACCATCGCCATCCATTTTGGTGCCAGGACAATTTGCCACAAACCAATCCGCTTCTGCCTTCGAGTTCATCTCTGAGCAATGTACTCGACCATCACACTTAAATCCTTGTGGATTACTATCCGCCTGAGTATTGGCAACAGAAAGTGTTTCTTCATTTACGGACTGATTGGCTAGATCTTGGCGATGTAATGATTTTTGCACAAAGTTATAGACGAAGATCCCTGCACTGATTACCGCAATCACAGTAAGCATCCACACCAATGGCGATGTTGCCTCTTCTCGTTGCGATTGTTTTTGCCGAGGTTTTGATATGATCCTTTCAGGCTGATGCATGCTTTGCACTTGCTGTACGTCAGGATAATCCAAGCGAGTGATATTCACCGCTTTGGCTTTATTGGACTTTTTATCCTGAGCAACTGCAAAGGTCAATCGCTCACCGACTTGCGGTAAAACGCCTTTTGGAAAATCTTTGATGTGAAAAAAGATGTCTTGACCTTGATCATTTTGGATAAAACCAAAGCCACGCTCTTGATGATAATTTTTAATTTTTCCAGATTGAATCATGTCGTTCTCAAAAGCGCTTCACCATGCATCAATAACATTGGTGAAGCGGAAATATTTTTAAATTGATATAGGTTTATGATTTTTAATCAGTTTATACAATCATTGAATCGTTATCCTTTTTGCACCGAACCAAAGATTTTATCCCCTGCATCACCAAGACCTGGGATGATATAACCCTGCGCATTGAGACCATCATCGATTGAAGCGGTGTAAATCCGCACATCAGGATGTGCATCTTGTACCCGCTTAATCCCCTCTGGCGCTGCCACCAAGACCATCACCCGAATATCTTTACAGCCACTTTGCTTGAGTACATCAATCGCCGCCACCAGCGAGCTACCTGTCGCCAACATCGGATCGATAATCATGGCTATCCGATTATTCACATCAGGTACCAGTTTTTTATAATAAGTGCGAGCCTCTAGCGTCTCCTCGTCACGCTCCAAACCAAGCACACTGACTTTGGCACTTGGAATCAGATTCAATACGCCTTCAAGCATGCCTATCCCTGCACGTAAAATCGGCACAATGGTAATTTTCTTACCGACCATACGCTGTGTAGTCACCTTCCCTGCCCAACCATCGATCTGAAAATCTTCAACAGGTAAATCTTTGGTCGCTTCGTAGGTCAACAACATGGTGACTTCCTGCGCAAGCTCACGAAAGTTTTTGGTGCTGATGTCAGAACGACGTAATAAACCCAATTTGTGACGAATGAGTGGATGATGGATTTCTTGAATGTGCACGAATGCCTACCTTAAATGGACTACGATCAAACAGTGGCTATGATAGCAATTTTCCGCTGTCTTGTAATTAGGTGCTACGCCATTTAAAGCATGCAGGCTTGATTCATTCTCGCTGTGCATACGTGTTTATTTCGATCATATTTACGTCATGTTAGGAGCGTGTTTGGGATGTATTTTCAATTCATGCTTGCGAGTAATTGATCAAATTGACTTTTGTTGGCTATTTTTGCGCTGTGCTTTTCGATTTTTCCCGATCCATTCGTAGCACACTCCACATCCCGTCCCACTGCG
Source organism: Acinetobacter marinus (assembly GCF_900096915.1). Taxonomy (GTDB): domain Bacteria; phylum Pseudomonadota; class Gammaproteobacteria; order Pseudomonadales; family Moraxellaceae; genus Acinetobacter; species Acinetobacter marinus. The sequence continues at coordinate 114,695 of NZ_FMYK01000006.1, forward strand.
ACAAGATCAGTTCAAATTTCACTTTTGCAGGTTTGATTTCATAGCCCTGTTTACTGTCATTTTTCACACAAAATTGCAGTTGTACTGTATAGGTCATCAAAGCAATTTCTGTATTGACCACTTCAGGCAGATAGACCTCCTTGCTGGCTCGTTCTGCCACAAAGCTGTAGCCATGTATACCACCGATCTTTTTGGAAACATCGATAATAGGCGCAATCCAACCTTCGGTATAACGCCGACCTGCTTCCTCACCCTGTTCGAGCATCGCAATGTCGACCAATGCCACCGCTTGTGCCTTATCATCATGTGCCAGTGCCTGCATAAAGGCATCTGCGACCGCATTGGGTTGCTGGCGATTTAACTGTTGCTGTTTTAATTGTTGCGGATTTGACTGGGTTAATTTGGCTTTTGGAATCGATGCAGCGCATTCCTCATACAGGCTGGCAAAGCTCGGCGCTGAATAGGCAAAAATGCAGATACTCAACATGCTATAGATCATTGGCTGAATCATATTTTGAGGCTGTTTGATCATCTGCTGTCATCCGTGAAATATTGTCATCTTTTTATCACAATAATCTGTATTTTTTCTAAATACTACGTTGATGTTGTATACATATTTTCAGCTAATTTTGATCGTGTATTTTTGAATAGACATAAAAAAACCACAAATCGAAATTTGTGGTTTTTTTAAATTTATGGTTTTTTGAAGTGCTTTACAAGCTTACTGCACGACAGCAATTTTTGCCAATTCCGCAAATTTGAGTACAGGTTCTGGGTAGATACCGAACAGCAGTACCAACAACGCCGCCGCCAAGACCATGATCCCGCCAGCAGACTGTCCCCAGTTGCCTTGCGCATCAATACGTGGCTTCGATGGTGCGGTCATATACATCACCACCATAACGCGTAGATAATAGTACAAACCAATACCACTACCAATGATGATCATCGCTGCCAAGAACCAGTTGGTTGCTGCAACAGCCGCTAAGACTACCACGAATTTTGCGATAAAGCCTGCGGTGAGTGGAATACCTGCCAAAGACAGCATCATCACGGTCAAGGTCGCAGTCAATACTGGACGGCGCCAGAATAGACCACGGTAATCCGCCAAGCTCTCTGCTTCATCCAAATTGTTATATGGGCTAGACATCAGCGATACCGCACCAAATGCACCGATTGTGGTCAATACATAGACTGCAATATAGACCGTGATGGTGCTGACACTTGATACATCGGTGCTGACCAACGCCACCAACAAATAGCCAAAATGTGCAATTGATGAATATGCCAAGATCCGTTTGATATTGACCTGCGTCACCGCAAGCAAGTTACCAAAGACGATCGACAATACCGCAATCACCGTCAATACCGTCATCATGCCATCAAGCACCAAAGTACCTGAAGTCAAGAAATAGCGTAGCGCCAAGCCAAGCATCGCAACTTTGGCAACCGTCGCAAGGAAAGTCGCCATTGGTGTTGGCGCACCTTGATAAACATCCGAAGTCCATTTGTGAAATGGCGCAAGTGACAATTTAAATGCCACACCGAAGACCACCAAACCGAGTCCAACCACAACCAATGGCTCATGAATGACTTCGACCACTTTCATTGCTGAGGCAGTGAACGACATCTCGCCTGTATAGGCATACATATAAGCGAAGCCCATCAACATCATCGCCGAAGCGGTGGCTGACAAGACCAGATATTTCACACCTGATTCTAAAGATTGTGAACGCTGATAAGTATATGCCAGCATGCCATAGACAGGAATCGACATCATTTCTAAACTGATGAAGAACGATGCATAGTGGGTGCTTGCCACCATCAACATTGCACCAGCAACAGAGCTGAGCAATAGAATGTAAAGTTCTTCTTTGCTGTCTTTGAAGCTGTCAATATAGGCATGTGACAAGGTACAGCACGCCAATGCTGCGATCAAAATCATCAGCATATAGACCAGTGCAAACGGATCGACGGTAAACAAGCCCATCACACTACTTGGCTGTACGCCTTGCCAAAACTGCCACACGATATATGCCGCAGATAGATTTAAACCGATGACACTAATCGTCGCAACCAAAGTATGATTACGTTTGAGCGCTACCAACAACATTGCAATAATCGCTGTCACAGCAACGATCAATACAGGTGCGAGTGGCATGAGCTCCGAAATTTGTAATGTGAAGTTCATGGCTTATTGCACCTCCATCGGTGAAATCTGAGTCATTGGTTCGACCACTGTATTCACATGTGGAAGATAGCTATCCACGATCCATTGCATACTGGAGTTAGACACATCCAAAATGGTTTGCGGATATAAACCTAGCCATACCAAGCCAACCACACAGATCATTAAGATCCCAATTTCACGCGCTGAAAGATCTTTCAGTGGACTTTGGTAATGTGATGCATGTTCAGGATTTGGTGTACCAAACAATGCACGGTGGATCAAAATCAAACCGTATAAACCCGCCAACACCAAACTTGACGCCGCAATGATGGTAAATACAGGATAACGCTCAAATGAACCCATCAAGATCAGGAATTCACCGATAAAATTACCAAGTCCAGGCACGCCAACCAAAGCCGCCACAAAGAACATCAAGAAAAATGGCAAATAACGGAACTGACCACGGATACCGCCCATCAGACGCATATCACGGGTATGTAGACGCTCGTAAATTTGACCACACATGATGAACAATGCCGCAGAAGACAAACCGTGTGCCAACATCATGATCATCACACCTTGGAAGCTAATAATGTCGCCAGCGTAAATTGCCAGCAAAATAAAGCCCATATGTGAAATTGAAGTGTAAGCAAGCAAACGTTTCATGTCGGTTTGTTGATACGCCAAGAACGCACCGTAGAACACACCGATCAAGCCGAGAATAATGGCAATATTGGCAAATTCTGCTGAAGCCTCAGGGAAGAATGGAATCACAAAACGTAGCAAACCATACGCCGCCGTTTTGATCAAAATCCCTGCCAAATCCACAGAACCCGCTGTCGGTGCTTGTGCATGCGCATCAGGCAACCAACCGTGTAATGGGAATACAGGTAACTTCACCGCAAAACCAATGAAGAAACACAACATCAACGCATAATCTAAACCATGTGGAATTTGCGTACCGAGCAAGTCCATATAGTTAAAGGTCAGACGCGCTGTTTCAGGGCTCATTTGCAGTTGTTGGGTATAGTTGATCAACACCAAGGCAATGATACCCACCAACATGATCAACCCTGACACTTGCGTGTAGATAAAGAATTTGGTTGCTGCATACACCCGTGAACGACCGTTCGAGCCTTTGTGTCCCCACAGTGCGATCAAGAAATAGATCGGCACCAACATCATCTCCCAGAAGAAGAAGAACAGGAACATATCAATGGCAAGGAATACACCGATAACACCACCCAAACTCCACAATAAGTTCAGGAAGAAGAAGCCTTCGTTCTTTTGAATCTCAGACCATGAACAGCCTACTGCGAGAATACCCAGTAATGCCGTCAATGCCACCATCAGCATCGACAAACCATCTGCCGCCAAGTGAATGCTAATTCCAAAGGTTGGAATCCATTGCACCATAAACTCAGCCGCCCATTCAGGTGTTGCACCTTGTGGTTCAAACTGAAAATTACCTTGTTGCCATAGCATCAACGATAGGACTAAAGTAATCGTCATACCGATCAAAGCGATCCAACGTGTGACATTGGCACCCGCTTTAGCAATGATCCAACAAATAAAACCCGCAATAAAAGGAACTAATATCAGCGCAGGAAGAATCCAATTGTTTTCCATCTTATAACCCCACCTGCTTGACGATTAGGATGATCACTAACACAACAACACCTAAAGCAATACTTGACGCATATTCACGTAAAGACCCTGTTTGTCGCCAACTGGTAAATTTATGACCACCTTTGACCACCGCAGGAATCATCAACCACAATCCATCGACAGGATCACGACCAAGAATACGTGCAAGCAATAAATATGGTTTCACAAACACTAAGTCATACAAGGCATCAAATCCAAAGGCACTACGCCAAATGTGCGCAACACCTGCACCAAACGACGTATTTGCCAGTTTTTTGACTGAACCATATGCGAAAGCAAATAGGATAATACCAAGTACTAAACCAGTCAGTGCAATCCCGACTGCATACAATTCAATCGTGTGCTTATAGTGCTCAAGATCAGCTGTCATGGTAAATGCAGGGATATTTGCTTCAGACAGAATATTCAACACAGGCATTTGTAATACTGCACCCACCGCAGTTGAAAGCACTGCCAAGATCGCTAGTGGCAACCAATAGCTCACCCCTTTAATCTCGTGATAATGAGTTTTCTCTTCACCGAAGAACACCACCCAAATCAAACGGAATGTATAAATCGAGGTCAAGAATGCACCTGCAACACCAACCCAAAACAATGTGCCGTAGGTTTCGATACCTGTGGTATGACCATGCGCCCACACTTGCCAAAGAATCGCATCTTTAGAGAAGAAGCCGACCGTAATAAATGGTAATGCAGCCAATGCACCGCCACCGATGGCAAAGCAAGCAAATAAGAATTTATTGCGCTTAAACAAACCACCCATTTTGAAAATGTTTTGCTCATGATGATAGGCTAGAATCACCGCACCAGAAGACAAGAATAATAATGCTTTAAAGAATGCGTGAGTGAGCATATGGAACAGACCTGCTTGATAAGCTTCTGCACCAACAGCCATAAACATATAACCGAGCTGACTCATGGTCGAGTAAGCAAGAATACGTTTGATATCGGTTTGTACCAATGCCGCAAAGCCTGCAACCAGCAACGTCACTGCACCAACGATGGAGATAAATTGCAAAATCTCAGGTGCCATTTCAAATACAGTATAAGTACGGCAAGTCAAATACACCCCTGCTGTCACCATCGTTGCTGCGTGAATCAATGCAGACACTGGTGTAGGACCTGCCATCGCATCAGCAAGCCAAGTTTGCAGTGGAATCTGAGCTGATTTACCTGCTGCACCTAAGAACAACATCAATGCTGTCCAAAATGCAATATTGCTATCAGTCAAAATGGTTTTGGCATTTTCAACAATATATACCGTATCTAATGTGCCAAACTGTTGATAGAGCAAGAACAAGGCAATCAATAAGAAGACATCACCAACACGTGTTACGGTAAATGCTTTGATCGCCGCCCAACCATTGGCAGGATTTGAATAATAAAAACCAATCAACAGGTATGAACACAGACCTACACCTTCCCAACCCAAGAATAACAACGCCAAGTTGTCACCGAGTACCAACACCAACATACTCGCTACGAACAAGTTGAAGTAAGAGAAGAAGCGTGCATAGCCATCTTCACCACGCATATACCATGAGGCAAAGATATGAATCAGTAAACCAACACCTGTAACCATACCCAACATGAGTAATGATAAGCCGTCTAAGTGCAAGCCAAAGGTCGTGGAAAAATCACCGACATTAAACCATGTCCATAAGTATTGATTGTAGGCAGTACCGTCTGCTTGAACGAATTCAATCCCAGCAAACAATGCCACCAACGCTGATAAACCGACTGAACCAACACCGATCAGTGCTGCCACATTTTCAGAAAGTTTATCGCGACCCGCCGCCAATAAGATAAAACCAATCAGCGGAAATAGAATTGTTAAATATAAATAACTCATCCGCGCATCTCACTAGCTGCATCCACATCCAAGTGATGGAAGCGGTGATAAAACTGAAGAACGATGGCAAGTCCGATACATGCTTCGGCTGCTGCCAAAGTCAGAATCAAAATAAACATGATCTGACCATCAGGCTGTGCCCAAACACTGCCCGCCAAAACAAATGCCAAAGCAGCGGCATTCATCATCACTTCCAGACTCATCAGAATGAATAATAAATTGCGACGAACCATGACCCCACAAAAACCCAATGCGAAAAGAATCGTCGCAAGGATGAGTCCATGTTCGATAGGAATATGTCCCATTAGCCTTGCTCCTTTTCTTTGCCAGCAATCACATTGCGATTGGTATTACTTTGTGCAATATCTTGTTGCTCTTCAAATGGATCACGCTTACCGAGGTGGTAAGCTGCCACCAATGCTGCAAGTAACAACATCGCTGCCACTTCTACCAATAATAAGTAGCGAGTAAACAATGCGGTACCGACCGCTTTTGGTCCAATCACTTCTTGACCCATGAGCGGTAGATTATGAGTATCACCTTTGCAGATCATCCACACCAACACCACAGCGATGACAATACTCAACGCTGCAGGCCATGCCCATGTTTCAGAGGTTAACCACGATTTTTCTTGTAAAACCGTGTGTGAACCAAGGTTCAGCATCATCACCACGAACACGAACAACACCATGATTGCCCCTGCATAAACGATGATTTCTAATGCACCAGCAAATGGCGCACCGACGATAAAGAAAATCCCCGCGACTGCAAGTAAAGAGACGATCAAGCTCAGCAAAGCATGGACAGGATTCGAGTTGGTAATTACTCGAATGGTCGAAATAATGGCTACCAACGCCATCAAATAAAATGGCCACATCATGGTAATAGACTCCGTACATCGACTGGCGCACTCTCACGTTGCGCTTGTCCTTTTTCTTTACCTGTCACCGCCATACCTGTGACACGGTAGAAGTTATAGTCAGGATATTTACCTGGTCCAGAGATCAGTAGATTTTCTTTTTCATAGACCAAATCTTGACGCACATATTCGCCAAGCTCAAAGTCTGGGGTCAACTGAATCGCTGTGGTTGGGCAGGCTTCTTCACACATCCCGCAGAAAATACAACGAGAAAAGTTGATACGGAAAAATTCAGGATACCAACGTCCATCTTCTTTCTCTGCTTTTTGCAGTGAAATACAACCTACTGGGCAAGCTACCGCACACAAGTTACATGCGACACAGCGCTCTTCACCATCAGGGTCACGCGTCAGCACAATACGACCACGATAGCGTGGTGGTACAATGTCCTCGCCTTTGACTTCTGGATACAAAATTGTGTCACGTGGACGAGTGGCATGGCTAAACACCATAAATAGTGAACGTACAATCGTTCCTGCACCGACCACGACTTTCCCTAAGGAAGCTAACATATTGATCATTTTCTTCCTGCCCTCCTTAGTTCAACCACAAAATGCATGCGCCAGTGACCAATAAATTGACCAAAGCTAAAGGCAAGCACACTTTCCAACCAAAGTTCATCACTTGGTCATAACGTGGGCGAATCAACGAACCACGTGCCAAGATAAACATCATCATAAAGAATAAGGTTTTGATAATGAACCAGAATACAGGTGGTACAAATGGAATTTCGAGATTAAACGGCGCAAGCCATCCACCGAAGAATAATGTGGTCATCAATGCGGAAATCAGAATAATGTTCACGTATTCAGCAACGAAGAACATGCCCCATTTCATCCCGCCATATTCGACGTGATAACCTTCTGCCAATTCTTGCTCAGCTTCAGGTTGGTCAAATGGATGACGATGCGTTACTGCCACACCCGCAACCACAAAGATCAAGAAACCTAAGAATTGAGGAATGATAAACCAAACATCACGCTGTGCTTCAACGATTTCACGCAAGTTAAATGAACCCGCAATCGCCACCACACCCATCAATGAAATACCCAAGAACACTTCATAAGAAATGGTTTGTGCCGCTGAACGTAGACCACCAAGCAAGGCATATTTGTTATTCGAAGACCAACCACCGAACAATACCGCATAGACTGCAATACCTGCCATCGCCATAAAGAACAATAGCCCGATATTCATGTCCGCCACACCGAGCGACGGACTCACAGGAATCACCATAAAGGATAAAACCGCAGTCGCCATCGCCACAGCAGGCGCAAGACGGAACGTCAATTTATCTACAAACTTTGGCGTCCAGTCTTCTTTGAACATGATCTTAAGCATGTCGGCAACGATTTGGAACATGCCAAAAGGACCAACACGGTTTGGACCATAACGGTCTTGCCACAACCCTAGCAAACGACGCTCGATAAATGACATTAACGCTGCCATCAGTACCACCACAAGCATAATAACAATCGCTTGGATCACCAAGAAAGCGGTTTCATAGCCGACTGCCCAACTTGGTAGAACGCGTAAAGATTCATTCATGATTTACACTCCTACCGCTTGCGCTTCAACAGACACCGCAACTGGTTCTGCCAAAGAAATGGTTGGCGCAAGTCCAACTGGATAACCGATATAACCTGTTGGCAAATATTCAATCACTTGAATCGGTAGATTGACAATGCTGTCACCCGCCTTCACGGTAATGCGTTGCCCATCTTGTAGATTCATCCGTACCGCATCGTTCTCACCCACCGCAAACATGGCTTCTGGAATGCGTGATTGCATTGCAGGCGTTTTCACCGTGAATTCACCCGAGGCGAAAATGTGATGCATTGGCACAAGGCGGAATACATCAGGATTGGCAAAGACTGCATTTGGTGCGACATAAGTCCGTGCAGGACGTTTCGCCAAACGATCGAATAAACGAATCCCTGAATCACCACCTTTGAGATGACCACCGACTTGATCTTGATATTTATTCCAAGATTGCGGTGAGTTCCACCCTGGTGCCCAAGCAAATGGAATCAATGAAGATGCCTTTTGTGGACCGACATAACCTTCCATTGAGAAGGTCAAGGCAGAATCGATATCTGCAGGTTGTTTTGGCTCATGCACATTCAGCGGTGCAACCATTGCGGTACGCCCAGAATAACGACGTGGTTCACGGGCAATTTTCAAACCATGAATACGATAGTCGGCATTCGGTGCAACCTCTGCAATCGCTTCAAGTTGCGGTACATTTTTAGCCACACTTTCAACTACATGATCGAGTACAGTCCATGAAATGTCTTTTGATTTCAGACCTGTTTCGATGGCATGTAACCAACGCCAAGATTCTTTGATCACATATTCAGGCTTGTAGTAGCTTGGATCATAGACTTGATAGAAACGCTGTGCACGCCCTTCTTGGCTAACCACTGTGCCGTCAGCTTCTGCAAAGCTCGCCGCCGACAAGACATAATCCGCCGCTTTCACCGTTGCAGTTTCGCTATGATCGAGTACGATCACGCTGTCTGCTTTATTCAGTGCCGCTTTGACTTGCGCTTCAGGCAATTGACGGAACAAATCATTTTCAACAATGATCAACGCATCATAATCTTGTGCCAAGGCTTGTTCTAAGCTCTGACCACCAAATAGCGCCAAGCCCATTGAGTTCACTTCAGGAACCGTCAAACTCAAGCCTGCTTTTTCACCCAAAGCCTGCGCCACACTTGCCGCCGCTTCCATGATCGCAGGATCTTGTAGGCTCGTGCCTGAAATAATGAGTGGTTTATTCGCTGTTTTTAAGCTGTTCGCCATGGTTTTGGCGAACACTTTGGCATCATCATCCAAACCTGTGATCGGCTGACCTTGTAGCGCCGCTGCCACCGCAAAACCTAATCGTGCAATATCGTTCGGTGACGCGACCACTTCGGCTTCTGCAATATCAGAAAGACGCGTTTGTGTTGCTGCCAAGATGTACACTGGTGACTTCGCATGTTGTGCAATACGTTGAACTGGCTCTGCAAGCCAATCTTGAGTTTTGCGCTCTGCTGCCATTTGTTTGGCTTTATTTTTTGCCGACTGACGTACAGACAATGCCATGCGAGGTGCAGTTTGAGTTAAATCTTCACCCAAAATAAACACTGCATCATAGCTTTCGATCTCACGCATACCTGGGTTATAAATGCCTTGGGTTTGCATAATATCAGCAGCAAGCTCAACCAAACTTTGTGTTTTTTGGCTCATGCCTGTTGAGTAATTTTCTTTGCCCACCAATTCACGCAGCGCAAAATTTGATTCCAAACTTGCCCGTGGCGAACCAATACCCAAGACTTTTTTCGCTTTAATGGTCGCAATCACTTGGTCTAAAGCATCATCAGTGCTTAATGTACTGACATTACCATTGGCACGAAGCTGTGGCTGACGTGGACGATCGGCACGATTGACATAACCTGTGCCAAAACGACCTTTATCACAGAGGAAGTATTGGTTGACATCACCGTTGAAACGGTTTTCTACACGGCGAATTTCACCATAGCGCTCACCTGGGGAGATGTTACAACCACTTGAACAGCCGTGACAGACGCTTGGTGCGTACTGCATGTCCCATTTACGGTTATAGCGCTCAGAATGGGTTTTATCGGTAAATACACCTGTTGGGCAGACTTCAGTCAAGTTGCCTGAAAATTCAGACTCTAAAGTCCCTGATTCTGGGCGACCGAAGTAGACACGTGACGCATTGGCATAGACACCAAAGTCTGTACCACCCGCATAATCTTTGTAATAACGCACGCAACGATAACAAGCGATACAACGGTTCATCTCATGTGCAATGAACGAACCGAGTTCTTGGTTGTGATGAGTACGTTTGGTAAAGCGATAACGACGACGATCGTGCTGTGTCATCACCGTCATATCTTGCAGATGACAATGTCCACCCTCTTCACAGACTGGACAGTCGTGTGGGTGGTTGGTCATCAACAACTCAACAATCGAGGCACGGAAATCCACTGCCTCTTTGTCTTCAATTGAAATATAGGTATTGTCTGAAGCTGGTGTCATGCACGACATCACCAAACGACCACGAGTGTCTTCTGGATTTGCATATTGTGTCACTGCACACTGGCGACAAGAGCCGACCGAACCTAAGGATGGATGCCAACAAAAATAAGGAATATCAATTCCCAAAGACAAACATGCTTGCAGCAAGTTCTCTGAGCCATTGACCTCATATTGTTTTCCATCGACATGTATAGTAGCCATAGTCGAATTCCTTATACTTGTTCAACGTGTTGAGCTTCTGCAACAGGACGATTGGTCACTTTTGCCTCAAACTCATGACGGAAATATTTCAGCGCACCCATTAATGGTTCCATCGCACCTGGTGCGTGGGCACAGAAGGTTTTGCCGATCCACAATTTTTTGGTTAGCTCGGTCAGATGTTCAACATCTTCCATTTTCCCTTCACCATTTTCGAGTGCTTTTAATGCTTTTACAGCCCAAGGCAAGCCATCACGGCAAGGCGTACAGAAGCCACACGACTCACGTGCAAAGAATTCTTCCAAGTTACGCACTGCAGAGACCATACACTGCGACTCATCCACCACCATCAGCAAACACGTGCCGAGACGTGAACCAGCTTTCATGATGCTTTCTGAATCCATTGGCAGATCAATATGCTCTGCTGCCAAAAAGTCAGTCGATGCCCCACCCGGTAGCCATGCTTTGAGCGTTAAGCCATCACGCATACCGCCTGCATGCTCCTCGATGACTTCACGTGCCGTGGTACCAAATGGAAGTTCCCATAGACCAGGGAATTTCACTTTGCCTGACGCACCATAAATCTTAGTGCCTGGGTCTTTCGATTTACCCGCAGATAAACCCACATACCACTCTGCACCACGAAGCATGATTGCAGGAAGGTTGTTAAAGGTTTCTACGTTATTGACAATCGTCGGACGACCCCATGCCCCTGCAACTTGTGGGAATGGTGGTTTGGTACGTGGATTGGCACGACGACCTTCGAGCGAGTTAATCAATGCCGTTTCTTCACCGCAGATATAACGTCCTGCGCCTGTATGTACGTGTAGATCAAAGCTCCAGTCTGTACCAAGGATATTTTCACCGAGATAGCCTTTGGCACGAATTTGCTCAAGTGCTTCATTCAGATATTGCGCCGCTTCGATATATTCACCACGGATAAAGATATAACCGTGTGTTGCTTCAAGCGTATAGCCTGCAATCAACATCCCCTCGATCAATTGATGGGGTAACTTTTCCATCAACAAGCGATCTTTAAAGGTACCTGGTTCCATCTCATCGGCATTACAGATCAAGTAACGTGGCCCTGATTTGTCATTTGGTGCCATCAGCGACCATTTAATCCCTGCTGGGAAACCAGCACCACCACGACCTTTTACAGTCGCTGCTTTGATGAGTTCAAGCACTTCATTTGGCGTCATCGATACGGCTTTTTTCAAGCCTTGATAGCCTTCTAAGGCTTCATAATCATCCGCACTGCGCACATGTTCTTGCTTACTCAAACGCCATGTCAGTGGATGCGTTTCAGGATTGCCGTCGCCGTAGATTGGTTTTGGTTCGGTATTCATAGATACTTCTCCAAGAGCTGTTTGACCGAAGACACATCAACTAAACCATGGGTATCTTCATCAATCATTAAAGCTGGCCCTTTATCGCAGTTTCCTAAGCAACAAATCGGCAATAGAGTAAAGCGTCCATCCGCTGTGGTCTGACCGTATTGAATGCCAAGCTCACGTTGGAATGCGTCTGCAAGACTTTCCGCACCCATCAAAAAGCAGGCAATCGAGTCACACAACAAAATCACATGCTTACCAACAGGTTGACGGTAAATACGGTTATAGAATGTCGCCACACCTTCAAGATCAGCCACGCTAATCGTTAATAGCTGTGCGATGGCATTAATCTGTGCATCATCGACCCAACCATTACGGCGTTGTACACATTTCAGCGCATCAAGTGACGCCGCACGTGGATCAGGATAATGTCCAATGTGATGCTCAATGTCGTGAATTTCTTCAGGAGTCAAAATCCCTTCCACACTGACACGAGGCTTTTTGTCTGTCAAAATCATCATAATGCTGTACCCCTAGCGATCCACGTCTGCCATAACCACATCAATGGTCGCCAAATAAATGATTAAGTCAGACACTAGACTGCCGTTAATCACCGAAGGAATTTGCTGTAAGTGCGTGAAGGTCGGTGTACGAATACGTGTACGATAGCTCATGGTCGCTTTATCCGAGGTGAGATAATAGGTACTCGCCCCTTTCACCACTTCCGCCATAAATGACGACTCACCCGCAGGCATCACAGGTCCCCAAGACACACTCAAGAAGTGATTAATCAAGGTCTCAATGTCTTGCAAGGTTTTGTCTTTTGGTGGTGGCACAGCCAATGGGTGATCGGCTTTATACGCACCAGATGGCATATTATCCAAGCACTGTTTAATGATTTTTAGCGACTCACGAATTTCATGGAAATGCACCATGACGCGCGCGTAAGCATCGCCCTCATACTCGACTGGCACCTCAAAGTCGTAATTTTCATAACCACTATATGGACGATATTTACGCACATCGAAATCAATCCCTGTGGCACGCAAACCTGTACCTGTTACACCCCATGCGAGTGCCGACTTGGCATCGTACTGCGCCACATTTTTGGTACGTCCAACAAAGACTGAGTTTTTCAGCGCCGCTTTGTGATATTCATCCAAACGCTTCGGCATCCAATCCAGCAATTCTTTGACCAATGTATGCCAGCCATTTGGTAAGTCATGCGCTGTACCACCGATACGGAACCACGCTGGGTGCATACGGAAGCCAGTAATGGCCTCAACGATGTCATAGACTTTTTGACGATCGGCAAACATATAGAATACTGGGGTCATACCCCCTGTATCCTGAATCGCTGTGCCGATATAAAGCAAGTGGTTATTGATGCGGAACAATTCACAGAGCATGACACGGATACACTGCGCACGGTCAGGCACAGTAATGCCCGCCATTTGCTCAACTGCCATCACGTATGGCATGTTTTGCGCCACACCACCAAGATAATCGACACGGTCAGTATAAGGAATAAATGAGTGCCATGTCTGACGCTCAGCCATCTTTTCCACACCACGGTGGTGATAGCCAATATCAGGTACGCAGTCTAATACTTCTTCGCCATCGAGCTGAAGAATAACACGGAATGCACCATGCGCAGAGGGATGGTTTGGCCCCAAGTTCAAGAACATGAAGTCTTCGTCATCATTACCACGCTTCAGACCCCAATCTTCAGGCACAAAACGCAAATGCTCTTGCTCAAAATCCTGCTTGGCTTGATCCTGCATATACGGCGTATATTCGGTGGCACGTGCAGAATATTCTTTACGCAGCGGATGACCTTCCCAGTATGTCGGCAATAAGATACGACGAAGCATCGGATGACCTTCGAAGTTGATCCCGAACATGTCGTAGGCTTCACGTTCGTACCAATTGGCATTTGGCCAAATATTGCTTGCGGTTGGGATATTCAGGTCAGCATCGCTGAGTGCGACTTTAATACGAATATCGGTATTACGTTCCAAAGATAACAAGTGATAAAACACCGTGAAATCCGAGGCAGGTAATCCATCACGATGATTTCGCAGACGCTCATCCATTGCAGAGAGGTCAAACAGCATCACATAAGGACGTGGCACTGTACGCAAAAACATCAATACATCGAGAACGCGAGAACGCTCAACCCAGACCGTAGGAAAATTATCAAACGTCGCCTGCACATAGAAGTTTTCACCAAATTTATTTTTCAGTTCTTCTACGATTGCAAATGCTGGACGTGAATCATGTTCCACTTCTGGCATAGTAGTTTCAGTTTCAGCCATTGGCTTGGCTTCCTATTTTTAAAAAAATTCGGTTCGCTAAACTGACTTGACTGCGCCGAAACGCAGTACATCAATCATCAAATCAGCCCTATTACTTGATCTCATCCATTGAGCGCAGATTTTTCACTGCAATACGCTCGGCATTTTTACGATCTCGTTCAGGCATCATTTTTGGTTTATATACGGGTTGCAAATCATCACCAATCACCGCTGACAATGGACGGCGCTCCAGTTGGATTTGATCTTGCAAAAGCAATAAGGCTTGAATCAATGCTTCAGGACGTGGCGGACAGCCTGGCACATAGACATCTACAGGAATAATTTTATCCACGCCTTGTACCACAGAATAAATATCGTACATGCCGCCAGAGTTGGCACATGCGCCCATGGAGATAACCCATTTTGGCTCAAGCATTTGCTCGTAAAGACGTTGAATTACGGGCGCCATTTTGACAAAGCAGGTTCCCGCAACAATCATCAAATCTGCTTGACGTGGCGACGCACGAATTACCTCAGCACCAAAACGTGACATATCATGCACACCTGTTAAAGTGGTGGCATATTCCACATAACAGCATGATGTCCCAAAGTTAAATGGCCAAACGGAGTTTTTACGCCCCCAGTTCACTGCTGTATGCAAAACGTCTTCAAGTTTGGTCATGAAGACATTTTTATTCACTTCCTCTTCAAGAGGATCATTCACAATTTGACGCTCTTGGAGAGGATACTGATCCGCATTAGGATTGGCACGGGTTAGGGTATATTTCATCCCGCATTACTCCCTGTTTTGAGTTTGATCGTTTTGAGATTGATCGTTTTGAGTTTGATCGTTTTGAGTTTGATTGATTGCTGAGGTTTTGATCGCAGATTGCGCAGGAATTTTTCCAGTCGGATCTTGCACTAATTCTTCAATATTATTGAATCGGGTAATCGCAGCAATATCCATATTTGGTGAGCCCAAAGATGGCTTAATCCCAGCCGCTTTACGACGATCATGTGGCGCCCAATTCAGCGCACCTGTGCTCATCTCGTAAATCAAACCAATCAACAACACAATAATAAATGTTGCAGCCGCGGCAAAACCCACCCAGCCAACTTCACGCACGGAAGTTGCCCAAGCATAGAGATATAAGGCTTCAAGATCAAAAACAACGAAAAAAATTGCGACAAGATAAAATTTCGCAGAAAGGCGAATACGTGCACCACCGGCGCTAACCACACCAGATTCAAACTGGTCTTGCTTTGCCCGCCCCCAAGACTTACCACCAAGTAGTAAAGGTACGGTCAACATAAAGACACATAAAAAAGCAACACCGATTACAAAAGCAATAATCGCCCAATCATATGGAGTAATGGCACTCATGCGGGGAAACTCCTAGCAGGCCTTACAATATTTAAGACAAAATTGAGACCATTTGAGCTAGACATCACCCAAACGGCAATACAAAAATCCCTGATATTGTACCTGATTTTTGAATTATGTTTCTAGCCATCACCGTTATACTTTCGAACTAAAATGCAATTTAAGCCCATGACTCATATAAATAAGAATCGTTTTCAATTAAATAAATGCGCATTTCGCACAACATTTTGCGTATTTTCGCTTAGCATCTGCACAAATATTCATTTTTTGCATCATTTTTTCAGTATAATCATCACCACAATGGCAATTTTATACAGCAATGTCCAATCCTCAATTGAACACGCCAAGCATGACGCAAATCACTACTCGCAGTAAAATTTTTGCTGTGGTGGCGGTGGTCGTGTTTCTTGCGGCGCTTGCTGGTATTTTCTCTCGCCCTTTATTTTTCTTAGCGTCATTTTGGCCTGCCAATGCCCTGCTACTTGGTCTAATTTTAAGATTTCCGCAGTTACGTGGCATCGAAACATGGCTCGGCGCTTTTACAGGATTTATGCTTGCCGATCTGATTACGGGCAATTATTTTCTCCTGACCTTTGCGCTGACACTTGCTAATTTATTTGAAGTGCTGACAGCGATTGTGCTTTTTCAATTATTTCAGCTCAATTACCGCAAATACAATCACGGCTTGACCTTCTTTTATATGCTGTTAATCGTCACCGCAAGCTCTGCATTGAGTGCATTTGCTGCTGTAATGACGGTGCCATTACTACCAAATAGCTTTATTGATGATCAGCATTTATTTCAAGAATTCACCATGTGGTGGACGACCGAGATTCAGAATCATGTGTTGATTTTACCGCTAATTTTAAGCCTACCATCTTGGCAAAATACGAAACGCTTTATCCAAGATTTCGAGCAAATTGAAATTCAATGGCATGACTTTCTTCCACTGTTTGCGATCATTGCGTCGACCGCTGTTGCGGTATTTTTTGGTGGTCCTGGTGCACTGACCTTTCCGATTGCTGCACTGATCTGGGCAGCTTTACGTTATGGTTTCTTTAGTCTTGCCATTATCAACTTTGTGGTGTGCACGGTTTTATTTTATAGCATCACCCTCAATTTACCTGATGCACAAGCAGCCGACTATCTATATATCAGTACCTCAACACGCATTGGGCTGTTTATGATGGCGATCTCTGCCATGACCGTTTGCTTAATTAGTTCTAATCGAAAGCACCTGTTTGAAGAAGTTTTGTTCCATGTACAACACGATTCGCTGACCAAAAGCCTGTCTCGTTTGTATTTTATGGAAAGTGCCAACAGCGCCATCGATCAGTCGCATAAGCACGAGCTCCAAACCACACTGATGATGGTGGATATTGATCACTTCAAACGCATCAATGACGAGTTCGGGCATCAAGCAGGCGACAAAGCCCTACAGCACTTTGTCAATGTGACTAAAAGCATTCTCAGACAAAGTGATTTATTTGGTCGATTAGGTGGCGAAGAGTTTGCCATTTTGCTACAAGATACGGATATTGCCTCCGCTACGTTGATCGCTGAACGCATCCAAGCCGCACTGAAACAATATCCGCTAATTATTACCCAAGGGCAAAGCCTACAAATCAAGATCAGTATTGGTCTGCTCAGCATTCCTTCAGGACAAATGCACCAGACCTTAGACTATTGGATTTCTCAAGCAGATAAGGCACTTTATCAAGCCAAATCGGCGGGACGTGATCAGATTCATATTGCATTTAATGCCTAGGCTTTTATTTAATACTTAGCTTTTAATACCTAATTTTTAATGTTTAGCCTTTATTGATCGAGTGTCGATCTAGCAATTTACTCACTGGTTACGACTTTCTTTTGTGGATGCATTGTTTGTTTGCTACTTTGTCGAATTGGCCACGTCATGGTAAAACGTGCACCACCCAATAATGGACTCTGATCCACCTCTACTCGCCCGCCAAACCAATAGGCAATTCGACTCACAATGGACAATCCCAAACCATAGCCACCTGAGGCTCGGGTACGACTATCATCCAGACGTGCAAAGGCTTCAAATACTTTGGCTCGATCCTTTTCTGGAATGCCCGCACCATCATCTTCTACGCAGACATATGCAAAACCATCCTCAATACCACCACTGACTCGTACTGTCGAGTTGCAGTAGCGCAGTGCATTTCCAACAAAATTCTGCACCACACGATGTAAATAACGATACTCCGCTTCAGCGGTAATATCTTGTGCAGGAAGCTGGCTACTAATGATCTTGTCTTTCTTAATGCGATCAAACTCACCAATGACTTGTTGTAGCACATCTTTGATCACCACATTTTCAAAATGCAATGATGGTGTACCCTGCTCCAGCTTGGCGTAGGTCATGATTTCATCAATGAGTTTATTCAGCTCTTCGATATCTTTATCAATCATTTCCATTTGCGAGATACGTGCATCATAATCGTCAGTATCGGTGAGCATTTCCATGCCAAAGCGCACTCGTGCCACAGGTGTGCGTAGCTCATGAGACACCGCACGGGTCAGCTCTTGCTGTGCCTCGATCAAACGCTGGATATGATCGGTCATCATATTGAAGCTGATGCCAAGATTCGCCACCTCGTCACTGCCCTCAATCGTCACTCGTGTATCAAGACTCCCTTTTCGCACACGGTTCAATGCCTTACGCACCTTACCAATCTTACGCTCCAGTGGCAAAATCAAGAAATATACACCCATGATCAACAGGAACAAACTGAATAAGGTAATGCCTGCAAACACCTTAAATGGCAACCAATTAAATATTGGTACAGGGCCAAGCACCAAGACTCGATTCGGCACATTGGTATAGGCTGAAACCGCAGAAATTGTAGTGCCTTGCATGGTCGCACTATCACGATACAGCAAAATTGTTTGGGTTTTATCAGTACGCAGTCGACTCAGTTGATCCATATCCAGATTCAACTCAGACAACTTTTTAAAGGCTAAAGGATAGGAAAAATACGGTTGCAATTCTTTTAAACGTTGTTGCTCAGCACCAGGAAAGTAGGTCAAATCTTCTAGTACCAAGATTGGAATCATCTTGATCTGCACCTCAGTCAACTTATCCACTTGCATATGCAAATAGACATTGGGCTGACCATCGACCTGTGCATAAATATCACCAATTGCCTTACTCGCATCATATCTAACGATGGCATGATGATCTTGCAGTCGGTTGCGCTCTGTACGAGAGAGATTAATCTCTGTTCGTGGCACAAAATTTAAATCTAATTCTAATACACGTGAAACATCCGCCAGCCAATCTTTCTGGCTTTGTACTGTGGGCTGTCTGGCAACCACTTCGGCAATGACATGCGCCACGCCATCTGCCATTTGCTCACGGTAGTCTTGTGCTCGCTGATAATTAATCACCTGCACAATGATATAAGCCAAGATCGCAACCAGCGCCACCAAACATACTAAGCCTGCATAGATGCGAAGGAAAATACTTTGTTTAAATGTCGACACGGATGCCTCTTGGCTTATAGTTCATATACATTGAGCAAAACCACAACGCCATTTAGGCGTTGTTGGATTCTTTAACAAATAAATAGCCTTTACTACGCACAGTTTTGATGCGTTTCGGATTTTCAGGATCATCACCGATTTTTGGACGAATACGAGAAATACGCACATCGATCGAGCGGTCTTGACCGTCGTATTCGATACCACGCAAACGCTCGAAAATATCTTCACGAGACAAGATGCGCCCAGCATTCGAAGCGAGTAACCACAATAGGTCGTACTCTGCGCTGGTGAAATCAACCAATTCACCATCAAGCGTCACCGAACGACCACCATTATCAATGACTAGATCATCAAACTCGACACGTTGCGACACTTCTTCTTCCACCGAATTATCGGTACGGCGAAGCAAAGCACGAATACGCGCTAAGAGCACACGAGGTTGAACTGGTTTTGGTACATAATCGTCCGCACCCATTTCCAAACCAAGTACCTGATCCATATCTTCAGTACGTGCTGTCAACATCAAAATCGGATGATGATATTGCGAGCGCACCTCACGACATACGGTCAAACCATCAGCGCCTGGCAACATCACATCCAGCACGACTAGATCTGGTTGCTCACTGATAATACGGCGAATCGCACGATTACCATCTGTTTCCACCCCGACTTCCAAGCCGTTTCGAATCAAATATTCCTGCGTTAAATTTGCAAGACGCTCATCATCTTCCACGATTAAAATTTTCGGCAATTTTTCTTCTTGCGTCATCACACTTCCTCTAAATAAATACGCATCTCATTAAAATTTAATAGAAAATTAAAATTTGATGCGTTGCTGAATGATTCCAATATACACGCGTTTACAATGTAAACAAGCCCCCTTTCACCAAATTTTACACTCTCTACAAAATTGTATTGCTTATACTGGTTACAATGTAAATACGTGTAACCAAAGTGCACTTTCCTTACGAGTTGTTTACAAAATTCTTGCGTTCTTTTGCTGGTCGTCTTTGTAAAAAATGATTTCAACAACTTATCCACAGAGTTATCTCTACGAAAAATCAGGCTTTCTTGTTAGTCTATTTGCGCACAAAAAAATGCAGTTTTAGCCAAGAAAAAATAATTTTAAGGCTAAGTGCAGGAAACTAAATCAATTGCATCAAAATTTCAGTTTGATGTGAAATGTCAAGATTGTATCGCAAGAAATTTTCCCGTATCTTGTGTGTCACATATTTATTTAACACAACTTATAGTGGTTTTGTCGCACCAAAACCCACAATAAACACAATGGAGCAGTGCCGTCATGAGCGTACTCGACACAACCCCTGGTGAATTACGTGTGATTAAACGCACAGGTGATGTTGCCGACTTTAATGCTGAAAAGATTTCTGTTGCCATCGGCAAAGCCTTTTTAGCAGTAGAGGGTGAACAGAGTCATGATTCGAGTCGAATTCACGACCGTATCTCTGAACTCACCGAAATGGTTTGGAATACCTTCAAGCGTCGCCTACCTTCTGGCGGGACGATTCACATCGAAGAAATCCAAGACCAAGTCGAGTTGGCATTGATGCGCACAGGCGAGCAAAAAGTGGCACGTGCTTATGTGATTTATCGTGATAAGCGTCAAGGTGAACGTCAAGGCAGTGGCGAAAACCATCATCCAACACTGCAAGTGACTGATGCCAACGGCACGCTTAAGCCACTTGATCTTTCTGCATTGGCGAATAGCGCAGAACGTGCCAGCCAAGACTTAGAAGGCATCGACACCCAAGCGATCATCGACGAAACCGTGAAGAACTTGTATAACGGCGTCAAAGAATCAGAAATTGCCACCACTATGATGATGGCAACACGTACTCGTATCGAGCATGAACCAAACTATACTTATGTCACGGCTCGCCTGCTACGTGATGAATTGGTCAAAGTCGGTTTAGACTTTTTAGAACTTGATGCAGATACCAATGAAAATGATGCACTCGAAGCCTACCTGAATAAAGGCGTGAGCTTAGAGCTCCTCGATCCTGAACTACTCAAGTTTGACCTAAAGAAATTAGCCGCAGCAATCAAACCTGAGCGCAGTAACCAATTTACTTATTTGGGTCTACAGACTTTATTTGATCGTTACTTCATCCATAAAGATGGTGTGCGCTTTGAATTACCACAACTGTTCTTTATGCGTGTGGCGATGGGTCTTGCCATTCAAGAACAAGATCGTGAAGCACGTGCCATTGAGTTCTACGACTTATTGTCGAGCTTCGACTATATGGCGTCTACGCCAACATTGTTTAATGCTGGGACGCTACGCCCACAACTTTCAAGCTGTTATTTGACCACCGTGCCTGATGACTTATTCGGCATCTATGGTGCAATCCGTGACAATGCGATGCTGTCAAAATGGGCAGGCGGTCTCGGTAATGACTGGACACCTGTACGTGCCTTAAACTCGTATATCAAAGGCACCAATGGTAAATCACAAGGTGTTGTACCCTTCCTGAAAGTCGTAAATGACACAGCCGTCGCAGTCAACCAAGGTGGTAAACGTAAAGGTGCAGTTTGCGCCTATCTTGAAACGTGGCACTTGGACGTTGAAGAGTTCCTTGAGCTGCGTAAAAACACAGGTGATGACCGTCGCCGTACCCATGATATGAACACCGCAAACTGGGTGCCTGACCTATTTATGCAACGTGTTTTGGAAAATGCAGAATGGACGCTATTCAGCCCATCAGATGCACCTGATCTACACGATTTGACAGGTAGTGCCTTTGCTGAGCGTTATGCACACTACGAAGATTTGGCAGCGAAAAAAGAAATCTTGCATAAGAAAGTCAAAGCACAAGACTTGTGGCGCAAGATGCTTTCAATGCTATTTGAAACAGGTCATCCGTGGATCACGTTCAAAGATGTGTGTAACTTACGTTCTCCGCAACAGCACGTTGGCGTGGTGCATTCATCGAACTTGTGTACTGAGATTACCCTCAATACCGATCGTGACGAAATCGCAGTCTGTAACTTAGGTTCGATCAACCTTGTCCGTCATATCACTGATGGTCAGCTTGATCATGCCAAACTTGAGAGCACGGTAAAAACTGCGGTGCGTATGCTCGATAATGTGGTAGATATTAACTACTACGCGGTTGAACAAGCACGTAATTCGAACTTGAAACACCGCCCTGTCGGTATGGGCATCATGGGCTTCCAAGATGCGCTCTATGAATTGAATCTTGCTTATGGTTCTGATGAGGCGGTGGAATTTGCCGATCGTTCGATGGAAGCGATTAGCTACTTTGCCATTCAAACCTCAAGTGATCTTGCTGTAGAGCGTGGCGCTTACTCTACATTCAAAGGCTCACTCTGGGATCAAGGCATCTTGCCTATTGACTCGTTGAACAAGGTTGCAGTGACTCGCCCTGAAGGCATGTTTGAAGTCGATCGTTCAATGACTTTGGACTGGGATAGCTTGCGTACCAAAGTCCAAAAAGACGGTATGCGTAACTCAAACGTGATGGCGATTGCACCGACTGCAACCATTTCGAACATCTGTGGTGTATCTCAATCTATCGAGCCGACTTTCCAAAACTTGTATGTGAAATCAAACTTGTCAGGTGAATTCACCGTGATCAACCCTTACCTTGTTCGTGCATTGAAAGATCGTGGACTGTGGGATGTGGTGATGGTTAATGACTTGAAACATTACGAAGGTTCAGTACAGAAGATCGCACGTATTCCACAAGATTTAAAAGACGTGTTTGCAACAGCATTCGAAGTTGAGCCTCGTTGGATCGTGGATGCGGCAAGTCGTCGTCAAAAATGGATCGACCAAGCGCAATCATTGAACCTATATATCTCTGGTGCCAACGGTAAGAAACTCGACATCACTTATAAAATGGCATGGTTACGTGGCTTGAAAACCACTTATTACCTCCGTGCTTTGGGTGCGACATCTGCAGAGAAATCAACCATTAACACAGGTGCATTGAACGCTGTAAAACCTGCAACCATGGCAGCAGCAGTTGAGCCTGAGCCAGCAGTTGCACAAGAAGCCGTTCAACAAGATGATGGCTTCACCAATGCTGCGCCAGTGCCACAAGCATGTAGTATCGATAATCCAGACTGTGAAGCGTGTCAATAATTCACAATAACCAATCAACAATGTCCCAGCGTGACCGCACCATAAAGTCACGCTGGGCATGCAGACAGTCTATCGTTTTACGTATTTTTGAATTAAAGTGAGAATATCCTATGTCAATTCTAAGCTGGGACGACTTCGAAGATGATGCACAAAAAAATGATGCTTCGCCATCCACACCTACGCCCGTCACACCGAAAGAAACGCCTGTACAAAAAGTGGTATCTGATGGACAGCCACAAGCGCAGAGCGTGGCTCCTGCAAAATCCCCTACACCAACAACAAATGGAAATGCAATTGATCCAACCGATTCGATGGCTCGAGCATCTGAATCCTTAAAACATTTGGACGTTGCACCTGGTCTTGAAGAGTTGGAAATGGGCGCTGGTCGTGTAGAAGTTGAAGACAAACGCATGATCAACTGTCGTGCCGATCTCAACCAACTTGTACCCTTCCGTTACGAATGGGCGTGGCAAAAATATCTTGACGGTTGTGCTAACCACTGGATGCCTCAAGAAGTCAACATGAACCACGATATCGCACTGTGGAAGTCTGAAAATGGCTTGACCGATGACGAGCGTGTGATCGTCAAACGCTCATTAGGTTTCTTCTCAACCGCAGATTCATTGGTTGCGAACAACTTGGTTTTGGCGATCTATCGTCTGATCACCAACCCTGAATGTCGTCAATACATTTTGCGTCAAGCCTTTGAAGAAGCGATTCACACTCATGCCTATCAATACTGTATTGAATCATTGAGCATGGACGAAGGCGAAATCTTCAATATGTATCGTGAAGTCCCAAGTGTGGCACGTAAAGCGGCTTGGGGATTGAAATATACCCAGTCGCTGGGTGATCCGACCTTTAAGACGGGTACGACGGAAGATGATCAACAATTGCTCCGCAACTTGATCGCATTCTACTGTGTACTTGAAGGCATTTTCTTCTACTGTGGCTTTACCCAAATCTTGAGTATGGGTCGTCGTAACAAGATGACTGGTGTTGCTGAACAATTCCAATACATCTTGCGTGATGAGTCGATGCACGTAAACTTCGGTATCGACATGATCAACCAAATCAAGATCGAAAATCCACAGCTTTGGACGAAGGACTTCCAACAAGAAGTGATCCAAATGATCTTGGAAGGCACGATGCTTGAGATCGAATATGCACGTGATACCATGCCACGTGGCGTACTCGGTATGAACGCAGCGATGATGGAAGAATATCTGAAATTCATCTCCAACCGTCGTTTGACACAACTTGGCTTGCCTGAGCAGTTCAAGGGTGTCAATAATCCATTCCAATGGATGTCTGAGATGATGGACTTGCGTAAAGAGAAGAACTTCTTTGAAACGCGTGTGACGGACTACCAGACTGGTGGTGCGTTGAGTTGGTAAGTTAACTGTTATCACGTCACGCGACACATTGTTTGTCAAAAACGACACATGGTTTGTCATAAGACGACGCAAGGTTTGTCAAAACATCAATAGACACAGAAATTATCATTGATGCTAATTTCAATATATACCCAATAAGAGATCTAGGTTTCTTATTGGGTAACTTAAAAACATATCACTTTAAAATTTTAAATCTGAAATTGAATATAAAAGTTTGGCTAATTCTGGCTAAGGACTAATTGTGCTTTGAATAATCAAACAAATAGTTAATTTCAAAATAAATAATCGATTAAGAAGGTAAAAATGGGCTTACAAAGTAAATTTTTAACATTTAACACCAATATCTACATAACTCGTCAAAGCGAGGAATATAAGAATGCACGTGAAAAAGACGATAGCATTACAGAAGACATTCGCAAAAAATTTCGAGAAAATGGCTATCCCGTTCAAGAAGATTTCATTCAAGGTTCTTTAGCAACTAACACAGCAATCAAAGAAAAAGGAAAAGACTTCGATATAGATAGAGCGATAGTCATCAATGAAAATGATGCCCCTACTGATCCAACTATACCTAAGAAGGTTGTCTTAGAAATTCTAGAAAATAGAGGTTTCAAGAACGCTAAAATTAAAAAACCTTGTGTCACTGCGGACTATAAAAATGAGGATTTACATATTGATATCCCTATTTATAGTAAATCGGAGAGCGGTTATTACAAATTAGCTGTGGGCAAGAAAAATTCTGATGAAAATAATAGGGAGTGGTCTGACTCAGATCCCAAAGGTTTAATTGATTGGATCAATGCTAAAGACAGCTCAGGCATTTATGAAACACAGAAACTTCAGCAATTTAAACGATTAACTAGATATATAAAAAGATGGAGAAACATCAAATTTCATGAGGATACCTGCAGAAAGGTTTTTTCGATCGGTCTTACTGTAATGCTCAAAGAAAAGTTTCAAAGTTCAATTAATGATGAAGGCCTTGAAAATGATCTAGAAGCTTTGAAAAATACTATCGACCAAATACTAGATCAGTCAAATTACTTTTTATACCAAAACGACAGTCAATGGAAAGTAAAAGTTGATTTACCCGTATCACCATACAGAGATATTTTCTCTGGCAGTAGTATAGATACAGGTACTCAATTGAAAAATAAGCTATCCACCTTGAGAAATAACTTAAAGAAAGTCATTGATGAGTCAGATGAATCCAAACAATGTGATCTATTAAGAGAAATATTTGGCGAAGATTTCCCTGAAAGTACTAAAAATAACTCAAAAAATGAAGCAGCTAAGGTTGTATTTCCTTCAGCTGGATCTGTAGGAACATCTCAAGGCGCATGAATTATCAATTAATAATTCAGCATCTACAAAGCTGTGGATACTCAGTATCTGCAGCCAATGTACTTGCTCGGAATACGATAGAAGTTAATGTGACTATTGGTAGTTATACCATTACACTTATTCATTTTGAAGTTGAGGAAATAACTTCAATGCCTTCATTTTATTTAAAAGATCCTCAGCAATTTCCAAGACTTGCTCATACCTTGTCTTTCAATGATTATAACTTAGCAAGTATATGTGTGAATGTCACAGACTCTGTATCAGTAAATTATGAAGTTCCAACTCTTGCATTTGAGGATTCATTAAAAAAGCATATTGAATTGCTTACAAAATGTTTAACTGATCCAGTTGAAAACAAGAAAGAGCTTCTCAGAGAGTTCTTAGCCAGTTGGTATAGTGAATAGCCACCAAAATTCTAGACACACATAACCATCTTTTGATGGGCCTTTTCATAATCTAATGGAGAACGCTGACCATTGGAACCATGTCTGC
>NZ_FMYK01000016.1 GCF_900096915.1 Acinetobacter marinus
ATATCTACTGGACATTTTCCTTCTCGCTTTAACCGTGATAAAGCATGGCCATAGGTCGCTGCTTTATCTGTATTGATGACCCGTGGAATTTGCCATTTTTTCACCGTATTGAAGATCTTTCCTAAAAAACAATAGGCTGATTTACTGTTCCGTCTAGCGGAAAGGTAAAAGTCAATCGTATGACCATGTTGATCAACTGCACGATACAGGTAAGTCCATCGCCCCTTCACTTTGATATAAGTCTCATCCATATGCCATGAATGTAAATCTGTAGGATTACGCCAATACCAGCGTAAGCGTTTTTCCATTTCTGGAGCATAACGCTGAACCCAACGATAAATTGTGGTGTGGTCAACATTCACACCTCGTTCAGCGAGCATTTCTTGAAGTTCACGATAGCTGATGCCATATTTACAATACCAACGAACAGCCCAAAGAATGATTTCACCTTGAAAGTGCCGACCATGGAAGGGATTCATCTGCTGTATCTCGAAATAAATAAGATATTTAGCTTATCATGTCAGCCTATTTGCAACAGTGCCCGGTATTTAAAAGCCGGGAAATAACTTAATTGAAATTGGCGACTATATTTAGTTTAGCTTATGAAAATCGTGAACGTTGATTAAATAATAAGTGCAGAAAGCAAAGAGTTACAAATTTTATACAATATAAGTTTTTGATTTATAATTAATTAACTCGATTGCAATCTAGCTTTTTCAGCAACGATTTATCTTTTTTAAAATAGTATTAATTTATTTTTTTGAGAACAAACCTTAACAAAATTACAAGTTTGTAATTTTGTTGTCATTCTGATGTATATATTTACTCATTATTATAAGTAAAGATTTTTTTGCTCAGTTCTATGTTGTAAATTCCAGCTATTATCATAGCCACGCGGCTGTTACTGAAGAGTAATAGTAAGAAGTTAATATTTACTGTAGGTTTGACCACTACGTTTTAATCGTAGAAATTATAACCGTTTTTATTACTCAAAGTTTAACTTTTGTGATTATCTAAAAACACATAGCGGTCGAATGGCCATATTAACTGACTTAAAATCAGTCGCATACTTTAATGTAGCGGTTCTGATAGCACAAAAGTTCGCAGCATGAAAACGGAACCGGCATAATTGATTTATAGTGAACCCATACACTAAGCATAATGATTTAGAGGACGATAATCCCAATGAAAAAATTCCTTTTAGGAGCTGTTGCCGCATCTGTTTTGGCCTTTTCAGGTAGTGCTATGGCCAATTTTGTGGCAGGTCAGGACTATCAGGTGGTTGCAAAACCAGTTAAAGTCGAAAAACCGGGCAAAATTGAGGTACGTGAATTCTTCTGGTATGGCTGTGGTCACTGTTTCGCGCTTGAACCACATATGCAGGGCTGGTTGAAAAAATTACCAAAAGATGTACGTTTTGTACGTACACCTGCTGCAATGAACCCGCTTTGGGAACAGGCTGCACGTGCTTATTATGTTTCAGAAGCCCTGGGTGTGCGTCAAAAAGCACATTTACAATTATTCCATGATATTCATGATAAGCAGCGTCCAATTTTAGAACAGGCGCAATTGGCCAAGTTCTATACCCGCTATGGTATTCCTGAAGCGAAATTTAACAGCACTTATAAATCTTTCCCGATCACTTCGAAAATTGCCCAAGCCAAAAATCTGGCTGCTCAGTATCAGTTAAGTGGTGTTCCGGCAGTGACCGTGAATGGTAAATATATTGTGCAGGGTAATGATGCCAAAGTCATTCAGGTGGTGAATTACCTGATTGAAAAAGAGCGTAAAGCCAAATAAGACGCGATTGATTATCTCTAAAAAAAACCTGCATCGAATCTGCAGGTTTTTTTATTTAAACTGGAGGAATGGTTATTTACGTCCTGACTGCCGGATCTGGTGTTTCTATCGGCGGGCGATACCAGTGTAAAATTCCTCGGAATAAGAGCTGCATCTGCAACACGCTTTGCGCTTTAAAGTCATGGGATTGAATATGAATCGTGGATTGTATCTTTACCAGTTCATACCTGATATCTTCATTCAGAAAATGAATTTTCCTTTCTATTTCAACACGCAGAATTGCCGAGGCACCCCGACGCTCTAAAACAAACAAAGGTGGTGTTTCAAAAAGTATGCTGAAAAAAACAATATGGCTTTTGATAAAATAGAGGTATGAAAATAACGCTACAAATCAAATGTCCTACCTGTCTAAGTAACAATATTGAGATAGTTTTATCACAGCATTTCAATGTTGCAAGCAAGTGATCGGTAAGTTTTTTACCGTCGGTATTGAAGGTAACAATTGTAGAATTCGTCATCGAATCAGGCGTGGATTTAGGAGAAGTTGCAACTTTTCTAAAAAGCTCGAAAATCATTTTAAAGCCTTTGATTTGACTTTCTTTTACCTTAATAACGGATTTGTTTAACGCTAGCATACTTTTTGAAACACCACCAAAGTGGTAAGGAATTCCCACTGTTACTCTAACAGAGATTAAGCAGGATCAGCTGTAAATCCACGCTCACTGAGAGTTGCAATGACTTTATCCTGACTCACCGTTGTGTTGATTTCAACGATACGGTTTTGTAAATCAATATCGAGTGAGGCATTCGAGTCGAGCTCTTTAATTGCGGTAGTAATGCCGCGTGCACAACCACCACAAGTCATATTAGCGATGTGAAATTTCATATGTTGCTCCTTTTTAACAAAACATTTGTTTAAAACATTAGAACAGTAACTCTAAACTTTCACCATACAACCAGCCTTTTTCTGAATCAGTTACTCGCTGTAACTTGGTCTGTTTACAACCTTACAGTTTTCTTCAGAGTATTCCAAAGAAGAGTGTTCTAATGACTACAGTAAAAGTACTTAACCAACATTAATGTGACTTTAAAATGACATTTTTGTCATCTACGATCACTCTGAAATTTATAAGATTAGTTATTTCAATCAATGGTAGTGAACTGAATAGATGAGACCGTTATGGGTTGAAGATAAGCTAAAAACCGGTGACTACCTTTAATGTATAAATGCCTCATGATGCGATTTTACTGTTCTGATTGTCGTAAGTTGACAGTCCAGTAGAAACTTTATTGCTCAGCTACAAAAGATAAATGCAGTAATGTTAAATTTCCTCAATTCCCTTATTTTGAAATTCTCTTATTCAATACCCACGACAGTGGTTATATAGCCTGTTGTTAATAGAATTGATAGACCTAATAACATCTCAAATAAAATGGCATGACTAAGGTGTTTAGCGAATTTAGGATGTTGAAGACGCGGGGTGAAATACCATTTGTTGAAGGCAGCTAAAAGTAGAATACTTATAACAAAAAACATTTTAACCATGAAACCATAGCCATATGCAGTATTGATTAAGGTATTAAAATCTTTAATTAAAAGAAGAGCTACACTAGCGCCACAGGCGATTAATATCCCAACAATGAAAGCAGCAATACGTCCAAATACATGCATGCGATCTTTTAAAGGTAAACCACTTATTTCCCGGCTGGTTTTCCATAACGGATATAAAGACCCCATCCATAACGACATAACTAGAATATGGATTGATAATAAAATTTGAGCAAGTAAGGTTAAATTAGCGACATGTCCGAGCTGGGAAAAACTAAAAATAATCGGGAGAAGTAAAACACAAAATATTGAACTTTCAATTATAGAAAACTGACCTTTGTTCCTGTTAACTTTAACCACCATGAGAAGAAGTAAAAGAGCAAAACTAATAGAACGAAGAACGTATATATACCCCGTCGGAGTATTAACCAATATATTAATATACGTGGGGTCCACCATCCCTGTAATACCAGTATTGGCAAAACTACCAATCAGAATAAAAAATCCCAAGGTACTGGAAATTAGGCCTAATCCAGCGCCAATTGTAATATATTTAAGAATCGATTCTTTTAGTTCAAGATATTGTCTAAGTAAAAAATAGCAAAAGGCTCCACCAACGACAAAAGGTACACTTAAATATAAAATAACCTTAGTTAACCAAGTGGCCCACATCCAATATTCAGAAATCATTATTTTTGTCCATTCTAGAACAACATGCCAGCACCTCACTGACATGTTGAAAGGTAATCAATTCTTATTTAGTTGATTTGATAGTGAAACTATATTCACCATTCATGTTGTGACCATCTTTCCCCATTGTTGTCCAGACAACGGTATATTTACCTTTTTTCAGTTTCGGAAGAGCGACATCAAAGGATTTCTTTAAGTCATGAGTAACTTTATATTTTAAAGGAACATCTCTTCGCTGAGCATCCAGTAACTTAATATTCATCAACATAACCTCTGCACCAAAGTTAAGGGTCAAGTTCTTTGGTTGACTAAGGATAGATGCATTTTCCGCAGGAATCGCACTCACTAAACTCACATGAGCGAACGTAGTTGTAGTAGCCACAATCATCGTTGCAGCTACTACAACATTACGTAGAGCAGTCATTTTATTTTGAAATAATTTCATTTACGTTTCCTCTTGATTCGTTAGTTCATTAGAGATGACTTTATAAAATCTATATTTAATGAGACCACATCATCTCCTCTTATATTTCAATTATTAGTGAGAGACAGAAACAGAGCGATGACTTCAAAATTACATTTTTGTCATTTTTAAAATTTAAAATCTTTAACTATTAAAATAATCTTATTGAAAAATAATGATCATTTAACAAACAAATTATGTAGGTGGTTGATTTATGAAATGTAGTAATCATTTTGTCTAAGAAAATAGTAGCTATTTAATTTTTTATATTTTAGTGGCTTTGCTGCATAAATATGTAAGCATCTGATTTAAATAAATTTAATTTTGGATCAAAAAATAATCAAAACTACTAAAATCATATAGTTATGAAATCTTTGTGCAACAAAGCCCATCTCAGCATAGACTATATATTTCGAGAAGATCTCAAAATTACATTTTTGTCATTTTTAAAAATAATTAATTAATAGTGCTAAAATTTTTAAGAGAGACAGAGAATAACCAAAAATTTCATCAGTTTAGTAGTCAAATTCCTAGACTCTGTTCAGTACTAAAACATAGCTTTTACTTCCAAATTATTTAAAGGAAAAAATTATGATGAAATTCAAAAACATTTTTTTGGGCTTATGTATCGCAGCCGCGTCATTGAATACATTTGCACAGCAATCCGATGAACACAAAGATCACCACCCTGAAAAAACAGCACCATCTGCAGTAACAATTAAGCAAACAGTTACCAGCACCACTGCTACAGATAAAATGGCTGCAATGGATCAACACATGAAGGCGATGCAAGCCATGCATGAGAAGATGATGGCTGCAAAAACCCCACAAGAACGTCAGAAACTTATGGCTGAGCACATGAAACTCATGCAAGGAGGTATGAGTATGATGAAACAGATGGGCAGCCAAAGCATGAATGCAAATATGGCTGACCGTCAGCAGATGATGGAAAAACGTATGGACATGATGCAATCCATGATGCAGATGATGATGGACTGTATGCCTCCGTCAGCAACTAAATAGTTACCCATGAATTAGGGGAAAGCACCATGAATCACCAACACCAAGAAAATAATTCAGTACCTAACTTCTGGTCTACACGTTATGCCATTGGTCTAATCGTGCTGGGTGGTATCGCAGCTTATTTTCTATTAACGGAACATTTAGCCCACGTTATTGGTGCTTTGCCTTATTTATTCCTTTTAGCGTGTCCACTGATGCATATTTTTATGCATGGTGGTCATGGACATCACCATCATCAACAGAAAAATCCAGACACATCAGATAATAAAAAATCACGCGAACCAGGAGACCCCTCATGAATCATGCGGAATCGGCTTATGGTTTATGGACGCTGGTTATCATTAACTCAGCAGTTTTTATCATGTTCGCTTTCAGTTTTTTTAGACCTTCCACTGCGCGCGATTGGCGTACATTTGGGGCCTTTTCGGCTTTTATCATTGCATTGTTTGTCGAGATGTATGGTTTCCCTTTAACCATTTACCTGTTGTCAGGCTGGCTACAAACTCGCTTTCCTGAACTTGATTTGCTGTCGCATAACTCAGGTCACTTATGGTCAACGCTACTGGGTGAAAAGGGTGATCCACATTTTGACATTCTGCACATCGAGAGTTATATTTTTTTGGGCTATGGTTTCTATTTACTGTCATCAGCATGGAACGTGTTGTACCACGCACAACGTCATCACCAATTGGCAGTAACCGGACCCTATGCGCGCATACGTCACCCCCAATACGTGGCTTTTATCTTGATCTTGCTGGGTTTTTTATTGCTATGGCCAACTTTACTGACACTGATTATGTTTCCAATCTTACTCTTAATGTACAGCCGCTTGGCAATTAAGGCAGAGGCTGAAATGAGTAAACAGTTTGGCGCTGTCTATGACAGCTATGCTCAACAGACTCCGAGATTTATTCCAAAATTCGGCCATAAAACCACTTTTCCATGAGAGAATTATTTATGTCAGATCAAAAAAATCATAACCAGGACCATATGGCACAGGCTACAACAGACGTACTGAAAGACCCAGTCTGTGGTATGACCGTCACTGAAGAATCGAAATACCATGAGGAATTTAAGGGGAAAACTTACTTTTTTTGCAGTGATAAATGTCAATCAAAGTTTCATAGCAGCCCGGTGCAATATATCGCTAAACCCGCAACGACGACTGCCGATGCACATACACAGCATCATCAGACTACTCAATCCGTTAATGAGACAAGCACAACAGGCACGATCATCTATACGTGCCCAATGCATCCAGAAATCAGGCAAGATCATCCTGGAAACTGTCCTAAATGCGGAATGACACTGGAGCCACTCATTCCTGAATTAGAGGAAGATGAGAATCCGGAGTTACGTGATTTCCGCCGACGCTTCTGGTGGACACTGCCATTGACCATCATCGTGACTTTTTTGGCGATGTTTGGTCATCAAATGAACCTGTTCAATATGGCTGTTCAGAGCTGGATTGAACTGGTGTTGTCACTCCCAATTGTACTTTGGGCAGGTTGGCCATTTTTTTCCCGGGGTTGGCAATCGGTTGTGAATCGCAGCCCGAACATGTGGACGCTGATTGGTTTGGGCACTGGAGCTGCATTTATTTATAGTGTGGTCGCAACCATTGCACCGCAAATCTTCCCAGACTCATTTATTTCCATGGGTCGTGTCGCTGTTTACTTTGAAGCTTCAGCGGTCATCATTTCATTGACCCTACTGGGACAAATATTGGAGTTAAAAGCACGTTCGCAAACTTCTGCTGCAATTAAGTCACTCCTTGGGCTCGCTCCTAAAACAGCTCGCCGAATCCTGCCTGATGGAACTGAAGAAGATGTTCCTCTAACGCATGTCCATGTAGGAGATTTACTCAGAATTCGCCCAGGTGAAAAAGTGCCTGTGGATGGTGTAATCACTGAAGGAAGTAGTTCAGTGGATGAATCGATGCTGACAGGTGAACCTTTACCGATCACTAAACGCATCGGTGATAAAGTCATTGGTGCTACCCTGAATACCAATGGTTCCCTAATCATGCGTTCAGAGAAAATTGGTTCAAGTACCATGTTGTCTCAGATCGTACAGATGGTGGCGCAAGCTCAACGCTCAAGAGCCCCAATGCAACGCATGGCTGATCAGGTTGCAGGTTGGTTTGTCATGGCTGTAGTAGCCATTGCCTTGCTTACCTTCTTTGGATGGGGACTGTTCGGCCCAGAAGAGTCGAGCTGGGTTTATGCATTAATCAATGCTGTGGCAGTACTCATTATTGCCTGTCCTTGTGCATTAGGCTTGGCAACTCCAATGTCTATCATGGTTGCAACGGGTCAAGGTGCTACTCATGGTGTGTTGTTCCGCGATGCAGCAGCCATTGAGAATCTGCGCAAGATTGACACACTAATCATCGATAAAACAGGTACGTTGACCGAAGGACGCCCTGTATTCGATCGTGTGGTTGCCGCATCAGGTTTCGATGAATCTGAAGTATTACGTTTAGCCGCCAGTCTTGATCAAGGCAGTGAACACCCGCTAGCCGAAGCGATTGTAAACGCAGCACACGAACGTGGCCTGCCTCTTGAAACACCAGATAATTTTGAATCAGGCTCAGGGATTGGTGTTCGAGGTCAAGTGGGCGATCGTCAGTTAGCTTTGGGCAACACAGCACTGATGGAGCAATTAGGTATCTCGGTACAATCTCTGATTCCGCAAGCCGAAGAGCTGCGTTCAGAAGGTGCAAGTGTGATGCATCTAGCCATCAATGGTGAATTGGCCGGCCTGCTTGCAGTATCCGATCCCATCAAAAAAAGTACCCCAGAAGCACTTGCCACCCTGAAGGAAGCGGGTCTACGTATCGTGATGGCAACAGGAGATGGTCTCACCACTGCCCGTTCAGTCGCAGCACGTCTAGGCATTGATGAGGTACATGGCGAAGTCAAACCCGCAGATAAACTCGAACTGGTCAGCAAATTGCAGAAGGAAGGTCGCATCGTGGCTATGGCTGGTGATGGCATCAATGATGCACCAGCCTTGGCTAAAGCTGATATCGGTATCGCTATGGGAACCGGGACTGATGTTGCAATGAATAGTGCCCAAGTTACGCTGGTCAAGGGAGATTTACGAGGGATTGCTGTTGCCCGTTCACTTTCGGAAGCTACTGTCGGCAACATGAAACAGAACCTCATGTTTGCTTTCCTTTACAATGCTTTGGGTATCCCTATCGCGGCTGGCGTACTATATCCATTTACCGGTTGGTTGTTGTCACCGATGATTGCCGCCTTGGCTATGAGTTTGAGTTCAGCTTCAGTCATCACCAATGCCCTTCGCCTGCGAAATAAAAAGTTCTGATAGAGAGTTCCTTTCTTCCACCAGATGTATCAGGGCTGGTTGCAGCACTCGCCATCGGCCTGCTCATTGGTTTAGAACGAGGATGGCAGGATCGAGAACTGCCAGAAGGCAGCCGAGTAGCAGGTCTACGTACCTTCACATTGACAGGATTGCTCGGAGGAGTGCTCGGTCATTTACAACCAAACTTCGGAGCTTGGCCGCTAGTTGCGGCCGTATTAGGGCTTTCCTTATTACTAACAGTGTCCTATGCTCGTACCGCAAAAATTTCCGGTAATTTAAGCGCTACCACGACGATCGCGATGCTGTTGACATTAGTTCTAGGTGCATATGCATCCCATGGTAATGTTACTTTAGCATTAACCGCGGCTGTCATCGTGGCTGTATTTTTGGATCTCAAGCCAACCTTACACGGTTGGCTACGCTTGATAGAGCATCGTGAATTAACCGCATCCCTGCAGTTGCTGGTACTTTCTGTCGTTATATTACCCTACTTACCCAATACGGGTCTGGGACCTTTTGCTGCATTAAATCCTTACCAGTTATGGTGGGCGGTGATCCTGATTGCCGGACTCTCTCTGGCAGGTCATTTTGCCATGCTGCTCACCGGTTCAGAAAGAGGCATACTCTGGACAGGTCTATTGGGTGGTTTGGCATCTTCTACAGCTGCAACTGTCGCACTGGCACGCTATACACGCCAGCACCCCGTCATGGTCAGTGCTGCTATTTCTGGAACATTGGCTGCCTGTGGCATCATGTTTTTTCGTATGGTTGTGCTGATAGGCGTCATTGAGCCAGCATTGCTAAGCACTTTTGGTGGTGCAATGATGATTGCGGGAATCCTTCTGCTGGGTATGGCATTGTGGAGACAACGCCAAATTACCAGCGCTGAAAACAACGATCGAACAATAGAAGCAATGGCTCCTTTTGATCTTGGGACAGCATTCAGCTTCGCTGCTTTCCTGGCTGTCATGGCAGTCTTGGTCCCGGCAGCAAAACAATGGTTGGGCACCAGCGGCATCTTCGTATTATCGACTATTTCTGGGCTAGCAGACGTAGATGCTATTTTAGTCTCACTTGCCCGCCTGCATAGTACTGAAGGCTTAACAACAAATGTGGCTGCTGTCGCGCTAGGGCTGGCCACACTGAGCAACATGTTAAGCAAAGCGACAATTGCATGGATGACAGGGGGGGGCACAGTTTGGCCGAGCTATCATATTTGGCTACACAATTGCCATGATCGGTGCTGGCGTAGCTCTGGCTCTCAGTTTGAGCTTTATGTAAGGTCAACTCGGGTAAATGGAAGATGTTCAAAAAATGAGTTAAAATGATTCCCCTTGCATGGATTCACTTTGAAAAACAATGGTAAAAATGATTCGACCATTGAGGGATTCAGCCTGGATGGTCGCCCCAAGCATATCAAGAATAGATTTTGTTATCGCGAGCCCTAAGCCGGTTCCTTCTTCTGTTCTTTGTCTAGACGCATCTGTTCGATAAAAACGATCAAATAACCTGGATAGTTGTTCAGGAGAGAGTTCAGGGCCTTCATTTTCAATTGAAAATATTGTGTTATCTAAATTCTGTTGAAGTTTTATCTGTATTGTAGAATTCTTGTTTCCATATTTAACTGCATTAGACAATAGGTTGCTGAGTGCGCGACGTAACATAGCAGGATCACCTTTTACATTGCCAGATCCTGTTTGTTGAAGTGTCATATTTTTTTCGGCAGCTAGAGCGTCATAGAAATCAAATAAAGCGGTAACTTCTTTAATGAGGTCAATATTCTGTAAGTTCTGTAAATTTAAGTCATGTTCTGCTTTTGCCAAGAAAAGCATATCGGACACCATTCGAGCCAAACGTTCAAATTCTTCTAAATTAGAAAATAGTATTTCTTGATAAGTACCAATATCTCGGTTACGGGCGAGACATACTTGAGTTTGGGTCATTAAATTATTAATCGGTGTTCTAATTTCATGTGCTAAATCAGATGAAAAATCGGAAAGTTTTTCTAAAGCTGACTCTAGTCTGTCCAGCATAGCATTGAAGGCAATTGCTAATGATTTTAGTTCTGTTGGTGTATGCTCAACTTCTAAACGTTCTGAAAGATGTTGAGCAGAAATTCCTTGTGCGACCTTAGCCATTTTTTGCACGGGTCTTAAACCTCTCCAGGTTGCAAACCAGCCTAAAAACATTAAACAAATCGTACCGGCTAAACCAATGTAAAAAAGTTGACGCTTAAAATCATTTAAAAAATGTAGATGTTCAGATGTATCGATCCCCACAATAATGCGTACAGATTGTATTTCAGTATTTTTGTTTATATCCGTGTTGTAGATCATGCCATGATAGGTCTTATTCTTAATTTTCCATTTAATCCAAGGGTTATTTGCTGACTTGATTAACTGTTGAGTATTAATGATTGAAGGTGTAGAACTAAATAAAATCTGACCTGCCGGTCGTTCTATTTGGACCATAAGATCATGGTGTCCAACTAAAGCATCTTTCAAATATAGATCAAGTTCTGGAGAATTTTTAGGATGCTGTTGGAGAAGATTCTGAATAAGCTGGATTTTACCTTCTAATTGGGTACGATCTTGCGTTTCAAAATGATGCATCACTAATTTATGGATGAAAAACCCCATCATAATGAGAATGCATATAGTCGATAATGAGAAAATAATACCAATACGAAAACTGATAGATTTGAATATTTTATTATTCATCTTCTACCTCTAATACATACCCCATTCCTCTAATATTTTGAATTAACTTAGGGGTAAAATTACTATCTACTTTATTTCTTAATCGTTTAATAGCGACTTCAACTACATTTGTATCACTATCAAAGTTCATATCCCAAATTTGAGATGCAATAAGTGCTCTTGGTAGAATTTCACCTCTTCTACGCATAAAAAGCTCCATAAGAGCAAATTCTTTAGCCGTTAAATCAATGCGTTGACCTGCTCGTGTTACCCGACGTTTTCTCAAATCAAGTTCTAAATCAGCAATCTTAATAATATTATTATCTTCTCTTTGTTGCCCTCGTCTAAGGAGCGTTTTTATTCGAGCTAGAAGCTCTGCAAAAGCAAAAGGCTTAACTAAATAATCATCAGCGCCTAGCTCTAATCCTTTTACTCGATCTTCGATTTGATCTCGGGCGGTAAGAAAAAGAATGGGCATTGTTTTACCGCTGCTACGAATATCATTGATAATATTCCAACCATTTAGTCCAGGTAACATCACGTCTAAAATAATTAAGTCATACTCTTCAGAAAGAGCTTGATGTTTACCCGTTAACCCATCTGTAACCCAGTCCGTAATATAGCCAGCTTCGGATAAACCTTGCTTGAGATAATCACCAGTTTTTTGTTCATCTTCAACTAATAGTATTCTCATTTCCGAATCCTAAGTCATTCATTAAAACTATAATAACGTTATAAAACATCTGATCGAGATAGATTACAAAAATGTCATTTTCAAGTCACTTAGATGTTCAGTGCTTCACTTTATTGTAGTAGCAAGAAATTAACTTTTAGAGAAACTTATGAAAACTGTAGTGCGTCGTAGTCTAACAATTTTAATGTGTGCTGGAACTTTAATTGCTGGTACTCAATCTTGGGCAAAAGATGTATCAACCTCAAGTGCCACTAAAACGGTAAAAGCACAGGAACCTTGTACAAAACCTTGTAAAATGGAAAAAGATGACAAGACTCAGCAAGATCATAGTCAACATCAGTCTCCTAACTCATCTGACATGTCAAAAATGGATCATTCTATGATGAATATGGACCATTCTAAAATGGATCATTCAAAGATGAATATGCCTAGTAGCAATAAATAATTTTATAAATAGCGAGAAAGAAGTATTAAAGTTTATACTAAATATTTGCTTTATTACTTCAATCTTGACCTTTCTAAAGGTGAGATAGAATGTCAAAAAATCTAAAGGTGAGATAGAATGTCAAAAAAGTTAAGTCATATACTCTTAATTGGAGTTGGTTTATTTTCATCAACTTGGGTAATGGCGGCAGTTAAAGAATATGATTTAACAATCGCTGAACAAACTGTAAATATCACAGGAAAACCAGTTGAGAGAATTACTGTAAATGGTAAATTCGTTGCACCACTTCTTGAATTTGAAGAAGGTGATGAGGCCGTTATCCGTGTTCACAATAAGTTAAAAAATCAGGACTCTTCAATCCATTGGCATGGCTTATTATTACCTGGAATTATGGATGGTGTACCTGGATTTAACAAATTTCATGGCATTGCCCCTAATAAAACTTATGAATATAAGTTTAAAGTCCGCCAAAATGGTACTTATTGGTATCATTCACATAGTAAAGGACAAGAACAAGACGGTTTATATGGTGCTTTTGTTATTTATCCTAAAGATAAAACTCCACTAACAGCTGCTGAAAAAACTGATAGAGATTTTGTGGTTTTGCTTTCTGATTTTCATAATTCGACAAGTGATCAAATTATGAAAAATATTAAAAAAGAAGCAGATTACTATCAGAACCGCCGCGAAACAGTATTCGATTTATTAAAACAAGTTAAACGTGATGGGCTAAAAGCGACTTGGCAAGACCGTTCTATGTGGAATCAGATGCGGATGTTGAAAACAGATATGTCCGATGTGACTGGTTATACATTTTTAATGAATGGCAAAACACCTCAGCAAAACTGGACCGGTAACTTCAAAGCTGGTGAAAAAGTTCGCCTTCGTTTTATTAATGCTTCCGCTATGTCATTCTTTGATGTACGCATTCCAAACCTAAAAATGACTGTAGTCAGTGCTGATGGTCAACCTGTAAAGCCGGTTCCTGTAGATGAGTTCCGTATTGGTACTGCTGAAACCTATGATGTCATTGTGGAACCAAAACAAGCACATTACCAAATTGAAGCTGAATCTATTGATCGTACCGGTTTTGCAGTGGGAACATTACATGAAGAAAGCAGCCCAGCAGTCAAACAAATTGAGATGCCTAAGCCTCGTCCTCGTTCTTTATTGACTATGGAAGATATGGGAATGAATCATGATATGTCTTCAATGCAAGGTATGAATCACGATATGTCTTCAATGAAAGGTATGGATCATGATATGTCTTCTATGAAAGGCATGAATCACGATATGTCTTCTATGAAAGGTATGGATCATGATATGTCTTCAATGAAAGATATGAATCACGATATGTCTTCTATGAAAGGCATGAATCACGATATGTCTTCTATGAAAGGTATGGATCATGATATGTCTTCTATGAAAGGCATGAATCACGATATGTATTCTATGAAAGGTATGGATCATGATATGTCTTCTATGAAAGATATGAATCATGATATGTCTTCTATGAAAGGCATGAATCATGATATGCCGATGAATAGCGCTACTGTTAAGGCGGCTTCAGACAAGAATGATAATACCGTATTTGGATGGGCAAATGCTTCAACACCTGAAGGTAATAAAGCATTGCAATATAGTGATTTGCAATCGTTAGATCCTCAAAAAGACACTCGTGCAGCTGAACGTGAAATAGAGATCCGTCTTGGTGGAAACATGGAGCGTTATATTTGGACAATAAATGGTAAAAAATTTAATGAAGCCGACCCACTAGTGGTGAAGTATGGTGAACGTATTCGCTTAAAATTTGTCAATGACAGTATGATGGCTCACCCAATGCACTTACATGGCATGTTTATGCAGCTTGAGAATGGTCAGGATCCAAGCAATATGCCAAACAAACATACGGTAATTGTTCCACCTGGGAAAACGATAACCACTCTACTCACAGCTGATGAGTTAGGTGAGTGGGCTATTCATTGTCACCTGCTTTACCATATGAGTGCAGGAATGATGAATAAACTCATTGTAGCTCAAGTGGAAGATGGTAATTCTACAAAGACTGTTCCTCAGTCCCAAGTAAATGAGAAGGGAGTAAATCCACATGCACATCACTAATAATTTTTTTTCAAAAACAACTTTGATGATTGCGCTATTTGGATTATCAAATCTAACGTTCGCTAAAAATGAAACTCCTGTACAAGAAAGTAATATTACAAATGGTATGAGAGGCTTATTACAGGAGTCTGGTGGCTTAAGATATAGCCCCCAAGAATTGTATCCAGAATATTATTCAATGGAAAATGCAAATGGGGGAGATAATATTATTTTGACTGCAAGAAAGAGATCAGACGGATCTCACGATGATCATCTTAAAGAACATGGCGGACAAATTTATCAAGTAACAAGACTTGAAAATGCATGGATGGTTGATGAAGACGGTAAGGGCAACCTAGGAACAAAGCTTGAAACTTTGATTGGAACAGATGAAAATCGTCTATTTATTGAAGCCAATTCGGAAAAGTCAGAAAGTAATGATCCAAAATATGCTGTATCAGCACTTTATAGCCGTAACGTAGCCCCATTTTGGGATATACAAGCTGGTGTAAGATATAGCGAAGATAAAAATAGCAGCAACAGTGATCGAGTTGATGGTGTTATTGGTGTATTAGGATTAGCTCCTTATTTCTTTGAAACACAAGCATATCTTTATGGCGGTGAGAATAATTTTTGGGGAGCAAGTTTTGAAATCGAACGTGATTTCTTGTTAACCCAGAAATTGATTACTCAACCTTATATCGAAGCAGATGTAATATTTAGCGATGATTCTAACTATGCTGCAAAATCAGGTTTATCAGAACTAAAAACTGGTATCAAAACCCGATATGAGATTACTAAGCGAATTAAACCTTTCATTGATGTTGCTTACCAATATGAAAAAGGACAGAAAGCCACTTCTATGCAAGAGGCAACAGAGTCTGAAAAGGGATGGAAATATGGTGCAGGTATCGAATTAGTTTTTTAAAATAATATGACTTGGAATCATGAATGGTAGCTTCGGCTACTATTCATGAAATTGTTGTCATTTCCTTTCGAATCTGTAAAACTAAAAAAGTGAACCGTACCGGGTTTGTCGGAGAGTCAATATTCTGAGATGAGAAGCATTGCTTCGCAAGACGTAGCGAAGCGTAGTGTCCCGATGACAAAATTAAAATATACCCCTGAAATCAGAGAAAGAGTGGTTCAATTACTAATTGAATCTAAAAGATTATCCATCGAATTGGGCAGCAGTTTCCGCAATTGCTCCTAAAATTGGCTGTACTCCTGAAACACTACGTGCCTGGCATCAAAAGCATTTAGATCAGCAAAATCCTATTAAAGTACAACAGGTATCTGACCAAGAAAAAATGAAGCAAATGGAACGTGAAATTAAAGAATTAAAGCGTGCCAATGAAATTCTACGTAAAGCAGCCGCTTTTTTCGCCCAGGCGGAGCTCGACCGCCTACACAAATAATGGTGGATTTCATCCATAACAATAAAGACTTATGGCACTGTTGCAAATAGAGATTTGAGTCGATGATGTTTCCTTTAAAAAGTACTTAGAGACCGAAAACCCTGTTGATTAGACACACTTCACCCTGAGGCTGACCATAATAAAATGACGATGCTTGTCCTTTACG
>NZ_FMYK01000001.1 GCF_900096915.1 Acinetobacter marinus
TAAATTCTGGAGTATATCGTTTACTGCTCATAAGCACCTCGTTAATTAGCCATTTTATCTAACTAAAAGGTGTCTACAAAATCGGTGGCTATTCAGTGTCTACATTATTGGAGACTATTAAGATTAAGTAAAATAATTACTAAGTGAAGGTCTCATTACCTTTAAGTTAAAGGGGCAAGTTCGTAATGTCATGGAAAATTCTGTCACAAAATTTGGCACAAATTATAAAATCTATAAGATTCTATTAGAATTTAATTATTTGATAAATAATGAATTAAACCTAGATAGAATCTATTAAAAAGTTATTTAGAGAGTTCGAATCTCACCGCTTCCGCCAAATTTTGAAAAGCCTTTATATGATTTACAAAGGCTTTTTTTATTGCTTAAATTTTCAAATGAAGTACAAATGAGATTTGAGAAAATCATGTCGTCGATAGTTTAGCATTCCAACCCTGAAAAGGATGGAGCGAGGTGACATCAAATGAAAATAGATTCTCTGAGTAACTATATAACCATAGCAAATGACTATTATTACTTAGTCAACCAAATCGGTGAGGTAAAGAGAAAATGAATATAAAAAATCATTTTAAAATCATTGTTATTGTGATGTCAGTTTTAATGTCTTCAGGATGTTATCACCTGCAATGGAAATCTAATGTTAACCAAGATATTGGAAGAAACATCAATGATCCTGAACTACATGTGGTGTTTGCTGGCAATTTAGAACAAGCTAAAAAACGTGGAGCACTTTACAAAGAAGCACAAGAGCCACCAAATACACGCTATTATTTTGATTGGAAATATCAGAATCGGTGTCAATATTCTTTACTTGTCGCTCCAGATGGTACGATTTTGTCTTGGGAGTTTGTGGACTATAAAAAGCGCAAAGAATGTTATGTTTTTTGAAAGTTTTTGCCTCGTGATATATGGTTACCGCCTGACGTACAATCAGGTATCTTAAAATACCCAACCGCTTGCTAAGCTAACTCTTGCCAAGCGGTTTTTATTTCTAAGTCCCCGTCTCCAAAGCCACTGCAAATCAAAAAGAACTCATTTGTCTGGTTCCATCGTTCCGAAA
Source organism: Acinetobacter marinus (assembly GCF_900096915.1). Classification (GTDB taxonomy): domain Bacteria; phylum Pseudomonadota; class Gammaproteobacteria; order Pseudomonadales; family Moraxellaceae; genus Acinetobacter; species Acinetobacter marinus. The sequence goes on from NZ_FMYK01000001.1 coordinate 1,079, forward strand.
CAGCGCTTGTCTGGTTCCACCGCTGTGCGGTGTCATGCCAAACAGGTTGATGCTCTGCTACACCACCAAAAGTAGCCAAACAACCTACTTCTTGATAACTTAGCCACTACAACGTAGATAAGAATTGCCTCGTGACACCGCTGTGCGGTGTCATGCCAAACAGGTTGACGGTCTGCTACGCCACCAAAAGTAGCAAAGCAACCTACTCGTGATAGCTTAGCTACTAAAAAGTAGATAATAATAAGGAATATATTTGTATAAATTGAGGAAAATGACTCATCACTAATTGTTATGTTTGCAGAGTATATTTTAATCATTTAACGTATCATTTCTGACTAAAATCATTTCAAAACTGAATTAGATTTCATATTTGAAATTTAGTGTATTTCTATAAAGTATTGATATTTATATATAAAATAATTGGCACTGAACTTGCTCTAACCGATAAACCAAAGGGAGTAAGTGATGAATACGGATCAAGTAGATTATGTACAAACACGTTTATGCAACGAACTGGGATTAGCTCGAGCAGATGATTTATATATAAAAAAAATGAGCGGCGGTGCAATTCAAGAAAATTGGTTGTTGGAAAACGCTGATCTTGCGCTGGTACTACGAAAAAATGCTGAATCCAGTATGGATGTGAGCTCAAGCCGTGAACAAGAATTTTTGTTATTAGTTCGATTATATCAGGCAGGTATTTTGGTACCTGAACCACTTTATTTTGAGAAAGCACCGAACCTGCTCAATAGTGATTTTTTTATGATGAAGAAAATCACTGGCAGTGCAGAAGGGCATAAGCTCGTCAAACAATTAGATCATCAACAATCTCAAACACTGGTCACCACCATTGGCTCGCAATTGGCTCGTATTCATGCCGTGCAGCCCGATGAGCAGTTGCAACAATTATTCGGTCAGCCGACGAGTGCAGACTATCTTGATTGCAAAATTGCGACCTTTAGAGCACAGCTAGATATATTACAACGCAGTCGTCCCGTGCTTGAGTATGCGATCCGCTGGTTGCAACAAAATCAACCTAAAGTCGATGATTTGGTGTTGATACATGGTGATTTTCGTACTGGAAATTTGATGGTGGATGGTGATGTGTTGACGGGGATTCTGGATTGGGAGTTTGCGCAATGGGGTGATCGTCGAGAGGATATTGGCTGGTTTACTGCCAAATGTTGGCGCTTTGGACAGGATCACAATATCGCTGGTGGCATCGGCAGCTATAAGGATTTTATGCAGTCCTATGCCGAAGCGTCTAGCGTCTATATTCCCGAATTTGAGCTGAAATTTTGGCATGTTTTGGCGCATGTGCGCTGGGCAATTATTGCGATGCAACAGTCAAATCGTAATAACGAGATGCAATTGCCATCCTTAGAGCTGGCTTTAACGGAGTTTATGGTGCCACGTTTGGAAAAGCATATTTTAGATCTTTTAGGAGAGTAATCATGCACGCAGAAAAAATTATTGAGCTGATCAATGCCTCACAAGCCAGCATAAAATCTGAATTATTACCGAATACATCCACACATCAATATCAACTTCAGATGTTGATCAAAAGTTTTGAAATTTTAAAACAGTATATTACGCATGGCAGCACTTTGGCGATGAGTGAAAAAAAAGCACTTGAGCGTTACTTCCAATTTCCGATTGACAATATAGATGATGCCCGAGCGCAGTTGTGTATGGATATTCGGGAGGGCTCGCCGATTGAAAATATTCATGTTTTACTCAAATCGCTGAATGAAAATGAACTGAACATCACCGAATCAAAGCGAGCATCACATGGATAGTTACTGGGTTCGCGTGTTTTTGGTTCGCCATGGTCATGTCAATTATTTTGATCAGGCACATCGTCCGATTAATCCTAAATTTGCGAGCTTATCTGATACGGGTGTTGAACAAGTCACGACTTTAGCCGAGTTGATCCAAGATATTCAGTTTGATGGGATTTTTTCATCGACTATGCCCCGATCTATTCAGACGGCAGAGATTTTGAACAGGCATGCGCAAACAATCCAGTCATATGATGAGATTCGAGAGATTCGTGCGGGTCGATTGCGTGAAATTAGTCCGCAACATGCGCTACAGTTGATCAAATATGGCTACTGCTTTGAGTCACAAGGCATGCAAGATTTTTTACATGGCGAGCGCTGGGATGACTTTATGTCACGGGTGGTCACATGGTTTGAACGGTTATTGTTAAGTACCGATCGGCAACGCACCTTTCTCATTTCCTCACATGATGTGGTGAATCGTGTTTTGATTCATTGGGTTTATGATCAGTTGGGGCGTGACGTGTATGGGCAAGAGCAAGACTATGCGTGTTTAAACATTATCGATGTTGAAATCTATCAAGGGCGTATTCGGCATAAACGAATAAAACTACAAAATTATACGGCGTACAACCCAGTGAAATTGAACTTGTCGCAGAGTGCTATGGATGATGTTTATCAATCTTATGTGCAAATGCTTGACGTAAAAAATTGAAGTAAACATTTGAAGTAAACGTTGAGATAAAAGGAGTTAGATCATGATTACATTATCTACAGAGTTGTTGGAACTACAGGCGAAAGTCAAAGCATTCATCGCACAAGAGATCATCCCATTTGAACAAGATCCCAGACAGGATAGCCATGGTCCAAGTGATGCTTTACGTCAGGAGTTAATCGCTCGAGCACGTGATTGGCAACTGCTTACCCCACATGCCAGTCCTGAACTCGGTGGGCAAGGTTGGTCACATTTGCAAAAAGCAGTGGCTTTTGAGGAGGCGGGCTATTCTACACTCGGTGCAATTGCGATGAATATTCATGCGCCAGATGAGGGGAATATCCATTTGATGGAAGCAGTTGCCAGTGACGCTCAGCGAGCACGGTGGTTGCAGCCGATGGTTGCAGGCGAGATTCGCTCTTGTTTTGCCATGACTGAACCTGCGCCTGGTGCAGGATCGGATCCGTCAATGTTGCAAACCACCGCAGTGTCAGACGGTGATGATTATTTGATTAATGGACGTAAATGGTTGATCACGGGTGCTGATGGCGCAAGTGTCGCCATTATCATGGCAAAGATGGAGGATGGTAGCGCATCGATGTTTTTAACTGACACCAATGTGGAGGGCTTTATCCTCGAGCGCAATATGAATGCGATGGATTCTTGTTTTGCTGGTGGGCATGGTGTACTGCTCTTTGAGAATTTGAGAGTGCCGAAAGACAATGTCTTGGGTGAAATTGGCAAAGGTTTTAAATATGCACAGATTCGTCTTGCTCCAGCGAGGTTAACGCACTGTATGCGTTGGTTAGGTCAGGCACGCCGAGCGCATGATATGGCAACACAATATGCGCAGCAGCGTCATTCTTTTGGTCAGCGTTTAGGCGATCATCAAGGCGTCGGTTTCATGCTTGCAGACAATGAAATGGATCTGCTGAGTGTTCGGCTTTCCACCCATTATTGCGCTCAAGTCTTAGATCTCGGTCAACGGGGAAATTATGAGTCGAGCTTGACGAAAGTGATCAGTGCTGAAGGCATTTGGCGCATCATCGATCGGAGTGTACAAATCCTCGGCGGACAAGCGATGACGGATGAATCTATTGTCAATAAAATTTTTAAAGATGCTCGAGGTTTTCGTATCTACGATGGCGCCAATGAAGTGCATCGAATGAGCATTGCGCGCAAATTATTAGATCAAACACAGGCATAAAGTACAGGCATTAAGCACGTACATCGCAAGCACAGACCGATAAATCAAGCACAGTTTACATGATGGAGGATATGACAATGAATCAATTTGATGTCAGTCAAAAAACAGTATTAATTACAGGTGCATCCAGTGGATTGGGGCATCATATTGCACAGTTATTTGTCCAAGAAGGTGCCAATCTGGTGATATGCGCTCGACGTGAAGATCGATTGCAAGCACTGCAAACTCAGTTACAAGCCCAATTTCAGGTGGATATTCGTTATTTTGTCTTGGATGTCAATGATCGTGCTGCAGTGCAAGCGATGATTTCACATTTGGAAAGCGAAGGGGTGCATATTGATGTGTTGATTAACAATGCAGGGGTCAGTGATAGCAAGCGCTTTTTAGACTACAACGATGCAGACTGGGACAAGATTGTAAATACCAACTTAAAAGCGCCTTGGCAGTGTACACAGGAAGTGGTTCAGCATATGATTCGGTGTAACAATGCAGGGGCGATTATTAATATCACTTCTGTGTTGTCTGAATCGGTCAATTTAGGCGTCAGTCCATATTGCGCATCTAAGGCGGGGTTAAAGCATTTGACTCAAGTCATGGCGGTAGAATTGGCACGCTATGCAATCCGAGTCAATGCAATTGCACCAGGCTATATGGTGACTGAAATTAATACCGATTATTTAAATAGTGACGCAGGTCAGCAGCTCCTGAAACGAATTCCCCTGCGCAAGTTTGTTGAATTTTCCGACTTAAATGGTCCTTTATTATTGCTGGCATCAGCAGCAGGTCAAGGAATGACTGGTGTTGAAATTAAGGTCGATGGGGGGCATAGCTGTGCACCGATCTGATATGGTATATGAATGTCTAACCTGCATGGAGTGATGTGATGCTTGAACGAAAGCCGATTAATATTTTGGTGACCTACCTCAAACAGCCGAATATCAATGGGTTTCGTTCGTTACTTTGGCAAGCGATTGCCGCAGTTGAAACCGATCAAATCGATGTGGTGGAATGCCATATCGCCGATGTAGAATCTGTTGCCAAAGATCTCGTTGCGCAGGGATGTCAAATATTATTGTGCACAGGAGCAACCGCAAGCTATCTACAAAACAAAATAAATATCGATGTGCAAACCCTTGGTGCTGGCGCTTTTGATGTGATTCAAGCGATTTCCAATTTAAAGCAATATCAGCGTATCGCATTAATGGGAAATGCCTCTACTGTGAATCTGGCAGATTTCACGGACATTTTTGCATTAGATATTCAGCACTTTCATTATGATTCCTACTTGTCTGCTAAGCAGACGGTACAACGCATCAAAAATCTTGGCTTTGATGCCATTATTGGCTCACCTGTTGTGGTCGAGCTTGCCATCAATGAAGGCATGGTCGGCTACTTGGCAATGAGTGTGCCATCTTTAAAGCTGTTACTCAAAAATGCATTGCGTACCCTTGAGAAACTCAAAAGAGAGCAGAACACCACCTTACGACTGACTGAAATATATAATCATTTGCACGAAGGCATTGGTTTTATCACGAAGCAAAAGAAAATATCTTTTATCAATCATGCCATGAGTCAACTGTTGGAGCGAGATTTAGCTGAGATTATTGGTCAGTCAGCACAAGTGCTTTTTCAAGGCATTCATTTTGAAGTTGATGAGGACAATGCGCATCAACTGATTCAATTTGAACAAAAAAAACTGGCTGTATATATTTCCAAGTTAAAAAATGATCATCTCAATGGTTATATTTTGCGGGTGCAAGAATTAAATGCCTTAGAGCACTCAAGTAGTCAATTTCGAAAGGTTAAAACACAGCATTTTAGTACCCGTTACCGCTTCGATCAGCTGCAGAGTCACGATGAAAATTTTCAGAAAACCATTGCCTTAGCCAAAGCCTATGGCAAAACGGATAGCACCATATTAATCACAGGTGAAAGTGGTACAGGTAAAGAGGTTTTGGCGCAAAGTATTCACCAGATCAGCCAACGTAGCAAAGCGCCTTTCGTGGCGATCAATTGCGCATCTTTTCCTGAAAGTTTGTTGGAGAGTGAGCTATTTGGTTATGCTGAAGGTGCATTCACAGGCGCCAAGAAAAATGGACGAATTGGATTGATCGAAACTGCCCATAATGGCACGTTATTTTTGGATGAAATCGGCGATATGCCGTTGCATTTGCAAACTCGCTTTTTACGGGTACTACAGGAGCGCCAAATTCATCGCTTAGGTTCGGTGGTGAGCCACATGGTCAATATTCGAGTCATTGCTGCGACCCATGCTGATCTCGAATCATTGGTGAAGCAAGGGCAATTTCGAGCCGATCTATATTATCGTCTGAATATTTTACGCATCTTTGTGCCTGCCTTAAGGCAACGCCAGCATGATATTCTCTATCTTTCGTCATTATTTTTAATGCGCTTTCAACGCACGCTGGACGATCTTCCCAAGCAACTACAACAAGCACTGCTTAAATATCGTTGGCCAGTTAATATTCGTGAGTTAGAAAATATGATCGAACGGATACACGTGCTATTACAACTCGATCAACAGTGGTTGCAATCTGATTTTTTACAGCAACAACTGCCTGAATTATTCATAGAGGCGCATGATCAGCCTATAGAGCATTCCACGCCACTTAAAACCCTCAAAACGACACAAGAGTTAGCTCTCATCCAGCAGATGCTAGAGGAAGTCGATGGTGATCTAGATTTGGCGGCGCAAAGATTAGGCATTAGTCGAACCACGTTGTGGCGACGCATGAAATTATTAAAAAATAGGGTCTAGATAACTGAATCGTAACCTATGAGTGTTTAAGTGCGCTCAAGATGTGATTGTAAATACGCCATGCCATCACTGGCATTCATATTGAGTCGTTGATATTGCGCAGGGATGCTGGATTGATCCGCTTTCGGATCAATGTAAAATGCTTGACAGTGTGCTGGAATTTCATGAACTAAGGCTGCCACAGGATACACGGCAAGGCTGGTACCGATCACAATAAAAATATCCGCATCACGTGCGATATGAATTGCCTGTTCATAGGCAGGCACTGCCTCACCAAACCACACCACGTGTGGACGTAGCGGATAGCCATTTGGGCAAAGATCAGACTCGACATCGAGCGCCCAACCCTCGATGGGATAGTAGGTTTCTTCAGCATCTAAGGACAATTTAGATGATTTAGCAAGTCGAATATTGCCATGCAGATGCAACACATTGGCACTGCCAGCTCGCTCATGTAGATCGTCAATATTTTGGGTGATGACATGGACGTTAAAATGCGCTTCAAACTGAGCAATGGCTAAATGCGCAGGATTAGGCTCGGCTTCGATGATTTGTTTACGCCGTTGATTATAAAACTGCTGAACCAATTTTGGATTTTTTGCCCAAGCCTCAGGCGTTGCGACATCTTCGATGCGATAATTTTCCCAGAGTCCATCACTGTCCCGAAAGGTGTTAATCCCACTTTCGGCGCTCATGCCTGCACCTGAAAAGACCACGAGTTTTTTCATCAGCTTTTGCTCAAAAAATATGAATTATTCGTCCAGTTTAATGCGTTTCGCTTTGGACATACAGCTCTGATAACGCCCATTGACACGTTCGGCAAACCAATTGGTATTATAATCTCGGCTCAGTTTTGGTCCAGAAATCACCACTTTGGGCATGATGGCATACGGTGCTTTTTCACCTGTTTTTTCTTCAAATTTTGCTTTGATCAGTTGATAGGTGTCGGTTTGTTCAAAGTCGATGGATTTTTCCAACTTCAAATCACTGCGAATCTGTCGTGGCGATGGAGCGGTTGGATTGGTGGAGAAATATTCGATTAAGGCTTTTTCACTGCTACTTTTTTGCAGGCGAATATCATTGTCTTTGTTATAAAGTAATAGATCACCATCCAAATCGAGCTTGGCATCGGTCAAACGATTCAGCATCTTTTGAAAAGCTGCATTACGGCTAGAGTACATGCCAGAGTTGTAGTCGGCAAAACGATACAACGGCTTTTCATATTCCGCAGGGTACATCATCAAGCGGTGTATGCCGTAGTACAAGCCGCCTTGCTGGGTGTAGAGGTCATCCCGCAGTTGATTGATCGACATAAAACTACGTTTATGTGCTTTGGCATAGCGAATATGCACTTGCATCGAACCGAGCGTAGTAATCGGATTGAAATGTTCAGCGATGTCTTGTCCGACTAACTTAGCCGCACCTGCGACCATACCGACATGATAATGCTTGGCAAAGTAATCAAACATTTCACGATAGAGCTGATCAAGTTCACGTTCGGTATGCACTTTTTCAAGGCGCATCAAGTAGTTGTCTTCTGGCGTAGGCTGGGTTTTCAGCATATTTTCAAAATATGTTGCCATGGTTTTGCCGAGTTTGTCCTCAAGGCGAGCGTTGATTTCTTTCACCGCTTTGGCACCGAGTCCTGGTACTTTTGGATCGGCAATAAAGTTCGACTCTTGATCAATCACCGCAATCATGGTGCAGACATTTTCTTTATCACGTTCGATGCCCAGCTCTTGGCTAATCGCAAAAATATCATCTGCCCAGCTTTGGCTTTCTTTGACACGATTTGGAATCAGTGTGTTGATCTGCTCGGCATCGAGTTGCGGCTCATGATCTTGTTGAAACCAGTTGCCATCACAGGCCGTCAAAAGCAAACAGCTTGCAATAGTCAATGCACTACGTTGAAAAGTCGACATGACTTTTTTAGAAAAATACAAATGTGGCATAGGATAGCGATGATTCCAGCAGACGAACTGAAAAGAAAGGAAGGACGAAAAAGGAATTATAGAATAAATTCGATGATGCAGTATACTATGCGCCCAGTGAAATCGCATTAAAACTGCGCTGTATTTGCCGAGAGGCTGGCTGTGCATTTTAAGCGGATTCCTTTTTGATGAATTATTTGGCGAGTTTGCATTACTTATGCGTATTGGTTCTTATCAACTTGACAATGCTCTGATCGTGGCACCGATGGCGGGTGTCACAGATCGTCCATTTCGCACGCTGTGCAAGCACTTTGGTGCAGGGCATGCGGTCAGTGAAATGATGACTGCGGATAAGACCCTGCGTATGTCAAAAAAGAGTCTGTATCGTGCTAACTTTGACGGTGAACTTGCCCCAATCTCTGCACAAATCGCAGGTTCAGACCCTGAACAACTGGCGGAAGCTGCACGTTATCAAGTCGCTAATGGTGCGCAAATCGTTGATATTAATATGGGCTGTCCTGCCAAAAAAGTCTGCAACAAACTCGCTGGCTCAGCACTACTGCAAGATGAAGAATTGGTACAGCGAATCTTAAATGCCGTGGTTGAAGCGGTTGATGTGCCTGTGACCTTAAAGACTCGACTTGGTTTTAAAAATGGCGAAGAAAATATCTTAAAAGTTGCCAAATATGCAGAGCAGGCGGGCATTGCAGCACTAGCTTTACACGGTCGTACTCGTGAAGATATGTATCTGAATACCGCTCGTTATGAATTGATCAAAGCGGTCAAACAATCGATCAATATTCCTGTGATCGCCAATGGCGACATCGACAGCCCTGAAAAAGCCAAATATGTGCTGGACTATACAGGTGCTAATGCGATCATGATTGGTCGAGCGGCGCAAGGTCGTCCGTGGATATTTCGAGAGATTCAACACTTTTTGCAGACAGGAACGCATTTACAAGCCCCAGAAATTACCGAAATCCGAGACGTGCTATTAGGGCATTTGTCAGAGCTCTATCAATTTTATGGGGAATACTCAGGCTGTCGCATCGCGCGCAAACATATTGCGTGGTACAGCAAAGGCTTGCGAGAGAGTAATGCCTTTCGTCAAGCCATGTACAAAGTCGAATCGACTGCCGAGCAAGCGCAAGTGGTGGCAGATTATTTTGAGCAACTATTGCATCATGGTCAAAATCTTGCTGATGTGCAAGTTGAGCAAGTGGATCTGTTAGCAACACATTAAAGCGCTTTAAACCATTATCGACGCAATTGCGAGTTTACGTTATTTTACTTGAATCACATAAGACGTGATCGATTGTATCAATGTCGATTTGGTATTTTTAAAAAGATAAAAGTCTGCAAAGGCATATTGCTCGCCATTTTGCAAAGTGATTAAGCCGTTCACCGCACCTTCTTTGCCATGTGAAATGACTTGATCAATCGTGATTTCAGTGACTTTTGTGGTGGATGTCATGTCTTGAATATTTTTTTGAAAATCTTCAATGCCATCAATGATTTTGTCACCCAAAATCTGCCAATGAATGTCATCAGTGACATTGGCAATAATAAATGCTGTGTCGCCCGTGCCAAACGCCACATTAAAGTCTTTTAGAAATTCTCGCTTGGGCGAATTGGCACAACTCGTTTGAATCGTTACTTTGGTCATGTTGATCTATTCATGATTGGATATTGTCCTGATTTAATCATCGCTTCATTGAAAAAATTTCAAACAATAACGTTTAGCTCGACTGATGTTTAATCACCATCACAGGAATCGGCGACTGAGAGAGCACCGACTGCGCCACACTACCCAAGACCAGTTTTTTTACCCCAGTACGACCATGTGAACCCATGATAATCAAATCCGCACCCACTTCGTCTGCCACATGAATAATGCCTTCTGCAGGATTGCCATGGAAAATCTTGGAATTGACTTCGATGTTCTCACGATCAAAACTCATGGTAATATCATGCAACTGTGCTTTGGCATTAGCTTCAGCTTCCATGAAATGTTCGGTAATCGATGGTGCAACTTTATAAAAATCCACGCCAACATAGGGGTCGACTGCCACCACACTGAGGATAGTTACTTCGGCTTGGCATAATTTTGCCAGCTCTAAAGCATGATCGATGGCAGCATAAGAAATCGGTGAATCATCCACAGGGACAAGAATATGTTGGTAGCTCATCATTATTTCCTTACATTTTAAATTTTATCTAATTTATTGATAACACATGGCTGGATTGGATGCAATTTGCAAATTTTTTAAATTGTATCGCCGTGCAAAAGTGCGAAATCCGATGCTTTTCTGCTAGAATAGCGCACTTTCAAATTATTCATTCTCTTAGATATCGAGGCAAAGATGACGCAAAATAACGCTCAATCGACTTCCGAACCACAAATTTCTGAAAACGATTTAATCGCACAGCGTCATGCCAAATTAAAACAAATTCAGGAAAAAGCGGAACAGTCTAATCTCAGCCCGTATCCGAACAGTTTTAAACGTGAGCACTATGCAGGCGATTTGCAAGCGCAGTTCCTCGAGCAAACCAAAGAACAAATCGAAGCGGCAGAGCATGTCTATGTCAAAGTCGCAGGGCGTGTCATGCTTAATCGTGGCTCGTTCATCGTCATTCAGGACATGACAGGGCGCATTCAGCTTTATGTTGCACGTAAAGAGCTTGATGAAGATACACTGGCAACCATCAAAGGCTTGGACTTGGGCGACATTATTGCAGTGTCTGGCTATATCGGTCGTTCGGGCAAGGGCGATTTGTATGTGCATATCGAACAGTTTGAGTTACTGACCAAATCATTGCGCCCATTGCCTGATAAATTCCACGGCTTATCGGATACTGAAGCGAAATATCGTAAGCGTTATCTTGACCTGATCGTCAATGAAGAAACACGTAAAACTTTTGAAATTCGTGCACAAGTCGTTGCAGGTATCCGTCAATTTTTGACAGCACAGCGCTACATGGAAGTCGAAACACCAATGATGCACGTCATCCCCGGTGGTGCGGCGGCGAAACCGTTTGAAACACATCATAATGCATTGGATATGCCATTATTCTTGCGTATTGCGCCTGAGCTGTATTTGAAGCGTCTTGTGGTTGGTGGTTTTGAGCGTGTGTTTGAGATCAATCGTAACTTCCGTAACGAAGGTGTATCGACCCGTCACAATCCAGAATTTACTATGATCGAGTTCTATCAAGCCTATGCAGATTATAAGGATTTGATGGAATTGACTGAGAATATGCTGGAGAAATTGGCAATCGATATTCTAGGTTCGACTGATGTGCCGTATGGTGAAGAAGTATTTAGCTTCAAAGGGCCATTTAAGAAAATCTCTATGTTCGATGCGATCTTAGAACATAATCCTGAATTTACTGCTGAAAATGTCGGTGATCGTGAATTCTTAGCGGACTATGTGAAAAACACGCTGAAAGAACAAGTCAAACCGTTCTTTGGCTTGGGCAAGTTGCAAACCATCGTGTTTGAAGAAACCGTAGAAACCAAACTTCGTCAGCCAACGTTCATTACGGAATATCCAGCGGAAACCTCACCGCTGGCACGTCGTAATGATCACAATCCACACATTACTGATCGTTTTGAATTCTTTATCGGTGGTCGTGAGCTTGCCAATGGTTTCTCGGAGTTGAATGACCCGATCGACCAAGCAGAGCGTTTCCAAGCACAAGTGGTTGAGAAAGATGCAGGTGATGATGAAGCGATGCATTACGATGCAGACTTTATCGAAGCACTTGAATACGGTTTGCCACCGACCGCAGGTGAAGGCATCGGGATTGACCGTTTGGTGATGCTATTCGCCAATGCTCCAAGTATCCGTGATGTGATCTTGTTCCCGCATATGCGTCGTAAAGAAGGTTAACTTCTTTTAGCTGTTATTTTAAGACAAAGCCCTCGTTTGAGGGCTTTTCTGAATGTGCATATCTATATTTTATTTCATGGAAATTAGTTAAGATAAGCGTGCTTACATATACTGGTTAAAAATGTCAAAATATCTATTGTTTATTAAAGAAAATTTAAGTCTAATCATACTTATTCCCACGATTCTTGGGGGGATATATCAAGTATTAAATATTCTTACTATTATAGGATTGCCATACATTAGATTTTTTTCAATTTCACAAGTTGTACCTGATGGGTTGATGATATTAGTCTCTTTATGCGTTTCATTACTAATTTTCTTTATATTTAAATTCTACATAAATGGTTATTTTAATAAGAGAAATGGCAAAATTGATCAGGTTTTTAGAAATACTTTGAAAACATCTTTAATGTATATAATTGGTTCATTGATATTTATTTCCTTATTGTTTGTGGGTAAATATTTTTTCTATCCAAAAAATATTTCTTTTGCTGAGGATAAAATATTTACTTATGTGATTATATTGTTTTTATTGTTTTCTTTTAATATTATGATACATAATGTTATAATATTGTTTAATTGTATTGGGGTAAGTTTGGGTAATATCTCGAATAGTTTTAAAGCAAAATTTGAGGTTTTATTAACATTTTTTGCAATTATCTTTGTTATTTTATTAATGCGTGAGATTGTATCTTGGAATAATTACATAAATCACTTAGATAATTTTAGCAATATTGAGGTGTTTAGTAAAAAATATGGTAACTCTGCTAAATTTTTATATATGAATAGAGATTACGCTTTTTATGAAATAACAAATGATCAAGGTAACGCCCAAATCCTTGTTGTTGAAGCAAAAGATCTAATGTCATTAAAATTAAATAAATAAAGGCTTTGTTTGTAAAGCCTTTATTGAAAATTACATCCTTAAAATAATCTCATAACCTGTATATTTACGAATATTGATCACGCCAGTATCCATCAGCAGATATTGTCCTTTAATGCCTTGAAGTTTCCCTTCGATAACTGGGGTTTTATCCAGATTGTGACTGGTGATTTTCTGCGGATATTGCTGTACAGGATATTGAAACTCCAGTGCTTGATCATCTAAAAACACCAATTCTTCTTCGCTATATTCATTGCTCAGATTCGCCAGTTCCATATGGAATTGATCAAGAATTTGCTCTTTTTCCTCGACCAAATCCACAGGATCAGCTTCACCTTTGAGTAAGGCACGCCAGTTGGTTTTATCGGCGATCATTTCAGCAAAAAGAATCTCCACCTGACCAGACAGACGGCGAGAGCCAACACGTAGAATCGGTAAAGCCTGTGTTGCACCTTGGTCGAGCCAACGTGTCGGCATATTCACTTGACGAGTAATGCCAACTTTTAATGCGCTGGAATTTGCCAAATACACGATATGTGGCTGAAAGCACACTTGCTGAGCAAAACTTTCTTCACGGCAAGTACCCAGATGGTAATGACATGTTTCAGGTTTCAAGATGCACATGTCACATTCGGCCTTGGTTTTAAAGCATTTGAAACAGTGACCTTGCGAATAGGACTTTGGTGTGGCATTGCCACAAGAAACGCAGAAAATTCGACCAGTCCATTCGAGTTGGAGCTTTTCTCCAAGACATTGCATCAAATCGGTATTGAATTGATCCAAAACAAACTTATACTCGACATGGCTAGGAAGGGTGGCGTTTGATGCAGGATTGATACGTGCCTGCATTTTATGGCAAATGCCTTGATATTCCATTGCTGTGCTCGACATTGAAGGATTTTTTATGCCAGATCAAGATATTATTGCCTTATTGCTTCAGCTTTTGGCAGAAGAAAAACAAATTGATCAAGCGATTGCGATCGACATCCAACCACAGTCAAACTGGGGCGGACAGTGGCAATATTGTAGCTTAAATGCGGTGGCAAGTCTGCCGTTTGATCAACGCTATGATTTAGCCATTGTCAATTTGATTAAACAGCAGACTGTAGAAAGCGCTTTGGAGAGCTTAGAAATCACCGACACCACGATCAACAATGCCGTAGTGCGCATGCGTGATTTATTCGCCAAAAAAATTATTATTTTCGCTCCATTAGCGCGGACTAAACAATTGCGTTCACTCGGTTTTAATCAACTGCTGGAAATCGTCCCAGAGGATAGTCCAGTACAGATTTGGCAGTTTAATATTCTCACCTACAAACATGTTCCCGATTGGTTTAATTCGAAGTTTTGGGCGAATCCTGAAAATTGGAATAAATTCCGCTGGTAAGCACTGAACACATTGTTAAAACTGAACAGATCATCGAAAAAATGCTAGGCTAATTCTGAACAGTTGATTAAATGGCACAGCATCATGCAAGGACAGGCGCAGGTTTTTTCTTTAACGCATCATCTACGGTTGCTCTGGATGATGTTTTTGAGTTGTATTTGTCTGACTGCTTGTCAATTGCCGAAGAATCAAGCGCTCTCCAGTGAGGAATCACGTCCAAAACTGTCACTTTCTAAGCAAAGTACCGCTGAGGTGCTACAAAACTATAATGTCTGGCTCGATGCAGATAACTATCAAAATAATGTGGCGCAGGGGCTCACGGGATATTATGCCTTAGATAATTCCTTTTTGAGCCTTGCCTCACGTATCCATATGATTCGTCATGCAAAATATCAAATTGATGTGCAGTATTATATTTGGGCGGATGATGAAATTGGGCATATTTTGCTCGCAGAATTACTCAACGCTGCTGAACGTGGGGTACAGGTGCGACTGATTATTGATGATCAAAATGGCACCGATCTGGATCAAACGTTGATTGCACTGTCACAACATCCGAACTTTCAAATCAAACTGTATAACCCGTATAAATATCGGTATTTTCGTGTGGCGGATTATTTGCTACGTGCGAAGCAAATCAACCGAAGAATGCACAATAAACTACTCATTGCCGATGGTTTTGTGGCACTGACGGGTGGGCGTAATGTCAGTAATGAATATTTTGAAGCGAGTCAGGATTTTCAATTTTCCGATATGGATGTGATGTTTGTGGGGACTGCCGTTGCGCAAGCCAGCCAAGTATTTGCAAACTTTTGGACGGATGAGCTGAGCTATCCTGTAACGCAGATGATTGAAAAACCTGCTGATCATGCACTAGAAACGCAGCGCAAACATTATCAAGAATTTCTGAGCGAGCAGCGTTCAAGTGCACGGTTACAGAAAGTCGAAGAAATGATTCGGGAGTATGGTCAAGGTCGACAATATGAATGGACTGAGGCACATTTTGTCGGGGATAATCCGAGCAAAACCAAGGGAAATGGCAAAGACGATGACTTGATTGCCAATCAAATCTCGCATTTGATCGCCACACCAGCGCAACGGATTTCAATAGTTTCAGCCTATTTCGTGCCACAAAAAGCAGGTACGGCAAATCTGACCGCGCAGAGCATAGCAGGGGTGAAAAGTACGATTTTAACCAATAGTTTGGTCGCCAATGATGTAGCCATGGTGCATGCCTTTTATCAGAAGTATCGTCGTGACTTGGTCGAAAGTGGCGTGAAGTTATATGAGTTCAAACCCTATATTCATCGCAAGGAGAAGTCGTGGTACGAAGTCTTAACAGGCAATGTATTGCCTGCAAAAAGTCGAGATCGTTCTAGTTTGCATGCCAAATTTTTCTTAAGTGATGATCAGGTATTTATTGGCTCCTTTAACTGTGATCCACGTTCGATGAATCTGAATACCGAAGTGGGTTTGGTGATACGATCGCCGAGTCTGGCAAATGCCATTGAAACACAGCTTGAGCAATATTTGCCTTATATTGCTTATCAAGTGCAGTTAGATAATCAAGGGCAGTTAATTTGGCTGGAGCGCTTTGAAAATGGACAGTCAAAAACTCATCATCAAGAACCGCAAACCACAGCATTTCAACGTGGTCTGGTGAAAATCATTTCGTGGCTTCCGATCGAATCGATGATGTAGCTCGATAATGCAATAGAGCCGACTGAACATGAAAATTCAGAAAAATATATCGCCAAAAGACGATCTGATTTTTCAATCGACAGTATCGAGTGATCCTGTTACACTAGGATTTCCTTTGGGGAGTAGCCTCGCAAAGCGAATTGTTCAACGATTTTCTTTGTGGTAAGCGTCAACATACTTGTGATTTCAAACTATTTATATGCTGTATTTTTTAAAATGGTTTTGATTGTGGTTCACATGGCGTTTATATCTTGACCATGCACACGCAATGTGGCGGAGGTTAAGACTGGCAAGACCATTGACACTATTTTTGCAAGCGATGTTTGTGGGCAAGTGCCTTCAGACTAGCCAGTTGGTCGGCAAAAAATAGTTGTCTAATGCCGTCTTCGCCGACCTGAAGTGTATGTTATGGAAGCCTTTCTTGTTTCTACCTCTCTTGTTACCCTCGCTGAAATGGGTGACAAAACACAATTACTCACCTTGCTGCTTGCGGTTCGTTTTCGAAAGCCTGTTCCGATTGCCTTTGCGATCTTATTTGCCACGATTTTAAATCATGGTCTGGCTGCGCTGATCGGCAATTGGTTAATGCAATGGTTCTCGGCTGATGTGTTGCAATGGATTTTAGCAGGCACATTTATTGCGATGGGGATTTGGGTATTGATCCCAGATAAACTTGATCAAGGTGCA
Organism: Acinetobacter marinus; assembly: GCF_900096915.1. Lineage (GTDB taxonomy): Bacteria > Pseudomonadota > Gammaproteobacteria > Pseudomonadales > Moraxellaceae > Acinetobacter > Acinetobacter marinus. The sequence continues at coordinate 18,043 of NZ_FMYK01000001.1, forward strand.
AACTATCTCGAACGCTGGCAAAAATACGGCGTGTTTCTTGCCACATTTATTTTATTTTTCTTGGCGGAAATTGGTGATAAAACTCAAATCGCCACTGTCGCATTAGCTGCACAATTTCAAAGTGTTTTGTTGGTCACATTGGGAACGACACTCGGTATGTTGATCGCCAATATTCCGATGATTTTTATTGGTCAAAAGCTGGCTGATCATTTGCCGATGTTATGGATTCAACGCTTTGCTGCGATGCTCTTTATCGTGTTTGGCTTGGTAATTGTTGTTAGAGCATTACTATAAAATTAGCTGAAGTTTTCTACAGACTCCATTGAATAAAATTCAACGTGATTTTAATCAATATCAGTCTATTTCATGGCGCACTTCATGCTACAATGTGCGCCAAATTTTTATATTTTTACTGTAGTTGATTTTAATTGTTCTTGATTGCTTTTGATTATGATTAATTTTGACTGTGGTAATTGACTCGAAGCCGAAACATTTTTCGACCACATAGGAAACTTGCCCATGTTTGCCAATATCTCGATTGCTGAATTTGATCCAGAATTAGCGAAAGCGATTACCGCTGAAGACCAACGTCAAGAAGCGCATATCGAATTGATCGCATCTGAAAACTATACTTCTCCAGCCGTGATGGAAGCGCAAGGCACTAAGCTCACCAACAAATACGCAGAAGGCTATCCAGGCAAGCGTTACTACGGTGGTTGTGAAAATGTCGATGTGATCGAACAGTTGGCGATTGACCGTGCGAAAGCATTGTTTGGCGCAGACTATGCCAACGTGCAACCACATGCAGGTTCGCAAGCAAACTCAGCGGTTTACTTGGCTTTGCTTAATGCAGGCGATACCGTTTTGGGTATGAGCTTGGCGCATGGTGGTCACTTGACGCACGGTGCAAAAGTCAGTTTCTCAGGTAAAACGTATAATGCCGTTCAGTATGGCTTAAACCCTGAAACTGGCGAAGTGGATTATGACGAAGTTGAGCGTTTGGCACTTGAGCATAAGCCAAAAATGATCGTTGCAGGTTTCTCTGCGTATAGCCGTATCATGGACTGGAATCGTTTCCGTGAAATCGCTGATAAAGTCGGCGCATATTTATTTGTTGATATGGCGCACGTTGCGGGCTTGGTTGCTGCGGGTGTCTATCCAAACCCAGTGCAAATCGCTGACGTGACTACAACGACGACACACAAAACACTTCGTGGTCCACGTTCAGGTTTGATCTTGGCTAAAGCCAATGAAGAAATCGAGAAAAAATTACAATCGGCGGTATTCCCAGGTAATCAAGGTGGTCCGTTGATGCATGCGATTGCTGCCAAAGCGATTTGTTTCAAAGAAGCGATGTCAGATGAGTTTAAAACCTATCAGCAACAAGTGGTGAAAAATGCCCAAGCAATGGCTGAGGTATTGATTTCACGTGGTTTTGATATTGTTTCTGGTGGTACAGACAATCACTTGTTCCTATTGTCTTTGATCAAGCAAGACGTTACTGGTAAAGAAGTCGATGCTTGGCTTGGTGATGCGCATATTACAGTCAATAAAAATGCTGTACCAAACGATCCACGTTCTCCATTTGTGACTTCGGGCATTCGTATCGGTACACCTGCTGTGACGACGCGTGGTTTCGGTGAGCAAGAAGTGCGTGACTTGGCGGGTTGGATTGCTGATGTGATTGATAGCAAAGGTGACGAAGCAGTGATTGCAGAAGTACGTGGCAAAGTTGCAGCGGTTTGTGCAAAATTCCCAGTGTATGCAAACTAAATTCAGCATGCTCATGTGAGTACATTGATGCTCACATGCTGATTCTAAAATGTTGAAATAAAAAACGGTTAAGTAAAATGCTTAGCCGTTTTTTTCGTTGATTATATTCAAAGTTTTAGAGTTTATGGTATGTATCATACTCATTGCGAAATAGTCAAGAATTCCAATCTATGCTACATTCGTGTGATCGCTACACAACAACAAAGATCTTATTTATGTCCTCTGATTTTTCAACGTCATCTTCAGCAACTCAGTTCTCCCCAGATCAACTCTATGACTTTATCAATCGCCGTCAGTCGATTGGTTTGTTGGTAGAGCCTGCACCGAACACAGCACAGCTAGAACTGGCGATCGCAGCGGCACTCACTGCGCCTGATCATCATCGCTTGCATCCGTGGCGTTTTATCACCATTCAAGGCGAGCAGCGAATTGCCTTTGGTGAATTGTTAGCAAACAGTTTGGCAGAAGGTGGGGAAATTGATCCTGTGCAATTGGATCGGGTGAAACAACATCCAATGCGAGCGCCAATGATTTTGGTCTGCATTATGCAAGATCATCCACATCTCAAAGTACCACATTATGAGCAAGTGTTGAGTTGTGGTGCGGCGATTCAAAATCTGTTGTTGGTATTGCAGTCGCAAGGCTTTTCAAGCATGTGGCGTAGTGGGGCGGCAGCGGAGTCAGCACACTTAAAACGTGCACTCGGCTGTGCTGGCAGTGATGAAATCGCTGGTTTGGTGTATATCGGTACAGCGAGCAAAGAGATTGCGCCACGAACGCCATTAAATGTGGCGGATTTTCTCAGTGATTGGCAAAGTGAATCATGATTGAATGTTGAGTGTTGACTAAATATATAAAATTTGAGCAATTTCTTACATTATCGATTGGCTTTTCAGGCAAAAGATTTTTATAGTTTGCTTAAAGCGTTTTACTGCTGAAATTTCAGCACGATTGAGATGAATAAGGACAGCGTGTGAGCCAAGCCAATTTTAACGATGTATTAGCCCAATATCAGCAACAGCGTAATCAAGCGAAATCTGAACGTAAGGATAATAGCAATCTACGCATCACGGTACTTGGCGGTGGGAGCTTTGGCACAGCGATGGCAAATCTTGCCACACGTAACGGCTGTGACACCATCATGTGGATTCGTGACCAAGATGCCGCAAAAGAAATTCAAGAAACAAAAATTAATAAGCGTTATTTGCCTGATTTTAAACTCGAAGAAAAGCTTAAAGTCAGCTCAGACCTAGAAGCTTCGGTGAAAGATCGTGATTTGATTTTGGTGGCGATTCCAAGCCATTCTTTCCGTAAAGTGCTCAAACAAATTGCACCACTCATCACAGCACAAGCTGTTGTATCGCTAACCAAAGGCATTGAAAAAGATAGCTTTTGCTTTATGAGCGACATTATCCGCCAGGAGCTTCCAGAAGTGCCTTATGGTGTATTGTCAGGTCCAAACCTTGCCAAAGAAATTGTGCAAGGCATGCCTGCGGGGACTGTGATCGCAAGCCATTCAGAGCAACTCCGCAATGCGGTGCAAGGTGCGCTACATAGTGCATTGTTCCGTGTCTTTGCTAGTGATGATGTACATGGTGTCGAGCTTGGTGGTGCCTTGAAAAATATCTATGCTGTGGCGATGGGTATGGGTGCTGCCTACAATGTCGGTGAAAATACCAAAAGTATGCTCATCACACGAGCTTTGGCAGAGATGAGCCGTTTTGCCGTACGGTTGGGTGCGAATCCGCTGACTTTCCTCGGTTTATCAGGTGTAGGTGATCTATTTGCGACCTGTAATAGTCCACTCAGTCGTAACTATCAAGTTGGTTTTGCGCTTGGACAAGGCAAGTCTTTGGATCAGGCGGTTGCAGAGCTTGGACAAACCGCAGAAGGGATCAATACCATTGAGCAAGTCAAAGCGCGTTCAGAAGAACTTGAGGTCTATATGCCAATCACTTGTGCGTTGTATGAGGTGATTTTTAATCATGCGCCACCGTTAAGTGTGGCATTGTCATTGATGGAAAATGGACATCGTAGTGATGTGGAATTTGTCTTACCGCATCAATCTGAATCATGAATTAAAGTTTTGAGATTCAAATTTTGAGATTTAAATGTGCATGGGTGATAAATCATTTCTAATATTCAAAATATTGCTGTCACTAAAGTTTATCAACGATGGTTTAACATTTGAAATGTAGATGGTTGTAATTACTTTTCAACAATAAATAAGGAAAAATGATGAGATTGATTTTAGTGCGTCATGGCGAAGCTGATCCGAATCGCTTGGGTCTTGACTCAGCACGCCAACTGACTGAGCGAGGGCACAGACAAGCAGAGTTGACGGCACAGTATATTGCGGAACAGTTTAAGCCCGATTTATTTGTAGTCAGTCCGTATATTCGAGCACAGCAGACTTTATCTTATCTTCAAGCCAAGTTTGATGATGTGCCGACGCAAGTTTATCAAGACATTACTCCTGATGATCCAGCAGCGCCAGCGGTACAGTGGCTTGCAAAGCTCACTGAAGAAACGGTGGTCGTAGTCTGTCATATGAATATTATTGCCTATATTGCGGCTTTACTCACTGAAGACAGCCCTGAACCGTTCGATTTAGCGGAAGCAAGAGTATATGAACATCCTGCAATTATGATAGGATTGTCGCAAGAGCAATCACGGTTTGTACCACATGTGGAATAATGTGTTGATTTGCTAAATCATTTGGAATAAAACTGAAAATTAAAACGCATTAGGAAAGCATATGCTGTATTTGTGGATGCCTGAGGGTCAAGGCAAATGGTTGTGGCAAGTTGATGATCAAGGTTGGCAATTGGCTGACTCATTAGAACAATTGATTCAAACGGTACAGCTGACCTATCAACACAAAGAGGCAGTGGTTTTTTTTCCAAGTAACAGTGCGCAATTTTATAGTCAAACGATCAGCAAAGCGCAGTACAAACAGCTTGGTGTTACTGGCGTGCAATATTTAATGGAAGAATATTGTATTGAGCCGATCGATCAACTCGATATTTTCCATGAATTTCACAAAGATCAGCTGAATATCATGGCGATTTCACGGCTCACTCGTGAAACTTATCAGCAAAGTTTGGCGCTGATGCCGTGGCAATTTCAATCCTTATTACCAGATTTTTTGATTGCGCCTGAGCCTGAAATCGACCAAGTGAATATCGCTGATGTGTTTCAACATCGCATTTTTCGCTGGGCGAGATTGCGTGGTTGGCATGAACATGATTTGAATGTGCTGAGTTTATTGCCTGCGGACAATGTAGCAAAAATTAATCATTATTATCCTGCAGGAAGTGCGGTCAATAGTGCAGACAATAATGAAATGGATCAAGCGATGAGTACCATGTTTGTTGGGCAAGACGTGGAATTTATCCAAGCAGAATTACCTGCAATTGATCTAGGCAAATTCCGTCAACATCCATTTAATGCACTGAGTAAAACTAAAAAAGCCAAAACAGGATTTAATTATTGGAAAGCCTGTGCTGCATTACTTGCCATCTGTATCGTTACGCAAATCACCTATGATACCTTGCGTTGGTGGAAATATAAGCAACTCGCCAATCAAACAGCACAACTCGCTGTGGAACAATATAAACAGTGGTTTCCCAATGAAACCCGAGTCAATGAAAAGAATCTGCGCTCACAGTTCTCTGCAAAAATGAAATTGAACGCCAATGCGGACACGCAAGCATTGCAACTCATCAGTCGAGTCGGACCGATTTTGCAACAATCCAATATTCGTGCAGAACAAGTGCAATATCGTAATAATGGTTTGACGATGAATCTGCTTGCACAAAATAGTGATGCGTTGACTCGACTCACGGATCAATTTAAGCAACAAGGTTTTGCTGTGGAGCTAGGTGCGATTCGTAATCAAGGTAGCCAAGTGATTGGCATGGTCAAAGTGCAATAAAAAGGGAAAAGAATGATGAAAATGAACCTCAATGCACTCAGTAATCGCTTTGATCAAATCACAGAAACGATTCAAGCGAAACTTGATCAACTTCCACCTCGTGATCGTTTTGCCATTATTATTTTGACGATTTTTTTAACTGTGACGGCGATCGGGCTCATGCTGTGGTTTAGCCATAGTTCGGCAGAAAAACAGCAACAACGCCTTGTGGAAATGAAAGAAACCATTCACTGGATGCAAAGCAATGCAGTGAAAATGTCGAATCAATCGGCTGAAATGACGACTGCACGTGACAAAGTACAACGTGTATCGCAACAACTGGGTTTAAGAGTACAAAGCCAAGAAAGTAATAATCAATTGAAACTGATCGTGTCACATCAGAACTATGCCGTGCTTGCAAATTTCCTGACGCAACTTGCCCAGCAAGGCGTCACCATTGTCAGCCTAGATATGCAAAAACAACCAAGTGGCGAGATTCAACTGTCTACTACAGTACAGTAGCATAAGGTGTAATCAGAACGTTGTCTAAGTGCCGAATACGATCAGCACAATCGCTAAATCTGCGTTTACATCGGCATTGAATGCTTTATACTTAAAGGAATAATCTCGTTATTTGCCAAGTTGAATTGATTTATTATGCTGATTCGCAAGTTATTTAAGTTTGAAAATGCGCATATCGTCCGTAACTGTAGTTCAGATCGTTGCAAACGCTCGATTCATGGACACAGTTATAAGGTCGAGGTATTGTTGCAAGCGAATCGCCTTGATCATGGGCAGATGGTCTATGACTTTGGTTTGATGAAAGGCATTATTAAAGACTTAATTGATAGCTTTGACCATGCGATTACTTTTTGGGATAAAGATGACGCAGATTATGTGACCGCCTGTAAAAACTTTAGTGCACGTTGGATTGCCTTACCTGTTTCGCCATCGGCAGAGCAGTTTTCCCGAGTGTTTTTCTTCCTCGTTGATGCGGTGCTCAAACATACCAATATGCAAAATGGCGAAGGCGATGTCACACTGCATTCTGTGATCGTGCATGAAACAGATACAGGTTATGCGCAGTGTTTCCGTGAAGATATTGAAAATGTACAAATGGGCGAATTGTCCCTTGCCGAAATCGTGTTTTCTGAACAAGTGAAAAATGAGTGGGCAATGCCTGATATGTACGATCGCTTAAAAAATGGCGAGTTGTTCGACAATCCTCTGGTTGATTTGCAAGTCAAGGTTTAATATAACCGTTATCGTTTCTTTTTCTTTAGTCGTAGATTGCGTAAAAATCAGCATAGCAATTTGCACTGATTAAAAAATTTGCTTAAATTAACATCGTTTTGAGTGGTTTTTATGCGCAGGTAGCAATGACCATTGTGCATTGAAAAATTGACATTGAATACGTCACTCAAATGGTGTTTTTAAAAATTAGGGAAAGCAATCAATGCAGGATAGCGGGGCAACCGACCTTCAATTCTCAAGCCAAGATATCGCAACACAGTCAGCAAATGTGGCGCAAGATGATGCCCGTTTGTCACGGGTCAAAATCGATGATCGTTGGAAAGCGCCACTGTCGGAATTCTTGCTCAGTGACACCATGCAAAATTTACGTGATTTTTTGGCAGAAGCACAGCAAGACCAACAAATCGTTTATCCACCGAATGCACAGATTTTTCGTGCGTTAAATGACACGCCACTCGATCAAGTCAAAGCGGTGATTTTGGGTCAAGATCCCTATCACGGTGCTGGGCAGGCGAATGGTCTGAGTTTTTCTGTGAATAAAGGCATCGCTTTACCGCCTTCACTGCGTAATATTTATCATGAGTTGCGTACAGATTTGGGGATTCAACCACCAGCGCATGGCGATCTGAGCCAGTGGGCTGCGCAAGGTGTATTGCTTTTAAATAGTGTGTTGACCGTGGAACAAGGCAAACCAACATCACATCAAAAGCAAGGCTGGGAGCAATTTACCGATGCGGTGATTGATGTGATCAATGAACAGCGTCAATCGGTGGTGTTTATCTTGTGGGGCGCTTATGCCCAGCGCAAAGGACAACGCATCGATGACAGTAAACATTTGGTGTTAAAAGCGGCACACCCCTCGCCATTATCTGCCAATCGAGGCGGATTTTTTGGCTGTAAAGTATTTTCAAAAACGAATCATTATCTTCAATCTCAAGGCATTGCGCCAATCGACTGGCAACTCGACGCATAACGGAATATTGACATCATGACTGACTATATCAATCACCCTGATATTTTAGTAGAAGAACTGAAAAATGGCTGGTGGGCGGTGCGTTTAAATCGCCCAAAGTCGTTGCACGCATTAGATGAGCAGATCGTTATTGCTTTGCATTCGATTTTTGAATATTTACATAGCAATGATGCAGTCAAAGCGGTGTGGTTTGATTCTACTACGCCGAAAGCATTCTGTGCAGGCGGTGATGTGCGTAAGTTGCGCCAATTGGTGATTAATGAAGAAGTCGAGCAAGCCAAGGCATTCTTTCACCATGAATATGCATTAGATCGACTGCTGCATCATTATGTTAAGCCTGTTGTGGTCTGGGGTGAAGGTTATGTGATGGGTGGTGGGCTTGGTTTATTTATGGCAGCACCGTTTCGTCTAGTGACACCACATTCACGGCTTGCTATGCCTGAGATCAATATTGGACTGTATCCTGATGTCGGGGCGACACGTTTTCTTGCGGATCGAGGGGCAATTGGTTTATTCATCGGCATGACTGGCTCAATCATGACGGCAGCGGGTGCCTATAGTATCGGCTGGGCGACCCACATGTGCGAACAAGGGCGTGAGAATGTCCTTGGACGCTTGACCCACATTCGTTGGCAGGACTATCCTGCGGGCGATTATCGTGCCATTGATGATACCTTGAATAGTTTGCATCGTCCGCTGGCGGCAGGACCTTTGCAGGATTCACTGGATGTGATTCATAGCGTGTGTCGTGGTTCAGATTTTATGCAAGATGTACAAGCCATCAAAGGGCTGGCTACGGCTCGCAGTGATTGGCTTCGTCAAGCCAGTGAAAACCTAAGCAATGGCTCACCAACCACAGCAGCAATTACGTGGCTGTTATGGCAATGGGCGAAACAGCATCGTTCTTGGAATGATGTTTTTACCTTAGAAGAAGAAATCTCTGCATGGAAAATCCAGCATGCGGACTTCATTGAAGGAGTGCGTGCACGTTTGGTGGATAAAGATCTTCAGCCAGCTTGGCAGGCGCAGGATTATCAAACACTACGAGAGTTATTTCCACATTCTGTACCAAAGAGCGAACATATTGACAGCTGGAACGCATTACTGCGTCAATATGGTATTTTGATCGATTAGTCGCTGAGTTGTTTTTTTGCTATGCAAGACGCTGAATTTCATGAAAAACGGGATGTCGATACACATCAAAACATTGATGAACAGTGGATGCATCTTGCCTTAGCACAAGCCAAACTCGCCGAAGCGCAAGGGGAAGTGCCTGTTGGAGCAGTGATTGTGCACCAAGGGCAAGTCATCGGTCAGGGATTTAACTGTCCAATTTCCAGTAATGATCCAACTGCACATGCAGAGATTCAAGCGATTCGTCATGCTTGCCAAAATCTTCAAAACTATCGATTGCCAGAAGGCTCAACCTTGTATGTAACCTTAGAGCCGTGTACACAATGTGTTGGTGCGTTGGTGCATGCACGGATCAGTCGTGTGGTTTTTGCTGCAACTGAGCCTAGAGCTGGTTCTTTGGTGAGTGCCAGACAATTGATGAATGATGGCTTTTATAATCATTTTTTTGCCTTCGAAGGGGGCTGTTTGGCGGAGCAATCCGCTGAGCTACTTCGACAATTTTTTAAGGCTCGCCGTCAGAACAGCCAAGCAAACAACAAAATAAAACCGTAAAATGAATGGATTATTGTCTAAACCGATGTAAAGGAATAATGTTATGACAAAGAAATCGTCAAAAATGATTGTGATTGAACAAACTTTCAATCGTCCAGTAGCTGAGGTGTTTGACATTTTATCAAAACATGCCTCGTATAATCGTATTTTTAAACCGATTCAAGTGGTGCGTATTAAAGACTCGGCAGATCCACAGCGACCAGACGGCGTCGGTTCGGTACGCAAAATGGGTTTTGCTGCAATCAAACCGCTGCAAGAGCAAATTACCAAACTGATACCAAATGAGTTGATCGAATATAAAATCATTAATAATCCACTGGTACGCCATCATTTGGGACGTTTAACGTTTACTGCAATCAATGAGAATACAACGCAATTGGTTTACAGCATCGAGTTTGATGGTAGAATCCCTTTTTCGAGTCGTATTGTCTTATCGCAATTAAAACTTGCTGTCGGACGTGGTATGGCTGGGTTGGCAAAATCAATGCGATAAATTGATTTGCCTTATTTTTTGGATTTCTCCTTATTTTTGGATGTTGCATGTCTATACACATTATTACCATTGATGGTCCAAGTGGTTCAGGCAAAGGCACTTTAGCCACTATGCTGGCTGAGCATTATGGCTATCACTTGCTGGATTCAGGGGCGATTTATCGTTTACTTGGATTGAGTTTGTATCAGCGTCAGTTGCTTGATCAGTTGGATACGGCGCTCGATCAGTGTGTAGACGTAGCAAAAAACTTGGCGATTGAGTTTTTACCTAGCCTTGATGGCATCCGAGTATTACTTGACGGGCAAGATGTGACTGCGCAAATTCGTACTGAAGAAGTCGGCGCATTTGCCTCACAAGTGGCAGCGATTCCTGCGCTACGTGATGCATTATTACAACGTCAAAAAGATTTTGCACAAGCCCCAGGTTTAATTGCTGATGGTCGTGACATGGCGACTACGGTTTTTCCGCATGCAATTGCCAAAATCTATCTCACAGCTTCAGCACAATCGCGTGCAGAGCGCCGTGTAAAACAGTTGCAAGGTATGGGTGCTGATGCTAAAATAGACGCCATTTTAGCCAACATCGAAGCACGTGATAAGCGTGATAGGGAACGAACGGTTGCGCCACTTAAGCCTGCCGACGATGCCAAAGTGATTGATAGTTCAGCATTATCTATCGAACAAGTGTTCGAGGAAATGCGTCAATATATCGATCAGCAACTCGCTCAATAAGCACGAGTTCAGTGTTTGCTAATACATATTTAAATCAAGTTTTGGATTTGACGGTCAGTGCTAGGTCAAATTTGAAACTCAACGAAACCGCTCTTGAACTGATCCAAGGCGTTATTTATTACTAGGTATATCATGACCGAATCTTTTGCAGCCCTCTTTGAAGAAAGTGAATTAAATCTTAACGTCGAAAAGGGTGCAGTCATCCAAGGTGTTGTTGTTAGTATTGACGACGACTGGGTAACCGTTGACACAGGTCTTAAATCAGAAGGCGTTGTGGCTCGTGCAGAATTCTTAAATGAACAACGTGAGCTTGAAGTTGCTGTTGGCGACAACGTAGATGTTGTTGTTGAAGCACTTGACAATGGTATGGGTCAAACTGTTTTATCACGTGAAAAAGCAAAACGTGCTGAAACTTGGACGAAACTTGAAAAAATCTTTGAAGATGGTGAAATCGTTACTGGTCTCATCTCTGGTAAAGTCAAAGGTGGTTTCACTGTTGACATCGGTCCAGTTCGTGCATTCTTGCCAGGTTCATTGGTAGACACTCGTCCAATCCGTGATACTACACACCTTGAAGGCAAAGAGCTTGAGTTCAAAGTCATCAAATTAGATGCAAAACGTAATAACGTAGTTGTATCTCGTCGTGCAGTGATGGAAGCTGAATCTTCAGCTGATCGTGAAGCGCTACTTTCTCAACTTGAGGAAGGTCAAACTGTTACAGGTACAATCAAGAACCTTACAGAATACGGTGCATTCGTTGACCTTGGCGGTATCGACGGTCTTCTACACATCACAGATATGGCTTGGAAACGTATCAAGCATCCATCTGAAGTGGTAGAAGTTGGTCAAGAAGTGACTGTGAAAGTCCTTAAATTTGACAAAGAACGTAACCGTGTATCTTTGGGCTTGAAACAATTGGGTCAAGATCCTTGGATGGAAATCATGAGCCGTTATCCAAAAGGCTCTATCGTGAAAGCACGTGTAACCAACTTAACTGACTACGGTTGCTTCGCAGAAATTGCTGAAGGTGTAGAAGGTCTTGTTCACGTTTCAGAAATGGATCACACCAACAAAAACATCCACCCATCTAAAGTTGTTCAGATCGGTGATGAAGTTGATGTGATGGTACTTGAAGTTGACGAAGAGCGTCGTCGTATTTCGCTTGGTATCAAACAAACTCGTGCGAATCCATGGGAAGAGTTTGCGAAAAACAATGAGAAAGGCAACAAAGTATCTGGTTCAATCAAGTCAATCACTGACTTTGGTATCTTCATCGGTCTTGATGGCGGTATCGACGGTCTAGTTCACTTGTCAGATATTTCTTGGAATGAGTCTGGTGAAGATGCAATCCGTCGTTATAAGAAAGGTGACACTGTAGAAGCTGTGATCTTGTCTGTAGACGCTGAAGGCAACCGCATCAGCCTAGGTATCAAGCAATTGAACAGCGATCCATTCAATGATTTCCTTGCTGCTAACGAACGTGGTGCTTTGGTTAAAGGTACTGTGACTGCTGTTGATGCCAAAGGCGCAACTGTGAAGTTGGCTGACGAAGTTGAAGCACAGTTGAAAGCATCTGAAATCAACCGTGATCGCGTTGAAGATGCAACTAAATTCTTAGAAGTTGGTCAAGAAGTTGAAGCGAAGATCATCAATGTCGATCGTAAATCTCGTGCGATTAACTTGTCGATCAAAGCAAAAGACGAAGCTGAAGAGAAAGAAGCATTGAACAATGCACGTCAAGCGGCTGCACAAGCTGGTGGCGATGCCAATGGTCCTAAAACTTTGGGCGACTTGATCAAAGCAGCTCAAAACAAGTAAGTCATGTTGACTTTTAGTTTGTTTGTTTTTTACTAAAAGTTTATAGTTTTACTGTAAAAGGTGGCATTAGATACAGATCTAGTGCTACCTTTTTGTATTTAAACAGGTTATTATTTAAAATTAGAACATTACACATGGAGATGAGATCTCATGACAACGGAAGCATTAAATAAGTCCGATCTTATTGTAAAAATCTCAGAAAAAAATCCACATTTGGCAGAGCCCTTAGTAGAAGATGCCATTAAGATCATGATTGATCACATGATTGATGCACTTTCAAATAATCAACGTATCGAAATTCGTGGTTTTGGTAGTTTTGCATTACATCATCGTCAACCACGTGTTGGACGTAATCCAAAAACAGGTGAAAAAGTTCAAGTCGCAGCCAAAGCTGTACCGCACTTTAAACCTGGTAAGGCGTTACGTGATGCGGTCAATGAACAAGTTGCACCATAATTACTTGCACGAATTCATTTGATCTATCGATTTGAGTTAAAATACCAAAGTATGTAAACAATAAAGGAAAATGAAATGCGTATTTTTTTGATTGCGCTGACAGTGGCAATTTTTGCTTATGCACTGGGTTTGGTTTTACAAAACCCAGCTGAGCTTGCGGTGAATTTGTTATTTGTACAAGTTCCTGCAATGCGTCTCGGTTTATTATTATTACTGACTTTAGTGCTGGGTATCATTTTAGGCTTATTGTTGTTATCCATTAAAGTGATACAAAAAAGTTGGGAAATCAAGCGCTTGCGTAAAGACATTGATTATTTGCGTAAACAGCAGATCCAATCAGCACAAAATGCTGCAGCTGACGCCGCCGCTGCCGCAAGACATGAAAAAACTGTCTTGGATGTACATCCAAACGACAAAAGCCCTTTATAATGGGCTTTTTTTTCGTGTATTGATTTTCGCCATGATGTGGCGAATTTTTAGAGGTTGTCGTTTTGAGTATTATTGTTGCCTTAGATGCAAAAAGTCATGATCAAGCATTGGCGATGGTGGATCAGCTTGATCCAGCGCAGTGTCGTGTCAAAGTTGGAAAAGAATTATTTACGCATGCAGGTCCAGATGTGGTGAAAGCCTTGCATCAGCGTGGCTTTGAGGTTTTTTTAGATTTAAAATTTCATGATATTCCAAATACAGCTGCACAAGCGGTTTTGGCGGCTGCCGATCTGGGTGTGTGGATGGTGAATGTACATGCCAGTGGCGGACGCAAGATGATGCAAACCTGTGCTGAGCGTCTAGCACAGCATCAGCACCAAACCAAGCTGATTGCTGTGACGGTACTGACCTCCATGGGGCGTGAGGATTTGCGTGATATTGGTTTGGATATTGATCCGCAAGCGCAAGTATTGCGCCTAGCAAAACTCACTCATGAATGCGGTTTAGATGGTGTGGTGTGTTCAGCGCAAGAAGCAAAAATGCTACGTGCCGAAATTGGTGCAGATTTTGAATTAGTGACCCCTGGGATTCGTCCAGTCGGGAGTAGTGCAGATGATCAAAAACGGATTGTGACACCAGTGCAAGCAATGCAAGATGGTGTAACACATTTAGTGATTGGGCGTCCAATTACTCAGGCAGAAAATCCGAAACAAGTATTGAATGATATTTTTGTAAGCATTTAATCCTAAAATTTCACTGTATCAATTGTTGTAGGTGGTTGGTGCATGCGATCAATCGCCTTTTTCTTCGTACTGAAAAATGCTAGCATAATGCGGTTTTCATTATTACTTTATTCAAAATTATGTTGCTACAATCTGCGATCCAACAGCTCAAATTATCTCAATTAAAACAAGGAGAAAAGCGTTGGATTGGGCAGATACAAGGCTCGATTGGCAGTTTACTACTTAGTGAGATTGCACAGCAACATGACAAACTGATCGTCATCATTGCCCGCAATCATCAACATCTTGCTCAGCTTGAAAGTGAAATCGAATTTTATGGGCAAAACGTCCATGTGTTTCCTGATTGGGAAACTTTGCCTTATGATCGATTGTCACCGCATCAAGATATTATTTCTGAACGCTTAACGCTGCTCACTAATATACCCAAATCGGGGATTGTCTTAATTTCTGCAACGACTTTGGCACAGCGTGTTGCACCGCCGAGCTGGCTGTATGGGCAACATTTTGATATTCGACAAGGTGAATCTTTCGATGTCGAGCGTAAACGTGAGCAACTGATTGCAGCGGGTTATCATGCGGTGGATACCGTGTATGAGCATGGTGAGTTTGCGGTGCGTGGCAGCCTCATGGATATTTTTGCATCGGGTCAGGATGCGCCTGTACGGATTGATTTGTTTGATGATGAGGTGGAAAGCCTACGGTTTTTTGATCCAGAAACACAGCGCACCATTGAAAAAATTGAACAATTTCGAATCTTGCCAGCCAAAGAATTTCCACTGAAAGAAGGGCGTAGTCTATTTCGCGATCGTTATGCAGAGCTATTCCCTGAATCTAATCCAAAGCGTAATGCGATCTATCAAGATGTCATGGATGGTCTTGCCAGCCCAGGTTTGGAATATTATTTCCCACTGTTTTTTAGCGCAGAACAATTACAGCAAAGTACATTTTTAGATTATCTGCCTTTAGACAGTTTGATTGTCAATGAAACCCATCTTGAGCAGGATATTGGGCAGTTTTGGCAAGAAGTCGAGCGACGCTATGACGATCGTAAATCAAATATAGATCAACCGATCTTGCCACCTGAACAGCTCTTTGTAAATGCACAGCTAATCGCACAACGCCTCAATCAACATCCACGAATCATTGTGAGCTTTGATGAGGCGACTGATCGAGTAGGGACGCTGAATTTGGATGGTTTAATACCGCCGAAGTTGAGCGTTGATCATAAATTCGACGATCCGTTTAGTCAGGTCAAACAATTTATTGCTGCACAAAACTATCCTGTGCTGATCGTGGCTGAAAGTGCAGGTCGTCGTGAAGGTTTAAAAGAATCGTTAAAGCTAAATCAGCTCAAAGTGGTTGATTCAATCCAACAATTTTTAAATGAAAAATGTCAACTTGCCATTACCGATGCGCCTTTAGAGCGTGGTTTATTATTGCCTGATCAATTGGCGATTATTACCGAAAGTCAGCTTTATGAACAACGGGTGATTCAGCGTCGTCGTAAGCATCAAAAAGAAGTGTCGGAAGAATTTTTAGTTCGTAGTTTAACCGAGCTTTCAATTGGCGCACCTGTGGTACATATCGATTATGGCGTAGGGCGTTATGCGGGTTTGGTGACTTTAGATATTGACGATCAAACTCATGAATTTTTACAGTTGAATTATGCGGATGATGCCAAAGTCTATGTGCCTGTGACTAATTTGCATCTAATTAGTCGCTTTAGTGGTGGTGATCCTGATCTTGCGCCATTGCACAAACTCGGTACAGACCAGTGGTCAAAAGCGAAGCGCAAAGCCCTTGAACAAATTCATGATGTGGCGGCAGAGCTTTTGCATATTCATGCGAGACGACAATCCAAGCCAGGTTTTGCTTTTGAGTTTGATGAAAGTTTGTATCATCAATTCGTCAGTGGCTTTATGTACGAAGAAACCATAGATCAACACAATGCCATTACATCGACATTACATGATATGCAACAAGCTCGTCCGATGGATCGGTTAGTTTGTGGTGATGTTGGTTTTGGGAAAACGGAAGTAGCGATGCGAGCCGCTTTTGTCGCTGCACAAAATGAAAAACAAGTGGCGGTACTTGTGCCAACCACATTGCTTGCACAGCAACATTATGAATCATTTAAAGATCGTTTTGCCGATACGGCGATTCGTATCGAAGTGTTATCTCGATTTGGCAGCAATAAATCACATCAAAAAATCATTGTCGATATTCTTGATGGCAAAGTCGATATCGTGATTGGCACACATAAGATTTTGCAAGAATCTGTACAATTCAAAAATTTGGGTTTAATGATTGTCGATGAAGAACATCGTTTCGGTGTACGTGATAAGGAACGCATCAAAGCCATGCGTGCCGATGTCGATATGCTGACCTTGACGGCAACACCGATTCCACGAACGTTAAATATGGCATTTTCTGGAATGCGTGACTTATCCATTATTGCGACGCCACCTGCACGGCGTTTGGCGGTGAAAACCTTTGTCATGGATGAAACCGATGCGGTGATCAAAGAAGCGGTGCTTCGTGAATTACTGCGTGGTGGTCAAGTGTATTTTCTGCATAATGAAGTGGAAACCATTGAACGTACTGCGGAAAATTTACGGGTACTTTTGCCTGAAGCTCGTGTGGCGGTAGCGCATGGTCAGATGCGAGAGAAAGAACTCGAACACGTCATGCAACAGTTTTATCATAAGCAATACAATGTTTTGGTGTGTTCGACCATTATCGAAACTGGGATTGACGTGCCGAATGCCAATACCATTATCATTGAGCGCGCGGATAAACTCGGCTTGGCGCAGTTACATCAATTACGTGGTCGAGTGGGGCGTTCGCATCATCAGGCTTATGCGTATTTACTTGTGCCGTCAGTTAAACATCTCAAAGGCGATGCGGAAAAACGTCTGGATGCGATTCAACGTGCCAATACTTTGGGCGCAGGTTTTGTCCTTGCTACAGAAGATTTAGAAATTCGTGGTGCAGGCGAATTACTCGGCGAGCAACAAAGCGGCAGTATGCAAGCGATTGGCTACAGCTTGTACATGGAAATGCTGGAAAAAGCCACCAAAGCCATTCAAAAAGGTAAATCACCAAACTTCGATCAACCGTTGAATCTCACCGCAGATATTAATTTACATCTGCCTGCGCTGATTCCTGATGATTATCTTGGTGATGTACATCAGCGTTTGTTGTTTTACAAACGCATCAGTAATGCAGTGAATGCCGATAAACTCAATAATATTCGTATCGAGTTGATTGATCGTTTTGGCTTGCTTCCACAGCCTGTAAAATATCTTTTTGCGGTGCATCAAATTCGCTTGAAAGCTGAAGAGTTAGGCATCGCCAAAATTGATGTGGCGAAAGGAGGCGGTCTCATTGATTTCTTGCCTGATACACCATTGCAAGCCATTACCATCATTCAAATGATGCAAAAGCAACCGACCTATTATCGGATGGAAGGTGGACAGCGCTTAAAAGTCACGGTTCAGCTTGAAGAATCAGACAAGCGTTTGTCTTTTGTCGAAGCATTGTTGGATCAGCTTTTAGCCTCATTGCATTGATATTGAAATGACCGCACTTGCAAGCCATGGTTCGTATAAAACATCAACGAAATCCGTATGAAATCAGTCGAATTGCTGAAATCTTTTTGGGAAAGTGCAGTTTATCTAAGTCAGCTATGTTAGTATTGCTGCATCCTTAACTGCAACATTGATTGATATGTTTACTTTGCATCCACAACTTGCCCAAGATACTTTTTTTGTTGGTGATTTTCCGCTTTGTACCTGTCGTTTAATGAATGATATGCAGTTTCCGTGGTTGATTTTGATTCCACGTGTGCCGGGCGTGACTGAGCTCTACGAACTCAGTGAAGCTGATCAAGCTCAATTTCTACGTGAATCAAGCTGGTTGTCTAGTCAACTTTCACGGGTTTTTCGTGCGGATAAAATGAATGTTGCTGCACTTGGTAACATGGTGTCACAACTGCATTTTCATCATGTGGTGCGTTATCAGAATGACAGTGCTTGGCCAAAACCTGTTTGGGGAACACCAGCCGTGCCTTATTCATCTGAAGTACTGGCACATATGCGCCAGACTTTGATGCTTGCATTGCGTGGGCAGGGTGAAATGCCATTTGACTGGCGTATGGATTAAGCGTAGCCAATATAGATCGCAGTGCATTTGAGGTAGGGTATGGTCAAAAAACTATTTGAGCATAAAGCACCATACCAATTGGTTCAGATTTTACGTTATCTTGGTTTTACCATTTTATGCTTATTGCTTTGCGTCAGTTTTATTACTGAAATTGTCGTGGGGCTTGAAAGTCTCTATCTGATTCCATTTATCTTTCTTGCGCTGGCTTTTGAAGAAAAAATTTATCAAAAAGTTGAATACCACTACGGTAAAGAAGCACGGCAAAGTGCCATATTTTTAGTTGATATTTTCCTCTGTTCATTATTTGTTGCGGCCATTCACGCTTTAATTATTCCAAGTTTTGTGCTGATTTGTGCCTTACTGTTTTTTGCGACCTATACCAAAGTTCCCAAATTTATCGTATTAAGTTCAACCATCATTGCGGTGGCGACCTTTTATTTTTCGTCGGTTTTATTTTTTGGCTTCGAACCGTATTTACAATCTTCGAGTCGTGAGTTGAATATTCTGTCACTGCTCTTTTTTATGATTTATATTTCGCTGTTTATTTATTATCAGCAATATCAATATGAACAATTGCAACAAGAAAATAGCCATCAACTCGATGAGCTCAACCGTTATCTGAAACTGAATAATCAATTGGCTCGCTATGCGCCTGTACAGTTGTGGCAATCGATCATGCGTGGTGAATTTGAGGCACGGATCGAATATAAACACCGTAAATTAACGATTTTTTTCTCAGATATTCAAGGCTTTACCGATCTATCAGAAAATCTAATACCTGATGATTTGGCATTTTTGCTGAATGATTATCTGCGTCATATGACCGAAATAGCCAAACATTATGGTGGCACCATCGACAAGTTTATGGGCGATGGCATGTTGATTTTTTATGGCGATCCGAATAGCCGTGGTGAAAAAGAAGATGCTTTGGCGTGTTTGGATATGGCGGTCACCATGCGTCAGCAGATGCGTATTTTGCGAGAGCGCTGGATTAAAATGGGCTATACCTCGCTCAATGTGCGGATGGGGATCGCTACGGGGTATTGCCACGTCGGTAACTACGGTACGGCACATCGCATGTCCTATACTATCGTTGGGCGGGATGCCAATATTGCTTCACGTTTACAAACAGCGGCGCAGGTTGATCAGATTTTGATTTCCGAGGAAACCTTTAATCTGGTTAAAGATGAATTTCTTTGTATCAAGCACGAACCTTTGATTTTAAAAGGCATCAGTGAGCCCGTAAAATCTTGGCAAGTGGTTGAGCGCTATCATGAGTCGATCGAAAAATATCGCACATGGTTTGATTTTGAATCGAAAGGTTTTAATCTGTTATTGAATTTGGACAAGACGCCAATCTATGATTATCCAGAGTTAATCCAAGTCATGCAAGAGGCGATTGAGCGGATTAAATTACAACAACAACGTACCGATCAAGAAGGTGCGGTGATGCTTTCCAAAGAACACATGGTGCAGATTACTCAATCTGATCAAGCATCGTCAAAGTGATTATCCTTAAAGAAACAGTTTCAAAAGCATTGCAAAATAATCATTCAAAAAAGTCATTCCAATAGTAAACGCCCAAATACATTGAGCGTTTTTTCTCATCTGAGAATGATCGATTAGTGGTTTTCTGAAGCGTGATTGATGGTGTATTTAGGAATTTCAATTTCCAAATCTTCATCTTCGATTTTCACCTGACATGACAGGCGTGATTCCGCCTCCAATCCCCAAGCACGATCAAGCAAATCTGCTTCGACATCGTCCATTTCATCAAGCTCATAAAAACCTTGACGCACAACGACGTGACAGGTGGTACATGCTTTAGACATATCACATGCGTGCTCAATTTTTACGCCATTTTTCAGCAGACTTTCACACAGATTGGCATTTTTCTCGACTTCAAACTCAGTCCCTTCAGGGCAGAATTGCGCATGTGGGCGTACTTTGATACGTGGCATAATTTATTCCTTGGACTGGTTTGATGAAGAAGTATTGGTTGAATTTGACCAATCATCAAGGCGAGTGCCTTTGAGTGCATGGTCAATATGCTGATTCATACGCATCGCAGCAAATGCATCACTATGCACTTTGAGGGATTCTACTGCTTGTTCGATAGCTGACGCATCATCAGTTTGCAATGTCTTTTCCAGTATTGCGACAGCTTCATGTAAAGATTGCTGTTGCGATGGCTCAAGCAAACTTTGATCTTGAATGAGTGCCTGTTTTAAAGCCTCTAACTCTCGTTGCGCTTCGACTTTTAATTCATTCAGATGGCGCAATTGTTTATCTTGTTCGGCATGTTGAAAGCCTTCTAAAAGTAGACGTTCAGTATCTGACGACGACAAACCATAAGACGGTTTGATGGTGATATTGGCTTTGACATTCGATGTGGTTTCGAGTGCAGACACGTTGAGTAAACCATCCGCATCGACTTGGAAGGTCACTTCAATGCGTGCAGCACCTGCGGTCATTGCAGGAATACCACGCAGTTCAAATTTACCTAATGATCGGCAATGTTCCACCATATCACGCTCGCCTTGCACAACATGGATCAGCATGGCAGTTTGACCATCTTGATAGGTGGTAAATTCTTGCTTACGTGCCACAGGAATTGGTGAGTTACGTGGAATCACACGCTCAACCAATCCGCCCATGGTCTCTAAGCCCAAAGACAATGGCGTGACATCGAGTAATAGCGTACCGTCTTTGCTGTTGCCAACCAATTGATTCGCAGTGATCGCAGCACCAAGTGCCACCACTTCATCAGGATTGATACTACACAGTGGCGTTTGCTCGAAAAACTTAGCAACAGCGTCTTGAATCGCCATCGAACGTGTCGAACCACCGACTAAAATAATGGCATTTACATCGGCAACTTTCAGCTTGGCATCACGTAGTACACGTTGGCAAACTTGTAATGTACGATCTGCCACAGGCTGAATCACGGTTGCAAGTTCTGCTTGGGTGAGTGTGGTTTGGAAAGTCTGGGCTTCAATATCAAATTGAATATCAACTTGCATTTCAGTTGTCAGTGTTTCTTTAGCAGATTTAGTAATTTGGACAAGCTGTGCATGTTGTTGATTGCTCAATTCCGCAATTTCAAATTTAGTTTTTAAAAATTTTACCAATAAGCGGTCAATATCGTCACCACCCATCGCCGTGTGACCGCCAGTCGCTAGGACTTCAAACACGCCTTTGCTAAAGCGTAAAATCGACATATCAAAAGTACCACCGCCAAGATCGTAAATCGCAAAATTTTGATCTTCGACGATTTGGCTATTTTGATCGAGTCCGTAAGCGATCGCCGCTGCGGTTGGTTCATTCAATAGGCGTAAGACATTTAATCCTGCGAGTTTGGCTGCATCACGGGTGGCTTGGCGCTGTGCTTCATCAAAGTAGGCAGGCACAGTGATCACTGCACCATTGATTTCGTGCTCAAGATGTAGATCAGCACGGTTTTTGAGTGCCGTTAAGATTTGCGCAGAGATTTCCACAGGGGATTGATTGCCATGTGCCGTAACAAATGTTGGCATATCTTGATCGCTACCGACCAATTCATAAGGATGTTGGAAGCGGATATCGGCTTTTGAGCGTCCCATAAAACGCTTCACTGAAACGATGGTATTGGCTGGATCGGTGGCAATCGATGCTTTGGCATCATGCCCAACAGTCACTTGTGCTTGACCATTTTCATCTTTGCCATAATGCACAATGGATGGCAGAAGCGTATGGTCATGTTGATCTTGGAGGATTTTTGGCACACCAGAGCGCACAGTCGCCACCAATGAGTTGGTAGTGCCGAGATCAATACCGATCCCAATACGATGTTCGTGTGGATTACTGGATTGTCCAGGTTCTGCAATTTGCAATAAAGCCATAATCTATCCGCAGTTTAAATTCAGTCAAAAATGAGAATGCCAATTGATGAATGTTGTTTATTCAAACTTGATCTTTAAAACCAGTTATTCAAACTGATCTTTAAAAGTCGTCATCAAAACCAGCAAAATCCTCATCATCGAATAATTTTTCTTCTGCTTTATCAATGTCCATCAACACATGACGGAAGAAACGTAATTTTCGCACAGTATCTCGTGCTTCTGACCAATCTTGCTCGGCATAATCAATCTGAAACTCTTTGATCAAGGCATTGACCCATTGCTCAACTTCAGTGCGCAAACCTTGCAGTTGTTCACTTGAAGTCGCCTCATCAAGCTGTTCACGAAGTTCTAATGCCGATTGCAAAAATTCAAAATCATGAATCGACTGCTCAATCCCACCATCTTGCTTTTGCAGTTGCAACAGGTATGCAGCACGACTATCCACATGCTTCAACGCATCATAGGCTTGATTGACTTGGCTTGATTTGGCAATAGCTTGTTCGATTTGATCTTGATTATTATCAGGATGATATTGCTGTTGCAGTTTGAGAAATTTGGCTTTGAGTTGCGTCAAGTCGATCTCAAGCGCAGGTTCAAGTTCAAATAATTCAAAGTGATTCATTGCAACGGCTCATTGATTAGTCAGTAAAGGATGATACGAGATATGTAATAAAAGCCAATAAGACAGGGGAATTATTGGCTTTTTGATATCGGCAAAAGGGGATTAAACAGTGAAAGACTCACCGCAACCACATTCGCCTTTTTGGTTCGGGTTACGAAACTCAAAGCCTTCGTTTAAACCATTTTTGACATAGTCCATCTCAACACCATCGAGATAGACCAGACTTTTAGGATCAACAAAGACTTTGACACCGTGCTGTTCAAAGACTTGATCATGTGTGTTGGTTTCATCAACAAACTCAAGTACATAAGCCAAGCCAGAACAACCAGAAGTTTTGATTCCCAAACGGATGCCTTCACCTTTACCACGACCCGCAATAAAGTTTGCAACATGCTGTGCAGCACTTTCAGTTAAATGAATCATGTTTACTCCTAAACTGTTTGCGTGTAGTAAATTGAGAATGGCGACTGCAAAAAATTATTTTGCAGTTTTGCTACGGTAGTCTTCAACCGCTGCTTTGATCGCATCTTCTGCCAAAACAGAGCAGTGGACTTTTACAGGTGGCAAAGCCAACTCTGTGGCGATATCAATGTTTTTGATTGCTTGTGCTTCGTCCAAAGTTTTACCTTTGAGCCATTCAGTGACCAATGAGCTTGATGCAATCGCAGAACCACAGCCGTAAGTTTTAAAACGGGCTTCTTCAATCACGCCATTGTCATTGACTTGGATTTGCAAGCGCATGACGTCGCCACATGCAGGTGCACCCACCATGCCTGTACCAACATTTGCTGCGTCTTTGTCTAATACGCCGACGTTACGTGGATTTTCGTAATGGTCGATTACTTTTTCGCTATATGCCATGATGCTTCTCCATACCTCGGGGTCAGCTGGGGTTGATGAAATGGTTTAAATTTTCAATCAACCATGATAAATAAATATGGGTGTTGATTTACTTTTTCAAGTGAAATCAGTGTTCTGCCCACTCGACTTTTGAGAAATCTACGCCATCTTTGTACATATCCCAAAGTGGAGAGAGTTCACGTAATTTTTCTACTGCAGATTTGGTGATGGCAATGACATGATCAATCTCAGCTTCGGTGGTGTATTTACCAAAGCTAAAACGGATTGAGCTGTGCGCCAATTCATCAGACAGTCCTAAAGCACGGAGCACATACGATGGCTCAAGTGTTGCCGAAGTACATGCCGAACCACTTGATACCGCAACATCTTTGAGCGCCATCATCAATGATTCACCTTCAACGAAGTTAAAGCTCACGTTGAGATAGTTTGCGACGTTATGTTCAGGGTGTCCGTTGAGATAGACTTCTTCCATATCGTTTAAGCCATTCCATAACTTGTCACGCAGTACACGTAGACGAGCTTGTTCAGCTTGCATGGTTTTGCCAGCGATTTCAAAGGCTTTACCCATACCAACGATTTGATGCGTAGCGAGTGTGCCAGAACGCATACCACGCTCATGACCACCACCGTGGATCAATGCTTTTAAGCGGACACGTGGGCTACGGCGGACATAGAGTGCACCAATTCCTTTCGGGCCATAGGCTTTGTGACCTGAGAAACTCATCAAATCTACTTTCATGGTCGACAAGTCAATCTCGACTTTGCCTGCAGCTTGTGCGGCATCAACGTGCAAGAATGTTTTGTTGGCACGAGTCAATTCGCCGATTGCAGCCACATCAGTCACAGTGCCGAGTTCATTATTGACCATCATCAATGACACGAGAATGGTATCAGGACGAAGTTCTTTTGCCACCATATCAGGAGTAATTAAACCAGTACGTGGTTCTGGTTCGATATAGGTAATTTCAAAACCTTCAGTTTCTAGAAAACGGCAGGTATCCAAAATCGCTTTATGTTCAATTTTAGAGGTAATGATGTGTTTGCCTTTATTCTTATAAAAATTGGCAACACCGATCAAGGCTAAGTTATCTGATTCGGTCGCACCAGAAGTCCACACGATCTCACGTGGGTCTGCTTTGATTAAGTCTGCAACTTGTTCACGTGCATATTCCACTGCTTCTTCAGCTTTCCAACCATAGCCATGTGAACGTGACGCAGGATTACCAAAATTACCGTCAAAGGTCAGCGTGCTCATCATCAGTTCGGCGACTTCTGGCAACACAGGTGTAGTCGCAGCATAGTCTAAATAAATTGGGAGCTTCATGTTAAATCATTCCTGTAACAGACTTTTGATTGGCGATTAGGGAGGCTAGATCATCAGTTGATGATTGGCGTAAAGCGACCGTTTGCACATTGTCTCGATCAACCAGATCGGCAAGTGAAATCCGTTCTAAATAACTTGAAATATGGTTAGACAGCTCGTGCCATAAATCATGAGTCAAGCACATTGCGCCATTTTGACAGTTGCCTTTGTGATCGCAACGGGTCGCATCGACGGACTCATTTACCGCTTCGATAATCTCAAGCACCGTAATATTCTGGGCTGGGCGTGCAAGATGATAGCCACCATTGGCACCACGCACACTGGCAACTAAGTGACGGCGTTTTAATTTTGAAAACAACTGTTCGAGATAGGCGACAGAGATCGTCTGTCGAGCAGCGATTTCCGCAAGGGTAATCGTTTGGTCGAGTGGCTGAAGTGCTAAATCGAGCATTGCAGTCACAGCATAGCGACCGCGAGTAGTGAGGCGCATAATCCGATCTATACTAACTGGCAAATACGATAGGTGAATTATATTGAATTCCGACTAATTTAGTCAAGTTTATTATCATTGTTTAATTTGATGTTGAATATTCAGAATGCAAATAAAAGGAATGTATTGAAATGATTTATAAAAATGTATGACGCATCATGGCTCAATTTTGAGCAGGGCAAATTATAACAGAATAAATAATAATATACAGACCGCAATGACAATGATCAGTGATAAATACAAGCGATGGGTGTTTTTTAATTTACGCTCAAGTGCTTTGATATCGTTGCGCTGTGCTTTGTTGTCAAATTTGAGCTGTGTGATGGTGTCTTGTTGCGCTTCGAGCTTTGCCAATAATGGCGCTAGACTGCGCTGCGGAAGTGGTGCTGATTGCTGTTTGGAAAACCAATTTTTCCAGTCGGCGAACAACATCGGCAAAGTTAGGCTGTGCAGGAATAGACGAAATTGATCGTGCCATTGTTCTCCGCCATTTAGGCGAATACGACGTAGATGGCGTTCATTGCCAGTCATTAAAAATCGAACCAAATCAATGCTTGACGCCGATACGGTGAGTACCGGTTGCAAAGTAGGATCAGTCAACTCAGGATCGAACAGAATCCCTTTATTATCAAAAGTAATAAAAAAATCTGATGCAGGTAAATAGGTTTTAAAGGCAACAATGACATTGTGCTGGACAAAACTTTTGGCATGAATTCGTGAGCCACGATCATGTTTTAAGATAAATGTTACGACAGTTTCTAAAAAAATCAGAACCAGAGAGTGCAACAAATGAGGCTGAGTATTGCTTTGTTGCGTTTCGTCATTCATGTACATCAAAACCCTTATTGAAAAACGTTAACAATCCATTGTTAGCGTACCGCTATTTTGCCAGTGCAAAATCATTCCGCCGAAGTTACTGAAAAATTACCGAAAACATGACGGTAAGTGATTGAAGTTTTGATTTAAGAACAACTGAATAGAACTGTCAACTAGAACTTGCAATCTATACGGGATTGTTAGACAGATTTTATACATATCCTTCAAAATGTTGCTATGCTAAATAGTTAAATATTTTGATTGCTTTAAAAATCAGCGTGTAGCCATAGGAGTTCATCATGGAAGAAAAGCCACAACAACTGAGCAGTAATACAGATGGCGATGTAAAAGCACAAAATCCAGAAAATCAAAATCCAGAAAATCAAAATCAAGACAATCAAAATCAAGACAATCAAAATCAAGACAATCAATCCGTGGTACAGACGCTAAGCGATGATACATCTCAAGATCAGGTAAAGTCGAAAGCAAAACGCAAAACACCATTGGAACTACGCAAATATACCAAGCAAATTTGGTTGGCAGGCTTGGGCGCATTCTCTCGTGCAGAAGAAGAAGGTAATAAATTATTCGATTCTTTAGTGCAAGTTGGCGAAGAACTGGAAGCAAAAACCACGATGGTTGCCGACCAGACGGTGGAAAAAGTCGGTGAAGTGACAGGCAAAGCCTATGAGCGTGTGGTCGATACCCGTGAAAAGGTGGAAAAAATCATCGATCAACATACCCATCAAACCTTAAATCGCTTCGGTATCGTGACCCCCAAAGATATTTTGCTGATTGAACAGCTTTTAAAAAATCTCAATGAAAAAGTAGATCGTTTAATTGATAGTAATGAGCAACTTCAATCTGAAATAGCGATGTTAAAGCAGGGTAAAAAGTAAGCAATTCATGAAAATTTGTAAAAACTTGCGACTTTTTTCGGGAAATGCTTTAACTTTGGCTTGCCAATACAGGATGTCGTTGCTATAAAGGCTTCTACGGCTAGTTTAAAAATTTGGCTTAAATATTCAAACGATCAAATTTAGAGGATGTTTTGCATGAATAAATCAGAATTAATTGATGCGATTGCTCAAAAAGGGGGGCTTACTAAAGTTGACGCTGGTAAAGCTCTTGACGCAACAATTGAGTCTATCAGCGCTGCCTTGAAAGCAGGTGATACCGTAACTTTAGTTGGCTTTGGTTCTTTTACTGTGAAAGAGCGTGCTGCACGTACAGGTCGTAACCCGAAAACTGGCGCAGAGCTAAAAATTCCAGCAAGCAAAGTACCAAGCTTCAAAGCAGGGAAAGGTTTGAAAGATTCTGTTGCTTAATGTGTTTGATATACATTGAAGTAACTTAAACGCGCCGGGATGGCGCGTTTTTTATTTGATGGATGCATTTATGCAATACAACATGATTTTTGCATGATTTTGCGCTGTTTTTACTTGTCATTTGACAGTTTTTGGCTAGTATTCGTGTTAAGGTTTTTTTGGGAATATTTATGGAAACTTTTCGTAGATTAATTCGAGGTTGGTTAGGGAAGGTACTTTTGGTGATCTTCCTTGCGCCTTTGGCATTAGTCGGTATTGAAGGTTATTTTGCAGGCGGTAGCAAAGATGTTGCTGTTCAGGTCAATGATCAAGAGATCACCAAAACTGAACTCGACAATTGGATCAAATCACAAAAAGAACAATATCTCGAAGGTGTTGGTGGTGATGAAACCCTACTCAATACCAAAGTGATCGAAGATCAGGTCTATGAAGCGGCGATTGTGCGGGCTTTGTTGATTCAGCAGGCGGAAAAGTTAGGCTTGGTACTCAGTGATGAACAACTGGGATCATTGCTTCGTCAACAACAAGCATTTCAACAAGATGGAAAGTTTTCGCAGCAGTTATTAGATAATTATTTGGCGGGTTCAAATTCGACCATTAATCAGTTGCTCACCAATTTTAGACAGCAGACAGCACTGAATTTGATGACGCAAGGCATTTTATCAACGTCGATTTACAGTGCGAAAGATGCGGATAATCTGATTAAATTAATTAGCCAAGAACGTACCACGCATCTGGCGGAAATTCCTTTGGCTAATTTTGCGCAAAACTTTGTTGCCTCAAATGCGGCAGTCAAAGCCTATTATGACAAAAATGTTGCTGCTTATAATCGTGCTGCCAATGTCGATGTGCAATATGTAGTACTCAACAAAGCGCAGTTTGAAAGCCAAGCACAAGTCACTGAGCAAGATTTACAACAGGCGTATCAAGCCTACAGCGCAACGCTTGCTAAAGATGCCAAACGTGAAATTAGCCATATCTTAATCACTACAGATGATCGCACCGATGAAGCAGCGGCTGCACTTGCACAAAAAGTTCAAGCGGAACTCAAAGCAGGGGCGAAGTTTGAAGATTTGGTGAAAAAATATTCTGAAGATTCGTCATCGAAAGATGTAAAGGGTCATGTTGATGGCTATGCGGTAGGAATGTTCGGTGATGTATTCGACCAGGCTGTGCTTGCTTTGCAACAAGGTCAGACTTCTGCACCTGTAAAAACAGAGTTTGGTTATCACATCATTCGTCTTGATAGTCTAAGTGGGGTGAATGTGCCTTCACTAGCGAGTGTGCGTGATCAATTGATGGTGGATGCCAAAGCCAAGAAAGTCGAAAACATGTATCAAGATGCGATTGGTCAAGCCAATGAAACAGCACTGGACAATGACTCACTGGACGCTTTGGCTGAGCAATATAAAGTGCAAGTACAGACTGCACGAAATGTTCAGGCGAATACTACTGATGTGGTGTTATCTGATGCGCAAGTGAAGCAAAAACTGTTTTCCGAGCAAGTTGCTGAAGGTGACCGTAATGTTTCAACTGGCATTAGCATGAAAGATGGCTCGACCATGTGGTTTAAAGTGTTGGATTATCGTGCCCAGCGTCCGCAGACACTTGCTGAGGCGACAGCAGATATTCAAGCCAAGCTGAAACGTGCAGAGCAAGTCAAGCAAGCAGAAGCGAGCGTGAAACAGCTTTTGGCAGATCTTAAAGCAAAACCTGCGACACAAGCGCTGGCGTCAAGTACGGTGAAGTTTGAAAACTTAGGACCTGTACCTCGTTTTAGCCAGCTTTTACCAGATGCACTGGAAAAAGTTGCTTATAGCATTCCAGCGCCAACCAAAGACGGCTTCTGGTCAGCAAAAGCGACAGATTCAGGTGATTATTTATTTGTCGTGGCGGTATCTGCTGTCGGTCAAAATCCAGCATTTAACCTCTCTGATGAACAAAAATCACAGGTCGTGAATCGCTTTGATGCACGTGGTCAGCAAGAATTAAACGACTATATTGAATACTTGCGTAGCACTGCGAAAATTGAACGTAAAGATCAAGCGAAAAACTAAACGGTTTTAGTTTTTCAATTGCACAAAAAAGCGTTGGGATAAACCCAACGCTTTTTTTAATATGTACTATTTCTGCCACATCAATTTCTTTACAAAGATCAACAGACCTAAAAATAGATCGGTGCAATCACGTATTTTATTGCGCTGCGACGTATTTTTGATTATCTGCCAAAACTTGTGAGGTGATGCTGGTTAAAATACCGTGCAGAATATCAAATTCAGTTTGTAGTGGTGTGCTTTTACGCGTGATTAACGCCAGTGTACGCTCAGGTGGATTGTCAATCGGGTGAATGATCAATTCATCATTGGTGACTAAGCTGGCATTTTGAATGGCAATCTCAGGCAACATGGTAAAGCCAAGATTTGCCAAGACCATCTCGAGGAGTGTTGGCAATGAGCTGGCTTTAAGGCGTGAATCATTCTTTTGCTCTTTGATTGGGCATGCACTGAGTACGTGATCACGCAAGCAATGTCCTTCTTCGAGCAAAATTAGTTTGGATAAATCTAAATCATCAAGGTTTTTGGCTTTGATGGTGTCTTTGTCATTTTTGTTGCAGACTACATACAATTTTTCAGTGTTAACTTCTTTGACTTTCAAGCCTTGGGTATCAAAAGGCAAAGCCAGTAGCACGATGTCTAATTGACCATGTTCCAGGCGCTCTAGCACTTTTTCACTTTGGGCTTCATGGAGATGCAAACGAATACGTGGCAATTCTTTCTGAACTGCTTGGAGTAGCTGTGTCAAGATAAATGGCGCAATGGTCGGAATCACGCCAAGATGAAGATCACCCGTTAATGGCTCGCTCATCTCACGACTTAAACGCATTAAATCTTGTGCATCTGCAAGTAACACACGAGCACGTGCCACCACTTGCTCGCCCAGTGGCGTGAGCCTGACATTTTGTCGATCACGTTCGACCAAAACCCCGCCAAGCAGACGTTCCAGCTCCATAATGCCACCTGATAAGGTGGATTGGGTGACAAAAGAACGTCGTGCGGCTTCAGTAAAATGGAGTGTTTCAGACAATGCAACTAAATAAGAAAGCTGACGGAGAGAAGGTAGAGCAGCCATAATGTCCTAAGGGGTCAGTGATTTGATCTGTTGAGTAAAAATATGCACCAACTTTGGGATGTAATATAACGGCAAATCATGTCCCATACCATCGATGAGCTCAAATTTTGCATTTTTAATTGCCTTTGCCACTGCTTTGCCATGTGCAGGTGGCAACAATCGATCCCGACTGCCGTGCACCACTATCGTAGGCTGTTGAATTTGTTTGTCAAGTTCTAAGAGTGACCCAGTACACAATATTGCAAGGAACTGCTGTAATACGCCTGCAGGATAAAAACTACGTTGATAGAGCTTGCGAGCATGTTCTGCTGAGAGAATCGGATCGACAAAACCAGGGGAGCCGATCACATTAAATAGACGAATCGAGTGTTCAACGATGCCATCCTCATCATGTGATTTTGGTTTGCCGATCAGACTCATCAATTGCTTTGGAAATGGCGGTGGTAGGAAGCGCTGATTATTACTGGTAAAGAGTAAGCCGAGCGATTTAATTTTTTCAGGATACTGAGCCGCCACGATTTGCGCAATCATCCCACCCATCGATGCACCGATCAAGTGAACTTCTTTTAAACGCAGTGCTTCGATCAGCAAGCTGACGTCTTCTGCCATATCATAGAGCGTATAGGGAGCGCCTTGATTGGCAAGCCCTAAACTAAAGCGCCCCATCAGCTTTAGGGTATTTAGACGTTCGCCTTTGCGTTTGGTTTTGCTCGATAGCCCGATATCACGATTATCAAAACGCACCACTTGATAGCCCGCATCAATGAGTAAACGACAAAATGTATCAGGCCACACCAACATTTGCGCCCCCAAACCCATAATCAAGACAATGGTTGGATGTGCAGGATTGCCGCCCATCTCAACATGTAGGCGTTGCTTATTGGGCAGTAAAACCTCAGTTTCTTGCATGAAGTCACTATACGGAGATTGATTCATTTGCAAAGCAGTCGCAGTCATGGCAATGTCCTCGATACATCATTTTGAGCTAAAGTTCATGAAGCTAAAATCATTTCAGTTAGCCAAAGCATAAAGCGCCAACGTAGGCTAACGAAAAAACGTAAAAATTAAAAAGGTAAGCTCACGTTGTAAACTTACCTTCACATTGGTCTGCGACAATCTATCAATAGCGATTCGACAAGCGATGTTTTAGTTAGACTGTGCAGGGATCAAATCTGGAACCAATTTTGCAAGTGCAAGACGTTGTTTGCCTGCGGTCGCACCGAGCAAAACAAAACCACGTAAAGTTCCATCGACATCAATGGCTTTGGCAAGCATGCCGTCATCCAATTCCTCGGTTTCCCAGTTGACCTCGACATCGGTCGGCGCAGGTAAAACGGTCAATGGTGCCGCAGGTGTTTTCACCGCCACAGGCATTGCAGGATAATGAACGTGCGTACTTTCACCGTTCAGCGACTTTGCCAAAGCACGTGCTTGTTGCATCAAAGGCATCACATACGGAAGCAGTGTGCCTTGTACTTCTGCACAATCGCCGATGGCATAGATTTGTGGCTGATTGGTTTCCAAAAGCGAATTGGTAATTATACCACGACTTGTATGAATTTTGGACGATTTTGCGAGATTAATATTCGGTTGTAAACCGATCGCAGACAGCACCACATCAACCACAAAGCGCTGTCCATTAGATAAAGTTACCTCATAATCACTACCTTGATCGGTGACATTGATTTTATTCACTTTGTCGACCGTATGACCAAGGACAAACTGAATGCCAATCTCTTCTAAATTGTCTTGAAAGGCTTGTGCAATGTGCTCAGGTAACAGCCGTCCAAGTGGTTTTGGCGCCAAATCAACCACAGTCACATCATGTTCAGTATTTTTCAGATCATTAGCAAACTCACAGCCAATCAAACCCGCACCAAGAATCAGTACACGCTTTTGCGCACGTTGATCCAAATGAGATCGGAATGCCTTGTAATCATTGAGATTGTTGACGACAAAAATATCATCTGCGCCATCACCCGAAATCGCAAGACGAATAGGATTTGCGCCGACAGCCAGTACCAATTTTTCATAATCTAGCGTACTGATTTGACCACTGCTTTCGATGTCCAATTGTTGTTGTTCAGCATCGATGGATTTCACCCAAGTTTCAGTGAGAATGGTCATATCCAGTTGGCTACGCATCTTTTCTGCATCACCCAGCGCAATCTGTTCAGGCGCTTTCTTTCCAGCAAAGGCGTTAGACAAGGTCGGTTTGGCATAATTGCTGGCATCATCTGCACTGATCATGATCAGCGCTTGCTCTTTATTGAGTTTGCGAAACTCACGAGCCAGTGTGTATCCAGCCATACCTGAACCAATGATAATGATCGGGCGCATCCTTCTCTCCATACTTATATTATAAAAGCCATGCATTCAAAGCCATTTACTGAAAATCTGAGCAACGTATTGTGTTGCCGTATCATCATGATTTGCTGTAATTTAATAGCATATAAAAAAACCATGCAAGGCATGGCTGATCGATTGAACACATTAAACTTCAATCATTTCAAAATCGACTTTTGACACGCCACAGTCAGGGCAAGTCCAATCGTCTGGAATATCTTCCCACTTTGTACCAGCGGCGATGCCATCTTCTGGCCAGCCTTGTGATTCGTCATAAATCCAACCACAAACGATACATTGATACTTCTTCATTTAAATCTCCGTGCACTGACTCGGTGGTAAGTTCTGCCTATCATATTGAGTAAATGATGTTTTCACTCAGTTTCCATCAGCAATCATATTAAAGTGTGTGCAATAGAAAATAAAGTCAGAATATGTGCACGCCAAGTTCAGTGTGCTTAAAATGTGCAAATCGGTGCTGACTTTAAAGCAAATATGACGGATATTCATTATCATTTTAAGACAATAGTAAGAAGACTTTGAGACAATGGATCAGGGCGAGAACGTGTAATTATAATTTTGGTTTGATCGCAAAATTGTGAAATCGCAATAAATCGCAGATGTTAAAAAGCGAGTAGTACTTTGATGGCACAATAATTAAAGTGCGAAAAGGAATAATAACAAGAATCTGATTTTGGACGAGCACACATCAAATGCGAACCAACAATAGAAAACTACTGATCAGTGTGAAAAAAATCAGATTTGGAAAAAAAAGGGTAGCGCTTAAATCAGAATTAACCGAGTTTGGCTTTAATTTTACTGGAGACTTGGGCTGGATCGGCACGTCCGGCTATGATCGGACGTAGAGAATTCATCACCTTACCCATATCTTTCATGCTAGTAGCACCTTGCGCTTCAATCGTTTGCGCAATGAGAGAATCAAGCTCGTCCTCTGACATAGCTTCAGGTAGAAATTGAGAAATAACCTCAAGTTCGGCTTGTTCTTTACTAGCTAAATCTTCTCGACAAGCGCCTTCAAAGGCCTTGATCGATTCTTTACGTTGTTTGACTTGTTTTTCAACAATGTTCAACACTTGCGCATCATCAAGTTCGATACGCTCATCGATTTCAATTTGTTTGATTGCTGCTTGTAAACCACGGATTACCGTCACAGTTGCCATATCTTTAGCTTTCATGGCAGTTTTGAGTGTGTCAGTAATTTGCGTTTTTAAAGTGGTCATAGCATTAATCAATTTACAAATTTCAATCTAAATCAACTCATTGAAACAACGAGTTGGAACAAGTTAGTAGAGGCGAGTTGTACGGATAGACTCACGAGCAACTTTTTTCGCATAACGCTTAACAGCAGCAGCTTTTTTGCGTTTACGTTCTTGAGTTGGTTTCTCGTAAAATTCACGCTTACGTACGTCAGCTAAAACACCTGCTTTTTCGCAAGAGCGTTTGAAGCGACGGATCGCTACGTCAACTGGTTCACCTTCTTTCAATTTAACTTGTGGCATATAGAATCCTCTAAGATATGGATAATGTTGTATGTACCCTATGTACATACGGTGAATGAGTGCGACATTTTACGCTTTTCCTTGGCGAAGTACAAGTCTATAATGTGCGTCATCGTCTTGGACGTGTTGATTTTAAAGTTATTGCTTGCATTAGGTCGTGGTGAAAATGATTGTACTGGGTTTAGAAACGTCTTGTGATGAAACAGGTCTGGCGATCTATGATAGCGAACAAGGGCTTCGAGGACAGGTATTATATAGTCAAATCAAGTTGCATGCCGAATATGGTGGTGTGGTGCCAGAACTCGCTTCTCGTGACCATGTACGCAAGTTGATTCCACTACTGGATCAGTTGCTGAGTCAATGTGATTTATCTAAGCACGATCTTGATGCGATCGCCTATACACGTGGTCCAGGTCTAATGGGTGCACTGATGACGGGTGCGTTATTTGGGCGAAGTCTTGCATTTGCTTTAAATAAGCCTGCGATCGGCGTACATCATATGGAAGGGCATTTGCTTGCGCCACTGTTGTCGGCTCAGCCACCACAGTTTCCTTTTGTGGCATTGTTGGTTTCAGGCGGTCATACCCAACTGATGGCAGCGCATGCGTTGGGTGAATATGAATTACTCGGTGAGTCGATCGATGATGCGGCAGGCGAAGCCTTTGATAAAGTCGCAAAAATGCTCAATTTACCGTATCCCGGTGGGCCTCAAATTGCCAAACTGGCGCTACAAGGCGAGGTTGATGCATTCGCATTTCCACGACCATTGATGCAACAGGCGTTGAATTTTTCCTTTAGTGGTTTAAAAACAGCCGTATTCAGTCAGATTAAAGCAGTTGCAGGACAAGGGCGTGAGGCGGATATTGCAGCGTCATTCCAAGAAGCTGTGGTCGATACCTTGGTGAAAAAATCCATTAAAGCACTCAAACATACGGGATTAAAACAACTGGTCATCGCTGGTGGCGTCAGTGCCAACCTGCGCTTGCGTGAAAAGTTGGAAAAATCACTCAGTGGTATGGGCGCAAAAGTTTATTACGCTGAGCCTGCGCTGTGTACCGATAACGGTGCCATGATCGCCTTTGCAGGTTATCAACGCTTAAAAGCAGGGCAACAGGATGATTTGGCAGTCACCACCACTCCACGTTGGCCGATGACTGAACTGACTGCCTTATAAAGTGATCTGTATATTGAACTCAGTCAGTATGTTTAGAGGCACTATGCTGTTAGAAGCACTGTGCCGTTGGCGTAGTGTTTGAGTTAGGCTTTGACCGTGTGCTGTTGTAAGCCGAGATCAACTTTACCATCATTACTGGTAATATAAGATTCGATTTGGTCTCCTGATTGAAGGTACTGTGTTCGCTTCGATTGTGATTTTAAGAATAATTTCCAAATCATTGGCTCAGTCATCAGGTCGGTCATACGTGCGACATTCGAGGCAGGTAAAGATAAAGCGCATCCCGCTGGTGAACCTGTGAGCAAGACATCACCGATATGAAAATCGGTAATCTCAGAAAACTCGGTTAATGTTTCCGCAGGTTTGAACAGCATATTGGCGGTATTGTCTTGCTGACGCATCTCACCATTGACTTTTAAGGTCAGATTGAGCTGTTCCAAATAATGCATTTCATGTTGATTGAGTAAGCACAGCACTGGACCAAGTGGGCAGAAGGTACGATAGCTTTTACCTTTATAAAATTGCATCTGCGGAATCTGAATATCACGGGCAGTGATGTCGTTGGCGATACAGATCCCCGCCACATATTCATGCAAATTCAGGGCGGTGACTTGTACACTACTGTCGGTATTTTTACCAAGCACAAGTGCCAATTCAATTTCATAATCAAGGAGCTGAACATGATCAGGTTTGATGATTTCACCGCTTGGCGCATGCTTAGAAATAGCCGATTTAGTGAATAACATATTGTGCTTTTTCTGATCAGGGTCTATGCCTGATTCAATCGCATGCTGACGATAATTCATGCCTTGACAAAGTACCTGTGCCTCGGCGGTGATTGGGCTGAGTACTTCAACTTGATCTAAAAGCACGGTGTCGGTCGAGTTTTGCGCCAGTTGATCAATGGTCTCATAGCCGAGGGCGATAAATTCAGCGGTTGTTTCCACCTTGGTTGCCAAAAAGATGACTACATCACTTTTTTGTAGACCCCAATAAATCTTGTCTTGGTATTGAAAACGTAAGATGGGTAAAGCCATGAATTTTTCCCTAATCAATCTATGCACATTTGCATAAAAAACACTTTATTGTACAACCACTGCCAGCAATGAGATCATTCAAATTTCAATGTTATTTCTCACGCTGTAACCTCACAAACCAGCACATTCCCCAAGAATTTTTCTATTCTACATTGTGCCGAAAAAGTGATCTGATGAAATTTGATGATTCTATCATTTCGGATATATTGTGGGAAGATTATCAATATATTGCAATGATTAATTTCAAAATTTACAGCAATGTTTGTATCTGCAAAAGATCGGGAGGTTTTTGCAAAAAAGTGTATATAGATCGATTACACAGTGTCGTGCGTCGATGCGGAATGAAATGGAATATTTATTGAGCGTATTTTCTGACCATATTTATTGGCTGGGCATATTTACTGGGCTTAGCTAACGACATGATGCTGTCGTCCAAGATCAATTTTGCCATCTGTACTTTTGATGTGCGATTCAACCACATCACCATGCTGTAGATACTGTCTACGCTTGGCTTGGGATTTTAAGAACAATTTCCATTTTAAATGTTCAGGTAATAATCCTGTCGCTCGCACGACTGCAGCTGGTGGTAAGCCTAAAGCACAACCTGATGGTGTCCCTGTTAATATCACATCACCAATTGCAAAATTGCATACACTGGAAAATTCCGTCAGCGTTTCTGCGGGTTTAAATACGAGGTTGGCTGTGTTGTCTTGTTGACGTACTTCGTTATTCACTGTAAGTGTCAGATTAAGCTGATGTAAATAGTGCATTTCATCTCGATCTAATAGAAGTAGTACAGGACCAAGCGGGCAGAATGTGCGATAGCTTTTGCCTTTGAAAAATTGCATTTGTGGAATCTGTACATCTCGTGCTGATACGTCATTGGCAATGCAAATTCCTGCGACATATTCATGTAGATTTTCAGCGGTGACTTGCACAGCATCATGGGTATTTTTCCCGAGCACTAATGCGAGTTCGATTTCATAATCGAGCAGTTGCACATGTTTTGGTTTAACGATCTGACCTGTTGGCGTGTGTATCGAGGCGGCAGATTTGGTGAAAAACATATTAAAGGCTTTGGCATCAGGATCCATGCCTGAGTCGATCATATGTTGCCGATAGTTGGCGCCCTGACAGAGCACTTTCGCTTGTTCTGTGATTGGGCTCAGCAAACTGACGTCTTGTGCGTTGACCGTAATTGTGGATTGTTCAGCCAATGCGGATAATTGTGCATAGCCGATCTGAATCAAGTCAGCGGTCGAATCTGCGTTGATGTCTAAAATACGAATTTGATCCTGATCTTGTATGCCCCAACACGTCTGTGCTTGCTGGGTAAATCGTACAATTGCTAAAGCCATTTTCTATTCCCTTTAATTTTCAAATTCATTGGATTGATTAAACTAAAACCTTTAATGCAAGCCTTATTGCTGACGTTTTTTATCGGCGATGGCAACGATCGGTTGAGTCATCCAGCGTTTAAACTTATTACCAAAAGATTCGTGTTGATAGATCGGGCGTGGCGTCACGATTTCATCGCCTTGTTGATATTGCGGAAATAGTCCAAGTGCATTGCCACGTTGGATACGGTATAGGTCTTGTTCGTTGAAAACGTCTAATTCCTGTAGATTCTTTGTCTGCATATGTGACACTGGTGCAGGCGCAAAGGGAAAATCACTGCCAAATAAAATCCGCTCTGAACCGACTAAGGCGTTAAGTGCAGACATCGCATAGGGCGAGGTGGACAGTGCGGTATCGAAATAAAAACGCTTGATATAAGTCAACATGCCTTGCGGTGCATTTTTATTCATTTCAGGCATGAGATTGCCCAGTGACACTCGCCATGCGATATAAGGTAAAAATCCACCTGCATGTGCCAAGATAAACTGAATATCAGGATAGCGCTCCATCACACCAGAGGTAATCAAATTGACCGCTGCACGTGTGGTATCAGGCAGAAATTCAAGAATAAATCCCGGTGTGCTGAGTCCGAGTTGCTCACTGCTTTCATGCAGATTGGGATGAATAAATACCATTGCCTTGCGCTGATTCAGCTCTACCATGAGTTCTTCGAAACGTGCATCACCTAGAAATACACCATGGGTACTGCCCAAGAGCACAATGCCATCTGCTTTTAATACATCAAGTGCATAGATCGCTTCGGCGCAGGATTCTGCGGTAAAAGGCATGGGCAAGACCGCAAAAAAGCCAAAACGCTTGGGATAGTCTTGACGCATTTGTGCGCTATATTCATTGACTTCACGAGCTAAAGTGCAGGCTTCTTGCACATTGCCAAAGTATA
Source organism: Acinetobacter marinus (assembly GCF_900096915.1). Lineage (GTDB taxonomy): Bacteria > Pseudomonadota > Gammaproteobacteria > Pseudomonadales > Moraxellaceae > Acinetobacter > Acinetobacter marinus. Next base: position 57,306 of record NZ_FMYK01000001.1, read on the forward strand.
CGCCCGGAGCTGAGAGCGATACGATCGCAGTCTGTGTACCGATCTGATCCATGATGTCGATGGATTGTGCAGGTGACCATTTTGGCAAAGGAGCACCTGCAACTTTCTCAATGCCTTTCTCAAGCATTGTCTGTCTAAATATTGGTGGCACGATATGATGATGGACATCAATCCGACCTTGTTGAATCACTGTGTTTGTCATGTTTTTTACCATTTCATATTTAATCAAGTTGCATTGTTTGGACATATCTAAGGTTTTATGTCCGAGATTCTAAGCAACCCACGGATGGAATTACTATACAACAATAATGATAAATATTGAACACAAATGTTCATTATGATAAATTATTTTAGTACAAATAATGTACTTGATTTTTTATGATGCGGTTATGGATGATGTGATGGATAGAGAAATGATGACAAAAATATTTTTGAAAAAAGTTAATTCAATGGTGCTCTGTACAGGGCTATGCTTTAGTTCCTTTACATATGCGGCAGATACAGTAGGTACTTGGAAAACAATTGATGATAAAAGCGGTTTTGCCCGAGCAAAAGTAAAAATTAGCGAGGAAAGTGATGGTACGTTCAGTGGGAAAATCATTGAAGTATTTCCAATACCGCAACAAAGTGCAGAGCATATTCCAGAGAAGTGTTTACGCTGTACGGGTGAACTTAAAAATAAGCCGATTATTGGTTTAAATGTGATTAAAAACTTCAAATTAAATCCGAAAAAGACGTCAGAATATATCGGTGGCTCAGTGGTTGATCCCATTTCTGGAAATATTTATAAAGGAAAAATCAGATTAAGCCGCAATCAAAATCGAATCACATTACGAGGCTATGTAGGAACGAGTATCCTTGGTCGTAGTCAGACGTGGATTCGTTCGGAATAATTCGTGATTTCACAATCAGCCCTTATTACATGAGATAAGGGCTGATAAATTCTAAATTAAAAATGATAATTCATCTGAATTGAAAACATATCGGCATCTGTATCAAATGTCCCTTGCAAATTTTGCATGGTGGGATTGCCTGATATGATTGTTGGACTTTCTATTGTGGCTTGGTTTGAGAATACATGTGCATAGCCCAAATCTAAACTGAGTTGATCATTGAGCTGAAAACCTGCACCAATAGATAACCAAATCCGATCGGCATCAGGAAAGCGCACGGTTCGATCTGAGGAGCTTGTCACTACAGAACGATCATAAGCTGTACCAAATCGAAGTTGCGTTGTTGGATTGAGCTGATACATTGCACCCAAACTTGCTTTTAAGCCGTCTTCAAAGTTCAGTGTTTCTTCATAGACCATACTGCCATCTTGTTTGCTTACAGCACTAAATGAAGGCAAAACTGACCAATCGTACCAACTCAATTCACCGAGTGCTGTCCAAGTCGGAGATAGTTTGTACGCAAAACCGAGGCTTGCACTTTGTGGCATAGAAATTTCCATTTCAGCTGGAATGGAACGTATGCCCTGAGGTGAGCTAACTTTTAACTGACCATCTAATTCTAGTTCTGTTTCGCTACGGTAGTTGAAACCCACATCAAGCTGATTGGTTGGACGCCATAGCAATCCCAAGTTCACCGCCCAACCATCGCCATCACCAGCCAGTTCACCTTGCGCATCAGTTAAATACATAGGTGGTGTGCTATTGGTATTAATGATAGGTGCGACATTACGAGAAAGTGTTGCATCAAAATCGAGATAATTCAAGCCAATACCTACACTCAAATTTGGACTGAATTGATAGCCCAGTGAAGCATTCGCATTAATCCCAGTGACTTCAGTTTTCAGTCCTTGATATCTCCCGATGAATTGGTTGCTCCATTCACCCTGATTGCCGTACATTGGTGAAATGCCAAAACCGAAAGCATAACGATCTGCACTATTGAAAACATACTGTACGCTTGGAATAGCAGCTTCTCGTTCCAAAGTTTCTGTTGTATTTCCCAAAGGGACAATTGGTGAGATTGGAGAGGTGTTGTGACTTTGAAATTCTGTTTCGGCGACAACATAAGTCGCAGAACCTGAAATATGATGACCTTGCTTAAGCGCAGTCATTGTGGCTGGATTGTAGACAATAGCACTTGCATTTTCAGCGAGTGCAGTAGAGCCCGCAAAAGCATATCCAACACCCGACGCTGTTTGTGTATCAATAAAAATACCAGAAGCATAAATAGATGCGGAGTAGGAGGTGCCAATTAATAGCATTGATGAATACAATAATCCGTAGCGTGTTTTCACAGGGAAATCCTTCCATTGAACTTTTGAGGTAAATATTGAACATAAATGTTCAATTCATGGTATGAAATATCTAATTGCCAAATGTGTCAATCAAAAGTTGAATAAAAAATAGAAAAAAACTAAAAATTGAATGCTATTTGAGCAATAGATTTTGTAATTATTTCGTGAAATGAAGATAAGATTTTGAATAATAAGAAATTAAAAATATTGAGCAATTATTGACTAAATTGAACAATAGTGTTCAAATAAATACAAGTTAAAATAATTCGAGATTTCCTATGTCACAGCAAACTACATCCCCAAATGTTACTTCTCGCATGGTCGAGTTTGGCAATCGTAAAATTTTCTTGAGTGGAGCAGGTGAGGGATTTCCTGTGTTATTGCTACATGGTGGTGGTGCAGGCGCAACAGGACTCTCGAATTATGCAAAAAATATTGATGCCTTAGCCAAACATTTTCGGGTGCTCATACCTGATATGCAGGGTTATGGGCAGTCGAGCAAAGGCGTCAAGCGTAGTGATCCATTTGGCGATTTGGCGGATACCATGTTGGGTTTATTGGATCAGTTGAATATTCCAAAAGTGCATATCGTGGGGAATTCTTATGGCGGTGCCTGTGCGTTACGCATGGCACTTGACCGACCTGAACGTGTGCAAAGTTTGGTGTTGATGGGGCCTGGCGGTATTAATACTACACGTGGTTTACCGACCAAAGGACTCAATCAGTTGCTAAATTATTATTCAGGCGAAGGACCAAGCCGTGAAAAATTGCGTACTTTTATTCGTGAATATCTAGTCTATGACGGCAGTCAAGTGGCGGAGGATTTGATCGAACTGCGCTATCAAGCCAGTATCGACCCTGAGGTATTGGCGTCACCACCTTTGCAACGTCCAAATAGTTTGAAAGGTGCGATCCGTATGGACTTTAGCCGTGATCCTCGCTTAAAACGCTGTAATACGCCAACGCTCGTGGTCTGGGGTGTGGACGATAAAGTCAACCGTCCAAGTGGCGCAGATACTTTGCAAAAAACCATGAAGAACTGCGATGTCTATCTGTTTGCACAAACTGGACACTGGGTGCAGTGGGAACGTGCACAGCAGTTTAATGCGCTGACCCAGAGCTTCTTGCAACAGCACACACCCAAAACCGCTGTACAGAACCAGTCTGCTGTACAGAATCAATCTGTGTCGTGAGGTGATGACATGGCAACATTTGAATATCAGAATATTTTCGGGCAAGTCAAACTCGGCTATGTGATCGCCGAGTCGCAGAAGTTCGATGAATGGATCAGCTTTATGCAGAAATGTTTGGGTTTGCATTTGGCTGAGCATACTGAACAACAGTTGAGCTTTCGGATTGATGATTATGAAAAACGCTTTATCGTACAACGTGGCGATGCCGAAGATGTCACCCATATTGGTTTTCAGGTAGAAAATAAGTTGGTTTTAGAACAGATTATAGGTCGCTTTGATCAACGTGAGATTCAGTATGCGATCGGTGAGACAACGGATGCACAGGCTCGTGGAGTGCAGGCATTTTGGTATGTGCAAGGACCTAAAGGCATTCAACTGGAATTATTCATTGATGAAGTGCGTACAGATCAACCTTTAACTATGCAAAGCAGTGGTTTTTATACCGCAGACAGTGGCATGGGGCATGTGGCAATCACCTCACAAAAGCCTGAAAAAATGATTCGATTTTGGCAAGAGTTTTTCGATGCTCGTTTAACGGATACGGTGGAGCAAAAGATCAATGGCGTGACCTTGGATGTGACTTTTTTGCGATTAAATGAACGCCACCATTCGATCGCTGTGGCTGAAACACGTGGTGTGCACCTCGATCCGATTCGTACTTCGATTCAACACATGAATCTGCAAGTGCTCGATTTGGAAGATGTCACGATGGCGTATCAGCGCTGTAAGGACAATGGCTTCGCTGTGGCATGGGAAGTGGGTCAGCACACCAATGATCGGGAAGTATCGTTCTACGTGGCGAGTCCGTCAGGCTTTGAAGTGGAATTGGGCTGGGCGCCGATCAAGATTGATGAAGCAACGTGGCAACCGATCAAACACACCTCCATCAGCGTGTGGGGACATCAGCCAAAACCGCCGAGCAAAGTCCATAAGTTAATGCACGAGTTTGGACAAATCAGCGAGAGTTTGAAGAAACTGCGACGAGATGAATATTCACCGATTGATTAGCATCAGCCTTTAGCTTTACATGAATAGCTACGCACCAATCGTTTTAAACACCTAAGTAATTTCCAAATGAAAAAAGTGATCAATAGATCGCTTCGGGTTTTTGCACCCGAAAAAAGGATAATCAACATGAAAAAGTCAATAAAGCAATGCCACCCAACGCAGGCAGATGTTGTGATTGCAGGTTTAGGACCGACAGGTTTGGTGCTTGCGCATGTACTCGGCAAACGAGGTCATCACGTCGTCGTTCTAGAACGTGAACCTGTGTTCTACGGCAATGCACGTGCGGTCTATACCGATGATGAATGTATGCGGATTTTTCAGTCCATCGACATGGCGGAAGATGTGCAAAAAGACATGTTACTGGAAACACCTGTGCAACTTGCTTATCCCGATGGACGAGTGATCGCACAGTACAAGCCCTTAAAGCGTCCATTTGGTTGGCCGATTGTCAATTTCTTCTATCAGCCTTATTTAGAAACCACACTCACCGAAGGTTTGGCTCGTTATGAAAATGTCAGCATTTTACGTGGTCGTGAAGTGGTGAATTTTGAGCAAGATGCAGATGGCGTCGATATTCAACATCAAGCGACACAAAGCTATCGTTTTAGTGATGCCAACGATGCCAAAGTCGCTGTGAATGCAGAACTGGCTGAGCAAGATCTGCAAAGCATTCGTGCGCAATATTTTGTTGGGGCGGATGGTGGACGCAGTACTGTGCGTGCCAATCTCGGCATTGAAATGACAGGTAAAAATTTCCCTGAACCGTGGCTCGTGGTCGATCTCAAGCAAAAAGATCCACATCAAGGCTTACGTCATTTGCCATATTTCAACTTTGTGGTTGATCCAGAGTTGCCAGTGGTGAGCTGTGTGCAACCTGACGGCTTTCATCGTTTTGAATTTATGCTGAAAAAAGGACAAAGCAAGGAATATATGGAGCAAGACGATACGGTACGCATGCTCCTGTCGAAATATGTCGATCCTGATTTGTTCGAAGTAAAACGAAAATTGGTCTACACCTTTAATGCGCTCGTTGCCAATCAATGGCGTGACCGTCGTGTGTTGCTTGCAGGCGATGCTGCACATATGACACCACAATTCATGGGGCAAGGGGCAAGCTCAGGTGTGCGTGATGGCGCAAATTTGGGTTGGAAACTTAGTGCCGTACTTGAAGGTAAAGCGAGTGAGAAAATTTTAGATAGCTATGAGTCTGAACGTCGTGATCATGCCATAGCAATGATCAGAGGTTCGGTACTGATGAAAGATATGGTGTCAATGACCAGTCCAGTCGGTAGTAAGGTGCGTGATCTTGCCATCAAAGGCATTTTATCGACACCAAAGCTCAAAGATTGGGCGCAGGAAGGTGGCTTTAAACCTCAACCGATTTACACCAGAGGTCAGTATTTGGGACTGCCTCGCAAAAATAAATCTAGCCCTGAAGGCAGTCTGTCACCTCAGCCATTTGTGCGTACCATTGCGGGCAAGCGAATCTTGCTTGATCAACTCACAGGTGAAAACTATGCCTTAGTCGGACTGTCCTGTGATCCATCAGCACATTTATCCGAAAGCAGTCGGCAAGTTTTAAATCAGCTCGGTTGTGCCTTTGTCACTTTATATCCTTTTGCAGAACGTCCACAAGGCGACACGCAGACAAATTTCAATCCGCAAGTGATCGAGGTGGAAGATATTGATGGGCATATGGTGCATTGGTTCCGCAAAGCCTGTCATGTTAAGCATCCAGTGGCTTTACTTCGTCCAGATAAATTCAGCTTTGCCGTTGTACCGCAAGATGAATTGGATGGTGCAATTCAACAGCTCAAACTGCAACTTGACCTTGTCAATGCCAAAAGCACCATGCAAAAAAGCACTGAGCAAAGCAACGTGCAAAAAAGCACATTGAATAAAACACAGACTAAATCCGTCGAAGTCACACAGGAACTAAGCCATGAATCAGAACGTGCAACAGCCAGCGAATGAACGAATCCGTGATGCAGCCAAAGCACTTCGAGAGGCACGGCAGCAACGCAAAACCATTGAGAAAGTATCCATCACACATGGCATACAAGGACTCGACGAAGCCTATTCAGTCGCCCAAATAAATACTGATGCAAAACGTGCACAAGGGCATCGCATCATCGGCAAAAAAGTTGGTTTAACCTCAAAAGCAGTACAACTGCAACTTGGTGTGGATCAGCCTGATTTTGGCATTTTGTTTGAAGACATGATGGTGCTTGAAGGTGATCGAGTCCAAGTCAGTCAACTGATTCAACCCAAAGCCGAAGCTGAAGTGGCCTTTGTGCTATCAAAAGATATTGAAAATGTTGTACCGACATGGACAGAGTTTCTGACCAAGATCGCTTATGCCTTGCCTGCACTTGAAATCGTTGATAGTGCGATTCATGACTGGAAAATTATCCTTGAAGACACTGTGGCGGATAACGCCTCATGTGGCTTAGTTGTCCTCGGTCAACAGCCGATTGCCATTGATCAATTTGACTTTTCTAAGCTCGATATGCACTTAGAAAAGAATGGGGAAATGGTGTCGATTGGTACAGGGTCGGCATGTTTAGGTCATCCTTTGCGAGCGGCATGGTGGCTTGCCAAAACAATGGTTGAACGTGGTATTCCACTCAAAGCAGGCGAAGTGATTCTCTCAGGTGCTTTAGGTCCGATGGTCAACGTGCAGAAGGGTGATGTGCTCCATGTCAATCTTGGTAAGTTGGGTGCATTCGGTTGTGTGATGGAATAAGAAAATTGAATGCCGAATTGAACGAGCTAATTAAACGAGCAAATTGAAAAGAGTAAATTGAAAAGAGTAAACCATGAAAAAAATTAAAGCAGCCATCATCGGTAGTGGCAATATCGGCAGTGACTTGATGATCAAAATCATTCGAAGCAGTCAACATCTCGAACTCGCTGTCATGGTCGGTATTGATGAACAATCTGATGGCTTACAGCGTGCAAAGCGACTAAATATTGCAACCACGCATCAAGGTGTTGAGGGTTTGGTATTAATGCCTGAGTTTGCAGAGATTGATATTATTTTTGATGCGACTTCAGCCAGTGCGCATATTCACAATGATGCGCTGATCCGACTGAAAAAACCAAATGTACGAATGATCGACCTGACGCCTGCAGCGATCGGACCGTATTGCGTCCCAGTGGTTAATCTTGAGCAAAATATTCAAGCGCTCAATGTCAATATGGTGACCTGTGGCGGTCAAGCCACCATTCCCATCGTCGCTGCGGTATCGCAAATTGCTCAAGTGCATTATGCCGAGATCGTTGCCTCGATCAGTAGTAAATCCGCAGGACCTGGGACTCGTGCCAATATTGATGAATTCACCGAAACCACAGCACAAGCCATTCAATCGGTTGGTGGTGCAGGCAAGGGCAAAGCCATGATCGTGCTGAATCCTGCTGAGCCACCGTTATTGATGCGAGATACGGTCTATGTTTTATCAGCGCATACCGAGCAAGCCCAAGTGCAAGCCTCGATTGAAAAAATGGTCGAAGCCGTCAGTCAATATGTACCGGGTTATCGACTGAAACAAGCCATTCAGTTTGAAGTGATCCCTGAGGATACACCGTTAAAAATCCCAACAGTCGGTGAGTTTTCAGGGTTAAAAACTACTGTGTTTTTAAAAGTTGAGGGTGCAGCGCACTATTTACCTGCTTATGCGGGCAATTTGGACATCATGACATCAGCTGCATTGGCAACAGCTGAGAAAATTGCCCAAGCCTTAAGAAATCATCAATCGTCAACGGGAGCATCGGCATGACAGTCACAAATAAAAAACTCTATATTTCCGATGTGACTTTGCGAGATGGTAGTCATGCGATTAAACATCAATATTCCATTCAGAATGTACAGGACATCGCTTCGGCACTTGATCGTGCCAAAGTAGATAGTATTGAAATTGCGCATGGCGACGGACTACAAGGTTCGAGTTTTAATTATGGTTTTGCTGCGCATAGTGATCTGGAATGGATAGAAGCCGCCGCCGATGTGTTGACACATTCACAAATTGCCACATTGATTTTACCGGGAATCGGCACGATTCACGATCTCAAGGATGCTTATCATGCAGGTGCTCGTGTGGTTCGTGTGGCGACACATTGTACCGAAGCAGATATTTCCAAACAGCATATCGAATATGCACGTTCGCTTGGCATGGACACGGTGGGCTTCTTGATGATGAGCCATATGACCTCACCTGAAGATTTAGCAAAACAGGGTAAATTGATGGAGTCCTATGGTGCCGAGTGCATTTATATCGTGGACTCAGGCGGAGCCATGACCATGCAAGATATTCGTGCGAGATTCCGTGCTATGAAAGCCATTTTAAAGCCTGAAACGCAAACAGGTATCCATGCACATCACAATCTGAGCTTACGTGTGGCAAACTCGATTGCTGCGGTTGAAGAGGGCTGTGATCGGATTGATGCAAGCCTAACAGGTATGGGCGCAGGTGCGGGTAATGCACCGCTTGAAGTCTTTATCGCAGCGGCGGAGCGACTTGGATGGAATCACGGTACAGACTTATTTACCTTGATGAATGCTGCGGATGACATCGTGCGACCTTTGCAAGATCGTCCTGTACGTGTTGACCGTGAAACTTTAGCACTCGGCTATGCAGGCGTCTATTCGAGTTTCTTGCGCCATGCCGAAGCGGCTGCGAAAAAGTTTGAGATTAGTGCAGTAGATATATTGGTCGAACTCGGGAAACATCGTATGGTCGGTGGTCAAGAAGATATGATCGTCGATGTCGCTTTAGACTTATTAAAACAACAACAGGCAGGATAACAGCATGTCCCAATTTAAACTAAATGGCAAAGTGGCTTTAGTGACGGGTGCAAACTCAGGCATTGGTGCGGTCACGGCAAAAGCACTTGCCTTGCAAGGCTATCATGTGTTCTTGGCATGCCGTGATCGCAATAAGGCGTATGAAGTCATTCAAGAGATTTATGCAGAAAGTAACGGTCAGGCAGAGGCTGAGTTTATTGAATTGGACTTGGCAAATTTGGATTCGGTGCGAAGCTGTGCAACGCAATTTTTACAGCGTAATTTACCTTTGCATCTGTTGATTTGTAATGCAGGATTGGCAGGGCACAAAGGTATGACGGCTTCGGGCTTTGAGCTGACTTTTGGTGTATGTCATGTCGGACATTTTCTACTGACAGAGCTACTCACTGAGAAATTAATCGCATCACAACCTGCACGGGTCATTGTAGTGTCGAGCAAGGCACATCGTCATGCCAAAACCATTGATTTTGATGCAGTATTAAAGCCAACACAAAGCATCGGCGGACTAAAAGAATATGCCGTAGCAAAACTGGCGAATGTACTCTTTGCCAAAGAACTTGGGCGTCGTCTGTATGGGACAGGTGTCACAACGTATGCGATTCACCCTGGTGTGGTATCGACCAATGTGTGGCGCAGTCTGCCAAAACCAATGGTCAAAGCGCTATCACGGTGGATGATTTCCCCTGAACAAGGCGCACAGACCACGCTGTACTGTGCCACTGCACCGCATCTAAGTGGTGAAACTGGCATGTATTATGAAGACTGTAAAGTCAAAGCCTCATCACATGTCGCACAAGATATGGAACTGGCGAGGAGGTTATGGGAGAGGTCTGTGCAGTGGGTGGGCTGAGCAGAATAATCTAGGGGCTTAGGAAGTTAAAAAGTGCTGATAGATCAGTCACATCAGCACTTTTTAATGGAAATAATATTGAAATCAATAGAATATGATTGTTGGACTAAATAATTAACTTGATAATTTCATCAACAACATGCCCGAAACAATCAAAATCCCTGCAATGATACGGAGCATCGAAACGGGTTCACCAAGCACGAAAATACCCAGAGCAAATGCACCAATCGCGCCAATACCTGTCCAAATCACGTAGGCTGTGCCGAGAGGAATGGTTTTCATTGCCTGTGCGAGTAAAGCAAAACTTGCAATTAATAAAACGATTGTGAGTACTGAGGGAACCAAAAGGGTAAACCCTTTGGACAGCTTCATCGTATATGCCCAAACGATTTCTAAGATTCCAGCAAGGATCAGTAAACCCCAAGCCATGATATTCACCTCTAAAAAAGATTCATGAATGAAAAGTAGTGGCTCAGGTCGTCCTGAATCATTGAGATTTTCAATATGGATTGAAATCAATATTGAGAAGAAAGGTCGTCCTTTCCATTCACATTGTATATCTGTTTATGGGTAAGTCCATATTTCCTCAATAAAACTCAGTGATCCTAAAATAAATTTAGGTAGTTTAATGTGGCTTGGATTTATTTGGCGCAGTAAAGCAGATCAATAACTAGGTTAATAAATTTGGTTAATAAATTTGCGATGGTGCATGTTCTAATAAATGCTGTGTCAGGATATGCAGTGCAGGGGATTGTTTTTTCCAGTAGTGCCAATACAGTGGAATTTCGGTGCATGCTTCAGGCAGAATTTCAATTAAATCATGTTGATATTTCAATTGTTCAATCTGCTGTACAGGCGCCATGCCATAACCTAAGCCTAAATGAATGGCTTCGACAAAAGACTCCGAGGTGGGAATCGAGAAAAATGGATAGGTGCCTTTGGGTAGCCCAAATAACTTGAGTAAAGTATCGATATGCAGTTGATCTTTTTCATTAAAAATAATCGCTGGAGCTGCGCGAAGGCTTTGCCGAGTAACGCCATCAGCAAACCATTGTGACTGAAAATTTTTTGAAGCATACATTTTATATTGCATGGCACCGAGATATTTGGCTTCACAGCCATTCATAGCTTTATGCTGTGTAGATAAACAAGCAGAAACCACACCTGTTTCGAGCAACTGATAGGTATGATCTTGATCATCAATCAAAAATTCGAGTGTGATTTTTTCTTTGATCAATATCTTGTGTAATAAGGGCAGAATCCATGTGGCAAGCGTGTCTGCGTTGACTGCAATGCTCATTTGGATAAACTCATCATGGATTTTTCCGCCAAGCTCTTGATGCAAATTCTGTTCGAGTAAGCGTGTGTGTCTGAGATGTTCCAGTAAAATTTGCCCAGATTTAGTCGTGGTACAGGGTTTGGTGCGATTGAGTAATAATAGACCAAGTTGCTTTTCCAAACTTTGCACACGCAGTGACACCGCCGAAGCGGTTAGGTTTAATTTTTTGGCGGCATGTTCGAAACTGCCTGATTCAATCACCGCATAGAACGCATCGCATTGTTTACTATCGAGCATCGTGCACCTATTTATTCTGCCAATTTATTTTAGCCAACCATTTTTAGGATCATTTTTTGAATCTAACAAACTAAATTAAATTTAGTTTGGATGATAAAAACTTAATCATAATGAATTTTAAAACACTTTAACAGATAATTCCGACATGTGTAGGAGCGCATCATGTCGAATTTCATTTATGGTTTAAGCACGGGTTTTTCTTTGATCGTTGGACTCGGTGCGCAAAATGCTTTCGTGCTGAAACAAGGCCTAACCCGACAATATATTTTTTGGGTGTGCTTGGTCTGTGCGCTTTCAGATTGCCTACTCCTCTATATCGGGGTGACTGGTTTTTCCCAGTTGCAGAATTTTCCCAATGTCTTGCTCGCCGTGAAATATTTTGGCGTAGCATTTTTACTGGCTTATGGGGTTCGCAGTTTTTACCTAGCGTATGCCGATCAGTCTGCACTGAATCCAAGCGACATTCAAAAGAATAGTTTACTCAAAGTATTAGGGCTATGTCTTGCGCTGACGTGGCTGAATCCGCATGTGTATTTGGACACGGTGCTGTTGATGGGGGCAATTGCCTTGCAGTTCCATGACAACCTCATCGCTTTTACCCTCGGTGCGATGTTGGCATCGTGGATCTTTTTCTTCTTGCTTGGCTATGGTGCACGCTATTTACGCCCATTTTTTGCCAGTGCTAAGGCATGGAAAGTATTGAATTTTTGTATCGGGCTGTTGATGTGGGCGATTGCGCTTCGATTATTGCTGTTGTAAAGCAACCGCAATCTCAAATCAATAATTCACGCAACACTTATTAAGCGCTTATTTTAAATGTTGTAAAAGCTGTAAGACATGTTGCAGGCGGATATGATTTTGATCGGCTTTATAGACCGCAAAAATCGGCGCAATACACGGGGTGTCTGGACTAAACGGACGATAGACAATTTGCTTATTCCAAAAATCCTCAATGGCTTTGGGCACGATCGAGAGTCCGATACCCGCTGCAATGAGGTTTAAACTCGAGGTCAGGCGGGGCGCTTCTTGGACGATACGTGGGCTAAAACCTGCCTGATAGCAACTCGCCATAATATTGTCGAATAAATCCTGTCCCGCTAATCGTCGATACAGCACAAAATCGTAACTTTCCAAGTCGGTGAGTTTGATGGCGCTCTGATCGTTTGCCAGCGGATGATTATTTGGCAGGGCAACCACTAAGGGCTCATCCAGCACATGTAAATTGGTTAGTTCAAAGCCGATGGGTGCAGGCTTACGTAAAAACACGATATCATTTTTACCATTGATAATCGAGTCGATCAGCGCACTACTGCCATCTTCTTCAAGCTGAATCGATACCGCAGGAAAGCGTTCACGAAAGTTTCGCAGTAACATCGGCAAAAAAGAATGCAAACTGACCGAGTTGGTAAAGCCAATATTAAGCTGACCCTCCAGACCTTGCGCAATGTTATGTACCCGTTTGGGAATCGCCTGTGCATGCGCCAAGATGCTCTGCGCCTCTTGATAAAGTGCCTTACCAGCCTCGGTCATCTCGACACCACGAGGCAGTCGTTTTAATAATATCGTGTCTAAATCCTGCTCTAGACTTTTGATGATACGGGTGAGCGGTGGCTGTTTCATGTTCAGGCGAACAGCAGCTCTTGAAATATTACTTTCTTCAACCACAGCAACGAAGGCATTGAGTTTATAAATATCGATCATCAACAATTACCAAAGGCATTAATCAAAATAAGTATACTTTAAAAGTATGGATGGCATCAAAAATAGCATTTTTCATTATGTCTGTACAGACGCATACTTGTCGCATGTTCCACTCGGATGCCAACGATCATGTACAGCAAAGCCACACCAGCACCATTAATTGAAACACCGCTTCCAGAGATCAATGAATTGACTACAGCAACATCAACTCAAACCATTCATCCAAGCAGCAAACAATTATTTTGGGGCTTTCTGAAACTGGGCATGATGGGCTTCGGTGGGGTATTGCCTTTGGCACATCGCATGATTGTCGAAGATCGAAAGTGGCTTGATGATGCACAATTTACCGATTTATTAGGGGTGTGTCAGATTCTACCTGGGGGCAATATTATCAATTTGGCAGTTTCTTTGGGTTATCAATTTCAAGGTGTGCGTGGCGCAATCAGTAGTATTGTTGGTTTGATTACCGTACCGACCACGATTGTGATTGCCTTGTATGAGCTCTATGCCGAATTTCAGTCTGTGCCGATGATTAAACATTTAATTGAAGGTCTGGCAGCCGCCGCAGCGGGCTTGCTCTTTGCCATGGCATTTAAGATGTTGCGCCCGATCTATAAGCGATATATGACCGTGTTCACCATTGCTATGACTTTTGTCTTTATGCTCTGGGTCAAGATTCCTTTGGCATTGACCTTAATCATTTTAGTGGCGATCAACTTTACCGTGTTAAGCCTTCAAAATAAGGAGAAAAAAGCATGATTCTTGTCACCTTGGCACTGGTATTTACCCAACTTTCGCTACTGGCTTTTGGTGGTGGTGCGGCGATTTTACCCGAAATGCAACATCAAGTGGTCGAGGTGCATCATTGGATGAGCGCCTCGGAATTTAGTGCCATGTTTGCCATGGCGCAGGCGGCGCCCGGTCCAAATATGATGATTGTGCCATTGGTCGGTTGGCACGTGGCGGGGCTCTCAGGCTTGCTGGTGACAATGTTTGCTAAGTTTGTCCCATCTTCTGTGTTGGCAATTTTTGCTTTACAATTTTGGAATCGCTTTAAAGCACATCCGTGGCGTAGCCGTTTTGAAGAAGCGCTCAAGCCAATTACTGTCGGTCTAGTTTTGGTCAGTGCTTGGATTATTGCTGACGCATCAGCGCATAATGCATTATTGGTGGGTGTGGTGGTGATATCGACCATTCTCAGTATGTTTAAAAAAGTTCATCCGCTGTGGGTGATGTTATTTGGTGCGATTGCAGGCGCATGTTTTTTATAAGATTTCATTTCTCTAAGCAGTGATGAAACTCAGCGGATTGACCATGATCGGTCAATCCGTTTTTTGTTTGAGTTCAATAAGATGACATGCGTTAGTTTTATTGGCTTTATTCTGCGACGAGTTTGCCTTTCGATTTGGTCGCTGCTTGACGCAGTTCGGTATCAAAGCCTTTCATGGATTCAGTCAGTTCAGGCATGATTTTGAACATGGCATTTTGCCCGACAGTCATACTTTGTTGCATGATGATCGGCATTTTTTCAATGGTTTTTTTGCCCAGTGGGGTTTTATAAAATTCAATCAACGCATTAATGTCCGCTTGATCAAAACTGCCTTGATAAATCTTGATTAATTCTGGTTCTAGATCTGACCATTTTAACGCCTTGCTCATTGTCGTCGTCAATTTCTTAGAATATTTATCCACGACTTTGATTTGTTCAGGATTGAGCGGTTCGCCTTGTTGCGCTTGCGCACTTTGAATAGATTGGGAAAACACACTTTCCATCTGCGCATTCATCTGATCCATCATTTGCTCAGAATTGGTGACTTTTAATAATTCTTTGACTGATGCATCCGTTGCAGGTGCTGCCATAACATACATTGGCGTCAACATGCTGAGGCTGAGTGCGGCAGAAATCATTAATTTTTTCATAAGTTTACTCTAAATATCGTGATGGAATAAAACAGCGCTAAGGAAATGTCGTATTAAAAAATCGTCGCCAAATCCACAGATAAAATAAGCCAAGAGATACAAAAGTACAATGCCGAAATATCATCAAATCTCCACATGTTCGTAGTGGCAAGGATGAAATTGCACAATCGGCTGTAAAATTGCCAATACATTTGATGGGCTTAGTACATTGTTATTTCGATATATTGTGATGAATGCCAAGAAAAGTACGCGCAAAGATGCTGTTGTTTTAATGTTGCTTATGATAATATTTATCATTAACAAATAGGATTATTTATTAATTTTGTTTTTTTGCAACCGATCGATGTGACTTCTCCCATGACCACACCCAATATGACTGTTGAGCACGATATAAAAGCAACACCATCCAAGCCAGTGAAGGCTCAGAAAACCAGCAAAGTAAAACCAAAACCAGAAGGGTTAACCAAATACCGCTGGATGATCTTTGGGCGTTTTGTACTTGCGATTTTCGGCGGTTATGCGTTTTCAGCGTTGTTATCGATGTGTATTGCCAATGCCTTTCCTGAGATGCGTGCTAGTGCGGTGCTTAGCGCAACCATGCTTTCTTTCGTGGTGCATTGTGCGGTGTTTATCTGGGTGTTTTTGGTCAATTCGACCATCAAAGCATGGCTCGGTGTGTTAATCCCATGCGTAGTATTTTTTCTATTGAATCTGTGGTTGAAGGGTTAAGTCATGCGTGTAGATGCAAAAGTCGAGGGTCCTCGTCAGTCGATGTCATGGCTTCACACTTGGATTAGTATTCTATTGGGGTGGTTGCTGTATGTGGTGTTCTTCACAGGCACGTTGAGCTTTTTTCAAAATGAAATCAGCGTGTGGATGAAGCCTGAACTACATCAATCTTTAACGAATCAAAGCCAACAACAGCAATTACATACCGCTTTGACCGTGCTTAATCAAAAAGAGCCAAACGCAGGCAGTTGGAATATTCGCTTACCGAGTGATCGCAGTACCACCATTGATGTATCGGCACGTGCCGTCGGGGAAAATCCACGTGGTCGCCGTGGTGGCAATCAAATGGTACTCGATAGTGCCACAGGTCAGATCATCGAAGCTCGGGAAACACGTGGCGGAGGATTTTTATATCGTTTCCATTTTGAGCTGTACGGTATGCCACGGATTTGGGGACGTTGGATCGTTGGTGTGGCGACGTTATTTATGTTTGTGGCGATCATCAGTGGCATTATCACGCATAAGAAAATTTTTAAGGATTTCTTTACTTTCCGTCCTGGTAAAGGGCAACGCTCATGGCTGGATGCGCATAATGCGACGGCAGTGTTTGCTTTACCTTTTCATATCATGATTACTTTTAGTGGTTTGTTATTGCTGATGTATATGTTTATGCCGTGGGCGATGAATTCGGCATATCAAGGTGGACGAGACGAGTTTTTCCGTGAGCTGAATCCTGAACGATTCCAAAATCAACAGCAACAGAACCAACCGCAACTAAATCAGCAACAAAACCAGCAACAAAACCAGCAACAAGGAGAACGACAAGCAGGGCAACAGCAACGAGCTGAAAATCATCAAGCTGGTGAAAATCCACAGCGCAGAAATGCTGAACAGCAAGGTCGTGGAGAACAGGCGCAAAGTCGTCAAAATGGCAATCGTGGTGAAGAAAATCAGGCACGAGTTAATCAGAACGCAACACATCAAAACGCTGAAAATCGTAACTCGGAAAATAGAGGCGAACGTGGTCAGGGTGAGGGTGATCGTGGCGAGCGAGAAGAAGCTCCTGCATTTCCTCCTGCGCCAATGGCTGATCTGTCTGTGATGTTGCAGTATGCACAATCCCAGTGGAAAGATAATCCAGTATCCAACATTACCGTGGTCAATCCAAATACCACGGCGAGCGAGGTCGAATTCCGTGCCACACATAGCGATAGTTTACTCGATCGAAATAGCACGCCAACTTTGAAGTTCAATGGCGTAACAGGTGAGCTCCTACCTGCGGAAGCGGCGACACCAAGCCTTGCGCCGTCGAAAGTTTATACCTTACTCACTTGGCTACATATGGCTCGTGGTGTCGATACGGCAATGCGCTGGCTATTGTTCCTGTCAGGTGTGATCGGTACCATGATGGTGGCGACTGGTCTGGTGTTGTGGGTCGTGAAACGCACGCCAAATATTCAAAAGCTCGGCTATACGCCATTCGGGCATCGTGTGGTCGAAGTGTTGAATATTGCTTCGATCATCGGCTTACCGATTGCCTGTGCAGGTTACTTTTGGGCGAATCGCTTTATCCCTGCGCAGATGGCGGATCGTACAGATTGGGAGATTCGCACCTTCCTGATCGTATGGCTATTGACTTTGATCTATGCCATGTTGCGTAAACATCGTCAGGCTTGGCTAGAGCTATTGGCATTGGCGACGGCGATGTATTTATTCACGCCGATCATCAACTTGGCGACAGGTGGTCGTGCGCTGTGGAGCAGTATCTATCATGGGCAATGGGTGGTGGCAAGCTTTGACATTGTTTGTTTGATTTTGGCGGCGATCTTTGCCTATAGCTACTACAAGCTGAAACGCTATCAATCCACACCACCCAAAAAGAAAGCCGTGAAAGCGACTTCTAAAACAGATAAAACCGTGACATCAAATGATGCTTCAACCGCAGAGGAGCAGAGCGCATGAGTGCATGGTTATTGATTTGTGTGTCGGTATTTGCGTTTAGCTGTCTGGCGTGCAGTATGCAGAAGCATCAGCGTGATATTTTCACTGCGAAAATCTCTGATAAGCAGAGTAGACTCTTTCAGGTTGTGGGTTGGTTATTACTTGGCTTAACGGCTGTTGTAGCGATCTTTTGGAAAGGCGCATCTATTGGACTGTCCGAATGGATGGGTTGTCTGACCTTCTCAGCGTTAATGGTTGGGCTGTGTATGACTTACTTCCCAAAGAAAATTAAATGGTTAAATGTGGTTGTGGGCGGTTTGTTTGGGGTTTTCCTGGTTGTTAGTTTCGTCTAGGGTAGAACGAAATAGTCTATTGATTCTTTTTTCCAAAGAATCTTTTTAAGCTGCTTATGAGCTTATTAAGAGCAGTTGTTTTCGGTTTTGCTGAGTCGGAGAAACTAGCACTAAATTGAACATTTCCATACTCTTGTTCAATTTTGTCCGCCATTTCATAAGGATTAAAATCATTATTTTGTCGCACCATTTCTTCAAATTGAGTTTTAACATCATGAACTGATAGCTCTAAATTAGCGGTATCCAAGCCTGCAATGCGGAGAATTTCTATATAACCAAAATCCGAACTCACTATTTCATAATCGCTCCAAAGCTCTTTACAAGATTTTAATACATCTGAGTTATTTTCATTGATGAAAACCTTTTTATGATCAATATCAATCAATACACTTTCATAAGTCCCATCTTCGCCTTCTTTAAGAAGTTCATAGCTTTTTTTATTTTGGATTAATGTAATAACTTTTTGACCATAACTAAGAATGCTTTCATAAGGTATACTTCCAGTTCTAGTTACGAAAAGAGATGCATTTTCTTTTATAATAATAGTAGTGCTTATCCACTCATTCACATGATCTGAAATAATTTGTTCTGTTGATGGTATATTTATCGGATAAATTTTTTGTTTTGACATGTAATCAATATCGAGTATTTTTTCCACATCATACATTCTGTTTTTTAATATATTTATGTTCCATCCTTTCCATTTTAAAACTAACTGCTTTAAATAATAGTCAATTACAGAATATTCTCTTGAATACTCAAGAGTCCAAAATGACAATTCTTTGTTATCTTTATCAATAATCACACATCCTTCTATCCAATTATTTTCCATTATTTCATCAACAATTGTGCAATTATTAACAAAATCTAAAAATATTTTTTCTCCAAGATACAAATCCTTGGCTATACAGTTTGCTCTCCAATGGTTGTAGTGAATAGTAATTTTATTTTTGTCTAAGACAATATAGTTAGCTCTTTGTCCCATTTTATTCTACCTTTTTAAGTTATTATTGCTGAATTACATTTTTAACGTGCGAAAACACTTAATGTTTATTAAATGAACTTAGACCAAACTCCCCAATAATCGCCTTAGCAGGATCTTGGATCGAATCATCAGAAGTCAGCAAACGATGCAACGCCAACAGCTCCTGTATTTGCTCATCGCCTTTAGCCGTCGTCAACAACTGCTGTAACTCCTGATAAATATTCTTCGCAGTCGCATCCGACTGAATCAACTCTTTCACCAACGCCTTTTTCGCAATGATATTCGGCAGGGAATAGTGCGGAATCTTAACCATCATTGATGCAATAAAATACGTCAGCCAGTGCAACTTATACACCACCACCATCGGCTTATGCAGTAGCAACGCCTCCAAAGTCGCCGTCCCCGATGCCAACACGATCGCATCACTTGCCGACATCACCAAACGCCCAATATTGGACTCGCTACTTTGATTATCAATCACCGTGATTTTGTCTTGTATCGCTGTTGCTTGGTTCGCCAAAAGTTCATGAATCTGCTTGGCACGATTGGCATTGATCGCAGGGATTAAATAATGAAAATCTGTGCTTGAGTTTGCAGTGTTGTTATTTTGCTGTTGCATCAATGCCACACTATCAAGCATCACGGGCAGTAAGCGTTCAATTTCCCCTGAGCGACTTCCCGGCAAGAGTGCAATGTATCGCTGTTGCGGATCGAGGTCGAGCTGTTGCTTGGCGGCTAGCGTGTCGGTTTCAAGCGGTAAAGACTTTGCCAATGGATGTCCAACAAACACCGCAGGCACGTCATATTTCTGATAGAAATCTACTTCAAAGGGAAATAAACACAACACCAAATCGCAAGCATATTTGATATTAAAGACACGCTTCTGACGCCACGCCCACACCGACGGACTGACATAATGTACGGTTTTGGTGGGCAGTTTTAAATCTTTGATGGATTTGGCAACCCGTAAATTAAAATCAGGCGCATCAATCCCAATAAATAAATCAATTGGTTTTTCTTGCCAATGTGCGAGCAAGCCGTCACGCACCGCAAACAGTTCTTTGAGATGTTTTAACACTTCGACCAAGCCCATCACCGACAGCGTATCCATCGGATAGAGACTATTGAAGCCTTCGGCAATCATTTGCGGTCCGCCAATGCCTTCAAATTCAGCGTCGATGCCTTGCGCTTTAAAGCTACGAATTAATGCTGCGCCAAGCGTATCTCCAGACACTTCACCGACGACGATACCGATTCTGAGTGGTTTCGATGGATTGGAATCTGACACGCTGATCTCGCTTGGCATATAAAGGTTGAATCACGGCATCTTAGCATGTTGATAACACAAATAATATTCTGATGCGATGTCGGAAATTCTGAAATATTTTGTTGAGAAGTTGCACAAATCTAGAGCATTAGCTCTGAAATTTTGGTGAATTTCAGCCAATTCTGGGGTGAGGAGTGTTTTTACGGTAAAAATGGGTTATGTTTGATCGGTTATCTCTTTATTTTTTTTCATTATTTTTGAATATTCATGTTGTAAGGTACGACATGGCGTGAATATTGTTTGCTGTTTTAGGTACTGTAATTTTCATCGCACAAAGCTGACGTTCGCCGATGTTGCTAGGTCAGTTACCGTTGTGTGTGAGTGATGTATAAATAGAGCTGGAGGGCGCATGTTAAATTTTCATGGCAATGCCATTTTGGGTGCAATTTTTGATATGGATGGCACAATGTTTGATACCGAGCGGTTGCGGTTTCAAACATTGAAACAGGCATCGAAAGAATTGATCGGTGAAGAATTTTCGGATGACTATCTCATGTCATGTTTGGGCTTAAGTGCCAAACGTGCACAGGAGCTTGCCGAGCAAATCTACGGTGAAAACGTCAACTACGCCGACATCCGTAAACGTGCCGATGAGTTTGAAATTGCCCATGTGCGTCATCATGGCGTACCGATGAAGTCGGGTTTGGTCGAAGTGCTAGAGCGTTTGCGCCGTTCAGGTTTGCGCATGGCGGTGGCGACCTCAAGTAAGCGAGTGATCGCCGAAGAATATCTGATCAATGCCAATGTCTATAAATATTTCGATGTGGTGGTCTGCGGTGATGATGTGGAAAAGGGTAAGCCTGATCCAGAAATCTTCCTATTGGCTGCCTCTCGGATTAATATCGATCCGCAACATTGTTTGATGTTTGAGGATTCGGACAATGGCTTGAAGTCTGCGCATCAAGCAGGTGGGCATACTGTACTATTTCAAGATTTAAAAGTGCCAACCGCCGAAATGCAAGACATGGCTGAATTCTTCTATGAAGAAATGCCACTATTTTTAAACGAACTGAATCAGCATCTTGATCCACAAGATATGCCACAGCCGATGGAGCGTTTTCCAGCGTCACATAATCAACATATTGTCGGTATTCATGGCTTTGGGGCAATTGGTGGCGGTTATGTCGCACAGATTTTCTCACATTGGGATGGTTATACACGCCCAGCGAAAATTTTGGCAACCACTAGCAATGCGCTATACAAAGAATCGATTCAAGCCTTTGGCAAATATTGTATTCGCTATCACCAAGAATCCTATGATGAAACCATTGATGGCATTGAGATCATTGATGGGCATGATGATGACGCCGTGATCGAGATGTATGAGCAAAGCAATATTGTTGCGCTGTGTTTACCTGAGCAAGCGATCGAAGCGGTAAGTCCGATCATTGCCAAAGCCTTATTAAAACGTTATGAGTCGAATGCTGAACCACTGACTTTAATGATGATTTTAAACAAAGTCGGCGCAAAGCAGTTCGTGATGGCGCATATCGAAACCGCCTTAGATGCGATTACATCTAAAGATGTGGTGCAAAAGATAATACAGCGTAATTACTTTGTAGATACAGTAGTCAATCGCATGGTCTCGAAGTTTACCGATAAGGCACTGTATCGTCAGCTTCGCATCAAATATCATCTGTTCCAACAATATCAGTCTGATCGTGTGGATGATGATCCTGTGGACATTGAAGATACGACCTCATTGAACAGTGATCAAGCCAAATTTATGACCAATACCATTGCCGATTTGAAAGAGAATTTTCAACCGAGCCATGTTTTGCAGTCGATGGATTTGATCTTGTTCCATAGTGAAAGTGATATGCCACTGTATGCCGAGAAAGGCAGTCCAATCCTCGAGCAACTGCGTCAAGTCATCACCGTGGATGATATTCGTCAGATTCAAACGGTGAAAAATCGCCTGTGGAATGGTGTGCATAGCATCATTGCTTGGTATGGCGTATTGCTTGGACATGACACCATTGGGATTGCGATGGGTGATCAGCGGGTTTTGGCACTGGCGGAGCAATTGGTCGATCATGAAGTTGGGCTTGGACTGTCACATCAATATCCAAATATTGTTGAAATCTTGCCGCAGCTTAAGGCTAGCTTTTTGAAATCATGTAAATACGCCTATAAAGATCCATGTACCCGAGTTGGACGTGATCCGATTCGTAAGCTACAACTCAATGATCGGGTTTTCGGTTCGATTCAGATGAATGTCGAATATGGTGTATCGACTGAAGGCTTGGTTTATGGGGCGACTTTGGCGCTGTTATATGCACAGCATGCTCAATCCGCCGAAGATGAAGAAGCGCAGCAAATTAAACAGGCACTTGAACAATCCCCAGAAATCAATGCGGAGATGCTTTCAAAGTTACTTCATCATGACCGAAGCGAATTGAGCATCTCTGAAGCACAATATCTTGATGTCATGCAACATATTGCCCAGCATCTACAAGCAGCGCAGCAAGATGTTTCGGCATTTTTAGGGGATTGGCAACAATGTATGCAGGGCATTGTTGAAGGCTAACAGCATACATCTCACATCGTTGATTCAATCTTTCAACAATGAAATGCAAAGGTGAGGCTGGGGCTTCGCCTTTAGCATAATTCTTCATAAGCTATGCATTTTTGCTTACAACGACTTAGCACTAAAAGTTATAAGATGCGCACAGTTTTAAAGATTCTGGAAAAAACATGCTCGATGTCATTCATTTTATCTTGGCAGGTGTCGTTGTTGGCTTCTGTGTCGGGGTGACTGGTGTCGGTGGTGGTTCGTTGATGACCCCGATTTTGATTGGTTTGTTTAAGATAGAACCCCATGTCGCCATTGGTACAGATTTGCTCTATGCGGCGATTTCCAAATTTTGTGGTTCGATGGTGCATGCCAAGAAGCTCAATATTATTTGGCCTTTGGTGATCTTTTTGTCATTGGGTAGTATTCCAGCGTCCTTTGCCACCACGTGGGTGCTAGATCATTATTTGAGTCAATCGACGCATTATAAAATGGTCTTGACCATGTTTTTGGGCTTTATGCTGACCATTACAGGGATTTCGATTATTTTCCGTCCGCAGATCGAGAAATTTTTTAGCAAATATCGCAAACCAAATTCAGTTGACACAGCAATTGATCCGAATGCCATTTCTAAAAATAAACGCATTTATATCATCATCATGGGTGTGATTCTGGGTGTGTTTGTGACTTTGTCATCGGTCGGTGCGGGCGCATTTGGCATCATGGCATTGATCATCATGTTCCCGAATATGCCGATGATTCGCATTATTGGTTCGGATGTGGTGCATGCGGTGCTACTAACCTTGGTGGCTGGTCTTGGACATATGAGTTCGGGCAATGTCGATTTTCATCTATTGATGTGGCTATTGGTCGGTTCGATTCCTGCGATCGTGGTGGGGACTTTGCTCAGCTCAAGAATGCCTGAAAAATTGATTCGCCGTATTTTGGGTGTGACCTTATTTGCTTTGGGTGTCAACTTTATTATCAACCCCATTAAAGCCAAACCTGTCAAAGCGGAAACAGCACAAGTCATCATGCACACAGCACATACTACGCATCAGGTCTAAGCAGGCATTTATAGCGAATTACCCCAAAATGTGTGCTCAAAATGAATGATTGGAAAATCAGTTGAATTTGATTGAAAAAAAGCACATGAAAATTAAGTTTTTCATGTGCTGTTGTAATGATCAAGCCATCGAATCATGCTATATTCGAGCCAAGTTGTATTATTGAAAAGTTTGGAAGACTAATGAGTGATTTAACCGCCCAAGAAGTGGCGAATACCGTTGTTAATGATTTAAATATTGCCAGCGTACAAGCCTTGATTACGCCAGCTCAATTAAAAAAAGATTTACCACTGTCAGATCAAGCCCGCAATAGCGTGGTCAATGGTCGTCAGACGGTACGCGATATTTTAGATGGCAAAGACAAACGCCTATTTGTGGTGATTGGTCCTTGTTCAATCCACGATCCAAAAGCAGCACATGAATATGCAGATCGTTTGCTTGCACTACGTGAAAAAATCCAAGATACGCTGTATATCATCATGCGTGTTTATTTTGAAAAACCACGTACCACAGTCGGTTGGAAAGGCTTAATCAACGATCCAGATATGAATGACTCGTTTGATATTGAAAAAGGGTTACATATCGGTCGTCAGCTTTTGCTTGAGCTCAATGAAAAAGGTCTGCCT
This sequence comes from Acinetobacter marinus, assembly GCF_900096915.1. GTDB lineage: Bacteria > Pseudomonadota > Gammaproteobacteria > Pseudomonadales > Moraxellaceae > Acinetobacter > Acinetobacter marinus. Next base: position 82,149 of record NZ_FMYK01000001.1, read on the forward strand.
TGTGCAACCGAAGCGCTTGATCCAAACTCACCGCAATATCTACAAGATTTGATTGCATGGTCTGCGATTGGCGCACGGACTACGGAGAGCCAAACCCATCGTGAAATGTCATCTGGCTTATCATCACCAGTTGGCTTTAAAAATGGTACAGATGGTGGTCTAACTGTGGCAACCAATGCCATGCAAGCGGTGCAATCAGGACATAGTTTCCTTGGTCTAAACAATGACGGTCAAGTGGCGATTATTCGTACCAGTGGCAACCCGTATGCACACGTGGTACTACGTGGTGGTAATGGCAAACCAAACTATGATGCAAGCTCGGTAGCTCAGGCGGAAGATGCGCTGAACAAAGCTAAAGTCAGTAATAAAATCATGATTGATGCTAGTCATGCCAATTCTAACAAAGATCCGTACTTACAGCCGTTGGTATTGCAAAACTTGACCAATCAAATCGTTGATGGCAATAAAACCATCGTCGGTGTGATGGTGGAAAGTCATCTCAAAGGCGGTCGTCAAGACATTCCAAAAGATCTCAATGACCTCGTTTACGGACAGTCTGTGACGGATGGTTGTATCGACTGGGAAACCACCGAAAAAGTCTTGCTCGACATGCACGAGGCATTAAAAGACGTACTGCCAAATCGTTAAGTGAAAAACGCCATCTCATGATGGCGTTTTTTATATAGCAAAATTGATGTATGAGAAGAAATAAGTACCAACACTTTTGATAGTTTATAGACAGAAAATGATGACTGATCACGACAAACCTTTAGACATCGACTCGCAAGTTGAAAGCGATGATTTACAAAATCAGTCGCAAGACGATTTTTCAGACCACTCACACGATGAATTGCTCAAAAAACTGCAAGACATAGAACAGTTTGAATGGATTCATGCGCATTTGGCAACTTCGGGACAGCCTACGATTGAGCAATTGGCTGAGATCAAAGCGCAAGGCTACAGCACCATCGTTAATCTCGCCTTAAGCGATGCTTCCAACCATTTACCCAATGAAGATCGACTCTGTCTTGAGCTTGGACTGGACTATATTCAAGTGCCATTACTGTGGGAATGTCCGAGCAGTAGTGGGGCACTGTTTGTCCTTGATTTGATCGATCATCTGGTACAAGAACAGAAAATCTGGGTGCACTGTGCCAAGAATATGCGGGTCAGTAGTTTGATTTTTCTGTATCGTCAGTTTTATCTGGGTATGGACATGTCGGACGCCGATGCCTTGCTGGAAAAAATCTGGCAGCCTAATGAAACATGGACGGGGTTAATCCATGCCGTGCGATTGCAACTACAAGCAAGACAGTCGACCAAAGAGTTGGCGCAATTGAGTTAATATTCTGACTGAGTTTGGGATAATTAAGTGGGAACAATTGTGCTATAAAAATGCAACTAAAAAATGATCGCGTAAAATTAGCAGCAAAAAAAAACAGCCATAAATGGCTGTTTTTTAAATCATTACAATTTATTCTTCATCATCATAGTCATCTTGACTAGCCGATTCGTTGTTACTTTCGATGGCATTCAGTGACGCATCATAGATCAAAATCGCTTTACCTTCGGTTTCGATCATACCTTGCTCTTCAAGAGTTTTCAGTACACGACCGACCATTTCACGAGAACAACCTACTAAGCGACCAATTTCTTGACGAGTAATACGAATCTGACGACCATTTGGCAACATCATCGCCTCAGGTTGACTTGCCAAATCGATCAAGCAACGTGCAATACGACCCGACACATCAATAAACGCAAGATCGGTGACTTTACGTGTAGTATTTTTTAGACGGCGAGCAAGCTGTGCAAATAGAGCATAGCTGAGGTCAGGATATTGCTGACAGAGCTCGTTGAAGGTGTCGTAATCAATTTCGGCGATCTCGCAGACATCACGGGTACGCACTTCAGCGGTACGTTGTGATTGGGTTTCAAACAATCCCATTTCACCGAAGAAGTCGCCCGCATTGAGATAAGCGACAATGATTTCACGTTGATCGTCTTCTTCGATAACGATCGAAACTGATCCTTTTAAAATCAGGTAGAGCGAATTTGATTCAGCGCCTGCGTGAACAATCGTTGTTTTCTTCGGAAAACGATTGATTTTTGCACGTTTAAGTAAGGCTTTGACTGACTCTGGCAATTGACCAGGTGACAATGCGTCTGTACTTAATCTAGAAAAATCAGAAGTGAGCATGATTTAACCCCAAGCTGTAAAAGAGATACCAAAGCAAAAATACTGTAGGCAGAGCATACTGCACATATTTCATTTTCAGAATACGCAATGAATATAAAAGTGAAATAGGCAGACGATTCGATGCCGAAATAGTATAACGATATGTTAAAATATAGAACCTGTTAAATGTATATTTTTTTAAACGGAGTTGCAATGCACGCACAAGTTCAATGGTTAGAGAATGTATCATTTAAAGCCACTTCTGCCAGTGGTCATGATGTGATAATGGATGGTTCTGCCGAATACGGTGGTGAAAACCGTGGTGCTCGACCAATGGAATTGATCTTAATGGGCTTGGGTGGTTGTGCGTCATTTGACATTGTGACCATTTTGAAAAAAGCACGCCAAGACATTACCGATGTGAAATGTGAGCTCCAAGCAGAACGTGCCGATAGCATTCCTGCGGTATTTACCAAGATTCATTTGCATTTCATCGTGACTGGTAATGCGGTCAAAGAAAAGCAAGTGGCAAAGGCGGTCGAGTTATCTTCGGAAAAGTACTGCTCTGCAAGTAAAATGCTGATGGACGCTGGTGTCATCATCACGCATGATTTTGAAATCCTCGAAGCGGCTAGCGAATCTGCATAAGTAAGTATGGTTTCAGTGATGCTTACATCAGCAAGATCAGTTTAAGGACTGGTCTTTTTTGATTTACCGCATTGATTTTTATACAGCTGTAAAATTTATTCGATTAACTGTGTGATTCGTGGCACAAAATAGCGATACAAGGCTTTACCCCACAAACTTTTTTTAGGACAATATCGCACAGCTTACAGAGATACTGTTTTTTTAATTTTTTGGAATCTGATCTATGACAACCCCACTGAATGAACGTCGTATTGCCAATGCGATTCGTGTATTAGCGATGGATGCGGTGCAACAAGCCAACTCTGGTCATCCGGGCGCACCGATGGGTATGGCGGACATTGCTGATGTGGTATGGCGTGAATTTTTAGCGCATAACCCAAGTAACCCACAGTGGGCGAATCGTGATCGCTTTGTATTATCGAACGGTCATGGCTCAATGTTGCACTATGCGCTCTTACATTTGACAGGTTATGACTTGTCGATTGAAGACATTAAACAGTTCCGTCAGCTTCATTCAAGAACACCAGGTCATCCTGAATATGGCTATGCGCCAGGCATTGAAACAACTACAGGTCCACTTGGTCAGGGCATTGCCAATGCGGTTGGTTTTGCACTCGCAGAAAAAACTTTAGCAGCACAGTTTAATAAAGACGACATTCAGGTTGTAGATCATTTCACTTATTGCTTCTTGGGCGATGGTTGTTTGATGGAAGGTATTTCGCATGAAGTCTGTTCTTTGGCAGGTACGTTACAACTCGGTAAATTGATTGCTTATTATGATGATAATGGCATCTCGATTGATGGTGAGGTTGAAGGTTGGTTCAGCGATGATACTGAGCAACGCTTTAAGGCGTATGGTTGGCAAGTGCTTCGTGTCGATGGTCATGATGCCGATGCGATCCGTCAAGCAACTGTAGAAGCAAAAGCGGAAACTGCTAAACCAACACTGATTATCTGTAAAACCGTGATTGGACTCGGTTCACCAAACAAACAAGGTAAAGAAGATTGTCACGGTGCGCCGTTAGGTAATGATGAAATTGCATTAACCCGTGAAGCATTGGGTTGGACTGAAGATGCATTTGTCATTCCTGAAGATGTTTATGGCGCATGGGATGCCAAAGCAAAAGGTAGCGAAGCTGAATCTGCTTGGAACGATGTTTTTGCGCAGTATCAAGCGAAATATCCAACTGAGGCAAAAGAGTTATTACGTCGTATCTCAGGTGAATTACCTGCGGACTTCGCTGAAAAAGCAGCGCAATTTATCGCAGATACTAATGCTAAAGCTGAAACCATTGCAACTCGTAAAGCAAGCCAAAATACGCTTCAAGCATTTGGTCCACTATTGTCAGAATTACTTGGTGGTTCTGCGGATTTGGCAGGTTCAAACCTGACCCTTTGGAAAGGCGCAGAAGGCGTCCAAGACAATCCTGCGGGCAACTATGTACACTATGGTGTACGTGAGTTTGGTATGACTGCAATTGCTAACGGTGTAGCATTGCACGGTGGCTTTATTCCTTACGTGGCAACATTCTTGATGTTTATGGAATATGCCCGTAATGCAGTGCGTATGTCTGCATTGATGAAGCAACGTGTGATTCATGTCTATACCCATGACTCGATCGGTCTTGGTGAAGATGGTCCAACGCATCAGCCAATAGAGCAAATCGCATCACTACGTGGTACACCAAATCTACACACGTGGCGTCCAGCCGATACCGTGGAAACTGCGGTAGCGTGGTTGTCTGCACTTCAATACCAAAACGGTCCTACGGCATTGATCTTGTCTCGTCAAAACTTGCCTTTCCAAACACGTGATCAAGCACAGATTGAAGATATTGCTAAAGGTGGCTATGTGCTTGCAAAAGAGAAAGGTGAGCTGAAAGCCATCATCATTGCAACAGGCTCAGAAGTCGACTTGGCAATGCAAGCCCATGCCGAGCTTGACGGTGTGCGTGTGGTGTCGATGCCATGTGCGGAAATTTTCATGCAACAAGATGCGGCATATCGTGAGGCGGTGCTTCCAGCCAATATTCGTGCACGTGTTGCCGTAGAAGCAGCACATGTCGATTACTGGTGGAAATTCGTTGGCTTAGACGGCAAAGTGATTGGCATGACGACTTATGGTGAATCAGCGCCTGCCAAAGATTTGTTTAAGCACTTTGGTATTACCAAAGAAGCGGTTGTAGAAGCGGTAAATAGCTTAATTTAAGCCGATCACCTCATCTAAAATTGTAAAAGTTCGAGTCTCTTAAAGAGCGTCCTAAAGGGCGCTTTTTTCGTTTTTATCCAATGCTTTTAAAATAAAAGTTGAGAATAATTTATCTACATTTGTCGTGACTTAGATAAACTTCGTTGCAAAATTAGCACAGAGTGTTGTGTCGATTGTCCTATAAATGCGGTATTGTTTATCTATAATTAACTCGTTCAACTGACATTAACCTGAAATTAAGAAGAGAGTGCGATAATGAAAACTTTACACGCTTTGGCATTTAGTACAGCTTTGGCATTCACCTCGGTTGCCAGCTATGCGGCGACTGTGGACTATAAAATTGACCCGACTCATACGGCAACAGTATTTACGTGGAATCATTTTGGTTTTTCAACGCCAAGTGGTAACTTCAGTGATGTTGAAGGCGTGATCAAAGTCGATGAAAAAAATCCCGAAAAATCATCGGTCAATGTCACTATTCCTTTAGAGAGCATCAATACCAATGTGGGTAAATTGGATGAGCATCTACTCGGTGCGGATTGGTTTGATGCGAAAAAATATCCAACCATTACCTTTAAAAGTACCAAAGTCGAAACACGTGATAGCAAAAACTTTAAAATCACAGGCGATTTGACGGTAAAAGGTGTAACGAAACCCGTCGTACTTGATGCGGTGCTGAACAAAAAAGGCGCACATCCAATGACCAAACTCGACACAGTGGGCTTCAATGCAACCACAAGTTTTGATCGTTCTGCCTTTGGTATCGCTGACTATGTACCGAATGTTGGTGATCAAATCACTGTGAACATTACCACTGAAGCATCTGTCGCAAAACCTGCAGCAGCGAAGAAATAATCCAAGATTGAAATAGATGGGAATGTCGAAATTTAACAGTTTCCCATCTCAATCAGATCATAGCGATTGATTCAAATCGCTATAAAAAGCACAAATCATGATTGGTTTGTGCTTTTTTTATGCCGTGTTATGTTATGGCAAGACTTCAATAAAAACAGCAAAAAGGAGAAAGCCATGCATGGACAATGTTTATGTGGAGCAGTAAGAATACAAACAACCACAGTCACTACACTCAATGTTTGCCATTGTGGGATGTGTCGGCGATGGGGTAGCGGGGCATTTGTATCGACTGAATCAACTCAAGTTGATATCACGGGTAAAGATTTAATTCAGCATTATGCATCTTCAACGTGGGCATCTCGCAGTTTTTGTCAGCAATGTGGTACACATCTGTATTATCAACTCAATGCAGATCAACACACTTATTATCTCAATGCACAATTGTTTGATTTAGAACTACCAATAGAAGTTGCTCAAGAAATATATACGGATCATAAACCAGCGTATTATCCTTTTTTCTCGATACAGAGTAAGAAAATGACCCAACAAGACGTTGAGTCATTGTTTGCTGGTGGTGACTAAGCGGGCTGAGGGGCTGTCTTATATAAAAACGCCAGCCATCAAAGTTAGCTTGATTTACGTTTGACTAAATCAATCCACCAACTTTCCTGATGATAGGCTTGCCATGCTGCATGTTCGATCAATAAGCTCAGATCAAACGCAGGATGATCAGCGTATTTTTTCAACCAATGTCGGGTCATGGCGACTTCGTTTTGAGCAATCGCTGCATAGCCAAGCATCAAGAAAATATCAGCATCTTGATAATGTGCGAGCGGTTTTAAGATCTGCTGGGTAATGAGTGCAAAACGTTTTTCATTCGTCAGCTCAAAATAGATCATATATGCCTGTGCAAGCTGCAAAGATAAATCCAGATAGACTTGCAGTGGCATCTCATCCACTTCAATGCGTCCTTGTTCAAGGATCACAATCGCCTCTTGCAAAAAGTGGATTTGCTCAGACTTGAGAAGACTCAAGGTCACCAGTTCGATACGCAATTTGCCACGTTCTAAAGCGAGTTCAGGGGTATTTTGCTGTAGATATGCTTGATCCGTTTCCCCAATTCTGCTGATGAGTAATTTGCTTGTATCATTCATATCGAAACCCTCTGATGGTTAATGTGGCGTGGCACAGATAGCACGAAGCACACTGTGCTTAACGTGTCTAGCACAGCAAATAATGAGGGCGAAATCCGAAAAATCAACTAGATGCGCTGTGTGATCAGCCATTTAGGGTCAAAGATAAAATCGCATCTTTGGGCGGACTAATGCTGACTTGGATGGCAAGCCGACCTTGTTGCACTCGAAGTCCGCAAATTTCAAATTGATCGACCAATTGCCGTACCAACTCTTTGCTTTCACGTAAAATATTCAGTCCAGGTAAAATGCTAAAATCGGTTAGGCTGATCAAACGCTCCGTCATCCACGAACGATTGTTAATAAAATCGATAAAACCCGCTTGCTCAAGATCAATGTACCACAGCCGATGCTTTTCCTGACGAATCCCAGGAATATCTCGGATCAGATGATTCATGATCTTTGCCACAGGAATGCGATTCATCACCTCAAAGCCAACCTTGCCGACACGACGAGTCGCCCAGTTGGTCATGGTGCCTGCATGGCGCACCTGCACATCGAGCTGTTCATCGGTTTGTTTTAGGCGCAGGAATTTTTCTTGACCGATGCCACATTCCAGTACATCAAACTTTAACGTCAGGCGATACAGCACACGACGATAATGCCCATCGATCTCGATCTGAAATTGATCCTGTCCGCATTGCACCGTGATATTGTCAATATCTTTGGAGTCGACTCGGCTACGGATTTGTTTGTTCAGCAAAACTTCGGGCAGATACAGGGTAATCGGATTATTACCGAGGAAGTTTTTCGCCATATTCAGGCTAACACTTCGAGCGACTTCGCTGGTTTCAGTGACCAAGCCACGCACTGCCTTGCTGGAATAACTCTTCATGCCCAGTACGCTATTTTTGGTGTGTTGGCTAATTTGATCTAGTGTATCGAGCGTAGTATTGGTGACGTGCCCAAGTGCACCGACGATATCCGTGGTGGTATCAGTGGCAAAATTCACGGCAATCTTGGCACGTTTTAAGGTCGAGCTAAAAGTTTTGTTGAGCAGTTCACGTGAATTGGGCTGATGTAGGTCAATGCCCGTATCGAAATAATCGACGCTTCGACTGATTTCGGGTTCGATCTCAGGATCAGGCTCGATGGCCGTTTCTTGGCTCGCTGACGTGGTGAAATCCGCCGAGTCGCTAAGCGTTGCATCGGTATATTGCTGGTTTTTATGCGGTTTTTTAGGTGCATTCTGTTGCTGCGCATTTGACGTATTGCTTTGAGTCGTCGACATGTCTGAATACTTTTGATCATCGTCTTGATCGTGCATGTCTTGCTCCTGTTGTTATTGTCATGAAAAATAAACAAATGCATTGCAGTCAGTTGATCTGCAATACCTTGTTGGTGGTTTTTAATATAACAAAATTCTCACCAAGATTGTCAATGACTTGCCTGCGACAATTCTTGGTCTATTCTGCTCATATGATTTAGCCCAAAACAGGGTCACTATTTCGCATCCATGCGGTGATCGAGAGTCGATCCTGCTTGGTTTCCAGCACTTCATGCAATAAATCACTTTGAAAAAGTACCATGCGATTGGCTTTGGGTTCGATGATATGCCATTGATTTTGAATGTCTTGTAGGCGAAGCTGACCTTGCCAATCATTCTGCCATTCAGAATGTAGATAATATACGGTGGAAAATACTCGACCATTTTTTTGTTGTGGATTGTCCCGATGCAAGGCGTAAAATTCACCCGCATGATAACAAGCAAAATGCGCTTCAATATCTCGAATGCCTGCAAAAAAATAACGGTTTAAATCCTGAGATAAATGTTCTAGTTGTGCAATATGTTGCGATGCGAGCGTTAAATCTGGCTCAATCCATAAGATATGATCGCTACGAATCTCAGTCATCACGCCATCTTGAATCGATGCTTTACGAAACTGATCGAGATGATCACTGCATTCTTGTTGTAATGTCTGCATATACTCAACAGGATAGAGATCATCAATGATACTAAAGCCTTGTGTTTGCATCTCATCAAGAATTTTATCGAGATGAAAAAATGTTTTGAGCGCATCGCTGTGCTGATTCATAACAAATGCCGTGCAAAAGTATTATCATGAACTAATCATGAAATAGGTCTAAAACGAATTTTGCTTATTTTCATCACATATCAGACGAATTCTACAGGCTATAATAGACCGCTCGTAGACAACGCTTTGAATCAGCCGAGCTATTGTAATGTATGTCGATAACAAATGTCATCGACAAAGTCGTACAACGGACGCACAATATTGCAAATCATTTCATGCTAAAATAGCAGATATTCAATCATTTAAATTTAAGCTCCATGAATTATCGTCACCATTTTCACGCAGGTAACTTTGCCGACGTGATGAAGCATGTTTTGCTGATGCAACTTTTACAACAAATGAATGCCAAAGATAAGCCGTATCGCTATGTCGATACCCATGCGGGCGCAGGTAAATATAATCTTGCCGATGCACCTGCGCAAAAGTCGGGTGAATATTTGTCAGGCATTCATCGTTTGATGCAGCTCAACAGTAAAGCACGCAAAGAAGCTCCTGAAATCGTTCAAGATTATCTCAAAGCGGTTGAAAATTTGCGTGAAACAGAAGGCAAGGGTGTATATCCCGGTTCTCCGTGGTTTGCCCTAGATACTATGCGTGAGCAAGATGTGGCAACGGTGTTTGAATTGCAAAGTGATGTCTATGCACAGCTGCGCCACAATTTGTATGATCGGCGTTTACAGAGTCATCAACGTGATGCCTATGAAGGTTTGCTGGCGGTGATTCCACCGAAAGAGAAGCGTGGCGTGGTGATGATTGATCCGCCCTATGAAATCGAGCGTAAAGACTTTCCGCAGTTGGTCGAGCTGATTCAAAGTGCTTATAAGAAGTGGTCTACAGGCGTTTTTGCGATTTGGTATCCGATTAAAGATCGTGCCATGATTGAGCGTTTTGAAAAGAAAATGCAAAAGACAGGTATTCGCCGTCAGTTAGTCTGTGAGATTTGCGTGTGGCCTGATGATACGCCAGTCGGTTTAAATGGTTGCGGTTTGCTGGTGATTAATCCGCCGTGGCAATTCGACCAACATGCCGATGATGCCTTGCAATGGTTATTGCCACACCTGAAAATGGCTGAAGGTGCGCAGGCAAAAGTGAAATGGTTGGTAGGTGAATAGCGCATTATCATCCATAAATTTTGGATAAATAAAATAAATTGATCAAGGAGTGCGAATGCAACAGTCTGACGAAAGTAAAGCAACGACTTCAGCGAATAATGCAAAGCCTACGCCTTCAAAAAATGAACCATCTGCTTTGGATTATGATGGCATTACCTTTGAAGTGGTGGAAGAAGAGCATACCGCCAATGGCAAAGTACGTCGTCGGGGCATCTACCTCTGGCCGAATCTGATTACTACGGCAGCGTTACTGAGTGGTTTTTACTCGATCATTGCCAGTATGAATGGGCAATATCTGCAAGCAGTCTATGCCATTATCATCGCAGCTTTACTCGACGGCTTGGATGGGCGTGTGGCTCGGGCGATTGGTGCGCAAAGTGCTTTTGGTGAGCAGTTTGATTCGCTTTCTGATCTTTTGGCTTTCGGTGTGGCGCCAGCGATTTTGATGTATAGCTGGAGTACGCATGATCTGGGGCGCATCGGCTTGGCGTGTTGCTTTATCTATACTGTCTGTGCGGCATTTCGTTTGGCACGCTTTAATGTGCAAATTGGCATCGTCGATAAGCGCTACTTTATCGGGATTGCCAGTCCGATTGCTGCGATCATCGTGATTTGCTCAGTCTGGGTACAGCAAGATTTTAAAGCGATGCTGGATTTCAGTGCGACGTGGCTACAAGTCTTGAATGCAGCGACTATGGTGATTATCGGCTTGCTGATGATTTCTAACTTGAAATATTATTCATTCAAAGTCATGGATCGCAAGCGTGTACCTTTTGTGATGATGATTCCTGTGATTCTGATTTTCTCTGCGATTACTTATAATATTCCTGTGGGTATTTTGATCGTGTCGATTATTTATGCACTCTCTGGCATTGTGACCACGTTGATGAGTCGTAAACAAACGGCTTAAAATCCAAAATGTTGTGATAAAAAACGGTCAATTGTGCAAATTAATTGACCGTTTTTTCATGGATGAAATCGATGTGAATTAGCGTTTTTTCACAATGCCATCATCAATCATTTGTTGGAAGTGTTCAATCACACTGACTTTAATATCACGATAATGAATCCCTAATTCCTTGATGCTACGATCGGCATTAAAGTAGATTGGATAACCCATATTAAGTTTGACAAATTTACGGCTTAACCCATAAATCGGAGCGATGGCTTGGAACAGAATCTTTGGCGCTTCCATTTTTGGAAATGGATATTTTGAACCAAATTTATTGGCTAAGATTTTGCCCATTTCCAGCAGACTGAGCGTACCACCGCTGACAATATAACGCCCATGTGCTTTTTCAGAAAAAGCCGCTGCAATATGTGCATCCGCCACATCACGCACATCGACAATACCATTCCACATCGCAGGCACGCCAAACTTCAATGTGCCATCACCAAACTGTTGTAACACTTCGACGCTGCCAGATTGCGTACTTGAAGTGAGCGATGGTCCCATCACCAGTGCAGGGTTGATACAGACCAGATTCCAACGACTTTGTGCAGATTGCATTTTCCATGCTTCACGTTCGGCAGCGACTTTGGAGTATGGGTAGGGTTGATGGTCAGCGCTACTGGTTTTGTTCCAGTGGCTTTCATCGAAGCTATTATTTTCGGTATCTTTGATCTCTGCGGCATCGCCATAAGTCGAAGCAATACTTGAAGTGAGTACCACACGTTTGACCGTATTGGTGCGATTGACAGATTCGAGCACATTGCGTGTGCCTTGGATCGCTGGCTCGATAATGTCTTTTACCGCATCTTTATAATTGCTCACCACAAAAGGCGACGCAGTATGAATCACCACTTCACAGCCTTGCATTGCTTCATCAAAGGCTTGTGGAGTGAGCAAATCCGCTTTAAAAAATGTAATCGGGGTTTGGTTTTGCTTGGCGATGGCTTCTAAATGGGCAAATTTCTCTTTTTTCGATGGATCACGGACTGTGGCATGCACAGGCGTACCTTGTTTGAGTAAACCTTCAATAATCCACCCTGCAACATAGCCCGTTGCACCAGTGACTAATACAGGTTTTGATTGATCAATAATCGCCATTTTTCACCTAAATTTTAATTCAATGTATTATAAATCTTTGCAACAATGCTCTAAGACGTTGATTCTATAGTTACTTATCATCTAGGAGCATCGCCTTCACACTATCTTAAAGCACTGTGATGACAACAACAAGAAATAGCTGTGGGATTTCCACATTTCTCTAATACGGATTGCTCAATAGCAAATTGTTCGCTGGCGACTGATGCGCAGTGCTTCAAGCGAGATAAGCAGTAAATGTTGTGAAAATGTATTTCGATTTAATCAATTGATTAAATCTATTGTAAAGCAACTCAACCTTGTCTATGATAGTCACGATCAAGCAGGTTTTGAGTAAGTAATATGGTTGGCACATTAATCCGTGACATTGAAGACAATGCAGATTTAAGCACAGAGCAAAAGATTTTGCTGGCAGCACGGACGGTGTTCCATAAAAAAGGCTTTGTGGCAACACGTACCCGTGATATTGCTGAAGAATCAGGGATTAATTTGGCGCTGTTAAATTATTATTTCCGCTCAAAAGCCAAGCTGTTTGAAATCGTGATGATCGATACCATGGCAGATTTTTTACAAAGTTTGATGAAGAATTTAAATGATGTCGACACCAATTTAGCGCAAAAAGTCGAAATGATCGCAGCGCACTATATTGATTTTATGTCTGAACATCCAGATATTCCCGTTTTTCTACTCACTGAGATGCGTAATGATGTCGCCAATTTTGCCGAGAAATTACCCTTTCGGGAGCGCATTGAAGAAACCGTTTTTATGCAACAGTATTTGGCAGAAGTGGTACAGGGCAAAGTATCAGAGCCTGATCCGTTAAATTTCTTAATGAATTTATTGGGTTTGATTTTGGTGCCGTTCTTGATGAAACCTGTATTACTTACAGAGCATCGACTGGATGAAGGGCAATTTTCCAAAATGATGCAACAGCGCAAAAAATTGATCCCGATCTGGGTCAATGCGATGCTAGAAGCGGATATTGCTGAGGGTTAAACTCAGCAAAAAATTTTATCCATGAATTAATCAAATGTTTAAATCTTAAGATTAATTCAAACTTAAAATGAACAGAGAGGTAATGAAATGACACATCGAGTTTTAATCGTTGGTTTAGGTATGGCAGGTATGGCGTCGGCGATTGCCCTTAAGCAAAAGGGCTGGACACCGATAATTGTAGAAAAATCAGCTGAGCGTCGTACGGGAGGCTATTTTCTAGGATTGCATGCAGCTGGCAAAGATGCGGCTGAAAAACTCGGTATTCTCGATAAAATTCATGGTCGCACCCCAACGCAATCACAAAACTGGGATATCTTGGATGATGGTAGTCGCATACGTGTCGGTGGCTTTGCGGATCAGGTGACACAGCCGACGGTATTGCTTCGAGGTGATATTGAAGCGGGGCTGTGGAAAGGCGTAGAAGATCAGATTGAAGTACGCTTCGGTACACGTCCAACGTCGATTGAAAATGTGTCTGATGGCGTGATTGTTAAGCTCAAGCATGAGGTTGATGGTCAAGTGACCGAAAGCGAAGAGAAGTTTGATCTTGTGGTCGGTGCAGACGGTTTGCGCTCATCGGTGCGTGAGATGGTGTTTGGGCCGCATGAATACTTTATGCATTCGCTCGGTGCAATGATTTGTGCTTACCAGCTCAAAGATGAAATTACTAATTTTCCACAACACGATGGCATCATGATCTGTGAGGAAAATCGTGCTTTATGGGTATTCCCATTAGCAGATCATACACCGACTGCGCTATTTACCTATCGAACCGATGATATCGATGCACAGTTTAAAGATGATCCAGTGGCAACCTTACGCAAAGTATTTGCGGGGATGGATCAGATGAATATTATTTCTGAAGCATTAGGTGATTTGGAGCAGAGCAAAGATTATTTATTCGACTCGGTACATACCGTGAAAATGAAAAAATGGTCAAAAGGTCGTGTGGTGTTGGTCGGTGATGCGGCATGGTGTTTGACGCTGTATTCAGGCATGGGCGCAACGGCTGGGATTAAAGGTGGCTATGAACTGGCATGTGCCTTAGAAAAAAATGATGATATCGAAGCTGCACTGAAAGATTGGGAAAAGGGCATGCGTCCATTTATCAATAAACAACGCTTACTGGTGCGGTTGAAATCACAGTTTTTTGTGCCGAGTAATCCTGTTGCTTCAATGCTACGTCGAATTGTTTTAAGAGTTGGTGGAAGAAAGCTATTTAACAAAAATAAAGCGGCATAAATTGCTTTGCATATTTTGCCATAAATGAAAAGCTCACCGATCGGTGAGCTTTTCATTTGAGGCAATGATTTATTTTTTACCATGTTCATTGAGTAAAAATTCAACCAAAGCCTTTTGTGCATGCAGGCGATTTTCTGCTTCATCCCAAACCACAGCATTTGGATGATCGAGCATATTTTCAGAGATTTCTTCGCCACGATGCGCAGGTAAACAGTGCATAAATAAGCAATCTGGATGTGCCAGCTGCATTAAGGCTTCATTGACTTGATAGTTAGCAAAGGCTTTTTCACGCAATTTTTGCTCTTCTTCTTGCCCCATACTCGCCCAGACATCAGTCACGATCAGATCGGCATCTTTGGCAGCGGCTTCAGGTGAGTCAACCAACTCGACATGATCTGCAAATTCAGCCAAGAATTTTGGATTTGGGGTATAGCCTTCTGGCGATGCAATGCGTAGTTTAAAGCCGAGCATTTGTGCAGTTTCCATATAGGAATTACACATATTATTGCCGTCACCGATCCACGCTACGGTTTTGCCTGCAATATCGCCACGATGTTCAAAATAGGTCTGCATATCGGCGAGGAGCTGACACGGATGATGATCATCCGTCAGACCGTTGATCACAGGAACGGCGGAATATTGTGCAAATTTTTCAACAATATCATGACCAAAGGTACGAATCATGACAATATCGAGCATCCGAGAAATCACTCGTGCCGAGTCTTCAATCGGTTCGCCACGACCAAGCTGTGTATCTCGAGGCGACAAGAAAATCGCATCCCCACCAAATTGACACATGCCTGCTTCAAAAGAAATTCGTGTACGTGTGCTGGATTTTTCAAAAATCATGCCCATCACTTTGCCGACAAAAGGCTGATAGGCTTCGGATTTTTGCTGAAGTTGTTTCAGCTCTGTTGCACGAGCAAGCAGTTGTTTGAGTTCAAAAGGAGTGAGATCACGCAGGGTGAGAAAATGCCGTAGCGCCATAGCTTGTACCACAAAATATCTGTAACAAACCAGTGAGTTGGTGAGTTGTTTACGAAAAGGAATGAAAAAAACAATCCTCGAGTGTACAACCGTTCATTTTAAAAATGCAAATATTAAATCAATAAATATATTTCAAGGTATATATTCCCAAAAGGAATCATTTTTGCAGAGATTATTTTGAATCTGGGTGACAGTGCTGATGCCCACGGATAAAGCGATCCACGAAATAAGCGATCTGCGCATCATCTTTATTATCAATCGGCAAACCGATCAAAGTGCGCCAGTGCAAATCTTGAAAAAAGCCAAAAAAAGTGACTGCTGAGTCGAGTGGACGAGGGCAATCCAATAAGCCAGCGAGGTGCATTTTTTCCAAATACGCTGCCAACAGATTGTAAGATTGTTGTGGTCCTTGATTGTACAATTCGATTGCCAGATCTTGATGTTCTGCGGAAATGCTAATCAGCAAACGATCAAATGACATGTTGTTTTCATCAGTAAATATGCTGTACAAATCTTGCAGTAGTGCAGTGAGGTTCGCTCGAATATCGTCACTGTCTTTTTGACAGGCAAGTTCGATTTGATAAATAAATTTATCGCTACGATCACGACAAATCGCCAAAAATAGCCCTTGTTTACTGCCAAAATATTTATAAATGGTGGCTTTGGAGCCGCCAGCACGCTCGACGATCTGATCAAGGCTGACTTGATCGTAACCGTATTGAATAAACAAATCTGTCGCCGCATCAAACAAAACCGTGCAACGGTCTACGGCACGCTGGGTATTTGGTGGATTGACGAGTTTTGCTTTCATAGAGATGGCTTAACAGTTGTGGCGAAATCAAAGGTGTCGTATCAAATCGACAGCAACACGACGGCATATCTTAGCATGGTTTTGACCGTGATCGCTGATCCGCTTCGTTTACGGTGATTTTAATTCATCTATGTGGATTTAAATTGATTTTTGCAATTCATCCACATATTAGGTGCGGATAATCATGAAAGAAATCATGAAATGTTTTGCAAATTATTTGTGAGGTGATTGGCAAAAATAGTCACACTTTGGTCTAAATCGATCACAATAACATGATAATGCCATAGCTTTTTTGAACGATCTTCCTATACTGCTTGGGACTGTTTTTGATTAGGCAGTCTCTAAACAATGAATTTAACGGAAAAGAAATTATGTCACGGAGTTCAGCGGGAGCACGTTTTCGTGCCGCATTGTTAGAAGAAAATCCTTTACAAATCATGGGTACAGTCAATGCCTATGCCGCCATGATGGCAAAGCAGGTCGGCTATCGTGCCATCTATCTCTCAGGTGCAGGTGTTGCCAATTACTCATATGGCTTGCCTGATCTTGGCATGACCAGCCTTGATAATGTATTAGAGGATGTACGCCGTATCACCAGTCAAGTCGATACCCCGCTTTTGGTGGATATTGATACAGGTTGGGGCGGTGCCTTTAATATCTCTCGTACCATCAAACAGATGATTTCTGCGGGAGCAGCAGCAGTGCATATCGAAGATCAAGTGGCGCAAAAGCGTTGCGGTCATCGCCCGAATAAAGAAATCGTCAGCCTTGAGGAAATGGTTGATCGGATTAAAGCGGCGGCTGATGCCAAAACTGATCCTGATTTCGTCCTGATGGCTCGTACTGATGCGCTACAAAAAGATGGCTTACAAGCAGTGATTGACCGTGCTTGCGCTTGCGTGGAAGCGGGTGCCGATGCGATCTTTGCCGAAGCAATGACTGACATCACCATGTACAAAACCGTTTGCGATGCGGTCAAGGTGCCAGTGCTTGCCAATATTACTGAATTTGGTGATACACCGTACTACACCAAAGACGAGCTGGCAGAACAAGGCATTTCAATGGTGCTCTATCCACTGTCTGCAACTCGTGCCATGCAAAAAGCCGCATTACAAGTGATGCGTTCGGTGCGTGAACACGGCACGCAAGTCAATGTATTAGACACCATGCAAGAGCGTAAAGAGTTGTATGAATTCTTGAATTATCATGAGTTTGAACAGACTTTGGATAAGCTGTTTCAAGAGAAATAATCAAGCTGTGAATGAAGTGATTTCATTGTGAAATCATTGTTTTTAAATCAAGGACAATGTGGAAAAGTCCTTGAACTGATCTTAAAAATCATCAATAGAACAATTGAATTGGAGTAAAACATGGCTGAAGGAAAGGTCTTATCAGGTGCAGGTTTACGTGGACAAGTCGCAGGGAAAACTGCGCTTTCAACTGTAGGTAAAAGTGGTGCAGGGCTGACCTATCGTGGTTATGACGTACAAGACTTGGCAGAACATTGTCAGTTTGAAGAAGTGGCGTATTTGATTCTGTACGGTGAGCTACCGACGCAAGCACAGCTCGATGCGTATAAAACAAAATTAAAAGGTCTACGCAGTCTGCCACAGGCACTCAAAGAAGTGCTCGAACGCATTCCTGCCGATGCGCACCCAATGGATGTAATGCGTACAGGCTGTTCGATGCTCGGTAATCTCGAAACAGAAACCTCGTTTGATCAGCAACACGATGCGACCGATCGTTTACTTGCTGTATTTCCGTCGATCATTACCTATTGGTATCGTTTTAGCCATGATGGCGTGCGTATTGATGAAAATACCGATGATGATTCAATCGGTGCGCATTTCTTACATTTGCTTCACGGTAAAAAGCCAAATGCCTTGCATGAGCAAGTGATGAATGTGTCATTGATTCTTTATGCAGAGCATGAATTTAATGCCTCGACCTTTACCGCTCGGGTTTGTGCTTCGACCTTATCAGATATGCATTCGTGCATTACAGGTGCGATTGGCACATTACGTGGTCCATTACATGGTGGCGCAAATGAAGCAGCGATGGACATGATTGAAAATTGGAAATCTGCCGACGAAGCAGAACGTGAAATGATGGGCATGCTTGAGCGTAAAGAAAAGATTATGGGCTTTGGTCATGCGATCTACAAAGATAGCGACCCACGTAATGCGATCATCAAGATTTGGTCTGAGAAGCTAGCCAATGATGTTGGCGATACGGTGCTGTATCCTGTATCTGTGCGCTGTGAAGAAGTGATGTGGCGTGAGAAAAAGCTGTTCTGTAATGCAGACTTCTTTCATGCGTCGGCATATCACTTTATGGGGATTGCAACCAAACTGTTTACGCCAATCTTTGTGATGAGTCGTCTGACGGGTTGGGCTGCGCATGTGATGGAACAACGTGCAGATAACCGTATCATTCGCCCAAGTGCGGAATATACTGGCTATGATTTGCGTAAAGTGGTGCCGATTGCTGAGCGTTAATTGGTTCTAACTCATTTGATTCCAAGTCATTAAGCAGTGAAATAAGCGTGGAGGAATCTGCGCTTATTTTTTCTATTTAAGCCATGTGGTATCTATCATCGTAGCACTGTATTTTTCCCCTCACAGCGCTTACACTATGCGCATTCAAATTTTTATCTACTTTAGCACCTCATGATTGATCCAAAACTTTTAAGAAATGATATCGACGCTGTCAATGCAGCATTGGCAAAACGTGGCGTACAGCTTGATACAGCCGAGTGGACGGCATTAGAAACTCGTCGTAAAGACATCCAATCCAAAGCCGAAAGTCTACAAGCTGAGCGTAATGCAGGTGCCAAACAAGTCGGTCAGATTAAACGTGAAGGTGGCGATGCCTCGGAAATCATGGCTCGCATGCAAGCCATCGGTGATGAGATCAAAGCCGCAGAAACCGCTTTGGCAGAGCTTCAAGACGAAATCGCTCAAAAGTCTTTAAATATTCCAAACTTACCTGATGAATCTGTACCAGCGGGTAAAGATGAAAATGACAATGTGGAAATCCTAAAATGGGGTACACCACGTACATTTGACTTTGAAATCAAAGACCATACCGATCTTGGTGAATGGATGGGTGGTTTAGAGTTTGAAACGGCGACTAAATTGTCAGGTTCACGTTTTAGCGTACTCAAAGGTCCTTTGGCGCGTCTACAGCGTGCGTTGACACAGTTTATGCTCGACACACACACCTTGAATAATGGCTACACCGAAGCTTATGTGCCGTATTTGGTCAATGCGGATAGCTTGCGTGGTACAGGTCAGTTGCCGAAGTTTGAGGAAGACTTGTTCAAACTACAAGGTGAAAAGGAATATTACTTAATTCCAACTGCTGAAGTGCCAGTGACCAATTTCGTGCGTGATGAAATCATTGATGCTGATCGTCTACCACTGAAATATGCTGCGCACACGCCATGTTTCCGTAGTGAAGCAGGTTCGTATGGTCGTGATACGCGTGGTCTGATTCGTCAGCATCAGTTCGACAAAGTTGAAATGGTACAAATCGTTAAGCCTGAAACCTCTATGCAGGCTTTGGAAGAGCTCACTGCCCACGCAGAAGGCATTTTGCAGGCGTTGGAATTGCCATATCGTAAGATTCTATTGTGTGGTGGTGATATGGGCTTTGGTGCGACCAAGACTTATGACTTGGAAGTTTGGGTGCCAAGCCAAGAGACTTATCGTGAAATTTCGTCATGTTCAAATATGGGCGACTTCCAAGCGCGTCGTATGATGGCTCGCTATCGTGTCGATCAAAAGAAAACTGAATTGGTACATACCTTAAATGGTTCAGGGCTTGCAGTGGGTCGTACTTTGCTTGCGGTGATGGAAAACTATCAACGTGCTGATGGTTCGATTGAGATTCCAAAAGTGTTGCAACCGTATATGGGCGGTTTAACCTTTATTGACTAATCCTTGAAAGATTTTCTGAGATATTCTTGCTGATGTTTCTTGGGATGAAATTTTAATCAACAAATCAACTGTGCATCGAAAGTGTGCACAGTTTTTGCATTCATCCGATCAGATTGATATTTATTGAGGCGAATTGTGGATATTTTTCCAATTTCTCTAAAGTTGCAACAGCAACGCTGTCTGATCGTTGGCGGTGGACATATTGCACTGCGTAAAGCGACACTTTTGCACAAAGCGGGGGCGATCATTGATGTGGTTGCGCCAGAAATTGATTCGCAATTGCTTGAAGTGGTGCAAAACAGTGCAGGGCAATATCTACAAGCGTCATTCGATGCACAACATTTGTACACCACCTATCGTTTAGTGATTGCGGCAACCGATGATGCTGAGGTCAATCGCACTGTATTTGAGCAATGCGAAGCACGCAACATCCTCGTCAATAGTGTGGATGATATTCCAAACTGTCGATTCATGGTGCCTGCGATCATTGACCGTTCGCCACTACTCATTTCTGTTGCATCGAATGGTGCATCGCCAGTGCTTTCACGCCAAATTCGTACCCAACTCGAAACATCCATCCCACACGGTATGGGCAAGTTGGCGGCATTTTCAGGCGATTGGCGTCAGCGTGTCAAAGCCAAAATTCAAAATCCTGATGAGCGTCGAATCTTTTGGGAAAATCTCTACGCCAGCCCGCTGAAAGAACAAGTCTTTAATGACAATTTCGATGTGGCGAATGACCTAATTCAACAAGCCTTATCAGAATGGACAGCACCAAAAGGGGAAGTGTACTTAGTTGGTGCAGGACCGGGTGATCCAGAACTTTTAACTTTAAAAGCTTTGCGCCTAATGCAACAAGCCGATGTCGTGGTCTATGACCGTTTGGTGTCGAAGCCAATTTTAGAGTTATGCCGTCGTGATGCGAGCAAGATTTATGTGGGGAAAGCACGTTCAGATCATAGCGTTCCGCAAGATGGCATTAATGCGTTATTGGTGGAGCTTGCTCAGCAAGGCAAACGAGTCTGCCGTCTCAAAGGTGGTGATCCGTTTATCTTTGGTCGTGGTGGCGAGGAGATTCAAGAGCTATTCTCAGCCAATGTCACTTTCCAAGTCGTGCCAGGGGTTACTGCTGCATCGGGCTGTTCGGCTTATTCAGGGATTCCGCTGACGCATCGGGACTATGCGCAAAGTGTACGCTTCTTGACTGGGCATCTTAAAGAAGGTTCGCCTGAACTGCCGTGGAATGAGTTGGTTTATGAGAATCAAACACTTGTTTTATATATGGGTTTGGTTGGCTTAGAGCGGATTTGTCAGGAGCTGATCGCACATGGTCAGCGTGACAGTATGCCTGTGGCGTTGGTGTCTAAAGGTACGACACCCGAGCAGAAAGTCGTGGTCGGTACACTTGCCGATATTGCTTCGAAAGTGGCTGAGCATGAAATTGTTGCACCGACTTTGACCATTATTGGTGAAGTGGTGAATTTGCGTGAACAATTGCAGTGGCAATGATTCATGTAATAATAATGAAGTAGCATGGTTAGATTCAACAAAAATTATATAGTCAATCCCCCCTAAATCCCCCTTTGCAAAGGGGGACTTTCAGAAGCTGAGATAGGGTTTTGACTTAAAAATCATGTACAATAAACCTCGTTTTTAGTCTGACAACGTTGAGTGTTTGCGTGATTCACGTTATTTTATTTGAGCCTGAAATTCCTGCCAATACGGGCAATATCATCCGACTATGTGCCAATACAGGTGCGCAGTTACATCTCATCAAGCCACTTGGTTTTGAACTCGATGATAAAAAACTCAAACGTGCGGGATTGGATTATCACGAATGGGCGAGAATGAAAATTTGGGATGATTTGCAAAGTTGTCTTGCAGAATTGAAAGCACAAGGTATTGATGAAAATACAATTTTTCCGCTCACGACCAAAGGCTTTTCTACACCGCATAGCGTGAATTTGAATCGTCCTGTGGCACTGCTGATGGGACCTGAAACACGTGGCTTACCTGAAAATGTTCGCTTATTATTCCCGCAAGAAAATTGGATTCGTTTGCCTATGGCGGAAAATTCACGCAGTTTAAATCTATCCAACGCCACTGCGGTGATTGTCTATGAAGCGTGGCGTCAACAAGGCTTTGCCAATTTAGCTTAAATTTTTATTTTTCAAGATATTCAATTTTTTTATGAATGAATCAGCACCAGCGCAACTTAAAGATGAAGAATTACATCTCTACAGTCGGCATATTTTGCTCGATGAGTGGGATATTGATGCACAGCAAAATTTAAAAAATAGTCATGTGTTGATTATCGGCGCAGGTGGACTCGGCTGTACCTCAAGTGAAATGTTGGTGCGTGCGGGTGTTGGACAGATTACGATTATTGATTTTGATAAAATCGAGCTGAGCAATATCCAACGACAGATTGCCTTTGATCCTTATCAAATCGGTCAGCTCAAAGTGGATGTGTTGACTTATCACTTAAAAAGCATCAACCCACTGGTCAAGGTCACAGCGATTCGTGACAAGTTTGATCATGAGTTGGCTTCACAGCTCTCAGATCATTTTGATTTAGTGCTGGATGGTTGTGATAATTTTGCCACGCGTTATGCGGTGAATCAGTTCTGCGTCGCACGTAACACTCCACTCTTGACTGCGGCTGCCATTGGTTTGGAAGGGCAATTGATGATGTTAAAATCAGCGCCATGCTACCACTGCGTATTTCCGCAGTCCTCGCATGAAAATCCTGATGAACGGCGCTGTGCCAATTCTGGTGTACTCACCACTACGCCAGCAGTGATGGCAAGTCTGCAAGCACATCATGCCTTATTATATTTAGGTCTAGACAAGTCACCACTTTTGAATAAATTATTGTTGTGGGATGGGATAAACATGCAACAGCGTTTGGTCAAGGTCAGTGCTGATCCAAGCTGTCCTGTTTGCCAATCCAGCGAATGACCAGATCATCGTTTAAAAAGTCCTACAATTTGTTGATGATTGTTGGACGGTTTTGACAGTGCAACATCGGCAAAATGTGATAGATTGAGCGCTCCATTATACAGTTGTACTTTCACAGTCGGACTATTCATATCCAGACTTTTGGTCTAACGATTTGAGATGAATCATGAATCAAAGAAAAAAACAATTATTATCAGGCTTACGTTCGATCGCACGTATGGGCGAGACAGCGGTCGTTGCGGCGAAAGCAGGCATTAAATATGCGACCGAACAACCCAATCAAGCCCAGTTGATGCGAGAAACTTTTGAAGAGCTTGGTTCAACTTACGTCAAGCTCGGTCAGTTCATTGCCAGTACGCCGTCATTATTCCCCCGTGAGTATGTCGAAGAATTCCAAAAATGCCTAGACCAAACGCCTGCTTTGCCATTTAGCTATATTCAGCAAGTGCTTGCAGAAGAATTTGCAGGGCAAGATTTAAACGATATTTTTCAAAGTATTGAAGAAAAGCCACTGGCTTCGGCTTCTATTGCACAAGTCCACGCTGCCGTACTAAAAACTGGCGAAGATGTGGTGATTAAAGTACAAAAGCCGAATGTAGAAACCATTCTTTATACCGATCTGGGTGTGGTGCATTTTGCAGCAAAAATGTTTGAACGTATCGTGCCGAAAGTTAAATTTGCGTCCTTGTCCGACATCGTCAATGAAATTCGTGTACGCATGGTGCGTGAAGTGGACTTCATCGAAGAAGCGCAAAACCTTGAAGATTTTAAGCAATATCTACAAGCGAGCCAAAACACCATTGCCACGGCGCCAAAAGTCTATCATCAACATTCAACTCGTCGGGTACTCACGATGGAACGTCTATATGGCGTACCATTGACCGATCTTGACGTCGTGAAGAAATATGCCAAAGATCCAAGTCAAGTATTAATCGGCGCGATGAATACATGGTTTGGTAGTCTGATGATGTGTCCGAGTTTTCATGCGGATTTGCATGCGGGCAATCTCATGTTGCTGCGTGATGGGCGAATTGGCTTTATTGATTTTGGGATTGTCGGGCAGTTGCAACCTGAAGTATGGTCGGCGTGCATGAAATTTATGGATGCGCTACAACAAACTGACTACGACAACATGGCGAAGTACATGCTACAAATGGGTATGACTGATCAAAATATTGATACGGCAGTATTATCAGAAGATTTACAGCGTCTATTTAGTGGCGTGCTCCTGTCTGATCCGCAAGAATTGCTCAGTACCAAACCTGCCGACCTCAACGATATTATGCTCGACATTGTTGGCGTTGGGGAGCGTCACGGCATCCGATTCCCACGTGATTTTGCCTTATTATTCAAACAAATGCTGTATTTCGATCGCTTTATGCGAGTGCTTGCACCATATACCGATATTTATGCAGACAACCGCTTACAGATGTTGCACGATATCGAACCTGCTTCAAAATTGATGCATTAATTATTAATTCACTTTCATTTCACTGACTTGAACGAAAAAGGACACAGCATGACCGATCTGATCGTCATTGATGGATTAAAAGTCGAGACCGTGATCGGTTGTTTTACGTGGGAACGGCAAATCTTACAGCCGTTATTGTTAGATTTGAAAATCTCATGTGATCTTGATCGAGCGTGTCGAAGCGATGCGCTTGAAGATACCTTGAACTATGCGCTAATTTGTGAAATCTGCGAGCAAGTCATTGTCGATGCCAAACCAAAACTGATTGAACATGTTGCGGATTTAGTGGTGGTGGCATTGATGCAACAGTTTGAAGCCATTGAAAAAATTAACATTACTGTGCGTAAGCCTGCTATCATTCCCGCTGCACAATCCGTCGGAATCCAAATCGAGCGTCAACGTGACTACTTACGCCATCGCCATAGCGACTAATCTGGAAAAAGCCAAACATCTCCAACTTTGTCTAGATACCTTGAAAACTTGGGGTGCTTGCCAAGTATCTTCGATTTATGAGATGCCATGTCGTGATCAAGTTGGGGCAGATTATTGGAATGCCGCCTGTTTACTTGAATCGCCTATGCCCCTTGATCATGTGTTTAGTGCACTAAAACAACTTGAAAATGATGCAGGGCGTAAACGTCCATCACATAGCATTTCGCTGGATGTAGATTTGATTGCTTGGGGAGATTCTTTGCAAAGTATGCAATTCAATCCGAAGAAATGTCCACTGGCTGATGATGTGGTGATTCCGCTGGCTGAGATTTGGCAGGATCAACGATTAAAACAAGTCACACATGATTTTTTATGCATTGATCTCGCACAAATCAATACGCTTTAATACGCTTTAATACGCTGGTCGCTTGAATCGATAGGACGCTTTAAAATATTCGGCTTTGTACGATCCCTTCAAAACTTAGACAATCCAGCACACGGATTTTCTGCACTTCACTTAAGTCGCCAAGATTAAACCACGCATATTCAGAATGCTCTTCGCTGAGTTGAATCTGTTGATCTTCTTCGATTTGACAACGAAAAATACAAGCATGTGCATTGAGTGCTTGGTGATAGTAGACACCGCTGAGATAGTCCACATCGATGGCACAGCCAAGCTCTTCAAGGCACTCACGATGTAAAGCATCATGAATCGTTTCATTGGGGTCAAGCCCACCACCAGGTAAGCCCCAAGCCTTATCACCATAGGTGGCTTTCAGTAATAGCACTTGTTGTTGATCGTTGAGGATCACTGCATGTGAACTCATTCGGTATAGATCGTGATAGCCCATAATATTAGCTCAACTGTATTATTTTCTAATTTCTATAGTAACTTAAATTTTTACACGTGCAAAAAAAGCACTCCGAAGAATGCTTTGATGAAAGATGCAAAAACTTAGAAACGCATCCCAACACCAGCATAAGCCAGTAGCGGATTGATTTCGACATCACTGGTAGATTTAATCAATTGTCCAAATTCTTCATCTTTGACGGTGATGGTCGATTCAGTTTTTAGATGCGCATAGCTGACCGAGCCCACTGCAAACCATTTATCATTAAAATCATAGGTAAAACCAACGGTCGCAACAGGGGCAAACGCCGATTCAGTTTCTAATGACACTTTTGGATCAGCCGAGCTGGTTTTATCTTCAAGTGATGCACCCGCTTTGCCTTCTTTAATGTTGGCGATCATGTGTCCAGCGGCGATTAAGTCTTGCTCAGTCTGATCATTGAGTTCGAGTTCATTGAAATAAGCGTACATCAAACCTAAGCCGACATAGGGGCGGAATTTATTCACGCCTGTTTTGCCAAAGTGATACTGAAATTCAAATGCGGGCGTCCATGCACGAGTAGAGGCAACGGGTCCATAGGCTTCAAGGTCGGTGATCAGTATGTCATTTTCCAACTCTAGCGTACCTGCAACACCACCAAGCGGATAAGCTGTTGCAGAAAATGGTGCATAGATTTTACCTTTACCCTGAATATCGACCTCTGGCGGAACGCCTGCCTTGAGTTCAAATGAGACATTATCGGTGAAGAAATAGTTGGTCATGATACCGAGTGTGGTGACATCGTCCGCTTCAAGCCCTGTACCGGGATTATCCCACTGTTCTAAGCCGTAGATTTCCGCAGTACCACTCAATCCCGCAGGAATGGTATCCAAAGTATTCAGCGCCAGCTCTAATACGGTAGAGACATCAGAGCCTTCTTTGAGATTATCTTTGACGGTTTGTGATTGAATCTCGCCAACATCGGCAACCTCACCATCTTCGACAGAGGTATTGACACGGATTGGCTGGGCTTTGCCTTGCGGCATCACGTGCAGTGCACCGATGGATACCGAAAAACGCTTAAAGCCATCGCCATCTTTCAAGCTAAAATAGGGTGAATCTGCATGGGCAAAGATCGGCACACAGAGCAAGGCGCTAGTGGATAAAGTCAATAAAGTTTTGTTAAAAGGATAACGTGTAGACATCGCAGTCGGCTGCAAAATCATCGGCATGATCGAACTCCATTTCATTAGGTCGTTATTTGTTTTGTGTTGACATTATTGGCAAGTGATTTTGTTTACACTGTGATCATCTCGAAAAAAAATATACATGCACTGTGATCAAATTTATGCGTTTTATTAATGAAATATCTTGAAATAAGTAGTTTTGTAATTAATAAATAATTGTTTTAAAAACATAATATTAAGATAATGTTTAAGTAAGTGACTAGATTGTAAAGTGATTTAAATCGCTACAGCCACTGCAATGAAAAAAAGACCACTTTTCAGTGATCTTTTTGACGGCTGTTGGCAAAATACTGCCAATGTAATGCGCTATTTGCCAACAGGTTCTATATTAGCCATGAAAACGTGATAAATCTTCATCTGGGCGGGCGGTCAGTACTTCCAGCCCAGTTTCGGTGACGAGCAGGGTATGTTCATATTGTGCAGACAATTTATGATCCTTAGTGACCACCGTCCACTTATCGCCTAGGGTTTTGGTTTGCCAAACCCCTGCATTCACCATCGGTTCAATGGTGAACGTCATGCCTGCCTCTAAGCGCATGCCAGTGCCTTTTTGACCATAATGTAAAATTTGCGGGTCATCATGGAATACTGTGCCGATACCATGACCACAATATTCACGCACCACACTAAAGCGTTGGCTCTCGACATATTTTTGGATGGCATAACCAATATCACCGACAAATGAGCCTGCACGCACCGTTTCCATGCCGATATACATCGCTTCTTGGGCAACTTTGCAGAGACGATCCGCCAAAATCGTGGTTTCACCGCCGACCACATACATCATATTGGTATCGCCGTGATAACCATCTTTGATCACCGTGACGTCGATATTGAGAATATCGCCTTTTTTCAAGACTTTATTGTCTGCGGGAATGCCGTGACAAACTACGTGATTTACCGAGGTACAGATGCTGTGCTGAAATGCTGGACGACCATGACCACCGCCATAGCCCAAGCATGCTGGAATGGCATTTTGCACATTGACAATATAGTCATGACAGCGAGTGTCGAGTTCAAGTGTCGTTACACCAGGTACGATATAGGGTTTGATCATATCCAGCACTTCTGCCGCCAGTCGTCCCGCAACACGCATTTTTTCGATGGCTTCGGGAGATTTAATTAGGCGACTTGGAGCAGATTGATAACTATTCATGATTTATAAAAACTTTTGGTAATTTAAACAGGACTATGGTATAAAGAGCGCCTCATTTTATCAAATGGTTTTTCGTGTGTTTTTTAGAACACAGCTTAAGACAAAACATTGCGTTTTGATCTGATCAAAGCAAAGCGACGAACATTGTGATCATCATGAGTTAAAAAATCCGCACATATGTCGACACATTCCTCTGGGTGCTTTTATTAAATCAAGCAGTTAGTTTTTGCTAAATGCAAGATTGAACAAAGTGGAGAATGCGGACATATGGAGGCCTAACCCAAACTTTTAAGGTAAAGAAAATGGCAGATTATAACGTTGGTATGCGTGACCTTCTTCAAGCTGGTGCGCACTTCGGTCACCAAACACGTTTTTGGAACCCAAAAATGCGTCAATACATTTTTGGTGCACGTAACAAGATTCACATCATCAACCTTGAGCACACTGTGCCTGCATTGAATGATTCATTGAACTTCGTTAACGGTCTTGCAAGCAAAAAGAACAAAGTTCTTTTCGTTGGTACAAAGCGTGCAGCGTCTAACATCATCCGTGAACAAGCACAACGTGCAGGTCAACCATACGTTGATCACCGTTGGTTGGGTGGTATGTTGACTAACTGGAAAACTTTACGTCAATCAATCAACCGCTTGAAAGATCTTCAAACTCAATCTGAAGATGGTACATTTGCGAAATTGACTAAGCGTGAAGCGCTAGAACGTACTCGTGAAATGGACAAACTAGAGCGTTCATTGGGCGGTGTGAAGAACATGGGCGGTTTGCCTGATGCGATTTTCGTGATCGATGTCGACCACGAAGCGATTGCAATTAAAGAAGCAAACAACTTGGGTATTCCAGTGATCGGTATCGTTGATACTAACTCTAATCCAGATGGCGTTGATTACGTGATTCCTGGTAATGACGATGCGATCCGTGCAGTAACTTTGTACGCTTCTGCAATGGCTGATGCAATCTTGGCGGGTAAAGAGTACGCTCAAACTCAATCAAATGCACAAGCAAAAGTTGAAGAAGCTGCAGAAGGCTCTCAAGAGGCTTAATGCACATGTGCTGAGCTTGTAGCGTATGGTGATCATCAGATGTCATGCGCATGCAATGTTGATATGCCAAGCTCGGCGCAACCTTAAAAACGACTCCATGGGTCGTTTTTTACTACGTGTTTTTGCATGTAGTATTCATCAAAGATTTTGTGTTAAATCAATCATCCGAATTAGGAGAACGACATGACTGCAATTACTGCAAGCATGGTAAAAGAATTACGTGACCGTACTGGTCTTGCTATGATGGAATGCAAAAAAGCATTGACCGAAGCTGATGGCGACATCGAACTTGCGATTGATAACCTTCGTAAATCTGGTCAAGCAAAAGCAGCTAAAAAAGCGGGTAACATCGCAGCTGACGGCGCAATTACTATTGTTCAAGAAGGTAATAAAGCGATTCTTCTTGAAGTAAACTGCCAAACTGACTTCGTTGCTAAAGACGAAAACTTTGCAAACTTCTCAAACAAAGTTGCAAACGCTGCACTTGCTGCTGGCGAAACTGATGCTGCGAAAATCGCTGAACTTAAACTTGAAGACGGTACAACTGTTGAAGAAACACGTATCGCTTTGGTTCAAAAAATCGGTGAAAACATCCAAGTACGTCGTGCAAAAATCGTTGAAGGCGACAACTTGGCTGTGTACAAACACGGTTTGAAAATCGGTGTTGTGGTATCTTATGCTGGTGATGCGGATACAGGTAAAGGCTTGGCAATGCATATTGCTGCGTTCAACCCAGTTGCAGTATCTGCTGAACATGTTCCTGCTGACCTTGTTGCGAAAGAAAAAGAAATCGCAGAAGCAAAAGCACAAGAATCTGGTAAGCCTGCAAACATCATCGAAAAAATGGTGACTGGTTCAGTTGAAAAATACTTGAACGAAGTATCTCTTGATCGTCAAATGTACGTGATGGACAACGACAAGAAAGTTGCTGATGTACTTAAAGCGACTGGTACAACTGTTGCACAATTCGTTCGCTTCGAAGTGGGTGAAGGGATTGAGAAGAAAGCTGAAATGAGCTTTGCTGAAGAAGTTGCTGCTGCTCAAGCTGCTGCAAAATAAGCACGCTGATTTTAAAAATGGAAAGATTGACGAAATAAATTTCTAAAAATCGTTTCATTTTGACCAAAAGGACTGAACATTGTGAATGTTTAGTCCTTTTTATTTCTAGTCAAACTATGCTAGCGTTATGTTAGTAAGCATTACAGGTGAACAGTGATGAAAAAGAAAGCGGTGAAATTACCGTTTCCAATGCCGTCGCAAAGCGATGACCAGCAAGCACTTGATGCACAAGATACACATAGTCATGTGCGCCCAAAACCAGAGCAATATGCCGATCGGACATGGATGCCACCACGTGGTACACGTCGCTCTATGGGTAAGCGCTAAGCTGCGTTTATTTAAGCGTGCATGATGATTTTAAGGAGAAAGTCAGATGAATATGCAACAGGATTTTAGTCAACATCCAGCGCCAATACAGCTTGAAAAACTACAAATGCCGATCAAAGATTATCAGCAGTTCTATCGCTTTTATCTGACGGAGCATCATGATTTGAATTGTCGGCGTTTACACTTTCTTGGCAGTAGTTTGGGGCTTTTGGCATTTCGTAAAGCGATCAAAACACGTCAAAAGCGTTATGTCGCTTTGGGTTTTTTTGCGGGTTATGCATGCGCATGGGTGGGGCATTTTGGCTTTGAAAAGAATAAACCTGCGTCTTTTAAACAGCCGTTGTATAGCTTTGTTTCAGATTGGCGCATGTATTATCACATTGCCACAGGGCAGATTAGTTTGACGGATCAAGCCAAAGATAAATTTCCGCATTAAGTTTCCCACACTAAACTTTTTTAACTCAAGATTATGCATAACTATTAATCAGGGATTTGCTCAACTTGCTTGTCATTTCTTGTGATTTTAGTGCCAACCGATACACAACTGTCCTCAGTTTTGCCAAATGGCTGTTTTTATGTCATGAATTTTGGTTAGAATGTTTGAGTTGATGATTTGAGCCTACTCAATGTGTGGGCTTATTTTTTGATTATTCATTCACTTTGCAGTTTTAGATTGATATGAAAAAATTTATTTTACGTTGCCTATTGGGTTTGGTGTGTGTCGTTTTATTGGTACAAATTTGGATCTTTACCAGCTTAGCCTATTGGCGCTTTTTTCCTGTCGAATCGACCATGTTTATGCGCACCTATTATTGGACCACGCCGAATGCCAAGATTATCCATGAGTGGAAAGACAATGATCAGATCAGTGATAACTTTAAGCGTGCGGTGATTACCGCAGAAGATGGGCGTTTCCTTGAGCATCATGGCTTTGATTGGGAAGGGATTGAGGACGCCATCAAGAAAAATGAGAAAAAAGGAGAGGTGGTTGCAGGTGGTTCGACTATTTCACAACAATTGGCGAAGAATTTATTTTTATTTAACGAGCGCTCTTATGTGCGCAAAGGTCAAGAAGCTGTAGCGACTTGGATGATGGAGCGCATGTGGTCGAAGCAGCGCATTTTGGAAGTCTATGTCAACTCGGTGGAGTTTGGAAAAGGGATTTACGGGGTGGAGGCAGCAACACGACATTATTATGGTAAAAGTGCCAAAAATCTAAGTCGTGATCAAGCTGCACATTTGGCGGCAATGTTGCCGAATCCGCGTTATTATCAAGATCATGCACCTGATGCCAAGTTTAAAGCACGCAAGCGTATGATTTTACGCTATATGTCGCATAGCGCATTGCCTGAATAAAAAATAGAAAACTCGGTGTCCTGATGTTTAGAGCAAAGAACTATCTCGTTTATCTTATATTGGATATTTTGTTGTGTAGTGTCTTTGCCTATCTTTTTGTTTTAAAAGGTTTTGAGGTAAATCTTGCCATTCTGATTTTGTGTTGCATTTTTGGCATCATTTTTATGCCAGTGGTCATTCGAAGATTACCTATTTTTAGAAAATATTATGTGATTAGAAAGCCAAATATTGTGTATGCACATCGAAAACTAAATCATGCTGAACAAAGGATTGCGCCAGTGATGTGCTCACTATTAACAGCTTGTGTATTGGGGCTTTTCTTTTACTTGATTCAATACTCACATGATTTTTTGGCTTATTGCTTTGTTGGAGGAATTTCAGCTGGTTTTATCAGTTTTTATTACGAAGCTAGATTTTGAGATCAATGTTTAGTTTTGAGTTCCATTTTAAAATTTGAGGAATTGCATGATTTCATTGCGTAAAACACAATTCTTTTGATCGAAATTAGGAAATGTTTTTACGATTTTTACCGAATTGTCATAATTCTGTCGCATAATAAACAAAACACTCTCATTGATAAATTTAAGGCAGTATTTCAATGAATTCAACTCCATCAAATCATGCGACTTCAAATTCAGCGACCGAAGCGAGCAATAACTATACTTTTCATGATCGATATATCAATCGTGAACTTTCCATTTTAGATTTTCATTTGCGTGTCTTGGAGCAAGCGGTTAATCCTGCGCATCCGCTACTTGATCGTTTAACCTTTCTGTTGATCTTCTCAAGCAATATGGATGAATTTTTTGAAATCCGTGTGGCGGGTGTGCTTGAGCAATTGTATTTGGGCAATGAAAGCCATAGCCCAGATGGGTTAACGCCACGTGAAGTGCTGGATCGTATTTCTCAAACTGCGCATGCGGCGATCGAACGCCAATATCGTATTTTGAATGAAGAAATCCTGCCACAACTTCGTGATGAAGATATTTGTTTTCTCAAGCGTGATGAGCTGACCGATGAGCAGTTGGTCTGGTTAAAACGATATTTCCAAGAACAAGTAGCGCCTGTACTCACGCCAATTAGTTTGGATCCTGCGCATCCATTTCCTCGCTTGGTCAACAAAAGCCTGAACTTTATCGTCACCTTAGAGGGTAAAGATGCCTTTGGTCGTCAGATCGAGCTTGCTGTAGTGCCTGCGCCACGTTCCTTGCCACGTGTCGTGCGCTTGCCTGATGAGTTGACAGGTGGTAAAGAATATCATGTGATGCTGTCTGCCATTATTCATGAGCATGTATCCGATTTATTCCCAGGCATGACGGCAACGGGATGTTATCAATTCCGTGTCACTCGAAATGCCGATTTGGCGCTCAATGAAGATGTCGAAGATTTGGCGATTGCCTTAAAAGGCGAACTCAGCTCTCGTCGTTTTGGTCGAGCGGTACGCTTAGAGGTGACGGAAAACTGCCCGCAACATATCTATGAATATCTGCTGGATGAGTTTGATCTTGAGCTGAGCGATATGTATAAAGTGAATGGTCCCGTCAACTTAACCCGATTGATTTCAAACTTTAAACGTCCGCATCTGCGCTATGGCTCGCATACACCAGTGATTCCTAAAGCGCTGAAAAAGTCAGAAAGTATTTTTTCAGCGATGAAAAAACAAGATATTTTACTGCATCATCCCTTTGAGTCTTTTGCGCCTGTGATCAATCTGTTGCGTGAAGCGGCACGTGATCCAAAGGTATTAGCGATTAAGCAAACGCTGTATCGTAGCGGTCCAAACTCAGAAATCGTACAAGTATTGGCTGAAGCGGCTCGTAATGGCAAAGAAGTTACTGCGGTGATTGAACTGCGTGCTCGATTTGATGAAGAATCGAATATTGCTGTGGCGAATATTTTGCAAGAAGCGGGCGCAGTCGTTGTATACGGTATTGTGGGTTATAAAACCCATGCCAAAATGATCCTAATCGTGCGTCGTGAAGACAATCAACTCATGCGTTATGTCCATCTCGGTACGGGTAACTATCATGCAGGCAACGCACGGATTTATACTGATTATGGTTTGCTCACCACCAATAAAGAACTATCAGAAGATGTGCATCGGGTCTTCCAAGAACTGACAGGGATGGGAAAAACCGTCAAATTGAAAAAGCTATTGCATGCGCCATTTACTTTGCATCAGCAGTTGATGAACTTTATTGACCATGAAATTGCCAATGCCATTGCAGGTAAAAAAGCCCGCATTATCGTTAAAGTCAATGCGCTCACCGAACAGCAGTTGATTGATAAACTCTACGAAGCATCACAAGCTGGGGTGAAAATTGATCTGATTATCCGTTCGATTTGCTGTCTTCGTCCACAACTGAAAGGCTTGTCGGAAAATATCCATGTGCGTTCGATCGTTGGGCGCTTCTTGGAACATACTCGGGTGTATTACTTTGAAAATGAGGGTAATCCGAGAGTGTATTGCTCAAGTGCCGATTGGATGGATCGCAACTTGTTCAGTCGTGTAGAAGCGTGTTTCCCTGTCGAAGATCCTGTGCTTCGCAAACGCATTATCGAGCAAGGTTTATTGAATTATTTAGAAGATAATCAACAAGCATGGGAACTTCAGCCAGATGGACAATGGATCGCTGTGACCCCGAAAAAAGGCGCAGAACCTTATTTTGTACAACGTGCTTTATTGGAACACTTTCAATAATTTACTGATAAACTAAGCAAAAAAGAAGCACGTTGTCGAACAGCGTGCTTCTTTTTTATGTTTAAGTTTTGATGCGCTAAATGTTTAATGCATTGAAATTGAGCGCATTATTAAATGGTTATGCACGTAATGCAGCAAAATAACGCCCAATACGATTAATCGCTTCACGTAATTCTGTTGGCGCAGGTAAGAACACCACACGGAAGTGATCAGGTGTTGGCCAGTTAAAGCCTGTACCTTGAACCAGTAACACTTTTTCTGCACGAAGCAAGTTGAGCATTAGCTGTTCATCATCTTCGATCGGATAGATATTCGGATCAAGTTTCGGGAAGCAGTACATTGCACCCTCAGGCTTGGCACAGCTCACGCCAGGAATTTCATTGAGCATTTCCCATGCAATATTGCGTTGTTCGTACAGACGACCACCTGGGCGGATCAAATCATTAATCGATTGATAACCACCAAGCGCTGTCTGTATCGCATATTGGGCTTGCACATTGGCACACAAACGCATTGAAGCGAGCATGTCTAGACCTTCGATAAAGTCACGTGCTTTGGATTTGTCACCAGAGATTGCCATCCAGCCTGCACGAAAACCTGCGATACGGTAGGCTTTGGACAAACCATTAAAGGAAATGGTCAGCAAATCTTTGGCAATCGATGCAACTGACACATGCTCGATGCCGTCATAGACGATCTTGTCGTAGATTTCATCAGCGAACAAAATCAAGTCATGCTTACGTGCCAATGCCACGATTTGCTCTAAGACATGACGTGGATAGACTGAACCTGTAGGATTGTTCGGGTTGATCACCACAATACCACGGGTATTCGCTGTGATTTTGGATTCCATATCGGCGATGTCAGGATACCAGCTATTTTCTTCATCACATTTATAGTGAATTGCTGTACCGCCTGATAGATTCACCGCAGCAGTCCATAGTGGATAGTCAGGCATTGGGATGAGCATTTCATCGCCATCATTGAGCAAGCCTTGCATGGACATGACGATCAGCTCAGAGACACCATTGCCGATATAGACATCATTGACGTGCAAATCCAAAATGCCTTTTTGCTGATAATACTGGCACACCGCTTTACGTGCAGGGAAAATACCTTTTGAATCTGAATAACCAATTGCATTGGGGAGATTGAGCGCCACATCGTTGATGATCTCTTGTGGTGCTTCAAAGCCAAATGGGGCAGGATTGCCGATATTCAGCTTGATAATTCGATGACCTTGTTCTTCCATCTCATTGGCGGCTCGTAACACAGGTCCGCGAATATCGTAGCAAACATGCTCCAATTTAGCTGATTTTTTAATTTCCCGTGTAAGACGACTTTGAGTGGACATGACTTATTCCAGTAATATTCCAGTGAGATGAACAACAAAAGTCTAAAAAACTTTTGAAATTAACTACATAATACACTAGCAATTTTGATTTCAGTAGCGTAAAAGTAAGAGGTGCAATCATGACATTTTCAACACAAGAATGAAAGGAGCGGGCAATGGGAAAAGTCAATAAAACAGACCGTGAATGGCAACGTGAGCTAAGTCCTGAAGAGTTTCGTATTACACGTCAAAAAGGTACCGAACCTGCATTCACAGGACAATATTGGAACAGTAAAGCCGATGGCGTGTATAAATGCCGTTGTTGTGGTACGCCATTATTTTCCTCTGACACCAAGTACGACTCGGGTTCAGGCTGGCCAAGCTTTTTTCGCCCGATCGATCAAAGCAATATTGATGAGCATAGTGACCAAAGCCACGGCATGACACGTACCGAGATCACTTGTCATGTCTGTGATGCACACCTTGGACATGTCTTTGAAGATGGGCCACAGCCGACGGGTTTGCGCTACTGCATCAACTCCGCATCACTCAAATTACAAACACAACAAAATGTCGATGAGGACAATTACCCATGAGCAATATTTATCAATTTGAAGCTGAACTCTTAGAAGGCGGTACGCAGAGTCTTTCTGAATATCAAGGCAAAGTGATTTTGATCGTCAATACCGCCAGTAAATGTGGATTTACCCCGCAGTTTCATGGTCTAGAAGCGGTGTATGAAAAGTATAAAGATCAAGGTTTAGTGGTGCTTGGTTTTCCTTGCAATCAGTTTGGTGGACAAGATCCTGGGACGAATGAGGAGATCGGTGCATTTTGTCAGCGTAACTATGGCGTAAGTTTTCCGATGTTTGCCAAAGTCGATGTCAAAGGCCCTGAATCACATGCGATTTTTCGTTATCTGACCCGAGAAACCAAAGGCTTTATCAACCGCAATATCAAATGGAATTTTACCAAGTTTTTGATTGGTCGTGATGGGCAAATCCTTGGACGCTATGCGCCAACCACTAAGCCTGAAAGCCTAGAAGCGGATATTGAAAAAGCGCTTGCATCGGCATAGCAGAGTTTTTGACTGACGTGCATATCGCAACAATGCGTGGCAAGATGAAGCGTTCTACATCATGAGTGTATCCTTAAGTCATGAGTGAATTTCTAAATCATGAGTAAACAGCAGCTTTCTGGGCAACAAGTCCTGTTAAAACTCCGAGAAATGATTATTTCAGGTGAGTTTGAAGGCTGTCAGCGTATCGCAGAAATCCCCACCGCAGAAATGCTCGGTGTGTCCAGACAGCCAGTGCGCATTGCATTTCAGTTGCTTGCGCAAGAAGGCTTGTTAATCAAAAATCCAACACGTGGCTATCGAGTGCGAGAGATTTCCAGTGACTTGGTCAAGCAGGCACTGGAAGTCCGTGGTGTATTGGAAGGGCTTGCTGCGAAAACCCTTGCAGAAAAAGGCATGACGACGGATCAGCACAATACTTTGCTCGATTGTATTCAAGCCTGCGACAAGCTGTTTGCAACAGGACAGTTTGCTGAGGATGGCTTGGAGCAGTATTATCATTATAATAATATTTTTCATGATACTATCATTCAAGGTGCTGAAAATATTGCACTCATGCAGGCACTGACCAAAAATAATCAACTGCCGATGGCATCCGCAAAAGCATTAGCGTATGACTCAAAGCATAGCTTGTCAGAATATCAGCGTCTGCATTTTGCCCATTTACAGCATTGCTCGATCTATGATGCCTTAGTCAATCGTCAGGCAGGTCGAGCCGAAACCTTAATGCGAGAGCATAGCAGTGTAGTGGTGTTTGCCAGCACGGTGCAAAATATACTTCAGCCTTAAGTGCCAAGATTCTTTGTTTAACCTAAAACCGTAAAATCAAAGTGGCATTATCGAAGCCACTATGATCGTACTGCTATGATGATATGCATTCGGTTTTTCGGGTGCTGAAACAGTTTAGATTTCAATTACTAATTTCTCAGATTTCGCCCGTGAACAGCATGGCGTGAACATATTATTTTCCGCATGTTCCTCATCAGTCATAAAGACATCACGATGCTCAGGGATACCGTCGACGACTTTCAGCATACAGGTGCCACAGATGCCTTGCTCACAAGACAGTGGAATGTCGAAACCGTGTGCTTGTAAGGCGGTTGCCACCGTCTCATGTGCAGAGACTTCGATCGGTCGGTCATAGCCTTTGACTTCGATGGTAAAGGCATGATCATTGAGAATATCCAGCTGCGGTGCGACAAAGTGTTCTTTGTGGATTTGTGCATCGTTCCAGCCCATGTGCTGTGCAGTGTCGATTACATAGTCCATAAAGCCATTTGGTCCACAAACATAGAGATGATGCGTCGTACTGTGTGTTGATAATAATTGTTCCATATCACAACTGGTATCCGCTTCATCATTGATATGGAAATGAATCTGTCCCGTCATGTGTTTGGTTAAGTTGCCATAAAATGCAATCTGCTCACGGCTACGCACAAAATAGTGTAATTCAAAAGCAATATTCTGCTGTTGCAGTTGATATGCCATCGATAAGATTGGCGTGATGCCAATACCGCCAGCAAATAAGATCGCCGTTTCGGTTTGCGGATCGATTTCAAATAAATTGCGTGGTGCACTAATACTGAGCAGATCGCCTTCATGATATTGCTCATGCAGGCACGCCGAGCCACCTCGTGAATTGGGATCATGTAATACACCAATCACATAGCGATGGCTTTCAATACAGCTATTGGAGAGAGAGTATTGTCGAGTTAAGCCATTTTTTAGGCTGACATCAATATGCGAGCCAGCCGAAAATGCTGGCAGCATCTCTCCTGATTGAGCGATCAACTCAAACGCACGAATACTCGGTGTAAGTTGGTGAATTTTATCGATTTTAACATCCATGTTGTTGCTTCCTTTAGATCACCCGAATATTCGGAAATTGACGCTGCTGTGGTGTGGTTGGCGCTTTGGGCTTTTCAGTATCGAGTAGACGATCGATAATTTTGCGGGATTGCACACCGCCTGCATCGATATTCAGCATGAGCAGTTTACGATCAGGATGTTTTAAAATATTGAGCTGTTGGCGTTCCAACATTTCCAAATCCTCGGTGAAAATCTTGCCTTGACCTTCACGGATGGAGTCGGTGAGTTCGGCATTATCTGCTTGGAAATTACGTGCCATACCCCAGAAGTACCAATGTGAAGTTTCGGTCTCAGGGGTGATGAAATCCACTACGATGGAAGAGACTTTTTTATCTTTTGGCGCATTGTAGCCACCATGACCTGCAAGGGCGACACCAACTTCGATATGTACATTGCTCGGTGCATGGAAATGACAACGCTGCCACCGATCGATCAATTGATCATCAGGAAGGTGATTGCCACGCAGTGCCATTTGCCAAAATGGCGGTGCAAAAATATTTTCCATATAGCGCTCGGTAATCACATGATTGCCATCAACTTTGGTGGCTGGTGCCGCTTCGTCAATTTCTTTTTGACCGATACTGCTGGCGTGCACATAGGTCTCATGGGTGAGATCCATGAGATTGTCTATCATCAGCTTATAATCGCATTGGATATGAAATAAGCCGCCGCCATAGCCCCATTCTGGACTTTCAGCCCATTCTAAAGTTGGCAGTAATTTTGGATCCGCTAAGTCCTTTTCACCTGGCCAAACCCAAATAAATCCATATTTCTCAACGACGGCAAAAGATTTGTTGCATGGAAATCCTGCAACACGCTGTCCTGGCATGGATTGGGTCTTGCCATCACAGCCCATGACTAAACCGTGATAGCCACAGACCAATTCGCCATTTTCGACATAGCCCAAAGATAGCGGTGCACCACGATGTGGGCAGAAATCCTCTACGGCATAGACCTGTTGTTCAAGACCTCGATAAAATACGATGCTTTCACCGCAGATCTTACGTCCAAACGGTTTATCTTGTACTTCTTCGGGGCGGCAGGCGACGTACCAAGCATTTTTGATAAACATGAGCATGACTCCTTGTCAATTATTGGATCCAATATAAGATAAGTTTATTTTTGTGGTCAAGTGAATTTTCTAAATTACCTACAATTAAAAATCAGTAAATCGCAGGTGTATTCATCTAATCAATAGACTTTGTGGGGTTATTTATTTGTTTTTATTGCTAAATTAAACTGAAAAGAAAGTATTCGCTAGACTGATAAATTTTTACAAAATAAATTGACAGAATGGATCCATTAAATTAAATTTTAAACAGGGACATCAATCCCTGAAAATAGAATGGATTTCAATACAGTTGAAAAGAACGTCATTAGGCAATTATGGATATGGAAAGACATAATCACCCAATATATCAAGATCATGCAACGTTACCCAAGTTGATCAAGTACATCACAGTAGATCAGGTAACGAGATAAGGCAAAGTATCAAGATATGCAGTTGATGTGTCTCCAGTCCAGTACAGGAGAGCATGGATGTCGAGCGCAAATCCCGTTTTAGAGACGATCAATCAAAATCCCGTCAGCCGTTATCAATGGTTTGTGATTTTGATCTGTATTTGTCTAAATATTATTGATGGTTTTGATGTCATGGTGATGGCATTTACTGCACCGTCCGTGTCCAACGAGTGGCAACTGAGCGCCAAACAAATTGGCTTATTGCTCAGCTCAGGATTATTTGGGATGGCGGGTGGTTCTATTTTTCTTGCGCCATTGGCAGATAAATTTGGTCGCCGTAAGTTGATTTTGACCTGTTTGGCGATTTCTGCTGTGAGTATGTTGGCTTCGGCTGCTGCGCAGTCTCATCTGATGTTGGCTGTCTTTCGATTTATCACTGGGCTGGGTGTGGGCGGAATTCTTGCCAGTAGTAATGTGCTTGCCAGTGAATATGCCAATACCCGTTGGCGCAGTCTTGCAGTGAGTCTGATGTCGACAGGTTATGGTATCGGTGCAACACTGGGCGGCATTTTATCATTACTAATGATAGGTGATTTGGGATGGCGTTCGGTGTTTTTGGCTGGCGGGATCACCACAGTGGTGATGCTCGTGCTGAGTTTCTGGTTATTGCCTGAATCTTTAGATTATTTATTTGCCAAGCGCCCAAACAATGCACTGCATAAAATCAACCAGACCTTAAGCAAAATGAATATTGCCACACTGACGCAATTACCAGAGATCAATCAACGTGAACAACAACAAACTTCAACGGCATCGGGCTTGTTTGAAGCGGGCAAGGCAAAACAGACCATGTATCTGTGGTGTGCATTCTTCTTGGTGATGTTTGGCTTTTATTTTGTCATGAGTTGGACGCCAAAGATTTTGATCAGTATGGGTATGTCACCTGAGCAAGGTGTCAGTACAGGGATTCTAATCAGTATTGGTGGAATTTTTGGGGCGGCGATTATTGGTTTATTGGCATCAAAAATCCGTATATTTTATGCGCTCAGCTTATTTCTTGGATTGACTGCACTGTGCGTATTCTTATTTGTCAGTGTGTCGTCGAATGTCAGTGTCGCCTTCGCCGTTGGCGTGTTGCTTGGTTTGCTGATTAACGGCTGTGTGGCTGGTTTGTATTCTATTTCACCGACGATCTATGCTGCCGAAGTGCGAAATCGTGGTGTGGGCTATGCGATTGGTTTCGGTCGTCTGGGTGCGATTCTATCACCAATGGTGGCGGGCATTTTTCTCGATCAACAGGTTGCACCTGCTACCTTGTATGCCTATTACGGCGTAGTGTTTATCATTGCGATTGTTCTAATCCTATTGCTCAACCGGGATGTCTCGAAGCAGGAACAAGCAAATGCTTAAGATTGGGAAATAAGCATAATGATTTAAGGATGATGTGGTTTTGATGGACTAAAATCATTGGAATGAAAAAGGTCAGTTTGAGCGAGAAAGAGGTTCATAACTGACCTTTTTTATGTCCATTGATAGACGAGAAATGTCTTTGATTACGAGCTTGAAGTCAGGTGTATCGATTCAGTCTTATCACTGGCAAGAACGTGCGACTTAAGATCAGAGCGATCGACTTTAAACGGCAAGCCGACATAATTTTCCGCCAAAGTGGTTTGTCCCGCAACAGACTCCAAGACATAATTTAACTCTGCTTGCTTCATACGATGGTCAAACTCTGTTTCGGTATCGAAGCGATGGAGTAGGTGAGTCAACCACCAAGAAAAGCGTTCCGCCTTCCATACTCGAGCCAAGCAACGTGCAGAATATTGATCGATACCTTCATTTGAACCATTCTGGAAATATTCAATCAATGCGTCCGATAAAAAACCAATGTCTGAGGTTGCTAGGTTTAAGCCTTTAGCACCTGTCGGCGGGACAATGTGCGCTGCATCACCCGCTAAAAACAATTTGCCAAAACGCATCGGCTCAGTGATGAAGCTGCGAAGTGGCGCAATACTTTTTTCGATCGAAGGACCAGTGACCAAGTTGGCTTTGCTGTCATCATCCAGACGATTTTTTAATTCTTCCCAAAATGCCTCATCACTCCATTGTTCAACAGTATCTGTAATCGGCACTTGTAAATAATAACGGCTACGGGTATTGGAGCGCATACTGCACAGGGCGAAACCACGTTCGGATTGCACATAAATCAGCTCAGGCGCAACGGGCGGCACATCAGCAAGCACACCGAGCCAGCCAAAAGGATAGACCTTTTCAAACGTCTGCATTTTGTCTTCTGGAATGCTGGCACGACAAACCCCGTGAAAGCCATCACAGCCAGCGATAAACTGACAATTGATCCGATAGCTGTGACCATTTTGTACCAGTGTGACATAAGGCGAACTTTCATAATCGTGGATTTGCACATCTTCAGCTTGATAAAATGAGCGTAAATTTGCCTGCTGTCGTGCTTCCATCAAGTCTTTGGTCACTTCAGTTTGACCATACACCACAACTTGCTTACCACCTGTCAGTTGACTGAGATCGATGCGATGTCTTTGATTGTTGGTTAAAATCTCTACGCCATCATGTGGTAGACCATATTTGTCCAGATTGTCAGCGACACCTGCTTTATGCAACAAATCCACGGTAATCTGCTCAAGAATCCCTGCTCGAATGCGTGACGCAACATATTCGGCGCTTTGACGCTCAATGATGATATGTTCAATTCCTGCTTTATAAAGCAATTGCCCAAGTAACAAACCCGCAGGTCCTGAGCCAATGATTGCAACTTGTGTGTCTAAAATGTCCATTTTCCATTGTCCTGATGTATAGCTCAGCGTTATGCCAAGAAATTAATATCGTCGTTGATTTAATGTAGACACTTTGGCTTGGAAAAAGTAGCAAGCGAAATCTACTATTGTCCGAAAATAGATAAAAATGTCCGTATAGCGGACAAATATATGGTGAAAATCGAAGAAGCGAGCTATGCTTTTGCCTATGGATCCAATCAGAATATTGTGATTTAAGGCAAGTGATAGGTAACAGCGGACGTGAGGGCATGCATAATGTCAGAACAAGAGATGGAAAAATCTCAATTTATTGCCAGTCTCGGCAAAGGCATGCAAGTCTTAGAAGCCTTTGGCACAGAACGACAACGTTTAAATGTCAGTCAAGTGGCACAAAAAACGCAGATTAGTCGCACAGCGGTAAGGCGTTATTTGCTGACCTTTGCCGATTTGGGCTATCTTTCGAGCGATGGCACGCATTTTTGGATTACGCATAAGGTGCTACGATTTTCCAGTGCCTATCTCAGTTCGAGTTTGCTACCGAAGTTGGCACAGCCACATTTAAATCAACTGAATCAACTGACGAATTTGAGTTTTTCTGTCGCTGTCTTAGATGGGCATGAAGTGGTGCCGATTGCGCATAGTTTTATGCAACACGACCGACAAAAGATGATTCCTTATGGTATTCACTTAGGTAATCGTTTGCCTGCACATGCCACGTCGACTGGAAAGTTATTATTATCATATTTGAGCTCAGCAGACTTAGAAGATTGGATTGATCAATATGGCTTACCACGTTTAACACCATATAGCATCACTGATGATGCGCAATTCAAAGCACGCATTGCCAGTATTCGCCAGCACGATTTTTGTCTATCTGAACAGGAACATGAGCTTGGTGTCATCGCCATCGCCGTGCCGATTTTGTCGCAAAAAGGACACGCTGTAGCAGCGTTAAATTGTATATCCACTGTGTTACAAAGCGATGCGACCACTTTACAGGAGCGGATTTTGCCATTGATTAGACAAGCCGCCCAACAGATTCGTTATGACTTAAATTAAGTGATGTAAAGTTAAGTGATTTAAAAATATTTTTGAATCGCTCATTTAGACATTTACTTTGCCTGTTTGAGATTATTCACCATGATTTCGAGCTGACTTTTAATTAGCAGCGCTAAATTTTTATCAATGCCTTTGAGCATCAATGTCTCGACTTGACTGACAATCGCTCGACAGGCACGCACTTTCTCCTCACCCAGCT
This sequence comes from Acinetobacter marinus, assembly GCF_900096915.1. Taxonomy (GTDB): domain Bacteria; phylum Pseudomonadota; class Gammaproteobacteria; order Pseudomonadales; family Moraxellaceae; genus Acinetobacter; species Acinetobacter marinus. The sequence continues at coordinate 126,788 of NZ_FMYK01000001.1, forward strand.
CCGAGAGTTTAATCAAAATCCGACGACCATGTTCTGGATCGGCAGTTTTGGTGATCCACTCTCGGTTTTCCAGCTCTTGAATCACCTTGGTGGTGGACTGTGGTTTGATAAATGCCAACTCAGCCAGTTTGGCATTAGAGACCCCGGGCTTACGCTGAATCACCGACAGCATGGTGAGCTGTGGCAGGGTAATTTCAATTTTTTTCAGTTCTTCGTTCAAGATTTGATTGATCAACCGATCGGTACGTGCCAAAGCATAGCTGAGCGTGGTGTGCTCTTGGGTGGTGAGTTCGCTGTCATTCATCGAAGGGAATTACCTTTTATTTTTGAAATGGTGATTGCATGTTGAAATTAAAGCACAAATGCGGAAAAAGTAAAAATTCTATTGCACACAGCGATCAGCCCCATTAAAAAAATAGTTAAGTAAGAATAACTTATAAAATTTAAAAAATTCATTTTTAAATAACTAGTTGATATTTATTAGAAATAAAAAATTATAAAAAACTATTGAATATAAGCTAGGCTTGCATTATATTGGATCCATCGGCACCAATTATCGTCAATTGAGGAGTTACACATGACGTATCAAAACAAATGGGAAACAGTGGATGTTCAAGTTGAAAACAATATTGCTTGGATTACTTTAAATCGTCCTGAAAAGCGCAATGCGATGAGCCCAACGCTGAATCGAGAAATGATTGATGTACTTGAGACCCTTGAGCTCGATGATGAAGCGCAAGTGTTGGTGTTAACAGGTGCGGGCGACTCATGGACTGCGGGCATGGATTTGAAAGAATATTTCCGTGAGACCGATGCCAGATCGGATTATATCCAAGAGCGTATTCGCCGTGACTCATGTCGCTGGCAGTGGCAACTTCTGCGTATGTATTCAAAGCCGACCATTGCAATGGTTAATGGCTGGTGTTTCGGTGGTGGTTTCTCACCATTGGTGGCATGTGATTTGGCGATTTGTGCCGATGAAGCGACTTTTGGCTTATCAGAGGTGAACTGGGGCATTCCACCGGGCAACTTGGTGAGCAAAGCCATGGCAGATACCGTAGGACATCGTACTTCGCTGTATTACATCATGACAGGCAAGCCATTCTCAGGAAAAGAAGCTGAGCAAATGGGCTTGGTGAACAAAAGTGTCCCGCTTGCGCAGTTAAAGCAAGAAGTGACCGAACTTTGTGAAGTCTTACTGGAAAAAAATCCAATCGTGTTGCGCTATGCCAAAAATGGCTTTAAGCGTTGCCGTGAGCTGACTTGGGATCAAAACGAAGATTACCTCTATGCAAAAATTGATCAGTGTAGCCATCGTGATACCGAAGGTGGACGTGCTGAAGGTTTGAAACAATTTTTGGATGATAAAACCATCAAGCCGGGTCTACAGACCTATAAACGTCAAAAACGTGATTAATTCAGTATTTTGCTGAGTTTAAAAAATCAAGATTTGGAAATCGAGGTTTAGAAAATCTAGGTTTAGAAAATCGAGAATAGGTGCTGAAGTGAAGCCAATCTGCCCGTGAAGCACAGTATTCTCGATCATCAAAATGCAAGGAAAGTCAGACGTAAAGGAAGCAAACGGTCATGCAAAATGTTCAACTTTTAATTCATGGTCAGTCACAAGACGCCAGCAATGCTCAGACCTTTGAGCGTATCAGCCCAATTGACGGCTCAGTTGCCAGTGTCGCTGCGGCTGCCACCGTTGCTGATATTGATGCAGCGATTGAATCAGCACACCAAGCCTTTGCAACATGGTCTGCATTGTCACCGACTGAGCGTCGTATGCGCTTGCTCAAAGCGGCAGATTTAATGAATCAAAAAGCGCAACAATTTTGTGATGTGGCAGTCAAAGAGCTCGGATCTTCGGCAACTTGGTACGGCTTCAATGTCCATCTTGCAGCCAATATGCTACGTGAAGCGGCGGCGATGACCACACAAATCGATGGCAGTTTGATTCCTTCTGATATCCCAGGCAGTTTGGCGATGGGGGTGCGTGTGCCATGCGGTGTGATCGTGGGTATGGCACCTTGGAATGCACCGATTATCTTGGCGACTCGTGCTTTGGCGATGCCGTTGGCATGTGGCAACACCGTGGTGCTCAAAGCCTCTGAATCGTGTCCTGCGACCCAGCGCTTAATTGGTGAAGTCTTGGCAGAAGCAGGTTTGGGTGATGGTGTGGTCAATGTAATTACCCACCGTGCCGAAGATGCCCCGCAAATCGTTGAGCGTTTGGTGAGTCATCCCTTGACCAAGCGGATTAACTTTACAGGTTCTACCCGTGTCGGTCGAATCATTGCTGAAACTGCTGCCAAATATTTCAAACCTGTACTGCTCGAACTCGGTGGTAAAGCGCCAGTCGTGATTTTAAATGATGCTGATCTCGATGAAGCCGTCAATGCGGTAGCTTTCGGGGCATTCTTTAATCAAGGACAAATCTGTATGTCTACCGAGCGTGTACTTGTGCAACGTGAGATTGCAGATCAATTCATTGAGAAATTAGTCGCCAAAGCGAAATCGCTCAAAGCGGGTGATCCTCGTCAAGAAGGTTTTGCTCTAGGCACGATGGAAAGCATGAAGGCTGCCGAACGCATTCAACACTTGCTACAAGATGCTTTGGATCACGGTGCAACTTTGCCACTTGGCATTCATGTCGAAGGCACAGTGGTTCAGCCAAGCATTATTGTCGATGTGACCAAAGCGATGAAACTCTATGCTGAGGAGTCGTTTGCGCCAGTGTGTACGGTACAGCGCTTTGACAGTATTGATGAGGCGGTGAATCTTGCCAATGACAGTGACTATGGTCTATCTGCGGCGGTATTTAGTCAAAATCTTGCCAGCGCACTGTCGATTGCCAAGCGCATTGAATCAGGCATTTGTCATATCAATGCCGCAACCGTGCATGATGAAGCGCCAATGCCATTTGGTGGTGTGAAGCAAAGTGGTTATGGGCGTTTTGGTAGCAAAGCCTCCGTGGCTGAATTTACCGATTTGCGCTGGATTACCATTCAAACCGAATCAAAACATTATCCAATTTAACGCTAGATTGCTGTGCGTTTAGCTCAGGATCAGCGCAGGCTTTATGCAAGATCAAAGCAGGATCAAAGCAGCATCTGAATAAATTTTAAATCAGTGGTCAGTGCGCACCGACTTGCGTACGCCAGCCGAATATATTGTAAGAACACAATGCAAGACATTGCATGAAAATATCGCATGATGCGACAGCGATGATGCAGATCATCAAAAACATGGAGTAAGTGGTATGGCACAGGCAAAAGTGATTTCGTCAAATTATCCAGAGCGTGAAGTGCGTCTTGGTAGCCATGAAATCGATTTTGAGTATCAGGGTGACACACTTTATATTTATCCCAAAGAACAATTACAGCAGTATCCGCAAAAACTGACCGATCGTTTGATCGAAAATGCACAGCAATTTCCAGAGCGGACTTTTGTCGCAAAACGTGGTGCAGATGGTGAGTGGATTCGCCTGAGTTATGCGGAAGTGGAACGCCGTGCTTGGCATATTGCGCAAGCACTACACCAGCGTGATTTGTCTGCTGAACGTCCGATCATTATCTTGTCTGGCAATGATCTTGAGCATTTGGTGCTGTCGATGGCAGCGATGTTTGCAGGGGTGCCATTTTCAGCGATTTCTCCTGCGTATTCTTTAGTTTCTCAAGATTTCGGCAAGTTACGTCATGTCATCGAGGTATTAACCCCAGGTCTAGTCTATGCCGCCGATGGACAACTTTTTGCCAAAGCGATTCAAAGCTGTGTTGATGATCAGATTGAAGTGGTGACCAATTCTGGCTTGGTCGGTGAGCAACGCTGTACTGCTTTTGAGGACTTACTGGCAACGCCTATTGATGATGTCAAAGCGCATTATGCATCGCTTGATGAACATACCATTGCCAAGTTTTTATTCACCTCTGGCTCAACCAAAATGCCAAAAGCCGTGCCGACTACGCATCTGATGTTGTGTGTCAATCAGCAAATGCTTTTGCAGACTTTTCCAGAGTTTGCTGATGAGCCACCTGTGCTGTTGGATTGGTTGTCTTGGCATCATACCTTTGGTGGCAGTCACAATGTCGGCATCGTGTTGTATAACGCTGGCACGATTTATATCGATGATGGCAAGCCTGTTGCGGGCAAGTTTGATGAAACCATTCGCAACCTCAAAGAAATCTCGCCAACGGTGTATTTCAATGTACCAAAAGGTTGGGAAGAACTCACCATTGCCTTGGAAAATGATAAAGCACTGCGGGATAGCTTCTATGCCAAAGTCAAAATTTTATTCTTCGCTGGGGCAGCCTTGTCCAATGCAGCATGGGATCGCTTAGATCGAATTGCACAAAAACATTGCGGGGAAAGTATTCGCATTATGAGTGGTTTGGGCATGACCGAGACTGCACCGTCTTGCGCTTTTACCACGGGACCACAGGTGATGGCTGGCTTTATTGGCTATCCTGCACCAGGTTGTACCATCAAGCTAGAACGTACTGGCGACAAGCTGGAATTTTGTGCCAAAGGCGATCATGTCATGAAAGGCTACTGGCGTCTCAATGAGGACCAGCAGTCTAAGGTGTTTGATGACGAAGGCTTTTACCACACAGGTGATGCGGTGCGCTTGGTCGATCCAGAAGACCCGCAACAAGGACTGATGTATGACGGACGTTTAGCGGAAGATTTCAAACTGAATACAGGCACCTTTGTCAATGTCGGTACTTTACGCAACAAAGCCTTATTGAGTGGCAATCAACTGATTCAAGACCTTGCCATCACAGGCAGTAATTTGGATTCAATCGGATTTTTAATTTTCCCAAAACTCGATGCCTGCGCCGAACTGGCTGGGCTCAGTCTATCTGAGCACAGTGCCGAACACATCTTGAGTCATGACAAGGTACGTGATTGGTTTCAGCAATTTTTGCAGCAATACAATCAAGGTGCCACAGGCAGCTCAAATCGTGTAGACAAGCTGTATTTGATGACCGAGCCACCTCAGCTCGATGCCAGCGAAGTCACCGATAAGGGCAATCTAAACCAAGGCAATATCATTAAACGCCGTCAGCCATTGATTGAAGATTTATATCAATCTGAGCTGAATCATCCACTCATTATTCGTTTGTAAGGACATTGTAGTCTGACCTTATTCGTAACACGTTTTTTTTAAGATTTGTTTTTAGCAGGAATGCAAGGCAGTGAAGCCATCTCTTAGACATCGCTCGATGTTGTCTCACGAGAGATGCCTTATTTAATTTTCAGGAAGAAAATGATGAAAAAAGCACTCATATTACCCACGTTAATGGCTGTATCGGTCTCAACCCAGCTCTATGCTGAAGGATTTATCGATGACAGTAGTGTCAGCTTAACTGCTCGAAATTTTTATATGAATAAAAATTTCTACAACAATACCGTCAACCAACCCTCTGCGGTGTCGTGGGCACAAGGTTTTATCTTTGATGCCAAGTCAGGCTACACCCCAGGTAAAGTCCAGTTCGGTGTCGATCTCTTGGCAACTTTGGGTCTCAATATCAACTCGGACAATACCAGCCGTGGTGTGTATATGGTGCCCAACGACGACACTACCAGCTGGGGCGATATCGCTGTCACAGGCAAAGCCAAAGTCAGTCAGACTGAGCTGAAAGTTGGTGCAATTAGCATCATGAATCCTGTATTCATTACTTCGCCAGCACGGTTGTTGCCACAGATTTTCCGTGGCGGTTCGATCAATTCTAAAGAGTTTGATAATCTAGAATTGACCGCTGCCTATGTCAATCAAGTCAATCATCGTGATTCCACCGACTGGGAAAAAATCACTCTTGCCAATACCAACTGGCGCTTTAAACAACAAGCGGAAACTGATGCGGTGTATTTTGGCGGGGGCTATTACAAGTTTTCACCAAAAACCAAAGCCCATCTTTTTTATCTGAATGTAGATGACATTTACGACCAAATCGAAGGTGGCGTGGAAAATACCACAGCTCTGACCGATGAAGTCAATCTGCTGACTGATGTGAAATATTACCGTAGCCGAGATATTGGCGATGCCAATGGCGGTAATGTTGACAATGATATGTACATGGCGAACTTTGGCTTCCAACGTGGTGCACACAAGCTGTCACTGGGCACCATTATCAATAGCGGCGAAACGGCATTTCCATATCTTTACAACAGTGAAGTGGGGGTGTTTCTCGACACATGGCCAAATGAATTTTGGAACGCCAAAGAGCATACCTACAGTATTCGCTATGACTATGATGCCAAAGAAGTTTTGCCAGGGCTGAAGTTTATGACCCGCTACACCTACGGTAACAACATTCACACCACAGGCAACCAAAGCCTACCTGGTGGCAATCAAGACTTACTCGGCGGAGATAATCTGCATGAAAGCGAACTCGACTTCGATGTGCAATATCGTGTACCTGAAGGCACATTCAAAAATCTTGGATTGCGGGCGCGTTATGCCATCTCGGACAACAATATGACCTCGAGCGCACAGATCAAACCGACCAAAGAGACTCGTATCAATATTGATTACACATGGAAGTTTAAATAAATCAGCAATGCTTTATTTAAGCGGTCTAAGTAAAACAGCGATCACAGTGAATCACAGATTTACACAGGAGTGTGGCGATGATTAATCCAGATCAGCTTCCCCCAATCCATCATCATCTCGGTGGTCATGATATTGCTTGGGATGATACACAGGGCATTTTGCAGATTAAATATGTGACCAAAGACAGTTTTACCAACCCACGAGGCAGTGTGGAAGGTGGCATGCTGTGCGCCATTTTGGATGATGTGATGGGCATCTTGTCGGTATTTCATCAGGGTTCAAAACCTGCGGCAACCATCAATATGCACATCGACTTTTTTAAGCCATGCCAAGTCGGTGAGGTCACTGCCAAAGCATGGTTTATCAAGCAAGGCAGTCGTGTCCTGAGTATGGAAAGTGAAGTCTGGCAGGATGACAAGCGCATTGCCAAATGTAGTTCAGCATTTTTAGTTTTATAAGTGTATCGGCATCGCTCAGGTGCCGTGCTCAGATGATATGCATTTTAAGCTATTGCAGTTTTAACCAGATCTCATCATGTGTTTTGCATAGTCAAAATACCATGTGGTCGCATAAAATAGGGAAATTTTTATGTTTGCACATCCAATTAAGAAAGATATAGATGATTTACCGATGACTCGGTTTCAGTGGATGGTCATTAGCATTTGTTTATTATTATACATTGTTGATGGCTATGATTTTATGGTAATGGCGTATGTGGCAAGTTCAGTCTCTGCAGAATTTGCCTTAAGTGGTACGTCGATCGGTACCTTGATTAGTGCAGGCATTATTGGGATGACTGTCGGCTCGCTGTTTGTAGCGCCACTTGGTGATAAGATTGGACGTCGCAATCTGGTGCTGATTAGCGCATTGATTTGCGGTGTGAGTATGGTCGCTGCGACCTTTGCACAAAGTTTTAGTCAGCTTGCCTTTGCACGGTTTATTACAGGCATTGGTATCGGCGGTATTCAAATCAGCTGTATGGTGCTCACCGCAGAGTTCTCAGCCAAAAAAGTACGTGGTTTTAATTTGGCTTTGCTCTCCGCAGGTTATGGCTTGGGCGCAACGATTGGCGGGATTTTGGCAGCAATTTTGATTGAGTCACATAGCTGGCGCCATGTCTTTATGTTTGGTGGTGTAGCGACACTTATTCTATATGCTGCGGCGTATGTCTATATCCCAGAGTCGGTGGATTACCTGCTATTTAAGCAACCGAAAAAAGCCTTGGAAAAACTCAATGCTGTATTGAAAAAGTTGCATCGTGAGCCGATTGCGACCTTGCCAGTGGTTGAGTCAACTGTACAAAACCAAAGCACCGTGAAGCAACTGTTTAGTCCACGCTATTTTGCGCAAACTATTTGTCTATGGATTGCGATGTTCTTCTTGCTCTATGGCTTTTATTTTGTCATGGGCTGGACACCAAAAATCTTGGCGCAAGCAGGTTTATCACCGCAGTCTGGTGTTCAGATCGGCATGTGGGTGAGTTTAGGCGGTATTCTTGGCTCGATGACTTTAGGCTTACTGACTACCAAATTTAAAATCTTTCATATTCAAACCGTATTCTTACTCTGTGTGGCATTAACCATCTTTGTCTTCGTCAATCTCACCGCACAGTTGAATTTGCTGACACTCACAGCAATCGTGTTAGGCTTCTTCTTAAACGGCTGTATGGCGGGTATCTATACCATTTCAGCGTTGGTCTATGAATCTGATGTACGTTCTACGGGTGTTGGTTTTGCTACAGGGCTTGGGCGTTTTGGAGGGATTTCTTCACCGATTATCGCTGGCTACTTTCTTGATCAAGGCGTATTACCGCTGAGCTTATATGGTTTTTATCTGTTCATCTTCGTGATTGCAGCACTTGGTATCATGGTCTTGACCAAGTTGTACTATAAAACCAATGCGCCTTTGGTTGAAAAAACCAGCTAAAAACAGCGTTGCATTTCCATCTCAGATCGCCGATATGTCAGTATATCGGTGATTTTATTTCCTGGATTGCAGATGTGTTAAAGATTAGGGTCTGTTGACATTTCAACCATCCATTGTCGCAAGCATCTGTGAAATGTCAACAGACCCTACATTATTCGGCTAATATCTGTTTTACCGCATCTGATGCATAAAATTGGCTTAAATAAAAACCAATCCGTTCAGCCAGATAGCCATCAGCAATCAATTTTTGAATAATCGGTAAGCATAAATCCGCCAGTTCATTACGCAGTAAGTTTTCATCAATATGAATATCGGCAAGCACTTTTGAAAAGGTGTCATGTTGATGTAGGTCAAACCAATGCGCTACGCCATCAGCTACTTGTTGTTGTAGATATTCGGTTTGGCGTAGATGTTCCCAAATCTGCTGTCCTAGTCCAACCGTGTGTGGTAAATCCTCGATTAATATATAGTTTTTGACGGTGCTTAAAGGTGCATCTTTGATGCTATGCCAAAACTGCGCTTGTAGGTGGTAGACCTTATCATCATCCAAGTACTGATTAATCAGTCGTTCACTCAAACTACTAATTTTTGAAAAATTCTTATGTAAATAATGTCGAAGATTCTCGTCCAAAGTATTGTCAGAGGCACGTTCAAGTACCGATTTTCCCACTTTCATCAGGGAGCCCATGCCAGGTACTTTTTTGCTGAGCACACCATTATCGATAAAATCTTTGATGCTTTGCTGCACGATATTGGTCATCAGCTCGACATAGGCAGAATTATTCACCAGTTGCTTGACCAGCGCCTGACGATGATCCGTTTTTGATGCGATATATTGGGCAATCTGATCAATCGTATGTACGTCGAGTACTGCGTCGATTTGCGTTTGGGCATTATCTGGATGTGCAAGTGCAAAAGCAATATGTTGTTCAATCAGCTCAATCAGATGACTTGAAACAGGGGTATTTAGAATCTGTTGTTGTAATAGCGCATTGATGTGCTGGGGTTGCCAAACATCGCCAATGTTTTGCTGCGTAAACCACGCAAAAAAATCCATAAATTCTTGATGAATCATAGCGTCATCATTGAGAAGTTGCTGGATAAAATCAACTTGTGCATCAAGGAGTTGCTGTGCTTTAGATTGCATGCTTTGAGTCTGTTACTGGAGATTCTGCGTCAGTGTAGCAAAATACGAGGCGATTAGGGGAGTGCGACAGCGCCTTGCATCGATGCTGTTGCCAAAGCACTTGCTATTTATGATTGCATCGCTAATTGCTGTTGCAGTGCCCAGTGTTGATGTTCAAGCACAATATCTTGATGTTGCTCGGTATTTTGTTCAGAAAGTTGTTGAATAATGTCTTTAGAGTGCGAGGCATTACCCAAAGCGATGGCAACATTGCGTTTAAAACTCTGAAAACCTGTTCGGCGGATTGGACTGCCTTCGGTTTTATGTAAAAAAGTCGCTTCATCCCATTGCCAAAATTCCAATAACGACGTGTGATCTAATCCATGCCGAGGCAAGAAATCATCAATGCTGGTAATTTTCGCATAACGATTCCACGGACAAACCAGCTGACAATCATCACAGCCGAAAATCCGATTGCCGATCTGAGGACGCAGTTCGAGCGGAATACTGCCTTTGTATTCGATGGTCAGATAAGCGATACATTTACGTGCATCAAGCTGATACGGCGCAACGATGGCTTGGGTCGGACAAATATCAATACAGGCGGAGCAACTGCCACAGTGCGCCGTGGTTGGCTCATCAAAAGGCAAGGGCAAGCCACAAAACAACTCGCCCAATACAAAAAATGAACCTGAATCTCGATTGATGAGTAAAGTGTGTTTACCTGTCCAGCCCATCCCTGCATTTTCCGCAAGGGCTTTTTCAAAGATCGGAGCAGAGTCGCTAAATGGTCGATTGGAAAATTGTCCGACTTTGGCTTCGATACGCTGTGCAAGCTGTTTCAGTCGTCCACGCATGATCTTGTGATAATCCCGCCCGCGCGCATAGCGTGCAATGATGCCGACATCAGGCTGTTCTGGCACATAACGACCTTGCGGTTTTTCTTGTAGATAGTTCAGTCTGACGCACAGAATACATGCTGTACCTTCAACCAAAAGTTTGGGATTGGCACGTTTATCGAGATTTTCCGCCAAATAGTGCATATCGGCATGATAGCCTTTGTCCAAATAGGCTTGCAGATGTGGGATTTGATCCTCTGTATCGGGACGAGCCACCACACAGTCGGCAAAACCTAAGTCTTGCGCCTCGGCTTTGATCCATGCCTTGAGTGCAATCGGATCGTTTCGAAGCTGTAGGTCGATACTGGGAATGGCTTTGGGCATAAACGTTAGGTGCGGGAAATTCAAAAAAATAGAAAAGAAGTATAACAGAATCAAAGAGATTTCACTGGGTTGAGAAATTCAGACGGCTTTTAAATTTAGGCATTAAATGAGTGAAAAATCAACGTAGCGAATTTGTAATTTTTAAAGAATTAATATTGAAATGACGATGAAAAAGACCATCAATATAACTATGCAATTTAATACAATGATTTACATATTCTGAGGGTTGAGCACATTTGGGTATCTCGTTTAAGCGATCAAGTCGAACAGACAAACAGTCCGATGAAAAAAGCACACATGATTTCAATTCATCAAATCATGAGGGTGGCGTTGATCAATCTAAATCTGACCAAGCTAAGTACGAACAATCAGCGATCATCGCCATTCAACGAGATATTCTCACGCCAATACTCAATGATCCGTCCAAACTCAGCCATTACGCAGATGCGATTATTCAAGATCAACAACGCCTTTTGGCACAAGCAAATATTGCACATTCTGCTGAACTTGGGCGACTGATTCAAAATATCATTGCCCAACTGAACCAATCAAAAAAACTCTTTAGTGCCAAGAAATATCATTTCCTACATCGTTGGTTTGGTGTCGATTTAGAGCATCAGGCAGGTTCGATTAACTTCTTAAAAAGTCTTGAAAAAAGCATTGAGCAAGCGACTGTTTTAAGCCAATGTGTTTATGGTGAGATCATGCAATCGCAGCAAAACTTTCAACTCTTAGAAGCGAAACGTGTGGACATGTCACAGCATATTCAAGCTGCGGAGCAATTTTTACAGCAATCAAAACAGTTTGCATCAAGCGCACAATATGAGTCATTCTCCATACGATTAGACAAAAAAATCAATATGCTCATGACTTCGCAACATGCCACCGATCTCGCCATGGCGCAGATTCAGCTCAATCAAAATGTGGCGATGAGCATTTTAGATCGCTTTAATGAGGCGAAAAATGTATTGATTCCACTGTGGTATCAACAGATTCGGGCGAGCCATGCAGGGCAAAGTCCTGCGGAACTGGAAAAACTCAATCGACTGCGTGAACAACTGATTCGGACTTTAGATATTGAACACTCTCAGTCCCAGTCAACACAAGCACAGCAAAGCCCAAATGCAACCAACATCAAATAAATTCTGAGAAAAACGATCTTGAGGAAAACAATCATGAGCAATTCAAATCCATCTTCTTCTGACTCGCAAAACCCAGTCATTCGGACGGAAAATAAAATCAGCCAATCCGAATTTGAGCAACTCGATTTACAGTCTTTGGGTTTAACCGAGCAAGATTTTGCACAAGTACAAGAAGTCAGTCATGAACTCGACGAATTGGGTCAGCATAGCGTGGCGGAATATGGCAAAAATATCGCATCGGCGACTTCTAGCTATACCGATGAGCTGTTGCAAATGGTGCAAAGCAAAGACTTGGATGAAACAGGGCAGAAGCTCAACCAAGTAGTACAAGTTGCACAGCAACTGAACAGTGACAATGTGCTTGCTGAGAATAAAAAGAAAGGGCTGATCGTTTCGATTTTGTCGAAATTCAACGGCGCAAAGCAAAGTTTTCAACTGCGCTTTAATGATAGTAAGGCACAAATCGATACCTTAGTCAAAGAGATTGAAACCACACAAGGCGGGCTCAAGCAGCGTGTGGATATGCTGGATAAAATGCATGGTGCGATTCAAGATGAGTATCGTCAGCTTGGCATCTATGTTGCCTCTGGGCAGCTTAAACAGAAACAGATTGCCAATCAAATCAGTGAATTAAGCAGTCAAAACAATGATCAAGGCAATCATCAAAGCAATCAACAGATCGTCAGTCAAATTTATGACCTGAATCATCATGCTAATAATTTGGAAAAACGAGTGCATGATCTGCGCACACTACAGCAATCTGCACTGCAAACTTTACCGATGATTCGCATTATTCAATCCAATAATCTGATGCTGGTCGATAAGTTTTATGCCATTAAAAACATCACCTTACCTGCATGGAAAAATCAGATTAGCTTGGCACTATCCTTAAATGAGCAGAAAAATAGCGTGGAATTGGCAAATACCATTGATGACGCCACCAATGAATTACTGCGTCGTAATGCCGAACTTTTACATGACAATTCGGTAAAAACTGCAAAGGCGAATCAACGTGCGGTGATTGATGTAGAAACCTTAGAGCATGTGCAAAATACTTTGATCAAAACCGTTAATGATGTCATTCAGATTCAAAAAGAGGGCATGCAACAACGTGTCCAAGCCACTGAAAAGTTGAAATCTTTACAATCGAATCTCAATCAATTGGTGATCGAAGGCAGTCAATCTGAGATGAAAAAATCTTAACCTCGGCTTATTCAATTTTGAGCAAAACGGAATATGAGCAAATTAAAAGATACATCTTCGGTACACTTATCTGTTCAACAACAGGTTGAGTTTGAGCAAGGCTTAGTCCAACTCAAAGCACGGCGCAACAAAATGCGCGCCTCGATGATGTTGTCTTTACTGCTGGGCATCATGGCGGTGGTGGCGCTGTATTTTAATCAACAACTGATCTATGCTTTTTTTGAGATTTCACCGACCTTGCAACAGCTCCATGTACCGTTTAGTGCGCAAGCGGTGCAAGATCGTATCGGTGGGCAAAACGATTATTTTAGCCATTTGATTCAGTGGATTTTATGGCTTGGACTCAAGCTCAGTGTATCTTTTGTCGGGGCGATTTTTATTGTATTTTTTGCAAAAAAATGGCGCTATCTACAACAAAAACTCAAAGGCTTTGTGCAAACCAGCTTGGCATTTCTGATTAGTTTTATTCTGCTGTGGGCAGGGTTGAGTTATGCTCAGCATGAATGGGTTGGTGGTGATCGTCAGCAAGAGCAGTATATAGAAGCTGTTGAGTATAAAACCAATATTCAGCAAAGTGACGTCTATCGATATATCCAAGACAGCCAAATCGATGAACCTGTTGCCGATTATCTCTTGGCGCAGACAGCGATCTTACATCGTCCGATGGATCGTGATGTAGCAAAGGCATATTTAACCAAGCTAGCCAATTTTGAAGAAGCCAATCCACAGCAAATGGCAACCTACGGTTTTAAGCCTGAACAAATATGGATGATGCAAAATCAAATCTTTGGCAAGACCATGACAGGATTTGCCCAAGATATTGATAAAAAAGCCAATGAAGCGAACAACATCGTGGCAAATACACAACGAATCCTCACCGTGGGGATCGTGATATGTGCGCTATTGCTGGTATTTTTCTACCTGCTGAATTGGCGATTAAGCAAGCGTTTGGGGAGAATCGAACAGCAATTACTTGAATAAGTTTTGATGATTCGGGAAAACGAGAATTACATAAGCACCTCATTTTTCTGCGCTACGGTAATATTCAATCTCAGCTTGAGTGTGCTAATCTGAAGTCATAACAAGCAAAGATGCGTTTAGATTTATGACAAAAGGAAGACAGCATACAGCACAAAGCCAATCAAAATCGGTGCCATTTTCAGCACAAGCGCAACAAGATTTGGCACAACATCTGGCTGAATTTTTTCAGCGTCATGCAGAAGCTATTTTGGATAAAACTGACGCAACGAATACAATTAAAACAATCAGTAAAATCACCAATAACCGCAATCAAAGTGAATTAAAAAGTACGATTGAAAATGCCAAATGGTCGATTTCTGCATTTAGCAATGAATTGCTGATTCAGTTTGATGTGCAGCTTGAAAATCAGCAACAGGCAGTTGATCAAAAGCTCACTACAGAATATAGCTATGGTCAACTGGAATTTAAACTATCTCTGTTTTCTATCTTCCAAGATGGCGAACCGATTGCACAGCTGTATTTTGAAGAAAATAAATGCACGACTAATCAATTCTATATACAAGTTGATGGTTTGGAATATGCACTGCAATTTTATGGTGAGCTTTTCATTCATCAAGGCTGGATAATATTGGATGGCGTATTTAAATCCAGTTATATGCCTGATCCGATATTTTCTGTGAATCTTGCTTTTCAGCTCAGTGTGCAAGATTTGGATTGGTCAAATTATCGCTTTGATTATAGCGAAGTAAATACGGCGCAACCTGAGCATGTGACTGCGTTGATTATTCGAAATCCTGAGTTTGATACATTACCTGATGATGTTTATAGTTTTCGTCATTTAAAACATTTAACCATACAATGCCATCGTACAAACCCTAAACAAAAACCATTTCAGCAACAACCTTTAGCGTTAAAACACATTTCACCTCGTATTGCAGCGTTGACACAGCTCGAGTCGATTAGCATCAATAATGCGTTGATTGAACAGCTCCCTGATGAAATCGTACAGCTCCGTGCATTAAATACGGTGAACTTCAGTTTATGTCGATTAAAATCACTACCCGAAACATTTTGGCAATTACCTGCGCTGAAGTTTTTATTTTTAAGTGGTAATCACATCTCTGATATTCCTGAATCCTTGAATTTACCAAATTTACGCAGTTTAAATGTGGAGTATAATCAGTTAAAAACACTACCGATTGCACTTTCTAAAATGCCTGAACTTATCAATTTATATGCCAGAGGAAATCCCTTTGAGTATTTGGATAATGCGTTTAAATATTTTCAGCCTTTACAACTGGATTTTGAGGAAAAGAAAGCATTATTTGATTTTTCCTATATGGGTGTAGATGGTTGTGGGGTCATTGATTGGGACGATAAATTATTTCAAGTGGATTTGCAAAGTGAAAATGATTTCGATGATTTAATGCAAATTCAAAATATTATTGAGCAATCTCAATTCAAACCATTGCAAAAGCCAATACTTGATTTATTGAAGCGTAGCATCTTATTTCATCAGTGCACAGCTGCAGAAAATACAATTTCAGAAAACAAAATTTATGAAAATACCTTGATAGAAACAGGGCGGACGCACTTTGGTGGGATGCCAGATTTACCTTTGTCAATGCATTATCCGACATTTCAGGCACAGCGTGATGGGGCGATGGTGTCATTGAATTATGAGTTTTTGGCGCAGATTAACTGTGAGGCGCTGGCTAATTTACAGCAGTTTTTACCAAGGACAGGGACTTTATTCTTCTTTATCAAAAGCCTGCATCACGTCGGCGAGCTGGATAGTACACAGGTGATTTATGTCAAAGATAATCAGCAACTTGCATCATCAGCACGGTTTAAGCTGGCTGCCGAAGATTATTTTGATGCGATCACCGATCAATACCAGCGTTTTGATGCTGAAGTAAGTTTAGGTGTCAGTTTTCCTTCGTTTTATGCGCTGGATTACAATGACTATTTGCTGAAATCATCCCCAGCGACGCTAAAAAAGGCGCTTAAAGATCATGCAGATGCGTTTTATGAGCAGATCGAAGCGCCGATTGAACAACTGAGCACTCATGATCATGGTATCAATGTCTATGGCTTTACCCAGCATCAATCACCAGAATTGCAAGCGGCAACTGTCTATGGCGGAGAGCCTGAAGATTGGCTGATTGTGTTGAAAGTTGCATCTCGTGGCGATTTTCAGTGGAGCGATGCAGGTGATTTATTTTTTGTGATGCATAAAAGTGATCTACTCCAATGTGATTTTCGTCGGATATTTGCCTGTATCGAGAGTAGTTAGTGGATCAGATTTTAGGGCTTTTGAATTATAGAGTTTTGCATTAAAGCGCTTTTGCATTTGAGGAACGTGACCATGTCGATGCGTGAATTAGGTTGTGGCTTTAAAGTCATGGATAACAAAATGATTTTACAATACGACGCTGAACGCTTTCGCAAGTTTTATCCGCAGATTGATTTTGCCAGTTTTGAGATTGTGGCAGATGACGCCGATCGCACTATCTATTTTCGGGATAAAGATCAGCTCTATGTCGACAGTTATATGTGTCCCTTTGCAATCTTACCTGATGCCAAGCCGCAGGATTTTAAAATCGTTGACATTGAAAAGGGTTTGGTGAGTTCAGGCGGTCAGAATTATTATTTTGCAGAAAAACTGCCCTATGATTTTGACGATTTAAAGCCATTAGCAGGCTTATATTATCAGGTCAAAGATCAAGTCTATTTTAGTTTTGATAAGCCGATGCTTGAAGCCGATTTAGACAGTTTTCAAGTGTTTACTCAGCTTAAACATGCCAATCTCGCTAAGGATCAACATCATCTTTATTTTCGGGATCAAATCGTTGAAGGCGTGGATGTGGCGAGCTTTGAATTATTAACGGCGTGCTTTGATTCCGACTATTATCTAGAGCAAGATCATACTTACTATGCCAAGGATCGCAACTTTGCCTACTATATCGACACAATTGCCAAACAGGTTAAAGTGATTAAGAGTAAAAGCCTTGATGTGTTTCATTTCAAAGTGATTGATGAGCGAGGTTATGCCTTTGATCGGGAGTATCGTTATGCTTATGGACGACGAACATCGTTGAAAAAGTTACAACAGATGGCGATACAGAACAATTCAGGAGAATAAAAATGACGAATTTACAAAGTGTATTACTCGAGATTGAAAAATTTTGGCCAGAACCCGATCCCAAACTGGTCGGGCATGAATGGTATGAAGGGGTTTTTCAAGAATTTACCTTGCAAGGCAAGCACGATAACAGCGAAGAACTGAAACGGATTCAATCGGAGTTTGCTGATCCGTTGCCAAGCGAGTTGCAAGACTAT
The DNA here is from genome assembly GCF_900096915.1 of Acinetobacter marinus. Taxonomy (GTDB): domain Bacteria; phylum Pseudomonadota; class Gammaproteobacteria; order Pseudomonadales; family Moraxellaceae; genus Acinetobacter; species Acinetobacter marinus. The sequence continues at coordinate 144,287 of NZ_FMYK01000001.1, forward strand.
ATCGTCCACGTCTGCGATCAAGAGGGTGTGGTGTTAGATACTGTGGGTAATCCAGTAATTTTACTGCCGTTATATGAGCTGAAATTTATTCAGGATGGATATAACTATAATCCAGTGCTCAAAGAAGATATTGATGGCTGGCCAGCGCACTATTTTATGCTTGCCAATGAAGCGGGCGATCCTTATTTTATTGATTTAAAAAGTGGCACGACCCAAGTAGAAATGCGTGTTCATGGCACGGGCAGTTGGGATTATGGGGACACGGTGGCGGATAATATCCCGCAGTTTTTATTGTGCGCTTGCTATCAACATGCCATGCTCAATCACCCCGACTATGAGGTCATTGATGATGAACGTGGCTTTAATTTGGTGGACAGTGTCGCCAAATGGTATTTTCCACAGATGAAAAAATATGCAGGGCAATATTATTCGGTGTGGTGTGAGTCCTTCCAAAATGCTTAGGGGCTTAGTTAGTATGATTATTTCCATTCAAATCAACACTCACCCAGAGAACTGATGAACACAATACGCAAAGGTGCACGAAGCACCAAAGATATTCCACAAAGCATTTTAGAACAGCTCAATCGTGGCGAAATCGAATCGGCGAATTTGGTGGAATGGTTGGCTGTTGATCAAATTGAATTGCTAAAAAGTCTTTTGGCTGAACTGGGTTTATCTGCACATTTCTCCAATATGCAGAAACAGATTGAAAGCCTGAAAAAGCCAACCGTAAATAGTCGTAATGCCTGTATCGGTAGCTTGCTCTATCAGCTTAGTTTATCTGCAAATTCAGCAAAATTATTATCGAAAATCAGTACTCACCCATCGGATATGGTACGTTGTTGGGCGTGTTATGCGGTAGTGCTGGATCCTGAAATGACTTTGATTGAGCGATTTCAGGCAATTCAGCCCTTTGCGCAAGATTCACATTTTGGCGTGCGTGAAGTTGCTTGGATGGCGATGCGTCCGTATATTATTTTACAGCTTGAGCAAAGCATTGAGATTTTACAACGTTGGGTGCAGAGTGAAAATGCCTTTGTTCGTCGTTTTGCCACAGAAGCTACTCGTCCTCGTGGTGTATGGTGTGCGCATATTGAAGAGTTAAAAGAAAATCCTGAAATGGCATTGTCATTACTCGAGCCACTATCTCAAGATCCAGAAAAATATGTACAAGATAGCGTGGCAAATTGGCTGAATGATGCCAGTAAGACCAAACCTGAGTTTGTACAGACTTTATGTGATCAGTGGTTACAGCAAGCGCAATCGAATCCTAAACATGTGAAAAAAGCAACACAGTATATAGTCAAAAGAGCGCTACGCACCTTATCGAAAGGTTAAGCGATCATTGTTTTGCCCTCGGTGTAGAATCTATTTTACAAAATGCACGAATTCCAGTTAAATAAGCGTTCCAATAAAAACCATAGCACGGATATTCTTTATGGCACATCAGTTTACCGTTGATGCAAGCATCTCAGGCGTTTCACTTGAGCAATTTAAACAATTAATCAAAGATACCGATCTGCATGAAGCAGTGTGTCGTCGTATTCCTGGGGATAATCTCGAAATTCTCGAATCCAATCTCAATGGCGATATTTACACCTTGCGCCGTGAATATAACTTGGATGTGAATATTCCTGATATCGCCAAAAAATTACTCAAAGATGCTTTTCGTCTGAAACGTAGTGATGTGACCAATGTTGATCAACTGACTTCAACGGTCGAACTTGGTGCGAATTTACCACTGCAAGCCACCAGTTCACGCACGGTCACTGGCGATGCCAATCAAGTCAATTTTAAACTGAATTGGATCGTTAAAGTCAAAGTACCACTCATCGGTGGGATGTTAGAGAAGCATGCTGAAGGTGAAATTCGTCGATTCAGTGATCTTGAAATCTCGATCGTTGAAGATGAAATCAAAAAGAAATTGGCGGCGACTGCTTAAGATTTCTAAGTTGTATTCGTCCAGTTGTATCAATTGAGTGTTTTGACGAATTGAATCTGCGTGGTTCACTGTCCATTTGAGCGGGAGTGAATACGCTAAGATTCAGTTTTCACTAAAGTTGGATGTTAATTTGTCCTCGTCTGTTATACTATTTTTTCACAGTTGTATAAATATCTAATCTCCTATGAATACGTTCCAAGCTGCCGAAGTGCTTTCACCTGCAACCCGATACCAAAATGCTTTAGATTCTGGACAGTTCAGCCCAGATGTCGAGCAGGCGAAAGCAGTGGAAAATCTAGAACGTGTTTGGCAGGAGCTGATTCAGCGTTACAAGTCGTCCAAGCGTGCTTTTGGACGCTTTCGCCGTCAAAGTTCACCGAATGGCGTGTATATGTGGGGCGGTGTAGGGCGTGGCAAGACGTGGTTGATGGATCAGTTTTATGATGCTGTGCCGTTTCGTCGTAAGTTGCGCATGCATTTTCATCATTTTATGCAGCATGTTCACCATGAGCTGAATAAACTTTCGGGTCAACGCAATCCCCTTGATACCGTGGCGGATCAGATTTATCGTGATGCGGTGGTGATCTGCTTCGATGAATTTTTTGTATCGAATGTCACTGATGCGATGATTTTGGGTGATTTATTCCAAAAATTATTTAGTCGTGGCGTGACCTTGGTAGCAACGTCAAATATTGCGCCAGACGGATTGTATAAAAACGGCATCCATCGCGATCGTTTCTTGCCGACCATTGAGCTCGTTAAAAAGCATTGTGCGGTGCTCAATGTCGACTCAGGTGTGGATTATCGTCTGCGTGTACTGAAACAATCTCAACTGTTTAAATATCCATTAAATCGTGAACATGAGGCGTGGATTGAGGAACGATTTAACAGTCTGACCACCAATCAGGTGAAATCTCAAGAGCCGATTTTGGTGAATAATCGGGTGGTGGTGACGCGCATCCACACCGAAGATGTGTTGTGGTGTGATTTTTCTGAGCTGTGTTTAAAGCCACGTAGCCCATCGGATTTTATCGAAATCGCCAATACTTATAACACCGTGCTGGTCAGTCATGTACCGCACCTGAATGATCATTTGGCAGATGGCACACGGCGTTTTATCTATTTGGTCGATGAGTTTTATGACCGCCGAGTCAAATTGATCCTGACCTCGGAAGATTCGATTATCCAGCTCTATAAAGGTGAAAAACTGGCATTTGAGATCGAACGGACACGCTCACGATTGCTCGAAATGCAGTCTGAGGATTATCTCAACACCGAACATCGCTTGAATGAAAGTACCAATGCCACACAGCGTGAATTGATCTAGCAGTACGTTTCTGTATAAATCATCAAGCGGATAACGCAATGCATGGCTGAAATGTCTACAGCGCTTAGTTTTGTCCACCTTGCTGGCAACGTATTTATTATTTTGTATTGAAGCGTTTCGGTTTTGAGAAAAGACTATTATTTTCTTAAAACATGTTTATTATTTTACAGGGTAATAGAGGTATGCAGATGAATTTTCATCAGTATACTAGACGTTAATTGAATTTATGATGAATTCAAAATAGCCAAAGTTAGGAAGTACAATGACTGAACGTATTCAACAAGGCAAACTTGCGATTGCCAAAGAACTTTACGATTTTATTGAAAATGAAGCACTCCCAGGTAGTGGCGTCGATAGTGCGACTTACTGGAAAAACTTTGAACAAGTTGTTGTCGACCTGAGCCCAAAAAACAAAGCACTATTAGAAAAACGTGATGCTTTGCAAAAGCAAATTGACGAATGGCATCGCAACAACACATTTGAGCTAGAAGCCTATAAAGCATTTTTAACTGAAATCGGTTATTTACTACCAGAAGTTGAAGATTTCCAAATCACTACTGAGAATGTCGATGAAGAAATCGCATTGCTTGCTGGTGCGCAGTTGGTTGTACCTGTACGTAATGCACGTTACAGCTTGAACGCTGCCAATGCACGTTGGGGTTCATTGTACGATGCATTGTACGGCTTCGACGTGATCTCTGATGAAGGTGGCGCAGAAAAAGGTAAAGGCTACAATCCTGCTCGTGGTGCCAAAGTCATCGCATTTGCCAAAAATTTCTTAAATGAAACATTCCCATTAGCACAAGGTTCACACGATGACGTGAGCAAATATGCTGTGGAATCGAATGCGCTTGTTGTTACGCTGAAAGACGGTTCAACTACCACGTTGAAAAATGAAGCGCAATTCGTTGGTTTCAATGGCGAAGCATCTGCACCGACAGAAATCGTACTGCTCAACAATGGTCTGCACGTGATTATCGAGATTGATGCGTCTAGCCCAATCGGTCAAGCCGACTCGGCAGGCGTAAAAGATCTGGTTATGGAAGCGGCGATTACCACCATCCAAGATTTGGAAGATTCGGTTGCTGCGGTTGATGCAGAAGAGAAAGTTGAAGGCTATCGCAACTGGTTAGGTTTGATGCGTGGTACGCTTCAAGAATCGATTGCCAAAGGTGATCAAGTCATTACCCGTACGTTGAACAAAGATCGTACTTGCAAAAACTTGATCGGCGGCGAAACCACGCTTCACGGTCGTTCATTGATGTTGCTTCGTAACGTCGGTCACTTGATGACCAATCCTGCGATCTTGGTGGATAGTCAGGAAATCTATGAAGGTATCATGGATGCATTGATTACGCCGTTGCTTACCGTTGCGGACATCAAAGGTCAAAACGAACTCAAGAACTCTCGTAAAGGTTCAATGTATATCGTAAAACCGAAAATGCATGGTCCAGAAGAAGTTGCTTTCACTGTTGAATTGTTCGGTCGTGTTGAGCAAGCACTTGGTCTACCTGCTAAATGTTTGAAAGTCGGCATCATGGACGAAGAACGTCGTACTTCTGTGAACTTGAAAAACTGTATCGCCGAAGCAAAAGATCGTACCATTTTCATTAACACAGGCTTTATGGATCGTACAGGTGATGAAATCCATACCTCGATGGAAGCAGCACCAGTGGTGCGTAAAGAAGCTGTGAAAACCCAGAAATGGAATGCTGCTTACGAAAACCGTAACGTCGCAATTGGTCTAGCGACTGGTCTGCAAGGTAAAGCACAAATCGGGAAAGGCATGTGGCCAAAACCTGACAGCATGAAAGACATGTTGGCAACCAAAACTGCACATCCAAATGCAGGTGCAAGCTGTGCATGGGTGCCTTCACCGACTGGTGCTGCACTTCATGCGATGCATTATCATCAAATCAACGTCAAAGCACGTCAAGATCAATTGAAAACTGAACAAATGTTGTCTTTAGACGATCTATTGACACCACCATTTGCACCAGACACCAACTGGTCTGCGGATGAGATCAACAACGAACTTGAAAATAACTGTCAAGGGATTTTGGGTTATGTAGTACGTTGGGTTGACTTGGGTGTAGGTTGCTCAAAAGTACCTGACATCAACAATGTTGGCTTGATGGAAGATCGTGCAACATTGCGTATTTCATCTCAACACGTTGCTAACTGGTTGCGTCACGGTGTGGTAAGCCAAGCGCAAGTGGAAGAAGTATTGAAGCGCATGGCGAAGATCGTTGATGAGCAAAATGCCAATGATCCGCTATATACGCCTATGGGGCCAAACTTTGACGGGATTGCGTTCCAAGCAGCATCTGACTTGATCTTCAAAGGCGCAGAGCAACCATCTGGCTATACAGAGCCATTATTGCATGCGGCACGCTTGAAGTTAAAAGGTTATCAAGGCGACTAACTTGATTTAGTTCTGATCAAAAAAGTTGTTCTGAATAAAGATAAAAAACCCCGAAGTTGCTCGCAGCTTCGGGGTTTTTAATATCCATCTAAGATTAATCAATACTATGTTCTATACAACATTTAATTTTTACTAAACACTTAATAGAAAACGTAACGTATTAATGAGGACTAGTACTGACAAATCGACGTCGCATGGGTGTGATCTGGCCCCCATGTGCGATAGCCTTGCGTATCAATATGAATCTGCCCCGAAGCATAAACACCAAGTCCCATATTCAGGCTTTGTCCATGTTGCATCCAGAAATTACACAGCTTGATTTTGGTATCTTCAATCAGAATCATATCTTGTGGACTGGTGCCATATTCAGGACCAAGTCGAAAATCAATTGCCGAATTATAAACATGCTTAGAACCAGCTGCACCTCCAGCACAGATATTCAATGAATAATCTCGATAGACAGAGGTGACTTCAAAATCACGAAGCACATTGGTATCGACTAAATATTGAATAATCTTTAAGGTCGGAATGGCATTGCCCCACAGCTCAGGACTTGGCACAGCATAAGGTGAAGTACGACCACACTTCTGCCAATCTCGGGCACTTTTGAGCAATTGATAGGTCGGTACAGCAGTATTGACCCGATTATTTTTTAGATATTGCTCGTATTGCTGAACACGTTGCTTATTGCCATACTGATTTAACCACACCACATAGTCCGCAGGTGGCTGTTGCACCCAAATACGACGTGATGGCGTATTGGGCGCTTGCTGTGGATTGAGAATCACTTGCCGAGCTTGGGGCTTGGGCAATTTGTAGGTTGTGGTTTGTTGCGTGGTGGTACAACCCGATAAAATAAACGGGAGCGATGCGAGCAGGAGGAAGCATTGCGAAGTACGACGCATGTAGAGATTTTTTTGGACATTCATATGTTATATTCTAACATTTGTCGGGAATGACAACAAAAACGACTTTGCAATAATTTGTAGAGGATTGGTGACAAGTACAAAAAAGCCGACATCTTGTCAGCTCTTTGCATTGATTCGTTATTCTCTAAATTTCTGTGTTTTAACAAAAACTTAGAAAATATAGATGCTTAACGCTCTAGGTATTGCAACTTATCAGGCTTGCCATTCCATTCTTCACGGTCTTCAGGTTGATCACCGATTTGCGTGATATTGTTGTCCGCCCATTTTTCAGAAAGCTCTGCATTAATTTCAATAAACTGCTCTTGACCTTCAGGCAATTCATCCTCTGAGAAAATCGCATTGGCAGGGCATTCAGGCTCACATAGCGCACAGTCGATGCACTCATCAGGATTGATGACCAAGAAGTTTGGACCTTCGTAAAAGCAATCAACAGGACATACTTCAACGCAGTCTTGATATTTACATTTAATACAGTTTTCAGTGACAACGAAGGTCATGGCGACAGCTACCTTTTGCTCAAATCTTAAAAATTGCGCCTATTCTAAGGAAAAAAAGTCAAAAGTACCAATTTCTTTTATTGATATCCTTTATAAAAACAATGTAAAAGCATCAGTTTTTTTGTAATAAGGAAAAATCAAATATAAAAACAAAGACTTGAACTGATTTTTAACGATTCAAGCTGTCGAATTTCAACCGTATCAATCACAGATTAATGCGCTTTAACCCTCTTTCTTTGACAAAAGCACCACCGCTGAAGCAAAAATACCTTCTTGGCGACCTGTGAAGCCGAGCTTTTCCGTAGTGGTGGCTTTCACACTGACTTGCGTCAATTCAACATCCAGATCATCAGCAATATGTTGACGCATGGCGAGATTGTGCGGCGCAAGTTTAGGACGTTCACACGCTACGGTAATATCCGCATTTTGCAGTTCATAGCCACGATCTTGAATCAAGGTATAGACATGGCGCAGGAGCACACGACTGTCTGCGCCTTTAAACTCAGGATCGGTATCGGGAAAGTGCTGACCAATATCCCCCAGTGCCAGCGCACCAAGCAAAGCATCGGACAAAGCATGTAAAATCACATCACCATCAGAATGGGCTTTTAAGCCGTGGGTGTGTGGAATTTTTACGCCTGCAAGGGTCACAAAATCGCCTGCTTCAAAAGCATGCACGTCTAAGCCTTGACCGATACGAATCATAAAATGCTCTATTTTTTCAACTGTCTACGATGTATTTATTAAAGCATTTAAATGGCTTGAAACCAAGACACATCTTTTACCGCATCCCGTTGTTTAATCGTATTGAGGAATGGCTTAAAGGCGTCATCATAGGGGATAATCTTAAAGCTAATGCCAAAAGCCAACCAATAGGCAAGGTATAAATCCGCCACAGTGATTTGCTCACCCAATAAATATGGCTTGGCGTGACTCAGTCCTTGACGCAAGAAATTCATCATTGCTTCTTCATCACCAAAGCTAATACTGCCACGTTGTTTGGCAAGTGTTTCAGGTGGAATATTCAACGCCTTGATATTCATAAACTCAGTCACAGGCCCATGCCCGAAGAATAACCACTTATAATATTCGCCACGTTTCGGATCATGTAGAGCAGGCGCAAAGCCCTTTTCGGCATATTTATCAGCGAGATAGGCAAAAATCGCAGGTGTTTCGCTAATTACTGCGTCATCATCGACTAGACAAGGCACTTTACCTAAAGGATTCAGCGCAAGATATTCAGTACTTCGCATCGTTGTGCCGTATTCAAGCTCGATCAACTCGACTTGATCTTCGATATCGAGTTCTTTGAGTAACGGTAAAATCGTATTGCTGCGAGATTGCGGATGACAATACAGTTTCATGATGAATTCCTTTTTTACGATATTGTTTTCTGTAAGTTTTGACGACCTGTATGAGTTTAACCCGTTGCGTGCTGTGCTTGACATAATCGGTTTGCAAATTTGTTAAAATTAATGCTTGTCTGCAAAAGGGTTTGCCACGTATAGTTTGACTATATTACATTGATCATCTGGCTGTTTTCTTTCGCCATTTTGTTGAACTTCATTTTTGAACGTATAATGCAGGTGTTGCGGATTAATCTGTATCCATTCATCACAGTCATTTTGAAATATTATCGTTCAATCCAGAAATTTGAAACATCATCTATGAAATCTCAGCACATTGCTTCACATGGTTTATTGGCACACACTTTGTATGGTGTGGTCGCATGGTCTGCGATGAGCCTAGTGACGCCTGCACATGCCAATACGGTTTCACAATTGCCTGATTGTAGTGCAAAGTCGCCCGCAAAATCTGAATCGAAACTATTGCGTAAATACGTCTGTCACAATGAATCGCTGCAGCAAAAAAATGACGAGATGAAGGCGCAATATCTGCAAGCACAGCTCATGTCCAATGCACCGCTCAAATTACTGACCTTGTCACAACAGCAATGGGAAGGCTTTGTAAACAAATGCAAAAATAAATCCTGTGTGGCTCAGCAATATGATCAACGCATTGCAGATTTGGTCTATCTGACCAGTATGAATCAGAGTTTAACCCAGCATTTTGTGCGTTATATTGATGGGCAGGTCGATCCGCAAAGTACCATGTTACAACTGCAGCAGTTGGATCGTAATCGCATTAAAATCGAAGCTACCCAATACCGCAATCCGAATAATCAAGACGCAACACGTTATGCGCATTTGCGCTCTTATACCACTGCCGATGCTTTGCAGGAAATTACCGATTTGGATAGTCGTTGTCAGTATAAGATTGAACGACAATTTTCCATCTTGAAACTAACGTCAGATCAAGACAACTGCAAACGCTTTGCGGGCACCTATAAGCTCTATGATTAATCGGTGTGAGACCATTTAAAATCGAAACAGGGTCGTTGGCGTACAAACCAAATCAAGACTTTGATCCCACGCTTGTGTGGCTAAAATGCCATCCACTTGCTGAAAATCATGGGCTAAACCAAGACGAATAGGGCGATGCGGATGTCTTGAAAGCGTCCGATCATAAAAACCACCGCCCATACCTGCACGATGACCTAGACCATCAAATAATACCAATGGCATGATCACCACATCCAGCATGGAGATGTCTTTCGCCCGACTCGCCATGATCTGTTGCATACCGAGACGATGCCGTGCCAAGCGCTGTGATCGTAAATGATGTAATGTCAACTCTGTCCAAACAAGCTGTTGATTCATATTACAAATCATCGGGATATAGATTTTTTTCTGACGTTTACGCAAGGCATAGATCAACTTTTGCGTCGAAATCTCACCAAAATCACTCAAATACAGTCCAATTTTCTGGGCATGCTGGATTTCTGCTAGCCGAAGCAAACGCTGGATCACAGCACGTTCAGCAAACAGTTGTTGGTGAAAACTCAGCTGACGTCGCTGTTTGCGCACTTGACGACGTAATGCAAGAATCTGATCTAAGGAAATCATCATGCTGTTTTTTTCGAAGGTTTTTGTGCTTTGTCGGGTTTGCGTGAACCAGTACGTTCGGTTGACGGGCTTTGTCCAGTATCATTTTTGCCACGACGATTGGCATGGCGTTCCTGCCGACCTTCATCAACACCACGACGTCCCGCAGAGGGATTGCCTTTTTTGTTGGGCTGATGTTTCGTTTTAGAATCAGTTGTTTTGGCGCTAGTTGTTTTTGCACGTGAATGTTTAGATGATGTTTTCGCTGTGCGTGCCGATGGATTTTTCTCATAAGCATTTTTCATGGTCTTGCTTTTTTGCAAGAGATGGCGAAACTCATCATAAAATAAGGCTTCAAGTGTGGTGGATTCACCCAAACCTAAGCCTAAATCAATCAAGTTTACCGAACCGATTTGCGTGCGAATCAAACGCAATGTCGGGAATCCTACAGCCGCTGTCATACGGCGTACTTGGCGATTGCGACCTTCACAAATTTGAATTTCTAGCCACGATGTTGGGATATTGGCACGATGCCGAATCGGTGGGTCACGTTGCCAAAGCCAAGCGGGTTGCTCAATTTTGCTCGCTTTGGCTGGCAAAGTCAGACCATCTTTGAGATGAATGCCTTGTTGTAATTGCGCTATGGCTTGATCAGAAATTTCACCTTCGACTTGCACCACATAACTTTTATATTGCTTGTGCTTTGGATGGGTAATCTGTTGATTGAGCTGTCCATCGTCAGTGAGCAAGATCAAACCTTCTGAGTCACGATCTAATCTGCCAGCAATCCTTAAATTCGGATCGGCAATAAATTCAGATAAAGTGATCTGTTGATCTTCTGAACGAAATTGTGAATGCACGTTAAATGGCTTATTTAAAGCAACAATTTTCACCATAAAATTCTACTGAGTGTTATCAAGCGAGTGGAAATGATGCGATTATCATACTGAGAAATATTGCTATTTATGAGATAAATCACAAATCTATTTTACATACTTTAGGCTAGTAAAGTCTAAGAAAATGAAGCATGTCATGCAAGACAGCTTGGCTCAACCGCCAGAGAGAAAAAGGAGCATTTGAATAATGGCTTATCAAAAGATCGTGGTACCGACTGATGGCGACAAAATCACTGTAAACGCAGATCTGTCCATGAATGTCCCCAACCGTCCGATTATTCCATTTATTGAAGGTGATGGGATTGGTGTCGATATTACCCCCGTAATGAAAACCGTAGTCGATGCTGCAGTGCTGAAAGCCTACGGTGGCAAGCGTTCGATCGAGTGGATGGAAGTGTATTGCGGTGAAAAAGCCGATAAAATTTATGGCAGTTATTTACCAGAAGAAACCTTTGACGCATTACGTGAATTTATCGTGTCGATTAAAGGGCCTTTAACCACGCCAGTTGGCGGTGGTATTCGTTCATTGAATGTAGCACTGCGTCAAGAGCTCGATCTGTATGTTTGCGTGCGTCCAGTACGCTGGTTTGAGGGTGTACCGTCGCCTGTGCAACGTCCAGAGTTGACCGATATGGTGATTTTCCGTGAAAACTCAGAAGATATTTATGCGGGGATCGAGTGGCAGGCGGATTCAGAAGAAGCCAAGAAGGTGATTAAATTTCTCAAAGAAGAAATGGGTGTGACCAAGATTCGTTTTGAAGAAGGTTGTGGTATTGGTATCAAACCTGTATCTAAAGAAGGCACACAGCGCTTGGTGCGTAAGGCAATCCAGTTTGCCATCGACAATGATAAGCCATCGGTGACCTTAGTCCACAAAGGCAACATCATGAAATATACCGAAGGCGCATTTAAACAATGGGGCTATGAGCTTGCCATGGAGCGTTTTGGTGGTGAACTACTTGATGGCGGTCCTTGGGTAAAAATCAAAAATCCCAAAACAGGTAAAGACATTATCATCAAAGATGTGATCGCCGATGCGTTCTTACAACAAATTTTAATGCGTCCTGCGGATTATTCTGTGATCGCCACGCTTAATCTCAATGGCGACTATATCTCTGATGCGCTAGCTGCGGAAGTCGGTGGGATTGGCATTGCGCCTGGTGCCAATATCGGCGGTGCGATTGCCGTGTATGAAGCCACTCACGGCACCGCACCAAAATATGCAGGGCAAGATAAGGTCAATCCAGGCTCGATTATCCTCTCAGCAGAAATGATGCTGCGTGATATGGAATGGATCGAAGCTGCAGATTTGATCATCAAAGGCATTTCAGGTGCAATTGCCGCCAAGACGGTGACCTATGATTTTGAGCGATTGATGACAGACGCAACATTGCTACGCTGTTCAGAATTTGGACAAGCGATTATCAAACATATGGATGATTAAATCGTTTAAAAGCATATTAATGACTTAAACACAGAACCGAGCAATTTTGCTCGGTTTTTTGTGTGTAAAAATATCATGTTGAGATAATTGAGTGCGTAATATATATCTAATATTTAATAAAATTTTAGTAATTCTAATGTATAAATAGGTGCAAAAATAAGAATAACTTAATTGAACTGTTAAGTTTTCCTTTTTTAGGATGATAAGTTACAAAAAAGTTTACTTTTTGATAAATAAATTGTGATGGGTGTTGCATTTATGTATCCAAAGTGTTGTATATTATCAGCGTCTGTTTTTTGATTGTTATTGTCTGTGAGGAAAGGTAATGGTGAATGTAAATCAACTGTTACGAAGTGTAGCTATTACATCGTTATTCGTAACATCGTTACAATCAGCTTCTGCAAACTCAGATGCTGCTAAAGAACCTGTATCTGTGCAACTGAACACCTATTTGATTGCACAAAATGCTGAAGGCAAAGTGACTGAAAAATTGGTCTCTGAAGTAAAACCTGAGCAAGTGGTCGAGTATCGTGCGGTATATACCAATAACACTGCAGGTGCAATTAAGAATTTGGTGGCAACATTACCGATTCCTGCTGAGACACAGTTTTTAGCAAAATCAGCGCCAAGTAAAGCGCTAGCAAGCACTGATGGTGTGAATTTTGCGCCGATGCCACTGAAGAAAAAAGTTGGTAATCAGACGGTAAACGTACCGTTGGCTGATTACCGTGCATTACGCTGGACGATTGCGGAGTTACCTGCGGGTAAGTCAATCGCTGTGTCTGCACAAACCCGTATTAATAGTACAGCTGTTAATAACTAAAAAATTGAGAAATGCTTTTTAGAGGAAGGAAAATATGTCTCAAATCAAACTACCTCGCTTAACACAGCTTGCAGCGTCGATTGCAATTGTGGCAGGCGGTTCTGCGTTTGTAACAGCTGCACAAGCCGCTGCTCCAGCTGCAGGAACAAATATTAGTAACATTGCATCTGCAACATATACCGATGCAACGGGTACGAACAAACAAGTGACATCGAATGAAGTAAAGACAACAGTACTCCAAGTGTCTAGTTTTACTTTGGTTGATGATCGTACAACGACTGCAAACCCAAATGGTCAAGTGACGTTATCGCATACTTTGACTAATACAGGGAACGGTACAGATAGCTATACTCTAACACTTGAGAATTTAGATGAAGGTACTTTCGACTTAAATAATCTACGAGTCTATATCGATGCCAACCAAGATGGTGTTGCTGACAACAATACGCCAGTTACAACTGTCACATTGAATGCTGGAGAGTCAGTCGGCTTGGTTGTAGTCTCTACAGTACCTGTTAATGCGACACCAAAGACAAGCGCACAATATACCTTAACAGCAACTAGTAAATATGATACTAGTGATATTGAAACTGATACCGATACAGTTAATGTCATCAGTGGCGCTGTGATGCAAATCCAAAAAGCAGCTAGCGTATCTTCTGTGTCTGATAATGGCGAAATTACCTATACCTTAACTTATCGTAATACGGGTAATGCTGCTGCTGATAACGTAGTAATTGAAGATGCTTTAGATTTAAGCAAAGTCGACTATGTTGAAGATTCTGGTGTATGGAGCGGTTCTGCGACTGCGCTTACAGATGAGGATGATGTAGAGCCGGCTACAGGTATTGATTATGTCGTTGACTCAAATGGTAAAATCACTATTGTTCTTGCTAATGTACCTGTCAACACCACAGGAACAATTAAGTTCAAAGTCACTGCAAAGGCGGCAAACTCTGAAAAGATTACCAACAGTGCAACGATCTATGATGATAACGATGCTGATCCTAGCAATACAAAACCTGTAACACCAACAGAGTCAAATGAAACTGTTGTTGAACGCACCAAGACCTATACTGGATCAATCAACGAAAATATTGCGGACAGCTATGATGATAATGGAATAGTTTCTGGTGATGTCGCTAAAGATAACCAAATCGTTAAAGTTGGCACCCAAGGTACACCAGTAATCTTTGGTAATGACACTGGCGCTACTGGAACTGGTCCAGATGCGATCGTTATTCACAATACAGGTAATGCTGAAGAAGTTTATAACGTCACAGTGAATAAAGATGATTTACCTGCGGGTAGCATTGTTCAATTGTTCAAAGCGGATGGCGTGACACCATTAACTGATACCAATGGTGATGGTATCGTGGATACTGGTCCTGTAGCTGCAGGTGAGCAAGTTCAGATCGTGACTAAAGTGACCTTACCATCGAACGAAAGTGAGACTGGTGCTGATACTACCAATACCATTTTGACAATTGATCCAGTCAACAATCCAGATGCATCTGCGAATGACACCTTGGTACTTGTGATCGATAATATCACAGCGGCAACGGTCGACTTACACAATGGTGATGGTACAGACGAGACTGGTAGTGTTGGTTCAGGTAAAGATACGGCAACTGTTGTTGATGAAGCGACTGTAGAACCAGGTCAGTCACATAACTTCCCATTGACTATTGATAACAATGGTTCTAGCCCTGATAACTTTAACTTAAGTAATAACAATCTACCTTCTGGCTGGACTGTTGAATACTATGTTGCTGATAGCAATAAAAATCCAACAGGTTCGGCAATTACCAATACAGGTAGTATCCCAGCGGGTGGTAGTGTTAACCTAGTTGCAGTCGTTACACCACCAGCAAATGCGCCTGCGACAACGACACCACAAGATGTCACATTCACCGTGACTTCACCTACAACTGGTTTGTCGGACACGATGAACGATCAGTTAACAGTTGATGAAAATCGTAGCCTTGCGCTGCAAGCAGATAATACAGGTAATGTGGCACCTGGTGGTTCGGTAACCTATACCCACACCCTAACTAACAACGGTAACATTGTTGAAGGTAATGCAGCAGGCGAACTGCCATTTAGCTTAACGAATAACCAAACAGATTGGCCGACTTCAGTCTATGTCGACCTTGATGGTGATGGTGTAGCAGATGAAAATGAGCTTGTAACAGGTAATGATTTAGCTGCGCTTATTAGTCAATATAATCCAGATGGCAATACAACTCTTGGTCTTGAACAAGGTCAGTCAGTACGCTTAATCGTTAAGGTTGAGGCACCAGCCAATGCAACTTATGGTACGCAAAGCACAGCAGTGCTTACAATTTCACCGACTACAATTGGTGGTGATGCATTAAGTCCGTTGGCAAATACCGATGTAACCACGGTCACTGATGGTCAAGTTCGTCTGGTTAAACAGCAAGTACTGGATGCAAACTGTGATGGTACGGAAACAACTGGATTTACCATCAATAACATTTCTGCAAAACCAGGTGAGTGTGTGAAATATCGCATCACAGCAACCAACGAAGGTAATGTGGCAGTAACCAATGTGGTGATTAGTGATACCACACCTGCCTACACCACGTTCCAAGTGATTTCAGGTCAGTCACCAGTCGTGACTAATGCGACTATTGGTACACAGCCTACAAATAACGGGACAGGGCAAGTTACCGCAACACAAACACCATTGGCGCCAAATACCAATGCAGTGCTTGAGTTTGTGGTGAAAGTAAATAACTAATCCTCAGTAGAGCCAACTATTCGGCTAATTTTAGCCGAGTAGTGTGGGTGCTTACGCTTAAATTGGCGCTAGGCACCCATTTTCACCCAATATTTATCAACGTTTCATAAGGTTAGCACTGTGCTGAATATGACAAAAATGAATGCCTGCACTAAAGCGACGTTTATGTTGTCTTCACTAACACTGTCGATGTTGTTGGTGCAATATGGTCATGCCGATGTGCCTGCTGCGGGGACGGCGATTCAAAATATTGCCTATGCAAACTATACTTTGCCAGATGGTACAGAGAAAAAGACCTTATCAAATACTGTGGAAATTTCTGTTTCTGCACTGTATGCGATTAATTTAACCACGCCAATTGCGCAAGAAATTGAACCGAATCAGTTGGTGATTTGGTCAAACACGTTAACCAATAACAGTAATACACGTGCCACCATTGCATTAAATACCATTGATACCACGGGTTTAAGCAATGTAAAAATTTATATTGATTCAAATAACGATGGTCAATTTGACTCTAGCGATCAAGAATTTACCCAGAACATTTCACTGAATGTTGGTGAAAGTATCAATCTGTGGGTGGTTGCTACAGCAAGTTCATCATTAAGTGATGGGCAAAAGCTCGATTTACCGATTAAAGCGGTTGTACTCGAAGATCTTGATGTAACTGACGAGGCGGTAGATAGTGCGTTTGTCATGATTCCTCAGCTTGTGGCGACCAAAGCGGTACAGCAACAATCTTTTGATCCTGACAATTCCACCGATTATGACTTGGACTATACCTTACAAGTCAGTAATAAAAGTGCCCGTGCAGCACAGCCAATTGAGGTGATGATCGATGGGCAAAACCAAAAAATGGTATTATTGGTCGATGACATTCCTGCCAATACCACATTCAAATCTGCTCGTGCATTAAATACCCAAGCAAAAGTATTGTATAAAACAGGGAATAATAGCTTTAGCACCACTGCGCCAACTGATCTTAGTACTATTGATCAATTGGTGATGGGTTTTCCAAATATTGCTGCCAACACGACTGAACAAGTTGATTTCGTGGTCACCATGAACAGCAATATTGCACAAACCACAGTCAATAATACCTTTAATGTCTCTTATGCGACCACAGGTGGCAATAAAGTTGAACCATCTAATACAGTCTCCACTGCGGTCACAGGTCGCGCTAAAATCTATAATAAAACCAGTGATTTTAATACTGTCATCGGTACAGGTAGTACAGAGCGTCCGCTATATATCGAATCTCGTAGTGCAATGTGTAATGCCGATCGTTACAGTGTAGATCGTGTCAAAATTCGTGTGCAATCTAGCAAGACTGGCGATTTAGAAGATGTGATTGCGACTGAGACCGATGTCAACTCAGGTGTGTTCCGTTATCAGTTGGCGACTTTACGCACCAGTACAGCGATCAACTTTGATGATGTATTACAAACGGTTAAGCGTGATGAAGTTGCGATTAACCTGACCGATTGCTTGGATGCCAATAATCAATCCACGCAAAGTTTTGATGATGTCAATACACAAGTCTTGATGGACAACGTCGGCACAGTATTTGATGCCAAAACGGGGCTGCCTGTAGCGGGTGCGACGGTCACATTGCTTGATCAGTCGGGTCAGCCGATTGGTGATAATGTGGCATTTCGTATTGATCCACAAACAGGCGCACTGATTTCTATCGCTGCGACCCAAGTGACCAATGCTGACGGTGAGTTTTATTATCCATATGTCAGCGCAGGCACGTATAGCATCAGTGTTGATACCAGTACCATTGCGGGCAATACCAAGTATCAATTCGTCAGTGATAAGACAGTTTATCCAAGCTTCTCATCAGATAAAATCGTCAATACATCATGGTCTTATGCAGGTCAGTTTAACCTTGGACAAGGTGAAGCGGCACTGAATATTGATATTCCAATTGATCCACTTTCAGAAGAAAGTCGCTCCAACTTATTTGTCAAAAAAGTAGCGACCGACAACGATGCAGAAGTTGGTGAGTTCGAAGAATATACCGTCACCGTTGCCAACCGAGGCACAACAGATGCCACAGATGTGTCGATCAAAGACACATTGCCACGTGGCTTTATCTACGTGCAAGGTTCGATGCGTGTCGATGGCACTAAGGTCGATGATCCATTAGGTGGTAAAGGCCCTTACTTGACGCTGGGCTTGGGTACACTGAATGCCAATGAAGAAGTAAAAGTCCAGTACCGTGTCTATATCGGACCGAATGCCTTAAATGGTGACGGGATTAACCGTGTTCGTGCCAAAGATGCATCAGGTCTTGAATCCAATGAAGCCTCTGCAAAAGTCGATGTCAATCCAGGCCCGATGATTTCTGATGGGTTTATTCTCGGGAAAATTTTCACCGATTGTAATCGTAACGGTGTACAGGATGTTGGTGAAATCGGTGTGCCTGGGGTGCGTGTTTATCTTGAAGATGGTAGCTATGCGGTCACCGATAGCGAAGGCAAATACGACTTTTACGGGATTTCTGCCAAAACGCACGTGCTCAAAGTCGATCGCATCACTTTGCCAGCAGAGGCAGAGTTGCTACTGATTAGTAACCGTCAAGCAGGTGATCCGAATAGCCGTTTTGTTGATTTAAAGCGTGGCGAATTGCATCGGGCTGATTTTGCCATTTCAAGTGGTGCAGACGGCACTTGCTCTGAATCATTGATCAATCAAATTCTAAAACGTAAAGAAAGCATCGAAGCCAACAACAGTAAACTTGAACAAATCTTACGCACCGATTTGACCATTGATCCACTGGATTACAGCGTATCTGATGTGCGTGGACAACCTGCCAGTGGCTGTATTTCTGCGCAAGGCATTAGTGCCAACTGCGCAGTGGATTATTCCAAAGAGCAACTTTCAGACATGAAAGCGGTGCAGTTTGAGCCGAAAAAAGCTGACATGACCATCAATTTGGAAAAAGCGCTGGAAAATGCCACAGACAATAAACTACAAATCTTAAACTTACGTGATGGTCAAGTGTTGCCTTATCCGCAAGCTACCGTGCAGATGAAAGGGACTGCGGGCACCAATCAACAGCTTTGGGTCAACGGCGAACAAGTGCCTGAAAAACGCATTGGTAAACGTGCCGTTTTGCCTGACTTCCAAGTGTCTGGTCTGGACTTTATCGGGGTGGAATTAAAGCCGGGTAAAAATACCATCGAAGCACGCCAGCTCGATATGATGGGTAATGTCCGTGAGTCGGATAAAATCGAAGTCATCGCCCCAGATCAATTAGACAAAATCGTCCTGAATGCTTCAGCGCAAGCGCCACAAGCCAATGGTGTTGACCGCTTAAATGTCGAATTAAAAATTGTCGATCGTTTTGGCACGGTGGTGTCGAGTCGTACACCGCTCACCATCCAATCCAATATTGGTACGGTTGAACTGGAAGATTTGGATAAAAAAGAACCGGGCATTCAAGTCTTTGTTGAAGGTGGTACGTTAATCGTACCGATTCAATCGCCAAATGAAGCGGGCGAAGGCATTTTGTCTGTGGAAAGTGGTATTTTCCATAGCAGTACCCCTGTACGCTTCTTGCCGAATCTTCGTCCGATCATCGCAACGGGGATTATCGAAGGTGCGATTTCTTTTAAAGATTTTGATCCGAGCGAGTTAAACAAAGTCGATTCGAATGATGGTTTTGAAGAAGAACTGAATGAAATTGCCGACTCGAATAATGGCAAGAGCAAAGTCACGGGTCGTGCAGCCATGTTCCTCAAAGGCAAAGTCAAAGGCGAATATTTGCTGACTTTGGCGTATGATTCAGACAAGGATAAAAACCAACGCCTGTTCCGTGACATTCGTCCCGATGAATATTATCCAGTGTACGGCGATTCTGCAGCGAAAGGCTTTGATGCACAGTCGACCAGCAAACTCTATATTCGTGTCGATAAAGGGCGTTCGCATATCATGTACGGCGACTATGTGACCCGCACCGACAATGATGAAGGCTTATCACTTGGGCAATATAGCCGTTCATTGACAGGTGTGCGTGGCGTGGTTGAAGGCGACAAATATAAAGTCACTGCCTTTGCAGCGGAAACCAACACCGAACAAGTCGTGACTGAACAACGAGCACTGGGGATTTCTGGGCCATATAGTCTGGGTAATGTTGATGTCGATGATATGCTGGAAAATAGCGAAAAAGTCGAAATCATCATTCGTGATCGTAACAATCCAGGCTTAATTATTTCCTCAGAAACGCTAACTCGCTTTACCGACTATGAAGTGGATACATTTACCAACAGTATCTATCTTAAAGAGCCAGTATCGAGTGTCGATGCCAATCTCAACCCAGTGTATTTGCGAATCACGGTTGAATCCGATCAAGGTGGTGACGAGTATATCGTTGGCGGTGTGTCTGGATCGTATAAAATCACCGATCGTGTCAAAGTCGGCGCTTCGCACGTACAAAGTGACAACCCACTGAATAAAGAAAAACTCAGCAGTGCCAACACCGTGATTAACTTTGCCAAAACAGGTAAGTTGGTTGCTGAATATGCACGCTCAGATGTCAATGTCAGCGACCTGAACCAATTGACACAAATCAATGTTGATCCATCAGAAACAGGTGAAATCACAGGCGATGCCTATCGTATCGAGCTGGATTATGCTTATAAAAACATGGACTTTAGAGCTTATCACAACCGTGCCGATGAAGGCTTCTACAATACTTCATCACCAGTTTCATCTGGACGCAGTGAAAGTGGCATCAAGGCCCGTATGAATGTCGATAAAATCGGTTTGTTTAATATCGAGTTTGTCCGTACTGAAGATTTGGATAATGGCGTAAACCAAGGTGTGTCAGCGAGTGTACAACGTGCGATTAACAAGATTCTATCGATCGAACTCGGCTTGCGTTATTATGATGAAACCGAAGATGCTGCCACTGAAAACACCGATCAAATCACGCCATATAGTGGCACCACAGTTCGTGCCAAACTGACCAGTCAATTGCCTTGGGAAGGTTCTAACGCTTTTGTCGAGTACGAACAAGACATCGAAGAATCGGATCGTAAGGTGTTTGCTGTTGGTGCAAATTATCAAATCAATTCAAAACTGCGCGCTTATGGTCGTCATGAGTTGGTATCGAGTATTAGTGGATTGTATGAGCTCAATGATACTCAGCGCCGTAACGTGACTGTATTTGGTTTGGAAAGTCGCTATAACAATGATGCCACGGCGTTCAGTGAATATCGTGTTCGTGATGGCATCAGCGCACGTGAGGCAGAAGCAGCGATTGGTTTGCGTAACCGTTGGGAACTTGAAAAAGGCTTTTATGTCAATGCTGGCTTTGAGCAAGTCAAAGCTGTTTCAGGTAAAAATGATCAAAGTGCAGATAATACCGCAGCCAGCTTAGGGGTTGAATATTTGGCGCCTGAAAATTGGAAAGCAGTTGGGCGTATTGAAGCACGTTGGGCGGAGCAGTCTGACACCATTTTGAATAATCTCGGTGTGGCGTATAAATACTCTGATGATGTGACCTTGCTTGCCAAAAACGTATTGAGCTTTATTGATAATCAAAGTGAAAATAGTGGCAATCGTTTTGTCAATCGTTTCCAGCTTGGCTTGGCATATCGTGATACAGCGACCAATCGCTTTGATGCGCTGAGCAAGATTGAATATCGTTATGATAAGAACGAGACTGACTTAGACAATACCTATTTGAAACACGTCTATATCTTATCCAATCATATCAATTATCATCCGACACGTGCGCTGACGCTATCTGGACAATATGCGCTGAAAAAAGTTGACACCACCTATTCTGGATTGCAGTCTGATGGCATCACGCACATGCTCAGTGGTCGTGCCATGTATGACATTAATGAGCGTTGGGATGCGGGTGTACACAGTGGATTATTATGGTCTGATGTCAGCGACGGCAAACGCTTATTGATTGGTGGTGAGGTTGGCTATTTGGTTGCGGCAAATCTTTGGGTATCAGGTGGTTATAACTTCTCTGGTTACGAAGATGAAGATCTAGTCGATAGCGATACCACGGTGCAAGGACCATATTTGCGCATGCGCTTCAAGTTTGATGAAAATCTATTTAAACGCAAAAATGCTACAGTCAATGCGTCGATGGAGCCATAGTGATGAATAAACCAGCGATGAATCAAAAAGCTGTGAATAAACAAGCAATGACGAAAAATTTGAAAAAGTCGGCAATAATGAAGCAGGGCGTTCAATACTCAGCACTGATCGCAGCAATGTCGTTTGCTGTGGTTGGCTTACATTCGACCGTCGTGTTCGCTGTTGAAAATGATGTCGTCGCTGTTGAAAATAATATGGTTACTGCAGAGAATGTCACGAACACTGCAACTGAGCCTATGCTTAACACAAGTCCAGTCAGTGTAGAAAACGCAGTTACATCATCTGCAGCTGACATCACCGCTGAAAAGGAACGCACACCAAGCCCATCACTGCCACCGATTGATGAGTCAACCTATATTGCCAATCCGAAAGATAAAGACGTTGCTGCACTGCAAGCACACTTATTGCCATTTTATGCGGATAAAGACGCTGTGCAGTATTATCATGCAAAAAAAGCAGCCACATGGCTCAGTTATGCTGCACATGAGGGCAGTGAACGTGCGCCAAAGAAAACCATGCGTAAAACGGCATTGGCGGAAGCAGAGCGTATCATCAGTGCGTTAGAGCAGGGTCAAGCCGATCAGCTGAGTCTAACCACGACAGTGCCTAAAGGCTCAGAAGTAATGCGCCGTGATCTCTGGAGCAATGCGGAATGGTTAAAATATCAAACAGGGTTTAGTTGTGCCCAATCGCAAGTTGCCCAAGCCGAAGTGATGTTGGTCTGGGCAGCCGCAGAGCAATGCGAATTGGGTTGGCGTCATTCTCGAGAAAAGTTCTTGGCGGCACAGCGCCTGCTGGATAAAGCCAATGATCAAGCCTTGAGCTGTCAATCTCAGCAGGGTCAAGCAACGTTCCGTCAAGACATGCCAAAAATCAATTATCCTTCTTTTGATGCGTTGAACGGTGGTCAAAATATTTGCCAAGGGGTCAAAGGTGCATGGCCAATCTGGGCACCCGCAGCGGCGTCAGAATAAACGAATAGAGTACGTCTTGTCTTATTTATGCCTTAAATGGCTTGTGGTGAGATCCCAGACCAGCGCTTAAATGCACGCCTAAAATTGTTGGCATCATTGATTTGTAGATATTCAGACACTTGTTCGGTCTTATAACCATAAATCCGATATAGCTTGATCGCAGTATGTAGACGACATTGATCAACTTGTGCTTGAAAATGGGTATGGTGCTTTTTCAATTTACGTTTCAATGTTGCAGGACTCATTGCAAAGTATTCTGCTGTATGTTCAAGCTGAATATTATGTTGAATGTTTTGCATCAAATAGTGATACAGCAACGTTAAAAATGACTGTTCGATGCCCATCATTTCAAAATGGCTTAGCGCCTGTTTGTGGCTGGTTTGCGCCAAGATACTTGAGGCATTCGGTAGCGGCGTATACAGATATTGACGATCCAAAATCATCATATTCATTGGGCGATTAAACTCGACATGATCCCCAAGATGCACCCAATATTGTTCGATATACTCGGGTTCTTCGCCATGAAATTCATAGTGCCACGGTAGTTTTTGCCCATAGAGCTGTCGAGTCAGCGCTTGGATTGCCGACATGGCACTTTCGATCAGATGTTGACTGTCAGGGTTATTTTCATCGAGCCAATATAGGTAGAGATGTTGCTGACTTTCAAATAATTGAGGGGTCAGCCAAGGGCAGAGCAGGCTAGAAAATGTGACATAACGCTGTAGCGCTTCTGCAATGCTATTGGCATAGAGCAAGCTATGCTGTGCCTCGTGAAATGGCGTAATCAACGTGCGCTGACCGAATAAAAAATGAATATCATGTTGATTGGAAAATGTACTGATATTCTTTAACACCTGTCGTATTTGCTCGACAGAGATTCGTTTTTTTGCAGATAAAATATCCTCAAGAAAAATCCCACTACCACGCAATACCAAATCGTGTGAGATGTCATGACTGTGACAAATGTCCATCAAGATCGACAGCTGATGATGCGCTGGAATATAGCGATAGTCACACTCGAAAGCATGCTGAAACTTGCTCATTGCGTCGCCTCCGATGTTGTTGCAAATGGATTGGGCTGAGCAACTGGTCGACGTTGCTTAGAAGCAAGTTCTGTCGATTTGAGATGAATTAATTGTTGGTTGAGGCGTTTGAGTACAGTTTGTGCCGAGCGATCGATCACTTCACAGTAAGTCGTGCGAGCGTGTAACGGAATCAGTTGGTTGGACTGACGGTGGAAATATTGACTATGGCTAATCAGTTTTTCCAAAGCGATGCACATGGCTTGTGCCTGCTGATGGTCAGTATTGCACATCAAAATCGTAAAGCGATCACCCGCATAACGACACAGCAAATCCGTCTGGCGTAGATTCAAACTGATCAATTGCGAGATATGCTGCAATATTTGCGAGCCTTCATCATAGCCATAGTCTTGATTAATCTGATTAAAATTAACCATATCCAATAAAATTACACTGTGTGTATCTGATGGATTTTTTTCAATCATATGATTGAGCTCAGATTTAAAATAATTGGCATCGGCAAGTGGCGTCAGCGCATCGAATAGACGATGATCACGGAAAATACGTTCTCGCTTTTGCATTTGCTTGTTGATGGCAAGCTGTTCTTGATGCCAAAAATACACCGCCAAAGTCAGCAAAGTTAAACCTATCGGAAATGGTACTGACTCAAGCCACGTATCCCATTGAATCTGCGCTGGAATCTTAATAAATTCATCCAACACATCCATCCACAGATGAAAAAAAGTAAAACACAGCCCATAGACAAAAAGTGTGGTGACTTGCCCATGAATACGACTTTTCAGCACCAGCACTAGCCATAACAGCGCAAACGCAGCCGCTCCGCCTTCGCCTAAAATATCGATCCATTTCCATGTTTGAAATGCTTTGACATCACCAAACTGTAAAAATAAGGCGATGCTGAGCACACAGCACAGCATCAGTACGCCGATGATGATCGAAAATGGATGTTGTCGAAGTCGCTTCATGCTCAATAACTACCGCATTTAAAAATAAAAAAATGACATGCATGTGTTGCACATTCAACGACACATGGTGTGAAGTGTGATGTTTGTCAGTGACATGTCCGATGAATTGAATAACTAGAAAAACAAAATTTGATGACAACTTGATGGCAATGTGACAGTCATATCAGCTCAAGCATTATTTTAAAAATGCGCCGTATGTGCTGTTTTTGATGGATCAGCGAAGTTGTTGGATACATCGAAATAGATGCTGAACAGGCATTTTGCCTAGCAATGCTGGGCTTGATGGCGCATCAGTGCCAAAGTCAAATTAGCTCAAAACATCAATAATCCTTCTAAAAATCTCAATAAATCAATCAAATAAGAAATTGCTGTCACAGAAGATTCATATTTAGATTTTATTGTGCAGTCATCCAAATCAAGTTCGTGACTTTTCATTTTTATGGTTAATTTTATGGGGCGAAGCACAATGAATTTTCCAAAATCAGCAAACCAACCAATGCGCAAGAAAACGTCCTTGCGCTTTCAAATCTCAAGTTTAGTCATTGCCATGTCTGTGATTAGCTTGGCGCATGCCGATGTCAATGATGTCGATACGGCGGTCGATAGTACCAACAGCAATACACAAAACAGTGTCCAAGCCAATGCGGTGGAATATGTCAAAGTGGTGGGTCAAGCTGCCAGTATGGATCAAGCATTGCAGGAGCAAAAGCGTTCTGATTCGATCAGTAGTGTGGTGCATGCCGACGCCATTGGTCAGCTTCCCGATGATAATGCCGCTGAAGCATTACAGCGTATCCCAGGGGTATCCACCGAGCGAGATCAAGGCGAAGGGCGTTTTGTCACTGTGCGTGGTTTAGGCGCAGATATGAATGCAGTGACCATTAACGGGACGCTGGTGCCAGCACCTGAAAGCGACCGCCGTGGCGTGGCATTAGATGTTCTACCGACCGAATTGGTGCAGTCTTTGGCGGTGGTAAAAACCTTAACACCTGATATGGATGCCAATTCACTTGGTGGTAC
Organism: Acinetobacter marinus; assembly: GCF_900096915.1. Classification (GTDB taxonomy): domain Bacteria; phylum Pseudomonadota; class Gammaproteobacteria; order Pseudomonadales; family Moraxellaceae; genus Acinetobacter; species Acinetobacter marinus. Next base: position 170,407 of record NZ_FMYK01000001.1, read on the forward strand.
GGTACAAGTAGAAAGTCTGTCAGCATTTGACCACAAAGGCTTGTTCTACACAGGGACAGTCGAAGGCAGCTACGATGATTTACGTGAAGAATATAGCCCGAAAGTCTCAGGTGCGATCAGTGACCGTTTTAGCATTGGCGAGGGTGAGGACAACTTTGGTGCGGCTTTGGCGCTCAGTTATCAAAATCGTAAATTTGGCTCAGATAATGTCGAAACGGGCGGTGCATGGGATGGTGATACGCTGGAAGAAACCGCAATGCGCCAATACGACATCGAGCGTGAGCGGATCGGTGCGGGGCTAAACTTAGACTATCGACCGAATCCAACGGGTGAATATTATCTGCGCACCTTATATAGTCGTTTTAAAGATACTGAGCAACGTCAAGAGTTCAGTGCTGAATTTGCCGATGCTATCGAAGCAGGTGAGAGCAGTGATGCGGAATTGACCCGTTCGTTGAAAAGTCGGGTCGAAACCCAAGAAATTAAATCCTTCGTCTTGGGCGGTGAACAAGGTTTTGGCACATGGACAGTCGATGGGCAACTGGGCTATAGCGAAGCCTCAGAAGAAAATCCGGGTGGGATTTCAGGGGCAAAATTCGTTGGTGATTTCAGTAATGTCGGTTACAGCTCGGGTAAAAAACCAACCATTAGCGCAGATCAAGATGCTTATGATACATCGAACTATACGTTAGATTCTGTCACTTGGGAGCTATCGAAAACCACAGATCAAGAGTTCAATGCCAAACTAGATTTCCTCAAAGATTACATGCTCGGCAACTATGCAGCAGTCTTTAAATTTGGTGGGAAAATCAGTCAACGCGAAAAGAAAAATGACAGCAATGAATGGGAGTATGAGGACTTAGCCAGTGCAAGTAATGATTTTAGTGGGAATAGTTCTTATAGCTTGGCAAAGTTTGGTTCACTCATCAACGCCACTGCGATCAAAAATAAAATCAATGGCTTAAATGATGATGACTATGTGGTGCTAGATGCGTCAACGGTCAATGACTTTGAATCCAATGAAGACATTCAAGCTGCGTATCTGATGAATACCGTCGATTTTGATCATTTAAAAGTGATCGCAGGTCTGCGTTATGAGAATACCGAGTTCGAAGCCAAAGGTTTTACTGTCGATGGCGATACGGTGACATCGAACAAATACCAGCATGATTATGACCATTGGCTACCAAGTCTGCATGCACGTTACCGCCTTGCTGATGATGCCTATCTACGTGCGGCATGGACTAATAGCGTGGTGCGTCCAACCTTTGGGCAAAGCGCACCGGGACTGTACATTGACGATGAGTCTGCCGAGTTTGGCAATCCAGAGCTTGATCCACTGGAATCCTCAAACTTCGATATTGGTGTGGAAAAATATCTTGGTGAAGCCAGTGTGATTAGCTTTAGCGCATTCTACAAAGATATTGATAACTTTATCTATAGCACCGATCTTGCAGGCACAGGACTTTGGGCAGATTTCGATGAGGCGATTACTTATAAAAATGGCGACAGTGCAAAACTTTACGGTATGGAGCTTGCCTATTCGCAGAAGTTTAACAATGGTTTCTTGATCGGATTCAATACCACACTGAGTAAGTCAGAAGCGACCATTGACAGTATGAAAGATGGTGAATCTTTGAGCCGTGATATTCGCTTGCCAAATCAATCCAATGTCGTCGGTAATGCCATGCTCGGCTGGGAAAATGACCGTTTTGGTGTACGTGTTTCAGCGAATTACAAGTCGAAATATCTGCTGGAACTCGGTGATATTGATGTGCTTGAAAATGATATTTATGCCGATGAGCAAACCTTCATTGATCTCAGCACTCACGTCAATTTGACCAAGAATTTACAGCTCAAATTCGATGCACAAAATCTTGGCAATGAAGTGTATTACACCTATCAAGGCGCAAAGCTCAAGAATGCACAGTACGAAGAATATGCACCGAGTTATAAGCTAGGACTTACCTATAGTCACTTTTAATGTTTAAGTTTTACACATTTAGGTTTTTACACAGTTTGATTTTTAAACATTTCGATCAGTGAATTCGTTTTTTTAAAGCCAGTCCAAGCACTAAATTAAGAAATGTGCTTGGGCTGTGCGATTCCCATTTTTGAGTGAATTATGAATTTTTTACCGTTTAAACTCAGTCTATTGAGTCTATGTATTGTTGGCTTAACCGCCTGTCAACAAGCGCACGTGATAAATAAGCCGATGGCGACCAATCAAGCAACTGTTCCGAACGATAGCGATGTTCAAGATCATGATGTTCAATATATTGATTTGAATGAGATGGATCAGTCGAATACTGCGAACGATGTGATATTTGCAGAAATTGATACAGGCGATTTTAAAGCAGAAGATGCGGTGTTATTGGATATTCCACAGTGGACGGATGCGCATCTGATGCTCAGTAGCAAAACTGACGGCGTACAGATTTTAAATCATGATGGTAAAGTCATCAGCAAAATGGCGGGGCAGTTCGGGCGCATTGATTATCGTACTGGAAAAAATCAACAAGGACAGATGCAAGTGCTATTTGCCATTCAAGATTTGGCTCGTCAGCAATTGATGCTACGCAGTTTTGATGTGACCACACAGCAATGGTCTAAGCCAAGTTATGTGGCAAAACGTCCATTTAAAAGCGATGACAATTGTCTGTATCAAGATCAATCGGGTTACGCTTATGCCTTTTTGGTCGGTGAAGAAGGTATCGGTGAGCAATGGTTAGTTGCCAAAGATCAACACGCATTGTCAAATCCACAGCTGATTCGCCGCATGAGCTTGCCACCGAATAGTAATAAATGTCGTGTCAGTGATCATGATGCACAGCTTTTTATCAATGAAGAAGAGGTAGGGATTTGGGCATATCCTGCCGATCCTGAAGCCGATTTGGTGCGTCGTCCAGTTGATATGGTGAAGCCATTTGGTGCGATTCAAGGTACACCGACAGATATTGCAGTGGTCGATGATCAGATCGCTGTGACCGATGAATCCAAAGGCGTGTTGTATCGCTATCAATGGCAAAATGACGCATGGCAAGCATTGTCAGCATTGAAATTGTCTGATATTGGCGAAGCAGAACGCCTCGGCATCATTGGTAATCAAGATGCGAAAAAAGTGCTGATTTTAGATGATCATACTGTCAAAACTGCCGAGCTCAATTGGCAAACCAATGCGGTCAAAGCCACAACGCCGATCGGTACCATTCCTGCCGATGTACAAAGCGATGTGGTGCCAAGCACAGGTGATGCTGCCGATGATCCTGCAATTTGGTATAACGCCAGTCAACCATCCAATTCACGTGTGCTTGGTACAGACAAACAAGGCGGGCTTGCAGTTTATGATCTACACGGCAAGATGTTGCAGTATCTCGATGTCGGTCGTTTAAACAATGTCGATTTACGTTATGGCTTTCATTTTGGTACTGAACAAATTGACCTCGCCATCGCCACCAATCGTGATCACAACAGCTTGCAACTGTTTGCCATCAACGCAAAAGGTAAAGTCAGCAATCTCGGGGAACTCGCCACAGATTTAACCGATATTTATGGCTTCTGCATGTACCAAGACCGTGCAGGTGAAATCTACGCCATTCCGAATGATAAAGACGGCACCTTTGTGCAATATCACATCCAAGCACCACAGAAAAAATTCAGCGCAACGGAAGTGCAACGCTTTGCCGTTGATTCTCAGCCTGAGGGTTGTGTGGTCGATGATGCAACAGGTCGTGCCTTTGTCGGTGAAGAACGAAATGCCGTGTGGATGAAAGACTTAAACACGCCGAATAGTGCTTTGGAAAAAGTGATCAGTGCAGGTGATGTGTTACATGCCGATATTGAGGGGATGGGGCTATACCATGCAGAAAATCATGCAGAAAGCCATGACCGAAATCAAAAAGCACGATATTTAATCATTTCAAGCCAAGGCAACGACAGCTACGTGGTGATAGATAGCACTGCGCCATATCAAGTGCGTGGAGCATTCAGAGTAGGCATCAATACCGAAAAATCCATTGATGCCGTATCCGAAACCGATGGACTCGAAGTCAGTAGCAAAAACTTCGGCGGTGCAAATGGCATGTGGAAGCAAGGCATGTTGGTGGTGCAAGACGGTCGCAAACGCATGCCAGAGGGCAACCAAAACTTTAAATATGTGTCATGGCAAAAAATCGCTGAGGCATTGAATTTAGAGTAAATTATTCACTTCATCATCTGCGCAATCCGAGCAATGACAGCGCAAAACGACACAACCCATGACGATGCTGTCATTGCTCACTTGAATTAAATACAGTTTTAGACCTATTTTGGAGTATCCCATGCAAGCAACCTTAGATCAGATGTCGATTTGGAGCTTGATTAGCCACGCCAGTCTTTTGGTGAAATGTGTGATGTTGATTTTATTGGCTGCATCGGTGGTCAGTTGGTACATTATCATCAAGCATGGCATGTTGTTACGCAGTCAAGAAAGTGGCTGGAAGCGTTTTTTACATGCGTTTCGCTCACAGTCAGATTTAATAAATATTGATACGCAAAGTGCAAAAGACAGTGGTCTTAAAAACAGTGGTATTGTTGATATTTATCAGCAAGGTTTGGATGAATATCAACATATTTATCAAGACAATACAGCACAGTGCAAACTCAGCAACCAAGATGTGATGGAAAGTGTTGAACGTCGTCTTTTGATTAGCATTACTGAGCAAGAAGAACGCTTACAGCAAAATCTGACCTTTCTCGCAACCGTCGGTTCGGTCAGTCCATATATCGGTCTGTTTGGTACGGTGTGGGGAATTATGCATGCCTTTATCGGGCTGTCAGGTGTAGAGCAAGCAACCTTAAATACCGTTGCGCCAGGGATTGCCGAAGCCTTGATTGCCACAGCGATCGGTCTATTTGCAGCGATTCCTGCGGTGGTGGCGTACAACCGTTTTTCAGCACGTGCCGATAAGATGAGTACACGCTATTACAGCTTTGCCAATGAGTTGCAAGGTCGACTGACCCGTTTGATGGCGAAAAATCCATCTGTTGTAACCCAACAATCAGCACCATCTCAACACGTATAAAAGGGGGAATTACTGATGTTAAAAGCCCCACGCAAACGTGCCCTGAATGCCGAGATGAATGTGGTGCCGTATATTGATGTGATGTTGGTACTGCTGGTGATATTCATGGTCACCGCACCGATGCTCACACATGGTATCAAGATTGATTTGCCTGATGTGAATGCCGATGTCATGCCATCGTCACAACAGCAACGTATCATTACCTTGTCGATCACGCATGATGGACAATATTATTGGAATATCGGCAACCAAGTCGATACCGAATCCGTGACCGATCAAGCGGTTGATCTTGAAGCGATGCAACAAAAACTCACACCGCTGATTACCGCCGACAAAAACATGCAAATGTATATCCGAGCAGATCAAGGTTCAGATTATAAAATGGTGGTCGAAGCCATCGCTACACTGCAAAAAAGTGGTGTGACTAACATTGGTTTAATTACAGAGGAGCCTGCGCAATGACAGTTTCCACTGCACATAACGTGACAACACACTGGAAAGAACACGGCTTGGCATTGACGGTGACAGCAGTGTTGCACCTTGCTGCGTTGTATGGCATGACTCAAGTTGAGATGCAAAAACCTGTAGAACCGCCAAAGACACAAATGATAAAGCTGAAAATGATTCAATTGTCTGCACCTCAAACTGAGCCTGCGCAATTGCCCAAAGCTGAGCCAAAACCAGCAGTCAAAGAACAAGCTACTCAACAACACTCAGAACAAAAATTACAGCCGAAACCGAAACAACAGGAAAAAGTAAAAGAACAAGCACGCACACAACAGCCTGAGAAAAAAATCCTCTCATCACAAAGTGAGCAAAAAGTTTCCAAAAAACAAACAGCGGATAAATCAAGCACTGAAACCAGCAAACTCAGCAAAAGTCAGTAGAACAAAATCGTCAGACTGAAAAAGCATCAACGAAGAGTGAGCAAACACAAACAGCTAAATCTGAAAGTGTGCAAAAGCAAACTGCTGAAACAACACAAAAGTCAACTCAGCAAAACACATCTGTACCTGAAGAAAAATTTGATGTCAGCAACTATAAGCCTGCCAATAAAGCACCACCGAAATACCCTGAACAGGCTTTGGATAGAAGGCTAGAAGGGGATTGCACCATTGCCTATACCGTCAATGCACAAGGACGTGTGGAAAATCCAAAAGCACAAGGGGATTGTCATCCGCTATTTGTTCGCCCTGCGTTACAAGCCGCCAAGCAGTTTCAATATCAACCCCGTAAAGTCAATGGGCAAGCGGTGGCGGTGCAGAATGTGAAAAATACCTTTCAGTTTCGACTGGCAGGTGCATCATAATCCACTTTGATTAATGAATTAAACTCATAAGTACAAGTGATGTGCCCACCTTAATCCTAACGTAAAAATTCCTTATGATAGAGCCCAACACAGACCAATCCGTAACCTATGGTGCTTACGGATACAAGGCTGAAGCAAACAGATAAGGAATAGACCAATGAAAAAACAAGTTAATGTGGTGATTGGTGCAGGTGCAATCGGTATTGCCATTGCACGTCGGATGAGTGCAGGAAAAACGATTTTAATTGCTGATTTAAAACCTGATAATGCTGAACGTGCTGCAAAAACATTACGAGAAGCAGGATTTCAAGTCGAAACGACAACGGTCGATATTTCATCAAAAAGCTCGATTCAAGACTTGGTTAAACGAGCTTGTGAGCTAGGTGAGGTACATGGCTTAATTCATGCTGCAGGTGTTTCGCCATCGCAAGCAACCCCAGAGGTGATCTTGAAAGTTGATCTCTACGGCACAGCAGTGATTTTGGAGGAGTTTGGACAAGTTATCGCACAAGGCGGTTCTGGTGTGGTGATTTCATCGCAATCTGGACATCGTTTACCCGCTCTGAGCGCAGAAAAGAACAAAATCCTTGCCACAACACCGAGTGATGAATTATTGGCACAAGATTTTTTATCTACAAAAGTTGTCACAGACACCCTGAATGCCTATCAAATCTCAAAACGTGGCAACGCCTTACGTGTCATGGCGGAAGCGGTGAAGTGGAAAGATCGTGGCGCACGTATCAATACCATTAGCCCAGGGATTGTGATCACGCTACTTGCCCTTGATGAGCTCAATGGACCACGAGGCGAAAGCTATCGCAACATGTTAGCTCGCTCGCCAGCTGGACGTGCTGCTACAGCAGATGAGATTGCCAATGTTGCAGAGTTACTTATGACCGATGCGGGCGCTTTTATCACGGGTTCTGATTTTCTGATTGATGGCGGAGTGACGGCATCTTACTGGTTTGGTGAGTTGGATTATTTACAGCCTACTTCAAATACATAAATTCTCCTAAAATAATCAAAAATATAAAAGCAGGGCATTATGAAAATGCGCTACTTTTTGTGCGCCATCGTTAAATTTTTAATGCATCGACTATTAAACGGAAAATCGGTGAGGAATCACGGCGGTTTGGATAATACAAATGATAGCCAGGATAGCTCATTTGATACTCCTCAAGCACGCAGATCAGTTCTCCACTTTTAATGTCTTCTTTGACCAAATCTTTAGGCACCCAAGCCAAACCGAGATGTTCTTTTGCGGCTTTGATAATGTGCGGGGTTTGGTTAAAGGTAAATTGCCCCTCGACATGCTTCTCAACCACGTGCTGATCTGACATGCGAAATTCCCAAGCCATCAGTCCGCCTTTGGTGGGTAGTCGCATATTGAGACAATTGTGTTCAGCCAAATCGTCAATATGCTGTGGTTTCGGATATTTCTGAAAATAAGCAGGGCTTGCTACAACAGCAAGCTCCAAATCTTCACAGATACGCACTGCAATCATGTCTTTATTAACATGGCTCCCCAAGCGGATGCCCATATCATAGCGCTCAGCGACAATATCAGTGAACCGATATTCCGTTGCGACTTCGAGCTGGATTTCAGGATGCTGCTGTAACAGCGGAAACAGCCGATCCCAGATCATACGAATCGAATGATCGGTCGCATGGATGCGTATCGTGCCCGATAAACTGTTGCGAAACTCAGTCAAGCGATGCATCTCCGAACCAATTTGAGTGAGTAAAGGCTCGACGGACTGCAATAATTGTTCGCCAGCATCGGTGGTGGATACACTGCGTGTGGTGCGATGTAACAATCGGATATTGAGTGAGGTTTCAAGCGTTTTAATGGTGTGGCTCAGTGCAGATTGCGAGACGCCAAGTTGTGCTGCGGCTTTGGTAAAACTTTGACACTGCGCAACGGTAATAAATGCTTTGAGTTCGTTGAGATTGTCGAGCATATGCAGGTTATTGTTGTTGAAATAAATCGATCTTAATGAAGTATGGCAATGAAAAGTAGCGTATTTAGGTAAATTTTAAAATAATAAAAACCGATTTAACTTGCTGAATATATGAATAAAATAATAGTTGATTGCCATGATTATAAATAAACTTGCTCATTGATGAATGATTTAGATAAGTCTTTGCGAAATGTCTGACTTAATCCAGCAAAGAATTTTATTTAGAATTATTTCATCAAGCACATTACGCTGTTGTATAGCGATTAAAAGGATAAACACATGAAAACACGTCAACTCGGTCAACTTGAAGTTTCTGCGATCGGTATGGGCTGTATGGGACTGAGCTTTGGCTTAGGTCAAACACAGTCTACCGCCTTTGGTATCGATCTGATTCGTGCTGCTTATGATCAAGGCATTACCTTCTTTGACACTGCCGAAGCCTATGGGCCTTTTACCAATGAAGAATTGGTCGGCGAGGCGCTGAAACCGATGCGTCAAAACGTCATCATTGCCACAAAGTTTGGCATGATCTCTGATACTGGTGTGAATAGTCGTCCTGAACACATCCGCAAAGTGTGTGATGAATCGCTAAAACGTTTGCAAACCGATTATATCGACCTGTTTTATCAGCACCGTGTCGACCCGAATGTACCGATCGAAGAGGTCGCAGGTGTGATCAAGGACTTGGTTGATGCGGGTAAAGTCAAGCATTTTGGACTTTCTCAAGCCAATGCCGAGACCATCCGCCGTGCGCATGCGGTATTTCCAGTCACTGCGGTACAAAATCAATATTCACTCTGGACACGTGAGCCTGAGGCGCAGGTTATTCCAACCTGTGAAGAACTCGGCATTGGTTTTGTGCCTTGGGGACCTTTAGGTACTGGCTTTTTGACAGGGAAAATTGACCCAAATACCACATTTGATCCAAAGACCGACTTGCGTGCGACTTTCCCACGTTTTACCAAAGAAGCCATGCAAGCCAATATGCCATTGGTAGAACGCATCAATGATATTGCCGCACGCAAACAAGTGAGCACGGCAAAGATTGCTTTGGCATGGTTACTTGCACAAAAGCCATTTATCGTGCCTGTACCAGGGATCGATCAAGCGCAATATTTGAGTGACAATATTGGTTCTGCTGAGGTCAGTTTATCCACGCAAGAGTTGGCAGAGATTCAAGACATTCTCGACAGTATTGAAGTCCAAGGTGAACGCCTATCCAAAGAACTCCTTGCACTGGATGAAAAGTTTGATTAAGCCTAGTGATGTCTAATTTTTAAACCTTATGAAAATTGAAGAAAATCAATACATTTTTTAGGAAATATCATGTCCAATATTCTCATCCTCGGTGCAACAGGTCAGATTGCACAACTGGTCACAGCACAACTATTAAATGCGCAATTGTTAAACCAGCACTTAGTGAATGATCAAACACATCATTTGTTCTTATATTGCCGTCAGCCACAGCGTTTATACTGTCAACATGCCATCGAACACCATCACGTCGATGTGATTCAGGCGGATGTCAATGATACAGCCCAGCTTGAACAGGCGATGATTGATATTGATGTGGTCTATGCCAATCTCAGTGGTCATGACTTGGGACAACAAACACAAAATATCGTCAATGCCATGCAAAAAGAAGGCGTAAAACGGCTAATTTTCATTACATCCATGGGCATATATAATGAAGTGACCACACCAGCACAAAATCTGCAAAATAATCCCGCACTGAAACCGTATCGTGCTTTGGCGGATGTGGTGGAGTCTTCAGGATTAGATTACACCTTGGTGCGACCAGGTTGGTTTGTTCATGCGCCAAATTCTAAGGTAGTATTGAGCCAAAAAGGTGAAGCCTTTACAGGTATGGAAACTTCAAAACAGGCATTGGTAGATTTCATTTGTGACTTGATCGATCAGCCGACGCAACATATTCAGCAAAGTGTCGGTATCTATAATGCCGCTTGAGTCACATTGATAAAGGCTGCGAGTCAAACAATGCAAGGAGCGAACAACATGTCTTATCAGTACGATGCACGCCATACACGGCAAATCATGATGACCTTGTGCACACTATTATTGATCATGGGGTGTAGCAAGCAAGGCAATAGCGAACAACCTTCTACGCAGTCCACAGCACAAGTCAAACAGGATCAAGCCTTGGAGGCAGAACAATCGGTGCAAGCGCTGAGTTCATCACAGCAGGACGGATCACAACAAGTGATTGCCAATCAAGACTTTGTACTGATCAAGGCGGGCAGTTTTCAGATGGGCGAAGCTGATAGCCCACAGCAACAGGTCAATATAACTGATGACTTTTATCTGTCGAAATATGAAGTGACTCAAGCACAGTGGCAAGCTGTCATGGGCAGTAGTTCATTCGATCTTGATCGATCAAATTCTTTTTACAACTTGCCTGGGATGAAAGAACGGATCACCAAGCCTGATCATCCTGCGACGGTGTCATGGAATGATGCACAGAGATTTATCGAAAAGTTGAATAAACTCGATCCGCAACATAGCTATCGACTGCCAACAGAGGCGGAATGGGAATACGCTGCCAAAGCAGGCACCAACACACCCTATTCATTTGGCAATGATCAAGATCAACTCAAGCACTATGCGTGGTACGGCGAGGATTTTCGCACGGGAGGCTCACATCCTGTCGGTCAAAAACGACCAAATCCTTGGGGCTTGTACGATATGCATGGCAATGTGTGGGAATGGGTTGCCGATGGATTCGTATCTGTCGAGGAGCGCTTCTCAGGGAGTCCATCAACAGCGGTATTAGACAATCCGCAAGTTCTTAAAGGCACAGAAAAAGTGGTCAAAGGTGGCAGTTGGCATATTACCGCAGATGGTTGGACTAGTGCCTTCCGCAAATCCTATCCCGCAGACTATCGGGGGATTAGTATTGGCTTTCGTCTGGTCAAAACACTGAAAACTACCGCCAAATAATGCAATATGCCAGATGCAAAATACATTGCACAAATCTTTTAGCTGAAATGTGCAATACGCCATTCCGACGGTGTCATGCCAAACCATGATTTGAATTTTCGGCTAAAAATTGACAATTCTGCATAACCAAGCTGTAAAGCTAGATCGGTCAGATGAATATCTTGATGATGATTCATGATGCGTAAGGTTTCTGCTTTGCGTACCGCTTCGAGCACATTCCGATAAGAGGTGCCTTGATCTTTTAATATACGCTGAAGTTTTTTGGGATGTATGCCCATACATAGCGCTGTATTTTCGATACTACAATCGCCAGTAGCAAGCAACATTTTGATGGTACTTTCGATCAATTGCACCTCGGTATCTTGTTTTTTCAAACGCTGTGTTTCGAGTTGTTGTACGATCAAGCGATCGACCAATTCCTCTTGAAAATGATATGGACGAGCCTTGAGCAGTTTTGCAGGAAAGTACAGCGCATCTCGATCTGCTTCAAACTCAACCTGACAGTTAAATGTATTGCGAAATATTTGCGTGGTCGTTACATCAGGTTGTTTTTGTTTGAGTTTAATTTGTTTGGCTTGCCAAGTTGGACCGATCAAGTCCTTAAAAATATTAAAAATCAACCCGATAGATAGCTGTGCTTTTTGAGGCAGTATTGTGTCATTCTCATTTAAGCGAATAAAGTTCAGCTCACACAGTTGATCATCCAGCTGGGTCACCTGAAACATAATGCCATCTGCATGCAAGTAGACATATTTTTGCGCTACATTTAATGCCTGCAATACGGTGTCTTGTCGAGACATATAGACGCCGATCAAGCCAATGGTTTGAATATTTTGTTTAGCAGCCAAATTCAAACCAAAACATGGCGCATCACAATGTTTAGCCGCCACTTCGAGTAAATCAAGATAATGCTCATAATTAATAAATGAGTCTGGATCACGGAGCAATGCAGGCAATATGCCGACTTCACGCATCACATCCATTGGGTTGATTCCAAAACTACGCACTAAGTCTTCAAAACCACCAAGACTCGCTGCTCGGATATAGCTTGCCATCTCAACCATCCAGTTGTCCTAAAATATCAACCTAGTGTCCTAAAATATCAAGCAACTTTCAAGTGATTTGTTAAAGTTAACTCAGGAAAAGGTCTTGAAATACCCATTTTAGAGACTGTTATTTAAGACAGGTTAAGGACAGCCCAGTCGGGATAAGGTGAAATCATGCAAGCTATTTTTGAACCAACCACGATCGAACAAGAATTACAGCATTGTCTGCATCTACAAAAAGCCAGCGCACACACTGACGGTATCGAAACCTATGCGATTCGCAAACAGCATTTGCTCAATCTCAAGGCGATGATTAATAACCATCGTGAAGAGTTGATCGAAGCGATCAACCAAGACTATGGCAATCGCTCACGTCACGAAACGCTCCTAGCAGAAATTATTACATCTACAGATGATATTAATGGCAGCTTAAAACATCTTAAAAAATGGATGAAAGTGCAAAAGCGCAAAGTCGATCAAAGCATGTATTTTGGTGCGAAAAACCGTGTCATTCCACAGCCACTTGGCGTAATAGGCTTAATTGTACCGTGGAATTTCCCTGTCAATTTGATGTTCTCACAACTATCCGCAGTGTTTGCCGCTGGCAACCGTGCCATGGTCAAGTTGTCTGAAAATTCACGTCATCTTGCAAAATTGCTGATAGAAATCACACCGAAATATTTTAGTGCTGAAAAATTAAAAATCTTTGATGAGACTGGTGAAGTCGGCATCGCATTCTCAAAATTACCTTTTGATCATTTGATGTTTACAGGCTCTGGCGCTACAGGTCGTAAGGTCATGGCAGCTGCGGTGCCAAACCTCACCCCAGTCACGCTTGAGCTTGGCGGGAAGTCACCTGCGGTGATCGATCCTGAGTATCCACTGGAAAAAGCCGTGGAACGCATCATGTTCGTCAAGCAATTTAATGCTGGGCAGATTTGTACCAATGTCGATTATGTGTTTGTGCATGAATCTCAGCGTCAAGCCTTTATCGATGCTGCACATCGCTGGGTGAAACAACACGTGCCTGATATTCATAGTGTAGATTATACCTCGATCATTGATGGGCGTTCCTTCGATCGACTTGTGCAGTGTGTTGCACAGGCCAAAGCACAAGGTGCCATGGTGGTCAATCTGAATCAGCAAGAAGCAGACGCAACGACCCGAAAATTTCCGTTGACCATGATCTTAAATAGTAATGACAACATGGACATTGATACCCGTGAGACTTTTGGACCGATCTTGATGGTGAAAACCTACGAGGATCCGAAGCAAGTGGTCGACTATATTGCAAAGCGTGATCGTCCTTTGGCGTTTTATCCATTTAGTAATAATCAAGCATTGATTGACTATTATCTCAATCGTGTCATGTCTGGTGGGGTCTGTGTCAATGATGCGCTATTCCATGTCGGTCAACATGATTTGCCATTTGGTGGTGTGGGGGCTAGTGGTATGGGGCATTATCATGGTTATGAAGGCTTTTTAACCTTCTCCAAAATGCGCCCAGTATTTTATCAAGCAGGTTTTTCTAGCATGAAATTCCTCGCGCCACCGTATGGTAATTTTGCCACACGAATGCTGAATTTCCTGACCAAAATGAAATCATAAGCATTTAAATCACAAGCATTCAACTCACAATGTAAAGCAAGTTTAAAAACGCCAGTCGGCGTCACGATTGGCAAGTGATTATCGATTTAGGGATGAAAAAGTAATGACAATAGATGTACTTTGTCATTATATTTAATGGAGTAAATACAATGAATACAACACAGTTTGATTTTGATCAAATCATTATTGGTTCAGGTTTTGGTGGTTCAGTCAGTGCATTACGCTTGAGTGAAAAAGGCAATAAAGTCCTCGTCTTGGAAAAAGGTTTAAGACGTAAAGATGAGGATTTTCCAAAAACCAACCTCGATACCAAAAACTATCTTTGGGCACCTGAGCTTGGTCTCAAAGGCACTTTGCAGATGAGCTTTACCAATAAAGTGACGGTGGTACACGGCGTTGGTGTCGGTGGTGGTTCACAGATTTATGCCAATGTGCATTTCATTCCTGATGATGAGGTATTTCAATCACCTGCATGGTCGAAGATTCGTACTGACTGGAAAGATGCGTTATTGCCTTATTATTCACTGGCGCAGCGTATGCTTGGTACAGCCAAGAATTCTTATACCAATATCGCTGATGAGACCTTAAAGCAAGTCGCTGAAGAAATGGGACATGGTAGTAGCTATAAAACAGTAGCAACGGGTGTGTTCTTTCCGCAGGCGGATGGTGCACGTGCCAAAACGGTGAAAGATCCATATTTCAACGGCGATGGTCCCGACCGTCAAACTTGCCAATATTGTGGTAACTGTATCATCGGCTGTCGTTACAACTCTAAAAATACGTTGATGAAAAATTATTTGTATTTTGCTGAGCGTAACGGTGTGGAGATTCGCCCAAGTTCTGAAGTGTTAAAAATTGTCCCGCTCAATGCCGATGGTAGCGCTGGCTATGAAGTACATGTCAAAGAAACCACTGCATCTGGCACTCGGACATACACTGTAAAAAGCCGTGGCGTGGTGGTTTCTGCTGGCGTGATGGGCACGGTGCCATTATTACTGAAAATGCGTGATCAAGCCAAGACTTTGCCCAATATGTCTAAACTGCTCGGTCAACAGATTCGTACCAACTCTGAAACATTGACCACAGCAAATGATACCCGTGAAAAAGTCGATGATGGTGTGGCGATCAGTTCGTTCATCTCGGTCGATGCCAATACTAATATGGAAGTCAACCGCTTCCGTGAAGGCTCGGACGGCACGTGGCTCTATGTGCCTTATGTGCCAATGGTTACAGGGCAAGGCGCTGTGCGAATCATGAAGTTTATTTTCAATACCTTATTGCACCCGCTAAAAACCTTCAAAATGCTGCGTCCAAAAGGCAAAGCACGCAATTCAATTTTATTCTTGGTGATGCAAAAGTCAGAGGCTTTTATTCATCTTGAATGGCGCCGTAAATGGTATCGATTGTTCCGCAACGGCATCACTGCGGTACAAAAAGCCGATGACACGCCACTGACTGTATCTTTTCCATCAGCGGAAAAAGCAACCCGATCTTTTGCTGATAAATTGGGCGGGGAAGCAGGTTCAGCGCTCACAGAAATTCTTTTAGGCACACCGATGACCGCACACATCATGAGTGGTGTGGCGATTGGTACAGACAAATCAAATGGCGTCATTGATCAAACGGGTGAAGTATTTGGTTATCAGAATCTACGAGTGCTCGATGGTTCAATTATCCCAGGCAACTTGGGGGTCAATCCATCACTGACCATTACTGCATTGTCTGAATTTGCCATGAGCCAAATCCCTGTGTTTTCTGAAGAACGTGCAGGGCAGATCAAGCGGATCCAGTTTAGTGCGCCGTTAGACGGACAAGTGTCGGCACTCACAGGAACGGGTGATTTGGCAGGTGAGCTTAGCCAAGTTTAACTTTTAAAATTGGCACTACAATGCAGTGCCACAAGTAACGAAAAACCGATTTAAATACTGACCTAGAAAAGGACTTTAAGGATGATCAAAACACGATTAGGCATCGTCATGTCTGCGATTTTAGCAATGCAAGTGGCAAACGCAGACACAACACTAGAAAGCAAACCAGCGACGAAATACACCACAGCACACAATCAAGCCTTGCTGAGTGAGTTACCATTTAGTGATCGTCAGGATTTTGAATTTGCCAGTAAAGGGCTGATTGCCAAACCGAAAAGCAAGCAAATTAAAAATGCCAAAGGCGAAGTGATTTGGGATCTTGGCGAGTTTGATTTTTTAGAGAAAAATCAATTTACTCCAAGTATTAATCCAAGCCTATACCGCCAAGCACAGCTCAATATGAATTATGGCTTGTTCAAAGTCACCGATCGTATTTATCAAGTGCGTGGGTTTGATTTGACCAATATTACCTATATCCAAGGTGATACAGGTTGGATTGTCTTTGATCCGTTGACCGTGCCAGAAACAGCAAAAGCAGCGCATCAATTGGTCACTGAGCAATTAGGTGAGCGTCCAATCAAGGCTGTGGTGTTTAGCCATGCGCATGTTGATCATTTTGGTGGTGTCAAAGGCATTATTAGCGAAGAACAAGTGAAAAGTGGAGAGGTTAAACTCATTGCCCCACGTGACTTTATGGAACATGTGGTCAAAGAAAGTGTCCTTGCGGGCAATGCCATGCAACGCCGTGCATCCTACCAATATGGCATCTTACTGCCGAAAGGCGAACGAGGTGCAGTCGATGGTGCACTGGGTAAAGGCGTTCCATTTGGTTTGGTTGGATTGATCGCACCGAATTATATTGTTGAAAAAGATGAAGAAACCCTGACCATTGATGGTGTGGAAATGGTGTTCCAAAACACGCCGAATACCGAATCACCATCGGAAATGAATACATGGTTCCCACAATTCAAAACCTTATGGATGGCGGAAAACACCGTTGCAGGCATGCACAACATCTATACCATTCGTGGTGCAGAAGCCCGTGATGCATCGATGTGGAGTAAAAGTATTAATCAGGCTTTACAGCAATTTGGGGTAAAAGCCGAAGTGCTGATGGCATCGCATCATTGGCCACGTTGGGGCAATCAAAACATCGTTGATTTCATGGAAAAACAACGTGATATGTATGGCTATTTGCATGATCAAAGCCTGCATCTTGCCAATAGTGGTGTGACGATCAATGAAATACACAACGAAATTACCGTGCCAGAAGTGTTATCTCAAGAGTGGTATAACCGTGGCTATCATGGTTCTGTGAGTCACAATGTGCGTGGTGTGGTGAATAAATACATCGGCTTCTTCGATATGAATCCTGCAACGCTGAATAAGCTCAGTCCAGATGATGCAGGCAAACGCTATGTTGCGTTGGCTGGCGGTAGCGAAGCATTATTGAACAAAGCACAAACGGCGTATGATCAAGGTGAATATCGTTGGGTTGCTGAATTGGTCAATCATTTAGTCTTTGCTGATCCAAACAATGTTAAAGCCAAAGCATTGCAAGCCGACGCACTCGAACAACTCGGTTATCAGTCTGAAACAGCAGGGTGGCGCAACGCTTATCTTTCGGCGGCGCATGAGTTACGCCACGGTTTGCAAAATACGGCGCAAAATACCAAAGCAGGTCCAGATTTGCTCCGAGCGATGGATACCGAGCTATTATTCGACTACATGGGAGTACGCTTAGATGCAGAACGTGCCAAAGGTAAGCAGTTCAAAATCAATCTCGATTTGCCAGATCGCAAAGAAAAAGTTGCCATTGAGCTGAAAAACTCACACCTCAATGTCACCGCAGATCGTCAAGAAGCAGATGCTGATCTGACATTGACCATGAATCGCAGTGATTTGAATATGATTTTGATGAAACAAAAAACCTTTGCTGAACTGATGCAAGAGGGGAAAATCAAACATCAAGGTGATTTGAAACAGGTGTCAGCATTATTTGGCATGCTGGATGAGTTTGAATATTTATTCAATATTGTGACGCCATAATTGAATGGTCAACGTATTGATTTGTTTTAATATTTATCTGTTCAAGTAGTGATCTACAGAAATCAAACATGATGGCTTTATCGCATCATGCAAAAAGGGCTTAATTGGATAAAGCCCTTTTTGTTTAGATGTGAAAATTTAGGTTTTTAAATTAAATTTTCAAATTGAAATTTTAAAATTTAGAGACGCTTATGCTTCTACCGCAAGCACATTAATTTTCTTTTCAGGCGCAACTTTACGGCGTACTCCTGGTACAGGTTCGCCATGATATTGACGATCTGCAAAGTAGCTAGAACGCACCATTGGCGCAGACCAAATATTACGAAAGCCGAGTTTGCGACCATGCTCAGCATAGCGCTCAAATTCTTCTGGTGTCACAAAACGATCGATCGGAGCGTGTTGTTTTGATGGCTGTAGATATTGACCAATGGTTACATAGTCCACACCATGCGCATGTAAGTCATCCAGCAGGGCAATGACTTCTTGCTCAGTCTCGCCAATACCCACCATCAAACCGCATTTGGTTGGCACATCTGGACAATATTCTTTAAACATTTTGAGTAGATTTAAAGAGTGTTGATAGTCTGAGCCTGGACGCATAGCCTTGTATAAACGAGGTACTGTTTCAATATTGTGGTTAAACACATCAGGTGGACACTCGGTCATAATGCGTAGTGCAACGTCTATACGTCCACGAAAATCAGGCACCAAAATCTCTAATAAAGTATTTGGGCTGAGCTGACGTGCTTCACGAATACAATCAACAAAATGCTGTGCGCCACCATCGACCAAGTCATCACGATCGACAGAGGTAATGACCGCATATTTTAAGCCGAGATTAGAAATCGTTTCAGCCATATGACGAGGTTCATCAGCATCGAGTGCATTCGGGCGACCATGCGCCACATCACAAAATGGGCAACGACGGGTACAAATATCACCCATAATCATAAAGGTCGCTGTACCGCCACCAAAACATTCGGGTAAATTCGGGCAGGCAGCTTCTTCACAGACAGTATGTAATTTTTGCGCACGAAGCGTGGTTTTGATACGCTGCACTTCTTCAGGTGCAGTCATTTTGACACGAATCCAGTCTGGTTTACGAGGCACTTCAACCGTAGGGACGACTTTCACAGGAATTCTAGCAACTTTCTCAGCGCCACGAAGTTTGACACCCTGTTCAGGCTTACGGTTTGCAGACATAATGCTCTCTATTCCTCAAGAATTACAGATAGGCGAATATTATAACGAATTTCACAATGAAAAATTAGCCCTTTGCTATTCATATACGAAATGACGTCATCACCAAAACGATAAGTGTTTGATGCAGAGTTTTAACATGATTTCAGGCATAATATTATTCAACTTTATGATAACGCAATCAAATCCGTTGTCAGGATTCAAGATCAGCAATGACTCAAATATTGTCATTCATCGCTGACTTGATATGATTGTTCGTATATCAGTTGTCGTTTCGATTATGGTAAAAGGAGCTTTGAATGCCAGCACGCAAGAAAGAATTATCCAGCACGAACTTTAGTAAATATGATGCTGTGGTCCTTGGTTCAGGACCTGCTGGTGAAGGTGCGGCGATGAAGCTGTCAAAGTCTGGCAAACGGGTCGCTATTGTCGACATTCGTGAGCAACTCGGTGGTAACTGTACCCATGTTGGTACTATTCCAAGTAAAGCGCTACGTCAAACCGTGTCGAGTATCATCCGCTACCAGCGTGATTCATTGTTTCAAAAAGCAGGTGAATGGAAACAATTCACCATGAAACAGATTTTGCGCAATGCACATAAAGTGATCCAGCAACAAGTTGAAACCCATAGCCGTTTTTATGATCGTAATAAGATCGATATTTTTCATGGGCGTGCCTATGTACAGGATCAAAATACGATTTTGGTGTTTAGCCAAGAAGGCATCAAAGAAACGTTGATCTGTAAGCAAATCGTCATTGCAACAGGGAGCCGTCCGTATCAACCTGCAGGTTTGGACTTTAATCATCCGCGTGTATTTGATTCAGACAAGATTTTGGATTTGGATTATCACATTCAAAAAATTATTATTTATGGTGCGGGTGTGATCGGCTGTGAATATGCTTCGATCTTCGTCGGGCTTGAAAATAAAGTTGATTTGATTAATACCCAAGAAAAATTATTGAGTTATCTCGATGATGAGATTTCTGATGCCTTGTCTTATTACTTGCGTGAGTTAGGTGTATTGATTCGCCACAATGAGCAAATTGATAAACTCGAAACCTATGATGATCACGTGGTATTGCATCTGCTCAGTGGTAAAAAAATCAAAGCCGATGCGATCTTGTGGTGTAATGGTCGATCTGGTAATACCGATGGTTTGGGACTAGAAAATGTCGGACTACAACCAAACAGTCGTGGTCAGCTTGCGGTAAATGATCAGTATCAAACCGAAGTGGAAAATATCTATGCAGCAGGCGATGTGATCGGTTGGCCGTCACTCGCTTCGGCGGCATATGACCAAGGGCGCTGTGCAGGTGCGAATATGGTCGGTGAAAAAAATGTGAAACCTGTGACCGATATTCCAACGGGGATTTACACCATTCCTGAGATTTCCTCGATTGGTAAAAGTGAACAACAACTGACCGATGAAAAAATTCCTTATGAAGTGGGGCAATCATTCTTCCGTCATTTGGCACGTGCACAAATCACAGGTGATACGGTGGGAATGTTGAAGATTCTGTTCCACCGTGACACTTTAGAGATTTTAGGGATTCACTGTTTCGGGAATAATGCCTCAGAAATTATTCACATTGGGCAAGCGGTGATGCAAAGTCCGAACAACTCACTGAAATATTTTGCGGAAACTACATTCAACTATCCAACCATGGCAGAAGCCTATCGTGTGGCTGCATTGAATGGGATGAATAGGTTGTTTTAAATGCTTGGTCAAATTTAAGCTGTGATTTTTTAAACAGTGGTGAGTCATTCACCACTTTTTTATTGCTTAAATTTCTAATTTAACATTTGTATTTTATATGCCCGTTTTACATGCTTGCTTTACATTTCTGTGTAGTCATTGGCTGTGTTTTCTCTTGTGATACGTAAGACATTTCTTTAAAATTCTGCGCCATCCGATTTCCCGATTTATTCGCTTCAAGTTTGAGCTGTCGCAATGCTAACGTCTTATATCCATGCTTTTGCACTATTTTTCTCGCTGATCAATCCATTTTTGATGAGCATCTACATGATCGGGATGATCAGAAATACCGATGTTAAAATATTTAGTAAAGCGCTGATCCAAGGCAGTTTGATCGCCTTTTTTGTATTTTTGTTCTTTGCGTGGGGTGGTGAAGCGATTTTTAGTCGTTACTTAAATGTGCGCTTTGAATCTTTTCAGATTTTTGGTGGGATTATTTTCTTGGTGATTGGTTATCGCTATGTGTTTCATGGCGCAGATACCATTGGTGAGATTCGTGGTGCGCCTGAGCATTTGGCGGGTACGGTGGCAATGCCATTTATGATCGGGCCTGGGACGATCAGTGCGGCTGTGGTGACGGGGATTAATCATGGCATGATGACCACCATTGCCGTGGTGGCAGCGACACTCGGGATTACCTGCATTATTTTGATTTTAATGAAATATTTTCATGATAATTTGCGCCATAGCCACGCCAAATATATCGATCACTATTTTGATATTGTCGGACGATTATCTGCATTGTTGATCGGGACTATTGCCATTGACATGATCGTGACAGGAATAATGGGGCTGATTAAAAACGCCTAATGCGATTCAAACTACTTGATGGTATGATCCGCATGAGTTTTTAGTTTATTGATGTGCGGTTATGTCTGATTTCGCTTTGGCAAAATTTCAACTTCAAAATGAAGATGATTCACAAGGTCTTGCGCAAGTTTTGGCACGGCAGATTGCATCGGGTGTGGTGTTTCTGATCGGTGATTTGGGCGCAGGGAAAACCACGCTGACTCGCTACTGGATTCAGTCTTTAGGACATCAAGGCGCTGTCAAAAGCCCAACCTACACCTTAGTCGAGCCCTATCATCTCGCCTCGAAAAATGTCTATCATTTTGATCTGTATCGTCTGCAAGATCCTTATGAATTAGAACTGATGGGCATCCGAGATTATCTCGATGAACAAGACAGTTTGTTATTAATCGAATGGCCGAGCAAAGGTGAGGGCATGCTCAGTACACCCGATGTCATCATTGAGCTCACAGCGGATGACAATGAAATACGCCACATCACTATCCACGCACCACAGCAGATTATTGATGCGATACAGCATGATCTGAACGGACGCAACTTGCAAGACCAAAGCATCGAAAACAAAAGCATCGAAAATCAAAGTGTACAGAATCATTGCTTTAAGGGTGATGCAAAATGACGGCGGAAGCAATGCAGACTAGCATGCGTGAGCGGTCGACACGCCGTATTCAGACGCTAGATGCTGCACTTGCCAACCAAATCGCCGCAGGAGAAGTGATCGAACGTCCTGCGTCGGTGGTCAAAGAACTCCTCGAAAATGCCATCGATTCGGGTGCAACACGCCTGAGTATTCGTATTGAGCAAGGCGGTACCACGCTAATCGAAATCATTGATAATGGTTTTGGCATTCATGCTGACGATTTACCGCTTGCAGTGATGCGTCACGCTACCAGCAAGGTGCGATCCGCTGATGAATTGTCTGCGATTCAAAGTCTGGGCTTTCGTGGTGAAGCGTTGGCGTCGATCGCAGCAGTTTCTCGTCTGAGTATTGCCAGTAGTCAAAGTGATGATGGTATTGGCTATCAGATCGAAATTAACGGCGCAGCCTTGCAACAAGAGCAAGCGGAAGCGACTGCGATGAGTCGTGGTACGCATGTACGTGTGCGAGATTTATTTTTTAATGTGCCTGCACGGCGTAAATTTTTAAAGCGGATTTCCACAGAATATCAGCATATCGAAGAAATTGTACGGCGTATGGCGCTGACGCATTTTGATGTGCATTTTACCCTTGAGCATAATGATCAAATTCGGTTGAACCTACCGATTGCCGATAGTGGTGAGCTGCGTTATCAGCGTGTTTTACAATTACTTGGTCGTCAGTTTGCGGAAAATGCCTATTGGATTGATGCGCAAAGTGAAAACCTGCATATGCTCGGTTGGCTCGGTCATCCCTCCGATGCACGTGGGCAGGCGGATTTGCAATATATTTATGTCAATGGTCGCATCGTCAAAGACAAGACCATTAGCCATGCACTGCGCATGGCATACGATGGGATTTTGCATGGTCATCAACATTCGGCATATTTGTTATTTATTGAAATTGATCCGCATGAAATTGATGTCAATGTGCATCCGACTAAGCACGAAATTCGCTTTCTGACGCAACGTGAAGTACATGAATTTGTACGTCATCATGCCAAGCAAGTGTTATCACAGTTCCAAACTGCAAGTGCCGAACTGTCTACGGCAATGAAACGTGATGATCGCTTTGCGCCAAGTCAGCCACGTTATCAAGAAAATTTATCTTTGCACCAACAAGCGCAAAATTTGCAAAATGATAGTACGCCTTTAGATGCAGGCTCACAGTCAACGCAACCACATCAAAATCAGCCACATGTTAGCCAACCGCACAGTTATAGCAATCGTGTGAATAAAGATTATGTGGCAAATTCCGTCAGTAGTTATCTTGCGCCACTGCGTCAGCAACACGACAGTGAGCATAATGTAAATCCCGCTGAATCATCATTAGACAATCAAAACCAAACGGATCATCAAGGTGTTAATTATCAGACCACACGTGATGAATATCCACTCGGTATCGCAATTGCGCAATTACATGGTATTTACATATTGGCGCAGAATATCGAAGGCTTGATCATTGTTGATATGCACGCAGCGCATGAGCGGATTTTATTACAACAAATGAAGCAGGCGTGGGATCAACCGCAGTATTGGCAATCACAGCAATTACTGATTCCAAAAGTGGTAAAAATCACTGCCATGCAAGCTACTCGCTTGGAACAATTGCAAGATAAACTCTATCGACTTGGGCTCGATGTTGACCTGTATGGCGATGATCAAGTCTTGGTACGTGGTGTGCCTGCATTCTTGCAAAAAGCCAATTTTGATCGGCTGATTCCTGCGTTATTTAACGATCTTGATCCAAATGACAACGTGCAAGTGTTGATGCAAAAACGAGATCATCTGCTCGCCACCATGTCTTGTCATGGCGCTGTGCGGGCGCATCGTCAGCTCAGTCTAGCTGAGATGAATGCGTTATTGCGTCAGATGGAGCAGACCGAATTTGCCAGTCAGTGCAATCACGGACGTCCGACGTGGCGAGCTTTTCCGCTCGATCAACTGGATAAACTTTTTGCACGAGGTGAATAATATGCAGAGTACGCTTCCAGTGGTCAATCTCATGGGACCTACAGCCAGTGGCAAAACCGCATTGGCTTGTGCGCTGTATGACACAGGTCAGTTTGAAATCATTTCGGTGGATTCCGCATTGGTCTATCGTGATATGGACATTGGTACTGCCAAACCCAGTAAAGCTGAGCAGGGGCAATATCCGCACCATTTGATTGATATTATTGATCCGACGCAGGTCTATTCGGCAGCCGAGTTTGTCGAAGATGCAGAGCGTTTAATTGATCAAATCCATGCAAAAGGAAAAATTCCACTCTTGGTGGGTGGGACGATGTTGTATTTCAAGAGTTTACTCGAAGGCTTAGCGGATAATCTACCGAGCGCCGATGCCAGTGTACGTGCAGAGATTGAAGCTGAAGCAGCACAACATGGTTGGGCGCATGTCTTTGAAGAATTACAACTTGTTGATCCGATCGCAGGAGATAAGTTCAAAGTCAGTGATCGTCAGCGCATTATCCGTGCTTTAGAGGTTTATCGTCTGACTGGACAGCCAATTACCCAGTTGCAAGCTGAACAGGTTAAACGTGAAAACTATAAATATCACTTTGAAAATTATGCGCTTGTCCCAGATCGTGCAGAATTGCATCAACGTATTGCACTGCGTTTGGATCAAATGTGGGAAATCGGTTTTTTCAATGAGGTGAAGGCACTTATAGAAAAATATGATGTGAATGCCGAAACCCCGTCGATGCGTAGCGTAGGCTATCGTCAGGCACTCGAATATTTGCAACAAAGTGATACAAATCTCATTTCTTTTGAGGAAATGCAGTTAAAAGCGCTATATGCGACACGGCAACTGGCGAAACGTCAATATACATGGTTGAAATCTCTGCAAAATCTCCATAGTTTTCACAATTATTATACGCTTTCACAAGGGCATGAGGACTTGCTAAAGCGCTTCACTTAGCGCAAAATTGAAGGGTCACCTTTGATTATAATTTTTTGTGAAATATGAAGGTGAAATTTTTTGCGCTGATATTTAAATTATTTTTGGAGTAATAAAATGTCTAAAGGTCAAACCTTACAAGATCCGTTCCTAAATTCTCTTCGTAAAGAACGTATTCCAGTTTCTATCTTCTTGGTTAACGGTATTAAACTACAAGGTCATATTGAGTCTTTTGACCAATACGTGGTTTTGCTGAAAAACACAGTAAGCCAAATGGTCTACAAACACGCTATTTCTACAGTTGTTCCTGCACGTAATCCACGTCCAGCGGGTGCACCTGCAACTGGCGGTCAAGGCGGTGGCTTTGGTGGTCAGGGTGGCTTTGACAACGACCAACAAGATGGTGGCGAAGACGATTCAAATAACAACCGTTAATCGAATCAATTCACCGAAAAAACTGGGCACCGTCCCAGTTTTTTTATGTCTGCATGTCGAGCAACATGGTCTGAAAGAATGAAATGCTTCACAAATTATTGTGATTTAAAACTTGCTCAATCATCAAAAATATCATTAAGATAGATAAATCAGTTGATGATCATTTTTGACAATATCGCACTTCATCAGGGGGCAATATGCAAAGAATTCCCAATGAAACCAAATTATTTATTTTTGATATTGATGGCACCTTACATGTCGATGGGGTGTTAGTTTCGGGTGCGCTGGAGTTATTACAACGTCTTAGGCAGGAAAATTTTCAGATCCGTTTTATGACCAATACCACCACCAAAAGTCAGCAGATGCTTTTGGATCAACTCAATGGTTTAGGCATTGAAGCGAACACAGACGAGATTTTGAGTGCCCCAGAAGCCAGTCGTATTTTCTTAAAACAAGAACAACAATCTTCAGGACGACCACTTAAAATATGGGCGGTGGTGAATGATCATATCCGCGCCGATTTTGATGCATTTGAACATAGCAGTGAGCGCCCTGACTTTGTGGTGATTGGCGACATTGGTAAAGATTGGTCGATTGATTTGCTTAACCAAATTTTTAGCTGTTTAAACCGTGGTGCCAAACTGATTGCCTTGCATAAAAATAAATTTTGGCAAACACGGCAAGGGCTAAAAGTTGATATTGGCTTGTTTATTGCTGGACTTGAATATGTGTCGAGTCAATCTGCACTGATTATGGGCAAACCGAATATCACTTTTTTTAAGCAGGTTTTGGCGAGTGCACACTGTGATGCCAGTGAAGCAGTGTTGATCGGTGATGATATTGATAGCGATGTCGGCGGTGCACAGCGTTTGGATATTTTTTCAGTCTTGGTTAAAACAGGGAAATATCGTAGTGAATACCATGCAGAATCGAAAATACAGCCAGACTTGGTGATTGATAGTGTGGCAGATTTGGCGCAGTACTTAGCGTAATGATGCGTTAGAGAATCAAGATGATTGAGGATGGTTGGGCTTGTCACGTTTCGATCAGCATAAAAAATGCAGTCCAAAAGGGGAATGGACTGCAAACTTGGTCATCTGCCTGGAGAACAGATCACCTAAACTGAAGGAATCATCTCAGTTACTTTATATATGCGGTTTATTCGGGTGAATTTCAAGCAGGATTTGATAAAAATCATCACAAAGTATGTCTGAGTTGTTTAAGATAAAAGTAATGATGATAAATGCGTGGATAATGTCTGATGCAAGACTTACAAGTAATTGATTTAATTGAAGGCACAGGAAAGGCTGCGGTTAAAGGTGCGTTGATTAAAACACACTATACAGGGTGGCTGGAAGATGGCACAAAATTTGACTCATCACATGACCGTGGACAACCTTTTCAATGTGTGATTGGCACAGGGCGGGTGATCAAAGGCTGGGATCAAGGCATGCTCGGTACGAATATTGACCCTGACAGTGTCATTTCTGCGATGAAAGTGGGTGGTAAGCGGAAGTTGCTAGTACCTGCACATTTGGGCTATGGTGAACGTCAAATGGGCAAGCTGATTCCACCAAATTCTAATTTAACTTTTGAAATTGAGTTACTGGAAGTTTTAACACGTGATGACTGATTTTTGCAGATGTGCTTTTACAGATTAATTTTGCAGATTAGTTTTCTCCTGATCTTGCAAACCTTGTGACATAGATGCTGTTGTCATTTATTTAGATATGAATAAGGAATTTTTT
The DNA here is from genome assembly GCF_900096915.1 of Acinetobacter marinus. Lineage (GTDB taxonomy): Bacteria > Pseudomonadota > Gammaproteobacteria > Pseudomonadales > Moraxellaceae > Acinetobacter > Acinetobacter marinus. The sequence continues at coordinate 197,754 of NZ_FMYK01000001.1, forward strand.
ATGAAATCTCGTGCTGCTGTTGCTTTCGCTGCGGGTGAACCCTTACAAATTGTTGAAATCGATGTTGCGCCACCAAAAGCGGGTGAAGTACTGATTAAAATCACCCATACAGGCGTATGTCATACCGATGCTTTTACCTTATCTGGTGATGATCCAGAAGGGGTATTTCCTGCCGTGCTTGGGCATGAGGGTGCAGGAATTGTGGTTGAAGTCGGTGAAGGCGTGACCAGTGTGGCGCCAGGAGATCATGTGATTCCGCTGTACACCGCCGAGTGTAAAGAATGTCTATTCTGCAAATCAGGTAAAACCAATCTTTGCGTTGCGGTGCGTGCCACACAAGGCAAAGGTGTGATGCCTGATGGGACGACACGCTTTTCTTATAATGGCGAGCCGATTTATCACTATATGGGCTGTTCAACCTTTAGTGAATATACTGTGGTTGCAGAAGTTTCCTTGGCAAAAGTCAATCCAGAAGCCAATCCTGAACAAGTTTGCTTGCTTGGTTGTGGTGTGACCACAGGGATTGGTGCGGTACATAACACAGCCAAAGTACAAGAAGGCGATAGCGTGGCAGTATTTGGCTTGGGCGGGATCGGTCTAGCGGTAGTACAAGGTGCTCGCCAAGCCAAAGCGGGGCGCATCATCGTGGTCGATACCAACCCTGACAAATTTGAATTGGCAAAACAGTTTGGTGCAACCGATTGTGTCAATCCAAAAGATTATGACAAACCAATCCAGCAAGTTATCGTAGAAATGACGGATTGGGGCGTAGATCATTCTTTTGAATGCATCGGTAATGTCAATGTCATGCGTTCGGCATTAGAATCGGCTCATCGTGGTTGGGGTCAATCGGTAATTATTGGTGTGGCGGGTGCTGGTCAAGAAGTTTCAACGCGCCCATTCCAATTGGTTACAGGTCGTACGTGGAAAGGTACAGCTTTTGGTGGGGTAAAAGGTCGCTCACAACTGCCAAAAATGGTTGAAGATGCCATGAAAGGTGAGATTGAACTTGCGCCATTTGTCACGCATACCATGCCACTTGAGCAAATCAATGAAGCCTTTGAGCTGATGCATGAGGGTAAATCGATCCGTAGTGTAGTGCATTTTTCAGAATAAATGCAAAAGTGCTTGTCAAAGCATCAAACTACAGGTATGTTATTGAAAGTTTAATGAGATACTTAGTTTGGACACAAGATGTTAAAGCAACCGATGAATCAAAACGCATATTTTTATTTCTGGCAGTTTAATTAATTGCCCGAGTGCGTTTGGGCGACGGTTGCCCAACAAGTTAATACCTGATCGGCAACCCCGATCAGGTTTTTTTATGTCTGTTGTGAATATTTAACTCGTTTTTTTAAATGTTTTGGAGAATGTAAATGTATTTAGTGAATGATTTTTATGCGAACAATTATTTTAAATTTGAGCGATTTACGAGTTATTGGCTCTACAACACTATTCAACATCAAATACATCAACATTCACTACATTTAAAGAGTACGAAGTCATGTCAAACCTTAATGCGCAAATAAACACTCAACTATCAAATACCGATTCTAAAGCTACATCGCAAAGCACAGTTTTACCGTCTCCTTACGCTTTAAAGCAAAAATATGCTTTATCGCAAATCGTACAGCAACACATTGCACAACACCGCCAAGAGATTAAAAGTATTTTAAATGGGGATGATCCTCGACTTTTGGTCATCGTTGGACCCTGTTCAATCCATGAGCCACAAGCAGTACTTGAGTATGCACAGCGCCTTAAAACCCTTGCTGATCAGCATCAAAATATCTTAAAAATCGTTATGCGCACCTACCTTGAAAAACCTCGTAGCACGGTGGGCTGGAAAGGTTATGTCTATGATCCAAGCCTAAAAGGACAAAGTAGCCTGACTGAGGGTTTGCAGCTGAGTCGTGAATTATTGGTACAAATTGCTGAAATGAATTTACCGATGGCGACCGAAGTGTTAAATCCGATGTTGAGTCATTATTTTGATGATTTGTACAGTTGGGGAGCGATTGGCGCACGTACCAGTGAGTCGCAAATTCATCGTGAGATCGCCAGTAATTTGCCATATGCGCTTGGCTTTAAAAATGGTACAGACGGCAATGTTGATATTGCGCTCGACGCCATACAATCCGCTAGCAATCCGCATCAATTTCTCGGTTTAAATAATCAAGGGCAATCGTCGCTCATTGAAAGTACTGGAAATGACAGCTTGCAAGTGATTTTACGAGGCAGTCAGTATGGTACAAATTATGATTTAGCATCCGTTCAAGCGGTGCAACAGCGTATGCAAAAGCGCAATATGCACGGTGCAATTATCATTGATTGTAGTCATGGCAATAGTCAAAAAAATCCAGATTTGCAACCACAAGTGCTGAACACGATTGCTGAGCAATTGGCTGAATCACAAATCAGAGGCGTGATGATCGAAAGCCATCTGCAACATGGTAAGCAGTCCATTGATGCAAAAGTTTTGCAATATGGCTGTTCGGTGACTGATGGCTGTATCGGTTGGGCTGAAACTGAATCTGCTTTGGCGGATTTGGCAAAGCATGTGGCGAATTGCCAAAACCCAAAAGCTCAGATGATAGATCAGGCACGTCAAGAGCCGATTCAAACGCAGACATTGGAATGTGTTTAAACTGCTTTTGCCCAGTTTATACCGTTAACAGGCGCTCAATGAGCGCTTGATAATGCACCTGAATGTCCTCTGCAAGAATGTCATAGGTATTATCAAATTGCACCATTGGATAGCCTTCTTTCCAAAATGGGAAAGCATCATTCAGATCGGCTGTGACCACTGCATCTTCATGCAAAATACTTTGAGAAATCAATGATAAAACTTGTGCGGTATTGGCACCATCAATGCTGAGATAATCAATATCATGTTGTTTAAGTAAGCGAATACGGTCTTTTTTGAAGCGGAGTTTACGAGTTTGTCCCGCATGTAGCCCAAAACGCAGACTAATCGCTTCAGCAAGGTATTGTTCAAAGCTGGTATTTAATTCGACCAATGCATTTTTATAGCTTTCTTGACGCTGCGTTTTGTTGCTCCGTTGCAAAAGTTGAGTCGACGCTTTAGTGAGATCCACCTGTTGTAATTTTTCGAGTTTTTCTTTTAATTCAGCAGATAATGGTACAGATGGATTCGACATAAAAATATACTCAAAAAATTTCAGGCATTATAACTTGCATGCGCTAGAAAGCTATTGCTAATTCTCGCCATAAAAAAATGACCGCCATTAAGGCAGTCATTTTACTCAATGCAATTGTGGATTTCCAAAAGGTTTACACTTGTTGAATCCCAGCCACCAACCATTCTTCTTGGCTATCAGCTGTTTTGACAAAGTGCCAAATCTCAGTAAAGGGTTGTGGTAGGCTATTTAAGTCTTCACTCACCGTACCCGTAAAGCGCACACTCACCACGTATTGACCATTTTCAGTCGCTTGATCCACAATGTTCGCAGTCAAGTTGCTAAACTCAGCCACATCTTGATTATTGGCAATTTCTTGGTGCATCTGTTGATACATATCCGCTGTGAAATATTTACGGATTTCTTCGATATTGCTTGCACTATTCATCGCTTGAATATGATTAAAGCGTTGACGTGCAAAACGTAAGAATGTTGCAGGCTCAGTCCCATCAGGCAGGGCATTGCCACTGCTCATGGTCGCACCAAATGGCGCACTTGGCGGTGGCGTATTGTTGCTCGCACTGCCACCATTCAAAGGTTGACCGAAAATATTGGTATTACCTGATGGCGTATTTTGCTTTTGAAATGGGTTTTGAGTCGGCGTAGATTGTGTACGACCATTTTGTGACCCACCTTGACCTTGATTGTTCGGTGCATACGGATTACCGCCTGCGGGTTGTTGCTTTTTTCCAGTAAACTTGCGGAATAAAAAGAAAGCAATACCTGCGATCAAGATCAGCCAAATCCAGTTAAAGCCACTTTTTTCTTCTTGCTGTGCGGTTGGATTGGATTGGCGATCGTCATCAGCCATCGCATTGGCAGCAACAGCGCCAACCGCTGCACCAGCCACACCCGCAGCAACCATGCCACCAACATTCGAGCCACGACGTTGGGTTTGTGTATTGGCATTTTGCTGCGCATAGCTATTTGAATTAGCACTGTTTTGGCTGCTACTGCTATTATAGCTTTGGCTTGAGCTTTGACGTTTCATGCCATAACTTTTACCGCCACCAGCACGTTTTGCCTCAGCAATCGGCACCGCTAAAAGACTGGTTAACAAGACTGCAAGCACAGTGCTTTGTATTTTTTTTTGCATAAGATGCAATTTCCATATTGAGAAAAACTTCTATTTAATAATGCGGTAATTCTCATGAAATTCAAGTGCAAAGCTGTGACAAAATACAACGCCAAGCCATGATTATATTTGTAATATCAATTATTTTGGCGAAACGGTCGGAATTTAGTCTGTAGCGGCGTCCAAATGGGCAATACCATCTTTGGGTAGTTGGTATGATTTTTCATGAAACAGACGAAACAATGCCTCACAGACCAGCGGATCGTATTTGGTCGACATGCCTTTTTTGATCTCGGCTAAGGCAGCATCAATACCAAGTTCTTGGCGATAAGAGCGCCGATTTCCCATCGCTTCTACAACATCAGCGACAATTAAGATTTTGGCTTCAGGATAGAGTTGCTCGCCCGTAAGCCCATGCGGATAACCTGATCCGTCAATACGCTCATGGTGCTGACCGACAATTTCAGCAAGCGGGTAATCAAAAGGTAATGTCTTTAATATTTCAAAGGTCTGTACGACATGCGTTTTGACATAGCTATATTCATCGCTGGTGAGTTTGCCAGGCTTATGTAAAACTTCTGGTTTGATCGCCATTTTTCCAATATCGTGTAACAGCCCGATTTGAAACATTCTGCGGCAATAATATTCCGCCCAACCCAATTCCTTTGCGATCGCTTCACACAGCATGCCGACACGAAGTTGATGACCAGCTGTATAAATATCTTGCAATTCATGCAATTTAAACAACACATCCGTAAAATGATCCATAGATTTGCGCACGCTTTCTACAGCATCGAGGCTGGTAGCAAACGCATGTGGTGCAAATTGAGTAGGCTGCATAAAATCTATTTGAGGTCATGATGTGATACTAAACTGTATAAACTGAAAATTAATCGGTTTCTCATTTACACAGCATTCGATAAATTTTACAAAAATATATCATATTTGCAACATAAAGTGTGAAGTTGGTCTAATTATTTTTAACATTCAGACAAAATAAAGGTCAGTTAAGATGCGAGGCTTAACTGACCGAATCTTCGGGCTTGTGCGGTAGTAAGATGCCATAACTACGACCGAACAAGCTGGAGAAAAGATCATCAATGCACAATTTCAATCCACTTTTAAAAATCTATTTTGCAGATGCCATGCAAATTGGATTTTTAAACAGTAATTTTTAACACGTGCTACATATGACCAATGTCACTTCTATTAACGTCGGCGAGTCGTAATTGGTTGACAAAAACTTTAAGAAAATTTGAATAATTTTATCCGTGAAGCATGTTACATTATTAATTCTTCACTATTCAGATGTTTAGCTAACCATTCATGAAAGTCGCTTTTCCATTTATTTTATATTTTCTGTGCTGGCTCATTGTATTGACCTTTGCTTTAGGTGCTTTGGGGATGTTGTTACCGCAAGTATTCAGCATGTTGGTGTTGTTGCCGTATATGATCAGCTTTTATTTGATGACACGACATTATTTAAAAAAGAAACATGCAGTACCCGACATGGCGCTACGTTGGCACTTGAGCATTGGCTGTGCTACGGCATTTTGGCTGTATAGTATTGTGGCTGGCTTGATCGGTATTTTTCTATTACAAGGCAGTGTGGATTTGGCACCGCTGTGGCATGCGCTGAATAGTTTTGCCTTTGTACTAATTTTTGCCTCGATATTCTTGATGGTGAATGCGTTTTTGGTGCTACTTGGCTTTTGGTTTTTGGGAAAACCTGCGCAGATGATGTTGAAAAAAATCTGATTTTGAAAAAATGTGATTTTGTAAAAAATATTATGCAAATTGGGGCTGACGTTGATCAGCCCCTTTTTTACAATCAAACAATATTTACAACAACTTTACCTTTACTGCGTCCAGCATTGACGTATTGCATGGCTTGTTTGGTCTCCGCAAAATCATAAACTCGATCGATAATCGGTTTGATGTGTTGTTGTTCCACCAATTGTGCAATCTGCTGAAGTTGCACGCCATTTGCTTGCATAAATAAAAAACGATATTCCACACCGTGCTTTTTGGCTTTTTTACGAATCGCACGCCCCATAAAGGACATGATCAATTTCACCAAGCCATTTGCGCCCATGGTTTGTGCTAGGTGTTGATCTGGCGGTCCAGCGATACTAATCACCCGTCCGCCACGTTGCAGCACGTGGATTGATTTATCTAAAATTTCACCGCCTTGGGTATCCAGAACCACATCATAACCTTGGATCACATCGGTAAAATTTGTGGTTTTATAATCAATCACCAAATCTGCACCAAGATCTTTAACCCAATCGCTATTTTTAGCACTGGTCGTCGTTGCAACATAGGCACCAAGATGCTTCGCCAATTGAATCGCAACACTACCCACACCGCCAGAACCCGCATGAATCAAGACTTTTTGTCCAGCTTTTAACTCGGCGAGTTCGACCAGCGCTTGCCATGCTGTAAGTGCAACCAAAGGTAAAGATGCTGCTTCTTGCATGCTGAGGTTTTTGGGTTTGAGCGCCACATTTTTGGCACTGACCACGCAAAATTCTGCAAATGCGCCATGTTGAATATGATCAGTTTTGCCATACACCTCATCACCAACCTGCAGATGCGTCACTTGTGCACCAACCTCGATAATCGTCCCTGCAAGATCATTGCCGAGTATGAGTGGGAATTTTGCTGGGGTGAGCAGTTTAAACTCACCCTCAACGATGCGTAAATCCAGTGGGTTGATGCTAGCCGCATGCACTTGGATGCGCACTTCATCTGCTTTGAGTGGATGTTGATCCGTTTCAGCCAGTTGGACTTGATCGTCAATTTTGCCGTAGCGTTGAATTAAGATGGCTTTCATTGTTGTTCCGATATTGTTGTTTCGAAATTGTTGTTTCGATTTTTAGGTTCAGTGAAATAATGGCATGCTTGTCAATTACAATTTTAGACTTTTTTGAATGAAGCGGTCTAAAAGCTGTTTTGGTGCAAAACGGTTGATCAGTTTTAAGCGTTTTGCCGTTTTACCCGCAGTATAAACCTGTTGGGGTTGATCCGTCTCAATCACAGCCAAAATCTGTTGGGCAACAATGCTTGGATCATCTGAGCGATTGATGGATTTGGTCATGATTTTCAATTGCTTGGCACGAATATCATTGTAATGGTCAATTTTTCGATCTGCTTCGATTAAATTCACATCGAGCGAAGTATTGGTATACGCAGGCTCAATTACGCTAACACGAATCCCTTGTGAACGTAATTCATGATCCAGCGAGGCACTATAGCCCTCGATGGCATGTTTGGTCGCCGCATAATATGCGCCAAAAGGCAAGGGCAGAAAGCCGAGCACCGATCCAATATTGATAATCTGACCAGTACCTTGCTGACGCATATGCGGAATAGTTGCATTATTCATGCGTACCAAACCAAAAAAGTTGGTATCAAAAATCTGCTGTACCTGTGTCAAAGAGCTTTCTTCAGCCGCCGCAGGTGCAAAAGCGATACCCGCATTATTAATCAGCACATCGATCCGACCTTCGGCATCTATCACATGCTGAATGGCAAGGGCAATCGATGCTTCATCGCTGACATCGAGTTGCAACATATGAAAGGGTACGTCAGCAAGCGCACTGGCTTGACGACGACTGGTACCATAAACCGTCAAACCTGCTTGGTGTAAATGTTGTGCTGTTGCCAAACCGATACCAGAGGATGCACCTGTAATCAAAACCACTTTGGACATGACTTCTTCCTTTTTTAAAATTGAGATCATCGCACTTGATATCTTGTATGTTTAAGTTCAAGTGTGATTTGAAGATGAAACAATAATAGCGGAAAAAAATAATTGTTACTACTAAAAAGATAGTAACTATTTGAATTTAAACTTAAGATTTTGTTTTATAAGATAATTTAATTTTAATTTGATCCAGTTAGGCGATTGAGGACATGAGTAAAATTTGCAAAACTGTAAATGGCTACTTTAAATTATAGATACTTTAAAATTTGGCTTATCCATTGAAAAATAAGGATTGGCTATTCCATCTCGATCATTTTTTCTGTAAAATACCGCATCCCTTACCTGCAGGTCGTATTGCATGGTGCAATCGAGCCGAACAGGTATCTAAAAGAGGTTGTTATGGCAGTTAAGTTAAAAACTCGCCGTGGTGCAGCTAAACGCTTCAAAGCGACTGCAAACGGTTTTAAACGCAAGCAAGCGTTCAAACGTCACATCTTGACCAAAAAATCTGCAAAGCGTATTCGTCAATTACGCGGCTGTGTAATGGTTCATGTTTCTGATATGAACTCAGTTCGTCGTATGTGCCCATACATCTAAGGAGATTTTAAATGGCTCGTGTAAAACGTGGTGTAGTGGCGCATCGCCGTCACAAGAAAATTCTTGCTCGTGCAAAAGGTTATTATGGTGCGCGTTCACGTGTTTATCGTGTAGCGTTCCAAGCTGTGATCAAAGCTGGTCAATATGCTTACCGTGACCGTCGTCAGAAAAAACGTCAATTCCGCGCTTTGTGGATTTCACGTATCAATGCTGGTGCACGTCAAAATGGTTTGTCATATAGCCGTATGATTGCTGGCTTGAAAAAAGCACAAGTAATCATCGACCGTCGCGTATTAGCTGACATCGCTTATCATGATGCGGTTGCATTTGCTGCTTTGGCTGAAAAAGCGAAAGGTGCATTGGCTGCTTAAGTCATTGATATTTAAAAAACGCACTTTAGGTGCGTTTTTTTATGTCTGTAAGTTTATAATGAAAAAGCAAATTAAAAAATTCGCTTCTCATCTTGCTTAGTTGGTAAAGTTACAATGGTCTGCTTTAATTTTTCTGCAATGGCAAGGTAATGACTTGCTGTCATATCTTCTGCGATCACACTTGGTTTGCCTTGATCGGTATTTTCACGAATCACGGCATTAAGTGGCAGATGACCAAGCAAAGGCACGTGATATTGCGTGGCAAGCTGATCACCGCCGCCTGTACCAAATATCTGATCTTCATGACCGCAATTCGAGCAGATATGTGTAGACATATTTTCCACCACACCAAGCACTTTGATATTCACTTTATTAAATAGTTCGATGCCTTTTTGCGCATCCATCAATGCCACATGTTGCGGTGTAGTCACGATTACTGCGCCAGATACAGGAATGCGCTGTGCCAAAGTCAGCTGAATATCGCCAGTACCCGGTGGCATGTCAATGAGTAACACATCAAGGTTCGGCCACTGGGTTTGGTTGAATAGTTGCATTAACGCGCCAGTCGCTTTCGGTCCACGCCACGCCACAGGTGTGCGCCCATCGCCAGTCAGATGACCGATCGACAGAATAGGCATCCCATAAGCATTGAGCGGGACGAACTGCTCATTTTCAATCAGTGGCGTTTGACCTGCATTGCCGAGCATGGTCGGAATACTTGGACCATAAATGTCTGCATCCAAGACACCCACTTTTAAACCTAACTGTTGCAGAGCAAGTGCAAGATTCACCGTCGTGGTGGATTTACCGACACCGCCTTTACCTGAGGCAACCACGATCACATGTTGAATATGCGGATGGGCTTTGACATCGGACTGTGTTGGCGCAGGCTTTTTAATGGGTGCTTCATCATTCTTTGGTTGATATGCGCTGTGTGGTTGAGCAGTTTGTTTCGTTTGAATTTCAGTTGTAGCTTTACCACTGGCATCTTGTACAGGTGGTAGTTTTGCAGTGCTTGTAGGCTTTGTAGTACTTGCAGGTTTTGCTTCACTATTTGCTTGCGGATTTTTCTTTTGCACCACATGCAGGTTTAAAGTTTCTACACCTGCTTTTGCTAAATCTTCACTGAGTGCATCATGGATCTGTTGTAGATCATCAATTTCATTTTCATAAACAAAAATACTCAGTTGCAAGGTATTTTGTTCAATTTTCAGCTGAGTAATACGATCTTTTAACGCATCATTGCTTTTTGGGAGTTGGAATTGTTCAAGGTACTGCTCAATGCGTTGCTCATTCAGACTTGGCGAAGTCGCCGCTTCATTGCTAGGGGAGAACTTTGCTTTTAAAGCAGAAAACCAAGACATGAAAAACTCCAAAGGCTAGAAGCCAAATTGATCGCACAAAGACGTAGTGTATCGAGAAATTTTAAAAATATTAAGTAAAAACCACGCATTTACTATTCAGCTTTTTGACAATGGATATTGATTAAGCTGAATAGGGCAGAAAATGATGCAATCGCCGAATTAACCTGCAAAATGTGAAGCGAGTTTTTGCATGGCTTGACCACGATGGCTGATTTTATTTTTTTCAGATTTTGGCAACTCTGCACTAGAACAATTCAACGCTGGAACCCAAAACAGCGGATCATAACCAAAACCTTGTGCACCACGAATTTCCGTTAAAATCTCACCATGCCATAAACCTTCCACCACAATCGGTAGTGGATCATCCGCATGTCGAACCAAAGCTAAGACGCAGACAAACATTGCAGGAATTATCGTATTTTCTTCTCGAAACGGCAAAAGCGATGCTAAGAGTTTGGCATTATTGGCATCGTCATTACCGTGCTCACCTGCATAACGTGCAGAATAAATCCCTGGTGCACCGCCTAAGATCGGGACGACTAAACCTGAATCATCCGCAATCGCTGCTTTGCCAGACTGACGAGCAGCATGACGGGCTTTGATGATGGCATTTTCAATAAAGCTCAAACCATCTTCGACCGCATCCTCAATCCCCAGCTGTGCTTGCGGAATGATTTTGGTGTCGAGATTCAGGTTGGCAAATAAACTTTCAAATTCTGCCAGTTTACCTTTATTGTTGCTGGCGAGCACCAACTCTTCACCTTGCCATTGCGGGAGTTTGTTGTGTAGGTCTGGTGTTGAAAGTGCCATTGTTTCGCCTTTAATGTTCTAAAAAATTCTGAAAATGAATTATAAGTAAAAGTCTGCGTTTGCAAAACAACAACAATGTTAATTGGCTGATTTTTGGTAATAGTCATGATTCTGAAATAATTTGAAACAGTGCAGGGGATAAAGGGGCTTTACAGCATTGCGGATTGATTTAGTCTAGAGGATGTCGCTTGTGAATTCGTATCGTGTTATGCATTGCAAGTGACACATATAAGTCTTTGAATATAGTTGGAAATCTAATGAAATAAGAGGTAATTACCCCATGTCACTTAATCCGAAAAAAGCGTTTAAACATGCGACATTCCATCGTATAGAGCTACTTGCAAGTCGTGCTTGTGGATGTTTTCAATGTCTTAAAATCTACAGTCCTGATGTGATCGAACAATGGTCGGATCAAGGTAAAACTGCACAATGTCCATATTGTGGTGCCAATTCGGTGATTGGTGATGCGTCGAAATTCCCGATTAATGATAAATTCCTGATGACCATGCAACAAAGTTATATGCATTAATACAAAAACGATTGATGCTAAGCAAATAACATGTGTTTGAAAGACATTACATTTTAAAAATGACAAAAGCATGACTGAAATCGGTCATGCTTTTGTTTGTTTAGATCAGGAGTGCTCCCAATCTTAGTCAGGGTTCTGCTGAATATCAAAGTACAGTACGATTTAACAGCTCAGAGCGGCGAAAGACTTTATCTTGATTTGCAAATAAAATCGGTACGATTTTCTCAGATTCACCTGATTCTTCGACATTGTGCAAAATCCAATCTTTTAAAAAGCGTTCAGGCGTAGCGCCATTCGGTAAGATTTTTGGCAATAATGAATGTAAAATTTTGATCGATGGTGAACCTAAAATAAATTGGGTATGGAATGACAAGATTTGTTGCTCAGCATCGACCACACTAAAGAAATGATTGATATAACCACAGCGCATTCCTAAGGGACCGAGCAACCAAAATCCAAAATTACCAATATTTTTAGTTTTGCCATCGCTGCCATTGACTTGCGTGCCATCACCAATGCGCTTGCCATGTTCATCATCATAATAGAGGTCGTAGACCAAAGAACATGATTCGATTGGATATTTTTGTAAAATAATTTCATTGATACTAAAGGTCGAATCATACGATACCGCACAGTCTGCATCTTCGATATATTTGCCTGGTTTTAAGAGCTTGATGGCAATGTGATCACGGCAATGCCATAAACGATACACCGCAATCTCAGGACCGTCGAAATCACCTGTGGCAGGATTGTACGTGGTATAACAATCAAGATGTTTAAAAAACCAAAGCATCATCTCTGGCGTCACACCACGCATATTGGCATGTTCGATATAGGCCTCAGATGTGGCATTGTCATGCAAAACATAGTGTGCATTGGCGGTATCAAGCTGTTTATACGGGGTGTTCGCACCATGTTTGGGATGATTGACCACGGTAGTGACGGGGACTTTTTTTTCAAACTCAGGCTTAGACATGATTTGCACTCTGCTTAAATTGTATTTAAATTCAATAAATGCAACTATAGTTGCTTTTTGATATTTTGTAAAGTCATCAGCTTGGCTGATATTGATTTAAAGGATTGCAATTTGTAATCGATTAACTCGTCATGCCGTGTTTAGAGTTAAAGTTCCTATTTATTAGAAAATACGATGATATGAAGCAACTTTGATTTTTATTATGGTCGATCAATATCATCGGATGGTCGCTGAGGGTTATGATGTTTTTTGGTGACTGGGATTGTTTTCAAACAATTACCTAGAAACGATAGCCCAGTTTTAAACCATACGCCCAAAGACTATTATCAGTAAATTCGGCATCATAATTGCTCGTTCCAAAGTCAGAGGCAGATTGTGATTTGGCATCGCCTAACCAAAAGTATTTCACCCCAAAAGAAATGTCATAATTCGGTTGCGAATTAAACTTGAGCCCAGCACCAACATTCCAGTAACCATTCACAGGACCTTGGGTACTGACCAATTCCCCAGCGCCACTATCCCAACCCACTGACACATTACCGCCCCATTTTTGATTGAGCTTTCGCCCGACCCCAAGGTTTGCCGAAATTTGATCATCATAATACGACACCAATGTTGTGCCTTTTCCTGTTAAAATTTCTGTAGACTCATACAATTTTGGTGGACGTACTGGGTTTTTATTCCAATCGACCCAGCGCACATTAGCAAAGGCAACAGTTCCTTTGGCAATTCCAGTTTGCAAGTCGAGATTGACACTTTGTGGTGTGGTCAGCGTTGCAGAAGTGGTTTCTGTACCAAAGTCTATAATCACCCCAGCAGGTGACTCAATGGCTACAGATTCGGTCATATCATTGACTTTATGGTCGATTTCCGAGCGATAGGTCAGCGCAACTTGTAGTGCAATTTCAGGCACACTATAGGCAACACCAGCGAGCCAGCCGTAACCTGTTTCTTTCGGGGCTTTCATGTCATAGTTCATCCACTTGAAGCCTGCACCATGCGCATGCGATTCCGCCTCAAGGCTTTGCACCACCACGCCACCATAGAGGTTCCAGTTTTTGTTTGGTTGATAGCCGATAATGCTACTAAGACTTTCGGTTTTGACTTTTGAACCTGTATTGTCATCATTTAGGGTATAGGTTGGTAGGTCTTTGGTTGGATAACCTGCATCGGCACCAAAGGGATGCTCATAGATAAAACCAACTGAAACATGTTCGCTCGGCTGAAACTTGATTGCTGCGGACGGTGTAACATAAGTTTTGCCAATATCTCCTGTATCTGTTCCTGCGGCAGCGACAAGATCACCTTTATTAAAATCATCATTCATTTTTCCTGATAACCTTGGATCAAGAATGGCGATGCCTGCCTCAAAGTAATTCCCTGGTTGTAAAAATGGCAAGATCGATTGTCCCGTACGATCGAGTGCTGCTGCGTGAAGCTGTGCAGAACAAAGCATGACAGTTGGGACAATGGTGGAGATAACAGTTTTTTTCATATCAGGATTCCTTCCTAAAGTGTTTTGCCTAGAATGTTGTGACGGATTATTCACTGGAAATATTCGTGTTGTACTCGGTAATACAGAAGCCATTTTGCGTAAGGCTTAGGCATTAATGATTCACTTAAAAAATGACAGGCGAGGTTTATGCTCAACATTGTGCGACTTACAATGTATTGATGATGCAGAATCCTTTGCATGTATTTTATTAATGCAACTATAGTTGCATCAATTTTTAGTGTAAATATATCAGTCCAACTGATATTTAAGTCAGTTGTAACTAAGTGTAATGATTATTTGATTTGTGATTTTTTAAGTCTATTTCAGCTCAGGTGCGTGTCTGAATCTTTTCACTTCCTAATGAATGTTTAATTCTTAAGATGCTGTTGGATCGAGGCAATGATCCAGTTGGAAAACTCACTGGCGAGATGCCACTGATGACCACTGAGAATGGACGGCAAAATCATGAGCGGAAATTCGACTAATAATTTTGCACGAAAGCCTGTCCCTTCGTTACGGAACTGATGCCGTACACCGCCCAATGATAATCCGTTGTCAAGTACCGCCACGCCAGCAAGTTGTAAGTCATAGTTGGGATCAGCTTTTGAACGTAGACTAGACAAGTCCTCATAATTAATCAGGAAGCGGGCAGCGAATGGTGAGCCACCATTGGTTTCAACCACTTCTTGTCGTCCATCGACCGTAGAGATGATGTAATGGTCAGGTGTCCCCGCAAGCATAGATGGTTCGTCATTGATTTTTCCACAATTTTGAAACCATTCAACAAATTGCTCAGCAGAGCCTTGTTCCGAAAGAATCTCGATCACACAAAAGCGACGACGTCCCAAAGAAAGTTTACCTGTGACTTTACCCATGACATCAGAAAGTTTAATTTCTGTTGCCAGTAATTTTTTTAATCCATCGTGACCGAGTTCTTGCTTACGTTTCAGTAATTGCTGATGTAGTTCATCAAGTGTTTGATTTTCATATTTTATTCCAAGTTTTTTCGCAACTTGAATCGCACGCGCTGTTTCCCATGCAAGAATGTCTTGATTGGGAATTTCTGTGCCATTAATGAATACATGGAGATTCTGGCGGATGTTATGATGTTTTTGCATGTGTTGATACGCCTTTACAAATTTAACAAAAGCAACTATAGTTGCATTTAGTTGGGTTGTAAAGTCATCCTTTTCATTTTTATTAAACGAGCAAGTGAGCTTTGCATGGAAAATCCGCTTCCAAATACTGAAATTAAACGTCGCCCAGGCGGGCGAGCAGAGCAGATGGTGGCAAAAGTGCATCAAGTGACCTTTGAGCTATTGCAGACGAAGGGCTATGACGACATTGAAATCCCTGAGATTGCCAAATTGGCGGAGGTCAATAAGACATCGATTTATCGGCGTTGGTCGACCAAGCTCGAATTGGTGATGGATGTGGCACTTGCGCAGTTAAAAACGGATGTGCCACTGCCCGATACGGGTAATATTCACGATGATTTGTATCAACTCTTGGTCAGTATTGCCAAAACACTTGAGCAGCCTTTTGTGCAGAATCTGTTTAAAGCATGGCTTGGTTATAGTGATGACACGACCCAACACGCCAAGCAAAATTTCTGGAAAACACGCTTTTTATTGGCGGAACCGATGGTGCTTCGTGCGATTGAGCGTGGTGAGCTTACATCGACTACACAAGCTCGAGATTTTTTAGAGGTGGCTGTTGCGCCATTGTTTTATTACACCTTGGCATTAAATATTCCCAACACTGATGCGGATATACAAAAAGCAATGCAACGCACACTCATGATTTTTAGTAAAAAATAATCTCAATCTAGCTCGCTAAATTTTTAATCCATTGTCTTGGCAATGGATCGGGCTTTGTTGTGTCCAGAATTTACTCGCCACCGAAATATTGTACTGATTTGCTGTATCACACTTGGCTTGATGAGCCAACCAAGAGGATTTGAAGATGAATGTTCGTGCCATCATATTATTGATCACGTTGATGTGTGCAGGTGCGTTGGCATCAGGACAATTGTATTTGGTGTTGCCAATCGCCAATGAAACTGCACAATATTATGGGATAAGCACATCTTCGGCATCGTTGATCGGCACTGCTTTTGGGTTGGCGTATGCCTTTGGTTTTTTGCTCTGGGGCCCAATCTCAGATCGCTTCGGACGTTATCCATCCTTGTTGGTTGGACTGGCTTTAACTGCATCGACAACACTATGCGCAGGGCTCATGAAAGATTTCCAACTTCTATTATTACTGCGCATCCTGCAAGGCATCTGTGCTGCCAGTATTCCACCGATTGGATTGGCGCTACTAAGCGAAAGTTTATCTGAAAAATTTAAACCGATCGGGCTAGCGATGATGAGTTTTTCATTTATCGTGGCAGCACCGACTGCACAGTATTATGCCAAAGCAACTGGTTGGCATTTTTCGACCTTGTTGATCGCTGGCGGTGTGGTTTTTGCGCTGTGTTTTTTTAGCTTGATTAGCTTAGGTGCTAAGCATTTTAGCGGTACAAGTCATCATAAAAATAGTTTGATTGAAAGTTTTCATTTTCTTAAAAATGATCCCTTAATCATCACAGCTTGGCTGACATCAATTACTGTGTTGTTTGGCTTTGTGATTTTCCAAGCAGAAATGCACGGTACGCTGAATATTTACCATTGGCATGAAAGTCTGTTGAGTGCTTTTACGGTCTGTGGCATGTTGGCGAGCTTTGTTGCAGGCTCGTTGATTCAAAAATTTGGCGCAACAATGATGACTTGCATTGGCTTGTTGTGTTCAATTTTCGCCATGATGATTACCTTAATCGTTCCGCAAATGATTGGTTTGGCAATCGTTTTAATCGGCACGGGTACAGCACTGACTTTGTCGAGTATTATCTACATTGTTTCTAGTCGTGCTGATGATGCTAGTCGAGGAATGGCGATTGCGATTTATTCATTCATTGTATTTCTCGGCGCAAGCCTTGCACCGATTTACGTTGAAATGTTTTCTGTTGGTCTAACCGAATTATTTTCTATTCCATTGTTATTGATGCTGTTTTCTATCGTTTTGTTGATCATCGCCCAAAAAAAGACCCGATCAGACTCTGTTGTATAATCGGGAAATATGAGAGGGTAAATTGTAGTATGTGGTTACAGTTGATTCGGTTTAAACGAGTACAGCTTATTTACCGAGTAATTCACGCGCCACGATTTCTTTCATGATCTCGTTGGTGCCACCATAGATTTTCTGCACACGAGCATCTACGAACAATCTCGAAATCGGATATTCCTGCATATAGCCATAGCCACCAAAGAGTTGTAACAACTGATCCATGACTTCGCACTGTAAGTCGGTGATAAAGCATTTTAAGGCAGCGACTTGAGTGACCGTTAACTGATCTTTGCTATACAAATCAGCACATTGATCGACAAAGGCTTGCGCTGCTTGGGCTTTGATATAAGCATTGGCTAAAACAAAGCGGGTATTTTGCATTTGACTTAAAGTTTGTCCAAAGGCTTTACGCACCAAGACATATTCTTTGGTCAGCTCAATCGCACCCAAAATCGAGCCAAGTGCAGTCATGGAAATACACAAACGCTCACGAGGAAGTTCCTGCATGAGGTAAGTGAAGCCTCGTCCCTCTGCGCCAAGCAATGCATTTTTCGGGACTTTGACCTGATCGAAAAATAGCTCAGCAGTATCTTGGCTGTGCAAGCCGATTTTCTTTAGCGCACGACCTTTTTTCACGCCATCCAACTTGGCATCGACTAATAAAATGGAAATCCCTTTTGCCTTTGCTTGAGGGTCAGTCTTGGTCACTAACACGATCAGATCGGCATGGATACCATTAGAGATAAAGGTTTTTGAACCATCAACGATATAATGATCATCCTCAGCAATCGCTTGGGTACGAATCGCTTGAAGGTCAGAGCCTGCATTGGCTTCGGTCATCGCAATACAGGTCACGACTTCACCTGTTACCATTTTGGGCAACCAATATTGCTTTTGTTCTTCACTACCGATATTTTGGATATATGGCGAAACCAACTCACTTTGACCGCCGATCGCAATGGCAAGTGAACTAAAACCCGCATAGGCCGTTTCTTGCACCAACATCAACGAATATTCGATCGGTGCGCCATAACCACCATATTCTTCGGGCACATCGACGCACAAGAAGCCATTCTCACCGAGTTTGTACCACAGCTCACGTGGAATGATGCCATCTTCTTCCCATTGCTCAAAATAAGGCGCAACATGCTCTTTTAAGAAGCGTCGGTAATTGTCTCTAAAGAGTTCAAACTCGGTATCGTTTTGCATAATAAACCTTCGATAAGTCATTTCAAATCAGCGCATTGCTATAGAAATCACCTTGATCCATCTGAATAAAAAAAGAATGCGGTCGGATTGAATTACCGCATTCTAAAACTGCAAATCCTTAAGCAGAAATGAGGTAAAGATGTTAAAGAGGAAAGGCTCGACTACAACGCACCTCAGTTGCTATAAATGAGAATAATGTAAGTTTAACTTATATGCAAGGTTTTTTGTTCTGCTTTTTAAATGATAGTTTATAAGTCTATAGGGGGGAATTTTAATCTATAACAAAGTGAAAACTTGCTTTTACACAGCATTGTAGGGGGAGGCTTCAGACTGACTAACAAAAATCAAATATCTTATCTAATCGCAAAATAACTTTGTCATTTAAACTGTTGGAAATAATACTTGGAGAGCTCGAAATATAATGAAAGGTAATGCTGTGTAAGTTTACGAGAGGTATACTTTTTCAAAATATACCAGCTAATGACTGAAATTTGATTTAACTTTGTTTTGTAACTTGTTGTATTTATTGAAATAAATAACTCCGAAGATGCCGCTACTAGTCGTTACCCTTGAACCCTAAAGTTCAAGGTGGACATGACGTATCATTTTTCGGTTTTCTACTCAAGGTAGACATACACCCAAACCATACAGAACATATCCGTAAGTGATGATATCGGCTCAGGGGAATAGACCCGTTGGCAAACATCCCAGAGTTGAACTTATTATAACGCTTGATCAAAACAATGTACAAATGCCTTTGTTTAATTTGAGCGCAAATTCAGATGAAAAGACGAACAAATAGGACGAAATCCAGATCAACTGTTTAACCTTTAGCGGTTTGAATTTGTTCGATTTGTTGATCTAATTCTTCAATCACATCAGCCAGTACATTTTCGCATTGGCTGTATTGTTGTAACGATTTGTTTAGTTCAACCACATCTTGCATGAGTTGTAGTGCAACCATGACAGCCACTTTTTGATTGTCCATGCGTGGATTGGCGCTACGCATCGCTTTAAATTTTTGTTCAAGCAGATCACCAGCGCCACGCAAATCATCTTGTAGATCAGCAGGGCAACCCAACTTATAAACACTATCTAATAGCCAAATTTCTACTGCGGTATTTTCACTCATTGCTGGTACTGTCCTCAAGGTCGAGTTGTTCTGCATGTGGGTGGGCAAGCTGTTGGATTTCTTGGCTATGGCTGTCTTGTGCCGTACCTAAGATCGCCAAACGCTGAATAATGGCTTCCACTTTTTGTCGTGCCTGTTCATTTTTCTTATGGAGTTGATCACGCATTTGCCCGAGTTCTTTGAGCTGCAATTGCAAGCTGTCGTTTTGCACACCGAGGTTGTCATAGTCACTTTTCAGTTGGTTTTTCTGAGTGATTAAGGCTTCAAAGCGCTTACGCAGTTCATTACAACTACTTTCTAGGCGCTGATATTTATCGGACAAGGTTTGATGTTCTTGTTGCAATTGTTGATGACGATCTTTTCCTTGACGCAGTTCATCAACATGCGCTTGTTGCTGTTGTTCAGCTTGTTTTAATTGCGCCCGTGCATCATCCAACTGACGCTGTAAAGTTTGCGCCGTTTGTGCATGCTCATGCTGTTGATTGCTCAGTTTTTGTTGCAAACTTTGGGCGTGTCTGACCAAACTTTGTACTTGCTGCCGTAAATGCTGTAATTGTTCTAACATAGTGGTATCGCACAATGCCTATTTACCCGTTAATATATTAGCAGTATAGAGATTGGAAAGACGAATGCAAGACGATATTACAGGTTGGAATGACTGGAATGATGCTTTTAACGGCATCGAAGAGTTATCAAGTCCGAGTGAGTTACATGGTATCTTGACAGGTATTGTTTGTGTAACCCAAGCGCCGACATTGGAAGAGTGGCAAGCGATCTTGGATAGCTTGCAAGTGCCTGAATTATCTACAGAGGCTTTACAGCTTTTAACCGATGAAGCCGAGGATATTGCCGCATCTTTACATGATGATGAATTGGATTATTTGCCGATGTTGCCTGATGATCAACATACGTTGAATGAGCGTGTTGATGCGCTGGCGGATTGGTGTGCGGGTGTGGTACTCGGTTTTGGGCTGGCATCGGGTCATATTCGTAGTGATGAAGCCGAATGGATTGAGCATTTGCAAGATGTGGCATCGGTGGAATTTGAAGCAGATGATGACGATGAAGAGGGCGAGCTGAGTTATAACGAACTGTATGAGTTTGTCCGTTTAATTCCAGTGAGCTTGTCTACAGGGCGTAAAAAAGTCGATGTGGCAGAGACTGCGTTGCTCAAAGGCTCACACCTGAAAGCCTCTCAGAGTAAAACCTCGTCAAATGTGGTGGAAATGTTTACCCCGCATCGCCCAAGTTGAACTATAGTAAAGTCATAGAAAAATTCATCCTCCTCCTTGCGAAACTTTGTTTCTGACCTTTGAAAAGGGAGGGTGTCTTGATAATTGAAAAGGTATGTTATGTCTAGTCTCGATCAATCCGTTTTTGCCTCACGTCGTACCAAACTTGCTCAAGCGATGGGTGCCAATGCCATTGCCATTATCGCTACACGTGAGGAAATGTATCGCAATCGAGATGCAGATTATAAATACCGTCCAGACAGTAGTTTTTACTATTTGACAGGATTTGCTGAGCCTGAAGCAGTAGCGGTGCTGGAAACAGATGATCAAGGTGAGCTGTGTTACACCTTATTCTGCCGTGAGCGTAATCGTGCCTTAGAAATTTGGAATGGTTATCGTGCAGGGGTTGAGGGTGCATTGGCGCAATATGGTGCAGATCAAGCCTTTGTCATTGAAGACTTGGACGATGAAATTATTTCTCTACTTGCTGGCAAAGACAGACTCTTTGTTCGGTTTGGTCAGACTAAGAAGTTCGATGTACGTGTTGGTGAGTGGTGTCATGCGGTTCAACTCAAACAACGTCAAGGTGATCGAGCACCACAACATTTGATTCAACTTGATGGCTTACTCGATGAGATGCGTTTGATCAAATCCGCTGATGAACTGGCATTAATGCAAATGGCTGGGAAAATCAGTGCAGAAGCGCATACCCGTGCCATGCAAAAAGTCCGACCTGAGATGATGGAATATGCGCTGGAAGCCGAGCTGAATTACATCTTCGGACAATATAGTACTGTGCCTGCATACAATACCATCGTCGGCGGTGGTGCCAATGGTTGTATTTTGCATTATGTCGAAAATAATCAAGCGCTTAAATCAGGCGATTTAGTACTGATCGATGCGGGCTGTGAATATCAATATTATGCTGGCGATATTACCCGTACTTTCCCAGTCAATGGCAAATTTTCGGGTGAACAAAAAGCGCTATATGAAGTGGTGTTGACAGCGCAATTGGCTGCGATTGATGCGACACGTGTTGGTAATCATTACAAACTGCCGCATGAGCAAGTGACTCGTATATTGACAGAAGGTTTGCTTGATCTTGGCTTGCTCAAAGGTGAGCTGAATGAGCTGATCGAAAAAGAAGCCTACCATCAATTCTTTATGCATGGTACAGGGCATTGGCTGGGCATGGATGTGCATGATGTTGGGCAGTATAAAGTTGATGGTGAATGGCGTGCTTATCAAGAAGGTATGGTGGTCACGGTTGAGCCTGGACTCTATATTGCGCCTGACGATGAAACGGTCGATGAGAAATGGCGTGGCATCGGTATTCGTATCGAAGATGATGTAGTGCTGACTAACGATGCACCTTTGATACTCACTAAAGATGTGGTGAAATCGATTGAGGATATTGAGCACTTAATGGCAGAAAATTGCTCATCTTGACCGTTAATTTTTAGAAATTGCAGACGGCGCTCGGTTCATGTTTATGTAAACAGCGCCATAAAAAAAGCAGTCTAGCGCTGATGTTAGACTGCTGGATAAGCGATGGATGATTGCGCATCCGTGATAACTGTTTAATAAAAATAAAAAAATTCACGATTTGAGCTTGCTTGAGTAATTTATATCCGTTTCCGTAGCGGAATACAATATCCCAGAAGAAAAATAATCGTCAAATTTGTGATTAGGCAGTCACTTTTTGCCAATTATCCGCAAATTCTTGCTTTGCCATGCGATTTAAATGCACCAATACCACATTTTGCAGACGATCTAAGTCTTCGGCTTGCTCAGTATGTAATGTTGCGATCAATTGCGTTGCTTGAAATTCAAGTGTGGCATGCGCCGTCTCGCTAAATGGAATGGTAGAGACATTGTCTTGCTGAGTGATTTCCATCTTGTGGCGCCAGTGGTTGACTAATTTCTTGACAATAATTTCTGCATTATCAGTCTCAATGATCAGTTGGCTGGTGTGACTCATCGGGTATTCCTTGCTTGAGTGATGTTGTGGTCTGGTGAATCTAGGGAGAATATTCAAAAATAAAAAACCTCAAACCGAAGTTTGAGGTGATTGGAAATGATTTCGAATAAACGCTCGGTGTTCAGATAGTTTACTGCGATTTTTCCAGATATGGATTATCTAACGGTAATGTTTGGTTAATCTGCATATCAAAAATATCGGTCAGCATACTGTCAAAACGCTGTACGTTGTACTTCGCGATTTGCGTTGCCTCTTCGGCAGTGACAAAGTTTTGCGTCACGGCGTCATCTAAGTGCTCTTGGAATGTCAAACCTTGGAACTGACCTTTACTTTCAGCACGTTTGAACTTCTGCCATAACGGCTCGACTGCGAGCAACATTTGGAATGTGCTTTCCATACGACCATTGACATCTTCAGGATCGAGGCTGTAGTGCACATGTTGTTTCAGCAGATCACGGAAGCTGTTATCAGTCATGATCATTTCACCAAGTTTGCCTTTGAGCTGATCACTTGGCTTGGCAAATGGGCGACCAAATGGCATACAAATCATTTTCAATACGAATGCAGGCAAACGCATTGGGAAATTGTCAATCAATCCATAAAATGCCTCTTGCACTTGATACAAGCTCTTGTCCAAAGTCAATTGTGCATGCAGTTGATCGGCTTCGGTACGTTGACCATTTTCATAAAACTTCAAGATCGACGTCGCAATAAACAGATGCGAAATCATATCCGCCAAGCGACCAGACAGCATTTCCTTGCGCTTAATATCACCTGCGAGTAGACCTAAACACATATCAGCAGTGAATGCGAAATTGGCACTCAAGCGGTTGATCGACTGATAATAGCCTTCGGTAAAATCGTCCGCAGTGGTCGGGGTATCATGGCTACCACCCGTAAACGCATAGGCAAATGAACGTGCTACACGGTTGAAGGTATAGCCCAAATGACGATACAAAATCTTGTCAAACTCAGGCAGTGCGGTATCAGGATTTTCCGCTTGCAGTAGTTGTAGCTCATCGAAAAGATACGGATGGCTACGCATCGAACCCTGACCAAAGATCATCAATGAACGGCTCAAGATATTTGCACCTTCCACGGTGATCGATACGGGAATCGCTTGATATGCCAAACCGATAAAATTACGTGGTCCAAGCTGAATCGCTCGTCCTCCGACCACGTCCATGCCATGATTGACACTTTTACGCATGGTTTCAGTGGCATAGTATTTGGCAATCGCAGTCATCATGGCAGGCTTACCACCTTGATTTAGACCACAGGTCACCATATAGCGAAACGCTTCGAGCATATAGGCATCGCTAGCAATATCCGAAGTGGCTTCTTGAACCCCTTCAAAATGACCCACTGAGAGCTTGAATTGCTCACGAATCTTGGCAAATGCACCGACATTCAGGTACATCATTTCACCTGCGCCAGTAGACAGGGCAGGCAGAGAAATACCACGACCCACGCTTAAGCATTCCATCAGCATGCGCCAGCCTTTGCCCGCATTTTCCACACCACCGATGATATAGTCGAGTGGCACAAACACATCTTTGGCTTCGACTGTACCATTCATAAATGGTGAACCTGGATTATGTCGTGGCCCAACTTCAACACCTTCGTGCGATGATGGAATCAAAGCACAAGTAATGCCGTAGTCTTGCTTGTTGCTATCGCCAAGCAAGCCTTCTGGATCATAGAGCTTAAATGCCACGCCGATCACAGTTGCGATCGGTGCAAGGGTAATCCAGCGTTTAGAGAAATTCATTTTTAGACCAAGCACTTGCTGACCTTCAAACTCGCCCATGCAGACCACACCTGTATCAGGAATTGCGCCTGCATCCGAGCCTGCTTCTGGACTGGTCAAACCAAAGCATGGAATCTCAGTACCATTGGCTAGACCGGGGAGATAACGATCTTTCTGCGCTTGCGTCCCATAATGTAGTAATAACTCACCCGGTCCCAAAGAGTTTGGCACCATGCAGCTCACCGCAGCGGTGAGTGAGCGAGTTGAAATCTTACTCATGATGCGACTTTGCGCAAATGGCGTAAACTCTTTACCACCATATTCTTTGGGGATAATTAAGCCGAGGAAGCCTTTATCTTTGATGAATTGCCATGCTTCTGGGGGTAAATCTTTGTGATGATGGTGAATCTCCCATTCATCCAGCATGTTACACAATTCTTCGACTTCATGATCAATAAATGATTGTTCTTCGGTACTGAGCTGCGGAAATGGGTATTGTTCAAAAGTTTCCCAATTCGGCGCACCCATAAACAATTCTTTTTCCCACCAACTGGTACCTGCATCTAGTGCTTCACGCTCGGTGACACTCATCGACGGCATGGCATCGGCTAGGGTTTTATAGGCAGGTTTGGTGATCAGCGACATACGCAGTGGATCAATCACCACAATGATGCTGGCGATAATCAATGGCAAGCCAAGCAGGAGCGACCACGGTGTCCAAAATGCCAGCAGAATACTGGCGCCGATTACCATCAATGCGCCAACAGAACGGGAGAGTTGCCAAAAGAATACCGCCCAAAGGACAAAGAGCAGCATCAGAATATTCAAGATAAAAACCATACAAACGCCTCCAAAAGGAACCAATCATCAGGTCGAGCTGTATTGAAATCTTTGGGTCAAGCTGATGAAAGATTCAGTGTTTGAGAAAAGGGGCAACTGCTTTGCCAATTTATTTTTCTAAAGCGTGTGCTTGCATGGCAACCAAACGTTTTAAGGCTGGCAAATATTAAAAAATCACATGCTTTCATCAACACATGATACAACGCAGACAGCAATCAAAAATCAACTCGATAATCAATGTAATCACGTTGCTTATGCTGAGAAAACATACAGTGCCTTCATGATTTATAATTAAAGCAATCACAAAATATTTGTAAATGGTTGAAATGATGGCGTATTGTTTTTTTAAGTAAATATTATAATCGTTAAAAATGACGCATTCGACAATGCGCCATCGGATATGCTTTTAATGTGTGTAAGGCGTGGAATGGATTTACTTCAATTCACTCGATGATTTACCCAATTCACGGCGGGCAATGATCAGTTGCTGAATCTGCTGAGTCCCCTCGAAAATATCAAGAATCTTCGAGTCCCGTGCCCATTTTTCTAACAACTCATCTTCACCATAGCCCAGACTTGCAGCAAGTTCGACACACTTCAAAGTAATCTCATTACCAACACGTCCTGCTTTGGCTTTGGCAATGGACGCTTCTTTGGAGTTTGGCATTTTATTATCTGCCATCCAAGTCGCTTTGAGCGTCAGCAGGCGAGCAGACTCCCATTCGGCTTCCATTCGATAGATTTGTGCTGCCAAGTTTGAAGTTTGCAAATAGGGCGTGCTGTAGCTGTCATCGAGTTGATTTTTAAAGATTTGCTTAATGCGTTCCAATGATGCTTTGGCACAACCCACAGCCATTGCAGCCACCAGTGGACGTGTGTTGTCAAAGGTTTCCATGACACCAGCAAAGCCTTTGGAGACATCGACTTCTGCATTACCCAACAGATTCTTTGCCGGCACACGACAATTGTCGAAAATAATGGTCGCTGTATCAGAGGCCTTAATGCCCAGTTTGTGTTCCAAGCGTTCAACACGCATGCCTGCTGTGCCTTTTTCCACGACAAAAGATTTAATCGCAGCACGACCGACTTTACGATCTAGGGTTGCCCAAACTACGACACTATCGGCACGGTCGCCTGAAGTAACAAAGATTTTTTCACCATTCAAGATGTAATGATCGCCGTCTTTGCTTGCAGTGGTACGGATCGATGCTGAGTCCGAGCCACAGCTTGGCTCTGTGATCGCCATTGCCGCCCATGTATTTTTAAAGCGTTCCAGTTGTTCATCATTGGCAACCGCAGCGATTGCCGAGTTGCCTAAGCCTTGACGTGGCATAGACAGTAACAGACCTGTATCGCCATAGCACATTTCGATGATGCTGAGCGCAGTCGACATATTCGTCCCATTGCGATTGCCAAGATCCTTATGCGTCGCTTTTTGATTTTCGCCACGCTTGCCTGCGCCAGCTGCACCCGCATTCATGCCTTCGCCACCTTCATTCATACCATCAACTAAGGATGCAAGCATGTCGAGTTCTTTTGGATAGGCGTGCTCAGCCTTGTCATATTTGCGTGAAATTGGGCGCAGTACGTTGACTGCTACTTCATGCGCTTGGGTGACGAGCATGCGGAATTTTTTTGGATTTTGTAAATTCATGGTCTTTTATTCCTTAATCATTTTCATTATTCAGTTGAAATTAAGCATGTAGCCCAGACTGCATAATTGCCGTCGCCCTTAAATCACGATACCAACGCTCGACAGGATGCTCTTTGGTAAAGCCGTGACCACCTAAGATTTGTACACCATCCGTACCAATTTTCATGGATTTTTCAGCGCAAAGTAGGCGAGCGAGATAAGTTTCACGATGGAAGTCTTTGCCTGCTTCGGCAAGACTTGCAGCATTCCAAACCAACATGCGCATTGCATCAATCTCAATTGCCATATCGGCAATCATAAATGCCACACTTTGACGATGAGAAATCGGCTCACCAAACGCAGTACGTTCATTGGCATATTGGATACAGTAGGCTTTGACCGCTTCACAGGTGCCAACCGCCATGGCACACCACATCAGATGTCCAAAGTCTAAGAATGCTTGATAATCAAAATCCTCAGCGCTTAGACGACGAGCGGGGGTTTGATGAAAACGCAAAGTCACAGTTTCTGCTGCACGCAGTCCCATCGCAGGACTTGGGCGCATACTGATGCTGTCATCACGTTCCACGATAAACAGCTCAGGTTTGCCTTGATACATGGCATTGACCAGTAAAATATCGGCATATTCACCCATGACCACCATGGTCTTTTCACCACTGATTTGGAAATCTTGATCTAAGGCTTCCGCTTGTGTGGTGAGTTCAAAAGGGTTAAATGCAGGCGTATTTTCTTGACTGGCAATGGTTGCACGAATATCGGTCTGTTCAGCGAAATCCGCCAAATATTGACTTTGAATATCAGGATTGCCCCAACGGGTAATGGCATTAATCACACTAAATGTACTGAGTAATCCTGCCGCTAAGCTAAAGTCACCCCGTGCCAAATCTTCAGCGATCAAGACATTACTCACCGCACTTTGTTCGGTCGCAACACCGCCATATTGCTCAGGAAGTGCGTAAAAATTCAGTGCTAGCTCATCGGCTTGTTCCAGTAAATCTTTGGGGAAAATGCTTTGATGATCCGCTTGCATTGCACTTGGGTAAATTGCATTGCTGGCAAAGCGTTGGACTGCCTCACGGAGCATGCTTTGTTCTGCGGTGAGGCTCAGATCAAATAGGTTTTTACTTTGAGATTGCAGGCGTTGTTGCGGTTGCTTGCTGTGAGGTTTTAGAAATTTTTGGGTTTTTGATAGCGTACTAAAACTGGTACGTGATCCATGATAAAACGAGCGCTCAAGGAATTTTCGCAGTTTCAATTGATCAAGTGCATCACTTGAGGCGAGCTTGGTCATTAAAGATAAGCCAATACTTTGTGCCTTATCTAAAACACCTTTATTGCGCAACTGATTTGTTGTTTTATTCATCATGGTTCCTGAGATGATTTATTACACATTTCTATATATTGGCATAGATCAATAAAAAAACTATCGCAGGGCTGACAAATTTGAGTTGGATAAAATGTCTGGAATGAGGTTGATATAAAACATTTTATTGTATTGAAATTTAATAATTATTTTTAAATTATGGTTTTATTTTTATAATTGAAATTGACTTTTTTGACATTTGAAATTGCCCAGCTATAAGATTTCAATACACCATTTTGGATGGATATTTTCAAAATCTGTGCGCAAGTTTTCAGCTAAATAACTGGCAGAATCTAAAACATATGGTTTGCCTTCAATACGTTTAAACACCACCCAATGCCAAAAGTATTTGCCATTTTCCTCATGATACTTTGTTGCCAATAAAGCAAGGTCGGCGAAGATTCAATAAGGTTTTGGCGAAGTCATCAATGCCCGTTCATCACACCATTAAACAAATGGCGTGATCATACGACGGACATTGGTTTTGGCATCAATGACGGTCATAAAGGTATATGCACCAATGAACTTACGGCTAATAAACATAAACTCTTTTGGCGGCACAGAGAAGTAGCGTGATGCCATCGACTTACTGGCACGTTGAATCACCCGATTGTGCAATTGGCTGCGTTTCCAGTCGTAGCGGTGCTCTGCATCCATCAAGCCCTCAGGCATATCAGGATTATTCGCAGGCTCACTAAAGGCTTCGGTCGCCAATAAAAACACTTCCGCCATATCAGGTTTAATGGATTCTGGGATTGAATCGAAGAAGGTATAGCCCGACATGGATTTGATCATTTCGGATTTATCATGCTGATAACCAGCAATGATCAGATTACGTGCGACATTCAGCAAATGTTCATCAAACTGACGAATCGCACCGAAGTCGAGGAGCACGATTTTATCTTTAATCTCTTGACCATTACCAAGACGCACTAGATAGTTACCAAAGTTAGGATCGGTCTGCATTTCGCCCCATTCAAACAACTCACGTACAGCAATCTCAAGAGATGCTTCACCGAGCGCATTACGGCGAGCTTGTGGCAAGGACAACATCACAGGGCTATTAATCGGTACGCCACGTTCAAAGGTCATACATAAGATACGATCGGTACAATATTGATCAATGATTTTTGGGACGACATAGCGGTCATCATTTTTTAGACGATCGTGGAAGCGTTGTGTGGTCGCAGCTTCCATATGATAGTCCACCTCACGGTGCATCATGCTACGCACTTCTTCGTACCATTCATCAAACTCACGAGTTTGAGGCACCATTCGTGTTAGACGAAGCATACTACGAAACAAACTCATGTCCGAGTCAATCGCTTCGGCAACGCCTGGATATTGGATTTTTAACACGAGTTCTAAACCATCAGACTTACGCACGGCACGGTGTACTTGTGCAAGCGATGCCGTACCCAGCGGTTCATGATCAATGGTCAGATCATCAAGTTTTGAGCCGAGTTCTTGTTGTAGATGTTTGTGGATGGCATGCCAAGACAGGGCAACGGTTTTATCATTTAAAGTATTTAATGCTTGGGTGATTTCCGCAGGGAGAAAATGCTCGCCATACAGCGCCATCATTTGCCCGATTTTGACCACTGAGCCTTTGAGTTTGCCGATTTCTGCGACGAGATAATTCGCCTGTTCGGTCATGGCTTGTTTGCGTTTTTTTTCTTTATCTTGCTCATTCGAAAACATACTGCTGGCATTGGCAGTTGCCCAGCGCGTACCTGCAAGAAACGATGCTTTTGCAATAGAGAAACGACGATCAAAAGCAGAAGTTTTGAGATTGTCCAACTTGTCATTTTTATCTGACATAAAAGCAAAATCCTGAAAATTGAAAAACATACGCAAGCTATTGTACAGTAAAGTCTAGCGGGAAACGTATAAAAAACATTACATCCTTGCAAATATTAATGACGATCGATTTTCCTTCTAAAAAGAACACTTTGGCTTGTTGATATGGCTTAATATCGCTCGGTATTTCACAGCGTGTTTAACAAATGGAGTTCTTGCTGTAGATTGCATTTGGCTTGCGCTTCCAAGCGATCATAAAAATAATCCGTTTTATAAATTCGCTGCATCTCTAAAAAATGCTGTACAACTTTTTTGCGTCCTGCGCTGTAAATTTTTTCTGGGTAGATGGCATATTCTTGGCGAATTTGCGCTGTATATTGACTGTATACGTCCCAAGCTTGCCCTAAGATTGATAAATCTGCATCAAGGAAGTAATTGGTATCTTGATTGGTTGAGCGCTGATGCGATTTTGTGGCTAAAATGTGTGACCTACATAATTGAATGATTTCGTTGGAAATCTTAAGTTGTGTCATGCGCTGGGTTGCAAGTTCGGCACTTTTTTCTTCATTATCTGATCTGTTCACATCATAAATCATGTCGTGATAATACAGACAAAATAGGATGCTATCCCAACAGGCAATATTACTTTCAACTGCATTCAAATGTGTAAGCAGTGCTTCGAGGTGTAGCAATGTATGATAATGCCGTCCTTGTTCAGCATAATGCGTTTCGATTTCTGCCCACAATTGATTTTTCAATACTTCATCGGTTGTATAGCGATCGAGCAAGGACAAGAATGTGATTTTAAGCATTTTAATTTTTCAAAGGCTAACTCGAGTTCAGTCTATACCGATATTTCTTTTGTATTGTGAAAATTCTAGTCTTTGTAAATGGACGGTGATGTAAAATCTCAACACAAAGCTCATTATTCTAAGGACTGTACGCTGATGGAAAATACAATACAAGACATCGAAATGGCGCTGGTCACAGCTTTGCGCCTGACATTACAAGATTTATATCAAGACTATCCCGCAGAAGATTTTTATTATTTTGTGCTCAGTACTACTGGCGAAGGTTTGTGCCCATCACATGCCATCTGGAGCGAACGTCTTCTCGATCAAGAGGCACAAAGACAAGCCCCAGAGTGTGGTTGTGATGTGGAAAGCATGAAAGCGATGTTACGATTTTCTGCTGCGGATTCACCGCTATTCGAGCGTTACCAGCATCATTTTCAAGCCGTCAACCAATTGTTCCTATCCAGACCGTGCATTGATGATCTCAGTGAAAATGAATGGCAAACGGAATTTGATCTGCGTATCAATACCATGCTGAACGCCTTGAAGACCGTCGATGAAGCGCAAGGCTTTGGCGTAGGTGAACAGCGAGCACGCTGGTTTATCAATGTTGAAGTGATTCCGCCAGATGAAAGTAATCTATCACGTGCGATACAACTCAATCGCAAAGAGAAAGTAGAGGCGTGGTTAGACCTTGGCGGTGAATAGCAAAACATCCTTAAATCCAGTAGAATACATCGTCAAATTTTTAGCGATTTTTCCATATTGGGAAATTTCGATTTTTGGAGTAGTGCGTGGATCAATTCCTTCCAGATGATGTAAATCAGTCTTCAGACGATATGCTTGATGAGCAAAGCAATGATGACACTGCAATGCAAGTCAGCAGTGAGGTGCTACAAGAAGCATTAGAAAACTTATCAACCATTCGTGATTTTATCCGTTTTGGCGTGACGATTTTACGTCAGTACGATGCACATCTGGGGCAAGGCACAGAAGACTTTTTTGCAGAAAGCTCAGCATTAGTGATGCAAACTTTATCTTTAGACTGGTCTGCTGATGCGGAAATTTTAGATGCAAAATTGCTTCCATCTGAGAAACAAGCGGTTTTAGATTTGCTCGAAGTCCGTGTCAATCAACGTATTCCAACATCATATTTGCTCAACCTTGCTTATTTTGCAGGCAAGCCGTTTTATGTCGATGATCGTGTATTGATTCCACGTTCACCAATTGCCGAATTGATCGCCGATCGTTTTGCGCCATTTTTCCTAGATGAACATGGTCAGATGCAAACCGATCAACACAGTCTGCCAACTGCGACTCAGCCGACTGCATTAAAAACGCCTGAGCGTATTTTGGATCTCTGTACAGGTTCGGGCTGTATCGCCATTGCGTTGGCATATGCTTATCCTGATGCGGCGGTCGATGCCACAGATATTTCCAAAGATGCTTTGGAAGTCGCTGCGATTAACGTCGAACATCATAATATGCAATATCAAGTAGCACTGCTTGAGTCAGATTTGTTCGATCGTGTCCCTGCGGAAAATCAATATGATTTGATCGTGTCCAATCCGCCGTATGTCGATGCCGAAGATATGGCGGACTTGCCTGCGGAGTTTCATCATGAGCCTGAATTAGCATTGGCAGCAGGGCAAGATGGTTTGGACTTAGTGCGTAAGATGCTTGCTGTAGCGGCAGATTATCTCAGTGAAAATGGTTTACTCATCATCGAAGTGGGCAATAGCGAGTGGGCGCTTAAGCAGAATTTTAATAAAATCGACTTCCACTGGCTGACGTTCCAAAATGGTGGTTCAGGCATTTTTGCCTTAACAGCACAACAATGTCGTGAATATCAGGCAATCTTTCAACAGTCTATTGAATAACATAGGAGTAATTGCGCATGGCAGGTAATAGTATTGGTCAATTATTCCGTGTGACAACGTGCGGTGAGTCGCATGGTGTGGGCTTGATGGCGATCGTCGATGGTGTACCGCCAAAT
Organism: Acinetobacter marinus; assembly: GCF_900096915.1. Lineage (GTDB taxonomy): Bacteria > Pseudomonadota > Gammaproteobacteria > Pseudomonadales > Moraxellaceae > Acinetobacter > Acinetobacter marinus. Next base: position 230,739 of record NZ_FMYK01000001.1, read on the forward strand.
TTGCCACTGACGGAAAGTGATCTGCAAGCGGATTTGGATCGTCGTAAACCGGGCACGTCAAAATTTGCGACGCAGCGTAAAGAACCTGATCAAGTGGAAATCATTTCTGGGGTATTTGAAGGGAAAACCACAGGTACACCAATTGGCTTATTGATTCGTAATACTGACCAAAAATCAAAAGATTACGGCAATATCGCTGAAACCTTCCGACCAGGTCATGCTGATTATACCTATACGCAAAAGTATGGCTTCCGTGACTATCGTGGTGGCGGTCGCTCAAGCGCCCGTGAAACTGCAATGCGTGTTGCCGCAGGCGCAATTGCCAAGAAATATTTGGCGGAAAAATTCGGCGTATTGATTCGTGGTCATGTCACACAGATTGGCACGGAAACGGCTGAAAAGTTGGATTGGAATGAAGTACCAAATAATCCATTTTTCTGTGGTGATGTTGATGCTGTGCCACGCTTTGAGGCATTGGTCACTTCACTGCGTGAACAAGGCACAAGCTGTGGTGCAAAACTGGAAATTCTCGCTGAAAATGTGCCAGTCGGTTGGGGTGAGCCTGTATTTGATCGCTTAGATGCCGATATTGCACACGCCATGATGAGCATCAATGCGGTCAAAGGCGTAGAAATTGGCGATGGTTTTGCTGTTGCAGGACAGTTTGGACATCAGTCACGTGATGAACTGACACCTGATGGTTTTTCTGCCAATCACGCAGGTGGAATTTTAGGCGGGATTTCCAGTGGTCAGGCGATCCGAGTAGCGATTGCACTCAAACCAACCGCAAGTATTACCACCGCAGGTAAAACCATTAATTTGCATGGTGAAGCGACGGATGTGATTACCAAGGGTCGTCATGATCCATGCGTTGGTGTACGTGCCACGCCGATTGCTGAGGCGATGTTGGCGATCGTGCTGATGGATCATTTCTTACGCAATCGTGCGCAAAATGCCGATGTGGTTGCGCCACTGACACCGATTGAACCGAAATGATGCATGACGGTTAGCTAAGCGCTGAATCTACAGTCAAGTAAAAGTCCCCAACATGACTTGGGGCTTTTTCATTTCAGACGTATACTGGCAAACTTTTCAAAATGTTGCGCAGTTTAGATATTGTTTTTTAAAATTTGATTTAAATTTGCGCAAAATTTAAATCGATTTCAATCGAGTGGTATGAGCTTTGCTTGTTCCGTTCATTGCATTTTGCTCTACAGGGGAAGCCCATGGCATCGAATTCCAACAATGGTAATGGTCTACTGGATCGACTATTCCATATCAAACAGCTCAATACCAGTGTGCGCACTGAGGTTTTGGCTGGTTTTACTACATTTTTGGCGATGTGCTATATCATCATCGTCAACCCAAGCATTCTTGCAATGACAGGCATGGATCAAGGCGCTGTCTTTGTGGCAACCTGTTTGGCAGCGGCATTAGGCTGTATGGTGATGGGGCTGGTTGCAAACTATCCGATCGCACTTGCACCGGGTATGGGCTTAAACACATATTTTACCTTTTCCGTGTGTATGGGCATGGGCGTACCGTGGCAAACTGCACTCGCTGCGGTGTTTGTATCGGGTCTGGTGTTCCTATTCGTGAGCTTATTTAAGTTCCGTGAAGCGATGATCAATGCCATTCCAATGTCATTAAAACTGGCGATTGCAGGCGGGATTGGCTTGTTTTTGGCACTGATTGCGTTGAAATCATCAGGTGTCATCATTGCCAATGAGCCGACTTTAATCAAAATGGGCGATCTCTCTTCGGCTTCTGTATTGTTCGCTGCATTAGGCTTTTTATTGATCGTGGTGATGCATCATTTCAAGATTCGTGGTGCGATCATTATCAGTATTTTGGCGATCACTATTTTGTCTACTTTGACAGGACATAATGAGTTTAAAGGCGTCTTTGGCGAGATTCCATCGCTTGCGCCGACTTTGATGCAAATGGATTTTGAAGGCTTATTTACAGCCTCGATGATCGGTGTAATTTTCGTATTTTTCTTGGTCGATTTGTTTGACAGTACAGGCACATTGGTCGGTGTGTCACAGCGTGCAGGACTGTTGGTTGATGGTAAATTACCACGTTTAAAACGTGCCTTGATGGCGGATTCATCAGCGATTATTGCCGGTGCGGCATTGGGGACATCATCAACCACGCCGTATATTGAATCAGCTTCTGGTGTGGCGGCAGGTGGTCGTACTGGCTTGACTGCGGTGGTCGTGGCGATCTTATTTTTGCTGGCGTTGTTCTTGTTTCCACTGGCGCAAAGTGTACCTGCTTATGCGACTGCGCCTGCACTACTTTATGTTGGTGTATTAATGGTACACGGCATTACCGGCATTGACTGGGATGACATTACCGAAGCGGTACCTGCATTTTTGACTATGACCTTTATGCCGTTTACTTACTCGATTGCTGACGGTATTGCCATCGGTTTTATCAGTTATGCAGTGGTCAAATTACTGACAGGTCAAGCCAAAGCTGTGCCATATATGGTATGGATTATCGCCATCGTCTGGGCGATCAAATTTGCAGTATTTGGTGGCTGATCTTGGTTGCTAAGTCTAGTTGTTAAGTCTAGTTGCTGGGTTTGAATTAAGTCACTGCTGATTTTATTCAACGATGCAAAATGGTGTAGGTTATAATCAGCCTGCACCATTTTCTTTTTTCCTACTTTTTTCTTTTTGCACTATTTTGGAGTTTTGCGATGCAAAATCAAAGTCAACATCATGCGCTGATTCAGTCTCTGCCAAAAGCAGAGTTGCATGTGCATATCGAAGGCACTTTTGAACCTGAGCTGATGTTTGAAATTGCACAGCGTAATCACGTGGATATTCCATATGCTTCGGTTGATGATCTCAAAAAAGCCTATGATTTTCACAACCTACAATCATTCTTAGACATCTATTATGCAGGGGCGAATGTACTACTACATGAGCAAGATTTCTATGATTTGACCTATGCTTATTTTGAAAAATGCAAAGCCGACAATGTAGTGCATACCGAGATTTTCTTTGATCCGCAAACCCATACCGATCGTGGCGTGGCATTTGCAACCGTGATCAATGGGATTGAGCGAGCGTGCCAAGATGCCAAGAAAAACTTGGGCATTAGTTCATATTTGATCATGTGTTTCTTGCGTCATTTAAGCGAAGAAGCAGCATTTGAAACTTTGGCGCAGGCAAAACCGTACAAAGATAAAATCATCGCTGTGGGACTGGATTCAAGTGAAGTAGGACATCCGCCAAGTAAGTTTGAGCGGGTATTTAAGGAAGCCAAAACACAAGGCTATCTGATCGTGGCGCATGCAGGTGAAGAAGGGCCGCCAGAATATATTTGGGAAGCATTAGACTTGCTTCAAGTTAATCGTATTGATCATGGTGTACGCTGTGAAGAAGATGAGCAGTTGATGGCTCGTTTAATCGCTGAGAAGATGCCTTTAACCGTGTGCCCATTGAGTAATCTCAAGCTCTGCGTAGTGGATGATATGCAACAGCACAATATCAAACGCTTACTCGATCAAGGCGTTAATGTCACAGTGAATTCAGACGATCCAGCCTATTTTGGTGGCTATATGAATGATAACTTCTATGCAATTTCTGACGCATTAGATTTGTCATCACAAGATATTCGTCAACTTGCATCGAACTCATTCCAAGCGAGCTTTTTACCTGAAGCTGAAAAAGCACAGTGGATGGAAAAAGTCGTCAAGAGTTAATATTTTCCACCGAGCATAAAAAAGCTGAACATGAAGTTCAGCTTTTTTGTTTTACAGTGACGGCTTAGATTAGAATTTTACTTCCATACCAAGACCAAATACAGTTTCTTTGTCTTCTGCACGATCATAAGCTACTTGTAGTGCTTCATTGATTTTGGTTTGTGCCAGTACGCCATAAAGTTTAGTTTGCTTATTGAGCTTATAGTCCACACCGAGACCATAGCGATCAATTTCACGATCATCCCAACCATCTGCAGAGGTTTCTGCTGCGATGTATTCACCTTTTACAGTCCATGCAGTTGAAGGAATGCTATAGGCTAAAGTGATGCCAAATGCTTGTTCTTCAAGGCTTTCTGCACCATCCAAATCATCTGACGGCTCAGCATGTTGGAACAAACCACCAAGCACTAGACCGTCAGCGCCGATTTTAGAAAAGTCATAAGAACCTGTTAAGCGGTAAGCATCGGTATACAGCTTGTCGCTATCTAAGCCAGCCCATTTTGATTGCACATCAAAGTTGCCAGCTAGAGCCAATGCTAAGCCAATGTCACTTTCATAGCTTACAGAAGTTGAAATACTGTCGCCGAAGCCGTCACGTGAATTACTCGCATCATCTTCATCACCTTCGCCTTGTTGTGCCATGATATTGAACTGCACACCACCAAGCATTTTTGGATCAGATTCAAAACCGATGACGTTATTTAAACGATCTTCACCAACCAAAACATCGGTGAAATCAAGGCGAGTGTGGTCACCGAAAATGTCTTGTGCACTACCTGCAGCAGTTTTGAAATATGAGTCAAATTTACCTGCTTTCACTGTACCCACATTGGCAAATTTCACACCCAAGAAGCGATTACGTGCACTTAAATCCGTGTCCGAACCAGCGCCATCCGTTGATACGCCCCATTCAGCCAAGTACACCGCAGAGATCGTATCCGTTAGGGCTTCTTCACCTTTGATGCCGATACGTGATGCGTTAGAGTTGAGTTCAGTGACTTTATCATCGCTAAAATCTGCATTAGAAACTTGATCAAGGGTAACATTCAATTTACCGTACAAAGTGGGTGCAGCATGAACTGTACTTAGGCTAAGCGTTGCAACAGCTGTGGCAAGTAGTAATTTTTTCATTGAAACAAACTCCAGATTTTTTGGGATAACTTGTCGTGCCGACACAACCCGATGTTTTTATGCACGACAAGCAGTAAGCCTTGTTATGTCTTATGCAACTCAAATCTTTAGATTAAATTTACATAAGGTTACGAACTTGTGAGCAAGTATCTGGATTTTGTATGACAGAAACATGACTGTAATATTGCAGTTATATGACATTGAATTATCTGATATTTTAGAATTATCTTTGATTGTTATTTTTATAGAATGTTTTTTAATCACTAAAACAAGGCAGCAACATTGTGCCGAAAGTGCGTTAAAACATGTGGGGATTTGGCAAATCAAGCAAGCAAATTAGTCCAACAGAAGCTGATACATTAACCGAGAAAATCGTATCGGTTGCTGAGCGACCAAAGCATGTCCAGCGCCCTCAAAAATATGCAACTTTGCATCGCTGAGTTGGCGAGCGATGTCTATTTGTCCTTCGGCAGGATAGAGCACAGATTGCTGACCAATCAAGAAATGTGCTGGCGTTGTGAGTGAGAAAAGTACCGCACGATAATCATGCTGGTGCTGACGGTAGCTATTCAGATACCAAAATAAATAATCCACACTGTGAAAAGGGAGCAGTTTGAGCTGCATCGTTTTGGCGATATTTGACGGTGCTATTTGCTCAAAAAATGTAAATCGTTGGGAATAGGATTTTTGTGATTTGTGCTGTGGCAAACCGACTTTCTGTAAGGTGACAAATTCATCAAACAAAGGCAAAAACAGTTGTTTGATGTGTAATGGTAATTGTTTTAAAGGTTGATGAAGCTGTCGATAGGGCGTAAGCAAATGCAGTAATCGATCCAAAATATCTAAAAAAACCGCTTGCTGATCGCCATACAAACCAAATTGCCAATCGGACTGATTGCGAATGCATGGACTTTGGTCAATATGGATATAGCGTTTGATTTTATGGGAAAAATTGCCATATTTCATGCCGTGCATCGCCGTTGTTGCACCCATTGAATAGGCGATGAGATCAATGCCGTGTGCAAGATTTTCGACTGCGGAAATGTGTTCGACTAAGCACGCTACATCACGCCAATGGCTTGCAATGGCATCGCATGCAAAATCGGCATCAGTTGGAATTTGACAATCTTTGGAGCGACCAAAACCGCGAAAATCAGGAATATAGAATTTTCGATGCGCAAGACTACTGGCGATAAAAGGCAACCATTGCCAGCTACTCATCCCGAGCCCTGATAAGATCAATACAGGTCTGCCACGACCAATTTCTCGGACAAAAAGACGCTGTTGATCTGGCATGGTGTAGTAGGGCATTCCTTATTCCTATGTTGAATTTTTATTCAATATTCTTTGGATTTTAAAATACATTTCACACATTTTCGTATTTGCATCTATGCGAAATCATTTTAGTGATTGGATACGGATATGGTGTCTGTATCCTGTTCTAATAGCGCAATGACTTCTTTGAGCCAATCAATCCAGCCCAGTTCAAAGGCGATCCCCAGTTCGAGGATTTTGTGCTGAATGCGTGTCGTGCGGGCAGGAGTCGAATTTTGTTTATGCTGATCTCGCTCGGCGATATGCTGATACAGCACATACTGTGCTTGATGTAAATCGAGGTGACGTCTGAGTTCTGGCAAGATACTCGCACCACCGAGTTGCGCTTCGGCACGTAACTTAACCATGAGTTCATCCCGCAGTTTGCTCGGTGCATCCTGCTGCGCTACCCAGCGTTGTAATTCTGTTCGACCTTCGACTTCGACTTGATAGGTTTTTTTACGGGAATCGGTGTCGTCCGTGGCAATCGGTTGAATCCAGCCCTTCACTTGCATCTGTTTCAATTCACGATAGATCTGCTGATGGGTCGCATTCCAAAAAAAGCCCATCGAGCGATCAAAGCGTCGAGCCAGTTCGATGCCTGTACTTGGTTTTTCTAAAAGACTGGTTAAAAGAACATGTGCTAAGGACATCGTACGGTTTCATTCCATCGGTAATATGGGTCAGTAAAACAGTCTATTTTTCAATTCGGCTGTTTATTCAATTTGGCTGTGTTGGGACAGATTGCTTTGGCTACATTTTGCATCGCTTTGCGCCAAATTGTAAGTTATTCTGCAACATATTGCATAGTTTCTGATACTACACGGTTTCTGATATTGCATCGCAACTTGGCTTGGTTTATAACGTGTGAACGACAAATATAAGCCATTCAATCCAAGCATCGGTGATATGCGATACGCTGAATGTTAAGCAGTTGGGATGATTAAATTATCCGCTATATCGGTTTCGATGATGAAGGTCTTAATCATGAAGGTCTTGATCATTGAAGCGGATAAAGCACTGTGTAACGACCTATGCGGATTGATCAGCCACAGGAGAACTCATGTCGCATTATCCGCATTTATTACAGCCATTGGATTTAGGCTTCACCACATTAAAAAATCGAGTCTTGATGGGCTCAATGCATATCGGCTTAGAAGAAGCACCGAATGGCTATGCACGTATGGCGAGCTTTTATGCCAAGCGGGCGCAAGGCGGCGTCGGGTTGATTGTGACAGGTGGCATTGCGCCGAATGATGCAGGACGTACTTTTGATCATGCAGCAAAGCTAGACACCACCGAAGAGGCGGATAAGCACAAAGTCATCACTGAGGCAGTGCATGAAGCTGGCGGTAAAATTGCGCTACAAATTTTGCATACAGGGCGCTATTCCTATCAGGAAAATATCGTTGCGCCATCTGCGGTACAAGCACCGATTAACGCCGTAAAGCCGAAACAACTGAGTAGTGCCGAAGTACATCAAACCATTGCTGACTTTGTCAATTGTGCACGACTTGCACAATACGCAGGCTATGATGGCGTAGAAATCATGGGCTCAGAAGGTTATCTGATCAATGAATTTATCGCTGAACGCACCAATCACCGTGATGATGAATGGGGTGGAAGCTATGAAAATCGCATGCGCTTCCCAATCGAGATCGTCAAAAAAACCCGTGAAGCGGTGGGCGAGCATTTTATTATTATTTATCGTTTGTCGATGTTGGATTTGGTTGAGGGTGGCTCGACTTTAGAAGAAGTAATTCAGCTCGGCAAAGCCATCGAACAGGCGGGTGCCACCATTATCAATACAGGCATCGGCTGGCACGAAGCACGTATTCCAACCATCGCCACCAAAGTCCCTCGAGCTGCCTTTACGTGGGTCACAGAAAAGCTAAAAAAACATCTAAAAGTCCCGTTAATTACCTCAAACCGTATTAATACCCCTGAAGTTGCAGAATTCGTTCTAGCACAAGGTCATGGCGATATGGTGTCGATGGCACGTCCTATGCTTGCCGATCCTGATTTTGTCAACAAAGCCAGCGAAGGGCGAAGTGATGAGATTAATAGCTGTATCGGTTGTAATCAGGCTTGTTTGGATCATATTTTTAGCAATAAAATCGCCACCTGTTTAGTGAATCCTGAAGCGGCTTATGAAACAGAATTACTTTTCCCATTAGCCAGTGAAGCCAAGCAAATCGCTGTGGTCGGTGCAGGTCCAGCGGGCTGTAGCTTTGCACTGTATGCCGCAAGACGTGGACATCAGGTGACTTTGTTTGAAGCAGACAGTCTGGTCGGTGGACAATTTAACATTGCCAAAACCATTCCAGGCAAAGAAGAGTTTTATGAAACGCTACGTTATTTCAAACGACAAATTGAACTGAGTGACAATATCACACTCAAGCTCAATCATCGTGTGAGCTTTGACGAGCTGAATAAAGATGATTTTGATGCCGTGGTTGTGGCAACAGGCGTCACACCACGCCAAGTCGATTTTGAAGGTGCTGATGCAGAGCAAGTGGTCAGCTATCTGGATGTACTCAAACACAAAAAGTATGTCGGTAAGCGCATTGCGATCATTGGGGCAGGTGGCATCGGCTTTGATACCGCAGAGTATCTACTGCAAGAAGGTGAAAGTGCCACCATGCACCCTGAGGTGTTTTATCGTCAATGGGGTATCGACAAAGCCTACCAAAATGAAGGCGGTGTTATGCCTGCACAGCACGAAGAACCGATTCGAGAGCTGTATTTATTACAACGCAAAAACAGTGCGGTTGGTGCCAATCTCGGTAAAACCACAGGCTGGATTCACCGTACAGGTTTAAAAAATCATCAAGTTAAAATGCTCTCTGGGGTGCGCTATGACAAGTTTGATGCAGATGGTTTGCATATCCATGTCAATGATGAAGCGAAACTACTCCCCGTTGATCACGTGGTGGTCTGTGCTGGGCAAGAATCTTTTACTGCAATGTATGATGAGCTCAAGCAAGTCGGCAAAGACGTGTATTTGATCGGTGGCGCAAAGGAGGCGGGTGAGCTGGATGCGAAACGTGCCATTCGACAAGGTGCCGAGCTTGCTGCAAAGATTTAGGCTGGCACAGCACATTCTGATAGCGCAGATGATTCTTAAAACAAATTGTGACGAAATTCGCATGTTGTATTGATGAAAATTTCGCTATAAATAACGTCACGATAAAGCACTGTGCCTACAGAAAATTATGAGGGCAATACCCATATTTCTTGGTGTATTGCCTTGTGTATTTAGAAAATTTTGAATATAGAGAAAAATGATGTTACGACACCTTTGGGCGTTTTTAAAATGGCTGGTCATTATTCTGCTCCTTCTAGCATTATGCGCCTATTTATTCTTAACCTTTGCGCCAACTTTTGGCGGTCAACCTGATGCGCAAAGTCAAAAGCGTTTTGCGGATTCAACGCATTTTAATGGTGAAATCTTTAAAAATTTAATCCCAACAAAAATGGATACCTCATCTGATAAAAGCCCATCGATGGCATCGGTGCTGTATCGTTTGGTCAGCCCTGAAGCCAATAAAAATCCAACCGCCGCATTGCAGACCATCGCCTTAAATTTTAAAAACCAGCCTTTACAAAATGGACAACTGGTATGGCTTGGACATTCTTCGGTATTATTTCGTAGTGATGATCTGACCATCATGACCGACCCTGTGTTTAATCGTGCCTCACCGATTCCGCTGGGTGGCAAAGCGTTTGCAATGACCAACACACCGACGATCGATGATATGCCAAAGATCGATGCCGTGATTATTTCTCACGATCATTATGACCATCTGGATCATCACGCCATTCAAGACCTCAATGATAAAGTTGGACATTTCTATGTGCCACTTGGGGTAAAAGCGCACTTACAACGCTGGGATGTGCCCAACGAGAAAATCACTGAAATGGATTGGTACGATGAGGTTCAACTGAAAAATATTCGCTTGATCTTCACGCCATCTCGTCATTTTAGTGGACGAACCTTCGAGCGTAATACCACCCTGTGGGGCTCATGGGTGGTGAAGTCTCCGAATTTGTCGCTGTATTTTAGTGGCGATGGTGGGTATTCGCCTGAGTTTGCCAAGATCGGTCAGCAGTTTGGACCGTTTGATATTGCGCTGGTTGAAGATGGTGCTTATAACCAAGACTGGGCGCAGATTCACATGTTCCCAGAACAGTCCGTACAAGCCGCCGTAGATCTGAATGCCAAAGCGATGTTGCCGATCCATTGGGGTAAGTTCGATTTGTCCTTACATCAGTGGCGTGATCCGATCGAACGTGTGCAAAAAGCCATTGCCAAGACCTCTGTGACCTTAACCACACCGATGATTGGCGAAGTGTTTTCAATTCAGGCTTTGCCACAGCATGAATGGTGGAAATCGCCGTATGCGACAGATTATCAAACGACGGCTAAAAATACATCAAAAAACACAGCTAAGAACACAGACACACCTTAAAGATATGAAAGACACTAAAGATATGAAAGTTTAATCATCAGGAGTCATAACAATGTCGATGCATGAAATTGAAGACTTGATCGAAATCACCATTCGAACATTGCACAGTTCGGATATTCCTGCGGCAGAAAAGCGCCAACTGTTCGCCAATTGCTATCGTTTACAGGCATATTTCGATACCAGTTATACCCATTTTCGCCTGATGGATATTCTGCTAGAAAATGACTATATGCAGACCTATCGCATCGATGATTTCCCTCTGGCAAAGAAATATCCTGACTATTACCAAGACTTAAAAAGTAAAAGATTCGAATACCTCAATGAATATCCTGAGGATCAGCAAGTACAAAGTGATGTAGAGCATGACATCAACGCCGACATCGACGTTGAAGATCAAGATAATGACATCATTGCGGTGTGGGATCGAGATTCAGACTTGATTTATGTCGAGTTTGGCACGCCGTATTACACTCTACATGACGAAACCGTGGTCTATGACAAGGCATTGGCTGTCGCCGTCAAAATTATTGAGCTGGTTCATCAAAGCAAGCCAAACCTTGCCTATGACTGGGCGCTCTTTATGGTGTTTTATTTACTCGAAGAAGTGGAAGCGGGTAAAGTCGATCAGCTCATTGAAGATTACTTTTCTAAAATTCAGCCGATTATTACAAACATATCGCCTGATCACGATGCCTTGTGTTTAGCAGAAATGAGCGATATTGACCAAGAACAACGTCAAGAATGGTTTGGCGAAAGCACCAATCGGGTGTTGGATTATCTCAAAATTTAATCATCCAAAACATTCAAAAATAATCAGGGCAGTCACGATGCGCTGCCCTTGATGATTAAATTATTCTGCCAGTTGATCAGCAGAAATAATGTGTACCCCTAACTTTTGTTCTAATGCCGATTGTAATAGCACTTTGGCAATATTTTGCGCAGGACTCAGTCGCCACGATTTGGGTAAAAAGCCATTGATCGGACGCATGATTTTTAACATGATTTTTTCGCCGAGACGAAATTCGTCACGATTGCCATCGATCAAGCCTGGACGAACCAAAGTCAACGATGGAAAGTGTAGCTGTTGCAAGGCATTTTCCAGCTCACCTTTGACTTGATTGTAAAAAATACGGGAATTCGCATCAGCACCCATCGCCGAATTCAGCACATAGGTGGAAATATGGTTTTCCTTGGCGATTTTTGCAAAGGTTAAAAGGAAATCATAATCGACTTTGCGAAAAGCATTCTTGGAACCTGCTTGTTTCATAGTGGTGCCAAGCGCACAAATCACCGCATCAATGTCATTGAGATTGAGTTTGCTTGGTAGTTGTGCATCGATATGAGCAAAATCAAGCTGAAACTGCTGTAATTTGTCGTGCTCCATCGGCATCAGTCTGCGCACTGGGGTGTAGACTTTGGTAATGCGAGGATGATGAAGGGCAAGGCTCAACACTTGTTGACCGACCACACCTGTCGCACCGAGCAGTAAAATATTCATGATTCAATCCTTTGTAAAACTTAATGGCTTAAAATTTATCTGCTTTGAAACTCAACTGAGTTAAAATTCATCGTTTTAATCTGTTTTGACTATAAAAGAATTCACAGCTTAGGCAAGAATAACTTTGTGAATTTATACTGACTGAAGCAATCTTCAGCCATAAAAAAACCTTTAACAGTATCTACCATTAAAGGTTTCGATTCAGTTTTTGCGTAAAGCAAAATTGAACGGGTTTAGTTTTCTTCAGGTGCAGGGCTGTGTTCTTCCACCAAAGTGCGTAATTCGCCATTTTGGAACATTTCCATCATGATGTCGCTACCCCCGATCAATTCTTTGTTGACCCACAGCTGTGGGAAAGTTGGCCAGTTGGCAATCGCAGGCAAAGTTGCGCGAATATCTTGATTTTCAAGAATATTAACATAGGCAAAAGGGCGACCAATTTGGCTCAAGATTTCTACTGCACGGGCAGAAAAACCACACTGTGGAAACTGTGGTGTCCCTTTCATGTACAGTAATACCGCATGTTTGGCGATTTGATCACGGATCAAGGCTTCGGTATCACGAGCTTGTTCAGTCATTTTCATTTCCTCTGTTTCAATCGGTCTATTATAGCCAAAAGTACTTGTTTACACAGCGTTAATTCACATTTTTTAGTAGTTGCTACTGAAAAAGGCTTGGACGAGTGTGGATTTCGTTATACATTTGATGGGTTTAGAAATTATTTTTTCAAGGGAATTTTTTCTAAGACATTATTGATCTTAAATAACGATCTAAATAATGGTTTCTAATATTGATTTTTAATATTGATTTTATATAGAGATAAATCATGACACAGTATAGCAAGGCGCCCGTTCAGACCAATCAACCCTCACATCTGATGCAAACTTATGCACGTCAGCCGATTGCGTTTGTCCGAGGGCGAGGTGCTTATCTGTATACAGAAGATGGTACGGAATATTTAGATGCATTGTCAGGGATTGCGGTGTGTGGTTTAGGGCATGCACATCCTGTGATTGCCGCAGCGATTGCCGATCAAGCACAAACATTGATTCATACCAGTAATTTGTATGAAATTCCTTGGCAAACTGCGGCGGCGCAAAAGCTGGCTGAAATTTCAGGCATGGATGAGGTGTTTTTTGCCAATAGTGGTGCAGAAGCCAATGAAGGGGCGATTAAAATTGCCCGCAAATATGGTAATGACAAAGATATTTTGAATGGCAAAATTATTGTTGCTGAAAAGTCATTTCATGGACGCACCTTGGCGACACTTTCTGCAACAGGCAATGCCAAAGTACAGGAAGGTTTTGCGCCGTTAGTCGATAGTTTCTTGCGTGTGCCTTATGGCGACATTGATGCCATCGAAAAATTGGCATTGACCCATCCTGATATTGTGGCAATTTTTGTCGAGCCAATCCAAGGCGAGGGTGGTGTCAATACCGCACCGCAGGGCTTTCAATATCTGCAACAATTACGTGATCTCTGCGATCAACATGACTGGTTGCTGATGCTGGATGAAGTGCAAACGGGTAATGGACGGACTGGCAAATATTTTGCCTATCAACATACCAATATCCGACCTGATGTGGTGACCACTGCGAAAGGTTTGGGCAATGGTTTTCCGATTGGTGCAGTGCTCACTAGCGCTAAAGCGGTCGGTGTACTTGCTGCGGGCAATCACGGTTCGACCTATGGCGGGACAGCGTTGGGTAGCCGAGTGGTCTGTACAGTGATTGACTGTTTGGTTGATGAAGCAGCGATTCTAAATGCTGCAAAAATTGGTCAATATCTTGCAGATGAGTTTAACCGCCGACTCTCTGTACATGATGTCAATGTGCGTGGTTTTGGCATGATGATTGGGATTGAGTTGCCAAAAGATTGCGCAGAATTGGTCGCTCGTGCCCGAGATGAAAAACAACTTATCATTAATGTCACGGCGGGTAATGTGGTGCGTTTGTTGCCACCACTCAATCTGACCCAAGCAGAGGCAGATCAAGTGCTTGATCGTTTGGTACCACTGATTGAAGACTTCTTGGGATAATTCTGTTTTAAATTTTGAGTTAAAAAAAGGTTCTCGAATTGAGAACCTTTTTTAGTTTGAACAATAATTTAGAAGAAACTGCTAAAGAACAACTTGATATGATCAATCATACGGGCAAAGAAACCAGCTTCTTCAACTGCTTTGAGTACTACCAAAGGCTGTTCAGCAACCACTTTACCATTGGAAATTGCAGTAATTTTACCAACCACTTGACCTTGTTTGAGCGGTGCACGAAGCTCAGGATTGACTTGGAGTTTGGTCTCGATTTTATCTGCTTGACCTTTAGGCATGGTTGCAGCGAGCGCATCAACAATGCCCAATTGCACTTGATCTTCTGTACCAAACCACACTGGGCTGGTCGCTAAGGCTTGTTTTGCTGGACGAATGGTAGTGGTTTCAAAGTTGCCAAAACCCCAGTTGAGCAATTCACGGGTTTGAGATGCACGTGCTTGCATGGTTGGTGCGCCCATGATCACGGTGATCAAACGCATTGGACCACGTTTACTTGATGTAGTTAAGCAAAAGCCTGCTTCATTGGTATGACCTGTTTTTAGACCATCTACACTTGGATCAGTGTAGAGCAAAGCATTACGGTTACCTTGTTTGATACCATTAAAGGTAAACTCTTTTTCTGAATAAATCGGATAATATTTTGAGCTGTCATGGATAATGTGTTTTGCCAGATTCGCCATATCCAGCGCACTAGAGTAATGTCCTTCGGCTGGCATACCTGTTGAATTGACAAAATTGGTATTGCTCATGCCAATACGCTTGGCTTCTTGGTTCATCATGTGGGCAAAGGTGCCCTCATTGCCTGCGATATGTTCCGCCATGGCTTTAGAGGCATCATTACCAGACTGAATGATAATGCCACGTAACATTTCTAAAGCTGTTGCCGTACCGTTGAGCGGCACATACATACATGATTCGCTACTACTACCACGGCACCACGCAGACTCATTCATACGGACTTTTTCGTCTTCGGTGAGTTCGCCTTTGAGTAGTTTTTGCTCGATGATGTAACTGGTCATCATCTTGGTCATTGATGCAGGTGCAAGATGCTCATTTTCATTTTTTGCAGCGAGAATTTTGCCAGAGTCATAATCCATGATCACATAAGACTTGTTGTCTAATTCTGGTGGCGAGGCGATCACTGTTGCGGCATAGCTAAATTGAAAAGTGGTACTCAGCAGTAGCGTTGTTGTGGCAAAAGTTTTTGTGTAGGTCATTGTTGAAGCAAAACGGCGAGCCATGCGATTTATCCAGTCCGAATTTTAACAAAATCTAAAAATAGCATTCTAAAATAGCAAAGCGCTTAAACCAAACGATTTAAGCGCTTTTTCAAAAATATTTTGTTAAGTCAACAGCGATAAATGTGAACCACAGCGTGCTTTATGATTGATCGCATCAATTATGATGATTTTTTGCCCCAGTTAATGACATCGAGGCAGACAGCACGGTTTTCTTCACGGCTGGCTTTGGCAGCATCTTGGCGTGCTTGCTTGAGTACAGGTTGGTAGTCACTTTCTTCGCTTAAGGCTTGTACCGCAAGGACGGGATCAGAAATACCTGGTAAAAGATCGGTCAAGACACGTTTATAGCCTTGATCAAAATTGGCATTTTTACCAATAATGTCTGGGCAGATTTCAGAGAGCACTTGTACCACAGCGATTTCTTCTTTGGTGGTCTGAATCGCTGGGGTGATTTCGATATTGTCTTTATCTTGTGCTGGTGCAGTGCTTTGAGCCATCGCTGTAGCGCTTAATCCAGAGAACATCAGTGCAATTACAGTACTTTTAAGAGCAGTCTTCATCAAATTTTGCATTATAAAATAACCTTCAATTCATCACGTTTCAAAAAATTTGTCTTACAATAGCCACAGTTCTAAACTGTGACTAGATGATTTTTGTAGACTTTTTTATAGAGTGTTTTTGTGAATATTTTAATTTCTAACGATGATGGTGTGTTTGCACCTGGCATTCAGGCTTTGGCAAAAGCCCTCACTGAGATTGCCAATGTGACTGTGGTTGCGCCTGAAAGTGAGCGTAGTGGCTTTTCTTCAGCGCTCACTTTGGATCGTCCACTGCGGGCTGTCGAAATTTCCCCGCAGGTTTGGGCGGTAAATGGCACACCAGCAGATTGCGTCTATTTATCCATGAATGGCTTGCTTGAACATATTCAATCCGAGCACAGTGACGGTCAGCAGTTCGATTTGGTGGTGTCTGGTATCAATAGTGGACCAAACCTTGGTGATGATGTGTTGTATTCAGGCACTGTGGGCGCAGCGTTTGAAGGGCGCTTGATGAAACAACCTGCGATCGCAGTATCCTTTGCAGGGCCAAATGTGCGTAGCTATGAACATCCTGATGATTATGCCAAAGCTGCAAATTGGGTCAAAGATTTTATTGCCAACGGCTTACCGAGCCTGCCACCACGGCATATTTTAAATATCAATATTCCTGATGTGGACGATTATGCTGGGGTGCAAATCACCCATCTTGGGCGTCGTTCGCAGTCCAAGCCGATCACCAGCCATGTTGATCCACGTGGTCGCCAAGTGTATTGGATTGGTTTGTCAGGTGAAGCCATCGTTGAACCGAGCCAAAATGCGGCAGGGGTGCAGTCAGATTTTTATGCGATCACGCATGGCTATATTAGTATCACACCGATCCAAATGGATTCGACCAATTATGCGGTTTTGGATGAAATGTCTGAGTGGCTACGTGGCAATGAGACCACGGCATCACAAGACTAGACGGTTTTGGTCGGTATACGCACAACGCTTTTGCAACAAAGGCTGGGTAAAAAAACAGCATTTGTAAGCAAATATGTTATTGCTTTGTGACAATCGGCATGCCGCTTGCTATTTTTTGCCATGCTTTTGTTATGCTGATTGGCATTCATTGAGCGTATTTGAATTTAATTTGCTTTAAAACCGACATCGCTTTGCGCTGTCATGTTGAGGATGTAGGAAATTTTATCCATGGAATACCGTGCTATTCGAACTGCCATGACACTTGGCGTATTATCTAGTGTACTTTTGGTGGGCTGTGCGTCCAAGCCAATCACCAGTCAGCAAAGCTCCCGTGTATTTTATGTGCCTGAATTTTATACGGTCAAACCAGGTGATAGTCTGAGCAAAATTGCCATGAAATATGGCTTAGATTATCGCAATGTTGCTAGCTTAAATAATATTCAGGTCATGGATAAAATCTATGTCAATCAGTCGCTTCGACTACGTGGCAATAGCAGCAATGATTCTCGACTGGTCAAAACACAGCCGATCCAAGAACAGGGTAGCATTCAACGTGAAAGTGTCCTAGCACAGGCGCAATCCGCACAAGTGCCGAATCAAGTCAATGTCGTTCAGCCGAATATGCCAAATGCACAGCCTTCGGTTGGTTTAGGCACGACGCCGACGCCTACAGTCAACCCAACCCCGATTGGCACATCGACCCAAGGTTTAAATTGGGTGATGCCAAGTAATGGGCGTGTGATTGATCGTTATGACCTCAGTCAAAATAAAAAAGGCATTCGTTTTGCGGGTAATGCGGGTGATCCAATCTATGCCGCAGCGGCTGGTGAAGTGGTCTATGCTGATGATGGACTTAAAGAATATGGTCAATTAGTCTTAGTTCGACATACAAATGGTTACATTACGGCTTACGCACACAATAGCAAACTACTCGTCAAAAACGGCGATAAAGTGACAGCAGGTCAAAAAATTGCTGAGATGGGCAGCACAGGAACCAATAAAACCATGCTCGAGTTCCAAATTCGTCTCGATGGCAAGCCGATTGATCCCGTTTCAATTTTGCCAATTAGTTGAGCTCAAGCTGTTTTCATTCGGTAGAATTTCGTTTAGTATCAAATTTTTAAGTCATTTGAGAAATCAACCGTGTTGGAAAATCTTCGTGCGATGGGGGTCTTTGCTTGCGTAGTAGAGCGTGGATCATTTAGTGGTGCTGCCAAAGATTTGGGCATCACCACCAGTGCTGTGAGTCAACAAATTCGTTCGCTAGAAATCGAGCTGAATGTGACCCTTTTGCATCGTTCAACACGAAAAATCAGCATGACTGAAGCTGGTCAGGCTTTTTTCCAAAGCTGTCAGGAAATGATGGCTGCCGCTGAGCGAGGCAAAATTCGCATCAGCGAGCTTCAAGATGATTTAATTGGGGAACTTCGCTTAGCGACTTCGCCAGAGCTGGCGTCTTTGCACATCGTTCCTGCACTTTCTCGTTGGATGATGGCGCATGAAACTTTGAAAGTGAACATCATGGCGTCAGAGCAATATCTGAATCTGATTGATGAGCGTATCGATGTTGCGGTGCGAATGAGTCAGCATATTAGTGATGATGATTTTGAAGTCTATCCAATGGCGCGCGTGCAACAGGTCTTGATTGCTTCACCAAGCTATATTAGTCAACGTGGCAATATCGAACATCCGCATGATTTGCTAAATCATCAACTGCTTCCTGTTGATTTAATGAAAAAATTCTCAAAATTAAAATTTCACAATGACAGCACCAATGAAACAGTTGAGCTGGAAATGCCTGTTAAAATCCGCACCAATAATGTGTTTGTCATGAAAACACTGTGCATGGAAGGGCACGGTATTGGACGTATTTTACATCTGGATGCGCAAAAAGATCTGAAGCATGGTAATTTTGTCGAAGTGCTCCCTGATTGGAAATTGCCAGAATATACCTTATATGCAGTCACTCTGAAGCGTGAACAACAGCCTGTCAAAGTGATCCGTTGTATTGAAACGCTGAAAAGTTATTTTTCGCAGTTACCTGGTGGTCGCTAAACTCAATCCGTTTTAGCTGAACAGCATTGTTAAGTTGTTCAATCTTTGCGGATTTTATACTTGTTTTCTCCATGATTTTGTGTAGATATATACATTGGGCTTACAGACAAAGGAATGTTTTACTCTGTAATATTGTGTTGCTGATCACATTTTTAAAATTTGATCTTCAATAAATGCCAAACATCGTAAATACCTTTTCGGATATGCAAAAATAAGGGACAGACATGACAAATTTAGCGAGTTTAGTCGAAGCGATTGCCAAACAAGCATTGGGCGGTCAAAACAATAGCAATCAGCAAAATTCACAACAAAACAGCCAACAAAGTAACGATGCAGGTGGCTTAGGTGGCATCTTGGGCTCTGTACTGGGTCAACTCAATGGTGGAAATAGCCAACAAGGGCAGTCTTCTGGTGGCTTAGGCAGTATTTTGGGCTCGGTACTTGGACAGCTCAATGGTGGTGGAAACCAAAATCAAGGCAGTGGTTCGAGCTTTGGTGGTGGTAAAAGTGCGCTGTTGGTTGCGGTATTGCCGATCGTTCTGGCGTGGATTCAAAAGCAAGGTGGTCTACAAGGTGCTTTGGATAAACTGACTAAATCGGGGTTGGGCGGACAAGCCCAATCTTGGGTAGATCCAAATACGGCACAAAATCAAAATGTTGAAGAACAGCATGTCGAACAACTATTTGATGATCAGGATGTAGAGCAAGTTGCCAATCAAACTAACGAGTCAAAGCAGAATGTCTATGCTGCGATTGCGACGGTATTGCCACAAATTATTGATTCACTGACACCTCAAGGTCAATCGAGCAGTCAATCTGAAGCCAATAATGATATTCAAAATATCCTCAATAGTTTGAATATTCGTTAACGATGGCTTGAGTAATAAATTTGAGCAATAAAAAAGCTGAACTCGATGGTTCAGCTTTTTTGTGAAATTTAAAAAATGAATCAGTTGATGATTACTTCATTTTTTTCAGTTTCTTTTTCAGCTTTTTGACTTTACCTTCTTGCTTGTCAATTTTGTTCAAGCGTTGCTTGATTTCACGCTTTACTGATTTCAATTTTTGCTTTACTGCGACTTTTTTACTGACTTTCTTCGCCATTATCATACTCCTAAGATTTGCTGATGCTATGCCGATTGGTTGTTCACCAAGCTAGAATAAATACAACAAATTCAATCATTAAAATTTGACTTGATCTATGAAATTTATTACATCTTGCAGATCAAGACCTACACAATAACCTTATCGCCTGCACAGTGCTAGTGCAAGTTTACGTACCTTTTGTAATATGAATACAACATGCGCTAACGTGCTGAAAAACCGAATATCTCGCTCGAAGTCGCTATGCCAGAACCATTGATTATGCTTAAATATTGGGGAATCGTTTCATAAATTTCATAACATTAGGAAGACCGTGTTGATGCGCTCAGATCAAAACAGCTCAGCTCAAAATAGCAGTGATCAAGAAATTGCCTTACAGATGCGTCAGTTGATTCAGATTTTAGCCAAACATAATCATGCCTATTATGTGATGGATCAGCCGAGCATTAGCGATGCGGAATACGATCAACTGTTTCATCAACTCAAAGCCTTAGAACAACAATATCCTGAATCCATCCAAAATGATTCGCCAACGCAGAAAGTCGGCGGTGAAGCCTTAAAAAAATTCCAATCCATCAAACATGCAGTGCCGATGTTGTCGCTAGGTAATGTCTTTAATTTTGATGAGCTCAAATCATTTGATCAACGTATTCAAGATCGTTTGCCCAATCAAAAAGTACAATATGATGTTGAACTGAAACTCGATGGTTTGGCGATTTCACTGTGGTACAAAAATGGTCAGCTGGTGCAAGGCGTGACCCGTGGCGATGGTGAAACAGGTGAGGACATTAGTCAAAACGTGCGAACTGTTCGTAACATTCCATTGCAGTTGACTCATAGCAAAGATGAGCTTCCTGAATTATTAGAAGTGCGTGGCGAGGTCTTAATTCCTAAATCAGGCTTTGAAAAGCTCAATCGTGAAGCAGAACAAAAAGGTGAAAAAACCTTTGCCAATCCACGTAATGCCGCCGCAGGAAGTCTACGCCAACTTGATCCGAAAATTGCTGCAAGCCGACCACTTGCATTTTATGCGTACGGTATAGCGCAGTGCGAACCGCATCATGATTTGGATTCGATGAGTGCCAGTTTGCATTGGTTAAAAACATTAGGTTTTGAAATCGCCGAGCGACAATGGCTCGTGGATAGCATCGAAGATGTAGAAAATTGCTATCAAGAAATTATGCAAGAGCGTCCAAATCTCTCCGTTGAGATTGACGGTATGGTGATCAAAGTCGATAGCCTACAACAACAAAAACAACTTGGATTCTTGAGTCGTGAGCCACGTTGGGCGACGGCGTATAAATTCCCTGCACAAGCTGCGCTGACGACGGTTGATAATATCGAGTGGCAAGTCGGGCGTACAGGTACGCTGACACCTGTGGCACGTCTAAAACCTGTCTTCGTCGGTGGTGTGACGGTATCCAATGTTACGCTACACAATATTGGCGAGATTCATCGTCTTGATGTGCGAGTCGGTGATACGGTCAGCGTGTATCGGACTGGCGACGTGATTCCTAAAGTGGAAAAAGTCTGGCAAGAATTCCGTCCTGATACAGCGCAAGTGGTTGAATTACCGAGTCAATGTCCAGTATGTGAGTCGCCTGTGGTGATGCCTGAAGGTGAGGCATTGGCACGTTGCTCGGGTGGTTTGTACTGTGCGGCGCAGCGTATTGAAGCGATTCGCCATTTCGTGGCGCGTAAGGCGATGGATATCGAAGGCTTGGGCGATCGTTGGGTCGAGTCTTTGCTACACCTAGAATTACTGGATAATGTGGCTGATATTTACAGTTTGCATTTGCACCATGAAAAATTACTCACTATTGATAAGATGGGTGAAAAATCCGTACAGAACTTAATTGATGCGATTGAGCAAAGTAAAGAAACTGAGCTACACCGATTTATCTATGCGCTCGGTATTCGTGGAGTGGGAGAAACTACTGCTCGGATGCTTGCCAATCAATTCCAAACTTTAGATGCGTTGATGTCGGCGGATTTAGAACAACTCAAGAAAACGCCTGATGTTGGCGACATTACCGCAGAATGGATTTTTGATTTCTTCCATGCTGAGCATAATATTGAAGTGATTCAGGCCTTACTTGATGCAGGGATTCACTGGGCTGCACCGCAAGCACCGACACGTCAGCCACTCAATGGGGAAAGTTGGGTGGTGACAGGTACGCTTGCTAGTATGGGGCGTGATGAGGCGACACAGCGATTGCAGGCGCTTGGTGCGAGGGTATCGGGTAGTGTATCGAGCAAGACCAAATGTGTGGTGGCAGGTGAGAAAGCAGGCAGTAAACTGGATAAAGCGGAAAAGCTTGGTGTGGCGGTGATGAATGAAGATCAGTTTTTGCAGATGTTAGGTGGATTTGAAGGATAAACGTTGGTTGAAAGTTAGCTTTTGACGGAACTTCACGAGCATGTTATATAAAGTTCTTAAAACAAACGTTAACACTAATCCAAATAAAGCGCCAAGGGCAATAGTGAAATGTACATATCTAAAATAAGTCTTGTCAATTATAGAAATTTCGCCAATTCGTATTTTAAGTTTAATGAAGGAATTAACACTGTTATAGGTGAAAATGGTTCAGGAAAGACAAACATTTTTAGAGCTATCAGATTGCTTTTGGAAGATGCTTCTCTACAGTTTGCCTATAAACTAACTGAAGGTGATTTTAATAGAACTCTAGACAAAGGAAGATGGAAAGGGCATTGGATAATTATCAGTATTGAATTTGATGAACTAAATGATGAAGAAGCCATTCAATCATTATTCATACACGGAACCGGCATTGCCGAAGCTGACTATGTAGAAAAAGCTACATACAATCTTTTTTTTCGCCCAAAAGCAGACATCAGACAAAAACTTTCGGAGTTAGCTGAAGGCGACAAAGTGGGATTACAATCTATACTTGATGATATTAACATTTTAGATAATTATGAAACATTTTTTACAGGGAAAAGCACAGCGGATTTTAACGACCCTGATGTATACAAAGAACTTGTAGGTGATTTTGAAAATGTTGTTTTCCCTTCTGCTATTGACGCATCAAAATTTGGTTCTAAAATCCCTCATCAGTTATCTGTTGCAAAAGAAGTTTCATTTACTTTTATACAGGCACTAAGAGATGTTGTAAGCGATTTTCATAATAACAGAACCAATCCGCTACTCACTCTTTTAAAAAATAAAAGTGGCGAAATTAAAGATTCTGATTACCAACCCATCAGCGATTTAGTAAAAGATTTGAATGAAAGCATTGAAGGACTTCCTGATGTACAGACTATCCGTAAGGATATTAAAACTACAATTCAGGATGCTGTTGGGCTTACTTATTCTCCCTCATCCTTATCTATAAAATCCAGCGTTCCTGATGAAGCAGAAAAATTGCTTCAATCTTTAAAACTATTTATCGGGGAACCGGGGGAAGAATATGAAGGTGGTATTCATGAGTTAAGCTTGGGAGGTGCTAACCTTATCTTTTTAACACTAAAACTTTTAGAATTTAAGTATCGAAAGTCAAAAGATACTTTCGCAAATTTCTTAATTATAGAAGAGCCAGAGGCTCATATCCATAATCATATTCAGAAAACATTGTTCGACAAATTAGATTATGGTGATACTCAAATCATATATTCAACCCACTCTACTCAGATATCTGAAGTCAGTAATGTAGAAAACATAAACATCTTAGCTAAAAAATTAAACTATGCAGAAGTTTATCAGCCTTCTACAGGCTTAGGTGCAGAAAACATTAATCAAGTACAACGCTACTTGGATGCTGTAAGAACCAATTTGCTCTTCGCTAAAGGTGTGATTTTGGTAGAAGGCGATGCCGAAGAAATTCTAATCCCAATTGTAGTAAAGAAAGTTTTGGGGGTAAGCTTGGACGAGTTGGGTATAAGTTTGATAAATATAAGAAGTACTGGGTTTGAAAATGTTGCACAACTTTTTCATAATGAAAGGATAAAAAGGAAATGTGCTATTCTTACTGATTTAGATGATGCTATTTGTGATACCACAATTAATGATATTGATGATAGTGAACGATTAATAAAGTATAAGAGAAAAGTTGAAGCATCTAAACAAAAAGGTTTAGAGCGTAAGGCTAAGTTAGATGCTTTTGAAGCTGGAAATGATTGGGTAAAAACTTTTTATGCTGATTATACTTTTGAAGTAGATTTTCTAGCAGAAGGAAATGAAGATGAAATATTAGCAATTATTGATAAAGTTTATACGGATCCACCAACAAGAAAGCTAGCAAAAGAAAATATTGAAAGTGATGAGATAGCTATTTATGGAAAGCGGGTTCTTACAATGGCAAAACAAGAAGGAAAAGGTTGGTTTGCAATTATGCTAGGCAAACATATTTCGTATAAGACTGAAATTCCAGCTTATATTCTTGATGCTATCCTTTTTGCAAAGGAAACATATTCTTCAAACATAGTTGCTGACATTATTCAGTACAGAATGAATAAACATTTTGAGGATGATGACACCTTGGATTTTACAAGTTGTAAAAAGGAACTTTTGAAATATAGGAAAGGGGCAAATAAATTGGAAGACTTAATTTTTGATTTTGACCGTGTACTGCCAAATGACCAAATTTTAACCCTAATAGACAAACTGAAGTAGTTATGTTTATTTGGGAAAAAGATAGTATCAATATAGAACAAGAAAATGCAATTCTTGAAGATAATAGCGTGCTTCTTATTGCTTGTCCTGGAAGCGGTAAAACGAGAACCCTTACATTCAAAATTGCTTATGAATTAAGCAGGTTGAAATCAGACAAGGAATTCGTTATAGCCATAACCTATACTAATAGGGCTTCCGATGAGATAAAGGAGCGTGTTGAGTTATTAGGTGTTGATACGACACAATTATGGATTGGCACTATCCATTCTTTTTGTATGGAATGGATTTTAAAGCCATATCATTTGTATTCCGAAAGATTGAAGAACGGCTTTAAGGTTATCAATTCTTTTGACAGTGAAAAGATATTGACCGAATTATGCAAGCCCTATAAAGAGGAAAAAATAACCTATTATGATTGTGGCATCCTTGCCAAAACGGATAATTTCTATTTGACTTGTCTAGACACAAAAAAGCATAACTCATTGCAAAAAATTTTGGGGGAATATTTCGCAATCCTCGAAAAAAACCGACAGATTGATTTTGAACAAATTTTGTTTTACGCTTATGAAATACTCAAATCAAAACCAGTTGTAGCAAATATTCTATCAAAATTATTTTCTTTTATTTTAATTGATGAATATCAAGATACTAAGGAAATACAGTATCACATCATATCTAAAATATTAAGCGTAAGCAAAGGCAATTCAAAAACACTTATTGTTGGCGACCCAAACCAATCTATTTACGACTCGTTGGGAGGCTACCCAATGCCTAAAGATGAATTAGAAAAATTATTAGGATTTGAATTGACCCCATTAAGCTTAGATAAAAACTATAGGTCATCGTCGGCTATTATCAGCTATTTTGATTATTATAAAACTTTCGAAACTCCAATTGTTGCATTTGGTAATGGAAAAGATTATCCAAGTACAATTACATTCAATTCAGTTGTCTCAGTAGATGATTTAATTGAAGAATTAGCTCAGTTAATTTTGTATAATGTAAAAACAGCTGGAATTAACCCAAACGAAATATGTATCACTGCTCCTCAATGGGTTCATATCGCAAGTATTACAAGAAAACTGATCATCAGACTTCCTGATTTCAGTTTTGACGGACCAGGAATGGCTCCTTTTTCTCGGGATATTGATAATTTTTGGTTCAAGGTTTCAAGAGTTGCATTGACCGAACCTTCTCCATTTATGTATTTAAAAAGGTTAAGGTGGAGTGAAGAAATTTTAAATGAATTGGATAGTTCGGGAGTCGATGTTTCAAATGTAAGCAGTAAAGAATTCTTAAGAATTTGTAATTCTTTGGAAATAAACGAAACAGATGGTTTGACTTATTTAAAAATTTTCTTTAATAAGATTTGTGAAAATTTAAAAATTGTACTACCTCATTTTCATATGTTACATGAGCATTTCAATTCATTTTTTGCAAGTTCTGAAAGTAGAATTCAGAAACTGATTGATGATGGAAATCTATATATTGGGGATATTGAAAATTTCCGAAAGGTATTCAGACAGCGGGATGGAATTACCGTTTCCACGATACACGGAACAAAAGGTGAAGAATACGATACAGTTATTGGCTTTGGCTTGTTGGAAGGTTATGTTCCTCATTTTAATGATAAAAATGGTGTTGAAAATTCAAAGAAACTTTTGTATGTTTTAGCTTCAAGAGCAAGAAAAAATTTACATCTTATTTCTGAAAAATATAGAAATGTTCATCGGCATTACGCACCCGAAGGAAAACGACCAACCCCACACTTAATAGAATACAATTATGACTATTCTGCAATGGATTACGGATAAAATGCGTTTGTTCCAATGGCGACTGATGTGCTTCCATGAAATATTTGTATAAGGTTCAACAGCTGTAATTCTGTTGAACTTTTGTACTAAAAATTCGTTACTACGCCAAACCGTTAATCTCCAAGAACAAATTTCAAAAATAAAAAAATCCAAACGTCTTAACATTTGGATTTTTTAACGCACAGCTTTTAAAGTAAAAACTTACTTTTCAACAAAAGCACGTTCGATCACATAGTCGCCCATCACACCCATACGCGGTGACTCAACCAAACCATGTTGATCAAGCAATGCCGCCACATCTTTCAAGAACGCAGGGCTACCGCAAAGCATGGCACGATCGGTTTCACGATTGAATTTTGGCAAACCGATTTTTTCAAATAGCGTACCTTCTTCGATATGCGTGGTGACACGACCTTGCGTATGGAACGGCTCACGCGTCACGGTTGGGAAATAGATCAATTTTTCTTTGATCAACAAATCTTCAAACCATTCATTGTTTGGCAGTTCATCCAAGATCAAATCTTGATAAGCCAACTCACTGACATAACGTACACCGTGTACCAAGATCACTTTTTCATATTTTTCATAAGTTTCAGGATCACGAATCAGTGATAAAAATGGCGCAAGACCTGTACCTGAAGAAAGGAAATACAAATTTTTTCCAGGTAACAAATCATCATGCACCAAAGTACCTGTCGGTTTTTTCGAGATCAGAATCTCATCGCCAACTTGGACTTTTTGCAAGATCGACGTCAACGGACCGTCTTGTACCTTGATCGAGAAAAACTCTAACTCTTCCTCATAATTGGCACTGGCAATCGAGTAGGCACGCATCAATGGTTTGCCATTCACTTCCAAACCGATCATCACAAACTGACCATTCTTAAAACGTAGGGCAGTGTCACGAGTGGTTTTAAAACTAAATAAAGTATCATTCCAGTGATGAACGTGAGTGATACGTTCTACATTAAATGCAGCCATTTACTTCTCAATAATTGCTCAATAAAAACAGACTGCTATTCTAATCTAAAACTATTCTCGATACACTGAATATAATTAATGGTCTTTATCAAAAAAAGTGATGAATCATCAAATTTCTATACCAATTATCGGATATATGCGCTCACCTTATGTCGAAAAATTTGGTATTCCAAGACAATCAAACCTAGTAAATACAACAAGTTATATTGAGCTGATTGCACCTTATGATGAGCTCAACGCATTTCAAGGGATAGCGCAGTTTAGTCACCTGTGGTTGCTTTGGCAATTTCATGCTAACGATATGAAAAAAAGTGATAAAGCGCAAAATATCAGCAAATCATTCCAGCCGATGATTCGACCACCACGCTTAGGGGGCAATCAGAAAATCGGTGTGTTTGCCAGTCGCAGTATGTATCGACCATCGCAGATTGGTTTATCGGTAGTACAGTTTCTCGAAGTGAAAAAGGTAGACAATGTATTACGTTTGTATGTACAAGGTGCTGATATTTTGGATGGTACGCCGATTGTAGATATCAAACCGTATCTTGCCTATGCCGATGCAATTCCTGATGCCGTAAGTGGTTATGCACCTGATGCACCGCAGATTTTACAGGTCGTTTGGTCAGAAGAAGCTCTAATTCAAAAGAAAAATTTAATAAATGGAAAAAATGCGACTGAACAGATATTTCAAGAGTTAGAACAAGTGCTTGCGCAAAATCCAAAACCTGCCTATCACGATGATCCTGATCGGGTTTATGGACTCAGTTTTGCCAATCTAAATGTCAAATTTCATATTCAACAACAAAGCATTATGATCCTTGCTGTTGAACAGTGCTAAATCTACTTTTGTATCTACATTTATGCAGATGGTGAATTATTTTTGACTACTTAACGCCAGCTTAATTCCTAAAAATGCCAACGATCCTGCAAATACACGTTGAATCGCTCGACTGATTTTTTGGGATTGCATCAGATAATGGCTCATTTGATGGGCGATCAGACCATAGCCAATAAAGACAACCAAGGTCATCAGCATAAATACTAGTCCCAATGTGATCATCGCAGCGATCGGCTGAGTGGCTTGCTGTGGTAAGAATTGCGGTAAGAATGCCAAAAAGAAAATCGACAGCTTGGGATTTAATGCGTTAATTAACAAACCCTTATACGCAATACTAAATAGATTGTTTTGCTTGGTGTCTTGCGATTGATCAGACTTGGCTAAGTCATCTTTGTTGAGGTTTAAAAGATCACTAGAGCGCCAAACAGACCACGCCAGATAGAGTAAATAGACTGCACCGAGATACTTCAGCACCATAAATGCCAGCGCACTGGTATGAAAAATCACCGCCAATCCGCCCAAGCTGGCAAGGAGCGACGGCACGATACCGAAAGTACAGCCGATGGATGCAGCGATACTTGCACTTGCACCTTTGGTCAAACCATTGAAAATGGTATATAACACGCCCGTACCTGGGATCAGGATCACGATCAATGATGTGGTTAAAAATTCCCATGAGATGTGCATTTTTCTTCCTTATTTTGCAGACCACTATTATGCAAAGCGCTGATCTAGCAAGTATGCCATGAAAAGATCAACTGTCGACTAAACGCACCAGTTTTCTTTAGTACTTTTTAGTTTTCATCTTTCATTTCGTATTTCACATTCAGCGCATTGCTTTACGCTCAAATTTTTGATTTAGCAGATTAAATAAAGTAATGATCTTGCTGCTTACAGTGCAAGCAACTAAAAGAGACATATTCTTCAGTTGAATATTCAATGGTCAGATCACGGCTACCACATTGAATACAATGACATTCTGCGAAAAAACGGATTTTCGGCAAGATCAGTTGCCATGATTTCCATAAAGGCTGTTGATAGACCTTTTCATCAAGTTTTAAAAACCGATGCAGGAAAATCTCCGTCATTTGCGAGCGTGGCATATCTTGCGGACGGGATAAGTTTTGCGTTTCCCAATGTTGTTCGATGCCACGTTGCCGATATTCCAGCAGTGTTTTGCGTAGTCGGTTGGTATTCACATAATTTTGATTGGACGGCTGTAATAGCTTTTTTTCTGCTAAATAATTCAGCGCACGATCAATCAAAAAGTAGATTTGCGTCACGGCAAGTTCATTGAGTAATGTTTGAAAGTGATCAATCAAGGCTTGATTGCCATAAAACTGCACTTTTAACGCCAGGCAACGATATTGGCAAAAATGCAAAAGTTCATGTGCCAAGATCAGTTGCAATGTTTGTTTGACTTCATTACTGCTACGAAACGGTACGCCTTGACAAAAATCTCGATAGAACCAAGCACGAAGCTGTTCCGTGATACTGAGTAGGCTCGGCTCTCGATAACCTTGTAGCTTTAGGTTGGTATAATATTGTTCTGCATTTTCCGAGTGTTGTTTTTCTATAAGCGGTTTTTCCAGCAAATAGTCGTTATGAATCATTTGCTGTTTCAGCATTTTAAACAGTTGATAGCTCGGTGCGATCTGCGTGGAGCGATAATGGGAAAAATCCACAAATTGCGCATGCGCATGGTGATGATCGACCATGCCATCGAGCAAACTGAGTAAAAATAATTTTTCCAATAAACTTAAATCATCCAGCAGATATTCAACATTGTCTTCGGCACGTTGCTTTTGTCGTTGTTGTTCTTTGCGTTCGCTGTATAAACTGTTTTGAATCGATTTTTTGCGTTGCTTTAAACAATATTCGCAGTGACAACTTTGTCCGCCATTTTGCACGAACTGACAATGACCGCAATGTGAGCACTGATAATAGCTCATCGGCTGTTGATAATATTCTGCCTCGATCCAGTACATGGCTGCTTGACAGGCGGAACAATGCTGACTGGCATCCAATTGCTTTTGGAAAATTTGACTGACTTCGGGCATAGTACAGATTTGACGATCGAGTGAAAGTGGGAATGTGCTATTGTAAAGTATCCAACGTATTTTATCGTGTAAATTTTTAATCGATTGCCAGAAAAAGATTTAAAATCATTTATAATTTAACGACTTAATTTAATGAGCTGTGTAGGTGGATGATGTTAAAAAGCTATTTGATTCTTGCCTTTGCGATTGCGTGTGAAGTAATTGCGACCACCGCTTTAGTACGTTCAGAAGGCTTTACCAAGATGATTCCAGTTGCAGTGATGATTATTGGTTATGGCATTGCATTTTATTGTCTCAGCATCGTCAGTAAGACTATTCCGATTGGTATCACTTATGCCTTGTGGAGCGGTTTGGGCATTGTGCTGATTTCGGTTGTGGGTTGGATTTATTTGAATCAAAGGCTTGATCTGCCTGCGCAGATTGGCATCGCTTTCATTATTGTAGGGGTGTTGGTGATTAATTTGTTTTCAAAATCTGTTTCACACTAAGCACAAAAAACAATCGTGCTGTAGTCAATGTGCCTTTAAAATCAATCATTCGCCATTACTTAATATTGCATAGTTTAAATTGAATTCACATGAAAGGATAATTATATGAATATTGCTGTCGATACGCCTAGCGTCCCTGAAACCGTCTATTTAAAAGATTACACGCCACCTGCCTTTGCGGTGAGCAGCATCGACTTGGATATTCGTGTATTTGATACATACAGTGAAGTCACTGCCAAACTGGATATGCAACGTCAGCATGCAGGGGATTTGCTACTACTTGGGCGAGATTTAGAATTAAAATCAATCAAAATCAATGGTCAACAGCTTAGCCCTGAACATTATCAACTTGATAGCGAACAACTCATCATTGCCAATACACCTGATCAAGCAATGGTCGAAACGGTAGTCATCATTCACCCTGAGTCAAATACACAGCTCGAAGGTCTGTACAAAGCAGGTGATGATCTTTTTGTTACGCAAAACGAGCCTGAAGGCTTCCGTAAAATTACCTTTTATCCTGATCGTCCAGACGTGCTGTCGGTATTTACTACGCGTGTCGAAGCGGACAAAAAATTCCCTGTGTTACTTGCCAATGGTAACTTGATTGAAAAAGGTGAGTTGGACGGCGGTCGTCACTATACGGTTTGGCAAGATCCAACCAAGAAACCGAGCTATTTATTTGCCTGTGTGATTGGTGATTTACAAGTGTTGAAAGACAGCTACACCACCATCGAAGGGCGTGACGTGGCGTTGGAAATTTACGCCGAAGCCAAAGACATTCCAAAGTGCCATATCGCCATGCAAGCCCTGAAAGATTCGATGAAATGGGACGAAGTGCATTACGGTCGTCCGTATGATTTGGACAATTATATGATCGTGGCGACCAGTGCATTCAACATGGGCGCAATGGAAAATAAGGGCTTAAATATTTTCAATACCTCGTGTGTGCTTGCTGATCCTGAATACACCACCGATGCAGCGATCATGCGGGTGCAGTCGGTGATTGCCCATGAATATTTCCATAACTGGACGGGCAATCGCATTACTTGCCGTGACTGGTTCCAACTCTGTCTAAAAGAAGGTTTAACGGTTTTCCGTGATCAATCATTCTCGGAAGATTTGCAGTCGGCGGCGGTACAGCGCATTGATGATGTATCGGTGTTGAAGTCGCACCAATTCCCTGAAGATGCAGGACCATTATCGCATCCTGCACGCCCCGATCATTTTGTTGAGATTAATAATTTCTACACCGCAACGGTCTATGAAAAAGGTGCGGAAATTTCTCGCATGATGGCGACTTTATTGGGTAAAGAAAAATTCCGTCTCGGCACAGATGAATATTTCAAACGTCATGATGGGCAAGCCGTAACAGTCGAGGATTGGGTGGCAGCACTGAGCGCAGGTTCGGGTGTGGACTTGTCAGCATTTCTGACGTGGTACAACCAACCGGGTACGCCAACGCTCGAAGTCAATGAAGAATATGACGCCACCACGCATGTCTATACCTTGCGTTTAAAACAAAGCGTCAAACCACACACCAAATATCCAAGTCTTAAAGCTGTTCCGATTCCTGTTGCGATTGCGCTGTTCGATGCGGAAACAGGTGAGCAGTTTGAGCTCGATAGCGAGTCTCTGACTGAAAACCATGTCAAAGATGGCATGATTTTATTTGATCAAGATGAGGCGACGGTTCACTTTAACAACGTGACCAATCGCCCAGTGGTGTCATTACTGCGTAATTTCTCTGCACCTGTGAATCTTGAATTTGCCTATAACGATGCCGAGCTTGCGTTCTTGCTTCAGCATGAAACCAGTGGCTTTAACCAATGGCAGGCAGCGCAGTCCTTACTTGAAAACATTTTGCTGAAAAATCATGATTCAAGTGTGTATTTGGACGCCATTACCAATGCAAAATTGTTGCCTGAGTTGATTAAAACTGATCCAAATCTTGCTTCTCGATTATTGGATGTGCCATCAGAAAGCTATTTGGCAAGTCGCATAGATAGTGACTATCGTCCTGAAATTGTCGAAATCAAACGTGAAGCCTTGCTCAATGATTTAGCAAAACAATTTGGTGAGTTTTGGCAAAATATTTATTCAACACTTGATCCAAAGTCGCAAGCTGAGTTTAGCCAAGCGATGGGTATTCGAGCACTGCGGAATATTGCACTCACTATGATGGCTCGACAAGGTTCTACGGAAGTATTTGATTTAGCCTATCAGCAATATCAAATGACTGACAATATGACCGAGCGTCTTGGTGCGTTACGTGTTTTAGTTTGGTTTGATGCACCGCAAGCGTCGGATGCGTTGCAGGATTTTTATGATCGTTTTAAAGACGAAGATTTAGCGATTGATCAATGGTTTATGATCCAAGCAGCGCATCCTCGTGCCGACCAAGCAAGTATTGAGCAGTTGGTGGCACATCCTGATTATGATCTCGGTACACCGAATCGTATTCGAGCAATCACAGGCGGACTCGGCTCACGTCCTGTGAATCTTTGGGGAGATGTTGGGACGGCGCACTTTATCAACTTGGCAAAAATTATGGATCAGAAAAATCCAATCGTTGGCTCTCGCATGATCCAAGCCTTGTCACGTTGGTATACTTTGAGTGAACCTAAGCGCAGTGAATTGAAAGAAAAACTGCAAACACTACAAGGTCAAGCCAAATCCAAAAATGTGGTGGAAACCATCAATAGTATGCTGAATATTTAAGGGCTGGATTGATTGAGCTCATTTTTAACTGAGCATCTCAACTAAATGAGATAAAGTGCCTGATTTCGATCAGGCATTTTTATGCGCATAACACTTCAAATGAAAACTTTTTGAAGAAATGCTTTGAATAAGAATAATTTTCAAATAGAATTATAGCAATCTTACAGTACATTTCTAAATCAGTAAGGTTAGGATTTTTAAAGACAAATTTTTATTATAAAGTGAGTATAAACAATGTCAGGTCAATATCAATATGCGGGATTCTGGATACGCCTTGCGGCACTCATCATTGATGGCATAATTTTAGCCATTATCTTTACCCCGATTACCTTTTTATTTAGCTCAGATGCGGATCTGCAAAATCCAATGGCATTTACCACAGTCGATTTCATTACACAATTTATCGGCATCATTTTTGTGGTTTTCTGTTGGGTCAAATTTGCAGGTACACCTGGTAAACGTTTGTTAAAACTGAAAGTGCTTGATGAAGCCACAGGCAATCAATTGACGCTAGGACAAGCGATTCTCCGTTACATTGGCTACATTCCATCTGCGATCGTGTTTGGTTTGGGCTATTTGTGGGTGATTTGGGATGGTAAAAAGCAAGGCTGGCACGACAAGATTGCCAAAACTGTGGTGGTCAAAGAAATCAATTAACTTATTTTTATAAAGAAATGGCGCCTAGTGCGCCATTTCAGATTCTGATTTAGCTTGTTGATGATATTTAG
The DNA here is from genome assembly GCF_900096915.1 of Acinetobacter marinus. Taxonomy (GTDB): domain Bacteria; phylum Pseudomonadota; class Gammaproteobacteria; order Pseudomonadales; family Moraxellaceae; genus Acinetobacter; species Acinetobacter marinus. The sequence goes on from NZ_FMYK01000001.1 coordinate 265,087, forward strand.
GTAGTTTTAGCAGATGACAAGCCCGTGATCGCACCATAAAATAAAATAAATTTAGGCTTAGGATTTCTCCCGACATGATCAGCGCAAAAGAAGCATTACAACGACTTAAAGAGGGCAACCAAAACTTTGTCAACGGTGAAGTAAAGTACAAGCAATTTACACATCAAGAGCGTGCCGACCTCTCTGGCGGACAAGATCCATTTGCGATTATTTTGGGATGTTCAGATTCTCGAGTTCCTGCTGAAATCGTTTTTGATCAAGGGCTTGGCGATTTGTTTGTGATTCGTGTGGCGGGCAATATTGTCGCACCATCGCAAGTAGGAAGTGTGGAATTTGCGGCGGAACATTTTAGCTGTCCTTTGGTGGTGGTGCTGGGTCATAGTCACTGCGGGGCAATCCAAGCGACCATTGATACCTTGGTCAATCCAGATGTGCCACATTCGAGCAATCTGATGTCGATTGTCAATCGTGTCCGTCCTGCAGTGGAAATGCTATTTCAAACCGATCTAAAAAGTGATGTCGACAAACTGTCTAAACATGCTGTTCGTGCCAATGTTTTTGCATCAGTCAATCAATTGCGCCATGGTTCGACTGTGCTTGAAAATCTGACCCAACAAGGCAAACTCATGATCGTCGGTGCAGAATATTCTCTCGAGACAGGGCAAGTGGAATTTTTTGATTACTAGATGACTCATCGCTTGTGTTTGATGTGAGATGTAAGCTGTGAATTGCAACACAATGTGAGTGATTGACCGAAAAAGTGAATCTTGAGTTATTATTTACCTATAGCAATCCGTGCCAGTCATGTTATAACAGGTACGGAAAGATCAACGTGCTTTTTTTGCGAATAGTTTAGATTTATCCGATATGAATAAATTTATTGCAGCCGATTGATCAAAGTCTTTCAACAAGGAAAATTGAGGAATATTCATGCCTGCTTTTTTAACTGAAGATTGGTTTAATACCGTAGAACAACTTACTGCAGAAGCGGGAGATTTAAACTTACCACCTGCCTTAGAAAATTTAGCGATTAACTTGGTGGTTGCCAATGCTGATGGTTCAAATGCTGAACTGGCATTAGATGGCGGGAAAATCAAAAAAGGTTTGGCAGATAACGCAAAAACCACTCTCAACATGGATGCTGAAACGCTTCGTAAAGTTTTCTTAGAATTTGACTTAAATGCGGCAATGCAAGCATTTATGACAGGTCAAATCAAAGTGCAAGGCGATATGAGCCAGTTGATGGCGCTACAAACTGCTAAGCCAAGTGCCGAGCAAAAAGCCTTGTTCAAAAAAGTATTAGAAAATACCAACTAATTTTTCATTACTTTTTGATGATCCATAAAAAACTCAAACCGCGGTTTGAGTTTTTTTATTGCTGAAATTGGTTAATCTGAAAATGATAGAATCGATTGATTATTTAAAGAAATAACCCGTTTCAGGCGAGCTGGCATTGGCTAGACGTTTACGTGGCATGCGTCCAGCGAGAAAGGCTTCACGACCTGCTTCTACCGCCTTTTTCATGGCGCTTGCCATCAAGATTGGTTGCTGCGCTTGCGCAATCGCTGTATTCATCAGTACGCCATCACAACCTAATTCCATCGCTATCGCAGCATCGCTTGCCGTACCGACACCTGCATCGACCAAGACAGGCACTTTGGCATTTTCAACGATGATGGATAGGGTATGCGGATTCAAAATCCCTAATCCCGAACCAATCAGACTGCCTAAAGGCATAATCGCTACACAGCCCATAGACTCAAGCTCTTGCGCCACAATCGGATCATCTGAGGTATAGACCATGACATCGAAACCATCATCAATCAGCACTTGCGCGGCTTTAAGCGTTTCCACCACATTGGGATAGAGCGTTTCTTGATTGCCCAACACTTCTAATTTCACCAAGTTGTGTCCATCAAGCAGTTCACGTGCAAGTTGGCAGGTACGAATCGCACTTTGTGCATCAAAACAGCCGGCAGTATTTGGCAAAATGGTGTATTTCTCAGGAGGAATTACAGACAGCAGATTCGGTTGGCTTGGATCTTGTCCAATATTGACACGGCGAATAGCCACAGTGACGATCTCAGCGCCACTGGCTTCGATGGCTAAGCCTGTTTCGGTTAAATCTTTGTATTTACCCGTGCCGACCAATAGGCGTGAATGAAACTCACGTTGTCCGATTTTAAAAGATGAATCGCTGAAATGTCCGTGCTGTGTATTATGTTGCATAATGTCGCCTTTAACCTCCGCCTACGGCTTGAATAATTTCAATTTTATCATTGTTTTGGATCATGGTTTCCGCCAAACGGCTCTTTGGCACGATCTGTTCGTTTACTTCTACAGCAAATCTTTTATTTTCAAGCTGTAATGATTGTACTAATTCAAGTAAAGTGCGGAATTCTATATTTTGAGCTTCGCCATTTAAAAAAATATTCATCAATATATCTTCAATTTATCAAATTTAAATGATCATGTTAATGTTGTTTAAAGGCTTGCCAAGCCAAAGCCAACCAGCCAAGGATCATCAATAATCCACCAATCGGCGTGATCGCACCCAAGATACGTGGCATGCCTAAGCTCATGATGTATAGCGAACCACAGAAAAAAATGATCCCGATCTGAATCAGTAAAAAGGGCATTTTGATCGAAAATGCGGGTAATAATTTGGCCATGATACCAAGTAATAATAATCCCAAAGCATGGTAGAAAAAGTACTCAGTCGCCGTATGCCACCATGTCAGTTGCTGTGCATTGGCAATTTTTTGCAAGCCATGTGCACCAAACGCACCGAGCATCACGGCTAAGGCTAAATTCAGTGCGGCAATACCAATCCACATAATTGCTCCAAGCAGAGTGCTAAATATGAGTGCCAGTAGTATAGAGGAATGAGATTTAAAAGCCTATGTCTTTGCTTTTAAACATTGAATTATTTCAGATTTGAGAGAAGATTTAAAAATACGTTTGAGATGAATGTATGAAAAAATATCACCTATAAAACTTATGCTTTATAGGTGAGACGAATTGGAATGGCGTTTAATTCAAATATAATTCAATCAAACGAAACATTGAATCACCCCGCAGACATTGCTGTTTTGATCTTTTCCATGGCATTTTTTTCAAGCTGACGAATACGCTCTGCAGACACGTTATATTCCGCTGCGAGCTCATGCAAAGTCGATTTATTATCATCTAACCAACGACGTTGCAAGATACTACGTGAACGGTCATCAAGCTGTTCCATGGCATCATGTAGGGCATTGTTACTTTGCTCTTCCCAGTCTTCCTCTTCGACCAGACGAGCAGGGTCATAACGATTGTCCTCAAGGTATAGCGCAGGCGCAGTGTAATGACTTTCATCGTCATCATCATTTTGCGCTTCAAATGCTGCATCATAAGCGGTCAAACGACCTTCCATTTCCAGCACTTGCTCTGGGGTTACATTTAGATCGTTAGCAATCGCTTGTGCTTCTTCCAAAGTCAGTTTTTTACTGGATTTTTTTAGGCTACGCAGATTAAAGAATAATTTACGCTGCGCTTTAGTCGTCGCCACTTTGACAATGCGCCAGTTGCGGATCACATACTCATGAATTTCCGCTTTAATCCAATGCACCGCAAAAGATACCAAACGCACACCCATGGTCGGGTCAAAGCGTTTCACCGCTTTCATCAAGCCGAGATTGCCTTCTTGAATCAGGTCGCCTTGTGGCAAGCCGTAGCCTGCATAGCTCCGTGCAATATGAATCACAAAACGTAAATGTGACATCACCAATAGTTTGGCAGCATCTAAGTCTTGATCATAATAATAACGGTCGGCAAGTTCTTTTTCTTGCTCCGCAGTGAGAATCGGTATTTGATTGACCGTACTAATATACGCACCGAGGTTTACACCAGGTGCAGTCAATGACAGGGGCATCAATTGGTTGCTACTGTCAGTGGCCATGTAAGCTCCTTGATAGGGATGAAATTCCCAAAATCATATAATAATTAAACCTTAAGCACATGTAAGTAGGATTACGTATAAATGTGTAAGTAATTAATGCGATATGGTGCGTCTTGTAAAATTTAAAAGGGTTATTTTTCAATAAAATAGTGGAATTCATCATCAACGATCATTTGCTGGACAATTTTCAACTGTTGGATCTGACAAAAATGCGCCAAATCTTGTTGGCTATTGGGATCAGTCGCTTTGATTAAAATCAGTCTTTTTGAGTTTGAACTTTCGCTATTTGATTGATTTTTTTCAATCGTTTTCAGTAAACGCTTGAGCATCAGAATCGGCATTGGGCAAGGTTGATTGCGGGCATCGACGGTAAAATCGGGTGTGAGCTGCGAAGCGTTTTGCGTTGTTTCAGTTGCCATGATCAATCAAACTGCCAATCAAAAAATGAAATGTCTTGTGCTGATTTTAACAATAAAATCTTGGCAGTGCCTGTATCTTCTCGCCAGTCACCGAGGACAATGCGTTGTTTACCATTTTCTAAATGGTGAATCGCAGGGCGATGGGTGTGACCATGAATCAATACATCGACATTTTGAATTTGTTTAACGACTTCAGATTGATTGACATCGACAGGTTGGTAATGCGCATTTTGCTGACGGCTTTGGCTTTTTCGACGTGCATAATCCGCAAGACGACGTTTGAGATAAAACGGAAAAAGTTTTAAAAATCCAAGTAATGCAGGATTACGAATAATGCGTTTAAAGCGTTGATACTCCACATCATCGGTGCAAAGTGCATCGCCATGTTCGAGGCGAATAGTTAAACCTTGCCAGTCGTACACATAGGGTTCTTGTAGTAATTTTCCACCAAAACGATCTAAGAAGCGTTGTCCGAGCACGAAATCACGATTGCCACAGAGGAAATAGACTTGATTGCCAGTTGCGGTAAACTCACGGAGCTGCTTGACCATTGGCAATAGCCAGTCGCTTGGATCACGATCTGAGAGCCACGCATTAAACCAATCTCCGAGAATATACAGTTCGGTCGGTTCAGATTGATAGTGTGCCAATAACGATAAAAACCCTCGAATCAATCGAGGGTGATCATCAGATAAGTGCAGATCAGCAATGAATAATTGTTGCATGATAATTTCAGCCAAGCCTCTTTATGATCAAAAATAGAAACCCTCCCTAACCCTCCCTTAAAAAGGAGGGGACTCCTCCTCTTATTAAGGGGAGGTTGGGTGGGGATTAATATGTCATCTCATATTAGAGTTAGGGAAGATTATTTATTCAGCAATAATTTTTGCAGATTCGATCACCACGTTTTCAAGTGGTACGTCTTGATGATAGCCACGGCTACCAGTGCGCACGTTCTTGATCTCAGCCACAACGTCCATGCCTTCAACCACTTTACCAAATACTGCATAGCCCCAACCTTGTGCAGTTTTGCCAGTGTGGTTTAAGAAGCTGTTGCTTTTTACATTGATAAAGAATTGTGCAGAAGCAGAGTGCGGTGCTTGGGTACGTGCCATTGCCACAGTTCCTTCGTCATTGCTGAGACCGTTATCTGCTTCATTTTCGATTGAATCACGGGTCGATTTTTCTTTGAAGTTTTCATCAAAACCGCCACCTTGAATCATAAAGCCATCAATAACACGGTGGAAAATCACACCATCATAAAAGCCTTCACGAACGTATTGTAAGAAGTTTTCAGCGGTCACTGGTGCTTTCTCGGTGTTGAGTTCGAGTACGATACGACCTTTGTTGGTGTTAAGTTCAACTTGAGGAAAACTCATTTATTCATCTCCTGAGCATGGATTTTCAAAAAAGCCATGTGTTTTTGGTTGTGAGAAGGATAAGCAAACTGTAAACTTCATAGCAAGTAAAAAATTCAAAATTTCACACATACAACTTGCTATTTCGACCCTATTTGTCGAAAATTTGTATGAAATTTTATCCCACCCACCAATTTTAGTGATGTATGACTATGAGTTCAAATGATCTTGTGCAAAATGTGCCAAATTCTTCTTCCGCAAAGCAAAATGTTGCAGTAGATCAACAGGTACAGCAACAGCAAGCAGGTTTGGACTTTATCCGTCAAATCGTAACAGATGATGTCAAAGCAGGTCGTACCGATTGCGTGGTGACTCGTTTTCCACCTGAGCCAAATGGTTATCTGCACATCGGTCACGTTAAGGCGATTTGCCTAAATTTTAGCATTGCCGAAGAATTTGGCGGGAAATGTAATCTGCGTTTCGATGACACAAACCCAGATGCAGAAGAACAAGAATTTGTCGATGGCATTCAGTCTGATATTGAATGGCTTGGCTTTCATTGGGATGGTCAGCCACGTTATGCGTCGAGCTATTTCGAGCAGCTTTATCAATGGGCGGTGCAATTGATTAAACAAGGCGATGCCTATGTTGATCTGCAAACCCCTGAAGAAATCAAGCTGAATCGTGGTAGCTTCGTCGAAGTCGGAAAAAATTCACCGTATCGTGATGCTACGGTTGAAGAAAATCTCAGCCGTTTTGAACAAATGAAAAGTGGTGAAATGGGTGAGGGCAAAGCGGTGCTCCGTGCCAAGATCGACATGGCAAGCCCGAATGTACACATGCGAGATCCGATCCTTTACCGTGTGCTCGACAATGAACATCATCAAACTGGCGCACATTGGAAAATCTATCCAATGTACGACTATGCACATCCACTATCTGATGCGATCGAAGGCGTGACGCATTCACTGTGTACTTTAGAGTTTGTCGATCATCGTCCGTTCTATGATTGGATTGTTGAAAAGGTACACTCGCAAGCTGTACCACGTCAGTACGAATCTTCTCGTTTAAACGTGTCTTATACCATTACTTCTAAACGTAAATTACGTCGTTTAGTCGAAGTTAACTTTGTACACGGTTGGGATGATCCACGTATGCCAACCGTGGTTGGGATGCGTCGTCGCGGCTTTACTGCCGATGGTTTGCGTGACTTTTGCAAACGTGTTGGCGTATCAAAAACCGATGGTATCGTCGATGTGGCAATGCTTGAGTTCTGTATTCGCCAATCACTGGAAAATACTGCATCTCGTGCCATGGCGGTGCTCAATCCGCTGAAAGTGACTTTAACCAATTTGCCTGAAGCACTCACCTTAACGCAAAAACGTCATCCGAATGTGGATATGGGCGAGCGTGAAATTCCGCTCACTGATGTGATTTATATTGATCGCAAAGACTTCGAGGAAGTGCCACCAAAAGGCTTCAAACGCTTAATTCCTGATGGTGAGGTGCGTTTGCGTCATGCTTATGTGATCAAGTGCGATGAAGTGGTCAAAGATGAAAATGGCGAAGTGATTGAACTGAAATGTTCAGTCGATGTTGATACATTGGGTAAAAATCCTGAAGGACGTAAAGTCAAAGGCGTAATTCATTGGGTATCTGCGGAAAAAGGCGTACCTGCTGAAGTGCGTATTTATGATCGTTTATTTAGCGCCGAAGACCCTGAAGAAGGTGAAGATTTCTTGGACAATCTCAATCCTGATTCTTTGCAAATCGTCCAAGCTGTGGTTGAACCATCATTGGCACAAGCGAGTTCAGAAGATCGCTTCCAGTTTGAACGTGAAGGTTATTTTGTCGCAGATCGCTATGATCATACGGCGAAAAAACCTGTGTTTAACCGTATCTTGGATTTGCGAGATAGCTTTAAACCTGAGAAAGCATAAATCGATTAATTATCGATTTTGCTTTCGCAAGAAGACGAACAACTATGTTGCGAGTAGAAAGTAATGATTAAGTATCATTTTTTCATTTCGCAAGACTCGGAGCGTATGCTCCGAATGAAATAAAAATAGATTGAGAATCGATTAATTTTTCGCAAGACGAGCAATTTTAATTGCGAGTAAAAAATATAGATTGAGAATCCATATTTATTTCACAAGACTTGGGGCTTATGTTTCGAGTGAAATGTAATCGATAAACAATCGTAAAATGCTTTGCTTCCAACCAAAGCATTTTTTATGCAGGCATCGGCAACACGCCATCTTGCAAAAATTGTGCTAAAGGAAAACGAATTAATTCTGAACTTTCCACCGCTTTAAAAATAATCTCATCGGCAGACATATCACAAAACCATTGTTGGCGTTCTTTGGGCTGATTGGTACAAAATGAATCCGCAGTAAATAGCCCAACACAAATGCCTTGTCTAATGCTTAGTTTTTTGTCCTGACTTTTTTCTTGATTTTGAGTTGTGCGAGCAGAAAAATATTCAAAAACCTTGACATACTGACTACGCATTACCGTGCCTAAAGCCTGTGTGTAGCTGTAATTCGATGGGTGTGCAAGTACGTCATGATATTGATCGAATGGCGCAGATTGCAGTTGCACGCCTTTTTCAGTTTTATAATCGACTGAAAATAAAGTATGTACCGAACTCATGATGGGTTTTGGTGGCGTTGCCTGCATCGAATGCCAAAAAATAAAACGATAATACGCCGACTCCGCCAAAGTCACATCGACACTACAGCCACCATAAAAAATACTTGGCTCAAATGTCCGTCCAAAGCGAGATCCCCATTTTAACGGTGGATAACGAAAAGGGGATTTTAGTAGATAATGCAGATGTGTCATATTTTCAGGATAGGGCGGTTTGACCGCATCGAGCATCTCTTCTAAAAGGGCTTGTTCCTCTAAGGTATCGACCAACTGCCGTGTGGCGATTTGCTCTTGGCTTTCAACTAAACGATATAGCGTGCCTTGAATCGGACGAATCACCGTTTCCCAGTCAATGGATTGCCATTGATCATTAGCTTGACCAGTTGGTGTTGAGGTCATATTTTACCTCGAAGTCCATCAATGAAATTCAATACCGAGACCAAGCCTTGAATACTTTCCATTTGCAAAATCGGCACACCGCCAGTGACTCGATTCGGTGAATTGAGAAAATGACGCATCCATTCTTCATCGCCATTAGTCAGTGCAAACAAAGCACGTGATACACGAATCAGCAAAAGTGCTAACTCGCCTTGCTTTGTACTTGGCTCAAGCTCAGGTTTGCTTTTTAAACGGCTAATCGCAGTACGATGTACCCCGAGAATGGCGGCAAGTTGTGATTGTTTAAGCCCAAGTTGATCGGCAGCGTTGAGCACGGCTTTGGCTAAGACGACTTTTTGTTCTACAGGTTGCTTCACTAAAGCAGTCATAAAATCACCTATGCATGATGATGAGTGTTATTTATGCACAAATTATAACTTAAATGTGTATATTGCACAAATCAATCATAGGTAATTGAGGCTATAACTTTACTTAACGGTTGGCTCAATATATTTCCACGCAGAATTCAGCAGTATCGACTGGGCTTTGACATTGGGATGGATTTGATCGGCTTGCATCAGATTTTTATGTCCTGCTACGCCATCAAGGAAAAAGGGAAGTAGCTCAATTTTATATTTTGTCGCCACAGTTTTATAATTACTTTCAAAGGCTTGACTGTATTTTGTGCCATAGTTTGGTGGGATTTTCATACCAAATAGTAAAACTTCAGCTTTTGTATTCTGGCTGAGCTGTACCATTTTTGATAGATTATTTTCAATGATTTTCGGCGGTTGACCACGCAAACCATCATTGCCACCGAGTTCGATCACGACGACATCAGGTTTGTACTTTTTCAGCAAATTCGGCAGGCGAGCCAAAGCGCCACTGGTGGTTTCACCGCTCATACTGGCATTGACCACACGATGTTGCTTTGGATATTTTTGATTGAGGCGTTTTTGCAGTTGATCAACCCAACCTTGCCCACGATCCATGCCATAGCCCGCACTGATGCTATCACCCATGATCAGAATAGTATCGGCATGAGCAATCGTTAATCCTGACAGACAAAGGCTAGTCACAATTGCAAGTCGTTTTGGTAGTTGTTTAAATGTTGAGCGCTGAAAAACTTTGTACATGAATTAATCTTTTCCTTTGGCTTGAAGCATGAAATACTGATTTATCAAGCTGAACTTGAAAATCCTAAAACTTTTTTGGTGAATCTCATCATGCCACAACTTGCTGAAAAAACGATTATTCAAACGCAAAAACTCTCACAAGTGATACAAATCCACGATCAACGGCTACACGTTTTAAAGTCGATAGATTTAAAGATTGTAGAAAAAGAACAAGTGGCAATCACAGGGCGTTCTGGTTCAGGAAAATCAACGCTTCTCGGTTTGCTTGCAGCACTCGATCAGCCTTTTGATGGTGAAGTACACCTCTGCGGTCATGCGATTCACAGCATGACAGAAGAGCAACGTGCCAAAGTGCGTTTGGAAAATATCGGATTTGTTTTTCAGTCTTTTCAGCTTTTACCACACCTCAGCGCACTGGATAATGTGTTACTCCCAATGCGATTGCAAAGTGCTTATCGCTACACTGAGGCAAAAGAAAAAGCACAAAACATGCTTGAGCGAGTCGGACTGGTTCGCCAAATGTCACAAACGCCTAAAGTACTCTCGGGTGGTGAGCAACAGCGTGTTGCCATTGCCAGAGCATTGGTCACAGAGCCAAAAGTGGTGTTTGCAGATGAACCGACAGGGAATCTTGATCAAGATACCGCAAAAGAGATTGAACAGCTTTTATTTCAGATGAATCATGAGCTTGGCACGACATTGGTTTTGGTGACGCATGATCAAAAACTCGCTGCACAATGTCAGCGACAGCTACAACTTGAAGACGGTAATCTATTGGAAAGTACACATCGCAATGCAGTATCTGACTTGAAGATGGATGTATAAGTATGCGTTTATTTTCAAGTTTACTTCGGCAGAGTTTTCACAGTGGCGGGATTACTTTACTTGTCGTTGCTTTGGCATTGGCGATCAGCGCCAGTACTGCACTGCGATTTAGCAATCAACAAATCCAATATGCTATCGAACAACAAGCAGGGGAATTGCTTGCCTCGGATATGCTGATCGAATCCAATGAGCCACTTGCGGATACATGGCGACAAAGTGCAACACAGTATGGCTTAAAGACTTCGCAAAGTACCGTATTTAGCTCGATGGCGCATACGGGCGAGCATTTCGTCATGGTCAATGTTAAAGCGATCGACGATGCCTTTCCGCTACGTGGTGAGCTGGATATTTCACCGACTACCAAGCAGATTAAATCAGGTGAAATTTGGCTCAGTCCGCGTGTTTTTGACTTGCTTCATGTCAAAGTCGGTGATCAAGTCGATATTGCTGATGGATCATTTACCGTGACTGGCGAAATTAGCTATGATGCCAATCAAGAAACAGGATTTTCAGGATTTTCGCCGACGGTGATTATTCATCAAAATGATGTCGCTCGAACCAATGCGGTACAGGTGGGTAGTCGGATTGATTATCGACTATTGATGGCAGGACAACCCGAGCAATTACAAGCCTTTCAAACTGAAAATAAAAAGTTAATTGAAGAGCCATTGAAATTGCGTGTCGCAAGCGAAGGTAATTCACGGCTGATGAGACCACTGCGTAATCTCGATACTTTCATGCAATTGGCGAATCTATTGACCTTATTGCTGTGTGGCATTGCCATTGCACTGACTTGTCAGCGTTATGTGACGCAGAATCAAGATCATATTGCCTTACTGCGTTGTATGGGTGCATCTCGTCGGCAAATCATTTCTGCGTATCTAGGCTTGCTAGGTGTGGTTGGCGGGATTGCTACGGTCATCGGTACAGTTTTTGGCGTGATTTTTGGCTATTTATTGCTGAATTTGATGCTCAGCACCATGCCAAATATTCACCTGCAATTTTCAATCTTATCTATTTTGTTTGGACCTTTGCCGAATGCGATTTTGACCTGTTTGGTGATTTTGCTAGGTTTTGTCTTGCCGAGTATTTTACACCTTGCCAAAGTGCCACCGATTCGTGTGCTTCGTAACACTCAGATCGATCCTGTCGCACTCTGGACTTTGGCGCTGTCGGCGGTGTTTAGTCTTGCGATTTTCACCCTATATTTAACGGAAAATTTGACGCTTAGCCTGATGGTGATGGGCGCATTGGCACTACTTTGTGTGTTGTTATTTTTACTGATGTGGGCTGTGCTGAGCACCATTCGAAAAAGTAATGCACGATTCGAACAATGGCTTCGTGCACCTGCTCAACTTAGCCTGCAAATGACTGCTTTGGCGTTGGGACTCAGTTTAATTACGGTGCTGTTTTTACTGCGTGGTGATTTGCAAAACCGTTGGGAAAATCAACTGCCTGAAAATACGCCCAATCAATTTGTTTATGGGCTTCCACCGTTTGATCAAAAAGCCTTAGTCGATCTGGTTGATCAACAGGGTTGGCATCGCACGCCATTTTATCCCAATATTCGTGGGCGCTTGGTCACAAAAAATGATCAAGCCTTTTCCCCTGAATTGATTCGTGAAAATAACAGTTTACGTCGTGAACTCAATCTGACACAAGCTGAACAATTTCCTGCGGATAACGAATTAACAGCAGGGACGAAAAACTTCTCTGCAACACATCAAGTGTCTGTAGAGCAAGAAACAGCGGACAATTTGGGTATTCAAATCGGTGATGAACTGGGCTTTCAACTGCCTGACGGTGAGCTCAAAGCCCAAGTGGTCAGCCTACGAAAAGTGGAATGGGAAAGTTTTAGTCCAAACTTTTTCTTTATTTTTTCCCCTAACACTTTGGATGAAAATGCAGGAAGCTACCTTGGGAGCTTTTATGTGCCTGATGCAGAAAAAGCGCAATTGATTGATGTGATTCAGCAGTTTCCAACCACTGTATTTATTGATATTGATGGCATCATTGAGCAGATTAAACGTATTGTCAATATCATTACCCAAGTGGTGAGCCTGCTCGCTTTCTTGGTGTTTTCGGCAGGGCTTTTGGTGTTACTGGCTTGTCTGAATTTGATGATGGACGAGCGCCGTCAAGAGGTGGCTTTGCTTCGGGCGATCGGTATGTCACAGCACAGTTTAAAACGCTATCTGACAATTGAACTGGCATTCATCGGTTTTGGCGCAGGGATTTTGTCGATTGCTTTTGCCGAATTGGTGTCCTATATCGTGGCATGGCGCATGGAAATGCCGTGGTCGGTACATTATTGGTATTGGCTCATTTTACCGATATTGATGGCAGTTTTATGCGGTGTGATTGGACGTTATAGGCTGGCTAAACTGTGGCAGATAGCGCCATTGCTGAGCTTGAGGTCGTTAAACTAACGATTTTTAAACTCACAAACAGTCCTTTTATTAAAGCAACTGACAATGATGTGAATTTCGCAGGCGATTACTCAAGGATGCGGTAATGCCCAGTGATTTTATAGCTGAGTAGAATATCTTCTTCTTGCGTGCCACGACCGATATTATGAATAATCAAGGGAATCTGCTGTGCGGATTTGCGGTTTGAGACGATGCCAATATGGGTCAAGCCTTTGCCCAAATCCCATGTGACAATATCGCCAGCTTGGAATTTTGCAGTTTGAAACGGCGCTTTTTGTACACGATAGCCTTGACGCTGAAAATAAGTGGCAATATTGGGCACACGACGATGGTCGATATTGCGATCGGTACTTTTTAAGCCCCATTTTTTGGGATAAGCGCCAAAATTGGCTTTCATATCCTCGTGAATGAGCTGTTGCAAATCCATATTTTGCAGGCGTAGCGCACGAATAATCACATCAGTACAAACGCCTTTATACAAGGGCACATCGCCCATCGGATAATCCAACTTGGTGTAGGCGGGATCATAGCTGAGCGTCTGTCCGATCTGACTGCGTGCATTAATGACTAGTTTTTGAGCTGAAATCGCATAACTCAATGAGGCAAACGCAAAGCAACTCAAAAAAACAATAATGAGAATCAGCCATTTTAGGGTAGAAAAGGGCAGTGTTTGTTTTACATCAGCCATATATGATCGTCCGTGTATCTATTTGGTTAAATGGATGAACTCATTTTGAAAGGTTTATGTATCGATGTCTTGTACCACTCTGTAAACACCGAAGTCATTTTAATCGCTGAGCGCACAATGAATTCTCTTTAAGGTTTTGATATGATGCAAATATCATAAAAACTGAGCGTCACAAAATGCTTCAACTCATCGCAAATATTTTGGTATTACTCATCGGCTTATTACATGTATATATTTTGGTTTTAGAGATGTTTTTGTGGGATAAGCCTAAAGGACTAAAAGCCTTTGGCAATACACTAGAAAAAGCTCAACTGACCAAAGTCATGGCGCAGAACCAAGGCTTGTATAATGGATTTTTAGCTGCAGGTTTGTTTTGGTCGTTATTGGTGAGCCAGCCATTTTCTTATTATCTTGCCAATTTTTTCCTTGGCTGTGTGGCGATTGCAGGAATCTATGGTGCAGCGACGGCAAGTAAAAAGATTTTATTTATTCAAACCATACCTGCAACAATTGCTTTGATCTTGGTGAATTTGGCGTGGTTGGCGAATCATTAATGCTGATGTAAATAATCATACAATCTTTGCACGAATAATTAAAAAGGAAGGCACTTCATTGTTTAGTGCCTTTAAGACATTCAAGCTAATGAAATGGAAATTAGTTCAGTTATTGAATTGTTGTTAGAGAAAGAGATAGATGAACTTATTATTAGGCGTATCCGATTTAACATAATATACATTATGCGAAATTCTGCATTTTAATTTTATTGTGCTAGGTAGACACCTAAAATCATGTTTTATGTAATCTGTGCGATTCTATGCGCATACAGACACATAAAATATAGCTACTACTTATAAAACTTCTGTTTCGAAAATTATAGCAATCAGAGATTGCTTAATTTTCTGAAATCCTCGTTTTTAAGTAGTAAATAAAAAATCCGCTCTAAAGCGGATTTTGAAACCTAACCTGGTTAGTTTGAAACAAACAGCATTTTGACTTCGTTCAATGAGTAAAAAGTTTCATCAATCAAAATTTCAAAGCTCAATTGTTCAGAGTTGTCCAAAGTGACAGCACAGCCCTTAATCTTGCCAAACTTAAATCTATCCAAATAAATCTGGTTCATAAATTCTTCGTTTTGAAATGATGATTTGTATTCTCTAAAACTTGCTTCAAAAGCAAGATCTTGAAAACAAACTTCTCTACCTAATAGCTCCTGAACAGGTGTAAAATCCATAACAGCCATGATGATCTCCTAACTAGATCGTTGTGGTTAGCTGTATGGGTTGATTGCAGTCAACCCATACAGTGATTAGTTGTTTTTTCAGCGGTGTAAGCAGTTGCTTACTCCTTGAAAAAACAAATTATTGGTAATCCTATATCACCAATAAAATACAAATTTCGAATTAGATACGTTCTTTTTCAATTGCCTCAAGCATGTAGCGTTTCAGTTCTCTACTGATGGTTGACTGGCTATCTTTACATATGCGATTAAATTCAGCTTTCAATCTCTTACTAACACGAAAATTAATCACATCATCAAGCTCATGAGATGCAGCTTTGATCTCATCAACCTTTTGTTGATGCAATAGCTTTCTTTGCTGAAGTTGTTGAATAATATTCATAGGATCGTTCATTTAATAATCCATTTTGAACCATTTGTATATACAAAATACACTCTAAATATATATTTTACAATTTTTTATGATTTTTTAAAATTAAATCAAATCAGTATGTTATATAAGAAATATGAGAAGCAATGCGGAATTCCGCACCTAAGTCCACACTAGAGAACGTGGACTTTAAGCGCCCGATCGGGTCGGGGCGGACGGTCGGCAAGCTCCTCCTACCGCCCCGATCGGTGCAGAAAGTCGCAGAATCCAGACTATGTTAAATAACGCCGTTTTGCGAGTTAACACATTTTCGCAAAACGGCTATGTAACATAATCACGTACATTATGCGAAATATATGTAGGAAGAAAATACCCAGCATATCGCTAGGTATTCTGGTGCTTAGAGTCCGAGTTTCTCTGCAACATAATCTGCGTCTTTATCACCACGCCCAGATAAATTGATGACGATATTGATGTCACTCGATAAATTGCCTGCGGTGCGTATCGCCCAAGCAACAGCATGTGCGCTTTCAAGCGCAGGTATAATGCCTTCAACCCGAGATAATGTCATATACGCATCCAAACACTCTTGATCACTTGCCACATCATATTGCACACGACCAACATCTTTTAGATAGCTATGCTGTGGACCAACACCAGGATAATCCAAGCCAGATGCGATCGAATGCACAGGCAAAGGTTCGCCAGACTCATCCTCTAAAACATAACATGCCATACCGTGAATCTGACTCGGTTTGCCGAGTGTCAACGTTGCAGAATGTTTATCCGTGTCTAAGCCGTGGCCTGATGGCTCAACACCCACTAATTGCACCGCATCATCCGCCAAAAATGCGGTAAATGCGCCAATCGCATTCGAACCACCGCCAACACAGGCAACAATATAATCAGGCAATTTTCCAAACTGTTGCTGTGATTGTTGCTTAATTTCTTCGCCGATGATGGATTGAAAATCACGCACCATTTTTGGAAATGGATGTGGTCCAACCACTGAACCAATGGCATAAATGTAGTTTTCAGGATCGTTTAAATATTCTTCAAAAGCACTATCCACCGCATCTTTCAGGGTTGCTGTACCACGAGTGACTGCGACTAATTTTGCACCTAAAATCTTCATTTTGACGACATTTGGATGCTCTTTTTCGATATCCACTTGTCCCATATGGATTTCACATGGAATACCCACCAAAGCACACGCTGTCGCCAGTGCAACACCATGCTGACCCGCACCTGTTTCCGCAATGACTTTACTTTTGCCCATATATTTCGCCAGCAAGGCTTCACCCAGACAGTGATTAATTTTATGCGCACCTGTGTGGTTTAAATCTTCACGTTTGAGATAAATCTGCGCACCACCGAGCTTTTCACTAAGTCGTTTTGCATGAAATAATGGGCTTGGTCGACCGACGTAATATTGAAATAAATCTTTTAACTCTTGAATAAATTCAGGTTGTTGTCGAATTTCTTCGTACGCCACATTGATCTCGTCCATGGCGATTTTTAAATGTGGCGGGATAAATTGCCCACCATATTCTCCAAAAAATCCATCTTCGTTGGGTAGCGCAACGCCATTCAATTGCTGTGTGGTCACTTTGATTTCCTTGTTTATTTTCAATCAATCATCATGGATCGATCATAGCCTTGGCTTATGTAAAGCACAAGGCGCTGTAGGTGTATCCGTTAAGAATCTGATTTGATCTATCACGCTGGATTAACGTGATAGATATTTAGTCATGTCTTCAATGCCTTTGAGTGTCATTGGATACATATGATCCTCAAAGACTTGCTTAATGCCTTGAATCGTTTGGGTATATTGCCAATAACTTTCTGTTTCAGGATTGAGCCATGCGGTTTTTTCAAAATGTTTGCGCAGACGTTGTAGCCACACCACACCAGCTTCGGCATTCATATATTCAACCGAACCGCCTTCGGAAAATAGCTCATACGGCGCCATACTGGCATCACCTACCACGATGACCCGATAGTCTTTGCCATAGGTATGAAATAAATCAAAGGTTTCCATACGGCTACTTTGACGACGATTATTGTCTTTCCACACATAGTCGTACAAACAGTTATGAAAATAAAAATATTCTAAGGTTTTAAACTCGGTCTTGGCTGCACTAAACAGTTTTTCACACTGCGCAATATACGCATCCATCGAACCGCCAATATCAAATAACATCAACACTTTGATACGATTACGCCGTTCAGGCACCATTTGCACATCCAAAATGCCCTTTTGTGCCGTTTTTTGAATGGTGGAATCAATATCCAGTTCTTCTTCTGCGCCTTGGCGGGCAAACTTACGCAGACGACGGAGCGCCATTTGCATCTGACGTGTACCGAGAATTTGATCATCATCGAGGTTTTGATATTTACGTTGTTCCCAGACTTTCACCGCAGACTTTTTGCGTCCTGGTCCGCCGATCCGCACACCTTCAGGATGATCACCAAACGCACCAAATGGCGACGTGCCACCCGTGCCAATCATGCGATTGCCACCTTGGTGTTTTTTATGTTGTTCACGCAAGCGCTCTTCCAACATTTTCATCAATTCTTCAAGTGAGCCTGCTTTTTTCAGTTCTTCACGTTGCTCAGGTGTGAGATGTTTCTCTAAAAGTTCAAGGTCAAACCAATCTTTAGGCAAGTGTTTGACTTGATTGAGTAAATCATCAATATCAAAACTTTCAATGCCTTCAAAATAATCTTTAAAGGCTCGATCAAATTTATCAAAATAACGCTCGTCTTTGACCATGACGGTGCGAGCCAATTGATAAAATTGCTCTTGATCTGCGAAAATCACTCCATCTGCAACCGCTTGATTGAGATCAATCAACTCACGGGTACTGACAGGCACGCCATACTTGCGCAGTTTATAGAATAAGCGAATAAACATCGTTCTGCCCTCGTCTGCTTGCGCTTAGCGACGTGACATAAAGGCTAAACGCTCAAGCAACTGTACATCTTGTTCATTCTTGAGCAATGCACCATACATCGGTGGAATCGCAGAACTCTTATCACGATTGCGCAGTACATCCTCAGGCACATCATCTGCCATGAGCAATCGTAACCAATCAATTAATTCGCTGGTTGATGGTGGTTTTTTCAAACCTGGCACATCACGTAATTTAAAGAAAACTTGCAGCGCTTCTGAGACTAATGTGTTGTTAATTTTAGAAAAATGCACATCAATGATCTGACGCATGGTTGCTTCATCAGGGAATTCGATGTAATGGAAGAAACAACGACGCAAGAACGCATCAGGCAATTCTTTTTCATTATTTGAAGTAATAATTACGATCGGACGTTGACTTGCGCTGATGGTTTCGCCTGTTTCATAGACGTAAAACGCCATACGATCCAGTTCATGCAATAAGTCGTTTGGAAACTCAATATCTGCCTTATCAATTTCATCAATCAACAGTACGCAACGCTCTTCACTGGTGAAGGCTTCCCACAATTTTCCGGGTTTAATGTAATTTTTAATATCATAAACTCGATCATCACCGAGCTGACTATCACGCAGACGTGACACCGCATCGTATTCGTACAAACCTTGCTGTGCTTTGGTGGTGGATTTGATGTGCCAAGTGATCAATTTCATGCCCAAACTATCTGCCACTTGCTCCGCCAACAAAGTTTTCCCTGTACCCGGCTCGCCTTTGACCAATAATGGCTTTTGCAAAGTTCGAGCCGCATTGACCGCCAACTTTAAACTTTCTGTAGCGATATATTGCGAAGTGCCTTCGAATTTTTGTGTTTGCATGAAAAATCGTCCTGTTTCGTTTTCTATTTCAATTAAGCAGAATTTTTCTGTGTGTTGATTGGGTTTGAGGGCGTCTTAGCATTTTGGTTGCGATAGCGTGTCCAAAAAAACATCACCAAGAAACACACCGCCGCCACAAATAAAATCGCCGACAAATTCGACCAAATCAGATTTTGCTCTTTGGTTAATATTCCAAAAATCATCCCGATCAAGGCAGGTGCAAGCCCTGCATTTTCACCTTCTGAGACGGTGGGAGTCGCCAAACAGGCAAAGAGAATAATCCACGTTAATGCACCGAGCGGACTCGGCAAGCGTCTCGCCACGCTATACCAGCAACATAATGCAACGATTGTCCCGCCAACATAGACGGTAATGGCGATGGTATCTTCTGGAATCGCATCAAATAAACTGAGAAAACTGTACCACCACGACTGCAAGCCTGCTAAAAACTGATCCATGCTTATGCTCCTCGCAATCCTTCAGGCGCAACCGCATTCGGATTGATCAAACCATCGGGTGGCATCTGCACAAAATAGCCTTGGGTTTGTAACGCATCAAGTACACGCATGGTGGAGACACGGGCTAATTTTCGTTGTTCAGTCAGTTCGAGTTGCATTACGAAGGTTGCACGACCAAAGGCTTTTTGCATGCTCTCAGGCACATTGACAAATGGATCGGCAGGCTGATCGTCCTCTGCACACGCTTGATTGTGTTGCTGTTCTTGATGCTGTTGTGCGGGACGTGCCACATAAAGGTACATCTCATCACGTTTGCTTGAGCGATAAATATCACAAATCATTTGCGTTCCTTTGGAGATTCTTGAAAAAACGGCTTCTATAAATAAAACCTAAACTGAGGCAGATTATACCTTGAAGCTGTTTTTAAGTCTAAATGCGCAATTCAATTCAGCATACACGCAATTTTCACCATGCACATCGCAAATGATGACTGAGAAGTTACCACGACTGAACATCGACAAATGTTTTCATTCTATAGGCGGATTGTCCGCCATTTTTCGCACAATACACTTAGGATATTTAAGGTTTTTGCTTTATCATGGGCGCAATCTTATTTGCGGTATGAACGTCTTGGATAGCATCACTATTTTACAACCTGATGATTGGCACGCACATCTTCGTGATGGTGAGTCTTTAAAACGCACAGTACCTGACCTCGCCCGTCAGTTTAACCGTGTGATTTGTATGCCAAACTTGGTACCGCCTGTAAAAACTGTGAGCGAGGCGCAAGCCTATCGTGAACGCATCATGGCGCATGTGCCTGAAGGTCTGAGTTTTGATCCACGTATGGTGCTGTATTTTACCGATCATACTGCGCCTGAAGAAGTGGTAAAAATCAAAGCATCGACTGAAGTCAATGCGATTAAGCTCTATCCTGCGGGCGCAACCACCAATTCTGACAGTGGCGTCAGTGATATTCGCAAGGTCTATCATGTCATCGAACAACTCGAAGAACATCAGGTTCCGCTTTTGCTGCATGGCGAAGTGACTCACAATCACGTCGATATTTTTGATCGTGAAAAGCGCTTTTTGGATGAAGTATTGACCCCTTTATTGCGTCAATTTCCTAACCTCAAAATGGTACTTGAACACATCACGACGGCTGATGCAGCCAACTTTGTCCTAGAACAAGGTCGTAATGTGGCAGCAACCATCACCCCACAACATTTACTGTTTAATCGTAACGATATGTTGGTTGGTGGCGTGAGACCGCATTTCTATTGCTTGCCGATTTTAAAACGCCAAAGCCATCAAACCACCTTGCTTGAAGTGGCGACCAGTGGCAATCCCAAATTTTTCTTAGGCACAGACTCTGCACCGCATGCACAAAGCAAAAAAGAAAATGCCTGTGGCTGTGCGGGTTGTTATAGTGCGCCTTATGCGATTGAACTCTATGCACAAGCCTTTGATCAAATGGGTAAAATTGAAAAACTTGAAGGCTTTGCAAGTCATTTTGGTGCAGACTTTTATGAGTTGCCACGCAATACCAGCACCATGACTTTGATCCGAAAACCGCAAACCATTGCCGAGCGTATGGAGTATTTGCCAAATGATGACATTATTCCGCTTCACGCTGGTCAGACTTTAGATTGGTCTGTTGCTTAAAAGGATAAGATTCAAAAATGAGTATTGAAAATCCAAATCAGCAAGAAAACCAAACGCCTGTTATTGGGCAACGCTTCCGTGGTTTTTTACCTGTGGTGGTCGATGTGGAAACCGCAGGATTTAATGCACAAACAGATGCGTTATTAGAAATTGCCTGTATTCCAATTGTCTATGATGAACATGGCAAATTTATCCAAGGTGAAGCATTTCAAGCACATATCAACCCATTTGAAGGCGCAAATCTTGATCGTCGCTCGCTCGATTTCACAGGCATCGATCCATTTAATCCGATGCGCATGGCGATGGCGGAAAATGAACGTGATGCACTTAAACGTATTTTCAAAGCCTTAAATGAAGTGCGTCGTGCTCAGCATTGTACCCATTGTGTGCTTGTGGGGCACAATGCGCATTTTGATTTAGGGTTCTTACAAGCTGCAATTGCCCGTACAAGCACCAAAAATCAAAATCCATTTCATAGCTTTTCGGTGTTTGATACGGTATCGCTCAGTGCTGCTGCATTTGGGCAAACTGTTTTGGCGCGTGCTTGTATTCAAGCTGGGATTGAGTTTGATGGCAAAGAAGCTCATTCTGCCTTGTACGACACACAAAAAACCGCTGAGCTGTTTTGTTATCTGATGAATAATGCAATTCAATACACGCCTGTCAACCCCGACAGCAAAGCCTAAGCATTGGATTTATTGATTTTCATTTGTTGGCATTCAATCTAAAAATGCTTGATTGATATGCAGTACGATACATCAACACAAAAAAAGCGAGCCATTACAGTGCGCTCGCTTTTTTCATCATCAATTTTTCTCACTATTTTTTGTATGATGACAGTACATATTTTATTGACGTGCAGCACCTTGATCTTTGCGAATTAACTCAAGAATTGGCTTGGTAATCAGGTCTAAACGCCAGCCCAATAAATACGGATTCAGTGTTTGAATATCCGCATGTTCTTGAGTGGCAAAGACTTGCAGTTGTGTCATCCATTTTTTACGCATCAAAGTATCGATCGGTACAGATAAATCTCGGCTGACTTGATTTAATAATTGCTCAATCGCCACGCTGGTCTCCGCAAGCTGATAGCGATACGGGCGTGGCAAACGTTTTAACCATGTCGATGGATCAGGTAACTCATTGATCAGACTTAAAATATGTTTGCCATGTTCCCGTAAAATCCCTGATCGAATCTCATATTGACCCGCCAATTGATGAAAGGTTTTTGGATTGCGTTCTAAGATTTTTTGAATGGCACCATTTTTCAAGATATAACTGCGTGGCTTATTTTCTCGAAGCGCTAGTTCCTCACGCCATGTCATCAGTTGTTTGAGTTGCATGAGTTGTTTTGAACTATGCCGAAAGTTCGCCATATCCAGATAGGCATCTTCGGGAGAATAATTCTGCGCCAAAGATAAGCAATAGCTTTGACAGTCTTCAATCACGTAGTCATAGAGATTTTTCTGTTTCAAATCTTCAATCAATCGCTCAGCGAGTTGTTGTAAATACAACACATCATTGGCTGCATACTGCACTTGCTCTGGACTCAGCGGGCGTGCTAACCAGTCCGATCGAGTCTGATCTTTTTCCACTTGTATATTTAAAATCGTTTCTACCGCAGCCTGATAGCCAACTTGCATGCCATAACCGAGAAACGCCATCGCAACTTGGGTATCAAAAATATTAGTCAGTGGTTTTTGCTGTGCATAATGATAAATCAGATCAACATCTTCACCACAAGCATGGAAGATATTTTGTTTAGCTGTAAAAATGGCTTGCCAAAGTATCGACAGATCGAGATTGCCATCGACCAGATAGACTTGACCATCGACATTGATCTGTAAAACACCTAATTTTGGATATAAGGTATCGACCTTAATAAACTCGGTATCGAGCGCATGACTATGGCTTTGTTTTAATTTTTGGATGATTGCTGGCAAAGCAGCTTGCGATGCAATCCATTGATAGTGCATGGGATTCCTTAATCAATCACACTAGACTGATAATTTAATCAAAAAAGAATTTAAATAAAAACAACTTAAACAAAAAACAATCTAAATACTAAAACTTAATCTTGGTTTAACTGCAGACGATGCGTCAAGGCCTGATGCAAGGTATGACTATCGACATATTCTAGCTCACCACCTTGCGGTACGCCCTGCGCAATGCGACTAATCCGCACAGGCAAATGCCGACAGGCTTCGACCAAATAGTGTGCGGTCGCTTGACCTTCCACTGTAGCATTGGTGGCAAGAATGATTTCCTGAATTTTCCCATCACTTAATCGTTTCAAAAGGTGCGGAATACCCACTTCTTCAGGACCAATGCCATCAAGCGGTGACAAATGACCATGTAATACGTGATAACGTCCTTTGAAACTACCACTATGCTCAATTGCAAACACATCCGCAGGCGATTCCACCACACAGAGCACTTGCTGATCTCGCTCGGTATCCAAGCAAATTTCACAGACATCCAACTCAGTCAATGAATGACAAATCGAACATTCATGAATGTGTTCTACCGCATCGGTGATCGCTTGAGCGAGTTCCAATGCACCGACACGCTGGCGCAAGAGCAAATGCAATGCCATACGCTGTGCAGACTTGGAGCCGACACTGGGCAATAAACGCAACTTTTGCACAAGAAAACTAAAGCGATCGCTATACATAACTCAAGAACACAACAAACTAAATGATAAATTTTGATTGAATAAAATGCCCTAATTTAATTTAGCGCATTAAATTTAGGGGATTCGAAAAACCTAGCGAGTAATGAAAATTTCAAGGCGCACCTCGCACAGCAACCGCAGTGTACATAATGTACATGAGGATTGCGAGCAAGGAGCAACGCAGAAATTTGCATACGCAGGTGGTTTTCCGTATTCCCTTTAGAACATACCTGACAGACCTGGTGGCAACCCCATACCACTATTCGCACCTTTGAGTTTTTCATCTGAAATTTCTTCGGCTTGACGCACAGCATCATTGACCGCAGCAGCAATCAAGTCTTCGATCATATCGGCATCATCTTGCAATAATTCAGGATTGATTTCGATGCGTTTCACTACAAAGCGAGCGGTCATGGTCACTTTGACCAGACCACCACCAGCTTCTGCATGCACTTCAGTCTGTGCAAGCTCTGCTTTGGCTTTCTTGATGTTTTCTTCCATATCTTTTTGCATACGCTGTGCTTGTTGCATCAACATATTGATATTCATAGTGTTATCCTTTCATTTAAAATTAAATCAGTTTCAAATTTTCATATCTTTATAAAGATATAAGAAGCTTTGATAAACCTAGCGAGTAGTATAAATTTCAAGGCGCACCTCGCACAGCAACCGCAGTGTACATAAGGTACATGAGGATTGCGAGCAAGGAGCAACGCAGAAATTTGCCTACGCAGATGGTTTATCGAATTTCCTAGAGTTGGTCTAAACCACGTTTTAAGTCGTAAATAATATCATCAATATCTTCTAGTCCAACAGAAACCCGAATCAAACCTTCGGCAATGCCAGCAGCTTGTTTCGCTTCATCTGACATTCTGCCATGTGAAGTGGTCGCAGGATGGGTAATGGTGGATTTGACATCACCTAAGTTACTGGTAATTGACAAAAACTTCGTGCTATCAATCACATGCCATGCACCTTTCCGTCCATTTTTTACCACGAACGAGACCACACCACCGAAGCCTTTTTGCTGTGACTTAGCAAGCGCATGGCGTGGATGATTTGGCAAGCCTGCATAATAGACTTTTTCAACATTGTCATGTTGCTCAAGCCACTCAGCCAGTTTTTGCGCATTTTCACAGTGCGCTTTCATGCGGATATTCAAGGTTTCTAAACCTTTTAAGAAAATCCATGCATTAAACGGACTCATCGAGTTGCCCAGCGTACGAATCACACCATTGACTTCCTCGAGCAGTTTATGACTGCCGACTACCGCACCGCCGAGCGCACGCCCTTGTCCGTCGATATATTTGGTCGCTGAATAGAGCACCAAATCCGCGCCATATTTGATTGGCTGTTGCAAGATCGGGGTACAGAAACAATTATCCACCGCAAATAATGCACCCTGCGCATGGGCAATATCGGCAATCGCCTGCATATCACCGACTTGTGCTAGCGGATTTGATGGGGTTTCGATAAATAATAAGCGTGTATTTGGACGAACTGCATTTTTCCATGCATCTATATCTTCAAGATCGACAAAGGTCACCTCCACAGCGAACTTCATCACATATTTCTCAAACAACGAAATAATCGAGCCAAATACAGCACGGGAGCACACCACGTGATCGCCCGCTTTTAAAAATGCCATGCACATCGCATGAATTGCAGCCATTCCTGAACTGGTGGCAATCGCACGCTCAGCGCCGTCTAATTTTGCGAGACGCTTTTCAAAGGTGTGTACAGTCGGATTGGTATAGCGAGAATAGGTATTGCCTTCGATTTTCCCTGAAAATTTCGCCTCAGCATCGGCAGCACTTTCACAGACAAAAGATGAGGTTAAAAAAATCGGTTCGCTATGTTCGCCCTCATGGGTACGATCATGACCTGTACGAATCGCCAAAGTGGCTAAAGCGTATTCTTGTTCTTCAAAAGCATCAGAGGATTGGGACATGTGTTTACAGTCAAGTCGACTGCCCTATACAAAAAACTCGCTTCATTGTGCTAGTGCTGATAGTTTTGGTCAAGGTAAAATCTGAAAAAGTTCGCTACAGTGCAGTGAAAATACTCGACTTTCTATTGCCAATGCCCGAAGATGAATGATGACGGATCACTGCATCAGCGAATGCAGCAACACATGGATGAAATGCAAACACGTGTCTTTACTCAGTTTACTCAGAAAACCCAAATCTAAAGTACAACTTCAACGCCAAAAAATGGGGCGTCTGTATCGCACTCGACTTAAACCAGCGACCAAGCATTTGCGTCAACGTATTTTTGATCATGCTACACAGATTCAATCGCAACAATTGCCTTATCAAGTGATCGCAACCTTGGGGAAATCTAAACTGCGTTACTATCCTGCACAACACTCTCCTCAGGATTCCCCTCAACAGATTCCACTGATCATGATTGCGCCGTTGGCAGTCAAAATGTCGATTTATGATTTATTTCCAGATCGTTCCCTGATCGGCTATTTAAATCAGCATGGTTTTGAGGTGTATTTGATGGATTGGGGCAATTTAGATCGCCAAGATCGCCACTTAGACTTTGAATATTTTATTTTTACCGCGATTCCAAAATTTATCCAAGCCGCACGTCAGCATTCGGGTTGCCAAGAGATTTCGATTCATGGTTGGAGTTTGGGTGGTATTTTTAGTTTGCTTTATGCCGCATCAGGTCAAGATCAGCAGATTCGTAATCTGGTGATTATGGGCAGTCCGATTGATACCCATGCGTCAGGCTGGATCGGACAACTCTTCGCCAAATCCTTTGCGATGTTTGCAGTCGATCAACAGCACAAACAAGACTGGCTGGCACATCAGATGAATCTACAATGGATTCATAGCCCTGCATGGCTAAATTCGATTGGCTATAAGCTGTTAAATCCAATGAAAACCTTGAATACCCATTGGCAAATGTTGCGCCATTCGCACGATTTAGATGTGGTCAGCGCCCATGCAACGCTCTCCGATTTTTTAGATGATATGGTCGATTACCCTGGGGCGATTGTGCGTGATCTGATTTTTTGGGTGTGGTTACAAAATCCGTTGAAACACGGTCAAGCCATGTATAAACATCATCATTTTGATTTTCAAAAAATTCACAGTGCTTTGTTGTTGGTCTACGGGGACAATGACGACATTGTTACCGAGCAAGCGCTACACCCTTTGCTGAATATCACTTCAAGTCATGACATTCAGCTGCAATCTGCCCCAGGCGGTCATCTTGGCATGATTTCTGGTCGTCAAAATGCCTCAGTGTTTTGGGCAGAACTCCAAACGTGGCTAACACAGCGTTCTCAACTGCATTAAAAATAGCAATATTCAAATCAGCGCTTTCCACCTATTTATCCGTACAAAGTTTAATCCCCATGTCTTCGTTTTGCATGTTAGATTAACTGCGCAATTCAATTGAATTTTTGCATGAATCGGACTGAGAAATGGAGAGTGTGATGACAAATTCTGTGGCGTTTATTGGCTTGGGGGCGATGGGTTATCGCATGGCAGCGCATTTACCGAAATCTTTCGCACAGGTCATGGTGTGGAATCGTAATTTCGCCAAAGCCGAACAACATGCCGCTAAATACGGCACGCAAGCTGTCACTATCGAGCAAGCCACGCAAGCGGACATTATTTTCTCCTGCCTGCCAACCAGCGCCGAAGTAGAAAGTATCATTACACAGTACCCACCAAAATCTGGGGCGATCTGGGTCGATTGTACCAGTGGCGTGCCTGAATCTGCGGTCAAAATGGCATCTTTCCTCCAAGCACAAGGCGCACACTTTCTCGATGCACCTGTTTCAGGTCAAACCATTGGTGCAGAAAACGGTACATTAACCGTGATGATTGGCGGTGACGCACAGGCATTTGAACGGGCGTATGCAGCGATTGAACCTTTTGGTGGATTAATCAAACACGTCGGCGAGTCAGGTGCGGGTTTTGCAGTCAAAGCGGTGAATAATATGCTCCTTGCTGCCAACCTGTGGGCGACAGCAGAAGGCTTTACCACGCTCAAAGCCAATGGTGTTGATCTCAATAGCGCCTTGGAATGCATCAATGCATCGAGTGGAAAAAGTGCTGTCACAGAAATGGTGTTGCCACAGCGCATCTTAAACCGTGAATTTCCTTTGACCTTTGCCCTGCCTTTACTGGCAAAAGACACAGGCATTGCATTGGCACTGGCACAGCAAGCAAAATTACCTACGCCACTCTTGAGCTTAACGCAGAATTTGATCCAAACAGCCAATTTGACCAGCGAGCCAGACAGTGATTTTTCAGCAGCAGTTAAACTTTATGAATCTTGGAGCCAGATTGAAATCAAATAAAACCTCGATGCTTTGGTAAAATCTATACAAAATGTGACATTGTTCTGCGTTGTCACATTTAATTTTCAATTATTTTACATATGTACAACCATTACATCTTGAAACAAATGCCCCCTATCCCGATATATGCCTTATACTTCGAGCATGTACTCACCTAACCGAGAGGATACATTGAATGAAATTGATGATGAAAATGGCAGCGTTAAGTCTGGTCTTTGCAGGCTTTGGTAGTGCTTATGCTGCAGATGCACAGTGCGACCAACTGCAAAAGCAAAAAGCCTTGATTTATGCAGCGCACGGCTATTGTTTTAAAGATGCAGATGCCAAAAAGAAATATGGCAATGACGACTGCCACACCAAAAAACCAAAATTCAGTGGCCCTGAAGCAGATCGCCTAGCACAAATTGAGAGCAAACAAAAAGAACTCAATTGCCCGAAAAAAGATTTGTAATCCAATTCCTTGCGCTTTTCGTCGGATCACTGTAATTCAGCGAAAATTCAATCGGATAAAAAATCAAAGCCGAATAGCATGGTTATTCGGCTTTTTTACGTTACACTGATTGGCATACATTTTTATTGTACATTTGATCGAAAACAACTGAAGAAGGAACGAATCCGCATGGCATATGATGATCAAAATATTTTTGCAAAGATTTTACGTGGCGAAATTCCTGCAATTAAAGTCTATGAAGATGAAAAAACCTTGGCGTTCATGGACATCATGCCACAAGCCGAAGGTCATACTTTGGTGATTCCTAAATCTCCTGCGGTTACCCTGCTCGATCTTGATCCTGAAGATGCTGCCTACACCATTCAGATCGTACAGAAAGTCGCAAAGGCGATTGAAACTGCCTTAGAGCGCAAAGGCATTGTACTGATGCAACTGTCAGGTGAAGAAGCGGGTCAGACAGTACCACACATTCATTTTCATTTGATTCCATCCTCGGTGCATCAACTTGGCAAACATGCCAGCCAAATGGGTGATCAAGCGAAAATTGTAGCGCTGGCTGAAAAAATTAAAGCTGCACTATGATTTGCACAAATTATTGCCAATTATTTGAGAAATTGATTTAGAATTGTGCAGTTAGTTGCCCTGATATTGAAATCCAGATGATGCTATGTTATCTTTCGCATCGTCTTGAGAGATCAGACATATTTAGAGGATTGGTGTAATGGTAGCATGACGGTCTCCAAAACCGTTCGTCAAGGTTCGAATCCTTGATCCTCTGCCAAATTTTAAAAAAACCTGTTGATATTCAACAGGTTTTTTTATGTATTAAAAATACTGCCCTCGATACTATCCATAAAAAATCCACAAAAAAACCATAGATCAGCTCGAATCTATGGTTGTCAGACTTTATGATTTTACATTTTGATGATCTAGTTGATTGCCTAGTTGGTTATCTAGTCGATTATTTGGCAAAAATGCTAAGCCACACGACGCTCAGCAATCGGTATTACTTTGCGTAGCTCATACCCTGTATATTCTGCACTTGGGCGAATAATACGATTGTCCGCACGTTGCTCCATCACATGCGCAGCCCAGCCAGTCACTCGGCTCATCACAAAGATCGGGGTAAACAGCTTGGTCGGAATATCCATAAAGTGATACGCCGATGCATGGAAGAAATCTGCATTACAGAACAGTTTTTTCTCACGCCACATCACCTCTTCACAGCGCACAGACACTGGATAGAGCACCGTATCGCCAACATCTTTGGCTAAGCGCTCAGACCAGCGTTTAATAATGGCATTGCGAGGGTCGCTGTCTTTATAGATCGCATGACCAAAGCCCATGATCTTTTCTTTGCGCTCCAGTTTACCGAGCATTTCACGTTCGGCCTCATCAGCAGATTGCCAATGTTCAATCATGTCCATTGCGGCTTCATTAGCACCACCATGTAGCGGACCACGCAATGTGCCGATCGCCCCTGTGATACATGAATGCATATCAGACAATGTTGATGCACAAACACGAGCAGTAAAGGTTGATGCGTTAAATTCATGTTCTGCATAGAGAATCAGCGAGACATTCATCACCTGTTCATGCAGTTCATTTGGTTTTTCGCCACGCAGTAAATGTAAGAATTGCGCACCGATGGAGTCGTCATCGGTATTTTCTTCAATCCGCACGCCATCATGGCTATAGCGATACCAGTAACAGATGATGGCAGGTAATGTCGCCAAAATCCGATCTGACACTTCTTGTTGCTGCTCAAAAGCAGTTTCTGTTTCCAAATTACCAAGCATGGATACGCCCGTGCGCATCACATCCATTGGATGGGAGTCTGCTGGAATCCGCTCCAGCACTTCTTTGAGTGCAGATGGGAGCTGACGCAGTGATTTGAGTTTGGCTTTATACGCTGTCAGTTGCTCGGTGGTTGGCAATTCACCGAAGAAAATCAGGTAAGCCACTTCTTCAAATTGACAATTTTCCGCCAAGTCTTGTACATCATAACCACGATAGGTCAATCCAGCACCACTTTTACCGACGGTTGAGAGTGCAGTTTTCCCTGCCACTTGTCCACGCAATCCTGCGCCTGATAAGACTTTTCCTTCAGCCATTATGAATTCTCCTGTGTAAACAGCTTATCTAATGTATTTTCAAAGGTGTGATAATCGAGAAACTCATAGAGTTCTTTACGCTGTTGCATCGTGTCGAGTACGTTGATTTGTGTGCCATCTTGACGAATGGCATGCATGACGCCCAGCGCTGCCTTTTGCATGGCACGGGTTGCAGACAGTGGATAAAGCACCATCGAAATCCCCAGTTCCGCCAATTCATCCTTGGTGTAGTACGGTGTATCACCAAACTCGGTAATGTTTGCCAGTACAGGCACACCGACCGCATCACAGACGGTCTTGTACATGCTAATGTCGGTCATCGCTTCAGCAAAAATCGCATCTGCACCAGCTTCGACACAGGCACACGCCCGATCAATGACTGCTTGTAAGCCGTCTTTTTGTAAGGCATCGGTGCGTGCCATGACCACAAAGTTACGATCCGTTTTGGCATCGACAGCAGCTTTGATACGATCGACCATTTCTTGTTGGCTGACGATTTCTTTATTTGGACGATGGCCGCAGCGCTTTTGCGCCACTTGATCTTCGATGTGTACAGCCGCCGCACCCGCTGCAATCATCTGCTTGACTGATCGTGCAATATTAAATGCGCCGCCCCAACCTGTATCAATATCCACCAATAACGGCGTATCTACCCGCTCGGTAATACGGCGTACATCTTCGAGGACATTGTCTAGGCTAGTCATACCAAGATCTGGCAAGCCATACGAATAATTGGCGACACCTGCGCCCGAGAGATAAATCGCTTTGTAGCCGACTTGCTTTGCCATCATGGCAGCATAGGCATTGACCGTACCGATGATTTGTAATGGTTTTTCAGTCTCGAGTGCCTGTCTAAATCGAGTTCCTGCGGAGCTTTGCGCTGTCATATTCCAGTCCTTGTCTGTTGATTGTCCTTGCTTTGCATTTAGATTAGCAATCTGAACCTATGCTATTTTGTCATTTGGCGATATTTTTTTGTCATTTCGTCACATCATGATGAAAATGTCATGTCTTCAAATGATGCAACTTGTTGCAATTGATACGCCTCAAAAACGAATATTGGCACGGCGCCAGCGCCCTGGAGTGATACCATACCAGCGCTTGAATGCTCGGGTAAAATTCGCTTGATCGTCATATCCGACCAGATTCGCCACTTCGATTAGCATCAGATTTTTATTTTTAAGATAATGAATGGCACTTTTTTGTCGAGTGGTTTCTAATAATTCTTCAAAAGTGGTGTGATGTTTGGCGAGATAGCGATATAAGGTAAAGCGATGCATGGAAAAATATTCTGCAACTCGCTCCACCGTGCAGTGTTGTCGTGGCAATAATTCTTCAATGATTTTACATATTTGACCGATCATATCAACATGTTCACGGCTTTTCAGCGCGAACAAGTGCTGTCTGAGAAAGTGATCCAGTTGTTGATCATGCCCTGTACGCTGCTGATCCAACTGTGACGCAGGAAATAAAATTTCATGTTGCGATTGACCGAACCATACGGGACAGCCAAAGGCTTTTTCATAAAGATGCGCAGATGCGGGTTTGGGATAGGAAATCCGAACCAAAGATGGTCGCCAAGTTTGCCCCAATATCATTTCAATAATTGAAACCATCGCCACCAGATATGCTGTTTGATATTGCCCTTTGCTTGGAATATCACCATCAATATTCATGCAAATCCGTGCATAGCTGTGTTCTTCAAGCAAATCCAATTTTTGTCCGCGATACCACATCCTGCCATAGCTAAATAAGCTCTGCATGGCATCCCGCATGGTCGGTGCATTGAGCACCAAAAATCGCAGCGGTCCAATATTGGCAAATTGTGCTTTTTGACCGATCAACAATCCCAAATGATCACAGCCTGTCAATGCTTCGGCGGTCTGTAAAATTTTCCCTTGGGTCTGTAATGAGATCGGATACATATTGTTTTTCAGATCATCAGGCAAAATACCAAACGGCGCAAAAACTGCATTTGAGTCAAAGCCCTGTTCATCTAAATAGTCAGCAATCAGCTTCAATATCCCAATCGGATTGGATTGTGCTGGTCGAATGGGGGCTAAACGGTGCATTGCTCCTTCCTTATAAAATGATTGCGAGCAGACAAATGCCGCTCGCTCATCATGTGTGGGGGTTTGAGGTGATCTAAAATGGATAAAGACCCTGTTAAAAATTTGCCTTAAAAGCTAAAGATGCGAAATCTCGGTCATCGATGATGCTAAATTCATTCGACCCAAAGAAATTGGTATAACCCAATTCAGCCGTGTATTTTTGCTGATAGGTGGCGGAGACCGCAGCCGTCACACTCATTTGATCTTCTTGGAAATTTTGGCTAAATCCTTGAATGTCATGTCGAAATGCAACACTTGGTGAAATCACTGTAGAAGGTAAGATATCTTTATAAGTCAATGCACCACGCAAACGATAACCATAAGACCACTCCGTGACAAACCCTTCGTCATTACAATAGCGTTCATTGAGTCGATCAATCTCATCATTCGACAAGTGCGCCGTACCATACGGCGTACATTGATTGGCTTTGGTTTCAGGATCATAGGCACCCGTCGATAGCTCACTGCGACCAAAAGCGCCGACACGACCTAGACGATGGTTGCCAATATCATCAACGTGATTGACCGCCATCTCTGCAGCCCAACTGGCACTATCTGCACCAAATATGTTCTTCTTACTGCCACTCGCACCGAGCGAAAACTGTGTCACAGGTAAGCTCACCCAGCCTTGCAGATGCTGTCCCAGATCAACGGAGGTTCCCGCTTCGGTCAGTGGTGTCTTATTATCCAACACTAGTGCAAACACGACATCGGTTCCATTGCGCTGAAATGGCTGATCAGGCTTGTGGGTCAGCTCGCTAAAGAGATTGGTGTCCCCGACCTTAGCACTCAGACTCAAGCCGTACATCTTGATATCTTCTGGGTAGAGTGAATAATATTCAGAGGTATTAAAATTTGCCACACCTGGCGCAGTCACGGAAACACCATCAAAATTCGGCATTTTGCTATGATAATTGGCAAAATAAACCCCAAGCTCCGCATTATTCCAGCTCGGAATGGTTTGCTTGAGCGACAGACCATACTCGCCACCATCCTTGGCATATTGGCTTTCTGTCCGTGGCATATAAATTTTGTTTTCGAGTGCAGTCTCTGTCAGTTTGTCACCCGGTGTCACGGTAATCACGATAGGACCGCAGTTTTCTGGAACAAAATCAGACACACCAAAGAACGTGCCACAGCCATCCACTACAGAAGGTCGAAATTTAAACTGATAAAAATCCGTCCAATTTCAGATTTTTCGTCAAGCCCAGATCAAATGAAAACTGCTCCACAGGAATCACTCTTTCACGAGGATCACCCCCTGGGCGATTAAAGGCAGCATAGTCAAACGCCATCACGCTATTGAGACCATTTTGGAAAAATTGCGATTTCCCCCAAGGCACGACATGTTTACCAAGCTTAAGTTTGGCGGTTTTACCATTGTCAAAGGCAATGTTTTTCCAAATATACGCATCCCAAAGATCAATGCCTTTAAACTTTGCCAGACGAGGCCAAACAGAATCATCAAATTCTTTTAAGTCGCCCCGCCCAGTTTCATAAGCATGGTCATACCAATATTTGGTACTAAGCACAGCACCTTGATCGACGCCTTTAAGTCGAAACTCGGTATAACCTTTAAGCACTTGGGAAATCACATCATATTGATCAAAATTGACGTGCCCATCATCACCATTGACATCGATACTATTGCCTGATTTGCCGATATGATTGGCGTCTGGTTTATACACCAGTGTATCGATTGCATCTTCGGTACTCCAGTTCATGCCTGCGCTGAGCGTGGTGGTGGTTTCAAAGCTCCACTCATCATTAATGGGAATGCTCTTTGCCGAAGCGGATGTTGCTGCAAAAACTAATCCGAGCATTGCACTGCTTTGCATCAGCAAGACAATGCGCTTTTTTTTCAAACGTAAATAAACAACCTTGTGCATCATATTATCTCCATATCAATATGATTAATCGGTGGATTTTATGGTTTTTGATGAGCCTTCCTTTGTTGGCGCATCTGCTTTTGAATTGCTTCAATCTGCTGTTGTCTGTCTGTCGAGATCAATGTACTTTTGACATTCGCTTTCAGACACAGGTAATTACTAAATTAATATTTTCTAAATTGTAAATTTTGTCTTGCCGTCATTAGAATTTGTCTTTTGGTCATTTCAGCGATCAAATTTAAAATCCTGTACGACAGATGAGTTGGACAATGCTTTACATCGGCAATAATTGCGTATCTTGCACCGCATCTAACTGCAAAATCAGTGGCATCGCATCCGCCCATTCGCCATAACCAGCGGCAGGATTTAAATGCCCGACTGCACCCGCATCATAGAGTTCACTGTGCCAAGCATTTGCCATCTGCTGTACTGCGGTGAATGACGCCAAGTGGTCATTTTGGCTCGCCACAACAATGCTTGGAAAAGGTAAGGCTTGATTGGGTAAAGGCGACCAACCTTCGGCGCTGAGTGCTTCTGGACTTGGATAGTTGCTTGGCCACGGTTGATTGAGATTTGGCGGGGTCACCAATAGCGCACCAACTACTCGGTTGCGATGATCTGTGTTTTGTTCTGTGCTATTTGCATGACGTTTATTGCAATGTAATGCCGCCCAGTGCACGGTCATCAGCACGCCAGCACTATGTGCAACCAAAATGACATCCCCTTCGATCTGTTTGATCGTGGCTTGGATCTGTGCAACACGTTTTGCACAATTTAACTTGTCTGCTTCCAATGGTGGAACGGTGCGCACCTTGTCCAAGCGTTCAGCCAGTATCGTTTGCCAATGTTCGGCGACATGATCACGTAAACCAGGGATGATTAAAACGGTGGCTTTGGGTTGGCAGTTATCCATACTGTTCGATGTCCTATCTTGTCATTGCCTTGACTTCTGCCTGTGCGATATCCTTCGCTCGGTGAAGTCGGGTGATGATTCAACATAGATCGAAATGACTCGCCCAGCGATACAATGCACGTCATTGACTTATCTTTTCATGACAAATACTTTTTGACATCATATTTAAAATGATTATTTATATTACACAATGATTTGTTTTATATGGTTTTTTTATTTATTCGTCGGTGCAGTATTTTTAATCAATCAGCATAAAATCCAAAACCGCTACGGAAATCCATTGCATTCTCAACGTACCAATTCGATAATGAACTTAGGTCTAATGAACCTAGGTCTGAAGCAATATCAATCACACTGTTGATCTGACACATTGCTTCGCCGTGCTTATATACAGCTAGGAAGGCTGTGCAAATACAGGGAGAAAGCATATGGTGCCACTTGCGCATACCGCCGTACTAAAAAACTATCTCGATGTCAGTCGGCGGCTCAATCTCAATCCCTATCAGCTACTCTCCAGTGCAGAGATTTACCCAGCGCATTTGAATGACTATAAACAGCGCATCCCTGTAGATAATGCTATTCGCTTACTGGAAAAATCTGCTGAGCTCAGCGGTTGTGATGTGTTTGGACTGTATATGGCAGAAGAACGTCAACTTGCTGATTTTGGTGAGTTGAGCCTGCTACTGAGTTATCAACATACGTTGCGTGATGCCCTACAAACCATCGTGCGCTACCGCAACCTAATCAATAATGCGCTAGAGATTTGCCTTGAAGAAGTCGGCAATATAGTCATTATTCGCATCGAAGTAATCTCCGATATTTCCGATTATAGTCGGCAGTCAATCGAACTGGCAGTCGGTATCACCCATCGCTTTTGCGCTGCGCTATTATCTCAAAAATGGAAACCGCTGAGTGTGCATTTCAATCACAGTGCACCTAAAGATCTGAGCGTGCATCAACGAATTTTTGGCTGTAATTTAGAATTTGGTAGCGAATTTAACGGCATTGTTTGCACGATCGCCGAGCTGGACAAAACTAATCCGCAATCCAATACGGCGATGGCAGATCATGCACAGCGTTATTTAGACATTGATCTACTGCACAATGAAAATGAATCATCGATCATATTTGATATTCGTAAAAGCATCTATTTGTTATTACCGATGGGGCGTGCCACGATTGCACAAGTCTCACACACGCATGGTGTCAATGTCAGGACTTTACAGCGTCGTTTAGAAGCAGCCAATACCAGTTTTAGCACGCTCATCAATGATGTGCGCCGTGTCTTGGTGTTGCGCTATTTGCGCAATCCAAACTATAGCCTCAGCCAAGTCTCCGATATTCTCGGTTATGCCATGCCTAGCTCGTTTACCCGTTGGTTTATCAGTCAATTTGGTGTGTCACCGACCTCATGGCGAAATAGTCATCGTATTACCCAACCTGCGTAATGTCGCTTCGTTTTTGCATCTTCGCTAGATTTGTTTCGATTAAACTTTTTGTAATTCAACGCATTCTTATGAATTTTAAATACATCTTAGATTAGCATTGAAAACCGGGATTTAAACAGTGCATTTTAAAACAGTATGGCTGATTTCAACATCACTTGAAATCAGCCATTTTTTGTTCAGTAATTTTTTTATTGACCTAGTTTACGTCAACCGAGTGTGTTCGTGCAGTAATTTAAAACAACCAATGCATCATAGCTAATACCAACAGCACCAAGAAAATACTTTCACCGACCATAAACAGTACGGGTTTCATACCGACTGTTGCCAGTTCTTTAAACTGGGTTTTCATACCAAGCGCACTGATCGAAATCACCAAGCACCAGCGTGACAATTCATTGATCCCACCTTGTACAAGACTTGGTACCCAGCCTGTGCTATTGATACATGCCAAGATCAAAAATCCAACTGCAAACCAAGGCAAGAGTGGCGGACGTTCGCCCCCATTTACGGATGCACCTTGCATACGAGTAATCATCGCCGCACAGACAATCACAGGGAGCAACATCGCTACACGCATCAGTTTGACCACCGTGGCGGTATTGCCCGTTTCAGTGGACATACTATAGCCCGCACCGACCACCTGCGCCACATCATGAATGGTTGCCCCCAAAAATATGCCTGCTGCTTGTGGGGACAGATTCAGCCACTGTGCAATCATGGGATAGACGATCATGGCAATGGTGGATAATGCCGACACGCCAATCACGGTGAACAAAGTCGCCTTTTCTTTTTGTGGATGATTGGGTAGCGCTACCGATAACGCCAGCGCAGCCGACGCACCGCAAATCGCTGTGGCACCGCCAGTCAACATGCCGAAGAGTTTTTGAAAGCCGATCAGCTTTGCCACCACCACGGAGACTGAAATGGTCACGATAATTAACGTGATCACCAACACCACAGGTTGCCAACCCAGTGCGGTAATCTGTTCCAAAGTAATGCGCATGCCAAGTAATGCAATGCCAATGCGCATCACGGTACGTGCTGTAAACTCAATTCCAGCCTTACAACGCCCTTCTGCCGACAGAAAACTTAATCCCATGCCAAGGAGCAAGGCAAACAACATCACAGGTGCGCCATAATGCTCGGACAAAAAGGTCGCAGCCGCTGCGGCAACGGCACTAATCGCAAAACCTGGCGCAAGCTCACGAATGCGTTGCATCCACGTGCTCGCTGGGCTGGTGCTGACTGGCGTAGAGTTAGCCATGCGCAGACTCCTGATCAAGCAAGATGTATAGCCGTTGCGCAACGCAATGTACTGCATAGGTGCTGATTTTCATGGATTTTGAGTTGACTAAAAAACCAGTCGCCACATCAAAACGTAAACCATGCGCACCACATTGGATGGTACAACCATCTAACTTACCACCAAAAAGTGATGCGCCCTGATGCGGACAACGATCATCGATGGCGTAGAATTGCCCTTGTATATTAAACAGCACCAAAAACCGATCATCGACTTGCAAAAAAGTACGCTCGCCGATGGCAGGCACTTTTTCCAGTGGCACTTTAAAATATGGCACGTCAAAATCTGGCGCTTCAAAATGTGGTTTTTCAAATTGAGTCCGTGTCAGGTCGGTCTGCTCATGATTCTCGTGTGTATCTTGATTCATGACGCCACCTCATTGATTCCAAGCGCATCACACATGGTACGGTACAAATGTTCTGAAGCACTTGCACCTGCAACAGCAAAGCGCCCATCAATAATAAAGTACGGCACGCCATGCCCTGCCCGATAACGAGAAATATCCGCCAAGTTTGGCGTTTGCCATATGGCTTTGAGCTGTTCTGCATCAAAGCCACATTCTAATGCGATACGATGCAAAGTCTCTTGCTGTCCAATATTTTCGGCATAATGAAAGTAGCCTGAAAATAGTCGCTCTAACAATTTTTCAGTTTGCTCAGACGTTGATATTGCATTTAATTTGGCAAATAAATGATGCGCTTTGGCTGTATTTGGCATGGTGTGAATGCGCTTAAAATCCAGATTTACGCCAACTGCTTTGGCAGCTTGACGCACTTGTTCTTGGCGCTGTTCGACCGCAGTTTGGCTACCCAGTCGATCCAAATAAAATTCATCAAACGGCACGCCATCGGCTGGCAAATAAGTGAGCAGTTGTACACCGTGCCAGCGCACATGGACTTGGACTTCTGGGTGATATTGATTGAGCATTGCGGTTGCACGTTGCAATTGTCGCTTGCCAATCAAGCACCATGGGCAGATAAAATCAAAATACACATCGATGGGTAAGAGTTGTTTCATGATCAGTCACCATTATTTTGCGTATGTTGTTGTAAATCAGCGTTGGCAATAGCACGTTCCATATCACGGTGATAATATCGTTTGGCATAGATAAATACCGCCGCTGCGAAAATACTCATCAACGGCATATATTGAAATGCTTGGTTGAGACCGATAATGTCAGAGAGTTTGCCGACCACCAATGGACCAAGTGCTAGACCTAAGAAATTATTTGCCAATGTCAATGTCGCAAAGGCAGTGCCATGCACCGAGTTATGGGTGAGATTCGCCACCATTGCACTGGACGGCCCCATGGTGCCTAAGGCGATAAACATGCCTAAGCAAATCAATGCAATTTGTGTTGTGCCAGGCGGCAGTGAGAATGCGCTGACCAAGATCACACAGCCGAGGACACAGTAGATGATTGCTAAAAGCACTTTGCGGTCTGGGCGATTTTTGCCGAGATAATCGCACAACATGCCACACAAAATCGCACCGACAGCACTAAACAGCACAATAAACGCAGAGGTAATCCCCGCTTTATCGGTACTCATGCCATAGTAGCGATTCAGATAACTTGGCATCCAGACAATCACCGTGCCACCGACAAAGAGTTGCAGACCACTGGCGATATAGGTTGCGACGATAGAACGACTTGAATACAGACTGCGCAGTGGACTTTTTTTCGGTTTGACCACTTGATTGTTGGCATCTTTAATCGGCGCCATGCCAATCTTTTTCTCATTGACCACCATCGGGTACAATACTGCCAAGAACAAACCAAAAAATGCCATCGCTGCAAATGCCCAGCGCCAACCAAAGTGCTCCGCCATGATGCCACCCAAGGACATGCCAAGGAATGAACCAAATACACCACCAGCCATAAATGCACCAGCCAATGTGGCACGCATTTCTCGAGGGAATACCGCAACCACCACAGCAATGCCGACACTGCCATAAGCAGCTTCACCGACACCCACCATAAAGCGTGCAATAAACATCTGCTCATAGCTCTGCGCCAGCGCACAACCCAAGGTCGCCAAACTCCACAAAACTGCCATGATGGTCAGACTTTTGACCCGCCCAAAGCGATCCGCCATCAACGACAACGGCAGTGTCAGCAAACCGACCATTAAGGCAACGATACCACTGAGCAAGCCCAATTGGCTGTCGGTCAGCGTCCATTCACTTTTAATTAAAGGAAAAACTGCATTCAGCACTTGTCTCGACATATAGTCTGAAATCAACAAACCAAATGTCAGTGCAAACACCATCCACGCATAGCGACGGGTCACGTTCTGTGATGTATCTACATCATTCGCAGACGCCATTTGATGAGCATCCATAAAACCTCCATGTATTGATATTCATTACCATGGCATTGTGATAGTAAGGGTTCAACTGTGATCTAAGAAGTCCTCTTTACCTAAATCACAGTCTGAACAAGTTGATCAGTCAAAATTCCCTCAGACTGAATATTGTGCTCAACCACAATAACTAAAATCACAATAACCAAAACAAACCAATTTGACGCAAACGACCTTCATCTCAGAGACATTGCTCTGAAAAGCATTTAGTAAAAATAACTTAACGCTGTGGCACACCTTTTTGACCTGAGCGACGGTTCGGTGCCATCCCATTTGCCAACAAGGTCTCTTCGATGCTGTCGTACTGCACACCGATGCGATAGATTTCACGTGCCTCTTTACCATTTGCTACTTCACGACCCAGTTCATGCGCCATGCGCACGGTTTGCTGAATCTGTTGCACTGAGCCAAAACGCTCGCCACGATGATCAATGATGGTATCCTCATTGCCGACACGCGCATGCAAACCCATCGCCATCGAAATTGTGTTCAACGGCAAGACATTTTTCAGTAAAGATTCCGACGTCAAGGTACAGCCATCAGGTACACGATGGATAAAGTTAAAGAAATTAAATGGATTCGGTCCATCAAAACCGCCACCAATGCCAATCCATGTCAAATTCAATGGCCCTTTATACAAGCCTTTACGCACCATACGTTCCAACGTTTCCCAACCATGCATCCCTGTTAATTGGAAATGCGGTTGAATACCATTGGCACACAAGCGTTTCAAATGCTCAGCCAACCAACCTGGTCCTGCAGGCACGGTCATTTCTGCGTAGGCTTCTTGAATCGCTGGATGCTCAAGTGACGTACCCTTGAGATATTCAGGATATAACAGCTCCATAATATTCATTTGCGTGGTATTCACTGCCACCGTCACTTGATCAGGCTTTGGTGTCAGTTCAGCAAGCATATGACGGGTGTCATCGCTCAGCCACAGCGCCGCTTCACCTTCACTTTCTGGTGCAAATGAAATCGATCCGCCGACCTGAATAATCATCTCAGGCACAGCTTCACGTACCCCTTTGATCAGCTCATTAAATTTGGATAACCGTTTTGAGCCTTTGCCGTCGAGCTCACGCACATGCAAATGCAAAACCGTTGCACCAGCTTCATAGCATTCCACCGCTTTTTGGATTTGCTCATCCATAGTCACGGGAATATCTTCTGGAAAATCCTCTGGCATCCACTCAGGACCATACGGCGCCACAGTGATGACTACTTTGTCCATGTTTTCAGGATGCAATGAATCGTCAAAAAATTGCATGTCAATCTCCTTATCTCTTTGTTTAATCAGCATTCGAATTCAATAAAATTTGAGCACAAAATTTTAAGTGTCAGATTTTAAGCATTAAAATTTAGTAGGTTGCATCACCGATAATGCCTGCCCGTTCCATTTTTCGGTGACACGGCGGATAATCCATCACTGCATAATGCTGGGTGCAACGGTTGTCCCAGATCGCAATGCTATTCGGTTGCCAGCGCCAGCGCACTTGATACTCTGGAATGTAGGCTTGGCTAATCAAATATCGTAATAAGTCTGCCGCTCCGGGATTGGCATCTTGTCCAAAACGGACATTTTCCTTAATGTGAAAATTGCTGAAGTGTGTGGTAAATGCATTGACATAGAGAATCTTCTCGCCTGTCTCAGGATGTGTTCTGACCACTGGGTGCTCCGCATCTGGAAACTGTGCCTTGAGCGCCAAACGCTTCTCAATCGGCATGGTTGCACCAAAGCTGGCTTCGATGCTGTGATAGGCTCGCAAATTGGCAATCTTCGCTTTGATCTCTTCAGGCAAGTTGGCATAGGCTGCCACCATATTGACCCACATGGTGTCACCACCCACTGTAGGGCACTCAATACAGCGCAAGACACAACCCATCGGTGGCGCTTGACGCCAACTGGCATCGCTGTGCCAAGCATTTTCATAACGATCGATTGGACTGTCTGGGCTTTTATAGATTTGCACCAATCCAGGATGATCGGGATGGCTACCGACCGCAGGGTGATCTTCCAACTGTCCAAAACGTTCAGCAAATGCCACATGCTCTGCACGGGTCAGATCTTGATTGCGTAAAAACAGCACCCGATGTTGTAAAAGTTGCTGACGAATTTCTGCAAATAAATCATCATCATGTATCGCATCCGCTAGGCGAATGCCTTGTAGCTCTGCACCAATATTGCAACTCAATTGTTCGATATGCATGGGAGAATTCCTTTTCCAATAACAATTTTAGATAACTAGTTCAATGATCATGTTCATAGATCGAGTT
Organism: Acinetobacter marinus; assembly: GCF_900096915.1. Lineage (GTDB taxonomy): Bacteria > Pseudomonadota > Gammaproteobacteria > Pseudomonadales > Moraxellaceae > Acinetobacter > Acinetobacter marinus. The sequence goes on from NZ_FMYK01000001.1 coordinate 308,293, forward strand.
CTAAGATCATGTTCAAATCACAAAGATCGAAGATCCTGTAGTTTTTCGTGCTTCTAAATCACGATGTGCCTGAACTGCATCCTTGAGTTCATAGCGTTGATTAATTTCGATTTTGATGCGCCCATTGATCACATGGTCAAAGAGCTCATCTGCCAAGGCTTGTTTCTCGGCAGGATCGGCGATGTAATCTGCCAATGCAGGTCGAGTGATAAATAATGAGCCTTTCATTGCCAACAGTACGGGGTTAAATTCTGGAATTGCGCCAGAAGCCGTACCAACACAGACCAATAAACCACGACGCTTGAGCGAATCCAATGACGACATAAAGGTATCTTTGCCAACGCTATCAAACACCACCTGCACCCCCACGCCATTGGTCAATTCACGAACGCGTTCTGCGACATTTTCATGGCTATAATTGATGATATGATCACAACCATGCGCACGGGCAATCGCTGCTTTTTCTTCACTTGAAGTCGTGCCAATCACGGTGAGACCCAACAGTTTCGCCCACTGCGTCACGATCAAGCCCACACCGCCAGCAGCAGCGTGCAGTAAAATGGTATCGCCAGATTGAAATGGATAAATACGGCGCATCAGATAGGCTGACGTCAGACCACGCATGGTCATCGCAGCAGCAGTTTCACAGGAGATGCCTTCGGGGAGCTTGATCAAGACATCGGCATCGATCAGACGTGCGGTACTATAGGCACCCAAAGTATTTAAAAAACCAGTATAGGTGACACGATCGCCGACTTGAACATTGCTCACGCCTTCACCGACCGCTTCAACGACACCCGCAGCTTCTACGCCCATTCCATTCGGGAATGGAATCGGATAAGTGCCATCACGAAAATAAGTGTCTGCATAATTCAGACCTACAGCGACATGACGAAGCAGCACTTGACCTGCCGCAGGCTGTGCCACCTCAATGTCTTCAAAACGTAGAACGTCTGGAGATCCTGCTTCGTAGAATCGTATTGCTTGAGCTGAAGTCATATTGCCATCCCTGCTGATTAGTTCAGTATTCTGTAATCCTGCAACAAAATTACCTGAGTCACTGGCTGGACACTTTACATATCACGACAGTGACTTTGCATTATGCGACACGGCAGACATGATCTGCGTACAGCGATGAATTTGACTTGTTCGTTAATGTCGATTTGGGTTATTTTATTATTTAAAATGAAAGGATTAGGCAAAGGATTCGCACCCATGACATTGAAGCAACTGAAAGCCTTTTTGACAGTGGCACGCACCCTCAACTATGCCCAAGCGGCGGAAGAATTATTTTTAAGTCAGTCGGCTTTAAGCATCACAATCAAGACCTTAGAAGAAGAATTTGGCGGTAAACTGTTTCGCCGTAACACCCGCCGTGTAGAAGTCACCGCTGAAGGTGCGTCGCTGATTCCTGCTGCAAAAAAGCTCCTAGCCAACTGGGAGGAAATGGAAAAAGATCTTAAACAGCGCTTTCAATTTAACCGAGGCACTTTGAATATTGCGTCTATGCCCTACGCTACTCATGCGATTTTGCCTGCACTCATCGAACGCTTTGCACAGCGCCATCCCAACATTAGTTTCTCAATTCATGATGTGCCAAATGAAAAAATTATCGAAAAAGTCCAAGATGGAATTTTTGAAATCGGTTTATGCTTTCAGCCGAGCCAAACCGAGCAATTGAGCTTTGTGCCTTTGTTACAAGAAGATTTTATAGCCGTCGTGCCCAAAAACCATCACCTTGCCTCTCAACCTACCATCACATGGCAACAATTATGTGCCGAATCATTTATTACCTTGCAAAATCCGTCGATCGTGCGTCAGATCATTGAGCAAAAATGTCTGGAATATCAACTGACTTTGGATTTAAAAGTGGAATGTCATCAGATCAGCTCAATATCGAATTTTGTGGCGTTGGGTATGGGCGTCAGTGCGATTCCACGTCAATTTCAGCGTTGTATCGACCTTGAGCACAATCAATTGCTTGAAATCAGTGATGATCATGTTCAGCTTCAATTAGGAATACTTTATAAAAAAGATTTTCAGCTCTCGAGTATTTCCAGTGAATTTATTCAAATGCTACAAGAACAGCAATTCATCTTTTAAAAATTTGAATCATTGATAAATTTTTTAAATCACACGTTCAAAACAATCAATTTCTAAAAATATAAGAGCAGTGTTACTAATAAAAATAAATCGAACATGAGGTTCAGTGGATGAATAAAGCGATGAATAAAGTGATGGATCATGCACAAGATGCGCTGGCAGATATTGTCGCCGATCAGCAGACTATCGCAGTGGGTGGATTTGGTTTGTGTGGCATTCCCGAGGTGTTAATCGACGCCCTACAGGCGACGGGTGTCACAGGATTGACCTGTATTTCCAACAATGCAGGTACGGATGGCATTGGTCTTGGTAAGTTACTGGCAAGCCGACAAATCAAAAAAATGATCTCCTCCTATGTGGGTGAAAATAAAGAATTTGAACGGCAATTTTTAACAGGTGAATTGGAAGTTGAACTCACCCCACAAGGCACACTCGCCGAGAAGTTGCGTTCTGGCGGTGCAGGTATTCCCGCATTTTTCACCCAAACTGGTGTCGGCACATTGATCGCCGAAGGCAAAGAAGTGCGTCAATTTGATGGCAAAAATTATTTGCTCGAACCGACCCTCACCGCAGATATCGCCTTGGTCAAAGCCTATAAGGCAGACAAAGCAGGCAACCTGATCTTTCGCAAAACAGCACGCAACTTTAATCCTGAATGTGCCATGGCGGGCAAAATTACCGTGGTTGAAGTCGAGCAATTGGTCGAAATAGGCGAGATTGATCCCGATGATGTGCATTTGCCAGGGATATTTGTTGATCGAATCATCGTCAATCCCAATCCAACCAAACATATCGAACAACGTACTTTAAGCACAGTGGAGGCATAACGCATGGCATGGACGCATACTGAGATGGCACAGCGTGCCGCACAAGAGCTACAAGATGGCTATTATGTCAATCTCGGCATTGGCTTGCCGACGTTGGTTGCCAACTATATTCCCAGCGAGATGAATATTTGGCTACAGTCTGAAAATGGTTTATTGGGCATTGGTGAGTTTCCAACAGAGGAAACCCTTGATGCGGATTTGATCAATGCGGGCAAACAGACCATTACCGCACGTCGTGGAGCCGCATTTTTTTCCAGTTCGGAATCTTTCGCCATGATCCGTGGTGGACACGTCAATATTGCGATCTTAGGTGCGATGGAAGTATCCGCATCAGGCGATCTTGCCAACTGGATGATTCCAGGCAAAAAAGTCAAAGGTATGGGCGGTGCAATGGACTTGGTCGCTGGCGTACAAAAAGTCGTGATGCTGATGGAGCATTGTACCCGTGACGGCTTACCGAAAATTCTCAAGCAATGTAGCCTACCACTGACAGGTCAAGGCGTGGTTAGTCGAATCATTAGCGATCTTGGTGTGCTCGATGTAACCAAGGACGGCATGGTCTTGGTGGAGCTGGCAAAAGATGTCACGGAAGCGCAAATCCAAGCAGCGACAGATGTCCCTCTCCTAACGCAAGTGAGTTGATTTTCAATGAGCATCTAAAGTGAATTGCAAAATGTCGTTAAAATAGATATCCGTACAGGCGTCAGTATCACAATGTACTGGCGTTTTTAATTTGGCAAAATCAGATCATCATCTACACATCAATGTATATCAAATCATCAAGCTGTTTTGTTTGAGCATTCGAGCAACGATCTGCTCCGTATGAAAGCCAAAACGCCAATACAACAATTCCAAAACATCCAATTCATCTTGACTAATAATACGATTTGACCACATTTCTCGTTCGATCACCGCCAGAAAATACATGCGTTGCCGAGTCAGCAAACCCGCAATACTTTGTAAGCATTGCCCCAGATCGATTTCATGTTCGGTAATTCGGGTATACGCCGCCAATTCATCATGCTTGAGGATGCGTTTGAGGATACGTTGTCTGACTATGATTTGCCGTACACTATCGATTTGCTGGACGTGCAACATGGCATCAACCACCACCACCAGTTCAGTCAGACAGTTTTCTCGCATGGTCGGCAGTGCGGCATCGAGTAAGGACTGCGTCGATTTCACCCGATCAAATAACAAGCTATCTAATAGACCAATTTCGCCATCGGATTGGATAATCATGGCGATTTTTTTGAGGAAATGATGGCTGATAATATTCGGCATACGATCAATATATTGCAGTGCTTCATCGAAGATTTGCAGGTGTATCCGCCCATCAAGTTTAAGTAAAGCCTCAACGATCGCTCGGCTAATTTCGGCATCTTCAGGAATAAATTCACGATATTGGCGAATCATAAAAATCGCCAAAATAATCTCACGGCTACCAGTTGCCGTTTGCATGGCACGTACGATCACTTCGGGACGTTGCCAACTGCGTCTTAGCTCGACACTGAGCGGTTTCATGGCATCTTTGCTGGCAAAACTAATCGGCGATAATCGAAGGACGGGCGCAGGCTGGATCGAAAATTGATTGCTGGTATCAAAAATCTCTAACACACGGTTTTCATTGGTCGGCAATAAAAACCGCGTGGCAATTTTCTTCCAATCGATCGACTGTTGATCATATTTAAACTTGACAATTTGACCCCGAAAATCATGCAGTTGATCAATGCGATCGCCCAGCGCACCATGCACTCGAAACCAACTTTGCGCAGTTAAAGCATTGGCGAAGCACATATGCGCAAGCGCCTCAGATTCGACACGGAAAATCTGAGAACCATAAGCATGCACATAAATACGACTTAAACAATGCAACAAATCCATTTCATCAATCAGATTCAATGTGCGTTGATCAACCCGATACTCTCGCCATGCATAGAGCAAAAATTTCATTAAACGACTGATCAGCACCCCAAGACTGCCCAACAGCCAAATAAATCCGCCCCATGCGACATAAACTGCTGCAAATTTACTGTCCGTGACCAAGGCTTTACGCTTGGTGCCTTTGACCACAAAGATGCTACCAAGCTGTGAAAAAAATAAGAAGCCACTACACCAAATCAACATCCGCGTATGCTCAACAAACGCCTGCGATTGAATATGCACATATTGCTGTGCAATGAGCGCTTTGAGTTCAGGATAATCCATCGACTGCAATGCGCCCCATGTCAGGACAATGGTGGCATCCCGTTCAGAGAAACCAACGGTAAAGGCATTGATCCCCAGCTCATCAGGCAATAAATATAAATAGGCAGGTTTGCTGGCGCAGAGCGCTGCTAGCTCATCGTTAATGCTTAGCGCCAGATGCTCGTTCGGCACAGCATTTAGGCGTTCAATACTGCGTGCACGCAGGTGTCGAGCCACCAATCGACCATCTCGCTTATAGAGCACCATGCGATAGCCAATATTTAAACCTTTGAGTAATAGAATCCCGATCACAACGAAAGGGCTGAGCACATGCCAGAGGATAGATTGTTGCTGATCGACGAAATGAACAATTAAACCGAAAATGAAATTGAGTGCCGCAATGACTAAAATCACTGCAAAAAGATAGACAATAGGTAATTTGAACATTTGAAAGTTCAATTTGGCTAACATAATTCGACCTGTATACAGCAACGATCTCGCATAGTGCTGTTGTCAAAATGCTTTTATGAACATCTGCATGGTGCAAAAGTGTTTAAATCACAACGACTTTGCTCAGTGATAACGTATTTTTATAAGAAAGGCAAGCAGACATTCTCCAACATCTGCTTGCTTTATTAGGTCATTTATTGATGCATCAAGCAAAATGCCTTAAGCAAAATACATTAGGCATCTTCACGAATGCCTGTCAGATCGACCGCAGAGGCATCAACATTGACATCGATATAGTTGTCTTTTTTCTTCTTGGCAGTGTCATTACGACTCTGTTCAAGACGAGCTAGATAATCCGCATCAATGCCTTCGGTCACATAATGTCCATCAAAAACAGAGCAATCAAATTCTGTAATTTTTGGAATTTTCTTGGTGCGTACTGCAGATTTCAAATCATCCAAGTCTTGGAAAATCAAACGATCCGCCCCGATGATTTGGCGCACTTCTTCTACAGTACGACCCGCTGCAATCAGCTCAGATTTTGCTGGCATATCAATACCATAGACATTCGGATATTGAATCATTGGCGCAGCAGACGCAAAGAACACTTGTTTTGCACCTGAGTCACGCGCCATTTGAATGATTTCTTCACAGGTGGTACCACGCACGATCGAATCATCGACCAGCAAGACATTTTTGTCTTTAAACTCAAGTTCTACAGGGTTTAATTTTTGACGGACTGATTTTTTACGTTGCTGTTGCCCTGGCATGATGAAGGTACGACCGATATAACGGTTTTTCATAAAGCCTTCACGGAACTTCACACCCAGATAATTCGCCAATTCTAATGCAGAAGTACGGCTGGTATCTGGAATCGGAATCACCACATCAATGTCGTGTTCTTTGCCCCACTCTTTGACAATTTTATGCGCCAGTTTTTTACCCATTTTTAGGCGAGCTTTGTACACAGAGATACCATCAATGGTGGCATCAGGACGGGCAAAATAGACATATTCAAAGATACATGGACGATGTAATGGCGCTTTTGCACATTGCTGTAAATGCAATTTGCCTGTGCTATCGACAAACATCGCTTCACCTGGTTCAAGGTCACGTTCGATCTTAAAGCCGAGCGAGGTAATCGCCACAGATTCAGAGGCAATAATATATTCGATCTCGCCTGTGTCGGTTTCACGTGAGCCATAAACCAATGGACGAATCCCATTTGGATCACGAAAACCAACCAAACCATGTCCAGTAATCAACGCCACAACGCCATAGGCACCTTTGCAGCGCTCATGCACGCTGGCAACTGCGGTAAAAATATCACTGGCAGCGGGTTTGACTTTGCCACATTTTTGCAGCTCATGAGCAAACACATTGAGTAGGACTTCAGAGTCTGAGTCAGTATTAATATGACGCAAATCGCTGTTGAACAAATCTTTATGAATGTCAGCGGCATTGGTCAAGTTACCATTATGCGCCAAAGATACGCCATATGGTGAGTTGACATAAAATGGTTGTGCTTCTGCGCTACTGGATGAGCCTGCGGTAGGATAACGCACATGACCGATGCCGTAGTTCCCGACCAAAGCCCGCATATGACGGGTATGGAATACGTCACGCACCATCCCGTTATCTTTACGAAGATAGAGACGCCCATCATGGCAGGTGATAATCCCCGCTGCGTCTTGTCCACGATGCTGTAACATGGTTAACGCATCATATAACATCTGATTTACTGGCGACTTCGCAGCAATACCGACCACACCACACATAGAAACCTCGCAGACAGGCTAGGAATTTATCCAAATAAATTTCATCATAGATGTGCTCATCAAACACGTCATGATCAATTCGGCAACAACGACTTTAATAAAATACGATTTTCCAAACACATCACAAAAATGGATTGTCAGTCGTCGACTGATTTTTCGTATTTGCGGGCGGTATTATAGCACCTTGCGCTTTAGAATGATCATCAGAATTTAGGCTTTCGATTTCCTCAGTCGATTTTTGCACAATCTGCTGAGAATATTTTAGTGTTTGTTCAGCATATGGGCTAAAGACATGAATTAATTTTGAAGATTGCCAAATTTGGGTCTGAGCAAACCAACCTTGCAGAATGTGAATGGCAATTAAAAACACCACTGCCATCTTAGCAAAACCAAATGCGCCACCTGCCAAACGATTAAACCATGATAATTTCAGCTTTTTGATCACTTGATGTAGCAAATAGCCCATTGTCCACGTCAGGACAATCACCGCCAACACAATCACGATAAAGGCGGCAATATGTTGTACGGTCTGATCTTGACTGAGCCAACCCATCAGCGGACGAACGGTATCACTGAACTTTGTGGCAAACACCAATGCCATGACCCAGCCGATCAAGTTGGCAAAAGCATGAATCAAACCTTGACGCAGTCCATTTAAGGTACTCATCAAGATCAAGACGATCATGACTATATCAAGGGTATTCATGGGTTAATGCCTCGATGTGAAATGTATTTGTCACACGCCACAATGCTTAACTTCACAACGCTTAAAAAGACTGTACACAATCCGCAATTAGATTTGGTCCTGTATAGATCAAGCCACTATAAATTTGCACCAAGCTCGCACCAGAAGCGCGTTTCAGTGCTGCTTGCTCGCCTGACAGGATACCACCGACACCGATCAATGGAATTTGATCTTGTAAGATTTTCGCAAATTGGGTTAAACATTGCGTACTTTTTGTGAAGACTGGTGCGCCCGATAAACCGCCCTGTTCCTCACCATGTGTCATACCTTCAACACCTTCACGGCTGAGCGTGGTATTGGTGACAATCAATCCGTCGATATTAAACTTGAGCAATTGCGCTGCAATAAACTGTACATCCTCAGCGGTTAAATCAGGCGCAACTTTGAGCACTAACGGTACATAAAACCCATGTTCTGCTGCCAAATCTAACTGTTTGTTTTTTAGCGTTTCCAGCAATTCTGTCAAGGCATGACCACTTTGCAAACTGCGCAAACCTTTGGTATTTGGCGAGGAAATATTGACCGTGACATAAGAGGCATATTGATAGACTTTTTCAAGGCAAATCAAATAGTCAGCTGTGGCATTCTCTACTGGCGTATCGGCATTTTTACCGATATTAATGCCGAGCACACCTTGGTATTTGGCATGTTTTACATTCTCGACCAGCTTATCCACACCGTCATTATTAAAGCCCATACGGTTGATAATCGCTTGTGCAGCAGGCAGACGAAATAAGCGTGGATGTGGATTGCCCGCTTGTGGACGCGGGGTAATGGTACCAATTTCGATAAAACCAAAGCCGAGTGCTGCCAGCGCATCAATATAATCGCCATTTTTATCCAGTCCCGCAGCCAAGCCCACTGGATTGGGAAATTGAATCCCCATACAGGTCACAGGCTTTTGATATTGTTTATAAATATTTTGAATCACACCAAGTTTGTGCGCCACCTTCAATGACGATAAAGTCACTTCATGGGCACGTTCTGCTTCAAGTTTAAACAATAATGGACGAGCTAAAGAATATAACATGGTGATTTGCTGAGCAGTTTCTGGAAAAATCGCCATGTAGTGTACGTGAACTGTATGCAAAAATACAGCGCTTTAGCAGTAAAGTCCTTTGAAAACAACACATCACAATCAATGCGCTCAGATTAATATATTCCGCTCAATACATTCGTTCCAATAAAATGATCACCAATAAAAAATGCCATTCAAATCACTTGAATGGCATGATTAGAAATTGAATATTTCTATTTTGGAATGAAGTGTTAGCAAACCAAAGTTAGCTTACCATCAGTGGGAACACGCCAAAAATCATGGCACTACCCATCAATACGCAACAGGTGATAAATGCCCATTTCAAGGTAAAGCGTTGATGATCCGCCAGCTCGACGGACGCCAAACCACAGAGTAGATAAGTTGATGGTACCAAAGGTGACAATAAGTGAATCGGCTGTCCCACAATCGAAGCACGGGCAATCTCCACAGGGAGCAAGCCATAATGTGTCGCACTCTCTGCAAGAACAGGCAATACCCCAAAATAAAAAGCATCATTCGACATGAAGAATGTCAGTGGCATACTCAGTACAGCAGTAATCGTCGCCATAAACGGTCCCATACTCTCAGGAATAATTGCCACAAACTGCTTCGACATGGCATCGACCATACCCGTCCCAGATAGAATGCCTGTAAACACCCCAGCAGCAAAAATCACGCCGACCACAGCCAAGACACTGTCCGCATGTGTAGCAATACGCTTTTTCTGCATCTCGACATCTGGATAATTCACCACCATCGCAACTCAGAAACCGAGCATAAATAGAATCGGCATTGGCATTACACTAAACATTAATGACACCATCAACACCGTAGTCAAGATGGCATTAAACAAACGTAAATGTGGACGTTGTGCTTCAGGGTCTTTTGAGATGCTGATGCTATCGGCATGGCTTAAATCAGTAAATTCAATCGTGCCAAGACGTTTACGCTCGTATTTGCCGTACATATAGGCAAGGAAGAATAACCATGCAATGGCAATCAGCATGGATGGAATCATCGGAATAAAGACTTCACTGGCTTCGACTTGTAAGGCGCTAGCAGCTCGAGCAGTCGGTCCGCCCCAAGGGGTAAGATTCATCACACCACTACACAGCAACATCAAGCAGGTCATGATCAGTGGGTTCATACCCAAGCGAGAATACAGTGGCATCATCGCTGCCACACAGATCATGTAGGTGGTCGAGCCATCGCCATCCAGTGACACCATCACCGTAAGCAACACTGTCCCTAAAGTAATTTTTAATGGATCGCCTTTGACGATCTTTAAAATCCATTTGATGATTGTATCAAATAATCCCGAATCAATCATTAATGCAAAATACATGATCGCAAACAATAACATCACACCCGTTGGTGCAAGTTTTTTGATGCCCTCTAGCATCGATTCGCCAAGATGATTTAGCTCAATATGACTTAAACTGTCTACGAAAAATCCGAGCCCCCATCCTATTAGGGCAAAAATAACTGGAATTAAAATCAGTGCAACAATTGCACTCAAGCGCTTGCTCATGATCAAGTACATAAAGCACATGATCATGCAGATCCCTAAAAGTGTCAGCATTCGTACAACATCCTAATCAGCTTGGTCTACATATCCATATCTCTAATACACTGGCAATGATTAGGTACAGGGAGAAACCAATTATTTTAGGAAGTTAAACTTCATATTCCAAGCGACCAAGACCACAGTCTAAGCTGACAACTGAGAAGCACTATTTTTTCTTCAATTTAAAATTTAAGATAGCGCTCAAACACCACTTTGAGCGGCTTGAGATAACCTGTGAAAAAGTGATTGGCACCAGGCATGATGGTGATCGGATGGCGCTGTGGTTTCGCCCATGCCACCACATCTGCAAGTGGCGTAATCTCATCTTGCTCACCGTGTACCAGCAAAATATCGTGATCAATTTCAGGGGTTTTATAATCAATCAAATCCCGTACTCGCCCTGCTGGAAGCCCCGCAAGAATAAGCTGTTTTGGACGCTGTGCTGGATCGAGCAAATGAAAACTTTTTGCCCAAACATGCGAGCCAAAAGAAAAACCAGCCGCATAAAACGGTAAGTTAGGATACTTTTCTTGCATTTGCACGGCGAGGTTGGCAATGTCTTTGCTCTCGCCAACTCCATCATCATGTGTACCATGCGAGTCATCTGCGCCACGAAAGCTCGGTCGCCATACCAGACAATCATTTGCCAAGAAAATTTCTGACATCAGTTGCGGGATTTTATGCTTAGGATTGCCCCCCATTAATGGATGTGGATGGGTCACCAAAGCAATGGCTTTGATCTGGTCTGGACGATCTTCGTAGACTTGCACTTGCCCTGCTTCACATTGCAAAAAAATTGTTTCAGTCATCGTTCTCTCGTAAGCGTATGCGGATTTTGCTGGCTATTGTAGCAATCTTTGCGCAAAAAAATTGTCTGAAAAATTGTGCATGATCAATATTTGAATGATTCAATAACAACGCTGTATCACTGAAAATGTTCATCCCGATGCAAAACATCGTAGAATCCTATTGGCAGATTTTTTAAAGATTTGCTAAGCTAAGCCAATTATTGTTGATACCGATTAAAAATATTATGTTTATCGTCATTTCCCCTGCCAAATCCTTAGATTACGAATCAGAACTACCGACTGAACAATTCACCCAGCCTCGCTTGCTGGATGATTCTGCACGATTGATCGAAGAAGCACGCAAACTGTCTGCGTCACAGCTTGGTCAGTTGATGCACATCAGTGAAAAACTGTCCCAGCTCAATGTCGATCGCTTCCGAGATTGGCAAGCGGATTTTGATCTACACAATGCCCGTCAAGCGATTTATGCCTTTACAGGCGATGTCTACACAGGACTCGATGCGACCAGTTTAGATAGCGCTGAGATAAAATTTGCCCAGCAACATTTACGCATGCTTTCAGGCTTGTATGGCTTGCTGCGTCCACTGGATTTGATGATGCCTTACCGTTTAGAAATGGGCACCAAACTAAAAAATGAACGTGGCGACAATCTCTATCAGTTTTGGGGTGATCGCATCACTGAGCGACTACGTGACGATATGCAGGCTGAAAAGTCTAAGATTCTGGTCAATCTCGCTTCTGATGAATACTACAAGTCGGTCAATGAAAAGATTTTGGATTGTGAAATAATCAAACCTGTTTTTCTTGATCAGAAAAATGGCAAATACAAAGTCATCAGCTTCTATGCCAAAAAAGCCCGTGGCTTAATGTCACGCTTTATCATCCAAAACAAACTGAAAAAAATCGAACAGCTTAAAGACTTCAATGTCGATGGTTATTATTTTGATGCTGAAAATTCCAATGCTCAGGAATTGGTCTTTAAACGAGATGAGCAAGCCTAACTATTAGAATACTACTCGTATCCTAAAATAGTTCAGGGCGCAGTATAGATGCCTATCCACACTGCGCCCTAAGTGATTTCGTGGATATATTCTGTTTAATTTTGCGCTTTGAGTTGCTCAGCAGCCACTTCTGCAAAATAAGTCAAAATCCCATCTGCACCCGCACGACGACAGCACATCAGTGATTCTAAGATCACACTATCAGACAGCCAACCATTTTCAATCGCCGCCATGTGCATGGCGTATTCACCACTCACTTGATACACAAAAGTCGGCACGCCAAAGGTGTCTTTTACTTCACGCACCACATCGAGATACGGCATCCCAGGTTTCACCATCACCATATCTGCGCCTTCTTGAATGTCTAACGCCACTTCATGTAACGCCTCGGCACGATTGGCGAAATTCATTTGATAATTATATTTGTTTGCACCTTTCAAGTTACTCGCCGAACCCACAGCATCACGAAATGGCCCATAGTAGCTCGATGCATATTTCGCCGAGTACGCCATGATGTTGGTATAGATATGCCCGTTTTGCTCAAGTGCTTGACGAATTGCGCCGATACGTCCGTCCATCATATCGCTTGGCGCAATCACATCACTGCCTGCCTCGGCATGGCTCAAGGCTTGTTTGATCAAGCATTCGACGGTTTCATCATTCAGTACATAACCAGTATCATCAATGATGCCGTCCTGCCCATGTGTAGTATACGGATCGAGTGCACCATCGGTGATCAGTACCATTTCAGGCAATTCTTTTTTCAGTAATCGACAGGTGCTTTGTACCAAACCATCTTCACGCCAAGCAGCTTCTGCATTCAGAGATTTATCTTCTTGTGGGGTGACTGGAAATAATGCCAATTTTGAAACGCCAAGATTGAGCAGTTTTTCCGCTTTTTTCAGTAATAAATCGGCAGATAAGCGCTGAATCTTCGGCATGCTGGCGATGTCTTGTGCTTGATTTGTGCCTGGTAATACGAATACAGGATAAATTAGATGGTCTGTGGTCAATTGCGTTTCGCTGACCATGTCACGCAAGCGGTCATTTTTGCGGATTCGACGCATACGTGTGGAAGGAAATGCAGGACGATTGAACGTATAAGTCATTACAAACCTCTATCTGATCTATTACTATAACGGGCAACATTGTACGCCTTTAAGACGATGTGTCTATGGTCTTGTGTACGAAAGAATTTTTTTAAGGAATCGAACGAGAATGCTGAATAATCAACAACAGGAATGGACGGGTCATATTACCGCAGAAAATCAAAACGACTTTCCGATGATCTTGGAACAGCTCTGTATCGCTTTCACCCGTTCGCCGTTCTATACTCACAATCATCTCAAAATGCGTGTGGTTGATGATCAGATTGAGGGCTATGTCGAGATGGCACCGCATTTGATTGGCAATGTGCAATTCCAAATCTTACATGGCGGGGTAACAGCAACCATTCTTGATAGTATGGGCGGCATCGTGGCGATGAGTGAGCTCTATCGTTGTAGCACACCAGAGACTTTTGCTGAAACCACCAAGAAAGTCGGGAAATTGGCAACATTAGATCTTCGAGTAGATTATCTTGCCCCAGGTCGTGGGCAGTATTTTGTTGCCAAAGCGCAAGTCGTGCGCCTTGGTCGGAAAAGCTGTGTCATGCGCATGGATTTGCACAATGATCAAGGTACACATATTGCGACGGGTATAGGGTCGTATATGTATTGATTTATTTTGATAATTACAAAGATAGGCAGTATGTGATATATCGCCTATCTTTACTGAGAAAAATAATCAACTGATGAAAAATCAACAAGAACACATCGAAAAATATAAAAAAGAAAGTCAACAAATGCGAGCAAAACAAAGAAAACGCATGGAAAAACTCAAACTAGAAAAAGACAGGCAAGAATTTCTTAAGAGTTACACTCCACGATACTTAAAAAATACCTTTTGGGGATTATTACTAACCTTACTATTTTTGCCAATATTTCTTCTTGCGATACACCTAATCGTTACTTGGTAAGCATAATTAATTTGGTGCATAGAGATTATGCACCATTAATTTCCTGATCCAATCTAGTCTTAAATTAAGCCAAATGCGCAGGAAAGCTAATCACCTGTTCCAACCGCATCCGTTGCATCGCAACCATCAATAAACGGTCAATGCCGAGTGCAATCCCTGAGCATGCAGGCATAAACTCCAATGCTGCAAGCAATCGCTCATCGATTGGCATAGCTTCTAAGCCTTGTGCAAGTCGTGCCTGATTATCCGCTTCAAAACGCTGACGAAGCGCAGTTGCATCGCTCAGTTCATCATAACCATTGGCAAGTTCCAAGCCCTCGATATACACCTCAAAACGTGCTGCGACCTGCTCACCGTCTTCATCGGTTCTGATCTTGGCAAGTGATGCCATCTCAGGTGGAAAATCGGTCAGAAAAACGGGGGTATCAAAACCCAAACTCGGCTCGACCATATGCGAAAACAACAAATCCATATAGGCTAAACGATCATCGCCAAGTCGTACATCCAAGCCAACACGCTGTGCGCATTGCTTTAACTCCTCACAACTAGCATGCAACGGATTGATATCCAAACGATCTTGGAAAGCATGCTTATAGCTGAGCAACATCGGACGCACTTCATCGAAACGATCTTGCAGACAAATATTTAATAAATCCGTGGTTTCATACATCAAATCTTTCAGATCAAAATCAGGACGATACCATTCCAACATGGTAAATTCGCTATTGTGCTTGCGACCATGTTCATCATCACGAAACACTTTGCAGATTTGATAAATCGCGCCACTACCACTGGCAAGTAGTCGCTTCATGGCGAACTCTGGCGAAGTATGCAGATAATGCGTTGCTTTCGTCCCATTGACATGACGTAAGGCTTGCACCGATGCAAGATGCACATCAGTCGTGCCTGCTTGGGACAATAATGGCGTTTCTACTTCCAATACATTGCGCTCAGCAAAAAATGAACGAATCCGATGATATAGCTTAGCTCGTGTTTGTAAGGCTTCTAGATCGCAGGTCATTTTAAAAGTGGTTTCAGTCAATTTTCATTCTCAAAAGCATGATTGTTCACGATAGTTCTGCACCAAAGGCAGACCATTCACGGCGTAGCGGATAATTTTTTCTAAGATCATCAAAGGCTTTCTGCTGAATTACGCCATCGTTTAAACATGCACGCAAGGCTTGATCATCACGGCGAATATCATAAATGGTGCTTACATTTTGCATGAGCTGTGTTTTAAATTCAGCTTTGGCATTTTCGGCATCTTGTTCTTGCGCTAAAAGTGGCTCGCAACGATCAAGTAATGGTACAAAATCTTTATCTGCTGATTTATCAAAAGTCTTACAAAACGCCTGATAAATCATTTGCGTGCCTCTCGCCTTCCCTTCAAGGCTATAGCCTGCAATATGCGGTGTTGCGATCGCTAAAGCATTGAGTAACTCAGCGGAAATTTGCGGTTCATGTTCAAACACATCTAGCACCACTTGACGATTGTTCTTGGCAATATCTGCAAGTAAGGCTTGCTCTTTAACCACCGAGCCGCGTGCGCTATTAATAAGGATTGCATCTGTTTTCATTTGATTCAAAGCATTTTCATTAAACAGATGATGCGTCGCATGTTCTGCTGTCACGTCAGTTTTTTTGGTTAAAGGCACATGAATCGAAATCGCATCGGATTGGCTCAACAAGGTTGAGAAATCGACTTGTTCAACCGAAGCATGCGCTACAAAAGGGTCATAACCAATCACACGCCAATCCAAAAACTGCGCCAAAGCCACCAGTCGTGTCCCGACATTGCCTAGACCGACCACACCCAAACAAAACGACTGCCCTGCATCAATTAACTCAGGTCGAAGTGTCAACAATGCGGTCACAACATATTCTGCAACCGCTTGGGCATTACAGCCTGCGGCATTTGCCCATGGAACGTGATGGCTGTCTAAAGCTGAAATATCGAGATGATCTGTACCGATGGTGGCACTACCGACAAATTTGATGGGGGTATTTTTAATCAATTGTTCGTTGACCTTAGTCACCGAACGCACCAATAGCGCATCGCAGTCTTTCAGATCATTGTTAGAAATGCTGCGCCCTGCCAAGTTTTGGATTTCGCCAAACTCTGCAAAAAAATAATCGGTAAACGCTAGATTTTCATCTGCGACAATTTTCATAACATTGATCCAAAAACAATTTTAAAAAGAACACTGAAACAGTCTAAATATTCGCCAATAGACTAAATACCACGCCAATCCACTCTGGCATTGCGCTCCTGCTCATAAATACGCTGTACATATTGCCCAAGTGGAATTTGCGATAAATAATGCTGAAACGCCATCACCTCAGGCGCAGTTTCACTGTGTTGCTCACGCTCCCACGGCGTGCTTTCAATCATCATCAATGGCGCAATCATGCTACACACCGCAATATCTGCAAGCGTCAGTCGATCTGCCACCATATATTGCCCACCATTATCGACCAAGATTTGATTGAATTGTTCAATCATTGCATCAATTTTTTGCTTGGATTCCAGTGCGGTATCACCTGTAATGTGATGATAGCTATTAATGGCAAATTTAATGGTTGGGCGAGCCAAGGCTTTGAGATCACGAAGCCAACCTCGTTCACCCAAAATCACCTCAATCGCCGAATTATGCTCAAACTGCAAGATAAAATAGAACAACCAACGTCGCACATGGATGCCAAACGCTTGACTCAAGGCATCAATTTCTAAAATTCGTTCACGTAGCTCAGGCTCGCTACGAATCAAGGCATGTTCAGGATAGTAACAATCTAAATAATCAGCAATTTTACTAGAATCAGCGATCCACTTATTGTCATCTTTGAGTACGGGCAAATGTTTGCTTTGCGTATGGTGTTGTGTGGTTAAGCGATGAAAACCAGGTGTCAGATTTTTCGCTACATAATGGAGCTCTTTATGATCGAGCAACCAGCGTGCTTTCTCACAAAACAATGACAGCGGAAATTGATACAAAATACGCATGTAAACTCCGAAGATGGATTTTCTGTGATTTCAATCAAATGCTTGCACATCGAGTCGTGAAATCTTTTCTTACATGGCATATTAAACCGATTTCACCAACTGCGCAAAAGCCAAATACAAAGCAATCCTATAATTTCAATGAAAAAATACAAAATCAAAGTGCTAGTTCAATTTTCCTCAGCACTTTTGCATGCTAGAAAAATCATCTTTTGCAAAGTGCGTTTATGACTGACTTCATGAGCAATTTGCTGTATGATGTGGCGCAGTAAAAATAGCGTATTTGAGTAGATTTTATGGGCTTTAATTGTGGTATTGTCGGCTTGCCAAACGTGGGGAAATCCACTTTATTTAACGCACTGACCAAAGCAGCCATCGCCGCTGAAAACTTTCCATTTTGTACCATTGAGCCAAATACAGGTGTGGTGCCTGTGCCTGACGACCGCATGGATAAACTCTCTGCCATCGTCAAACCACAACGTGAAATCCCAACTTCGATGGAATTTGTCGACATCGCAGGACTGGTTGCAGGTGCTTCCAAAGGTGAAGGTCTAGGCAACCAATTCCTTGCCAATATCCGTGAAACTGATGCGATTGCCCATGTGGTGCGTTGTTTTGAAGATGAAAATGTCATCCATGTCAACGGAAAAATTGATCCGCTCGATGATATTGCAACCATCAATACCGAACTTGCACTTGCTGATTTAGAGACCGTATCGAAAGCCATTACACGTTTAACAAAAACTGCTAAAGGTGGTGATAAAGAAGCCATTGCTACTAAAGCAGTGCTTGAAAAAATTCAACCATTACTCGATGACGGTCGCCCTGCTCGTGCTGCGGATTTATCTGATGATGAACGCAAACTGATCAAAGGCTTTGGTTTGCTGACTTTAAAACCAACCATGTACATTGCCAATGTGGCGGAAGATGGTTTTGAAAATAATCCATATTTGGACTCAGTGCGTGAGCTGGCTGAATCAGAAAATGCCGTCGTAGTCGCACTGTGTAATCAGATCGAAGCAGAAATTTCACTGCTTGAAGAAGATGAACGTGCAGAGTTCTTAGAAGCGATGGGCATGGAAGAGCCGGGACTCAATCGTGTGATCCGTGCGGGTTATGCGCTACTTGGCTTACAAACCTACTTTACCGCTGGTGTACAAGAAGTGCGTGCGTGGACGGTGAAAGTTGGCGCATCTGCACCACAAGCTGCTGGTGTGATTCATACCGACTTTGAAAAAGGCTTTATCCGTGCCGAAGTGATCGCCTATGACGACTACATCCAATACAACGGTGAGTCTGGCGCCAAAGAAGCTGGGAAATGGCGCTTAGAAGGCAAAACTTACATCGTGCAAGATGGCGATGTGATGCATTTCCGTTTTAATGTTTAAACAAAATCTGCTATTTGCGCCATTAAATTTGTGACTTAATTCACTAAATTTATGAAAAATTGCTAGATTTTTTTAGCAAATCGTATAATATTTGGCTCGAAACGTTGATTCGTTTCAGATGCCATTTATGAGGATTTAAAAAATGAATAAATTATTAATCGCTTTGGGTTTAGCTTCTGCTGTTGCTTTCGTTGGTTGTGGCAAAAAAGAAGAAGCACCTGCTGAAACTGCAACTGAACAACACGCTGAAGCGGCTGCTGACCACGCTGGTGCGGCTGTAGAAGCTGCTGGCGATGCGACCGCTGCTGCTGCAAGTGATGCGGCTGATGCAACTGCAGCTGCTGGTGATGCTGCTGCGACTTCTGTTTCTGAAGCGGCTGACGCAACTGCAACTGCTGCTGGCGAAGCGGCTGATGCGACTGTTGGCGCTGCAAAAGATGCAACTGCTGCTGTCGCTGGTGCGGTTGAATCTGGCGCTGCTGATGTAAAAGAAGCTGCACAAAACTAATTGAAGCACTGCCTATGATTTAGGTAAGGTTACAT
This sequence comes from Acinetobacter marinus, assembly GCF_900096915.1. Classification (GTDB taxonomy): domain Bacteria; phylum Pseudomonadota; class Gammaproteobacteria; order Pseudomonadales; family Moraxellaceae; genus Acinetobacter; species Acinetobacter marinus. The sequence continues at coordinate 327,745 of NZ_FMYK01000001.1, forward strand.
CAATTCAAAACCCTATAATGTGGAGACATGTTATGGGGTTTATTCTTTTTGCGACTTCAATGCGACTCAAAATACTGCGTTAACCATTCTCGGGCACTATCCGTTTTATGTATGTTCTCCTATTTTCGCTCTCAAATTGATGCTGATTGATTTAAATTGCTTGTGAAATATGCAATCGCATCGAAAACTCAAAAAAACACTTGTCTATTCAACCAATAATGCTATGATTCGCATCACTTAGGCGTATAGCTCAGTTGGTTAGAGCGCTACGTTGACATCGTAGAGGTCTCCAGTTCGAGTCTGGATATGCCTACCAAGTTTCAAAAAGCTGATGTGTATTTCACATCAGCTTTTTTATGCGCTAAAATTGGTTTCGATAAATATAAAAGTTTTCCAAGCATTTTATTCAAATTGATCCAGTTGCTTGATTAATTTGGATAATGCTTCATCTGGGAGTTTGGATATATACAGATGTTGCGCATATTGTTGAATGATTTCATCAAGCTGTTGCTGTGCTGATATACGTTGATTGGCTTGGTTATCAAGTTGTATCCGCTTTAACCACGACAATACGGGTTCATTTGGCTGACGTTCTAATCCCGCCTTTTGCAGTCGCTTAGAGAGATTTTCTAGCGCATGATCGAGCTTGGAACGCTTCACTTTTTGCTGACGTGATAGCCACCATACCACCAATCCAATTGCCGTGATCAATGCAACAATAAGTACTATCAATTGCTCAGACAGATTATCAATTGAAAATTTCTTTAACCAATCTCGTTGTGTGCCTTGGTCGAATCCTACGACTTTGCTCTGCCATTGATAACTGGCGTAGTCCATCCAAATCCGTGCTTGGATCAGAACGTTGTTTGAGCTTGACCAGTTGCCTAGTGCAGTATCACCAAACACAGCATCATTTTGATTGGCATAGTCTTGCATGCCGAGATTGACCCGATCAGGTGCAATCGCAGCAGTCGGATCAATACGCACCCAGCCCTCACCCGCAAACCACACTTCCGTCCACGCATGCGCATCAAGCTGACGGACTTCCCACGACGCACCATCAGGTGCAGACTTCCCGCCTTGATAGCCCACCACCACACGTGCAGGAATACCGACCATCCGCATCAGATTGGTGTACGCAGAAGCATAATGCTCACAAAATCCTGATCGAGTCCGAAACAGAAAATCATCAATGCGCTCATCACCGAGCAATGGTGGTGATAAGGTATAACTAAAATTATTGGTACGAATCCAATTGAGAACGGCATTGGCATAACGCTTCGGATCACTACCTTGTTGTTGAAACAGTTGCTGTGCAAATGCCAAAGTCTGCGTATTGCGCTCCTCTGGTAAGTCTAAACTGTGCTGACGAGTCAAATCATCTAATTCAAGATTTGCACGTGGTTTAGGCAAAATATAGGCTAGATCAAACTGCTCACGACGCGCAATTTCTCCAAAAGACTGAATACTCAGATCAGGCTTCATCCGTAGTGGAAACTGCGACACACTATGATCAAGGCTATACACCCAACGCTGAAATGTCGGCTCTAAAATCAGTTGGTAAGTGGCAAGTTGTGCACTTTGACCATTGGGAATTTGATACCAATTTGGGATTTGCCAAGTCGATTGACCACGTTCAGGCAACATACCATAGTTATAGCGTGTCATGCGACTGGGTGTCCACGTCGTGCCGTCATAATCATCCAGCACCATCGCCCGCCAATACAGATTACTGGGCTGTGGCAATTGATTTGGATCATCAAACACCACACGAAATGCCAACGCATTGGACTGACTGAGATTGGCTATATCACCAGGTGACATACTATCGCTGACCCCAGTCGTCGCCTGTTTACTATTGCTTGGCATACTCCATAGCGGTGGAAAACGTGGAAAAAACAAAAACAACATCACCATGATTGGCGCAGCAAATAGCAATAGTTTCAACACCGTTTTAAAGGCATGTTGTCTGAGCTGCTTGACCGACACATCTTGCACCAGCACTTCTTCATAAGCACTGTGATAGCTTTGCAACTGATACATGCCATAGAAACATTGGAAAATCGCAATCAACACCGCAATGGTGGTAAAAATTCCCTGCCCATAAAGAAATGCTGACGCTGCCACAAATAAGGCAAAATTAAACTGAATAATGCCATCACGATAATTTTTGAGTTCAAAACCTTTGCCTAATAAAATGAGCGCCAATGCTGCACAACCCGCATCGACACCAACAAAAGTGCCATACTGTGCAACAATTATCACTAAACCTGTCAGTACAACGCCATATTGTAGTAGCTTCGCACTTAAGCCTTTTTGTGCCTGAACAATCGTGCCCTTTTTTAAAATTTGCCATTGCCAAAACGCCAGTACCAATAGCATTAAAACTGTCTGAGCAATGGGTAAATAATAAAAATGTGGCAATAGCACCAGAAAGGTGGCGAGCAGTAAGGATTGATAATTCTTTTGACTGAGCGGGCTATAAGCAATCGCTTGACGCACATTTTCGCTGTGCTGATTTTCAACTAACGAATCAAATTGATCAGGTTGGTTTTTTTTAGCCTTGAAAATTCTCATGATCAAGGCTCCTGTGCAAGCATCAATTTGGCTTGATGAAAATGCTGTTCACCGATTCCTAATGGAAGCTGAGCTGATGGTAGCTGTAGCGAAAATGCCATGTGTTGATCGTAGGCTTGTTGAACCAAATACATGAGTTGCGACAATTTCTCTTCATGTAATGACAGTGTCATTTGAGTGTAATTAAAATCTAATTGCTGATGTTGATGCTGTTCAAAGGTTTTGACCAACAAACCTCGTCCTTTGGCGTATTGTTGCCATGCAATCCGATTCAACGCATCTCCCGCCTGAAACTCTCGAAGATGACTAAAGTCCTCATTGCCGACTTGTTCTCGTTCATTTTGCTGACGCAATCCATAATGCTGTAAATCCACTTCGAGTGGCGCAGGTGCAATCCAAATTTCCCGCTGAGGAAAGACATAGCTCCACGCTTTGATGATGCCAAACGGATAAACACTAAAAAAATGAAAGCGTTCTAAACGATGCAAACCACGTTTTAGCGGTGTATCGGTAAATTGCACCACCATCGGTGATTTCAGTACGGTAATTTTCTTGGCTGTATTTTGAAACTGACAACGTAAATGCAGATGAATTTGATTTTTTGCAGGACGAAATTGAAATTTTAAAGTCAACGGCTGTGCGACTTGCCCAAGCTGTTCCACTTCCAAATCAATCGTTAAACCATAGAGCTGACGAAATGCCAAATAAAAACTCAGCACCAAAATCCCTGTGAGTAAAAAGCACAATGCCAATATCAAATTATTGGCATAATTCACCCCAGCAATAAAGGTAATGATCAACAACACTAAAAACAGATAACCTTCCCGATTGAAAAATACAAACACGTCATTTTGCTTGAGCGTACGTTGCTCGGTCAGTTGAAAGCGTCTGCCAATCCATTTTTGCCATCGTTTTTTAATCATATTCTGTCATCGTCAATCAGGATTCACGTTGAATTTTTTAAAGCTCAATCGTCTGTAAGGCCTGTTTTAAATCCTGCTCCGACAGATGAATCCGATGCGCTACTACCGAAGCAAACACCGCTTGCACATCTTCATGAATCACATAACCACGCCCCTGTATCAGCGCATAGGCTTGTGTGGCACGCTTGAGTGCCAATAAACCACGAGTCGATAAACCTGTGACTTTACTGCGAGTCCATGCTGTAAGTCGCTGTAAATAATCCAAAATCGCATCGGATAAAATCACTTGCTCACGTAAAGCCTGCAAACGTAGTACATCCTCTTGAGAGAGCACCGAGTCAATCTGATCCAGCAATTTACGGCGATCTTCACCACGCAATAATGCCCGCTCTGCCTCAGCCGAAGGATAACCCATCGACAGTCGCATCAAGAAGCGATCAAGCTGTGACTCAGGCAAGGGATAAGTACCCGATTGTTGCAGAGGATTTTGCGTGGCGATTACCCAAAATGGCTGAGGTAATTGATGACGCACACCTTCGATCGATACCATGCCTTCTTCCATTGCCTCAAGTAGCGCACTTTGCGTTTTTGGGCTACTGCGGTTGATCTCATCGGCAAGCAAAATCTGACTAAAAATAGCCCCTTGATTAAATTCAAATTGCGATTTTTCGGGATGGAAAATATTTGAGCCTAAAATATCACTTGGCAGCAAATCATTGGTGAATTGAATCCGTTGATAATGAAGCCCTGACAAGGTCGCCAACGCATGCGCCAAGGTAGTTTTACCGAGTCCAGGAATATCTTCAAACAACAAATGCCCTTCGGCGATGAGACAGCATACCGCCAGTTTGATTTGCTCAGGTTTATCTAACACCACTTGATTGAGCTGATCTAAATAGCTTTGAATTTTTGGAAAGATAGCGTCAAGTTGTGTTTGTAGTTGAGCGAGCGCTTTTTCAATCTGTTCGGTGGACTGTGTCTCAGACACTTGACCATTACTATGAAAAGATTGTGGATGATCCGCTTTATTCTTTGACCACAACATGATGACACACCCCTAAAATCATAAAAGTCGTAATATCGTTGTTAAATCCGCCGTGTATAAAACTATCATTTATAAAACGCATCGCAGGCAAATCGACTTCAACGAAATTAGCAATAAAAAAATCGTGTACTCTGCATTACAGATTACACGATTTTTGTTTGATTTTGCACTGTTTATCTTGATTTTAACAAGCACTTCATCTGCTGAATCATACCTTTAACACGGGCATTTTTTCATATTGCCCTGAGATGGATAGCGGGCATCGACACAGTATCGGAAAAATGTTTTTTCATCCATCGCATCGAGGTCTGGATGATGCTCACGCATATGCTCAAGATATGCCTGATAATCTGGCACACCAACCATCAACCGAAAGCTCTGCTGCAGTCGTTGCCACAGCTCAGCGATTCTTGACCAATTTTTTGGTGATAGTAACAAGTGTTTTTGCGACATGATGGTGAATTTAATAATGCGCACCATCACACCCTTGCCATTACGAAACAGTTTTAAATTGAATGGTTTGATTTGCATATTCATCGTCCTTCAACTTGTTTGTTCAGTGTGTTTAGACTCGGTTTGTTTAGAATCAGTTTGCTGATATTCAAAAGCGGGTATGTACTTTATAAAAACCACATTACCCTAGCGCTTGAGATACTCACAAAGACCAATTAATGCCCTTTGAACTCGTTAGCCGTCATCGGTTGTTCTGTATAAATCGCTTCCGCTTCATTCACTGTTGGCGTTGGGCTTGCCAAAGCACGGCGAATAATGCCGATCGATGCAAAGATCATCACGATCGCCACGATCATAAAGAAGCCACACAACACTGCATTGATTTGATTAGAGAAAATTACCGTTTGCATCTCTGCAACCGATTTTGCTGGCGCAAGGATTTCATCACGGGCTAATGCCTCTTTAAAGCGATTCGCCTGTGCAAGGAAGCCAATTTTTGGATTTTCATGGAAAATCTTCTGCCAACCCGCAGTCATACAGGTGATGAACAAGAAAATCGTTGGGACAATGGTCACCCAAACATATTTTTCTTTTTTCATTTTAAACAAAATCACTGTACCCAAAATCAATGCCATCGCAGCAAGCATCTGGTTACCCACACCGAATAGTGGCCACAAGGAGTTAATCCCACCGAGCGGATCGACTACGCCTTGATAGACGAAGAATCCCCAAGCCGATACTGCAACACCTGTACCAATTAAATTCCCAATAAACGAGCTTGAGTTTTTAATCGATGGAATGACAATCCCCGCAGTATCTTGCACCATGAAACGACAAGCACGTGTCCCTGCATCGACCGCAGTCAAGATAAATAAGGCTTCAAATAAAATCGCAAAGTGATACCAAAATGACATCATGGCACGACTGTTGAAAATCTCAGAAATGATATGCGCCATACCAATCGCAAAGGTCGGTGCACCACCCGTACGAGATAAAATCGTATGCTCACCCACTTCTTTTGCCAAAGTCGAGAGCATCTCAGGACTGACTACAAAACCAAGCTGACTAACTGCTGCAGATGCACTTTCAACTGTTGTACCGATCACCGCCGCAGGCGCATTAATCGCAAAATAAACACCTGGATCAAGCACCGTAGCACAGATCATCGCCATGATCGCCACGAAAGATTCCATCAACATCCCGCCATAGCCGATCATGCGAATATTGACTTCGTTATCGACCAGTTTTGGTGTAGTACCACTCGAAACCAAGGCATGGAAACCTGAAATCGCACCACAGGCAATGGTAATAAAAAGAAAAGGAAATAACGAACCAGAGAATACAGGTCCTGTACCATCGACAAACTGCGTCACTGCTGGCATTTTCATTTCAGGTAATGCAATCACAATACCGATCGCAAGTCCTGCAATCACACCAATTTTCAAGAAAGTAGAAAGATAATCACGTGGCGCAAGTAATAACCACACAGGCAGCACCGATGCGACAAAACCATAAATTACCAGCGCCCAAGTGAGCTGCGTACCTGTCAAGGTAAAGAGTGGTCCCCAATATGGATCAGCGGCGACATTTCCACCAAAGACAATTGCCATCATCATCAGTACAAAACCGATAATCGACACCTCAGCAATTTTCCCAGGACGGATAAAGCGCATATAAATGCCCATAAACAAGGCAATTGGAATAGTCGCTGCGATACTGAATACGCCCCACGGACTTTCTGCCAATGCTTTAACGACTACAAGCGCCAAGACCGCAAGAATGATGACCATCACCCCAAGCGCACCGAGCATCACGATCACACCCGCAAAAGAGCCGAGCTCTTGCTTCGCCATTTCACCGAGTGAGCGCCCATCACGACGTGTAGAAATGAATAACACCAAGAAATCTTGTACTGCACCTGCCATCACCACACCGACTAACAGCCAAATCGTCCCTGGTAAATAACCCATTTGTGCCGCAAGGATTGGTCCGACCAAAGGTCCTGCACCTGCAATCGCAGCAAAGTGATGCCCAAACAAGACATATTTATTGGTTGGCACATAGTCCAAGCCATCTTTAAGTCGATGCGCTGGTGTCAATCGCCGATCATTCAGCTCAAAGACTTTCTGTGCAATGAATAAACTATAAAAGCGATATGCGATACTATAGATACATACTGCTGCGAGTACCAGCCATACCGCATTGACATGTTCACCTCGGCTGAGCGCCAAGATCCCAAAAGAAATTGCGCCGACAATCGCAACGAGAATCCAAATAATTTTAGATTTTGCCGTGGTCTGGTTGTGTGTCACATCCATGTTGATACCTCTTGAGTAGCTGTTGCGCCATGTTTTAACCCAAATGTTTAAAAATATTTAGCAACAATTTTGTTTCAACTGTACTGCATCTCTACGACTTTTGAACTACGACTTTGGCATAAAAAAAGGAGATGAATTGATCATCTCCTTTTTCGATTTTTTAATACAGCTCAGAAATTAAGCACGTTTCGTTTAAGCACGTTCTAAATAATCCCCAGTACGGGTATCAACACGGATGCTTTCTTCTTGCTGTACGAATAACGGCACACGTACTACAGCACCAGTTTCTAGTGTTGCAGGTTTACCACCTGTACCCGCTGTATCACCTTTCACGCCTGGATCAGTTTCAACGATTTTTAAGATCACGAAGTTTGGCGCACTCACGTTCAAAGGTACACCATTAAATAGCATGATAGTACATTTTTCATTTGAGTCATCTTTGAGCCATTTTGCAGCATCACCCATCGCAGCTTTTTCTGCGGCGATTTGTTCAAAACTTTCTGGGTTCATGAAGTGCCACATTTCACCATCGTTGTAGAGATATTCCATCTCGACTTCCATGATGTCAGCAGCTTCTAGGCTCTCACCTGAACGGAAGGTTTTTTCAAGCACTTTGCCTGATTTAAGGTTACGCAATTTCACACGGTTAAAGGCTTGACCTTTACCTGGTTTTACATATTCATTTTCCATGATTGAACATGGGTTGCCGTCAAGCATTACCTTAAGACCTGACTTGAATTCATTTGTAGAATAATTGGCCATGATCGGCACACTCCAACTTTATAAATAAAATAAACGGTTCAACTATACTATAATGCCGCATCGCATTATCAATTCGTGACGCATGATAAACTATTTATACCAAGAGAAAAACTGGCAATCGCAACTGAATGACTTAATTTCTGATCCAGAAGAACTTTTGGCGTTATTAAAGCTCACGACACACGACCTCAAATCAGAACAACTGCTGTCACAACATGCCCATCAACAGTTTAAACTGCGTGTACCTCGTCAGTTTGTTGCCAAGATGCAAGTGGGCAATGCTTACGACCCTTTATTTTTGCAAGTTTTTCCGCACCACTTAGAAATGCAGGATATGGAAAAACAAATCCAAGCAGGATTTAGCGCCGATCCTTTAGGCGAGCTTGAAGCCAACACCCTGCCTGGCATGTTGCATAAATATAAATCACGTATTCTTATGACCATTACAGGGGCTTGTGCGATTCATTGTCGCTATTGTTTTAGACGGCATTTTCCTTATCAGGAGAATTTACCAAAATCCCGAGATTGGTTTGCCATCGAACACTATATTCGAGATCATCCTGAAATTAACGAAATTATCTTGAGTGGCGGTGATCCGCTCACTGTATCCAATGACAAGCTGGCACAGTGGATTAATCGCTTTGAACAGCTGCCACAAATCAAAACCTTACGCATTCATAGTCGTGTTCCAGTGGTGATTCCGCAGCGTATCGATGATGATTTATTACGGATTTTAGCTACAACACGTTTAAAGGTAATTTTGGTGGTGCACAGCAATCACGCCAATGAGTTGGACATCGATTTTGATGTAGCGATGCGTAAACTTTGCAACATCAATGTGACCTTATTCAATCAATCTGTACTTTTAAGTGAAATTAATGACAATTTTTATATATTAAAGGCGCTGAGCTATCGACTGTTTGATGCACGTGTGCTACCTTATTATTTGCACGTCTTAGATAAAGTGCAAGGTGCATCACACTTTCTAATAACAGATGCAACCGCACAGACAATTTATCAAGCGCTTTTAAAAGAATTACCAGGGTATTTGGTGCCAAAACTCGTTCGTGAGACTTCAGGGGAGCTACACAAAACGCCACTGAACGTCTTCTGATGGGAGATGGTTAGGGGGTCGAGCATGACGGTGAAACTGGAAAAGCTGTTCCAAGAGTCTGTTACTTTAAATATTAAGCAACTGACCTATATTACAAATTTTAAAACAGATACCCAAAAATGGGCATCCAATCTATTACAGCTTGATCTTGGCGAAGCTGCCAAACAAGTCTTTGTCACTTTGCTTGAACTGCGTGGATTAAACTGTAGTGACCTCTCCCGCTGGAAAATTTTGCAAAATATCGAACCCGATCTGCAACATTTGTTATTGTCGCTCGAGCACCATTATCTCAATAATGCCATGATCGATACCTTGCGAGATCAGCAAATTGCCGATTTGGTGTTAGAGATTAAATGCCAGCACGCTTTACTCTATCGAGATATGGCAAAGCGTGTGCAATATCAGCTTGAAAATCATAAGTTTTCGATTTTTGAACTGTCCCGTAAGAAAAAACTCACTATTCTGCGAACCTATTGCGCTTATGCAGTGATCAAGTTATTAACCGATCTACTATATTCATTACAGTTGATTTACTTTAATGAGCCGAAATATTTTTGGCATACCGCCTACGATATTCTGTGGATGGCGCGTGCCTTTCGTTTTGATCAAGACAAAATTGATGTGCATCTGGAAAAATATCAGACCCGCCAAGAACATATCGAAAATGCATTTATCGAACTGGTTCTGCTTAGCCTCTTGAATAACTATAAGTTACGCCAAGAAGATTTAAAAAACCTAAAATCCTGCTTGGGCTATTGGTTGCATATGGTCAGATTGCACAATGAGCCAAAACCTGATTATAAATTTTGCTGTCAATTGTTTGAAGATCGTCCGCCTACAACGGTTTTAGGCAAAGCAGCGAATCAAAAAGATACATTGTATATCGAAACGGCGGAATTGCTCAGCTATATCGAATCAACCATGCAGCCGAATGCCCGTTATTTCTCCAAGGAAGAACAACAGCATCTCAACATCGTCATTAAAAGCCATTTATTAACCACGTTGAGTCAAAGCGGCGAACGGAAAAATACCCGTTTTTCTGATGAAGGTGATGTTGATGTGGCATTGGGCATTAGTTCTGCGCATTATTTTTTATCAGGTGCCAAGCATTTTAAAGAAACCTTATTACGTGAAACTGACTTAAGTTTACGCAATAGCGCCCAAAGTATTTCAGATTTGGCATCCGATCCAGAGCTTCAGCTTTCTACTAAAAACTATGAGCAACGCTATAACGCTGAAATTACCAAAATCTATCAGCCACATATCGTCAACCGCAGTAGCTCAGGCTTTTGTTTAAGTTGGCATGAAACCCTACCAAAGCATCTGCGTACGGGTGATTTTATCTTATTACGTGAAAAAGAAGATGAGCCGTGGGCTGGTGCACTGATTCGCTGGCTGAAAAGCACCAATCAACAGAGTGTGGAATTTGGTGTGGAATTAGTGGTGCGTAAAATGGCGCCAGTAGCTGTATCGCTGGCAAAACAAACCACAGACACAATCTACCATCCAACATTGTTGGTGCGAGATGAGCAACAAAACTTCTCGCTAATCTTACCGAGTCCGCAAATTTTTCATGAAAATCAAAACCTAAGCCTACGATTTGGTACAATTGAGCTACGTATTTTTTTAACACAGAGCATTAGTCTAGTGCAAAGCTGTGCACGATTTGAATTCGACTTACTCGAGCAATCTAAACTCAGCTTACTGAGCGACTTTTTTGATGCACAAGTGAATAGTATAGACACACAGGATTTGTGGGAAGCCCTGAAATGAAGTTACTTTCAAAAGACAAACAGTCTCAAGCACAAGTGATCCGTTTTTTGATGATTGATAGTCAACAAAATACTTTAAATGTGATTCAGCAAGGCTTAAATGCTAGGTTTTCCGCACATGGCAAATTATTGGATGACCTTGCCAGTTTTGAAAAAATGTTAAATCTGAATTGGGATGTGATTCTTTATCAGAATGCCTATGACTTTGACTTCGATCGTGCACTGGAATTTATTGAATCAAAAGGTAAAACTATTCCTGTGATTCTATTGTCAGATGATATTCAAAATCAGCCGAACGAATTAAATAAAGCCTATCAAAAAGGCATTTTTGATATTGTTAATCCGCAAGATTTACAACAGTTGACTGTAAGTTTGGCACGTGCCACTACCTATTCACGATTGGTGCGCAAAGAGTTACAGCTCACACAAGAGATTGATCAACTCCAACAACAAACGCAAAACTTAGTGGAAACCACAGAATATGCTGTGGCGACCTTTCAAGAAGGTGTCCATGTTTCCGCCAATGCACAATATGCCGAGCTTTTTGCAGTAAACGACGCAGATAGTCTGATTGGTTTGCCCTTATTAGATATCTTACAACCACAAGATCAACAGAGTTTTAAACAAAGCTATAAAAAGCTCAGTCGTGGCGATTTTAGCAATTCGAGTTTTAGCATTCTCAGTCAAAACCCAAAAGCACAGCAAAAGCAACTGAATCTACAATTTTCAGAAAGTAATTTTGATGATGAGCCTGCATTACAGTTGGTGATTGTCACTGACAGTAACACAGCAAATATCACATCGAATGACAGTGCTTTTGCAGGGCTTGATGATGTGGTGCAACTTTGTCAGCAAGCGCTTAGCAGTCAAAATGCATCTGCGCTGGTCATGTTTAAAATCAATGGCGTTGATCCTGCGCAATTCAAAACACATTGGAATAGCACCACGTTATTTTTCCAAGCACTACAAACACAGCTCAGCCAACTCGCACAAAAACATGCCGCCCAAAGCACTGTATTGCGCATTGCTGAGCAGAGTTTTGTCACTGTCATTAGCGCAAGCTCCGCCGCAACATTAAAAAATGCGCTTAAGGCACTAGCACAAGCATTACCAAGCCAAATTACCGTGGGCTCACAGACTTTTCCTGTGCAATTGGCTGTAGGTTTTCAAAACCTGTCTGCGCAACACGATGTCAGCCAAATCGAACAACTGCTCGAATCTGCTTATCAACACCATTATAATCCTGCGCTCGATATGACGCTGAGCCTTGATTCTAGTGATGAGCGCTCAGTAGATGATGCGCCTAGCTTGAGCCTAAGCACGGACAACTCTGCCCCATTATCAGTATCATTAGGTGAATCTGAACCTGCGCAAGGTTTAACTTTTGAGCCCTCTGATAATACAAGCACTTCGACTGTGATCGACAGCACCAACGATGCCACCTTGGATGAAACTGAAAAGTCTTTGGTTGCACAAATCGAGAATAATTCGATTGCACTACACTTTCAGCAACTCTATGACAAAGAAGATATTGATGCGCATGTGTTTGAAGTGACTGCCAGCTTTGAATATGAGCAAAAAAACATTGCCTTTTCTCAGTTCGATGCCTTAAAACGCAATCCATCACTTGCCGCTCGGGTTGATCGTTGGATATTGATCGAAGCCTCAAAACGCTTGCATCAATTCATTCAAAAATGTCCAAAAGCCCGTATTTTGGTAAACATTCATGCCAGCAGTTTGCAAGACGCAACCATTCAAGCCTTACTTGGCAAACTGGTCAATCTGATTAACTCGAAATATGCAAAACCATTGATTTTACAGTTCAATGAAGCAGATATTTTGATGAATCGTGATCGCAATACCCAAGTGCTTAAATCGATTCAAGAACAAGGCTTGGATGTGGCAATCGCAGAATTCGGTGATTCGATTTATAGTGTGCATCTATTGCAACAGCTAAAATTGGCGTTTGCCAAACTTACGCAAAACTTTAGCCTACAGTTGCAAAGTGATGAAGGCATGGTTGAATTACAAGAGAAAATCGATCAGTTCCGTGAGCATGACAATAATATCAAATTCTTGATCAGTCACTTAGATGATATGACCGCATTTGCCAATGCATGGACTGTCGATGTACGCTATCTACAAGGTAATTATTATCAACCGAAGCAAAACGAATTTGTGAACAGTGCCAGCTAAGCTCGCACTATTCCGCTTCTTGCTTCATTTTTACCAATTCAAAATGCTTGAGTAGATTGATCCAACGCAAGCATCACACATAAAAAATGGGCTGTGAAGACACAGCCCATTTTTCTTTTGTCGTTTACGATCATTTCGATTGATCGCAAGCCTCAGCTTAACGCTTGATGCTACGAGACATACCCGCAAAACGTTGCTTGAATTTGTCAATACGACCACCAGTGTCTACAGATTTTTGTTTACCTGTATAGAATGGGTGGCACGCAGAACAAACGTCAAGATAAAGAGAATCTTTACCCAATGCAGAACGTGTTTCAATGACGTTACCGCAAGAGCAAGTTGCTGTTAATGTTTCGTATTTTGGGTGAATATCGGCACGCATGGTCGATGACTCCTGAGTGAGAAAGGTTTTGCTATTCTCGCTATCAACCACTCTCAAAATCGACTGCAATATCAACATTTGAGGAAAAGGCAACTTTAATGCTTTTTTTTTGAAAAGCTAAAATGATGCAGATTGACACGAAAATAGACCATTTCTTTTGGCCCACCGAGACCCACAAGGTCAGAGCTAAGCACAACAAGTGGGCGCTATTATACAGTGATTTTGAAGTAAATACCAGCGATTCAATACCAGTCACCCACCTCGCATTATCGGCAATTACTGATCAGAGGTATCGAGGTTTTGCTTTGCCCATTTGGCGGCAATCACCCCACAAACCATCAGCTGAATTTGATGGAAAATCATGATCGGTAATACCAACATACCCATCGGCTGTCCGATAAATAAAATTTGTGCCATCGGTACGCCACTTGCCAAAGTTTTTTTCGAACCACAGAAAAAGATGGTGATCTGATCTGGACGATTAAAGCCGAGCCATTTTGGGATATAGAATGCAAGCAACATGATGATGGTGAGTAGTACCGAACAGGCAACAATTAAATAAAATAATGTCGCCGCATCCAACTGCTGCCACAACCCAGCAATCACCGCACTACTAAACGCACCATAGACCACCATCAAAATACTGCCCTGATCAAAGGCTTTGACCAACTTCGGCACTTTGACCATGTAGGGGTAAATCCATGTACGAAGCAGTTGCCCCAAGACAAATGGTACTAACAGCAACGCCACAATTTTGATAATCGCACTGCTCGGATCATAGGCATGCTCAGACTGCCCCAGAATAAAAAAACTGACCAAAATCGGCGTAATAAACATACCGATAATATTGGAAAATGAGGCGCTACAGACCGCACCTGCGACATTACCACCAGCGACAGAGGTAAAGGCTATCGAAGATTGCACCGTAGAAGGCAAGAAACATAAAAATAAAAAGCCCAAATACAGCGCATCACCGAGCATCGGTTGCAAAATCGGCTTTGCTAGCAAGCCGAGCAATGGAAACACGATAAAAGTAAAAGCAAAGACCAAACTGTGCAAACGCCAGTGCATCATGCCCTGAATCACGGCTTCTCGAGAGAGCTTTGCCCCATGTAGAAAAAATAAAATGGCGATTGCAATCGTGGTCAGTGTATTAAAGCCTTCTGCCCACTGCCCTGAAATCGGGAAAAAACTGGCAAGTAAAACCATCAGAACCAGTAATATCGTGAAACGATCCACCGCAAAATATTTAAGTGCCATTATTTTCAACTTCTTCGATTGATAGAAAAACAAAAACTCGGCGTTGATGATATACGCCGAGTTGGAAAAATCAAGTCAATTCCTACACTTGTGACAATCATCACATCATTTACAACAGCGAAATCTGTAATGAAGTTTAAACCATACTGTTAGTTATTGCGTGCGTTCTGATCTTGTTGAATCAATTCCACTTTATAGCCATCGGGATCTTCAACAAATGCGATCACAGTCACGCCACCTTTCATTGGGCCTGCTTCACGCACCACATTGCCACCACGTGCTTTGATCTGTTCACAGGCTTGATACGCATCTTCAACACCGATCGCAATATGTCCATAGCCGTCACCCAAGTCATAGCTTGAGGTATCCCAATTATACGTCAGCTCAAGCACGGTATGATCGGATTCGTCGCCATAACCGACAAATGCAAGGGTAAAGCGCCCTTCTTCATAGTCTCGTTGACGCAACAACTTCATGCCGAGCACTTCGGTATAAAACTGCAAAGACTTGTCCAAATTGCCGACTCGTAACATGGTATGCAACATACGCATCGTATTTTCCTCACGATTGGGTGGTTGGTTAATGGGAGTTTTCAGTCTGTTGGCGTTCATGTGCTTTTAGCAATTTTGCCACCCAGACCACAAGAATTAAGATCGGAATACCAATCAAAGTGGTCATCAAAAAGAAGTTTGGATAACCAATATTGGTCACGATCGTGCCAGAATAGCCACCAATGATTTTCGGCGTCAAGGTCATGAGTGAGCTAAAGATCGCATATTGAACAGCGGTAAAGGACACGCTGGTCAAACTCGATAAAAATGCGATAAATGCTGCACCAGCTAAGCCCGATGCCAGATTGTCCATCACGATCGCCATGTACAGCCAAAACTTACTATATTCCTTCACCACTTTACCCGAAACCACTTGTGTCGCTTGCGAGTCGTCGATCATTGGTAACGGATCAATCAAGTTATTCAGTTGATAATCTTTTGCAGGATCAAAGGTTAAGGTCGAATCTTGTACCTCATAACCCTTCTGCGTTTTAAATTGCTGATCAGCATTCAACTGATATGTCGCCATCAATGATTTTGCCGATGCCTTAGCAAGGGTATCACTTGGAATCGCAACGGTGAAATTGCCATGCTGATCTACGTTGGCATCAAAAGACTCACCGTCAAGCTGAATCTGTACCACATTATTTTGCGCAATTTCATCGGTCGTCAGACCCAAGACCTGACCTTCAACCACCACACTTTGGTCACGCTCTTTGACCTCTAAATAGCCATCACGTGTTAGCGGTAACAATTGAATTTGTACCCGATTTAATGCATCTGCATACGTTGAATCTGTTGCTTTAGAATCCATTACTTTTGAAGCAATTGCTTGTGAATCACTGACCAAGTAAGGCATTGCACGCTCGACCTGTACACCCTGTTTGCTGTCATCGCCATTTTGATAAGCAACTTTGGTGACGATTTGTCGATCCTGTGCCAGCACGGCAGTTGGAATCGCCACTTTCCAAAAACCGACTTCGTCGGTATTCGCAGTATAATGTTGTCCAGCAACATCGACACTGACCTGTGAAGTTGGCGCACCTGATTTGACCAGTGCGATAAAAATCAAATTGGTACTGCTGGCTAAGATTGCCCCGATAAACATCACTTTCATGATATTAAATCGCTGTGAAAGTAAGCCACCCAAAAAGCCACCAATCAAGGTGAAAATGACACCGTAAATTTTCACAGCTTCGGCGATTTGCTCTTTGCTAAAGTTCATGTCTTGATAAAAGACATTAGAAATCACACCTGCGACGATATCTGAAATACGGAAAAAACCAATCAACAACAGCAACACTAAAGCAAGTTTTAATCCATAACGCTTAAAGAAATCGGCAAATGGTGCAACCCACGTTTCTTTTGCCATCTGACGATTAACTGCACCGAGTTGCACAAGAAAATAACCTATGGTAAATGCAATCAAAAATGAACCAATAAATCGTATGGCCGCTAAAAGAAAAGACAAAAATGGATCATCTACCGTAATCATTGCCAAAGCTTTACCAATATAAATAAATCCGATGACCAAACCAATGACAGCACAGAAAAATACAAAAACTAAGCGTAAATAATCTGATTTTTTATAACTTTTATAAACTCGTTCAACTTTTGGCTCACCAACGGTCAAAGTCGTGATCACACCAATGATCATCACTGCAGCCATGATCCAGTAGGTTTTTTGCCACGCTTCGTAGATATAATTACCTTTCGCTGTGCCATAGGCTGCGGCGATAAATAGCGCCCCTGCACCCGCAATAATCATCCCGATGCGATAACCAGCGTTGTAGGTCGACGCCAGTACCGTTTGCATTTCCGTTGGCGCAAGCTCGATACGATAGGCATCAATCACAATATCTTGTGTGGCTGAGGCGAAACCAAGCAATACCGCACCGATCGCCATCTGAATCAGCTGTGATGATCCCATGGCAGGATTCGACATTGCCATGATAAAAATCGCCACCATGATCAGACATTGTGCAATTAACAGCCACGCCCGACGTCGCCCTAAAGTCTTGGTCAGAAATGGGACAGGAATTTCATCGATCAGCGGTGCCCAGACGAATTTAAAAGAATAGCCTAGTGCCGCCCAGCTGAACATAGTCACTGCACTTTTCTCGATGCCCGCTTCACCAAGCCATAGCGATAAGCTGGAAAAAATCAGTAGAATTGGTATCCCCGCCGAGAAGCCCAAAAACAGCATAATGATCGCTCGACGATCCAAAAACGCATGAAAGGCACTGCCCCAATTTTTCTGAATCTTTTCATTTGTTTCCGCTTGATTTGCATTCGCCATCAATCATTCTTTCCCGCAATCATTGTTGTTAAACCCGTGTCAGGTCATGTTAACACGTTCATTTCGCACATTTTGTCACAAATGAACATTAAGGCTTTATTGTTGATTTTGAAGACCTTTTTAGTGCATAAAATCAACACGCTCGGCTAAATCAATCATGTTTTATCCAACTCAGCGCTTGACGCCGATTAATCTTAGATTTTCACTTGAATTAAAGCAATAAAACTGTCACTTTAATAGCTAAAGTAATACTCAATCTCTATGGATTAAATTGTGATTAACAATCAAAAAGCAGCTCACAACACCATCACCGAATCTCAACCTTTAGCACAAGATTACTCCATTAAACCCAATCCACTGACCAGCCCATTAAAAACCAATCAAATTAGCGCACTACAAAATACACACATCGCCAGCACCATGCAAAACACAAAACTGCAAGTGGCACAGCTGACCCATTTTGCCGACCTGGATAAAATTCCAAGCTCAACTCGACGCATCAATGCGCTGAATGATTTTCTCGGTCAAGATCGTGCCAAAGCCTCCGTCGAAGCTGGACTCAGCCTACCTTATTCTGGCTACAATATTTTTGCTGTTGGTACAGCTGGACTTGGCAAACGCACCATGATCAAGCGCTTGCTGAACCAACATGCCAAAAATCTGCCGACACCATCTGACTGGGTCTATGTCAACAATTTTCAGGATGCGCGTCAACCTTTGGCACTTGAACTCGGCGCAGGTCAAGCACCAAAATTTCAAAAAGCCATGCATGATATGTGGGGCGCAATATTACAGCAGTTAGAGCGTCGTTTTAGTGCGGATACATATCACAAACAAATTGAAATGATTCGTGGGCAAGTCAGTCAGTTGCAACAAGATGCGCTACTTGAGTTGACCCAAGAAGGTGAATCTCTATCGCTGAAATTGGTCTCCAAAAATGAAGAGCACCTCTTTGTGCCAGTACACGATGTCCCGATTGATGAACACTCGGATAAAGTCGCTTCGCAAGAGATGAGTCAGCACGACATCGATGCGCTTGATCCAAAAATTCGCATGAAAATGGCGTCAAATATCCGCTATATGGATAAAAAGTTGCAACGTCTCGGTTCAACCCTCGGCAACATGGAAGACACGGCACGAGATCAAGTGATTGATTTGAATCATGATATTGCCAAACAAGTGGTCGAACCAAAAATTCAAAACATTTATAAGCGGTTTGAAGGCGTTGAGCATCTGGCAAATTATCTTAAAGCCTATGCCAAAGACATTATTGAGCATGTCGAGCTGATTTTGGATCGTGAGGAAGATGATTTTAGCCCAACCACGTTCAACCGTGTGCCTGCCCGCTACCAAGTCAATGTGATCACCACACACAAAGCCAACTCTGGTGCACCTGTCATTTTTGAAGATTTCCCAACCCATTACAATTTGCTTGGTCATGTCGAGCAACTCACGCAAATGGGTACCATCACCACCGATTTCACTTTGATTCGTTCGGGTGCCTTACATCGTGCCAATGGTGGTTTTCTGATTCTCGAAGCCGAACAAATGCTCGAACAAGCCTATGCTTGGCAAGGTTTAAAACGTGCATTGAAATCGGGGAAACTCAAGCTCTCCTCACTGGAACACATGCTGACCTTAACGGGTAGTATCTCGATTGAGCCACAGTCTATTCCGCTGACCGTGAAAGTGATTCTGCTGGCTGAACCACAGATTTACTATGAAATCTTAGAATACGAGCCAGAGCTTGGTAGTGTGTTTAAAATCCGTGCCGATTTTACCGACACTTTGCCTCGTACCGAAGCCAATGAACAAGCCTATATGCAACTGATCGCCGACTATGTGCAACGGGATAAATTGCGTGCATTTGATCGTTCTGCACTGGCTGCACTACTCACTGACTCAAGCCGTCAAGCCGAAGATCAAAAATCTTTGTCCTTGCATGCGTCGACACTCGGTGATTTGATCCGTGAAGCGCATCATCATGCCGTGCAACAAGATGCCAAAACAGTGACCGCCGAACACATCAATATGGCATTGCAACATCGTCAATATCGTCTTGGCTATTTGCGTGAGCTGTATTGGCAAGACCTATCTCGTGGTACGCAACTGATTGAAACCTCAGGCTATCGTTTGGGTCAGATTAATGCGTTATCCGTGATTCATTATGCCGATGTCGAGTTTGGCTTACCATCACGCTTGACTGCTTCGGTCTATCAAGGTGGCGGTGATATTCTCGATATTGAGCGCAGTGTCGAACTGGGTGGCTCGCTCCATGCCAAAGGCGTTCTTCTCATGTCGAGTTTCTTAAAGGCGCATTTCGGACGCACGCAAACGCTACACTTCTCAGCAGCGCTCGCTTTTGAACAAAGCTATGGCGAAGTTGATGGTGATAGTGCCACTGTGGCGGAACTTTCTGCATTGATTTCAGCAATTAGCCAAATTCCGATTGATCAATCTTGGGCAATCACAGGTTCGATGAACCAACTTGGACAAGTCCAACCGATCGGTGGCGTCAATGCCAAAATCGAAGGCTTCTTTGATGCCTGTAAACTGCAAGGCTTCTCAGGCTCGCAAGGTGTGATCATCCCTCGTCAAAACATGCAACATCTGATGCTACGTCAAGAAGTCATCGATGCGGTGAACGAAGGTAAATTTCACATTCACGCCATTGATACCATCGATCAAGCCCTAGAAATCTTAATGTCACGACCTGTGGGTGTGATGGATAAAGATGGACAATATAGTAAAGGCTCGATTTTTGCGGCGGTCATGCAACAGCTCAACTATTGGCAAGCGGTCGAAGATGGTGAAATCGAAGAACCGAAAAAGGCAAAAGCCTCAAAAGACAAGTCAGCAAAAGCCAAAGCTGAGAAAGCCAAATCGGATAAAGAGAAAAAAGACAAAACCACTGAAACCAATCAAAGTCTGACATCTAAAAAAGCTCGCTCAAAATCTTGCGCTGGCAAATTCAAAGCGAAGAAAAAGTAAAAAATTAAGTCATGACGTCCAAGTGATGGCAAAATATTCGCTTAACTCGGATGAATTCAGCTTAACTCAGAATAGCCATCAAATGGCTCAGTGTATGCAATACGCTGAGCCATTTTTATAACGCCATACATCGCAGTAAACTACCATGACAATCAATTACATTGAAGATGCGCAGATCGCCCTGCTGTTGTAATTCGGTCATACGACCTGACGCAGAAAATTGTTGCCAATCCATCTGTTGCCAAGTGGTATACAACGCATCTAAATCATGAACCCATACCGACGCACTAAAATAAGAATTGCTCGGATCAAGCGCAGGGTAAGGAAAAAATTCAAGTTGTAAATGACCTCGTTGCAAAATCAGCCATTGTTCGGACAGATATTGCACTTCAAAACCAAGTGATTGATAAAATTTAATGGTTTCAGTGAAATTTTTCGAGGGCAAATTGGCAGCAATATGATCATTTTGCATGGACTCAGTTTCCGTATTTATCGTTTTATCAAATGCACTGGTGTTGCAAGTTATCATGTTTATCATCTTTTTGGTGCTTTTTCATATTGCTTTATCTGGCTATTTTTCTGGATAATTCGCAACTGATTTTTAGGAGCAATTTAAATGATAAAAAAATGGTTCGGCGAAAGTATTTTTAAACTGTCGGGATGGCAATATCACGCCGATGCAAGCCTGCTTGAGGACAAGCAAGTGATGATTGGCTTTGAACACACCACCAATATGGATGCGGTACATGCCTTCGCACTACTGAATATTTTACAGATCAAAGCGCATTTTCTAATTAAACAAACTTGGTTTAAAGGACCGCTGAAACACATCATGACCCAACTCGGCGGAATTCCTGTCGATCGGGATAAAAATACTGATGTAGTCAGCCAAATGGTCGAAATTTTTAATGCACATGAGCAATTTAGTCTAGTGATCGCCCCTGAGGCAACCCGTGCTAAAGATGGCGTGGCGCGTCGACCAATTCGCACAGGGTTTTGGCATATCGCCAAAGCAGCCAATGTGCCGATCATTCTCATGTATGCGCATGCTAAAAGTAGAAAAGGCGGTGTATTTGCCAAAATCTACCCAACAGATTTAAAGTCCGACCTGATTAAAATCAAATCCTTATATGCTGAATATGGCGTGGATGTGCGTATCGACTAATTCATCATTGGCTCATGATTAGCGCATGATTGACGGCTCAGAACTCGTTTAACGCTATCGTTTCGTTCACTTAGTTGAATGATTCTGAGCCATTGCCATTATTCATCTGGATGCGAGCTGGTTTCTATCACATTCGCATGTGAGCTTGCCAGTGTTTTACGCTGTTTACGTTGTTTGATTTTTTTGCGAACAAAACGAAATAGCAGATAAGCAAGCAACAAGACGATGTAAAATGGCCAAATATAGAACAACCATAAGATACTGTTTTTAAAGCCTTCAAATCCAGCTTGCATCGACAGCCCAATCCGCTGAGTAAACGGTGCTTGATGTTGCTCGACCGCTTGTTCAAAGTCTAGGTCTTGACGTTGGCGTAGCTGTGGGCTTTGGAAGTAATGCAAATCAATCGTGCTGTATTTCAAACGATCTTGCGCTTCTTGCTGACTAAGAATTTGCAATTGTTGATCGGTCGCATCCGATACTTCTTGTGACTGTGATGCGGTTTCTAGCTTTTGCTCTAAAAGTTTGAGCTCATATCGCTTCGCTTCATAACTTTGTTGATCAAAATATTTCATCATCGCAGGCAATGCATTAAGAAAACGACCGACCTCTGCATTGGGCACACGTACCACCATACTTGAGGTTGGTACGATTTTCTCCAAAATATTGAGCTGTCCATGACCTTGATTCAGCCGTTGATAGTTTTCAACTTGATAATGCATAGTTCGAGCTTCGACATATCCGCCCACCCCAACGAGTTGTTGCTCGATGGCGGCTGTGGTTTTTTCAATATTCTCCACTTCGAAGCGGACAGTCGCTGCTTTGACCAACTGACGAGACTGTTCCAATTGTTGCTGGGTTTCAGAAAGCAGTTGTGCAGGATTGTCAACATAATCTGCCTCACTGACACTTGCCGCAGCTTCTATCCCTGCATCTCTAGAACTTTCATGTTGCTGGGCACATGCACTGAGCAATAGCATGGAGATAAGTGCTGGAGCCAACAATTTTTTGTTTTGATTGTGATCCTTTTCTATCATCGCTGAAAATACCTAGATGGATTGATAATATTAAACCCATCTTAAGTGAAATATAATATAAATTAAACCTCTATCTGTAATGCCTTTTGTACTGCTGGTCGAGCTTGAATGCGCTCAAAATAGGTTTTGGCATGTGGATAATCATTTAAATCAATTCCTTGCCAGTCATAACGACACATCCACGGAAAAATCGCCATATCTGCAATCGAATATGCACCTCGCCCTGCACCAGCAACAAAATCTTTATTCGACAATTGCGTATCTAAGACGCCATACAAGCGCTTGGTTTCATCCTGATAGCGTTTGGTTGGATATTCCAGACGCTCAGGAGCAAATTTGGAAAAGTGATGATTCTGCCCTAGCATCGGTCCAAAACCGCCCATCTGCCACATCAGCCATTGTTCGACCTCGATACGTTCACGCTCAGCGCTTGGATAAAACTGTCTTGTTTTTCGTCCCAAATACTGCAAGATCGCCCCAGATTCAAATATCGCAATCGGTTCGCCATCAAAACTGTCATGATCGACAATGGCTGGAATTTTATTATTCGGTGAAATTTTTAAATATTCTGGATCAAACTGATCATTTTTCAGGATATTAATCGGATGCACTTGATACGCAAGTTGCATCTCTTCAAGGGCAATCGAAATTTTGTGTCCGTTTGGTGTACCCCAATAATATAAATCAATCATTTATTACTCCTGAGATTTGGCAGATTACTGTCATTTTCTATATTAAATGACATTATGCATCGTATTTCACTTGATCCGTGATCATGTCTATACTCTGCCTATTTTTATATCATGCTTGCCTGCATTTGCACATTTTTCCATACAAAAGTCGCAACTGAATATTTTCAAAAAATCCTTGGCTATGCTAAGATTTCGCCACATTTTTTTCTTTAATTATTGAAATAGCGTCGGAGTACTTTTACATGGCGGGTCATTCAAAATGGGCAAACATCAAGCATCGTAAAGCAAAACAAGATGCCAGCCGTGGCAAGGTGTTTACCAAATATATCCGTGAAATTGTCACTGCGGCAAAATTAGGCGGTGGCGATGCTGCCAGTAACCCACGTCTGCGTGCTGTGGTGGAAAAAGCACTCTCGGTCAACATGACCCGTGATGTGATTAACCGTGCCATCCAACGTGGTGCAGGCGGTGAAGATAACGATGATTTAAAAGAAGTGACCTATGAAGGTTATGGCGTTGGCGGTGTTGCGGTGATTGTGGAAACTATGACCGATAACCTAAACCGTACCGTGCCTGATGTGCGTCACTGCTTCTCAAAAACCGATGGTAACTTGGGCACTAACGGATCAGTGGCATTCTTGTTCACCAAACGTGGTGAAATCAGCTTTGAAGATACCTCACTTGAAGATCAAATTATGGATGTGGCGCTTGAAGCGGGTGCAGAAGACATCGAAGTGTCAGAAGATGGTATTTTGGTAATCACCACCCCTGAAACCTTCGGTGCGGTACAAGATGCCTTAACCGAAGCAGGTTTAAAATCGGATAATGCCGAAGTGGTAATGAACCCATCGACTAAAGCAGAAATTACCGACATCGACCAAGCCAAAAAAATCATGAAAATGATTGATATGCTCGAAGATTTGGACGATGTGCAAAACGTCTATACCAATGTCGAATTTAGCGATGAGGTATTGGCTGAGCTTGAGTAAGGCTTGCTTTACTCGAGTCACCGAATTTAAAAATGCTACGTTCTACGTGGCATTTTTTATTGACCAAATTTGAAATTACACTATAAATTATTCATATAAATATTTAGAGATGCATCATGGATAATGATATTAGTAATTTTGATCTCAATCTACTCAAAGCCTTCGATGCGCTACTCGATGAACAGAGTGTCACAGCGGCAGCAAAGCGTCTGAATTTAACGCAGCCTGCAGTCAGTGGCATGCTCAGTCGATTAAGAGATCACTTCGATGATCAGCTCTTTATTCGTAATCAACGTGGCATTACCCCAACCAAACGAGCCAAAGAACTGTCACTGCCCATCAAGCAACTGCTCAATGATGCCAAGCTGATGATGCAACCTGTTGTTTTTGAACCAAATCAATCAACGGCTCAGTTTCGTATCGCAGCCAGCGACTATGCCATCAAAACCGTCATTTTGCCGTTAATCCAGTTACTCAGAGCGCAAGCACCACATATTCGCATCGCTGTACTCGATGTCGAACCTGATCAAATCTACGCACAGCTCGAAACAGGTGCTTTGGATTTTGCCCTCGTCACCCCCGAACAAACCCATGAAAGTTTGTATTCTCAGCATTTATTTGAGGAACATTATATTTGTGCTGTACATCAGCAACATGAGTTTGCACAGCGTCATCAGCTCACTTTGGCAGATTTTTGCACGCAACCCTATGTATTGGTGTCACAGCAAGGCGATGCTTTTCAAGGAATTGTTGATCAACTCTTAGCAACGCACGGTCTACAACGAGAAGTCGTCTTGTCCTTACATAGTTTTTTAGTGCTTCCTGAGTTACTCGCAAGTACCGATTTATTTGCCATCATGCCATCTCGGCTTATCCCGCAAGATGCTGAACTCAAAGTATTAGATATACCCTTAGCCATCCCGACTTTTCATAAATGTTTGGTCTGGCATGCACATACACATCATCATGCTCCCCACCAATGGTTACGCCAACTGATCGGGAGCATCTATCATGATTTGGCAAAATGATGCACATTGCTTTACATTTTACTTTGCATGTTGCTTGGCAATCGCAACCAAACCATCTAACCACTCTTGATGACCGTTAATCATCGGATTTGGTTTGGTATTGGCAAGCTCGATTGCTGGCGCACCGTTTTGCGTTTCTTGAGTTAAGATTCGTACACGATATTCTGATAAATCCTCGATGAGCCACGCATGATGTACATCAAGTCGACTATCTCCTTCTCCAGCCCAACCATGCCAAGCGATACGTCCTACTTGTGTTGCGGTTGGTGCAACCAATTCAACCACCTCTGCATCAACAGGAAAGCCAAAGGTTTTGAAGAAAAATACTGTACCAAGTTGCAGCTCCTCTACACCTTCTGGTAACTGTACATCGGACGAATTTTTATAATACGTCGGCCATACAGTCGCAGTCGTCAAGAATGACCAAACCTGCTGGCTATTCAGCCCCGATACAATCACTTCATTTGACGCGAAGTTGTCAGTTTGTCCTGGTAAATAACCTTGTGGCCATTGGATAGCATTCATCATGTGTTGCACCTTTCATTATTCATTTCAGTAGGTACAGCATAATTAAGCATAAATTATAATACTAATCATACTTTTGTATTTTAGATATTAAAAATATTTATATCAGAACACATCATGATCCGACTTGAGATCGATGATGAACCAGCATATGATGCGCATATTAAAAATGATGCTGACGACACCTTGAAAAAATCCGAACATATTCAACCACCAATGCGTCATGGTGTGAGTGCCAGCCAAGTTTTTTTGCCAAAACTTGATCCAAAAGCAAATGCGATTCATACTATTTATGCTTTTCTGTGCCAGCAGTTTCCGCATATATCTGCGCAAGAATGGCGTGAACGCTTTGACAATCAGTTGATTTTTGATGCGCAAAATCAAGTATTGAACGTCAATACACCTTATCAACCAGAGCAACATATTTATTATTATCGTCAGCTCAGCCATGAAATCAACGTGCCCTTTGCCCATGAGATATTGTTTGAAAATGAACACTTACTGGTGGTGGATAAACCGCACTTTCTCACAGTGAGTCCAACTGGGCAGTATGTACAGCAAACGCTGTTAACTCGACTCAAACAACACAGCAATAATGCAGGTTTGACACCAATTCACCGCCTAGATCGTGAAACTGCGGGGATTATTCTCTTTTCAAAAGTGCCAGAGACTCGACATCGCTATCAGCAACTTTTTGCCGAGCGAAAGGTGCAAAAAACCTATCATGCCATTGCGCCATTTCATCCCGACATCCATTTTCCCTGCGAGGTCAAAGCCCATCTTGCCAAGGGCGAGCCGTTTTACACCATGCAAATCCTCGCTGATCAGGCAGAAAATAGTTGTACTTTGATCGATATTTTAGAAAAAGACGATGAATGGGCAAAATATCAGCTCAAACCGATCACAGGTAAACAACATCAGCTTCGAGTGCATATGCATTCGCTTGGCTTGCCTTTAAAAAATGATCCGCTCTATCCGATCGTAAAACATAGTGATAAAGCCGACTTTTCACAACCCTTACAGCTTTTGGCAAAACGGATTGAATTTATTGATCCAATTAGCCATGAAAAAATGATGTTTGAATCCAAGCGAGATTTATCCCTTTAAGCACCTCCAAGGCGAAGCCACATATTATTTGCCTAAAAATCTGCAAATGGATTCAAAATCTAGCCCTTTATTTTTGTATAAAATACAACCATTTCACCTGTAAATCTTTGTTACATTTATAAGAATTATTCCCAATAACTATTTTTGTTAATTCATTGTTTTTAAAAAATATATTTTGTTTTACAGAATCCAGAAACAAGCATAATATGCGCGGAAAATCTCCCATTTTTCTGTTGTATCTTTTTTCGTGTGATACGCCTATGAATACTTATGTACAAACCGAACAACCTGCATTGTCTGGAGGTTGGGTTTGCGTCATTGCTTTGGCGCTGGCAGCGTTTATTTTTAATACCACAGAGTTTGTGCCTGTGGCATTACTCAGTGATATAGCAGCCAGTTATCAGATGACCACCAGTCATGTGGGTATCATGCTGACCATTTATGCGTGGATCGTGTCCTTGACCTCGATTCCGTTGATGTTGCTCACTCGCAATATGGAGCGCAAACAGTTGTTACTTGGCGTATTTGCGCTGTTCGTACTGAGCCATGTGCTGTCGTATTTTGCGTGGAGCTTTTCCGTCCTCGTCATTAGCCGTGTCGGTATTGCGCTCTCGCATGCGATTTTCTGGTCGATTACGGCGTCTTTGGCGGTACGTGTTGCACCTGCAGGTAAAGAAACTCAAGCACTGGGCTTGCTTTCTACTGGCACAGTATTGGCGTTGGTACTCGGTATTCCGCTTGGACGTCTGGTCGGTGAATATTTTGGCTGGCGTGATACGTTTGCCTTAATTGGCATCTGTGCAGGACTTACTGCGTTTGTGTTGTTCCGTGCTCTACCGAATGTGCCGAGTGTCAATACAGGTTCACTGAAAAGCCTACCGATGCTGATGAAGCGCCCTGCGTTGGTGATGATTTACTTGATTACCATCTTGGTGATTACTGCGCAATTTACCGCATATAGCTATATTGAGCCGTTTATCATGCAGGTGGCGCACTTTAGCTCACAGCAAACCACGACTTTGTTGTTGATTTATGGGGCTGCGGGTATTGTTGGTTCGATTTTGTTTAGTCAGTTTAGTCAGCGTCTACCAAAAGCCTTTCCGATTTTTGCCACAGCGTGTTTGGCATTGTGTTTATGTACCATTTTGCCGATGAGTCAAAATCTGTATGGCTTTAGTGTGGTAACGATTTTCTGGGGCATTGGCATCATGAGCTTCGGTTTAGTCTTACAATCTTTTGTGCTCAAATTTGCCTCGGATGCAACGGATTTGGCAATGTCTTTACTTTCATCACTGTACAATATCGGCATTGGTGGCGGTGCGTTGCTTGGAAGTGTGGTCAGTATGCACTATGGTTTGAACTATATTGGCATCATTGGTGGGGTGATTGCACTGTTTGCAGTAGCGCTGATGATGTATACCGTGAATCATCAAAGCACACAGCACATCAGCTAAGCCAACGTCTCAGCATTAAAAAATCCTCAGAGAATTTAAACTGAGGATTTTTTTTATCACGATTGTTCAATATATGCGTTCAGATCAATGATCAAATCACTTGAAAAGATAAACTTTTAAAAATTATCTGGATTTTCCAGACGTTGCACTTCAGTTTCGACATCTTTGATGGTTTTCTCAGGATGCCCTGCATCTGGATTTTTCTTATCTTTCATCAAAGCACTTGGGTCATAAATGCTAATCACTTCATTGCCCTTACTGTCTTCTTCGATAATATACTGTACTTTGCGTAAATTCATGCGATGACACATACGCTGATACCAGCCCATCAAGCCTGTTTTCGGCTCATCAGGATTATAATAAAACGCATTCATCACCTGAGGCAGACCGAGTCCACACACTACACCTGAAAGCAATACACAGATAAAGGCATAGCCAATCAAAATATCGCTATACGGATGCAACACATCGAAGTTTGCCACAGCAAGAATCAATGCCAGCGAAATCCCGCCACGCACGCCACCCCACGACAAGATCGCCAGACTACCATTATAGCTTTTGCGAGCCACTGATGGAAAAAAAGCAAACGCAAGGAAGTTCGCTGCAAAACGTGACAAATGCAAAATCAAAAAGGCAACCACACCACCAAGTACCAACTCTTTACTCAAATCAATAATGAATAATTCCAGCCCGATCAAGGTAAACAAGAACGCATTAATGATGCCTTCTAAGGTATGCCAAAAATGATTAACCTCCTCAATATCTCGTGCAGCAACGACTTCATGCCACTTATTCCCAACTACTAAGCCAGCGATAACGCAAGCAATCGGTGCAGAGGCATTGGCGAACAGCGCCAGCAGATATGATCCTGATGCCAACACCGCTGTGGTCATGATCAGCGACTCCATCTCATGCTGTTGCTTGAGTACCCAGAGTGCTAGATTCCCCACTACCAGACCGATCAAGAACGCCACAAAGATTTCCATGAATAAATGTGACATCACATGACCCACGGTAATATGGTCGCCTTGAATAATATTCAAAATGGTCATAAACAAGGCAATACACATCGCATCATTGAACAGTGATTCGCCTTCGAGCTTGACCATCAAATGATGCGGTGCCTTGACCGAACTGAGTACGCCTTTGATGCCGATCGGATCGGTTGCGCCAAGTGCTGCCCCCAAAAGCAACAACACCAAAAGCTCGACCTTATGACCGATGAGCCACTGAAAACCATACAGCAAGCCTGCAAAAAATACCGCACAAAACACCAACGCCAGACTGGCAAGAATGCCAATCGGTTTCCAATATTTCTTTAGATCAGAGACTTTGAACTTCAATGCCGATGCCATCAAAATGAAGCAAATCACGCCATTAATCAAAAAATCATAAAAGTTGAACTTGCGGACAGTCTCTTCAATTTTGTCAATATTGACACTAATAATGTCACTGCTATTAAACAGACTCGCCGCCCATTGCAATAAAAATACCAACAGCGCTGAGATAATCGGCACACCAATCGCCGCAGGAAAATTTAAAATCTTTTTGTTAAATAATGTGGTGGAAATCGACAGCAAAAAGACCACTGTCAGTACTTGTAATAATAAATAACTGCCCATCGTGACGTTCTATATGAAACAAAGTGTAATGACTCAGTATACACATCTCCTGTCACAGTTTTGTCAAAATTTTGCACAGTTAGATCAATATGAAACATTTACAATTCACTTGGTATTGCACATCTTTTTTCATACATTAGCCCTATCAAAAATCTCAATAAATTAAGCATACTGACCGTAGATATTTTGATATTTTCCAAAATATTGGTGAAATACAAATCATTACTGCGTTTAAATAGCACACTTGCAACACTGAGGAATAAAAATTCATGGCGAAATTTTCAGAAAACACCAACTTTAGCGCTAACGTGTCATTTTCACCACGCAAAGCAATTGCCTGTGCAACAGCATGTGCTGTCGTCGTGCTGTTATCCGCCTGTCAAAGCACTCAAACCAGTAGTCTAGCGATGCAAAAAGAAAATAATCAATATCAAATCACAGGCATGGGCAAAGACAAAATCACCGCACAAAACAACGCTATCAAAGCGGCTCAAAATACCTGTAAACGTGGCACGTCACCCGTGGTGAGCAATGAAAAATTGGTCTATAACGGTGTTGGCGATGAAAATACGGGCAAAATGATCAATCAAGCAGGCGCTATTGCAGGAATTTTTCTAGGAAAGGATGTCAACATCAGTCAAGACACCGACTATCAAGTGACCTTAGATTTTTATTGTCAGTCTTAATCAAACTGCCTAAACTTGATGAGGTGTCGTAATGAGGATTTTGCGCTCAATCGTTGCGTAGAATCCGCTGTTGATTCGCAAGTAAAAAACCACATTATCGATAGACATAGCAGACATCGAGCTGATTATCCTTGCGCTTTGCACAAAACCAAGCCCCTTCATCCGAACCTGAAATAATCTCGCCAGTCTGACGATCCCGATGATAATACATGCCTTCATTGGCATCTTCATGCGACTTGCCTACTGTTGGCGCACATCCTTTGGCTTCATATTCTGGGCAGTCGGTTGGGTTACCAATATATGCCTCAGATTGCCCAAAAGTAAGATGCATATATGAAGCACCTGTGCCAAAACCTGTGGCAATGATGCATCGTTGTGCCTTGCCTAGTTTGCCATGATTGACGCTGGCACATTGACCAATTTCATCTGGATAGTCATGGGCAAGCACCAATGTGCTAGCAAACAGCAAGCCTACAACGACACTGAGGCGCAAGCCAATATTGAATATTATTTTTTGCATCCTTCATCTCCTTGAAAAGTCGCACTGACCTATCTACTAGGATCAGAACAACAACGCTGAATCTTCGTACTAAACTAGCATAGCGCCAATGATTGTACAAAGTGCCATGTGTAAACCACATCAGGCAGATCATCTTGAGCAACACAAATAAAAAAAGCATATTCTGAAATATGCTTTTACTCATCATGTAATCAACATGCGGTGCTTTTAACAATACCCATCCAGCCGTGTCAGAGGTAGCTTCTGCCCGATCGCTTTTTCAATATTTGGCAAGTTAAAGGCATCATCTTCCGATAAGAAGCTAATACTCACACCTTGCTCACCAGCACGACCTGTACGCCCAATACGGTGTACATAATCATCCGACTGCTCAGGCAAGGTAAAATTCACCACATGCGACACGCCATCCACGTGAATACCACGACCTGCAACATCGGTGGCGATCATAATGTTGATACTGCCTTTCTTAAAATTATCCAGCATCTTGGTGCGTTTATCTTGAGAAATCTCACCCGAGAGCATACCGACTTTATAACCATCTTTTTTCAGACGATCGAATAGACGGCGCACTTGATCACGGCGATTGGCAAAGATCATGACTTTCTCAATCGGCTCATTCGCCAAAACATCTTCGAGTAAACGATATTTGTCTGAATTCGATACCATATAGACACGTTGCTCAACGTCGGCATTGGTTTTCTTTTCAGGTTCAATTTCGACGGTGATCGGTTCGAATAACCAACGATGCGCCAAATTCAACACATCAATATTAAAGGTCGCTGAGAAAAATAAGGTTTGACGGCAATCTTTTGGCGGAGAATAACGCACAATTTTTTTCACCGCAGGGATAAAGCCCATATCGAGCATACGATCGGCTTCATCAATCACCAAAAATTCGATTTGATCAAGCCATACTTCTTTTTGCTCAACAAAATCGATCAAACGACCTGGCGTTGCCACCATGATATCGACAAAGTTTTGATCTAGACGCTTTTTCTGTACATCAAAATCCACACCACCAAGCAAAGTGACGATATGTAAATCAGTAAATTTGGTGAGCTCTTTGGCATCACTTTCGATCTGTAACGCAAGCTCACGAGTCGGTGCAAGAATCAAAGCACGAGGTTCACCACGAAAGCGATCTTGTTCGATCGGTTTATTCAGCAAATCATTAATGATACTAATCAAAAATGCAGCGGTTTTGCCTGTTCCAGTTTGCGCTCGACCAATCGCATCATGACCGCCCAAAGTATATTTCAGCACCTTGTCTTGAATCGGCGTCATATGGGTGTAGCCCAACGCATCAATGGCACGTTTGAGTTTTGGGTGTAGCTGTAACTGGTCAAATCCACGGGTCATAATTGAGTGCTTTTGCGACCAATAAAGGTCTTGTCCTTTGACTTAAATCGATAAAATTCAGAGTGCTTTATTAATGATGCCTAACAAACGGAAGTCACATCAATAAAACTTCGGCATTATACGCTGAAATTTCGCATGATGGGTTTTATTTCAGCGTTAACTTTTTACACACTAAAATCTTCCCTCCATTTTTAAAGAGGAAATTTAAAGATGGTAGCCTAGGTTTTTAATTTCAAATCAACCAGTTCCGCTTGGAATTGCGCTTGCAACTGTTTCACCACAATTTGCGAACGAATCTGCTGCTCTGCCACAGAATAGGCGTGTTGTTTACGCTGTTGTTGCAACTGAATCGGGCTATCTGAATCAAGCACTGTATCGCTCAGTTCAAGCTGTATATTTGGATTTAAAGCCGTTAAGGCTTCTTTTAGATCAGGTAAGAAATTCTGCAACATATTTAGATAATTCGATTCGATATGCAGGGTGCATTTGCCAGCAATTTCACCTTGCATCACGCCACGTTGCGCCAATTCTTTGACCGCTGGTGACAATGCCGACTGACGAATCCAATAATCCCATTTCGCTACATCCCACTCGCCCTCTAATGTTTGCTCTTGTGGCTGTAATAATGTGCGTGGATCATCAACGCTCAGTGTTTCGATTGGATTTGAAACTGCAACTTCTTCTTTTGGTGAAATAATCTGCTCTTGAGTAACTGATTTTACAGGCGTTGCTTGAGTATCTATTTCTTCTTTAAAATCATCTGGTTGAGTGGGTTCTGATTGAACTGATTCAGCTTCTAATTTTTCCTGTTGAATTTCTTGAGCATGTATTAATTCTTGCGCTGTTTCGTTCTGCTGAATCGGTTCTTCAACATCTGTTTCAGATGAAATTTCGGTTTGTGCTTTAAGATTTAAAGCCGTTTCACTTTGCGTAGTATCAATAGAAGATTCAACTTCCTTTGTCTGCGCTAATTCAACGTCATGAGTTTCTAATTGTTGATTTTGTAATTCAACATTTTCATGTGCTAATTCAATGTGCTGTCCATGATCTGAATCATTACCTTGATCTATAATCTGTTCTGAAATTTGTTCGTTGACTTGAGAAGTTTCAGTAATTTGCTGATTTAAATTTTGTTTACCCTGTGAATCAGCAATAACATTCTGTGCAATCGTTGTATGCTCAATTGTAGGCTGAATCACTTCATTGACGGACAAGGGACGAAATGCCAAAAGTCGCATGATGCACATTTCAAAGCCTTGCTCTGGTGTCAGTGCAAGGCTCAAATCTGCACGACCTTGTACCGCAATCTGATAATACAGTTGCAAATCTTGCGCTTGGATTTGCTTTGCCAGTTTCATTTTATAGTCAGCATTTTGAGCAGTCTGTGTATGATTCACATCGCCCAAAATCTGCATGACCGCCAATTCATGCAAAATCGAAATCAATTGTTCCAAAACATGCTGTACATCAATCGCTTGCTGACGCATATGTTGTACTAACTGCGCCACAACATTTTTTTGGTTTTGATGAATCGCATTCAATAAATCAAAAACTAAGGTTTGATCAATCAGACCCAGCATGTCGATCACATCTTGCGTTGCCACCTGACCCTGACCATAGGCAATCGCCTGATCGGTCAAAGACAAGGCATCACGAAGCGAGCCTTGTGCAGACTCGGCGAGTTGCCACAGTGCATCGGACTCATGTTCGATCTGTTCAGTATTTAAGATTTGATCCAGATGATGGAAAATTTCATCTTTGGCGAGTGGTCGCAAGGTAAACTGCAAACAGCGTGAAATCACCGTAATTGGTAATTTCTGCGGATCGGTGGTCGCAAATAAAAATTTTACGTGTTCAGGCGGTTCTTCTAAGGTTTTTAATAAGGCGTTAAAGCTATGCGTTGAGAGCATATGCACTTCATCGATCAGGTATACTTTATATCGACCTTGCGTCGGCGCGTAGGGTACATTTTCAAGCAACTCTCGGGTATCTTCGACACGTGTCCGTGACGCCGCATCAATCTCGATCAGATCAATAAATCGTCCTGCATTGACCGATTTACAGACATTACACTGCTCACAAGGCGTTGCAGTCACACCAGTTTCGCAGTTCAAGCATTTTGCTAAAATCCGTGCAATGGTGGTTTTACCCACACCACGAGTCCCAGTAAACAAATACGCATGATGCAAACGCCCCCGTGACAAAGCACTACTTAATGCTCTCGACACATGGCTTTGTCCGACCAATTGACTGAAATTTTGTGGACGATATTTGCGTGCAAGTACCTGATACATAACCTGTTGCATAAATGAATAGCCTTAAATCAACTTGCTTAGCATACCTTGTTTTTTATTGGCTTTCATTAACTAGATTGAGCGCTATAGACGACGTCACCATAATCCAAGAACAATCGCCTAAACCATGCACATTAATCGATGAAAAGATACATTGAGAAAATGCTTTAGATTTCCATGTGATAACAGCGATTAAATTGGGTTGGGCAATTCGACATAATGATGTGTCAGTTGGAATTGCTCAGCTAAAGCCTTTGCTAATCGCTGTACGCCGTAGCGCTCCGTCGCATGATGACCCGCTGCAAAATAATCCACGCCATATTCTAAGGCTTCATGATAAGTGCGTTCACTGACCTCGCCTGAGATATAGGCGTCACAATCTAAAGCGGCTACTTTATAAAGAAAATCCTGCGCACCGCCTGTACAAAAGCCAACTTTCTGAATGGTCGATTTGCCCGATGCAATATGAATCGGCTGTTGACCTAATACGTCGCTAATTCGCTGAGTAAATTGATCAGGTGTTAAAGCGCCATCCAGTTCACCAACATTACCAATTGGGAAACGCTCTGAACTGTCTAACGAACCTGTAATTTTAATGCCTAATAATTCTGCCAAAGCCGCATTATTACCCAGTGTTGGATGTGCATCGAGTGGCAGATGGTAGGCAATTAGAGATACATCTGCTTGCATCAGTTGTTTGATACGTTTACCTTTAATCCCTGTTAATGGGCTTGGCTCGCCTTTCCAGAAATAACCATGATGCACGATCAAGGCATCGGCTTTTAAATCTAGTGCTTGCTCGATCGCCACTTGAGAAGCCGTGACGCTACTGACCAAATTTTGCACTTCAGCTTTGCCCTCGATTTGCAAACCATTTGGGCAATAATCTTTAAACTGCGAAACCTGTAAAGTCTGTTCGCACCACGCCAATATTTCTGTCAGTGTTGCCATTGTTTCCATCAAACTCATTTATATTACTGATAGTCTAACAATAATAAGCGTCTGTCTTAAAGTAAAACCTGCATACCGATCAAGGCTCGCTGAAAATCAAAGTGAAAATGACTGCAAGACTAACTCAACTTATTGACAATACGTAGTGGCAAGACTTTCATCGCCAAACCAAGTGGCAACCATGGCCATTTTGGCACGTAGGCTTTGACAGGTTCACTTTCAATGGTTTTCACCAAGATTTTACAGCCTGTTTTCTCATCCACTTCAAAAGGTAGTTTTTTCGCCCCCTCATTCAGCTCAGTACGAATATAGCCGGGGAAAATGGTAGAGACTTTGATCGGTGTATTGAGCAGTTCTGCTCGGATGCCTTCGGCAAGATGCGCAACACCAGCCTTACTCGCCGCATAGGTCGACAAATGTTTTGGCAAGCCACGTACCGCACTCATTGATGAAATCACCACCAAATGTCCTGCATCTTGCGCACGGAAAATTTCCACTGCAGCTTCGCACTGCGCAAGCGCTGAGATAAAGTTGGTTTCTGCCGTAGCACGGTTAATGGCAAAGTTGCCCTTGCCAATGCGACGACCTTCACCCACACCCGCATTGACGATGATGCGATCTAGGTGCCCAAATTCCGCCTGAAAGGCTTTAAATACGGTAAAGACATCATCATAGTGAGTAACATCTAAGGTTTTAGCAATGACTTTGATGCCGAATTGGCTTTCCAGCTCTTGTTTCAGTGCATCTAGGCGCTCTTGACGGCGTGCACAAATCGCAAGGTTATAGCCTTTTTTGGCAAACTCACGTGCCATTCCTGCGCCAAGTCCTGAGCTTGCACCTGTGATTAAAATTGTTTTTGCCATGATTTGATCCTTAAATTTCAATGATTTTGTTTAAAAATATTCAGTTAAATCCACGTCAGTAAATCTGCATTTTCTGCTTTGATAAAGTGATGTTCATTTAAGCTGAGGAGCTGTCGATCGTTGCCTTTTAAGCGAATGGTAGTGATCGAGGTATTGGCAATCGACCAATTCAGCTGAAAAATACTTTTCGCATCCAGTCCAAGTAGATGTCCGACGATGGTGGAAATCACACCACCTGAGCTAAACACCACCGCATAACGTGGCTTTTTCGTTGCGAAATCAGCACATAGAGCATCAAATGCCCCATTCACCCGAGTCGAAAATGCCGTCCAAGACTCGTCATATTCATGATCAAATTCATTGCCGACCCAGCGCTCAATCGCCTGATCGAAGATGCTTGCCAGATACGCCCGTGGATTTTTCTCTTGTAAAATCGCCATTTTCAACTCATCAGGTTGGTTAAAGCGCTCATCAAATTTGGCAAAGACTTGCTGATGATGAAATTCATTCCAACCTTGATCACTATTCACCGCAAGCTCTGGGAAACTTTCTGCTAAGGCAAGCTGTGCAGTCTGTTGATGGCGTTGCATCGTCCCTGCATACGCCATAGGTTGTTCTTTTAAAATTTTGGCAAGATACTGCCCAAGCAAAGTCGCTTGTTGCTCGCCCTTGCTTGAGAGCTGATCATAATTGGCGGCACCAAATGAGGCTTGTCCATGTCGAATCAGATAAATCGTGGTCATACTTTTGCTACCTTTTATATCCGCTACACTCATTTATTGCCTGATTTATTTACTAATTCGCTGTAAAATTTGCTTACCAATCGGATGCTTAGCCACTTTTTGTTGGGTGATCAATTTTAACGCACGCACATGCAAGGCATGAATCACGATCCATAGATTTTTAAAGGCTGGATTATCAGTTTGTTTGTGGTAATAGCGATAGTAGATCTGCTGTGCAATACCCGCCAAACGGAACAAACCAAACACTTCGTAAAATGCCCAATTCTCAGGCGTTAAACCTGTCTGTTGCAGATAATAATCCACCACTTGCTGACGGCTAAACATGCCTTTGCGATTGGTCGGCTGACGGCGTGTGGCTTTGAAAATTTTATTGTCGCTTTCTTCCACCCAATACGCCAATGCTGAACCCAAATCCATCAGCGGATCGCCAAGTGTTGCCATTTCCCAGTCCAATACGCCAATCACTTCGGTCGGATGTTGTGGGTCAAGAATGACATTGTCAAAACGCCAATCGTTATGAATCACGCAAGTCTTGGTATCCGCAGGAATATTTGCCAAGAGCCACTTACGCACGTAGTTAAACGATGGGACATTCTTGGTGCGGGCTTTGGCATAGCGCTTATCCCAACCTTCGACTTGACGACGACAATAACCATCGCCTTTGCCCAGTTGTTCTAAGGCGGTGCCTTGATATGGCACTTGGTGCAACTCAATCAATTTGTCCAATACATTGATGCAGAGCTGGCGCACATCGGCTTCAGTATAGTCAATTTCTTTGGGCAAATTGGCACGAGGAATAATGCCCTCAATGCGCTTCATCACATAGAAATCACAGCCAATCACCGACTCATCCTGACACAGCGCCACCATCTCAGGAAGCACTGGATAGAAAGGTTTGAGATTGTTTTGCACATGATATTCACGTGCCATATCATGCGCCGATTTGGCTTTGGTGCCTTTCGGTGGGCGACGCAGAATCAAATCCACATTGTCGTACTTCAGGCGATAAGTCCAGTTGGATGCACCGCCCGAATATTGCGTGACTTGCACTTGACCTTGCAAATCAACCTGTTGATTTTTAAGCCATGTTTCTACTGCTTGTATATCAAGTTCTTCACCGTTTCGGACATTGCCACCAATATCGATGATTGCCATGAAATTATCCTTTATCAACTGCTTAATTTTCCAATTGTGCGCTTTTTCAATTCGCCATTTACATCAATAATTTACATTGTTTAGCGTCGAGACGCATAGCCTCGTTTCATCAATTCCAATTTGGCAATCATGCCTTTATGCACTTCATCTGGTCCATCCGCAAGACGTAGTGCACGTGCCTGCGCATAGAATGCGGTCAGTGGTGTATCTTTAGAAACACCCGCACCACCATGAATTTGGATCGCCATATCCACCACATTTTGTAGTACTGTTGGCGCAACCACTTTGATCGCAGAGATTTCTGTCAGCGCTGCCATATTGCCCATTTTATCCATCTTATAGGCTGCGTATAAGGTCAGCAAGCGGGCTTGATCAATCGCAACACGTGCTTCTGCAACACGTTCTAGATTGCCACCTAGCTTTAATAATTCTTTACCAAAGGCTTTACGTGACATACCTCGATCAATCATCAGTTCCAATGACTTTTCCGCCGCACCGATACAACGCATACAGTGATGAATCCGTCCAGGTCCTAGACGACCTTGTGCAATCTCAAAACCTTGCCCTGCACCGCCGATAAAGTTCGCCACAGGTACACGTACATTATCAAAACTCACTTCACCATGACCATGCGGTGCATCGTAGTCACCAAACACAGGCAACATGCGCTCAATCTTCACGCCTTGCGTATTCACTGGCACTAAGACCATGGAATGCTGATGATGACGATCTTTGGATTCATCAGGGGTATGCGCCATAAAAATAATCACTTTGGCATTTGGATCACCCAAACCTGACGACCACCATTTGCGACCATTCAGTACAATTTCATCGCCTTCGATCACCGCAGTGGCTTGCATATTGGTGGCATCACTCGAAGCAACATCTGGCTCAGTCATACAGAATACCGAACGGATCTCACCTGCAAGTAAAGGCTTGAGCCATTGTTCCTGTTGCGCTTCACTACCGTAACGCCAAAGCACTTCCATATTGCCCGTGTCAGGCGCATTACAGTTAAATACGGTTGGCGCAATCAAACTGCGTCCTGTACGCTCAGCAATGTGTGCATATTCCTGTACCGACAGCCCTGCACCTAATGTTGCATCAGGTAAGAACATATTCCACAGTCCAGCGGCTTTGGCTTTGGCTTTTAAGGTTTCCAGCATCGCTGGCCACTGCCATTTCGTCCAATCGCCATCGACATTGAGACGATGTACGTCATGCCAAAAATCTGCCTCGACTGGCTCGATTTCATCTTTGATAAATTGTTCTGTACGTTGGATATAGTCTTTGGCGCGATCAGAGAGCTCATACATGGTGGAAATCCTTTGCGAATTTGTATTGTCTATTGCCATAGCATACGCAAATAATTATTATGAATGAAATGATTTAATTGACACAAAGATTATGAATAAAATTCATAGTAACAATCTAAACCACCAAGAACAAACCAGCGACTCTAATAACCTAGAAGCTAATGACAACCTAGACATTAGCCAGTTTCATCGTGTCGATATTAACTTGTATCCTTTGTTTATCGCCATTTTTGAGCAAAAAAGCATTTCTAAAGCCGCGCTGATTCTGTGTATCAGTCAATCTGCAGTCAGTCATGCCCTGCAACGTCTACGGCAACAGCTTGGTGATGAGCTGTTTATCCGAGCTGGACACAAGATGTTGGCGACGCCATTTTCTGAGCAGATTTACACGCCAATCAAACAGGCATTATTAACCATTCAAAATATTGCCACTTCACAAAATAGTTTCGATCCCAAAGCCATTCACAGTTTAAAAATTGCTGTACATGACGAGATTGAACCGATCATCTTTCCAAAGTTGCTCGCCCATTTCCACAGTCTGGATTTAAAGATTCAATTCTTGAGTGCAAAGCTCGATCGCAAAACCATGTTTAGTGATCTCAGCATTCAGCAAGCGGATTTTGTGATTGACCTGAAACAGCATTGTCCAAGCAATATTCATTATCAATCTTTGATTGAAGATCATTTTGTGGTGTGTAGTCAGCAGAAAAATGTCAATAAAAGCATCTATCTCAATGCACCGCATATCGGCGTATCCTCACGGCGCACTGGGCAATTGGTGGAAGATATTGATCTGAATCGTCAACAACTCTCACGACAGATTCTACTGCGTTGTCAACACTATTCCACCGCTTTGCAAGTCTTGGCACAACATCCTGAGGCGATGTTGACCATTCCAAAATTGATTTTGCAAAATCTGCACTATGCCGATAGCATTCATGTGCATGAACTGCCGATTGCCTTACCTAAAATTGATATTGGCATGTATTGGTATCAGGATTTGGCACACAATCCTCGACATCAATTTTTACGTGCGGAAATCTTAAAACTGGCGCAATTGATCTGAATGGATATGTGATGTACGTCTCTAGTCCTGAAATTGATTGACACTTATTTCAACTATAAAACCCCTTCACATCGGGAAGACCACTTAATAATATCAAATAGTAAAAATTCCTCCCCTTTTAAGGGGAGGTTAGGTGGGGTTGAAAATTGGATTTTGAGACAGTTTCATTTCAACGATTGTTAGAAAACGATTTAACCATATTGCTTGTTCAAATATTTTACAATTTGCCGAGATTCAAACATCTCCACACCTGTAT
This sequence comes from Acinetobacter marinus, assembly GCF_900096915.1. GTDB lineage: Bacteria > Pseudomonadota > Gammaproteobacteria > Pseudomonadales > Moraxellaceae > Acinetobacter > Acinetobacter marinus. The sequence goes on from NZ_FMYK01000001.1 coordinate 369,213, forward strand.
TTGGATCAATCAAAAATGGCACTTGCATTTTGCCCTGCATCTTCGCCAATTCTTGCGCACGCTTACCATCTGCAAGCGGTTCATATTTGCCAGGTTTTAGTCGTGCATTGGCTGGCCCTTGATCTTGCCAACGCTCTTTCGGCACGCTATGCAATTTATAGGGAATTTCCAGTTCCGTCAGCTTAGCACGCACAATCCGTGCAAAAGGACTCGCTTCAAAGCTCCACAACTCTAACAACTGTTCAGGTGCTTCACGATTGACATTATTTGCGCTCGCCGTCATGCCATCAAAACTATTCACCGCTGTCGCCAAGCCACCGACCAACGCAAATGGCGGCAGGAATTGATAACTTAACGGCACCTTGCTTTTACGACTATAATTAGCAAATAAATGTTCAATAATCGCTTTGGATTCATACAGTTGATCGCCAGTATTCTCATCAATCAAAAATGGAAACTGCGCCTGCCCACCCAACGCCTGCACCATTGGACGAAAGCGTGTGCCATTTTTTGGACACGGATAAATTTCCACATCGAGATTGAGCCGAGTAATCACATCCCGAACCCGACGGCAGTATGGACACGCCTCAAACTCATAGAGCTTTAATGGCTTCTCAGGTTGCTTGGGGAAAGCCGTGCCCATCACGCCCCGAGGTAAAGTCACAAAAGTCGATGCTAAGGCTTGATAAACCTTGGTACGATGGCGTTTTCCAGTATTGTTTTTCATGATGTTGTAGCCCTATTCAATCCATGATTTTTGCAAATAAATGTGTTAAATCAATGCTTCTTTGGCAACCACGATGCCATTATTATCAGCATAGATATAATCATCTTGAGCAATGCTTACCCCGCCAAATGCTAAGGTCAAACCTGTTTCACCGACGCCTTTACGGGTACTTTTTTGTGGAATACACGCCAGTGCTTGCACACCTAAATCAAGCGTTGCAATGGCATCGACATCACGCACACAGCCGTAAATAATTACACCATTCCAGTGATTTTTCACCGCTGACTCGGCAATCATGTCGCCCATCAAGGCACAGCGCATCGACGCACCACCATCCACCACTAACACTTTGCCAGTGCCATCGGTTGCTAAGAGCTCTTTGACACGTGAATTGTCTTCAAAACATTTCACTGTGACCACTTGACCACCGAAGGTCTTGCGTGCGCCGAAACTACGGAAAAATTTACCATCGATCGAGGGAGAAACCACCTGTAAATCTTTATCTTCGTTATCATCCAAGAGATCACACGTCACAAAAGCAACACTCATATTCGACTCCAGTTATCTGCAATTATTTTTGATGAAATATTAAGAGAACATATCAATAGATTCTAGTTATACCATTGCAGGTTAAATTTGCAAATTTCTGATCGGTCACAAACCTCGATCAGTTGTAAAAAAAATAAACGACACAGCATGTCGTTAATGAATTTTTACCACTTTCTTCAAACAGTCTATTCAGCTAGTATCAATATCAAATGCAATATATGAACAAAATCGAAAATTTAAGTATCGGAAAATTTAAATATCGGAAAATTAAAGTATCGAAGATTAAAGCTGGGGAATAAGATGGAACAACTCAATCCAAGCGACTTAAAAGCCATTCTGCACTCCAAACGTGCCAATCTGTACTACCTCGAATACTGCCGTGTCATGCAAAAAGACGGTCGTGTGCTCTATCTCACCGAAGAAAAAAATCAAAATCAATATTGGAATATTCCCATCGCCAATACCACGGTGATTTTGCTTGGTACAGGTACCTCAATCACCAATGCGGCGATGCGTATGCTATGTAGTGCAGGTGTTTTGGTCGGCTTTTGCGGTGGTGGTGGGACGCCATTATTCTCAGGTGCAGAGATCGAATGGCTGACACCTCAAAGTGAATATCGTCCAACCGAATATGTGCAAGGCTGGTTATCGTTTTGGTTCGATGAGGCGAAGCGTCTTGAAGTCGCCAAAGCCTTCCAGCATGCCCGACTGGATTATATCCAACAAGTTTGGGCAAAAGATCGTGACCTCCGTGCAGAAGGCTTTCATCTGGATGATCAAGACATTCAAAATGCCTTGCAAGGCTACCGTAATAAAATCCCACGCATGAGCAAGGTGGCGGATTTACTGCTCGCCGAGGCACAGACCACTAAACAACTGTATAAAATTGCCGCCACACGATGCCAGATGTCTTTTGAGCGTCATCCTGAACAAGGCGACCTTGCCAATGATTTTCTCAATCATGGGAATTATCTCGCTTATGGACTCGCTGCAACCACACTGTGGGTACTTGGCATTCCGCATGGCTTTGCAGTGATGCACGGTAAAACTCGGCGTGGCGCATTGGTATTTGATGTCGCAGATTTGGTCAAAGATGCTGTGGTGCTCCCCTACGCCTTTCTCTGTGCCAAAGAAGGCATGAAAGAACAAGAATTCCGCCAGCAAATCCTACAGAAATTCACCGAACATAAATGTCTCGACGTTATGTTCGATCAAGTCAAAACGCAATCGCTAAACACATTCTCAAGCGGGGTGCATGACTGATGATCGTGACCTTGATTAGCCAATGTGAAAAGAAAGCCTTAGCACGCACTCGACGTGTGCTCGATGCCTTTGCTGATCGGATTGGAGATAATACGTGGCAGACCGTGATTACCGAAGATGGCTTGCTTGCACTGAAGAAACTGCTCCGTCAGACCGCTACTAAAAATACTGCGGTATCGTGTCACTGGATACGTGGGCGACGGCGTAGTGAATTGCTATGGGTGGTGGGCAATCGAAGTAAATTTAATAGTGAAGGTGTAGTGCCTGTGAACTCCACCAAACGAAAAATTTTGCAAAATGAATGGGAGAATAATTGGCAATATGCCCCTAGCATTCAAATCATAGCCACACTTTCCGCACTGTTGCACGATCTTGGAAAATCAACGATTGGATTTCAAAACAAATTGACCTCAAGTTCGTTTATAGGCGATCCCTATCGCCACGAATGGATTTCACTCAAGCTGTTTGAACTTCTCATTGCGGATTGTCCCGACGATAAGGCATGGCTAAATCGTCTACTCAATATTGAACAATGGTTATCCGAGAACGATATTGCACAACGATTTAAGCAATGCAATCCCGATAAAACCAACATTGCGACTTTGCCACCACTTGCGCAGTGGGTGGCTTGGCTAATCGTGACGCATCACCGTTTACCGCCAGTACACGAAACATTTTATAAGCCAAGTGAAATTATTCGACTTAAAAATGATCGTATTGCAATCAATAGCACCTTGAGTGGATTTTATCAACAACTCAGACCAGTTGATTTTTGGGTGAAAAATCCACGGACTTTAGAGGATAAGAGTCAAAACGAAATTATGCCAAAACTTTTGGCAATTCAAGCAACTGGTGGTTTTTAGCAAAGCATGGCAAAAGCATATCAAGCGTTGGTCAAATAAAGCGTTGACAGACATTAATTTAATGAAGATTAGCCAAGAAGCCACCGAGCAACAAAAGCCGATACAAGATACCTTTTTACTTTATCTCTCCAGACTTTCCTTGATGATTGGAGACCATAATTATTCTAGCCTAGCTGATACGGACAGCCGTCGTGTTGAGGGCGCTGAGGATTTTAAAACTCTGTCAGCCAATACAGATAAAATAACACGAGAAACCAAGCAACCATTAGATGAACACCTGATCGGCGTTGCCACGTTTACAGCCAAATTTGCACGTCATTTGCCAAATATTGCCACGCAGATGCCAACGCTTGAAAAACATCGAGCGCTTGAGAAGAATACATCGATTGAACGATTTGCATGGCAAAATCATGCGTTTAAACTGGCAAAATCATTACAACAAGCCAGCCAAACCGATGGTTTTTTTGGCGTAAATATGGCGTCAACAGGTTGCGGTAAAACCATTGGCAATGCACGCATCATGTACGGACTCGCCGATCCGAAAGTTGGCGCAAGATTTACCATTGCATTAGGGCTACGTGTACTCACTTTACAGACTGGGCAAAGTTTTCGCCAAGATTTAAATCTGAATGATGAACAGCTTGCGATACTCGTTGGTGGTACAGCCAATAAAAATCTTTTTGAATACAACCAAAAGGATAAACAAAATATTGAAATTATTAATGAGGCTGAATCATCACAACATACTTCACCTGTGTTTGGTAGTGAATCCAGTGAGGAGCTTATCGAAGAATGGCTCGATTCAAGCATCGACTATCAAGATTATAGCGAACTCAATATCGATACGATATTGACCGATAACAAAGCACGCCGTTTGCTCTTTTCACCGATTGTCACTTGCACGGTTGATCATATCATTCAAGCCAGTGAATGCAAACGTGGTGGGAAATTCATTGCGCCAATGCTCCGCTTACTCAGTAGTGATTTGATTTTAGATGAGCCAGATGATTTTGACCAAAATGATTTGCCTGCACTCGCTCGGCTAGTTCACTTGGCAGGCGTATTTGGTTCTCGGGTATTGCTCTCCTCTGCCACACTGACACCTGATTTGATTTCAGGTTTGTATCACGCCTATCTTGCAGGTCGGAATTTATTTAATCAGAGTCAAAATAAATCTTCGCCAACTGTTGTTTGTGCATGGTTTGATGAGCAAGAAAAAGCCATGATGAGCGTACAATGTGCAGACATAAGTACATTTAATCAAGCACATGAAAAGTTCATTGCCAAACGCATCGATTTTTTAAAAGTACAGCCTGTTCGTCGCCAAGCAGAAATTTTAGCAATTACAGCAAAATATCATCATGAGAAACAAGCCCAATTTTATGCTGAACTTGGTCAATCCATCATACAAGGTGCGATACAACTGCATGAACAGCATCATCAGGTCGATGAGGTTTCTACCAAGCGTATCAGCATTGGCTTGGTGCGTATCGCCAATATCAGCCAACTGACACAAATTGCCCTACAGCTCTTTGCACAATCGAATATTCCAACTGACACACATATTCATTTGGCTTGTTATCATTCCAAGCAATTATTAGTGCTTCGTAATGCTCTGGAAAATCGTCTTGACCGTATCTTGAAACGTTCCTCATCACAGCCCAATCGCATATTTTCACATTCTGAAATCCAAAATGCTTTAGCCAAAAGCGATGTAACAAATCATCTTTTTATCGTGTTGGCAACGCCTGTTGCCGAAGTGGGACGGGATCACGATTACGATTGGGCGATTGTTGAACCAAGTTCGATGCGTTCAATCATACAACTTGCAGGACGTGTTTGGCGACACCGCCCTGAGAAAATTGCCATGAATGCCAATATTCTGCTTATGCAATACAACATTCGGCATCTACGCAACCAAGGCAAATCGCAAAAAATGCCTGTCTTTGTGCGTCCAGGTTTTGAAACACTTAAATTAAAACCGCATAGCTATGATTTATGTGATTTAGTCAGCGAAGCTCAACTGAAAAAAGTCGATGCACAACCACGCATCGCTAAAGATAAAAATCTAAAAAGTAATACGCAAAATACCATTCAAAGTCTTGCTGAGCTTGAGCATCGTGTCATGGCGAATGTCATGAATAATGCCCAAACCAACTATGTTAATGCTTACTGGCAAGATCACAGCGCCTCACATCGAGCCAACACACATCTGCAACAGCTGAGCTCTTTTCGAGATAATGCTGGTTTTGCACAAGAAGATTGGTTAGTCATCCCGAATGAGGAAAGTCCAATTGGTTTTGATGCTTACTATGCCGAAGATGTCTATGCCAATACACTCAACGACTCTACACCGCAAAATCAATCTTTTAAAAATCTCGACTTTGATTTTGAGCACAGTCAAATCAGCCCATGGCTCAATACCACACTTGAGCAAGCCTTGCTGAACCTACAACAGCACGAACCTGAATACAGCATCAATAGCATGGCGATCCGTTATGCCAGCGTATCTTTGGATCGAATAGATAAGCAAAATAGTCGTGGCTGGTTATTTAGTGAATATTTGGGATTTATCAGGCAATGAGTTTTGACACAAAGGAGAAAGGCATGAAGTCTGACCTCATGCCTTTTAGCGAAGCCACCTGTGCGGTGGGGAACGGAGAATACTATAAATAGTATTTTCTAAGCTACCACTGAGGTAGGTTTTGAATATTACTGATATACATTTAATTCGTCCAACATTAATGAAATATTTATTAACAACTTATTTTTTTAAATACTATAAATAGTATGGAGTGTTTTTTGATTTATGCTTTACTATGATTCAAAGATCATTGAAATGGTGAAAAATAAAATGAATGAAAAAACGTCCGAACAAGCAAAATCTGCTATTCCCAACTTTTTACATAGTCAGTTTATGAAAAAGTCGGAAACTGAACAAAAGCAACTTGCTAAAGCAAAAGAAGATGGCGACACCGTAAAAATTACCGAATTAGAAACAAGTATTACTGAAATCAAAGAGAAATATCAGCGTGACGCTTGGCTAGATGATGCGGTCAATCGTATGGCAAAACAGCTCAACTTCGGGACACACATTAGCAAGGGCGTTCATCCCGATGCCAAAGGTGATAACGTCACTTTTAAACCGAACCACGAATTATCGTCATCGATTGTCGGCACACATTCCGTTCAAAGTGAGTATTTGGATGCCAATGGTAGTGCAGCCGCCCTGCCCTTAGCCACCTTTTTTGATTTTCAGGTGAGTGACGGCATCAAGATTCGTGATTTAGTTTTGAGTGACAATAGTGACTTTATTGATTCATTAGCAAGTAATCCTCAGCAAGCGCAGAATTATCATGCAGTTTTTAAAGATACATTGCAGAGTAGTATTGATCAACCAAGTAGCCACGAGCGTAATAAGCAGACATTGTGGGCGATGAATCCTTACGATTGCTCAAATATTGATGATTTAAAATACATTGCCATTGTTCCACTATATCCTTCGGTGCTGACCTTTGAAACCTATCAACGAATCAATCAATTACGCTATTCTGAAGAAAATAAATCTGCTCTAGAAAACCGTTTTAAAAAAAATGCTGAGCAAAGACCTTATGTCAGTATGCTTAATTTGGCGACGGTAAAACTCGGCGGGACAAAACCACAAAACGTCAGCCAACTGATGAGTAAGCAAGGCGGACGCAATTATTTATTACCTTCACTTCCACCGATGATCGGACGAGATTTCAACTTTAGGTTATCTAAGTTTAAGCGTTCGATTTTTGATAATAATGCACTGATTTATCCAGCACGAGAAGCAATTCAAGATATTTTTGGTGTGATGAAAAAAATTAAGAATACGGTCGATGTGCGTGATACACGTAAAGAAGCAATTGATAACGTACTACATATTCTTTTTGCTTTAGTGCATAGCATTCGCACGACATTACCTGCAGGTTGGTCAAAAGATTTTGCACTCGATATGCCTTACAAATACTGGCTTGATCCAAAGCGTGCTGCCCTGCCTGATGAACAGGAATTTGCCATTGAGCAAGCAAAAGATGACTGGCACGAAATCATTATCAATCACTTTGCTGATTGGTTAAATGCTTTGCTTAAACAAGAATTTCCTGAGCAAGCCTCGGATTTTTCCCAAGCAGAACACAAGGAGTGGAAACGTGAAATTGAAGCCTTGAAAAAACAATACGAACGTGAAGGTCGAGGGATTTTCTAATGCAAGATCAACAACATCAAAATGAGTTAGCGCAAACAGTTGGCTACATACTATTTCGTCAAGTACAGATCACTGGCGCCAATAGTATCTCCAGTCCAATCACCTACGGCTTCCCTGCGATTACAGGTTTTTTAGGTGCATTCCACGCCATGTCTCGCAAGTTACAGGCACATGAGGTATTTAAAGGATTTTCACTGAGTGGTGTTCTACTCGCTTGCCACGATTGTCAGCCACAAGTCTATCGTTCAAGCAAATATAGTAACTACACCTTTAACCAAACACGCAACCCACTTAAGAAAAATGGTGATACTGCATCAATTATCGAAGAAGGCAAATGTCATCTCACCATGTCTTTTGTGGTTGAAGTGCTTGGTACGGCACATCTGAGTGATGAACAAAGTCACCTATTAGTCAATCAAACCACCCAATGGATTCAACAACAACGCATCGCAGGTGGCAGTGTGCATGGTCTCTCAAAATACAAGCCTGTAGAATTTTTTCAAAGTCATCAGCTCGATGATGTGATTCCATCGTTGATGCCTGCGTTTGTTTTGATGGACGCTCAAGATGACTTTGCACAAATCATTGAAACATTCCAAGACAAATATCCTAATGCAACGGCTTTAGATGCATTACTTGATGTCTGTACCATTCACCATATTCCCGAAGCCACAGAAAATGGCGACGTAAAATGGTCTGCAACTTCTGCCAAAACTGGCTACGGTTGGCTTGTGCCGATGCCTATTGGCTATCAGGGTATTTCAGAGTGCTTTGATGCTGGTGTCATGCAAAATGTACGAAATCCAGAATATCCAAGCCAATATGTTGAAGCCATCTATGGCTTAGGGAAGTGGCTGTATCCATATCACCTTAAAGCAAATGATCAAATCTCTACGGCATTTTGGCGGTACGAACATGATGCTGAAAAGTCGCTGTATTTGGTACGCCAAAGTGATCCTTTTGAATTTGTATAAAGCGATACCAACCAACCACAGTACCTTATTTTTGGTACAACAACCCCAATCATAATTTTGTAAACAAACCAATACATGGAGCAATAACATGAGTAATTTAAAAACAGCAAGCGTTTTGGCATTTGAACGTAACTTAGATATTTCAGATGCATTTTTCTCACAAAGTAATAGCGCTGATGATAAAAAACAAATCCTGCCTGTGACTATTTCAGAAAAATCTGTCCGAGGCACGATCAGTAATCGACTCAAAAATGCGATTGCTAACGACCCCGCCAAACTCGATGCAGAAATCGAAAAAGCCAATCTACAAAAAGTCGATGCTGCAGCACTGCATGAGGATTGTGATACCTTAATCGCATCATGGAGTTGCAAGGTTTTGCCTTTTACTGGCAAACCAAATGTCTGTAACGACCGTGATTATCAAAAGGCTTTGGAACAAACTGTACAAGCCTATCTATCAGATCACGGCGTGAGTGAACTGGCGAAACGCTATGCGACCAATATCGCCAATGCACGTTGGTTATGGCGCAACCGTGTTGGCGCAGAAAAAATTAGTGTGACTGTGAAATGTAAAGTGGATGGTGAGCAAAAAGTCATGCAGTTTGATGATGCTAAAGCCATTACCCTAAAAAACTTTGATTATACAAATGATCATTTAACAGCGCTTGCCAGTTTGATTGAACAAGGGCTAAGCGATAAAGCATTTGTCATTTTATATATCGAAGCCAAAGCCGTCATGGGCTATGGTCAAGAGGTTTACCCTTCTCAAGAATTAGTGCTTGATACTGGCAAGACCAAAAGCAAAGAGCTGTATAAAATCAATGATAAAGCAGGCATGCATTCACAAAAAATTGGCAATGCCATTCGCACGATTGATACTTGGTATCCAGATTTTGAAGAAAATCAATTTCCGATTGCCATTGAGCCCTATGGTGCCGTGACCACAATGGGTACTGCATTTCGCCAACCTAAGCAAAAAATGGATTTTTATAGCCTATTTGACAAATGGGTACTCAAAGCCGAAGCACCTGAAGTTGAACAACAACATTATGTCATGAGCGTATTAATTCGTGGTGGCGTGTTTGGTGAAAGTGGTAAGGAATAATTATGAACTTCTACCAAGAAATCACCATCATTGAACAGGCGGAGATCCCCTTATATTTCATCTGGTCAAAACTCTACACCCAACTCCATCTCGCCTTTGTCGAGCAAAAAGACGATGCAGAACAGATTGCTTACGGCGTATCTTTTCCGCAGTATCGTCTGCACGAACAAAAACAACTTGGACACTTGGGCAGTAAAATCCGTATCTTTGCCAATAGTCCTGCAGAACTCGAAAAACTCAATTTGCAAAAATGGTTAGATCGACTCGAAGACTATGTGCATGTCACTCGACCTAGAGATGTTCCGAAGGACAAAATTACTGGATATGCAGTCTATAGCCGTATTCGACCCCTCAAAAATAAGCAGACTCGCATTTTGCACCAAGCGAAGCGACGCAATATTTCTGTGGAAGAATCGGCAAAGTATTTTGAACTGTTTGCAGAACGCAAGCGTGGTGAGCCATTTATCCAGTTAAAAAGCCAAAGTAGCAGTGATGTAGATCAGCCAAAGCATGCGTTTAATTTGTACATTTCTAAGCAAAATGTAGAAACTGAACATCTCGGGAAATTTGGAACGTATGGTTTAAGTCAAAATTCAACTGTTCCCGAGTTTTGACCCATTATTTTTTTGACTCTTTAACAGCTTAATAAAATCAATAAGTTATAACATGTGCCAAAAATTTTGGGTATTTGATACTTTTTAGGGTTAAGGCACTGTTATGGCTTATTTTTTTGTGATAATTTATAGTGTCCCATCACATAGATGGCTTAGAAAAAAAGATTATGGGCTTTGGTCATGCGATCTACGTGTCCCATCACATAGATGGCTTAGAAAATTTCCCCACCTCGTTTGTTTGTTGATGAGGTGTGTCCCATCACATAGATGGCTTAGAAAATATAACATGCCTGCCGTGGCAGCGGCTACTGGTGTCCCATCACATAGATGGCTTAGAAAAGCAGAAGAAGCAAGCAACGAGCCTCCGTTTGGTGTCCCATCACATAGATGGCTTAGAAAAAAGAAGACATCAAGATGACAGCATCTGTGCTGTGTCCCATCACATAGATGGCTGAATCTCGATTTTTTAAACATCCAACGCCCCTTGATCGGATAACTCACCGAAATCGCTGTGTTTCTATACAGACTCAAGCATTGATCTTTATTCTTTAGGACACAACGACTAGAATAGCCTCCTTTGCGCTTTGATAAAACACATGTCGAACACTGCTACTCCACAGTTAAAACGTGCCATGCAACGGCGTCATCTGGTGATGTTATCCTTAGGTGGGGCGATTGGTACGGGTTTGTTTCTTGGCTCAGGTGAAGTCATTTCTCAGACTGGTGCGATCGGCGCCATTATTTCCTATGCGCTTGGCGGTCTGATCGCCTATATGGTCATGCTGTGCTTGGGTGAGCTTGCTGTGCATATGCCTGTTGCAGGTTCATTTGGGGCTTATGCAGATCGTTATATCAATCCAGCCACGGGCTATATGATCACGTGGATGTATTGGCTGACATGGACGGTCACGCTCGGTACAGAGTTTACTGCGGCGGCACTGCTCATGCAGGAGTGGTTTCCACATGTATCGATGTGGATTTGGACGGTGATATTCGCGGCGACTGTGTTTATCTTAAATGTCAGCTCTACCCGCTTTTTTGCCGAATCTGAATTTTGGTTGGCAATGGTCAAAGTGGTCACCGTTGTCGTATTTATTTTGCTCGGCTGTATGGCGATTTTCGGTGTATTACCGATGCAGGGTTTCGACACTGCCCCATTATTCTCCAATCTCACCGCACATGGCTGGTTCCCTGAAGGACTTTGGCCGATCTTTGCGACCATGTTGGTGGTGAATTTTGCTTTTTCAGGGACAGAGTTGATCGGTGTTGCTGCAGGTGAAGCAGAACATCCTGAAAAAAATATTCCACGAGCGATTAATGCGGCGATTTGGCGTTTGCTAATTTTCTTTGTCGGGACAATTGTCATTATCAGCGCCCTATTGCCGTATCAAGCCACTGCGGTGGATAGCGCACATGGACTTAGCCACAGTCCATTTGTCAGCGTATTTTCACGTATCGGGATTCCATATGCTGAAGATATTATTCGTTTTGTGATTATCACTGCGCTACTTTCTGCTGCCAACTCAGGGCTTTATGCGGCATCACGCATGCTATGGTCGTTGTCTGATCAGGATAAATTACCGAAAGCATTTTCCAAATTGACCAAATCAGGCACGCCGTTACTTGCGATTATGGCGACCATGATGGGTGCATTGCCAGGACTGTTATCTGAGTTTTATGCACCAGAGGTTATTTTTGAGAATCTGCTCAATATCGCCGCATTTACCATGGTCATTGTGTGGATTTCGATCTGTATCAGCCAGTTTAATTTTCGCCGTCAATGGTATCAGTCTGGTCGGACTCGCCAAGAGTTGAAATTCTCTGCACCACTGTATCCGATCGTGCCGATACTTGGTGGTGTGTTTTGTGTGATTACCTGTTTGAGTATGGCGTATGATCCAAGCATGCGTGCCAGCTTTGCCGGTTGTTTGCTGATTATGCTGTTATGTTATGTGCACTATTACTGGCGGATCAAACCCAATCGGTCTGCTTAAATATGACGATTAGCCAATTGTTCTAAAATAAATGTGCGAGTTCAATGCAAATTACTCGCATTTTTTATGTGCTTTATTCTATTCATGCTGATGCTGATCTTTACATTGAAATGTGGCTGATAATAATCAGCCATGTCAACGTCATGCGCACTTATAAGTAATCCGCACTTCTAAACAGTTACTTCTGACCCAACAAATACAAACCAAATGCGGTAAAAATCCCCCCTGAAAAACCATCAATCCATTGCCGTGCTTTTTCGTAGCCACGCTTAAATTTTGGCAATGAAAAGACAAAGGTCACCAAGGTAAACCACAAAAAGGTTTCAATCGAAACAATGACAAAAAGTAAGCCGTGCAAATTATCCAGTGCTGGATTATTTAAAAATAGCGAAAATACACTGCCAAAATAGATCACTGCTTTGGGATTTAAGATATTAGTCAAAAAGCCTTGCAAGAAAAAGCGCCAAGCCGTTTGTGGCAAAGTCGTGATATTGACTGCATTCGCTTGATTTGCATCTTGGTCTTGTTTGGCAAACGCCGCACGTAGCATCTGATAGCCGAGCCAACACAGATACAAACCACCAGCAACGAACAGTAACCGCTTCAACCAATGTACTTGTTCAAATAAAATATTTAAGCCAAGCAATGCCAGCATCGCCCACACCATCACACCCAGCGTAATCCCTGCAACCACCATCAGACTGTCCCGTCGAGAACGACTAATCGCCGTTTGTGAGACCAAGAAAAAATCTGGGCCTGGGGTAATCAAGGCACAAAAATGAATGAAAATCAGGGTTGCTAAGGCAATGAACATCAGACTACTCACAAAATCAGTGTACAAAAAATAATTTGCAAATTCGGATCGCAAAATCGGATCGTAAAAATCAGTATAACTTCTAATCCATAAAAAATGGTCTAAATCGCTAGAGATTTAGACCATCAGTGTAGTACAGCGAGACACGAAATTAAACCAAAATATCTCGCTTACCGTTGGCGCCCATTGGGCTGACCAAACCATTTTCTTCCATTTGGTCAACAATTCGTGCCGCACGGTTGTAGCCTAAGCTAAACTTGCGCTGAAGCGAGGAGACCGAGACTTTACGGGACTCCAGCACGAATGACACACAGTCATCATACAGTGCATCACGCTCAGATGAACCCTCACCAGAATCATAACCGCCCGCAGCGCCACCTTCCTCATCGTAAGGCGTCAAGATTTCATCAACATAATTTGGCGAACCTCGATCACGCCAAGCATCACAGATCCGATTCACTTCATCATCACTGATAAATGCACCATGTACCCGCTCAGGTTCAATTTTCCCAGGGCCTAAGAACAGCATATCACCATGACCAAGCAAGTCCTCTGCACCACCTGCATCGAGAATGGTTCGAGAGTCGATTTTACTGTTCACTCGTAATGCAACACGAGTCGGAATATTGGCTTTGATCAAACCTGTGATGACATCGACCGACGGACGCTGTGTCGCAAGTAATAAATGAATCCCTGCAGCACGTGACTTTTGTGCAAGACGGGTAATCATTTCTTCCGCCTTCTTACCGACTTGCATGATCATGTCCGCAAACTCATCGGCAACGATCACAATCATTGGTAATGGCGTCAAGCGTGGCGCACGATCTTGCGTCGCTGAATCACTTGGCTTCCACGTTGGATCGATCAAATCTTCACCATTGATCAACGCTTCTTCCACTTTACGGTTGTAGTCGGTGATCTTACGAATTTTCATAAATGACATCAGTTTATAGCGACGTTCCATCTCATTGACACACCAGTTGAGTGCACTGACCGCATCTTTCATGTCGGTCACGACGGGTGTAAGCAAATGTGGAATATCATTATAGTTAGCAAGTTCAAGCTGTTTCGGATCAATCAAAATCAAACGCAATTGATCAGGGGTGTATTTGAGCAACATCGACAGAATCATGGCGTTGACAGCTACAGATTTACCTGAACCTGTTGTCCCCGCAACCAGCATATGTGGTGCTTTGGCAAGATCAGTTAGTACAGGATTACCTGAAATATCTTTACCCATCGCCATGCTAATCAATCCATTTGGATCACGATAAACTGGCGTTTCCAGCAATTCAATCAAACGTACCATTTCACGAGCGCTGTTTGGAATCTCAATCCCGATATACGGTTTACCTGGAATCACTTCGACCACACGTACCGATGCCATCGACATAGAACGTGCCAAATCTCGAGAAATATTAGTGACTTTCGAGGCTTTTACCCCTGGTGCAAGATCAAGTAAGAATCGTGTGACCACAGGACCGGGCTGTGCTTCCACTACAGTTGCTTTGACATTAAAGTCTTGTAATTTGATTTCTAACAACTCAGACAAACGATCCAACTGCTCTTTGGTGAAATTGACCTTTTTATTCGGATCAACTTTATCCAGCAATTCCATTTCAGGCAGTTTAGATAAATGCTTACGGCGCTCGACCACTTGCATGGCAGCCGACACTGGACGACCTGAGGCATCGGTTAAAGGCGCATCTAAATCATCCCAAAATGCATCATTTTTTTCGTCATCAGGTTTGCCTGCGGTTTCTTGCCACGCCTCGATAAATTCTTCTTTATTTAAGGCATGTAAGTCTTTCTGCTCACTTTGTGGAAGTTCATTTTGTGCATTTTCACTTTGCGTAAGCACTTGATGCTGTTGCTCAGCTTGGGTAAAACGACTGTTCAAATAGGCACGTTGCTCAGCATCCAAATCCGCTTCTTCGACAGGTTTCTGATCAAAAATCGGGTGCTTTGCGACATTTTGCTTCGTGTGTGGCGTATCAGACTGTGCTTCTGGCACGGCGGCGAGCAATTCATCAAAAACTTCGTCATCCGACCAATCAATCATGGTTTGATCATGCCCAGACGTACTGGACACTGAGTGTGGTCGAGCGTGTTGCTCACTCAAATGACGATCGGCTTCTGCGATCAACTGGCTAATTTCATCATGTGATGGATCAAAGTCAGTGTCTGTCACCTGATGCTGATCATTCTGCACCGCAGTATGCAGATCATGTTGTGGACGCACTTCACTCGCTTGTGGGCGAGATGACTCCGCAACATGACTCGACGCTTGTAAGTCATGCAAACTGTGCATCGCTTCTGCTTGAGGTGGTTGCGCAGTGGTGGTTTTCGGCTGAGCAGCAATTTTTCGTTCAAGCTGATGCTCGCTAAAATCATTTTGTATCTGTTGTTGTAGATGCTGATGCAAGTCCGACTGATCATCCTCACTTTGCACCGCATGATGCTCTTGAATTAACCCATCATCGCTATTTTTAGAAGGTGATTTTGTCTGTATTTTACTCGATGCAGATTGTTTACCTAGACTAAGATCAAAATCTTCGGCGTCACTTGGCACATTTTTATAAAATAAATCATTCAGATAGTCAGGAATATTTTTGATCAATTGCCCTGTTTTCAGCCATTCGATTTTAAAGGCAAAAGTCCACAAAGCAAAAATAAAGAGCACCAAGAAAATCACAGCGAGATATAAGCCCACCATACTCGACAGACTGCGTCCCACTTCATAACCAATAATCCCGCCCGAAGCATTGACCAAAGAATCGGTTGGCACTTGCCAAAAAAAGTACAATAGCGCAGATGTGGTCAGAATAATAAAAAACTGTGCTGCGTAGCGAAACGGACGGGTCAAATAACTGCGTGGCCACCACACTTGGATCGCTTCGATGATCAAGAACAATGGCAAAAGCAACGCCGCCCAACCGAATAAGCCATAGAGCATATCGGCAAGCCAAGCGCCTGCGACACCACTGGCATTACTCACCTGTTGCGTGTCACTCGATACACGCATCCAACCTGGATCAAAAGGGGTATATGTCACCGTCGCCAAAAACAGATAAATACCAAATGATACGAGGAAAATGGTACTGATGACACGATGTGCATATTGACCAGTTGCTACACTCATGAATGATCCTATTATTATTCAACCTTCCAGCCATGATTTTGGAAAAATCAGACTTTGACCTGCAAACTGTCTTAAATTCGATAGTTTCATCAGTGCATCTCACGGTATTCCAGAGAAAAAAGCGCTGAAGAATGCAATAAAAACAGCAACTTTATATTATGCACAGCTTTGCAGCGAAAATCTTGTCAAATTATGCAATTGTCTAGCTTTGCATACAAAAAAAGTGCACTTGCCTAAAATCAGCACAATCCTGACTCTGCCCCGTACAGCTGCAAATAACTAGCTAAATAACAAAACAAAAAGCAAAGTTAAAAAAACTGAGCAAAAACAGCGCCCATCGAAAAAGCTGATCTTCAAGATTAAAATTACACGTCGAACAAAGTCCCAAATTTCTGCATAAATCACGTATACTTGCGCCATCGTTTCAAGATATTGAAAGCAATTAATTTAAGGAAAAGCAAAATGAGTGCGCGTCATTCACGATTGATTATTCTCGGTTCTGGTCCTGCAGGCTATAGCGCAGCGGTCTATGCAGCACGTGCCAATTTAAAACCTTTATTGATCGCTGGGATGCAACTGGGCGGTCAGCTCACCACCACGACCGAAGTTGATAACTGGCCAGGTGGCGAAGAAGGTTTAACCGGTCCTGCGTTGATGGAGCGTATGCAAGCGCATGCAGAGCGCTTTGGCACAGAGCTACTCTATGATCACATCAATGAAGTCGATTTAAAAACCCGTCCGTTCGTCCTCAAAGGTGATATGGGCGAGTATACCTGTGATGCGTTAATTATTGCCACAGGTGCAACTGCACAATATCTCGGTCTTGAATCTGAACAAAAATTCATAGGTCAAGGTGTCAGTGCGTGTGCGACCTGTGATGGCTTTTTCTATAAAAATCAAAAAGTCATGGTCGTTGGCGGTGGCAATACTGCGGTGGAAGAAGCCTTGTATTTATCCAATATTGCCTCGCATGTGACGTTGGTGCATCGTCGTGACAGCTTGCGTTCTGAGAAGATTCTGCAAGATCACCTCTTTGCCAAAGAGAAGGAAGGTAAAATTTCAATTCTTTGGAACAACCAAGTCGATGAAGTGCTTGGCGACCAAACTGGTGTAACTGGCGTACGCATCAAGTCTACCCAAGATGGTTCGACCCAAGATATTGATGTACAAGGTTTATTCGTGGCAATTGGTCATAAGCCAAATACCGAAATTTTCCAAGATCAGTTGACTTTGAAAGACGGCTATATCGTGATTAACAGCGGTCTACAGGGCAATGCCACAGCAACCAGTGTTGCCGGTGTATTCGCTGCGGGTGATGTTGCCGATCATGTTTATCGCCAAGCGATTACTTCGGCAGGTTCGGGCTGTATGGCTGCCTTAGATGCGGATGTGTATTTAGATAATCTGTAATCTACACCTGTTATTAGATCAATCATTCAAAACCAAAGTGACGTCAGTTGCTTTGGTTTTTTACTGTCTGAAATTGCTTTATACTTTTTCAACAATAGTCTTAAACAAGGCGTTTTATGTCCACTTCTCACACCAATCAAGACAATCTGCACAATGCCTTTTGTGTGTATGATTTTCCTGATATTAACGAGGCTGATCCGCATGGACAGGGATTGATTTGTATTGGCGGTGACTTGCAACCGTCCACCTTGATTTGTGCTTATCAACAGGGTTTATTTCCGTGGTTTAATGAGGATGATCCGATCTGTTGGTGGAGTCCTGAGCCACGTTGTGTAATTTATCCTGAGCAATTTCAACCGAGTAAAAGTCTGCTACGCAACATGAAAAAATTTGATTATCAGATCCGATTTGATCAAGCCTTTGAAAAAGTGATTTCGCAATGTGCAGCACCGCGTAGCTACGCCCAAGAGACATGGATTAGTGAGGAAATCATTGCGCAATATGTGGCGCTACATCAGCTGGGTTTTGCGCATAGTGTTGAGGTGTGGGATGACGAAGATCTGATTGGCGGATTGTATGGACTGAATTTTGGACGTGGCTTCTTTGGTGAATCGATGTTTAATCTGCGTGTCGATACCTCAAAAATGGCATTTTATACGCTGATGTTACTCGCCCAAAAAGAACAATTGCCGTGGGTAGACTGTCAATTAGTCAATGATCACCTGATGAGCCTCGGTGCGACTGCCCTGCCTCGAGCTGATTTTTTACAATCTTTAGAAAAAACCATCACTCAGCCCAATATCGATTGGCAACCATATCAAAACAGTGTATTTTCTACGAAAGGACTTGCAATGATACAATCATTATGAATCTCATCTGCGACGATTCATCAGTATCATCAAATTGACAATCAACCTAGACCAATACAGGTATTGCCAATGAAATCATATACGCCATTCACCTCTTTAGATGATTTGCAATATTACATCACGCCACCGCATGACTGTAGTTATCTGGTGAAGCGTTCGGCACGTATGGTTTTTCTTGATCCAATGCAGCGCATTGACACCGTCACACTGTCTGAACTGTCTCGTTCTGGTTTTCGCCGCAGTGGTGATTTTATTTATCGCCCAGAGTGTCACCTGTGTCGGCAATGCCTTTCTTCCCGTGTGCCTGCTGCGCTTTTTACGCCAAATAGTCAACAAAAAAAAGCCATTAAGCGCAATCAAGATTTGGAAATGCGCATTACCCCGACTTCTCAGGCGCAAGATTATCATTATGATTTGTATGAACGCTATATTCGTCTGCGTCATCATGATGGCGATATGTTTCCGCCGAGCTATGAGCAATTTGAAAAATTCCTTGTGCATAGCTGTACCGACAGTTTTTTTCTGGAACTATGGAAAGGTGATCGCTTAATGAGTGTGGCGACCTGCGATCAACTCGATGATGGTTTATCTGCGGTCTATACTTTCTTTGAGCCTGAAGAAGCCAAACGCAGTTTGGGTGTGTATTCCATTCTCAATCAAATCAATTATGTCAAAAGTCAGGGCTTAAGTTATCTCTATCTCGGTTATTGGGTGCCACATTCCAATAAGATGAATTATAAATCGCACTATGCGCCACTTGAAATTTTACTCGATGGACAATGGCATCGCTTGAATCAACACCTCAATGCGGATGAAATCCAACGGCTTGGCGATTCGTTACTGACCACGTTGCCATCTCATTTAAGTCGGTGATTTAAAATTCTCCAAAACAACACAAAGTTGCCCAAAATCATTTGCGCAACTTCTTCAAACTGAGAATTTATTTTAAAGTATCCGCAGGCACTCGTACCCAACCTTCCATGATCACACGTGCACTACGGCTCATGATGGCTTTTTTCACTTGCCATTGCCCATTGTGTTGTATCGCTTCCGCACCGACTTTGAGCGTACCAGATGGATGACCAAAACGCACAGTTTGACGCTCACCACCACCAGCAGCAAGATTGACTAATGTATTAGGAATCGCTGCCGCCGTACCGATTGCCACCGCCGCCGTACCCATCATGGCATGATGCAGTTTACCCATCGATAGCGCTCGTACTAGCACATCAATATCTGCCGTTAAAACCTGTTTGCCACTTGATGATACATAGTCAATCGGTTTGGCGACAAAGGCAATTTTAGGGGTATGTTGACGTGATGCCGCTTCTGCAACATCTTGAATTAAACCCATTTTAAACGCACCATAGGCACGAATTGTTTCAAACTTTGTTAAAGCATCATTATCATTATTAATCTGATCTTGTAGCTCTGTGCCTGTATAGCCCAAATCTTCCGCATTTAAGAAAATCGTTGGAATGCCTGCATTGATAAAGGTTGCCTGAAAACTACCAATATTGGGTACTTCTAAGGTATCCACCACATTTCCCGTTGGGAACATCGCACCGCCATCTTCACCATCATCGGCAGGATCCAGAAATTCGATTTGTACTTCTGCCGCAGGAAAGGTCACGCCATCCAGTTCAAAATCTCCCAACTCTTGCACTTCGCCATCAGTGATCGGAATATGCGCAATGATGGTTTTTTCAATATTTTTCTGCCAAATGCGTACTGTACATAGCCCATTTTCAGGAATGCGATCTGCATCGACTAAATCATTGCTAATCGCAAATGCTCCCACCGCAGCGGTGAGATTGCCACAGTTGCCACTCCAATCAACAAAGGCTTTATCTATCGACACTTGCCCAAACAGATAATCCACATCATGCTCTGGTGATTCACTTTTCGACAAAATTACTGTTTTGCTGGTACTTGAGCTCGCTCCGCCCATGCCATCAATTTGCTTAGCATAAGGATCAGGACTGCCAATCACCCGCAGTAGAAGTTGATCACGAATGCGCCCTGCTGACTGCGCCGCCGCTGGCAGATCATCCAGCCTAAAAAATACCCCTTTACTGGTGCCACCACGCATATAGGTTGCAGGGATTTTGATTTGTTTTTGTGGGGTTGTATCGGAAGAAACTGACATAAAAAATCCTTTTTTCATTATTCAAAACATGCTCGACTGGCTTTGTCTCAGCAGTGAATCAAACCACATCAAACAAAGCAAACCGAGCAAAGTGTAGCATTTAGACTTTACGGGGAAAATTGATAAAAAATACCAAAACTAGACATTTTCTACCATTTCAGCAAAAGTTGCTTTTGCTGCAGCAATGGTTTTTTCAATATCTTCATCGCTATGCATGGAAGAAATGAAACCCGCTTCAAATGCGGATGGCGCAAGATAGACACCACGTTTGAGCATGCCGTGGAAAAATTGCTTAAAAGCGTCACCATCACATTTCAGCATCGCACTAAAGCTCGATAAATCGTCTTGATCGGTGAAGTACAGTCCAAACATGGCACCGACTTGTTGGGTTTTAAAAGCAATACCAGCGTCATTCGCAGCTGCTTGCAATCCTGCCAACAGTTTTGCCAATTGCGCTTCAAGTGTTGCATAAAACCCATCTTGACGAATATGTTTAAACATCGCCAAACCAGCACGCATTGCCAGCGGATTGCCTGATAATGTGCCTGCTTGATAGACGCCACCAAGTGGTGCGATACATTGCATGATTTCACGCTTACCACCAAACGCACCGACAGGAAGCCCTGCACCGATAATTTTTCCTAAAGTAATCAAATCAGGTTCGACATTGTACAGCGTATGCGCACCGCCAAGTGCCACACGAAAGCCTGTCATCACCTCATCAATAATAAACACTGCTTTATATTGATCGCAAACACGACGAATCGCCTGTAAAAAGCCATCTTTCGGCAAGACTAAATTCATATTGCCCGCCACAGGTTCAACGATCACCCCTGCAATTTGCTCACCATATTCTGCAAAGCATTGCTCTAATGCCTCAATGTCGTTATATGGCAAGACGATGGTGTGTTTGGCGAAATCTTCTGGGACACCTTTTGAGGTTGGTTCACCCAAGGTCAACAAACCTGAGCCTGCTTTGACCAAAAGTGAATCCGAATGACCGTGATAACAGCCTTCAAACTTGATGATTTTATCTCGTCCAGTGTAGCCACGTGCTAGACGAATGGCGGTCATGGTGGCCTCTGTGCCTGAGTTGGTCATACGAATCAAATCGACCGATGGCAGAATTTCACAAATCACATCGGCTAGCGAAGTTTCCGCAACCGTCGGTGCGCCATAACTCAAGCCATCTTCTGCGGCACGTTGCACCGCTTGCACCACGTCAGGATGAGAATGTCCCAAAATCATCGGCCCCCAAGAGCCGACATAATCGATATATTGATTGTCGTCTTCATCCCACAAATATGCACCCTTTGCCCGTTTGATAAATACAGGTGTACCACCAACACTTTTAAAAGCACGTACAGGAGAATTCACGCCACCTGGAATGTGCTTCGAGGCTTCTTCAAAAAGTTGTGCTTGTTTGGCAGAAGTAAACATAAAATTTCTCGATTTCAATAACTTAAATAGGATGCTGACCAAGATCAGAATAAATTACGCAGATTTAAATAAAGCAGACCATGTCTCTATGCGCTGTGCAATTTGCGATGGTTCAAGCCCAAGTATATCACTGACCACAGCACACAAATCAGCACCTGCGCTCACGACCGCTTGAGAATTCTCCGCCGTTAAGCCACCGATTGCACAAATCGGCGTTTGGAATTGTGCATTGGCTTGCTTGAGTACATCCAAGCCTATATTACCCGCTTCAGGCTTGGTGCTTGAGCCATAGATCGCACCAAATGCCACATAGCTTGCGCCATCTTTGATTGCTTGCTCGGCTAAAGATAAATCGTTTAAACAAGTGCGACCAATGATCGCAGATTCACCTAAAAGCTGTCGTGCTTCAACCATTGAGCCGTCATCCTGCCCAAGATGCAGATGGACGCCAAAGCGCTGTGCCTGCTGAAGATCATCATTGATAATGAGCGGTACATTGTATTGATTACAAATGGCTAAAATTTTTTCAATTTCAGCATCTTGATCAGATTTATTGATTTTTTTTCGGCGATATTGCAACAGCGCAATCTGCTGTGTCGCAAGTGCAACGCAGATTTTTTCTAATAATAGATCGAATGGATCATCATTGGTGATGAGGTATAAGCCGTGCATAATATCAATTGAAAAAGTGTTGATGCGTAGAATTATAACCCATCAACACTCCAAACCAAGTAGCAACTAATAATTAACTTGACCTGATCACAGCGCAGTACGATTACGGTAACGTAATAAACTCAAACCGATCAAACCAATTAAAGTGAAGATTCCCATACTACCGCCGCCACTACTTTTGCTCGAGCTTGAATTGTTCGTCGGTTGTTCGGTTGCTGGCTCTTCTGTTCGCTCAATGAGTTGAATACCCGTGGTGTTTTGAATCCACTTTTGATAGCTAGAGATTTTAGTATATACCCCAGGATATCCTTCCTGCGCACAACCTTCTCCCGCACTTGTAATCCCTACAGCATACGACTTTCCAGCACGATTTTTTAATGTGAGTGATGAACCACTATCGCCAAAACATGTATCCGATTTTGGTGTCGCATTGGATTCTGCACAAAACATATTTTGACCAATCTGTGCTGGATGATAATTTGATGTAGAAGAAATACACTCAACAAGATTTAATGTCGTGTATTGCAATGTATATGGATGCGTCGCATAGAACTCTTCAGGCGTTATCTCATCTTCGCTAGATGTACAATATGCTGAGCCACTCGTCTCGCAATCTTCAATTACACCCCAACCCGCTGCAAGCAAATTGGTCGATGCACGTAAATTCTGCGTTTCTATTGATGGGCTAATTGGCTCAATAATCTGACAATTTGCACCACATTTTTGCATGTCTATAGGCTGTTCCAGCTCAAGTACTGCAATATCATTAAAAAATGCAGTGCTATTATATTGCTCATGCATGAAGCTACGTTTGACCTTAATTGTTTGCCCTTGTGTTGAATCAAGCGCATTCGTTCCAGCCACAATATAATAATCAATTTTTTGACCATCTAATTCTTGCTCTTCCACACAATGTGCAGCAGTTAAGATCCAACGATCAGAAATCATGCTACCAGAACAAACATATGCGGGATATGGATAATCTGGATGAATGGTAATCGCAACTTGCCAAGGAAACTGAGCTTCCGATGCAGTATTTCCATTAATGATTCTTGGCTTAAGTGAATCACTCGCCTGAGTCATTTGTACAACACCTAAAGCAAAAAGAATTATAAAAATAAATCTCATCAAAACTTGCCCCAATATTTTATCAATAGTTTTTGACCATAATTACTTTGTCCGACGCTTAGTAGAGATTTTTGCTTAAAACAATCCAACCAATTTTACATATTATAACAATAAATTCATATGTATGAATGACATTATTTAATCAAATTGCATTGAGATTTAAGTTACAATCTACGCCTAGGAATGCGCATAATTATTAAAACATTATTCACTTTGAAATTATTGTTCTCAATAAATAACAGCGAGTTACATTATTTTTTTAAATTAAAAAGGCTTAATCACTCACAGATTAAGCCTTTTTACTTTCACGATCGCTAATACAGAAGATGTTAATAAATCGCCATGTGGTTGCGATGAATCATTTCTAGCGAGCGCACTTGTCCAAGCACTTGTTGTACTTTATCCGAGCTCAAGCCCTTGATCAACGCTGCCGAACGAGAGCTAAAATTCACCCGACCAACAGCAATCCGCACGCCTTGCAAGTCGACACACTCGACCACATCACCACGGTCAAAGTGCCCTTCGACTTCTTTGACACCGACAGGCAATAGACTGCGCTTTTCTTTTTTAATGGCACGTACCGCACCATCATCCAAGACCAAACGACCCGCCATTTGTAGGTGTGCTGCAAGCCATTGCTGATGTGCCGTGATGCGATCATTATCCGAAGTAAATAATGTCCCGATCACCTCACCCTTCATCAGACGGTGTAAGACATTTTCTGTATCACCATTGGCAATAATGGTTGGACAACCTGCTTTCGCCGCCAAGCGAGCAGCACGCACCTTAGTGACCATACCGCCACGACCCAGCACACCGCCACCGCCTGCCATTTCGAACAGTTGCTCATCCATGGCACGCACGGTATGCATCAATTTTGCCTCAGGATTACTCCGAGGATCTGCGTCATACATGCCATTTTGGTCGGTTAAAATGATCAGTAAATCAGCTTGTACCTGTGCTGCCACCATTGCCGCAAGCGTATCATTATCACCAAAACGGATTTCATTGGTCGCCACCGTATCATTTTCATTGATCACTGGAATCACCCGCCAATCAATCAAATGATGCAATGCATCGCAAGAATTTAAATAACGACGGCGATCTGCCAAATCATCATGGGTAATCAAAATCTGCGCTGAGCGAATGTGATGTTGCTCAAATACACTCGACCACGCTTGTACCAAGCCCATTTGACCAATCGCAGCACAGGCTTGAAGTCCTGGCAAATCTGTCGGACGTGCAGGCAACTGCATACGCACCATGCCCTCCGCGACTGCACCAGAGGACACCAATAAAATTTCATGCCCTTGGAAATGCAACTGTGCCAATTGTTCAGCCCAATGAGAAATCGCTTCTAAATCAAGCCCTTCACCATTGGCAGTGAGTAATGCTGAGCCAATCTTGACCACAATACGTTTGCTTTGAGTCAATACACGCTTATCTTCGAATACTTCAATCATAATGATTTAACTTACTTCCTTCTCTGAGTGCAAAACCTGTCTAAACTTTTAAGCCATAATGACTTAAGCCCCTTTGACTGGACGTGTACGCAATCACATGCAATGACGATGCCCCGCTTCAATAGCGCACCGCATCGTGCGCCAAATCGACGAATTACTTGATACTGATCATTAATTATCAATCATTAATCACGCACATAGACCACTTCCATGTCGCTATCATCATCTTCATCGTCGTCTTCATCCACATCCGTGCCATCTCGTTGCGCCTTACGCTTTGCACGATACGCCTCTTTGGCAGCTAGTGTTTGCTCACGGGTTTCTTCTTCTAACTGCTCGCGGAATGCTTTGGCTTCAGCTGCATATTCAGGATCATCATTTTCAAGCATTTTTTGCTCTTCGATTTGACCCATCAAGTGATAAACCACTTCTTTAGTGCCTTGATCCAATAATCCAGAAGTTTGGAATACCGCACCTTCCCACTGTAATTCTTTAAGAATGTGCTGACACCATTCGTCACGCGTGTCTTCAGCGAGTTGATCAAGTTTATTCAACACCAAAACGATAGGTAACTGTGCCAAGGTCGGTGAAAATTTCTCAAGCTCAGCCAAGATCGCACGTGCATTATGTACAGGATCTGAGCCATCGATCGGCTGTACATCGACAATGTGAAGTAAAATACGTGTACGTGCCAAATGCTTCAGGAATCGAATCCCAAGCCCTGCACCATCCGCCGCACCTTCGATTAACCCAGGAATATCCGCCATCACAAATGAACGGTGACGATCGACATCGACCACACCAAGATTCGGCACCATCGTGGTAAATGGATAATCCGCAACTTTAGGTTTCGCCGCACTGACCGAACGAATAAAGGTTGATTTCCCTGCGTTAGGCATACCAAGCAAACCGACATCCGCCAAGACTTTGAGCTCTAGGCGAACTTCTCGTACTTCACCCTTTTGACCATGGGTACATTGGCGAGGCGCACGGTTAGTTGACGATTTAAAATGGGTATTGCCCAAACCACCATCACCACCGCAAGCGACCATAACGCGCTGACCATCAGCGACTAAGTCACCAATAATATCGCCACTGTCCATATCGACAATGGTGGTACCAACAGGCACTTTTAAGATGACATCTTCACCGCCACGACCAGTACAGTTTGCACCCGCACCATTTTTGCCACGCTCCGCTCGGAAACGGCGAGTATAGCGGAAATCCACTAAGGTACTGGTATCATCATCGGCTTGTAGATAGACACTACCGCCACGACCTCCATCACCACCATCCGGACCACCAAAAGGCACAAATTTTTCACGGCGAAAACTGGCAACACCATTGCCGCCATCACCTGCCTCTACCGTAATGACTGCTTCATCTACAAAGCGCATGCGCACCAACCTCGACATGAATAAAAACGGCTTATTATGCCACAGTTTGCATTCAGCACACTGTGACAATGCCTAAATTAAAAATAAAAAGTACTGTGAAAAAACAATCACATAAAATAAAATCGGTCTAGCTAAAGTCCAATCTTTAGTCCAATTTAAAATCAGCCTAAAATACTTAGTCAGCTGAAAGGCTTAAATTCACCACATCCAAACGATTCTTCATTTCTTCAGGATCTTTGAGATCAAATTCCCGCTGTGAATCTAAGACTTCAAAATCAAACAACTCACGATCAGCGAGCTGTGATGGCGAGACATTTTGCAGTGCACCAAAAATACTGTGCAAACGCTTTGGATGCGCCTTATCCCAATCTCGGAGCATGTCATTGATAATGGCACGCTGTAGATTTTCTTGAGAACCACACAAATTACACGGAATAATTGGGAACTGACGCATTTCCGCATATTTGATGATGTCTTTTTCTTCCACATAAGCAAGTGGTCGAATCAGAATGTTTTTCTTATCCGTAGACAACAGTTTCGGTGGCATCGCCTTTAGACTTCCACCATGAAACAGATTTAAGAAAAATGTCGCCAAAATATCATCACGATGATGACCGAGCGCCACCTTGGTCGCGCCAATCTCTTGCGCAAAACCATACAGCGAACCACGACGCAGACGTGAACATACGGCGCAATAGGTTTTGCCTTCAGGCGTTAAACGCTTGGTAATGCTATAGGTGTCTTTTTCCAAAATATAATAGGGAATGTTGTTTTCTTCTAAATATTTCGGCAAAACATCTTCTGGGAAATTCGGCTGTTTTTGATCTAAGTTGACCGCCACCACATCAAAATTAATCGGTGCGATGCGCTTAAACTGCAACATAATATCCAATAAAGTGTAGCTGTCTTTACCACCAGAAATACAGACCATGACCTTGTCGCCATCTTCGATCATATTAAAATCACGAATGGCATGTCCCACCTGACGGCGTAATTTTTTTAATAATTTATAATAGGCTGCACTGGTCGGCAAATCAGGCTGAAAACCTTGAAAACTCTCATCTTGAAAATCATCTGCATAAAATTCATCGTCATCAAAAGAATCATCCTGCCCGTCGTGCTGCGAATCCTCAGACAACGTCGTTTGCACCGCATCGACAGTTTCAAACACAGCATCCGATGATTTTGGCGATGGCGTCGATTGTTCTGGGCTAAAAATATTCAGCACAGCGTCTTGAGATGCGTTACTAGACACGAGGAAATCCGTACATATTTAAACAAAGTCGGCTATTCTAACGTATTTAGCTTAGGATACCCAAGCCTTGATCAAGAAAAATTACCGAGAAAAAATCAATGAAACTTAAGCTGCAATAACACAATAAATTTGAAAGTAGCGAGTACTCGCCCTAAAGAAACAAAACAAGGCGCATTCGATGGCATTTGTCAAAAAAAATTTATGTCATGTTCATCGGCTTGTCATCAACACCTTATTTAATTAATAATGCTTCTCAATTAGCTAAATTGCTTGATGTGTAAACAGTTTTTTAGTTGTCCACAAAAGCTGTGGATAACTTTATGGATATCTAGATACTTGACAGCGATTTTCCAAGAAAATTTAAGGCATCACCTTAAATTGGTTAAATTTTAACCACTTATTTTTAATGTTTATTTACAACAACTTATCTAATGCAAGCGTTTTTTTCGAAAAAATTTTCAGATATTTTCGCAATGGTCATCGTCGCAAAACAGTGTGGTTAAAAATCAATCAATTAATTACCATAATGTTATTTTATATTACCTTTTGCTGATTTTTTGCTACAATGCTGTGGGGTTTCGCTATTTTTGGCGTGTTTTGTAACAACTGCTGGAAAATAATAATATGCAATGGAATAACATGATTCGACCGATCCTAATGACCTGTAGTATTGTGATTGGCTTGCCGAGTCTTGCGCAAGCTGGCAATTTGTATGTCTATCGCGACCATCAAGGTACGGCATTGTTGACCAACAAAAAAGTAAGCAGTTCAGGCTACCACCAAGAAAAAGTGACCTACTACAAAGATACTAATGTCCACAACTATAACAATTGGGGCAATTCTGAATCATCCGTTTTACCGAGTTTTAGCCGTTCAAAGGACGCCTATGACAGTATTATTCGTGGGGCAGCACAGCAGTACGGTGTTGCTGAAGGTTTGGTCAAAGCCATCATGCATACCGAATCGAGCTTTAACGCGAATGCGCGCTCACCTGTTGGTGCACAAGGTTTGATGCAACTGATGCCTGCGACTGCCCGTCGTTTTAATGTTGCCAATGCTTTTGACGCCACGCAAAATATTTATGGTGGTACCAAATATCTCAGCTGGTTGCTCAAACGCTTTAACGGCAATACGTCTCTGGCACTTGCAGCCTATAATGCTGGTGAAGGGAATGTTGACAAATATAATGGCATCCCGCCATTTCGTGAGACCCAAGATTATGTGCGCCGAGTGATGAGCCGTTATCAAAATCTCTATGCGTCTGGCTTGGCATTATCTAGTACGGACAATCCTGTTAAAGTCGTGGCGACTTCTAAAAATTACACGCCAAGCCCAACGGATTTACCACGCCGTGAAATCATTGCACTGAGTGATGGTAACTTTACTGATCGTGCTGCACGTCGCACCTTTGCCAATGAAAATGCCTTTACCTCATCCAATATCACCATCAGCGATTAACTGTATGTTCAGATGCTTCATGGCTTGAAATCTAAACTAGACTCAGTATGAATCGACCTGAGATGTATACGTTATCTTTCGTTACACCGCTTGAAATCATTTTTAATTGCCCCATAACATTTTAGTGATATATTCAATCACTGATGTGACGTGAACTTTAACTTTCAGTCGCACATCTAATTTCTATTATTATTTTGAGGAAAAAGTCCATGATGCGGATTGGTTTGTTTTTGCTTACCAACCTCGCGGTACTCGTTGTCGCTGGTCTAATTTTATCGATATTGGGCGTTGGTAGCTATCACGGTGCGGGCGGTTTAAATCTTACGAATCTTTTGATGTTCTGTCTTGTGTTTGGTATGGCAGGCTCTTTTGTTTCTCTTTTTATGTCAAAGTGGATTGCCAAAAAAACCACTGGCACACAAGTCATCGAATCTCCAAGTAACCAAGCAGAGCAATGGTTGCTCACTACAGTTGCTGATTTGGCACAGCGTTCTGGGATCAAAATGCCTGAAGTCGGGATCTTCTATTCGACTCAGTCGAATGCCTTCGCCACAGGTTGGAATAAAAATGACGCCTTAGTTGCAGTCTCATCAGGCTTGCTGGAACGCATGTCTGCGGATGAAGTGCGTGCGGTACTTGCGCATGAGATTGGTCACGTTGCCAATGGTGACATGGTGACCTTGTCGCTGATTCAAGGTGTGGTCAACGCCTTTGTGATGTTCTTTGCCCGTATCGTTGGTGATTTCATTGATCGTGCAGTATTTGGTCGTGGTGATGGTGAAGCGCCAGGACTGGCTTATTTTGCGATTACCATGGTGTTAGACATTGTGTTTGGTATCTTGGCGTCTGCGATCGTGATGTGGTTTTCTCGCTATCGTGAATACCGTGCGGATGAAGCAGGTGCACGCTTAGCAGGTAAGCAAAACATGATCAATGCATTGCTTCGTCTACGTGATGAGCAAAACCTACCTGATCAAATGCCTAAAGAAATGCAAGCACTTGCGATTGCTGAAGGTCAACATCAAGGCTTTAGTTTTGCAGCGTTGTTTCACTCTCACCCGAGCATTGAGCAACGTGTAGAAGCGCTACAAAAACTACAAGTGCAATAAATGAAATGTGATTTGTAATGTAGTCATATGAAATATGAAAAACGCCTCTCACTATGAGAGGCGTTTTTTTATGAAAATTTTTTATCTAAATTCTCTAAGAAACAAAGAGATCATCAGTTTAAAACCAAGACTTTTTGCCTTGAATCAGCTGATCCGCACATTGCAATGCAGTTTGCGTGAGCCACCAAAGACGATAGTCGCCAGTGATATTGCCCGATTTAAAATTATGTATATACGCAAAGCTCAGCTCTCGGGTTGGATCACACCAAGCGCCTGAACCATTATAGCCAATATGCCCAAATGCAGTAGGTACACGCTTGCCGAGGGTAAAGACACGATGATAGCCTAGACGCCAATGCATCGGAATCGGCATGACACGATCTCGTGCATGAGTTTGAATAGTGCTTAATTCTTGAAAAACTTCTGGTTTAATCAACACTTGATCTTGCCACACGCCACCATTGGCGAGCATCGCGTACATTTTTGCAAGACTATCAGCGCTAAATACGCCATTGGCAGACGGAATCACCGCTTGCAGACCTTGATCACTGAAAAAGTCAAACTTACCCATACTGCGTGGCACCAAGGCATCTTCAGCATCATAGGGATTAATACCACTGAGGCTAATCACCCGTTCGGTAAAACTAAGCGGACGTCGTCCATCGCTATTCAATGGTTTACGTGGTTTTTGTACTTGTGATGCGTTAGTAATTGCACTTTTTTCTTTTTTAATTGGGCGAGCAACACGATGCAGTTGATCGCTAGGTACACCAAAATACACCCCATCCAAACCAAGTGGTTCGACCAAGTATTGTTTGAGCACATCAGCGAGTGGCTTGTTCATGACCTTTTCGATCGTCCCGCCAATCAACCAACCAAAACTCATCGCTTGGTATGCTGTAGCCGTCCCTGCTGCAAAGCGAGGTGTAGCTTGCTCAAAGGCATGCAACATCGCCTGCCAATCGAGCATCACCTGTGCATTTTCAATGGTGTGGCGTATATCAAATAATCCACTTTGATGACTTAACACATGGCGCAAGGTAATTTTCTCTTTGCCATGTTGTCCAAACTCAGGCCAATATTGCATAAGCGGTGTATCGTAGCTGAGGAACCCCTGACTGACCAAAATATGTGTGAGCGTGGCAATCACCGCTTTGCCTGTGGAATAGCTCAGTGCCATATGCTGCGCGTCCCAAAGTTCACCCGCATTCGCTTCACCTGTGTAAAGCTCAGCAATCGACTGACCTTGGTAATACACACTAATCGCCGCACCGCCTGGAGTACTTTCAGGCTGAATCTGACTCAACACATTCGCCAATGGGAGAAACTGCTCAATACATTCACCACGATAATTATCTTTTTTGCCGTGTGTTATTTTCTTGAGAATTTTTAAACTTTGCATCGACTCACTCACCACTCAATTGTCACCATGCTTTTTATTGTTGACCAATTTTAGCACTAATGGCAATTGCAGAATCAATCGAATTTACAGGAATGTGCTAGAAATTACTAAGCATAAAAATACATCCTATCCATCTTCATTTCGCAATGTTCAGCATAAAAAAACGAGTGTTCAACACCCGTTTTTTGATCATTTGATCTGCGCATACGACTCAACCAATCATAATGCGCTGAGCTCACCGACCAAGTGCGGTTTCTTACTTTGTACATTTTCCACCAGAAAATCAGTAGTCTTACCTGATGCTGCGGTCAATAACGCCACCTGGGATGGCAGTTTCATTGGCAATTTAAACCATACATCTGCACGATAGCTACTTGGCAGTGGCGCCAAATCTGCCAATGCACGTGCTTTGCTCCACATGCCATGTGCAATTGCGTTATTAAAACCGAAGGCTTTTGCAGTGAGTGCGTGAATGTGAATCAGGTTAAAATCACCCGAAATCATCGCATAACGACGCCCTGTATTTTCTGCCAAACGCCATGTTTGCTTGAGCTGATAATCAGGCTTTTTGTCAGTTTTGCTATTTTCACTTGGTTTTTCAGTGACTTTTTGACGAGATAAATAAGTGGTTAAACCTTCAAAGACCAGTTCATCAGCAACTTTTGCACTGATAATAAAGTCAAACTGCACACCTTTATCATGTGGTGTTAATTCGCCAAATTGACAGCTCAGTTGCAGCACTTCAGTGGCTAAAATAGGACGGTACTGGGTAATCTGATTACGGATATGTACCAAACCTAATAATACAAAAGGAAATGGCTCACTGGTCATCATATGCATCTGTAGGCTCTGCGCTAACACCGCCAAATACATCGCAGGCACGTCATTATTCACAGGGAAATTGCAGATTTTTTGATATTTATGCAGATGTTCAGCATCAATCGCTAAACGATCCACCACGTATTCCACTTGTGGCAAGGTTTTGGCTTTACTTTTGCCTTTGTTAATCAGCCCTTGAATGACCTTTGGGTAAGCGGTATAGGCTTTTGGTAATTGCTCAAAATGACGTGTTTTCATTGCTGTACTCTCAACATTCATTCAAATCATAAAAAATAGTCTATTGTTATCTCTCAATCAAAAAGGGTGACATGCACCCTTCTTAAATTATTCATCATCAATAACTCATGCTTAGGAGCTTATGCGCCCAGCAAGCTCTGACCACAAACACGTACCACATTGCCATTGAGACCTGTTGATGCAGTCGATGCAAAATACGCAATCGTTTCTGCGACATCGACTGGCAAACCGCCTTGACTCATCGAGTTCATACGGCGACCCGCTTCACGAATCGCAAATGGAATCGCAGCAGTCATCTGCGTTTCAATAAAACCAGGCGCAACCGCATTGATGGTAATGCCATTTTTCAAGGTCGGTGCAGTGAATTTCACCAAACCGATTACCCCTGCTTTAGATACCGCATAGTTGGTTTGACCCAAGTTGCCTGCAATACCGCTGATCGAAGACACGCATACGATACGACCGTTGGCATTCAAGCCATCATTATTCAATAAGTAGTCGTTGACACGCTCATTGGATGCAAGGTTGATGTTAACCACCATGTCCCAAAGCTCAGGCTTCATATTCGCCAAAGTCTTGTCACGCGTCACCCCAGCGTTATGTACGATAATATCCAGACCACCTTTATTCGCTGCCGCTGCTTTGATTTTCTCACCTGCATCTGCCGCAGTAATGTCGAGCGCCAATACCGAACCACCGATTTCCCCTGCAACACGTTCAAGATCGGCTTGTTGTGGTGGAATATCCAAACAAATCACATGTGCGCCATCACGTGCCAATACATGCGCAATCGCTTCACCAATCCCACGACTGGCACCCGTGACCACCGCAGTTTTGCCTGCAAGCGGTTTGCTCCAATCGATTTCTTTGGCAACATCGGCTTTAGAGACACGGATCACTTGCCCTGACACATAAGCAGAACGTGGTGATAATAAGAAACGTAAAGTCGATTCAAGATTGGCTTCTGCGCCTTGATCAACATAGACTAATTCCGCAGCCACACCTTTTTTAAATTCTTTACCGACTGATTTGACAAAGCCTTCAAGCGCACGCTGTGCAATCGCAGCAGAAACACTACCCGCAGTTTCTGGTGTCGTACCAATCACAATGACACGACCAGAAGATAAAATCTGACGCGCAACAGGATTGAAGAAGTTATACAAATCTTTTAATTGGTCTGCGTTTTCAATACCTGATGCATCAAACACCAAGGCTTTAAACTTTGACTCTTTATCGCCGCTATTAAATGCACGCAGATTCAACCCCACATCCGCCGCAGCTTGTTGCAACTGAGCATTGTTGCCTGCATAGGTGTCTGCATGAATATTACTCAACACCTGACTGATCGCCCCAGACAAGGTACTATTGACTGCTGCGCCAAGTAGTACCGCACCTTGAATGACTGGTGCGCCTGCTTCAAAACGATCCAAAGCGGTCGGTGATGGTAAACCTAAATTTTTAATCACAAACTTACCAATTGGAGATTTTGCAAAGGTTTGATATTGATCAGACATGATTTTTTCTCTATATCTCTATAAAAAGTGAATGCGTCGCACTGCAGATCAGTGCAAAAATGATGTGTTGATGTATATCAAACTTCGATGCATTGATACATCAATGATCGGTTGATATTGTCACCAAATTTTAATCACTATTGATAAAAATGATTTTACATCCCATTATCATACTGAGTTTAAGTGAACTTGTCTTGACCACGGCTTGGCTTTTGTCCTGTCAATGCAGTCAATTCGATCAGATCATCTTTATGATAATATCCTTTTAGAAAATGTATAAAATCCTTGGGAAACCATGATGACGAAGACACCACAAACCACCTCGACAGATCCATCAAACACCTCGGCGGAGCTGTCAGAAAAACCAACTCAATCCACAAAAGCACAACAAAACAATGCTCAAAATAGTGCTAAAAACACGGCGCCGAAAAGCATAACACGCCGCCAAAGTCGTACAACGTCGACCAAAAAGGTCGCATCTCCTACTGCCAAGCCAACGCCACGAAAAACGCAAGGCACAGCATCGAATGTAAAGGATGCAACAGCGACGTCATCAAAATCGACTGCGACTAAATCTACAGCATCAAAAGCCACTGCGACCCAAACAGTCGCTCAAACAAACAATGATGTAGCAAGCAAATCTTTAAACAAAGCAACAAACAAAACAGTGCGTGCTTCCACACGCAAAGCCACAACCTCTACTCCTAAAAAGGAACAATCTATGAGCCAGAATACAGTTCGCCGTGTTGCCATTATTGGCGGTAACCGTATCCCATTCTCCCGTTCAAACGGTGCGTATTTTACTGCATCAAACTCGGATATGCTGACTGCTGCATTGAATGGCTTAGTGACCCGTTACAACCTCCAAGGTCAACGCCTTGGTGAAGTGGTTGCAGGTGCGGTCTTGAAGCACAGCCGTGACTTCAACATGACCCGTGAATGTGTGCTTGATACCGAACTTTCTCCAGATACCCCAGCCTATGATGTGCAACAAGCCTGCGCAACTGGACTACAATCTGCTTTCTTGGTAGCAAATAAAATCGCTTTGGGTCAAATTGAAGTGGGGATCGCAGGCGGTGTAGATACCACTTCTGATGCGCCAATCGCTTTAGGTGATGGTCTACGCAAAGCATTGCTTCAACTGAATATTGCAAAAACAGGTAAAGATCGCCTCAAAGCATTGTCTAAAATAAATGTCAAAGATTTGATGGATGCGCCAAAAAATGGTGAACCACGCACAGGTTTATCAATGGGTGATCATCAAGCGATTACTGCGCTCGAATGGAATATTGCCCGTCAAGATCAAGACGAACTGGCAGCTTCTTCACATCAAAAAATGGCAAAAGCCTATGAAGAAGGTTTCTTCAATGATTTAATGACGCCATTCATGGGGCTTGAGCGTGATAACAACTTACGTGCAGACTCTACAGCAGAAAAATTGGCAAAGCTAAAACCTGTATTTGGTAAAGGTGAAAATGCCACCATGACCGCAGGTAACTCTACCCCGTTAACCGATGGTGCATCAGTAACCTTACTTGCATCAGAAGAATGGGCAAAAGCCAATGGACATGAGGTGTTGGCATATTTAACCTTCTCTGAAACGGCTGCAGTGGACTTTATTGGCAAAGCAGGACCAAAAGAAGGTTTATTACTTGCGCCAGCTTATGCTGTGCCACGCATGCTAGAACGTGCTGGTTTGACGTTACAAGATTTTGATTTCTATGAAATTCATGAAGCATTTGCATCTCAAGTCTTAGCCACACTCAAAGCATGGGAAGACCCAACATTCTGTAAAGAACGTCTTGGTTTAGACAAACCGTTAGGTTCTATCGATCGTAGCAAATTGAATGTTAAAGGTTCATCACTGGCGGCGGGTCATCCATTCGCAGCGACTGGCGGTCGTATCCTTGCCACAGCTGCCAAACTCCTCAATGAAAAAGGTTCTGGTCGTGCATTGATCTCAATCTGTGCCGCTGGCGGTCAAGGTGTGGTTGCGATTGTTGAAAAATAAGCATTCATATGTATTAGTTCATACTAAAACCTAATCACCTCTAAATGTGATTAAACTTAAACCATCAATTCTACGGGATTGGTGGTTTTTTTATGACAAAGCCGATCCGCAAAACTATAGTCGAAGAAATTAATTTCTGATACAAGGCAACCGAGCGAAGGTTTACAAATAGTACTTCGAGTGAGGTTAACGCTGTAGCAGGATTTAAGTTCTCTGACTATACAAAACATATTGTAATTCTTTTATAATTAAACGCTATTCCCTTTGAATCTTTTCCTGTGCAGCTCGATAAACTCCTACAATCTCAAGGCTTTGGCACACGCAAACAATGCCAAATTTTAATCCATCGTGGGCATATCCGCGTGGATGGTATCGTCATTCGTGATCACAAATTTCGGTGCAACACGCCTAACTTTGAATTTTCAGTAGACGGCGATGAATTTCAATATCGGGAAAAAGTCTATATTGCCCTGAATAAACCACAAGGCTATGAATGCTCGCATCAAACTCAGCATCATCACAGTGTGTTTGAACTGTTACCAGAATATTTAATTTTGCGAAATGTTCAAAGTATTGGGCGACTGGATCAGGATACTACAGGCTTGTTATTGCTCACCGATGATGGGCAATACCTGCATCGGCTCACCCACCCGAAGAAACACGTGCTCAAGTATTATCAAATCCATACCGCTGAACCACTAAGTACAGATGCGATTGCACAATTGCAAAATGGCGTAGCACTACACAATGAGCAAGGTGTTTTTCAGGCATTCAATCTGGAGAAAATTGCCGAGCAACATTACCGCTTTGCAATTTCACAAGGCGTCTATCATCAAGTCAAAAGAATGATCGCAGCCGTTGGCAATCATGTAGAAGCCTTACACCGTGATCAAATTGGTGAACTCGGACTTGCTGATTCAGACTCTGATGAGGCAAATTTAGACGGGTTAAAACGTGATGGCTTAAATGGTTTAAAACTTGGTTTAGGCGAATGGTGCTATCTGAATGAGGCGGAATATCACGCTGCAACCATTCAAGTTACAGCAGCGAAAGACAACACAACATCGTAAAGAAACAATCGCTTTAAGGAATGCTTAGATAAAGCAATGATATGATTCAAACTCATGATCTTTGACAAAACCGAGTTTTTCATAAAGACGACGAGCCTCTACATGATCGACTTCGGTCTGTAAGCTAATACGTTTTACTTGTTGTTGACGAGCAAATAAAATCGCTGTATCAATCAACTGATGCGCAGCACCTTGACGGCGATATTTTGGGGTGACATAAGTATCATCCAAAATGTAATATTCACGGCAATCCGCCGTAGAGAAGCCAACATACAATACGATAAAGCCCGTTAAGATGTCATCTTTTTGACTGACAAAAATAATCGTCTGTTGGTTGTGCATACGCTTGCTTAAAAAATCTTGTGTCTCCGCAAGATTAGAGCTACTACCGTAAAATTGACGATATTCATCAAATAGAACCGTTAATATAGGCAAATCTGCTTCAGTGGCACGACGTACGATCATAGCGTTTTAATCCAATCATTTTTAAAGTTCAAAAAAGTGCGATTCCTTTGCATAGGCTCATAGCATAAACAAAAAAATCATCCCCAAAAGTGTTGTTTAGTTATTAAAATGCAACAAGATTTTTTTCAATTACTATTGTTCAGAATTTAGAATTTGGTCTAATTCTGTAAAAATATCGTGATGATTTTCCTCATTTTCAACCGAAGCTGGCGATGCATCACGGACTGGATGATGAAGTAACGATTGCTGCATGACCGTCTTATTTTCAATCTGAAATGGAATCGATTGGGTTAGCACCACTTGGCGGAAAAACATACGAATTGCTTGTGCAGGCGTCAGCCCCAGCTGGCGAAATACCGCAAATGCCAATTTCTTTTCTTCGCTATCTAAGCGAATTTGATATACCTCAGTCTTTGCCATGACACATGATCCCCTATGATCTCCAGTAAAAACTCCCTCATCTCAATGTAATGACAGCACAACAGAATTAAAATCATTTATGTCATTACAAAGTAATGTGGAACACATGACTTTTGCAGTGTAGCAAAATTAAAAATAATATGGAATCAAAAAATTAACATAAAAACACATATGACTGCGCTGTCATCGGCAATTTGCAGCATGAATTATGCGTGTATAGATTTCTTTTTAAGTGGGTTGCTTCAGTGACAACACCAATTTTGCAAAGTCTAAATCTTGTGGGTAAGTAATTTTTAAGTTATCCATACGCCCTTCGATGAGTTGTATAGGACTATTCAATTGTTCTAAAGCGCTTGCCTCATCAGTGACATGTAATTGATGTTGTGTTGCATGCTGAAGTGCACGATAAAGTATTGAATATTTAATGATTTGTGGGGTTTGTGCTTGCCACAGTCCAGTGCGATCGACTGTACTTTCTATTTGTTGATTTGCTTTTGATTTTTTTAAAGTATCCCGTACTGGAACAGCAATAATCGCCGCATTCTGCCCAGTTTGACAAAATTTCTCAATATTTCGTAATTGATCTACATGCAAACACGGACGTGCTGCATCATGCACCAAGATATAATCATTGGCATCAGCATATGACTCTAAATATTTTAACGCTGCAAATACCGAATCCATGCGCTCTTTGCCACCCTGACAAAACTGTACAGGATGCACAAATTCAATCTGTTCGGCAAACGTATCTTGTGTGCTAATCGCAATTACGCAACCAGACAATGGCAGTTGATAGAGCGCATTCACACTATGTTCAAGTACTGTTTTACCCAATATTTTTTGATATTGTTTTAAGTCCGTTTTAGAAAATCGTTGTCCTGATCCTGCCGCAGGAATGACCGCCCAAAGTTTAGGGCGTGTCATCTTCATCGTACTCATTGGTCAGCTTTTCTTCGGCTGTTTCAGGCTGATTATTCAAATAAATCGGCTCATACGCCCCACTGATCATACTCATTTGAATGAATGTTTCATGTGGTTTGATCAAGCCAAGATCTAATCGTGCATGCTCTTCAATGGCTTCGTAGCCATTTTTTAGATCGTACACCTCTGCTGCCAATACACGATTACGTTCGGACAATTCCTGATTGATTTCATTTTGTGCAGTCATATCACTCATCAATTTTTCATGCATGAAATGACCACTTTCACCAAACCAATAGGCGTATTGCAGGCTTGCGACAATGAGTATCGCAAGCCCAATAATGATTCGACCTGTTGCCGTAGCAAACATATTCAAAGTGCCTGACTATAAAATTAGTTTAAGCCTTTGAATTCAGCCTTCCCACGGTACGGCGCTTTGATTAATTCTTCAATACGAAGCAATTGGTTGTACTTCGCCACACGGTCAGAACGGCATAGTGAACCTGTTTTGATCTGACCTGCTGCTGTACCAACTGCAAGATCAGCAATGGTTGAATCTTCAGTTTCACCTGAACGATGTGAAATCACCGTGGTATAACCATTCGCTTTTGCTAGATAGATTGCATCAAGCGTTTCAGTTAGAGTACCGATTTGGTTATATTTGATGAGGATTGAGTTACCAACTTTTTCATCAATACCACGTTGCAAGATTTTTGGATTAGTGACGAACAAGTCATCACCGACCAACTGAATCTTATCGCCCAAGATTGAAGTGAGATACGCCCAACCTTCCCAGTCAGATTCATCCAAACCATCTTCGATCGAGATAATTGGATATTGATTCACAAGCCCTGCAAGATAGTCTGCAAATTGATTACTCGTGAATGCTTTATTGCCTTCACCTTCAAGCACATATTGACCATTTTTGTAGAATTCAGACGATGCACAGTCCAAAGCCAACATGATGTCAGAACCTGCTTTATAACCAGTGGTTTCAATCGCTTGAAGAATTACAGTGATTGCTTCTTCGTTTGAACGTAAGTTTGGTGCAAAACCACCTTCATCGCCAACAGCCGTATTCAAACCTTGCTTTTTCAATACAGATTTCAGTGCATGGAAAATTTCTGCACCTGCACGTAGGCTTTCTGAGAATGAGGTAAAGCCAACAGGCTCAATCATAAATTCTTGAATATCTACAGTATTATCTGCGTGTGCACCACCGTTTAGGATATTCATCATTGGCACTGGCATGGTCAATGAAGTCTGACCACGTAGATTGGCAATGTATTGGAATAATGGCGTTTTTTGCTCAGTCGCAGCAGCATGTGCAGCAGCAAGTGATACGGCCAAAGTCGCATTCGCACCAAGTTTTGCTTTGTTTTCAGTCGCATCTAAAGCAATCATCTGGTCATCAAGTGATTTTTGTTCAAAAACACTTTGACCAAGAAGCAACTCACGAATATCACTATTCACATTTTGCACTGCTTGGCGAACGCCTTTGCCTAAATAGCGAGCTTTATCGCCGTCACGTAGCTCTAATGCTTCACGTGAGCCTGTAGATGCACCACTTGGTGCACAGGCACGTCCAACTACACCAGACTCAAGAATCACGTCAGCCTCAATGGTTGGATTACCACGTGAGTCCAAGATTTCACGGGCACGAATGTCAGCGATTTGGCTCATTTATTTTTCCTCAATCGTTGTTCAATTTATAAAAACACACAAAAAAACTCATTAAAGTCTTACTTAGTGTGTATCCAGTTGTTTAAAACCTTTAACCAATGTATCTAACGCTTTCAACTGCGCCAAGAATGGCTCAAGTTGAGAAAGACGTAATGCACATGGTCCATCACATTTCGCTTTATCTGGATCTGGATGTGCTTCTAAGAACAGCCCTGCAAGTCCAGTTGCCATGCCCGCACGAGCAAGTGTGGTAATCTGCGCACGACGACCACCCGCTGAGTCTTCACGACCACCTGGAGTTTGCAAAGCATGTGTCACATCAAAGAATACAGGCACATCCATCGCTTTCATGGTATCGAAACCAAGCATATCCACTACAAGATTGTTATACCCAAATGCAGAACCACGCTCACAGAGAATCAGCTTATCATTACCTGCTTCTAAACATTTGTGCAGGATATGCCCCATCTCACGGGGAGATAAGAATTGAGCTTTTTTGATATTAATGATCGCATCTGTTTTCGCCATCGCTTCAACGAGATCCGTTTGACGACTTAAAAATGCAGGCAATTGAATAATATCCGCAACTTCAGCAACAGGCGCCGCTTGGTACGGCTCATGTACATCGGTAATGATCGGCACATTAAAGTGTTTTTTAATGTCACCGAGCCACTCAACACCCTTTTCCAAGCCTGGACCACGAAAAGAATGTAAGCTCGAACGGTTTGCTTTATCGAAACTTGCTTTAAAGACATAAGGAATTTCAAGACGCTTACAAATATCGATATAAGTTTCAGCGATTTCAAACGCCAAGTCTTTCGACTCAAGCACATTCATGCCACCGAACAATACAAATGGCAAATGGTTCGCCATCTGAATGTCACCTAATTCAACGATTTGTTTTGCTTTCAGCTCTGTCATGAAATTTCCTTAAACTCTTTTCCTAATCTTGAATCAACGGTTATAAAGTCTTATGACTTCCCTTGAAACTGATTTTTTGCCGCAGCGATAAATCCAGCAAACAATGGGTGTCCATCACGTGGTGAACTGGTAAATTCAGGGTGAAATTGTACTGCAATAAACCACGGGTGATCAGAAATTTCTACTGTTTCTACCAAGTGTTGCACAGCAGAATAACCTGAGACCTTCATCCCTGCATTTTCCAAATCATCGATATAGCGATTATTCATCTCATAACGATGACGATGACGTTCGCTGATTTCAGCATGTCCATAAATCTCACGAATTTTGGTGCCTTCAACCAGTTCAGAGGTTTGCGCACCAAGACGCATGGTTCCGCCTAGGTTTGACTCATCGCTGCGTTGTTGCAATTCACCGCGCTCATCTAACCATTCAGTGATCAATCCGATCAATGGTTGTTTTGTATTTCGATTAAATTCGGTTGACGTTGCCTCAGACAAACCTGCAACATTACGTGCATACTCGATCACAGCAAGTTGCATCCCCAAACAAATACCAAGATACGGGACTTTGTTCTCACGGGCAAAGCGAATCGCTTTCATCTTGCCTTCAGTACCACGCTCACCAAAACCACCCGGTACAAGGATTGCATCGGCATCGCCTAGTGTTTCATTGACATCAAGCGTTTCAAGTTGCTCGGCATCGACATAGTCGATTTGCACCTTCACTCGATTGCGAATACCTGCATGCAGCAAGGCTTCATTGACGGATTTATAGGCATCAGGAAGTTCCACATATTTCCCAACCATTGCAACACGCACGATAAATTCAGGATTAAATAATGCTTCACACACTTGATCCCAATCGGTCAGATCAGCTTCAGGCAGATTATCAAAGCCAAATTGCTCGCAAATCAGATCGTCGACATCTTGCTCATAGAAATTACGTGGGATTTCATAAATGGTTTTGGCATCTTTACACACCACCACCGCATCAGGGCGGACATTGGTAAACAGTGCAATTTTACGACGTGTGTCCGCATCGACATCATGCTCAGTACGACAGATCAGAATGTCAGGTTGAATACCGATCGACAGTAACTCTTTAACAGAATGCTGTGTTGGTTTGGTTTTTAATTCTGCTGCAGATTTAATATAAGGCAACAACGTCAAATGCATCAACATTGAATGCTTATGCCCAAGCTCAACCATGAGTTGACGCACGGATTCCATAAATGGCAGTGATTCGATATCACCAACCGTACCGCCAATTTCCACGATCGCCACGTCAAAGCCCTTACCTGCAGCAAGGACACGTGCTTTAATATTATCTGTAATATGCGGAATGACTTGAACCGTACCACCAAGATAGTCACCACGACGCTCTTTATTGAGCACGTCTTGATAAACACGACCACTGGTAAAATTGTTTAGTTTTGACATTTTTGAACGCTTGAGGAAACGCTCGTAATAGCCTAAATCGAGATCAGTCTCTGCACCATCTTCAGTGACAAAAACTTCACCATGTTGGAAGGGACTCATTGTACCTGGATCGACGTTAATATACG
The DNA here is from genome assembly GCF_900096915.1 of Acinetobacter marinus. GTDB lineage: Bacteria > Pseudomonadota > Gammaproteobacteria > Pseudomonadales > Moraxellaceae > Acinetobacter > Acinetobacter marinus. The sequence goes on from NZ_FMYK01000001.1 coordinate 412,890, forward strand.
GATCCATTTTCACCATCGTGACCTTAAGACCACGCGCCTCTAACAGTGCGGCAACAGAAGCAGCAGAAATACCTTTCCCAAGTGATGAAACCACACCACCTGTGACAAAAATAAAATGAGTCATTCGAATTCTCGTACAATGGCACCGAAAAACGGCATACAATGTTTGGTGATTTTACTGCAAGTGCCCCTCATAAAGCAAAACTAATCGTCATCGCCCCTTCATTATTTTGATGAAATGCTGATTAAAACAACTAAACACCAAATTCGCACAATTCAGATGTGATTTTTTAACATTTCAAAAGTTTATTTTGCTACAATTTAAGCAATTTTCTGTTGTGTATAGATGAAAAAAGATGACGATGAAAGCAAAATTGGTAAAGTTGATCTTGATCAGCTCGTTGAGCGCCTTGGTGCTTACGGCGTGTATGAAAAAGGAAAAACCTGAGGCTGAAGCTGAGCAAAGCACACAAACCGAAACTGAAGTGCAAGACACAAACTTCCAAGATTTAGATCAAACTGAACAAACCTCTGAATATACTGATTTGGATGAAGTTGAAAATAATGATGGCACTGCAGAAATTACTGCAAGCGACGATGATGCAGACTCATCATATAGTCAAAATGATGAGCCACCACGTGCCGCACAAGAAAGTGTACGCAATGATGATCGTCCACGTTCAAACCCTGCGCCTTCAAGCTCAGCTTCGAGTGCGAGTGCTTCAAGCTCAAATTCTGCAAATCAAGCAAGTACTGTTAGCGACGATGTTGTAAATGATGAGCATGCCGTTTCTTCTTCTGGTGATGCCACTGAAGATGATGCTGTAGCCGCAGCAATGAAAGCAGCACAACCTGCGCTTCAATAAAGATTAAATGCTTGCGTTAGAAAAGCTGACTTTAGGTCAGCTTTTTTATTAAATCGAAATTAACTACGCTTGAAATTGGAGTCCATCATACAAAATTCCAAACTATCACGCAAAACACCAACCATTCGATAAATATGCTCTGGTTTATCTAAGAAAATTTGACCATTGTTTTGCACTTCTAAACCTGCACGCTCTAGTTCATTTCTACGAACTTCATCTAGAGTAACAATAAATTGAATAGTAGGACGCTTACGATTTACATCATAACGAAATAACCATCGATTATTTTTGTTTTGATAAAGTATGGAATAGTAGCTTTCAGTATCTCTCCCTTCTAAATGAATATCAGGCAATAATTCAGAGACTATGCGAAAAAGTTCCATCTCATCTTTAGTCGTAATAATTTTGGCATTATCAGGGTGAATTATGACATCAGGCTCTTTAAGCTCCTCTTGCAAAGCATCAGGTTTTTGCTCTATAGGCTGTGCAGTTATAACTGTCGGCGATGACAACCCTTTAACCACAGTATCACTAATTACTTGTTGCACTGCCTGCTTAACAAATGGCTGAATGGTCTCTAAAAACTTGGCATTTAATTGGCGAGCTATGCTTGATTGTTGAGCAACATGACGAACAAAATCTATATCAACCTCATTTATACATTTTTTAATCACTGTTTTAAATTGTTGTATATATTGATTCTCTTCAGCAAAGTAGCGCAATTTATCAGCGTGAAAATTATCATGCTTAAACTCTTCAAGTTGACCTAAATCTTCAGCCTTGGATTTTGTAAAATCAATAGTAAGGAATGGTTTTTCATCCATTACATTTGGATTAATTAGGTCTGTAAAAAATCTCCATTCCTTGCCATTAGTAATTGCACCAATAGTTACACCCAAACTACTATTAAAATAGCGTGATAGCTGTGGGGCGTGATTAGTTAAATTTGAAACATATGGCTTGGCTTCAATAAACATAACTGGTTGACCATTACAATATAATGCATAATCAACTCGTTCTGTAGACTTCACTCCAGGAAAATCAGCAGCAAATTCTGCCAAAACTTTTGTTGGGTCATAAGGACTAAAACCCAATATATCTAACAGTGGAAGAATTAAAGCCTGCTTTGTAGTTTCTTCCGTTGTGCAATGTGTTCCAACTTTTTTAACATGTTCAATATGACTTTTTAATCGCTCTATAAAATTTTCCATTTCTATATTCTCAAACTTTACTGATCAAGAATTTAACATTTGAAAAAAATAAAATCTATAAAAAATAAGCCTGAAAATAATAATTTCCAGATTCCATAAAGTATTAAAATAATTTATGAAATCGGTGCTTGGCTAATCTTGGTCGGCGTATTGCCATATTGCGGATTGTCGATCGCATCTTTGCAGTATTGCTTGTCTCGCTCATAGTCTGCTTGTTTTTGTGCCACATCACTGCTCTGCTCTTGAATGCTTCTCGCCCACGCATCCAAGCTATTCAACGACTTACGACAAAGTGCATATTTTCCTTCAGTCACCGAATCGGTCATTTTGACTTCGATTCGCCAACGTGTAGACAGCTCACGCAGTGGCTCTCGCACCATTTCATTGAGATCTTGATTGTCTGTTGCATTGTCAGCATACAGCATTTGATCGAGTTGATTAATCAACACCCACGCTTCATTAGCTACCGCAGAGGCATCATTGGTGAGTTTGGTGGCTGGACGAATTTCAGGTGGCGCATCATTTTTTGAGTCTGCTTGATTATTTCCGCAAGCCACCAGTAAGATCGTTAACAGTAAAACTGAACATTGCACCTGAAATTTCATATTACGCCACCATTGTCTTAGTCGTTACTAGGTTCGCATATTAAAAAAATAGATTAGAATACTCAACCGCATTTCAGAATTTAATCCATTTTGTCGTGCGTTTTGCGACGATCCTCTTGAGTTTATATTGGTTTTTATGTCTACCCCAACACAAATGATAATGCCACAAAGTACCTTTTTAGATGGTGCAAGAGATGCATTAGTTATTGTTTTTACCTATCTGCCAGTGGCATTTGCTTTTGGTGTGGCTGCGGTCGGCTTTGGCTTTAATGCGTGGGAAGCGTTGTTTTTATCTTCGACCATTTATGCGGGTGCTAGTCAGTTTATTGTCATTGCACTGTTGGCATCGGGTAGCTCGATTTGGGTTGCGGCGATTACCGTGATTATTTTGGATTTGCGTCATGTGTTGTATGGTCCAGCGATGTATCAGCAAATCCCGTCCGCAGTGAAACCCACCTTAAGTATGAAGAAAACAGGATTTTGGGCATGGGGTTTGACCGATGAAGTCTTTGCACGGGGTTTGATTGAACTGAGTCAACGCAAACACAACTGGTCTGAGGCGTGGATGCTTGGATTGAGTTTTACCTCTTGGGCTTCTTGGGCGTTTGGTTCATTTGTCGGTGCGATGTTTGCTGATCAGATGCATCTGATGCCGAAGTTTTTACAAGCCAGTTTTGATTTTTTGTTGCCTGCCCTGTTTTTGAGTTTTTTATTGGCGGCATTTGAGAAGAAAAATTTACATATCATTATCAGCGCCTTGCTATTTAGTGCGCTTGGTTATTTATGGCTCGGATTATCTTTTGCGATTTTCTCAGGAATTATTGCAGGAATGGTCGTCGCATTAATCAAATACTATGGCATTGATAAACACGCATCTCAAGGAGCACAATCGCATGAGCATTGAGATTCTATTAATTGGTTTATTGGTCGGTTTAGCTAACTTTTTTAATCGTTTTGTGCCGATTTGGCTGGTACATAAAAAACAGCAACAGCAAAAAAATAAAGGACGTGCGTGGATTGGCGTGGCGATGGCAAGTATTGGTGTCAGTGCGATCTGTGCCATGTTTACGATTGCCACATTGCCTCCATTGATTGAGCATCATGATCGGATTTTTGCCATGAGTTGTGGCTTTTTGGCATTGATCGTGATTTATGCACTGAGTAAAAAAATCATTTTGGCGACCTTAACGGCGGCGCTGATTTATGGCGTATTGTTTACCTATGTGCATTTCTAACGACCAATTAATCAAGCAAACTTAGCAATAAATATTTATAAAAAAATCAGCATCATAAGTTGATACTGATTTTCTAGAATCATTTAAAAATTTTCATGCAGAAATTGTACAGCGCAAAAATTATTGCAACTCCTGCACCAATTTTTCCATCAATTCTTTGGCATCCAAACGTCGAATATTCGCCACATTACTGCCCGCCCAATAGGCACCAAAACCTTGTTCATCTTGTTTTGATGCGACTGCATGCAATTGTTTCGCCAAATCATAAGTGTATGGATAACCTGCATGGGATGGACGATCAGGCAAATCGACAAATTGATGCCACGCATTCAGCAATCCACGTGCAGGACGACCTGAAATATTATCGGTGATTTGAGTGATCGGCTGTTCAAACAACAGCTCACGGTAAGCATCATTGGCAGCGGATTCTTTACACTGTACAAAAGCAGTCCCCAACTGCGCCGCACTGGCACCTAGCTCCAAATACAATCGAATATCTTCACCCGTCATGATGCCACCTGCCGCAACGATCGGTAGATCAAAATATTGATTTAAAATAATCACCAAGTCTAAAGTCGTCAGTCCCGCATCACAGCTTGGATTAAATGTGCCACGATGTCCGCCTGCCTCAACACCTTGCGCAATCAGCACATCAATGCCCGCCTGCTGTGCCAAATAGGCTTCGCTCAGCTGAGTCACGGTCACCATAGTGATAATGCCCGCTTGCTTTAAGGCAGAAATCTGCTCAGCCGTCGGTAAGCCAAAATGAAAACTCACCGCTTTTGGCTTTGTGTCTAAGACAACCTGTAACAACTCATCGTTGGAAATAAAACTTTGATAAATTTCATTGAGTTGGTTTGGTACTTCTGCATCAAACTCCTCAAAGTGAGGACGCATATAGTTGATCCATTGTTGCGCCTTTTCTGCATCATAAGCAGTCGGTTGATGACAGAAAAAATTCACTTGAAAAGGTTGATCAGTCAATTGCTGTGTTTTGAGAATGGCTTGTTTTGCAGTTTCGGCATTGCTCGCACCTAGACCCAATGCCCCAAAACCACCTGCATTAGACACCGCCGCAGCAAGCTCTGGTGTAGAGGTACCAGCCATCGGGGCTACAAAAATCGGCTGGGAAATCCCTAAACGCTGTAATAAATCCATATCAACACTCGACTTTTCGCAAAATATTAAAAGATGCTTTTCGCATACATCTTATTCTAGCCTGACTCACGCATCCTGTGTATTTATCAGCACAATATTCAGTATTTATTTGTATTTTGCTGACGTTTGAATGAGGTATTTTGAATGAGATGTTTTAAACTAGATGTGTCGCTGTGCTGGCAATGCCTTGACAAAAATGAGCCCAAACACACACACACCACCTGCGATGATAAAAATCCATTGCCCAGACAACACGTCCCAATATTTCCCCGCAAGCAAACTACCGAGTGCCACACCAAGCCCCCACATGGTGCTATACAGCGCCTGCCCTCGTCCCTGCTGTCCTGCACTAAAGTGTTGCAAAATCATCCGCATGGCAATCAAATGAAATAAGCCAAAACTAAAAGCATGAATCCACTGCGCAAAAAACTGTATCCAAAACTGCTCAGCAAACACACCGACAATGATCCAGCGCAGACTGGTCAAAACCAAACAAATTGCAACTAAGCTACGCCATGAAAATTGACGAAAAAACCATGTTGCATAGGCAAACATCACTATTTCCGCCACCACGCCCATTGACCATAACAGCCCTGTTTGCGTGGTGGAGAACTGATATTCATGCAGAAAATTACTATAAAAGCTATAAAACGGCGCAAATGAAAATAGCAAAATAAATTCGATCAGAAAAGAACACGCCACCACAGGACGTTTTAAAATCGGTAGAATCGGCTCAAGTTTACGCTGTGCAGTCGGCGCTTGTGTTGGCTCAGCAATGCTAAACGAACACAGAAAGGCACAGGCGGAAATACACAGCAATAGAATCGGCAGATTAGAAATGGGAATCCAGTCCAAAATCGCCCCAATCACAAACACACCAACAATAAAGCCGATCGAACCCCATTTACGAATTTTGCCATACAAAGCCTGATGTTGATCACCAAGCCAAAATAACGTGACACCTTCAAACTGTGCCAAGATCGCATTTTGAAAAAAGCTAAAAATCAGCATGATGATGGCGATGCTTTGAAATTTTTTATCGATACAGAAAATGGTCAGCCAAATTATCGCTTCGACAAAAGTCGCAATGCGAATCCACAGCATACGCTTGCCCGTCAGATCGGCAAGCCACCCCCAAATAAATGGCGCAAAAAATCGAGTGATTACCGCAATGGTGCTGAGCAAACCAATTTCAAAATGACTAAACTTTTGGAATTCCAAATATAAATTCCAATACGGCATGAATGTGCCGACGATCGCATAGTAGAAAAAGTAAAATGCTGACAGGCGTAAGCCGATCTTTTGTAGATCGATAGATGAATTCATTTGTGTTTTGGTTCGTGCATCGGAATGAGGTGTTGCCATATCGCTGTTATCGTGTTCGATGCAGTTATGTTGCGAGTTAGTTTAGCCAAAAGTCTAAGAAAAAACTTAAAAATTAAACCTTTCATCGTCAGGAATGATGATTTAACATCACTTTCTCGAAACCTTTCTTAATTTGTTCTGATTTTGCTATGTATCAGCCAGAAATTTTCCAAGAATCTCGCCAAGACGTATTGATTGACTTTATCAAGCAACATCCATTGGCGACGTTGATTCATTTCGATGGTGAAGAAATCATTGCAAATCATATTCCAATGCAGTTGCTGACGCTTGCCTCAGGCGAACTTCAATTGATTGGTCATATTGCCAAAGCCAACCCATTACATACGAATATTGCAAACAACAGCCCAACTTTGGCGATCTTCCAAGCCGAAAATGCCTATATCTCACCGAACTGGTATCCCAATAAATTGGTTCATCATCAACATGTGCCGACGTGGAATTATCAAGTAGTGCATGTGCGTGGCAAGATCGAATTTAGCCATGACGAAAAGCAGATCCGAGGCATCTTAGCAAAGCTCACTCGACAACATGAAGCTACACAAGCCAAGCCATGGAAAATGTCGCAAGCACCAAAAGACTACATCGCCAATGAAATTCAGCAGGTTGTCGCAATTACACTCTCTGTGGATAGTATGATTGGAAAATTTAAACTCAGCCAAAATCGTGATGCGGTTGATTTTCAAGGTGCAGTCGATGGCTTAAAAAGTAATGGAAATGTAGCGATTGCCGAAGAAATGGGACGACACTATCAAACAAATTAAATATTTCACAAAAGTTTGACAAGGCGGATTCAAGCAGCAAGCGCAACAGCATTAAGCCAACCTCACTCCTGCTCGTTCCTGATCGCACTAAAATCTGTGTTAAAAAAATATTAAATTCTTCTTGCAAGTTTCAAGAAAGCAGATATATTTCACAATTACAAACAATAACAAAGTTTGTACGTTAAATTGTATTTGTATTCACAATTGAGTTACATATGAAAAATTTTTCAATCACTGCAAGCACGCTGATCATCGCCACATCTACCCTATTCGGCTGCGCATCAGTGCCAACAACATCTACTGAAAAAAGCACACTCGCAAAACAAATGTCTGCGCCAAGTGAAGGCAAAGCGGGACTTTACATTTATCGCTCAAATACTGTCGTTGGTGGCGCCTTAAAAAAAGATATTTGGGTTGATGGTGAATGTGTTGGCGAATCTGCACGTGGTACATTTTTTCACATCGAAGTTGATGGCGATCAAACACATACTTTAGCAACTGAGTCAGAATTTTCACCAAATTTACTCGAAGTAAAAACTGAAAGTGGTCAGAACTATTTTGTAGAGCAAACAATCAAAATGGGCGTTTTTGTTGGCGGTGCAAATCTAAAACTAATGCATCCAACTCAAGGTCAGCAAGACATCCAAAAGCTATCTATGGCTGAAACTGGAAAATGCAGTAAAGCCTTCCCTAAAAAAGATTCTTAACTTAAAACATAGAGTAAATCCTAATGAAAAAAATCAATACACTCTTATCATTAAGCCTATTAAGCACCCTGCTTATTGCATGTGGTGGCGGAGGCGGTGGTAGTTCAAGTTCGAGCTCAAATAATACGCAAGAAAATGAACAGAAGTATTCTAATGTGAATGCATCATATTATGTACTTTCTCGTCAAAGCAATGACACATCTTATACGATGTCACATGAAATAACTTATGTTAATGGTCTACAACCAGCCAATGTGAATTATCATACCGTTGTGCCTGAAAATGAGTTCATTTTATCACCAGAAGGCTTGTACACAGACACATGGGCAGAAGCCTCAACTAAAGCAAAAACAGAAACACAATTAATTTTTAGTCAAGTGTCTGGCGCAAGTTATACGCAAAATCTTAAAAAGGTCAATCTTTCTGGCTCCTCTATCCTTGAGACAGTTTATGCAGGTTATATTCCTTTCTATGAAATTGCTGAGAGTGAAGCAGCTATTGATGGCAATGAATGGTTACTTGATGTGTTCAATCGATTTGGCTATGAGGCTTGGCAAACACATTATTCATCAAACCTTGCAACTTTCCCATCAGATGCTATCTGTTATCAAACCAACAGTATTGATACTGCACAAGACTATTTCACATTTACCTCAGACGATCGTAAAGAAAGTAGCTATAGTAATTATTTAGCAGATTATAGTGAAAGACTTTTAGCAGCTGCAGAAACACTAGAACATACTATTACGCAAAGTAATGGCTCATGGGCTGGATACAAATGGACTCGCTTTGATGAATCAGATCAATTTGGTTATATCACCAGTGTAGTTGTCATTGATTATCAAGGTCATGCATATACTGCCAAAGTATCGCTACAAAGCCAAGATCGAGAAGAAGCGCTCGATGTATTACAAGCACGCTTAGCAAGTGGTAAATTATCGAGTATAGAAGAAATTAAAGTCGCCGTCAGAATCCGTCAAATTCTTGATGGATGCGATTTTTATAACAAAAGCGCATTTGATGCAATTAAGTCAAGTGGCATACTCTAAAGTGTTTATCTAAAACACGTCTTACACAAGCCCGTACACTTTGGTATAGAGGCAAAAAAAATGGTCTACGAAATAATATGTAGACCATTTTTTATTTCTGCCCCAACGTCACCCGATCATTCCCACCATAGTCCTGTACCGTACACACATTTTCAAAGCCATACTGTTTTAATAAATCTTGCACAGCATTCGCCTGATCATAGCCATGCTCTAGCACAATCCAACCATTCGCATTCAGCCACTGTGGTGCTTCACGGATAATGAATTCTAAGTCAGACAATCCTTTATTATCAGCGACCAAAGCACGTTGCGGTTCATATTCGAGCTTTGCGACATGCGCATCTTCAGGATCAATATATGGCGGATTCGATACAATCAAATCAAATTTTTCATTGCGCTGTTGTATAGATAAAGCCTGATACCACGAACCAAGCGCAAAATTCACCTCATTTAAACCATGCTTCTCTGCATTAAACTTTGCCACCTCAAGACTTGGTGCATAGATATCCGTTGCGGTGATCTGCCAAAGTGACTTTTCTGAGGCAAGTGCCAATGCAATTGCACCTGTACCTGTCCCCAAGTCCACCACATGAGCCACTTTCGGTAAATCTAAAGCCAACACTGTTTCGATCACAATCTCGGTATCTGGACGTGGTACAAGTGTATCTGAGGTGACGGTTAAATCTAAAGTCCAAAACGGCTGTGAACCTATGATATAGGCAAGCGGTTCATTTTTCGCCAAGCGCATTAAGCCATCAAGAAATTGCTGTTCTTGTTCAGCCGAGAGCACTTGCATCATATTCATTTTCAGATGCAATGGGCTAAGTTTGAGAATATGCTCAAGTAGCCATGCTGCCTCTTGGCGTTCATAGCTATCGACTTGCCCACGCAGATTTAAGGCTTGTGCAATATTCACATTGGTACCTTAAATTTTGAAATCATGAAATTTTTATAAAGATTAGGCATCATTTTCTTGCGCCAACATCGCCAACTGATCAGCTTGATATTCACGGTGCAGATTGTCCAAGATTTCAGTCAAATCGCCTTCCATGATTGCATCGAGCTTATATAAGGTCAGATTAATACGATGGTCGGTCATTCGACCCTGAGGATAGTTATAGGTGCGAATCCGTTCCGAGCGATCACCCGAACCAACCAAATCACGGCGCATCTCAGAAGTCGCTGCATCGGCTGCTGCACGTTTGGCATTTTCAAGGCGTGACGCAAGCAGTGCCATCGCTTTGGCTTTATTCTTATGCTGTGAACGCTCATCCTGACACTCTACCACCGTACCTGTTGGAATGTGGGTGATACGTACCGCAGAATCAGTTTTGTTAATGTGCTGACCACCCGCACCTGAGGCACGATAAGTATCAATACGCAAATCCGCGGGATTAATATCGACCGACGTATCAACATCGACCTCGGGCAAGATCGCCACGGTGCATGCAGAAGTATGTACACGCCCTTGCGACTCAGTCGCAGGCACACGTTGTACACGGTGCGCCCCACTTTCAAATTTCAAGCGACCATATACGCCTTCACCATCAACACGGCAAATGACTTCTTTATAGCCACCATGTTCGCCCTCATTTTCAGAGAGGATTTCAATACGCCAACCTTGTGTTTCGGCATATTTACTGTACATACGGAATAAATCACCTGAAAAAATCGCCGCCTCATCCCCACCCGTTCCGGCTCGGACTTCAAGGAATGCCGCATTGGCATCATTCGGGTCTTTCGGAATCATTAAGATGTTAAGCTGACTTTCAAGATTATCAATCAAGGCTTTATTTTCTTTGATTTCTTCTTGTGCCATTTCTTTGAAATCTGGCTCGGCAAGCATTTCTTCAGCTGTGACAATATCCGCTTCAGCTTGGGTGTATTGTTGCCATACAGCGGTGATCTCTTGTAGCTCACTATGTTCACGAGAGAGTTTACGGAATTTATTGTTATCCGAAATGACCTCTACATCAGCCAATAAGGCATTCAGCTCTTCATAACGATCGACCAACTGATCCAAACGTAAACGTAGCGACTCTTTCATACAATAACTTTCTCTTTTTCAAACACTTTTCACCACTGCAAAGATGATCAATTCGCAGATTTGTGGTGTTGCATAGTGTACCGATAATTCAGCACAAATCCTATCAAGGATATTATTTTTTCCAAAATGCACGATCCATCACACTTTAAGAGTCATATGCGCAGTGGTTTTAAGCGCACTTACACAACACACCGTCATCACGCTATCTTCGTTACGCAAACAGGGTGTACTTGCTATAGATCTCCATTTTTTAAGCCTTATCCTTTGGTAAATTTATTTCCATCAAAACATTTTGACATACTTTGTCAAAAAGACTTTAAAAATTGCTTTCATCAAAAGCCGATAAGGAGAATACCATGAAACATTATGCATATATCTTAACTGGAGTTTTAGCGAGTTCGATCATTGCAACACCTGCGATGGCGGATAGTACGACACGTGTGGCAGCAGCGAGTGCACTTGGTAGCGTCGTTGGTAATGTCATCGGTAAACAAGTCGGCGGAACAAACGGCGCAGACTTAGGTGCTGCAATCGGTGGTGCAGGTGGTGCTGCAGCGGCAAGTAGCAAATCCAATCGTACCGAATCTGCGATCGGCGGTGGACTCGGCTCGTATGCGGGCTCTGCGATTGGTAAAAACTATGGTTCAAACGGTCAATTGATCGGCGCTGCACTTGGTGCTGCGGGTGGTTCTGCTTTAGGTAATAAAATCAGCGATGATAAAAAAGCCGATAGCCGTAAATCCAGCAAGCATAAAAAGCACAAACGTAAGCATTCTAAGCGCTACTATCGTTAATTCGTGGTCATAAATGCAACGTGAATGAAAGCACCTTCGGGTGCTTTTTTGCGATATGGACACTTAGGGCTGGCTAAAAATCCATGCAAAGACCGATAAAATAACCCTTCTTTTTATAGTCTTATGAGAAATTTAAAAGATAAAAATTGATTTTATCCGAATCAACCTTATATCAACACGACATGATTTATAAAATGAGGTGGCTTTGTGTCCACAGCAAATACAAACATCGGTGATAAAACATCACCTGATCTACAGCATGTCAAATTTTCTATCTTAGAACTTGCACCGATCCGAGACAACGGCACGGCAAAAGATGCTTTAGAAAATGCCAAAACCCTTGCTCAACATGCCGAAAAGCTCGGTTATCACAGGCTTTGGGTTGCAGAGCATCACAATATGCAAGGCATTGCCAGCTCGGCAACCAGCGTACTGCTGGGTTATCTTGCAGCGAATACCTCGACTTTACGCTTGGGTTCTGGCGGCATCATGTTGCCAAACCATGCCCCGCTGGTGGTTGCAGAACAATTTGGTACTCTAGCTACACTATACCCTGATCGTATTGATCTTGGGCTTGGTCGTGCACCGGGCACAGATCAGACCACCATGCGTGCTCTGCGCCGTGGACGTTTTGAAACTGAGGAGCAATTCCCGCAAGATGTGAGTGAAATTTTAACTTATTTCGATGATGCTAAAGCAGGACAACAAATCATTGCCGTTCCAGGGCAAGGTTCAAAAGTCCCTGTGTATTTGTTAGGTTCAAGTTTATTCAGCGCACAGCTTGCTGCACGACTCGGCTTACCTTATGCCTTTGCTTCACACTTTGCGCCACGGATGATGATGCAAGCCATCGCGTTGTATCGTGAAAACTTCCAAGCCTCGGCTTATTTGGATCAACCTTATGTGATAATTGGTGTGCCAAGTCTTGTTGCAGAGAGTGATGAAGAAGCAAAATATCTTGCCACGACCAATTATCAGCGCATCCTTGCACTATTTCGTGGGCAACCAACCAATCTTGTGCCACCTGTAGCGTCGATGGATGGTTTATGGTCAGAAGTAGAAAAACGTGGTGTTGAAGGTTTCTTTGGTGTTGAGCAGACAGGCTCAAAAGAAACCGTGAAACACGGCTTAGAGGAATTACTACAGCGTACTCAGGCGGATGAATTCATCTTTACTTGTGATGTGTATGATCCTGAAAACCGACTCAAAAGTTTTGAACTACTCAAACAAATTCAGGCTGAATCTCAATAGATTAGACTGTAAAAAAAGCCAAATTGCGCATCAATTTGGCTTTTTTATATTTCCGCTTCGAAAAAATCAATTTTTCAAATTAAATTCTAACCAATCCGACGTTTTAAGCCTGTGGTTTGTAGGATACGTGTTGAAATTTCTTCGACTGACATTTCCGAGACATTTAAAAATGGAATGCCTTCAGAAATATAAATGCCTTCGATTGCCCGAAGCTCCATCTGACATTGGCTAAAGCTGGCATATCGACTATTTGCTTTACGTTCGGTACGAATCGCCACCAAGCGCTCGGCATCAATCATCAAACCAAAGAGCTTACTTTTATGTGGTTTCAGCACCGCAGGCAATCGATTGTCATCCAAATCATCTTCGGTCAGCGGATAGTTCGCCACCCGAATGCCAAACTGCAAAGACAAATAAATCGAAGTCGGTGTTTTGCCTGAGCGAGATACCCCGATCAAAATAATATCCGCCTGATCATAATGCCGTGTACGTGCACCATCATCATTATCTAGCGCAAAATGTACGGCATCGATACGTGCTTTATAATATTCCGAGTCAATCACCGCATGGGTTTGTCCCACCAATGTTGTCGCGCTGATTCCTAATTCAGTTTCTAGTTTACTGATAATCCCTTCAAACACATCCAGATTGATCGCATTGGCTGTATTAATAATCTCTCGCACCTTTGGATCGACTAAAGTATCAAACACAATCGGTAAACAGCCGTCACCAGCTGCGATACTATTGATCTTGAGCACGACATTCATGGCACTTTCTTCGGTATCGATATAAGGCATGATGTGAATGTCGAATTTCACATTGGGAAATTGTGCTAATAATGAATGCCCTAAGGTTTCAGCCGTGATCGCCGTGCCATCGGAGATAAAAAATACACTTCGATGCATCAAGTTACTTTCTGACATGTTTTTTTCACCTTTTACATTTGTTTTCATAGCACATAATCTTTATAGTAATCGGATGTTGATCATCTGTCGCCTATTATTCCTGTATTCGCTGATAAAACGTGCAAATCACACAGGCTAATCGGGTGATTGAGATCGAAATTGAAATCATTGAACCATATATTACAACTTAAATTTAAGTTTGATTCTTTAAGCACACAGTGGAGTAACGACTTTGGAAGCACGCGTTATTGGTCTGGAAAATTTAGGCAAGCATGATGTAGAGCGAGTAGGCGGAAAAAACGCCTCATTAGGTGAAATGATCAGTCACCTTTCTAATGCTGGGGTTTCAGTTCCAGGTGGCTTTGCAACCACAGCCGAAGCATACCGTGAGTTCCTTGAAAAAAGTGGCTTAAAAGAAAAAATCTCCAATGAACTAAAACAGTTGAATGTCGATGACATCGCAGCCCTCACTGAAACGGGTGCGAAAATTCGTCAATGGATTATTGATTCACCGTTGACTCCAGAATTAGAACAAGAAGTCCGCACTGCATTTGAAAGCATGTCGAATGGCAATCCTGAGATTGCTGTGGCAGTCCGTTCATCTGCGACGGCTGAAGATTTGCCTGATGCATCATTTGCAGGTCAACAAGAAACTTTCCTCAACATTCGTGGCATCGACAATATCCTGATCGCCATCAAAGAAGTTTTCGCCTCATTATATAACGACCGTGCCATCGCTTACCGTGTCCATCAAGGTTTTGAGCATGACATCGTTGCCCTCTCAGCAGGCGTACAACGCATGGTACGTTCTGAAACTGGAGCAGCAGGCGTGATGTTTACCCTCGATACAGAATCTGGCTTTCGTGAAGTGGTCTTCATCACTGCTGCCTATGGTTTGGGTGAAATGGTGGTCCAAGGTGCGGTCAACCCTGATGAATTTTACCTGTCTAAGCCATTGCTTAACGATGGTAAGCATGCGGTGTTACGTCGTAATCTTGGTTCTAAACATAAGAAAATGATCTATAGCGCCGATGCTGCGGCGGGTCGTTCGGTTGAAATCGTTGATGTGGATAAAGCGGAGCGTCAACAATTCGCCTTAAATGATCACGAATTGACCGAGCTTGCAAAACAAGCATTGATCATTGAAAAACACTACGGCGCACCGATGGACATCGAATGGGCGAAAGACGGCGATGATGAACAAATCTATATCGTTCAAGCCCGTCCAGAAACCGTAAAAAGTCGCCAAAATGTCGGCACTATGGAGCGCTACCTGCTCAAACAAAAAGGTACAGTCCTTTGCGAAGGTCGCTCAATCGGTCAACGTATCGGCTCTGGTAAAGTGCGTATCGTGAACTCGATCAAAGAAATGGATAAAGTACAAACTGGCGACGTGCTGGTATCAGACATGACTGATCCAGACTGGGAACCCGTAATGAAACGTGCGGCGGCAATCGTCACCAATCGTGGTGGTCGTACTTGTCACGCTGCGATTATCGCTCGTGAGCTGGGTGTGCCTGCGATCGTGGGTACTGGCAATGCCACAGAAATCTTAAAAGATGGTCAAGAAGTGACTGTGTCGTGTGCCGAAGGTGATACAGGCTTTATTTACGAAGGTGCTTTGGACTTTGAAGTACAACGCAACTCGATTTCTTCAATGCCACCGCTACCATTTAAAATCATGATGAACGTCGGCAACCCTGACCGTGCTTTTGATTTTGCACAAATTCCAAACGAAGGCATTGGCTTGGCACGTCTTGAGTTCATCATCAACCGTATGATCGGTGTACATCCAAAAGCCTTGTTAAATATCGACAGCTTACCTCGTGAAACACGTGCTGCTGTAGCAACACGTACTGCTGGCTATACCTCTCCAGTTGATTTCTATGTGGAAAAATTGGTTGAAGGCATTGCCTCGCTCGCTGCGGCATTTGGCAATAAGCCAGTGATCGTTCGTATGTCTGACTTCAAATCGAATGAATATGCCAACTTGATCGGCGGTAAACTGTACGAGCCTGAAGAAGAAAATCCGATGCTTGGTTTCCGTGGTGCAAGCCGTTACGTGTCTGATAACTTCCGTGATTGTTTCGAGCTAGAATGCCGTGCCTTGAAAAAAGCCCGTGATGAAATGGGTCTGACCAATATTCAGATCATGATTCCATTTGTGCGTACGGTGAGCGAAGCAAAACGTGTGATTGAGTTACTTGCTGCCAATGGCTTAAAACGTGGCGAAAATGGGCTAAAAGTCATCATGATGTGTGAGCTACCGACCAATGCGCTGTTGGCAGATCAATTCCTTGAGCACTTTGACGGCTTCTCGATTGGTTCAAACGATTTAACTCAGTTAACACTTGGTCTAGACCGTGACTCTGGTATTGTGTCGCATCTGTTCGATGAGCGTGACCAAGCAGTGAAAACCTTGCTCTCTATGGCGATCAATGCTTGCCGTAAAGCAGGCAAATATGTCGGTATCTGTGGTCAAGGTCCTTCGGATCATCCAGACCTTGCCTTCTGGCTGATGGAACAAGGCATTGATTCAGTGTCTTTGAATCCTGACTCTGTACTGGATACTTGGTTCTACCTCTCAGACAACCAAAATAAAAAGTAAGTATTCTGTGATAAACTAATCGCAGTATGACCATAAAAAGACCCGATCACGGGTCTTTTTTATCAATGTAGCTTTTCCCGTGAAGGCAGCATTGCGCAAGTCACATAGCAAGAAAGATATATTTTAAGATGAGGTTTTAGTTTGGATATTTATTTAGCTCGAAATAATGAACAAGCCGGTCCGTACACACTCGCACAAGTTCATCAAATGATTGATAACCAGCAAGTTGTTGCGACCGATCTGATTTGGTTTAAAGGCTTATCCGAATGGAAAACTGTCGGCGAAATCAAACAAAATGGCTTGTTGCCGCCTGCTGTCGATATTGCACAGCCAAATACTGATGAGAAATGGGCAACGCCACAGACCAATTCCTCACAATATGATTGGAAAAACAATATCCCAGTCTTGAAAAAGGACAGCACCGCACAAGGCTTAGCCCCATTTTCAAAACGCATCTTTGCCAAAATCATTGATTTGATCTTGTGGTTACCTTCGTTTGCCTTTTTAACTGCGTTTATGTCACCTGCACAACATGCAGAAATGGCAAAACTGCAAAGCCAAGGCATGATTCCGACACCAGAGATGCAACAGACTTTGTTGAACATCATTCCACAATCAGGCTGGATTGGTATGGGAATCTATCTGGGATTGATGCTCGCTGTACAAGCCATTCTTTTGTCCAAAACTGGACAAAGTATCGGCAAAAAAGTCATGCAAATCAAAATTGTTGATGCTGAAACGCAAGCTGATGTCGGACTGGGACGTATTTTCATCATGCGCACCCTAATGTTCATCGTGCTCAATGTGCTGTTTATGCCGTTTAGCACCATCATTGATTTGGCATTTTCTGCCACAAAAAAGCGTCAAACACTACATGATAAAGTCGCTAAAACCATTGTTATTGAAAAATAAGACCTGTGTCGCACTTGTAATAAGTTGCTGATTTATTCAACCGCTAAAGCGTAAATTTAGCGGTTTTTTTATACAAAAATCATAAAAATAATCTTTTGATTCAACAATTTCTATAAATTTTACTTTGCAATCGTTTAAATCAATACTTTTTTTATGGAATTAAATGTGTTTTATCAGACTTTTGTTATAGCTTCGTGTCGCTGAATCAGGCATAATGCCCTACAACGTAGCGGTGCCACATGATTGGTTAGGAAACATTCAGTTTTTTAAGCAATCATGCAGCACTCAGATCGCTATCCCATATTTTTAAAATGGGTCTCTTCACCGAGGTTGTATTATGAGACAAACGACTATAACTGTGTTGTCTTTGTTAGCAGCTACAAGCCTAACCGCTTGTGGTGGTGATAAGGTACTTTTGACATCTGAAGGTCCAGTCGCTCAAGGTTTGTCGGATTTGATGCTTACAGCTATCTATGTGATGCTGTTGGTGGTAATTCCGTCAATCATTATGGCGCTTTGGTTCGGATGGAAGTATCGTAAATCTAATAAAGATGCAGATTATCAACCACATTGGGCACACTCTACAGCGATTGAAGTCGTTGTTTGGGGTATTCCAATCATCATTATTGCGTATTTAGCATACTTAGCGTGGTGGGGTTCGCACGAGTACGATCCTTACAAACCACGTACCGAAAATCCTGCTGAGCAGTTAACTATTCAAGTCATTGCCGAGCAATTCAAATGGATTTTCATCTATCCTGAGCAAAATATTGCAACGGTCAATGAAGTACGTTTCCCTGAGCAAAAGCAAATTGCATTTCGTGTTACCTCTAACTTTACAATGAACTCATTCTTCATTCCAAAGTTGGCGGGTCAAATTTATGCAATGGCGGGTATGCAAACTCAGCTTCATTTGAGTGCTGATAACACGGGTGTTTACCGTGGCTTCTCGTCAAACTATAGCGGATATGGCTTCTCACAAATGCGCTTCAAAGCACATAGTGTGACTGCACCTGAGTTTGAACAATGGGTTCAAGCGATTAAAAATGGTCAAGGCAATACTGTTGTGGTTGATGACAAAGGAACAACAGCAATTCAAAAAGGTCTACTTGACCAAGCTGAATTCAAATCTCTACGTGATGGTAACCGTGCACAATTCCAAATTGATGCAATGGTGAAAACTGCACGTACTGAAGAAGAGAAAAAAGCGGCTGCAATTGCACAAGCTGAAGGTCCTTACCCGCATCATCCGCATCCTGTGACGTATTATTCATCCGTTGAGTCAGGTTTGTTTGAATCTGTGATCAACAGCTATATGGGCAACTATCATGGTGATCACCACCCTGTTGCACATGGTGAAAATATGCAGATGCCTACTGAACACGCAGATGCACAAGTTACAGCGACGCCAGCTCAACAGCATGATGCTGTAGCAACTGACGCGACTGCAACTGCAGCAGGAGAATAATCATGTCTACACTGTTATTAGGCAAATTAGGCCCTGAAGCAATTCCACATGATCCAATCGTTTTGGTCACTGTTGCTGTCATGGTTTTAGGTGCAATCGCTGTGTTTGGCGCAGTGACGTACTTCAAATTGTGGGGTTATTTGTGGAAAGAATGGTTTACCACCGTAGACCATAAAAAAATCGGGATCATGTATTTCATCGTTTCAGTAATCATGCTAGTGCGTGGTTTTGCCGATGGTTTGATGATGCGTTTGCAACTCTTCCTCGCAGGTCCAGGCGGTGAAGGCTATCTCCACCCTGAACATTACGATCAGATCTTCTCTGCGCACGGCGTCATTATGATCTTCTTCGTGGCGATGGGTCTGGTTGTTGGTATGTGGAACATTACCGTACCACTGCAAATCGGTGCACGTGATGTGGCATTCCCACTACTTAACTCACTCAGCTTCTGGTTGTTTGTTGGTGCGGCTGGTCTAGTCATGGCTTCACTTGCTTTAGGTGAGTTTGCGGCGACTGGTTGGTTGGCTTATCCACCACTATCAAATATTCAGTACAGCCCTGGTGTGGGTGTGGACTATTATATTTGGGCATTGCAGATTTCTGGTCTAGGCTCCCTGCTCTCAGGTGTCAACTTCTTCGTGACCATCATCAAGATGCGTGCGCCTGGTATGAAGTTGATGGATCTACCAGTATCAACGTGGACTACGTTGTGTGCTTGTGCCTTGATCATTGCCACCTTCCCTGTATTGACTGCAACTTTAGCGATGCTTTCTCTGGATCGTTACTTCGGTTTCCATTTCTTCACCAATGAGCTTGGCGGTAGTCCAATGCTGTATGTGAACTTGATTTGGACATGGGGTCACCCTGAAGTATATATCTTGGTATTGCCAGCATTTGGTCTTTACTCTGAGATTGTTGCGACATTCAGCCGTAAAACACTGTTCGGTTATAAGTCGATGGTTTATGCAACTGTTGCGATTACCATCTTGTCTTTAATCGTTTGGTTGCACCACTTCTTTACTATGGGTGCGGGCGCAAACGTCAATGCCTTCTTCGGCATTATGACCATGATCATCGCCATCCCAACGGGTGTGAAGATGTTCTCTTGGTTGTTCACCATGTATCGTGGTCAAATCACCTTTACGACACCAATGTACTGGACAATGGGCTTCTTGGTCACATTCGGTATCGGTGGTTTAACAGGTGTATTGATGGCGATTCCACCAGCGGATTTCCTTGTACATAACTCATTGTTCTTGATTGCGCATTTCCATAACGTAATCATCGGTGGTGTGGTATTTGGTTTCTTTGCAGGTCTTGCCTTCTACTGGCCAAAAATGTTTGGTTGGAAGTTGGATGAGTTCTGGGGCAAAGCTGCTTTCTGGTTCTGGTTCTTCGGTTTCTACTTTGCGTTCATGCCGTTGTATATCCTTGGTTTTATGGGAATGACACGCCGTTTGAATACTTATGACAACCCTGAATGGACGCCTTATCTGAACATTGCCATGATCGGTGCGATCTTAGTTGCGCTTGGTATTGCATGTTGGTTGTTATCTGTGGGTGTTGGTTTCTTGAAACGTAAAGAAACGATGGACTATACAGGTGATGCTTGGGGTACTGGTCGTACATTCGAATGGTCTACATCTTCTCCTGCGCCGTTTTATAACTTTGCGCATGATCTTGAAGGTGCTGGTATCGATCGCTTCTGGTCTGATAAAGAAAATGGCGTGGCTTACCAACGTCCAGCAAAATATGAAGACATTCATATGCCAACTAACCGTGCGGCAGGTTTTGTGATTGCCATTATCGTGACGATTATGGGCTTTGCATTAATCTGGCATATTTGGTGGTTAGCAATTGTGACTTTCATTGCTGCAATTATCAGCTTCATTCGTAGTTCATTTACCAAAGAAGTGGATTACTATGTGCCAGCAGCCGAAGTAGAACGTATCGAAAACGAGCGTTATGCTTTGTTAGAAAAACATTTGAAGAAGGACTAAGACCATGGCTGAAGTACTTCATCACGACAACCACGATCACGACGGTCATCATGAACATGATGATACCCCGTTAACGGTCTTTGGTTTTTGGACTTACTTGATGAGTGACTTGATCCTGTTCGGGACACTCTTCATCGCATTTGCTGTATTAAGCTCGCACGTTCCGCCTGGCACACCAAGTGCCAAGGATTTATTCGGTGAGTCGATCGGCTTTGTATTAATGGAAACCATGGCGCTGTTGATTTCATCAGTGACCTTTGGTTTTGCGGTACTTGCACGTCATAAAAATGACGTGGGTGGTGTCCTTAAATGGTTAGTGATTACTTTCCTTTTCGGTGCATCATTCATCGGCATGGAACTGTATGAATTCCATCATTTGGTTCATTCAGGTCACGGTCCAAGTACTAGCGCATTCTTATCTGCATTCTTTACCCTAGTTGGTACGCACGGTATTCACGTGACTTCTGGCTTGGTGTGGATGTTGGTATTGATGTACCAAATCAAAAAGAACGGCTTAACGCTACCAAACACACGTCGTTTGGCTTGTTTAAGTTTGTTCTGGCACTTCCTCGATATCGTATGGATTTGTGTGTTTAGCTTAGTTTACTTAGGTGGGGTTCTATCATGAGTCATGATGTGAATAATCCTGGTGCAGCGCACGGTAGTTTCAAGCAATATACAATCGGCTTTATCCTGTCTATCGCCTTGACCATCATCCCCTTCGGGATGGTGATGTCAGGCATGACTGGTGGTGTTGTTATTGCAACTGTTGCAATTACTGCGATTGCTCAGGTGTTAGTCCAGTTGGTGTTCTTCCTGCATTTAAATGGTTCAGAACAACAGCGTTGGGACTCTATTGCCTTTATCTATACCATTTTAACCATCGCTATTTTGTTGATTGGTTCGGTATGGGTAATGAACAATCTACATGCGAACATGATGATCTAAACGCTTGTCATGTTTAAAAAGTACTTATTCCTGACCAAACCAGGGATTCTTTTTGGTAATTTCATTACCACTTTGGGCGGCTTCTTCTTAGCCGCCCAAGGTTCGATTGATCTCCCCCTTTTGCTCTTAACGCTACTTGGTACGACCCTTGTCGTGGCATCTGGCTGTGTCTTTAATAATATTATCGACCAAGATATTGACCAAAAAATGCAACGTACTCAGAATCGTGCTTTGGTCACCAAAGCGATTTCTGTACCGATTGCTTTTATTTATGGCAGTGTGCTCGGTGTCATTGGTTTTGCACTGTTGTATTTTTTGGTCAATCCTTTGGCATGTGTATTTGCTGGGATTGGTTTTATCGTCTATGTGTTTTTATATAGCCTATGGACGAAGCGCACCAGTATTCATCAAACCATTATTGGTAGCATCTCTGGTGCGTGTCCGCCTGTGATCGGCTATGTGGCTGTTGCTGAACAATTTGACTATGCAGCGCTGATTTTGCTCTTGGGTTATGCGTTTTGGCAAATGCCACATTCTTGGGGTATTGCGATTTATCGTTTTCAAGATTATACCAATGCCAATATCCCGATTCTGCCTGTTGCACGTAGCGTGAAACGCACCAAGATCGAATCGCTGATTTATGTGATTCTGTTTATCTTGACCATGAATCTGCTGTATGTGTTTGGCTATGCCAATATTTGCTTTGCCATCACCTTAAATGCGATTGGCGCATATTGGATTTATTTGAGTATCAAGGGCTTTAGTACAGCTGATGATCAAGTCTGGGCGAAGCGCTACTTCTTGTTTTCGGTGCAATTCATTACTGTGCTCAGTCTGAGCTTTTTGTTTACTGCGGTTACTCCTGCGCCGCAGTTACTTTTTCCATTCTAATCTCAATCGTTATCCAATTTTCTTGATCCGTACAAATCTGCTGTGATTTGTACGTGATTGGTTTTGCATTCCATCATTTCCATTTATACTGAAGCAGATAATATATAAATGGAATGATTCCACATGAACAATAACACTTTCTCTGCTCGAACATCATTTTTGCCACTGCCCCGTGCAACACTCGCTGTGCCTTTGACCGTGCTGGGTTTGGCTTTGGGTTATTCCCAATCGAGTCATGCCAGTCCAGATACGAGCTGTACGCCTATACTGAATTTAAGCATCGAAGACTACGATCGTTGTAGCAACATGCCGATTTTGGCTTCAGGCAATGACAATCAAACCAACGTCGCACTGCTACTCGCCGATCGTAATCTGTTAAAAATTAATCCAAACAAATGGAAAAATGACGGCTATGCACTGGATTATGGCTTGGTGCCTTTTGGACAAAGTGATCTCACTCTACTTCTCGAAAATACCCAACCCAATCGCCGTCAAAAATTTATCAACGATGACAGCCTTGCTTATGACGAACACTGTAATAGCTTAATCCGAGGTGTCGAAGGCTTTGAGCACCGTGTCAAACAATTAAATATCAGTGCATCAGAACAAAGCAAACTGATTGCTCTGCGCAAAGGCTTTAACGAAGAATGTGATGGACAATTTGCCCTGATCAAAGTCGATGATGCATGGTCACAAACCACTCGTCTTTATGCCTCGTATCTCAATGCATCGATTGCTTTTTATAATTCAGATTTCGCAACTGCCGAAAAAATTTATCAGATTTTAGCTCAAAGCGATGATCCTTGGGTCAAAGAAACTGCGCAATATATGCTGATCCGTGTTGCCGTCAATCAAGCCTATCAAAGCGGACTCGGGAAATATGGCAATTTAGATCGAAGCAAAATCGACCAAAGTAAGCTCACCAAACTATTTAAATCCATTACTGCCTATTTAAATGCCTATCCTCAAGGACAATATGTTGCCAGTGCCCGTGGTTTCTTGCGTCGTGGCTATTGGATTGGCGGACATTATGACAAACTTGGCAATGAGCTGATGTGGCAAATTAATCACACCAAGCATAATGCCTACAACTTGGATATGGAAAAAGTCCCTGCTGAGTTTGACCGTTATTTATTCTCAAGCAAAGGCTTTCAAGGGCAGAATCTCCAAGACCCATTTTTACTGGCTGTGTATGACCTGATGCAAATGCGCAAGACCAATACCTTTGCTGACTATGATGATAAATCCTATCGCCCACTGTCTTGGTCGGCACTACAAGCACAGCAAAAATATTTTAAATCCGAGCCTGAACTGTTCCGATATTTGCAAGCATGGCACCTATTTACTCTGCAAAATAAACCCAACGACGCCTTAAACTTTTTGCCAAAATCGCAGCCCAAACAAATCAATAGCTATCTAGAGCTGAGTCAAGTGGTGCTCAAAGGACGCATCTTAGAAGCGCAAAACTCGGCAGACTATGCAAAGCATGAACAATATTGGAAATCGGTCATGCCACTGGCAAAAATTGCATTGTCTCGGGAAATGCTGGAGTTACCACTAGCGATTAGCATGCAAAATGACCGCAATTACGCTGGATTTACTGCAAAAAACAGCTTGATTCAACAGCCAAACCTTCGACGAATTTTCATTCAAAATGTTGCTGACGCAAATACACTACAAAGCATGGCATCTTCAACAAGTACCCCGAAAGACGAGCGCTATCATGCGATTTTTAGTCTCTTGCAACAGAGTTTATTACAACAGGATTATGCGCTATTTGTGAAAAGCTATAGCTTATTGCCAAGTGATGCAGCGAAATATAAATCATGGGATAGTAGTGACGAGTCTTTATACAATAAACCGCCCTTGTCTGTATTTACGTGGTCAGGTACGACGATTTCACCAACGATCCAATGTTCTTCCTTACTCAATATCGCAAAAACGCTGGCACAAAAGCCAAATGATGCGCTGGCTCAGCTCTGCATCGGTGAAATGTTGCGCAACCGTGAAGGCAGTTATTATTATCCATTTTATCCTTATGAGCAGTTTAACAGTTTAAGTAGCGCCACGTTTGGTGATGTCAAAACGGCTTTTTGGGGGACAACCTTTAATCGTGGTGATATTTACCAACGCCTGATCAAACAACCCAAATCCGATCCGCTTCGCCCTTATGCGCTGTACCGTGCCATTCGCTGTTATGCGCCAAGTGGTCTGAATGACTGCCAAAATACGGATGTGGAAAAATCGGTACGCAAATCATGGTTTGATCAACTCAAACAAGATTATCCACAAACCACATGGGCAAAAGAATTGCAATATTATTGGTAGTTTAAACTGTAGTGTTGATGACAGTGTATTTATGCTGATCATGGATTTATGAGTGTTGCGCAAATACTTGTAATAGCTGCGCCACCACAGCAACGGCGATGACCGCAGGTTGTTTAGAGTGAATTCCCTCAATGCCGATTGGACAAACCAAATGATTGAGCTGTGCTTGCTGATAGCCTCGCTGTTGCATGCGTTTTTCAAAGATTGCCCGTTTGCTTTTTGAACCGATCATGCCAACAAAAGCAAACGCTTGCGTAACAGATTGCAATGCAGCAAAGCATAACTGCAAATCCAATTGATGATCGTGCGTCAAAATCAGCACAGCACCACTTCTGTCAAAATGCTGAAGCTCGGCTTCGGGCAAATCAGTACTGATGCAATGCACCTGATCTTGTAAATCTTCTGCAAAAATATCATCTCGCGTATCCACCCAAGTGATCTGCACTCCGATCGGTAATAAACAGCGCACAATTGCCTCACCGACATGTCCCGCACCAAAAATCATCACCTTCATACGATATGGCATGATCTGTTGTTGCCATTGCCAATCAGAGCTGACGTGAAGTGAATTGCTTTGATGCTGATTGTTTTGATGAGAATGTTTTGAATGTGGATCATTCGTCTGAAAAGCGCTAACCAAACCTTGTGACGAATGATCACTGATCATCCAAACCGACCCCTGCTGATCAGTCACTTGGCGCAAGACCTGTTGTCCGTTTTGCCATGCCTTATGACATTCTAGGAGTTGTTGATTGGCATCTGGCTCAATTTTTTCAAAAAGTAGCCACATCACTCCACCACAGCATTGTCCCAAACGTGCGCTGAGATTAAAGCGTTCAATCCATCGTTGACGAGTGTCCTGACCAACTAACATCGCTTTTGCAAGATCAATCGCCTGATATTCCAAATGCCCACCACCAATGGTATCGGACTGCTGTATTTGTTGCTGTTGATCCAACGCCAACAGCATACTGGCACCAACTTCTCGTGGTGTCGAACCATCGGCACGAATCACCGTGACCAAAACCACGGTTTGACCTTGCTGTTGCCAATCGACAAAATCACGCCACCACTGTAAATGCTGTTGCATCAGGTTCACTAGCGCAGATGTGGCTGTGGTCGATCAGGCAAGGCTTGCCCCCGCCCAATCGTAATTGCACGCAAGATTTCCTCGGCGGTCGCAGGTGCGTTCAGCACCAGTGGCGCATCATCAGGAATCGCTGCTTGCACCGCTTGCTTGATCGCAGAAAAGACCGATAGCCCAAGCATAAATGGTGGCTCGCCGACTGCTTTGGAGCGATAAATCGTGTCTGCAACATTTTCTTGATCAAACAGTTTCACATTAAACACATGCGGAATATCGACACTGGTCGGAATCTTATAGGTCGAGGGTGCATGGGTAAATAATCGCCCTGCATGTGCACCATCTGGCTGCCAATACAATTCCTCGGTGGTCAACCAGCCCATGCCTTGGATAAAGCCCCCTTCAATCTGCCCAATATCAATCGCAGGATTAATCGAACGCCCAACATCATGCAAAATATCGGTGCGCAATACTTTCATTTCACCCGTCAAGGTATCGATCGCCACTTCACTGACCGCAGCACCATAGGCATAATAAAAAAACGGGCGACCGAGATGATTGACCTGATCATAAT
The DNA here is from genome assembly GCF_900096915.1 of Acinetobacter marinus. Taxonomy (GTDB): domain Bacteria; phylum Pseudomonadota; class Gammaproteobacteria; order Pseudomonadales; family Moraxellaceae; genus Acinetobacter; species Acinetobacter marinus. The sequence goes on from NZ_FMYK01000001.1 coordinate 439,678, forward strand.
GAATCTCAGGCGTTTTATAAAAACCGCTATCCCAGAGTTGCACCCGTGCCATATAGGCACGATTGACCAAGTCTGAAAATGCCCAAGATTGATTGTTGGCTGTGGTGACTTGATTATTTTCAAATTGCACCTGCGCTTCGTCACTTTGGCTGATTTCCGCCGCCAATTTCGCCAAACGCTCACGGATTTTAATACAGGCGTGCTGTACCGCTTTACCATTTAGATCCGCACCACTGGACGCCGCCGTTGCTGAAGTATTTGGCACACGAGAGGTATCGGTGGCAATCAGTCTGACATTTTCGATGCTTAGCCCAAGCTCATGCGCAGCCACTTGACGGACTTTGGTGTACAGTCCTTGCCCCATCTCCGTACCGCCGTGGGTAATGGCGACCGTGCCATCCATATACACATAGACCAACGCCCCCGCCTGATTAAAATGCACAGCGTTAAACGAAATACCGAACATCAATGGCGTTAAGGCGATGCCACGCTTCAATATTTCATGGTGTGCATTAAATGCTTCAATCGCTTGCTTGCGCTGAAAATATTGACTAGATTCGAGTAATTCTGTGACGATTTTCGGTGCCACATTGTCCCGAACTTCTGCACCATAATGCGTCCGATCACGCCCAAACCCTGATTTCTCGGCAAAAAAATTGCGCTGTCTGAGCAAAACAGGATCACACTTGAGATAGCGGGCAATGTCATCGAGAATATTTTCAATCACAAACATTCCCTGTGGCCCACCAAAACCACGATACGCTGTATTGGACACGGTATTGGTTTTGCAACGTAGGTTGCGAAGTTGCACTGCATTCAGATAATAGGCATTGCCAATATGACAAATTGCACGCTCGTTGACGGGACCTGATAAATCCGCAGAAAAACCACAATTCGATGCCAATTGTACTTTTAAGCCCTGTAACACGCCTTGATCATCGAATGCCACAGACCATTCATAGGCAAAGCCGTGGCGCTTGCCAGTGGCAGACATATCGTCATCACGGTCTAGACGCAGTTTACATGGTCGACCAGAGTGCTGTGCTGCCAATGCAGCAATACACGCCCACTGTGCAGATTGCGACTCTTTGCCACCAAATCCGCCTCCCATACGCCGCGTTTCCACGCTGACCTGGTGCATCTGATAGCCCAGTGCATGACAGATCAGCAACTGCATCTCGGTCGGATGCTGGGTCGAGCAATAGACTTTTAACTGATCATCTTCATGAGGCACGGCATAGGAAATCTGCCCTTCTAAATAAAAATGCTCTTGCCCACCGAGTTCGATCTCACCTGAGAGTTGGTGTGGAGCATGTTCAAATGCCTCTGCCACATCACCCTGACTAAAATCTACTGGCGGCAGCACCCACGATTGTTGTGCGATCGCTTCTTTGATACTTAAAATCGGGGTTTCTGCTTCATAGGTAACTTGTGCCAAACGTACTGCCTGACGTGCCTGCTGATAAGTTTTTGCAGCGACCACAAATAAGGCTTGACCATAAAATTCAACCTGATCTTTGGCAAAAATCGGATCATCTTTGACGATTGCCCCCCAATTATTCTCAATCGTCACATCATCGGCGGTATAGACCGCAACCACACCTTGCGCTTGACGCACCGCATGCAAATCCAACTGTGTGATTTTCCCTTTAGCGCATTTTGAAAATCCCACTGCCAGATGAAGCGTATCTTCTAGCTCTGGCAAATCATCAATATAACTTGCCTGACCAGTCACATGCAGATGCGCGCTTTCATGCGGGATGGATTGCCCTGCTTTGGTGGATGGCTTGGAATGTTTGATTTCAATCGACTGATTCATTGTATTGCTCCCCACTCATAACCCCACTCATAACCCCACTCATAACCCCACTCATAACCCCAATCATAGCCACGCCTACAACGCCACAACGGCGATCAAATCCTCAACACGAGTCATGGATTGCGCCTGTACTTTTTCGAGATAGAAGCGTTGTAAACAATTTTTTGCCACCTGCAAACGATATGCGCTACTGGCTCGACCGTCACTTAATGGCTGAAAATCCTGTTCAAGGGCATGCTGTGCCTGTGTCATTCGCTCCATTGTAAGTGGCTGACCACGTAATACATTTTCGGCATGCTGTGCTCGTTTGGGAATCGCAGCCATTCCACCAAATGCGATTTTGACCGATTGCACCACGTTATGCTCATCTAGCTCACAACTGATCGCAGCACAAACCGCAGAAATATCCTGCTCAAAACGTTTGGATATTTTATAGGTGGCAAATTTGAAATATGCAGTGTCAGAGCTTTGATGCAATGGAATTAAAATCGCTTCAATAAATTCGCCCGATTGCAGTGCCGTTTTTTGATAATCCAGATAAAAATCACACAAGTCGATTTCTCGAGTCTGCTCGCCACAACGTAGCCTTAAGCGACTATCTAAGGTCAATAATGCTGGCATCGAATCGCCAATCGGTGAGCCGTTGGCAATATTTCCGCCGAGCGTGCCTGCATTTTTGATCGGCATCGAGGCAAAACGGCGCTGTAATTCTGCAAAATCAGGATAAAAGCTGGAGATCTTTGATAAGGCATCCGTCAAGCTGACATTTGCACCAATTTCTAATTGATCGTTGATGATATGCATCTGTTTCAGCGCTGTGACTTGACCAATATAAAGCATATCTCCCAAATCTCGTCCGAGCTTGGTCACCCAAAGCCCGACGTCGGTACTGCCTGCGATGAGCCGTGCTTGTGGATAGTGCTGACGCAAGGTAGCACATTCCGCTAAGGTTTTCGGTGCAAAAAAGTGTTGTCCATGCTCTTCTAGATGTAACGATGGCAAGGCTTCAATCTCTTTTAATATTTCAATGACTTTTTCACGTTCAAGGGCAATGCGTGGATAGTGATACGCCTGTTGTGCTGCATCTAAAATCGGACGATACCCCGTGCAACGACACAGATTGCCCGAAAGATAGTCACTGATTTGATCTTTGCTTGGTGCTTGTATTTCATTTTCGTACATCGACCATAAGGACATGATAAAGCCTGGGGTACAAAAGCCACATTGCGAACCATGATGATCCACCATCGCCTGTTGCACAGGATGCAAATCTGCATCCGTACCCAGTGTCAACGCTTTCAAATCTTCGACTGTAAATAGCGCTTTGCCATCCAAGGTGGCTAGAAACTGAATACAGGCATTGACACTGCGCAGTTGCAGTTGATCCTCGACCAATTCACCAACCACCACCGTACACGCACCACAGTCTCCTTCTGCACAGCCTTCTTTGGTGCCTGTCTGACGGGTTTTATTCTCCGAAATATATTCACGTAGATACTGCAACACGGTCATGCTTGGTGAAAAGTTTTCTAGATGCTGGCGTTGTCCTCGAAAATAAAATGTGACAGGACGTACTGACATTTTCTATCCTTTATTGATGTGTAGCTTAATCATTTAAACCTAGCAATTCCAATGCCACTTTGATGACAATGGATCATCAAACGTATAAATATTCCGCAAAACCTGCAGAACGGATCATGTTCAGTTTCTGTTACAATCCAAATACTAAGGCGCTATAGCGATACGAAAACCGCCACTTCACATCCACAAAAATCATGTTTTGGTAGTGCTTGATCTTGAACAGTTTTAGCTTGAAAAATCCGACCAATAATTCTCGACAGCGCATGCCACGGAAACCGCTTTATACTGCTTTGGCAAGCATGATCATGCTCTGTGGATGTACAGCGGAAAATGATGCACCGCCCCATGTTCAATCTCAACACACCGCTGAATCTGCACAAAACAATAAGCAAAATTCGACTGGCATGATCAATCCAGCGCACTATCAGGAGTTTTGGCTGTGGGGCAATATTGCACATCGTACCTATCTCGATCAGGCGAAACAACTCTATATATTGCAAGGTGAAGTCGCTCTGCTTGCCAACGAGAATAGCCAAATTGATGTACAAGGCATGTCACCCCGACAGCTTGACCAGCCGATCTGGATCGTATTTCGAAGCACACATATCAATTGGACGACAGATGATATACAGCACATTTTGCGCAATCTCGAATTGTGGAAAAAACGTGGCAATCAGGTGGTTGGCTTGCAAGTCGACTTTGACAGTGGCAGTAAAAATCTCTACCACTACGCCAGTTTTCTCAAACAACTGCGCCAACAGCTTCCAGCTGAATATCGGCTGAGCATCACAGGGTTACTCGACTGGGTAAATTATCAATCCCCCCAAACCATTGACTTATTAAACCAAAGCATTGACGAGGTGGTGCTCCAGACCTACCAACAACGGCATAGCATTGCCAATAGCCACGCCTATCTTCCGCAGTTAAAACGGCTCAAAGTGCCATTTAAAATCGGCTTGGTTGAACACGGACAAATGCCAAATTTACAAGGTATTGAACAATCAGCATATTTTCGGGGTTATATTATTTTTCTACTACCAGAATATAATCCATGATCAATCTTGTATTTTTAGCCTGAACACAGTAAAATCTGCGCTTCGCAATTTGCGACGTCGTCTTGGCTCGAGGATTAACCTTGAATTTAAGCGATGACTCCTTGCTTCTAAGCGTTTAAAAAATTATTTTGAACGGATTAGGGGCTGTTTAAACCGTAAGGAGCTGACATGCGTCACTACGAAATCGTACTTCTGGTACATCCAGATCAAAGCGATCAAGTTGTTGGTATGGTTGAACGCTATATCGCACAGATCAAAGAAGCTGGTGGTCAAATCCACCGTCTAGAAGATTGGGGCCGTCGCCAATTGGCTTACCCAATTAACAAAATTCACAAAGCGCACTACATTTTGATGAATGTTGAATGTGGTCAAACAACGCTTGACGAATTAGAGGAATTGTTCCGTTACAACGATGCAATCATCCGTAACTTGATCATCCGTCGTGAAGAAGCAATTACTGAAGAATCTTTACTCGCTAAAAGTGCTGAAGAAAAGCGTGCACGTAAAGCGCAACGTGAAGAAACTCAGTCTGCGAATCAAGACGAAACTGCTGAAGGATAAGGAGAACACACATGGCACGTTTTTACCGTCGTCGTAAGTTCTGCCGCTTCACAGCTGAGAACGTTACATACATCGACTACAAAGATATCGATACCCTAAAACAGTACATCACTGAAAACGGCAAGATTGTTCCTAGCCGTATCACTGGTACTCGTGCTCGTTATCAACGTCAATTGGCGCTTGCGATCAAACAAGCTCGCTATTTGTCTTTGATTCCATACACTGACAACCATAAGTGAGGTGAGCTGTGGACGTTATTTTATTACAACGTATTGTTAACCTTGGGAAACTTGGCGACAAAGTATCAGTAAAAGCTGGTTACGGTCGTAACTTCTTGATTCCTCAAGGTAAAGCTGTTGCTGCAACTGAAGCAAATACTGCTGCATTTGAAGCACGTCGTGCAGAACTTGAGAAGCAAGAAGCTGAAGTATTGGCTGCTGCTCAAGCACGTGCAGATCAATTGAACGAAGTCAATATCGTCATCACTGCGAAAGCAGGTGATGAAGGTAAATTGTTCGGTTCAATCGGTACTCGTGATATCGCTGATGCCTTGACAGCTGCTGGTCTTGAAGTGGATCGTGCTGAAATCCGCTTACCAAATGGCGCACTTCGTCATACTGGTGAGTTCCATATTTCAGTTCAATTGCACCACGACGTGACTGCTGAAATCTTGGTGACTGTTGTTTCTGAATAATTCATTATTCTGAGGCGATAGACCAAAAAAGACATATGCTTGCATATGTCTTTTTTTTGTCCGTGTTTTTGTGAATCATGACTAGAATCTACGATGAAAATTTATGATCTGGTGCGTTACAGAAAATTATGATCTATCTTTCCAGCACTTAGCCAATTCACACGCCAACTTTCTATTTTTTGCACACCCTCACCGTCCGCTTAGCCCACTTTAGTGCTAAAATCTCTGCGCAATCTGATGGATGAACGCCTCTGTATTGTGATTTTTTCATTGATATTTAAGTAAATAGGCACGTGGCACTATGTCAGCAACGGACTCCACCTCAAAAAAATCTAAAAAAACAGCGACCAGCGAAATTTCGGAAAATAATCCCAATCTGCGTACCCCACCGCACAACCTCACTATGGAACAAGCGGTTTTAGCGGCATTGATGACCGTTGCTGAGTCGTGGGAAAGTGTTGCTGATGTATTGCTTGAGGGCGATTTCTATGCGACTCGTCACCGCCATATCTTCCATGCCATCAAAAAACTGGCTGATTCCAATCAACCCTATGATGCGGTGATGGTCAATGACTGGCTCACCAACCAACATATGCTCGAAGATGCGGGTGGCGAAGCCTACCTGATGCAATTGCTTGCGGAATCCCCGCCCTCGCTGTTTAACTTGACAGCCTATGCCGAAAAAGTCAAAGAAACTGCGACCTTACGCCATATGATTACAGTGGGTAATGACATCCTCCGTGTCGCTTACGATCCCAAAGGTCAAAGTGTCCGTGATCTGTTAGACCATGCTGAAACCAATATTTTTAAACTCGCTGAACAGCATAACAACCGCCAAAGCCAATCAGGTCCACAATCCATTAGTGAGGTTACTGCAAAAGTCGTGACCAAACTGGATGAATTGTCAAAAATGGATGGCAATATCACAGGGCTGACCACAGGCTTTTTGGAACTCGACAATAAAACCTATGGTATGCAACCCGGTGACTTGATCATTGTTGCCGCTCGACCATCGATGGGGAAAACCACCTTTGCCATGAATTTGGTGGAAAGCGTCATTTTTAACTGTGACCTACCCGCTCTGGTCTATTCGATGGAGATGCCAGCCGATTCGATTGCCATGCGTCTGATTTCAGCTTTTGGGCGGATCAATCAAGGGCATTTGCGTGCAGGTAATCTAGATGCTGACGAATGGTCAAAAGTCACCAGCAGTATGGTTCATCTCCAGCAAAAGCATCTGTATATCGATGATTCATCTGCACTACCACCAACGGAGGTGCGTGCTCGAGCACGTCGTATTGCCAAGCAACATGGTGGCAAACTTGGCTGTATCATGGTCGATTATCTACAGCTCATGAAAGTCCCTGGGCTTGGCGATAACCGTGTGGCAGAGATTTCAGAGATTTCTCGAAGCCTGAAAGCCTTAGCCAAAGAGATGAATTGTCCTGTAATTGCCTTATCTCAGCTCAACCGAAGTCTGGAGAATAGACCGAATAAGCGCCCTGTCATGTCGGATTTGCGTGAGTCGGGTGCGATCGAGCAAGATGCGGATTTGATTATGTTTATTTACCGTGATGAGGTCTATAATAAAGAGTCCAAAGAAGCGGGAACCGCTGAAATCATTATCGGTAAACAGCGTAATGGTCCGATTGGTACGGTGCGTCTGGCGTTTGAAGGACAATACACTCGATTTAGTAATCTCTCTCCAGAGTTCTATAGTCAATTCCAAGACGATGAATAATTCTGTAATGTATTGATCGGCAATCTGTTTGCCGATATTGCCATGATCTGGATTTTTCTTTGCAATCATTATTTCTAAGGAGTTCACGGTGCGTCACGCATGTATCCGTATTCGCAAATCGGCACTAAAGCACAACTTCAACCGTGTTAAACAGCTTGCACCACAGAGCAAGGTGGTGTGTATGGTCAAAGCCAATGCTTATGGCATCGGTGTACAGCCTGCGGTCGAAGCCTTTGCCGAGGCAGATGCTTTTGGTGTAGCAACTCTTGCGGAAGCCTTAGAAATACGTGCGCTTGGCAATCAAAAAGCAATTACCTTAATTGAAGGTATTGTTGAAGCCGATGAAATGAATGTGGTGCTAGAACACAAACTCGAATGTGTGATTCACCATCACACACAACTCGACTGGTTATTGGCGCACAAAGCAGATTATCAACGCTTAGGCTTAAAGGTTTGGGTCAAACTCAATAGCGGGATGAACCGTTTGGGTTTTAAAGTGGATGAAATAATACCCGTAATCCATCAGCTTAAAAATGAAGGTTTTCATTGTGTGCTTGCCATGCACTTTGCCAATGCCGATGTACCTGATCATCCGATGAATCAACAGCAGATTGACCAGCTATTACAGGTGAAACATGCCTGTGCGCCGATTGAAGTGTCATGTTGCAACTCAGCAGCGATTATTAATTGGGCAGATTTGCATTCAGATTATGTACGTCCTGGCATTATGCTCTATGGTGCTTCACCGTTTGCGGATCGCAGTGCGTCATCTCTGGATTTAGCAGTAGTCATGCAGTTTGAAGCAAAAATCATCGCCATCAACCCGATTAAATCAGGCGAATATGTCGGTTATGGTGCAAGCTATCGTGCCGAACAGAATATGACCATCGCTGTGGTCTCGATTGGTTATGGTGACGGTTATCCACGTAGTCTCTTTAGCCAAAACCATGTAGCAATCTCAGGAAAAAAAGTACCTGTGGTCGGTCGCGTCAGTATGGATATGATCACCATTGATATTTCTGCGATGAAAGATCAGGTGAAGCTCGGTGACGTGGTTGAGCTTTGGGGAGATACTCAGACTGTGGATGAAGTTGCACAGTGTAATCAGTCGATTGGTTATGAGCTCATGTGTCGACTCAGTAAACGCCCAAAAATCGTGATTGAAGATTAATTTTTGGGTTTTAGGTTTAGCTTTTAGTATTAGATTTTGGATGCCGATCACTTTGGACAATGATGACGTGCTTCATCCAACTTCCATGCAGACCAACTGTCGTACCAATTACCATACCAAATACATGCACCTTTGGGAAAATCACGCTGATGTAATACAAACGAGGTCTTTGGGCGATCATTTGCGCTGATTTTGACCATGATCTTGTGTTGTTTTACTTCTGTGCATTGTGTGCTGTTGGCATCAGGAGTCAATACTTTTCCTGCGATACTGATTTTAAAGTGTTGTCCAATCGCTTGATCACGTGGATCATGATTGAGCTGTAACTTTGGCGTAGTCACTGAGCTTGTTAAGTCTGTCGGATTGGTCTCATCCGATGGATTTGCTGTATCGCTCGACTGCATCTTATTCACTTGCTTGCCAAAACTGCTATTTGGTGCGATACACACAGGAATTGCCCAGCTCATTGAGCTCATGCACATCGCAAAAATACTCGTCACATAAACGATTAATTGCGATGCCTTATTTTGATGAGATGGTTGGTATCGTGGTTTTTTTTGATCCATATTCATTCGATTGCACCTCCTGACGTTTGTTTTATGCTGAACCTTTTTGGCTAATTTGTCTACGAAATACAACTCATCCATGTGCAAGGGAAAATGACTGAGCTTGCACACTTGACTAAAGTTATGAAACACTATTGCTGTTTGAAATACAGGTAAGCCCATGATTGTTCGTGATAAAAATAACAGTTTTATGCTACTTTTTGCGTGGTCGGGCACGATTTTACCGAGTGTCTTACCTGCACTATTGATCGTGGTGTTCCTGTCAAGTTTCTTGGTCTATTTATCGACGCATCATTATGTTTCAGTGCCTGCCGTACCTGCGATCGGCTTTACGATTTTTGGGATTATCTTGTCGATCTTTCTTAGTTTTCGCAATACCGCATGCTATGAGCGTTGGTGGGAAGGTCGCAAATTGTGGGGCGCATTGATCGCCTACACTCGACATATTGCACGTGATTCTCATGTATTGACTGATCAACGCCGTAATGTGCTGATGTATCGCATCATGTTATTTACGCATTTATTACGTGATCGTTTGCGTATGCAAAATCATCCGCTGGATTTTTATCAAGACCAATCCAATTTTTCACTGCTTGAATTGCAACAGTTTCCGCAAAAACTCAATGCTGCGCAATTCTGTCTTGAAGCCATCCAAAAAGATTTAGTACAAGCGCTCAAGCAAGGTGAGATTTCCGATATTATTTATCAACATTTAAATCAGCACATGGTCGAACTCGGCAATATCCAAGCGGGCTGTGATCGCATCCTCAGCACCCCTTTGCCCTTTTCTTATTCGGTGTTGTTGCATCGTACGGTGTATTGTTTTTGCTTTATTTTACCGTTTAGTCTTGAAACCAGCCTAGGGATTTGGACACCGATTATAGTGGCATTGATCGCCTATTTATTTTTAGGCTTGGATGCACTCAGCGCTCAGCTTGAGGAACCGTTCGGCTTACAAGAAAATGATTTACCGTTGGATGCAATCGTACGTTCAATCGAACGAGAAATGCTGGACTCTCTCGGTGTGGATATTCCACCTGCGGTACAGCCTGTACGCAGTAATTTAAGCTAATGTCTTGTCGCACAGGCAACACTTTTCGGTCGATCTAGCTGACCACTTGGTGAAAGAATCGCTTTGCAATTTTTGCCAAACACGGTATAACTCTGCTCTAAGCAACTTGCCAAGCATTGATTTCACCTATTTTTGAAAACTTAAGGGAACATTATGAACCATCCAGAAGATTTACGTTATGCCAGCACTCATGAATGGGTTCGTGTAGAGGGTGACATTGTCATTACAGGGATCAGCGATCATGCGCAAGATGCTTTGGGTGATTTGGTCTATGTCGAAGCGCCAGAAGTCGGTGATACCGTCACCGCAGGCGAACAAGCAGGTATCGTTGAATCAGTCAAAACAGCATCGGATATTCATGCACCTGTGTCTGGTGAAGTGATCGAAGTGAATACTGCGCTCGAAGATGACCCTGAAATCGTCAATGAAGACCCTTATAACAAAGGTTGGATTTACAAGATCAAAGCAGACAATATTGCAGATGTTGAGGCATTGCTGAGCAGTGTAGATTATGAGGCGGGGTTGTAAATTCGTAACTCCTAGACGAGTCTGATCGTTTCACGAGTAAAAAAAACACGTTGTCGTATAACAACGTGTTTTTTTGATTTTAATTTCTAAACTCAAACTGTTAAAAGCCAATTTAAAAATTAAGCCGATTTGCGTGAGTTCAGTTTGCCAGTCAAAACTGTCTTTAAATTACGACGTGAATAGTTAAATAACACTTTCAGTGGTGATAAGTTTGGATTGGGTTGTTTGCCGTCAGCGATGCTTTTAAATTGTGCGGCGTACCACACCACTTCCATAATCGACATTTTATCCAAGGCTTTGATGCCCGTTTTGATCGGCTTGGTCGCATAGCGAATGTCTTGACCCGCAAGCAGTTGATTGGATAAATATGGCTCGACCGCAAATGGACGAGCAATCCCAACAAAGTCACATGCACCACTTGCCAGTGCATCATTCATGCCTTTGACTGTACGGAAGCCGCCAGTCACCATCAGAGGACAGCTGACATGCTCACGAATGGTTTCTGCAAATTCTAAGAAATATGCCTCACGTGCAATGGTGCTTTCTTTGCGCTGTTTGGCTTTGGCACCCGCCATCGCTGGCGCTTCATAAGTACCGCCTGAGATTTCAATCAAATCCATCCCTGCCTCGGCAACAGCTTTTGCCACATTAATGGCATCTTCTTCGCTAAAGCCACCACGTTGAAAATCCGCTGAGTTCATTTTTACTGCAATGATAAAGTCATCACCCGTCTGTTGACGCACTTCTTTATAGATCTCAAGCAGGAAGCGCATACGGTTTTCAATACTTCCGCCCCACTGATCTTGGCGTTGATTGGTCAGTGGCGATAAAAATTGGCTAATCAAATAACCATGCGCACCATGCAATTGCACCCCTTCAAAACCTGCTTTCTTGGCAAGACGAGCCGACTCACCGAAACGACGAATAATATCGAGAATCTCAACTTCACTCAGCGCACGTGGTGTCCCAAAAGTCGCTGATAATGATGAACTAAAAGGCACAGCCGAAGGTGCAACCGTTTCTTTGTTCAAACCACGTGGACACTGACGACCTGGGTGCGACAGTTGGATGAGTTGCACCATACCGTGACGCTTGCCAACCTCTGCCCATTGTTTCATCAAGGTCAAATCACGCTCATTTTCAAGCACCACCACACCCGGTTCATTTTTAGCACGGGCATCGACCATGACATTGCCTGTGATCGCACAGCCCAAACCACCTTTGCCCCAAACATCATACAGCGACACGAGGTCTTGATTGGGTTGCCCTGCATCATTAGCGAGCGCCTCACTCATCGCACCTTTAATAATACGGTTTTTAAACTCGATACCACGAATAGTTAAACGGTCTTGCAGCTGAACTTGCGTGCTCATGGGAAATCCTTTTTAAAAATATATGATTGAATACTGACAATATGCTGTGTCAAAAATTACATTTATGCAGAAATAAAGTCAATATCAAATCAAGACCCTGCCTTGAACGTCAGCGTCACATATCTGTTGCAACGCTCAAAAAGCACACCGCTTGTTTTTAATTGGTCAACAAACTCGCTTGCAGCAAGGCTTTGGTGTAATCCGTTTGCGGATTGGCAAACAGTTGATTTGTTTCTTGAAACTCGACCACTTTGCCATGATGTAACACTAAAATCCGCTGTGACAACGCACGCACCACCGCCAAATCATGACTAATAAATAAATAGCTCAAGTTCATCTGCGCTTGTAAATCTCGTAACAATTTCACCATCGCACGTTGCGTGGTTCGATCTAGCGCAGACGTTGGCTCATCCAAAATAATCAGCTTCGGCTCAAGGATCAGCGCACGTGCCAAAGACACTCGTTGCCGTTGACCACCTGATAACGCATGCGGATAACGCTCGGCAAACTCTGTCGGCAAGTCAACTTGGGTTAATACTTGTGCCACACGTTGTTGAATCTCTGACTTGGCTAAACCTTGAATTTCCAGACCTTCGCCAATGATCTGCCCCACACTCAAGCGAGGATTCAGACTACTAAACGGATCTTGGAACACGATTTGGAATTGATGGCGATATGGGCGCAGTTTCTTTTCGGAGAGTTGATCGAGTTGCAATTCATCGAGTTGAATCCGCCCTTCACTGTCGATCAAACGAGCAATGGCGAGTGCCAATGAGGTTTTACCCGAGCCACTTTCTCCAACGATGCCGATACATTCACCTTGTTTGAGTTGCAATGACAATGGCTCGACTGCCACCACATAATCTTTTACTCGATTCAGCAAACCTGCTTTAATCGGGAAACGGACTTGTACATCATTCAACGTCAGCACGGTGTGTTCATTTGCAGTTTCTAGCGCTGTACCAAAGTCGTGATCGAGTAAATTTTGCGTATATTCATCTTGCGGATTGGCGAAAATTTCCGCTGTGGCACCTTGTTCTTTGACTTGTCCTTTTTGCATCACGATCACTTGATCAGAATAGCGTCCAATGAGTTTTAAGTCATGACTAATCAAAATCATTGCCATCTGACGCTTTTCCTGCAAATCTTTCAGCAATTTCAGCACTTGTTCTTGCAGGGTGACATCCAGTGCCGTTGTCGGCTCATCAGCAATGAGAATCGCAGGATTTTGCGCCAATGCCATGGCAATCATCACCCGTTGCCGTTGTCCGCCAGAGAGCTCATGTGGGAAGCGACGTAACTTTTGTTCAGGTTCTTTAATCCCAACATCGGTGAGTAATGCTAAAACTCGCTCACGCACTTCTGCTTTAGATAAACCACGCAGATGTAAAATTTCTCCGACCAATTTTTCTACACGATGCAAAGGATTCAGTGCGGTCATTGGCTCTTGGAAAATCATGGCAATATCTCGACCACGAATCTGTTGTAGCTGTTTATCATTCAATTGCAGGAGATTTTTACTGTGAGAAAAGTCCGCCTGATGCAAATTCACTTTGCCTGTGACGTTCAGTTGATCAGGCAATAAACCAATCATGGCAAGGCTACTGATAGATTTCCCCGAGCCACTTTCGCCGACTAAGGCAATGGTTTCACCTGCATGCAGTTGTAAGTTTAAATCCTCAACTAAGGTCTGCGTTTGCTTGCCCTGCTTTGTTTGAATGGTGAGTTGTTGCACATCGAGTAGTAGCACACGATTGTCTGTCTTTAGCTCATTATTTTTAAAATCATTACTTTTAAGATCGTCTTGTTTTAAATCATCACGATTCGCTTCAGTTGTATTTGTCATGCGATGAAGTCCTCAGTGCTGTCTTGGGTCGAATGCGTCACGTGTCGCTTCACCGATATAAATCAGCAATGACAACACAATCGCCAATGTCGCAAAACCTGAAATCGCAAGCCACGGTGCATCTAAATAAGTTTTACCCTGTTCCAGCAATTGCCCGAGTGATGCACTATCAGGTGGCAAGCCATAACCCAAGAAATCCAATGCCGTCAATGCCGTAATATTCGCCGTCAAAATAAACGGTAGCTGTGACATGGTCGAACTCAGTGCATTCGGTAAAATATGCCGAAAAATAATCTTTCGATCAGACACACCGAGCGCACGCGCCGAACGCACATAGTCAAAATTCCGTGCGCGTAAAAACTCTGCACGCACCAAACCCACCAGCGCCGTCCAACCAAAAAACAGCATGATCGCAAACAGCCAATACACGCTCGGGCTAAACATACTAACCAGAATAATCACCATAAATAGCACAGGTAATCCGCCCCACACTTCAAGGACACGTTGCCCAAGCAGATCAATCCAACCACCGTAATAACCTTGAATCGCACCTACTGCAATACCGAGAACCGCCGATGCAGCCGTCAGACAAATCCCAAACAATAAGCAAATGCGTAAACCATAAATGATCAGCGCCAAGACATCGCGCCCTTGCTCATCCGTGCCGAGCCAATTTTGACTGGTTGGCGCAGATGGTACAGGCACAGTCAAATCCATATTTGGACTTTCGGCAGAAAATGGAATTACGGGATTGAGCATCCAACCATCAGATAAAATCAAGTTCTGCACCACAGGATCTTTATAGTCCGCTTCGGTTTCAAACACGCCGCCAAATGTGGTTTCGGGATAGTGCTTAATCACAGGGAAATACAGATCACTTTTGTAGGACACCACGATCGGCTTATCATTGGCAACCAGTTCGGCGCAGAGCGAAATGCCAAAAATAATGCCAAAGGCAATCAAACAAAACATACCGAGTTTATTTTTCTTAAAGCGAGCCCAACGCTGTTGCATCAGTGGTGACATTATTTCGCTCCTCGTGTTTCAAAGTCGATTCGAGGATCAATCACTTGATACATCACATCACTAATCAAACGCAAAACCAAACCAAGCAAAGTAAACAAAAACAACGTGCCAAAAATCACAGGATAATCACGTTGTGTAATCGCTTCAAAGCCAAGTAGTCCAATACCATCAAGATTAAAAATAATCTCGATAAATAAATTGCCAACAAAGAAAATACCGATCAGCGCCTCAGGCAAACCCGCAATCACGATCAACATCGCATTGCGAAATACATGACCATACAACACCCGATTTTCACTTAAACCTTTGGCACGGGCAGCAAGCACATATTGTCGATTCAGCTCTTCCATAAAGGAATACTTTGTTAGATAAGTTAATCCTGCAAAACCACCTAAAACCATGGTGAGTAGTGGCAATGCCATATGCCAAAAATAATCTTTAATTTTGGCAAAAAAACCAAGTTGTGCAAAATTCTCAGAGACTAAACCTTGCAGCGGAAACCATTGCCAATAACTGCCGCCTGCAAAAAATACCAGTAGTAAAACACCAAAAGCAAAGGTCGGAATCGCATAGCCCACTGCAAGTAATAGTGAGGTACTTTTATCAAAAACCATACCATGCTGTTTGGCTTTTTTAATCCCAAGAGGAATGGAGACCAAATAAATCAGCAAGGTACTCCACAGCCCAAGTGAAATGGTGACAGGCAATTTTTCATAAAGGAGCTGGGTCACAGGTTTGTCTTTAAAAAAACTGGTACCAAAATCAAAGGTCAAATAGCCTTTAAGCATCAGCCAAAAGCGTTCATAGGCAGGTTTGTCGAAGCCATATTGACGTTTGATTTCTTCGACCATTTCAGGGCTTAAACCACGTGCACCTTGATAGTTGCTATCGACAGAGACGGTTTCTGCGCCGCCTTGACGTCCGATACCTTGCATATTTTCCGCTTGTTGAATGGCTTGTTCGACAGGTCCGCCAGGAGCAATTTGCACAATGGCAAAGTTGATCAGCAAAATCAAAAATAGCGTCGGAATAATCAGTAACAGCCGTTTTAAAATATAAGTCGTCATGGGCTTTTCCTTAGATTTCTTTTTGCGTGCTGTTAAGATTGACCTTGGATATAACGCTGCACTGTTTTCGCTTTTTCTGCATTGATCCACCAATATTGTAGACCGACATTGAGCTTAGGCGAACGTTTTGGCTGTTCAAACATATCCCACACCGCATACCACTCGCTACCTTTGCCGTAGCTGAGAATATAGTAATAGCCAGCCCGAAGCAGGCGATCGAGTACCCGTGTATTAGTGACCAGTTGCTCACGATTGGGCGAACGAATCAATCGCTCAACCACCGCATCGACCGCAGGATTTTTAATCCCTGCCAGATTGTAGTTACCGACCGCATCAGCAGCTGCACTGCTCCAAAATTGCGCTTGTTCATTACCTGGATTGAGCGACTGTGGCAAAATCGACGTGGTAAGTTCAAAATCATAATTACGCACACGTTCTAGATATTGCGGGACGTCGACTTGACGCACATCGATCTGAATGCCGAGCTTTTTGGCATTTCGCACAAAAGGCATCAGTGTACGTTGTAATCCATCTTGATGAATTAATAATTCAAAGCGTATCGGCTTGCCTTGTTTATCCAGCAATTGCCCTTTTTGATTCACCTTGTAACCTTGGTTTTGCAACATTTTTCGAGCGACAAGTAAATTAAAGCGATTAAAACCACTGGCATCGGAGACTGGATATTTCCACTCCCGCATCACACCATGCTTGACCAAAGGATGCATGCTTTTCAGATAGGGCTGTAAAACGGTTAACTCTGCGGATGACGGTTTGCCTTTGGCTTCAAGCTCACTATTATCAAAAAAACTTTGCAAGCGCTGGTATTGTCCATAAAACAGCGCCTTATTCATCCATTCAAAATCATAGGCATAGCTCAGCGCCTGACGGAAATAAATGTCATTCAACGGCTTTTTGCGTGAATTCAGTGCAATGTTTTGTGTAGGGATCGGATTTTGATGATGAAAATCAATTTTTTTAATCAGTCCCCGCTTCACCGCATTAAAGTCGTATTCGGTGACCCAACGCCGTGCTGTATATTCGGTATGCGCGGTGTATTGCCCTGTTTTAAAGCCTTCGAAGGCAATATCTAAAGAGCGATAATAGACGTATTTGATGCGATCAAAATTGTAAGCACCTTTATTGACCATGACGTCTTTGCCCCAATAGTTGGGGTTGCGTTTATAGATGATGCTACGCCCGCCTTCGATCCGATCCACCACATAGGGACCACTGCCGAGCGGTGCTTTTAATGTGACTTTGGTGAAGTCTTTGCCTTGCCAATCTTTTTTGGAATAAATCCCCACCGATGAGATGATCAGGGGCATTTCTTTATTGTCTTTGGATTTAAAAATAAATTTTACATCGTATTTTGAAGTGGCTTGAACATCCTCAATATCGGCAAAATAAATCCGTATCCCCGGTGCACCTTCGGTCAGCAATTTTTTAAAGGTAAACACCACATCTTCCGCCGTCAACGCTGAACCATCACTAAACTTGGCACGTGCATCCAGATGAAAAACGGCAGTTTTTGGGTGCTGTGGATCGTAAGTGATGCTTTTGGCAAGCAGTGGGTACATCACCCCTGGCTCGTCCAGCGAACTAGACATCAAGCTATCGTATAGATATTGCACACCTTCTGCGGGTGTACCCTTACCATTGACACTATTAAAATTATCAAAGGTGCCTGTAGCTGGATAAGTAATGATGCCGCCTTTTGGCGCATTGGCATTGGCATAAGGTAAAACCTTAGCATTGGCGTAGGCGGCGTTGGTATCTAAGCTAATGTAATTGAGCGTTTGCACAGCGGCTTGCGTCAGGCTGGCACTGCTCGCATACAGCAATAGACCACACGCAACATATGACACCTGAAATATCTTCAACCGCACCGCCATAAACACTCCTTGTGATTATTTTTATCAAATTTAACTAATTTTAGAAAGCCAAACACATTGCCACTTAGATGGCTAGAACAATCAGCATCACAATCAAAATGCTGATTAGATGACATGCTGATTGGCGTATCAGATTTCGACTTTAAGCTAATTTCGTAAAAAATCAAACCCGAATTACGCTAATATGCGCATAACTGCATTTCTCAGTCGAACGTATCATCATATGCACAAATCAACGATTGGGTACGGTGATGCGTTGTCCAAGTTGCAATTGTGCATTACTTTTCAGATTATTCATCTCTGCCAATTCATCCGTTGAGATGCCATACTTGCGGGCAAGCGCAATCAAGCTATCGCCACGTTGAACCTGATAACTTTGCGTCATTTTCGGTACTTTGAGCTTTTGACCGACACGCAAGCTGGCACGGCTCGATATATTATTCAATCCCGCCAAATCTGTATTGCTGATACCATAGCGATTTGCCAAAGCCGTTAAGGATTCACCTGAACGAACCGTATAACTGTCTGTTGCACCTTGATAACGTGATGTTACTTTATCTTCTGGCTCAGCTTTGGCTTTATCCGTTGCTTTGCTTGTAGAAGAACTGCTTGATGAGGCGCTATTTGATGAAGAGCCACTTGAAATACTTGCATCACCATCCAATTTTAATACCTGTCCACGATACAGCATGGCATTGGTTTCAATGTCATTCATCGCTGCCAAATCTTTGACATATAAGTCAAATTTATCCGCCACACCAATCAAGGTATCACCACTTTGCACTTGATAAGTGCTTGGACGCTTAGACGAGCTATTCGATTTCGCAGATGATTTTTTTGTATCCTCTTGCGCTGGAACTTGTAATTTTTGACCGATAAAAATCTGACTGTTGGTTTTTAAATCATTTAACGCTGCCAAATCCGCTAGGCTGATTTTATGCTTGGTCGCCACACTACTCAGATAATCCCCTGCAACCACGGTATAGCTCATGGTTTGGATATCTGGCTTACTCGGTGTGGACTCGGCAGACTTACTTTGCGTGCTGTTGTCAGTGGCTTTGTTGGATGTTTTTGCTTGTAACTGATCTGCGGGCACTTTGATTTTTTGCCCGACAAACAATCCGCTGGTCGGATTCAGATCGGGATTAATTGCAGCCAATTCAGTCGTGCTCATGGCATAGCGATCTGCGATTTGTTTCAGATATTCACCACGTTTCACCCGATAATCAACGGTTTTAATGCTCGATGTTGCGGTGTTACGGGCTTTGCCTAAATCTGTACTGTCGGCATCATTCTGCTGTGATTTCGCATTAAAATTCTTTGGTTCAACCAAAGTGATACGCTGACCGATGCGTAAGTTGCTGGTTGGGCTGAGATTATTCCAAGCTGCCACTTCTCGTAAATCCAACTGATATTGATTGGCTAAGCCCGTCAAACTATCACCCGCACGCACGGTATAACGCTCTGGGGCTTTTGATTTAGCTGTGCTTTGACTTGCAGTTGCAGTCGGTTTGACATTATACAAATACAATTTGGTGCCGACATAGAGCGGACGATCCGCATTGATTTGGTTCCAGTTGGCAATATCACGCCAGCTCACCCCAAAACGGCTGGCAATAATCGCCAAGGTATCACCCGCTTGTACGGTATAGATTTCACGTTTACCTTTGGGCTGTACCACCACCACTTCATTCGGTGTTTCGATAATTGGTTTATCACGATTACGTGCCACATCCGCTGAGTTTGCTGCAATTTCAGCTTCTGCAACTGCTTTTGGAATCGCATAATTCAGCTCAACCTCTTGACCCGTTTGCTCGGCAATCGACTGGCTACTTTGGATCGCAGTGAGACGGATTTTACCGTCTAATGGATCGACGATCTCAGTACCTTTTGGTGCGATTTTTTCTAGCTCTGCAATGACTTGTTGCTTTTCAGCTTCACTCGGCTGTGGCTCAGCCATACGCTCAACCTGCATCGCTGCTTGCGCCGTTGTAGTTGCAGTCTGTTCGGCTTGCTCAGCCACAATGATTTGCTTCTCAGCTGCCGAGATCGGCGGCTCAGCATTGATTTGTTTTACTGAGGCGCTTGGCGTGATCGACACAGGTAAGCGTGGTGCGCTTGGCACATAAGCACTACTGGCAAAAGTTGCCAATGCATTTGAACCTTGTGGCGTCGATTGCTTATTAAATGCTGGTGAAGCTGCCGCAGTAACCTGACTATTTGAAGTAGACGTATTTGAACCACTGGTGATTTTAATCGAACTATTGTTTGTGCTGTTATTACTTGCAGAATTGGAACGACTCACTTGCGTGGTTAATGCGCCAGAATTTTGCAATTGACTTGGTTGACGAGTCACCAATACTGAGGACGGCGACGATGTAGTGGTATTACTTTTTAACGTCGGCAAAGGCGCAGCGCCACCTGCCCACATGCCACCATAGCCTGAAACGGTTTTCATTTTGGCGATTTTATTGTCGACGCTGGCATTCACTTCATTTGGAATCAAGATACGGTGCGGTGCATACGGGTCGGTATAATTGCCACGGTGTCCCGGATTCAGCGCATAAAGCTCGCCACGACTGACGCCAGAAATTCGTGACAATTCATTCAAATCAATCGCCCCTGGAATATTCACTTCACGAAAGTGCGGACGATTGGCAATGGCAGGCAGTGACACGCCGTATTGGTGTGGATTTTTGATGATTTGTGCCACAGCCAAGAAACGTGGCACATAGTTCATGGTCTCGGTCGGGAGACGCAGTGACCAAAAATCGGTCGATAGTCCTGCGGCTTTATTGCGGTTAATGGCTTGCTGCACACGTCCCGGCCCACCGTTATAGGCGGCAAGTGCAAGCTCCCAAGAACCGAACTGATTGTATAAGCTACTTAAATATTCATAAGCGGCACGGGTCGACTCGACCACATCACGGCGTCCATCATAGAGATCGGTCTGACGTAGACCGTAGATTTTTCCTGTACTTGGGATAAATTGCCACATCCCAGCTGCCGCTGCGCTACTGGTCGCCGCAGGATCGTATGAGCTTTCGATCACAGGTAAGAGTGCCAGCTCAGTTGGAATGCCACGGCGCTCAGCTTCCTTGACGGTGTAATAAATATAACGACTGGCACGTGCACTTAATCGATCTAGATAAGGCTGACGGGTGATGAACCAACTCCGCTGTGCTTCGATGCGTGGATTATAGACATTCAGATTCATCTTAAAGCCAACGGTCATGCGCTTCCAGACATCACCATGACGCAGAATCAATAGTCGGTCACCTTCCACCGCACGCATATCCGTGGCGTAGAGTAAATTTTCTAGCGAATCAAAACTATCTGCATCGAGTAGCTCATCATCTGCCACGCTGGTTTTGTGAACTGAAGATTTTTGTGGTGTCGAACTACAGGCGGTTAATGCACCCAGAGAGGCTAAGGCTGTCGCAATAATAGACAATCGAAAAGAACGGGAAACGACAGATGACCAAGGCATCACGGTGGCATTCAACATAAAACGATCCAAATTATTCATGGCAGTAGATTTGCTATCTCAAAACAAAATATTCTCGACAGCAAAACAAAACTCTATTTATTGACTGGCACAGCGCATCTTGATGTCGATCAAAATCATTCACTTGGGGCAGTCATTCGACTAAAGTCAACACGGCTAAACTCTGCATTGTAGTAAACCGATTGCTGAATACAATGCCCTTTTGTGTAACGCTTCGCCTACAAATGTTACAAGAGATTAAATCAATGGGCGAATGATCGCTTCCAAAGCAAGCAAATCGCATCATTCGCCTTGCACTTTGCCAAGGAACATAGCATGATTTAGCACTTCTATCGCTTAAATTGTCAGTCAATTCCTCAGTTATGCACGATTCTGCTTCAAATCTAGACGCACACAAGCACTACACGCTCTATGTCGATGGCGCATGTAAAGGTAATCCTGGCAAAGGCGGTTGGGGTGCGTATATTATTGATCCTGAACACGCCGAACAGGAATACTTTGGTGGCGCAGAAGACACCACCAACAACCGCATGGAACTGACTGCAGCGATCGAAGGCATTCGTGCCTGTCCAAACAATGCCAAATTGACCATTTATACCGACTCCAACTATGTCAAACGTGGCATTACCGAGTGGATTACAGGCTGGAAAGCTAAAAATTGGAAAGATGTTAAAAATCCTGATCTTTGGCAAACATTGGATGAGATTGTACAAGGGCGTGATATTGATTGGCATTGGATCAAAGGTCATGCTGGTCATGAAGGCAACGAACGTGCCGATCAGCTTGCTAATAAAGGCGTAGATTCACTGGCATCAAGCAAAGCACCTGCAACTTCAGATGAAGCTAAAAAAAAAGTGACTGAAAGCGATTGGTTACTCGATGATCCTTTTGGTTTAGATACAGATGATTTGGATTCAAGTGAAAGTGTATATGCTGAAAATTTGGATAGCGAAGATGTATTTGATGAAGCAAATGCAAGTTCACCATTAGACAGATCAGATGAAGAAAATATTCCACAACATACTGAACAGAAAATGTTAGAAGAAAACGACTTGAACGAAAGTAGTTTAGACCAAAATTTAGACGATGTAGTGGAAAGTCAATCCGTAAGTAGCGTTATTCACACTGAACATGCACAGATTAAAATCACTGAGACCAGCAACCCTCAAGTCGGTGAACGCTTACTGATACTCGATACCGAAACCACTGGCTTTTATTATCAAGACAGTGACCGCATCATCGAAGTCGGTGCGATTGAAATGATCAATCGCAAACTCACAGGCAGCTCTATTCACATTTATATCAACCCTGAAAAAGCCGTGGGTGAATCAGAAAATATTCACGGTATCAGCGATGATTTTCTACAAGATAAGCCCAAGTTTGCCGAAATCGCTGAGGTGTTGTTTGATTACTTAAAAGGTGCTGAGATCGTTGCGCACAATGCCACATTCGATATGAACTTCTTGGATGCCGAATTTGATCGGGCAATGCAGAAAAAGCTGTCCGATGTCTGTCGTGTGACCGACACCCTCGCCATCGCCAAGCGCAAACATCCAGGGCAAAAGAACTCCCTCGACATTCTGGTCAAGCGTTACGAGATTCCGCCACGGGATCGTACATTCCACGGTGCATTACTCGATGCGGAAATCTTGGCAGATGTGTATTTGGCGATGACTGGTGGTCAAGTCAGTTTTAGCCTCGATCAGCGTCAGTCTGAGCAAAATCAAGAGGTTAATAGCGCTACCACATTGCAGGCTGTTGAAATTCCATTGATTTATCCTCACGATGATGAACTACAAGCACACCAAGACTGGATGGCGAAATTTCAAGCCAAAAATGATCAAGGCAGTCTATTTACTCAGCTTGAATCTGCGCTATCCGAACACATTGCAAACGATTGAGTCGACAGCACATTCATAGTGGTGCCGTAGAGATCAAAGGATCAAAGCGTATAAATACTTACGCTAAATCAATTCATACGGTACGGTACATTTTCACCTGTAAAAACAGCCTATTGATGATTTTTTAGTCGACAATTTTATCAATTTTGCTTTTACTCTAAGGCGTTGAGTGGTATTTTAGCTCTAGTTGCTGTGAGTTTCTGCGTCTGCAATCCAAGTGCAATCTTAGCCCAACACGTTTAAGTAAATTTGATCGTTGTGATAGAAAAATAGAGAACGGTTTCTACGCAAATTTGTACAGGGTTGTAGCCAAAATACAGCATTTTTTGAGAAGCCTTATATTTGCATCATCAGATTGTCTTAGTGCATTTATAAGATTGGGGTTATTCGAATTATACCAACTAAGGAAAGGTGCAAACCTATGTCATTTCAGTCTTCATCACATTTTGATCCGACATCATTATTGATCGTGCGTAAAGAAATTGATCACAGCCTTAAACAAGTCGAAAATGGCGTCAGCACCTTACTTGAAGATGGCACTGCCCCATTTGGTTTGGATGATGCGCTGATCAACCTCGAACAATGTGCGCATGTATTGCGTCTGCTTGAACAACCACAGCTTGGCAAACTCACCGAATTGACTGGTCGTGTGATGAAAAAAGTCATCGAAGACAGCCAAGCACAAAGCCATGATCAAGCTCGCATCGAAGCAATGAGTGAAGCGACCAATGTCATTAAGCGTTATCTTGATTTTCTCTGTGTGCGTGAAACCTTAGCACCGCAATTTTTATTGCCAACCATTAATAAACTTGAAGCGACGCTTGGCTTGCCGATGACCCGTGAAGGGGTTTTTCTCACGCCATTTTTAGAAACGGTGCATCCAAATGTCAGTTTGGAAACCCCTGCTGAATTACCAAGCAGTCAATATGTACTACGTCTTTATAAGCTGAGTCTATTGCACTTTTTAAAAGCTGAAGAAGATGATTTAGATTTTCAGGCACTGTCTTTGTGCGGCAATTATTTATCGTCTATCGCCACGGGTACGCCGTCAGAACAATATTGGCGCTTTGTACATATCGCATTAAAAGATTTGGACAATACCATTTTGACTGACACTCGCCTGCGTGCATTGATTCAAATCGAACAGCAAAGCGAGCAATTTTTATCACGTCAGCAACTCTTTACCCCAACCCAGCAAGATTATGCCGATGTGCTGACGTTGTGCTTGAGTCAAGAAACGCCTGTGGCACAGCAGCTTCGTGAACAGCTCAATGTGCATGATGAATTGCTCAGTGATGACCAAATGCAAGTGTTGAGTCGTCAACTTTATGGTCCTGATTTGGACACCATCCAGACTGTGGTTGAACTTTTAAACAATCAAATCAAAGAGATCAGTGCACGCATCGAAACAGGTCAATATATCCAAAATGACGAGGAACGCCAAGGCATTGTCAGCAGTTTGCGTGAGTCGATTAATATCTTCCAAGTGATTAATCTCAATGATTCATCTGCGAAATTACGTGAACAAGCCGATCAAATCGAAGCCAATGAAAATCTGAGCACCGATCGTCATGCCAACGATGTAATGAATAGTTTGTTGTTTGCGACCAATTCTTTGCAGATTTTAGAGCGCAATTACACGCCTGCCCGCTTAAAGCTGAAATTCAACAATACCCAAATCACTTTGGATAAAATTGAAGAAGCGCAAGAAGCGGTTGCCAATGAAGCACGGATTGCGCTGACTCAAGTCAATGAGCAGATTTTGCAATATCAGCAAAGTCAAAATGTTGAACAACTTGCTGGCACGCCTGAGATTCTACGTGAAGTGTCTGGCGCATTATTATTCCTTGAGTCGAATGATGGACATCAGATTCTGCAAAAAGCAGCGCAACTGATCGATCAGGTCATTAGCCAGCAAAAAACTTTGGATACCCCGCAATTGAACTTGCTTGCACAAGCGATTGCCAGTGCCGATTATTACTTTGAACAACTGCAACAGCATCAGCCGATTCTAGCTAAGCCAATGCAAATTGGTTTAGACAGCATCACCGCCTTTGAACAGGCTGTTGCTTAAGGACATCTATGACCATCCACCGCGCCTATTTGTTTTGTGAACAACAATTAGTCGTCAATGATCACTTTGAGTTGCCAGAGCTTGAGGCAACTCAAGATGAGCTCTATCTCGATCACATCGCCAATCAAATCATCGTGCGTAACATCGCCAGTGATGTCCAGCTGCCAGACGGTTTTCATTTGATGCCGATCCGAGAGTTGATTATGCGCTGGAATAAAGCAGAATTTGAACAGGCTTCTCGTGCCAAGCAACTCCTAGAATGGCGAAGTAATCATCGTTTTTGTAGTAAATGTGGTTCAACGACTACACCACATACGACACAATTGGCGATGGTCTGCAGCAACTGCCATTATTTTCAATATCCTCGGGTACAGCCTTGTGTCATCACCATTATTCGCCGTGAAGACACCATCCTTTTGGCGAAATCGGTACATGCCAAAAACGACATGTATAGCTTGATCGCAGGTTTTGTCGAAGTCGGTGAAACGCTCGAGCAAGCGGTTGCTCGAGAGACTTTGGAAGAAGTGAATCTACAGGTCAACAATATTCAATATTTATCTAGCCAGCCTTGGCCTTTTCCATCCAATTTGATGTTGGCATTTTCAGCGGACTATGAAGCTGGCGAACTCAAACTACAAGAAGATGAAATCGCCGATGCGAAATTCTTTAAGATTGATGAATTACCGCATATTCCAATGCGAGGCAGTATTGCGTATGAAATGATCATGCAGATGATTGATCGTATTCGACAAGAGAGTTAAAAAAAATCCATTGCAAATCTATAGTATGATCAAATCCATACATTGAAATCGCTTTTTTTCACAAAAATGAAAATGAAAAACCCAAAACCATTGCCATGATTTTGGGTTTTATTTTTGGACTGCTTTTTAGATTACTTCTTACAAAACACTCAGTTCAATATTATTGCCCTGAACGAATCATATAATCAAAGGCGCTCAAGGATGCTTTTGCACCTTCACCAGTCGCAATGATGATTTGCTTATACGGCACCGTAGTACAGTCACCAGCGGCAAATACACCTTGCACATTGGTTTCATTGCGATCATTGACCACAATCTCACCACGAGGGCTGAGCTCGACCGCACTATCTTTTAAGAAGTCCGTATTTGGTAAAAGCCCGATCTGCACAAAGATACCCGCAAGCTCAACTGTATGTTCTTGATCAGTGGCACGATCTTGATATTTCAGTGCCGTCACTTGTTGCCCATCACCGATGACTTCGGTACTGAGCGCATTTAAGATGACTTCGGTATTTGGCAAGCTATTCAGTTTATTTTGCAAAACTTGATCGGCACGGAGCTTGGTATCAAACTCGATCAAGGTCACATGCTCAACAATTCCTGCAAGGTCAATCGCCGCTTCCACACCAGAGTTACCACCGCCGATCACAGCAACACGTTTGCCTTTGAATAATGGTCCATCACAGTGCGGGCAGTACGCCACACCACGAGTTGCATATTCGTTTTCACCAGGTACGCCCATCTTTCTCCAACGTGCACCTGTCGCCAAGATCACGGTTTTTGATTCCAGTTTTGCGCCATTTTCTAGCTCAACTTCGACCATGCCATAGGTAGTTTGATCTGCACCTGTGATTTTGCTGACTTTCTGCAAATTCATGATATCGACATCATAGTCTTTGACGTGTGCTTCGATATCAGCTGCGAATTTTGGTCCTTGCGTCTTTTTCACAGACACAAAGTTTTCAATGTCCATCGTATCCATCACCTGACCGCCAAAGCGTTCAGACACGATCCCTGTTGCAATGCCTTTACGAGCTGCATAAATCGCTGCGGTTGCACCCGCAGGACCACCGCCGATGACTAACACATCAAAGGTATCTTTGGCATTGATTTTCTCTGCATCTTTGCTGGCAGAGTCGGTGTCCAATTTCGCCACGATCTCTTCCAAGGTCATACGACCTTGACCGACTTGTTCTTCGCCTTTGAAGACCATTGGTACCGCCATGATTTTGCGCTGTTCGACTTCATCTTGGAAAAATGCGCCGTCGATCATGGTTGCTGTTGCATTTGGATTGTAGATCGCAATCAAATTCAACGCTTGCACTACATCTGGACAGTTGTGACAGCTTAGTGAGACGAACACATCAAAGTCACCTGACAAATTCAAACCTTTGATTTGATTTAAAATCTCATCAGATACTT
The DNA here is from genome assembly GCF_900096915.1 of Acinetobacter marinus. Taxonomy (GTDB): domain Bacteria; phylum Pseudomonadota; class Gammaproteobacteria; order Pseudomonadales; family Moraxellaceae; genus Acinetobacter; species Acinetobacter marinus. The sequence goes on from NZ_FMYK01000001.1 coordinate 467,336, forward strand.
TTGGTGCATAACCAGAGACTTGCAACAATGCCAAGATCAATGAAGTAAACTCATGACCCATCGGCAAGCCAGCGAAATGCACACGAGGTTGCTCACCGACTTTGGCAATCGCAAAACTTGGACGACGTGAATGTGTCCCATCAAAACGAGCTGTGACTTGATCAGATAGCTCTGCAATCTCAGTGACCAACTCTTTAATCTTCGCTGCATTATTCGACTCATCGAGTGAAGCAATAATTTCAATCGGTGCTTCCAAACGCTCTAAATAGGTTTTTAATTGTGCTTTAATGTTTTGCTCTAACATTGTTCATCTCTCCAAATTTCCAAAATATAAAGGGTTAAAACTTTTCAATGTCGCCATGATATGCTGTTTTTATTGATTGGTAAAACAGAATGATTTTATTAATACAATCGGTTTTTTAGATTTTTATAAAAATAACGATGAAATTACCGATCAAAGCTGTAACACAGTTTATATTTATATTTCCTGAATTTGCACAATCCAGCAGATACTTTTAGAATAGCGCCACTTCTTTTTTCAGCCATTGCATCTTCATTTTCATGTCAGAACAACACACTTCCCCACTTGCCCCGCAAAGTGCGCCACCTGTTTCCAACACACCGCAAAATGCGCTAGAAATTCGTGATCAAATCGCAGCCATCAAAAATCTCGATGAACTCACTGAACATCGTGAGATCGTCACCTTTATGCGCCGTTCTTCACCGCTGAATACCTCACAGCGTAGCGCACTCGAAGATTATCAGCATTTAATCCTTGATCAACATGCTGAAGCGTTACAATCTGGTGATCTGCGTCTTGCCTTTGCGCAGCCTGAACGCCCTTTAACTGTGGAAATTGGTTTTGGTATGGGACGCTCGCTGGTGCAAATGGCGAAAGCCAATCCTGAACGCAATTATATCGGCATTGAAGTGCATGTGCCTGGGATTGCGCAGTGTGTTTACGAAGCAGGACTTGCCGAAATTGATAATCTACGTGTGATCGATGGCGATGCGATTAAAATTCTGACCGCAATGCCTGACAACAGCATCAACTGCATTCAACTGTATTTCCCTGATCCGTGGCAAAAGAAACGTCATTACAAACGTCGTTTCGTGGTGCCAAAACGTATAGCATTGGTGGAAGAAAAATTAGAAATTGGTGGTACATTCCACTCTGCAACCGATTGGGAACATTATGCGGCGTGGATGCTTGAAGTGCTCTCAAGTCGTGAGCGTCTGAAGAACCGTGCTGGTGAAGGTAATGCGTTTCCACGTCCAGACTGGCGACCGATGACTAAGTTTGAACGTCGTGGACTTGAAGAAGGTCATGTGATTAATGACTTTATTTTTGAGAAAATCAGTTAAGTGATTGTCAGTGTTGAGATATTTCTATCGAAGCTATCTCAAAATCCAATTTTCAACCCCACCTAACCTCCCCTTAAAAAGGGGAGGAATTTTAGCCATTTGATTTTATTAAGTGATATTCCCCTGTGAAGGAGGTTTTATAGTTTTGAGAATGCTTCTTTTTTTCTTCAATCAGCAATTACAGTGCAAAAACAGATTCTTGTGCACGGTGAAATAAACTAAGCACCTTGAATCATCTGCCAGATCCAACGCCCGCCCAAAAACATCAGCGTCAAGAATGCCAGCACAAATAAGATGCCCAAAAGATCAGGAATGCGTAGCCAAATCCAGCTCACCACAGGATTGCGCCAAAATTCAGAAGTTTGCTGTTTCTTTTCCAGTGATTCATGTAAAAAAGGATGCACCACATGAATATCGCTGTCGACTTGATATTCATCCCGAATATGCTGATGCACAATATCTAAGGCTTTACGGCTCGGTCGGATAAAAATATCGAATACCGTGCCAACGATTGGCACAAAGCCAACGATCATATCCACGATTGCCAGTTGTACCACACCTTTGAGTTTGTGATTGGGCACGCCGACTTGCTTGGCTTTTTGAAAGGCATACAAGGTCAATACAAATCCGACAATATCCCCAGCAAACGGTACAGTACTCAGCGCCGCATCTGCCCCAACGCCTTGTTTGCTAAAAGGAATACGCACCAAACTGTCCATGGTATTGGCGAATTTGGCAAGATCACGTTCAATCGCCATCGCCTGCTGTTGGGTTAACTTTTTTGTCGCACTTTGTTTTTCTACATCGTAGTTTGGCTCAGCCACTCGAATCACTCAAAAGTTATTTCTATTCTCAATAACTTAGCGTAATTGTGTCGATTGAATCAAGTGTATTTTGGCAAGTCGACTCGGTTCATCACTTGGCGCTTTTCGTTGCTAATTAATACAGTCTGGTTTATGAAATCTGGCTTATGCCGTTTTCTCTTTACGAATCAAAAGATACATCAGCGGAATGAATAACAGTACCAACACCGTACCAAATAACACCCCACCAAACACACTATAGCCGATCGCTTGACGGCTCAGCGCACCAGCGCCAGCGGAAAACATCAGTGGAATCACCCCAGCACCAAAGGCGATTGAGGTCATCAGAATCGGACGCAAGCGCAATCCTGCCGCATGTAAAGCAGATTGCATCGCAGTTTGTCCTTGACGCTGTAGCGTTGCTGCATACTCCACCATCAAAATGGCATTTTTACAGGACAGTCCAATGGTGGTCAGTAAGGCAATCTGAAAATAAATATCGTTGGCAAAACCAAACACAGCACTAAAAATAATCGTTCCGCCGATTCCCAACGGAATCGCCGCCATCACTGCCGTCGGAATCGACCAACTTTCATAGAGCGCTGCAAGACATAAGAAAATAAATCCTATGGAAACTAAATACAGCCAGATTGCTTGGTTGCTGGATTGTTGCTCTTGATAAGATAATCCACTCCACGCCAAATCAATGCCATCCATTTGATCGACCAACTTGCCGATCTGTTGCATGCCTTGCCCTGTACTAAAGCCTTGTGCCGCATCCGCTTCAAGCTCCAGCGCAGGATAACCCATAAAGCGTTCTAAAGTCGGCGGTGCACCTTGCCAAGCAACTGAACTGAACTGATTAAATGGCACCATTTGCCCCTGACTATTGCGAATCGACCAATAACTCAGATCTCCAGGCTTTGAGCGATATGGCGCATCGGCTTGCAGATAGACTCGTTTGATGCGTCCACGATCGATAAAGTCATTGATATAACTCCCACTCCAAGCCGTCGATAAGGTGCTATTAATCGCATCTACATCCAAGCCATTGACCATAGCGGCTTTATGATCGATTTTGACATTCAATACCGCTTGATCATCATTGCTCTTTTTATCAATATTTTCTAAGGCATCGGTGGCATTGCCTTGTTGTTGTAGCTGTGCAAAACGATCCAACAAACCTTGCTGACCAACGCCGCTGGTATCTTGGAGCCAGTAATCAATCTTGTCAGAATTACCCAAACCACGAATCACTGACGGCGCAATCACACGGATTGTCGCTTGATCATTATTGCTAAAAAATTGATTGGCACGCTGGCGTATGGCATCGCTACTATTGTCTTGACCCTGACGATCATCCCAATGTTTTAATGACACAAATGCCATACCCAGATTTTGCCCATTACCTGAGAAATTGCGCCCATAGACTACGAACACCCCATTCAGATTCGATTGCTCATGTTCATGAAAATATTGATAAATATCCAGTCCCACTTGCTCAGTCTTGGGCATTGGCGTGCCTTGTGGCAAGCTAAACTGCACACTCAGCAATCCCTGATCTTCCTGCGGTAAGAAACTACTTGGCAAGGTACGATATAAGCCCACAAAACCGACGATGAGGAGCACAAAAATCAGTAAAGTCACCGCTTTGAACTGCATCATTAGCTCGGCAATACGCAGATAAAAATCTTTTAAACGATCGATCAGCGCATTGAAGCGTTCTGCCCATTTTGCTTTCTTTTGCGGACGTAACAGCAACGCACACAAGGCTGGCGTTAAGATCAGTGCCACCAACAGTGACAATCCCATCGCCGCCACTAAGGTCATGGAGAATTGCCGATAAATAATTCCCGTTGCACCACTAAAAAATGACATGGGAATAAATACCGCCGTCAATACCAAGGTAATGCCGATCAATGCCCCACTGATCTCTTGCATCGACTGGATACTGGCTTGTTTGGCATCAATCGCTTGCTCGTGCATGATACGTTCGACATTTTCCACCACCACGATCGCATCATCGACCAACAGCCCAATCGCCAAGACCATGGCAAATAGCGTTAAGGTATTGATACTCATCCCCAGCACATACAAGATGGCACAGGTACCCAATATCACCACAGGCACAGTTAACGCAGGAATTAAGGTCGCTCGCCAGCTTTGCAGGAATAAAAACATCACCACAATCACCAGCCCGATCGCTTCAAACAGCGTCGAAACCACTTGTGACATGGAGGCTTTGACAAAAGGCGTATCATCTCGAGGATAGACAAAATAATAGCCTTCGGGCAGATTTTTCTGGATACGATCCATCTCGGCATAGACTCGATCTGCGGTTTCCATAAGGTTTGCGCCGACCGTTAATGCCACATTAAATCCAGCCGCAGGATTGCCATTGAGATGGCTTCGGGTTTGATAATTTTCTGCACCGATCTCGACCCGTGCCACATCTTTTAAATAGACAAAACTGCCATCATTATTGGCTTTGACGATGATTTGTTCAAATTCTGCTGGCGTTTGTAACAACGACCCTGAGGTCACATTGGCATTTAAATATTGTTCAGACGATGCAGGTAAGTCCCCGACCGCACCCGCCGCAACTTGGGTATTTTGCGCCTCGAGTGCTGCTCGAACATCACTGACCATCAAGCCATAACGCTGTAACTGCACAGGATTGAGCCAGATGCGCATCGCATATTGCGAACCAAACACATTGATCTCACCGACCCCTTCGATACGGCTCAGGCTGAGCTCAATATTACTGGCAATATAGTCGGAAATATCATTATTGGTCGAGCGCCCTGTGCGATCGGCAATCGCCACCGCCATAAACGAATCGCTTAATGACTTACGGACATTGACCCCTTGGCGCTGTACATCTTCGGGCAACCGATTAATCGCACCATTGATGGCATTTTGCACTTGCACTTGCGCTTGGTCAGGATCGGTGCCCTGCGCAAAATACAAGCTGATCCGACTACTGCCATTGGCATCACTACTCGACTGAAAATACAATAGATGATCAATGCCTTTGATCTGCTGTTCTAATACCTGCGTGACACTCTCATCCACCGCCTGTGCATCTGCGCCACTATACGTGGTCGAAACGGTAATCCGAGGTGGCGCAATATCTGGATAACGCTCCACAGGAAGCTGAAATACCGCAAATAGACCCACTGCTACGGTGAGAATCGCCAGTACAAATGCAAAAATCGGACGATGAATAAAAAATTTCGAAATCATTTACATCTGTACCATCTGTTAAAGCATCACCAAAGAATCATGACAAGCAAATAAAGAAAAACCGTTGAAGGTAGCGAATAAGGCAAAGCAATGTTAAAGCGTGTATGTTGAATCTGAGACAACGACATCACGCACTAAAATCATTTATCACATGAATTTATAACACGTTTTTTATGAAAACATTATGGCAATTTTTTGCAAAGATTAATAAGAATCATTCATAAATAAAGCTGATCTTTCATGATTTAGTCACGTAAAAATAGCGCCACGCAAAAACCGAATACGATACAGTATTCGGTTTGGATTACAATAGATCAGATCTCAACGAAAAAGTCTGAATTTGGCTTGGTTTATAGCTATTTTTTATTGCTGTGCCGCTTGTTCTGCAAGCCAAGCGCTGAACTTCTGACGCTCTTGCGGTGTTGCAGATTGCCAAAGCTGAATCAATTGCTGTGCCTTGCCTGACGATGCCAACTGTGTCTGCACGGTTGAAACATTGACTGCACTGACATTTTGCGTAGTTGATGTATTACTGAGCATAGACGACTGCGACGACACATTATTTTGCGATTTGTCTTTGTTGCGCAAATCCATCACCGAACCAAAAATGCCATTACTCAGCCACGGTTTTGCCTTACTATTTGCACCAGTCTGCTTGGCGATCAACTGCCCTTGTGCATTTTGTACACCGATGGTTGGCTGTGCCGCAAATGCTTTACCTTCATCAAAATTACTCGGCGCACCGACCAAAGCCAATTGATAATTTTGCCCATCTTGGAGTTGTACTTGGTTTAAGGTCACAATGTCAGATTTGAGCACATCATGCTCGCCCGAACGGTGATCAAAAAGTTGCTTATAACGCACTGAGATATTGTGCGTGCCTGCATCGAGTTTGTAACTTTTTTCCTGACCGCCAAACAATCCGCCACGAATCTCTTGATCATTGATCGCCACCACATCGATTTCTTCAGGTGCGGTCACCGTAACATCGGCATGAACCAATGCGCCTGTTAGCAACATCGACAGACCCAAGAGTGTCGATGTTAAAGAAGATTTGACTGCTGAGGTGAGATTGCATGGAGATTGTGTGGTAAATTTCATGAGATTGCCCAATTCATTAATTTGTCATAAATTATTGACTTTGCACTATGCGCACTTTTGATGACATTTTTATGACATTGCCTGCAAAGCATCGCTTTTGTAGATCACGTGAAGCATGCAAGTAGAATGTTCAGTACTCATGATTTCAAGTTAAAGCCAAACCAAAACCTAGATAAATTAAAAACCTACCAAGTTTAAAATTAGGGCAATAAAAAAGCCAATTCAGATCAACGAATTGGCTTTTTACGATCAGGATCATTTCAAACAACATGATCCATGTTGCTTACTCATCAGTTTGGAATAATGCAGCCACAAAGGATTTTGCAGAAAATGGACGTAAATCATCAATCTTCTCACCCACTCCAATATAGCGAATCGGCACATGGGTTTTACTGGCAATATTAAACAGCACACCACCTTTCGCCGTACCATCGAGCTTCGTGATGGTCAAACCTGTTAAGCCGACCGCTTCATCAAACATTTGCACTTGGTTAATGGCATTTTGACCTGTACCCGCATCAACCACCAACATAATTTCATGTGGCGCTGTAGCGTCGATCTTTTGCATGACACGTTTGACTTTGCTGAGCTCTTCCATCAGGTTCGATTTGTTATGTAAACGTCCTGCGGTATCGGCGATCAACACGTCAATATTTTTTGCGCGTGCACTGGCGATGGCATCATAAATCACCGAAGCACTGTCTGAACCGTGACCTTGCGCCACCACAGGAATCTGATTACGCTCACCCCAGATTTGCAGTTGTTCGGTCGCTGCCGCACGGAACGTATCGCCCGCTGCCAGCATGACTTTTTTACCTTCACCTTGTAGACGCTTTGCCAATTTACCAATGGTGGTGGTTTTACCCACACCATTGACACCGACCACCAAGATCACATACGGCGATTTATTCGGATCAATATGTAGCGGTTTGACGCGTGGCGCAAGTAGATTCACTAATTCTTCTTGCAAGGCTTTGTACAAGGAATGTGAATAAATCAAATCACCCCGTGCAGTCCGTTCGGTGAGATTTTGGATAATCGTTTTGGTCGCATCCACGCCAATATCCGCTACCAACAGCTGATCTTCAACTTCCTCTAACAACTCATCATCGATCTCTTTGCCACCAATCAAGATATTGACCATACCATCAGCGAGATTCTTACGGGACTTTGCCAAGCCTTGTTTCATGCGGCTAAAGAAACCGCCTGAACTTTCCGCCGTATCTGCATTATTGTCTGCTACAGGTATTTGTGGGCTGACTTCAGCGGATGCTGTAGTGGTCTGATTCGGTGTAATCGTTTGTTCAGCCACAGGCTTGACTGGTTCTGGTTGAATCGGCTGTGCTGGTTCGACGACTTTTGCTGACTCTACTGCTTTTGCTTGTTCCGCTTGCTGAGCCTGTTCGACCCGTGATGTTTCGATGATCGGCACATCAACACTTGGTAAACTTGGCAACGTCACATCATCATCACCAATCTCGGCATCAATTAAAAACTTTTGTGGTGAATTAGAATTGTCTTGCATGAAAAATCCTTGATGCGAGCAAATGGCAAAATGAAAATCTTAAATTGACAATATTGTAGCATATTTCGCTTTTTCAACTCATCTATTGCCGATGATAATCGCATCACGGTTGCAGTCGATTCACTTGCTGTTACCGAACATCACCTGTTGCACTTGCATCTGCTTTGTTTTTCTTATATCAATAGCTTAAGTCCAAACTCATCACATTTTTAGGCTAATTTTTTGTTGTGTTAAATATTTTTAAACGCCGTCACATCGATACTTTGCACATTAATCAAATCACGCCACACACTAAAGTGTTGGCGATCGCATTGCTGTGTGTTGCTCCTGCGATACTGAGTCTGCCAACCGTTACCCATGCCAAAGCCACTACACAAAAGCACAGCAAAAAAGTAACGACCAAGCCAAGCGATCAACCGCTTTATCAGACTTTGAGCAATGGCTTAAAAGTCGTGATTCAGCCTGATCATCGTGCGCCTTTGGTCATGGTACAGGTCTGGTATCAGGTCGGTGGTGTGGATGAACCTGATGATTTACTGGGTATTTCACATGTGTTGGAACACATGATGTTCAAGGGTACGGTGAAAGTGCCCGATGATCAATTTAAACGAATCAATGCCAATTTTGGGGGCAGTTTTAATGCCATCACCAACCACAACTATACCTACTATTATCAGCTCTATCCGAAAGATTATGTGGCATTGGCGCTCGAGCTTGAATCAGATCGAATGAGCAATTTGCATTTAAGACAGCAAGATTTTGCTACCGAAATCGACGTGGTCAAAGAAGAACGTCGGCAACGTATCGAAGATAATCCGCAAGCCCAAGCCTTTGAAAATTTTAGAACAATAGCCTATCCGACCAGCCGATATCGCTTACCTGTGATTGGCTATATGGACAACCTCAATCACATTAACTTAGAACAAGTGAATGCTTGGTATAAACAGTGGTACGCACCAAATAATGCGACCTTGGTGATTGTCGGCGACGTCGATCCCAAACAGACCTTAATTCAGGTGCAGCGCTATTTTGGTGACCTCAAAGCCAAAGCCTTGCCCGAACGCACCGCACTGAAAGAACCGAATCAAGCGGGCTACAGACATGAAGTCAAATATGCTGCGGTACAGGTGCCAAACCTGTATATGGCTTGGAATGTACCCAGTCTCGCCACTGCCTCGCCGAGCACTCAAGCCTATGCCTTGGATGTATTTCGAGAAGTTTTAGACGGCGGACTATCCGCTAGAATTGAGAATGAACTGGTGCGCAAACAAAAAATCCTCACCACCGCCAGCGCCAACTATGAAATGCTTAATCGTGGCGATACCCTCTTTAGCATCACCGCCATTCCTGCCGAAGGGGTCACACTCGAGCAGGCTGAGCAAGCCATCACCACGCTGATCGATCAACTCAAAACCACATGGATTCAACCCGATGAGCTACTGCGTGTACAGTCCTCCACCCTCTCAGAAATCGTTTATGCGCAAGACACTTTGCAAGGACAAGCGGAACTGATCGGCAAAATGCAAGCCAATAATATCGATGCCAAAACCATCAGTACACTCTATCAAAAATACGATGCCATCAAAGCCGAGGATCTCCAGCAAGTGGTGACTCAGTATTTTAATCACGATAATCTTGCCAGCCTATATCTATTACCACTGGATCAACAGCCTACCTTTGTGCAGAACAGCACTCCAAACCAAGAGAATGCTACGCTTGCACAGCCCAACGACCAGAATCAATCGATCAGTCAACCTGTGGCTGGACACAGTTTAAAAAATTAAGGTGTGCCACAGATGACAAACTTTAAAAAATTAGCGCTTCAGCAAACCATGCCAATACATAAAAATTCAGCAGGCACTTCAGCACAGCACGATCAATATAAAATTATCTGTGCCGTCGCACTGCTATTAAGCTGTGGATTATCACCGCAGTTTGCGATTGCCAAAGACATTGAACTGACCCAAATCGAACATGGACAAACCACCTCGTCAACGTCATCTGTAGTAAACGATGAAACAGGTGAAGTACAAGCTGATCAAGCTCCGCAACACCTACAAAACATTCCTGCACTGAGCTATTTGCAAAGTTTGCACGATCTACAGCAACACGCCTATCAAGCGCCACACGTGCAGGAACTATTTAGTCAAAATGGTGTGAGAACGCTGTTGGTAGAATCCCATCAGTTGCCGATTGTCGATATTCAGCTGACTTTTAACGCAGGCTCAGCACGTGATGAGAGCATCGGCAAAGGTTTGAATGGCTTGGCAAATCTCACAGCACGATTACTCGGTGAAGGTACATCTAGCCAAACTGCCAATGACATTGCGCAAAGTTTTGAGCGTATCGGTGCAGAGTATTCTGCTCAAGCCTATCGGGATATGTTTGTGGTACGGCTTCGTGTGCTTTCTGATGAAAAGCGTCTTGATCCTGCACTGAACCAATTGATTTTGCTGCTTAAAGATGCAAAATTTCCACAAAGTAGTATTGACCGTATTTTAAATAATGCCCAAGTCGGACAAAAACAAGTCAAGGAAAATCCCAAACGCAGTATGAGTGTGCGTTTTTATCGTGCGGTGTATGGCGATCATCCCTATGCTGAGCCTAGTACAGGCACCATACAAAGCCTCAAACGCATTCAGAGCGCAGACATTCAAGCCTTTAAAAATCAATATTTGGTGGCAAAGAATTTAAATATTGCCATCACAGGCGATGTCACTACGCAACATGCTCAGCAGTTGATTGATTTACTCACAGGCGAAATGAGCGCAGGTGAACCCGCACCGAAGCTCCCTGATGCCAAAGCGCTGAGCAAAGCACAGATTATCCGTATTCCATTTAACTCGACCCAAGCGCATGTCATGATCGGACAAGTGGGGATTCGTCGTGATGACCCCGACCGCTTCGCCCTTGAAGTGGGCAATGAAATCTTAGGTAGCGGTGGATTTACCAGTTTATTGATGCAAGAGCTACGAGAAAAACGTGGACTGACCTATAGCGCCTCGAGCAATCTGAGTAGTATGCAGTCACAAGGTTTATTTTATGTTCAATATTCCACGCAACGTGATCAGCTACTGCAAAGCCTTGATATTACCTATGAAACATTATTGAAGTTTTTGTATCAACCGCTCAATCCCACGCAAGTTGAAGCAAGCAAACGCAGTCTAATCCGAGCATTTCCCCTGTTATTGCGCAGTAATGCCAATATCAATAGCCAGCTTGGTGCCATGGGATTTTATGGCTTATCTCGTGATTATCTCAGCCAATATCAGCAGTCCATCGAAGCGGTGACCGCAGAAGATGTGCAACGTGCTTGGCAAAAACACATTCACCCTGAACATTTCTTAACCGTGCTTGCTGGCAAGGATATTTCGACCAGCGAAGTGGAAAAGTTGTACCAAAAACAACTCGCCCCATATATACAGTCGCAAACTCAACAATCACAAACAGAGCAAACACAATCTGAGATAACGCCAGTGGAACAAACGCAAACCGAGCCAAAGCAATCAGACGATCGACACCATGCAAATCATATTGCTGAAATAATGAGATGAAATAGTGGTATGAACTAATTATGCATTTGCTCTGCTTCAACGGCTTGTTGGAAATGTATGCGTTGTTGTCCTTTGTGATGGACTCGCAGTAGCTTAAAATATTGAAATTGATTCACCGCTGTCTGTGTTGAGCGAGCCTGTTCGAACAAATACAGCGCCGCCTCTTTGCTATCTGGGTACAAACCTTGCGTCATTAATGCATGCAGATGTTGTTGTTGCTGTGCGTTGATCGGACGCTGTGCACTAGACAACCCCCACGCCAACATCATCAAAATCAACATCGCCACCAGAATATGCTGTGCATAATCGGTGAGCTTGAGCAGATGCTGTTTTGAAAGTTGTGCAAAATCAACGTGCGTAAATAATGTTACATTTTTTTTCATAGCTTTGATTCTAGCGATAGAATCGCCCGTGCTCAAGTGATTTCGTCCCGTACAGCGCTTGACGCCTAATCCTTCACCTGTGATTTACCGATTATTCGCCGATTATTTCTCGATCCCCCCCCTCAAAATATCGTTGCCAAAGACTCGAATCGTCGTCGTCCTTATATGACAGTTTTGTGAAGATGGCTTGACTTATTGCCTGATCAAGACTATAACTGGTTCACAAATAAGTTTTTCTTATTTTAAAATGTGTATATCAGTATAATTTTAAGCTGTCATATTGCTACTCTTTAAATTTTTTAAATTCCCATAGACAACTTCTAAACGCAGTGATTTATTCACATTGATTTATTGATAGTAATTGGTTCAATCAATGTTATCGAATGCATGAAGATTTTACGTTGCTTTCATCTCCTAAAAATCATTCCTTTTTTACCCTAATGATTTTAAAGCATCGTGATTATAAAAGCGTCCTGATTTTAAGCATCGTGATTTAAAAAGCCATGATTTTGAAAGCAAAGTGATTTTGAAAACGGCATGAAATCGTTTCTTAACTCACGATGTATAAAAACTTTTTGAAACTGCGTTGTACTTTGGTAATTTTTTTAGATTAGACACATTTTTAATCAACATTGTCATGAGGCTGTCATGCCAGACTGACAATCTAACATCACCGTCACCCTACTTAACAAAAACAGTCGGAATGACGGCAACAGGTTGAATGCCTGTTTGAAATATTATGAAACAAAGCCATTACAAGTATAAAGGAGCAAACCATGAACTTTAAAAAGGCTACCGACGACGCTGAGCATTTGTACTCAGCAGGTGTTATCACTGTACAAACCCAAATGGACTACCGCAGTGGTATTCAACAACTTGAAACTGCGGCAAAAGCAGGACATGCCAAGGCGGCAATGTTCTTATCTCAGTTGTATCAACAAGGTTTTCGTGTAGAACGTGATTCAATGAAAGCGCAGTACTGGGAAAATTATGTCTATCAAATCGCTTAATTTTCTCACCTCCCCGATTGTCTCTCCGCTTCATAATCTTTTTGCCCGACAACTCTCTCTAAAGCCAATTGATTTCGAAACCAGCGCTTGCTACCAAGCATAGGTTTTGAGATCAATTTTCTCATTTTTGACCAATACGCCCTCTGCCAATAATAATTGCTGTTGCAGATTCTGCCCTTTTTCGGTCAGCATCGTGGTACGAATTTTGCCTTGTGCATTGACCACACGATACCACGGCAAAGTACTGCGATCATCGATATTGCCCAAAACTTTTCCCACCAAGCGAGCATGCTTGGGTAAGCCTGCCATTCGAGCAACCTGTCCATAGCTCGCCACCTTGCCATACGGGATCAATGCCACGACCGCTAGGATTTGTTCGGCGAGCTCTTTGGTGGCGCTCGTTTTGGGCGAATTTGTCGTTGATTTTGCATTCATAGAAATCATCAACTGCGCTGGATATATCTTCCACGTTATACTAAAATTTGATGAAAAATACCCTTTATTTTTTCGACTCATTAACAACTCAATAAAATCAACAACTTGTAATAAGTATAAAAATTTTTTCGCTCTCCATCACATAGATGGCTTAGAAAAAGGACTCTTTTGCAAAGGTTCTCGATTTGATGTTATCCATCGCATAGATGGCTTAGAAATAATAATATAACTAATAGAGAATTTTGAGATAGTTATCCATCGCACAGATGGCTTAGAAATGATGTAGGCGGTGAATTACAATTAGAAGGCTGTTATCCATCGCACAGGTGGCTTAGAAACGAAACCTTTTAATATCAAGGCTTCAGGGCTTTGTTATCCATCGCATAGATGGCTTAGAAAATCGGTACAGCCATGCTACAGATCGCCAATGCGTTATCCATCGCATAGATGGCTTAATACAAATCAGGTCGCTTTGGCGGGCGAATCATTTCTATCAATGATTTTTTCAACCCAATATCCACGATCAAGCGCAAAATCAATGCAGGAATCACCACAATGGCATGTATCAGCACTGCGAGTAGTAGATAAATCACATATTCAACAGCACGCACACCGAAATAAAGCTGTACAGGTCGAATTTCTAAAAAATCATCTTTTAAATCCGCAATACTTTGCCAATGATTCTGATCAATTTTTTGCCGATCTCGCTTTCGATACAGATGTCTACTTTGCGTGCCTCGTTTGTAAGCGTGCCACATTTGTTGTGGTGCAAGAAAAAATCCTGTCGATAGCGCAATCAAATTCATAATACCCAACAACGGCGATTGCCACATCGAGCCTGTTCCTAGCTCCCAAGCACTGACCTTGCCCTCCCCAATTCGCCCCACTGAATATCCAGTCAATACATGATGTAAATCATGAAATTTCAGATATTTATGCCGAGTTTCGATGTTGGGCATCGGTACGATCAAACACCCTGTATACACATCAACAAACCATTTTTGATGTTGACCAATCTCATCACCAAAGTCATGTTGTTTATTAAAGGTGAGTAAGGCATCAGGAATATTTAATGGATCGTAAATTGCCGCAGGATGATCCAAAATCGGCTTTGGCTCAGGACGCATTGATTCATAATGTTGTGCGGATGCGTCCAGTTTTAACAGTTCTGATTTGATGTGTTGGTGTGCTTGTTGTAGGTTTTGATGTTCGGCTGATGAGTCCAGCATAGTTTTGCCTTGGTCGTATTCTTCTCTTTTCATCATAACCAATCGATCGCAAGATGCAAGCGCATCGCAGACCCATGCGATTTGGAAATCATTTAATAATCTAACAAAGCAAAAAGACACCCGAAGATGTCTTTTAATGATCATGTGAAAGTGATCTTAACGAGGTGATCTTAGTGTGATAATCAGGAAATTTTATTCCTTATCATCATCAGGAGTCGTTTGATCGGTATCGCTTTGCTCCGTTGAATCCGTTTCAGATTCAGCATTCACTTCTGCATTGTTCGCTTCTACTAACAATTCGTTTTCATCATCTGACAAATCTTCTAAGGCTTCTAAACCAACCAGCGTTTCATCTTGACCCAGACGAATCAAGCGAACACCTTGCGCATTACGTCCAGTGGTCGCAATTTCATGCGCACGTGTACGCACCATCGTGCCACCGTCAGAGATCAACAACAGCTCTTTATGCTCATCGATAGCAACCGCACCCACCAATTCACCATTACGCTCACTGGTTTTAATCGCAATCAAACCTTTACCGCCACGTTTCTTGGTTGGGAATTCACCCACCGCTGTGCGTTTACCATAACCATTGGCACATGCACAGAGCACTTCACCTGTTTCAGGCACAACGACTAAGGACACGATACGGCTATTTGAGGTGCTATCATCATCTGAATCATCGCCATTGTTGTCAGCATCGTCATTCGCAACATCGGCATCGTCTTCATCAAGCGTACTGCCTGCGAAATTCACTCGCATACCACGTACACCTTTTGCGGTACGACCCATCGCACGGACATCACCTTCAGCAAAGCGAATCGCCTTACCTTCGTTGCTAAACAACATGATTTGCTGTTCGCCATCAGTGATCGCCACACCAATCAAAGTATCATCATCGCTGAGTTCAATCGCACGTAAACCATTAGCACGGATATTACTAAATTGCTCTAGCGTGACACGTTTCACCGTACCCGAAGCAGTCGCCATAAAGATATATTGATTTTCAGCAAACTCGCGAATTGGCAGAATCGCCGTGATATTTTCATTGCCCTCTAATGGCAACAAATTCACCATCGGACGACCTTTGGCACCACGAGAAGCAATCGGCACTTCAAAGGCCTTCAGACGATAAACCTTACCACGTGTGGTAAAGAACAGTACCGTGGCATGATTCGAAGTCACTACCAAATGGTGAATAATATCGTCTTCTTTCATGCTGGTTGACGATTTACCACGACCGCCACGACGCTGTGCTTCGTAGTCTGAAAGTGGTTGTGTCTTGGCATAACCCGTTTGGGAAACAGTCAAGACCACTTGCTCTTCAGGAATCAAATCTTCACGGCAGAAGTCCACACCAGATTCAATAATATCAGTGCGACGCTCATCACCATACTGTTGCAATACTGCGCTTAACTCTTCACGAATCACATTCATGAGCAAGTTAAAGTCATTGAGAATCGCTGTCAGCTCTGCAATTTGACCGAGGATTTCGCTATATTCTGCATGCAACTTGTCTTGTTCAAGACCTGTCAAGCGATGCAAACGCAATTCTAAAATCGCGCCAACTTGCGCAGGAGAAAGTCGATAGTTGAGATTATCCAAACCAAATGGACGAGATGGATCCTCACCTTCAATCACTTCTGGACGCACCGATACCGAACCTGCTTTTTCAAGCAAAGCGATCACACCACCCGCTTGCCACTCATTGGCAAGTAGACGCTCACGAGCTTCCGCAGGATTGGCAGAAGTCTTGATGGTTTCGATGATCTCATCAATATTCGCAAGCGCAACGGTCAAACCTTCTAAGATATGACCACGTTCACGTGCCTTGCGTAGCTCATACATGGTACGGCGAGTTACGACTTCTTGACGATGGCGAATAAAGGCTGCAACGATATCCTTTAGATTCATCAACTTCGGTTGTCCATTATCTAGACAGACCATATTGATGCTAAATGAGCTTTGCAATTGGGTATTTAGGAATAAATTATTGACCACGATTTCAGCGTTTTCGCCACGCTTAAGATCAATCGCAATCCGCATACCTTCTTTATCAGATTCGTCACGAAGCTCGGAAATCCCTTCGAGTTTTTTCTCTTTGACTAATTCTGCAATCCGCTCAATGACTTTTGCTTTATTGACTTGGTACGGAATTTCGGTAAATACGATGGTTTGACGATCATTTTTATCATTGGTTTCAACATGATATTTACCACGAATATGCACACGTCCTTTACCAGTACGATATGCATCAATAATGCCTGCACGACCATAGATCGTACCGCCTGTTGGAAAATCAGGACCTGAAATGTGTTGCATCAAGCCTTCAATCGGAATATTGGCATCATCGACATAAGCAAGACAAGCATGGATCACTTCGGTGAGGTTGTGTGGCGCCATGTTGGTCGCCATACCCACCGCAATCCCTGTAGTACCATTCACCAATAGGTTGGGAATCCGTGTCGGTAACACATCTGGAATGCGCTCAGAACCATCGTAGTTATCGACCCAATCGACAGTATCTTTTTCAAGATCGGCAAGTAGCTCATGGGTGAGCTTGGTCATACGCACTTCTGTATAACGCATCGCCGCAGCACTATCACCATCGACTGAACCAAAGTTCCCCTGACCATCAACCAACAGATAACGCAAGCTAAATGGTTGCGCCATACGCACGATGGTGTCGTACACAGCAGTATCACCGTGCGGGTGATATTTACCGATCACATCACCGACCACACGGGCAGATTTTTTATAGGCTTTGTTATAGTCATTTCCCAGCTCATGCATGGCATACAGCACACGACGGTGAACAGGTTTTAAACCATCACGCACATCAGGTAATGCACGTGAAACAATGACACTCATTGCATAATCGAGATAGGAATTTTTGAGTTCATCCTCAATCGCAATCGGGCGAATTTCCGATACGCTCATGCAATCTCCTTGCTATCAGTTTTGAGCTATTTTTAAAATCAGATTTGAAGCAAAAAATGACTTAAATATAAGCACTTAAAATTAATTTGTGTGAGCTAAATTTCAACCTTGCGAGTATAGCACAAAATGCCTATTTTACCGAGTAAATCACGGTCTTTATTGTTGGTTTTTGCAGTCTATAAACAGTTTAATTATTTGCAAAATATCGTGGAACATTGCATTAGATTTTAATGATGAAAAAAGCCAAATATCGAAATATTTGGCTTTTATTTAACGTAAACGTGACTTCAGTGAAAACGCCTAGCTAAACTGCTCAAACTATACACTCATAACAAATTAAGGATTTGCGCTGTCATGGCGTACCCAGACATTTGAGCGACCAAGTAATGATACGCCAACATAACCGCGCATATTGAGACGTTTACCATTTTTGCTGACATTGGCTTTACCTTTGTAGACACCGCCACTTTTGGCATCGACCACTTTACCATTGACATAATAGCCTGGCTTTTTCGCAAGCTCGGTAAAACCAGTCAAAATCTTCAAGCCAACCAACGGCTTATCTTTATATGGTTCTGGACATTTGGCACAGGTCGTCAAAGTATGTCCACCTTGATTGGCATAGCGATACACGATCGTCCCTGAATAAGTGCCATTTTTTTCCTGTTCGATTTGCACAATTGAAAGTGGCTCACCAGTACGGTCATCCATACTCTTCCAATAACCCACAATTGGACTTGCTGCGAATGCACTCAATGAACTTACTGCAAGAATTGAAGAAATCACAAATCCTTGTATTACTTTTTTCATCACGAAAATTACCTTTACCCTTGTGTCTTTTTTATTTCCCTATAGGCAGTTACGCCTGCCACACACTATAATACGATTTCTATACACTTCCTAGCTACAAAATAACAAAATGATTAAGCTTTGTGAAATGGGTCAAATTATCCCATCATTTTTTATGCTTTTATTCGTTGAAAATAAATCATATCCAACGCTAAAGACTGCCCCGTCATTGCAAATACCATACTATGCAACTGACCACGGTGGTGTGTTTGATGATTAAAGATGTGTGCCAAGACATCATACAAATTTTCCTGCAACATCTCGCCCAAACGTGAATAACTGACTTTTCCTAAAATATCTTGTTCGGTTAAATTTTGGATGTATTGGATAAGCGCTTGATCAAGTTGTACTCTTGCTGTGGTCAAACGCTGAATATCCTGAAAAACTACACTATCGAGTTGATATTTTGCAGGCTGATTGCCATCTATGCGTCCGAGCCAAAGCGTATCTCCCACCCAAATATGATTTGCTGTTTTGATGATGCTATCAAAGAAATTCGGCTGAAGTTGATGAAGCTGTGAATTATCCAAAGTATTCAGCACAGCATACAACTGTTGGTTTGCCCATTGATTGTATTGCGCCAGTTTTAAGAAATATGCTTGAAATGATATCATTATGATCATCCTAATCATTCTATATTGAATTTATAAATCTTAGTTTAAATCACAATGTAAATTAAGACGTTAATATACATAAAAAAACGCCCTAAGTTTCCTTAGAGCGTTTTTCTTACAACAGACGTTGAGTTAGTTAAACATTAAAGTTTAGAAACCAACTCAGGCACTGCTGTATTCAAGTCTGCAACTAACCAATAGTCTGCAACACTGTTAATTGGTGCTTCTTCATCTTTGTTGATCGCAACGATCACTTTAGAATCTTTCATCCCTGCCAAGTGCTGAATCGCACCAGAAATACCGATCGCCATGTAGAGATCAGGTGCAACGATTTTACCCGTTTGACCAACTTGGAAGTCGTTTGGTACAAAGCCAGCATCGACTGCTGCACGAGATGCACCTTGCGCTGCACCGAGTTTATCAGCGAGTGGATCAAGGACTTTGTGATAGTTTTCACCAGAACCGACACCACGACCACCAGAGACAACAATACGAGCCGCTGTCAATTCTGGACGATCAAGTTTCACGATTTCTTCAGAAACAAAAGTCGAAATACCTGCATCTTTGGCTTCGCTAACTGCTTCAACAGCCGCTGAACCACCTTCCGCTGCAACCGCATCAAACGCTGTACCACGAACAGTACCAACAATGATTGATTCAGAAGATTCAACCGTTGCGATCGCATTACCTGCATAGATCGGACGCTTGAAAGTTGTCGCAGATTCCACAGCGATGATGTCTGAAATCATACTGACATCTAGAAGTGCCGCAACACGTGGCAAAATGTTTTTACCCGTTGTGGTAGACGCTGCAAGAACATACTTGTAGCCACCTTTAGCCACATCAGCAACCAAAGCTGCGACGTTTTCAGCCAATTGATTGGCATACGCTGCGTTGTCAGCAAGCAATACTTTGCTTACGCCAGCAACTTTCGCAGCTGCATCAGCAACCGCTTGCGCACCAGAACCCGCAACCAATACAGTGATATCACCACCGATTTTTTGTGCAGCCGCAACAACGTTTAAAGTTGCACCGTTAAGTGTTTCGTTATTGTGATCAGCAAGAACTAAAATACTCATGATTTTTTATCCCTCTGTATTAGATGACTTTCGCTTCGTTTTTCAATTTTTCTACAAGCTCATCAACAGACTTCACTTGTACGCCAGCTTTACGCTCTGCAGGTGGTTCAACCTTAACCGTTTTCAGGTTTGTACCCGCAGTCACGCCGTAATCTGCAAGCGTTTTAGTTTCAAGCGGTTTTTTACGAGCTTTCATGATGTTAGGCAATGCAGCATAACGTGGTTCGTTCAAACGCAAGTCAGTGGTGATGATTGCAGGAAGTTGCAATTCAACAGTTTGTAGACCACCGTCGATTTCACGAGTCACTTGTACTTTACCGCCGTCCACTTTCACTTCTGACGCAAAAGTACCTTGACCTGCGCCAAGTAAAGCGCCAAGCATCTGACCCACTTGGTTTGAGTCGTCATCAATCGCTTGTTTACCCAAAAGAATCAATTCTGGTTTTTCAGCATCAACAACCGCTTTCAATGTTTTAGCAACTTCTAAAGCACCGATTTCATCCGTTGTTTCTACCAAGATGCCACGGTCTGCACCAAGTGCCATTGCCGAACGAATTTGTTCTTGCGCTTCTTTAGGACCGATTGAAACCACAACGATTTCAGAAACAGTGCCTTTTTCTTTTAAGCGCACCGCTTCTTCAACAGCGATTTCACAGAATGGGTTGATCGACATTTTGACATTGGTCAAATCAACACCGCTATTGTCCGCTTTAACACGTACTTTCACGTTGGCATCTACCACACGTTTTACAGCAACAAGTGCCTTCATGTAATTCCTCGGCTCTTTCAGATGAGAGTTTATAAAGTGTTGCACAATTGTGCGTTTGCACGGCAAACCACTTTGCTTAAAATTATCGTGCCTTATCTTGCATTGCATTGGGCAGTACGGTCAAGTCACAAAAAGGCGCTTGATGTAAAAAGACGTAAAAAAATACCTGCTGAATTGACTGATTTGACAGGAAATTCAGTAGAAAATGGTCAAAATTTCCATATTTTTAAAGTATCAGGAAGACTGATATTTATTCAGAATTGATCATTAACCTGCCACTACAACGTCCATTTCTAAAAATTTTCAGTTCAATTAATGGGAATTTATTTATATTTTTCAGTAAAGTAGATAAATCCAAAGTTTTAAAAAATTATATCAATACAAAGTTTGAGCACTACAAAAATTTTCACTCATCAGTTTTACCCATATCATGACTCAATAATCGTGATCATTGGGTCATGACTAATGCGTCACATTCTCAATATGTGTTTGCCGAATTATCAAGCAACGATATGCGAGTTTTTTCACCACTTCATCATCGGTAGTGGGTTCAGTGGTGATTTCGGCAAATTTTTGAGTGTCAGTTCGACCAGACGTTGATGAAATCCTGCATTTGGAAAGTGTTGTTTTAAATATTTAATGGTTTGTTTCGGCACACCTGAACGCACTAAACCAAGTGAAAAGTCAGCTAAATCTGCTTTGCGGAAAATCTCGACCAATGGATATTGCGGGTACTGCGTTGTGGTGATCTTATGATGTTCTAATATCATCACACGAATTTCATCTGACCAATGTGCTTTATCTTGCACTGACAAATACGCCATCATCGGTGGAATGCTCGGTTCGAGATAATCAATGGTGTTTGCCGTCCAGATGCCAATATCATGAAAAGCAGCTGCGATAGCGATCTTTTCAATGACATCTACATCGATCGTGTTTTCTTGCTGTGAAAGCAATGCCAAACAACAACCTGCCATACGAATACAATGATTTTGATAACCGACAAAGTCTTTGCCGATAATGTCTCGATAGTTTTCTAGAATGCTTTGAATCAATTTCCGACATTGTTCGAATTGTTGCATATTCATGGCGATATTCCTGCTGAAATTGGCTGTGAATGTATAAAGAAAATGAAAGTTAAGTCTTTTTTGCTCTAGGATGGGATTGATCGTAAATCTTCGCCAAATGTTCAAAATCCAAATGCGTATAGACCTGCGTGGTACTGAGATCACTATGTCCGAGCATCTCTTGCACCGCACGTAGATCACCACTCGCCGAGAGCAGATGACTAGCAAAACAATGCCGTAATAAATGTGGATGCAAATCAGCACTTAGCCCTGCACGTTGCGCCTGCTGTTTGACTCGATTTTGTACCTGACGATCGGAGATTTGCTGACCATTTTGTGAGATAAAAACGAAATGATGATCAACTGGCTTTTGCAATCGTACAGTCAACCATAGTTTTAATGCTTGATCTGCCTTTTGCCCAAAGGGAATCACTCGGGTTTTGTTCCCCTTACCTGTCACTCGGATCAATTGCTCTGACCAAGCAATGTCATTCAGTTTTAATTCAACTAGCTCGTGTAGACGCAAACCACTGGAATAAAGTAATTCGAGCATGGCTTTATCACGAGCCCACAACCATTGTTGTTTCTCCGTACTTGGCACAGGCTGATCAAGCAATTGTTGAATATTTTCAGGAGATAACATGCCTGGAAGTGGTCGAGGTTGACGTTTGATTTTAAAATCTTGAATCTGTGCATTGTCATGCACGCCTTGATTTTGTAACCATTGCATAAACTGACGAATCGCTGATAAAGCACGTTGCATGCTTTGATTCGACCAGTTCTTTTGTTCAACGCAATAACTTAAATATTGCCGTAGATCAGACAATTCCACATCTTGAATCTGAATCTGCTGTTCAAGACAATAGTGCAGAAAACTCTGCACATCACGGTGATAGGCTTCGATGGTATTTTGAGAATGTTGTTGAACGGATAAAACATCTAACCAATCAAAAAGATATTGATTGATATTGTGTTGATTTGATTGAATTGTATTCATTATGGGTTCAACAAAAGATGCATGGCGCTAAGGATACAACTTTCTTGTGTGTATCACACTGAGTATAGAAATAACATCTGTCACTTCATAGGTTAACCAATAATTCGGATGGACTAACAATTCCCTTGTTCCTAGTGCTCGCCCAGCAATCCCCATATATGGATGATCAGATAATTTCTGAGCAGATTGAAAAACATGGTCTTCAAATTGATACGCTGATACAGGATGAAATTCAAAAATATATTGAATAATTAAGTCTAAGTCTTCTAAAGCATCTTCTGTCCAATCAACGATGAGCATTGGCTTCTCGTTGCTCACGACGCTTCTTAAAGCGTGCTACAACTTCATCATGCGGTATTCTTGGACGCGTATCTGCTTTTGCTTTCTCAACTTTAGTAATAAACCACGCATTATATCGTGCTTCATGTTCTGCACTTTCAAACTCAGAAACAATCGGATCAAATTTTTTATTCATCTGTACCTGCCTCACATGATCAAACACCTATTATTTAGTGTAGCAGGATTTGTGTATTTTATAAGCTAAATTTGTTCAGCATTAATGCAAATACACAAACCCAAAGGCACTAAAAAACAGGAGCTTTATCTTGGCTGAGTTATCCCTGACAATTTAACTTTGAAAATAACGCAAATCAAAACGCCCTTCGTAGACTGTCGCCGTCGGTCCAGTCATCCATACAGGCTCGCCTTCAGTCCATGCAATATTGAGCATGCCACCTGCCAGTTCAATATCGACATTATTGTCGAGTAAGCCACGACGAATACCACTCACCACTGCTGCACATGCACCCGTACCGCACGCCAATGTTTCACCAACACCACGCTCATAGACACGTAAACGTGCTTTATTACGTGAAATGACTTGTAAAAATCCTGCATTGACTCGCTCAGGGAAACGCTCATGCGCCTCAACCTGAGGACCAATCGTTGCGACATTAGCAGTCAACACGTCATCGACCAAAGTCACTGCATGCGGATTGCCCATATTTACTACATCAATGCTGATCTCAGCATCTTTGAGTTGGAGTGAATATAA
This sequence comes from Acinetobacter marinus, assembly GCF_900096915.1. GTDB lineage: Bacteria > Pseudomonadota > Gammaproteobacteria > Pseudomonadales > Moraxellaceae > Acinetobacter > Acinetobacter marinus. Next base: position 491,356 of record NZ_FMYK01000001.1, read on the forward strand.
TTCTTCAGCTTTTTCTGCTTGGAATGGGATTTGTTCAGGCAAAAATTTTGGCTGTCCCATATTGACGCGCACCCAACCATTGGCACCAAGCTCAGGCTCGACAATGCCTGATTTGGTTTGCACACGGATTTTGGTTTTATAGGTCAGTTGCTGTTCATAAACAAAACGGGCAAAACAGCGCACGCCGTTACCACATTGCTCAACTTCCGAGCCATCACTATTAAAAATACGATATTTAAAATCCGCTGTCGGGTCTTCTGGTGGCTCAACAATCAATAATTGATCAAAACCAATCCCAAAATGACGATCTGCCATGCGCTGAATCGTCACGGTGTCCAAATAAGCACGTTGACGTACCAAGTCAATCACCACAAAGTCATTACCTAGACCATGCATTTTGCTGTATTGTAAAATCATGCATTACTCCTTTGACTTTGTTTAAATATCAGATGCTGTGACTTGTTCAGACGACTGCTCAGGTAAAAGTCGTTCATTCGCCCATAATGATTCAATGCTTTCACGCTCACGAATTAAATAAGACTGCTCACCATCGACCATCACTTCCGCTGCACGCCCACGACTATTGTAATTCGAACTCATCACAAAGCCATACGCTCCCGCACCTTGCACAGCCAAGATATCATTTTCTTGCAAAGCAAGCGCACGATCTTTACCGAGAAAATCACCAGTTTCACAGATTGCACCGACAATGTCCCATTGTTTAGTCTCTATCGTCTGACTTGGGGTCACGGATTCAATGTTCATCCATGCTTCATACAATGACGGACGAATTAAATCATTCATCGCTGCATCGACAATGGCAAAGTTACGATGATTGGTTGGTTTGAGTAAATCCACTTTGGTTAGCAATACGCCTGCATTGGCACTAATACTGCGCCCTGGCTCCATATAGACTTTTAGCCCAAGCTGTTCGAGTTTTGGGCGCATGGCATTGGCATATTCTGCAAAGCTCGGTGGCGTTTCATCTTTATAGACCACACCTAGACCACCACCAATATCAATGTGTTCGATATTAATCCCGAGTGTTTTAAGTTGTGCAATCATTTCAATGACACGATCGAGCGCATCAACAAATGGCTGTGTTTCAGTGAGTTGTGAACCGATATGACAGTCGATACCGACAATATTCAAATGCGACAAACTCGCCGCATATTGATAAGTTTCATACACACTATCACTTGGAATACCGAATTTATTTTCTTTCAGTCCTGTAGAAATATACGGATGAGTATTGGCATCCACATCAGGATTGACACGTAATGAAACTGGTGCTTTTTTGCCCACACGTGCAGCGACTTTTTCAATGCGATCAAGCTCTGCATAAGATTCGACATTAAAACAAGCAATGCCTACTTCTAAGGCTTTCTCAATATCCGCTTCAGATTTACCCAACCCTGAAAACACGATTTTTGCAGGATCACCGCCAGCCGCCAAGACACGCGCCAACTCGCCACCTGTGACGATATCAAAGCCTGCACCGAGTTTTGCCAAGACATTGAGCACTGCAATATTGGAGTTGGATTTCACCGCAAAGCAAATCTGATGATCAATAAAATCAAACGCCTGATCCAAATCTTGATAATGCTTGGTCAAAGCCGATTTTGAATAGACATAAAGCGGTGTGGCATATTGCGCTGCCAAATCTTCGAGGGAACACTGCTCTGCATGGAGCACGCCAGCTTGACGGGTAAAACTCATTTAAAAATCCTTTAGATGCAAAATCTACTTCACACAAAATCCACTTCACAGAACAGCGTTGATCAGTTATTCAGCGCCATTCGGCAGGCTTGGATCAGCTTGCAAAAACACTTTGTCTTCGACTTGCTCTACGGCTTGGTCATGATCAGCTTGCGATGAAGTCTGTTGCGCTTGAGCCGTGCTACTATTTTCAGCATGGTTCTGTTTATACAACAAATAATTCGAGCGCTTATCCATATTCGGATCAGATGGCAACATCAGTGGTCCAGATTGACCACAGGCTGTCAAATGAGACAAAAGCAAAACAGAAGCCAGTGAAAATAAGGTGATTTTGATGATTTGCATCGGGTAAATCGCTAAAAATAATGATTATTGGAAGTATAGCTTGAAATGCCCGCAGAAATACAGCACTGCACTAAGGCAATCGTATGAACAATTTCGGTGCGTTGTGGTCAATGCTAAGCATTTCATTTATAAAACATAATTCATTGAATTAAATATTGATCAAAATTTATCAAACCTAAACTCAAAAATGGATAATTTCACAGCAATTTCAGCTTTTTTTAATTTAAATGCGTAGAAAGTTCTGGCATGTGCCTTGCTAGTGGATGTATAAGTCAATATGCTCAACCTGTTTTTAAGAGGAAAATAAAATCATATGGAAGAATTACAAAGTTTTTTTAAAGTCTTAAGTGATTTCGTTTGGGGCCCGCCAATGTTGATTCTGTTGGTCGGTACGGGCGTTTACCTCACCTTAAGATTGCTCTTTCTACAAATTCGTTTATTACCGTTGGCTTTCAAACAGGTGTTTGGACGTCATGATGGTGCCAAAGGTGCCTCTGGCGATATTTCGCAGTTTGGTGCGTTAATGACGGCATTGGCTGCAACCATCGGTACGGGTAACATCGCAGGTGTTGCAACCGCATGTGCGCTCGGCGGTCCTGGTGCGGTATTTTGGATGTGGCTCACTGCGCTATTCGGTATGGCGACCAAATATGCCGAAGGTGTATTGGCAGTGAAATTCCGTGTACAAAATGAAAAAGGCGAAATGTCAGGCGGTCCGATGTACTACATCGAACGTGGTCTAAAATGGAAATGGTTGGCGGTGCTGTTTGCCCTATTCGGTACGCTAGCATCTTTCGGGATCGGCAGTTCAGTACAGTCCAATACCGTGGCACTTGCTGTAGAAAACAGCTTCGGCGTGCAGACTTGGGTCGTTGGTGTGGTGATTACTGCACTGTCTGCATTGGTGATCTTGGGCGGGATTAAGTCTATTGCCAAAGCATCGACTTTCATCGTGCCATTTATGGCGATCATCTATGTACTTGGTGGCTTGGCAATTATCTTCATGCATGCTGATTTGATCATTCCTGCATTTAAATTAATCTTTAGCGATGCCTTTACTGGTCAAGCGGTGGCTGGTGGTGCAATTGGTGCGGTAATTCGTTACGGTGTGGCACGTGGGGTATTCTCAAATGAAGCAGGTATGGGTTCTGCGCCAATCGCTGCTGCTGCTGCCAAAACTGACCACCCTGTCCGTCAAGGTTTAGTTTCGATGACAGGTACATTTATTGATACCATCATCGTCTGTACCATTACAGGTTTGGTGTTGGTCATGGCATTTATGATCAATGACAGTAGCTTTATGGAAAAATCTGGTGCGGTACTCACCACCGACTCCTTCAATCAATTGCTGCCTGGATTTGGTGGCTGGATCGTGACTTTCGGTATTATCTTCTTTGCCTATTCGACCATTCTGGGTTGGTGCTATTACGGTGAGAAATGTGCAACTTACCTCTTCGGCGAAAAGTTTGTGATCATCTACCGTCTAATCTACATTGCGACCATCTTCATTGGTACTGTAGCAACACTCGACTTGGTATGGCTGATGGCAGATACCTTCAACGGTCTAATGGCAGCACCAAACTTGATCGCTCTACTGTTGTTATCGGGCATCGTAGTGAAACAAACCAAAGAATTCTTGGCGAAGCGTAAGGCTGGTGAGTTGTACTAAGCCAAAATGCTCAAGATGGTAAAAATAAAAACCTGTTGGATTCGTCCAGCAGGTTTTTTTATACGTCGAATAATCCACTTCACGACTTAGATTGTCGCAATACAACGCCTATCGCCATTTTCACTTTGGCAAGCTCTCCAATTCTCCTTATAATCAACACAAATACATTCGCCTTAAATACTGATTTTTCCTATGAGTAAAGCCAAAACTGTCTATCGCTGTGAGCATTGTGGTACCGATCACCCCAAATGGGCAGGACAATGTTCTGATTGTGGCGAGTGGAACAGTTTGGTCGAAACCACGCTGGAATCCACCACTGCACATCGTGGCAAATCAGGCATTAAAACTGGTGGTTATGCAGGTCAAAACTCCAGTGTCACCACGCTCGATCAAGTACAAGTCAGCTATGAATCCCGTACCACCACAGGCATTGGCGAGTTTGATCGGGTGCTAGGTGGCGGTCTAGTCACTGGCTCAGTAGTACTGATCGGCGGTGATCCCGGTATCGGTAAATCCACCATTCTCCTGCAAACTGCGACCTATATGGCAGGACAACAGTCTGCGCTGTATATCACAGGTGAAGAATCCTTATCGCAAGTGGCACTTCGTGCTAAGCGTTTAGACTTGCCAACGAATGCGCTGAAAGTCATGGCGGAAACTTGTGTGGAGCGTATCTGCGAAGTGTTGGTGCAAGAGCGCCCGCAAATGGCTGTGCTCGATTCAATTCAAACCCTATTTACCGAAACCATCCAATCTGCACCGGGAGGCGTATCGCAGATTCGTGAGTCGGCAGCGATTCTCACCCGTTTTGCCAAACATACTGGCACCTCGCTATTTATCGTCGGTCATGTGACTAAGGAAGGTTCGCTGGCAGGACCTCGTGTGCTTGAGCATATGGTCGATTGCGTGCTTTATTTTGAGGGGCAATCCGACTCACGCTATCGCATGATCCGTGCGGTGAAAAACCGTTTTGGCGCAGTCAATGAGCTTGGCGTATTTGGCATGACCGATAAAGGCTTAAAAGAAGTCGCTAATCCATCGGCAATTTTCTTGAGTCGCTATGACGAAGCAATCCCGGGTTCGATCGTCATGGTCAGCCGTGAAGGCACACGCCCACTGTTGGTTGAAGTGCAAGCCTTAGTCGATGATGCGCATGGACAGCCTCGTCGTGTGGCACTTGGTTTGGAACAGAACCGATTGTCAATGCTCCTTGCGGTGATGCATCGTCATGGCGGTGTGCAAATGGTCGGGCAAGATGTGTATGTCAATATCGTCGGTGGTTTAAAGATTACCGAAACAGGTTCGGACTTAGCCGTACTGCTCGCCTGTGCATCGAGCTTACGAGGCAAAGCACTTCCACAACATTTGGCTGTATTTGGGGAAGTTGGCTTATCAGGGGAAATTCGCCCTGTACCGAATGGTCAAGAGCGATTAAAAGAAGCGCAAAAACATGGCTTTAAAACGGTGATCGTGCCTCGTGGCAATGCACCGCAACAATCTATTAAAGGTTTAAATGTGATTGCAGTCGCACGGTTGCATGAAGCCTTAGATGCCGCCATGCAACTTGCCGATGAAAGCTAGCCAATCAATTCCGTTGCATCTTCCGATTATTAACTGACGAATTTTGCACGGGCTTGATGCAACTTTTTATAGCTGTCGATCAAACGCAGATGACGATCTAAGCCCTCAAGCTGCATATTGGTTTCGGTCAGTCCGTAGAATTTCACAGAACCATCAACTGAGCCAAGCACAGCATCCATGCGCTCATCGCCAAACATACGGCGGAAGTTCACCTCAAAATCAGCAATATCGATCTCATCATCGAGCATGACTTCGAGCACCACATCCAAACATTGATAGAACAAACCACGCTCGACGGTGTTGGTGTTGTATTGCAAGAAGGTTTCGACCAATTCTTTGGCTTCTTCAAATTCTTCTAATGCGAGATAAATCAACAGCTTTAACTCAAGAATGGTAAGCTGACCCCACACCGTATTGTCATCAAATTCAATCCCGATCAAGGTGGTAATATCAGTATAATCATCGACTTCGACGTCTTCCAAACGCTCAACCAGCGCTTGCAACTGTTCATCATTTAGGCGATGCAGATTGAGAATATCTTCACGGAAAGCCAAGGCTTTATTGGTATTGTCCCAAATCAAATCTTCAACCAAATACACTTCGGAATAATCAGGCACGATGATGCGACACGCCGTTGCGCCAAGATGTTCATAGACTGCCATATAGGACTCTTTGCCCATGTCTTCGAGAATCGCAAATAGCGTTTCCGCTTCTTGAGCATTGCTGTGCGTCCCGTTGGCGGTAAAATCCCATTCAACAAAATCATAATCCGATTTTGCACTAAAGAATCGCCACGACACCACACCGCTAGAATCAATAAAATGCTCAACGAAATTATTTGGCTCAGTCACTGCATTCGTGCTAAAGGTCGGACGTGGTAAATCATTTAAGCCTTCAAAGCTGCGTCCTTGCAAGAGTTCAGTCAGACTACGCTCTAATGCAACCTCGAACTTTGGATGTGCACCAAATGAAGCAAATACGCCACCTGTGCGTGGATTCATCAAAGTCACGCACATCACAGGGAATTGACCACCAAGCGAGGCATCTTTGACCAAGACTGGAAAGCCCTGCTCCTCAAGCCCTTTGATCCCTGCCACAATGCTTGGATATTGGTCTAAAACATCTTGTGGCACATCAGGTAGCGTGATTTCATTTTCAATAATTTCACGTTTGACTGCACGCTCAAAAATCTCTGAAAGACACTGCACTTGCGCTTCGGCTAAAGTATTGCCTGCGCTCATGCCATTACTAAGATATAAATTTTCAATCAAATTGGATGGAAAATATACCGTTTCACCATCTGACTTGCGTACAAATGGCAACGAGCAAATGCCACGTTTGGTATTGCCTGAGTTGGTATCGAACAGATGCGATCCACGAAGTTCGCTATCAGGATCATAAATTTCTAAGCAATATTCATCGAGAATCTCAGATGGTAAAGCATCATCTTTACTCGGCTGAAACCATTTCTCATCGGGATAATGCACAAACTCGGCATTGGCAATTTCTTCACCCCAAAATTGATCGTTATAGAAGAAATTACAGTTTAAACGCTCAATAAATTCGCCTAAAGCCGATGCCAACGCACTTTCCTTAGTTGCGCCTTTACCATTGGTAAAGCACATCGGCGACTGCGCATCACGAATATGCAATGACCACACATTCGGTACGATATTACGCCATGAAGCGATCTCGATCTTCATGCCCAGATTCGCCAAAATACTCGACATATTGGCAATGGTTTGCTCAAGCGGAAGGTCTTTGCCTTCAATAAAGGTCTGATTATCTGAGGTCAGGCTCGGCATGAGCAGTGCCTGCGCATCGGCATCAATGCTTTCCACTTCTTCGATGATAAATTCGGGCCCAGTTTGAATGACTTTTTTCACTGTACAGCGGTCGATCGAACGCAAAATTCCTTGACGATCTTTATCTGAAATATCAGCAGGCAATTCCACTTGGATTTTAAAAATTTGTTTATAGCGGTTTTCAGGATCGACGATATTATTTTGTGAGAGGCGAATATTATCGGTCGGAATATCACGAGCTGCACAATAGACTTTGACAAAATACGCTGCGCAAAGTGCTGATGAAGCAAGGAAATAGTCAAAAGGCCCTGGCGCAGAGCCGTCACCTTTGTAGCGGATCGGCTGATCTGCAATCACACTAAAATCATCGAACTTGGCTTCTTGGCGAAGATTGTCGAGATAATTGACTTTGATTTCCATGGGATGACCTTTTGACGACCTGTGGTGTTGAGCTGCGAGTATAAAGTTGTCGATTTTACAGAATTCTTCGCTGTATTTGCGCTTTTCGGAAAAATTTATCGAGATATAAATACCCATCTGCGCAATTCACAAACATCGGTCACATGCTTCAATCAAATACCCGCTTTGCTTTTGCGCTGAGGAATAAACACCATCGCACAACTGGCAAAGGCAAATACGGTCATGATCGCAATCATCATCCACGGTGAAGTGACTGACAGTCCTGCAAGTAGTAGTGATGAAATAATACCACTGCCATATTGCAATGAGCCGATCAGTGCAGAGGCAGAGCCTGCAATCTCAGGCACACCATCCAAAGCCGCAGCAGTAGAATTGGCGGCGACCATGCCATTCATCGAAAAGAAAAAGAATACCATTGTAATTACAGCGTATATACCAACGATATGCAAACGGTAGACAATACATAAAATGATTAAAGAAATGCTTGCGATGGCTGTGGTGCATTTCAGCAAGTGATCTAGACTAAAGCGACTGACCAAATTTCGATTTAAAAAACTCAGCCCCATAATACCGACGATATTAATCGCAAATAACCACCCATAATGTTGCGGATCCACCCCATAATAGGTGATGTACACATAAGGCGAACCGACAATAAAGGTATACGCCGCAACATAGAAAAAAGTCACACATAAGGTATAGCGCATAAACTGCCAATTGCTGAGTAAGCGGGCATAATGCTGAAACACCACAGCAATTGAACTATTTTGACGGCGTTCGGGTGTATGCGTTTCAGGTAAGAAAAACAGCGACAAAAACATCAACACCCCAATCACAGCCAATAGCCAAAAAATCGAATGCCACGTGCTAAATTTGATGATTTGTCCACCCAATAATGGCCCTGCAATCGGCGCAATCGCCATAACAATAGTCAAGGTCGAAAGCATTTGTGCTGCTTGTGTTCGAGCATACAGATCACGAATCATGGCGCGAGCCAACATCGGAGCCGTACACGCACCAAATGCTTGAATCACCCGCCAAAATACAATCTGCTCAATGGATTGCGAATAGACACAGCCCACCGAACCGATCACAAAGATCACCATGCCGATATAGAGTGGGATTTTTCGTCCGATACGATCGCTGATCGGCCCCCAGATCAACTGAGCTACCGAAAAGCCCGCCAAAAATCCTGTAATAGTCAGCTCGACATTGCCCTGTAAATCCTTTTCCATCTGAGGCATAGCAGGGAGATAAATGTCGGTAGACAGCGAGGTAAATGCCATCAGCGCACCTAAAATCGCCATGAAAAGCCAACTACTGGTTTGTAGGACTTTACTTGGCGTTTGGCTGGCAATGGGTTGAGATGACATAATAATGCTCTTTGATAAATGACTATAGATTGGGTAAATCACTATAGGTTTGCTAAATCGGTAAAGGTTTGGTAAATCAGTAAAAGCTAGCTCAATGACTAACTTTCAAAGTTTAAAAACAATGGATTTGATCAATAAGTCTTTGCTTTATTGATCACTCAGAATCGTGGCAAGCTGTGGCTGGGTTTCTGCCAACTGCTTGAGCCATTGGTCAATTTGTGCTTGTGCTTGCTCGGCTTTGCTTGCTTTCATTACGAATAAAATCCCATCACGTTCAATCCCGCCTTGCAAGGAGAGCACATTGGCAATCTTACAATCCTTACAATATTGACGAAACTGTTGCATGCTCTGCCCCAAGCCATAGCCTGCATGATTATTGAAAGGAACGACTATTTTCCCTGACAAATTCGCCTGATTTAAAAAACTTTTCACAGGCGGTGGCAGTTGCATGTCCCAAGTTGGGAATCCAACAAAAATCAGATCAAACTGCTCAACATCATCGATTGGTGTCGTCAGTGCAGGCAGATAGCCTCGGCGATTTTCAGCATCGACTTGATCAACAATAGCTTGGTAATCTTGTGGATACGGGTTTTGCATCGTCAGCGCACGCAGTTCACCGCCCACACGTTGCTGAATCATCTTCGCCAGTGCTTCAGTATTTTTGGTGCGGGTCAGGTAAACAATTAATACCTTGCCTTCTACATGAGAATCAGTAGCTTGCATATCTTGCTCATTGGCTTGTGCGCGATGTTTACTATCGACACAAGCACTGAGCAACAATGTGATGCACATTAAAACATAATATTTCAGTGCAATTTGCATGTTTTAGGCTCCATTTAATCGAGCTGATGTTGCTTTAACCATAGACTGAGCAATTCGGCAATTTTGACATTATTGAGATCAGAAAATGGGAAATGGGTATTGCCATAGACCCCGATTTTCGGCAAATGCACCAAACTCGCTTGTCCGCCATGTGCATTGATTTTATCGACCCAAAGCTGTGCCATTTTGAGGCGCACTCGCCAGTTGTCTTGTCCTGCATTGTCATGCTTTTCTGTATATTCAGTCGGAATATTATCGCCGTAATAAATCACAATCGGCATTTGCGTCAATTTCATAAACTGCGCCGTGCTAACAGGCGCCGCTTTGAGGGTGCCTGTAGCACTTGGCATCTCAGGAGGCATCTCATCTTTTGGAAAGACAAAGCCACTACCCGGCTCATAGGCAACGATACCTTTGACATGATCGGATTTGATCGCCGTCCACCAACCTGCACCACCGCCTTGAGAGTGAGTGATCAATACCGCATCGCCTGATTTTTTCAACACCTCACTCATGGCATCACTAATCACTTGTTCATCAAACGCCCCTGTATTCGGAGTCATCTGCCGAAAATATTGATTCAGTGACTCGGGATCTTGGGGAAATTGCACGCCTTGGAAATAGTTTGGATAGCGACCAATGCGAAACATGTTAAACCATGCTTGATCATTGGTCTGTGCGGTGATTTCACCAGCTATTGTTGACTGTCCTGCTTGACCTCGGCGGGGCTGATCGACCAGATACACGGGAAATCCCTTGCTTAAAAAGATACTTTGAAAGCCTACTCGCCCATCTGGTGTCGTACCCCATGTCCGTGCCGACTGTCCTGCACCATGCAAAAAAACCAAGGGATACTTACGAGGATTTTGCGGAATTTGGTAAAACACTGAAGCATGATCACCGTGTAAGGTTTGTCCTTGCGGTTCAAATAAATTGTGATCATCAAAGTTGCCTGCACTTTTGATGACTGTTCCACCAGCAGAAAAGTAGCCTTGTCGCTCAATCGTCAGTGCTGAGCTTTGCTTCGCCACAGACTGACAGCCTGCTAAGCCGAGCGCTGTCAACATACTCAAGCCGACGACAGCATTTTTAACATTCAGATTCATGATGTATGTTCCTGTTCCTGCCTATTGGTTATTTTGCATCTGTTGATAGACATGTTTTGCATTGTCAGCCAGCGCTGGATCGACTTGATCGGCAAGGGTTTGAATGATGCGTTGCATTTGTGCATCATTAACACCGAGATTTTGTGTAATGCGTAGATGCGAGGTCAGCTGTGAATTGGTGCCTTCAAGTGCTGAAAGCGTCCCTAAAACCACCAATTCACGATCTAAGGGCGCCAGATTATCCCGACTGAATAGATAGCCAAATAAATGCGCTTTTAAGGCGTAATCCATCGTCGGCGAAAAATTATTAAATAATGGTTTTTGTGCTTCATTTGACGATCGGTTTTGTAACATGCCTAGTGTTTGACTGCCGAGTTGATAATAATTCGTTCCACTTGGTAAATCTGTTGCAACATCGCCTTGATTATCTTGAATCCCTTGCTTGGCACGCTGATCGAGCACATCACGCAAAGTCAACATGCCGTTTAAGGCTCTAGGAAATCCTGCATAAGCATATTGATGGGCAAAAATTTCTTTGAGTTGATTCACGGTCAAGCCACGATTTAGACCACTGATGATTGCGGAGCGCAATTTTTCTAAGTCTCCTTGTGCACTAAATGCAGCAATCGGCAAGATACTGAGTTGCTGATTACTCAACGTGACTGGGCTTGGTGCGGATTTCATCGTCGATGCCGATGATGCAGTTGCGGATTCGGGTAATTCTACTTTTTCTAACCATGTCACACTGTCTTTGCCCACAGGACTGATGGCAATATGACTCATCGCACGGTGTTCACTGGCACCATGCCAATGCTTCACATTCGGCGGGCAATAAACCACATCACCTTTAGTGATACGCTGAATGGATTTACCCCATTGCTGAGTGCGCCCTTCGCCTTCGGTCACGATCAGATATTGACCATATTTATGGGTGTGCCAATTGCTGATCGTCCCTGCTTCAAACTTGACGATGGCAGGCGCAACATCGCCTTGCGATGGCATCACGGGCAGGCGTGCAAACTCGACTGCGCCTGAGAAGTTGCTTGCAGGACCAGCTTGAAAGTTGTGCTGAGTTGCTGGTGTGATCTGCTGATCTGCCTTAGTATCTGCAACCGCACTGACATTGACTAAGCTGAAGATTGCAGAAATTAAAAATTGCTTTTTCATATTAAACTTCCCATAGTGATTCATTGCACATTCGAGCTTTCAAATTTATAGGTTCTTGCCAAAAAATGTTTTGAACTGCGCCATCGCCTGATCGACATATTCAGGTTTCCAATAGGTTTCGATATGTGTCGCTTTGGGAATCAAGTACAGCGCTTTATGTTGTGTGCCTGTGGCTTGCTTAAACGCATCTTGAGTCATGTACAGCGTATCTGCTTTATCCCCTGCGACCATCAATAATGGCTGATTAATCAACTCGATTTGATCAGTGGCATCCCAGCGCATCAAGTCGAGCAAACTACTGGTGGTATATTTAAAGGTTGAGTTTGGGTGCGCATGGGTTTTCCAATAATATTCATAACCTTGGCGATATAAATCAAAGGGCAATTTAGCAATTTCTTCATCGGACAGATTGGCATCACCTGAATATAAAATCTCACCGCCAGCAACTTCTTGCCCACGAGCTTGAGAAGCCGCTGCTAAACGCTGTTGGATTGTCTCAAGCTGTGAATCTTGAAAACCATTACGACGTACACGTCCCGAGTTAAACATGCTGAGTGTTGCAACAGCTTTAAAGCGTTTGTCAGTTTTCGCTGCACCGAGCGCATAACCGCCACCCCCGCAAATACCTAATAGTCCCAATCGATTTTGATCCACCCCAGCATATTGAGTGATAAAGTCCGCCATACCATGAATATCTTCGATACGATTGCTTGGTTTATCCACGACACGAGGTTGACCGCCACTTGCACCTTGATAGGCTGCATCAGCGGTGATGGCAATGTAACCTTGCTCCGCTAAATGTTGGGCATACAGTCCTGCCACTTGCTCTTTAACACCCCCATTGGGATGAGCGACGACAATTGCTGGATATTTTTTCTGATCTTGGCGACTGGCATCATAGTTAGCTGGCGTGTAGACATTGGCTGCGATTTCCAAGCCATTGAGCTTGTAATGCACTGGATGGATATTGACCTGTCCGTTGACATTTTCTGTGAGTGCACCGCCGTAGACCAAACCAAACGGGTTGGCTTTGGAGGCATCGGCAAATGCTACACCAGAGCTTGCTAATGATGCTGATAATAAAATTGGTTTTAAAATACTCATGATTATTTTTACTTTTTTGGTAGTTATCGAGAATGATTAAACATCGAGCTTACGACGAGCCAACCACTCAATCATGGCTGGATCACGATGCGAAAAGAATGAACTGGTTGCCGTATCTAGTGCGGTGATCTGCTGGATGTCCTGTGCAGATAATTCAAAATCAAAAATATCAATATTTTCTTGTAGACGTTCTTGGCGTACCGATTTCGCCAGCGACACCACATTGTGTTGTAATAACCAGCGCAAGACCACCTGACCAATTGATTTGCCATATTGATCGGCAATTTTTTGCAGTACAGGATGGCTAAATAAATTGTTGCGTCCTTCGGCAAACGGCGCCCACGCTTCAGGCTGAATATTATGCGCTTGCATCCACGGTACGGCGTGAAGCTGTTGTTGAAATGGATTGACTTCGACTTGATTGACCGCAGGCACGACGTTGTTAAAAGCGATTAAATCCGCTAAACGGTCTGGATGAAAATTACTCACACCGATCGCACGGATTTTCCCTTCAGCGTGTAGCTCCTCCATCGCACGCCACGCACCATGCACATCACCGATCGGTTGATGAATCAAGTACAAATCAACATAATCCATTTGCAAGCGATTCAGTGAGCGCTCGAACTGCGCTTTTGCGCCTTCATAACTGGTATCTTGCAACCACAATTTGGTGGTAATAAATAACTCATCACGAGCGATATGACTTTGACGAATTGCATTGCCGACTTCCGTTTCGTTTTGGTAGGATGCTGCGGTATCGATTAAGCGATAACCTACATCTATCACATGCAGAACCGCTTGTTCACACTCTTTGGCATCTTGCATTTGAAATACGCCAAAACCAGCAACAGGCATGTCAACACCATTATTTAATTTGATCGTTTGCATCAGTTTCACCTATTCATTTGTTGTCCTAAATCACAGAAACACTATAACTGGATCAAAAACGTACAACTAGACCGCAAATTTCGATTACACTTATACGATAATTTGATTAATAACTTTTTATTAATGGAATTTCATCCATAAAATAGATCATTCAAAGTCCACAACAGAGGCGATATGTCAGAAAATTTAGATGATTTAAAAGCCTTCTTGATTGTTGCCCGTTCTGGCAGTTTTACCAAAGCCGCAGGACAAATGGGTGTGTCTCAATCCGCACTCAGCTATACCATCAAAATGCTGGAACAGCGCCTTGATATGAAGCTACTGCATCGCACCACACGCAGTGTGTCATTGACCCAAGAGGGCGAGCAACTTTTTAATGACATTGAACCCCTGCTCACAAGCATCGAACAAAAGCTCAATAATCTCAATTCATTTCGTGACAATCCACGGGGTCAACTGCGCATCAACGGCACTGAAATTACTTTGAATGTATTACTTTGGGAAAAGTTATCGCAATTTATGCATGACTATCCTGAGGTACAGCTCGAACTCAACATGGATTATGGTTTTGCCGATATTGTCAAAGACCGCTACGACATCGGGATTAGGCTTGGCGAAAATTTACATAAGGACATGATTTCGGTCAAAGTCAGTGAACCGCTTGAAATGATCACCCTCGCCTCTCCTGACTATCTCGCCAAGCACGGCACACCGAACACTCCCGAAGCCTTACATCAACATCAATGTATTGGACTACGTCTGCCAAGCCACGAACGTGTACAGGCTTGGGAGTTTCGAGATCACACCAACCATGATCAGGTCATCACGCTCAATCTAGAATGTCGTCTCGTTGTCAGTCATGCTAGACTCATTTTAAAAGCAGGTGTGCAAGGTCATGGTATCGTTTGGCTACCCAAAGTCATGGTCGAAGATGAGCTCTCGCAAGGTACGCTGGTCACCATCTTGAACAATTGGAATATGCATTATTCGCCGTATTATATGTACTACCCAAGTCGTCGTGAGTCGTCCCACGTCTTTCGTCTGTTGGTCGATGCTTTAAAAGTATAAAACGCTGCACAGCCTATCCGCCATAAAAAAACGCACTCTTAAAGAATGCGTTTTTAGTCATTTGTCAGTCACGACTCTAGCCAATTATGGATTGATTGACACCAATACACGAATCGCTTCTGGAGAAATGCTGAGCTGTTTCAGTAAGCTCAAACCTTCTTGTTGATGCTTGACCAAACGATCCACTTCATCTTGACGGATGCTTGGATTGTGTTGTTTGAGATAGTTCAAACGGTCAATTTCTTTTTGCCAACGCTTTTCATAATGTTGCTGTGCACCTTCTTGAATCTGTGGCAATTGCGCTTTGACCATATCCAGTGCCTGCGCATAACGTGCTTCAATCACTTCACGGCGAGCTTTGATCACTTGGCGGGCATTATTGCCATCAAGATGTTGCGTATATGGCTGTAAAATATGCGATGCGATTTTCTCCGACAGGTCTTGACCGTTCTCAGTCAATAACACACGAATCAATTGTTTTGGCAAACTTGCGCCAAGATTCAGCACTTTCGGTGCAATCACATCGACTTTAAACCACAGCTCAACCAACATGGTGCCTGCTTTGATCGCACTACTTTTCAGTAAAGCGACGTTGGTACTACCAAAAGATTGGGTATTAATCAGCTCCATGACACTTTCTACAAAAGGATGCTCAAGTGTTAAGAACTGACTATCTTCACGCGTCTGCGCTTGATCACGGTAGAAGGTCACAGTCATGCCGTCTTCTTCGAGTTGCAAACCTTGTACTTGCATTTGATCAGTCGGGCGAATGATCACTGTGCCGTTACTTTGCTCATCGAAGTCGATATTGGTCGCCGACATAAAGCGTTTGATAAAATCTGGCACAAGCGAATTATCTTCATAATCTTCAAGTGCTTTGACGATACGGCGTGCGACTTGTGGACGGCACGAGTTATATTCGAGTAGACGATCTCGCCCTTCTTGCATCGCTGCTTCGAGTTGCATGCGCTGTTCATTGACTTGTTCAAGCAGTGGTTCAAAGTCTGGCGTATCGCTAAGCAAACAGTCTTTCAGCTCAACGATAAAGTTTTCTTGCAAAGTCTGCGCCGTCGGTGAAATCTGACTAAAAATATTCAGCCCTTCGTTATACCAACGGAACATACGCTCTTGCGCTGTACCTTCGATATAGGGCACATGGATTTGAATACGATTTTCCTGACCGATACGATCAAGACGACCAATACGCTGTTCCAGCACATCAGGATTGGCAGGCAAATCAAACAGCACCAAATCACTGGCAAATTGGAAATTTCGTCCTTCCGAGCCAATTTCTGAACAAAGTAAAATCTGTGCGCCGTAGCTGTCTTCGGCAAAGTACGCCGCCGCTTGGTCACGTTCAAGTAAGCTCATACCTTCATGGAACATTGCGGTGCGAATGCCTGCATGGATACGCAGTGCGCTTTCGAGCGATTCGACCACTGGACCACTACGAGCAATCAATAAGACCTTTTTATGCTTTAACTCGTGGCGTAGCGCATTCATCAGCCATGACACACGTGGATCATGTTCCATCCATGCGCCGTCAATTTGCAATTCTTCAGGCCACATTTGCTCACGCAGTTTGCCTTCGGTCTGCCAATTTTCAGGACGTGGCAAAGGCACAGGCAAGCAATCACGCCCAGGAAAACCTTGAATCGCCTCACGGGTATTACGGAACAAAATCCGCCCTGTACCATGACGATCAAGCAACTCATGAATGGCACGATAGCGTGGCTCAGGCTCATCTGTGATTGGATGACCGAGTAACTGCTCAAGTGAAGCCAATTGCCCTTCTTCCAAAGGCATATCCGACATCAATACTTCGGCAATTTTTGCAGTTTGTTGATATTGTTCCTCTTCTGCCAAGAAGCGATCAAGATCGTTAAAACGCTGTGGATCAAGCAAACGTAAACGAGCAAAATGACTTTCTACGCCAAGCTGTTCTGGTGTTGCGGTAAGTAGCAGTACACCCGCAGTTTTATTGGCGAAATCTTCAACCAAATCATAACGATCATTACCGCCTTCTTGCTCTGACCAAATCAAGTGATGCGCTTCATCGACCACGAGCAAATCAAAACCTGCTTCAATGGCTTGTTCATGCAAATCAGGGTGATCGAGCATCAAGTCGATACTGGCAATAATGCGTTGTTCGGTGCTAAATGGATTCAGCTCAGGATCGTGTTCTTTGATAGACGCAGTACGAGTCAGGTCAAAAATCGAAAATGGCAAATTGAAACGACGACGCATTTCAATCATCCATTGATATTGCAACGAGTCAGGTACCAAAATCAGCACACGTTCACTGCGACCAGTTTTCAGTTGTTGATGAATGATCAAACCCGCTTCAATGGTTTTACCCAAGCCGACTTCATCGGCAAGCAACACACGTGGCGCAAGTCGAGTCCCGACTTCGTTGGCAATATACAGCTGATGCGGAATCAAGCCGACACGTGCACCGAGTAAACCACGCAGTGGACTACGTTTCATGGTGGCTTGCATCATCAAGGCTTGAATACGCAAATCGTACCATTCTTTATAATCGACCTGACTGGCAAGCATGCGCTCTAAGGGTTTTGACAACTGAATATGCGCACCCAGACGGGTTTCATTGAGGTCTTTGATGACTTCATCGCCCTGCGCATCTATGCGTTTGGCATGATACTTCATCACACCACCACGATCTTCCACAGACAGCACTTGCCATTCGAGTCCTTCTTGATCGGAAATCATATCGCCAACATTGAACACAATGCGTGATAAAGGTGCATTGCTTCGTGCATAGACCCGTGTTTCATCACTTTTTGGGAACAGAATACTGATTGCTCGCTCATCGACATCAATGAGTACGCCCAGTCCAAGCTCTGATTCCGTATCTGAAAGCCAACGTTGTCCGATCGCAAATTGTTGCAAGTTTTTCACCTTAATCAAAAAGTTGAATGCATTTTATCGAATTAAATTTCAAACCAATCCATCTCATATGTTCAAGAATGAATAAGCAAAAAGTATGACAATGCAGTCCATGCTTTTTGAAAATTCCCATTCACCCTTGATCATGACAGATTACTATTTTGTTTGCATTTTAACCGATTAGAAAACCATCATAAAAGTCTAAAATGGAGTTTGGCAAACAAAGTTCAATGTTTGCCCTGTAACAGGATGTACAAAACTTAGCTCCGCCGCATGCAAACAAAGGCGCTTAGCAAGCGATTGCCCTTGTGTTGTGGCATATAGCGTATCGCCAACTATCGGATGACCGATATATTGAGTGTGTACACGTAATTGGTGCGAACGTCCTGTAATCGGTTTTAAGACAATCCGACTCACAGGCACATCCTGAATATAAAAATTTTCGATAATTTGATAATAACTTTGCGCAGATTTAGAATGCGATTCATCGGCGATATGCAACGGTGGATGCGCTTCGTCATAACGCACAGGCACATTGATCTCGGCAAAATCGTCAAAATGTACGCTCAAATGCCCTTCGACAATGGCGTGATATTTTTTTTCCGTTTGACGCTGTTGGAATTGAATGGAGATATGACGCTGTGCTGCTTTATTTAAAGCAAAGACTAAAATGCCCGAAGTATCTCGATCAAGACGATGAACGAGGAGTGTTTTTGGTTCTTCTTGTAAAAGGCGTGTCTGTACACTGTCAGTGAGCGCTTCGCCTTTTCCTGGCACACTGAGTAGACCTGCAGGCTTGTTGATGACCATCACATCGTCGTCACGATAAATCAGACAGTCTTGCAAAAAGTTCGGCAACGCCTTTCCACCTAATGATCATTAAAGTTTGCAGGTGCAGATGATAGTAATTTAGGCGATACTGCGCAAGCAAATCTATCTAAAAATATTTGAACATATAGTCAAATCAATCAACCATTGAGTCGGAATAATTAGTTGTGTATAAATGATCTACAGCACTTGAACTTCAAGGCGTGAATGGTTAAGCTCAAAGTTAATCGTTTGATAATATCTGCATTAAAAATGTCTAATTCTTCACATCAACATTCACACGACCATGCAACTGATCAGCACGATCATAAGCATAACCACGACCATAGCCATATCCCCAATAATAAAAAAATCCTGACCATCAGTTTTATCCTGATCACCATATTTATGGTGGCAGAGTTTGTCGGTGGCTATATGACTAATAGCTTGGCGCTGATCTCTGATGCAGGACATATGCTCAGTGATTCTGTGGCACTGGGTATTGCTCTCTTTGCGGTTTTTCTCGGTGAAAAAGCAAGTAATGCTCGTAAAAGTTTTGGCTATCAACGCTTTGAAATCTTAGCCGCTGCCATCAACGGCATTACCCTTGTGGCGATTTCGATTTATATTTTTGTCGAGGCAATTCTTCGTCTACAAACACCTGAAGACATTCATGTGCAAGGCATGCTGATCATTGCCACTTTGGGCTTACTGATTAATATCATTGTTGCGTGGATGATGTTTCGAGGCAGTGATACCGAACATGATCTGAATATGCGTGGTGCATTTTTACATGTGCTGAGTGATCTGCTCGGTTCGGTTGGTGCGATCATTGCGGCATTGTGTATTTATTTCTTCGCATGGCAATGGGCGGATACGGTGGCAAGTGTATTGGTGGCGCTTTTGGTATTGCGTAGCGGTTGGAGTGTGGTCAAGCAATCCACTCACGTGCTAATGCAAGGTACACCTGAGCGATTCAATGTTGCTGAGATTCAAGCGCAGATCATGGCAAATGATCGTATCCTCGATGTGCACGATCTGCATATTTGGAGTTTATCGAGTAAGCGTTATATCTTGAGCTGTCATATCGTGGTCGATGATCAGATGACCATGCAAAACGTACAAAGTCTACTCCATGAGGTTGAGCAATCTCTGCAAGCCATCGGTATTGAGCATGTGACCATACAGACGGAAACTCGTAATCATCAGCATGCCGAGCTTGATTTTTAAAGAGCTTGATTTTAAACGATAGATTATTAAAGTGAGCTATGTTTTAATACGCACAGTTTGAGATGAGCCTCATACAGTATACGGCTTGATTCGTATACGACTAGCCCTGCTAATGCAGGGCTTTTTCATTTGTAAACCCTAATCCAAATCTAAAATTCGCTTAATATATTGCGGATACTCCCCTGTAAAATACTCATAGATTAAAGGGTTTCCATGTAGAAAATGGGTAGTTAGATTTGACCAATCATCGACAGCAATCTCACCATTTATCTTAAATAGTTTTTTTGAAGTAGGCTTACTTCCTGAAAAGCTTTTCAAATCAAAATTGATATCTTTATCTCTTTTCTCAAAATAATGATTTTCTTCATAAAAGTGTATTGCTCCATCAAAATGCTTAAATATTTTTCTATTCAAATCAAATTCAGCATGAATATATCTTACTGGGTATATTGTATTACCATTTTCATAAACCTTAACACTTTCATCCTTAAACTCAAGGAGTTGAAATGTTTTAATATTATCTTTAGTAGACCATTTCACATCAAGAGAATAATTATTATTGAACAACATAGAATTTCCATCAAAAATATCAGGTGGTTTAAGTTTAACTATACCGTCCGAAATCAATGAAATATTCTTATTAAACGGAGCACCAAACCACCTATCAAATTCACAATACAAAGATGGCTCATCTATTTTTATCACATTCTCATCAACACTCAAATATGCATCTAAATTTTTTTTATCAAGTTTATAAAACTCTTCAATAAAATGAGGTGCATAATTATTATATAAAGAGTAGCCTCGCCTGAAGTATTGATTAGCAAGCAAATAAAAATTAAAAACATCAAAATAACCAGCTAGTCGAGGGTTTGATGATGTTTTTTTCAAGTCCCGCCAATTAAACAAACCATCTTTATCTGCTTTAAGTGGCAAGAAATTAGCTATAGATGATTTTGTTATTATTAAAAGTCCAGCTGGAACAAAATATTGCATATCATCTATAGAGTTATTATTTAGAATAAGTAATCTTTCTATATCATTAATTGTTTTCTCATATTTAACCTGTAATGATTTTTTGATATTTTCTTCTTGCAGAGAAGTATTGAAATGTTCATCTACCATTTTATTTAGTCCAAAAATAAGGGCTGAATTATCAGCCCTTATCTTTACTCACTTTAATCTACTTTTCAATAGATCAAGTCAATTGAGCTGCTTGAATTTTCTTGGTATCTACAGTGTCAGCGGCTTTAGTGTAGTCAGCCATCTGATCAAAGTTAAGATACTTGTAGATGTCACCCGCCATGCTGTCGATTTGCGACGCATATTGCTTGTATTCTTCAGGTGTAGGTAGTTTACCCAATACCGCAGCCACTGATGCAAGCTCAGCAGATGCTAGATATACATTCGCACCTTGACCTAGACGGTTCGGGAAGTTACGCGTTGAAGTCGAAACAACCGTCGCACCTGGTTTCACACGTGCTTGGTTACCCATACACAGTGAACAACCTGGCATTTCGGTACGCGCGCCCGCTTTACCATAAGTATTGAAGAAACCTTCTTCCATCAACTGTGCTTCGTCCATACGTGTTGGCGGAGCGATCCACAATTGCGTAGCGAGTGAGCCAGCAGGCACTTTCTCAAGTAATTTACCCGCTGCACGGAAGTGACCAATGTTAGTCATACAAGAACCGATGAATACTTCATCAATCTTGTCGCCTTGAACTTCAGAAAGCAATTTTGCATCATCTGGATCGTTCGGGCAGCAAAGCACTGGTTCTTTGATGTCGGCAAGGTCGATTTCATAGACTTTGGTGTATTCAGCGTCTGCATCAGCTTGAAGCAACTCTGGGTTTGCCAACCATTTTTCCATGTTTTCGATACGACGTGCCATAGTACGTGCATCGCCATAACCTTGTGAAATCATCCACTTGAGCATGGTAATGTTTGAACGTAGATATTCAGCAACTTTCTCTTCTGACAATGTGATCGCACAGCCAGCAGCAGAACGCTCAGCAGAGGCATCAGACAATTCGAATGCTTGTTCAGCAGTCAAGTCTGTTTCCATTTCAGTCAAGTCGATCTCAAGGATACGACCAGAGAAGATGTTTTTCTTACCTTTCTTCTCTACAGTCAAGTCGCCTTCTTTGATCGCATAGTAAGGAATCGCATGCACGAGGTCACGTAGCGTAATCCCCGGTTGCATTTTACCTTTGAATTTCACCAATACTGATTCAGGCATATCGAGTGGCATCACACCAGTCGCCGCAGCAAACGCAACTAGACCAGAACCCGCAGGGAAAGAAATACCGATTGGGAAACGTGTATGTGAGTCACCGCCAGTACCGACGGTATCAGGCAACAACATACGGTTTAACCAAGAGTGAATAATACCGTCACCTGGACGTAGCGATACACCGCCACGGTTCATGATGAAGTCAGGCAAACTGTGTTGCATTTCTACGTCAACTGGCTTTGGATACGCAGCAGTGTGACAGAAAGATTGCATGACAAGATCCGCTGAGAAGCCTAAGCACGCCAAATCTTTCAATTCGTCACGTGTCATTGGACCAGTGGTATCTTGCGAGCCCACAGTCGTCATTTTTGGTTCACAGTAAGTGCCTGGGCGTACGCCTTGACCTTCTGGAAGACCACATGCACGACCAACCATTTTCTGAGCGAGAGAGAAGCCTTTGCCAGAGTCAGATGGTTGAACTGGCGTACGGAACAATGTTGATGGCTCAAGACCCAATGCTTCACGAGCTTTGTTGGTCAAACCACGACCGATGATCAAGTTGATACGACCACCAGCACGCACTTCATCAAGAAGTACAGGGGTTTTGAGTGGTGACTCAGCGATTTGCGCACCGTTTTTAAATGCAGTCACAACCGCTGTTTCTTTGTTAATTTTTAGGGTAATTTCATCACCCATGTTCATGTCATTGACATCAATCTCGATTGGCAATGCACCTGCATCTTCCATCGTGTTGAAGAAAATCGGTGCAATCTTACCACCTAGACACAAACCACCATCTTTTTTGTTTGGAATGTGTGGGATGTCATCACCGAAGAACCACAGTACAGAGTTGGTTGCAGATTTACGTGATGAACCCGTACCAACCACGTCACCGACGTAAGCAACTGGATTACCTTTAGCAATCAATTCTTTGATTTGATTGAGTGGACCGACTTCACCTGGTTGTTCAGGATTGATGCCGTCACGCTCGTTTTTCAACATTGCATTGGCATGTAGTGGAATATCAGGACGGCTCCAAGCGTCTTGCGCTGGTGACAAGTCATCGGTGTTGGTTTCGCCAGTCACTTTGAATACTGTGAATGTAATTTCATCAGCAACGTCTTCACGACCTGTGAACCATTCAGCATCAGCCCAAGATTGAACAACGGCTTTTGCATTGGCATTACCTGCTTTGGCTTTATCAGCAACGTCATGGAACGCATCAAATACAAGCAAAGTCTTTTTCAATGCTTCAGCTGCAAGTTCTGCAAGCTCAGCATCATCCAAAAGCTCAACCAAAGGTGCTACGTTATAACCACCAAGCATCGTGCCAAGTAGATATACTGCACGCTTTTTATCGATCAGCGGAGAAGTTGCTTCGCCTTTTGCAAGCGCAGCCAAGAACGCAGCTTTGACATAAGCGGCTTGGTCAACACCTGCTGGCACACGGTTTTCAAGCAAATCAACGATATACTCTTCTTCACCCGCTGGTGGATTTTTTAACAATTCAACCAATTCAGCTGTTTGAGCATCGTCAAGCGGCTTCGGTGGGATTCCGAGTGCGGCACGTTCTTCTACGTGTTGGCGGTAAGCTTCTAGCACGGTGTTATTCCTCTTCTTAAAAAAATTATTTGCGTTGCAGTTGCCTGAGGGCGTCCTTGCAAATAATACGGACGGACAAATTGTACTAAATTTGACTTCAAAAGTTAATGCAATCACTGTGTGCATAGCTTGATGACGATTATTTTTTAGAAAAATACCACTTATCAAACTCACCTATTCGTGATCATGGGCATTTTTTGCTGGCAAATTTTAACGAATTTGCGGCCATTTATTTTGCCAAAATACGACAAAAAAAGAATTAAGACCTTTAGCGATAGCTTGTATCAAATTGTGTTTTGGGGCGTTGTGTTTTGAGTCGGGAAAATGATCCATTGAAAAATTTTACTCATTCAGATCCGCAAAATCTCATCAGCACGTAAAAAAACAACTCGCCAGATCACTGACGAGTTATTGTTATCCAGCATGCTTTTGACTAGAACTTCCAGTTGTAGAATACATCGATCGCTCGCTCCACTGAAGACGAGGCCTCGACATAGACACGGCGATTCATCTGATAACGCATGGTCAAGGTATTCACTGCGTTAAATATCCCGACGCCATAGCGTAGATACAGATCAGGCGTAATATAACCTGTGACACTGACTTGGGTATCATCGCTGGTGCCTTGCGCATCCAGCGCCAAACCACTCAGACCAAAACTGCGCCCAATCTGATTGGTCAAAGCACGAGTGCCTCCTAGCCCCATACTGATCCCTGCTGCGGCAAGGGTATTGTTGACATCTGACTTAAAGCCCTCGGTATTATTCACCGAGCTTGAACCTGAACTGATACTGCCTGTTAACAGCGCATTCAAGGCTTCTTGCTCGCTCAAGCCCGCATCATTATAGATCTGAATGTTTGGATTGTTGGCTTGTCCTGTAATTCGCACACCAATGGTACTGGTTTGAATGTCTTTGCTGGCGTCAATGTCCAGACCTGGATTAGATAATTCACCACCAAAACGTGCAATCGCCCGAGTCAAATCCAGACGTTGTCCATAGGCTTCGATGGTCACTTGACGACTCACACCGATCGCACCGTTGGCTTGTAGCGCAATCTGTGTGCCACGTTGACGCAAGTTGATTCCACCAACCAACGGAATAGTACTGTTGAAGCCACGGAAAATCACACCATCGCCCAATCGCACATCAATATCCGCATCGATGCGCCAAGGACGAGAAGCTTTCAAGATCGCCAATTGATCTTCACCGCTACGCACAATACGCACATCATCAGATACCCCGATCACATCAGGACTACTTTCTGGCATGGTGATAATCGCACGTGGAATTTTCACATCACCCGTGACTTTGAGGTAACGGCGCACAGGTTGAATATCGACATCAATGTTTGGTGTGACCGCAGCACTGACCGTCGGTGGCTGTGCAACCAATAACTCTTGTCCTGCCAGATTCAGTTGAATCCGTGGCGAACCTGCCCAAGTCGCATTACCAGTGATTTTACCGACTCCTTTGCCTGCATTAAATGCACCTTTGATAGTGGCTTCAGTGCCTCGAATCGACGATGCCAACTGAATATTTTGTAAATTCAATGGCACGCTAATCATGGCAATCTTGCCATCTTTTAAGCGCACTTCACCATTGAAGTTTGGCTGTTGTAGTGTCCCAGACAAACGACCTGCTGCCGATAATGTGCCATCTAGCTCACGTACATCCGAGATAAACGGCTTAAATAGATTGAGCTTGATCTGATCTAAAGCAATTTGCCCAGATAAAGTTTTGTTTTGTGCCTGCGTACCAATCACGACATCAACATAACCAGTACCCAACAACGGCGAATCGGCATTGAGCTTCAAGGCAAAACCGTCTGCTTGCGTTTTCGCCGTTAAGCGCACTTCATTATAGTCAATCGAGGTCGGTGGAATGCCTTCTTCATTCGACAGACCAATATGCCCTTTGCGTGTCACGAGCTGTGCATCGACATCCATCGGCTGACCAGCACGCCATGACACATGGGTATAGCCATTGAGCTGTCCATCGAGCGCCAAACCTGATGGCATAAAGGCTTGGAAATCAGCTAATTCAAGGTTTTGCATCTTCGCAGACACCACACCCTGGGTTTTGCTGGCAATCATCGGCTGGTCTAAGCAAATCTGACTTTGCTGACGCCCTTGACTGGTCCAACAATGCGCGGTCATAGTCAACTGCCCTTTGGCTTGGCGATAGATAATCGCTGCATTTTGATTTTGCGTCAGACGTACTCGCTGCGAATCAAAATCTCCTTTTTGCAGCTGTCCTAACCAATCGTTCTGTGCGTTAAATCCGCCTGCCATTTGTAGATAAAATTTCGACTTGGCATTATGCCCATCGAGCTTTAATAGATGCGCTTGACGTGTGCCGATCAACTCTGCTTTGATCTGATCGATACGGCGTTTGTTACTGGTTAAGCCCTGCAAATTAAACACCAACTGCGATGCGGTATTGCCTGTCGGTAAGGTGCCAATCAAAGTGACTTTTTCAACTTTGACCTTATCCGAATACGATAGATTTTCAGCAATCAAGTTTGATTTGGCTTGCAGTGTCGGCTGACTTTGCACTGACAAGAAGCCTTTGACGGTGCCGCCAAGCCCCGCATACAGCTGATTTAAGTTTGGTGCATTGACATTGATCTGTAGGCGCTGTGCATTGCCTGTGGCATGCAAAATATTATTGGCGTAGCTCAGTACAAGATTATTGGCTTCAAACTGTTTTGGGACAAAGCCGTTGCTTTCACTCAGACTGACGCTGAGATTGCCTTTGCCAAGCAGTGGCTTATTGTTTAGTACACCTCGCAGATTCAGGTTCTGCACCGAAATATGTTTCTGCTGATCCGACCAGCGACCTGTGGTCTTGAGTTGCCCAGTGATATTGCCATTGACACTTGCCACAAAGTATTGCGGTTTAAACTGATCGAGCACCGCTTGAATATCCCAAGCAATGCCATTTTCTAGATTGACCACGCCATTGGCATCGACTTTACCTGCTGCGCCTTGATGATAGAGCTGATTAATTTTCAACAGTTTTGGTGTGCCCGAAATATTCAGCTTCAATGGACCTTGACTGTAGTTTTGCGCATTAAGTCCGCCATCATATTGCACTGCAAAACTTTTCAGCCCAGATTGCGACTTGCCGTCATGCATCAGCAATACCGCTGTCGATTTACCAGTCAATGCGATACTTTGGCTTTGATTACCTTGTGGCAATTGACCCACCAGATCAATACCTTGCAATTGAATCACTTGTTTATTGGCTTCGGCATAACCTGTGGCTTTGAGTGAACCATCTAGCCGATTGACTGGCGCACTGACACTTATTGTTTGCGGATTAAACTGTCGAGCCAGTAGGTCGGCTTGCCAACGCAGTTGGGTTTTTTCGGTGGGTAAATTGACTTTGGCAACACCAGACAATTCACCTTGGTTTTGTCCCTGTCCTTGTTTGAGGCTAAAATCTTTGACCGTCAAAATATTATTGGCAAAGTTTAATGTGCCTGCATAATTCCCTGCGGGAAGACTAGAAGATTCATGCGCTTGCACCACAGTCGCCAAACGAATATCT
Source organism: Acinetobacter marinus (assembly GCF_900096915.1). Lineage (GTDB taxonomy): Bacteria > Pseudomonadota > Gammaproteobacteria > Pseudomonadales > Moraxellaceae > Acinetobacter > Acinetobacter marinus. The sequence goes on from NZ_FMYK01000001.1 coordinate 518,759, forward strand.
TGACCTCGATCACTCAGCGCCAAATCGACATCGCCTTGTTGACTGCTTAACCAGCCGACATACGGAAATTCACGATCAATATCTTGCCAAGCCACTTGGATTTGCCAAGGCTGTGCGACTTTTTGCTGTTTGGCATTGAGTTTTGCTGGATCCTGATGAAGCTGTACATCCCAGCGTTCATAGCGATCAAAATCAACGGTCGCAACAATGTCCGACGCCTCTTTCATGGTGCCTTTAGATGCAATTGCCGCACTCATTTCAGGCGGTAAAAATTCACGAATCGATTCAGGAATGACCTCATTATTCGGATTAATCCCTGTAGATCGCCCTTTGACATCCCAACTGATGGCATCTTGCCAGCCGACCACACCTGCCAACTCCACTTGACCATCCATCAATGAACCGACGAAATCCTCGATGTTCAACTGTTTCAAGTCAGTATTCATTTTGGCTTGATAATAACCTTGTGGAATCTGCGCACCACTCAGATCAGTATCGACATTGATATTCAGTTTGCTAATGTCACCGCTCAAGTTGACTTCGCCCGCCTCAGAAAACAGCTTTTGTTCAGGGGCGATTGGCCAGTGATATTTTGACCAATAGGCTTTACCAAACATCGGCACATCTTTGCGCACAGGATGCAGTACCAAATACCCTGAGATCACATCAGGACTGGCAGCAGCAAAACCAGCTTTGAGTGTATCCACATCGCCTTTTGCAACCAGTTTCAACTTGCTCATCTTGAGATTTTCTAAAGACGGAATGGTGGCATCCGCAGTCAAACTCAGCGGGTATTTACCATCGAGTTGAATGTAGCCATTAATCGCTTTTGCCGACAAATAATCCATACCGAAAGATGAATTGACCAGTTGAATTTTCGTCCCCGACCATTCCGCTTCATTGAGCTGTACTTTGTAAAAATTCACCGTGGTCGTGGTGGTCTGTAAGATCAATTTTTTAATATTGGCTTCATCAAGACGCAGTACAAAAGGTAATTTTAATTCTTTAAATTCAAACTCTTTATCAGTAGGCGGTGCATGATTAATGACGTGTACCGTATCGACATCGGCATGCATCAGATGGATTTCTTTTTTGACGATGGCACGCCAACCGAGATGCACATCCGCCCGATCGATTTTCACCTCAACATCTTTGACCTTGACCAAAATATTTTTCAGGATAATGCCTTCGATCAGATTACCATCTTCATATTGATAGCTAATCATTTGCTGACGATCAAGTACGAATTCAAGCAACCATTTACTGCCCCGATCTGAGCTCGCAAACATCCCCAGCGCCACGATCAACAATAACAGTAGCCCCAACACGCCAAAGAGTACCCAGCGTACGATACGTGCTGTTCTCGAGCGTGGTTTTACTGGGTTGGGAAGCTGTTCAGGCTGTTGCTCAGTCATGGGCTTGTCTTTGTCCTATTTTTTGTTCATTCAGTGCAAAAGGTAAAATTAGAGTGGTGGACCAATGAAGAAGTGTAAGCGAATCGGTACACTATCTTCACTCACCCCAGCCGCCACATCAATACGAATCGGTCCTACAGGTGACGCCCAGCGCACACCGACACCAACCCCATACATGGTTTCATTGCTAAATTTTTCATCATAAGCATTACCAAAGTCGGTAAAGACCGCAGCACGCCAGCCTTCCTTAAATTGATAATTATATTCAATCGAGCCAACCGCTAAAGCCTGCCCCCCAATCAGCAAATCATCTTCTTCAGGGCCGAGACTCTCATAATCATAGCCACGAATACTTTGATCACCACCTGCAAAATAGCGCAAATTGTATGGTACATGATCGAAGTCATCGGTCACGATATAGCCCAAATCACCTCGCCCAACAAATTGATGGTCATTATTTTCGCCTAATGAGTAAATAAAGCGCCAGCCTGCATTCAATATCGCCATATCGGTTTCAGTCAACAAACTTTCTGAGCCCACCTCGACCCGATAAAATTGCCGAAAACCTTTGGTTGGGTTGACATAATTATTTTGATCGGTACGACTCAGCTCATAGCCAAATAATAACGACTCTTGCTCTGGATCATCACTGACCACCCGAAAGGCATCTGGAATATCATCGGCATCAATATCGCCTGTGGCTTCCATCCGATCGAGACGATAGCGCACCGACATATTTTGTTGCCAGTTGCCCATTGGCTTTTTGATGGTTCGCTCTGCCCCGACAATCGCCGACTCGGTATCGAGTTCAACACCCTGACCAATATCATCATTCACTTCATGCTCATACCCACCAACCAAACTAAAATAATCATTCAGTGGATGCTTATAGGGAATATTATATCGACCATCTAAAGATTGATAATTTTCAGAGACTTGGAAGTTGGCATCAAAACTATGTCCACGATCATTGACGATGGCACGACGATATTGCGTTCTCAAACGCACTCCAGTATCGGTACCATAGCCCAAACCTGTCTCCAAACTGTTTAATTTATCCGCATTTAAAGTCACGATCACAGGAACTTGTTTGGTTTCACGGGCTTGCTGTTTTAATTTATCCGTTTCCTCGGCACGCTGTTCAGCCTCTGTTTGACTTTTTGCTAACTCTGCATTTTGATTTTCATCGGCATTTGCCCCAACAAACTCATCCTCAACGACCACATTTTGACTGGTGACTTCCTCACCTTCTGGTGTGGTGGCTTGTTGCTGTGATGCTTCTGCCCGCTGTGCTTGTTCAAGTGCAGCAAGGTCTGGTGGAAGCTCCAATGGCTTGGTAATCGGATCAGGCTTAGCCACATTGACTAAGGTATAGTTAAAATAACGACTACCGATGAGGTTGCTGGACAAGAGATTGGTTCGCCATTCGGTATAGTCATCACCCGCTTTAAATGGTACCAATTGCTCCAAGATTTCCTTACGCAGTGGAAATGGCTTGTCTGGATCACTCATGCGAAACTCGACCGCATCGAGCTTATATCGTTCACCTGTTTCATATTTCATTAAAATATCTGCGGTGTCTTCAGGCAGAGTCACTTTGACGTCCCGCATACGCCAATAGCCATCAAAATAGCCTCGACCACTGGCTGCCTTTTCGATACGGGCACGCATATTTTCATATTTGCCATGATTGAGAATATCGCCTTCGTTTAAGTCAGGCACCACGCTCACCACTTGGAAGGCTGGAACTTCCGCACCTGCACCCGTAAAGCTAATGTCTGGCTGACTGGCGACAATCACAGGATCATTTTGCACCACATCGACAATCAGCGTTTCATCGTCTTGCTTGCTAAATTTAAACTCGGCTTGATAATAACCCACCGCTTGCGCTGCGGCAGTGGTCATTTCTTTGAGCTGTGGTAAGGCAATATTAAAGTCTTCAAAGGCTTCAACCGTATATGTGGACAGTTTTGCCTCGATATTATTTTGCAGATTTTCATCTAATGCTTCGCCAGCATTGCGCACCGTAATATTGATTTTTGGAAGTGTTTTGATTTCCTCAGGTTGGTCGTCATCGCCACGATGAAATAGTCGGGCAAAGAAGCCTCGTTTTTTCTTGCTTTCTTCATTATTGCTCGTGCTTTGCGCACTTTGACTTGGATCTGTAGCATCTTCCTGAAATTCAGGCACGGTAACTTGTTGTTGCTCCAAAGTGTTGACTAATTGGTCGACATTCACAGTGTTGATCGTGGTGTCGATATTGTTATTACTGCTTATGCTAGTACCATTTATTGCAGTGCCATCTTGTGCCATCACCACACTGCTATTTTTATTGGCTTCAATCTGCGCAATGCTCGGCACAGTTTGCTCTTGCTGGATGGCTTGCTGTTGCGCTTCAGCGGCAATTTGATTAATTTCATTCAGCATCGCCTGATCTGGCGCAGGAATATCACTGTCTTTGAGTTGATAGACTTCATCGGATTGAAATTGCTGAACACTTTGCTCCAGTGCCGTCATTTCCTGCTGTGCTTGTGCAGTATCCTGTTGCTGTTGTTCGGCTTGTTCTTGTTTGGCGTCCGCCAGCGCTTCATGCTGTTCTTGTTCCTTTTCTGCGATCGCCTCATCGACCGACGCTGTATCGGCGGGATTAGTCACCACAAAACTGTCTTCCGCAAACGCAAATTGCCCCAATGCACAGCTTAGACCAAAGAGCATTGCCGTCGGCGCCGCATGCTTAATCATAATTTGCCGAATGGACTGGCTTAAAGTATTACAGGAAAATCGTTTCTTGTTTGAATCTGGCATACTGCACTCGAACAGGGATAAAGGTTCCATCGGTTAGATTGTCTTGAGTTATTGTAAAATTGTAAAGGACTTATATCACTGAAATACAATCTCTATTAAACTTGCATACAAAACTCATCAGTTAAATTCCTAACAATCAATCAAATACATCAGTGAGTCAGCGTATGTCTGGATCGACACCCTTCCTACTTGGCACCCGCCGCTTTGCCCCAATGTTTGCGACACAGTTTTTTGGTGCATTTAATGACAATATTTTTAAATATGCTTTGCTGATGGTGTTCACCTATGGCTGGATTCCCAAGGGCGATATCAGTGTCAGCACGCTCAATAATGTCGCAGCATTGTTATTCATTTTGCCTTTTTTTATTTTTTCTGCAACTGCTGGACAGATTGCCGACCGTTATGAACGCTCAAATCTTATCCAATGGCTGAAAATTGGTGAAATCGTGGTGATGTGTATTGCCACTGTCGGCTTTATGGTTGGCAATATTTGGTTGCTTTTATTTGCATTATTTATGATGGGTGCACAGTCGGCGATTTTTGGTCCGATTAAATATGCGATCTTGCCCGATATTCTTGAAGAAACAGAGCTGATGACGGGTAATGCCATTTTTCAATCAGGTACATCCTTAGCGATTTTGCTTGGTATGGTGATCGGCGGGATTGTGATTTCCCTGTCTGCGGGCAATATGTGGTGGATTTGCTTAACCTTGATTGGTGTTGCGATTTTAGGTTTTGTTTCTAGCCGAATGATTTTGAAACAAAAAATTGCAGACCCGAATCTTAAAGTGAATTGGAACGTCTTCGCCACCAGTTGGCAAATCGTCAAATTTAGCTATGGACTTCCGCTGATCTTTTTGGTGTTGCTCGGCAACTCATGGTATTGGTTCTATGGCGCTACCGTGATCACGCAAATCCCGCAAATGACTGCGCAATATTTGCATGGCAATGAAAATGTCTCGAGTTTGATTCTGACCTTCTTCTCGATCGGTGTGGTGATCGGCTCAGCACTATGTAAAAAACTCAGTGGCGAACACGTCAACATTAAAATGGTGCCATATGGTGCAGTCGGCTTAACCCTATTTGCCCTGTATCTGGCTTGGGCACTGGCACAGTTACCAACTTTCCAAGGTGAATTATTCAATATTACTCAAGTCTTTGCGCAAGGTATTGGCTTTTATCATGTCTTTGCAGCAGTGACCTTACTGGGTATTAGTGGTGGTTTTTACATCGTACCGCTGTATGCCATGATGCAAGCCAAAGCCCCGATCAGTCATCGTGCCCGAGTGGTGGCAGCCAATAATATTTTTAATGCGATCTTTATGGTGTTGGCAGCGATTTTTAGCATTATCGTGCTCAGTAGCTTAAATCTTAGTTTGGCACATTTATTCGTGATCACAGCGATTTTGAGTGCTATGATTACCATCGTTTTATTGATAGCGCTTCGCCGTCGGCTCAGTAGTGGAGAATCTTAATGCGCCAATTTAGTCCTTTCGACCAGATGATTAACTCCTTCGATCAAGCATTAAGAAGTCTTGTGCCAGGAGTCACCACCGCTAGCCGTGAAAATCCTGCCGAAACACATAGCGCCGAACTTAGCATCAATGAATCTCGCCATGTCGCAGGTTTAATGCGTGTCAATCACAGTGGTGAAGTCTGCGCACAAGCACTCTATCACGGACAAGCCCTCACGGCGAAATTACCCAGTGTGCGCACCGAGATGGAACACGCTGCACAAGAAGAAGAAGACCATTTGGCGTGGTGTGAAGATCGCTTAAAAGAACTCAATAGTATTCCCAGTCTACTTAATCCAGTGTGGTACAGCCTCTCCTTTGCTATGGGTGCGGTTGCAGGTATTGCAGGCGATAAATATAGTCTTGGTTTTGTTGCTGAAACTGAGCGACAAGTCAGCGAGCACTTACTCGCTCACCTATCGCAACTGCCTGAACAAGATCAGCGCTCTAAAGCAATATTAGAACAGATGAATACAGATGAATTGCATCATCGAGATACTGCACTTCAAGCAGGTGGTGTCGATTTGCCGAAGCCTGTGCAAATTTTAATGACGGTGATCTCTAAAACGATGACCAAGACCAGTTATTATATTTAAGTAGTGTTTAAATGCTGTATTTTTAAAATTCTCTTTGTCGGTTATCCTGATCATCTTGATAGTAATAATGCAATAGCCTGAATTAATCAGGCTATTTTTTCGCTTAAATTATCATTTTAAACACTTCGATTAAAGTGAATTTAAAGTAGAGAAATTTTCTGAAACTGCAGGTCATATTCCAAATATTTCTGCACAAAAGCCATTTTATTTTCACAGCGTTGCATATTTTGATGAATAAATTCAGGCACGCTGGTATAAATCGCCCCAGAACCGTCACTATAAATCAACTTCAAACTTCGAGACCAAAAGTCATACTTCATCAAAATCACCTGTAGCTCTGTCATAAGCACCTCACTAAAATGAATATCAATGATTATTCCTTTGGAAAAATCATCATGATGAATCAACGAATTGATAACTGAATCTGGCAACGCATCTCCTTTAATGTGAAAATTTTCATATAGCTATTCGCTTAACTACCTAAGCCCCTAAATAAATAGCATATTTCATGCCATGTGTGCAGTGATGATTTCTGCCAAGTTTATTAAAAATCCTGATAACGTCTTATTTTCGTAGATCATTTCTGTCTTTTTGGGAAATGACCTAGATCAGCGTATAATCGTGACACTGCCAACTATTTATTGAAAATTATGTCAAAACAAGATTACGAAAATGGGCTGAAAGTGCGCACTGAAGTGATGGGTGAGCATTTCGTCAAACGTGCTCAAGACAATACTGTGCCGTTCACCGAACCACTGCAAGACTGGATCAATGAACATGCGTGGGGATCGACTTGGCAACGTGAAGGCGTATTGCCACGTAAATATCGTTCGCTCATTACCATTGCCTTTTTAGTTGCACAAAAAGCACCTAATGAGCTTAAAGGGCATATCCGTGGTGCATTGAATAATGGTGCAAGCGTTGAGGAAATCCAAGAAGTGCTGTTACATAGCTTGCCGTATTGTGGTGCACCGACGACACAGGAAGCCTTTCGTGCTGCTTTGGAAGTGTTAGCGGAATATCAGAAATAAACTTTTTAAATTTTAGTCATAAAGAAAACCGCAACTCACCTTGAACTGCGGTTTTCTTTTCACTCATTCTTTAAGACATTAGACATCAGACTGCTGAATCAACATCCCTGCTTTTTGCGCAAGCTCAGTAAAGGTTGGAAAACTGGTTGCTACCGTTTCTGTCCCATGAATCACAATCGGCTCGGCACAGCGTAAGCCCGCAATACTAAAGCTCATGGCAATGCGATGATCATGATGCGACTCGATTTGACCACCTGTAAAGATTGGCGACCACTCGCCTGATTTGCCTTTACCTTGAATGATGATGCCATCGTCGGTTGGCTGACATTGGATACCCAGTGCGATTAATCCGTCTGCCATCACTTGGATACGATCAGACTCTTTGACACGAAGCTCCGCAGCACCTGTCAATATTGTTTCGCCCTCTGCACATGCAGCAGCAATGAATAACGCAGGAAACTCATCAATCGCCAGTGGCACTTGATCTTCAGGCATATGAATGCCTTTTAAGGTTTTGCCACCACGGATATGAATATCTGCGATCGGCTCACCGCCTGCGATGCGTTCATTCAAGACACTGATTTCTGCGCCCATTTGCTTGAGGATTTCAATCACACCTGTACGCGTTGGGTTAATCCCAACAGCTTGTAAAGTCAGATCGGCATTTTGGCTAATCGCCGCACCGACCATAAAGAACGCTGCACTGGAGATATCCGAAGGCACTTGAATATTTGTCCCAACTAATTTTCCGCCACCTTGCAAGGTGATTTGATTGCCCTCTGTCTTGACTTCATAGCCAAATGCACGAAGCATACGCTCAGTATGATCACGTGTCGGTTCAGGCTCAACCACAGAAGTTTCACCCTCAGCCCAAAGCCCTGCCAATAAAATACCAGATTTGACCTGTGCCGAAGCCATCGGCAAATTATAATGAATGCCTTTTAAGCCTTGTGCGCCTGTGATGCTGACTGGCGGTGTGCCTTTTTCACCTGTAGTTTGGATTTTTGCACCCATCGCACGCAGTGGTTTTGCGATACGCTCCATCGGACGTTTGGAAAGTGACGCATCACCAGTCATCACTGTATCAAAGGCTTGTGCGGACAACATCCCTGAAAGCAAACGCATACTGGTGCCTGAGTTGCCCATATATAACGCACTTGCAGGCTTTTTCAGACCGTGCATGCCGACACCATGAATGGTGACTTCACCATTTTTAGGCCCTTCGATCGACACGCCCATATCACGGAAGGCTTGCAAGGTCGCCAACGCATCTTCACCTTCTAAAAAACCTGTGACATGGGTTGTACCTTCTGCGATTGCGCCGAACATGATCGAGCGATGCGACACCGACTTATCACCCGGCACTGAAAATTGCCCCGAGAATTGTTGGCTTCCCGGTGAAATGGTAAATTGTTGCGTCACAGCGTTGTTCTCCATCAAAGGTATATTGGCGAGCATATGGTTAAAATGTTGGCGCGCGGCTTTGGCATGACCAAGCATACCCATCAGCGCATGAGAATCTTCGGATTCAATGACCTGTTTAAAGCGTTGTAATTGATCTTCAAAACCTGCAACCGCACTCAAAATCGCCTGTTTATTGGCAAAAAAAATGTCGTGCCACATCTGCGGATCACTGGCTGCGATGCGAGAAAAATCTCGAAAGCCACCCGCCGCATAACGAAAAATATCTAAATTATCTTGGCGATTGGCAAGTTGCTCGACCAAATTAAACGCCATCAAATGCGGTAAATGACTGGTATGTGCAAGCACTTCATCATGCTGTGCCACATCCATACAAATCACTTCGGCTTGTGCTGTTTGCCAAAGTTGAATCAGTTTTTGTACAGCGATCGGATCGCTTGATGAGAGTGGCGTCAAAATCACTTTATGATTGGCAAAAAGATCAATTTTCCCTGCATGCACGCCACTGTGTTCACTGCCTGCGATCGGATGACCCGGCACAAAACCTTTGGGTAAGTTTTCCCCAAAGACATTTTGAGCGGCTTGTACCACATTACCTTTGGTACTCCCCACATCGGTAATAATTGCATCAGCACGTAAGTATGGTTTGATTTGTGCCAAAGCGGTTTCTGTGGCTTGTACAGGTAAAGCCAGCACGATTAGATCAGCGTCTTGCACTGCTTCATTTGCCGAACGAAACCCTTGATCAATCAAACCAAGCTGTTTGGCATCAGCTAAAGTCTTTTCAGAGCGAGTCGAAGCAACGACTTCACCAGCCAAGTGATGTGCTTTGATGACACGAGCAAGGCTTGAACCGATTAAACCGAGTCCAATAAAAACGACTTTTTCAAATAATGGCGTGTTATTGGCACTCATATTTGAAGTGAAAACTTGGTCAGTCATTACAACACTGCCAAAGGATATGAGCCAAGTACACGAAGCTCTTTGACATGTGGACGAATTTCTTCAATCGCCTCACGCACACCTTCATCTTCGATATGTCCTTTGAGATCAATAAAGAACACATAGGTCCATTTCTCAGGCAATGACGGACGGGTTTCGATACTGGTCATGGTCAGATTATGTTTAGCAATCGGCGCAAGTATCTCGATCAACGCCCCTGCCTTATCATGCGCGGCAATCAGCAACGAAGTCTTATCGTGACCGCTACGTGACGATTTTTCACGACCGATGACCAAGAAGCGAGTGGTATTGTCAGGATTATCTTCGATATTGGCATGCAAAATTTCTAAATCATAAATTTGCGCTGCGACATCGCCTGCAATCGCTGCAGAATGCCATTCATTACGAATACGGCGAGCCGCTTCAGCATTTGAATTCAGTGCAATGCGTTCTACACCCGGATAATTCACATCGAGCCATTTACGGCATTGTGCCAAGGCTTGCTGATGCGCATAAATCTGTTTGATGCTGTCTTTGCGGGTATTGTGCGAAATTAAGAATTGGTGATGAATTGGCAATTCAACTTCACCGATGACATGTAGCTTCGAGGCTTTAAAACAATCGAGTGTATGGTTGACGATACCTTCTGATGAATTCTCAACTGGCACTACGCCATAATGCGCTGAGCCTGACTCCACTTCACGGAATACTTCTTCAATGGTAGTAATTGGACGGGTAATCGCATCTTGCCCAAAATGCTTGATCGCCGCCGCTTGAGTATAGGTGCCTTCTGGTCCTAAAAAGGCAATCGACTGCGGCGCTTCTAGTGCAAGACATGCCGACATGATTTCACGGAACAAGCGTGCAACAGTTTCATTCGACAATGGCCCTTGATTGCGTGCCATAACATTACGAAGCACTTGCGCCTCACGCTCTGGGCGATAAAACACTGGATTTTCATCTTGAGAAAATTTGGCTTTGGCAACGGTTTCAGCAAGTTTGGCACGTTGATTGATCAGAAAATGTATTTGCTCATCGACAGAATCAATCTGCTGGCGAATATCTTGTAGGTTCAAACCTTGACTATTTTGCTGTTCTTTATGTTGCTGATCTTTATGTTGTGCTTCGTGTTGCATGTTGCCATTTTGCCTTTGCCAATTTTGCTCAAGTATACCTGATCATTGTCAAGCTGACAGCATACACAAGCGATTCACGTTATTTTTTGCTGAAATATTCAATGCAGTAAAACACCATCGAGCACGTGAAGTGTTAAACAAATCAACGCTTGAGATTTTTCTGACAATCCCGCACAGTGTCGAAAATAGCAAGCACTGCAAGGAATTTGATCAGAATGCAAAACCCAGCACAACAAGTTCGTAATAAATTACTCAATATGTATATTTCAAGGTATCTGCTCTGGTATTTCTGCATTGCTAGTAGCTTTTTTCTTGGCTATGTCATTTTGCTGGGTAAGCGGCATTATCCGAATTATTTCTTTGCCGACAGCGTACTCAATAGTTTATTTATCATTGCCATCCTATTGAGTTTTCTTGGTTTATACGATGTTTTACAACGTAGCCATAGTATTTTGCGCAACTATCCAATCATGGGGCATTTTCGCTTTATTTTTGAGTATTTTCGCCCTGAGATTCGTCAGTATTTTATTGAAGGTGATCGGGATGCGTTGCCATTTTCCAGAATGCAGCGCAACCTCGTCTATCAACGGGCAAAAAATCAAAATGCCGATAAACCGTTTGGCTCAATCATTGATGCCTATGAAGATGATTACCGCTTTATGGCGCACTCTCTTAGCCCAAAAGCACCTAGCGACCACAATACTTTTCGTATCACCATCGGTAATTCCCAATGCGCACAGCCCTATTCTGCTTCGATCATGAATATTTCAGCGATGAGCTTTGGGAGTTTGAGTGCCAATGCCATTCGAGCGCTCAATGCTGGTGCAAAATTAGGCAATTTTTACCATGACACAGGCGAAGGCAGTATCAGTCCCTATCATCTGGAAAATGGCGGTGATCTGGTTTGGCAGATTGCTAGTGGCTATTTTGGCTGTCGAACTGCAGAAGGTAAATTTGATCCTGAAAAATTCAAGCATCAAGCCAAACTGCCACAAGTGAAAATGATCGAAATTAAACTGTCGCAAGGTGCAAAGCCAGGTCACGGCGGAATTTTACCAAAACATAAAATCAGTGAAGAAATTTCGCAAATCCGCGGCGTGCCACGAGATCGGGACTGCGTTTCACCGCCTGCGCATTCTGCCTTTCATACCCCACTTGAGCTGATGGATTTTATTCAGCAACTTCGCACATTGTCGCATGGCAAACCTGTAGGGATTAAGCTCTGCATTGGTCAGCCGTGGCAATTTATGGGCATCGTCAAAGCCATGCTCGAAAAACAGATTTTTCCTGATTTTATCGTTGTGGATGGTAGCGAGGGTGGTACGGGTGCTGCGCCGATTGAGTTTAGTGATCATATCGGTACGCCGCTACGTGAAGGCTTATTGTTTGTACACAATACCCTTGTTGGCGCAGGTATTCGTGACCGCATCAAAATCGGTGCAAGTGGCAAAATTATCAGTGCCTTTGATATTGCCAGCACTTTTGCACTTGGTGCAGATTGGGTGAACTGCGCTCGTGGCTTCATGTTTGCTGTGGGTTGTATACAGGCGCAGAGCTGTCACACCAACCAATGTCCTGTCGGTATCGCCACACAAGATAAGCAACGCCAATCTGCGCTCAATGTCGATCTAAAATCAACCCGTGTCGCCAACTTTCATCACAACACTTTGCATGCGCTTGCTGAGATGATTGCAGCAGTCGGTTTGGAACATCCAAGAGATATTGAAGCACATCATTTGGTTCAACGTGTCAATCACAATGAAATCAAAAACTTTGCACAAATTTATTTCTTCTTACAGTCAAATGCTTTGCTTCAAGCCAATTTAGATGATGAAGAGAACTTTTATTATCGTATCTGGAATATGGCAACTGCCGAGCGATTTTAAAGCGCCATGTGTTTGATATTTTTGGTGTGGAGCTGTGCTGTGGACTTTTAAAGCTACAGCACAAACCAAAATTGATTTTATGAGCACAAAAAAACGAGCCGAAGCTCGTTTTTTTATTTTGATCATGCTACAAGGTAGCAATCTCAATTAGAAGCGGTAAGTTACACCCAATTTCGCAACTGGTAACCACTCATATTTGTCATCGTTACGCACATTATCGATGTGGTCACGAACTGCTTCGATATCTTCCCAATCGCCGCCAGTTGCACGAACATTAGATACAGTTGGGTTACCTGTGTAGTATGCACCAACTTCACCGAATACACCCCAACGGTTAGTAATCGCAGGAGAGAAACCTAAACCTAGGTACGGTGCAATTTTGCTATCGTAGTCTAAGTCATATTGTAAGCTAGTTAAACCAGTGTCTTCACCTTCTAGGCGGATTTGACCACCGTCTTCACGTGCAGTCAATTCATATTGTTGATCGATATAACCAACACCAGCCGCTACATAGAACCAGTTTGCCCAAGGACGAATCTCAGCATTCAAATATGCCAAGTTGTTGTCCATATCAACGTCATAGTTTACGTCATCAACTTCAACGTCATCAGACCAAGAGATGTCGCCACCGTTATAACCAAGTGTTACGCCAACGTATGGGTTCGGGCTCCAAGAGATCGCACCGCCGTAACCAGTCGTACCAACTTCAGCACGCACAGCAGCAGGCTTAAAGGTAGAGAATGTAGCTACACCGTCTTCAGTCACTACTTTTTCATCCGCAAATGCGAAAGTAGCAGAACCAGCCAATGCAGTTACAGCTAGGATTTTTAACATTTTCATTTTCGACTCCTCAAATACTCAAACGAAAAGGGTTGTTTGAAATTGTGTTCATTTTCACAAATTAGTTACATTATTGGAAGGGGTTTTCTGTTTGGTTTTGTAATCTTTTGAAACATTTATTTTAATATTATGTATGTCTTGTAATTATTTCCCACGCTTACTTTTAGACTATGCCATTTTTATGCCTTGGTGTACACTATTGCCCATCTTATTTTGTGTCCATTTATTTAGGGAAATCGCCATGTCGCAACTTGCCAGCATTATTGAACAAGCCTTTGAAGATCGTGCCAACTTATCAAGCACAGACTGCCCTGCAGAAATTCGTGAAGCCGTTGAGCAAGCGCTTGCAGGTCTGGACAATGGGAGCTTGCGCGTTGCTGAAAAGCAAAATGGTGAATGGGTTGTCAATCAATGGCTAAAAAAAGCGGTATTGCTTTCTTTTAAACTCAATGACAACAAACCGATCGAATCTTGCGATTTGCGTTTCTATGACAAAGTTGACACCAAGTTTAAAGGCTGGACCAATGAGCAGTTCCAACAAGCTGGTGTGCGTGTCGTGCCGCCTGCTGTGGCACGTAAAGGTTCTTTCCAAGCTAAGAATGTGGTGTTGATGCCATCGTATGTCAACATCGGTGCTTATGTGGATGAAGGCACGATGGTTGATACTTGGGCAACTGTCGGCTCATGTGCGCAAATCGGTAAAAATGTACATTTATCAGGTGGCGTAGGCATTGGTGGTGTACTTGAACCATTACAAGCCAATCCAACCATCATCGAAGACAACTGCTTCATCGGCGCACGTTCTGAGATTGTTGAAGGTGTAATCGTTGAAGAAGGTTCAGTGATTTCAATGGGTGTTTATATCGGTCAATCGACTCGTATCTATGACCGTGAAACTGGCGAAATCCATTATGGTCGTGTCCCTGCAGGTTCAGTGGTTGTGTCTGGTAGCTTGCCGTCAAAATGCGGAACATATAGCTTATATGCAGCAATCATTGTGAAGAAAGTCGATGCACAAACTCGTGCCAAGACCAGTTTGAATGATTTATTACGTGCTGAGTAATTCATTACTCACAAATGCATGATTAAAATGTGAATAAATTTTCGAATACGAAAAAGCCAGCGAATTTGCTGGCTTTTTTATGCTTGAGTAAAACAAAACTTAAATTAACTGATTTTCATCTAACCATGATCGAATAGTATTGATCGTGATCGGCATAAACTCGCCCATCGCATACATATGATCAGAACCTTCAAAAACACACAGTGTCGAGTTTTTATAACGCTTTGCAGTTTCTTTAGAAATATTGGCATTGACGATCTTGTCATCTGTTCCTGTAATCACCAATACAGGACTTTGAATCTTATCGGTATCAACTTTGGCGGCTTTTTTGCTGTCCATATACCAAAAACCCATTTCAAAATACACACGCCCAGATTCAGGCACAAGCTGTGCAAAGGTCTCATCCACATCATCTTGGGTTTGATTATTCATGACATATTTGCGAAATTTTTCTTTATCCGCATATAAGGTTTTGTTCCAAAATCCCCATTTCATATAATGCTTATAAAATACCGCCAAAGTGTCTGAATACATGGCAAAAATGCCTGCCATCGGTGCTGTACCAAGCAGAATGACGCCTTTATGTTTGTCAGGATGTCGTGCAGCAAGCAACTGCGCCAACAAACCACCTAAGGAGTGTCCCAAAATAATCGGCGGTGTATCTAACGAGAGAAGCAATTCACTGAGATCGTCGACAAACTCTGTCAGACTAACATTACCAACTTTTTTTGCCACCTCATCATATGGCAGACCATGATAACGTAAGTTTGGTGTAAGCACTTGCAACCCTAATGCTTCAAGCGCAGGAACAAAGTCTCCCCAAATACTGGATGTGCACCACGTCCCAGGAATCAGAATAATCGGTTGTTTTGCTGATGTTGGCGAAGTGGTTTGGATTGTTGTGTCATTAACCATTTATTTATTCCCTATTTCATTGTTGTGCATTGTGTGCAGTAGACACCTGTATAAGTTGTAACACATTCATGATGATCTGATAAAGTTGAATTTAATCTGCACTAAATCGTTCATCTCAACTCTTGATCTGCATAAAAAAAACTAAAACCTACTGGCGGATGAAAACCTGTATAAAAAAGATGCATGTTGTAACTAAATCCACCAATTGCAACAATTTATTTACAAGAAGCACACCAAGCAAAACCATATACCAGCTTATTTCCCCGCAATTTCACGATTTAATATTAATGTAAGCATATTATGCGGATCGATACTATTGCCTCGTCACTTCGTTATGTGTAATTGCTAATAAATCAAACGGTAATGAATCAAACGGTAATGAATCAATTGTCATGAAAACCTTCGTAACGATTCACACTAGTGATTTATTCAAGTAGCGGTTTATTCGTAACGATTTAAAGTATCGCCCCATATCCTCAAAAATGCTCGTGCTTTCATGAAAATAACGCATGTATTTTCACCCAATCAACTAAGGAATTTGAAACTTTGATGGCTGATATAGATTTTGACATTACAGACCAAGATATTGAAGTGGTAACCAATCAACTCAAAGTGTTATCCAATCCTGATCGTTTAAAAATTTTACGCCACCTTTTGGATGGCGAAGTCAATGTACAAACCATTGAAAAATTAACAGAGATTCACCAACCTACGCTTTCGCAACAACTGACTGTATTGCGTAAATCAGAAATGGTCAGCACTCGTCGTGATGGTAAGCAGATTTTTTATCAAATCGCTGATCCAAAAGTCTTGGTATTGATGCAAACGTTCCATGATTTATATTGTGAAGAGCCTGCGTAAAGCGCTTCCTTCACTACTCGTTCTTGATTTACAACTTAATTTACAATATGCCAACTTGCTGAAAAAACTGGCGATAATGCGCAACTTTTTGATCAAATGCCAACGGATATGCCCTCGATGTCGAGGGTAATCGATACAACGTCAATTCCCGCCGTACATTTTCAACATCTATACTTGCAACACTTGATTGAGCGATAGTCGGTGCGATTGTCATCTCAGGAAACTGTGTTAATAAGGTCGATGTGGCTTTCTCCCCTGTCGTCAGGATATGCCCACACTGTGGAATCTGTTGCAATAATTTTGCTAAATCCGTTGCTTGTACGATCTGTAGAAACTTATCAGAAGCATTATTTTTCTGCCTGATCACTTGATAGGCTGTATCGAAAATCGCAATGCCCTTTCCATTCAAAAAATCTTTCAGCAACTGCTCTTTGAATCCTTTATTTTCTACATCAATGAAATAGTCTTTGTCATCAAAAAACACCGCACCAACAATTCGCCACATATCATTTTGAAAATTTGGATAATAAAAATCCATTTTCCAACGGATTTTCGGTGGCGGAAAGCTACCCAACATCAGTAGCTTAGCATTACTTGGTAGAAAGGGTTCGAGCGGATGTGTTTCGATTTGGTCAGTCATGTTTTGATGATCTTATCGTTTTACAATCTTATGGCTTTACAAATGCACGGCGAGCTTCTGCGACTTTGGCACGGCTGTGACATCCTTCAACATGATCATTAACCAAGCCCATCGCCTGCATCAGCGCATACATAGTGGTTGCACCAACAAACTTCCAACCACGTTTTTTCAAATCTTTGGACAACGCAATGGATTCATTACTGATACTTTGACTTTGTGGTGATATTGCACGGTCAAGTTTGACTTCGTATTGCCAAAAATAACTTGCCAATGAGCCAAATTCATCAATGATCGCTTGCACCTGCTTGGCATTATTGATCGTCGCTTCGATTTTACCTCGATGCCGAATGATGCCTGCATTTTGAAGTAATCTTTCCACATCCTGTTCGGTAAATTTCGCCACTTGCTGATAATCAAAATTGCAAAACGCCTGACGGAAGTTTTCACGTTTCAGCAAAATGGTACGCCAACTGAGTCCAGACTGAAAACTCTCCAAACAGACTTTCTCAAATAGCCTGCGATCATCTGCCACAGGAAAGCCCCATTCCTCATCATGATATGCCAAAAATTCAGGCACTTGGCTGCACCATTTACAACGTGGCAAGCCATCTTCGGCGGTATACACTTCAGTCATGGGCTATTCCTATAATTCAGATCAAGAATGATTCAACAACCACGCATCCGCTTTGTTTTGATCGTTGATTTTTAACTCCACTTGCGCCAATGGATAATCCTGCGCAATCAGCTCAAACGTCATCAACTCATCACGACGGAAAGCATGGCATTGCATTACTTCACCTGATTTAGCTTTTGCCGACCACACTTTTGCTGTAGCTTTGATGTCATCAATCGCAATCACCACATCCTGCGCAGACAAGCCTGCTTTGGCACAGCTCGAATCACGCAAAACTTGTTGCAGTAATAATCCTTCAGGTTTTTCTTGCACTTTTGCACCAAACGGTAAAGTTTTACTGTCTTTGCTATTCTCATCTATTGTTTGTAGATCGACACCAAACTGCGCCAACACTTCTTGTAGAGGTAATTCCTCGGTACTATTAATTAAAAAACCCAAACGATCTGACCAGTCTTGCCCTGTCAGCGTTTTACACAATTCAAAAATGGTTCGCTCATTGACTTGATTACTCGCTAAGTTGCGATCTTGTTGAGTTTTGGCGTACAAAGCACGCATTAACTCATCCAGACTAGATCCATGACTGCGCAGACCCAAATCTAAGCACAGTGCCACCAATGCGCCTTTGTTGTAGTAGCTTGTGCCTGCATTATTTGTATTTTCATCCTGACGATAAAACTTAATCCACGCATCAAAGCTCGACTCACTCACCGATTGAATTTTGCGACCTGGATTTTGTAGATAACGGTTGATTTGCTCAGTGAGTAATTTCAGATAATCCACTTGCGAAATCACACCGCTACGCAGCAAAATCAAGTCATCATAATAAGAAGTAAATCCTTCAAATACCCATAATAGCGAGGTGTAGCCTTCTTGATGCAGATCAGGATTGATATAGTTGTCAGGACGGATAAATTTCACCAACCATGAGTGAAAATATTCATGGCTACATAAACCCAAATAACGCTGATAATCTTTGCTTGGTTGTTCCGCTTCATCAGCTTTCGGCAAATCATCCCGTGGGCAAATTAGACTGGTACTTTCGCAATGCTCCAAACCACCGTATAAGTTACCTGTCGCCATAGTGAGAAAGGTGTAATGCTGAAATGGCGCAGAACCGAACATATCTATTTCAGTTTGACAGATTTTCGCCACATCATTTTTTAAGCGTTCAAGATTGGCAGAATGTTTTCCTGAAATGACAAAATCGTGATGAATCCCACCCGCTTCAAATGCAAAACGGTCTTGAATCGCAAGCTCAAACGGACTATCAATCAATTGCGCATAATCTTTGGCTTTTAAGGTATAACGCCCTTTGACCAGCGACTTAGACGGCAATGCCCCTGCGTAGGTAAAGTGTTGCAATGATTCAGGAACAAATAATTCGAGTTCATGCGGTGCATGCTCTTGATCAGTCAATCCTAAGCATACCGTCGTTGGATTGACATAGAGCCGTGTTTGATCGACATAACTGCCACGCACCGACAAATCATAGGCGTAGACTTTGTATTCCACCGTGATCAACTCATGATCGGTGTTGAACAGTTGCCATTTATTTTTATGCGTTTTTGAAATTTTGAGCAGACGACCATCTTCATCATAAGCATTGACCGACTCGATATGTTTGGAAAATTCACGGACTAAATAACTACCTGGAATCCACGTCGGTAGCCAAAGCTGTTGCTGTGGATTGGCAAGGAAGCGAATAGTGACATGGATTAAATGTTGTGAAAAATCATCAAACTCAAGTTGGTAGTGGATCATTTTTGCCCTATCCTTCTGTGTAAGCGGTCAGTTTAACACTGGCTTGCGTGTTTGCATGTAGAAATTCTTTTTCTCTGCAAATTTTGCTTTAAAAATAAGCAAGCATCCCCATATATTGCAGCAACAGATAATAATTTAAGAGAACCCTATAGATGACAGAAAACTACTATCAAGCCCTCGGTGTAGAGCGCTCTGCGACTGCGGATGAGATCAAAAAAAGCTATCGCAAACTCGCTCGTAAATACCATCCTGATGTTAGTAAAGAAGCCGATGCCGAAGCAAAAATGCAAGCGATTAATGTCGCTTACGACACGTTGAGTAATGCTGAAAAACGAGCTGAATATGACTTTATGCTCGACAACCCACAAGGCTTTGGTGGTGCAGGTCAAAACGGCTTTGGTCAAAACGCTTATTCAGACTTCGCAGGAGCGAATGGCTTTCGTGGTGCGGACGGTCAGTCCTATTATTATGATTTTAATGGCAATGATAGTTTTGGCGGTGGCGCGGAGCAATTTTCAGGCTTCGAAGATATTTTTGGTCGCTTTGGTGCAGGCTTTGGTGGCGGTCGTCGTCAGCAAACAAATTTTCAAGGTGAAGATCAGCATGCCAAGATCGAAGTACCTTTAGAGGTTGCTTATACTGGTTCAACACAACAAATCAGCTTGCAGATTCAAGGCTTTAATGCACAAGGTCAACCTGAAATTCAGCGCAAAACCTTAAATGTCAAAATTCCAAAAGGCATGAAAGAAGGTCAACAAATCCGCCTCTCTGGTCAAGGGCAAGCTGGCGTCAATGGTGGAAAAAATGGCGACCTCTATATCGAGATCACTTACCAAGAAGACCAGCGCCAATATGTTGAAGGTGCGGATGTGTATAGCACGGTAGATATTGCGCCGTGGGAAGCTGTGCTCGGTGAAAAAGTTGAAGTGAATACTCCTGCTGGACGGATTCAAATCGGTATTCCCAAAGATGCTCGAAATGGACAAAAGCTCCGTTTAAAAGATAAAGGTATTCCCTATACGCAAGGTGCAGGTCATCTGTATTTGATTTTAAATATCGTGGTTCCAGAAGCCAATACCGATGCACAGCGTCAGGCTTATCAAGCCTTTGCCGAAGCCTTTAAAGACTTCCAGCCGAGAGCTTAAAGTAATTTAATTTGAAAAATAAATAACATTTTCTGAGGTGAAACATGGCGAATATCCGCATACGCAATATCCAAATCACAGAAGCCTGTGACAGTGAAATTATCGAACAAGAGCAAGCCTTGAGCTTTCATCAGTTTGTGCAGGCTTGCGGTCAAAACGACGGTTGGGTTTTGGCACTGTTTGAACACGACATTCTACAATCGGTCAATACCAGCCCACGACAGCATCGTTATCTTGGCGAAGACTTGCTTCGAGCACGACGAGCCTATCGTTTGCAACGTGATTTTGATGCCAGTTTGACGGCGGTGGCGTTGATGCTGGACTTGATTGACGAGGTACATTATTTACGCAAGCGTGTCGCAGATTGAACGCCTTGTTGTGCTGCACAGACAAGTTGCAGAAATAAACAACTATCGCATTGCAATTGATAGCCATTCACGAACATTTGCTAGCGCTGTATTAAAAAAAGGTCTAGCATTGGGCGCATTATTTTTGTGCTTAAATTCTTTGGAATACTCGTGGCGACAACGGCTTTAGACACCCAATCAACTTCTCATCATATACAAACTAGGCACATTTCATTGTTATTTCCAAAAAAACAAAGCACACAGCGCATCACTCGCAAAAATCAATATTTTGCAAAACTATTACAAGGTACAACGCTCGCCTGTTTGTCAGTATTTTCTCAGCTCAGCTGGGCCGATATTCTCAGTATTCATCCTGAATCGGTACAAGCACAGGCGTGGATGATCTATGATCCACAGTCTGATCAAATCATTGCACAGCATAATGCCGACACTCCTCGAGCACCAGCGTCACTGACCAAAATGATGGTGGGCTATTTGACGCTCAAAGCGATTGAAGATGGAAAAATCCAGCTTCAACAGCAAGTGACCGTACCTGAAATCGTGACTTCAGTGCAGTGGGATGAATCTCAAATGAAGATTCAACCAAGTCAACAGCTCACTGTACAAGAGCTACTTGCTGGTTTGGTGATTATGTCAGCCAATGATGCGGCACTGACCTTAGCCAGTTTAGTCGCTGGCGATGTGCCACAGTTTATTACGCTGATGAATCAAACTGCACAGCAGCTTGGTATGAAGCACACGCATTTTAGTAATCCGTCGGGCATTACTATGCAAGATCATTTTTCTTCTGCGCATGATATGGCATTGCTCTCCACAGCGATCGTCACCGATACGCCTGAATATTTAAGCTATTCTAAACAACCTGAATTTCGCTACAAAGACATTCACCATCACGCCACCAATACGCTATTAAAGATCGATCCAAGTGTCGATGGTTTGAAAACTGGCTATACCCATGCTGCTGGCTACAATCTGGCGTTGACAGCGCATCGCACAGACATCAATACGGGATTAGATCGTCGATTGGTGGTGGTCGTGATGGGCACACCATCTAAACAAGCACGTGCCGATGAAGCCTATAAGCTGCTCAATGCAGCGTTCAGCTATACCCAGACTCGTACTTTAAATACCAAAATCATCTCCAAAGCCAATTTGGATATTGATCGGATCATTGCCGACATTCCTGTCAAGAATGGTCGAGTGACCACATATCAAGTAAAAATGCCTGCCAGCAATGCACATACTTTAAGTCTGCTTGAACAACCAGCGATTCAATTGGATATGCGGAATTTCGACAATGCATCATCACGTTTTCATATCGACCAAGCGCTGATTGATCAACTGCAACTGACCCATCTCGGAACAGATCCCACGGGACAACGTACTTTAGAACCATTAAGCAAGCCCACCCAATTCAACTATCAAGTGCAGTTATTACAATCCCATCTCAATGCACCAATTTCACACCAAGCTGTGGCATTGGCAAATATTGAAGTGAAGCAATTTGGGCAAACCATTCATGAAATTCCTGTCACCGAAGAGGTTGAGCTACAAGAAGCGACATGGTGGCAAAAATTTCTGGTGTGGTTCGAAGGCTTATTTACTGCATGGCAGGTCGATGTACCCAAAGCCACCACCTATCCATTTTGATGTTTTATTTTCAGGCACTAGACCAGCAAATTGATAAATTCTGATGATTTTTTAATGGCTTAACTTGGAAAAGTTGACCTGAAACCGAAGAAATACTGACCAATCAGTAAATGACAAACACCTCATTTCATGCCATGATCGAGAAAATTTAAAATTGACTAAATCTCTCGGAATTACTTTTCTTTGGAAATCTCACCATGGCTGAAAAACATCGTATCGTCATTGTTGGCGGTGGCGCAGGCGGTTTAGAGCTTGCAACACAACTCGGACAACGCATTGCTCGCAAGAAACATATTCAAATCACCCTTGTCGATGCCAATCTCACCCACATCTGGAAACCACTATTACATGAGGTGGCTGCTGGCACTTTAAATGCATCCAATGAAGAAGTGAATTATTTTGCCCATGCCAAAAAAAATCACTACAAATTCCAGCTTGGTTATTTGCAATCTGTAGATCGTGACCGCAAGGAAATTGTACTTGCACCACTGACTCAAGGCGAAATGAAACTAGCAGATGAACGTCGCATTAGCTATGACACGTTGGTCATTGCGATTGGCTCGACCTCGAATGATTTTGGCACGACGGGTGCCAAAGAATATTGCCATTTTCTGGATAATCGTGCACAAGCAGATGCCTTCCAACGGGATTTGCTCAATTTATATTTGCAAGCACATGCAATGCCACGTGAGAAACCACTCAATATTACCATCATCGGCGCTGGTGCAACGGGTGTAGAACTGGCAGCAGAACTACATCAGGCGGCGCAAGATTTTCATCGTTATGGTTTGGATGGAATTGACCCGAATAAAGTCAAAATCAACGTGATTGAAGCGGCTGATCGTATCCTCCCTGCACTCTCAGAAAAAGTGGCAGATGGCGCACTGAAACAATTGCAAAAATACGGCATCCAAGTACTCACCAAACATCGTGTTGAAAAGATCGATGCCGAGCATGTCTATTGTCAAGATGGTGTGCTGTTCGATGCTAATCTGAAAGTCTGGGCAGCGGGGATTAAAGCGCCAACTGTCACCCAAAACTTTGGCGTGAGTCTGGATCGTATCGGGCGTATTAAAGTCTATGCAACTTTACAAAGCATTGATGATTCAAGTATTTTTGCATTTGGTGATTGTGCACATTGTCAACCGCTTGCCAACAAACCCGTCCTTGCGCCACGTGCCCAAGTCGCTAGTCAACAAGCAGCGTTTCTCGTTGATGCAATCATTGCCAAAGTCCGTGGTCGTCAATTACCGATGTTCCAATTTAGTGACAAAGGCTCATTGGTATCGCTCACACAAAATACCGCCGTTGGCGAATTGCTTGGTAACATTCATGTCGAAGGCATGCTTGCCAAAACCATGTATCACTCATTGTATCGTGTCCATCAAGCCGCACTGTATGGCTACACCAAAGCTGGTTTACTCACAGCACGGGATTTCTTTGGCAAAGGCACAGCGCCTTTAGTGAAATTACACTAAGTCGAAGGTCACGAAATGATTTGTTAAAAGCATCAAACGATTTTGGTGCTTTTTTACACTTTCTTGCACAAATCATGCTTTTTTATGTAATTTTCTTCGCCTTTTTTTCGATGAGGCTTTAAAATATTGAGCTTTACAACTTAACAAGCGGATAGACCGACAATGACAGCAATTGCAAATGACCACGTAGTAAAATTCAGCTACACACTAACCAATGGTGAAGGTCAAGTTCTTGATCAATCAGACGCTGCCCATCCTCTTGCTTATCTTCATGGCGCTGGCAATATCATCCCAGGTCTTGAAAATGCACTAACTGGGAAAAGTGCTGGGGAAAAACTCGTTGTGAACGTACCTGCAGCAGAAGGTTACGGTGAATATGTAGCAGAGATGGTACAAGAAGTACCACGTGAAATGTTCCAAGGTGTTGAAAACATTGAGCCTGGTATGCAATTCCAAGCACAAACACAAGACGGTGGCGTACAGTTTGTCGTGGTGAAATCTGTTGAAGATGAGGTTGTGATCATCGATGGCAACCACCCACTTGCTGGTCAAGACTTAACTTTTGACGTAGAAATCGTAGAAGTACGTGCAGCGACTCAAGAAGAACTTGATCACGGTCACGTACACGGTGAAGGTGGTCACCACCACTAAGCCTGAACAAAGGATAAGACGGAAATATCTTATTCTTTGTATCTATGAAAATTTGTATCAAGAAGAAGTGAGCCATTGTGCTCACTTTTTTTGTTTGTCTAAAACCATTGTGTTCATTAAAAGACCATTCCATATGTGTTTGTTACTTTCCGAAATAAATTGACCGTAAAATTTACTTTTCAAGCCTGAATTTATGCGCTATAGCTAAGACTTAGCTTAGCCATTATGAGGGAATGCACGTTATGCTTACCGTAGAACACATCTTACAAGGTAAAAACGAACAAATTACATATACCATTACCCCTGAAGCGACCGTGCTCGAAGCGATTGGGCTGATGGCTGATAAAGGCATTGGTGCGCTGATCGTCACCGATGGTGAACGTGTTGTCGGAATTTTCTCTGAACGGGATTATGCGCGTAAAGTCGCATTGATGGATCGCAACTCACACGAAACCAGTGTGGCGGACATTATGACCAGCAAAGTACTGACAGTTGAACGACGTAATACTGTGCAAGAATGCTTGAATTTAATGACCGAACGACACCTGCGTCATTTACCTGTAGTAGAAAATGAAGCGCTCATCGGTTTGGTATCAATCGGCGACTTGGTCAAAGGCATTATTCAAGATCAGCAAACATTGATTGAGCAATTGCAAAATTATATTGCCAGCTAACCGTTTTTTTCTTGAAGCAAACAGTATTAAATCAATCGTGTAATGTTTTGCGCATTACACTTTCCTTAAAATAATTGATCCCATCGCATAGCCTGCGCCAAATGAGCTCATCACGGCATACTCGCCCGCTGCGACTTGTTCAGCACTTTCATTCATTGCAATGATCACACCCGCCGATGAGGTATTGGCATATTGATCAAGAACCATTGGCATCCGCTCTGGATCAACGGTCTTCCCTGCAATCATCTTTAAAATCAGACTATTCATATTGATATTGGCTTGATGCATCCAAAAGCGTTTCACTTGATCAGCTTGAATAGCATTGCGCTCCAATTGCTTGGCGATACGATCAGCAACCATCGGCACCACATCCTTAAAGACTTTACGCCCATCTTGTCTAAAGACACGATCATCACGCACAGCATTTTCACTAGGATTTAAAAAGCCAAAGTTATTACGAATGTTATTGGAATAAATCGTTTCTAAATAACAATCAATCACTTCAAAACCGCTTTTTTCAGCATTATTTTCGATAATGGTCGCCGCAGCCGCATCACCAAAAATAAAATGGCTGTCACGTGAACTAAAATCCACCTGCCCTGTCATCACTTCGACATTCACCATCAGCACGGCTTTTGAGCCACTTTTCAGCGCATCCACCGCATGTTTTAAGGCAAATGTTGCAGACGCACAGGCGACATTCATATCAAATGCATAACCTTGAATCCCCAGCGCATCTTGAATCTCGATGGCGATGGCTGGATAAGCACGTTGAATGCTGAGACTGGCAAAGATCACCACATCAATCTGATCAGCAGAAATATTGGCATTTTGCATGGCTTGCTTGGCAGCAGCAACGCCCATTTCGGCTTGGATAGAGATCTCATCATTCTCACGTTCAGTCAGCACGGGCATGAGACGATCGATATCTAAAATACCCGACTTTTCCACCACATAGCGAGATTGAATGCCTGATGCTTTTTCAATAAATTCGGCAGTTGACGGCAACAGTTCTTTTTTCAGACCTTGTTCAATTTCAGTTGAAAATTGTTGATTGTAGCGCTCAACATAAGTATTCAGGCTGTCGACTAATTCACGATTACTGATTTGATCCTTGGGCGTATAGACACCTGTCCCTGTGATACGAATACTCATGAATGTTCCTGTCATACTTAAATTGCGAGTCGATATTGTGACATAGCCAGAAATAAATACGGATGACGAAAAAGCTCTTTCATAGCGTGCAAATATATACACAAATGTGCAAAATGTTTGATTTTTTCTTTGCCATAATTGTTGAATAAATTATTTTAATTATATATATCAGTTAGATACAATTAATTCAAACCATTTTAATTGGCATTTTTGATCGAAGCCTATTGATGTTTCACTCCAGAAATTCTCAGCATATAAAAAAACGCATCCGAAGATGCGTTCTTTTCGTTAAAACGAAGGATTCTTTAACCCGCTTGATCAAGCAACATGCTACGGATGTGACCGATGGCTTTGGTTGGGTTCAAGCCTTTTGGACATACTGATACGCAGTTCATGATGCCTTTACAGCGGAACAAACTGAACGGATCGTCCAAACGTGACAAACGATCTTGGGTCGCAGTATCACGAGAGTCAATGATAAAGCGATATGCATTTAACAATGCAGACGGTCCTAAGAATTTGTCAGGGTTCCACCAGAATGATGGGCAAGATGTTGAACAACATGCACAAAGAATACATTCATACAAACCATCAAGATGCTCACGCTCTGCTTGAGATTGTAGGCGTTCTTTTGGTGGCGCAGGTTGATCATTGATCAGGAATGGCTGAATTTTGTTGTACTGATCGTAGAACTGATTCATATCCACAACAAGATCTTTGACCACTGGCAAACCAGGCAAAGGACGAATAGTGATTTCATTTGGCAAGTCATTGAGGTTTTGCAAGCATGCCAAACCGTTTTTACCATTGATGTTAACACCATCCGAACCACAAATCCCTTCACGGCAAGAGCGACGGAAAGTCAAAGTTTCATCTTGTACTTTCAATGCCAATAAAGCATCGAGCAGCATGCGGTGACTATCTAGCAATTCGAGCTTGAAGGTCTGCATATACGGTGCTTTATCCTTATCAGGATCGTAGCGGTAGATATGAAATGTACGAGTACCTCTACTCATCTTAATTCTCCCGATTAGAATGTACGTGGCTTAGGTGGAATGGCTTCAACAGACAATGGCTGATAGCGCACTGGCTTGTACTCTAAATGGTTATCAGATGAATACCACAAAGTATGCTTCATCCAATCGTCATCACGGCGACCATATGGGTAGTCTGCGTGATCTGGTGGTAGCTCATAGTCAACAACCGTATGCGCACCACGACATTCTTTACGTGCAGCCGCAGAGATCAAAGTTGCTTTCGCTACTTCGTATAGGTTTTCCACTTCCAAGGCTTCGATACGTGCTGTATTAAACACTTTTGATTTGTCTTTTAAGTGGATGTTGCGTACACGTGGCTCGATCGCAAGAATCTGACGAACACCTTCATCAAGCAAGGCTTGAGTACGGAATACACCAGCGTGATCTTGTACGATGTTACGAATCGCATCAGCCACTTCTTGGGCATTTTCACCTTCACTTGAATCATCAAGTTTACGCACACGTGCCAAAGTATTTTCCAAGACATTGTTTGGCAATGGCACATACTCATCACCGTGATGCTTGGTCACATAATCAATGATGGTTTCGCCCGCAGCTTTACCAAATACCACAAGGTCAAGCAAAGAGTTGGTACCCAAACGGTTTGCACCATGTACTGATACACAAGAACACTCACCGATCGCATAAAAACCTTTGACAGGTTTTACATAATCACGTGTCCCTTGGTAAGTATATTCTTTGGTTTCTTTATTATAGTGTGCAGAAAATTCACCCTCTTCCACACCATAAGGCACAACCACCTGACCATGTTTATTGGTCGGAATGCCACCCATTTGATAGTGAATAGTGGGTACAACTGGAATTGGCTCTTTGGTACAGTCCACGTTGGCGAATTTTTTACCAATCTCAAATACAGATGGTAGACGCTTCATGATGGTATCTGCACCCAAGTGGGTCAAATCAAGCAAGATGTAGTCTTTATTTGGACCACAGCCACGACCTTCTTTGATCTCTTGGTCCATTGAACGTGATACGAAGTCACGTGGCGCCAAGTCTTTGAGTGTTGGGGCATAACGCTCCATGAATGGCTCACCAGAGTCATTACGAAGTACACCACCTTCACCACGACAACCTTCAGTCAACAGTACACCTGCACCAGCCACACCCGTTGGGTGGAACTGCCAGAATTCCATATCTTGTAATGGAATACCCGCACGAGCAGCCATACCTAGACCGTCACCGGTATTGATGTAGGCATTGGTAGACGCACGATACACACGACCTGCACCACCCGTTGCAAACAAAGTTGCTTTGGCTTGGAATACCGCAATATTACCTGTTTCTTGATCGTACGCAGTGACACCAAGTACATCACCAGCTTCGTTACGGATCAGATCTAATGCGATCCATTCAACGAAGAATTCTGTACCCATTTTCACATTGCTTTGATATAGCGTATGCAATAGTGCATGACCTGTACGGTCGGCAGCAGCACAGGCACGTGGCACCGCTTTTTCACCATAGTTGGCAGAGTGACCACCGAATGGACGTTGATAAATCGTGCCATCTTCGTTACGGTCAAACGGCATACCAAGATGTTCAAGTTCATAAACAACTTTTGGTGCCTCACGACACATGAATTCACATGCATCTTGGTCACTTAACCAGTCGCCACCTTTGACAGTGTCATAAAAGTGATAGTGCCAATTGTCTTCTTGCATATTACCAAGTGACGCACCGATACCACCTTGCGCAGCAACTGTGTGTGAACGTGTCGGGAAAACTTTGGTCAATACGGCAACTTTTAAACCAGCTTGTGCAAGCTGATACGATGCACGCATACCTGAACCACCACCACCAACGATGACTGCATCGAAAGTGAGGGTTTGAATATTTGAATAATCTTCTTTAGGGGTAAATGCGCCCATGATCTCTTCCTATCAATTCGCCCAGAAAATCTGGATACCCCAGATTGCATATACAAATACTGCAATAATCACTGCAGACGTTAATACAAGGCGTAAACCTGATGCAGATGGTCCCATTTGACGAGTGGTCACGTAGTCAGTAAAAACCTGCCACATTCCAATCCATGCATGCGCAACCAATGACAAAATCGCCAACAAAGATAAAATCTTCATCGGTAAAGTCATCATAAAGCCAGACCATTGCTCATAGCTAAAACCGCTATTGCAAAGAATCCAGCCAAACATCACAACCGTATAGATTGCCAAAACCACAGCACTCACACGTTGGATAAACCAATCTCGAGAGCCTGAGCCTGTTAAACCTGTAGCACTTTTCATATTAGATCACGATCCATACAAATGCTGCGAGAATTCCAATCACAGACAAAATTAAAGCGATAGTCGCTGCTAAACGACCACTGTTCAACTCTTCAGCTACGCCAAGATCGGCAAGCAAATGCTTGATCCCTGCGATGAAGTGATAAATCAAACCTGCAACGAACACCCACACAATCAAACGCACGAAGATGTTGCCGAACACAACATTCTTCACGTAGTCAAATCCTTCTGGGGATGAAAGTGATTTATCCAAGATCCAAAGTAGAACTGGTACCAGTAAAAATACGATGACACCTGATAGACGGTGTAAAATTGATGCAATAGCCACAGGGGATTTTAAGTTTACAGCTAAAACTTGACCCATGGACAAATTGACAGGTCTGTTGCTTTTCACAGCGGGCATCCTGTAAGTAATCACCCCAGATTTAAGAACGATAAAAATGGAGTTAGTTGAAGTAATTCCAAAGGAAAGCTGGCATTTTAAAGGCAAAGCTTGCCACATCTAAACGACAGGGAATTATAGAACGCAGTACGCAAAAATACAAATGAACAAAATAAAAACTTGTTTAAAATTACCGAATTGAGAATTATTTTCATTTTAAAATTTGCATTATTTTCCAATTGTTAAGTCCATTTTTACGTTTTTCATGGGTTGCCTTTACGACAAAAGTTGAATATTTAAATGTGTCATTTTTTAGGTATAAACTTGTTTGTTCTATGCTTTTCGATTGATCAGCGACTTTTGATCAGGATAAATCTCCTTACAATTGTTTGAATCAATTCTTGGCATTTTGCAGTAAGCTTGCCTACTGCAAATGTACGAGTTAATCAAGCAAAGTGACTTGTTTGTTCAATAATCCTTGTTTTTGTATTTTTTTTATACGAAATGATGTTTTTTGCGCACGATTCTGCATTTTTTCCAAGGAATGAGAATTGACAAAATACTTACACTCACTAAGCTAATACTGTTTTTGCAACAGTCTGATTGACTTTGTATAACAACACAAATTTGGATCAGAACTTTTATTTCACCAGGACAGGAGAGCTTTTGAATGTCTGACACTACTGGCAAAAAAGCCATATTAGAACTTGATGGCAAAAAAATTGAACTTCCAATTTATAGCGGTACTTTAGGTCCCGATGTCATTGATGTAAGCGGTATTTTAAAAGAAGGTCACTTCACTTTTGATCCTGGTTTCATGGCGACTTCAGCCTGCGAATCTAAAATTACATATATCGATGGCGACCAAGGTATTCTCCTACACCGTGGCTACCCGATCGACCAATTGGCGACTCAAGCTGATTACTTAGATACTTGCTATCTCCTTTTGAATGGCGAATTGCCAAACGCAGAACAAAAAGCAGCATTTGACAAAAAAATTCGCAACCACACCATGGTGCACGATCAAGTCAGCCGTTTCTTCAATGGTTTCCGTCGTGATGCACATCCGATGGCGATTATGGTTGGTTTAGTTGGCGCATTGTCTGCGTTCTATCACAACAGCTTAGACATTGAAAACATTGACCACCGTGAAATCACTGCGGTGCGTTTGATTGCCAAGATCCCAACTTTGGCGGCTTGGAGCTACAAATACACCATCGGTCAACCGTTCGTTTATCCAAACAACGATTTAAACTACGCTGAAAACTTCTTATATATGATGTTCTCCACGCCTGCTGACCGTGATTACAAAGTGAATCCTGTGCTTGCCAAAGCGATGGATCGCATCTTCACATTGCATGCAGACCATGAGCAAAATGCATCAACTTCAACGGTTCGTCTAGCTGGTTCTACTGGCGCAAATCCATATGCGTGTATCGCTTCAGGTATTGCTGCACTTTGGGGGCCTGCGCACGGTGGTGCAAACGAAGCAGTTCTTCGTATGCTTGATGAAATCGGCACGAAAGACAATGTTGCTGAATTCATGGAAAAAGTGAAACGTAAAGAAGTCAAATTGATGGGCTTCGGTCACCGTGTTTATAAAAACTTCGACCCACGTGCTAAAGTGATGAAGCAAACCTGTGACGAAGTACTTGAAGCCCTTGGTATCAATGATCCACAGCTTGAATTGGCAATGGAACTTGAGCGTATTGCACTCAGCGATCCGTACTTCGTCGAGCGCAAACTTTATCCAAACGTCGATTTCTATTCAGGTATTATCCTAAAAGCAATCGGTATCCCAACAGAAATGTTCACTGTGATTTTTGCACTTGCACGTACAGTAGGTTGGATCAGCCATTGGTTAGAAATGCACTCTGCACCTTACAAGATCGGTCGTCCACGTCAGTTATACACTGGTCCTGCACAGCGTGATATCAAAGGTTAATTGATTCACTGTTTAGTGTTTAGTCCTAAAAAAGAACGCCAATGTGCGTTCTTTTTTATGCTATATCTAAAACCATCAATATCTAAAATCATCAATGTCGATTATCGATGAACATGAAAAATAATACTTCAGCCATCAGTAAAATCACCATGCCGACGTACCCAAGGCACCCCGCTCTGCTACTCTTTTTTTCATTGGGAATCATCACATCTTGGCTCGCTATCAGTTATTTTTTATACGATCTTAGCCTCTATTATCTCTATCAAATCATTCCTCGCTTTGCACAACTGCTGAATATTATTGTGCTATTCGTGGTTTTATTGGCGATTCTGTTTTTTTTCAATCAAATATATTGTTATTTTTTTCGCAGAACTCTGAATTTTACCCTTTATGCAACGGGTATTTCGATTTCATCTGCCAGCTCAGATGATTCTTTTACATGGCAAGCGCTGGCTGCCTTACAATTAAAACAGCATCAGGGTCAAGCCATTTGCTTTCAGCTCATGACCATAGCACCATCTGCCACATCCCTTGAGATGCCAAAGAACCCTGTGGCAAAAAACCTAAACTATTATTTTCAATCTTGGTTAGCACCATCTTTTCGTCGTACCCCACTGGCACTTGGCGAGAACTCAAATTGGATGACATTTTGGAAAGCGATAGAAAAGCACACCCGATCGATGATGCAAAAAAATGTGCAGTACCAAGGCGCTACAGGTCAAGATAACTCGTTTAAAAATAGCGAATTTAAAGACAATGCGCTTAAAAACAATGCACACTACGACAAAGCACACCCAGAGAATACGCAACAGAATCAGATAAAAATCACACAACTAATTGCCAATCCAACGCTTTTGGGTGCAACACAACGTCGTGCCAAGCGCTATACGATCGGACTGATGATTGGCTTCATTGCACTAAGTGTGTTGATATTCATTGTAGTTTTATGGCGTGAACTTGCTCATCCAAGCGCAACTGTGCAAGGTCAGGAGCAGGCTTATTCAGGTACAAATTTCAAAGCCGTAGATAATCAAGTATATATCCTCAAACAAGGCGAAGGTAAGTTGCCATTACCCCACGTCAAAGCAGAACAATTTACAGGTTTGGTGCTAGATGATATACCCCAGCGTGCACCCGAGCTATATAGCAATGTCGGCAAGACAGAAAAACTTGTCTATTGGCAAGATCATATCCTACAACAGCTCAATCCAGCAGAAACAACCTACCTCGGCAATGACTATAGCAAAGACTTAAAGCACGTTTATTTTCAAAATCATTTACTTGATCAGGCAGATGCCAAAAGTTTTCAATCAATTTTGCATCCTGTTTTTAATGTGCTGGGATTTTATTATGCCAAAGACAAACAGCATGTTTATTATAAGACTTTCAAATTAAATGACTTATCGCCACAGTCTGTCAGCACTTTTCATCATAGCGATCAATACATTTACGATCAAAAGCACGTTTATTATCAAAATAAAAAGTTGGAGCAGTTAAACCCAAGCAAAACACAAATCTTTGTTGGAGAAAATCGCTTAAGTCAGGATGTGAATCTCGCCACAGACGGTGATCATTTTTATTTCAATGCCAATGCACTGCCAGACGTTGCCGATTATCAGTTTTTTGGGAAGAAATCAATTCGGCAAAAAGATTTACAAATTCTTGGCATACAGCACAACGAACCCTATCCTGGACAATATGCTTTTCTTTTTTGTGATCACGATACGATTTATCTTTATGATGAATTTTATCAACGCCTCAAGGTGTTATATCAATTTAAACAGACAGCGCCTTTGCACGTTTTATCCGACCGACATTTTCAATATGGTGCGGATACATTCCACATTAGCGAGACTCTAGTTCGAAGCAAAAGCCGAACTCGAGGAACCACGACGCATGGTTTTAAAATCCAATTGCGCCGTGATGCTGATGATCAAGTGATTGCCACCTATTTTGCACGTCAAGTACATCAATTTAGTCCGAAAAAGCTGATAAACACCGATTAAAACAAAATCAAGAGTAAATCGAGATGTAAATTAAATTTGGTGCTAAAGATGAATCAGCTTATCCAAAATGCTACTTAACGCCCCCAATCCACATCTTCGGCATAGGGTTCGACCAGTTTGATGCGTCGGATATTTTCCTTTTCGACCTTACTCAGCTTATTATCGACATTGGTATAGCACGGCATGTAGGCTTCGTATCCTGCAAAAGTTCTTGCCCACTCTTTACTTTGAAA
The DNA here is from genome assembly GCF_900096915.1 of Acinetobacter marinus. Lineage (GTDB taxonomy): Bacteria > Pseudomonadota > Gammaproteobacteria > Pseudomonadales > Moraxellaceae > Acinetobacter > Acinetobacter marinus. The sequence goes on from NZ_FMYK01000001.1 coordinate 553,211, forward strand.
GGCATAACCATGTCGAGCATAGATTTCATTACGCATATGTTGCAATTGTCCTAATGGCACTTGCAAATATTCATCGGTTAATGGTTTCTTTGAAGCAATCGGGAAATAACCAATCTCATCACTATAACCACATTGTTGTGCGTTTAAGCGAAAAAAACGTGGTTTGACCTTGGCTTGACTGGAAATCCACTGTCCATCCATGTCAGATCCATTATTTTTATAATCCAGCACAAATTTACCGACACTTGCGCCTTGTCCTTGCTCTGTCAAAGTCAGCCGATAATTCGACTGTTGCGGAACGATTTTTCCTTTAAAATTGGTGCGTTTGCCACTCAGCAAACTATAGCCCGTGACTGTTTCGCCCTTTTGCTTAAAAAATAATGAAATCTTTTGATCGCTATATCGCCCCGTCCAAGAATCTGCAATTTGTGGGACTTTCGCCATTACCGTGGTGCTGGCGGACAGCACGAAAAGTGACAATACGCTTAAAATCCGCTGCTTATTTGTAGAGTATGTTTTATTCATGGTGATTTCCTTTTTACTTGCATTTTGATCAATCTTCTCTTTAGTATATTTATACAGCAATTTTACATGCACTTCATCATTCTCGCAGTGTGTCTTTTATGTTGAAATCCTTTAAGCTGTTCAGCAAAACCATGATCAGCTTGGTTTTTATCTACTTTTTCATCTTAATGGTGCAAATTTGTATCAACTATTTTCCGTGGACGAATGAAACCAATTTCTTAGTCCTGAAACAAGATGTGGTGCACAGCCAGCCTTGGCGTTTTGCTTTTCAGGTGCATGTGCTATTTAGCAGTCTGGTGCTGTTGGCAGGATTTACTCAATTTTCTAAAACCATTCGCCGCAAAGCGCCTCGGCTTCATCGTCGTTGTGGCTGGCTTTACATCGTGGTCACACTGGGTTTGGCATTGCCAAGTGGTTTTATTTTGGCACTTGATGCGAACGGCGGATTCAGCACACAACTTTGTTTTGTGCTATTGAGTGGACTGTGGGGAATGTCTACACTGTGTGCGCTGTATTTTGCCATACAAAAACAATGGCTTAAGCATCGAAATTGGATGATTCGCAGTTTTGCCCTTGCCTTATCTGCACTGAGTCTGCGCACGTGGAAATTGGCACTGTATCAACTACAACCCTTTTGGGATTGGCTCACGCCGATTCATATCTATCAACTGGAGTCGTGGTTGGGCTGGACGGTGAATTTAATTATCGCCGAACTAATTATTTATCGGCTTTCTCAGCAAGCGCGTGCAATACCACCTAAGAATTCTGAGTCACCGCACTAAAAAATGGAATACATTGCCTTAAATCCTCACACTGCTCACCACGATGTGATTTCAGAAAATAATCTTGTACCATCTGCGCCTGTTGCTCTATACCATAATTCAAAAATGATTTGCCAAGCTGCAACACATAGCGATAGCGCCGATCGAATAAGGCTTTTTTCACCACCGAAATGCCCTGCTGAACTTGCCAAACATGGGTCAGCTCATGGATCAGCCATGATTGAATCGCTAGACTTTCCTTGGAAAAATCTGCACGCCAATCTTTTGGACTAAAATAGATATGCCCATTCGGACTGATGGCATAGTGGGAAAGCACCAGACGATGCGACACGATTTCAACTTTGGCATAGTCGAGGTGTTCAGCAAAAATACTGCGAGCCAAAGCAATCTCGCCCACTGTTAGCGCACGACGCTTGAGAATCAACCATGGTTTTGCTGAAAATTGCGGGATTTTCACGTATTCACATCCATATTCAATCGGCTTTTTACTTAGGGTCTGTTGACATTTCAGCCATGCATTGCGTTATAAGCTAAAACAACAGAAACGAGGAATGAAATGAAGGGAATGGTCACTCCCTTGCCAAATTTCATAACGAAGTTTATGGCAGTTTTAGCAATAACCTTTCAGGACAAGGATGTTTTTTGACGCTACGTCGTTAGGAACGAGTCATTTAGAATGACTAAATTTCCTCATTCCTGCCTAGTATCGCTTAAAAAACATCCGTAGTCGCAAGCATCTGTGAAATGTCAACAGACCCTAATCGTTTATTCAATATTTAAACCAAAAGAAAAGCAATATCATTGTTTAAATTCTTTCATTTCTGTACAAAACCGACCTTACAAATCCGTCGCATACTTTAGTGCTCATTGCAATATTTAGACCGTGAGCAGGGGTATTTCGTATTATTTTTGGTTTTAAACAAAAAACCACCTAAAATACTAGGATTTAAATTGGCTTTTCCCCTACAATAGCATGGATTTAAATCATCATACTGTACTTGATGTGCCATCGATATTTTTGCGTTTTTGCAAAGCGATCGCCATCATTTGGGCTTATTTACAATGATCGTCCTGCAATAACACAACAACAGAAGATTTATTGCAAGCGATTCATGATGTCCTGAAATAATTAGGAAACTTCTTAGAATGCGTAATTTTAAAATTGCTCTCGCTCAGTTCTCTCCACTGATCGGGAATATCCAAAAAAATGCTGAAAATATGTTGCAACAGGCTGAGCAAGCTGCCAAGCAAGGTGCACAGATTATCGTTTTTCCAGAATTATCGTTGATCGGCTACCCACCCGAAGATTTATTGCTGCGTCCGAGCCTTGCTGCACGTATAGAGAAAGGCTTAAAGCATCTGAGCCAAGCCAAAAACATCATCATTGTTGCAGGTTATGTGCATGTCGATGAAGATGGCAAACGCTACAACTCGGCGGCGCTGATTCACCATGGTCAGATCATCGGTCGCTATCATAAGCAAAACCTACCAAACTATAGTGTCTTTGATGAACAGCGTTATTTTGAAGCAGGTCATCAACATCTGATTTTTGAGCATCAAGGGCATAAGTTTGGCGTCTTGATTTGTGAAGATATTTGGGTTGAGAAAAATACCAAACAATTAAAATCACTTGGCGCAGAAACCATTTTGGTACTCAATGCTTCGCCGTATGAAGTGAGTAAGCCACAACAACGCCAGCAATTGGTCAGTAAACTCGCTGCCGAAAATGATGTGCGTATCGTCTATGTCAACCAAGTCGGCGGACAAGATGATTTGATTTTTGATGGCGCATCGACCGTGATCAATCAAAATGGTGATGTCGCTGCACGTGCCAAACTAACCGAATCTGAACTGCTTTTGGTCGATTTTGATGCTGAAACCAAACAATATGTTCAACAAAATGTTGCGCCTGCGCTCGATAGCATTCCTGAGATTTATCAGCTGTTGGTAATGGCTGTACGTGATTATGTCAATAATTCGGGTTTTCCTGGCATCGTGCTTGGTCTCTCAGGCGGGATTGACTCTGCACTCACGCTGGCGATTGCTGTAGATGCTTTGGGCGCTGACCGTGTGCAAGCCTTAATGATGCCGTACACCTATACCGCACAGATCAGTGTGGAAGATGCTACCGAGCAAGCCAAACGTCTTGGCATCACCTTTGGTATCGCCGAGATTAATCCAATCGTGAATGGCTTTATGCAAACACTGTATCCGTTCTTTGGCGATAGTCCGATGGATACCACTGAGGAAAACTTACAAGCTCGCTCTCGTGGCACGCTACTGATGGCACTTTCTAATAAGTTTGGCAACTTAGTCTTGGCAACTGGCAATAAGTCAGAAATGGCAGTCGGTTATTGTACCCTTTACGGTGACATGGTTGGTGGTTTCGCACCACTCAAAGATGTCTATAAAACCATCGTGTTTGAACTGGCAAAATATCGTAACTCGATAGCGAAAACGCCTGTGATTCCAGAACGTGTCATTACTCGCCCGCCATCGGCAGAACTGCGTCCTGACCAAAAAGATCAAGACTCACTCCCTGCTTATGAGATTTTAGATTCAATCTTGTATATGTACATTGAGGAAGATTTAAGCCAAGATAGCATCGTGGCAAAAGGCTTTGACGCAGAAGTAGTCAACAAAGTCATCGCACTGGTCGACCGCAATGAATATAAGCGTCGTCAAGGTGCAATTGGGCCACGTATCAGCTCCCGTGCATTCGGTCGGGAGCGTCGCTACCCGATCGTCAATGGATGGAAAGCAGGTGTCTAATACACAGAATCAGACAGAAAATCAGACAAAAAAATCATCAACATCTGCCGAGCCCAGTGCTCAGCAGGTGTTGCAACAACTCCACAGCCTGCAAAAACAATATTTTAAAGATCAATTGCTCGGTGAACATGCCCACACCTTACAACAACAACGTATTCGATATTTTTTTCAAACTTGCGAAACTATCCAACTCAAGCAAGTCATTGATGTTCAGCAACTGATTGGCGTAGTCCACAGCCAAGTTTATAAAATCAACCTCAAACCTGCGTTACTCAGTGTCATCGGCGAAATTGCACAAAATATTCACCGTCAACTCAGCCAGAGCAACGCCCCTTTATCAGACTTTATCAGCGATCAACAAGTGGAACATTGGTTGCGAAAAATCTTGGAGCTAGATGATATTTTTGATTATCTCAAAATCAAGATTGCGCAAACCCCGCAAATACGCAGCCTCTGCGCTTACTGGATCAATCAAAATATTGCACATTTTCGACCAAAGCATTTAGACCAAGTCTCAGAAAAAACCTTTGATCGACTGCCTACATCAGTCCAACGCTTTGTTTACAAGCAAGCGCAAAAGCTAGAAGAACACGTTGAAATCAAAACGGCGCAGCTTTTCCAGCAACAGCTCTTGTTTTTGCTCAACCTTGAAAAGGCAGAATATCTCTCACTGGGCATGAGCCTATGGCACAGTTTAAAGCACAGCACGGTCGCCGAGTTTAGCCAAATGAGTACACCGCTCGATACTGAAGAAGTGTTTATTCTCAGTTATGAGTTTTGGAAAGATTTTCGCCACAATCAGACCTTTCAGCACATTATTGAACAAGGTATCCGTGACTTCTACGCAACTTTTGCCGATGAGAATATTTATACCCTGTTTCTGGCAACGGGTTTAAACATCGAAGATATACAGCTGGAAGCAGAACGTTTTGCGCCAAGCATCTTAAAGCGCTTAGATGAATTGGGTCTCTTAGATACAATCATCGATCACATGATTCAGCCATTTTTTCAATCTGAACATACGATTGATCAACTCAATCAGGTTTTAAAGCAAAGATTTTAAAGCAAAAATCTTAAACCAGATGGCTGAGCCTAAACGCATCGGCAAAATCACTTCACACGTTCTGATAAAATTTTAGGCAAAAAAAAGATCATACATGGGAGTATGATCTATAAAAATGGTGGCTATGACGAGACTTGAACTTGTGACCCCCGCATTATGAGTGCGGTGCTCTAACCAACTGAGCTACATAGCCGTAAACTGTGGGCGCATTATTATCTTTTCAACGCCATTCGTCAAGGCTATGTTGCATCAAATGCTTAAACTCCATCCAGTTTTTGACAATTTGTTGAAATAACAGACTATACATAGCGATGAGAATGAATTCTCACCTGAACGCACTGAATTATGGCATACTCGACATAAGCAAATCGACAAACAGGGATAAACCATCAATGATTAAATACAGTTCAATTTTCGCCATCATCAGCCCTGTTGTCGTCCTATTAGGCTGTCAAACCACAGCGCAACAATTCAACGGCAAATCTGGCTACGAAGTCGTTTCACAAACTGCACAGACCACAACGCTCAAATATACGCTCTCAGCAAATCCTGATAAAGCGAAGATTCAAGCAAAGTTGCAAAGTGCCTGCCAAAAAGTGCTTGGTGCAAATAAAACCTATAAGATTGATATTTTAGGCACCAGTGAAGTCAATACTCAAGCCAGTAATCCACCTGCTCAAGGCGTTAATATCGGTCAAACTCGTGCCACATTTGGACTATCGACAACACCAAGTTTATCGAGCACCGATGATTATGCGACTCGCCAAGCATTAGAAGCTCAGCCAAAAACATTGAATGTCATCCTATATACCTGCACCGCTTAAAACACTTTATACACGTCTTGAGGTTTGTTCAGATGGAATAGACCTTAAGATGCTCGTTTAACTTCTGGACTAATCACTTCTAGACAAAGCAGCGCTACTGCGAATTTCACACTGTCTTGTAAAAACTCACATTACGAAACTCTTTGGCTTCATCCAAGTCAGGCCAAGTGGTGGCACTACGCTCATCAATTTTGATATAGTTTGGATGACTAAAGTTTTTCACACGGCTATCCGCCACCCACACTTCTGGGGCAAATTTTAGAAATTCATCAAGAAAAAAACGATTACATTGGTCATAAAGTACATCGGCAGCGAGAAGTACATCGACTTGCTCAGCGGCACTTTGCTCTAAAGCATAAAGATCCGCCAAATACTCCAATTCAACTTGATTCAGCTTGGCATTTTCACGACACGACTCAAGACTGACCAAATCAATATCACAACAAATGACGCGCTTTGCGCCTGCCAGCTTGGCAGCGATCGCCACCACACCCGAGCCTGCGCCAAAATCCAAAACCACTTTATCTTTGACATGATGTGGCTCTGTTAACAGCCACTGAGCCATCGCCAAACCAGACGCCCAACAGAAAATCCAATACGGCGTTTCATTCCAAATTTTGCGAATGACTTCATCATCCAAGCGGTCATTCGAAAATACAGGCGGAATCAACCACAATTGAATCGGTGTATCAGGCAGATATTGTGCGGTTAATTCACAGTTTGGAATGACTTGATGGAGCGCATCCAACAATTGCTGTGGTGCGCTCAGATTGCTCATCGTACTCACCAATTAAGCAAATGCTTTTTCAGCAGCTTCTACGGTCTGACGAATCAAGGTGGTAATGGTCATTGGACCAACTCCGCCTGGTACAGGCGTATACGCAGCAGCGATGTCTTCGATGCCTTGCAACTCAATATCACCGACACCGCCACCGTCACGTGGATGGAAACCTGCATCAACCACCACGGCACCTTGTTTGATCCAATCCTTTTTGATGAGCTCTGCTTTACCGACTGCGCCGACTACAATATCCGCTTGCTTGACGAGGTCTGCAAGGTTTTGGGTACGTGAATGACAAATCGTTACGGTGGCATTGGCTTGTAAAAGCATCATTGCCATGGGCTTACCCAAGATCGCCGAACGACCAACCACTACTGCGTGTTTACCTGCGATGTCGATACTATATTCCTTTAAAATGGTCATGATGCCTTGTGGCGTTGCTGAACCGTATGCAGATTCACCCATCGCCATACGACCAAAACCAAGACAAGTCACGCCATCGACATCTTTTTCAAGGCTAATCGCATCAAAGCAAGCACGCTCATCGATCTGCTCAGGCACTGGATGTTGGAGCAAAATACCGTGTACATCAGGATTGGCATTGAGCTTTTCAATTTCTGCTAAAAGCTGTTCAGTTGTAGTACTTTGTGGCAATTCAACCTTGACAGAATCCATGCCTACACGACGACAGGCATTGCCCTTCATCCGCACATAAGTCGCAGATGCACCATCATCACCGACCAAAATCGTTGCCAAAATCGGGGTGCGACCTGTTTTGCTTTTTAACGCCTCTACACGAGTGAGTAAATCTGCTTCAATTGTATTTGCTAATGCACGACCATCCAAAACCAATGCCACAGCCTGTTCTCCACGATTCAACAAAAATTTTAATGTGCAAATCATACATGAATTTTTTGCACAATTGCGCTTAGATGTTGTTTTTCTGCGCATATTCGCCGCCAATAGTATTGTTTTTTTCTCAAAGGTTGCTAATATGTGCATCACCAAGTAGGCGGGGTGGCAGAGTGGTCATGCAGCGGACTGCAACTCCGTGTACGCCGGTTCGATTCCGACCTCCGCCTCCAAATTGGTAATGTCTAAGCATAAAGACTTGAAATCATATGCAAAATTAGAATGAACGCCCGGGTGGTGAAATAGGTAGACACAGGGGATTTAAAATCCCCCGCCCTCAAAGCGTGCCGGTTCGAGTCCGGCCCCGGGCACCATTTTATGGTGACATTAATTCTTATATTGAAATTAATGTAGAAAATGACCAGCATAATGCTGGTTTTTTTGTGTCTAAAAATTGCGATCAAATCATTAATAATCTGTAATTTATAATATTTTTAACCAAAAAATCAGCCAAACGCATTTGGCTGAAATCAATCAATTAAAGAACTTAGCGTCAGTGCAAATTTTGTTGACCGTTACGCAACTTGTGCAGAGTCAGTTTTTACATTTAAATCTACATCTAAAGTCAACTGATGTGCACGACTGCTATCCACCGAATACTCTTTATCTTTAATGGTATCAACAAAAATCCAATTGGCTTGCATTTGCACTTGATCAAAAGTCACGGTGAGATAGCCACGCTGATTCAGATTGGTATATGCCAACTCATCAATCAAAGTAGTAAATGCCATTTCAAACTGTTGCAACTGCGCCTGCGAAATATTCAAATACTTTTCCATGCCTGGTGAAGACACCGAGCTGGTTGCCAGCTCCACACCCACATAGCTAGATGATTGTGTATCAGTCGCCTGACTATATAGATAGCTACTCCACGCATTATGCGTATCACCCGCTAGCACTACGACCTTTTTGCCCAGTTGCATCAATGTCCCGTACAGTACTTCACGCTCATAATAATAGCCATCCCACGCATCGAGATTGTACGGCGCAACCGTGCTAATCCGTGCCTTTTCTTGCGCTGTGACCGACGTATCGCCTTGAGCAATTCGCATTTTGATCGTGACCAATTCGGTGATTTGCGCATTCATAGCTGCCAAGGTGTCTGCGGTGACATTACCACTGGTAACTGCACTTAATGACATGAGCAACTCCGCAGGGATCAACATTTTCGCCATCAACACCTGTTGCCCAAGCACGTTCCAAGTCGCTGTTGACATCGCCAATTGTTGCTGTAACCAAGCACGCTGAGCATAACCCATGAGTGTGCGATTTTGCGCTGTCAAATTTGCTTGAAATGTCGCAAAGTCTACGCCTGATGCAGTGATATAATCCGCATAATCCAACTGTTCATCTCGTGCCAAAATACGTGTATCGAGCATATTTAGCTGTACCAGCTCACCAAAATTAAACTGACGATAGATATTCAAATGATCATCTTCTGAAATCGGACGAATTGGCATCCATTCAAAATAGGCTTGTAGTGCCGCAAGTTTGCGTTCGAAGAAATCACCTTCATTGTCTTGATGATTTTCAGCACCTTCACGCCATGTATCATTCGCCAGCTCATGATCATCCCACACCACGATAAATGGATGGCGCAGATGTAATGCTTGTAGATCGGCATCGGTGCGATACAGCGCATAACGCTTACGATAGTCGTCTAATTTGACGATTTCTACATTGTTATCTGCTGCGAGCGTACGACCAAGAGCGACTGCATCTTCTGTAGCATAGCCATCTGCGCCATATTCATAAATATAATCGCCGAGATGAATCACCACATCGACATCTTGTTTTGCCATCTCCGCATAGACATGGAAATATCCCGCAGGATAGTTTGAACACGAGCACACGGCAAAGCTGACTTGATCGGTTTGTGTCGCTAAAGTCTTGCTTTGTCCTGTTGCAGAAATCGCTGAACCGCATTTAAAACGATAGAAATAGGCTTGTCCTGCATCCAAACCTGTTGCATCCACTTTCACCGTAAAATCCACTGCAATACTGGTTTCGACTTTTCCTGTAGCGATGATCTGAGAAAATGCCGCATCGCTTGCGACTTCCCAAGTCACATTGACACGCAAAGACGCATCTTCTGGGCTAATACGTGTCCACAAAATCATCCGATCTTGCAGAGGATCACCACTGGCAACGCCATGTAAGAACTCAACTTTTGGCGCATGATCCGAATCTTGATCATCATCGTCATTACACCCCACCAAACTACTGGCAACAGATAATGCCCCAAAGCCCATTAAACTCTTTTGAATTAACGCACGGCGTGTCACGAAACTTGGCATAGATTTCTCATCTTTGGCTATCAATAAACAGCAAAAATCTAAACCGCCAACATGAACCTTTGATCGCAAAATGATGAAGATATGATGACAATTAAAGTTTCATGATAATTTTTCAACATTCAAAAACAAGAAACTCGACCGAAGTCGAGTAATAACGCCGTAAAGGCAATTATAGTGAATTCAAACAAACCCACTTAATCATGTGCAGATTCATCAGGTGGCACTTCGGTAATGCGTCCGCCCTGTGCAAGAAAGCGTGCCACTTCATCTTCAAGCGAATCTCGGGCTTTTTGACGTGCAGTGACTGAAAGGCTTTCTGCTTCTTCACGCTCTGCATCTGTGGTGCGCCCAGCACTTTCCCCATCACCATCATCAGTCTCTGCACCATTTTCGGCAGATTTACTTTCTTCCTCATCAACGCCTTCGTTCAGGTCGTCGTCGTCATAATCTATGTTACCGCTCATGCTCAGTATCTCCACAACATCAAATATTCGCAGCGACGTACATCTATCGCTTTAAATTGATCTATTTAGGCGAAATGTAGCAATCAATTGGGTATCCGCCTAGCCCCTTGACTGTTAAAAATGGTGAAAATATCATCGAAAAATTCAATTTTTATCACGATTTTGATCAATTGATTGAATTTTTAACAATCAGCGTTCTTGAGAAGAACGATCATTTTTTTAAATTGCGTATTGCGTATCTTTGAGCGCAGGCACACCACTGGCTTGCACGCTAAAGAAATCCACCGCATTTTGCTGATTTGCTACGAAATGCACCGCTTCATTACGAAGCCATTGTAGCGGTCGAAGCTGAGTGATATTGATCCAACCCAGCCCTGACATACTGTGCATCATCAAGCTATTGTGCAGGCGACGTTGATGTTCATATTTGCGCAGTGTCTGAATATGCGCCCATGCGCCACGTTTGTGATCTTTAATCAATTGATCGACCAATACCGCCGCATCCAAACAGCCTAAATTCACCCCTTGCCCTGCCAATGGATGAATCACATGCGCCGCATCACCGACCAATGCCACACCATCTGTCACATAACTTTGCGCCTGACGAGCTGCTAACGGAAAACTTGCACGTGAAACGACCTCAAACACTTCACCGAGCATATAGTGACTGGCTTGACTGACTTTTTTGGCAAAATCTTGATCATTCAGTTCACGATATTCATCCGCATAATCCGTTGGTAAAGTCCAAACAATGGATTGCCAATGCCCTTGATGTTCTGCATCTAAACTTTTCATGGGTAAAAATGCTAAAGGACCTGTATCGAGGAAAATTTGCCGAGCCACATGCTGATGCGTTTTTTCGGTACGAATCGCACAGCTGACCGCCGTTTGTCCATAATCCAGACGATCTGGCAAAATCCCAACCTGATCACGAACAAAAGAATTTGCGCCATCTGCACCAATAATTAAGTCTGTGGTGAGCACCTCACCATCCGCCAAAGTGACTTGCCAATGTTGAGGTAATTTCTCCAGTCGAGTGACTTTGACTTGAGTACGATAATCTTGAACTTTCTGCTGTAATTCTGTCTGTAAAGCAAGGTTAAGCACACTTGGCTCGACCATAATGCCAAGCCAATCATGAGGCATCGGCGGTGTCATAGAGGCTTGCCCAAAATGAATCTCACCATGTCCATCACGGTGCCACACTTGCATACCACTATAGGGCTGATAACGCTGAAATTTTTGCAAATGTTGCCATGCGCCCGCTTGCTCCATCAAGTGCATCGAGGCTTGATTGAGTGCCAATACACGTGGATTAGTTTGGCTGAGCACTTTTTCCGCATCAAGCAATGGCGAAGCATCTAAAACAGTGGCTTGAATGCCTGCTTTGGCAAGCAACAAAGCAGTCAATCCACCAACCAAACCACCACCAATGATAATCACACTATGGTGCGTGTTTTGATGCGTATTGTGCATTTCCTTACTCATGCTTTTAACCCCATGGCAAAGGTCGCCACCATCGGCTTGACACCTGGAATCAAATCAAATGCGAGTAAGCCTGTGTTGCGTGCAATTTTTAAAATTGGGTTGTGATTGCTAAAGCCTCGCACCACTTTGTCACAGAAGAAAATTACTTTCTTTTGATCACTGAGACGTGCTTGCTCATAAGATTTCAGCATCTCATGATCACCCAAATCTAAACCCTGCTGTTGTTGATGAGCAAGATAACGACACAGGACAAAAGCATCGCGTAGACACAAGTTAAAGCCTTGCCCTGCCACAGGGTGAATGGTATGCGCCGCATTGCCCATCAGTACCACACGACCTGACACTTGCTGATGTGCTAGCACTTGGGATAATGGATAACTAAAACGCTTTCCAGTCTTTTCAAATTTCCCTGCACGATCGCCATAGGTTTGTTGTAGCGCATCTAAGAAATGCTGATCATTTTCCTCACCAAGCCATTCTTGCTCCGTACCTTTTTTCACAGGCCAGACGACGGAACGACGATATTCCCCATGTAAAGGCAACAACGCCAAAGGCCCTAAAGGACTAAATCGCTCAAAGCCGACTTGCTGATGTGCTTTTGAGGTTTGTACCGTGGTGACGATCGCCACTTGATCATAATCATGCACATCCACACCGATGCCTAACGCCTGACGGCAGAACGAATCTCGACCATCAGCAGCAATCACCAACTGCCCTTTCAACGCCATGGTCGCATCCCCTTTGGATGCAGTAATCGACACCGAATGCTCATCTTGTGCCAAGCGAGTCACTTGCACGCCATCAATCAGCTCAATTAATGGATTGTCTTGCACAGTTTGCAGAAGAACTCGACCAAGCCATGCATTCTCAATGACTTGCCCAAAACTTTCGACTTTTTCCTCAGTATTGACCAGTTTGGCTTTACCAAAACTGCCTTGTTCTGAAATATGCACTTGATGAATTGGCGTGGCATATTGTTGTAATGTTTCCCACAATCCTAACTCATGATAAATCTCAACACTGCGCCGAGATAAGGCAGTATTTCGTGCATCAAAACTGGAGTGATATGCCGTCTCACCGCCTTGCGCTTGATAATCAGGATACGTGATCGCTTCAAGCAAGGTGACTTTTAGCTCTAGTTTTGCCAACATCAGTGCAAGGCTCAGCCCGACCATGCCGCCACCAACGATGATGATTGGTTGCATCCATTTATCCTTAATTTATTCAATAAGTTAAAATATAATCTAATGAATATAGCATATCGAAAAAAATAGCTCGACTAAAGCAAAAAATAGATAAAGCTTGTAAATCCCAGCCACACTCTACCATGGCGAAAATTTAATTCATTCAAAATCATCGGCATAAATTGAAACTGGATAAACAACGCCACATGATAAACTTGCAATCAAAATACATCGAAAAAAGCATCGCACAAATAAAAAAAGGCTTAGTGATATTTTCACTAAGCCTTTACAATATATCAATATTGCTAAGTATATGGTGGGGGCGGAGAGACTCGAACTCTCACGCCTTGCAGCGCTGGAACCTAAATCCAGTGCGTCTACCAATTTCGCCACGCCCCCGATGTGTGCGTATATTAGCAATGTGCTTTTCACTTGCCAAGTACTTTTTTCATAAAAGTATCACAAGCGGGCATTAAATCATCAAATTCCTATTTTTTGCTTAATTTTAAATCACTTATCGCAGTTTTTATGCTTTTTGCACGATTCTCTAGTCGTTTAGCAAGCATGTGATCCAAAGCACTTTGATAGCATTGCAATGCTTCAGGCAACAGTGGAATCGCTCGCTGACAATGTGCGAGCGCCCAATCTTGATAGCTGTTCAGCACCTTGCCTTGCTGCTGAAATGGCTTCTGCCCGATCAGAATTTCATAGAAAATCACCCCCAATGCATAAATGTCACTCTGCACAGATTTTGCCGATCCATGAAATAGTTCGGGCGCCATATAGGCTGGCGTCGCATTGAGCGTTTGGCTGATGAGATTTGTAGCAGATATTTGAATGCTTTGACTTTGCGCAAAGTCGATGAGCCGAATCGCCCCCATAGCATCACTTAAAAAATGTTTTAATTTTAAATCGCCATGTAGAAAGCCCAAACTGTGCAAGGTATCGACACATTCTGCGATTTTTATAAATTTTTCGATGCTTTGTTCAACATTGAGCGAGCTACAATCTATCGATATCATACAAGGCAATATGAGTATGTCAGAATCAGCCTGACATTTTTGTTTGAATTGTACCTGATCACAGATTTGATCAAGCTGAGAGAAACCTAAATCAAATAATTTCGCATTCATCGCCAATTCATACGAAAAACTGCTTTTTAACACCATATTTGCCGATTCACTCAAATATTTCAACACAAAATCGTGATCCTGCTGGCGGATCAAATCAACGTACTGCCCTAACTTTCGACTAAAATCCGCATTGAGCGATTTGATCTTTTGATAAGGCAGTTTTGGATCAAAGTTGATGTTCATGTGCTGAACCTTGATGTTGTTGCTGTCCAGACTTGAGCACAGTCAAACAATGTTCAATAGTTTTGCCGACTCGAGCATGCATCTCTATACGACTGATCTTCGACCAAGTAGCGCGCTCACCTTCTTTTTGCAATTGCTTAAAGATTTTCTTATCAGGATTTTTGACCATCCATAGATAATGGTTGAGGTTATATTTCGCAGCGATGTTGATATCACCATAATAGCGCTGTCCAACGATGCCATAGCCATGATCAACCACACGCTGAATCAACGGAAAACTGGATAAATTGTTGCGCGTAAAATCTAAACCTTGCATGGATAAAGTCTTGGCTTGATGACGAATAAAACGACTTGGCCAGCTGAGCAAATCTCGACGATAACGCTGAAAATCCGATTGCATGAACGGCACCACATGCGGATTGACCTGACAAGCGATGCTGTAATTAATATTATAAAGTCGAGCCATACGGATTTGTGGAAAATCACTGCGCACACTGCCGTCAACCCAGTGCGTATTTGCCATATACGGTGTGTACACGCCATCATGGCGTTTAGTTTTGAGGCGGACAGGTGGAAAGAAAAATGGAATCGCACAGGATGCTAATGTCGCACTCCACACCAACAACTCTGGCGACATGATTTCATTCATGATCCGTGGATTATAACCTGTGCTATATGGCGCCACTACAATCGAACAATGTCGACCCGACTTGGCAAAGGCTTCCTCAAAAGTATAATCCCCAAGATTGGCAATCAAGAATTTTTTTAGGGTGCCGATATCCGCTAGACCACCTTGATCTGCCAAAATTTGGTAAATACTGCGATATTTAAAGGCATGGTCAATAAAACCATCGCCTTGGATAAAATCCATCAGCTCTTGATCATTATGCGTTGCCAACATCGCCGCCATGATCGCACCCGCACTAGAGCCTGAAAATACTTTTGGTAATAAATCTTGCTCATACAGCACTTTACACACACCAAGATGAAAAATACCCAGTGTCGCACCGCCTGAGAACATCAATGCAGGCTGACCATAAGCTTTTAAAGCGCCTTCGAAATATTCGATTTTTTCGGCGCGATTAAATGCAGTGAACTCATCGGAAGCGATATGAGCAAAAGCTTTACTCATGCTATCGACATAATCTTCAATCAGTTTCTTTGTCCCTGTAAAAGTTTGATTATAAAGTAAGGGATGCGCAATATTGGCAATATCAAAGTTTAAACCTTCGCGCAAATATTCTGCCAAATCAAGCTGTTGATCATTTTCAATCAATCGCTTCATCCGCACCAAACGCTGTGCCAAAAATGGATACCCGTAATGTGGCGAAGTATTATCAAATTTCCATGCTTCCAGACCCGTCGCCTCATCCAACTGCTGCGCAATAGTTTTCCATTCATTATAATTCTCGGCGTGTTGCAAATCACGCTTCAGTGAAGCGATCAAATAGCGTTGGTGACCATTAAGATGAGCATCGTTGTATATCGGCATAGAAAGCACCAAGTTGATTTTTATTGCATTTATTTAGGCATTGAAATCATAGCATGACACGAAGCCATCTGCTGACTGTAGCGTTTTGTAGTTGTCTAACAAGTTTTAAAAGTTAATTCAGTTGTATTAAAAAAGCCCTAAACCGTAATTTAGAGCTTTTCTTTTTTTAAGTTTACTTTTGAATTAAAGAAACTGTCGAATTAAAGCTGAACAATCGCCTTAATCTGCGCCACCGCTTCATCGACGGTTTTAGCAGTGATTTCAGTATCTGCAAGCTCAGCTTGATCGACAAGTACAGTGATACCAGTTTCACGAAGTAAATTGATGCTGTCTGCATTCAAGTTCGCTTGTGCAATCACCACAATACCGTCCGAGAGTGAGGCACGTTCAAGCTGTTGCGACTGTGCAAATAGCTCAGCAGTCACCGCCAATACCGCAGGCTTTTGACCAAGTCGTGCTGCACGATCTTCAGCAGTCACAGGTTGTGCGCTATCAGACACTTGCGCCAAATCTTCGATCATCGCTGCGCCAATCGTGACATTGCTCAAACGATCAATAAAGATAAATGCACCTGTATGACGACTGTCTTGATAATGATCAAACACGATTGGACGGTCAAATTCAACAGTAATATCCGCAATACCGTTGAGCTCTAACTGATCAACCTGACCATGCTCAAGCGTATTCACGTCGATACGATGGTTAATACGGGTGACTTTGGCAGGGACACTTTGCACGCCAACTTTGACGTTGTACAACTTGCCCACCACGAGCGGATGGTCACTCATCCACACCACAGTCGAACGCACTGCACGAGATACAGACGGTAATGCGCTTGGGTGCGTGATCAAATCACCACGGCTAATGTCGATTTCATCATTTAAAGTCAAAGTGACGGCTTGACCAACTTGCGCCTGATCAAGATTGCCATCATAAGTCACGATTTCTTTGACGGTACTGCGTTTTCCTGAAGGAAGCGCAACAATCTCGTCACCAACTTTCACCGCACCAAGCGCAATCGTGCCTGCAAAACCACGGAAGTCGAGGTTTGGACGATTAACGTATTGCACAGGCAGACGGAAATCTTGCTTCTTGGCATCACGAGTGATTTCAACGGTTTCCAAGATATTCATCAAAGTTTGTGCTTGGTAACCATTCTCGTAGTACCACGGCGTACTTTCTGATGGATTGACCACGTTGTCGCCGTTCAATGCAGAAATCGGCACAAAACGAATGTCTTTAGGCTGACGGTCGCCCAACTGCTCAACAAAAGCATAATAATCTTGGCGAATTTGATCGAATTTGTCTTGAGAAAATTCCACCAAATCCATCTTGTTAATTGCCACCACGATGTTACGAATACCGAGTAATGCAGCAATAAAAGTATGACGACGAGTTTGCGTCTGTACGCCATAACGTGCATCAATCAAGATGATCGCAAGATCACAGGTCGATGCGCCTGTAGCCATATTGCGAGTATATTGCTCATGTCCTGGGGTATCTGCGATGATAAATTTACGCTTTTCCGTGGAGAAATAACGATACGCCACATCGATGGTAATGCCCTGTTCACGTTCTGCTTGCAGACCATCAACTAAGAGCGCAAGATCAACTTTTTCACCTTGTGTCCCGACTTTTTTACTGTCACGTTGTACTGCTTCGAGTTGATCTTCATAGATCATTTTCGAGTCATGCAACAAGCGACCAATCAAGGTACTTTTACCATCATCGACATTACCGCAAGTCAGAAAACGCAATAAGTCTTTTTGTTCGTGCTGTTTGAGATATGCCAAAATATCTTGGCTAATCAGTTCGGATTGATGCGACATTTATATTCCGCCTAATATTCTTTAAAAACTTTACCAGTTAAAAACTTAAATCAGTTATTGCAGTGAAAAACCAAACCACATGCAATCAACAATGAAATGCAGTGAGAAAAAATTAGAAGTAACCTTCTTGCTTTTTCTTTTCCATTGAACCTGCTTCATCATGGTCAATCATTCGACCTTGACGCTCAGAACTGGTGGTTAGGAGCATTTCTTGGATAATGTCAGGCAAGGTATCCGCTTTTGACTCGACCGCACCTGTCAGTGGATAACAGCCCAGTGTACGGAAACGCACCGATTTCTTTTCAGGCACTTCATTTTCACGCAGTGGGAAGCGCTCGTCATCAATCATGATCAAGGTGCCATCACGCTCAACCACAGGACGCTCAGCAGCGTAATACAATGGCACAATTGGAATCTGCTCAAGGTAGATATATTGCCAAATGTCTAGCTCAGTCCAGTTTGAGAGTGGGAATACACGGATACTTTCGCCTTGATTGACTTTACCATTGTAGATATTCCACAGCTCGGGACGTTGGTTTTTTGGATCCCAACGGTGCTTGCTGTCACGGAAAGAATAAACACGCTCTTTGGCACGTGATTTTTCCTCATCACGACGTGCCCCGCCAAATGCCGCATCGAATTTATATTTATCCAATGCTTGCTTTAAGGCTTGGGTTTTCATGATGTCGGTATATTTCGAGCTACCATGATCAAAAGGGTTAATACCCTGCGCCATGCCTTCAAGATTTTTATGTTCGATCAATTCCAGACCATTTTTCTTCACCATCTCATCACGGAAGGTGATCATGTCTTTGAATTTCCAACCTGTATTGACGTGCATCAATGGAAATGGGAGCTTTGCAGGATAGAATGCCTTCATCGCAAGATGCAGCATCACCGCCGAATCTTTACCGATCGAATACAGCATTACAGGGTTATCAAACTCTGCTGCAACCTCTCGAATAATATGAATACTTTCAGCTTCAAGCTGTTTTAGGTGGGTTAATCTTTCGTCAGACATTAAGGAGACCCTACTACGATTCCAATCAAATATTCCAATCAACACGTTTTCAAAAACGCATGACGCATACAACAAGGTGTTAAATTTCAGGCAGGTAGTCTAGCATACAACTGGCTAACTTTCTGAATGCTATGCCGATATTCTGCCGTACACATAGATTTTCAAGTCGATGACATGAATATTTGCGATATATTGATGAAATTACAACATATATGTTTTTTGCATGTTGTTATGAATAAATGTGATAAGTAGATACTCAAACCCTCTCATTTTTTGTAATCATCACGAATGTATAACCTAGAATAATCGAACCAGCAATTCAATTGCACTCTATGAATAACATAGCCATTTTCGACAAAATTTCGTATCATATGCACCTCAATTTTGAGGGCTTGTACAGATGGCGAATACTTCAAATTTAGTATCATCACACGCAACATCAGCGTGGACTGCACATGTTACCGTAGCGACTGTGGTACAGCGTGAAGATCGCTTCTTGTTGGTTGAAGAACATAGCGAGGGTTTTAGTCATACTGTATTTAACCAACCTGCGGGACATGTCGAAGCAGGTGAAACCGTGATCCAAGCTGCCCTCCGTGAAACTTTAGAGGAAACAGCTTGGCGAGTGGAAATTACCGATTTGCTTGGCATCTATAGTTATACCCCGCCGATGTTTCCTGATCGTACTTATTATCGTTTTTGTTTCTTAGCGAATGCGCTTGAGCATACACAGCAGGATTTAGATGATGGCATCGTGCAAGCGCACTGGATGACATTTGAGGAATTGCAACTGACTGCACGTGCACGGAGTCCATTGGTGATTCGAGCGATTGAAGATGCTTTGGCTGGTAAGAAGTATCCCGTCGATTTGATTTATGAACATCCATTTGCGCAAGTTTCAGCCTCACCCTTTACCGCTTGAGTTGATTTAAACGCTTTAAACGCCATATAGGCTTTTAAACTGCCTTGTTAATTTTAGGCTCTAATTTTTTGGAACAACATTCTCCTATGACTGATCACAATGCTCATACTCCACAAAACACACATGTCATTGTCGGCATGTCTGGCGGTGTGGACTCTTCAGTTTCTGCGGCACTTTTACTTGAACAAGGTTATCAAGTCGAAGGCTTATTTATGAAGAATTGGGAGGAAGATGACGGTACGGAATATTGCACGGCACTGGAAGATTTAGCCGATGCGCAAGCGGTTGCTGATCGGCTAGGGATTCAGCTCCATACCGCGAATTTTGCCTCAGAATACTGGGATCGTGTCTTTGAGCATTTCTTGGCGGAATATTCCGCAGGACGCACGCCAAATCCTGACATTCTCTGTAATAAAGAAATTAAATTCCGTGCATTTTTGGACTATGCCATGACGTTGGGCGCAGACTATATTGCCACAGGTCACTACGCACGCCGTGGGCAAACTTTGCAAAATAGTCAAGGCGAAAGCTATGCGCCACTGCTTCGTGGTGTGGACAATAATAAAGATCAAACCTATTTCCTACATGCCGTACACGGTCGTGAGATCAATAAAACCTTATTCCCAGTTGGTGAGTTAGAAAAACCACAAGTGCGTGAAATTGCCAAGAAATATGATCTTGCCACAGCGACTAAAAAAGACTCGACGGGGATTTGCTTTATCGGTGAGCGTCGCTTTAGTGATTTCTTAAAGCAATATCTGCCCGCTCAAGCTGGGGAAATTGTTTTGGAAGATGGTAAAGTCATCGGCGAACATCATGGCTTAATGTATTACACACTTGGTCAACGAGGCGGGATTGGCATTGGCGGATTAAAAGATGTGGCTGAAGGTGCATGGTTCGTATTGCACAAAGACATTGCAAATAATCGACTTGTCGTTGGTCAAGGACATGAACATCCGCTGATGCTCAGTCATAGTCTTGACAGTGAAAACATTGACTGGATCGCAGGCGAACAAGCCATTCCGACGACTGGACTGCGTTGTACTGCAAAAACACGCTATCGCCAACCCGATCAAGACTGTACAATATTTCCACATCCTGATTTTGCACAGGGCGTACGTGTGGTGTTTGATCAAGCGCAACGTGCCGCAACGCCTGGGCAATCTGTTGTGTTTTATCAAGATCAAGTGTGTTTGGGTGGTGGTGTGATTCGCAGTATTGACGCACCTTTACCGCAATACTTAGTTTAAGCTATTTGGTTTGAGCTATTTAGCTTGATGGATTTAACGTGATCAGTTGATTTTAAAATTTCAATCGTAGCTAGCCTAGCAAGGCAACCTAACCGTTACAAGGCAATAGTACATGACCGATCTTAGCCCTTTTCAGCCAAGCGTGACGCTCAGCCGTGAACAGCATCAGGTGCTGGCGCTGGCTGCGGTGTTTCAGGCAGCGCAGATTGTGCATCTGATTGCCCTCCGTGGCAGTCAAGCGGTACATGATACAGGTGATCAATACAGTCAAACGCTATTGCAAGCGGCTCTAAATATTCGTGCAACGGACAATCCCAATCAAAATAGTTTATTATTTTTTGGCTCACTTGAGCATTTGGGTTTAGGTTTACGCACACTCGAACAAAGTCTGATTGCGCCTTACGATCCACAGCCGAAGCATCGTTTTCCACGCTTTAAATTGCCTGCAAGTAAACAGACTTTGGCTTATGCGATGGCTATGCTACAGCTCTCAAGCAAGGTCTACAGTAATAAAGATTTTCAGCAGAAAATTCTCAACACTCAGCAACAGATCATTCGTCAGTTGACTTTTTTTGAGCATAATTTTCAGCATCAAAGTATCATTCAAAGCCTAGCGACGTTATATACAGACACCGCAAGTACCATGAAGCCTCGGATTATGGTCAAGGGCACTGCTCGCACCTTTAAGAATCCGCATGATGTGGCGCTGATCCGAGCGATGTTATTTACAGGTTTACAATCGGCGCATTATTGGCGACAGCTAGGCGGTAGTCCGTGGAAAATGATTTTCACCAAATCCAAAACGCTTAAACAGATTCGTTATTTTGCTTCGATACAATATCAGCAAAGTCAAAAAGAGATGGTTCATGATGGTTAATCATCTCGCTGAACATACGATTTTAATTTCCCTCAATTTTCCCTTTAATGTCTAAGGAATTGTCATGCTCTCTAGCCTAACCGCACTTTCACCACTCGATGGACGCTATGCCAGCAAATGCGACGCTCTACGCCCTTTCCTCTCTGAATTTGGTCTGATCCATGCTCGTGTTACGGTTGAAGTGCGTTGGTTACAAGCACTTGCCAATCATGCAGACATCACTGAAATTCAACCATTTAGCGCAGAAACTAATACTGCACTGGATGCGATCGTAGCGAATTTTTCAGAAGATGATGCCAATCGTATCAAAGAGATTGAACGCACCACCAACCACGATGTCAAAGCAGTTGAATATTTTCTTAAAGAAAAAATTGCACATATTGATGAGCTGAAAGATGCAGGCGAATTTATTCACTTTGCCTGTACCTCTGAAGACATCAACAACTTGTCACATGCGTTGATGCTGAAAAGTGGTCGTGATGTGCTGATGAGCAGTATGAAAAATATTTTAGATAGCATTGCAAAACTCGCTGAAACGCATGCAGCACAGCCAATGCTATCTCGCACACATGGTCAGACTGCAAGCCCGACAACTTTGGGTAAAGAAATGGCGAATGTGGCGTATCGCCTCTCTCGTCAAATCAAACAATTTGAACAAGTGGAATTGCTAGGCAAAATCAATGGCGCAGTCGGTAACTACAATGCGCATCTGTCAGCTTATCCAGAACTTGACTGGGCGAAGCATTCTCAAGCCTTCGTTGAGTCTTTAGGTTTGACGTTCAACCCATACACCACACAGATCGAACCGCATGACTATATGTCGGAATTATTCGATGCACTGCGTCGTTTTAACACCATTTTGATCGACTTTAATCGTGATGTTTGGGGCTATATCTCACTCGGTTACTTCAAACAAAAACTCAAAGATGGCGAAGTTGGCTCATCAACGATGCCACACAAAGTGAATCCTATCGACTTTGAAAACTCAGAAGGTAACCTCGGGATTGCCAATGCCGTGCTTGCACACTTGGGTGAAAAATTACCAATCTCTCGCTGGCAACGTGACCTCACCGACTCAACGGTACTGCGTAATATGGGCGTTGGCTTTGCGCAAAGTTTGATTGCATTTGATGCCTGCTTAAAAGGCATTGGTAAACTTGAACTCAATGCTGATCGCCTGTTGGAAGATTTGAACCAAGCGCAAGAAGTCTTGGCTGAGCCGATTCAAACTGTGATGCGTCGTTATAACATTGAAAAACCATATGAAAAGTTGAAAGCATTGACGCGTGGTCAAGCGATGACTCGTGACATGATGGTGAACTTTGTCAATGGTGATGAGCTGACGCAAGTGCCTGCACCTGATCGTGCTCGCCTTGCTGAGATGACCCCTGCGAGCTATACAGGTAATGCGGAACAGCAAGCCAAAGACCTCAAGAAATATTTATAATTTCTCAGAAATTTAAATTGTTCTGAATCAAACAAATCGCTAGTATGTCTTTATTGAGATAAAGGCATACTGGATATAATAATGAATAAAATCAAATGGCTGACCATCTTGGTGTTGATCGTGATGGTCGCTATTGCCAGTATTCATCCACTGGAGATGCAATCCTACCTACTGCATCAGCTCGGCACAGTGATCATGCTCGGCGCATTATTTTATTTCAATCATAAGCTCCAGCTGAGTAACTCGAGTTTTGTCTTATACGGCATTTTTCTCGCCATTCACATTTTAGCTGCGCATTATCTCTATTCTTATGTGCCATATAATGACTGGATTCAGGCATTATTTGGTTTTGATCTCAATGCAACTTTTAGCTGGCAACGTAATATGTTCGACCGCCTTGTGCATTTTGCCTATGGCTTATTACTCTACCCTTTCTTTTATCAAATACTTTCAGCATGGCTTAAGCCCTTACAACAGCATGCAAAGATTGCATTAGTGTGCATTCTTTGGGTGATGGCAAGTAGCATGTTTTATGAGTTGATCGAATGGTGGATTGCGTTAGGCATGTCGCCAGAGCAAGCTGAAAACTATAATGGACAGCAAGGTGATATTTGGGATGCACATCAAGATATGTTTTTAGCGACGGTGGGGAGCTGTATTACTGCATTGTGTTTTAAACCTAAACTGAGCCAACAATAGCAATATTCAAACATAACTTTGAGATGAATAGCTCTCAATCGAACGCTTTCTTTCTCCAAAACTCAAGCATAAAAAAAGCACCTTATGATGCGAAATCGCAAAACATAAAGTGCTTTTTATAACTTGGCAACTTGTAGCCACCAAGTTAAGTATTCTGCGTGAAATTAGTCGATAGGACGAACTTCTTCAGCTTGCAAGCCTTTTTGACCTTGAGCAACTGTGAATTCAACTTTTTGACCATCACGTAGTGAACGGTGACCTTCTGCTTGAATTGCACGGAAATGTACGAATACATCTTCGCCGCTGCTGCGTTGGATAAAACCAAAGCCTTTAGTATCGTTGAACCACTTAACAACACCTTGTTCACGTGCCGACATAACTATTCCTCATCGTTTCTTGGAAAAAAATAAGGACGCACAGGTGCTGCTAACAGTAGAGAAACACGATTGAAAAAACATCTTAGTTATTTTACTCTCGTTATCATTCTGAAGAACTTTCAACATCAACCCATTCACATCCATTTGTATATCTGCATTGTATTGCGACGGAAATGTGCAATCTCAATCCAAAACTACGCCGTGAGCTTAGCACGACTAAAATGAGATTGATACCTATTTTTTCAGATATTGTTATTCATTTGATGAATATTTTTTATACAGTATTTTATATACCTACCAACAGCACTTCAGTCTGTTAAACCGATCACATTTTTCGTGATCTTCCCCTTTTCAATCGAAAGATTTAGATACATATTTCGATACGCTATGTTTTGATGTAATACAGTGTCGCAGTACAAGTGAAATAAAAATAACTTAAGGTTTTTGATGTTGCGTCTGTTTCGCCATGATTTGATCATAGCAATATTGAAAAATAAAGGTATACACCACAATACACATTGCCAGCGCAATATCTAATATCAGCGCCTGCCATAGACTGATCTGCATCATCCACGCAATGATCGGTACGGTAAACAGCAATAATCCACCTTCAAAACCAATCGCATGAACTACACGCACAGCAATGGTGCGCACTTGCCAATTCATCCGACGCTCAAAGCGTTCAAATACAGCGTTAAAGCACATATTCCACAGCATGGCGATGACACTCATCACCACCCACAACATCCCTGTATGACTCAAATCCTTGTTGAGCACCCAGCTCAGAATAGGCGTACCAATCACCAACAGGATTAGCTCATAACTCAGTGCATGAATAATTCGTTGTTTAACGGGCACTTTGGGCGCATCAACTGTGGTGGTATTTTTTGAGGACATAAGAAAATCACGGAAAGTATCGAACAGAAAGTATCAAGCTGAATTGTAACGCATTTTGCCTTGTTTTGGTGCAAAAATCAGCTTAAATCAAAGACCAAGTCGAACACAACTGTCTTCGGCATACGAATTGCTTTATGATCAATACGCACCATCAACCATCAACACGACATTAGCAACACTGCACCAAAATTTATCCAAATGAGCCTAACTATGCCGACATCTACTCAAAAGCGAAATCTATACGCCATCGAAGAACATCCGTTTGCCCAATATGTGCGCATACTTGGCAAAGGCAAAACCGGCAGTCGTTCGCTGAATTATGATGAGGCATATCACGCTTTTAAAATGATCTTGAGTGGCGAAGCGCTAGATTTGCAGATTGGTGCGTTTTTGATGCTACTTCGAGTCAAAGAAGAATCTGTTGATGAGCTGACAGGCTTTGTTCAAGCCACCAAAGACAGCCTAAAATTACCAAAACTGAGCTGTGACGTTGATTTAGATTGGTCGAGCTATGCAGGCAAACGCAAACATTATCCGTGGTTTTTACTTTCAGCGCTGACCTTGGCACAGCACGGCTATAAAGTGGTGATGCATGGCGTGGCTGGACACACCACCAATCGCCTATATACCGAACAAGCAGTGCAAGCACTTGATTTTCAAAGTTGTACTGCCCTCGATCAGGTCGATATACATTTGCAATCACAGAATTTTGCCTTTATTCCCTTAGAGTTGATGTGCCCAAAGCTCGCTGAAATGATTCAATTTCGTCAATTTTTGGGTTTGCGCTCACCTGTACACACGCTGTCCCGATTAATCAATCCTTTTGATGCCAAAGCCACACTACAAGCGATTTTTCATCCTGCTTATCGTGCCTCGCATCAACAGGCTGCCTTTCAATTGGGTTATCAAAATAGTGCAGTGATTAAAGGTGAAGGCGGTGAGTTTGAGCGCAACCCTGATGCCAAGACCTTGATTTGTGGCATTAAAGACGGCGCTTGTTATGAGCTGGAATTACCAAAAATCAATCCTGATCGCTCCATCGCAGAAGAAGGCTTTGATTTAGATTACTTCAAGGCAGTTTGGCTGGGTGATGCAACGCATGAATACGGTGAACAAGCGATTGTTGAAACTTTAGCAATTGCGCTGATGACTATGAAGATGGAATCGGATTATGCTGCTGCCCAAACAAAGGCACAAACGCTTTGGCAAACACGTTTTACTGCAACGACTTAATTCTTGGAAATTTCAGGATAAAAAAGCACTTCATATTGAAGTGCTTTTTACAGTTTATGCAATTCATCAAGTAAATCGAATCGGTTTAAACTCATCATCTTTCGGATCATGTGAGTCGCAAGGTTCGTCCTCTTCTTTGGTTCCCCGATCGATATAGCCAGTACGTTCAGTTTCAGGCAAATGTTTGTGTTCCCATACCAACACCGCTTGCATACAGGTTTGACGCTGTTCTTTGGTAAGCGCAACGCCATTTGGCCATTTACCAATTTCCACCGCTGTTTTCAGTTTTTCAACGATTTCAGGGGTTAATGTGTTTAGCATTTGTTCAATATTCATCAGACTATTCACTTCATCTTGGTCATAAGAGTAACTGCGGATTGCACCAGTTACTTAGCAGTTCAATTATTCATCATTAGGTTCAAAATCACGATTCCAACCGAGTTTGGTTCGACATGCCGCATAGAAATCATACCCTGGTGGATGCAATAAAGTCAGCTTAAACGGATGCTTACGCACCAACAGTTGATCGCCGACTTGCAAAGTCACACTATTTTGACCGTCAGGACTCACCATCGGCAAAATCTGATTATCTCGGATAAAAATCTTAATTTCGCACTGCCCGCCGACCACGATCGGACGGGAAGAAATGGTATGTGGATGCATCGGTACAATCACGATCGCATCCATATTCGGGTGAACAATCGGACCACCACCTGACAAAGCATATGCTGTAGAACCCGTTGGTGAAGCAATAATCAAACCGTCACTGTGCTGACGATAAACATACAGCCCATCAATATTGAGCTCAAAATCAATCATATGCACCGACTTTCCAGAGTGCAATACAATGTCATTTAAGGCAATATCTTGATATACCGTCTGCCCTTTTGAGCGCACTTCGGTTTCGAGCAAGAAGCGCTGATCGTGAATAAAATCACCATCTAAGACCTGCCCGAGTTTATGCAAAACTTCCGCAGGCGAAATATCCGTTAAAAACCCCAAACGACCACGATTGACCCCGACCACAGGCACATTATATTTTGCTAAAGCACGGGCAGCATGTAATAAAGAGCCATCGCCACCGACCACGACCACCAAGTCTGTGACCTGACCAAGATGTGCACGGCTACTAATTTGCACATTGTCAAACGGTCCAAGCTCGGCTGTTTCTTGGTCAAAGATGATGCGTAAGCCACGCTCATTGAGATATTGATAAATGATCTTTAAGGTATCGACCACCGAAGACTTTCCCGGACGTCCGATCAGACCGATATTCCGAAAAGATTTCGAGAAATGTTGTTGCACCCAATTCACTCCAGTGAAATTCCTCACCATCATAGCATTTCAAGGCGAGATGACCAATCGAGCAACTTCATTTTTCTGATGATTTATGATTTTTCTGTGAAATCAAAGAAATTTAGCAATTAACAACACAGTTTGTATTGCATATCCCTGTCTGCTATCGCATTATTTAGCCAATTTGTTAGTTGTCATGAAATTTTAATCAATGCAGAAACAACGTGGTCTTGGCTTCATTTCACTTATTCTTTTAATTCTATTCCTTGTCTTTTGTATTGGCTTGGGGATTTATTTGGTGCGTCTGGACAATATTGTTCGGGATCGTTTTGACGGTCAGCGCTGGGATATTCCCGCCAAAGTTTATGCACGTCCGCTGGAACTTTATAGCCAAGCGGATAGTAGTAAAACAGATATTTTAGATGAGTTGCGTTTGCTCGGTTATAAATCTGCTAATGATTATAATGATCCAGGGACGTTTGATAATAACGGTTCACAGCTGTTTATTCACACACGAGGTTTTGACTTTGGCGATAGTAAAGAGCCAGAGCGTGTTATTGAGCTGAATTTTAATGGCGAAACCATTTCAACCATTCGTACCACACAGCCATCGAGTACAGGTATTTTACGTCTTGAGCCAATGGTGATCGGTGGTATCTATCCACAGCACAACGAAGACCGTGTGTTGATTAAGCTGAAAAATGTCCCTGCTCCTTTGGTCGATGCTTTGATCGCCACCGAAGATCGTAACTTTTATGAGCATCATGGTGTGTCGATTCGTGGTACAGCTCGTGCCCTGCTCAGTAATGTTACAGGTGGCAAGCGTCAAGGCGGTTCTACCCTAACCCAACAATTGGTTAAAAACTTTTACCTGACCCCTGAACGCACTTATAAACGCAAAGCCAATGAAGCCTTGATGGCGTTATTGGTCGAGCTACATTACAGCAAAAATGACATTCTCGAAGCCTATCTGAATGAAGTCAATCTCGGTCAAAACGGCAACTATTCGATTAATGGCTATGGTTTGGCTGCACAGTATTACTTCGGGCAACCACTTCGTGAGTTGAACACTGCAAAACTTGCCTTTTTAGTCGGTTTGGTCAACGGACCATCTTATTATAATCCGTGGCGCAATCCTGAGCGTGCCCGTGCCCGCCGTGATGTGGTACTACACAATATGCTGGTCACTGGGAAACTCAGTCAAAAAGAGTACGATGCCGAAGTCGCTCGTCCGCTGGGTGTGCTCGATAAACCAGGCTATACCGCCATGAAGTATCCTGACTTTATGGACATTGTGCGTCGTCAGCTCAAAGAAGAATATCAAGAGCAAGATTTAACCAACCAAGGCTTACGGATTTTTACCACACTAGATCCTTTGGCGCAGTCTCGTATCCAAAATACCTTTGAAAAAACCGTAGCACGCCTATCAAAAAGTAATCCATCGAAGCTGAAAGACCTACAAGGTGCGGTGATCGTGTCACATCCTGAAAATGGTGAAATCGTCGCTGCGGTCGGCAGTACAGGTGAGTTTACTGGATTTAACCGTGTGCTCGATGCCAAACGCCAAGTCGGTTCATTACTCAAGCCTGTAATCTATATGCAAGCCCTTCAGTCTGGACGCTATACATGGGCAAGCCCGATTCAAGACAGCGAGATCGTGATTCGTGGTGCAGGGCTCAAAGATTGGAAACCGAAAAACTATGCAGGCGGTGAAAAAGGCATGGTCACCATGCAAACTGCGCTTGCGCATTCTTATAATTTATCTGCTGTGCGACTTGGCTGGGAAGCAGGTTTACCAACATTTATCAATAATTTGCATCGCCTTGGCTATCAAGGTGAAGTGCCTCGCTATCCTTCGATTTTACTTGGTGCGGTCAATATGTCCCCGATGGATATTTTGGGGATTTATCAAAACTTCGCCACAGGTGGTTATGCCTATCCAACCCGTAGTATTCGCTCAGTGGTCAATGCCGATGGTGTGTTGCTTGAGCGCTATGGACTGAAAGTGCAAAACACCATCGATCCATCGACAGCCTATCTGGTGAACTATGGCTTACAACAAGTCATGTCGAGCGGAACTGGGCGTTCTGCTTACAACACTTTCTCAAAAGACATGGGTTTAGCAGGAAAATCAGGCACCACCAATGATGCACGTGACTCATGGTTTGCAGGCTATAGCGGTAATTATCTGGCAGTAGTTTGGCTTGGTGAAGATAACAATAAACCGATTGGACTGACTGGTTCATCAGGTGCCTTACCTGTTTGGATCAATGTCATGAAGCAACTGAAAAACACGCCAAATGACATGCCACAACCTGATGATATCTCATGGCAATGGATCGACAGCTTTGAGGGCTTACTGTCTGCACAAGGCTGTGCGGGTGCGGTCTATGTGCCTCTGCTACGCAATACTATTCCACGCCAAGCAACCACCTGTGGTCTACCGCATTATCAGGTCGAGCCACAGTATTATGAAGAAAGCTATGTCGATGAATTTGGTAATCCGATTCCAGATACGGGATTGAGTGGTGAACATCCGCTCAATCCACAGCCGAACGCACAACCTGCACCGATGCAAAATCAAAACACTATGCAACCACGCACATCAACGGGTAACAACTCGGCAAATCGACCAAACAATTCGCAAAATTTAAATAATCCATTGAATCAAAACACCCCACGATCTACGCAAAACTATTTACGTGAAAGTGACTCGGAACGTGCCCCGCAACAACGTGGAAGCACCGTGATTTCCGAAGGTGAATATACGATTGGGAGCCGTTAATTATGCCAAAATCCTCACAACCATCTCTATTTTCTCAACTCTCCTTGGTCTTCGCCAGCCTCAGCATACTAGGTTTGGTGGGCTGTCAGAGCTTACCAAGTACCAGTAATACTCCAACGGCAAAGACTGAAACACAATCGGAAGAGAAACCAAAGGAAAAAGAATCCAAAGTCGTGGTGACTGCTTTGCCTGATGACGGTATCCGCCGTGAATCACAGCCCTTACCGTCACGTCAGCCACCTCGGGTGATTCTTCCAGAAAATCAAAACAATACGAAAAAGCTCAAAGATGGGCAAGGCGTACCCGCCTATCAAAACCTGATGCAATCGTACTTAAAAAACTTACGCCAAAACAATCTCAAAGAGGCTGAGAGTAGCTTAATTCAAGCCCAGCGTATTGCCCCGCAATCGGCAGAAGTCTATCGAGAGCTGGCGAGACTTGCTAACTTACGCAAACAAGGCAGTAGTGCCGAAGCCTTCGCCCGTAAAGGGCTGAGTTTTGCGCAAAACAATACCATTCGTAAGCAACTGTGGGAGCAAATCCTAGAGTCAGCAAAACTGCGCAACAATGCCAACTTGGCACGTCAAGCCCAGCAAATGATGCAACGCTACTAACATGACATTAGAGCTAAAAAGCTGAATATGTTAA
The DNA here is from genome assembly GCF_900096915.1 of Acinetobacter marinus. Lineage (GTDB taxonomy): Bacteria > Pseudomonadota > Gammaproteobacteria > Pseudomonadales > Moraxellaceae > Acinetobacter > Acinetobacter marinus. The sequence continues at coordinate 584,392 of NZ_FMYK01000001.1, forward strand.
TCATATTCAGCTTTTTTATGTCTGTTTAGATTGAAAAACATCTGAGATAGGAAGCCATCTCAGATGAGCAGATTGAAATCATCGCAATGCGAGAGCGATGAATTGCTGTCGTTCAATCAAAAAAGTCTCGTATCCCAGCAACACCATATGCACCATATGTTTGAGCTGTTGCTAAGTCTGCCAGTTGAATTCCACCTAAAGCATAGACAGGCATATCAGCCAAAGTGGCTAGGCTTGCAAAAGCATCCCAGCCCATGCCAACTTGATCGGGATGGCTTGGCGTGGCATGTACAGGACTGAGAAAAATCGCATCACAAGCAAGCGTATTGGCATACTTTATTTCAAGTTCGCTGTGACAGGCAGCGATAAGATTCCTTCCTTGTAATGACATTGAGATTTCATTGTATTGTGATTCATCTACGGCTTTAGCCTGTGCAAGTCGTGCTAATGCCGTATGGTTTAAATGCACTGCAAAGGTTTTGTCCTGAAGCGATTGCTCTAAATTCAAATAGTCTTGCCAACGCACAATCAGTTGCTTTTGATCAAAAAGATGCGCTTTATGTTTTACGAACTGCTTAAAATCTTCACCACTGAGTCGAACATATAATGCGCCGACATTCGGCTTGATTACTTTAGTGTCTGGGGTTTTAAAATTTAAATTATTGTCGGTTAAAATTGCGATCTGCCTAGCCCATGTCAGCCGTTCGATGATGCGTTGATTGGCTGCTGGAAATTGATAGTTTTGCAATGCATCCAATGCAATCCAGTGCCACCCTGCATCGATTCTTTTTAGTTCATCGACATCTTGCACCGCGCACAATATAAAAAACAGCGTTAACAGCCGATCTGGATAGTGATGCTGAAAGGTTGCAAAGCATTTGATGGGCTGCACAGCAATACCCACTTCCTCGAATACCTCTCGGATGACCGCCTGCTCTGGCGTTTCACCCTGCTCGACTTTGCCCCCTGGGAATTCATAGCAACCGCCTTGTGCCAATTTTTGATCTCGCCAGCCCAGCAAAATCTGATTTTGATGACGAATAATCGCGATCGATACGCTGATGGATTTCTGAAAGTTGTCTGCATTCATGGGATATTTACAAATTCGGTGGAAAAAATAACAATTATTTTATGAAAATGATTGACAGATGATTTCGATAATTATTATCATTTATTCCGTTAGATCACAACCACGGAGTCAACAACAATGAACGCACCTTTCACGATTTTCACTCGCAGTAATGATACGCAACACAATCTACCAATGCTACATTCGAGCAATCTATTTGCCCTCGGCAGAGAAATCCGCATCTTGCACGCAGGTGAAGAATATCGCCTCCGTCTGACCCGTAACAACCGTTTGATTCTCACCAAATAATTAAAATAATCGTTCAATACTAAAATTATCATCGTGGGATCAAAAGCCAATGTAGATTGAGTCTTCATTGGCTTTTTTATTATCGATTGCAAAATCAATCCTATAACGGCACCACGCGCATCACTTCTTCAAAGCTGGTCAAGCCTTCTGCAATACGTTTTGCACCAGCCAAACGCAATGGTTGCAAGCCTTCTTGATACGCAGTCTGGCGAATCTGTTCCAAACTTGCGCCTTGTCCAAGTAAGCGTTTTAACTCATGGCTAATCGGCATCATCTCATACAGTCCAACACGCCCTTTATAGCCTGTGTGTCGACACTGATCACAACCCGCCGCCTCATAGACCTGTTCAGGTGCATGACCATTCCACGGTTGAGTTAATTGTTGCCACAGCTCGCGATCGGTTGTCACGGCTTTTTTACAATGTGGGCATAAGGTGCGCACCAAACGCTGTGCTAAAACACCAAGAATGGTTGCCGCAGAGAGAAACGGTTGTACCCCAAGATCACTTAAGCGTGTCAAGCTCGATGGTGCATCGTTAGTATGCAAAGTCGAAAGCACCAAGTGTCCTGTCAGTGCTGCTTGGATCGCCATATTGGCGGTATCTTGGTCTCGAATCTCACCGACCATGATAATGTCGGGATCTTGACGCATTAACGCCTTAATCCCATCCGCAAAGCCAAGATCAATGGCAGGATTAATCTGCATTTGGTTAAAGCTCGGCTCTAGCATTTCGATTGGATCTTCGATGGTGCAGACATTAACTTGATCGGTTGCCAAGGCTTTTAAGGTCGAATACAAGGTTGTGGTTTTCCCCGAGCCTGTCGGACCTGTCACCAAAATAATACCGTGGGTAAAACTGCTGAGCTTTTGCCAAGTTTCAAATAATTGCCCACTAAAACCCAATTGCTCGAATGAACGTACCAAAACTTCTGGATCGAAAATACGCATCACCATCTTTTCACCAAATGCAGTCGGTAAAGTCGATAGTCGTAATTCGGTTTCAATGCCTTTGGGTGTGCGGGTTTTTAGACGACCATCTTGTGGTTTGCGTTTTTCAGCGACATTCAAACGACCTAGGATTTTGATCCTTGCAATCACGGCGATCAAAATATTACTTGGCATGTCATAAATATTGTGCAACACCCCATCAATACGAAAGCGCACCCGACCATTATCTTTACGTGGCTCAAGATGAATATCACTGGCACCTTGCTCAAAAGCAAACTGTAAAATCCAATCGACAATGCGCACGATATGCTGATCATTGGCATCAGGATTATTGCTGACTTCACCCAACTGTAATAAGGCTTCCACACCTTTTTCAGATTTGAATGCACCTAAGCCCTGTGCTGACGCCACGGCACGACTGACTTGATAATATTCATGCAGATAGCGTGTCAGTTGTTCAGGATTCAGTAGCACCACATCTAAAGTTTTATTTTTAATGGTATTGCCTAGACCTGCCTTCCATTCGCTATAAAACGGTTGATCTGTGCCAATCACCACCCGATCAGCAAAGACTTCTACTGCCAAAATCCGATTTCGCAGGGCAAATTCTTGTGACATCACTTGGGTCAGTTTCGCCACATCGGCTTTGAGTGGATCAATCACAAAATAAGGCACATCCGCTTGCTGTGCCAGCCACTGACAGAGGCGATTTAAGGTCAATTTAGCCTCTGGATGCGCTTGATCGGTCACATTAAAATAAGCAATCCACTGCAAAGGATGCCATGTGAGTTGTTCTCTGGAGCGGGATGTGGTTTGGATCAAGCTCGCATCTTTATCGCTGAGCCGTTGTTCTTTTTTAAGCTGTGCAAGACACCATTGCAAATCGATTTTAAACGCCTGAGTACGCAAGTCCATAAGATGACACGGAAAAATAAATAAATTCGGTTGATCTTAGCACCGATTCTGTTTGGACTACAGCGGATTCCATGCAATCTTTTTTGAAAATTTTACTGAGGTTTCCGACTGATGTTTTTTTACTGTTTTTTGCCGTTTCTTTTGAATGGTTATTTTGGCTTTGTGCTAAAGAATGCACATAAAAAAGAGCGCCGAAGCGCTCTTTCATTACCATCTTATCAATCGAGATTAAGATGTTGCATAGACATTCAATTCGACACGGCGGTTTTGCTCTTTACCCGCAGCCGTGCTGTTTGATGCGATTGGGTTGCTTGCGCCATAGCCTTCAGAGCTGATACGGCTTGAAGAAACACCTTTGTTAATCAAGTATTGTTTAACAGCGGCAGCACGGTTTTTAGACAATGGAATGTTGATGCTGTCGTTACCTGAGCTGTCAGTATAACCAGAAACGACAACGGCAACAGAACCATCATTTAAAGTTTGCGCAACTTTATCTAATGTCGAATAGAAAGTTGGGCTAATGGTATACGAGTTGGTTGCAAAGGTAATGTTACCTGGCATCACCAAACCAATCGAACCATCGGCATTACGGTCAACTTCTACACCTGAACCTGCCAATTGTTCTTTTAGTTTTTTCTCTTTTTGGTCAAGTACATAACCACCTGCACCGCCAAGAATCGCACCAATTGCTGCGGCACGGTTATTTTGTGCGCTCGTGTTTGCATTGCCTTTAGAAAGACCATAGCCTGCTGCTGCGCCAATCACTGAGCCGATTGCTGCTTTGTTGTAGTCACGCTGACCTGTTGTTGGATCAGTTGTACAACCTGTTAATGCGACTGCCCCGATGACGGCTGAAATTGCTAGTGCACGCATGGCATGCCTCCTTCGTCTTGTGTTTAATATGTCGATCATTATGATATATAGTTTTGAATAAACCATTGAAGTAATGTAAAAAAGAGGCTATTTTTTTACAAATTGAAATATTTGTGACTCATGTCAGTGTTTCCTTCATCACATTCTGTTCACAATCTGCGCAGTTGTCTTGTTTCTTGTATTTTGCCATTCCTATTTTTGTCATTCTCATTTCTGCCATCCTCATTTTTGCTATCTTTATTATTATACAGTCGCACAGCAAATGACTGCGTATCTCTTGGCTTCATTGCACTTCTCTGCTATGTTTTTCCCACAGTTCGATTTCCATAATTTAGGTCTCACATGTCAAAAGTAAAATCAAACAATGTGTTTAAAAAAATTGCCAAAGGGCTTTCTGTGTCATCGACCATTACCGCCAGCACATTCTTACATGGGCCACCTGTGCTCGCTTTGGGGCTGACTCATTTATTTGGTCGGAATAAAAGCATTGACGACACAACGATCAAATTAACCAATAGTTGGCTGAATGTGAATAATTGGTTGATTGAGCATGTCTTACCTGAGACCAAGTGGGATATTCATGTCGATGATCAGCTTGAGCTGTCAATGGATGGTCGTTACATCATGATGTGCAATCATCAAAGCTGGGTGGATACCACGGTCAATCAGTATTTTGGTGTATCGCGGATGCCTTTGACTCGATTTTTCACCAAGTGGGAGCTGATTTTTATCCCTTTTGTGGGGCAAGCCTTTAAAATTCTTGATTTCCCGATGATGAAACGGCACAGCAAAGAACAGATTGCCAAAAATCCTGCACTCAAAATGCAAGACATTGAAGAAGCACGGAAATCTTGTCAGTATTTAGCCAATCAACCGTTTACTTTACTCAACTATCTCGAAGGCACACGCTTTACTCCAGCAAAACATGCTGCGCAACAATCGCCGTATCAAAATCTGCTCAAACCCAAAGCAGGCGGTTTGGCATTGGCGCTCAATTTACTTGGTGAGCATATTGATGCTTTGGTCGACATGACCATTGTTTATCCTGATGGCGCACCTGGTTATGGCGAATTTTGGCTCGGTGAAGTGCCTCGCATTGCGGTTGAACTGCACAAAATTGATTTACCTGAATGGGTTTTGGCGGGCAACTATGAAGAAGATGCCGAATTTCGTGGAAAATTCCAGCAGTGGGTCGATCAAATCTGGCGTGAAAAAGATCAGCGTATCAGCGCTTTGAAACAAAAATACGCCACGCAATAATTTTTAAGCTCTTCTTTTTATGCTATTTTCCTTAAAACACGCCAAATACAATGGATGATTCCATTTCATTTAAAAATGCTGTTTTAAGGAACTTGGCTATATTATTGAGCAAACTCACAATCACTGGATAAATGCGATCTTTTCACTGCGACAGCGATCTAAAGTCAAATCCATGTGAACTAAAAGCAGTGTGAACTAAAAGCAGTGTGAAATAAAAAGACAACGAGGATGAGGTCTGCATGACTGAGCGTAACGCACAACAGCAAAACCGCAAGACAATCGATCATACCACCACGCAGTGGAAGCTGTTCTTGGTCTATGATGTGATCATGATGATCTTGATTGTGCTGAATATTTTGGTGTTATTCATCCACTTTGTGATTCATAGTGACTTTGGCTCATGGGTTGCACAAGTGATGCACCTCAGCAATTTACGCCAAGATTATATCCATACCTTTGACCCCATCATTCAAGTCATTGATCGTTATTTTATTATTTATTTGATCGCAGAATTGGGCGTGCGTTGGTTGATTGCGATTATCTATAAACATCATCAGCGTTGGTGGTTTTTCCCTTTTGTGCATTGGTATGAGGTAATTGCCATCATTCCGATGTTGCGTTTTTTCCGACTGTTACGCGCTGGCGTGATTGCCTACCGCTTGCATGAACTCGGCTATCAAGTTGTGCCGCAAAATATCCTCAATCGTGCCAAGTTTTATTATGACTTGGTCATGGAAGAACTGACCAGCCGTATTGTACTCACCGTGCTCAAACAAGCTGAAAAAGAAATGAATGACAGCGATGGTGAAAATCAGCGCATTCACCAACTGATTGATCGGCACCGTGAACAATTTGCACAAGTGTTGGCGGGTGTCTTACAACAATCTCTTCCGAAAGCACTGCTCCTACAACGCCAGAATATCAGTGAAAATATTGGTCAAATCGTCTATCAAGCCATCGATGACACGCCTGAACTGACTCAACTGTTAAAATTGATGCCAGTGGTTGGCTCACGCATTGAAAGTTTGATCCAAGCCATTGGACAACGTCTGGGCGAAAATATCAGCAGTGGCATCATTGATGGACTGGCACAGCCAAGCAGTGTTGGTCAGGTGGCAAATCCAGTGCTGACTGAAGTGGCGCAAGAAGTCAGTCAGATCAAACTCAATACCGCTGAAATCGATGCACTAGCAGATTCCATCGTGCAAGAAAGTCTCGATCTGATCCGAGAGCAAATCAAAATCAAACAATGGCAACAAATTCTGGAAGAAACTCAGGAATAGTAACGTAAGAATAGCAGTTCAAGTATAGTAGCTCTAAAATGGACGCACATTATCCATCTGAGCGAGCTTTTTGTCCGAGTCAACGCTTTCGCAATTGCTATCGCCGTTAATTATTGTGCAAAAACCACATTTGCGACTAGAACAATCCTACAAATTGCTCTAGCATGTTGCCACATCATCCATGAATTTAGCCAACGCTTGAGATTTGGCAAGAAAAAGCAAAGGAACACACATGACAGACATACGCATCACTGGGCGCATGGTCAATTTTTCTCGTCTTACCTTTAGTAATAATGATTTAGAACAGATTCGCCAACAACTGAAAAGTCTTACTGACGGTCAAGGTTATGCAGGCACTTTGGTCATCATTGACAGTACAGTGAAACAAGAGTTAATTGTGTTGATTCAACTGCTGATCGAATTTGAACTGCAACCAATGGCGGTGGTCGATGGATTACTCGGTGAAGATGCCCGTGCCATCCAATTCCCTGTCCTGCCTAAAGATCAACCAATTCAGCGTATTACCGCCAGCTCTCAAGCCAATACTGCACCAGAAACAGAAGTGACTGCACCAACACATGGTAATAGCACTGAAACCGTTGGCTCGAATCAAACAACACCTGTGGCTTCACCTGCCAGCGCAGCAACGGTCTATCATGATGAAATCCTGCGCACAGGACAAAGTCTAGTCGAAGATCACGGCAACATCGTACTCACTGCCAGCATGAACAATGGCTCTGAGCTGATCGCTGCGGGCAATATTTTTGTTTATGGCACAGCACGTGGACGGATTATTGCAGGTGCCAGTGGTGACACGCAAGCACGCATCTTCTGCCAATGCCTTGAAGCACAACTGATTTCTATCGCTGGCACATTCTGCGTCTATGATGACATTCCTACGCAGTATCTACAAAAATCGGTACAAATTTACCTAAATAACAATCAAGAACTTGAATTTGAATTGCTATCCATTTAAGGTGAGTGAGGAAAAATTTGAACGCCCTCTAAGTTAGAGAATATAAGACAAGTAGGAGTATTTTCGGTGGCCAAAATTGTTGTCGTAACTTCCGGAAAAGGCGGTGTTGGTAAAACCACCACCAGCGCATCATTTGCAACCGGTTTGGCAAAACGTGGTTATAAAACTGTCGTCATCGATTTTGATGTAGGTTTACGTAATTTGGATTTGATCATGGGCTGTGAACGCCGCGTGGTCTATGACTTTGTCAACGTCATTAATAATGAAGCACGCTTACAACAAGCCTTGATCCGTGATAAAGACATTGAAAGTCTGTATATTCTTCCAGCATCACAAACCCGTGATAAAGATGCGCTCACCGATGAAGGTGTACAGCGTGTCATGGAAGAGTTGTCTGAGGAATTTGACTATATCATCTGTGACTCCCCTGCTGGGATCGAACGTGGTGCGATGCTCGCCATGTATTATGCGGATGAAGCGATCATTGTCACCAACCCTGAGATTTCATCGGTACGTGACTCAGACCGTATCATTGGTATGCTTGACAGCAAAACCAAAAAAGTAGAACAAAAAGAAGGACGTGTTCGCAAGCATTTGTGTATCACACGTTTTAATCCAGATCGTGCTGCACGTGAAGAAATGCTCAGCATTGAAGATATTTCACAAGATATTTTGCGTGTGCCAACCCTTGGCGTGATTCCAGAATGCCCAAGCGTATTACAAGCATCGAACGAAGGTAAACCTGTGATTCTGTATACAGAAACCAAAGCAGGTCATGCCTATGATGACTTAGTGGCTCGTTTCCTTGGCGAAGACCGTCCTTTCCGATACATTACTGCGCAACCAAAAGGCTGGTTGGCACGACTATTTGGAGGTTAAGATGGCAAGTTTTTGGAATAAATTATTCGGCAACGAAGAAAAACCGACCAGCGCACAAACTGCGAAAGACCGCCTCAAAGTGATCGTGGCTTCTGAGCAAGGCTTAGGTCGTCGCTTGAGCCAAGACAAGATTAACCAAATGAAAAAGGAAATCTTGCAAGTCGTTAGTCGCTATGTGCGTGGTGTGGATGAAGATCACATTCAAATGAGTGTGCGTTCTGAGGCTAACATCGAAATGTTAGAAATGAATATCAATTTGCCTGAAGACCGTTAATCTTAGAATTGACTAGTCACAACAGTGATTTCAAGGCAAAATATGAGACTGGATCGGCGAGGTACTCCTCGCCCAGTCGCAAGACGAGAAGCGATGCTTCGAGTGAAGTAGTATTATCGCTGTCGTTTTGCATTTAGAAATTTTATTTGTTTTTTTGCTAGGAATTTTGCATGGCGTTATCCCAACCAGCCACGTTTAATGAAGAATGGTCTGATGAGCGTGTATTTGCCTATCTCAATCAATTACCACCACAAGGTGTCAATGCCGACTTTCACGTGCTCTATCATGCGTTCAAACATATGCGCCCGTTTGATTATGAGCGTTTATTAACGCAATTTGTTGCGGATGGTCGTGATGTCAACGCCACCAATCCTGAGGGTGAGCGTATTCACGATGTGATTGCCAAATATCCACGTCAAAAAGAGGAATTCTTGGCGGTACTTGCGAAATTTGCTTGATGATCTTCAAAAAAGTCAAAAAAATGGCATCCGATGGGATGCCATTTTTTTTGATGTACTCAACCAAAGATGGTTGGACTGAACATATCGCTTATAAACTATTGGCGCCAAAAGTATCACATTGATTAATATCACCACTGCTGAAGCCACGATCAAACCAACGCTGACGTTGCTCACTGGTACCATGAGTAAAGCTATCAGGTACCACGCTACCACGTGCTTTACGTTGCAGATAGTCATCACCGATTTTTTCTGCGGCATCCATAGCTTCAGCCACATCACCCTGCTCTAGGAACTGCGTCCGCTGATTGGTCTGCTTCGCCCAAAGTCCCGCCAAGCAATCGGCTTGTAACTCTTGACGCACAGACAGCTGATTGCCTTGGGTTTCACTGGCTTGTTGGCGAGCTTGAGTCACTTGCTGAGAGATGCCGAGTAAAGTCTGAACATGGTGCCCAACTTCATGTGCGATGACATAGGCTTGGGCAAAATCACCCGCCTGATCTTGACGGCTCAATTCGGTTTGGTTCTGCTCACCTGTGATACCCATTTGCGTACGCATATCTTTAAAGAAATCGGTATCAATATAGACTGTCTGATCTGCAGGGCAATAAAATGGTCCCATGGCAGACTGACCTGTACCACAACCTGTGGCTGTTGCACCGCTATACATCACCAAAGTCGGCGCCTTGTATTCACGTCCAAGCTGTTGAAAAATCGGGGTCCAGGTATCTTCGGTATCAGCAAGAACAGTTGATACAAATTGACGTGCTTCTTTTTGCTCTGCCGTTTCATTTTCAGGCGCTGTCTGTGAAGCACTGCTGGTTTGCTGTGTGGCTTGCTTGGTCATTTGGTAGGCTTGCTGTGGATCTGCACCAAAAAACTTCCATGCGACAAATGCCACGACCAAACCAAGTACGCTCACGCCACCTGTTTTGACCGCCCCACCACCACGACGATCCTGTACATTATCACTGGTACGACGTCCTTTCCAACGCATGGTCTTACTCCTCAAATTTTAAAAATATTGCAACGCTCGGATGTTTAAGATTTTTTTGCAAACATTTTTTTGCCCAGCGTCACCAGCAATACCACGATAATTCCTGCAATCGCACCAATGGCAAAATTGATCAATGTTGGGGTGACTGCACCAAAAATACTGCCCACTGCAGGCAGATGACTGGTGACTTCCGCCGCATCTTCAGTGAAATGATGTAAAAACGGTAAAGCGTGGTTAATGATGCCACCACCGACCAAGAACATGGCAGCAGTACCAACAATCGACAAAATTTTCATTAAAATCGGTGAAAAACTCAATAAACCTTGACCGAAACTGGCGGCAACGCCGTCTTTATTTTCGACCAAATATAAGCCCATATCATCCAATTTCACGATCAATGCCACCAAACCATAAACACCGACGGTCATTGCAATTGCGATCAACGACAATACACTCACCTTGGTAATAAATGGTGCAGCCAATGAAATGGTGCCTAAGGTGATCACCACAATTTCTGCCGATAAAATAAAATCGGTGCGCACTGCGCCTTTGACTTTTTCATCTTCAAAGGCTTTCAGGTCACCTGCATCTTTTTCCAATTGCTGTTTGGCAACGTCCACGTCGTCTTTGGCATGTGGATTTTTTTTATGTTGAATGGTGTGCCAAACTTTTTCCACACCTTCATAACATAAGAATAAACCGCCAATCACCAAGAGTGGATTGATCAACGCTGGCGCAATCCAACTAATAAACAGCGCCAGTGGCACGAGAATCAGTTTATTCACAAATGAGCCTTTTGCCACCCGCCAAACGATGGGGAGCTCTCGATTTGCTTGCACACCGCTCACCTGCTGTGCATTCAAAGCAAGATCATCCCCCAAGACCCCTGCGGTCTTCTTTGCTGCGACCTTACTCATCACAGCAACATCATCCATAATGGTTGCAATATCATCTAAAAGTAGCAACAAACTACTAGCCATGTGCTGATTCCCTAATTAAACGAACAAAATGAATGATCAAAATCAATTCCCAAAAAAATAAATTGTACAGCGACATTGTACTTGTGCAATTTTGAGCTAAACCTTTGATTCTGTCACAATAATTAAACTTGCCGTGTAGTGCAACAAAATTTCTGCTAAAAACTGTAGCAAAAATCGCTAGTTCACTGCATTTTTCTCCACATCGCACGCATTGCGACAGTCATACGATTAATCCTGAAAATTGCCCTGTTGAATCACTTTGCCATAGCGCCGAGTATTTGGATATTGTGGGTAGCGGTTGACGGGATAAGCATATTGCGTCTGTGGTAAATATTCTGTGGTCTTGCGATAGGTGCCACCATAAGGCAAATAGACTTCTTCGCTACTTTGATAATGATATTGCGTTTGTGGCTGTAGATAGCCCTGCACATTCGGCGTACCAATATAGACTTGCGCACGATTGCTTGGATAGCGATTGCCATAATTATCGGGATAGCCGTAAGGATAATTATTCGGATAAGGCTGAGGATAATTATGAGGATAAGGCTGAGGATAACGATTATACGGATTATTGCGTTGCTTGGTCAGATGACCATAGCGATTGTTGGCGATGCGATCAGGTTTGACATCGACCGCACGATACGTCGTCGGCGCAGCATGACTCGAGTGATTGAATAACATCAAGCTCGCCATGCCCACACATGCAAAGATCAAGGTCAAATTGCTCTGTATCATCGTCAATTTACCATGACTCAAATTTTGAATATTGCTGTGCATCTTGCATACTCCATGTCATTTTTATTCGCTGTGTATCGGTCATTCTCTCCGTATAGTTTAGCCGAAATTCCAAGCGCAGCGATTTTGAGATTTGTATCTCAACAACTTCCCGCTTTTGTGCATCACTTTGCGATATAGCGTCCACTCATTTCCGCCCTAGCAATAAGCACTATGCATTCTCGTTCAGCTTCTTTACAATACTGCTCCGATGAACTTGGCTTTTTTGAAATGCCAGTCACTGCACAAATTACACATTTGCATGGGAATATATTATGACTCAATCCGCAGAGCGTCCAATTATTTTGACTGGCGATCGCCCAACAGGACAATTACATCTAGGACACTTTGCTGGGTCATTGCGCACCCGTGTTGGCTTACAAGATACCCATCAACAATATTTACTCCTCGCTGACACCCAAGCATTAACAGACAATGCCGATAATGTCGAAAAAGTACACCGCAACATTGTCGAAGTGGCACTCGATTATCTGGCTGTTGGTATCGACCCAAGCAAAACTACGATCTGCATTCAGTCTTGCTTGCCTGCGCTGTTTGAATTGACTAGCTATTACATGAACTTTGTCACCGTGGCACGTCTTGAACGCAATCCAACCATCAAATCTGAAATCCAAATGCGTGGTTTTGAACGGGATATTCCCGCAGGTTTCTTGTGCTACCCCGTCTCTCAAGCGGCTGACATTACTGCATTTAAAGCCACATTAGTGCCTGTTGGTGAAGATCAGATTCCAATGATTGAGCAGACCAATGAGGTGGTACGCCGTGTCAATCGTCAGATTGGTCAAGATGTTTTACCTGAGTGTAAAGCACTGCTTTCTAATGTTGGGCGTTTACCTGGTTTTGATGGCAAAGCCAAAATGTCAAAATCACTGGGCAATACCATCGTCCTGAATGCTACAGATAAAGACATCAAAAAAGCCGTCAATGCCATGTACACCGATCCAAATCACTTGCGCATCGAAGACCCAGGTCAAGTTGAAGGCAATGTGGTATTCACCTATCTCGATGCTTTTGATCCAAATAAGGAAGAAGTCGAAGAACTCAAAGCACATTATCGCCGTGGCGGACTGGGTGACGGTACCGTGAAAAAACGTCTTGAAGGTGTGCTCAAAGAACTGCTCGAACCGATTCGTGAGCGTCGTAATGAGTTGGCGAAAGACCCATCTTATGTCATGGATGTATTGCGTGATGGTACAGATAAATGTCGTCTCATTACCCAAGAGACCTTAGATGAAGTCAAAGCTGGCTTAGGCTTGTTTCGTTTTTAATAACAATGAGCGGTCGACGGGCTGGCTGACTTTCCATACCAATCTAAGAATGTAAAAATATTATAATTGTAATTATTTCTGCGTATTTAATCACATTATTTACGCAGCTTTACATTCTTTTACGGCAAGACTAAAGTCATCTTCGCTCGCCTATTGCATACTGAATGCATAAGTTCAGAAGCAAAGCACTTCGAAACATGAAATCGATATTCAACGCAATGATTCCCCCAGATCATTGCGTTTTTTTTAACTTTTTTTGCCGTGCCTTATTCATCGGAGCATCACATGACAAAAGTGTCTGAACAAGAAAAAGACTTTCATCCAAATGATTTTGATCGGAGCGACTTTGATCGGAGCACACTCACCGAATATATCCAAAACCATTATCAAACCGATCCAGAATATCCTTGGGCAAGTTATCCAAAACATGCGGTGTTTCGACATGCCAGCAATCAAAAATGGTTTGCGGTGTTGATGGACATTGCCAAAAGTAAACTGGATTTACACAGTGACACGATTGTCACGGTACTCAATACAAAACTGCCACCAGACTTCATTGGTTCTGCACGGCAAAATGCGGGAATATACCCTGCCTATCATATGAATAAGGAACATTGGGTGAGTATCGTTTTATCAGAGGCAACAGCACAAATCGTGTTGGACTGCTTGCATGAAAGTTATTTATGTACCGAATGAACTGTGATTCAAAGCGCAGTTTTAAAAATGATTGATTTATAATGCTTTTCAATTATCGTTTTATGATGAGCAGTTTTATGATGTGTATGTGTATCATGGCGAATCGCACTTTCGCTACTGATATGATGACCACCTTTTCACATCAATTTTCTAAACATTTCTTTAAACTTTGCCATCAATTGAGCACGCTATTTTTGATTGTGTCTTTGGCATCTTGTGGTGGTGGTGCTTCGAGTTCAAATACGTCATCGAATAACCAAGCCTCGAATAACCCAACAGCTAACAACCAAACAGCCAACAATCAATCCATGAATTCGACATCTTCAGAAAATTTAACCACAAGCACAGCACTTAGCACGATGACGCCAATTGATATTTCCTCACATCCGATCAACGAGATTTTAAAACAATATCAGTCGATTACACCGAATAATAGCAGCACTGTGACTATGCCAGAACAGATGCGCATCATGCACGTCGATCTAGATTATGTTTATGATGCCGATGCGACACAGCTCAAGCGCAATATCGATGCACTGATAGAGCAGATCAAGACCGTGCAACCGAATACCGTGTTTCTACAAGCCTTTGCTGATCCAGATGGCAACGGTTCTGCCGATGAAACCTACTTTGACAATCGTCATCTGCCGACACGTGCGAATATTTTTGCCACAGTTAGCCAAGCGATCAAGTCTAATACCGACGTCCAAGCCATTTTTGCGTGGCTACCTGTGATGGCGTGGGAAGTCCCGAACAATAGCGACTTTGTCAAACATGCCAATGGTAGCAGTACAGGTTATATTCGTCTTTCACCGTTTGTAGAAAAAAACTTGCAAATCATTGCGGATATTTATCAAGATTTTGCCAAGAATAATGCGGTTGATGGCATTCTCTTTCATGATGATTTAACCTTAAATGATTATGAAGATGCGCATCCTGATGCGATCAAAACCTATACGACATGGGGCTATGATCAAAGCTATATCACGACACCTTTGCAAGAGAAACAGCTCCAGTTTACGCAGTTAAAAACGGCTTACCTCGATCAACTTGCCTATGGGCTTGGCGAATTGGTGAAGAAATATCAACCGAATATCAAGACCGCACGCAACAGCTATGCCATGATTCATCTCGACAATGATAGTGAACGCTGGTTTGCGCAGTCCCTAGAAAGCACCTATAAATATTATGACTATAATGCAGTGATGGCGATGCCATATATGGAAAAAGTCAGCAATCATCAGCAGTTTTATTTAAATCTGATCAATGCAGCAAAGCAGTATGACAGCGATCTCAGTCACACTGTTTTTGAGCTACAAAGTGTCAACTGGAATACTCAACAAGCCATCGACAGTGCGGAAATCATTCAAGATATGCAATACCTCGAATCGCATGGCGCTAAGCATTATGGTTATTATCCTGATAACTTTTTTCAGAATCATCCAGATGGCGAAGCAATGCACAGACAGTTTGCGCAGTAGCCGTGGTTTCCAGCAATGGATTGAGGTCAAAGCCAACCACTTCTCCATGATCATTATGGTGTAGGGTAATGATTTTATGGTGCTGAAGCTGCTCATGTTGTTCAACATCCACATTAAATTTGTGGCTGAACTGCTGATCTGGGGTCACATAAAAATTTTGTCGGCGGGTATAGTTACGAAAGCGCAACCAGTTATAGCCAGCCCAAATTAAGAACATCACATCCAATATAATAATCGCAAACGCAATCCATTCCAGGCGTTGTAACTGTTCATCCAAACTATAATGCCCGAACTCACGGTACATAATGTAAAACTGCACGACCCAAAAAATCAAAGTGATCATTGGGATAATGCACCACATCCATGCTGCCCAACCAATGAACTGCAACAGTGTATAGGCAGCACGGTTTCTGACCAACTCTGATCGATCAATAAACTCAGGCAAGTTCAGCTTTTTCGGATCGGTTTCAATACCAAATTCACTTAAATCCTGTACGGAATGGTCATGCTGAGTATGTCGATGTTCTGGTAGATTTCTTTTACTCATTGGACGAATCTCCCGATGATTGGAAGCCTCGGTCAGGACTGACCCAACGTGCCCGTGTTTTGGTATTAAATACTGTTTTTGGCAAGGCGACAATGGTGGTCATCACCGATAGCATCCAGAAAAAAATCGGATACCAAATCGTCCAAATATAGTTGCGATAAAAGCGTCCACCGTCATAGCGTTTATCAATATATAGGCTCAGCCCAAACTGACACAAACTGGTGAATGCCAGTAAAGCGCCGTACCACTGCGGTAAAATAGATTGTACATACCAGTCTTCAGGCATCGGAAAAAACAGCCCAAGTAGATATAAAATCGCAATTAACAGAATAATATACGACCACACCACACTGATTAGATTTTCAAAAATCATCAACCACATACGACGCAAATGCCAGTGAAAAATCCTCGGCATATAGTGAAATAACACCTCGATTCCACCTTGTGCCCAGCGTACCCGTTGCTTCCACAGACCTTTAAATGTTTCAGGCATATAGATATAACACAAGGCTTGTGGCACATAATGAATATCCCAATGGTCAAACTGTAAACGCCATGAAATATCAATATCTTCGGTGATCATTTTCTCCGACCAAAAACCAACACGGAACAGTGCCGATTTACGAAATCCTGCAATCACCCCAGATACAGTAAAAATCCGCCCATAGGTTCGCTGCGCACGTTTGATCAGTCCAATAATTGAGGAGAATTCACCGACTTGCAATTTACCCAAAATGCTAGAACGATTCAAAATCCGTGGATTTCCTGTGACAGCGCCAACACGGGGATGGTTCGCCAATTGCGCCATCATCCATAGTGCCGCATGCGGATGTAACAAGGCATCACCATCAATACAGATCAAATATTCATACTGGCTGACCAGCGCACCCGCATGCAGTGCAATCGCCTTACCTTGATTTTCTGCCAAATGCACCACCCGCAACTGCGGATATTTTTCTGCCAATTGATTGAGAATCTTTGCGGTATCATCGCTACTGCCATCATTGACGGCGATCACTTCAAACTTTGGATATTGGGTCTGAATCGCATAACGAATGGTTTCATGTACCTGCGCCTGCTCATTAAAGCAAGGAATAATGATGCTACAGCCTTCTTCGGTGGGAATCGGCAAATCTGGGGTCGGGATTTCACGGCGGATAAAAAAGATAAAACCGCCGAGCATCCACAACCACGCCATCGCCAGCGGATAGAAAAATGCCATACCGAACAGAATGTCAGCGAGGGAGAGCTGTCGAACTACGTCAAAGAATTGATATAATGCCTGCATGCATTACTCCTGCCACGTCTTATAAGTGACAGGGCTACTGTTCAAACTTAACGATGGATATAAATATTGATGGATCGCTGAAGATTGCGTCAAGGTATACGGGCTCACACCGAGCTTCCGAATCCCTAATTTTTTCAATTGTGCAAAGGCTTGATTCATGGATTTTGCTTGATCGGCATTGAGCGAATTCGGCAAAATCAGATTAATCATCACACGCTGTTTTTGTGATTCTGATAAAGTTTGAATTTGCTGAACCACCTCTGAAAATGCAGTTGGACTGCGTAATCCATCCACATCAATGATCAGCAGATGATCCCCTTGCAAAAATTTTTGGAAATGATTTTTTAACGCCTGAGCATCGGTTTCTACCAAATCCACCCGCAATGCCGTCAAAAACTGATCACTTAAACTTTCATACGGTCGGGTCTGAACTCGAATTTGATCGAGCAAGTGTTGGATTTGTTTGAGCTTTTGCTGACATTCAGGGCGCTGATCACTTGGACTATTCCACAGACATGCCAATTGTTTTTTTGCATCCAGACTAATTCCAGCCAAATACGGACTGTGTTTGGCAATATCTTGGCTTAAATTCACCACCAAATCGGGCTGTTTAGGATCAGGATATACTGGCAAATTTACCCAGACATTTTGACCTACCCGTGTTTTGGCTTGCCATGCGACACGTGATAGTAAGTCATATTGTGTGCGAACCCACTGCGTTGGGAAGTACGCCGTTTCAAATATCCCATCAGCATTTTGATCTGCCATCGCATCCAGCGATAAGTGAGAATTTCCAAGGGCTGACATTGCATTGAGTAACTCACCGAGTTTGGCATCCGATTGCGCTAAAGTTCCTGCCTGCAACTGTTGCATGGGAAAACTCAGCATCCGTGCCTGTTGCATGATGACATTGTCACCGCCACGTTCAATATTCTGCACTTGTTGATGGATTTCTTCTGGCATCGGATTATCAAAAATCAATACCCGCTGATAGGTCTCATCGTGCACATTGCTAATCGCACTGCGCCCAAGGCTAAACGATTGGGTAAACCCCGCCTGCTGTGCCAAATCTTGCGCAGTGCCATTGACTGCACCATAAGGCCAAATGATCGCTGTGGTTTTTTGTCCGAGCTCACGATCCAAAACTTGCTTCGAATGTTTTAAATCTTTAAACACCCTTGTGCGATATTCCGCATCACTTTCATAGCGTTTTAATTGTGGGAAATATTGCGGGTGTATCGCCGCCGCTTTTTCATTTAACTGCGGATTACTAATAATGCCTTTATGCAAATCATCACTATGCGAGGCAAAATCGACCAATCCCGTCGCCTGCATCACACGCATCTGATCCCAGCTCATGAGGTTACCATCGCCATAGGCTGCATAGCCTGCTTTGGTATTGCCGTTGATCCAACTGGTCGGAATGGCAAATACCGCATGATATTTATACAGTTTCAACAACGGAAAAACACGATTGTAACTACTCAATGCACCATCATCAAAACAAAGCAATACCGCTTTTGCAGGCAATTTATATTTACCCTGCTTAGCATCTTGGATGTTTTTTAGGCTAATTGGCGTCCACTGATTTTGATTGATCCACTCAAAAAACGCCGCCAAATTTTGTGTACTGACAGCATATAAATCTCGATCACCTGAGCGCTTGACATCATCTCGCACATCGTGAAAAGTCAAAGCAATAAACTGTTGTCCCAAGCTATTTTCGCTAAAGTCGTTATGATCATCTGCGGATGGATTCGCACGCACTGCTTCATTAGATGAATTATTGATTGATGCTTGCGATGCTGACAAGTTTTTCCCCGATTGTAAAAACTGATTGGCGTCTTGTGCATGCCCCAATACAGACAAAGTCAAGAGAGGCAAACTGAAGGTCAAGCACAGCGACTTTTGCATCGCCCGAACCACCAGAGATTTTAAATCTGCCCGTTCAACTGATGCAGATTGTCCGTGCTGTGCAGACTGTGAAAACACATGAGGCATGTTTAGAACCTCCCTTCAAGCCCAACCATTCCAAAGGTGCGTTGCTCTTGCTCACCATCATAGGGGTGTTGTTTCCAACCCACGCCATAACGCAATTGCCAAGTTCGTGACAAATCCCACTCATGACTATACTGCACCACATAGGTCGGCAAAGTGTCATAATCCGCTTGGGCATAGTAGCCAACCGCCGCTTCAAAGACTTGGTTTAAAGATTTTTCATAATTACGCCATGTCATCCAGTCGTGTCGTACATTCAGCTCTAAACTGTGATGATGATCAGGGTTAAAATAATCGGCGTTATCCAGACTATTCTTGCCATAATATGCATAAACCGTGCCTTCAGTACGATGATGCGCCGAGTTCCAGAGGTCTTGGTTAAAACTCGCAGAAAGCTCTTGGCGTTGGTTGCCATCATCAATATCGGTAAATTGATAACCGACATTAACACGGCGAGATTCATCTTTTTGCCACGTCAGATTGGCTTGATAGGATTGCCCATTATGATCATCAACCAATGCTTGCATCGGAATATCGGCAGCAGTATTGACACCTAAACCATAATTCCAGTGGTCATTGAGCCAATGCGACCATTGCAGATCAACCCCCGCCCGATCGCCTGATTCAGACTGAGACACCAGACCTGACAATGATTTGCGATTTACTGTCCACTCAAGCCCGACGCCATAACGATTTTCTTCAATCTCGCCATCACGGAATTCGCCCCAACGATTACGATACTCGGCATAGGCTCTGAAATTGTCCTTAAACCACGGCGTATACAGCGTGGTGGTGCTATCACGATCACTCAAGCCTTGCAGACTTCTCGCTTCACTGGCATTGTCGGCTTTACTTTCACCAAAGCTGGTCTGATGAGAAATGGCAAAACGATCACGGTCGTCCAGTTCTTGGCGGGCTTTGATCACCCCCGTATCATCAGGATCGAGTTGTTCTAACTTTTCCAGACCTGTGCGCCAAGCAGGCACATTACCCAAGGCTTGCGCATTTTGCATGGCATTGAGCTGTCGTGATTTAGATACAGGCTCAATCGCATTGAGTCGTGCGAGCGTTTGCTCCGCTTGCAAAGGTTTGTTGCGCCAGCGCTGGATCATCGCCAGTTGCGTGATATAGCTTTCATTGTTTGGTGCGACTGCCAGCAAATCTTGGAAATACTTTTCGGCAACAGCCAAGCGATTACTATACGCCTGATGTAAACCATATAAGTTGATGTACGCAGAACGATCAGGATGCACATCGGCATTTACCCCTGCGGCGTCACTATATTGCTTCTTCGGCAAAATCTGATCGAGCTTTTCGAGCATCTGCTCAGCTTCTTTAAACTTCTCTTGCTCAATCAACGCATAATACAGCCCAGAATAGGCACTAAAATCAACCGCTTCTGACTGTGCGATGACATGCTTATACAGTGGTTCAGCTTGCTTTGGCTGACGGGCATTCAGATAGGCATCGGCCACTGCTTGTTCGACATAAGCAGGAATCTGCTGTTGCTCATAACCCAGCTGACGATAGAGATCAATCGCCTGCTGTGATCGACGACGCTCACTCAGTACGTAAATCAGATCATAATTAAACGCCTTATACATCGGGTCTTTTTGATCAATTTGCGTGGCATAGTCCTGCATCTCAACAATCACTTGATCGAGCTTTTCGTTAATATTCGGCTCCAACCATGCCATCCGATAGTCACGCACCTGCAAGGCTTGCTTGATCTGATCGGCAAAATAACGCTGTTTGGTTTGATAACTCAATGCATTATTGCGATCTGCCAAGCCATGTTGTTCAGCCACTTGCTGGGCTTTTTCCACGCTACCAAGGGCGTTAAGCGTGGCAATGTATTGATTAATTGCTTCTTGATTGTCGGGTTCTGCCTGATAAGCCTGCTCAGTCAATGTTAAACTTTTCACTAAATTCCCTGAAATGCGATAGGCATAAGCAAGCTGCAAACGCTGTGAGGTGTTCAACTGCGCTTCATTGAGCTGATCCAATTGCGTTAATGCCTCTTCTGGTTGGGCATTTTCTGCAAGTAACACACCATGCATCAGACTTAATGCAGTCGACGGCTGTTGCTTTGAAAATTGCTGTGCCAACGTGATCGCTTGCGGAAATTGCTTCTGATCTCGCAGCGCAGACAAAGTGGTCATATAGGCATACTGCGGATAGCTTGCCGCATCAATCTTTTGGATATATTGCAAATCATCGGCTGATAATTGCTGATGCTGATACGCTAACATGAGATAATCGGCGATTAACTTTTGCTGTGTTGGATGCTGTGCCAACAGCGTTTTCAACTGTGTTAAGCCTTGCTCTACTTGTCCTTGACGAATTTGTAAAACAGCTTGCTCACGCAGTGAATCTACAGATTGTGCCTGTGCGATGCGTTGATCATCGGCATGCGCAGGAACAAAAATTGAAGCCATTGAGATAGCAACGGCTAAGTGCAGGCGAATTGGCATAAACACACCCCAAGGGTAAAATTTTTAAAATTTGAAAAAAGTTGGAAGATGAATGTGAAACAGTTCACCAAATATAATTTGTATTCCCTGCCACATATGTTGTAATAATATTAACTTTGTTTTACATTCGTATGTGTTTGTAATACTTGTAAAACAAGAACATAACAATAATAGGTGATCTAAAGAGGATATATGGATTGTTGGAACATACTCGCACTTGCGCCGACCACAGATTTACGCTCAATCAAGAAAGCCTACGCCAAACAGTTAAAACAAATCGACCAAGAAACCGATCCTCAAGCCTTCATTGCCTTACGTGATGCCTATGAACATGCACAATATTTAGCACGATATATTTTAACCAGTGATGACGATGAAAATAGTGATGACGATGAAGATAACGATGATGAGGTATATGCTGACCAAGAAGCATCATCACCAAACTACAACTTCGGCGCAGATCAAGGCTTAATCGAAGACCTGAGCGAAAATCAAAATCATAGTCTAGACGAAGATCAAGACCTCAGTGAAAACCAAATCGCTCAACACGCCAAGCAAATTGAAAACATCGAATACAGTTACCAGCAGTTTGAACAACAACTTCAAGAGCAAAACCAACAATTTCATCTCTATGAAGCACTTGCGGAGATTCAAGCTCAGCTTGAAGCATTAGATCCATCTATCGGTGTGGAATATGTACAACGCTTCTCGGCATTACTTGAACGCTACAATTTAGATAGCTTTAAATCGCAACTCAAGATTTCAGCGACAATACAGCAAGATGTTGAACAGACAGATGTTTTCAATGCACCAATTTCCGATACTGAGGCTTCAGAGACATCTTTTACCGATGCAGAATTTTCTCAGGGAGATGATGGCAATCATGATAGTAATATCTATGAGGAAAATTTCAATGCAAAGAACGCCAATGAAGAACGCATCCATACTGAAAATTTAAATGGACAAAACTTTAATGAACGCAATTTAAATGAACAAAGTTTAGATGAACAGAATTTAAATCACGATTTTATTAACCCAGATACCGACACCTCAAGGCAGTTTTATCAGGCTCTTGAGCAAAATATTGACGCTATCGAAGCACGGGATTTTTCTCCAAATCAATTTCAGCGTTTTGAGCAACTGATTCACCAAGTCAATGAATATTCTTTTGAGCAACAACTCGAGCTCAAAGAACGCATGATCTATAGTTTTGCCGAGATTGATGCCACGCAATATCAAGAGGATTTTGCGCCGTTTATTCTCTTGTGGCAGCAATATTTCCCGACCGAAGATGATTGTTTAAATCAAGATTATTATGCCGAGCAAGTCCAGCTTTTGGTTGAGTTTTATCAAAAACAAGATCTGATCTATCAGCATTTACAGCCCTCTAGTCAGCAAGCATATTTGCATTTGACGGAAAACCGCCAATTTCAACCGTGGCAAATGCTACTGCTCAATGGTGAGCTAAATAAGCAATTTCCATCTAGGCATTATCTGGATGAGTTGCAAATTGCAGATCGTGATCGCAATGCCAATTTTTTGTATTTAAATGACGTTCGACATTGGCGCCAAGCGCTGTGGATGATTATCGTACTGTTCGTGGCATCCACTTATTACGTCAATTATCATATTCATGCTTCAGCACTGATCAAGGCGTTGATGTTGCTGTTTTGCATTGTCTGGTATCTGTTTATTCAATCTCCGATCAAAGCCCGCTTGCTCAGTCATCCTGAGCACACAACCATTCAACTGCGTCTGAGTCAATTGTGGTTTTTCTCAGGCATTGCCCTGATCATGAGCACACCATTTCTGCTCAATAGCGTGCATCAGAGTATGGCAATGCTTTGGTTACTCGTCACATTGGTTCTGTTTAGCATGGCAAGTGCCATTGTGCCAAGCGCTGTGAAAATGTTATTTCTTTATCCACGTAAAATCGTCGCTGATCCGTGGATTATGGCGATTGCCAGCATGCTATTTGCAGTGATCTTTTGGGCGGTGATCACGCATGAGTTCCAGCCTGAGTTACTGTTGTCGATGGGGTTTATTGCGATTCCTGTCGGATTCTTACTGTTTCCTGCTTTTTTCCAGCCATTGTTTCAGTCTTTTGAATTTCGCCGAAACGCTGTATTCAACACAGCCGATGCGCCCAAACCAACAACTGCTCGGAGCAAACCACGAACATATTTTAATATATTGATCATTGGATTTTGGCTCTTTGTAATCGGTTTTCATGTGTTGAAAGCACCCGCATTGTCACCCGATTTACTCCTTGCTATTGGTTGTTATCTCAGTTTATTTTTGCTGGCGGGCAAGCCGAGCACGCTATATTATTTTTATAAATATCTGTGTTATATCAGCCTGTTAATCGCAACAGCGGTCACGATTATTTTACCGATTTTAGGGTTGTATTATTTGTTTTATTCAGCAAGAGAAGACATTCGCGAATATAAAGCACATCGTCATCAACCCAATTAAACGATGTGCCAATCTGATTAAGCGATGTCCCTGTCTAATTTATCGGTCAATAAAGCCGTTGTATTGTCGATGCAGATAGGCATAAGATGAACGTCGTCTTTAATCAATAATCATCAAACATGCCTTGTTGCTCAATATCATTGAGAAATTTTTCAAAATATGGACGTGTTTCACGAATCTTACGCTCATCTTGTCCGTCAAGGATTTGACTGAATTGCTGGGTTTTCTCGCCGATTTCTTGTCGCAGATAGCCCGTATGTTCACTAAACAGACGTTCTGCACGCAGTAATAATGCTTTATTCACCAGATTATCTCGAGGATGAATTTTCAGTTTTGCCAATTCCAAACGGGCTTGCTCCACCTGCTCAGCAGACATCACGCTTTGGTGATTGATCAACACTTTTTGCAGATTTTCTCCTGTACTTGGCACATGCACATCGACATCAAGAATACCGTTCGGATTATAAGAGAAACGCACATCAATGGTCAGCAACTCATTATTCGGTGGCAACGGCACATCCAGCTCGCCCAAAAAAATGTTTTCTTTACACAAGCGATGTTCACCTTGGTAAATCTTCACGCCGATACTGCGCTGTCCTTTATGAATGGCTTGATAATTATTGACCTTACTCGCTGGAATCACGGTATTTCGCTCAATGATCGGATCGAAAACATGCTCCTCAGTAATCGCAATCCCCAAACTAAATGGACAAACATCAGTCAGCACCACTTCTTTTAAACTCTGATCTTTGGCTTTGAGCCCTGCTTGCACACACGCGCCTCGCACGATCGCCTCATCAGGTTGGATACTGGTCGATGGAAAACGCCCAAATAGCTTGGTGATCATCTTACGAATCACAGGAATCCGTGTTGCACCGCCAACCAACACGATTTGATCAATATCATTTGGACGAATTCGTGCATCTCGCATGGCACGCTCCAGCGGACGACGCAAACGAGTTAATAATGGCTCAACCCATTGATTAAACTGCTGTTGTTCAATCTGCATGTACGCATCTACGCCCTGCCAACTAAAGTCAAGACTGACCTGACTGTCTTTACTCAGCTGATGCAATGCACGTTGCGCTTTTGCCCGTAGTGCCGTTTCAATATCGATCGGAATGGTTTCCACACCCTCTTCTGCGCCAAATTGCACACCATGCGCCAGCCAAAACTGCTTCATGATCATACTGACAAAGTCATCACCCCCGAGATAATTATCCCCTGCACTGGCACGCACTTCGATCACACCATCGAACAGCTCGACAATCGACACATCGAAAGTACCGCCGCCCAAATCAAATACCAAGAAACAACTGTCCTCACTTTGCCCCAAACCATAAGCCAGCGCTGCTGCCGTCGGCTCATTGATCAAGCGTGCTACTTTCAGCCCTGCGAGCTCCGCCGCACTAATTGTTGCCTGACGTTGAATATCATTAAAATAGGCAGGCACTGTGATGATCGCCTCATTCACGGAATGCCCCAAAGCATGCTCTGCATCTTGTTTTAATGTAGTTAGAATCAACGACGATAGCTCGGTGGCATTAAAGCGTTGCTGTCCGAGTTGCATCTTCTTATCGGTTCCCATCAAGCGCTTAAAACTGGTGAGTACAGGCAAGCCTTTATGGCGCAATTCCAGCGCCGCTTGACCAATTAAAATCTGTCCAGACTCATCTAAGGCGATGGCTGAAGGCGTGCTTTTTTGTCCATAAGCATTATCAATCAAGGTACTTTCACCATCTTGATAAATACCAACCAAAGAATTTGTCGTCCCCAAATCAATGGCAATCAATTGTTGTTGTGTGTCCATGTTTCACGTCCAAATCGGTACAAAGCATATATTTTTAAGATCATGCTTTGCATCATAAGGCAATGCTTCCCAGAAATGCAAAACGTAAAGCAAAAGTGTAAAGCAAAATTGAATCAGCGTGATTTTTTTGCTGATAGGCACAATATATTACAAAAAATACAATATTAAACGGCGATTCGCCCATCAAAGTGCTCTGTTAGCGCTGTGCAAAGCGTGCTAAGTTATTTTGACATTTTACTTGAACATTGGCTCAAACATGACTGCACTTGAACAATTAAAGCAACTCACCACCATCGTTGTAGACAGTAGCGACTTAGAAGCGGTACAAAAATTTCGTCCAATCGACGCCACCACCAACCCATCATTGATCACTGCCGCGGCAAGCATTCCTGAAAATCGTGTGTTGATCGAAGATGCGATAGCGATGGCAAAAGCAGAAAACTACGAAGGCGATGAACTGGTTGAACGTGCGATTGATATTTTGACAGTCAAGTTTGGCGTTGAAATTTTAAAATATATTGATGGTCGTGTATCGACCGAAGTCGATGCAAGCCTCTCTTATGATACCGAAGCGACCATTCAGAAAGCCTATGATTTGATTAATCTGTATAAGCACTTTGGCATTGACACCAATCGTGTACTCATCAAAATCGCATCAACATGGCAAGGTATCCAAGCGGCAAAACATTTGGAGCAAAATGGCATTCATTGCAATCTGACATTATTGTTCGGTTTGCACCAAGCGCAAGCCTGTGCCGATGCCAAAGTCACGTTGATTTCGCCATTTGTCGGTCGAATTCTAGATTGGTACAAGAAAGCGGAAAATAAAGACAGCTACCCGATTGAGCAAGATCCAGGGGTCAACTCGGTGAAAACGATTTACACCTACTACAAACAAAATAGTATCCAAACCCAAGTCATGGGTGCGAGCTTCCGTAGCACTGCTCAAGTCTTGGCATTGGCTGGTTCTGACCTCCTGACTATTGCACCGAATTTACTGGATCAACTCAGTCAAGATGAGCAAGATGTCACAGCCCAATTAACTGTTGAGCAAGCACAGCAAGCTGACAAAATCGAACGTGACAACTTAGATCAAGCTACGTTCCAAAATGAACTGGAGCATGACTTGATGGCGTTTCAACTACTGCAAGGTGGCATTGATGGCTTTATCAAAGCACGTGATCAGCTTCATCAAGTGCTTCGTGAAAGTTATGGTTTGGCAAATATTCATGTTTAAACCCAAATCTTTATAACAACATCTCGCAAAAAGAAAAGCGACACATTTGCGTCGCTTTCTCTTTTTCACTTAAATTTTATGCGTACGGACAATCAGCGAGTGAATTACAGTTTCTCTTGGAAAAATGGGGCAAGCTGTGACACGGCTTCATTGACATAATTTTCACCATCGTACAGCTCCATGTGATTTGCACCATCCACGACATAGAGTTTTTTATCGCTACTCGCAGCTCGTTCCACCAAGTCATCACTCATCCATTTACTGCCTGCGTTACTCCCTGCAATCGCCAACACTGGCTGCGTCAAAAACGCTTCCGCTTTGTTGTACGCATCATAAGTAATAATCTGCGTCAGGCTACGTGCAGTAGCAAAGCCCGGTGCATTCGGATGCTCGCAACGTGGCGTATGGTAGTATTCCCACGCTTGGCGCAACTCTTCATTCGGCGCATCTTCTTCCTTCATCGGTGCAAGTGGCACAGTTTGGAATTCATCGCTACTTGCATCTGCTGTGCGTGCATCAGTGCCTGCTTGGATATATGGGATCGCATCCGCATCTTTGACTGTATTTTCCCAACCATTACGGAACATTTGACCAATGTTCACCGCACTGACTGTACCAATCGCTTTGATTCGACGATCATTGATCGCTGCGTTGGCGGTATAACCTGCGCCTGCGCAAATTCCCATTGCACCAATACGGTTATTATCGACATAAGACAAGGTGGTTAAATAATCAATCACCGAACTAACATCTTCGGTGCGGATATATGGGTTTTCAAGTTGACGTGGCAAACCTGTGCTCTCACCTTGATACGATGCATCATAAGCAATGGTCACAAAACCATGTTCTGCCAATTTTTTCGCATATAATCCTGCGGTCTGCTCTTTGACGCCACCACCGGGATGTGATACCACGATCGTTGGATAGCTTTGATTTTCATCAAATCCTGCTGGAAAGTTGATGACTGCAGCAATGGTAATACCTTGACCATTTTTAGTTTCGATTTTAACTGCTTGTTGTGACATGATAACTTCCTAAAAATAAACTGCCGATTTAGCGTTTAAATTTGCTATTTGATAAAACAACATTCAATCTAAAAAGAATGAAATATGAAAAATCATTTAAAGATACTTTTGGTAAAAAGGAATCAATTTTTCCAGTGCTTGAGCGACTGGCTCAGGCTTGTCATACAGGTCGTAATGCGACCAACCATCAATAATGACCAATTCTTTTTCGGTTGATGCTGAACGATTAATGATTTCAAAACCATCTCGATACGCACCAAAACCACCTGGTTTGCTACCAACAATAATCATTAATGGTTGAGTTAACAGATGTTCTGCGAGATGGTAAGCATCCCAACCCACTGCAACGGCATTGTGAGAGAATAAAGTTTTATTAACCCCATTTGGCTTTTCGCCACGCGCAGTTCGGTAATATTCCGTCGCTTCCAAAGGATCAATGTCTGCATGATCAGCTTTGGCTGCTTCAACGGAAGGATAGAGTCCTTGATCTACACGAAGTGCCGCCCCTCTCGCTTCTGCTGTACGCTGTGCAGCGACCGCTTCGAGAAATGCGATCGGATTGCCTTGTGTTGCTTCACGCATTACACGTCCGTAATTTGCCCCTGTGATTGTACCGACAGCTTTAATACGACGCTCCGTCATCGCCGCATTCACAGAATAACCACCACCACCACAAATACCGAGTACACCGATACGATTTTCATCGACATAATCTAAAGTCACTAAATAATCAGCGACTAAACGAAAATCTTCAACACGGAGTGTCGGATCTTCAATATAGCGTGGTTCGCCACCACTATCGCCCTGAAAGCTAGCATCAAAGGCGATGACCACAAAACCAGCTTTGGCTAAAGCAATACCATAAACATTGCCAGAGGTTTGCTCCTTACAACTGCCGATCGGATGGGCACTAATGATCGCAGGATATTTTTGACTGGCATCAAAGTTATCAGGGAAATAGATATCCGCTGCGATATCCCAGTATGGTGCTTTGATTTTTACAGTTTTCATCGTTGTTTCCTTTTGATTGAATGTGTTGCTAAATTGAGATTAATCTTGCTTGTTCTTACACAGAATAGGTACTACATGAAATACGGCTTATCCGCATCACTATTCGGTTTATTGACACCAAGATTTTGATTGACATGCAGGCTTGGATTTTCAATGATTTTGATCACTAGACTGGCAACACTTTTTCTTGAAATCACTGTGCCTTTGAAGGCTTGATCTTTTTGCGTGATTTCATAATCCACCTCGTCCTCATCCATCAGCCATGCCGCCCGCAAAATCGTATAATCCAAACCCGATGCTTCAATCAAATCTGCCGATTTACGATATGGCGCAAGGTATTGACCGATTTCTTGACGATTCCACTCACCAAACTGACCTGTGACTTCATCATAGATGCCGAGTGAGCTAATCGAGATAATCCGCTTAACACCCTGTGCCTGCATCACTTTGATGATATTTTGGGTCTGTGCTTCAAGCTCACCTGCAAGATTGGCATAAACAATATCCTGCCCTTGCATTGCATCGCTTAATCGCTTTTCATCCAGCACATCACCTTCGATCACAGTCATCTCTGCATTGACGAGATCGCTAATTTTCTTAGCATCACGCAGATAGAGCGTGAGTTTGACATCAGATTTATTGGCAAGTAGTTGAATTGCCCAACGTGCAATTTGTCCATTTGCACCGAGAACTAAAACCTTTGACATTGTGATCTATATCTCTTTTTTGAAGTAATGAGAAGATCATAAAAAAAAAAAACTTGCCTGATTAGATGCTACAATCTGATTGATAGCATTAGTAATACTTATGAATCAATGAAAATCAACCTGAATGAACTGCGTGTATTTAGCGAAGTTGTACGTCATCTCAACTTCACCAAAACAGCGAAAAGTCTAGGGATGACACAGTCTGCAGTAAGCCAAACCATCGGCAACTTGGAAAAAGAATTGGGCATTCGATTATTCAATCGTTCGACCCGAAGCCTGACGTTAACCCAAGCGGGAGAACAGTTATCCAACATCGTTGATACACCACTGATACAAATCACCCAAGGCGTAGAACAGCTCAAGACACATAGCCACAATCCTTCAGGTTTGGTGCGTATTTCTGCCGATGCCTACGTGCACAAATACTATATTTGGGACAAAATCAAACCTTTACTTGCGAAATACCCTGATATTCAGATTGATTTAACTTCGGACAATGCACGGATTGATATTGCCAAAGAAGGCTATGATGCAGGTGTGCGTTTGGGCAATTTAATCGATCTTGATATGGTCGCCGTGCCGATCAGCGAAGATATTCAAATGTGTTTGGTTGCTTCACCAAAATATCTTGAACAACATCATATTCCCGTCACCATCGAAGATTTAAAACAGCATCAATGTATCCATATCCGACTATTAACTGATAATTCATTGCTCGGTTGGACTTTTATTGAAGATAATAAACAAGTGGTCTTTAAAGGGCGTGGACAAGTCATCATGTCTAATATTGAGCAAATTTTGGAAGCAAGTCTGTGTGGGTTTGGCATCGCTTATTTGCCGATGAAACTGGTTGCACCATATCTTAAAAATAAAAAACTGATCAGTGTGTTGCCAGAATATTGTATTACCCATCCGCCGTTTTATCTGTTCT
Organism: Acinetobacter marinus; assembly: GCF_900096915.1. Classification (GTDB taxonomy): domain Bacteria; phylum Pseudomonadota; class Gammaproteobacteria; order Pseudomonadales; family Moraxellaceae; genus Acinetobacter; species Acinetobacter marinus. The sequence goes on from NZ_FMYK01000001.1 coordinate 615,357, forward strand.
ATACCAGTCGTAAGCTCATGTCGCCTGCATTTAAACTAGTCAAAGAGGCATTGACCGCAGATTTGATTAAAAAATAGCAAAAGCATTTCCCTGAAAAATTGGAATTTTTCATCCATCACAATGCGCCATTTTTTGGGTATAGTAGTTTGCAGTACTTATTGACACATCGGAAGAACAGAACATATGTTGCGCAACGACTGGACTCGAGCAGAAATTCACAGCCTCTATCAACTGCCGTTGATGGACTTATTGTTTCAGGCGCAAAGTATTCATCGCCAGCATTTTGAAAAAAATACCATCCAAGTCAGTACTTTACTCTCGATAAAAACAGGGAAATGCCCTGAAGATTGTAAATATTGCTCGCAATCTGCGCATTATGATGCCGACCTCGAAGCAGAAAAACGCATCGCCGTTGATAAAGTCATCCGTGAAGCGCAAGCAGCCAAAGCCTCAGGTTCTTCTCGCTTTTGTATGGGTGCAGCATGGCGCAATCCGCATGAGCGTGATATGCCCTATGTTCTGGAAATGGTCAAAGAAGTCAAAGCACTTGGACTAGAAACCTGTATGACATTGGGTATGTTGAATAGCTCGCAAGCGACACGTTTAAAAGATGCAGGGCTGGATTATTACAATCACAATCTCGATACCTCACGTGAATATTATGCCAATATCATCAGCACCCGCACTTTTGATGATCGCTTAAATACGTTGGATCATGTCCGTGATGCAGGCTTAAAAGTCTGTAGTGGCGGGATCGTCGGACTCGGTGAATCTGAACAAGATCGCATCGGCTTACTGCATGAATTGTCTACGTTGCCAATTCATCCTGAATCTGTACCGATCAATATGTTGGTGCCTATCGCAGGCACACCGCTTGCTGATGTCGAGAAGTTAGATGTGATTGACTGGATTCGCACTATTGCCACTGCTCGGATTCTCATGCCGAAAAGCTATATTCGTCTCTCTGCAGGGCGTGAATCCTTAAGTGATAGCGATCAAGCATTGGCATTTATGGCTGGGGCAAATTCGATCTTCTCAGGTGAAAAACTGCTGACTACACCCAATGCAGGACAAGGGCGAGATCAGCAGTTATTCGCCAAACTCGGTCTAGTTGCAGAAAAACCACAACTCAATGTCCGTGAAACTGCTGTCGATGCGATGGCGATTTAACTGTCTAAATTTTGAGGTTACTTGATTTAGCATAGGATGAGTAAAAGACTATCTGACTCGTGGAAAGGTCAGTCGCATTGTTCGAGGTCAGGACAAGATCGGTAAATTACCGTATTCTCAAGAAATTAGATTAGTTTCGGTTTATGACCGAGTTTGCGACTGACAAATGGTTTTGCCTACTTTTCCCGAAAGCCTTGCGAGATGTATCTCTCAGGTCGAACCGAAGGTTAAACTGTCTATACGATAACAAACGATACAACTACATTAGAAATAATTTTAAAATAAATTCAATATTTTATAGATATTTATTGAACGTGATTCTTTTTTATCATTCTAAAAACTTTCAAAATTCTAAATGAAGCCCAAAAAGTAATTTTGGGCTATACTTGCACGTTCTATTCTTATCCCCTTTTGCATAGCTTATGTCCTCGCCACTGCAAACGCCCAAACCTCAAAACTCAGCTCAGCAGATTTTAGTCCAGCAAATTGATCAACTCCTACCACAAACCCAATGTGGACTTTGTGGTCATGTTGCAGGCTGTTTGCCCTATGCACAGTCGATTGCCGAGGGTGAGGACGCCAATAAATGTATCCCTGGTGGTCAGCCTGTTGCCGATGCCATTGCCAATGTATTAGACCGACCAAAACTCGGCGCTGAACCGAGCGTCTGGGCAGTCCAAGCCGATGGACGACCGCAACGCATCAAAGCCGTGATTCGTGAAGATGAATGTATCGGCTGTACCAAATGTATTACCGCCTGCCCTGTGGATGCGATCATCGGCAGTGGTAAAGTGATGCACAGTATCATGCCCGATCTGTGTACTGGCTGTGAGCTGTGTCTTGCGCCATGCCCTGTGGATTGCATTGATTTGGTCGAAGATCTGTCGCCATTGCCAACGCCTAACGAACGCATTCAAGAACAGAATGATCTACGCAACCGTTATAAAGCACATCTCCTACGTGAACAAACTCGTGAAGCACAAAAACAATCTGCTCGCCCTGTGACCAAAGCCTCTGCTTCAAAATCACAACTCGAAGCCATCCTTGGGCAATCCTTACCAGAACAAATTGATTCAACACAAAATAATACTCAACCACTTAAAGTACAAGATGCGCAAACCACCATTGAATTGGCAAAACTGCGCACGCAAATTAAGAAATTACAGAAACAACTCAGTGTGCGCCCTGATGCAGGTAAAGCTGAACAATTGCAAGCGCTTGAACAACAGCTTGCCCAGTTGATGGAGTCTTGATCATGGAAAAAACTATAAAAACCAAAACAGTAAAAGCCAAAACTGAAAAAGCGCCTGCGAAAAAGCCAGCTCAGAGAAAAAGTATCGAGAAAAAAGCCGTCGAGAAGAAGCCCTCAAACAGCAAAACCATGACCAAAGCGCAAATCCAAATCTTTTTCGAGCGACTGCGTGAGCAACGCCCAAACCCTGAAACCGAGCTAAATTATGGTTCACCTTTTCAATTGCTAATCGCTGTTTTGCTCTCTGCGCAAGCCACCGATGTCAGTGTGAATAAAGCCACCGATCAACTTTTCCAAGATGCGCCTGATGCACACAGCATGTATGCGCTTGGCGTGGAGAAGCTAAAAAACTATATCAAGACAATTGGCTTGTTTAACTCCAAAGCCGAAAATGTCATTAAAACCTGTCATATTCTGATTGAACACTATGGCGGTGAAATCCCACAGCAACGTGAACAGCTCGAAGCCCTGCCCGGTGTCGGACGTAAAACTGCCAATGTCGTATTAAATACCGCCTTTGGTCAGCCGACGATGGCGGTGGATACCCATATTTTTCGATTGGGGAATCGTACTGGTTTGGCTAAAGGCAAAGATGTATTAGAGGTCGAACAGCAACTGTTAAAACGTATTCCGACCGAGTTTATTATTGATGCACATCACTGGCTGATTTTGCATGGTCGATATTGCTGTATCGCCCGCAAACCGAAATGTGGTGAATGTATCGTATCCGATGTCTGCAACTGGAAAGAACGCTTTGACTATGGTGCAGAGATTCCTGAGTTACAATCTACCGCTGAGTTTGATTCGTAACATGATCGAATGAACGCACTACGCAAGTAAAAATGCAAAAAATTCCAAATGCAAAAATCAAAAGCAATGAGTGAACCTATGCAAAGAAAACTGCTCACCGCAGAAGGCTATCAACGATTGCAAGATGAATTAAATCATTTGCTACGAAAAGAACGCCCAGAAATCACCAAGATCGTCTCGTGGGCAGCGAGTCTCGGCGACCGCTCTGAGAACGCTGACTATACCTATAACAAGAAAAAACTCCGTGAAATTGATCGTCGGATCAGATACTTAACCAAACTTTTTGAAGTTGCGCAAAAAGTCGAATACAGTCCTGAACAGGATGGCAAAGCCTACTTTGGTGCTTGGGTAACGCTGGAAAACGATGCGGGAGAAACCGTGCAATTTCGTATTGTCGGTGATGAGGAAATCTACGGCAATAAGGATTATGTCTCATTGCAATCACCGATGGCTAAAGCCTGTCTGGGCAAAGCCGTCGATGATGAAGTCTATGTCCAGACGCCGAAGGGCAAAATCACTTGGTATATCATCCATATCCAGTATCATTCATCATGAATGCTCCTCGAGCATCGTAATTTTTGGCTAACCTTTATGAGCGATGCTTTTCTCTGACGATTTGCTCAAATGGTTATAACCGACGATTTTCACCGACGACAACCCGTGATTTTATCCCGCTATTGCGAATAAATCTTCTGCACCTCGACCGCCAAGCCATTCAATACCGCATTGCCCGATAGCTCATCGACCAGACTTTGATCGGTCAAATCATTCATACTTATCCCAGGATTTGCCGAAGCGATCGACATTTGCATCCCTTGACGGTGATGCCCCCAACCATGCGGCAGACTGACCACATTCGGCATAATATCTTCGGTTAGACTGACTGTGACTTTTAGCGCCCCGACATCACTGCTGATATAGACTTGCTCTTGATGCGCAATGCCATAATCCTTGGCAGTTTGCGGATGCATATATAAATCACAACGATTTTTGCCTTTGACCAGACGCTGGCTGTTGTGCATCCAAGAGTTGTTGGTGCGCAGATCACGCCGACCAATCAAAGTCAGTTTTTTTGCGGTACTTTGCGCATCGACAAATGCCTGCAAGCGTTCCAAATCCTGCAAAAATTGCGCTGGGAATAGCTGAATCTTTTTATCCTTGGTAAATAATTTCTCTGGAATGCGTGGCTGTAACGCCCCAAGATCTAAGCCGTGCCGATATTGCTTCAGTTTTTTTAAGTTCAGCCCTTGACCTGTTGCCAGCCCTTTCCAGCCATTGCCATAGCGTCCATGACGAAGTCCAAGATCAATCACCCGTTCTACGTTGAACAATGATTTGACCTTGTGTTGTTGGCTTAATTTCAGTTGATTTAGCATTGATGGTTTACGCAGTTTCAGCTGTTCGATGCGCTCAATTAGCGCACTATAGATTTGCCCATCTGAGCGCATATAGCTTTTTTGCTTAAATAATGCAGGTGAGTAGCGTGCTACATTGCGCACTGCCAAATTGGTAAAGACCAAATCATAGACCCCATGCTCAAACGGTCCTGTGGGTGGCAGGATAATATCGGCATGGCGAGTCGTTTCATTGATATAAAAGTCAATCGCAACCATGAAATCAAGATTTGCCAATGCCTGCTCTAGTCGTGCGCCATTCGGGGTAGACAGTACAGGATTGCCCGCCGTGACCACAAAGGCTTTGACCTGCCCTTCACCTTCGGTCAGCATCTCATCTGCCAAGGTTGCAGACGGCAGTTCACGATTAAATTCAGGTAACTTTCGCACCCGACTGTGGAAACTGGCAAAACTGCCCCGCCCCGCAAAATCCGTCATATCAATTGCTGGCGTGGTAAACATCATACCGCCTTCACGATCGAGATTATTGGTGACGATATTTAACAGTTGGATCAACCAATGATTGAGCGCACCAAACTCTTGTGTCGAAACGCCCATCCGCCCATAGCAGACGGCATGTTCAGCTTGTGCAAACTCAGTGGCTATGCGCTCGATATCAGCGACAGAAATATGGGTTAAGGTCGCAATGGTGTCCAAAGGAATTGCACTGACTAATGGGCGAATATCGTCAATATTTCCGTTGAAGGGCAAACGACTGCTGGCATTGACCAAGCCTTTATCAAAGATCACTTGCAATAAGCCCAGTAAAAATAAAGCATCCCGACTCGGTTGAATAAACACATGCTCACTGGCATAGCGTGCAGTTTCTGTGCGTCGTGGATCGATCAGTACCAATTTGCCGCCACGTTGCTTGATCCGTTCTAAACGCTCCAGCACATTGCCAGCGGTCATCAGACTCCCATTCGATGCAGCAGGATTGGCGCCCAGCATCAACATATAATCGGTGCGGTCAATATCTGGAATGGTGAAATTCATGCTGTGTCCGTACATCAACAATGAGGTCAGCATATGTGGCATTTGATCAAGGCTTGATGCGCTGTACATATTTTTGGATTTGAGTGCTTTTTTAAAACTGCCAATATGCATCATCACTTCAAAGTTGTGTGAGGTTGGATTGCCCCAATAGGCGGCTACAGCATCATTACCATATTGCTTTTGTACCGCAACCAAGCGCTGTGCAACTTCATCAAAAGCCTCATCCCAATCCATATCGACCCACTGCTCGCCAATCCGTTTTTTTGGGGTTTTCAACCGATCAGGATCATTATGTAAGTCTTGCAGTGCATAGCCTTTTGGACAAATATGCCCTGAACTATGCTGATCCAGAGGATCGCCTGCAATCGACAATATTTTCTCCCCTTGATAATCCACCACGATGCCGCACATCGCTTCACATAAGGTGCAGGTGCGATAATGTTGCTGTACAGCTTGATTGCGATCAAATGGTTTAACTACTGCATGAGCCTGCGTTTGACCTTGATCCTGATGTTGATGCTGGTGTTGCGCCTTGGCAATTTTGTTACGGTAATCTTGTCGCACGGCATGCATCTGTTGCAGATCAATCAATTTGTGTCGAGGTCTATTTTGCGTCATGCCTTGTGATTTTTCATGTTGATCAATCGCCAACCAATCAGCAAAACTAAAATACTGCACACCCTGCTGACTGAGATATTGTTTGAGTGATTGACGATCGCTGTTTTGTGCGACAGCAGATGAAACCGACAGATCCGCCACCAGACTTTTTACCGTCTGATAAGCGCATTGTTTGTTGGTGCCAATCACCCCATTTGCGCCCCGCTTGATCCAGCCAGCGACATATTCTTTCTCGGATAATTCTCCATTTTCAAGCTGTACTCGTCCCGCTTGATGACTGATCGTGCCTTGTTTCGCATCAAAGCCAATGCCCTCGATGGCTTGTCCTTGATAGCCTGTCGCCGTGATGATCACGCCACTGTCGATCAACTGCTGTGCTGTGGTTGCCTCCACCACCAATTGCTCAGACTGTGCATCGAAATGGGACTGATTCACCGTACACTCGAGACTGAACTCACCTGATGAGTTGACATACACTTGCTTCGGATGACGATGGAACATAAAGCGAATGGTTTTCCCTGAGGTGGGTGGGCGAGTTAAAATACTGCGCAGTAAAGAAATATTTTCTTTGGCTTCTCGATATTCTGGCAACTCAAGCATTGCCAACGTCGCTTCATCGAATGCCAAATCCTCCGCATCCACTTCAAGCTGAATCTGCGGATGCTGAATTAATTGTTTTAATTCTTTGGGGGTAAAGGCGGCATGGATAGGACTGCGGCGAGCAATGATATTCACTTGTTTGATCTGACTCTGGGCAAGTGCATTGAGTGCATGTTCTGCAATATCGGTACGGGCAAGCTCAGCCTGTGGTAAGCACAGGATTCTGGCAATATCCAGCGCCACATTGCCCATGCCGATGATCGACAGCGTATCGTGCGCAAGATTGGGCTGAAGCTGTGTCTGATCAGGATGTCCATTATACCAAGCGACAAATTCCGCTGAACCATAAACCCCTTGCTGATGCGCAACACCCGTCAAAGGCTTACTCTGCGAAGCACCCGTGCTATAAATCACTGCATCATACAACGACAATAACGTATCACGATCAATATCTTGTCCGACATTGACATTGCCAAAAAATTTGAGATTCGGATGCTGTTGCAATAGTTGCGTAAATTGCGCTGCTACAGATTTAATCTCTGGATGATCTGGCGCCACACCAAATCGCACCAAACCAAATGGTGTCGGTAATTTATCAATTAAATCAATCTGCGCATCTGGATACTGTTTGAGTAAGGCTTCACAACTATAAAAGCCTGATGGCCCTGCACCCACCACTGCAAAGCGACGAGACGAGGTGCTATTTTTTTGTTGTGCATCCGCTTGGGTTTGCTGTGCATCTAGCGCATAACTTTCTGTGATTGCGGGTTGTTTTTTCGATTCAAGCGCATTGATAGCGATAAACTGACGATCAGCTTCTGACAAGGCATCTTCAGGAAAAATGGCTTGTTCTGGGCATTCCGTCAGACAAGCATTGCAATTGATACAGACATCAGGATCAATATAAAGCATCTCTGCGCCTTCACGAAAGGCATTCACGGGACAGACATCGACACAATGGGTATGTTTTGCACCAATACATGCATCTGTAATTACATAAGTCATCCTGAACACCTTTACGATTCCATTTCTGATCAGATTACTATACGCCGAATTGGCATGTGCTGTATTGACAGCATTCTGATAATTTGACATTTTGTGCCATAGCCAATGTCATAGTGAATCCATCGATGAGCTTTGTATCGCCAAGTTTTTTAAATACACTACAGGTCTATTTAACCTCCAATGAAATAGAAGATGCAGACCTGTTGACGCAGATCGAACATGCACAAAAAAATTATCAATGGCGTATGCCAAAGTCTGAGTTTATTGGCTTGCTTGAGCAGATACAGGCACGATATGACAAACCTGCTTTGGGTTTTCGGATTGGTCGTTGCTTAAGCCCAGAGCATTACGGCATGGTGGGTTATCTTGCGACCAGTTGCTCGAGTCTTGGGCAAGCCTTACAGCGTTATCAACAACACCTCAGTTTGGTCGATTCCAGTTTGGACACACGCTATAGTGATGTGGGCAATCAACGCCTCATTCGTTGGTGGCATAACGAAGCCAATAGCCAAGGCATCTGGGGCGAGTTTGGCTTAATGGTGTTTATCAACTTTTATCAAGCACTGATCGGCAAAGACATCGCGCCAAGCTATGTGGAATTGACTGCACCGTGCCACGGCGATCCCAAGATTTATGAGATGCTTTGTGGTTGTCCTGTCAAGTTTGGCTGTGATGCGATTGGCATCGCACTGCCAAAATCACTCTATGCCCTAAAAATCTCCAGCAGTGATCCCTTTTTACGTCAGCTTTACGATCGGCAAGCCCTCGCCTTACATCAAGATTTTGTTGCACATGATCCGTTTTTACAGATGACGCAGTTTGCCATACGTCATGCACTACCTGAGCAACGCTGTAGCGCCGCCCAGATTGCCAAACAACTCGGCTATTCACTACGCACCTTTTACCGTCATCTTGATGCACGAGGGTTACGCTACCGTGCGCTGATCGCAGATACACGTTATGCACTGGCAAAATCCTATTTGCATGATCCAAGCCTGAGCCTTGCCGAGATTGCCTTGATGTTGGGCTATGCAGATCAGAGTGCATTTTCTCGTGCCTTTGTCGCGTGGTCGGCACAAACACCGTCAGCCTATCGCTTACAGGCTCGGTTATAGACTCGGTTATAAACTGGGCTATAAACTCGATTACAAATTCAGTAACAGCCTCTCTATAGATCAACAGTCATCTCGCTTAAACGGCGTAAGCTGGATAACGCAAATCTGGCATCATCAGACAACTATTGTAAGTCGGTATTTTGGCGATGCCATGCTGATCATCAGCAACTTTTATTGCTGATTTCAGGATGACTGGTCAGTTTTTTTGTAACCAAACTGCGAATAATGCCCGAATTACGCATATTTTTTAATCAATTATCTTCATCATTTCAATTAATTAGTTGACTTTTTGTGATGCAACTCTCAGTTGTTTGACTCCAATCGCTTATTTAGATAAAATGCGCCACCTCGTTAGGTTTTTGCAATATATCTGTACGATATTTATTCTTTTTTGTCATCCCCTGCACAAACCTATTTTATTTCAAGCAATTACCTGTCTTTTCTCCCAATCGACTTGTCTTTTGCGCTTTAGTACGTTTGTCGCAAAGCAGATGAACTTTTTTTGAAGTTCACATGCTGTATTTGCCACAGTGGATCGCATTACTGCGGAGATATCATGAAGCAAAATCGTCAGCTTTCTCGATCGAGGCTCTGCCTCAATTACTTTAGCTCTCGCCCCTCGTTAAAAGCCACAGCATTGTGTGCAATCCTCGTTCCATTGAGTTTGAATGCCTATCAAGGTTTGCATATCAAATCCGACCTCAGCGCACCACAAGATCAGGCGCAAAATGCGTCAGCAACACAGTATGCAACTGAGCACCAAGCCACAGAAACCACACTACGCAACGGCAATGTGCTCACCGTGGTTGCCGTACAAGGTCCAACCACCGTATTTCAACAAGATGGATTCACGCATGGTTTTGGCTATGATCTGGCACGTAGCTATGCCAAAAGTATGGACTTGCGCTTAGAGCTCAAAACCGTCAAAGACAATGCCACAGCACTGAGCTGGGTGAAGCAAGGCAAAGCCGAATTTGCACTGACCACTGCCAGTGTGGCTGCCATTGAAAATGCCCGTCTGACTGCGGTTGAAGGCAGTTGTGGTGCACAGCCGATCTTAGAAAAATATGGTCTCGATACCAATTTTTCTTGGGTGTTTAAGTCTGCTGAAGATCCGATGACGGCGACCGCATCAGGACATTTGTGCCAAAGTAAAAATACAGGCACATTGCAACAGCTGGCATCATTTTATGATCAGCAATATATCAAAGACAGTGATTTGCAAAAGATCGATCGTGATCTGCAAAAACGTCTACCGATCTATCAAGCCTCGTTCAAACAATCTGCCAAACAGCATGATTTAGATTGGCACTTCTTAGCAGCGATCGGCTATCAAGAATCATACTTGCGCCCCGAATCAGTCTCTCCGACAGGTGTGCGTGGTGTGATGATGTTGACCAGCAGTACTGCAAAAGCGATGGGGGTCACCGATCGTACCGATGCACGCCAAAGCATCCAAGGTGGTGCCAAATATATGCAACTGATGCTCGATGAATTCGATGATGTACCTTATCCAGATCGTAACTGGTACGCCTTAGTTGCCTATAATATGGGACCTGGCGCCGTACAAGGCATTCAAAAACGCCTTAAAAATCAAGGTAAAAACCCAAATCAATGGGTCAATCTGTACAATTATCTTGAGCGTAATCAAGCCTCAAATGGGCGCTACCGTCAGGCACTACAATATGTGAAGCGGATTCGAGTCTACACCGAACACATCAAGCAGACTGAATTGGCACGGCTCTAACTTGATTGGATGAAGTCTTGTCCTTGTTTTTAGAATGATCTGCAATTTGATCTCCCAACCATATTTGGTTGGGATTTTTTTGCGCTAATAATTCTGCACTTGCATTTTATACAGCAGATTCCTGCACTGCATATTTCTGAAAAGCGCTGGTTGAACAAAGTTTAAATTTTTTCTGCTTGTTGTTGATCCGATGCAAATACACCACGGCGCCGTTGACGCTCGAGACTCGGACATTGCGTTGAAATTTGATAGAGCACATTGAGCAGTGGTGGAATATGCGTGCCGACGATGGATTTACCCGTGCTTAACAATGACACACTGATGTCCCGCTTTGGATCGGCCCAGCACATGATATTGGAAAAGCCAATATGCCCAAAAGCCTGCCCTGTCATCGGACCAAAAATACCGACAGGATCACCGCCGAGCATTGGTCCAAGTGCATAACGCATCGGGATCATCAGCGAGCGATCCATGAGATAGCCTGAGGTTGGCAAGGTTGCCCGAAATACGGTTTCAGGGGAGAAAATTTGTCGATCTTGATATTGCCCGCCGTTCAATAACATTTCAAAAAAGCGCCCCATCTCCTCCGCACTGGTGTAGATATTGGCTGCGGGGCTGATGGTGTCCATAAACCGAGCATCATTGGTCAAATCCACTGTGGTTTGCAGATCCGCACCCAACACATGGCGTAAATATTGGTCTGTCCCCATTCTGGAGAAGAAGCCTGTGGCATAGTTTTTTGCGACTTCATCACGGAATTCGGGTGCAAGACCATAGTTAAAACAGCGCATCCCCATTGGTTCGCTAATGCGTTCATGTAACAGTTGAGTAAGTGGCATTTGTGTGACCCGTTCCATCACCTCACCCAAGATATAGCCAGCGGTGACGGCGTGGTACGCCAACTTTGAACCAGACACAGACATCGGCTTGGCATCATAGAGCAGTTGTAAAATTTGTGCCTTATCGAACAGGGTTTCAGGTGCGATCTTGCCCTCAACTTTGGGAATCCCGCCTCGATGTGACAACAGATGAAAAATCGTGGTATGGCGTTTGCCGTGTTTGGCATATTCTGGAATGTAATGGCTAATCGGATCGAGTAAATTCAACGCACCCTCTTGATCAAGCAGATGCACCAACATCGCTGTCACCAACTTTGATGCAGAAAATAGACAGATGGGGGTCGTGGTCTTTGCCAAACGCTTTGCGGAAAATGCCAGATCGTCAGGTCCATTGCCTGTGGCAAAACCAATACTGCGATTCAGTACAATCTGACCTTGACGGCGTAGACAGAATGAAATCTGAGGATGATTTCCTGTGCGGTAAAGCTGTTCAATTGCAGACCAGATTTTTTGCTTTTGTGCCTCGCTCATTCCCGTCAGTGCAATCGGCGACTCGTTGCCAATATCTGTGACTAAATCATCTGCGATTGGACTGGTATTGGTTGACCAAAATTTCATGTCTTGTCCTTTTTTTCAGCTTATTTTTATCTGCTATCCAGCAAGATGTTGTGTTTTGCACCAATGTTATCTTAACGCAATGTCTTGATGAATATCGGCTCAGTTTGTACTTTTCGTCGGATCGAGGTGTGATGAGAAAGTCGCCTCGATTTCAAATTTTAGAAACTGATTTGCACCTTTTTTTGCACGCCTCTTTGTAAACTGGTCTTGTAAATGATTTTTGCAAACCATTTTTACAACTCATTTCTGCGAACCATTTTTACAAATCATTTCTGCTAATCACTTTTGCAAGTCAGTCATCATCGTTTTCGAGCAATTAAGACGATCTTGCCTCTTTGACCTCAGCTTCATCAATTTGCAATGGTTTGCGTGGTGGCCAGAAAAACTCACTCGGACGGGTGACAAAATGCGTGGCAATCAGTTTGAATAACGGACGCCATTCTTGTACACGCACACGGCGGGCACGCAATGCCACGAAAATGGTCAAACTAAAACTGACAAATAAGTTGGTGAGACCAATCAATAGCACGCCTAAAAATGACACCACGATCAGACCAATGTCAGGTGAACCGTTAATATTCATCAAGCCTTGAATAAAATTCGCTGATGCAAAGGCAATGTGACGAATATCCAGTGGTAATCCCAAAATAAAGCCAATGGTGCCCATACTGCCGAGCATCACCCCAAACAAGAAATTACCCATAATTGCGCCAAGATTTTGCTCAACATAGTTGGCAACTCGCTCAAGGCGATGTTTGGTAAAGATTTTTTGTAACTTTGGATGGGCTTTGATGCGTGCACCGATCTGGCGATAGATCGCCAAATTGTCATAATAGCCCGCAATTAATCCTGAAAAAAACAAACACACCCCAGCAATTGCCGCATGTGGAATGGCGAGCGAAGTGAATGGATTGAGTTCATGCAGCACATGACTGGCTTTGGCATGATTCATCAACGCTTCACCAAACATGGCATCCCAGCCATAAGCAATCAATGCCGCCACAGGAATGGCGATGGAAATATTACCCAAAATGGCAATAAACTGGGTACGGATAATATTAATAATCAGCGCCGCCAGCTCCGCCATATGCGCATTTTTACTGCCTTTTTTCTGCTGAATGGTGGCAGCCAATGCCGCCGCCGTCATCGCAGGTTGTTTGGTCGCCACGGTAAAGTGCAAAATATGGATAAAAACAAAGCCCAATCCATAATTCATACTGTAAATAAAGGCTTGCATCAACGGCGCTAAGGTCAGCCGTGCCGACAATATCTTTAATGTCGCCATCACCGCAATGATCGCACCTGCACCCGCTGCGGCACGGTACATTTCAAAGTAGCCTTTTTTGTCGGTACTCACATAATGCTCGCCTGTTCGGCTGGCATTTTCCGTGACTTGTAAAGCGATCAATTCAGTATTGGTGGTCAGCAGTGCACGCACACTTTGATCACTATAATGCGCATAGGTAATATTACGCAGCAATTCCATAATTGCGGATTGTTGCGCCTTATCCTCATCAGTGACCACGTGCAAAAGGATTTCAATGCGTTGTAAACATTGCTCAAGTAAGGTCAGCAAATAGGTCAGACTTAGACTCACACCAATACGCTTGGTGGCTCGGCGTACCCGTTGCATGATGTCACGACATTGCTCCAACATCACCAGCGCCTGATCTGGGTCAGGCACAGGCATCACTGAGGCAATATCGTATTGCGATTCATACTTTTTATAGGTTTCAATAAACTCAACAATTTCACGGTTTTGAATCAAAAATGGCGATTCAAATTCATCAATTTCTGGATAGGCGTGGGTAAACTCGGAATGTAAACCAATAGCGCTGACGCGATAGGACAAAATCATGATCGCATTAATCATCTTCATGCGAATATGGTGTTTGTTGCCTTGATTAGCATTGGACTGGCCCAGTAAATGCAAAATCATCTGCCAATCTTCGGCTTGAATATTATCTAGCCAATAGCGGTCACTTTTCTTATAAAAAACCCGCCCCACCAACTCTTTGAGTTCGCTCTCATCTTTGACCAACGGCAAAAAATGCGCACCAATACGCTGAGAAAGCTGGGTATTGAAGCCCTCAGAGCCCAAGATGCCACTTTCAACATACAGGCTAACTTGCTTATATTGATTGAGCAGACGCAAAAAATAACGCTGAATAATATCACCAGCGGTCGGTGTCATAATCAAGGCACGAATAAATGCCTTCATCTTTTGATTGATTTGGGCATGATCGCTGGCGTCGCTTGGACGCAAACGGTCGACAAGACGCACCAATAGCTGTAGATCCAAGCGCTCCTGATCAATCTGAGCCTGCATTTCGATCAACAAATCTTGCAATGGAATATGCATCAATCAATCACCTTCAACTGAAACAGCAGTGCTGAGATAGCACAATTTAAATTGCACATCGTTAAAATCAGTAGCTTAAAAATCATTGAATGCGGTCTAAAGCCATCTTGGCTAAATTTTGCAAAGCATCACGATAAATAGACTGTGGTAGAGCTTGCAAAGACTGCAACGCCGCATCGGTTTCTTGCTTGGCACGTTGCATACAGTAGTCCAAAGCACCCGAAGATTTGACAATCTCAATCACTTGCTCAAGCTGTGCTGTACCGCCTGTGGCAATACTTTTATAAATAATTTGATGCGCCTCAGAGCCTTGCGCTGTCATCTGCATCGCCGCAATGAGTGGTAAGGTTGGTTTACCTTCCATCAGGTCATCACCGATATTTTTACCCAGCGTTTCCGCATCGGAAATATAATCTAGCACATCATCGACGATCTGAAAGGCATTGCCAAAATGCCCCGCATAGTCACGCAGTGGTTGACGATACTGTTCAGTACCCGCCAAGATCGCTGCGCCTTCAGTTGCCAGTTCAAATAAACGTGAGGTTTTACCGTGAATAATCTTTAAATAAATCTCTTCGGTGGTATCAGGCTGATGCTGTGATTGAAGTTGTAGGACTTCACCTTCGGCAATCTCACAAGTCCCTGATGAAAAGTCCTTGAGTAAATCAAAATCCTTTAAATTCACCAACAAATCAAAAGCACGGGCAATCAAAAAATCACCGACCAAAACCGCAGTTTGATTGTCCCACGTGGCATTCGCTGTTGGGCGACCACGGCGCAAACCCGATTCATCAACCACATCATCATGCACTAACGTTGCGGTATGCAGCATCTCAATCACTGCTGCTAGATGCCGTGAATGCAACATCTCTGTTTGACCACAGGCATGCGCAGCAAGCAAACACATGATCGGACGCATACGTTTACCGCCCGCTTCGACCACATGCTTACTGACCGACATCACCAAACCGACTTTTGAGGTAATGCCTTCATTGATAAATCGATCCATCTCAGCAAAATCTTCAGCCACGGGCGCAAGGATATCCTGTTTAAAATCAATACTCATGTAGATCAAGCCTCTAAAAAAAATTCCAGCACAGTTGTCAGGCAGTTTTCGATTGTGATTTTTCGATTTTCACGTTATTCGATTTTCACTTTATTTGCGCTCAACGATGGAGATGCGATGTCAAAAAATATGAGAACAGTAGAAGACAGAAGGAATCAAAATACCCAATAATCAAATATTTAAACTCAAACAAAATCTGACATTTCAACCAGTAACAATCGCACTCAACGCTATTTTTCTAACACAAATCATACCAGCCGATACAGCTCGTGCTATTTTCATCAAACTTCGCCCAACTTGCAAGCCTACTTCTACAAATCAGCAACCAAATCAAATACAAAACAATGCTTAGCTACGATTAAATTGACCCAAACATACACTTCAATACAATCTCCGCCATTAGAGAAAATTTTTGCTTTTGGCATTTTAAAAATATTTTGCATTTACACAGGGATTTTCTGCTTAAAAACTTGTCGTTTGGTTAGAAATTGCGTAAAATTATGCGCCTTATACCCCCAGTGGCGTTCGTTTTAAGCTCGATATATCCCTTTATCGGCACGACGACACGGGCTAGTGTGGAGTACGTTATGTACGCAGTAATCCAAAGCGGTGGTAAACAGCACCGTGTAGTTGAGGGTGAAACCCTTAAAGTCGAATTGTTGAAAGCTGAAACAGGCGCAAGCATCACTTTTGATGATGTCTTGATGGTTGTAAATGGCGACAACGTTCAAATCGGTGCTCCAGTTGTATCTGGCGCAAAAGTCACTGCAGAAGTGGTTGGTCATGGTCGTCATGACAAAGTACGCATCGTTAAAATGCGTCGTCGTAAGCACTACCGTAAGCAACAAGGTCACCGTCAATGGTTTACTGAGTTGAAAATTACTGGTATCGCAGGCTAATCACGAGGAGTAAGAGAAATGGCTCACAAGAAAGCTGGTGGTTCGACACGAAATGGTCGTGATTCTAACCCTAAAATGCTTGGTGTTAAAATGTACGGTGGTCAAGCTGTGACTGCTGGTAACATTATCGTTCGTCAACGTGGTACAGAATTCCACGCTGGTGCAAACGTAGGTATGGGTCGTGACCATACTTTGTTCGCTACTGCTGACGGCGTCATCAAATTCGAAGTGAAAGGTCAATTTGGCCGTCGCTATGTAACTGTTGAAACTGCATAAGTTTCCATAGTTCAAAAAAACCCGCCTTGTGCGGGTTTTTTGTTGCGTCGATTTTTACCAAATGATTTAAACAATGCTTTTTTAGCAATGCTTTTTTTAACAATGTTTTTTTAACAGTGCTCGTTTTAACCATGCCAACTTACACAACATACAGCCTACTTACATTACATTCTCATTCATTTCAAAATAATAAGCACCTTAACTTCATCTTGCATAAAGTATGCTTTGGCATACTAAAACGCACTTTTCTCCACAGGAATTACACAAAACTTAGAATTTTCTTCATTTTATTTATTTTGAAAAACAGTAAGATGTGCTCACAAACTTTTAATTAAGACAGGAAAAGTAAAATGTCTTCACTAAAATCAGCTTTTCAAAAAACAGCATATGCGATTACCGTCAGCACATTGGTGGCTACGCCTATTCTCGCCACACAAACTTATGCCGCAGCAGCGTCAAGCCAACAGGCGACCAGTAGCTTGGTCAGCCAATTAAGTGCGATTCAAAACCTAACTGCCGATTTTGAGCAAAGCACAAAACTGACCAATCCGAAAACTACGCAAAAGAAAAATCAACCGATGCCACAGCATATGAACCAAAGTTTTACAGGTCAGATGAAAGTGGCTCGCCCAGGTAAGTTTTATTGGAAAACCATCAAACCTGCTGAGCAAACCATTGTCACCACAGGTCAATCGGTATGGATCTATGACCCTGATCTACAGCAAGCAGTAAAGCAACAGCTGGATGATCAAGTGGCAAACACCCCTGCGCTACTGTTATCTGGCAACACACAGCAAATCATGCAGGCGTATGAAATCAGTCAGCCCGATGCCTCTAAAACCTATTACAGCTTAAAACCAAAAAATAGTGAGGGTGCGTTTGAACGCCTATTGGTTAGCTTTGGCAAAAATAAAGCGCCGAGCCTGATGATTTTACAAGACTCGATGGGTCAGACCACGACCATTAAGTTTAAAAACGTCAAACTCAATGCCAATATTGATCAAAGCGTATTTAACTTTACTCCGCCTAAAGGCACCGACATCATTGAGCAATAATTTATAGCAGCTTGGACGCATTTGATCAATCTGCGCCCTCTGTCTAGTCCTGAAATAAGAAACCTCGTTTGTGCGCAAACGAGGTTTTATTTTTGGCGCAAAAAAATTCTCGAAAAATTAACTTTGCGAATTTTTCTTGCTTAACTGCGTCATCCCGATCCAATGTTTGGCAAATTGATAAGCTGCACGTCCCGAACGCTGTCCACGCATCTGACTCCAGCGTAACGCCTCTGCCCGTGTTTCCTCAGTCATTGCCAAATCAGCTTTACTGAGCCAATGCGCCACTACATCGAGATACAACTGTTGATCCATCGGATAAAATGACAACCATAAACCAAAGCGATCAGACAGTGAGATTTTCTCCTCAATTGCCTCTTGCGGATGTAGCTCATCATATTGCGGGACATCGACTTTACGCACTGGCGTGTTTTCATGCATAAATTCTGGCAATAAATGACGACGATTCGAGGTGGCATAAATCACAATATTTTCTGCGCCCGATTGCAATGAGCCATCCAAAGCACTTTTTAGACTGCGATAATTTTCATCTTCAGCATTAAACGCCATGTCGTCGCAATAGACGATGTACTTTTCCTGACGATCTTTGATCAGCTCACGAATGATCGGCAAATCTTTTAAATCATCTCGCTCAATCTCAATAATGCGTAGACCTTGTGACTGAAAATCGGTCAATAATGCACGAACAAGGGACGATTTTCCTGTGCCTCTTGCGCCCGTAAGCAGCACATCATTGGCGGGAAAACCATGTAAAAATTGCTGGGTATTTTGCACCAATTTTTCTTTTTGACGATCAATGCCTTTGAGGTCATCAAGATGGATGGCTTTGGGTGAATGGATGGCGAAGAGTTGCTGATCTTTCCAGATATAGGCAGGCGCAGTGAAGTCAACATCTTGTTTCAGCGCTGGAAGCTGTTGTTGTACTTGTTTGGCAATCTGTTGTAATAAATCAATAAATTGATCTGGAAGCTCAAGTTGCGCCATGTTTACCGCCCGAAGGAAATTGTCGAAAGCGCTATTGTAAAACGATTTATATGAAATAAAGTAGCGTTCTTGGATACAGTTGCTTGGCAATCTGCAAAATTTTTCCGCAAAATTCACTGAGTTTTTAAGGTTTCGTCTGGGCGAACAACATCCGAGCGGATAAATTTGTATTGAAATTAGCCAATCACACCTTTTTCTTCGGAAAAAATTTGCCAAGTGTATAAAAAATTTATAATATAGCGCCCACAGGAAGCGTGGCAGAGCGGTTTAATGCACCGGTCTTGAAAACCGACGAGGGTGTGAGTCCTCCGTGAGTTCGAATCTCACCGCTTCCGCCAAATTTTGAAAAAGCCTTTGTAGTTGATACAAAGGCTTTTTTATTTTGGAGTGGTATGCAAGCAAAGTGAATGTTCGCAAAGAATACATTAGAATGAGTTAAATAAATAAAGGAATTACAGATGAAAAAAATCAGGATTTTACAAACGGTGGGATTGTTGAGTTTAATACCCTTATTAACTGCGTGTTTGACCAACCAGATCTTATCTCATAAAGCTGATGGACAGTGTTTAATCACCCAACAAGATATGGTCTTAGGAAAAACAACATTTAAATCATATGGAACAGCATATATGCTCAATACTTTAAATGTCGTCCAAGCCCCTGCTACGATTGGTTATCGAGAAATAGGTTCAATTCCAACATCTACTCGCTTAAGTATTTACCGAATGTATGAAACATGGCAATCCACTGGCTATATCGGAGCACATATTGTGGTTAGAATTGAAGAGGGTTCTCATCAGGGCGTAATAGCTACTCTGCCATTAGAGTCTGAGCGAATCGGTGATCCCAATACTGGGAAGCGAACCATCGATGAGAGGGGTAATTCAAGCAAGCCGTATTGGTATCGACATGATGAGACTTATGAGGTTAAGGGTAAAGTATTTAAGAGAGCTGATGTCACCCAAATTATCTATAACGAGGATTTTCTAAAGAAATGCGATTAATATTTGCTTTTTCTATACACAACCTAGATAAACGGGCTTAGAGAAACTGGTCTTACAAATCGTCTAGCGACTAATTCTATCAATCATACAGTGTCTTCTCGTGTAAAACAGGATGCTATAGCACCATTATAGATAGAACTGCTTCTGCCAAGTTTGAAAAAGCCTTTGTAATTAATACAAAGGCTTTTTTTTATTGCGATGACAAGCATTAAAACATCTAGAACATCAACGCCAAACCGACACCATATTGCCAACCTTTTTCGGACGTTGTTTCAGCTTGCCAATTGGTTTGCTTCTGTCCTTTTTCATAAGCATAGCCAACATCAATAAATGGCTTAACCCGCTTGGTGATTTCATAACGTGTTTGCACACCGACAGCTAGCTCGGAAAGCCCAGATTTCGAGGCATACTTTGAATCATCACTGAGCACAATATTCATCTCCAAATAAGGTTGACTAATCAGCTTTTGCGTCCATAAAAATTCACGCTCAAACTCTAGTCCGAGTGCTAGATAATCATCTTCACCAAGATAGGCATAAGCCTCCGTTTCAAAAAAATACGGTGCAAGTCCATAGAGACCAAACATGGCATCAACCGTGTCGCCATCGCTTAAATCTCGATCTTCACGATAGCGCAGACCTGCTTGCGCATCCCAAAAGTCACTGATTTTTCGGCTATATAATGCAGACACATCGTAATGTGCATCGCTACTTTCCGCTTTATTGACATGAGCAAGAAAAAATAGACGATTTTCGTCTGTACCGATCATGCTATTCAACTCAGTGCTTAAAGCGCCCTGCCCATCTTCATCCAGTAGCCACGCTGTTTCCAGATTACTCACTTGATAAATCTGTCCACCGTGTTCTTTGAGATGTTGATTCATCGAATCATGAGAGGCATGATCCGCAGAATAACTTGTTGTATCAGTTGCATAGCTCAATGAACTCACCGCACTGGCAAGGCATATCAAACTTACTTGAAAAAATGTAGAACGATTTAAGCCAATTTTTAACTTTTTCGGAAAAGATTTAGTGGTGTGCATGGTCTTCTCCTTTTGCGTAGTTTTGAACTTTGTCTTGCATTTTTGATTGTGCGTTAACTTGATCTTCATCAACCTGCGCCACGATCAATTTATTCATCATGCCTGCGCTCATGTGATAGAGCAGATGACAATGGATTGCCCATTCACCGAGTTCATCAGCAGTGAGTAGCAAGGATACGGTTTTATTTGGAGGAACAATGACCGTGTGTTTATTGGGTAAATCTTGCGGTGCTTGACCATTTTCAAGTTGCATAAACATGCCGTGCAAATGCATCGGGTGCGCCATCATGCTTTCATTGACGAATTTTAGACGGATACGCTCGCCATAATTCACCGTCAACGGTTCAGCTTCGGTAAACTTTTTGCCGTTAATCGTCCAGATATAACGCTCCATAATGCCACCGAGTTTGATCTCGATTTCACGCTTAGGCACACGAGTATCAGTCTGCGGCGTCAGTGATTTTAAATCTTGATATTGTAACGCCTTATGCCCTGCTGGCGTGGAAGCATCCGCCCAACCTTCGGCGTTTTGTTCATTCTGTTTTGTTGCTTCAGAATGATTCATCTGCTCATGATTCATTTGGCCGTGGTTCATGCTTTCATGATTCATCGTTTGATGATTCATTTGTGAATGATCCATCGCCTGATTCATGTGCATGCTGTGATCCATTTCTGAATGGTTCATCTGTTGCATATTTTGATGGCTCATCATTTCATGATTCATTTTGGCATGATTCATTTGCGTATGATCCATCTGTGAATGGCTCGCCGAATCCGCTTGATGCGCGCCATGTCCCATATCTGCCATAGTCAGTAAAGCACGCGGTCGAGATTCTGGGATCGTCACTTTTGGCGCTGTTGTACCTTGTTGCGTCAAACTCGCCAAAGCAAATCCTGTGCGATCAATCGACTCGGCTTGGATTTGGTAATGTGCCTGTTTTGGCTCGACGATCACGTCATAGGTTTCTGCCGTACCGATACGAAACTCATCGACTGCCACTGGTTGTACAGGCTGACCATCGGCACTCACCACGGTCATTTTGAGGTTGGGAATGCGCACATCATAGAACGACATCGCTGAGGCATTGACGAAGCGCAAGCGCACCTTTTCATTAGGAAGAAACGCACCTGTCCAGTCTTGCTCAGGCGTTTTGCCATTGACCAAAAAGGTATAACCCGTCACATCGGACAGATCGGTTTTGAGCATGCGCATTTGATTCCACATTTTGCGGTCTTGCCATGTCGCACTCACCCCTTTATCTTGGATCTGTTGCCATAGATCGGGCAAAGTTTCACGCTGATTTTGATAGTATTCTGCGGATTTTTTTAGATTCTTCATGATCTCGGCGCTGGTCGAATCATGAAAATCGGAGAGCATCACCACATAGTCACGATCGGCTTGTTCATGCTGTGCGACGGGCATTTTACCTTTTGGATAGACTACGAATGCGCCGTACAAACCATCTTGCTCTTGCCCACGGCTATGGGCGTGATACCAATAAGTACCGTTCTGACGAATCTTAAAACGATACTCAAAATGCCCTTTTGGCTTGATGCCATGAAATTGATTAAAACCTGGTACGCCATCCATAATCCCTGGCAAAAGTAAGCCATGCCAATGAATCGAGGTGTCTTGATCTTTGAGCTGATTATGCACATAAATCACCGCTTCATCGCCCTCTTCAAACTCAAGCAGTGGTGCAGGGAATTGACCATTCACTGTGATACGTTTTAAAGGTTTACCTGTGACATTCACAGTATTTTCATCAATATTCAGATGATATTCACGGACTGCGGCGGTGCTCCACGTCGAGCTGGCGAGCAACACGCTACACAGCACATATTTGCTGTAGGTTTGTATAGATATAGACATGATTGTTCCTAATCATTTTTTAAAAAAAGTTGTGATGTGGAAAGTCAATTCCACCAGAACAGTTAAAAATGATTAGACAATCGGAGGACGTAGGATTCTCTGCCAGTAACCTGACAAGTCTTGCGCTTGATAGAGGCTATCGTGGGTTAAATTATGGAAAATGATCGCCATTTCAGGAAGGAATTGCGCTGTTGGTAGCACCGCCGAAGCCATCAGCTGACAATGTAATGGCGGGCATTCGTGGCAATCTTGTGATGGCTTCATATCGGCGTGATGATTTGACGCTGAATGATCATTACTATTTGAGTAATGAGTTGATTGATGTATGGCGTGATGTATTGAATGATCAGCAACATTGTCATGTTGCGTCGTGATCTGCATTGAATCACTATTTAAACCGCCGCTTATAAAACCACTTACAGAACCACTATACGCATGCACGAGCGAAGACAGCGCAATGGCAAATACCATCAGCACCGCAACAGCGATATTGTGCATCAATTTGTTCATGGGCTGTAAATCAGTCAATCGTTCGATAAGACGATTAGCTTAGCCAATATTCTAACAAAACACAATCTAAGCAACACGGTGAACTCACGCAGACAACTGTCGCCATTGCCAGCAAAATTGGTTAAGATAGCCACGTTTTTATTTTAATGTTGTGAGAATGCAAGTGACTGATCGTACTAATACTCGTATTGATGCCACCGATGTGACTGAAGAAGAGGCGCAAAACGCTGTATTTTTTGATCGTGCAGATCAGTTTATCAAACTTGCCAATGAATTTTGCCGTCCGACCAAAGGTCAAAAAACCAATCCGACTGAGGTACGTGGTCAAGTTGGCGCAGCGATGTTGTTCTCTGCGGCTCGCTTTAATACGTGGGTCAGTGCCAACGGCTTTAAAGATGGCGATGAGATGCGTGATGCCAAAGATCAGATTATGGCGTATTTGGTTCAGCAGTTTCAGGCGATGCTCGAAGATAACTATGATGAATATTGTGAGCAGTTTGAAAACTATCTACGCTATCGCAATATGGAAGAGTTTCATCGGAATAAAGATGGTGGCTAAAAGGCTTCAATCCATTTTATTGAATAGATAAAATAATAAAATATAGTTTTGCAATATTTATTTATGAACAATACTAGACTTTTCTTTAAGGATATTATAAAAGATATTCTGTAAGCTAACCGTTCTAAGCAATACTAACATAAACAAGGGGAACATAATGATTGATAGAATTACTCAAAGTTTATTAAAAGATTTTGAAACCAAATTTGATTTTAATGTTGAAAAAGACTCTGACTTGTTTGAACATTTTGTGAACTATACAATTCTTGAAAGAAAATTAGAGGACAGAATTGATGAAGATTCGTTAGGATTAATAAATATTGGAATAAATGGCACATTCGGTTTAGATGGCTTTGCGATTTTAATCAACAAACATTTAATTACCTCCATTGAGGATTTAGATTCTATACTTCAAAAGAATATAAAACCAGTTGCAGACGTTTTTTTTATTCAAGCAAAAACTTCAAATAGTTTTGAGGTTAAAGAAATTAGCTCATTTGGTAATTCCATCGAAGATTTTGTTTCATTAAACCAAAATTATTCATGGAATGAAAATGCGAAAAATTTTATTGATTTGTTTAAGCATTTAACATCTAGAGCAAACGATTTAGAGACTAACCCTACATGCCACATATTTTATTGCACTCTTGGTGAGTATGAAAAAGATAAAAATACGGAAGCAGAAAAAAATAGGGTTTTAAAAAATATTAGAGATCAAAGAGTATTCAATAGGATTGAGTTTGATTTTATAGATTACAATGACTTACAAAATGATTACAAGAAAATTGGTCAAAAAATATCCAGAACTTTCTCTTTCAGTTCGAAGACTTTAATGCCAGATATTGAAAAAGTAAAGGAAGCTTATATTGGTGTAGTCCCAGCAACCACTATAATTAATCTAATCGAAGAAGATTCAGAATTAATATCTTCAATTTTTTATGATAATGTTAGAGATTTTCAAGGTTTTAACAAAATAAATCAAGAAATTAAAAATACTATCTCTGATGAAAATTTAAAATATGCTTTTTCGGTTTTAAATAATGGTATTACAATCGTTGCGGAAAAGTTAACATCTTCTCGTGACAATGTGACCATTACAAATTATCAAATAATCAATGGTCTTCAAACTTCCAGAGTTCTACTTGATTCCAAAAATTCTATCGATGATAAAATTTATGTAACACTAAAACTAATTGTTACTGAAGATGAAAACCTAATATCAAAAATAATTCGATCAACAAACCGCCAGACAGAGGTGAAGGAAGAAGATTTGTTAGCTTACTCAGATTTTCAGAAAAGGCTTGAGGATTTTTTCAAAACATTCGATGAGTCTGATAAATTATACTACGAACGAAGATCTAAACAATACAATGGTTCTAGTATTGATAATAAACTGATTATTGATAAATCGACTTTAATCAAAACTCTCGGTAGTTTTTATTTTCTTAAGCCTCAATTAGCTACTAGATATTTTGGTGCACTATTCAACGAATTTGGAAACCAACTTTTCCTCGATAATCATAAATTATATCCATACTATACTTCAGCCCTGATTTATAAAAAGTTGGAAAATAAATTTAGATCCAACGAAATAGATAAAAAGTATAAAAAAATCAGATACTTCATATTAATGATGCTAAGATTGGAATATAATTTAAACTTTCCGAATTTCGAAGCCAATAAGATTGAAAAATATTGTAGTGATCTAATAGTTCATTTTAGTGTTGACACTAATTTCGATGAAAAAATTAATAATGTAATTAAAAAAATAGATACATTACATTTAGATTTAGAAAGCACTGAATTATCAAAATCAAATAAGCTTGTAGAAAATATTAAAAGCCTATATTTTAAGTAATAAATAGTTTATTTTACGAGTTTTCAATCAAGTTGGCTGATGCATCATTTGGAGTTCTGTACTTCAAATGAACTTTACTAATAAATAGAAAATTTGTGCTCCGAAATCTTTATCCCTCACCCCCAAACTTCACCATCTGCCCATTTTTTATAACAATTAATTGGTCAAAATATTAACTGTAATGCACTATCCTAGTGCATTACAGCATTTCGTCACGATCACTTTTTATCTTGCACCACTGGCTGACCATATTGATCCGCCATCACTTCGACGAACTGATCCAGTTTGATATATTTTTTGATCGCTGCATTGACATCTTTAACCGTCAGTTTAATGATTTCTTGATCACGCTTGGCACGATCTATCATGCTTTGATCATTCTCAAGCTGACCGTTCAGCATCCGATGGATGATGCGATCATCTTCCAAGATCGTGGCACGTTGCTTCATGATGTCGGCTTTGGCGGCGGCAAGCTCTTGTTCAGTAATGCCCTTTTCCAAAAGCTCTTTCAGCACTTTATGCACCGACTGACTGACCTGTGCAGAACGCCCAGCTGTATAGTTGGCACTGATCAGCAATGCACCGTTGTCTTTTTGTGCGTCTAATTGCAACGGACTGCCGAAACCATAGACCAACGCATTCTTCTCACGTAGCTCTTTTGCCAAGCGAGAGGACAACTGCGAATCACCCAAGATATGCGCAAAGACGATCAACGCAGGCGCATCTTGATGATAGACACCCACAGGTACGGTCAGCGCACTTTGATAGTAGCCAAACTCACGTTGCTCTGACAAAGCATGCACTTGCGTTGCTTTAAGCTGTTGATAGTCTGAAACAACAGGGGCAAAAGTGGCTTTGCTTGACCACTTTTGAAACGCATCTTTAATATCATCTTGCATTTTCTTGGCTTCGAACTCACCCGTCACCGAGATGCGTGCATGGTTCATGGCGAAGTATTGCTGATAAAACTGCTGAACCTGTGCATTAGTAATTTGCGTTAACTCTTGCTCAGCCACAGTCGGTTCAAAATGATAACGTAGATCACCAACAGGATATTGCTCTGTCATCCGCCCCAGTGTCAGCCCTGCCACGACTTCAGGCTCGGTATATGGACGATCAAGCGCTTGTAACGATTGTGCTTTGATCAAATCAAATTCAGACTGGGAAAAGCTCGGATTTTTGAGTAACTCCACCACAAAATCAAAATATTCAGCAAAGTTGGCTTGGGTCGCAGAGATATTAATTTTAATGCGATTGCTATCCGATTCAGCGCTGAGCTGACCATCGAGCTCAATACTTTTATCCATAATCTGTTGCAGGCTATACGCTTTCGATCCTCGAAATAGTAAATATGCGGTCATATCGATCAGGTTCTTTTTGTGCATCATCGATTGTGCATCACCGAAATCGACATCGATGCTGGCATAGATTCGATCATCTTTGGTCATGGTTGGATACAGCGCATACTCCATCCCATTGCGCAATTTTCCACGTTGGATCGCCTTCTCACTAGCACCAAGTTTTTGTGCAGAGGCTTTGACATAGCTGGCGATCTGCGCTTGATACACGCTTGGATCGAGCAATTCTGTCTCTGCTGTGCTCACTGGCGCCAATGGTGTCGCATTTTCTGTGGATTGCTCAGCCAATTGTTGTGCTTTCTTTTGATCTTCTGGTGTCGGTAATATCGATGCGGTGACTCGATGTGACGGCACTAAAAACTGGCTCAAGGTCTGATTGACTTGATCCAGTGTCACGGCTTGCATGGCTTTTTCATCAACAAAAAGGCGTTGCCAATCACCATGTTCGCTGACGATGTAACTGGTCAATGCATCACCCAAATCGGTCGCACTCGCCATCATTTGACGCTGTTCATTTTTTAACACATTTTTCACCCGTTGCAACTCGGCTTGGGTAAATTGTTTGGGTTTTTCTACCTCAGTCGTCAGTGCGCTATCGACTTTTTTGCCATCTTGACTCGGTGCGTAGACTGCACCAAGGAACAGTAAATTAAAATCAGGCTCAAGCCACGAGCTGCCAAACACATCCGTGCTGACACCCGTTTTCACCATGTTTTGATAGAGCTGTCCGCTCGGTTGCATGGTGTAGAGCGAAGGTACCAAGGCTAAAGCAGGCTGAATCTTTTCATTGGGACCATTTAAATAAATATGGAACTGCGCCAAATCACTGCCTTTTTTCACTTCATAGTGTCGGGTGGTGATTTGATTTGAATCTAAGGCAGGCACCGTTGCAGATGGCGCAATCTG
The DNA here is from genome assembly GCF_900096915.1 of Acinetobacter marinus. Lineage (GTDB taxonomy): Bacteria > Pseudomonadota > Gammaproteobacteria > Pseudomonadales > Moraxellaceae > Acinetobacter > Acinetobacter marinus. Next base: position 643,291 of record NZ_FMYK01000001.1, read on the forward strand.
CTTGGATTTTAAAGGTGAAAAATGCTGATCAATACTGGCTAAGACTTTGTCGCGATCAAACTTCCCTGTGATCAACAGTACCGCATTGTTCGGGGCATAGTAGCTTTGATAGAATTTTTCCAGTTCGGGCATTTTGATGGATTTCAGCTCATCCAAATCACCAATCGGTAACCGCCCAAGCGATTGATTGCCATAGGCGGATTTCCACATCTGATCAAGCATCACCGCAAAAGGCTGATCCAGACGAATCTCACGTTCACGACGCACGATCTCGATTTCAGACGGGACATATTGCTCTTTCAGCACCAATTTATCCATGCGCTCCGCTTCAAGCTGAAGGACTTTATCGACGGCATTTTGTTCAGGACGGATGTAATTGGTATAGCGTGTGGAATAGTATTCGGTACTGGCATTGTTGCTCAGCGTGTATTGATCGAGCTGGCGTTGGTAGCTTTCCCCAGGGATATTGGTCGTGCCTTTAAATGCCAGATGCTCCAGCAAATGCGCCAATCCGCCTTTACCCTGTGGATCGTTTAATGAACCCGTGAAATAAATGGTATTCATATAGACTTTATTTTCTTTTTGATTCGGTGCAAGGACGATACGCAAGCCGTTGTCTAATTTATATTCGCTGATCTCTTGCTCAGTCTTGACCAATATTGGCTTGGCAAACAGCTGTTGTCCGATAAAAACAGGTTGAATAAATAATAAAGTACAAGCAAGCCACAGTTTTTTAGACTGCATTTTTTTTGGTTTTGGGCTTTTTGGTTTCAGACTATTTATTTTTGGTCTGTTTGAATTTGGGCTTTTCGTTTTCAGGTTTTCAGTAGATATTGGCGTGGATCGAGATATTTTCATGAATAGATTCTTTTTTGCGATTTAAAATGTCAGTTGAGTATACCGTCTTGTTCGACACAAGCTGATGATATCTCCTAGTTATTATTCAAATTTTTAACTTTATTTCAGTAAATTTTTGCAATATTTTAGCGAATTCAGCATGCTAGTTTGCCTCTTGTAGATACGGATAGGGATTCACAACACCTTGCCCATTGAGATAAATGCCATAATGCAGATGGGGTGGCGTGGTTTTGGCATTGCCACTATTGCCCACATAGGCGAGCACCTCACCCGCCTCGACCCAATCGCCCTCTTGGATGTGGGCGGCATAGCTGTCCAGATGCGCATAATAATGCCGACTCCGATCGGGACCGACCACCCAGACCACATTGCCACCCAGATTGTTGGTGCCAAGTCGTGACACAATACCATGTGTCGATGCCAGCACTGGTGTACCTCGTGGCGCAAAAATATCAACACCTTGATGCTTACGCCCTGCACTACGTGCTGCACCCCATGTATCAGTGATTTGACTGTGTGTGACACCTTGTACTGGAATGGCGACTTGTGTGGGCATAGATTGTTGTTGCAGTTTCCAATACAACATCACCGATCTTGCGCCCGCCGATTCACTGGATTTGGGTGGCTCACAAGCACTTAAAAACAATCCGCTGAAGATGATGACAACGACAGATTGCCATGCTTTGCCATTCAGATTGCGTGAACGTTGAGGTATAAATCTAGTCATGCGTTGTCTGATCATGCGAAATGCTGTGTTCCTCAAGATAAATATCTATTCATCCTAGACAATCTCACACCAAGATCACACCACATTTTGTAATGCGCATTTTTTACATTGTTCAGTGTGTATCAAGCGCTGTGCCAATATATTTAAACTGATGCACTTAAGTTGTTGGGTTATAAGTTGATGCGATATTGAATAAAGCCTGCATTGTCAGCTAGTCGATCATAAAGCCGTCGTGCCCCATGATTAGACTCATGTGTCAGCCAATACAAACACATACACGGTCTTGCCTGCGCTACAACTTTGACATATTCAATCAAGCGTTGACCAAGCTGTTGTCCTCTTGCCGATGGATCGACATAGAGATCTTGGAAATAGCAATAATCCTCAGCACCCCATGTACTGTAGTGGAAAATATAATGCACAATACCGAGTATCTCATCGCCACATTTCGCAACTGCACAGTGCACAGGTATCTGTTCATCAAAGAAGCGTTGCCAAGTGGTTTCGGTGATTTGGTTTGCTAAAGTCACGTGATAAAACTGTTGATATGCCTGCCAACAGGTGAGCCAGCCTTGATAATCTGTAGCTGATTCAACTTCAATCTGTACCTGTTGTTCGGATGTTGTCGGATGATTTTTGTCATGAATGTCTTTTGATTGCATGTTTTTTAATTGATGGTCTTTTGCTTGCCTAGAATCCATTTTCTTATGCGCCTAGTTATTTTCAAAAAAGTGTTCAACTAAAACCACATCAGCTTAGCCGAAGCTAAGCTGATGTTTAAAATCACATTAAGAATTGTCTATCATGCGCAATGCCAAGACTATTCACTCAAATCGAGGCACATATATTTCATTTCAAGATATTCGTCGATACCGAATTTCGAGCCTTCACGACCTAAGCCAGATTGCTTCACCCCACCGAACGGCGCCACTTCGTTCGAAATCGCTCCAGTATTGATACCAACCATACCGTATTCTAGCGCCTCACCCACACGCCATTGACGTGCTGTATTTTGCGTGAATAGGTAGGTTGCCAGACCAAATTCGGTATCATTCGCCATCTGTACTGCTTCTTCTTCAGTTTTAAAGCGGAATAAAGCAGCCAATGGACCAAAGGTTTCTTCTTTGGCAACTTTCATCGCTTGCGTCACTTCAGTTAAAAGTGTCGGTTCAAAAAAGTTACCGCCAAGGCTTGAGCGTTGACCGCCGACTTTGACCTGAGCACCTTTGCTGGTGGCATCTGCAATGTGCGATTGTACTTTTTCCACTGCGGCGTGATCGATCAGAGGCCCTTGCGTAGTGCCTTCCTCACGACCATCACCAACTTTTAAGTTGGCAACAGCAACGGCAAGTTTTTCAACTAAAGCATCATAAATGCCATCTTGCACATAGATTCGGTTGGCACAAACACAAGTCTGACCGCTATTACGGAACTTACTCGCCATAATGCCTTGCACGGCTTGCTCCAGATTGGCATCGTCAAATACCAATACTGGGGCATTGCCACCCAATTCTAAAGACAGCTTTTTGATGGTTGGTGCACATTGCTCCATCAGAATCCGACCGACTGGGGTTGAACCTGTAAAGCTCAGCTTTTTCACCGTATCGCTTTCACACAGTGCCTTACCGACTTCGCTCGAATCACCACTGATATGCAATAACACATCTTGCGGTAAACCAGCACGTAACGCCAAGACTTCAAGCGCATAGGCTGTTAACGGGGTCAGCTCAGCAGGCTTGACGATCATTGAACAGCCCGCTGCGATGGCAGGTGCTGCCTTACGGGTGATCATTGCCGCAGGGAAATTCCACGGGGTAATCGCCGCTGTCACGCCGATGGCTTGTTTGATCACCAATAAGCGCTGATTCGGCTGAGTTTGTGTCAGGATTTCACCATCGATACGGCGTGCTTGTTCTGCAAACCAACGGATAAATGAAGCCGCATAGCCGATTTCGCCCCGTGCTTCGGTCAAGGACTTGCCTTGTTCCGCAGTCAAAATCTGCGCCAAGGCTTCTTTGTGCTGTTGCATCAAATCAAACCACGCCCAAAGCACATCGGCACGTTGTAATGCGCTTTGTGCTTTCCATGCGGTTTGCGCTTTTTGTGAGCGGGCAATGGCGTGTTCAACCGAGGCACGGTCATGGGTTTTCACCCATGCCAATGTGTCATCAGTTGCTGCATCTTTGACTTCGATGAAATCAGCCGTATCAGGCTGATCAAAGCGAATATCTGGATGCTGTAAAATATCTCTATATTGTGCTTCAAGCATCATCATTACTCTTCAATTATGCTGCTGCAGACAGTGCGAAACCTTGCTTTAAAATCGCCAAACCAGCACGGAACTGCTCTGCAGGAATCGTTAAAGGATATAAGAAACGGATGACATTACCATAACGACCACAAGTCAAAATCAGCAAGCCATTTTGCATTGCATAGTTTTGGATGGCTTTGGCTTGCTCAGCAGTTTCCAGCTCTAGCGCCACCATTGAACCTAAGGCACGAATGTCTTTGACTGTGGTAGAAGATTGTTTCAATTCATTGAGCACGTCAACCAATTCGCTACCCAAAACATTGGCACGTTCACACAAGCCTTCTTCTTCGATCACATCAAGTACCGCATGTGCAGACGCCACAGCGACTGGGTTACCAGCATATGTACCACCGAGTCCACCTGGGTTTGGTGCATCCATCACTTCGGCACGACCAACCACACCTGAGATTGGGAAACCGCCACCAAGACTTTTCGCCATCGTGATCAAATCTGCTTTGGTGTCATAGTAATCCATCGCAAACAGTTTACCAGTACGGGCAAAACCTGACTGTACTTCATCTGCAATGATTAAAATACCATGTTGGTCACATAGCGCACGTAAGCGCTTTAAGAATTCCGCAGGAACGACGTTAAAACCGCCTTCGCCTTGAACTGGCTCGAGTACAATCGCCGCTACATCATGCGCCGCCACGTCTTCGGCAAAAATATCTTCAATGCTTTCAATTGCCATATCCACAGTAATCCCTTTTGATTCAACAGGATAACGTGCGTGGAATACGCCTGCAGGCATCACACCGAAATCACGTTTGTACGGCGCTGTTTTACCTGTCATCGCCATGGTCATGAATGAGCGTCCGTGGAAGCCGTTACCAAAGGTAATGATGCCGTGACGCCCTGTGTACGAACGTGCAATTTTTACAGCATTTTCAACCGCTTCTGCACCTGTAGTGAAGAATGTAGTTTTGGCATCACCAGCGATTGGTGCACGTGCATTGATGCGCTCAGCCAAAGCCACATAGCTTTCATACGGGACAACTTGATACGCTGTATGAGTAAATTTAGTCAATTGTTCAGTAACCGCAGCAATGATTTTTGGATGACGATGACCTGTATTGAGTACCGCAATACCACCCGCAAAGTCGATATATTGCTTGCCTTCTGCATCCCAAATCGTTGAGTTTTCTGCTTTCTCCGCATACCACTGACACATGACACCGACACCACGTGGCGTTGCTTGTTGTTTGCGTGCATTTAGCGCAGAGTGTTTACTGTCCATTTCTCATCCTCATCACAGTGTAATTTGCCAGTTTGATTGGCAACAATTCGTGGCAATAAATAACGCTTTTTGGGGGAAGCTGAACTTCCAAAAAACGCTTTTTGATGCATTCAAATTTACCGCTTTCTGGTCACGAAACGAGAGCCACTTTCTGCAAATCCGACAGAGCCAATTTAACTGATTGTTTTTCTTTTGAATTGCTTAGAACTGTATTTTAACTGATGAAATTTATCGTTTTAAATTCGACGAATACAGCTTAATTGGATGGTACCCATAAAAAATGTAGACCGAACACCCCTTTTTGGGCATTCGACCTACATCTTTTTAGTGTGCATTTAAACGAGTCAAAAGACTAGCCTAAACAAAATTATCCTGGATAAATACCACGTTCTTTACGAGCATTTAAGATGCGCTCGCACGCCACGATATAAGCTGCGGTACGCATCGTGCTACCTGCCTGCTTCGATTTGTGCCATACATCGTGCACCGCTTTGACCATGATCGCATCCATACGCTGATAGATTTCTTCTTCCGTCCAAAAGTAACTGGCAAAATCCTGCACCCATTCAAAATAACTCACCGTCACACCGCCTGCGTTACAGATGACATCAGGCACGACGGTAATGTTACGCTCGGTTAAGATTTCATCGGCATCACTGTCGGTTGGACCATTCGCACCTTCCAAAATCAGCTTGGCATCGATGGTTTGTGCCACATCGACATCGATCACCCCTTCAAGTGCCGCAGGGATAAAGATTTCTGCAGAGACTTTCCAGAACGCATCATTACTGATTTCGTCATTAAACGCATAGCCTTGAATTTTTTTGTTGGCTTGCATATATTCAATCAGCTTCGGTACATCAATACCGTGCTCCTGATAAAGCGTCGCTGAGTGATCTTGGACACAGACCACTTTACTGCCATTGTCATGAAATAATAATGCCGCTTCACTGCCGACATTACCAAAACCTTGCACACAAATGCGTGCATCTTTGAGCTCTAGACCAATTTCGGCAGCGACTTCACGCCCAGAGACATAGACACCACGCCCTGTCGCCTTAACACGCCCCAAAGAACCACCAAGATGTACAGGCTTACCTGTTACCACACCAGTCACTGTACTGCCCGCATTCATCGAGAAGGTATCCATCATCCACGCCATGATTTGACCATTGGTGCCGACATCTGGCGCAGGAATATCTTTTTGTGGTCCGATGATCAGGTTGATTTCTGCGGTATAACGGCGCGTTAAACGCTCCAATTCACGGCGAGAAAGCTGACTCGGATCGACACGCACGCCACCTTTGGCACCGCCAAATGGTAGATTTAATGCCGCACACTTGATAGTCATCCACGCAGACAATGCCATCACTTCATCCAAATTGACATCGGGGTGAAAACGCACGCCCCCTTTACCTGGTCCACGGGTGACGTTGTGCTGTACACGATAGCCCTCGAAATGTCTTACTGTACCGTCATCCATGATCACTGGAATATCGACGATCAAGCTCCGTTTTGGACGGCGGAGCATATCCAGTCGCTCACTTAATTCGCCCAGAAAAGGCGAAACCTTTTCCAATTGTTTAAGATAGTTGTTCCAAGCAGTATTACCTTGACCTGCATAGGTGAGTGAAGGATCGATTGAATTCATAAAATACCCTTTAGACCGATACAATAGAAAATACGCTGTAGCAAATGCAATGCGGAATAAATACACACGATTGAACACAAAACTGGCAGCACGGTGGTCTGCATGGTCAGATCATCAGTTTTTGATACTTAAAATTTTAAATCATCGACGTAAATCGTCGTTTTAAAATCATCCTGATTTCACTTTGGCTTTAAGCAATAATTGTGTATATTCCCTGCGAATGAGTGTACCTCTGCGTATTATCTGTGATCAAGTGCATAAACTGACAAGCTGAGCGTGAAACACCCTACATTTACAGCGACTCTCATTATTTTGCACTGCGCATCACAGCGCTGACGAGAGCCACTTTTTATCTGCTGGAGAGAGCCAATTGCAGCGTTTGTTGGGTGATTTTTTACTACAAAGATTACAACAAGATAGTGATGGAACCCTGCAACAGCGGTTGTTTCGCAGTTTACGCAATGCCATTTTGGATGGTGTGCTCGCCCCCAAAACCAGACTGCCTGCCTCACGTGATCTGGCTAAAGAAATCAAAGTCTCTCGAAATACCGTACTGAGCACTTATGAACAGCTTCAAGCACAGGGTTATGTCGATGCCAGAACAGGTCAAGGCACTTGGGTTGCCGAGCATTTGCCTGAACAATTTCTCAGTAAATCCAATGAAAATCAAATAGATAATAAGCAAAAAAACAACCTTCAAAATAACCATCTGTCGCAGCGTGGCTCGTATTTAATTGGTTATTCTTCCGCCTCACCGTACCAATGGGGCGCCTTTGTCCCAGGTGCACCCGATGTGACCGAATTTCCACATCATATCTTTAGTCGAATACAGAATAAATTAAGCAAAGAACCTGACATTAGTCGTCTGATTTATAGCAATGCGGGGGGCTGTTTAGAGCTTCGTCAAGCATTGGTCGAATATTTGCGCATTTCACGCTCGGTGCAGTGTGATGTCGATCAGATTATCATTACCGAAGGTACGCATCAGGCGATCGACTTGGTCTCTCGCACCCTGACCGATATTGGCGATGAGGTGTGGATTGAAGACCCTGCCTACTGGGGTGCTCGTAATATTTTACGCATTAATGGGGTTAATCTTCGGGCGTTACCTGTTGATCAAGATGGCATCTTGCCCTACTTTGAGCCACAGCATCCGCCTAAGCTGATCTTTGTTACACCATCTCATCAATATCCACTCGGCGCACATCTGAGTCTTGCACGGCGTAAGCAATTGATTGATCTGGCAAGACAACACAATAGCTGGATCGTCGAAGATGACTATGACAGTGAGTTTCGCTTTTCAGGTCAGCCCTATCCGTCCCTGCAAGGTTTGGAGCCTGATGCGCCCGTGATCTATATGGGCACCTTTAGTAAAACCATTTATCCTGCACTACGCATCGGCTATTTGGTGGTACCAAAGCGTTTGTATTCACCGCTTCGTATTGCCGCATCGGAGCTGTATCGTGGGGGACATCTGCTCGATCAAAAAGTCTTGGCGGAGTTTATCCGAGAAGGACATTATGAGGCGCATATTCGGCGGATGCGATTGCTGTATGGCAAACGCCATGCCTACTTAGTCAACCTCATCCAAAAACATTTGGGGCAAGGTTTTCTGCATGAATACAATACCGCTGCGGGTTTGCATCTGATCTTAAAACTGCCCAGTGATTATGATGATGTCCTGATCGCCAGCCAAGCGTTGGATCGTGGGGTCAAAGTCCGTGCCCTATCGCAGTATTTCATTAAGAATTATTCCACCCGACAAAAAGGCTTATTGCTGGGCTTTGCCTGTGTCAACGAGCAAGAAATCTTGGTGGCTTTTGGCATTTTATTGCAATGTCTACGCGAGGCTGGTGTGGAAACGACCTAGTTGTCCATGTTGAATTATTGGCTGTGCGACCGCTTGTCATGCGTTGTTAGCTGTGTTGTTGGTTGTCTTGTTGACTGTATTGCTGTCATTTTTCATTTGTTTTATTGAAAGCACAGTTTTTTCACAATAAATGAATGCGATCTCATTTTACCGCTATTTTAATGGGCAACATGATGTCTGTAAATATTGGCTCCTTGTTTTTAACGCAAAAAACGTGAATTGGCTCCTTTGAATCAGGGCGAAATGGCTCTCGTTTCTGTTACACAAAAAAGAGAAATTACCCCTACAAATTTACCCGCATGTCATTTTCTGGTCATGATACGGTGATTTTTTTGCAACTGTGAAAAAATCACACGACACTTGAACCACCGCTTTGATGGCATGTGCTGGGTATTCAGTTTTAGTTTTAGTGGCTTTGTATTCGGAATTGCTCAACGCTTAATTTCGTCGCTTACGCCCTAAAGACAAAGGGAAAACATATGACAGCACCTCTCAATGCGTCAGAACAATCTTCTGCCAATGGCTTAAATAACGGATTACAGTCACGCCATCTCACCATGATTTCTATTGCAGGGGTCATCGGTGGTTCTCTCTTTATCGGTTCGGGCAGTGTGATCTACTCTGCTGGACCTGCTGCTGTTTTGGCGTATGCCTTTGGTGGTTTGTTGATTTTGCTGATCATGCGTATGCTTGGTGAAATGGCGGTGCTGAATCCAGATAGTGGTTCATTTTCCACATATGCCGATCGTGCCATTGGTCGTTGGGCTGGTTTTACCATTGGCTGGCTTTATTGGTGTTCTTGGGCATTGCTGATGGGTTGGGAAGCCTATGTGGCAGGTAAAATCCTTAACAGTTGGTTTCCATTTATCCCGATCTGGGGTTATATGCTCCTCGTGATCGTGTCTTTGGTCTTGGTCAATTTACAAAATGTCAAAAACTATGGTGAATTTGAATTTTGGTTTGCTTTAATCAAAGTCATCGCTATCGTGATTTTCCTCGTCATCGGTAGTCTCGCTGTGATGCATCTCTGGCCGTGGAGCCAAGCTGGTGCAGTGGGCATGACCCATTTGACTGCTGAAGGTTTTATGCCGAATGGTTTCTCTGCCGTCATTACCGCTTTACTTGGTGTGATGTTCGCCTATATCGGCGCTGAGATCGTCACTGTGGCTGCTGCTGAATCAAAAAATCCTGCACGTGAGATTCGTAAAGCATCGAATTCGGTGGTGTGGCGAATTATGTTGTTCTATGTCGGTTCGATGTTCGTCACTGTATGCTTGATTCCACATGATAATCCACTGCTCAAAGATGCTACATGGGGAACGTATAGTGTCACTTTAACGGCGCTTGGCGTGCCTGAAGCGAAACACATTGTCAATTTTGTGGTACTGACTTCGGTCTGTAGCTGTTTTAACTCGGCATTATATACTTGTTCACGGATGCTATTTTCGCTTGCCAAGCGTGGCGATGCGCCAAAAAGTTTTGCAGGTATCAACCGTAACGGTAGTCCGTGGATGGGGGTATTGATTTCATCCTTATTTGCTTTGCTTGCCACCGTCCTTACCGCAACAGACAGTATGAATGTCTACGATATCTTTATGCTGGCGACAGGTACTGCGGCACTGTATGTTTATCTGACCATTGCCTGCACGCAACTACAAATGCGCAAGAAACTTGAAGCCGAAGGCACGCAGATTGATTTCAAAATGTGGTTATTCCCTTGGCTGACCTATTTGGTGATCTTTTTTATCATCGGCGCACTGATCACTATGTTGATTGAAGGCACGTATTTCAAAGAAGTAACCTACACCAGCTTACTTGCACTATGTATTGTAATCTTGGGCATCTGTGCACAGAAGTTTAATTGGGGGAAAACAGCCGACCAGATCGATACGGAAAATAAGTCGACTGAAAATACCGCTGCAAAGACGTCAACAAACATCTCGGCGTAAATCACATCGAATGTTACCTCAATATTACTGTAAAAAAATCCGATGCTTGATCAAGCATCGGATTTTTATTTTGTGGAATAAAAATATTGATCAATCAAAACGATAAATATCCATGCCCAATGAACCCATACTAAAGCTCGAATGCACCAAACTCATTCTTGACCCAGTACCCATCGCAAAAAATAATGGCGCAAGGTGCTCTAAGGTCGGATGATTTCGGCGCAGAAACGGTAGATTTTTCCAATCTAATACCGATTCATAGTCGCCAGATTGTAAGTACTGCGCCACCGTATTACGAAACTCGCTCGCCCACTCAGGCACATCGGCTTGATCGGACCAGTTCAGCTCTGCCAGATTATGAGTAATGCTTCCAGAGCCAATCAACAACACTTGACGCTCACGCAATACAGCCAACGCTTGACCCAGTTGATAAAGTTGTTTTGCGCTATAAAAGCGTGGCAATGAAATCTGTACCACAGGAATATCGGCGTCTGGATACATATGCAACAGTGGCATCCATACTCCATGATCACGGGGGCGCATGGCATTGGCATGTGCATCCAAGCCCGCATGTTGCAATAACGCAATGATTTCTTCTGCCAGTGCAGGTTCACCAGCCGCTGGATATTGAATTTTGTACAATTCTTCAGGAAATCCACGGAAATCATGCCATGTCTGCGGACGCACAGCTGTACTCACCTCCAGCACATCATCTTCCCAGTGTGCAGATAAGACCACGATCGCTGCGGGCTTTGGCAAATTCAAACGAATGCGCTCCAAAGCTGGACCAACCTGCCCCGCTTCAATCGCCAACATCGGCGAACCGTGAGAGATAAATAAGCCGGGTAAAATATTCATGACCATTCCTGAATGATTGATAGAAAAACAGCATCACCATCTATTGTGCTGTGCTCACCATTTTCATGCAATTCCACGCTGAAAAAAAGCCTGTATATCATCTAACAGCGTTGCATTTTTAATACAGCTTTTGAAAAGGCTTCTTTTTAACAAACAGCGAGGCGACAACAAGCCATTTAAAAATCAGTCTCCTGCATTTTGCTCTAAGATTAAGCGAATCGGCTTATAACTACGGCGGTGCTGTGCTAAGACCCCATGCGCTTCGATGGCTTCTAAATGCGCTTTTGTCGGATAACCATTGTGTTTGGCAAAGCCATAGGCAGGATATTCGGCATCAAGCGTCTGCATCTGGCGATCTCGTGCCACTTTTGCCAAGATACTTGCTGCACTGATCTCTTGATGCAAAGCATCGCCACCGATCACAGCTTCACACGGCAAGCTTAAATCAGGACAACGATTGCCATCTATACGCACCAAATCCGCTTGTACCTTTAAACCTGCAACCGCACGTTGCATCGCAAGCATAGTCGCTTGAAGAATATTAATCTCATCAATTTCTTCATGGCTTGCTTCGGCGATCGACCAAGCCAATGCTTTTTGCTGGATTTCGTCAAACAGCTTTTCACGTTTTTTTGCCGTGAGCTTTTTCGAATCATTCAATCCTTCGATCGGTTGATTGGGATCTAAAATCACCGCCGCAGCCACTACTGAGCCAATCAAAGGACCTCGCCCTGCTTCGTCTACCCCTGCGATGCGTTGAATTTGTGTCATGGTTTTCTCTTACTGCTTAAATTTGAAATGAAATAATTGGCATAAAAAAAGCGAAATCCATCATCAATGATTATTTCGCCTTTTTGTTCACCGATGCAATTCATTACGAGAAAGGCACTGGTGAAATAGAACAAGTGAAATCGCTTATTTCACAAACTCTGAATAACATGCCGTCAATGTTTTTGCGACTGTATTGGCAACGATCTGCGCACGGGCATTTTGATCCACTGCAGCCGTAGCAAGATCAACAGCAGTGACATTTTGCGGTGCTTTTTCACTGACACAGCTACAGATTTTAGTTTCCATTGCCGTTTGTTGTTCCGCCGTCATGGTCAATGCCAACGCACGCCAAGCGTTGTTGCTGTTGAGCTCAGTACGGCATTGGTTGTCCACCGCTGCCTTGAAGATGTTTGAACCAATCGTTGCTGCTGTACCCGCCGTAGTACCTGTGGATGTCCCCGTTGTGGTGGTACATGCGGCTAAACTCATTGAGATTGCGGCCACTGCAAGTAAAACTTTTTTCATCATCATTTCCTTAAAAAAAACAAACCTGTAAAATCATTCACTTAAAATTGATGCATTAAAAATCAATACAGGTCAAAATTATGCCGACTTCTTGGTCATGGCATTTTTACGAATTGTAATCATCACCAATTGTACTGCGGCTGGCGTCACACCTGGAATACGACCCGCTTGTGCCAATGTTTCAGGACGCACCGTATTGAGCTTTTGCGTGATCTCACGAGATAGACCCGAGACAATGTCATAATCAAAATCACTTGGGATTTGCGTTTCTTCTAAGCGTTTCAACTGTGCCACATCTTCATGCTGACGGTTAATATAACCTTGATATTTCACCGCTATTTCGATCTGATCACCGACTTGTGCAGACACCTCTGAATCTGTGAGTTCGGCAATTTGAGCAAAATTAATATTTGGACGTTTTAACAAATCAATCGCAGAGCATTCTTTAGATAAATCTGCACCTGTCATCTCGACAAACTTTTTGCCCATTGGATTATTTGGCGCCGCCCAGAGATGTTGTAGACGTGCTGTTTCAGTCTCAACGGCTTCCATTTTTTCACAGTAAGCATTCCAACGAGTATCATCGACTAAGCCAAGCTCACGTCCAATCTTCGTCAGACGTTGATCAGCATTGTCTTCACGGAGCATCAAACGATATTCAGCACGTGAAGTGAACATACGATACGGTTCTTTTGTACCGAGTGTGATCAAGTCATCGACCAAGACACCCATGTAGGCTTCGTCACGTTTTGGCGTCCATTGCTCCTGATCCCACGCACGACGTGCGGCATTCAAACCTGCAAGCAGACCTTGTGCACCCGCTTCTTCGTAGCCTGTAGTACCGTTGATCTGACCTGCAAAGTACAGGTTATTGATAGCCTTAGTTTCTAAGGTGAATTTTAAGGCTTGTGGATTGAAATAGTCATATTCGATGGCATAACCAGGGCGCAAAATATGCGCATTTTCCATGCCTTTGATCGAACGTACCAATTCAAACTGCACATCAAAAGGCAATGAGGTTGAAATGCCATTCGGATACAATTCATGCGTATCCAAACCCTCAGGTTCGATAAAGACCTGATGTGAATCTTTATCGGCAAAACGATGAATTTTATCTTCGATCGACGGGCAATAGCGAGGTCCAACCCCTTCGATCACGCCTGTATACATCGGTGAACGATCTAGTCCACTGCGAATAATGTCATGGGTTTTTTCATTGGTATGGGTGATATAACAGTTGACCTGCTTAGGGTGCATCGACACATCGCCCATGAATGACATGGTCGGCGATGGGAAATCACCTGGTTGTGCCGTCATCACAGAGAAATCAACTGAGCGAGCATCAATACGTGGTGGTGTACCTGTTTTTAAACGACCAACGGGTAAATTTAACTCACGTAAACGATCAGCCAACGCAATCGACGGCGGATCACCTGCACGACCACCACTAGATTTTTCTAGTCCGATATGAATTACGCCGCCTAAGAATGTGCCTGTAGTCAGCACCACCGTTTTACATTCAAAGCGCACGCCCATCTGCGTGACCACACCTTTGACAGTATCGCCTTCTACGATCAGATCATCAGCGGCTTGTTGGAAAATGTCGAGATTGGCTTGATTTTCTAAGGTATAGCGAATCGCAGCTTTATAACGCACACGATCGGCTTGTGCACGTGTTGCACGTACCGCAGCGCCTTTACGAGAGTTTAAGATACGGAATTGAATCCCGCCTTTATCCGCTGCCAGTGCCATCGCACCACCCAGCGCATCAATCTCACGGACAAGATGTGACTTACCAATACCACCAATTGCTGGATTACAGCTCATCTGCCCCAAAGTTTCGATATTGTGCGTCAGCAACAAAGTCTGTCGCCCCATACGTGCCGCAGCAAGCGCCGCTTCGGTACCTGCGTGACCGCCACCGATAACAATGACATCGTAAACTTTAGGATAATGCATGGCTTAAACACACCAAGAAAATAGGACGCAAAATTATAGCAAAAAAAGCACTTCTCTACGGTAAAATTACAAATTATTTGCGACGATCTTCACAGGCACATTACATATTTTGACAAACTGTTTCACGAAGCCCTAGAAAAACCAATTAACAATGAAAAACTTAGCAGTAATATAGTGAAAGTAATTTAACGTATTAAATGATTTAGCAGTTTCCAATCAGTTAAATTGTTTCCTTATTAAATAGTTATTTTATTAATAATCGCCTTATTAATTGAATAATTTTCTTAATTGAATAATTTTCTGATTAGAAGTTTTTCTGCATTGATAAAGAGGACGTATAGGATGAATACATTAGTTAAAGCATTGTCTGTTTCTGCACTTTGTATGGCGGGTTTTGGTGTAGTGCATGCAGCCGATCCACACGATCAAAAGCAAGTCGCTGTATGTAAGAAAAAATCTGAAGGTGCGCAAGTTTCTTATGCACATAAAGGTGTGATTTATAACGGGACTTGCCAACCAGGTGACAATGGTAAATTGAAATTTAAACCACCAATGCCAGCAGCCAATGCACCAGCACCAATCAGCACCCCAGTGCAAATGCAAGAAAATCAATCTGCGCCGTATCCAGTGCAAGATGCACCTAAACCGATGGTACAACCAGCGCCAGCACCACAGCCCGTGCAATAATATCACTTCATTTTCATCAATGAAGTTCAGAGCATAGCCTAAGCGCTATGCTTTTTTATGCGTATTCATTTTATCAATTCATTTCGTCAATTTTTCTACGGTCTGTTTATTTCTTCTTGTTCATTCCATCTCATCGCCAACCCATTGCAACATGTCCGATTTAAAAATATCCAGCACCGCATCGTCATCGGGAAAAAACTATACCCTGTGAATGCAATTGGTTAGAATAGCGCTGAAATGTGATACTGATGCGCCATGTCCAAAATCAATACCCCAATCAAAGATATTCAACAGGAAAAAAAGATATTTCGTCGCCGAATTTATTTTGCGATGGGGGTGGTTGCATTCTTTTTTTTAGTGCTGATGGCACGCTATGGCTATTTGCAACTGCAACAACATGAGCATTTTCAAACTGAATCAGACAATAACCGTATCCGCCTGCAAGCCCTGCCACCTGCACGTGGATTTATTTACGATCGTAATGGTTACTTGCTGGCAGATAATTATCCTGTATTTACCGCAGTAATTAGCCGCGCAGATATTGAGGATGTCGATAAAACTGTGCGTGAGCTGACTTCCGTTTTGGCGCTCACACCTGAAGACATTGAGCAATTTCAAAAACGTGCCAAGACCGCACGCAAAACTGAAGTTTTAACGCTCAAACTCAATCTGACGGAAACCGATATTGCCCGCTTTAGTGAGCTCAAACAACAGTTCCCAGGGGTGCGCATCGAAACACAGATGACTCGTTACTATCCGCATGGCGACCTGTTTGCGCATGTGATCGGTTATGTGGGGCGAATTAACGACCGTGAACTAAAAAAAATTGATAAAGAACAATATGCTGGCACCAACCTAATCGGTAAAATTGGCGTTGAAAAATCCTACGAAGAACTGCTCCACGGCATGCCAGGGCATGAATCTGTAGAAGCAGATGCGCACAGCAATATTTTACGCCATCTCGGGCGTACCGAAGCGACTAGGGGTAATGATCTTTACCTTTCTCTCGATTATGGCTTGCAAGTGGTGGCAGCCGAGCAAATGGTCGGTAAACGGGGTGCTATCGTTGCGATGGATCCAAATACAGGCGAAATCCTCGCATTGGTATCGAGTCCGAGCTTTAACCCCAATCTGTTCGTGACTGGCATTAGCCATACCGACTATCGTTCACTCAGTGATAACCCTGACCAACCACTCTATAACCGTGCAGTACAAGGGGTTTATCCACCAGGTTCGACCATCAAGCCGATGTCTGCTATGGGTGGATTACATTATAAAGTGATCGATTGGGGCACCAAGATTTCTGATCCTGGTTACTTCCACCTACCTGGGGACAGCCATCGCTTTCGTGACTGGAAAAAATCGGGGCATGGTGTGGTCGATATTACCAAATCCATTGCTATCTCCTGCGATACCTTCTTCTATATCCTCGCCTACCAAATGGGCATTGATAAAATGCATAGCTGGATGACCCAGTTTGGTTTTGGTGAAAAGACTGGCATCGACCTACCAAGTGAAAGCTCAGGGCTCTACCCTTCACCTGAATGGAAAATGCGTACCCGAGGCAAAGAATGGTCTCGTGGCGAAACCATTTCGGTGAGTATCGGACAAGGCGCATTTACTGCCTCACCGCTACAGCTTGCGATGGCGACCGCAATTACCGCCAATTACGGACAACACATCAAACCACACGTACTGCGGGAAACCAAAGGCACTCGTGTCCTCGAAATCCATAATGGTACTGAGGGAAAAATCGACTTTAGTGGCACCCGTGAAGACTGGGTCAAGATGCATCAAGCTATGGAAGCAGTGATCCAAAGTGGTACAGGACGTGGCATTAAGAGTAATGTCTACTCAATCGCAGGTAAAACAGGCACAGCGCAAGTGGTGAGTATCGCCCAAGGCAAAAGCTATAACGAAGCAGCACTAAAAGAACGGCAACGAGATCACGGTTTATTCGTCGGTTTTGCACCTGCGGACAATCCGCAAATCGCTGTAGCAGTCGTTTGGGAAAATGGTAAACATGGCGGCTCGGCTGCCAAACTTGCTCGCCCGTTAATGGATTACTGGCTCATTCAACGTAAGAAAAATCCGATTATGCCAGCCAATACACATGTCGGTGGTGGACTGATGACTGCAGGCATCAAGCCAGGTGAGCTACCGACTGACGGTGTGCAAGATGATACGCCCAACAACGCATCAAATAGTGCTCAAAACGCTGAACAAACAGCTACAAGCAACAGTACAGATGCGGATGAGGAATAAATGAAACGTCAGATGAAAAGTCAGGTGAAAAATCAACTGCGTATCATCGGAGGCGTACACAAACGCCGTCAGTTGGCTTTTGCCAACATTGAAGGCTTACGCCCAACCCCTGACCGTCTACGTGAAACCTTATTTAACTGGCTAATGTGGGATATTAACGGTGCAACGGTGCTGGATCTTTGTGCAGGCTCTGGTGCACTGGCTTTTGAAGCATTATCTCGTGGCGCAAAATCTGTGCATATGATCGAGCCCAACTTAGAACAAGTCAAATTCCTAAAACAGAATCTGGCATTGTTAAATATCGACAATGCCAAAGTCTACGCATCAACAGCACAACAGGCTTTAGCAAAAATCAACGAATCGTTTGATCTGTTATTTCTTGATCCACCCTATTCGCTCAATCTGTGGCAGGAACTCTCACAACTTGCAGATGAAAAGCTCAATGAAAATGCATTCATCTATGTTGAAGCAGATCGTTCACTGGAAAGTTTAAATCTGCCAAAGACTTGGCAACAGATTAAATATGCCAAGGTCGGCATTATCCATGCAGGTTTGTATCAAAAATTAAGTCCATCCACTTTATAATACACATCAATATGCCCGTGAATACCTGTCCAATACGACAAATCTGCACTGATGGCATCCTCAGTTTTGTATCGCATATGTTTTTTATGGTTTTTTTGCATGTTTTTTATACGAAAAGCCTGCTCTATTCGCCATAGAATACTTTACAATAAATGCACTTAATCTAACCCAGCAAATTGCAAGGAATGAAAAGATGTCTACGATTACTTTACCTGAATTACCATACGGTTATGATGATTTAGCACCGCACATTACCCGTGAAACTTTAGAATACCATCATGACAAACACCACAATGCCTACGTGGTCAACCTCAACAACCTGATCAAAGGCACTGAGCTTGAAGGCAAAACTTTAGAAGAAATCATCCAAGCGGCGGCTGGCGATGCTTCTAAAGCGGGTATTTTCAACAATGCTGCGCAAGTATGGAACCACACCTTCTACTGGAACTGCATGAAGCAAAATGGTGGTGGCAAACCAACTGGTGCAATCGCAGCGAAAATCGATGAAGCATTTGGTAGCTATGAAAAATTCGTAGAAGAATTTACTGCTGCAGCAACCACACAATTTGGTTCAGGCTGGGCTTGGTTGGTTGCTGACGAAGTGAATGGTAAATTATCTATTGCCAAAACTGCGAATGCAGACACACCACTTGCACATGGTCAAATCGCCGTATTAACCATTGACGTGTGGGAGCATGCCTACTACATCGACTTCCGTAACCTACGTCCAAAATACATCGCAACTTTCCTTGAAAGCCTTGTGAACTGGGACTATGCCAATGCAAAACTTGCAGGGCAACCAGCAGGCGTAGAGAAGTAATTTTGCATATTCCGACCTGATTTGGTCGGAATACTTCAATGGCTGATGATCTGATCAATTTATTGATGCCCAGATCATCAGCTTTTTTTATGGCTTCGAAAATATCTGGAAAAAATATATAGAAAAGAAAGTCTGAGTAACCTTGAAACTGGCTAAAAGTTCCGCACGGTGATCGACTTGTCAAAAATTAAAATACAGCGCAGAATAAATTTTCAAACACAACATATAGAGATAAACCATGAAAACGATCCATCTGATCTTGCTCGCCGTACTTGCGACATCACTCAGCGCATGTTTATATGATGTGAAGCGTGAACACCGTGCATTCAGTGGTGATGCGAAATATACCACCACCTTTTCCTCGACTGATAATCAAAAAGTTGAACAGCGAATTTAGCAAACTCGAGTGAATTTCTTCTTTTGATTAGCTACTAACTAACTACTCAGCTATCAACTTTATTCAGGATAAATTTGAGAAAATTGCTTTGTATTGATGAAAATGGGCAAAAATCTAAACCACCTCATAGCTAATACACATATAATTTTCACACCATTCAATTAACGCATTTACGGCTTTACGCACATCATCCATAGCTACACTTTGAAGATTTATACTGTCCAACTCACTTTCAGAATACTTAAAAAAATGATTTTTATGGATGTACCATAAGAAAAAGACTTTATTATCATTTCTACCTGCACGCTTCACATAATCATCAAACGTTTCTTCAAAAGTAATCCTAAAATTATCATCCGTATCTAAAGATCGCTTTAGATTATTGAAGAATTCTTCTTCATTTAAATTTTGTCGATAATAATATGGATCTTTTAGTAAAGAAATAAGGCAATTTATGAAGCTAGGCATGTAAGTTGGAGAATCCAAAGTACCGATAATTTCTCCATTTATAAATATTCTTATGGGCACAAGTTTTCCTTGTATTTCATTTGCTGCTATTTCAAAATAAAAGTCTTTATTTCCGAGATTAGCCATACTTACTTTATAGCTCTTTTTTTAATACCGTAGACCACATTACTCCTCTTGCGTCACTCGCAAGACTTTTGCTCAAATAAAGTCGCATAATCAACTGTCGAGTTTAGGACACGAATAATAAAAATACTCTCAGATTCAATCGTAAAAAATATTGAATAGTTTTGATATATCCGTCTGCGTACTCCCAGTTCTACTAGCTCAGCAACAATTTGAAATGCCTTAGGCATATCGCCAATGGATAAACATTTTTGCTCTAGCTCATCAGTAAATGTAAACGCCCTATCAGGATTGTCTTGGGCAATGAAAACAGCAATATGCAACAAATCTGCCTTAGCTTTTGTTGAAAATTGAATTTTCATTGTTTCTCTTGAATGGTTGCTTGAATACGTTGTCGCATTGCACCAAAAACATCTTCGGCAGAATGTGTTCGTCCTGCTTCAATGTCAGCCATCCCTTGCATAATTAATGCCTTGAGTGCTTCTTGCTGAGTTTCTCGCTCTTGGATCATACGCACGCCTTCACGAAGCACTTCGCTTTTTGAACCGTACCGCCCAGATGAAACCAACTCTTGTACATAGCTTTCAAGTGGCTTACCTAATTCTGCACTAATCATTTTCTTTGACCTTTATTTGATAATAATTCATAAAATTTTATCAACTATTATTAAATCGTGCAAATAAAAGCCACCTGAGAAATCTATTTATCAAGTAGCAATTTTAAATTGTCTCATTCCTACCTTATATAGATCGAAAAGCCGAGTTATCAAAACTCAGCGATTAAATTACTCCTCTTGCGTCACGCGCAAGACTTCTTCCACCGTGGTTTTCCCTGCCAACACTTTTTGCAAACCATCTTGACGGATCGATTGTGCTTGCTTTCGAGCATATTGCTCAAGCTCAAACTCAGGCGCATTACCATGAATCAAACGACGCATTTGCTCATCGACAGGTACGACCTCATAGATCGCTGTACGTCCTGTAAATCCTGACTGATTACATTGATCACAGCCTACAGGATGCGGAAGTTTTAGTTCGCTATCGGTACTTACACCTGAGAATAGCTGACGTTCAAACTCATCGGCAGGCGCCCAAGTCACACACTGCGAACACAATGTTCGCACTAAACGCTGTGCCACCACACCGATCAACGAACTGGATAATAAAAATGGCTCAATGCCCATGTCTTTCAGTCGAGTCACCGCACCGATCGCTGTATTGGTATGTAATGTGGACAATACCAAGTGACCTGTTAATGATGCCTGTACAGCGATTTCCGCTGTTTCCAAGTCACGAATCTCACCGACCATCACCACATCAGGGTCTTGACGGAGCATGGCTTTGAGCGCTCGGGCAAAGGTCATGTCAATCTTTGTATTGACCTGAGTCTGTCCAATCCCTTCAAGCTGATACTCGATCGGGTCTTCGGCGGTCAGGATATTTCGAGTGTTGTCATTCAAGTCTGAAAGTGCGGCGTATAAGGTCGTAGTTTTCCCCGAACCCGTTGGACCAGTAACGAGGATAATGCCATGCGGACGATGCACCAAATAGCTCAGACGTTCATAGTCGCTTGGCATCAAGCCCAGATGGGTCATATTTAAACGCCCTGCTTGCTTGTCCAAAAGACGCATCACCACACGTTCACCATGTGACGATGGCAAGGTCGATACACGCACATCGACCTCACGCCCTGCAAGACGTAGCGAGATACGTCCATCTTGCGGAACACGCTTTTCAGCAATATCGAGTTTTGCCATGACTTTGATACGTGAAACAAGAAGTGGTGCAAGCTCACGGCGAGGTTGCACGATTTCACGCAATTGCCCATCGACACGTAAGCGCACGGATAGACGTTTTTCAAACACTTCGATATGAATATCCGACGCATTGACACGAATTGCTTCGGACAATAAGGCATTGATCAAACGAATGATTGGCGCATCATCTTCTTGATCCATCAAATCTTCAGTTTCAGGCACTTGATCGGCTAGGCTGAGTAAATCAGGATGATCTTCAAGTCCTGCGGCGACTTGTTGCGACTCGCCTGTATCACCTGCGAATGCGGCACTGAGCATTTTTTGGAAGTCTTGCGTGGTCACGATCTGATGCGTCGCCGATTGCCCTAAGTAACGACGAGCTTCCTGCAACGCTTCAAGCGGGGTATCTTGGCAACGGATAATCTGCGCATGGTCGCCATCATATTTCAATAACACACCATGACGTTTGGCAAAGCTATACGGTATTTGTACTTGTCTCAGCATCTTGCTCGTCTCAAAATTTCTATTTTTCAAAAATCATATGAATACAAACAGCAGTTTACTGTAAATATGATATAAGATGAAAGACTCCGTAGGATACTGTGCGCATTTTGTCGAAAACATTTTGATTTTTATTGAGATTGTTTTGCGCCATACGATTCAATCGACCTGTATTTGTTATGACTGTATTTGTTATGATTAGCATATGAGCCAAGATTTACAACAAAATTCACAACCCACGCCACGCCCTCAAGCTAGAACATGGTGGGGGGAATATAAATTTCATCTCAATCAATCGCATGCATGGCGACTTGGTCCGCTGTATTTTCGCCTATTTCGTCGTGAAAAAGATTGGTTGGTGGAATATCATCGCCTGCACAAACATTCAGAAATGCGCAATGATTGGTTGATTTTAGAACAAGAAATTCCGATTCCTCAGCCGAGTAAATTTGAGCGATTTATGTTTAATCGCAGTAAAGAAAAATTCTTTTTGATGCCCCGTCTTGCCGACCGTGGCGTGGTGATCAAACCTGTGCAACCAATTCATATTCCAGCGGGTCAACGTGCGACGTTATTTATCAGTACCCCGCTGTGGTTGGCTGGCTTTGTGGAAAATCAAAAAACACCGATTTTTGATTTTCCTGTATTTCAAAGTAAAGACACTTGGTTTGGTATGAATTATCAAGAGGGTCAGATGTGTTATGCCACACAAGTCGATGGCACCACCAACTTGAATGAGCTAGATATTAACCCCT
This sequence comes from Acinetobacter marinus, assembly GCF_900096915.1. Taxonomy (GTDB): domain Bacteria; phylum Pseudomonadota; class Gammaproteobacteria; order Pseudomonadales; family Moraxellaceae; genus Acinetobacter; species Acinetobacter marinus. The sequence goes on from NZ_FMYK01000001.1 coordinate 666,364, forward strand.
TTCGGGCAGTGACGCCGATCCACTTTTATAATGACAGTCATCAACAGATGCGCCTTGAGCGGATTAACGTGCCCGCACCGTCTTTGCCGTTATTTTATAGTGAAAGCACTGGGCGTCTGTGGACATCTGAAATCAAAGTGCATCAAAGTGAATTCGATAAACCGCCACGGATTCGCATTGAATCTCGCACCCCACCGATGGCGGAGCAAGTGTCTTTTATCCAGCCTGCTCGATCAGACAGTTCGGGGTTTATCAGTAATATGTTTGAATCGATGTTTTAATCACTTCGCCAGATCGCTTGAATACCGTGTAAACATGCAATATCAAAAACAATATCTTAGGAATGGGTCATGACCGAAATCCAAATCGTGAACGAAATGAGTGAGACACTCAAAGGCTTTTTGACCAGCCTAAACTCTGATCGCTTTCAAGATATGATTTTTGCCTTGATCTTTATCGTGCTGGGCTTTTTCGTGGCGCGGATCATCAGTAACGGCTTTACTGCAACCATCGGCAAACGGTTGAATTTACACCAAAAACTGATTTGGCGTCGGGGTATTTTTTATTTTATTTTCCTCCTGTTTATGATCACCAGCCTGCGTGAAGCAGGTTTTAAGCTCAGTGTTTTTCTTGGTGCGGCGGGGATTTTAACGGTTGCGCTGGGTTTTGCATCACAGACCTCAGCATCGAACTTGATCAGTGGTTTATTTTTGATTGGCGAAGGCTCCTTTGAGGTCGGCGATACCATTCAAGTGACCTTGATTCGTGGTCATACCATCGAAGGTGAAGTGATTTCAATTGATCTGCTTTCGGTCAAACTACTGACTTTGGATAATGTCTTTATCCGTCTGCCGAATGAACAATTGATCAAAACGCCCGTGTTTAACCTGTCGAAATTCCCTATTCGGCGCATTCCGATTACGCTATTTATTAACTTTCATGAGGACATCGTCAAAGTGCGTCAGGTGCTGATCGATGTGGCGGATAATTATCCGCTGGTACTGGATGAGCCTCGCCCGCAAGTGGCGGTGACCGCATTTCGTGAATCGACCATTGAGTTATTATTTACCGTGTGGACACAGCAAGAATATTATATTCGGGTGCATGATGAGATTCAGGAACGGGTGCGTAATGGCTTTATTGATAATAATATTGAGATTCCAATCCCGAAAATGGGCTTGATCGAGCCAAATCTGACAGGCGATGCGGACGGCAACGATGCTGATGCAGTCGCTCGCAATGATCTGAATCATCCACGTTCGAGTCGTCAAACCAAGATCGAGCCTGAGCAATAATACTAAACATAGATTTGTTAATGATTGTTTAGCATTTTCATGCTAAGTTTTTTAACACGATTGATCATGATGAGCGAGCATTGCAATATGCCAAAGTCAAATTTTAAACCTTTACTTCTCAGTTTCTCCCTACTCTTTGTTGGCGTGACCCACGCACAGACGACACCAGCGCAAAATCAGCAAGAAACACAGAAAGAAATCATGCGAGATCTCAAGCAAGAGGAAGCAAATCGACAGTTGGTGGTGAATTTTTATAATCAATTTTTTAATCAACATGAAACCAAAAACAGTACGGCGGTCATCGCAGATAATTATCGCCAGCACAATCCAGAAGTGCCTGATGGCAAAATCCCTTTTGTCGGCTACTTTGCACAGTATTTCCAACAAAATCCGCAATATCAGAGCAAAATCGTTCGTAGTTCGACTGATCGTGATTTAGTCTGGTTGCATGTGCATTCGCAAAATGGCGAAGATGATCGTGGGCAAGCGGTGGTAGATATTTTCCGTGTTGAAAATGGTAAAATTGTCGAGCATTGGGACGTCATCCAAGATGTGCCTGAAACCTCTGCCAATGACAATACGATGTTTTAATTTGTGATGTTTTAATCAGACGAGTTTTTGAGTGTTGCGCAGATACGGGGCTGAATGGTTTACGTCCCTTTATTCACTTTGAGTCCTGCACCTGTCAGATAGAATTGCCCGCCCGCCACATAATGCAAGGTTTTTAACTCGTTCGGCACTTCATCAAAGTGCCAATGTCCATCTTTAAAAATGCGATCATCTGCCCAAGCAGCCACCACTTCGCCAATAAATAAATCATGCACTTGCTGATTATGTGGCTCGGAAATGAGTTTACACACCAACCATCCTGCACAACCTTCAACCAATGGGGTTGGATAATCATTTTGATAGAATAGCTTCACACCGTATTTTTGCAATTTGTCAGGAAAATCGTGCATGCTGTCCGTACCGACATCAACGACCATCTGGGCTTGATGTGCAACAGGCACTTGTAAGGCAAACCATTCACTTTGCTCAACCAATGCACGTGTAAATGTAGATTTATCAAGCACCACGGTGACTTTGGCTGGAGAAAATTCCAAAGCGCACGCCCAAGATGCAGCCATCACATTTTCAATTTCACCATGTTTGGCAGAAACCAATACCGTCGCACCATGATTCAATAAGCGATACGATTTTTCCAAACTCACGGCTTGTATTGCCATGCAAAACTCCTATTTCACGTTATATACGACTTTAATATAGAAAATTAAACCCACCATCACTCCCCCAATCGCTTATTGGTCGGTGGCAAAGGTGAAAAATAACCAATCACCAACATGATCAAACCACTGCCAATAAAGGAAATAATGCGAGTCAAAGTCTGACTTTGCGAGAGATCATGGAAGATCAATTTAAAGATCACCAAACCAAGCACCGCAATACCGAGCATCCAGATATAGCGCCACGACTGACGACTAGCAAGCGTGGTCAGAATCAGCGCAATCAACGTCCACAAAATGGTTAAACTCGCCTGCACCGTGCCATTTTGCCATGCGCCATCGAGCCAATATGGCAAGTCTGCATAATGCGTAAGCACACGAAGCAGTACGCTACTGATCAATAGCATCCCCGTACCCAACAATACACTGGCAGAGGCAAACTGCCACACACGAGACACACTCAATAGAAACGGTTTTAAGGCAAGAGTTAAGAAAAAAAATCCTGCGATACTCACCAAATCAATTGGATTGAGTAATGGCACAAACGGGAATGACCAAGCACCGTCTTGACCAAAACTCACCATCACCAGCCAATACCACACCACGACGATCACAGCAAGATTCGCCACCCATAGACTTTGCCAGTGATGCAATCTTTTCACAAAATAAGTGAGTACAAAGGCAATGATTGGAAGTACAGCCAACATCGGCACGTAGCTATTTTCATTGGCAAAACCACTGCCCAGTATCGCCAACATCAACACAGCGACAGCGGTATAAACCTGTACAATGGCATTTAAAAAATGTGAATTTGATGACTGCTCTAATGCAATGCGCTGATTTTTAAAGACAGTATCACGAACTAATATCGCAAAAATAATAAGCCACAATACTGCCGAGCCCATCAAGGCGTACCATTCATAGCCTCCGTGATAGGTCATTGCAAGATAAGACTTACCTTCAAGCTGATAGCCGACATTGCCAATCAACGTTTCAAACGCCGTAATCGCCAAGACGATAAAACCGCTGATTTTCAAAAGTAAATGTGTTTGAGATTTGGCAAAAAAACTATAGCCAAGATAAAGTACAAATGTCCAAAATAATAACGGCAAGCTAATCCACTCACTATTAAGTCCGTAGAACTTGTCCATTGCATAGAAATAATTCACAGGTGCTAGGATTAAGGACAAAAGCAACAGCGTCATGCCACAGATACTTGCCAAAGCCGTTGCATTTGATGTTTCAGTTTCCGCTTTGGGATGAAGCAATAAATACGTTGCAATCGCATAACTCGCCATCAATAAGCACCCTGCAAATAGCGCACTTTGATTATTAAACAGCACCACATACAAAGTCGCCACGCCACTCGCTAGCAATAGCGCCACACCGAAATATCGTGCATTGACAATCGCATAGCGCCACCCGAGCCACAGCATCACCAATCCATGAATCGCCCAACCGACACTGCTCCAATAGGCATCAAAGGCGAACGGTAAAATCAACGCCAAAAACACAAAGCCTAAGCCGTAAAAACATTGGGTTAAGATGAGTAATTGCTTGGCTTTTTGATGCAAAACATAGGCTAAAACCAAATAGACACTTGCCAAGACCGCACTGGCAATCGACAGCGCATAACCGTCTGAGGACACCAAGCCCGCATAAAGGCTAAATGCCATAAATGGCGTAGCGAAAATCAGCGAGGTATCAATATAGGGAATGTCTTTGAATTGGGTTTTGAGGGCGACAATATGTTGGCTATAGCGGATCGAAATAAAGAGATAAATCGCAAAAATCGCCCACACCCAACAAGCAATCTGAAATGCCTGCGCATCTTCAGCTTTCGTCCAAATGGCAAAACCACCCAAGCCAAAGGTGATCAATAACGCTAAAGTATTGAGAATCCGCCACGGTTTAAAGTAAGCGATGATCGCCAAAGCAAGGTTTAAAACAAAGAAATATGCCATCAATGCAGGAATATTATTACTGCCTGTATTCAAGATAAACGGCGCAATAAAACCACTGCCCAACGCAATAAATGCCAAAATCAAGGCATTCTGTCGTATCGCAAGCCATAAGGTCGTGGCAAGTATGGCGATCAATGCAACATAAGATAATGTGACGGATTGAATCACACCAAGATGAAAACTGGAAAATAACACCAAAAATAAAACGCCAAGACCCAAACCTTGCAAACTAATCGCATAATCAAAACGGCGTTGACGCAAGAAATAACCAAGCCCTGTCAGTGCAATACCACTTGCGCCAATCCCTGCCATTTTCGCTGATAAGGTCAATTGCCAATATTCACTGGCGAAGCGTAATAACAACACCACACCGATCAACAAAATCACCACCGCAATGCGCACGATACTGTTGCCACCTTTAAACCAGTTCAATGCGGCATCCCACATCGAGGTCATGGTTTTGAGTTCGTCGTGTTGAGGTGAATCTTGCTTGACAGAATTCGATGATGGAATCTTTTCGGATTGTTTTGAAAAATGATCACTTTGCAAATCTTTAGTTGATTGCGTAGTGTTGGCATTCATCCATGCAGGTGAAGCCGTTGCAGATGAGTCTGTAGAAATATTTTCTAAATCCTGAATTTTTAAATCACGACTTTTTAAACCATGATTTTCTTGAATAATTTCATTTTGATATGACGGTGAAACCTGCTTAGGAAAACGATTTGATTCTGCAACGATTTCTTTATTTTCTTCGATGCTTGCATCTCGTTGCGCATCGACTTGAGTTGCTGAATTTGAAACTTGAATTTGACTTTGTGATAGGCGATCAACTTGCTGTTGAAGTTGAAAGGTACTTTGCTGTAATTGTTTGATTTGTGCGTTTTGATTTTCATATGTATTGCAAGCGATGATTACGCTACCAAGCAATGCCAACCACCACAAAATATCGACCTGACCGCCAAAAACCAACTCACCTAAAAAAAGAATGGCAAAAATAATCAGCAATATTCTCGCCCAAGTGGCATCAGGAAAACGAAATAGCGAAGTCGTCGCTTGCGATGTGTGCAAGGCGTTGTTGTTTTTATTAGCGTTATTTGGCAAGCTTGGATGCGTCATTCATTCAATATTTTCATGTCATATTAACCCATAATTTAACATGCCTTATTTTGCAACGTGTAATTGATTTGTGCGCAGTTAAAATCGCTGGCTGTAGTCCTTCACCGCACATTGCATTACACTATAGCCAGTTTTTTAATTATTCATGGAATCACACATGCCACCTTTTGTTTTGGTTGATGGGTCTTATTTTTTATTTCGTGCTTTTCACGCCCTACCGCCATTGACCACTTCTCAAGGTTTGCACACCAATGCGGTGCGTGGCGCAAGCTCGGCGATACAGAAACTGATGCGCCGTATCCAACCGACACATATGGCGGTGATTTTTGATACGCCTGAGCCGACATTTCGACATAAATTATCACCGATCTATAAAGGTGACCGCCCTGCAATGCCTGACGAACTCGGCGAACAAATTCCGTATTTGCATGATTTGATTCGTGCGCTCGGTATTCCGCTGTATAGTTTGGCGGGTGTTGAGGCCGATGATATTATTGGTACATTGACGCAACGTGCGCTTGCTGAAGGTCATCAAGTGCTGATTTCTACTGGCGATAAGGACATGGCGCAACTGGTCAATCCCAACGTCACCTTAGAAGACAGCTTTAAAGAACGTCAGCTTGATGAAGCAGGTGTATTTGAAAAATTCGGCGTGCATCCGCATCAGATTATTGATTATTTAACCTTAATGGGCGACGCATCCGATGGCATCAAGGGCGTGCCAGGCGTTGGTGCGAAAACGGCGGCGAAACTACTCAATGAGTTTGGCTCACTCGACGGTATTATTGCCAATGTCGATCAGATCAAAGGTAAAGTTAGCCAAAATATCAAAGACAATCTCGACAATATTAAACTCGATCACCAATTGGCGACGATTATCACTGGACTAGATTTAACCTTGACATGGGATGATCTGCAATTGAGCAATCCCAACGTCAATGAACTGCGCCGTCTGTATACTGAACTCGAATTCCGTACCCAACTGCAATCCCTAGATCATCCAAATAATCCTGACAATACCAAGAATAAACAAGCCAACCAAAGTCAAAAAACCGATGTCACGCCGTCACAAGCATCTTCAGCTGTAGAAAGTACAGCACAACTGAGCAGTGGCGATGATGAACTCGGTCAAGCCAATTATCATACCGTGCTCTCTCAAGCAGATTGGGATAACTTATTTCAGCGTTTTGAACATGCACAGCAATTTGCCATCGACACCGAAACTACCTGCCTAGACTATCGTATTGCGGAAATGGTGGGTTTATCGGTGGCATTCGACAGCAAAGATGCCTATTACGTGCCATTCATCCATGACTATGAAGGTGCACCAGAACAGCTCAATCGTGAAACGGTATTAGCACAGCTCAAACCAATTTTGGAAAATCCAAGCGTGGCGAAGATCGGGCATCACCTGAAATATGATGCACATATCTTTGCCAATCATGGCATCCAACTGCAAGGTTGGGGCTTTGACACCATGCTCGGCTCTTATGTACTGAATCCGACTGCAACTCGTCACAATATGGACGATGTGGCACGGCTGTATTTAAGTCATTTAACCACGACCTATGAGCAAGTCGCAGGCAAAGGTGCTAAGCAACTGACCTTTAACCAAATTGATTTAAATGTCGCTGCGCCTTACGCCTGCGAAGATGCGCATGTCACTTATCGCCTATTTGAAGTGTTGAAAGCGAAACTCGCTGAACAACCTGAACTTTTAGCCTTGCTAGAACGTGTCGAGCTACCAACAGCGCAAGTGTTGTGCAATATGGAATCTCGTGGCATTCAGCTTGATCCCGACTTTTTGACTAACTTGAGTCAGGAGTTTGAAAAAGACATTGCCAACTATGAAGCACAAGCCATCGAAATCGCAGGCGAACAATTTAACATCGCCTCTCCAAAACAAGTTGGCGACATCCTTTTTGATAAGCTCGGTTTAAAAGGTGGCAAGAAAACTGCAACTGGACAATACAGCACCAGTGAAGCAGTACTGGAAAAAATTGATCATCCGATCACGCAGATTATTTTGGACTATCGTACCCTTGCCAAACTAAAAAGCACTTATACCGATCGCCTTGTAGAGCAAGCCGATGCAACCAGCAAGCGTGTGCATACCAGTTATCATCAAGCGGTGACCACGACTGGTCGCCTATCTTCGACTGATCCTAACCTACAAAATATTCCGATTCGTGGTGAGATTGGCCGTCAGATTCGTAAAGCCTTTGTCGCACCGAAAGGTCGTGTGATTCTCGCTGCAGATTATTCACAGATCGAACTACGTCTGATGGCACATTTCTGTGAAGATGAAGCATTAGTCAAAGCCTTTAACGAAGGACAAGACATTCACCAAGCAACTGCTTCAGAAGTGCTAAATATTCCACTAGATGAAGTGACTTCTGATCAACGTCGTCAAGCCAAAGCCGTCAACTTCGGTCTACTCTACGGCATGTCAGAGTTTGGTTTGATTCGGCAGCTTGGCTTTACCCGTGAAGAATCGCAGAACTATATCAAGCAATATTTTCAGCGTTATCCTGGTATTTACGAGTATATGCAACGCACCCGACAGCTTGCGCAGGAACAAGGCTATGTCGAAACCTTACTTGGTCGCAGACTGTACACACCAGATATTCATGCACGCAATATGATGGTACGAAAAGCCGCTGAACGTGCAGCGATCAATGCGCCATTACAAGGTAGTGCAGCGGATATTATCAAACTGGCAATGATTGCGATTGAAAAGAAACTCGATCAAAGTCGTGCGTTGTTGTTACTGCAAGTCCACGATGAATTGGTGTTTGAAGTCGATGAAGATTATGTTTCTGAGGCAAAGACATTGATCAAAGACACCATGCAAGATGTATTCACGTTGAATGTACCGCTTGTGGTTGAAGTGGGTAAAGGCAACAACTGGGATGAAGCGCATTAAGCGTTAATCTTCCACCCAACGGTCTTGATAATCTCTGGGGTTTTAGGGGCGAAGCCCCTAACGTCACTCGCATTTTCGGCGCCAAAGGCGACGAAAATGCATAAAATTCGATGCATGATTTACAGTTAATATCATTTTGACTGACTGCATTGCCTGTTCATACGATCAGCAGCAGAATTTTATAAATTCATACTAAAAAATGATTTACCATAATTTTTGTGGATTTACCACAACATCCTGACTTTTAAATACTTTTAAGCGCAGTGTTTGCCAAGTTGTTCTTTCTTCGGATAAATGATTTTGTTGTTTAAACGCATTCAGCTCACGTTGTAATTTTTCAATTTGTCTTTGCTGTGCTTCGATGATCGACAGTTGATGCTCAAGAATATCTTTATATTTGCCGATCACTTTTTGTTGTAACGCATGGGTTATTTTCATCACATGTCCTGTGTTTTTTACTAACCTGCGATTATCATAATTAAGTGATATTTCAAGCACATGAATAGTTTACGTCAGTTTTATGACAATTCCATTTTCTATTTAAAGTCACGCTTTACACCACTAACACGCACAACCGTGCCGATCATCGACTGGCATATCTCTGAGCAAATTCTCTAAGGCATGATTGTGTATACCATAAAATTCTTTTAAAGCTGCAATTTGCTGTAGCACTTTTTTATTTGGCAGATTTTCCACATTACGCTTTTTGGTCGCCAAGATCATTTTATTTTTACTGGTATGCTCCAAAGACACAAACTCTAACACCTTGGTATCATAGCCATAGGCTTGTAAAAACAGCGCACGAATGGTATCGGTGAGCATCTCCGCCTGTTGCCCCATATGTACGCCATAACCTAGCATCGGACTAAGCACCGATGGCGATTGCATTTGTGGACGCAACTCTTTGTGACAACACGGTGCGCACATGATCACTTTGGCACCCAAGCGAATCCCTGTATGAATGGCAAAATCCGTCGCAATATCACAAGCATGAAGCGCAATCATCACATCAGTTCGCTCAGGCTGATAACTACGCACATCACCTTGGAAAAAATTTAAGTGTTGAAAATTACTTTGCGTGGCGACATTTTGGCAAAAATCCACCAACTCTTGACGTAGCTCTACACCAGTCACATGTGGCGCAAACTGATGGGATTGTAAATAATCATAGACCGCACAAGTCAGATAGCCTTTACCCGAGCCAAAATCGACTACATGTAAATTTTGATGTTCAGTAAATCCTGCTTGATTGACTGCACCTGCGAAAATCTCGACAAATTTATTAATTTGCTTCCACTTCCTCGACATGCTTGGAATAATTTGATGCTTTTGATCCGTCACACCAAGTAACTGTAAAAACGGGCGATCTTGTTCAATCCAACGCTGTTTTTGACGATTATGCTGTGTATTTTCGCCATGTGTAATGACATTGTTAGTCTTTTGCAATTTCGAAGTAGTATTCCCTTTAGTTTTTCTTACCGATAAATGCCAGTGTTGCTTTTTATATTTCAACTGAAATTCGGCTTGCTCAGTAAATAAATTACTTTGCTTAAATTGCATGAACCAATCGGTCAGCAATGGCTCAAAATCCTGCCATGTATAGTTCTTCGTGATGTCTTTAGTTTGATAGCGATACACAAATTGCAGTTGCAATTCATCTTTGAGCGTGATTGGACGAATCATCAGTTTTTGCAGATTTGCGTCTTCACCTTGATATTGACTGAATATCAAGCGTTGCAACGTATTCGACTGCCAAGCCTGTTGAATATGCTGAAAAAATTCAAGCACTTGCCCGTGCAAACTGATCGCCATTATCATGAACTCAAACTAAAACCGAAGGTGCTATTTTAACGGATTTCCGTCGATTTCGCATCTGTACATAAGCGAACAATAGTCTGATGACTGCCGCTGATAAAATGTATCTTTTCAATTTTAAACACGAATTGCTGAAAATTAAGCATTCTGTTTTTAAAATACAAGTGTATAGTAATTGCATCTGAGCCGTTATTTCAAATTGCTATGCCGAATGATTTCAAACCGTCACCACATCAAACCATCAGTACACAAGACATTGTCGATGAGATTCTCGACTATCATCCCATCGAGGAACGCTGGAATGCATTGACGCATGGTCTAGCTGCTTTGGTTGCGGTGATTGCCACAGCGCTTCTATGCTTACAGGCTTACGCCTTGTCACCAAGTGCTGGATTGACCATGTTGGTCTATGGGCTGAGCATGGTATTGCTATTTTCTGCATCGACTTTTTATCACGCCGCGACCACAATGAAGCGCCGTGCTTGGCTAAAGAAATTAGACCACACAGCAATTTATTATTTGATCGCAGGGACATACACCCCTTTTCTTGCGCTTTATATTCCCACCACCAAAGCAAAAGTATTGTTGGTGGCGTTATGGTCGATTGCGCTACTTGGCACTTTTTTTAAGCTGTATTTTATCGACCGTTTTGAGAAATTATCATTAGCGGCGTATATCATCATGGGCTGGCTGGCGCTGTTTATTCTGGATGATATGCACACTTACCTGTCTACGTTGTCATTACAACTCCTCATTTTGGGTGGTGTCTTGTATACCGTCGGCACGATTTTCTATGCCATGAAAAAATATACCTATACCCATGTCATTTGGCATGTTTTTGTGATGTTGGGAGCGCTTGCACACTTTTTCTCAATCTGGGTGATGTTGTAAAGCACTTTGAAAAATCAGCTAAAAAATATCAAGAGTATTTTAAAAATTTGGCTTTGATCAATTTTTGCTTTGTAATTCGTTTTCAGATGGTTAAACTGTCACACCGCTTTGTCTTGCGTCATTGCCACGCATGCAATATGTGGTGTTTTATCATCGTCGCAATACAGGAATCACTATGCAATCGACTGCAACGCAACCGCTCAACTCCAAAGTACGGGTTTTGACCGCCAGTATGGTCGGCACCACGATTGAGTTTTATGATTTTTATATTTATGCCACTGCGGCGGTGATTGTATTTCCTCATTTATTCTTTCCATCGAGCAATCCGCAAACTGCGGTGTTGCAGTCTTTAGCGACCTTTGCCATTGCTTTCTTGGCACGTCCACTCGGCTCTGCGCTATTTGGACATTTCGGTGATCGGATCGGTCGAAAAACCACACTAGTTGCAGCACTGCTTACTATGGGGCTATCCACTATTGCCATTGGTTTATTGCCGACTTATCAAGACATCGGCATCACCGCAGCAATTCTGCTGGCAATCTGTCGTTTGGGGCAAGGCATCGGACTTGGCGGAGAATGGAGCGGTGCGGTACTGCTTGCTACAGAAAATGCACCTGAGGGAAAACGAGCGTGGTACGGCATGTTCCCGCAGCTTGGCGCACCGTTTGGATTGATTTTGGCAAATGGCTTCTTTATTTTCTTAGGCTCAGTGCTCACTGATGAACAGTTCTTGGCGTGGGGATGGCGTATTCCCTTCCTTGCCAGTGCAGTATTGGTCATTATGGGCTTATATATTCGTTTGAAACTGCATGAAACACCAGCATTCCAGCGGGTTTTAGACAAACAAGAAGAAAAAAATGTCCCTGTTGCAGCGGTCTTTAAAAATAATTTACCTCAGCTCATCCTAGGAACACTGGCGGCGATTTGTACTTTTGTGGTGTTTTACTTAACGACGGTATTTTCACTCACTTGGGGGACAAAGGCTTTAGGTTATCCTCGTGAGCAATTTTTGACGATGGTCACATTAGCGACATTTGCCTTTGCGGCATTTATTCCACTGTCGGCAATCTTTGCGGAGAAATTTGGTCGTAAAACCACCTCGATTGTGGTCTGCATCATTTGTATTATTTTTGGCTTTTTCTTCTCACACCTGTTGGTGGCGAATAATGTCGGATCTGTGTTTGCGTTCTTATGCATTGGACTTGCGGTGATGGGGCTGACTTACGGTCCGATCGGCACAGTACTTTCTGAGCTGTTCCCGACTTCAGTGCGTTACACAGGTTCTGCATTGACTTTTAATATGGCGGGCATTCTTGGTGCATCTTTTGCACCATTAATCGCCACTTATCTTGCAACGACGTATGGTTTGCAAGCAGTCGGCTATTATTTGGCGGGTGCAGCAACCATTTCATTACTTGCTTTTTTATGTATGAAAGAAAGTAAAAACGTCGATGTAAATCATCAGATTTAAACTCGGTGTGATCTGCCAACATGTAAATACTTAACGGACTGAGCGTCTTAGCCGAAAATAAAGATGCTTAGTCCATACCCACTAAGATAAAAATATAGCTACTCAGTTGTGAATCTTCATCTCCATCTCATCGATCAAGCACAGCACCAATAACACAAGGAAAGTGACATGTTTAGTCTAGAACAAATCGAACAAGCCCATCAAAAAGTACGCACAGGTGCTGATTTTCCTGAGTATATTCAGGAGATTAAATCATTTGGGGTGATCGCTTTTGAAACTTGGGTCAAAGATAGCCACACCGTTTATTTTGGAGACGAAGACTATTCTATTAGTTCAAAGGCACAGTATGCAGATTTAGACATCGCTATAGAAAGTGATGCTGAAAGTTTCAAAAAATACCTCAAAGCACATCAGCAAGGTCAGACAGATTATTTTCAGTTTTGCAAAGACTGTGCAGAAACAGGCATTGAGAAATGGGTGATGTGTTTAAATACAATGACTTGCACATATTTCAATCTTGCTGGAGATGAAATCTTATCTGAAAAAGTCCCGTACTAATGCTGAATAAGAATTCCCACAATCATGCTAATCATATGATTTGAAAATATTTTTAAACTATTGACCACATTCAAGATCAAATAAACACAGTTGCGTTATTCATTTTATTGCTTGTCTACGCAATTATTTTTATAAATTTTCTAATTTTGCTTTTTTTTGGCTAAATTTTTGCTATTTTTTGCGCTAGAGATACTGACAAAATGCCAGTAATTGCGTTATTTTGTTGCGCTCTTTTTCGAAAGTACTTTTTTGGGGAGGATCATCCATTTTTGATCCTTTGATATCGCGATCCTTGGCTTAACACGTTAAGTCATCATTCAAGAGGATAACGACTTTGACAAATCTTGCTGGCACGCACTCTGCCGCCAAATTGCAAAAAACACTTGGGCTCTGGCACGTCATTATCATTGGCTTGGCATATATTCAACCGATGACCTTGTTCGATACCTTTGGTTTGGTTTCAGAAGAAAGCCATTATCATGTGCCTACGTCGTATATTATCGCCCTCGTTGCCATCTTGCTGACTTCCATCAGCTATGGACATATGATTCGCAGATATCCATCGTCAGGTTCTGCCTATACCTATGCACAAAAATCCATTCATCCCAATGTCGGCTTTATGGTGGGTTGGTCTTCGTGGCTGGATTATTTACTCTCGCCGATGGTCAATATCATTTTGGCGGTGATTTATCTCGAAGCATTGTTCCCTGATATCAATCACTGGGTCTGGGTAGTGGTATTGACCGCATTTATGACTGGGGTCAATTTGCGTGGTGCACGTTTCGTTGCCAACTTTAACAGCTTGATTGTGTTTATTCAGCTTTTGGTCATCGGTATTTTCACCTATTTGATCTTTGATAAGTTGCAAGCTGGCATGAATGCAGATGGACCAATCACAGCGGAAACACGCTATCAACTGTGGAGTATCGAGCCGTTTTGGAATGAACTCACGTCTGTTGGTGCGTTGATCACAGGGGCGACTCTACTGTGCTTCTCATTCACAGGCTTTGACTCGCTCAGCTCGCTGGCAGAAGAAACCAAAGATACTGAGAAAACCTTGCCGAAAGCGATTTTCTTAACTGCACTGATTGCAGGTGTGATCTTCGTAGTCAGCACTTACTTTATGCAGATCTATTTCCCGAAAGATCCAACCACCTATTTTGCTGATATTGAAGCGACTCAACCTGATATTCTAATGTTGGTTGGCGGTTCATTGTTCCAATCTTATGTCTTGGCGTTTGCGATTGTCACGGTGATGGCATCAGGGATTTCTGCACATGCAGGTGTATCACGTTTGATGTATGTGATGGGTCGTGATGGCATCATCAATAAGAAAATCTTTGGTCATATTAGCCCGAAGAGTTTCACCCCGTCGTATAACATCTTGATCGTTGGTGCAGTAGCATTGACAGCGGGCTTTATGAGCTTGGATTTTGTCATCTCGCTAATCAGCTTTGGTGCATTGACCGCATTTAGTTTTGTCAATTTGTCGGTGATTTCACGTTATGCTTTGCGGGATCGCCGTACTAAGACCTTCAAAGAATTGCTCAACTATGTGATTATTCCTGTGCTCGGCTTCACCTGTATCGCTGCACTGTGGATCGAAACTGATGAAAACTCGCTCAAAGCAGGTATGATCTGGGCAGTGATCGGCGTATTCTATCTCGCCTATAAAACTGGTGGTTTTACCCGTCCAGCACCACAATACAATGAATTTGATGATCAAAAATAATCGCTAAAAATGAAAAGCGATTATCCATGATCAAAAAAATGCACCTTCTCGAAGGTGCATTTTTTTATGGTAAATTCAATTTTTCAAAATCAATGCTTAGCTAATTAAACCTTCATCACGCATCGCAATCTGTACTGACTGACGCTTAAACACCACATCACGCAGATCGTTAATTTCTTTAAATTTCGACAAATCATGACCAATTGATTTTGACCAATTAGTAAGGACAAACAGATAGGCATCGGCAGGACCGAAATTGTCATCGACTAAATAATCTGTATCAACTTCAGCAAGATAATCTTCGACGAATTGTAGTAGACGATCGATTTCTGCATAGCCTCGAGTTTTCTCATCTGCATTTAGCTCACGACCAAAGAAGACCGCATAGGCATCATGTACTTCTGAGTTTAAAAAGCCGAGCCATTCCAATACTTTGGCACGTCCTAAACCTGACGGTGGAATCAAATCTTGGCGTGGATCGTGCTGCGCCAGAAAAGGCAAAATCGCTACATTTTCGGTCAGGACTAAGCCTGGATTAATTTCCAATGCAGGCACGTAGCCTTTTGGGTTGATCGCATAATAATCCTGCCCTTTTTCGGTGGTGTGTGTTTTGATGTCAACACGTTCCAAGTCGAAATCGACATTAATTTCATTTAAGATAATATGTGCAGCCAGCGAACATGCGCCTGGCGTGTAATACAGCTTCATTGTTTTTCCCTGTGATAACCTATGCTTAGTTGTAGTGTGTTCTGCATCAACTTTCAAGTCCTAAAGTTTATCATCTTGCTACAACTTATGTATGACAGTCAGTTTGGATACTGCGTATACAGTTTTTTGCCATGTGTCGTTATCATTATCTTCAAGTATTTTGCATTTTAAAAAATTAAAATTGCGCATCTCGCTCAAGTCTCGTACAAATCTGTTCAGGGTTTGAACTTTCAAGTGGAATATGCTCCCCATCTTTTACAATATATCGTTCAACAGTATAACGCTGATTTTGGGCATCAAATTCACAGATGGTAGCGACATTCCCCTCATCAGCACGATAATAAAATACACACAGCCATGCAACGACAAGCAATGCCATCATAAGCACTGCTATACCGATCACTTTGAAGATTATCTTTGCTTTTTTCCAAATTTGTGCTTGCATGATAAAAAAACTGTAAAAGAAAACCCCTCTTAACACATCATAAGAGAGGTTTTCTGACGAATCAATGATGAAAAATCAACTCAACTTGAGTTTCTCAAAAGCCAAGTGATCGCCATCTTTAGACACCACAATGGTATCGCCTGCGCTAAATTTCCCTGACAAAATATCATTTGCCAGTTCATTTTCCACTTTAGACTGGATCGCACGTTTCAGTGGTCTTGCACCAAACACAGGATCATAGCCCGCATCAATCAACAAGCCAAAGGCATCGTCTTCGATACGCAAGCCAATCTCACGCTCGGCAAGCCGATCACGCAAACGAGCGAGCTGAATGTCAGCAATACCACGCATTTGTGATTTTTGCAGACCGTGGAATACCACCACTTCATCAATACGGTTAATAAACTCAGGACGGAAATGCTGACCGATCGCCGCCATCACCACCGCACGGACATCGTCATCACTTGCCCCTTCACCCAGCTCACGCACATCTTGCGAGCCAAGATTCGAGGTCATCACGATCACTGTATTTTTAAAGTCTACCACTCGACCTTGCGAATCGGTCAAACGCCCATCATCCAAGACTTGCAATAAGATATTGAACACATCAGGATGAGCTTTTTCCACCTCATCGAACAAGATCACGCTGTATGGCTTACGGCGCACCGCTTCGGTAAGCACACCACCTTCTTCATAACCGACATAGCCTGGAGGCGCACCAACCAAACGGCTGACGCTGTGTTTCTCCATAAATTCGCTCATATCGATACGAATCATGGCATCATCACTGTCAAATAAGAAATTCGCCAATGCCTTAGTCAGCTCAGTTTTACCGACACCAGTTGGTCCAAGGAACAGGAATGAACCACTTGGACGATTCGGATCAGACAGCCCTGCTCGTGAACGACGCACTGCATTCGATACCGCTTTCACCGCTTCATCTTGTCCGACCACACGATTGTGCAAGAAGCTCTCCATATTCAGAAGCTTGTCACGTTCACCTTGTAGCATTTTCGACACAGGAATCCCTGTTGCGGCACTGACCACTTCAGCGATTTCATTATCGGTGACTTTGTTTCGCAGTAATTTTGGTGCTTCATTTTCATCTGCGACTTCGGCTTTTTCCAATTGCTTTTGTAGCTCTGGAATCACGCCATATTGCAACCGCCCTGCTTCTGCCAAATCACCTTCACGTTGTGCTTTCTCTAAGGCAATTTTGGCTTGGTCTAATTTCACTTGCACATCTTTATTGCCCTCGACCAAGGCTTTATCGGCACGCCACACTTCCTCAAGGTCATTATACTCTTTTTGCGTTTCGTTAATTTGACGCTCAAGTAACGATGCTTGAGATTTCGAGCCTGCGTCTTCCTCTTTTTTTACCTGTTCAAACTGCATTTTCAGCTGAATCAAACGGCGATCGAGTTTATCCAAAGCCTCAGGTTTTGAGTCCAATTCCATCTTGATACGTGAAGCGGCTTCATCGATCAAATCAATGGCTTTATCTGGCAATTGACGATCGGTGATATAGCGCTGTGACATTTTCGCCGCAGCAATAATCGCCGAATCTAAAATTTGTACGCCATGATGGGTGGCATATTTCTCTTTTAGACCACGCAAGATGGCAATGGTATCTTCCACACTTGGCTCATCCACCAAGACTTTTTGGAAACGACGCTCAAGCGCAGGGTCTTTTTCGATATATTGGCGATATTCGTCCAAGGTTGTTGCGCCGACACAGCGTAATTCGCCACGTGCCAATGCAGGTTTGAGCATATTACCCGCATCCATCGCACCATCGGTTTTACCTGCACCTACAAGCGTGTGAATCTCATCAATAAATAAGATCACTTGACCTTCTAGCTTTGCCAGTTCTTTCAATACCGCTTTGAGACGTTCTTCGAATTCGCCACGATATTTCGCACCTGCGAGCAATGACCCTAAATCTAAAGACAAAACACGTTTACCTTTTAGGCTTTCAGGCACTTCACCATTGACGATGCGCTGCGCTAAACCTTCGACAATTGCAGTTTTACCGACACCTGGCTCGCCGATCAGTACAGGATTGTTTTTGGTACGGCGTGATAGTACTTGAATGGTACGGCGAATCTCATCGTCACGACCAATCACAGGATCAAGTTTGCCTGCGAGCGCACGATCCGTTAGATCAATGGTGTATTTACCAAGCGCATCACGATTTTCTTCATGGTTACTGGTGGTCACTTTTTCATTTCCTCGAATTTTTTCGATCACACTACGCAATTTTTTACCATCACCACCTGCGGCAGTGAACAATTTGTGGGTTTCACCCTGCTCCGCCAAAGCCAAAAGCACCCAATCTGTGGTGAGAAATTCATCGCCCGCCTTTTGCGCATAGCCATCTGCCAGATTTAACACTTTCGCTGCTTCTGGATTGAAATTGACGTCGCCTGTTGGATTGGCGATGGTTGGCGCATCTTGCAGCGCTTGATTGAGTTTATCTTTCAGCTCGGTGAGTTTGACACCCGCCTGTTGCAACAGACTTTGATTGGATGATTCTTCCAACAAAGTGGCGAGAATATGAATCGTACCAATCGAGGTATGATCTTTGCCCGTGGCTAAAGACTGTGCATCAGAGAGACTTTGTTGAAGTCGATCAGAGAATTTTTCAAAACGCATTTGTTATTATCCTAAAACTATTGACATGACTCATAGATAGGTGCAAATAGCAAGATTTCAAGTATTATTTATTGATATTTTTCAAAATGTTATGTCTAAAATTTAGATAGAAATCAGTTGTATTAATGGTGGTTAGAATGACTTTTTTCAAGGCTGGTTTTGCCTAAAAATCTTAACTCGAGACGATGCTTTGCTTCTAATACCAAATCTTTTTAACCGCCATTTTTTTAATCACCGAAATTTTTTAACGTCGAAACTTTTTAACGACGAAACCTGCCAAGATAAATATCTCGTTGATCTTGCCAGTTTTGTCCCATCATCAGATAACACATGAGCAGCACATAACATATGACCAGCAAATATAATGCAATATGGAGTTCACCATATAAGAACAAAGTAAACAAAACAAATCCAAAAGTATTTCGTTTCGCTTGCGGTTTGCCGTCTATGATTTGTAGTGATAAATGATGTGTGAGATAGACCACAGAACCAAATATACAAAAAGTAAATAATAGCGCCAAAGGATTTTTGAATGTATCTGCGTGTTTAAGAAAAAGTACAATGACAAAGGACGCAATGAATATCACATTGGCAACTCGCACCATCAATGCCAACTTCTGATTATATGCAGTGCGATCAATTTGAAAATAAGCCCGTAAGAGTTTTAGCATATCGTTCATTATAATCAGAAATTTTTAGGATATTAATTATTCGCTCATCCTGACACAAAAAAGCCACTTCGAAAAGTGGCTTGATTGATGCCTTTAAACTATTAGGTCTGTGATGCCATTAGATAATTTTTGGCGTTGGCGTACTCGCTTTAAAGAATGGCGCATCTGACGGTGCAAGTGGCGCTTGACCACGCACATGATCGGCAATTTTTTCACCAATCATGATGGTAGTGGCATTCAAGTTCCCCGTAATAATGATCGGCATGATCGACGCATCGACCACACGCAGACCTTGCATGCCATGCACTCGTCCATAGCCATCTACCGCAGCCATATCATCTTCACCCATCTTACAAGAGCCACATGGATGATACGCAGTTTCCGCATGTTGACGGACAAATTCATCCAGCTCCGCATCGGTTTGTAGCGCATTGCTTGGGCTGATTTCTTCACCACGATACGGATCAAGTGCAGGCTGTTTCATGATCTCACGGGTGATGCGAATGCCATCACGAAATTCCCGCCAGTCTTGTTCAGCACTCATGTAGTTGAACAAAATACTTGGATGCTCGAATGGATCTTTAGATTTGAGTTTGATCCGTCCACGTGATGGCGAACGCATTGAACCAACGTGAGCTTGGAAGCCGTGCGCCTGAATTGCATTCGAACCATTATAGTTAATCGCCACAGGCAAGAAATGATATTGGATATTTGGCCAGTCAAACTCATCTGATGAACGAATAAAGCCACCCGCTTCAAACTGATTACTTGCGCCAATGCCTTGCCCAAGGAACATCCATTCTGCACCAATTTTCGGTTGGTTATACCATTTCAATGCAGGATATAGGCTAACAGGTTGCGTGCATTTATATTGCAGATACATTTCCAAGTGATCTTGCAGATTTTCACCAACACCCGGTAAGTCATGCACCACATCAATATCCATCGATTGCAAAAATGCTGAATTACCGACACCTGAACGCTGTAGAATTTGTGGTGAGGCAATTGCTCCTGCGCAAAGTAGCACTTCTTTTGCTGCGTTGACTCGGATCAGATTCGACTTGTTACCACGATGAATATATTCCACGCCGACGGCTTGTTTGCCATTAAACAAGATTTTATTGGTCATGGCGTGGGTGATGATGGTGAGATTGTCACGATCTTTTGCCATATCCAAATAACCACGTGCGGTACTTGAACGACGCCCTTCTTTGGTCACGGTACGATCCATTGGACCAAAGCCTTCTTGCTGATAACCGTTCAAGTCATCGGTACGAGGATAGCCCGCTTGCACACCGGCTTCGACCATGGCATGGAACAATACATTATTGCCTTGCTTTGGTGTTGCAACGGAGACAGGACCTTCGCCACCATGATAGTCATTGCCACCAATATCACGGGTTTCAGCTTTTTTATAGTACGGTAAGCAATCTGCATAGCGCCAATGTTCTAAGCCCTTAATCTCAGACCACTGTTCCAAATCCATGGCATTACCACGGATATAGCACATGCCATTGATCAGTGATGAACCACCCAAGCCTTTGCCTCGACCACATTCCATACGGCGATTGTTCATATGAGGTTCAGGGTCGGTGAGGTATGCCCAATTGTAGCGCTTGCCTTGTAGTGGATACGCCAAAGCAGCTGGCATCTGGGTGCGAAAATCGATGCGATGATCAGGTCCGCCCGCTTCGAGCAGGAGCACTGTAGTATTTTTATCTTCGGTCAAGCGTGCTGCCAAAACATTACCCGCAGAGCCTGCGCCGATAATGATGTAATCATAATTCTGTTGCGTCATCTGTATGCCTCTTTGATTGTGTCAAATTGGTTTGGATTGATGCCATGAGTTATCTAAACCAATGACATCAGCATTTTTCATTTCATTTTTCTGCAGAAACATTGTTATCTGCATGGAATCAGTTTGCACTAAATACCGACTGGAATGGCTCTAACTCGACTTGTACCGACTTGATTTGGGTATAGTGTTCAAGTGTTGATAGCCCATTTTCACGTCCCACACCCGATTGCTTATAGCCACCAACTGGCATCTCGGCGGCAGATTCACCCCAAGTGTTAATCCAGCAAATGCCTGCTTCGATCTGGTGAATGATGCGGTGCGCACGATTTAAGTTTTGACTGACCACACCCGCTGCCAAGCCATACACGGTGTTATTGGCACGCTCGATCACTTCTTCCTCACTGTCGTAGCTGAGAATGCTCATCACAGGACCAAAGATTTCATGCTGAACGATGTCCATCTCATCGGTACAATCGGTAAATACCGTCGGCTGTACAAATGCACCTTTGGCAAATTCACCCTCAGTATGACGCTCACCACCTGCAAGCAAAGTGGCGCCCTGTTGTTTGCCTTTTTCGATGAAGCCGAGGACTTTTTCCATGTGGGCAAAACTGGATAAAGGCCCAAAATTGGTCGCTTCGTCCAAAGGTTGCCCAAGATGAATAAATGGCATGCGTGCAAGGATTTTTTGCTCAAATTCTGCTTTTAAGCTGCTTGGAATAAACACCCGTGTGCCGTTGGTACAGACCTGACCTGAACTATAGAAATTCGCCATCATGGCAATATCCGCCGCCAAGTCTAAATCCGCATCATCACAGATAATCAGCGGTGATTTTCCGCCAAGTTCCATAGTGACTTCTTTGAGTGATGATTGCGCCGCTTGTGCCATGACATGCTTGCCCGTACTCACGCCACCAGTGAACGAGACTTTAGCGATTTCAGGATGCGAAGTCAGGTACGATCCGACTTCACCACCACCTGTGACCACATTAAATACACCATCTGGCACACCCGCTTCGGTGTAAATCTCAGCTAATTTCAATGTAGTCAGCGGTGTCACTTCACTGGCTTTAAACACCATGGCATTGCCCGCAGCCAGTGCTGGTGCAGACTTCCATAGGGCGATCTGAATCGGATAATTCCACGCACCAATGCCAGCCACCACACCAAGTGGCTCACGGCGTGTATAGACAAACGATCCTGTACGCAGTGGGATTTGCTGACCTTCGATCGCAGGCACTAGCCCTGCATAATATTCAAGCACATCGGCACCCGTGACAATGTCCACCGCAACCGTTTCACTATAGGCTTTGCCACTGTCTAGGCTTTCAAGTTTTGCCAGATCATCATTGCGCTCACGCAAAATATCCACCGCTTTACGCAAAATGCGTGAGCGTTGCATTGCGGTCATCTCCGCCCAGACTTTTTGTCCTTGCTGTGCTGATTTTACTGCACGATCGACATCTTCTTTGCCACAACACGGTAGCTCCGCCAATACTTCGCCATTGGCAGGATTAATACTTTGAAAGGTTTGAATGGTGGTTGCATCCACATACTGACCATGAATATATGGGCGTTGCTGATTCAAATTCGTCAAAATCTTTCTCCTCATCAAATCTTAAGCAGATTGCCTGAGTGGCAAATCACTGTTTAAAACTGCTATTCAAAAACTGCTATTTAAAAACTACTATTTAAAAACTACTATTCAAAAACTGCTATTTAAAATTTAAGGTTTAAAAACGACGTGTTAAAAAACATGTTGGTCACGGTACTGTTTGGCTTTGAAGTTGACATTGAATGTAGCTTTGACAAACATTTAGCACTTCATCTAAGTCAAATTCACTTTGCAATAAGGTTCCTCGTAACCAAAAGCCATCAATCAATGCGGCAAGTCCCAATGCAGACTGCTCTGCATGCTTCTCATCCAGCACTTTTAAAAATTCATGCTTGAGATTGGAATGTAAACGGCGATGATTCATCTGTTGTAAACGGTGCAAATCAGGCTGATAAAAACTATTCGCCCAAAAGGCAAGCCACGTATTCATCGCCGCCTTACTGACTTGTGATGCAGAAAAGTTGCCACAAATAATCGCAGTCAATCGTGCCTCGGGCGTATGCTCAGCATGTGCCAATGCCTCAGCAATTTCACGACCAAGCTCTTTGAGCAAATAACGCATCGTCGCCTCAATCAAGCCATGCTTGTCTTGGAAATAATGACTAATAATGCCTGTCGAAACACCTGCACGCTTGGCGATTTGGCTGAGTGAGGCATCCGCAAAACCAAGCTCACTGACCGCTGATAAAGTCGCATCAATCAGTTGTTGACGGCGAATTGGCTGCATTCCCACTTTTGGCATGGCGATGGACTACTCTCTATAAAAATATCAAACTAATTTACTGAGCAAATGAACTTAACAAACCTACTAAGCAAATCTTTACTTTGTCGTTCAAAAAAACAACTTTGTATTTTTAATTGAACGATCAATCAAAATAAATTATAATCCCATTTGTCCTTTGATGTACAGCCCAGTTTGTTTTCATTGTGCAAATTCCGTCATGTCACGCCATTTGGCTGATTGAGATGACGGAGTTTTGCATCAACCCAAATCGGAGAAATCAAAGTGCGCTGTAAATCTGCGATTTTTAATTAAATTATACGGAACAGATTTATGGTCGATCAAAACTCGCAGACCAAAGATGGTCTGAACAAAGTGGTGTTTTTCCTTTCAGCATCCTTAATTTTATTATTTTCATTGGCGACTATTTTGTTCAATGAACAAGCCAATAACGTCATTAATGATGTCTTGGCGTGGGTGTCGAGCACCTTTAGCTGGTACTATTTATTGGCTGCCACCTGTTATTTGGTGTTTATTGTCTTTATTGCCTGTTCTCGCTACGGCAACATCAAACTCGGTCCAAAACATTCCAAGCCTGAATTCAGCCTGCTGAGTTGGTCTGCAATGCTGTTCTCTGCGGGGATCGGTATTGACTTGATGTTTTTCTCGGTCGCTGAGCCACTGTCACATTATATGAATCCACCTGTTGGTCAGGGGCAAACCTATGAGGCTGCCCGTGAAGCGATGGTGTGGACGCTATTTCACTACGGTCTCACAGGCTGGAGTATGTATGCCCTCGTCGGTGTGGCGCTCGGTTATTTTAGTTATCGTTACAATCTGCCTTTAACGATTCGCTCTGCCTTATACCCGATTTTTGGCAAGCGCATTAATGGGGCGATTGGGCATTCTGTGGATACTGCTGCGGTATTGGGGACGATTTTCGGGATTGCCACCACCTGTGGTATCGGTGTGGTACAGCTCAATTATGGCTTACATGTACTGTTTGGATTACCTGAAAATTTAGTGATTCAATCGGCGCTGATTGCCTTTGCGGTCGTGGTCTCGATCATTTCTGTGACCTCTGGTGTAGATAAAGGTCTGCGGATTCTGTCTGAGATTAATATTTATGTGGCGATTGGTTTATTGCTGTTTATCTTATTCTTGGGCAATACCGAATTTTTACTTGGCGCATTGATCCAGAACTTTGGTGACTATATTAGTGCTTTTCCGAAGCTGTCATTGACCAGTTTTCCATTTGAACAACCGAAAGAATGGATGAATAGTTGGACGCTGTTCTTCTGGGCATGGTGGATTGCGTGGTCGCCTTTCGTCGGGCTATTCCTTGCACGGATTTCTCGCGGTCGTACCATTCGTGAGTTTGTATGGGGAACTTTGATTATTCCGTTACTATTCACCCTAACTTGGTTGTCAATCTTTGGCAATAGTGCGCTACACAGTGTAATTTTTGATGGCAATGCACAGCTTGCACAAACCGTACTTGCCAATCCTGCACATGGCTTTTATGACCTCTTGGCGCAATATCCAGGTTTTCCATTTATTGCCAGCGTTGCCACCATTACAGGGCTGTTATTCTATGTGACTTCTGCCGATTCGGGTTCATTGGTGTTGGGGAATTTCACCACCAAATTTACCAATATCGAGCATGATTCACCACGCTGGCTAACGGTGTTTTGGGCATTGGCGATTGGCTTCTTGACGCTAGCGATGTTGATGGCAGACGGCATTACCGCACTGCAAAATGCAACCATTATTATGGGCTTGCCATTTAGTTTTGTGATTTTCTTTGTCATGGCGGGTTTGTATAAGTCTTTGCATTTGGAAGATTATCGTCAAGCCAGTACCAATATGAATGCCGCACCTGTGGTCGGGAATGTGGATATTTCCAACTGGAAAAAACGCCTCAGTCGTGTCATGTTGCATCCGACCTTGGCTGAAACTAAACGTATGCTCGATGAAGTCTGCCAGCCTGCGATTCATGCGGTGGCAACTGAGCTTGAAAGTCGTGGTATCAACGTCAGCCTCGATCAAGTAGAACTTGAGGAAAATCCTGAACTGTATCATCTCGATGTGATCATCGATCTTGGTGAGGAGCAGAATTTTATCTATCAAATCTGGCCTGTACGCTACGCCACACCAAACTTTAACGAACGGGATAATCGTCATAAAAAATATTATTACCGTTTGGAAAGTTACTTGTTTGAAGGCTCGCAAGGCAATGACTTGGTCGGCTACAACAAAGAGCAAGTCATCAACGATATTTTGGATAAATACGAACGTCATATGATGTTCCTGCATATCAACCGTATCAGCCCAGGGAAAAGACCGCAATTCCCTGATGCATAAGGCAAAATATTGCAGTAAATCAAGCACAAAAAATCGGACTTTCTCAGTCCGATTTTTTATTTGTTTTTTGAATTTGTTTTTAATTTGCCCTTAAATTTTTCTCAGCATGACTTAACGCCAATGTTTTAATTTACTGGTGTGTCCAATGCCGACATTAAAACGGTTGGTCGGATCGAGCTGTTGATAATGTGATTTTAGTGCGGGCTTTGCCACATAGAGATGTCCGACATTATGCTCAGCAGGATATTCTGCACCACGTTCATCGAGCAAATGCCACATTTGATGTTCCATTTCTAAAGGGTCTACGCCCTTTTTCACAATATAATCTTGATGAAACACATGACACAAAAAGTGCCCATAATACAGTTTGTGAATGATCTGCTCATCCATCGCTGGCGGTAAAGTTTCCACCCATGCACGATCATTACGGCGCAGTGCAATATCCAGCGCCACAATATCTTCAACCTCTGAACGATGCGTGTCTCGATAGCGAATGGCAGCGCCCGCCACCGCAAAACGATGCAAAAATGCTTTACGTCCTTCCTCATCGCTACAATGGAAAAAATCACCCGAAGCATGCGCTTGGAAATAAGCAATTAAAAAACTTTCCACTTGCGCCGCATCTTGATTTTCAATGCGAATCATCAAGTGATGTTCATAGCGATCTCGAAACTCATTCATCCGTTTGGGAAGATGATTTGGCAAAAACTTGGTCACCAGCTGCAATACTTTATCAGACAACCCTTTCATGCCAAATTTTTCCAGATAGGCATCGACCTTATCTTTCATGGCAAAAGCAGCAGGCACTTTGGCTGTACCAAATTTTTCAATAAATAAGAATGAATCTTTACCGTACTCAGCACCGATGTCATAAGCGACTCGATGAATATATTCTCCAGCGATCGGAAGACGAGGCAAATCTTTCAGTAAAAAACGACGAATTTCTGTTAAATCATCATGAGAATTGGTGCCGACATAAAACACTTGGCTTGGAATTTTCTCAAAAGTATCCAAACGCACCGCAAACACACAGACCTTACCCGCCGAGCCTGATGCTTCAAAGAGTCGAGAGGGATCGGCATTAAAGCGAGCTGGGGTATTTTCATCGACTTGTTTGACATCGTGACTATAACGATGGTCAGAAGCACAGCAACTTGAATTATTGATAATGTCGCTGACTTGATAATTTTTGTTTTCAAGTGTGCTGAGAATATCTTCAGGCGTTTCTCCGAGATTGACGCCGAGATGATTGACTAATTCCAATTGCCCATCGTCATTGACTCGAGCATATAATGCCAGCTCAGTATAGGCAGGACCACGGCGCACCAATGCACCGCCAGAGTTATTACAAACACCACCCAAAACCGATGCACCAATACAAGATGAGCCAATCACCGAATGTGGTTCACGGTTAAATGGTGCCAATTCTTTTTCTAGTCGATCCAGTGTTGCGCCTGGCAAGCAAATCACTTGCTGACCATCATTGATGACTTGAATGCCAAGTAATCGGCGAGTGCTGAGAATAATCACAGGACGATCATAATCATCACCAAACGGCGTTGAACCACCCGTCAGACCTGTATTTGCCGCCTGCATAATGACAATACAATCGGCATCGACCGCAGCTTGTAACACGTGCCACTGTTCAAGCAACGTCGCTGGCGCAACCACAGCCAACACCTTGCCCGCACCATAACGCCGACCTTGACGGTACAAGCGTGTATCGTGATCTTCGGTAAATACGTGTTGCTGACCGACGATATTGATGAGTTGCTGGATGATAGTCGATGATACTTGGGTGGTCATAGTTGTGATTTCCAATGATTAAAAATCCAGCTCCCCCATTTCCAAAGCGGGATATTTTCTTTATCTGAATCATTATCATGATTTCTGATCGGTATAACACCTCCCTTAATAAGGGAGGTTGGGAGGGATTATATAAATAGCAATGTTCACGCTATGGATGTAAATGCCTGTTGAATGCACATTTACAGTGTAAAAGCACTTTTACTGATGTAAAGAATCATTCAGCCAAAACTTTGTCCAAATTGACCAAGCAATCGGCTGTAATATCTGCAATGGTTTTCGCCCCAGTTAAGGTCATTGCGACACGCATTTCTTTATCGATCAGCTCAAGCAAGTTGGCAACACCTTCACCGCCTGCGGCACCCAGCGCATAGACAAAAGCACGACCGAGCATACAGGTATCCGCACCCAATGCCAGCATACGCACCACATCCAAGCCATTACGAATACCTGAATCAGCAAGGATTTTAATATCCCCTTTCACCGCATCCGCAATCGGTGGCAGCGCACGTGCCGAAGACAACACGCCATCGAGCTGGCGACCGCCGTGGTTTGACACCACAATACCATCGGCACCAAAACGCACCGCATCTTTGGCATCTTCTGGATCAAGGATGCCTTTGATCACCATCGGACCATCCCAAAACTCACGAATCCATTCCAAATCCTTCCACGAAATCGACGGATCAAAGTTATTACCAAGCCAGCCGATATAATCTTCTAGACCTGTAGGCTTACCCAGATATTTAGAAATATTGCCCAAATCATGCGGACGACCCAGTAAGCCGACATTCCATGCCCAATGCGGATGAAAGCACGACTGCATATAACGGCGCATCGCAGCATTTGGTCCACTCATGCCCGAGTGTGCATCACGATAGCGTGCACCCGGTACAGGCATATCCACGGTAAAGACTAAGGTTGAACAACCCGCAGCTTTGGCACGTTCCAAGGCATTTTTCATAAAGCCACGATCACGCAGTACATAGAGCTGGAACCACATTGGACGCTGAATCGCTGGCGCAACTTCTTCGATCGGACACACCGAAACCGTCGATAGGGTAAATGGAATGCCCTTTTTATCCGCAGCAACCGCAGCTTGGACTTCACCTCGACGAGCATACATGCCTGTTAGACCGACAGGAGATAACGCCACAGGCATCGACAAGGTTTCATCAAAAAGTTGGGTCTCAAGGCTGAGCTGCGACATGTCATTGAGCACACGCTGGCGCAGTGCAATCTTGGATAAATCTTCCACATTGCGCTTCAAGGTGTATTCTGCGTAGGCACCACCATCGATGTAATGAAATAAAAATGGTGGCAAACGACGTTGTGCGGCTTCACGATAGTCATTGGCAGAAGAAATAATCATGCTCTTATCCTATTTAATCGGCGGGAACGCTGACGACGAGCTTCTTCTTCATCAATCATGCGTACCTGCTGTACTACAAACTCGATGTGTCCACAGACTGCACGACGAGCAGCTTCGGGATCACGACGTTCAATTGCGTTCATCACTTGTAAATGCTGATCATGCAATTGGTCAAAACGGTGGCTTTCGCTATAAAACTTGCGCCGTGCCAGCACTACATTAAATTGCAACAGATCAAACAGACTACGCATCATCTGGATCAGCACGATATTGTGTGAGGCTTCGGCAATCGCCAGATGAAAATTGGCATCTGCTCGAGCAGCTTCATCGCCATTGCCAGCCGCTTGAAAATGGCTAATCTGATCATAACAATGTCGAATATGTGCCAAATCTTCTTTGCTGGCACGCTGTGCGGCATACCACGCCGTACCGCCTTCTAAGATAATGCGTGCTTCTTGCACATCATGGCGGTAGGCGGGATCTTCATCCATCAAACTGCTGATCGGTTGCACGATTTGCGTATTCGACCAGTGTTCAGGCAATTGTTGTAAAAAAGTCCCAGCACCCACTTTACTGACCAACATGCCCATACTGGTGAGCTGTGAAATCGCCTCACGTAGCGAGGTTCGAGAGACTTCGAGCTGTTCACACAACTTGCGCTCGGCTGGCAGGCGGTCTCCGACTTGCATATTGCTTTGTTCGATCAATATACGCAGGCTTTGTACTGCTTTATCGGAGACTTTCATCGACTTCTTTCAACCTTATATCACTGCATTATCATTGCCTGGCACTATGGAATCATCCACGGGAACACATAGGCTTGTAGGGTAATCATAATACCCATAATGATGGTAAA
The DNA here is from genome assembly GCF_900096915.1 of Acinetobacter marinus. GTDB lineage: Bacteria > Pseudomonadota > Gammaproteobacteria > Pseudomonadales > Moraxellaceae > Acinetobacter > Acinetobacter marinus. Next base: position 696,366 of record NZ_FMYK01000001.1, read on the forward strand.
GGTGATACTGTGTTTCACGGTAAAACGGAATAAATCAGACTCTTTGCCGACCAATCCCACCGCCGCACAGGCAATGGCAATCGACTGCGGTGAAATCATTTTCCCAGTCACACCACCACTGGTATTGGCTGCCACCAGTAATACTTCAGGTACACCAATTTGCTGTGCCGTGGTCGCTTGGAGTGCTGAAAATAGCGCATTGGCAGAAGTATCTGAACCCGTTAAGAACACACCTAACCAACCCAAGAACGGTGAGAAGAAAGTAAATGCTGAACCCGTATGCGCTAGCGCCAATGCCAAGGTCGATGACATGCCTGAATAGTTGGCAATAAAGGCAAATGACAACACCATACCAATCGAATAAATCGGCACTTTCAGCTCGTTCAAGGTCTCGCCAAAAGTTGCTACAGCATCTTTTGGTTTCATTTTTAAGAAAATAATGGTAATGATCGCCGCAATAATAATCGCCGTCCCCGTCGCAGAGAACCAGTCAAACTTATACACCGCATCATAATCGGTAATGCTTGGCACCACAGGTGGCATCTTCTGTACCAATTGATGCAAATAAGGCACTTCGATCGACAACACCATATCATGCAGCGCACCATCTTTAGCAAACAGTGCCTTAAATGGTTTTACACTCCAGATCGTCACCATCACGGTTAAAATCGCAAACGGCGACCATGCTTTGGCAATCTGCCCCAAGCTATAACTTTTTTGTGCTTGTGCTTCGACCTCTGCATCCATCTCTTGATTTTCAAAACGGAAAATATGCTTTGGTTTCCAATATTTAAAGAACACCGTCAAGGCAACCAAAGACGCAATCGCTGCGGTAATATCAGGCAACTCTGGACCGACGAAGTTTGACGTAAGAAACTGTGCGAGTGAGAAACTTAAAGAGCCAACGACTACCGCAGGCCAAGTTTCTTTCACACCACGCCAGCCATCCATGATCGCCATAATCCAAAACAGCACGATCGGCACCATAAATGGCAACTGACGACCAACCATCTGACTGATTTCCATGGTATCTACGCCAGATACCTGACCCGCAACAATGATCGGAACCCCCATCGCACCAAATGCCACAGGCGCAGTATTAACGATCAAACATAAACCTGCCGCATAAAGTGGCTTAAAGCCTAAGCCCACCAACAGCGCAGCGGTAATCGCCACTGGTGCACCAAAGCCAGCTGCACCTTCCAAGAAAGTACCGAAAGCAAAACCAACCAACAACATCTGTAAGCGCTGATCTTCGGTAATCGAAAGAATCGAGGCACGAATAATATCGAACTGCCCTGTTTTCACGGAGACTTTATAGAGGAATACCGCACCAAGAATAATCCACGCAATCGGCCAAAGACCATAAAAGAAGCCGTAAACCATCGATGCAAATGCCATCATGGTCGGCATTTTATAGGCAAATAAGGAGACTAAAAGTGCCAGTACCACTGTAATCGTGCCAGCCACACTGCCCTTTAACCGAAACACGGCGAGTGCCAAAAAGAAGAAAATAATCGGAATCAAAGCAATTAGGCTTGAAATCCAAATATTCCCCATCGGGTCATACATTTGTTGCCATTGAAGCATTGTCATCTCCTTGAAATGCTTTGGAAGAGATCAAATCAGACAGTGTTGGAAGGTGTATAAATTATATTGGTATGACCAATTTTAAATTTAAAAGAAACTTAAGCCCAACAGTGCCTCACATGGTGTGCATTATGGTTCATGGCTAAACAAAAATTCAATCATAGATTAACATTGGTCATACCAATTATAAGTTTAAATACACGTCGATTCGCCATTCCTTCGAGCCTATCTTGTTATTTTTCTTTTACTTATAAACACTCAAAGCATCCATTTAGACATTAGTCTAAAAGACCATCGGATGAGTCGATTTCTATGCATTGAAATGATCAATCTTGAATGCCACAGAAAAATCATATTGGTCATACCATTTTTTGTTTTTTAAAAATGAATCCCTATTTTCTCTGTTCAGGCTTGAAATTGCTGAGATTAATCAATGAATACAAAAGTAGATCAATCCAAGATGACTACGCTGATCTAGCACAGAGATGATCTGCTTGACTTAAATTATGCTTTGAAATTTGCAATATATTGACACACAGCACATTTTTTCACGCAGGATTAAAGTCGATGTTTTTGATCAAAAAACCTAGGAAAAGTGCTACAATCAGCAAAATTTTTTTCTTGTGATGGCTACCCTACTGCGGTGCCGATGTCGATATCGTTAGGATGAACAATGACTGATAATGCAACAATCTTGCAAAATGTACCTGTAGGCCAAAAAGTTGGGATCGCTTTTTCTGGTGGTTTAGATACTTCTGCTGCACTGCTTTGGATGAAGCAAAAAGGCGCATCGCCTTTTGCCTATACCGCAAACTTGGGTCAGCCTGATGAAGATGACTACGATGCGATTCCAAAGAAAGCTGAACAGTACGGCGCAACCAAAGCACGTTTGGTCGATTGTCGTTTGCAACTGGCTTTAGAAGGGATTGCTGCGATTCAGTGTGGTGCATTCCATATCTCTACTGGCGGCATTCCTTACTTCAATACTACACCACTTGGGCGTGCTGTAACAGGCACCATGCTGGTGACCGCAATGAAAGAAGATGATGTCAATATTTGGGGTGATGGTTCGACTTATAAAGGTAACGACATTGAGCGTTTTTATCGTTATGGTTTGCTCACCAATCCAGCACTGAAAATCTATAAGCCGTGGCTTGATCAAGTGTTTATCGATGAGCTTGGCGGTCGTGCTGAAATGTCACAATTCTTGATCGACAATGGCTTCGACTACAAAATGTCGAAAGAAAAAGCCTACTCGACCGATTCCAACATGCTTGGCGCAACCCATGAAGCCAAAGACTTAGAATTCCTCGATGCAGGCATCAAAATCGTTGAGCCGATCATGGGTGTTGCATTCTGGAAAGATGATGTTGAGATCAAAGCAGAAGAAGTGTCGATCACTTTTGAAGAAGGCATGCCTGTTGCACTCAACGGCAAACGCATTGATGATCCAGTTGAATTAATTCTTGAAGCCAATCGTATTGGTGGTCGTCACGGTCTAGGCATGTCAGATCAGATCGAAAACCGTATCATCGAGGCGAAATCTCGTGGTATCTACGAAGCACCAGGTATGGCGTTATTGCATATTGCCTATGAGCGTCTGATCACTGGTATTCACAACGAAGATACTATCGAGCAATACCGTATCAATGGTCTGCGTCTTGGTCGCCTACTCTATCAAGGTCGTTGGTTCGATTCGCAAGCATTGATGCTACGTGAAACTGCACAGCGTTGGGTGGCAAAAGCCATTACTGGTACGGTGACACTTGAGCTGCGTCGTGGTAATGACTTTAGTATTTTAAATACTGAATCGCCTAACCTGACCTATGAAGCAGAACGCTTGACGATGGAAAAAGGCGATTCAATGTTTACCCCGATGGATCGTATCGGTCAATTGACGATGCGCAATCTTGATATTACTGATACCCGTGCAAAACTCGGCATCTATACTGAGACTGGTTTATTGTCACTCGGTCAAGGTTCGGCTGTACCACAGTTAGACAGTACCAAGAAGTAATTTTTCCAGAAATTACTTAAAAAAAAAGAATGCCAGTGTGATGAAGACTGGCATTCTTCAAGGACACTCACTTTTTTATTTATTGTTATTGTTATCTTTTACAGCTTATTTTTTTATCCCTTGCCTCTTTATTTTTTGGTTTTATATTTTCTATTTATTACTTCGCAACTTGACCGCTGCTGTCATGATTTTTTGATAACCTGTCGGCATCAATCGCACCACCCAATCATAAACTTTTGCATCTGGCCCAACTAAAACGCGTCGCTTATCATTTTTTACTGCATGAAATATCGTATCCGCAGCTTTCTCAGGTGTGGTAATAAATGTCATTTCAAAATCTTTAGTTGCGGCTTTGCTATCTTTCCCAGTCGCTTCGGCAACGCTATCAGATACTCGAGCGGCTTGGGCGATATTGGTTTTAATGCCACCTGGATGCACGCAGGTCGCACTGACGCAAGAATTGGTCAATGCTAAATCTTGACGCAAAGACTCAGTAAAACCACGCACCGCAAACTTACTGGTGTTATAGCCACTCATCAGTGGTTGAGATGTCAGTCCAAAAATACTGGAAATATTCACAATATGCCCTTCGCCAGATTGCTCAAGATAAGGCAAAAAGGCTTTGGTGCCATAGATCACGCCCCATACATTGATGTCCATGATCCACTCATAATCTTCAATACTTAATGAATCAACTGTCCCTGACAATGCCACGCCTGCGTTATTGATGATCATATTCACCTTACCGTGATATGCCACGACATGATTTGCCCATGCGTAAAATGCTTTACGATCACTGACATCCAGCTGATGACAACTGATATTGCAATCGTAATCATTATTCACCATCTGTTTGGTTGCCTCGACCGCTGCGTAGTTAATATCAGACAACGCCAAATCACACCCTGCTTGAGCAAAGCGTATTGCCAACGCTCGACCAATCCCTGAGCCTGCGCCAGTAATCGCAACGACTTTTCCCTGAAAATTTTTAATCATTTTTTATCCTATAATTCATGTTCTCCCCGCTAATCATCATCAAGAAAACGCATGATGATTCGGCTGGAATGTATTTGCCATTTGATAATAGCTAAAGCTAAAACCAGGGAACATCGCAATCACATGACCACTTTTGCTCTTATACCAACTATTACAACCACCTGATTGCCACACCGTCCTTTTCATTTCATCATGAATCATTTCGGTATAATCACTTTCAGCTTGTTTCGTCACTTCAATGACCGAATTGCCTCGCAGTTTTGTCTCTTTAATGGCTTTCATGATGTAATTCATTTGCGCTTCAATCACGAAAATTGCCGAAGTATGTCCAATCCCCGTATTCGGTCCTGTCACCACAAAAAAGTTTGGAAAATCTGGAATCGTCGTACCCATATAAGCACGTGGATATTCTTCCCAAAACTCAGATAATTGATTGCCTTGCTTGCCCACCACAGGATAAGAAATCACGCCATCGGTCGCATCGTAACCCGTTGAATAAATAATTAAATCCAGATCAAGATGCTGACCATCTGTAGTCAAAATCCCTGTGCCATCCATCGATTGAATCGCTGAATCTTTGGTGTGTAATGTCACATTGTCACGGCACAGCGCAGGATAAAGCGTATTCGACAAGATAATGCGCTTACAACCAATGGTATAATCTGGCGTCACAGCCTTGCGCAGTGCTGGATCTTTGATTTGATCTTGAATATGTTTGAGTGCTTTACGCTGTGCGACAAGATTCAGCATGGTTTTAGAATATTTAAAGCCGATCACACGTGACTCGAGTTGCCAATAAACCGCTGTACGCAATGCTTTATGAATCAGTTGATTACCGACTAATTTTTGCTGTGTTTGGCTAAACTTGTAATCTGGTCGAGGCATTACCCAATGCGGAGAGCGTTGAAATACATGCAGATGGGCAACATCTTCAGCGATTGCAGGAATCACCTGTGCAGCACTTGCGCCACTGCCGATGATCGCCACACGTTTGCCACGATAATCATAATCATGATTCCAGTTATTGGTATGGAACGACTCACCTTGAAAAGTATCACGACCTTTGAAATTTGGAATCACTGGTGTACTGAGTGGCCCTGAAGCATTGACAACAAACTGTGCTGAAATCACTTCCCCACTTTCAATATGCGCCAACCAGCGACTGGTCGCTTTATCCCATTCGACCTTCACGACATTAGCATTGGTCTTAGTTTTACTTCGAAGATCATATTTATCAATCACGTGATTGGTATATTCTTCAAGCTCTGCTTGCTCAGCAAACATCTGAGTCCATGCATACGGTTCGTGCGAAATCGAATACAGTGGCGACTGCACATCGACAGCCGCACCAGGATAGCTATTTTGACACCACGTTCCACCCATAAAATCACGGCGCTCCAAGATCAAAAAATCTTGCAATCCATGCTTGAGCAAATTGATCGCAGTACATTGCCCGCCAAAACCACTGCCGATAATCAAAACCTGCACCGATGTCATCTGTATCACCTTTATTTCTGCTGAGTCCATGTGCTTTGTGTCTGATCAAGTCAGCAATTTTTTTAAAAACACATATTTGAAGACGCTTGTCATCAGATTTAAATATGACTACACTCTTCTTCAGATCGTTGATAATTTACATCTGACAACATTTGTTGTCAAATACTTTTTGAGCATTGAATTTAAACTATGAAAAACTCATCACACGCCTTACAAGGTCGTACCTATGCAGGCGAAAGCCTTGAAGATCGGCAGGCAAAACGTAGATCACAATTTATTGAAGCTGCGTATGAACTCTTTGGTACGATTGGCTTTCGGCAAACGACTGTGCGCAACTTGTGCAAACAAGCAGGGCTAACTGATCGCTATTTTTATGAATCATTTCAAAGTATTGAGCAGCTTTTGGCTGAAGTATATCAGCGAGAGATTGGGCTTATTGAAACAGCAGTATTGAACTCGATCTCAACAAATATCAATCAAGTCTCGGTCAAAAGTTTAATTGAGCAGACTTTAGCGGTCTTTTTTGCTGTTGCTGAGAATACAAAGACTGCGAAAATTGTGTGGTTTGAGGTGCTTGGTGTCAGCGAGACCATTGATCAGCTATATATTTCGACCATTCAAAATTTTGCCAATTTATTTGCTCAGATTAGTCTCAACGTATATCCAGATTTAAAGATTTCCAAAGCGGAAGTCACCACCATTGCGATTGGTGTGATTGGTGCGATTAGCCAAACCACCAGCCTGTGGTATCTCAGCAATTATCAAACGGATAAGCAAACCTTAATTCGATCCATGTCTTATATGATTCAAGGTACCCATTTATTGTTGTCACAACCCAATATGCAAAATATAGAAATGGAGAATTTCAACGAATGAAATCATACAGATTTTGTTCAGATTTGGCTAAAAATCTGCACCATGCCAATCATGCTGATAACTCTGCACCGCTTCTTTGCTACGATATAAATGCGTCTGAATACTGCGTTTGCGCTCGGATAACATCACCTGAATATCCGCAACAAAGTACGATGAAGACACATCAAATAATGCCGAAAATTTTTCACGATCAGTGGTAACCGCACTAAAGCCATCCAAATTCCAAAGATCAGAAAAACTGTTTAATGTTTGCAAATTCTGACGCTGGGTTTGCATGGTGTTTGCCACCATCATCGGATCAAGCTGTGGATTCAAACACGCCAAAATAAATGGATCAGCGGTATTGATATTGATCTTGGTGCTTCGAGATGGCAAGGCAGTAATGTAAGGTGCAATGCGTTGATAACTCTCCCCTTCAAATCCACGTACCCATTGCAATTGTTTGGCACTGCTAAACATCTGATTCGGGGCGAGATAACCCGCTTGCACGCCTTGATAGTAGCTATTTTCTGCGCCCATCGCACCAACCGTTTCATTGTCGGCATCTTGCCAGTCGATCACCGCTTCGACGAGATTTGGATCAAGATTGAGTCGTTCTAACATCGCTTGGAAAAACAGCACCGCAGTTTCGTTTTTTTCGCCATTTTCATTCAGCAAGCTATTCAGATTAAAACGCCCCTGCTCATCATGGAGCTGTCCTGTGACTACGCCATCTTCGACTGGAAACGGCGGGAAAGGTTGCGCCCAGCTTTCATTTAAACTATCCGTGCTATTGTCTTTGCCATCTTGAATCAGCAGTTCTGAGAAAAAATATTCCGCAGACCACGCATATTGCAACGCCTGATCTTGACGTAGTAGCAACTTGGTTTCTTCCAAGTTGGCATTTTGATAGCGCAAAATACTCACCGCAAGAATCGTGGCAAGCACCACCATAATTAAAATGGTCAGTAACGCCACACCGCTTTGCGATGATTTTGAAAAGTGATAATTCACTGGAAAATGGTTCGGCTTTGTCATTCGCTCGTGCTCCCATTTTCAGAACCATTGTCTGAATCGCTATCTGAATTATTGTTTGAATCGTTGTTAGAATTGTTGCCATTGCTACCCGATTCAGTTTCAGTGGTGGGCATATTTTTGGCGGTACTGAATACCCAGCGGATGGCTCGCCCTTGATAATCAAAACTCACCACCACACCTTGTGGCAACTGTGACATCAGATATTCTGCCGAGTCGGTATCGGTCACACTTTGTGCGGGCCACTGTGTTTGTACAGCAGGATCAAGCGCTTGAATTTGTAGATTCTCAATCGGCGCAATCAGCACATCACCTTGCATATCTTGACTTTGCTTACGGTAGATATAAGCATTGTGATAACGCATCAAGGCTTGCTTGTCGGGATCATAGTGATATTCAACAAATTCAAAACGATCCGAACCTTGTTGCAAGGGATCAATCACACCTGCTTTATTAAACTGTAATTGCTGATTGTCCAGTTGCATGGCTGGATAAGACTCATCTCCTTCTCGCCCTGACAATGGGACAATCTGACTCAAATCACGTTGCACCTGCATATAAGCAAATTGTAATTGTTGCAGATGCTCCAAATGCTGTGTATTGCGCTCACGAGTTTTAATCAGTTGATCGAAAACCATCCATCCTGACGCACTGAGCACCGCAAAGATCGCAATCGCTACCAACACTTCGACAAGGGTAAATCCTGAAGCACTTTTAGGTTGTATCGCATGATTCCTCAGCACATTCATGGTGAGTCACCTTCGAGCTGTGGCTGTCGATAATTAAACACCGACAATGTGGTTACACCTTGGACATTTTCTGCATCATCAGGATTAATATGCGACACTTGGATGTCGATGCGCTGTACATCAGGACTCATGGTCTCAAAAGATTGTTTCTGAATACGCCACTGCTCGCCTTGCTCAGTGATGTCTTCACTTTGACTGCCCGTCAGCCATTGCTGCTCAATCCGAAGCTCCGCCGCCTGATTCATCGCAACGAAATGCGCTAGAGTACGTAATTCATTTTGCTGAATTGACTGGGTGTAATTCATGGCAATTTTCATCAATGCCAATGCTGTCGTGGCAAAGATTGCCAGCGCTACCATGACTTCAAGCAAGGTAAAACCACGCAACGTCAAGCCGAATGCGTTGAATGGTCGATGCTGAGCGTTTTGCTTACAAATCTTGTTCATCACTCACCGCACCGAGTCGATTAAGCACGATGGCATCGCCGACTTGTTGTTGTTGCAAATACAGCTGAATGCGCACGGGTAGCGCTTCACCATTTCCTAACCAAATGATCTGTGGCAAAGCATCATTTTGTTTCAGCACATCCAAATTGAGCTGATGATCAAGGCTTTGAATCTGCAAACTACTTTGCTCAGGTAAAGTCTGACTGTCAAAATCAGCTGCCAATTGCCAACGGTATTGATCACGCTGTGCATACGGCTGACTTTGATTAAATTGACTTTGATTAGACTGGTTTTGAATAGAATTGTCTGGATTGGCTTGCAAACGATATTCCACCACCTCATATTTTGCAGGCGCTATATCTGTCGCAGGTTGAATCAATAAGCCTAGAATACGCCCCTGATCAGCCGACTCTAAGCGGATTTTTTTTAAATTTAAAACCAATAATTCACGGGCTTGCATCACTTTGCGTTGATCGACACCCTGTACATTCATCACGATTAGGCTTGCCATTACCGCCATGATCACGATCACCAACATCACTTCGATCAAGGTGAAGCCATGTTGTTTAGCCCCTTTCGGCAATTGATCCATATTGAAAAATGGCTGCATTTATTTTTATTTTTCCTGTGACATGGGTCGATTTTAAATTGACTTGCGTCAGTCTTTAGCTGTTTTGCGAATTGGCATCCTGCACCGCTTTTGCCGCTTCTTGCTCATCAAAGGCTTCTTCACGCGCATGTTTTGGTAGTGCCAACGCTTGCTCAATATAGGACACACGCAGACTGTCACGTTCGCCCAGATAGCGCTGATAATAGGTCGAGTTCAAAATCGCCGCCGCACCTTGAGTAATCGACCAAATCGACGCCAAATAGTCACGCACCGACATCGAGCTTTGAATATATTTCAGATAATGCTCGGTCAAACGAATGATAATGCGTAAGTGTCTTTTGCGGATTTGATATAGCTCTTGAAACAAGTTTTGTAAACCTTGACCCGTATTGGCAAGACGCTCCTCAATCTGATGATAAAGCACGGTGCGCTCAGGATGATGCAACTGATGCAACATAAAAAATGCCAAATGCTCAGGGAACTCTTTTTCCGTGTTTTGGATCATGTCCAGTAACATTTGCTCATTACGAATAATGAGGAGCATATATAGCTCATCTTTGCTTTGAAAATGCTTATACAGCGTACCTTTGGCAATATCCAAATCCGCCGCCAAGGTATCCAGCGTCATGCCTGATTCGCCATATTCCAACAATAAATTTTCCGCAGTAGAAAAGATTAACTCTTCACGCGCCTTAAACTGCGCTTGACGCTCCATCTGCTGGTCTAAATTTTTCATGTTGAAATGCTCACATCAATTCATGATAAGGGGGATTTGCGACTTTTAAGCTGTGCCGTCATATTAGCACTTAAGCATATCAGATAGTGCAAATACGTCAGCCTTTTATGCCATATTGTTCAGATTTAAACAGTTAAACCTGTAATGCGCAAAAAATTGTTCGTAGTTTGCTCAGCAATCTGATCCACCGATACCCCGTAAACATCTGCCAAAGCCTGAGCCACATGAGGCACATATTTCGGCTCATTCGGCTTACCACGATATGGCACAGGCGCAAGATATGGGCTATCTGTTTCGATGAGTAAGCGATCAAGTGGCACTTGCTTGGCGACATCACGCAAGTCTTGCGCATTTTTAAAGGAAATAATCCCCGAAAAAGAAATATAAAAACCCAAATCTAATACTGCTTTTGCCGTATCCCAATCTTCGGTAAAGCAATGCAAAATGCCATGCGTGGCATTTTCTGCTTTGAGCACATCAATGGTATCTGCTTTGGCACTACGAGTATGCACCACCAACGGTTTTTTGACCTGCTGTGAGGCTTGGATATGCCGTGCAAAACAGTCTTTTTGCTGTTGTACAAAATCGGTGCTGTGATAATAATCCAAGCCCGTTTCACCGATCGCCCAGACTTTATCCGACTGCGCCAATGAAACCAGTGTGTCTACACTTGCCTGAGCCATGATCTCAGGATCTTCACAAGGATGCACCCCGACACTATAACCGACGTGATCATGCACTGCTGCAATCTCAGATAAAGCGATATGATCATCCAGCGCCACAGAAATACCCATCATCCGTGTCACACCTGCCTGCTTGGCGGCATCAATGGCTGCATGCACATCACCATCATAGGGTTTGAGCTCAAGCATGGTGAGGTGACAATGGGAATCGACAAACTGCATCATAAAACCTTTACAACATCTAAATTTAGCGTGGCAATTTTATCACATCTGAGCATTCACTGAGCTGTGATTTCGCCCCAAAAGCAATGATCCACCAAGATCAGTTTATATCGTCGAAGAAATTTCTTTCTGATACAAGGCAACCAAGCGAAGCTGTACTGATCGTACTTCGAGCGAGGTTAACGCTATCGCAGAATGAAAGTTCAATGACTATTTCACAAACTATAGTGTATAGCTTGGCTTATCTGAAGTTAAATGCCCTGCCAACATTTTTTCCGCTTCATTCTTCAGTGCAATGCCTTTTTCACCATCCAACTGAATGGCAAAACCTTGAGGTTTATTGCCTTGTTGACGTGGCGAAATCCAAATCACTTTACCTGTCACGGGATATTTTTGCGATTGATCTGGTAAGGAAGCGATCACCAAAAGCTCTTGCCCCAAAGTGACTTCTTGCTTCGATGGCACAAACAAACCACCGCCCAACACAAATGGCATATAGCAGGCTTGTAAGCTGGCTTGGTCAGGCATATTGGCTTGAATAATTGCGCCTGCACGTGGTGGCATCATGAATCATCTCCCTATTTATCAACATTTTTGCGAGATCATCGCATCATTATTTATATGCTTAGCTGACATCTTTCTGATGGTGCAATGGCACACATCCGAAACTCATCTGTATTCAGCACTTACCCCATCCACATTCATCAATTGCATACAAAGTTGCTCAAAAATCAATGCGCTTTGTACATTTTGCGCAAGCTGTTTCGGCACTTGATTGAATGCATGATCCAAATCGAAAAGTTGCTCTAAACTATAATACTGTTGTAAATCAGCAATGTCGAGATCGCTCTGTTGAATCGCTTGCTGTAATTTATATGCCGTCATATCTTGCAGGTTAAAACGCAGCATCATCATCAGTGCTTTAAAGTCCAGTGCCTTGAGCCAATCATTGGCAAACCTCATTGGCTGTTGTTTATATTTCACCAAATTAATCCAAGCCTGTGCAAACTCAACACGCTTGGCAAACCACGGACTATTTAAAATGTCTTGCGCTTTTAAAGGCATATAATGCGCCAACGCCAAAGCAATCTGTTGCTCATCTGCATTGAATTCTTTAGGATTTTCAGAAGTTGGTAACTTATTTTCGGATAAAAACTGCTGCGCTTGCGAAATAGTGATTCGATCCAATGCATATTGCTGGACACGACTACGAATGGTTGCCGAAAGTTGCAACATGGCATCACTGACCAAGATCATCAGCACACGATCACCCGGTTCTTCCAAAGTTTTTAGCAAAGCATTACTTGAAGCAATATTCATCTTATCCGCTTGATGGATCACCACCACTCGCCAACCGTCAACCGTTTGCTGAATAAAGTCATTCAGTTCACGAATTTGATCAATTTTAATCGCAGAATAACTTTGCTTTTTTTCATCAAAATCTGCAGAAATTTGCTTAACCTGTGGGTGCGTATCGGCATCAAACCAGTGACAACTTTTACACTGCCCACAAGCTGTTTGAATCATTGTTGAATCATTCAAATCATGACTTGTTGGCTTATTTAAGCAGAGCACCCATTTGGCGAATTGCAGACTAAATTGCTGTTTTCCACAACCCTGCTTGCCATAAAACAACATCGCATGACCAAGCTCTGGATACCGTGTCGTGAGCTTTTGCCAAATCGGATGATGCCAAGTATAGATACCCCGTTCCTTCGAACTAGGATCGTGCAATTCAGACGGATGATGATCTTCGCTCATGGACATGATCTGTATCTATGCAAAAAGAATTTATTCAAATGCACTGACTGGCATGGCATTTAAACGGTCTAAATCGGCTTGGATATCGACACCCGGTGGCAAATTCGCCTGTGCCACATCAATGGCAATACGATGACCATTTTCTAAAACACGAAGCTGTTCAAGGCTTTCCAACTGTTCCAAATCACCTTGCGACCATGTCACATAATCTTGAAGTAACTGCACACGATAGGCATACAAACCGAGATGACGATAGGCTTTGTTGTGTAATGTGCGCTCGGCAAGTTTTGCGCCATCACGATCATACGGAATTGTAGCACGGCTAAAATACAATGCTTCTTTGGTTTTGCTCATCACCACTTTGACAATGCTATCACGCTCAAATTCTTCCAATGAATGAATCGGTTCACACAGCGTTGCCATCGCACATTGCGCTTGATCTTCTAAAAGCTGTGCCACCTGCTTGACCAACTGTGCAGGAAGCAAAGGTTCATCACCTTGTACATTGACAATAATATCCTCAGCCGACCAGCCTTTGATCTGTGCCACTTGGCTTAAACGGTCTGTGCCTGATGGATGATTAACATCTGTCATCACCACATCAATGCCTTCTGCCAAACAAACATCAGCGATGCGTTGATCATCTGTTGCCACACAATAATCATCAAAACCATCGACTTTTTTGGCTTGATCGACCACACGCAAAATCATCGCTCGCCCATGAATCTCGAGCAATGGTTTGCCTGGTAGGCGTGAACTGGCAAAACGTGCAGGGATAACAATGTGTTTACGCATAATATTTCCTTAATCTATTCAATGTTTAGGCTATTCTGAGAATGTCGATAAATTGATCTTAAAATTCGGATTTAAATCGAGCAACTGCTTATTAAACAGTTGATACACGTCTCCAGATAAAACTGCTTGCACTGGCACCACCCAAACACGAGCTAATTTCTCAGGATCATTGTGCCAAAGTTGCTTTAACTTGACTGCATCTTTCTCTGTGGTAATCATCGCTTGACTTTTCATTGCTGAAAAATCACTGGCTTGATAGGCATGATGATCTGCAAACGCATGCTTTTGATACGAGATATTTAAATTATCCAGTGTATTAAAAAAGCGCTGCGGGAAGCCTATACCCACCACTGCATCATAGGTCAGGCTAACATCAAAAGTTTGATTCCGATCTGCCAAATTATACGGCTTACTTGGTTCAAGATGCATATGCAAATTAGTTTTAGGATGTGCCGAATGTTCAATGACTGTCACTTCATCTAAACGGCTTAATGGCTCTCGCAGATAACCTTCGGGTAAAAGTTTTTCATTACCAAAACCACGGTTGGCATCCACTACCACCCACTCCAAATCACGCTGTAACGCAAAATGCTGTAAACCATCATCACTTAAAATTAAATCCACGTGATGATGTTGTAATAACAATTCAATTGCATCTTGACGGTTTGGACCAACTGCCATCGGCACATGGGTGCGTTGTACAATCAGTGTCGGTTCATCACCGACTTGTTCAGGCGTAGAATCCGAGGTTACGAGTAACGGAAACTCGCCCTTTCCACCATAACCACGGCTAATTACACCTACTTTGATACTTTTGGATTGTAAATATTCAACTAAGGCAATAATAAGAGGGGTTTTACCACTGCCACCGACCGTGATATTCCCACTGATCATCACAGGCACTGGCGCACGGTAGGCATGTTTTGATTTGCTAGTTTTTTGCCACAGAAAGATCGCACGATACAACCATGAGAATGGGCGAAGGACAACCAGCCATTTGGCTTGATCATGCCACGCTTTTTGTATCTGCTCAGCCAAACTCATGACATTATCGACTCAATATTTAAGCAAAGTGCTCAATTGACATCATCAAGATGGAATTGGCGCTGGTAAAGTTTTGCATATTCGCCTTGCTTGTCGAGTAGCGTTTGATGATTACCGACTTCGAGAATCTGCCCATGATCCATCACCACGATACGATCTGCATTTTCAATGGTCGACAGTCGATGTGCAATCACAATCGTGGTACGCCCTTGCATGGCTTGCTCAAGCGCTTGCTGGATATAATGTTCAGATTGATTATCCAATGCACTGGTCGCTTCATCTAAAATCAGAATTGGTGCATTCTTTAGCATGGCACGGGCAATTGCCAAACGCTGACGCTGACCACCTGACAGATTCAAACCATTTGCACCAAGATTGGTGTCATAGCCTTTGGGAAGCTCCATGATAAAGTCATGTGCATAAGCTGCTTTTGCCGCAGCGATGATTTGTTCTTCTGTGGCATCAACAAGCTCGCCATAGGCAATATTTTCACGTACAGTACGGTCGAATAAAATCACCTGTTGGTTGACCATGGCGATATGATGGCGCAGATAATCGAGCTCAATATCTTCGATCTCATGCCCATCCATGATGATCTGACCTTCGGTATGATTCTGATAACGCATGATGGTATTGACCAGCGTAGACTTACCTGCGCCTGAACGTCCAACCAAAGCAATGGTTTCACCCGACTCAATCTGTAAATCAATGTTCCGTAGCGCCTGTGTACCATCAGGATAAGTCACACCCAGTTGCTTAAACTGGATTTGCCCGGTCATCGGCGGTTTAAATTGTCCAAGATTAGGTTCTTCTGGCTGATCCAGCAAATCAAAAATGGATTTTGCTGCCGCCAAACCACGTTGGATTTTTTCATTGACATCGGTCAGCGCTTTGACTGGTCGGCTGAGCAAGCCTGCCGCAGTAATATACGCAACAAACTCACCCGCACTGGTATCGCCAATGATTTGCGGACGTAGTGAAATCCAAATCACCGCACTCATTGCAATCGCCATAAATAGTTGCACCAACGGCGTATTGATACTGACTACGACCACGAGCTTCAAGCCCTTTTTCAAATTCTCTTTTGAATATTGTAAAAATCGTTTTTTCTCGTAGGCTTGCCCGCCAAAACTTTTCACCACCGAATAGCCTGCAACCGCCTCTTGCACCACATGGCTGACGTCACCCATGCTATTTTGCAATTGCGTAGAGAGTTTACGCATACGTTTTGCGGCTTTACGAATCACCAAGGCAATTAAAGGGGCAATCACCAAAATGGTCAGTGACAAACGCCAGTTCATATAAAACAAATAACCCAACAGCAAAATCACCGTCAAACCATCACGTACAATGGATTTTAACGACTCGGTCGATGCTGCAGTGACCTGTTCAACATTGTAAATAATCTTCGCTGTGACATGACCGCTGGAGTTATTTAAATAATATTGGGTTGGTAGTTTTAACAGTTTATCAAAAATCTGCTGACGCAAGGTAAATACCAGATTTCGAGAAATCACCGCAGAAAAGTAACTCCCAAGAAAAGAGCCTAAGCCACGACAAAAGAACAGTAAAATCACCAAAGCAGGAAATAGGTTCTTGGCAGATTGATCTGCGGTATTAATCGCATCAATGATGTATTTGATCAATTGCGCAATCGAGACTTCGGTGGCGGCATTGATGGCAAAACCAAGCAATACCAACAAACCGACTTTCCAATAGGCTTTGAGATAGCTTAATAGCCGAAAATAGACCTGTAAATCTGTCCGAAAGTCGGATTTCCCGTAATTCTTCAGATCTGCTTTGGCTTGGTTCTTTAACTCTCGACTCACCGTATTTTCACCTATGGATAACCTCGTGCGGGCACTTTGGTACTGATGTTGATATTCATAAAGCCGAGTTTGCCTGCCACATCCATTACCCGCACCACATCTTGGTGCGCAGCTTTGGCATCGGCAGCAATAATCACAGGCATGTCACGGCGTGCATTGGTGGCTTGCTGGATTGCTGTGGTCAATTGCGTTTCGTCATTACCTGCCAAGGCCTGCCCATTGACCATATACTTGCCAGAGGCTTGCACCACCACTTCCACACGATCATCGGTCGATGCAGGTGGAACGCCTTGTGCATCAGGCAAAGTCAAATTAATGCGGCTATGTTGATTAAACGTGGTCGATACCAACAAAAACACCAATAAGAATAACAAACAATCAATCATCGGCGTCAGATTGACTTCGATTTCATTGACTCGTGGACGACTAAACTTCATCAGCCACCTGCGCATTGATCAACACAGGATCAGTCACGGATGACGACGTCGCAACATGACCACCGACCTGCTCCACATCATAAAACAATGCAGCATGAAACAATGTAGCTTGTTGTTCTAATTCGACCACATATTCCACAATGACCCGCTGAAAATAACGATATGCCATCAACGCAGGAATCGCAATAATCATCCCCGCAGCCGTAGTAATCAACGCTTTAGACACGCCTTGAGCCAATAACGCAGGATCAGCAACACCGCCCGTATTCACCGCCAAAAAGGCTTGGATAATGCCCAGCACTGTACCGAGTAAACCCAGTAAGGGTGCAATCGAACCAATGGTGCCTAAAAAGTTAATATTTTTTTCAAGCGATGCAATCTGCACGCTGGCTTCGGTCTGCATTTGCTTTTGCGCAAAGTCAGCGCCTTTATCTTTATATTGATAGCCTTTTTGTAAGATTTTGCCTAAAGATGACGAAAATAATGTATTTTGCGACTCGATATTCAAGCGTCCGCTTTGTGCTTGCGCCAAGATTTCATTGCTCAGATTCTTCGGTAAAATCTGAGATTTTTTGAGTCGTAAAAATCGCTCAATACAAATCGCCAAAGCAACAATCGAACATAAAATCAGTGGTAGCATCAGCCAACCACCTGCTTTAATAAATTCCCACATAGACCCCTCTTTTAAAATTCATCAACCTCGCTTGGGTTGAATTTCGTTATTATTGAAACACTTTTAAAATGCCATCCAACTCATCGAGTGAATGATATTTAATCACAATTTTGCCTTTACCTTTGGCATGGTGATCGATCTGCACTTCTGCACCGAGCTTTTCCATCAGCTGTTCGGTCAATTGGCTAATATCCGCAGACGGCTGCGCTTTGGCGGGCGTCGCCACAGGTTTTTGTAAATCACGCACCAATTGCTCGGTCTGGCGCACAGACAAGCCCTTCGCCACCACTTGCTCAGCAACTTTAATCTGCTCTGTTTTTTTCAGCGAGAGAAGCGCTCGTGCATGCCCCATGTCAATTTTTTGCTCATCCAACAAGGCTTTGACTTGATCCTCTAAGCTCAGTAAGCGCAATAAGTTACTCACCGAAGCCCGTGCCTTACCGACAGTTTCAGCAATTTCTTGATGACTTAAGCCAAATTCCTCATGAAAACGCTGTAAAGCCAAAGCCTGTTCCATTGGATTTAAGTCCTGACGCTGAATATTTTCAATTAACGCCAAAGCAATCGCCACCTGATCGGACATCTCACGCACGATCGCAGGCACATGCGTTAGCCCTGCACGTTTCGCCGCACGCCAACGACGCTCACCCGCAATGATTTCGTAGCGCACTTCTTGCGCATCACTTGCTACCTTACGGATCACGATCGGTTGCATCACGCCATGTTGCTTGATCGAGTCACTCAGTTCTTGTAAGGCTTCATCGGCAATGTGTTGACGGGGTTGATATTGTCCACGTTGCAACACATCCACCGAGATTTGCTCAAGCTGACCATCTTCAATATCCGCAGTATTTAGGGCTAAATTTTGCTTTTCTTTATTGACCGAACCGAGCAATGCATCCAAGCCACGACCTTTGGCTAAGCCACGTTTTTTGACTGTCATGCTTTTGCTCCTAAATCATTGTGCTTGGTCTTTGCGGTGTTTTGTACTGAAAGCTCTGCGGTGCTTTTGAGTTCTTTTTTAATTTTTTTCATCAATTCCGCAGCGAAAGTAAGATAAGAAACAGCCCCTTTTGAGCTTTTTTCAAAATACATCACAGGCATACCATGTGCAGGTGCTTCAGCAAGACGCACATTGCGTGGAATCACGGTTTGAAAAAGTTTGTCACCGAAATATTGCTCAAGCTCAGCAGATACATCCTTGGTCAAGGCACTGCGCCCATCGTACATGGTGCGAAGCACACCGAGGATGTCTAGGTTTGGATTTAAGGTTTGATTGATCCGTTCAATGGTCTGACAAAGATCCGCTAAACCTTCTAGCGCATAATATTCACATTGCATCGGAATCAACACGCTATCGGCGGCGCAAAAGGCATTGACGGTGATCAGATTCAAACTCGGTGCACAATCAATCAAAATAAAATCAAAATCACTGGCGACTTGCGCCAAAGCGTCTCGCAAAATAAATTCACGTTTTTCTAGCTCAGCAATGACTAACTCTGCACCTGCAAGCTCTCGGTTTGAGCCCAAGACTTTATAATTCGATTCGACTTTTTGAATGGCAGCAATGATTGGTGCTTCGCCTGAAAGCACATCGGCAACACTAAAATTCAGTTCATTTTTCGGCACGCCAGAGCCCATGGTGGCATTGCCCTGCGCATCTAAATCCACCAAAAGCACACGTTTTTTGAGTACCGCCAGAGATGCTGCAAGATTCACTGCGGTTGTGGTCTTCGCCACGCCACCTTTTTGATTTGCGATTGCAATAATCTTCGCCATAATCGGTCTACTCAACTTTTAAAATCTAACACCATGTCATGCAACCGTGCATCGGACTTGGCTTGGGCAAAATATTTTATAATCATCTACGGTCTATCATTTATACAGCATTTATGCGTCAAATCGAAAGCCTAGACTGTTTCAAAACGCAAATCTAACTGGACGCTTCATCTGACTTTATAACAAACATTTCAACTGACGCTTATCATCCATCATGCATAAATCATCCAAAGTGATCATTTCTTTAAAATAATCAAATGGCGCTGTTCGTCCAGATTCGGCACACGAAGCGCAATCACCTGCTGTTGCCAATCAGCCAATTGATCCAGCTCATCATTCGGCACCACACCTTTCATGGCAGCAATCACAGATTGATCATGCATAAATGGTTGTGCTGCATTGACAAAATCCAGCAGTGAGGCAAAAGCTCGACTGGTAATCACATCAAATTGTCCAAGCTCAGCGATACTTTGCTGATCTTCAACACGAGTCTGCACCGCTTGCACATTATCCAGCTTCATATCTGCAATAAATTGCTTGAGAAAGCGAATTTTCTTGCCATTTGAATCCAGCAACACACTGCTACGCTCAGGCTGACACAATGCGATGATCATACCCGGCATACCGCCACCTGTACCCACATCGAGCATTCGCCCTGCAGGAAAATGAGGCAAAATACTCAAGCTATCGAGCAGATGTTTTACCAGCATGTCTTTTGGGGTGCGAATCGCTGTGAGGTTATACGCTTTATTCCACAGCAACAACGCATCTTGGTATTTCAGCAAATTCGTCAGTACCTGTTCAGACAAGTCCAAACCCAGTGCAGAGACGCCTTTGGCTAAATCTTGATAATACGGATGCTGAGACACAGAAAAACCTCAATTGACTAAGTTGCAATGCGAACGGCGCCTATTATGCGTGGAACATCTGCAAAAACGCAAATCTGTTTCACTCAAAATCGACTTTGCCACATGCCATTTGCTGAGAATTAAATCGCTTGCTCACGGATTTGCTGATCCAATTGCATCAAACGCTCTGGTGTACCGACATCGACCCATGCTGTCGTCATTTTTTCACCGCTAACTAAGCCTTGTTGCATCGCATCTTTAAGTAGTGGCGCAAGTGGGCGTTTGCCCTGTGGTAAATCTGCAAACAGCTTCGGCGACAACACACTAATCCCCGAAAAGGTTAACGCTTCGCCGTCATTTTCCTGTTCAAACGTGCTGACCATTTGCTGATGTGCACTCTCTGCACTCAAAATAAAGTCGCCATTTGGATGTTGTGGCGGATTATCCACCAAAACCAAATGCGCAAGACGATCACCCAATGCAAAGTCCTTTAAGCCCGAAAAATCATAACGTGTCCAGACATCGCCATTGACCACCAAGAACGGCTGATCCTCAAAGTGAAATAAGGCTTTTATCAGACCGCCCGCCGTTTCCAAGCCTTCATCTTCCAAAGACCAGAGGATTTTCACACCAAACTGCGAACCATCACACAAGGTATTAACCAACTGATCTTTGAGCCATGCCGCATTGATGATGATTTCCGTCACGCCAATTTTAGCCAGCGCCTCGATATGCCATACGATCAACGGCTTACCACCCACTTCTAACAATGGTTTTGGCTTATATAAGGTCAGCGGTCGCATACGATTGCCCAACCCTGCTGCCAAGATCATGGCTTTCATACTGTTGCTCCTGCTTGCGCTAATTGTTCCGATGTGATGGCTTGATAAACGCCATATTCTTGTTCAAATTTTGGCATCACCACATCCTCAACAAATTGCTGTAAAGCAAGCAAATCAGGACAATGCTTGAGCTCTTGACGCAGATACCACATTACTCGGGACATGTCTTTGAGATAGCCTGATTTACCATCACGCACATATAGACGCACAAAAATGCCGAGAATTTTTAAATGACGTTGGATTGACATCACTTCAGCATCCAATCGGAATTGCTCAATGCTACGCCCAACTTTGGCAGACTCAGACAGCATGCCATAAAACTGATCGACCCAACCTGCAACTTGCTCAGGCAACCACTGCACATAGGCATCTCGGATGATTGAGATCAAATCATAAGTATCTGGTCCAACTACCGCATCTTGAAAATCGATCACACCAAGCACCGATTCACCGTCTAACACCATGAGATTCCGACTATGATAGTCACGATGTACGATCACTTCAGGTTGATGTTTGAGGTTGTCTAAAATCCATTGATAACTTTGTTGTAGCATGGTGGCTTGTGCATCGCTCAGGTCAATGCCAAGTGCTGGAAGTAGCCATTGATCAAACAAGCGCATCTCATCGGTGAGCTTTTGGGCACTATATTGCGGAAAAAGCTGTGCCTCGTGAGCAATCGTTTGTAGCTGAATAATTTGTCTAAAGGCTTGTGTGTAATATTGATCGACCGTATTTTGCGTCAATACTGTAGAGAGCAATTGATCGCCAAAATCTTCAAGTAATAAAAAACCTTGCGTTAAATCTTGCGCAACGATCTGAGGCACACGCGCACCATGCGCAGACAAATAGCTTGCAATCTGAACAAATGGCGCACAGTCTTCTTTTTCTGGCGGTGCATCCATCAGCATATATTGGGTCGTTTCAAGCTGAATTCTGGCATAGCGCCTAAAACTCGCATCTCCAGCTAAGTAATTGATTTTAAAATCTTGTTGTGGCAAAACTTGCTGTAGCCACGTTTCGATGAGTTGTTCACGTTGCATGTAAAGCGCATCCCAAATTGCAAAAAGCGTGCATTATTTAGCGAACTAAGTGTAGTCGTTTCCGCTTTTTTTCTCTATGATGCAATGAAAATATTTATTGCTGACTTGATTCGTTGCCATTGTTATGACACATCAATTTAAAAAAAATGCTTTATTCAAAGCCATCATCGGACTGATGAGTTTAACTGCATTCAATATGGCGTATGCAGAGGTCGAGTCTGCGCAATCGGATGCTGCTGAGACCGCTGAACAACAGGGCGCCAGTGAGCAAACAACTGCCCAACAAGCATCGACGACTGTGCAAGCTGATCAAGATCAAGCTGAACAAGATACAGCCGAGACCACTCAAACCAGCACCGCCAAAACAGTAAAAGCCAAAAATAGCAATTTAACTCCTGCTAATAGCGAAAAAGCCCAACAGTTTTATCAGCAATATTATTTAAGCCCTGCCGAAGTCATCGCTAGTGACCGTAATGATGTGCATCCCGACCGTCTCTGTTCTGGGGTGTGGGTGACACCAATCGGCAGCAATGTCGAAGCGCCAAGCGATCCGACTCAAGCAACGGCGACCATCGGCGCAGAAACCGCATATTACGATCCGAATGGCACATCGGTACTTGAAGGCGATGTACAAATCGACCAACAAGGTCGAAGTATTCGTGCCGATCGGGTCGAAATCGATCCAACCCAAACCTATGCCAAAGCGCAAGGTGAAGTGCAGATGGCGCAAGGTGGTTTGTTTGCGCAAAGCGATGAAATTAATTATAACTTAAAGACTCAGCAAGGCGATTTGAAGGATAGTTATTACATCAGCGAAGAACAACAAGCGCATGGCTATGCCTCCGATATTCGCCGTACCGCACCCGATATTGTCACACTGGAAAATGCCAGTTATTCGACCTGTGCACCGAGCACCAGCCCTGCTTGGCATATCCAAGCCAAATCGATTGAGCTCAATCAAACCACAGGACGTGGCGTCACCAAAGATGCGCGTCTGTATATCAAAAATACGCCGATCGTTCCTGTACCGTATTTCAATTTCCCAATTGATGACCGCCGTACCACGGGCTTCTTAGTGCCGAGCTTTGGTTATACCAATGATGGTGGCGTACAACTCAGTGTGCCTTATTATCTCAATCTGGCACCAAACTATGATCTCACTGTGACACCACGCTATCTCAATGAACGTGGCTTTATGGCTGAGGGCGAATTTAATTATCTGACTGAAAATTATGGTGCGGGTAAGATTTGGGGCGGTTATTTACCGGGTGATAATAGCTACGACAATCAAGATCGTAAAGAATTACACTGGCAACACTTTTGGAAAATTAATAATCAATGGAGTACGGCGGTAGATTACAACTACGTCTCCGATGAAGATTATTTCTCCGACTTGGGTAATTCGCTCAATAGTGAAGATGAAACCTATCAAGAGCGTACGTGGGTACTCAACTATGCCAATGGCATTCCTGGCATTACCGCACAGCTCAAAGTGCAAGATTTCCAAACTCTGGATGAATCGCTTGAAGATGTAGAAAAGCCTTATGCCAAATTACCCCAGTTGATCTTCCATTATGAAGGTGGCAACTACGATGGCTTGGAATATGGTTTTTATAATGATACGGCGTATTTTAAAAAATCCATTGATGATGGTTCTGCTTTAGAAAGTAGTGGTACACGAATTTATAATCAGCTGTATAGCCGTTACAACTATCGCACACCAAGCCTATTTGTGATTCCAGAAGTCTCGGTACGCAGCATCAACACCTACTTTGACCGTGATAGTAAAGTCAGCCAAGGCTATGACGAAAATGAATCTGTAGAAAAATCAGTCTCTGTACCGCAGTTTACCTTAGATACAGGGATGACTTTTGAAAAACAGGGTAAATTCCTACAGACCATTAGCCCACGATTGTTTTACGCCTACGCCCCTTATCAGCAACAAGATGGCTATCCAAACTTCGACAGTACCTATGCTTCGATCAGTTATGACCGCCTGTTTAGCCCATATCGCTTCTATGGACATGACCGCTTAGAGGACAATAATTTTGCCTCGCTCGGTGTGACTTATCGTTTGTATGATCAAGTCGGCTTGGAGCGCTTACGTGCCAGTATTGGTCAGAGTTTTTATTTTGCCGATCGCAAAGTGCGCCTCGATACTGACAATGACCCGATTGCGACCGACGACTATTCTGGTCCTGTAATGACTTTTTCTAGTCAGCTGAGCAACACCATCAATGTCAATTCAAATGTCGCATTTGATGCGGATGGCAAAAATACACTGAGTAATCTCACCCTCAGCTATGCCGATGATGTCGGTCAACTCTACAATCTCGGCTACATCTATCGTGACGAGTTGGCAGATTTACGCCAACAAGCCTATCAGCAAGTGGTCGGCTCATTTGTGCAACCGATTCACAACAATTGGCGCTTAATGGGTCACGTACAATACGACATCGACAATGACCTGACACGAGAAATTCTGCTCGGGGTAAATTATGAATCGTGTTGCTGGGGCGTTTCGGTCTATGCACGCAGATATTATAATGATCTGGATGACCCAACCGATGAAGATGTCTCTGCGAAAAAAGCCATCATGGCAGAATTTAGCTTAAAAGGCTTAGGTGGTTTAACTGGTAAACTCGCCTCTTTATTAGAAGATCGTGTCATTGGATTTGATCATGTTAACCAAACTTGGACGCAACGTTAATGAATAACCCAACTGTACTTCGTCAAACACTTGTTAAAATGCTTCGTGCATCTACGCTCGCCCTAGCGCTATCGACCTCAGCATCGCTTTACGCTGCAAATATCGATCAAGTAATCGCTGTGGTCGGTTCGAGTGCGATTCTCAAAAGTGATTTAGATCAAGCTGCTGCGGTGATTCAACAACAAATGCAAAGTCAGGGGCAACAAGTGCCACCTGCGCCGATCTTACGTCGACAAGTGTTGGATCAATTGATTTTACGTCAAGCCCAAGTGGAACAAGTGCGCCGTTTTGGCATTAAGCCAAGCGATGCAGAGCTGAATCAAGCAGTTCAATCGATTGCCAAACAACAAGGTGCTGCCAGCCTTGAAGATTTCCAAAAAAGTCTTGATGCACAGCGTCCAGGTAGCTATGAAGCGATGCGTAAACAAGTCGCTGAAGATTTAAGTGTCAACCGTCTGCGTCAGCAACAAGTCATGTCACGGATTCATGTGTCTGAGCGAGATATTGATAATTTCCTCAATTCACCACAAGGTCAAGCTGCACTCGGTAGCCAAGTACATGTCTTACACTTACGCATTGCACCGCAATCTGAAAGTACAGATGTTGCAAAAGTCACTGAAACAGCCAATCAAGTACGTGAAGCGCTCAACAATAGCGATGACATCAAAGCCATTGCCGATCAATACAATAATGATCAAATCGTAGTGCAAGGTGCCGATATGGGCACACGTGCTTTATCTGACATTCCAGCCGATCTTGCTGCTCGTTTGAGCAATTTGGAAGTGGGTAAAACCACTGAGCTGATTCAGGCTAAAGATGGCATTCATATTTTAAAATTGTTAGAACGCAGTGCTGATGGTAAAAAAGCCCTTGTGCCACAATATTTCACCCGCCATATTTTGATTCAACCGTCTGAAGTAGTCAGCCCTGAAGATGCCAAGCAACAGATTGATCAAATCTATAGTCGCTTGCAACAAGGTGCTGATTTCCAAGAAATGGCAGCGACCTATTCTACCGATTCTGGCTCAGCACGTAATGGCGGAAGTCTGGATTGGGTATCGCCTGGGGTGATGGTGCCTGAATTTGAAAAAGTCATGACCTCAACTGCTGTAGGTCAAGTTAGTCAACCATTCCAAACACAATACGGCTGGCATATCCTGAAAGTTGAAAACCAACGCCAAGTCGATATGACCGAAGAATATCAGCGTCGTATGGCGAAGCAAATTCTTGGCGAACGTCAGTTTGATGCAGAGCTCGATAGTTGGCTGCGTGAAGTGCGTGCAGAGGCATATGTCGATATCAAAGATCCGACCTTAAAAGACCCAAGTTCAACCAATTCTGAACCGCAAGCCAACGCTTCGCAAACAGCACCTGATTCGAACGCAGCGTCAAGCACCAAAAACTAATCATTTGACATCAAAATTGATTCATTTTCTTTTAAAAAACCAAATCTTGTATTTGGTTTTTTACTTTGTTCAAATCACATCCGCTCAAACGCCAGCACTCGTGTTAAGATTTGATGCTTAGAATTTCACACTCAAGTTAGACGGTTTCAATGATGCAATTTGTCCATTTAGGCATTCACAGCGAATATTCGATTACGGATTCGATTATCAGAATCCCTGATTTGGTGAAAGCTGCTGCCGAAGACAAGATGCCTGCTTTGGCACTGACTGACCTGTCCAATATGCACGCTGCGGTGAAGTTTTATAATGCTTGTCTTAAGCATGGCATTAAGCCAATTTTCGGTAGTGATCTACGACTTGGTGAAGAAAACCAACGTGTACAATTGCTTGCGATGAATCAAGCGGGTTGGCTTAATCTCACCGAACTGGTGTCTAAAGGTTTTACCGATGGACTGAAACTCGACATTCCAACCGTTCAGCCAGAATGGATTTGTCAGCAATCTGATGGACTAATTGCCCTGTTGGGAATTCATAGCGATGTCGGTCAAGCACTCTGCTCATCCAATCCTGACAAAGCCGAGCCACTGATTGACGCATGGAAAAATGCTTTTGGCGATCGGGTGTATTTGGCGATTAGCCGTGTTGGCTTGCCGAATGAAGAACTGTTTATCCAACAGGCATTGCAACTTGCACAAAAATATCAAATCGGTGTGGTTGCGCACAATGATTTACGCTTCATTAAGCAAAGTGATTTTGAAGCGCATGAAGCTCGGGTCTGTATCGCCGAAGGCTATGTACTCGGTGATGATCGCCGTCCGCAAAATTATACCGATCAGCAATATTTCAAATCCAATGCTGAAATGCAAACGCTGTTTGCTGATTTACCCAATGCGCTGACGAATAGTTATCTGATCGCACAGCGTTGTACGGTCAATCTGACTTTGGGTAAAAACTATCTACCTGATTACCCGATTCCGCCTGAACACACTATTGACTCCTATTTCCGTCATGTGTCAGAGCAAGGCTTAATCGAACGGCTTGCCTTACTTTATCCCGAAAATGAGCGTGATGAATCCTGGGCCGAGATTGATAAAAAATATCATGATCGACTGACCTATGAGATTGATATTATTCTCAAAATGGGTTTCCCAGGTTATTTTCTCATCGTCATGGACTTTATTGGCTGGGCAAAAAATAATGGCGTCCCTGTTGGACCGGGTCGTGGTTCGGGTGCAGGCTCATTGGTTGCTTATAGTCTAAAAATTACCGATCTTGATCCGCTACGTTATGAACTGCTTTTCGAGCGATTCCTGAATCCTGAACGTGTATCGATGCCCGATTTCGATATTGACTTCTGTATCGCAGGACGTGACCGTGTCATTGAGTATGTGTCACGTCATTATGGACGAGATGCGGTATCGCAGATTGCCACCTTTGGTACGATGGCAGCCAAAGGTGCGATTCGAGATGTGGCACGTGTTTTGGGTAAGTCGTATGGTTTAGCAGATCGGATTTCAAAACTTGTGCCGACCAAGCCACTCGGTGTTGATCTGAAAACTGCTTTGGAAATGGAAGCAGAGCTCAAAGACATGGTGACCAACCCTGCCAACCCTGAATATGACGATGCCTCAGAAATTTGGGATATGGCACTCAAGCTCGAAGGTATTACTCGTAATACAGGAAAACACGCAGGTGGCGTACTGATCTCTCCCGGAAAAATTACCGACTTTTCAGCGATTAGCTGTGAAGCCGATGGCACAGGTCGAGTCAGCCAGTTTGATAAAGATGATGTCGAAGCGGTCGGCTTGGTCAAGTTCGACTTCTTAGGGCTGCGAAATCTCACCGTGATTGAGGATGCATTAACCCATATCAACGCACGCTTACCTGAATCTGAACGGATTATCCTCGAACAGATTGCTTTAGATGATAAAGCAGCCTATGAGGTGTTCGCCGATGGCAATACCACAGCGGTATTCCAGTTTGAATCCGTCGGCATGAAACGCATGCTCAAAGAAGCACGCCCAAGTCAGTTTGAAGAAATCATTGCCTTTGTATCGTTGTATCGTCCCGGTCCGATGGATCTGATTCCTGACTTTATCCATCGTATGCACGGTGGCAGTTTTGAATATCTGCATCCACTGCTCGAAGATATTTTGAAACCAACTTACGGCATCATGGTTTATCAAGAACAGGTCATGCAGGCTGCACAGGTCTGTGCAGGTTATACCCTCGGCGGTGCGGATTTGCTTCGTCGTGCTATGGGGAAAAAGAAACCTGAGGAAATGGTCAAGCAACGGCAAATCTTCCTCAAAGGTGCAGCGACCAAAGACATTGATGAGGTCAAAGCCAACGAAATTTTCGATTATATGGAAAAGTTCGCAGGCTATGGTTTTAACAAATCGCATGCTGCGGCTTATGCCCTCGTCGCCTATCATACCGCATGGCTTAAAGCCCATTATCCTGCCGAGTTTATGGCGGCGGTGATGTCCTCGGAAATGCAAAATACTGATAATGTGGTGTTTTTGATTGATGACTGTCGTAGTAATGATCTGACCGTTTTACCGCCGTCAATCAATATGTCGGATTATCGTTTTAAAGCCAGTGACCCGAAAACGATTGTCTATGGACTCGGTGCAATCAAAGGCGTTGGTGAGCAGGCGATGCAGTCGGTGATTGATTCTCGAGTGGCGCAAGGCGAATATCAAGATTTATTCGACTTCTGTCATCGTATTGATCTCAAGAAAATCAACAAACGTACATTAGAAGCCTTAATTCGTGCAGGTGCGCTCGATTGTTTGGGTGAAGAACGTGCCATTCTAATGGAAAATCTTCCCGAAGCGGTGCAAGCGGCGGAGCAAGCTCGTAACAACCGTGAATCAGGCATCATGGATTTGTTTGGTGAAGTGGAGCAAGTACAGCGTAAACCACTGAAACCGATCAAACCGTGGAGTGATGAAGTCCGCCTCAAAGGTGAAAAAGACACGCTCGGCTTGTATCTGACAGGTCACCCGATTGATGTGTATAAAGATGAATTAAAACGCTTTATTCCAAATACATTGAATAATCTCAGTACCACACGACGTGGACAGACCACCGTGATCGCAGGGCTGATTATTGATGTGGCGCATTTCCCGAATCGCACCATGATCACCTTGGACGATGGCACGGCTCGTTTTGAAATATCCACAAATCGTGAACGCTTTGAACGCTACAAAGAATTTTTCCAAAATGAAACCGTGGTGGTGATTGAAGGGGAAATTTATGAACGAGAAGGTTTTGATCGCCCACTTGGACGACTCAGCAAAGCCTTTAACCTCAATCAAATCCGTGAAAAACGTGCCCAAGCGATTCATTTGCGCTTTCATGAAGATCAGTTAAGTGCTGATTTTGCCAATGATTTACTCACTGCGATTGAGCCATTTTGTCAGCAAGCCAATGCGGTACATATTCCAATCAAATTGCAATTGGAAAATCACTTTGCGACCTATGAATTGCAACTTGGTGAGGCTTGGCAAGTCACACCGACCGATGATCTGATGCTGAAACTGCGTGATCATTTGGGTAAAGAACATATTCGGGTGGAATATCAGGTTAAATCAAAAGCCGCGCAAGTGGTGAAACCAAAATATCAAGTGATTGACGAACCACCGCCACCTCCATCACATTTACAGCAAAATCGTCAAATTAATGAAGGTGAATTAGACGGCATGCTTCGTAGTGATGATGCTTTTGAGTATAGCGAAGACATGCGCTATTCCTAAGGCATGAATATAAGCACAAGCCACATTTATCAAATATTCTGAAATTTGAAGGAAATATGTCTACTCAAGCGACTGATTTACTTGATCATATCCGTATCGTGATGGTCAATACCACACTCCCTGCCAATATTGGTGCAGCCTTACGTGCCATGAAAACCATGGGCTTAAAGCATCTGGTGTTGGTTGCGCCAAAGCATTATCCACACCCTGATATTGATGCGCTGTCCGCAGGTGCCAGTGATTTGATCGAACATATTCGAGTGGTTGAGCGGATTGAAGATGCCTTGGCGGATTGTCATGTGGTGTTTGGCACCAGTGCCCGCAGTCGTACTATTCCTTGGCCGATTTTAGACGTCCGCCCTGCTAGCTTAGAAATCGCCAATGCGACGCAAAAAAATCAACAGGTGGCGATACTGTTTGGGCGTGAAGATCGTGGCTTGACCAATGAAGAACTGGCACTTGCCAATTATCACCTGACCATTCCAGTCAATCCCGAATATGGCGTACTCAATGTCGCACAAGCGATACAAGTCGTGTGCTATGAGCTGAGAATGGCATGCTTACAAAGTGTCGAAACTGTAAGTCTAAACAGTTCACTCGAAAGAAATGATGCAGAAGTAAACGCAGAAAAAGTCGAAGCCATGCAATTGGTACAAGGTCAGTCGATGCAATGGGATGAGCCTTTAGTGACTCAAGATCAGATGCAACAGTTTTATCCGCATTTTGAACAGACCTTAGCTGATATTGAGTTTCTTGATCCTGAAAATCCACGTTTATTACCGCTGCGTTTACGGCGATTATTCGGTCGGATACAATTAGATCGGATGGAATATCATTTACTGCGTGGCGTGTTTAGTCGAGTACAAGCCTTACGCAAAGGCACATGGCAGCCACAAGATAGCAAAGCCAATAAAAGCCCAAACGATAAAAAGCCTAGTAATCAAAATCAATGTGATGACAAAATGAACACTCAAGGAGATCGAACAGATGTTTAAACAACTTCAACAAGATATCCAAGCGGTGTTTGATCGTGACCCTGCGGCACGTAATGTTTTGGAAGTCGTCACCACCTATCCCGGCTTTCACGCCATTGTCATGCACCGCGTTGCGCATGGATTGTGGCAAAAAGAGTTGAAAGGCACAGCACGAGCGGTTTCTGCATTTTCACGCTTTGCTACAGGCATTGAGATTCACCCTGCAGCGAAGATTGGACAAGGTTTTTTCATTGATCATGGCATGGGTGTGGTGATCGGTGAAACTGCCGAGATTGGTAATGATGTCACGCTGTATCATGGGGTGACTTTGGGCGGCACAACTTGGGATAAAGGTAAACGCCATCCAACCCTTGAAGACGGTGTGATCGTCGGTGCAGGTGCGAAAATTCTTGGACCATTTACTGTCGGGAAAAATGCCAAAGTCGGTTCCAATGCCGTCGTGACCAAAGCGGTGCCTGCAAATACCACCGCAGTGGGTAATCCTGCACGATTTATTATGAAACAAGAAGAAGCAATCATCGAAAGTTCTTCACAAGATAATGCATGCGCCGATTTTCAGCCCTATGCGGCTTCACAGAGTGAACCTGATACGGTACTGGAAAGTCTACGCATCTTGTCAGATCGCCTGCAAAAAAACGAAGCACATCTACAACGTATGTGTACGCAACTTAGCAAGCTCGATCCAGAGTTTAAGCGCCCTCACCTCACACCACTATCTAAGCAAGATAAACAGGTGCTTGAAGAAGTACAGCGGGAATATGACTTGAGTATCGAATCAAAGTCATGAGTCTATTGATTGAATTATATTGAGCTGTTCATTGCATTTACAATTTCAATGGATATTTTGTTTTTGACTAAACAATCCGTTACGTGATTATCAGATCAAATCTTGAAGCACAGCACAATTTTCCTTAGACTGATGACTTTGTGTCAGCTCGAACGAATGGAATGAACATGCAAATAAAACCAATTTTAACTTTAACTGTATTGGGTAGTATTTTTCTGAGTGCTTGTAGCACTACCCCAACCTCGCAGGTACAAGCAAATAAACAACCTGCGGTACTTGAACCGATTGTCTACACCGAACCGCAAGTTTCTGCGCCATTTTATGCACTCAACCCTGCGGACTATACTGCACCGCCTGAGTTTGAAGTGAATTTGCAAAAAGCCATCAATGCCCCGCTGACCAAACTGCGTGTCAAAGCTGATCCAAATAATCCAAACTCTGAAGAGATTATTTTGGATCAAAACCGTTTTATTATTCCTGTCGCCAACAGCAATGATAAAGCCATGAAATTTGCGGTACTTGCCCAAGACAATGAACTGGATGTCACAGACATTGATGATTTCCTCACGATTTTGGAAGGTAAAGCCCGTCATTATCCAACCCGTTTTGATGTGAAACGTGAAAAATCTGGCATGACCGATAAACTCAAAGACATTATCGTCACCCTCGATCAATATGCAGTGCAACCGAACGCATCGTATGACATCTTGCTCCGTGCAGCCAAAGCCAACCACATGGCACGTAACCTCGATATGGGCGATAAGTACGGACCAAAAGCACTGAGCTATGCGACTCGCTTACTCAAACTCAAACCAAATGATCCTGAAACCAGTTTTTGGTTAGGTTTTGGACTGTCTGAAGGTGGTGCATTCAAAGAAGCGACCCCTTATCTCAAAACCGCAATGGACGCAGGCATTCAAGAAGCACACTTGTCGATGGTGAATAATTATCTTGGGCTCGAGCAGAAGAAAAATGCGCTCACTACCTTGAATAATTACAAAATTACCTATCCATCTGAGGCTGGCGTAGTTGATCAAGTACGTGCATCGATCGAATCTGGCAATCGCTATAATGTTTGGCAGCGTGGCAGTTAATACTTTAAAGATGAATTTAATCGACTTGAAATGCATCAGCTAGCCTTCGGGCTGGCTTTTTTAGACCGCTATTTCACTGTAGTCTTGAACCAAGATGATAGGTGAAGTGTACTGTCAATTTTCTTTTTAATTCTTGCCATCGTTTTTTAATTTGGCATTTCTAATTTGGTGCATCCATCCATGACCACCACCACTGCGTCACATCTCACTCAAGCCATTCAATCCTTATGGCTGAAACTGCAAAGCACGCAACCCTTAGTGCATTGCATCACCAATAGTGTCGCCAATAACTTTGCCGCCAATGTCTGTCTTGCGATCGGCGCATCCCCTGCGATGATTGATAATAAGCAAGAAGCGGGCAACTTCGCCCGTGTTGCCCATGCTTTAAGCATCAATACAGGCACACCGACACCCGAGCAATCACAAGCCATGCAATATGCCGCACAAAGTGCCGATAATGTCAAAAAGCCGTGGGTGCTTGATCCAGTTGGTTATAGTGAGATTTTGGCGTGGCGCAGTCAGATTGTGGATGATTTATTGCAATATCATCCGACGATTATCCGTGCCAATGCCTCTGAAATGGCAACCCTCGCTGGTGCACAGGGCGAAAGCAAAGGCGTCGATAGCACCTTAAGCGCAGAGCAAGCCGTTGATCAAGCACAGCAACTGTTAGGCATTTGTGATTGTGTGGCGATTTCTGGCGCCAGTGATTATATCTTGTCTAAAGAATATGGCGTGATCCGCATTACAGGTGGCTCAGCACTACAGCCCAAAGTCACGGCAATGGGCTGTGCACTCGGTGCAGTCTGTGCAGCCTATCTCGGTGTGTTAACACAGGATCAAGCGCCCGCTTTGGCAGCACTTGCGGCACATGCGCATTTCGCCGTGGCAGCGCAAATCGCTGAGCAAAAAATGCAGGACAACAATGCAGGTATTGGTAGTTTTCAGATGTTATTTTTAGATACTTTATTTCAAATCACTGCCGAAGATTTTCTGCAGGTAGACATCAACATCTTGTCAAAATAATGGTATCGATACTGAGCTAGTCTAATTCGTAAATCTGTAAAAAAATCAGGACGGTCTAAACCGTCCTGATTTTTTTTATTTTACCGATAACGCTTTGATAATACGTGTTAGCCAAAACGACCTGTAATATAGGCTTCCGTCAGCTGATGATCAGGTTGCGTGAATACTTTTTCGGTCGAGTTGACTTCGATCAAATCACCCAAATGGAAGTATGCCGTGCGATTCGATACACGAGCAGCCTGTTGCATTGAGTGCGTGACAATGGCAATGGTATATTGGGTCGACAGCTCAGAGATCAATTCTTCCACTTTTGCGGTGGCAATCGGATCGAGCGCAGAACATGGCTCATCCATCAAGATCACTTCAGGGCTGACCGCAATAGTACGTGCAATACATAGACGTTGTTGCTGACCGCCCGAAAGTCCCGTTCCCGGTTGATTTAAACGATCTTTGACTTCTTCCCAAAGTCCAGCCTTGCGCAAGCTATTTTCTACGATTTCTTCAAGATCATATTTGCTTTTTGCTAGACCGTGCAGTTTCGGACCATAAGCAACATTTTCAAAGATTGATTTTGGAAATGGGTTGGGCTTTTGGAATACCATCCCAACTTGCGCACGAAGTAAAACCACATCAAGATTTTGGTCATAAATATCACGACCATCGAGATTGACTTGTCCAGTCACACGACAGCTATCGATGGTGTCATTCATGCGGTTTAAGGTACGCAGAAAAGTCGATTTACCACAGCCAGACGGACCAATAAAGGCAATCACTTCATTTTGATAAATATCTAAATCAATGCCTTTAATCGCTTCGGAATCACCATAGTAGACGTGCACGTCTTTGGTACTGAGTTTCACCTCAGCTTGCTGGCGCTGTGATTGTTCTTTATTTTTCACATCAAACTTTGAAGTCTCACGCTGTGATTGCTCAGGCGTTTGATCGCCGTTGGTTTGTGTGGCATTGGTGTGTGAGGTACTTGGATTGTTCACTTTGATATCCTGTGTATCAACATTCTTTACTTCAGTTGTTAGCATCATTTTTCTCCAATTACCAACGAACTTCAAACTTTTTACGTAACCAAATCGCCAAACTGTTCAGTCCGATCATCATCGCAAGCAATACGATGATCGCTGCCGCAGTACGCCCTTCAAAGAAGTTACGCAATTCATTGCCCTGCCAAAGATAAATTTGTACAGGTAAAGCGGTCGCTTGATCCATTGGTGAAGCAGGAATACTGGCAACAAATGCACTCATTCCGATCAATAATAGTGGTGCAGTTTCACCAAGCGCTTGTGCCACGCCGATGATGGCACCAGTCAAAATACCTGGTAATGCAAGCGGTAACACGTGATGAAACACACTTTGCACTTTTGAAGCGCCTAGACCGAGTGCTGCTTGACGAATCGACGGTGGCACGGCTTTTAATGACGCACGGGTGGTGATAATCACGGTAGGTAAAGTCATGAGACTGAGTACCAAACCACCGACCAATGGTGCAGAAAGTGGTAAATGGAACCAGTTAATGAAGATCGCCGCACCGAGCAAACCGAACACGATCGATGGCACTGCAGCAAGGTTGTTGATATTGACTTCAATAATGTCAGTCAACCAGTTTTGCTTGGCAAATTCTTCGAGATAGATCGCACTCGCCACACCAATTGGGATCGAGATAAAAATTACGATCAACATCATGAACAGTGAGCCCATGAACGCACCCGCCAAACCACTGAGCTCTGGCGCACTCCGAGAGTCTGGATTGGTAAATAGATTGGTGTTAAATCCATTATAAATCACGCCATCGGCTTTAAGCTGATCGGCAAGTTGACGCACTTCTGGGCTGAGCTGTTGTTGCTCATCTGGGAGGCTACGATCAATTTTCCCAGTGATCCAAACATCGACATTGGCATCGGTTAAGAATTTAATTTCTTGCTTCTTCCCAATCAGACTTTGATCCGCCAGCACCATATCACGCAAGCGATAGCCTTCTGAGCTACTAAAAATCGCCACCAAATCATCACGACGACTTTCTAGCTGCGGATCTTGGGCAATGACACTATTGACCAATAAGCTATCCCAATCGACCATGGCAAATTCACCCTGCCAATTGACAAAGCGCTCTTCAAATGCCGCAGGTGATTCACCAGAACGTGGCACAGGTTTTGGACCAACATTGATCACCGTTGGATCAAAGTAGACTTCGGTCTTCATCGAAGACTGCCAAAATGCAGGCAGACCACGGCTTAAAATACTGCCGAATAACAGCACCACGAAGAACAAACCGATGAGTACCGCAGTAAACCCCATGGTTTTAAATGCTTTTTCTTTACGATGACGCTTGCCCAGTGAACTCTCGATTCGCTTGCGACGCTCAGCCTGTTCTGCTGCAGCTTGTTGTGGATCAAACTCTGGGTACTGATCCATGGTTGGATGATTGGTTGTACTCATTCGTATTGCTCACGATATTTGCGCACGATATACAGTGCAATGATGTTCAGACCAAGAGTGATCACGAAAAGGGTTAGACCCAAGGCAAAGGCAACCAAGGATTGCGGGCTGGCAAAGTCTGTGTCGCCAGTTAACTGGTTAACGATGGTGACAGTCACAGTCGATACCGCTTGCAGTGGATTGCCATGTAATAATGGGCTGTTCCCTGCTGCCAGTACCACGATCATGGTTTCACCAATGGCACGAGAAGCCGCCAATAAGAATGCACCGACCACACCTGGTAGCGCTGCTGGCATCACCACTTTGAGAATGGTTTCAGATTTGGTTGCGCCAAGCCCCAATGAGCCATCACGAAGTGAACGTGGCACTTGAGTGATAATGTCATCCGACAGTGACGAGACAAAAGGAATAATCATAATCCCCATCACAAAACCTGCCGTCAACGCACTGGTGGCATTGATATTTAAACCGATAGTATTGCCCATCGTATTAAAAAATGGACCAATCACCATCAAGGCAAACACACCGTACACAATGGTCGGAATCCCTGCAAGAATCTCAATAATCGGCTTCACAATGGCACGAAAGCGTGGCTTGGCATACTCCGCCAAATAGATCGCCGTCATCAAACCTACTGGTACAGCGACTAGCAAGGCGATGATACTGACCATGATGGTGCCCCAAAGTAGTGGTAATAAACCATAACTACCTTCGGCAGAACCTGTGGTACTAAAACCTGGATTCCATTCTGTGCCCAAGAAAAACTCTGCAGGACTGACAAAATTAAAGAAATTCAAGGCTTCTGAGAGCATCGACATGACAATGCCGACGGTGGTCAAAATCGCAATCCCTGAACACAATGCCAAAGCCACCGAAATGGTTTTTTCCACTTGGTTACGGGCACGATATTGCTGGGAGATGCGTTGGCGGGCATATGCCAAACCAAATAATGCAACCGAAATCACCACGGCAAACTTGGCAATCAAACCAATGGTCTGATAGCCTTTTAATTTTTCTGCTGCAGCCACTTCATAGGCTTGTGCGGTATCCGTCACACCAAATCCTGAAGCGATCGACTGAATACGGCGTAACACCACATCCAACTCCGTCGCAGACAAACTGCTCGCCACCTGTGCAGGAATCTCACCGAGCGCCACATGACGCAAAATCGATGGTTCTGCAAAGTTCCAAACAAAGAGTAACAGTGCAGCAGGAATACCACACCACAAGGCAACCAACGTGCCATAGTAGCCTGGACGAGAGTGCAACATTGCTGAGTTGTTGCCCTTACCAGCAATCGATCGACTACGGGTCAGACCGATCTGATAGGCAACGGCGATAATCGCCAGCAAAATGCCAATCAGTAATAAATTCATGGAGGCTCCAAGTATGCTGTGATACGGGCTAAACCCACATTTCACCAAACAAAAACGAAATCAATTGATCTATCGAAAAATCGTATTTACCGAAACATCAATCTACCGATAGACAAAAAAGCCGATGACAGAGTGTTCTATCATCAGCTTCCGTGCTGAGTTATTTATTTAACAGATTTACCTGCTTTGAAGTCTGCCAATACTTTGCTGCGTTCAGACGCATTCATTGGAATCAGACCTGCTTTGACAATTTTCGAGTTATTACCAGAGACTTTCGGGCTCAAGAAGAACTCAACATATTGTGGCAAACCTTTGATGGCTTGTAGATGCTCGCCTTTAACATAGAAGTAAAGCGGACGAGACACAGGATATTTACCACTGATCACAGTTGCTTCAGATGGTGTCACACCATTCACTGTTGCCACACGTAGACGGTCTTTGTTTTGATCATAGAAGCTCAAACCAAATACACCCACCGCACTTGGTGAAGTTTTTAAGCGAGCTAGGGTTTCTGTGTAGTCACCAGCGATTTCGATCACACGACCGTCTTTACGGAATGATGAACATGCTTTTTCACGTGCATCTTTGTCCAAACCTTTGAAGTAATCGTATGCTTCACAGCCTGCATTGACCATTTTTTCTTGGAACACTTCACGTGTACCGTGGTTTGATGCAGGAATCACTAGCGTAATTGGTTCATTTGGCAATGCTTTATCAATTTGATTCCAACGAGTATATGGGTTGGCAATCAATTTCCCTTTTGCAGGCATTTTTTCAGCCAAAGCGGCAAATACGTGATAAGGCTTCAATTTAAAAGAGGCTTTGTTTGCGTTAGACGCAAATACGATGCCGTCATAACCGATTTTGATTTCTTGGATTTTATTGACGCCTGCTTTTTTGCAGCTTGCGATTTCTGAATCTTTGATTTTACGAGATGCATTGGCGATGTCGATGGTATTGTCACCCACGCCTTGACAGAACTGACGTAAACCACCTGAACTCCCGCCAGAGCCAACAACAGGGGTTTTAAATTGTGGGAATGTATTACCAAACTCTTCTGCAACGATACTTGCAAATGGCAATACTGTTGAAGAACCAGCAATTTGAATGGTATCACGAGCAGCGTTCGCAGCGGTCATGGTTGATGCAACAGCAATTGCGAGACCGATTTGTTGAGTTAAGCGCATTCTTATCTCTCTTGGATTGTTGAAAATGTTTAAAGCTAATGTCGAGGAGTCAGCTTCTTGTGTAGCGATATTGTGAAATTTTAATATGACAGTTAAGTGACAGTGAGATGACTATTTTGTTAATTGATTTATTTCTAATAATTTATGGCATTGTATTTTTTATCGACAATGCATTGAAAATGAAAAACACTAAAAATGAAAGTGCTAAATCAAGAAGCTGTCTCAAAACTATAAAACCCCCTTGCGGAGAGTACTCCTCATCCCCCTTTGAAGGGGGAAGACCGCTCAATAAAATCAAATGGTTAAAATTCCTCCCCTTTTAAAGGGGAGGTTAGGTGGGGTTAATAGTTAGATTTTGAGACAGTTTCTTTCATCTGTTGATCAGATCAGCTCGTGATATTGCTTCAACTTCAACAATATCGACCGCCTACCCTATTGCGGTGTCACGCAGAAACGTACCGTACCACTACTTGCTGGAGTAAGATTGCCCGTGAGTTGCCACAACAAGGCTTCACCAGTATGCGTTGGCGTACAGCTATTACCACTCGGTGTCGACTCACAAGAAATGCTACCAAAAGTCGTGCCTGTCGGAACCGCATCTTTGACTTTGACATTTTGCAGATTCTTCACACTATTGTTTTTATAGGTGATTTCATACTCCAGCTTGTCGAGCGTGGTTGCTTCATTGCTGGTGCTAAATACCGTGGTATCGGCACTGGTCGATGGACACGATGCCACTTTGCGCACCTTCTTGCTCAGCTCAAGCCCTGCACTACCAAGCATCGTGGTATCTTGCACTTGATTCGATGTACCTGTTATGGCTGGCGTAGAATTACTTAATGTCACGCTATAGCTGGCTTCGAGCTGTGCATTATGCTGTGCACCTGCATAGGCATTGGTTGGCACGTGGACACGTTGTACCAAGCAGATATCTGCTGATGGCAACAATGTCACAGGCGTCGTGCTACTTGGATTAAATAAGGCTTCACCTGCATCGACTTCACCATTACAGTTGCTATCACGATAGATCAGCGCCTGCCAATCTTGATCAGATGCACTGTTTGGCTGTTGGTTCAATGTCTGCGTCATACCTGTAATTTGTACTGCTGCATCTGACTGCAAGCGATGTGGATAATCCGTTACCGCACCAGCGACTACGGTATGCTGACCACTTTCTGTTAAGACAAGATTTAACTTGGCATCACCAAAATTCAAATTTGTATATGTGCTACCAGTCGTTGCGACTGTAATCGTATCTGTACTACGTGTATAGCCAGTCGTACCACTCACAGAGGTATAACCTTCAACATTGGTCTGTACAACACAGAAGTTCGGACTAGGTAATGTCGCTTGACTCACGGCAAACTGATATTGACCCATTGCATCCGTTTCTGTTGTTGCAAGGACAGTGCCCGAACAGTTGGTCAATTGTACTGTGCTATTTGCTATTCCAACTTCGCCAGTGTTTTGCACTGCATTGTACGCATTCGATGCAATACCAGTCGTACCACTATTGTCTTCAAAAACCTTACCTTGGATAACAATAAGTGTTAGCACAGAATCCGTATCTGTTGCTAAGTTATTTGTACTCACTGGATCAGTCGTACCACTTGGTGCCGTGATTGTTGCAACGTTTGATACATTACCACTGGTCGCCGTAACATTCGCTTTCACCGTAAATGTAACCACACCACCATTTGGCAAAGTCGGAATAGCCAAGCCATTACTCGACTCGATATTCGCAATCGTTAAATTTGCAGTCGTCGGACAGACCGCACCGCCAGTTGCACTACAGGTAATGGTTGATTTCGTCAGTCCCGTTGCCACAGGATCTTTAAAGATCGCTCCATCTGCTGCATTTGGTCCCGCATTGGTCACTACAATAGTATAAGTGGTATCGGTGTCATTATAGACACTATCCACATTATCGGTTTTGGTGATGGATAAATCCGTCAATTTAACATTATTAGTATTCGTATATGTACACTCAGTGGCAGTCGTATTATTTGAAATTGTCAATGTACGCCCTGTCGCACCACTCGCTAGCATTGAACCGCCTGCACAGGCAACTGTCGCCGTATAGTTACTGGCACTCGCTCCACCTGCAAACGTCTCAGCAGGCAAAGTGACGACATCCCCTGCATACACTGTCACCGCCGTGCCTGTAGTTGCATTATTCCCTGCGCTGGTCGCTGTAGAATTAAAAGTCGGATTATTCGTTCCACCCGTTGTGGTTACAGATGCGCTATGATTGAGCGTCGCATTTTGCCACTGCTTTTTCAAATTCAACTGCTGTGCAATACGACTGTTGGTATAGGTACAAGTCACATTAGCATCTGGCATGGTGATTTGATTTGATGTGACAGGCACAGCAACATTTGAATCATTCACACAAGCTAAAGTCGCATTATAATTGCCTGTGCCAGTGGTAATGGTCTCACCGAGTGTGATCACAGCACCCACATTGACAGCTTGAGATGGTGCGGTATCTGTCTCGCTCACCGTGTTTGCTACCGATGCAAAATCAGTCAAACCAGTCGCTGTCAACGTCGCAGCATCATTGAGTTTGGCATTGACCCACGTTTTCTTTAAGGTCAATGTGCGTTGTTTTTGGTTGGTAAAGGTACAGGTAATGTCTGCACCACTTTTGATATTGGCAGCTGGAATGGTGAGCGTATTATTAGCAACTGTACCAAATGTCCCATTATTCCCCGTTGTTGCACTATTGGCATCGGTACATACTGCATTGCTCAGCTTATAGTTCGCTAATGCATCTTCGGTAATGGTAACATTAGATCCAATATTCTGAACGGTCAACACAGATGAAGTTGCTGTGGCGGTATTTGAAGTTCCAGTCGTAACTGGGCTTAACGTCGTTGTCGCACTACTTAAGTTAGTATTTGTGAAATTGAACGTACCGCCTGAGCCACCTAGAGTTTCTTTAGTAATTTTTACCGTTGGTGTCTTGGTATTAACCACATTACAAGTATAGGTTTTACCTGATATAATTTGACTTGCAGGAATCGTAAATGTCGTACCTGACAGGGTACCTGAAATTGCATTTCCAGTACTATAATCACGACAGGTCATAGCAGTAAGTTTCCAGCTTCCGGTTGTCGGTAATGTTTCTGTAATCGTTACATTGCCAGTATTAACTATCGCAAAACTTTGTACGCCTGCAAGCGAGGTATTACCATCGACCTGATGCGCACTATTGGATACTGTAGTTGATATAGACCCTGTAGTTTGTGATGTTCCTGTCAGGGTAAAAGCAAATGTCCCTACACCACCAATGCTTGACTTGGTTAAATTAATTTCAGCAATCGCAATATTTGTTTGAACCGTACTCGTATTATCTGAAGGATATGCATCTGTATTATCTGCAGGCACGACAACATTTGCAGTATTGGTAATGATTCCTCCTGTTGTCGCAGTACCTTGAATTGTTACCGTACATATTGCATTTTTAGGGCCACTAAATTGTCCACTTAAGATATTTCCTGTGAGGCTGGAAAGACATGATGTTGCACCGCTTGAGCCAACATTGCTGATGATTGATAACCCAGTAATATTCGAAGGAATGTTATCACTAAAGCTGGCTTGACTGGTTGGACTCACTACATTGTCACTTTTATTACTCATGACTAATTGATACTGTACTATCCCTCCAAGAATAACTCGTACAGGATCAGTAGACCATACACCCGATGTATCTGCACGCTGGGATTTGACAATTTTCAAATCCATACTATATGGTGCATCGTCATCAATAATAGTATAAGTTGCTGTACCGTAACCTGATGCGCCACAAGCGTTGGTGGATAATAAGTGATAGTTTTGATTTTCTTGTAAGGCGACAGAAAATACTTCATCATTTTCATTGACTGTGTCATTGATCACTTCAACGGGCACTTTCACAGTATAAGGTGTACCACCTACACCATAGTCTCCTGCAGGGATTGTGACACTAAAGGTATTTCCTGAACCATTGTTAATCTTATAATCTACACCCAACTGCGCAGTCTTGTCCGTAACTACAAAAGTAAGTGCCAATCCACTTGTAGGAATTGTCCCCGTTATATTTAGAGTAATGGGTTGAGATGTTCCTCCATTTTCTGCAACGCTGTAATTTGCAGAACCAAACTCCACAATCGGCTTAACAGAGATTTGAATTGCATCTAAGAAATTACCACTCGTGGCAGTGCCTGAAGTGGATTCAAATCCCATTGGAACTTCCCCAGTGGAACCACTATAAGTAAATGTTCCCGAATAATCTGCCCATCTTGCTACAGTTGTTCCTGTGGTCGCACCAGTATCTGTTTTTAATACTTGACTATTGACATTGCATGTCCCTAAAGTACACGTCACACTACCTTGACCAGTTGTACTGGTAGACATGGTTGCGATACTTTGTGAGCCCGCCCGAAATCTCATGGTATCGTTGCTTGCATTCCGACCATTATGGCTGAGTTTCCAAGCTACTGTCTCGCCGCTGACCAAACATACATTTTGGGAAAGTTCAGACAATTGCTCTGCATTCAATTCAACAAATTGTGTCCCTTCACGTGCTGAAATCGTATCGAGTTTATTACCCGCAGTACCATTAATATTTCGTGGCCCAGACCACATTTCAATGATTTGTCCTGATCCACTGGTTGAGATGGTACATGTTCCTGAATAACCTTCTGATCGTGTTCCATGAGTCGTATTCCATCCAGGTATGCGCGTACTGCTTAAATAAACACGACAATCATTAGGAGAAGTTGCGATTTTTGGTAATTCAAAACCTAAATTTTCATAACTACGCTGATACGCAGCATGTGACAGATCACTTACTAAAATTGAAATTAAAGCAACCAAATAAATCAAAATCAGCCGAAGAATAGATACTTTAGGCTTGATTATTTTACTTCTCATATTATTGCCCAACATAGCGCACCCCAAAACTAAACTCATAAGACTGACCACTTGCTACATTCGCTAAACTGCCTGTCACATTACCCGATTGACCAATTGCTGGCGCTGTTACACCCGTACAACTTGCACACGTTACAGCATGGGACAGCACCGTATAGGCAGGTGTCTGATCTCGAAAGTTAAATGCGCTGTTTAACGCAGTGGCACTTTGATTGGTCAACGTCACACGATATTGCACGCATTGCCCTGAGCCATCAGCACTTTTACCGATTGGTAATGTGTTACTGGTATACTCATCGTCAACCGCACCATTACAGTCTGCATCTAAGCCTTGTAGCTTGGTCAAGATCAACTGTTGATTGTTCACCGTAGTCAAATCAACCACTTGATCAATCACTACATCAGAAGCATCAACCAAATTCACGGTCGTGGTATTGGTCTGTGCAAGGTTATTTGTAGCAGTATTTTCCACTCTCACAAAGAGGCG
This sequence comes from Acinetobacter marinus, assembly GCF_900096915.1. Lineage (GTDB taxonomy): Bacteria > Pseudomonadota > Gammaproteobacteria > Pseudomonadales > Moraxellaceae > Acinetobacter > Acinetobacter marinus. The sequence goes on from NZ_FMYK01000001.1 coordinate 741,044, forward strand.
AACTTCTGAATTTGCAGCCAAAACTCCACCCGGTAAATCGGCAATGCTATCTATCACTGTATCCGCACTATCAAACTGACCATTACCATTACTATCCAGATACAAGTCCGCTTTAAATGCGCTATTTGAATTGCTGATGGTGAAATTATGCGTTGAATCTAATGCACTATCTGCATGGTTGATGAGTAAGTGGCTGTAGACGATTGTCCCGAGTGGCGCAACTTGTCCTGATAAATCAGGCATAAATTCGATCTGCGCAACAGATTCTACATTTTGAATGGTGATGGCGTTGTGAATGCTGTCGAAACCAACATTGCTGGTACCATCGCTACTTGCTGTACTGGTCGAACTGGCACGAAAATAAATCGGCACCGTGCCTGATGCAGCTGTGGCGTCTATTTCAACCACAGCACAGACAGTTTGGCTTTCACCATCATTCAGATAGCGGGTCTTGCCAATTTCTGCACCTAATGTTGTGCAACTTGCATCTGCACTTTGGTAGAAGCGAACTGCATTGACACCTGCGGGGAGATTCGCCTGTGCAAAGTTTTGATCGGCATCTGCACTGAGTAAATATTCTGTTGGCGTGCCTGTGTGCTTCACGGTCAGTGGAAATACCACGCTAGCGCCAGCATCTGTGCTACTGCTAGTCGTCGTTAATGTTTTCCAAGCATTGCCTGCGTTACTAACACTGCCGTTACCTGTACCGTTATTTGTAGTTTCAGGGCTGTTATATAAATCAACCAGTTGAGTGGATGTAATTGCATTTAAATTACTGCGATCTTCAACCGTATCGACGACTGCACTTTGATTAATGGATTGCGCTTGCGGGCTAATGCTATAAGTTTCTGATGCAGATACAGCATAGTCACTTGGCAAACGTACTTTGACCACGATCGCAAGGTGTTGATTCGGCGCAATACTGCCTGTATCAGGAATCCCATCACCATTACTATCAAGGAGTGGCGTTACCCCATCGGCACGGTAAAACTCAACAACGCTTCCGACAGGAAACGTATTATTGGCAATAGTGAGGTTGTAGCGATCGGTGGTGTTGCCTGTATTCCAAACATAGTTATTGAAATTGATCACACCGCCCTGACTCACGCCAGCCGCAGTCAAGATATTGTCGGCACTACTATGACTTGCAGTGCTCGAAGAGGCATTGATTTCCACGCCATAGATCGGATTGACCCGCACTGATGCGGTGTTGGATTGGTCGCTAATATTCGCTGTAGTGCCCGAATTATCATGATCTGCTGAGATATTAATGACATTTTCAATATTGCCCGCAGTACTTCTCACTACTGTGGCCCGAAACTCGATATAACCCGAACTATCTGCAGGAATACTACTAATGGTAGCAGTCAGTACGTCAGCTGTCACGCTATAGTCGATGCCTGTCGGATCGTTGGCGCCTGTTGCAGGGTTCACTGCTGTGCCATTCCAGTTTTCACTGCCCGCTAGATAGTCGAGATCTGTACTGAGAATATCCGTCAGCACGACTGCGCCTGTGGCTACAGCGCCATAGTTTCGATAATCAATACGAATGGTGACGATGCCGTTGGTGGTGGTTTCAATCACAGAAAACTTTTTACGGAATTCTAATGCCGATTGATTGGTCACGGTCAAGGCATCGGTATTGCTGATGCTATTGCCACCATTAGATGCATTGGCGCTGAGCGTGAGGCGAGCCACTTGCCCCGCAGTTGCGGTACTTGGCACGGTGCCACTGAGGATCAAACCGACTGATTGCCCCGCTTCCAAAGCATAGGCAGTAATTGGCGTGGTCGAATCGGGCAAACCATCTCGATTGGCATCCAGATAAATCACCAAACCTGTGAGGTCATAACCATCACCACTTACGTTGGCACTGGTCAGCGTATATTGATCAGCGAAATTACCATTATTGGTCAACGTATGTGGCAAATACACCGTCTGCGCTGTAGCGACATTTTTGGTATTGTTCGCAGTGAGTTGCATCGAATACACAGGCAAAATCGTAGTCTGTACCAAGTTTGAACGACTGGTTTGTACCACGGTCGAGCCTTCTTCGGTATATTCACCAATCGCCATATTACTGATAATGGTTTGGTTGGCAGCATAGCTTTGCGTACATATCGCAAGCCCAGCGCTCAACATCGCCCAAGAAATGGCTTGTGTGAGGCGGTTTTTTTTCAATTTAAAATTCAATCGTTTATCCATGATCATCAGCCGCCCTTATGGTGTCACACGTATTGAAAAATAAAGAATCGCTTGCTCAAGTGGCGCCAAATCTCCCATTGCCCCCTCGATATTGACACCTGTTACTGTTACCGTGCCTTGACTGACCGAAGGTGGTAATGATGCACGCAAGATGGTGTAAGCTGGAACCACATCATTGATTTTGACGCTGGTCGCAGTGGTCTCACTGTCATTACGAATGGTCAGACGATAGTTTAAGCATTGATTTGGCTTGATTTGCTGTGGTGTCACGGTATAGGTTGCCGAGACCACATTAGCAGCTGTCCATGTGCAATCTTCATCTTTGGCTTGTTCTTTAATCAAACGAAGCTGAGAGACACCAACCGAAGTCTGATCGGTGTTAATGATCGGATCAAGCGTCAGTCCTTGGATAGTATCTGTCGCAGTTACGGTAATATCGGCATTACTGATCAAGCCAACTGCCGCTGTACTTGGCGCTTGGACTTTTAAAAGCAGCTGTATCGATTCATTCGGTTGTAGACCAGCACTAACAATGGCATTGAGATCAGTTGCCAGCGGATCTGTGGCATCAATCACGCCATTGGCATTGGCATCATAATACAGCGTATAGTTAAACCCATCGGCTGGATCATGTGGCGTAACTGCCAATAGAATTTCACCCGCCTGATCACCTTCGACCAACACGCCATTATTACGCAAGGTATGTAAATACGTGATGGTGCCACCCACAGCCACTTGACCTTGCTGATCATTGACGAGGCTTAGATTGCGGTACTGCTGTACCACCACTTGATCTTTGACACTATCGCCTTGTGCATTTAATGGCGATTTCATCGCAAACCAAATCGGCGTGGTTGACACATCGGTATTTTCAGGAATACTCACCACTGCACAATATTGTTTAGTCGCACCCGCGGCAATGTTGCCTGAATTGGTGATCAGTCCGCCCAGCGTGCTACACGTTGCATCGCCTTCATAGAAATTCACTGTCCAGCCATCAGGCAGTGTAGTCGTAATATTACTCAGATCAATCTCTGCACTTGATGCAAACAGCTCGTAATTATTGCTTAAACTGCCACTATTTTTGATTTCCAGTGGAAAGACCACGGTACTGCCACGACTACCACTTTTACTAATCCAAGCTACGCCGTTATCACTGACCTCACCAACGCCTTCCCCAGACTTATCTTCTGCGTTATAGAGATCACTTTCACCCGTAATGACCACATCGACGATCTGATCACGGGTACTGTTGCTAATCGCTGTATTGGTTACAGAAGTCGCAGTGATATCAAAATTCATGGTGCCAGTGAGCACACAATCTGACGGGAAATACACGCCGAGTTTGATCGGTTTATTTGCCGAAGATGCAATAGCACCCGTATCAATGATGCCATCTGCATTGCTGTCTGTGAGTAAGGTGCGACCATCTGCATGATATAAACGCACTACAGCACATTCAGGAACGTTGTCCTTATTAATCGTTAAATTATAAGTGTCGGTGCTTTGCCCTGTATTCCAGACATAATTATCAAAAACGACTTCCGCACCACCTGCTTTGGCACTATCCACGCTGATTAAATTGTCAGGTGCATTCGTAGCATCGCCACCGTCATCAGGTGCGGAGGATTTATTATTCAGAACGACTGCCAATTCATGTTGTACGGTAAAGATCACGGTATTGGTTGTTGTGGCTTTTTGTACCGTATTTGCACTATCAAACACTTGATAGTTTGCTGTATTTGGTATTTTGGCTTTTGCATCATCATCAATTTGAACAGCAAAGCTGACTGTGCCTCGTGTCAGCGCAGGAATACTGGCAAGCTCAAACGCCACCACACCCGTACTTTCACTAGCTTGATAGATGATTGCAGCATTTGTACCTGTTTCGGTATCGTCTGCATCAGTTAAATTGCCAGAACCGTTGCTCCATTTCCCTGAACTTTTTTGATAACTCAAATCTGCAGGCAAAGTATCTGTGAGTACTAAACGCCCTGCTGCTGTACCTGTATTTTCATAAGTAAAGGTATAGGTCAGAATCGTGCCCGTTTTGCCATAGCTTAGACTTTGCGACTTGGTGACGTGAATCGCCGCATCGTCAATTACTTTGGTGCTATCTGTGACCGTAGCATTTAAGGTGCTATTCGCTTGACTGGTCGCAGTCAGGTTAAAGTTTGCGATGTTGCCTGCTGTGCGATCGGAAGGAATGGTACCGACCACCACCAACATGGCAGATTCTTCCGCGTCTAAACGGATGGTTGCGCCACTTGCGAGTAGATTATTATTGTCATCGGGAATGCCATTTTGATCACGGTCGATATAGACCGCAACGCCATTGAGATCAAACTGATCCGCTGTGGATTGAGTGAGACTCAGTTGGTAGTTGTCTGCAATATTCCCTGTATTGGTCAGCACATGCGGAAAATCAAGCTGGCTGCCGATCGTGCCAATATTGGATTGATTGCTTTGTAAGGTCAGCGCATAGATCGGCTGTACAGAAAGTACAACGGGATTGGAGTTAATGACTTGCAAATTGCCCTGCGCATCAAGAAAATCACCGCTGGCGATATTGGTGATTTTTGTGCCTGCTTTGGGCTGTGCAAAAGCAAACTGCTGTACCATCATTAGCGCACATCCGAGGATGATCAGCGCAAAAGATTTCTGCCATATTTGCTTGTAAAATATCCCCACTTGACCTCGGTCAATCATGCTCGCCTCGCCCAGAACGCCAATCAATCAAAAGAAAAACCAGAAAATGTTGCAAAAAAGTAATTTTTACGTGACAGAATATACATTATGCCAACAAAATCACAAAGAAAATACTGATCTAAAATACAAAAGATTTGTAAGGAATGCATCTAAAGAATAGAAATTTACCTTTATCTTAATAAAATCAAGGCATTAAAAAAGCCACTGAACTGTGGCTTTGAAAAATCAGACGATTTTGAATTGTTGCAGCAGTTACAAACTTGGATCTCGAAAGGCTACGGTTTTTTGTGACAATTTCATCAAACTCTCTTTTGCAGAATCAACCAAAGTTGGCATCATTACTGTGGCAATACTTGCCGCTTGTAAGCCAAGTTTTTCACCCAATGTCGGTTTTTTACGAGTGTTCAAGACATAGACGTCATGTTGTTGTAAATGCTCCAACAAATAGGCATCCGAAGTTTGAATTTTATCGATCAATTTTAATTTCAGCGCATCTTCACCATACCAGTGCTCACCAGTTGCCACATCGCTAACATTAAGTTGGCTGCGGTAGTTTTCGACAAAGTGCTTAAATAAAGCATGGGTTTGTTCAAGTTCTTGTTCAAACTTGGCACGCCCCTGTTCAGAGTTTTCACCAAATAATGTCACTGTGCGCTTATATTCACCTGCGGTAAACACCTCATAATCAATATGATGTTCTTTTAACAACTTATTAAAGTTTGGTAACTGGGCCACTACACCAATCGAACCTAAGATCGCAAAAGGTGCAGCGATAATTTCATTGGCAATACACGCCATCATATAGCCACCACTGGCAGCGACTTTATCCACGCAAATGGTCAGGTGAAAACCTGCATCACGCAGACGTACCAACTGTGCCGCAGCAAGACCATAGCCATGCACCACACCACCAGGACTTTCTAGGCGAAGTACTACACGATCTTTGCCTGCTTTTGCCGTAGCGAGAATTAAAGTAATTTCTTCACGTAGCTGTTCGACGGCACTGGCGTTCATGTCGCCTTTGAAATCTAAAACAAAAATCTTCTGATTGTTTTTTTTGCGTGCTAAGGCTTCACGCTTGAGCTGTGCAGTGAGTTGTAACAGCTCTAGTTTGCCTAATGTGGTTTGTGCAATACGACGACGTTGTTGTTCGATACGTTGGTTGAGATGGACAACTCGAAGCTCTGAAGGCAACTTTGGCAGATGAAATAACATAGATAGTCCAGTACATAAATGAAAATGAATATTGTCTAGGGTCTGATGACATTTCACAGATGTTTGCGACATCGGATGCTTTTTAGACGATACTAGGCAGGAATGAGGAAATTTAGTCATTCTAAATGACTCATTTATAACGACGTAGCGTCAAAAAGCATCCTTGTCCCAAAGGGTTATGGCTAAAACTGCCATAACTTTCGTTATGAAACTTGGCAAGGGAACAACCATTCCCTTCGTCTCATGCCTCAGTTATGTGGTTTTAGCTCATAACGCAAAGCATGGTTGAAATGTCAACAGACCCTACATTTATAAGGTCTATCCGTAGAAAATCAAGCCTATTTTTTAAGGAACTAAATATTCATGGCGTAGATAGCGATGTGTGATAATATGTAACACGATTTAAATCTTTGAATTGTTGAGTAACGCTATTGTTATTTCATCAACGCATGTCGCATAACGGTTTCAATCAAAAGCTCATGAATCAGCATTGCTCAAATCAACGTATGCTGTTTTTTAGTGGCTTGTTATTGAGTTGTTTTGCGGTATGTTTACAGATTGCAGTTTTCCTGCAACCACTCCTCCCAGCGCAATATCAGATTTCACCTGTGTGTGAAACGATTAGTCGTGCGCTACTGTGGCATGACCATTCTGCCAATTCAAATACATCAAAGCATTTAGATCATCAGCATTCACATCAAGCGCATGCAATAGATCAGAATAAAAATAGTACACACGATGCACACTCAATGTCATTACACACAGATTATCATGCGATGTCTATGGATGACCATGCAAAACCTTCTCCGCACAGCGCACATCAACATGATGCAGGTCATCAGTGTCAATACTGTACGGTCTATGCCAACTTAGTCTTGCCACCTGAGTTTGGCATTCAAGAAGTATTTGAGCGTGTGCAAGTGCGCTTGTTGTTTCTTCAGCGCCAGTTTGCGCCGATTTATTTTTATTTACAGCGTTTATTTCTGATTCCTCAAGGGCGTGCCCCGCCACTATTCGCATAACGTTTAAAACTTCACTGCAAAATGATGCATATCACTTTGACTGGTTGATACACGCCAGTGCAAAAGTACGTGCCATGTTTTGTGATCGACTTTAAAATTGTTTTGCGAATAATTTATGAAAAATTTTAAAACTCAACCTTTAATGCTAGCGATGACTTTGGTCTGCTTATCAGCAGTTCAGCTCAGTCATGCAGACGCTTTAGACACTGAAACGACTCAAACGCATGACCATCAGCATGCCGATGCGTCGTCTAAAAATTCTCCTGTTATGCTTTCTCCAATTGTGGTGACGGCACAACAAGGCAATCAAGCCAATGGTTTAATCGTGGAAACGGATGCCAAACAAACCATTCAGCCAATGCCTGCCTCGGACGGTGCTGCTTATCTAAATAGCATCATGGGCTTTAATAGCGTAAAAAATGGCGGTACCAATGGCGATGTCACTTTTCGTGGTATGTATGGCTCACGGATTAAAATGCTTACAGATGGTACAGAGAATCTTGGCGCTTGCCCCAATCGTATGGACGCACCGACCGCTTATATTTCTCCAGAAAGTTTTGACAAAATCACGGTGATTAAAGGTCCACAAACCGTGCAGTATGCCACACCAGGTTCTGCGGCAACAGTACTCTTTGAGCGTGAAGCGCCAACTTTCGACAAGGACAAACCCTATCAAGGTGAAGCCAGCGTGATGATCGGCTCTTTTGGTCGCATTGATCACAATGTCGAAGCGGCTGTGGGCAATGATACGGTCTACGCACGCCTCAATGCCAACCGCTCAAAGTCTGATGATTATCAAGATGGCGATGGACAAACCATCCACTCCAACTGGGAACGTTGGAGTAGTGATCTTGCCTTAGGTTGGACACCTGATGCAGACACTTGGCTCGAACTTAAAGCAGGTGTGGGCGATGGTGAATCCGCTTATGCAGGACGCACTATGGATGGCTCACAATTCAAACGAGAAAGTCTGGGCTTGCATGCCGAGAAACGCAACATTAGCGATGTGATTTCCAAGATTGAAGCGCAAATTGATTATAGTTTTAATGATCATGTTATGGACAACTACAGCTTGCGTGATGCGCCGATGACGACCATGATGGGAATGAGCGTGCCCAATGAAATGTCGATGCGAGTTACACGTCGCACATTGAATAGTCGCATTGCCATGACCAGTGATTGGGATCAATTCAGCCTGATCACAGGACTCGACTCACAGCGCAATAAACATGCTGGCGATATGAAAAGCTCTGCGATGCCGTCGATGAATATGCCACTCGAAGAAGATCTGCGTTTTCAAAGTTATGGTGCGTTTGGTGAGCTGAATTATCAAGTCAATCCGCAAAACAAAGTCGTAACAGGTCTACGCTTTGATCAAGTCAAAGTTGATAGCGCCGAGAATGATCAAGTGCGTAAAGACACCCTGCCAAGCGCATTTATTCGCCTAGAGAACAATCAAGACAATGGTTTGAAGCGCTATATCGGCGTAGGTCATGTCGAGCGCAGTCCAGATTATTGGGAGCTGTATAGCACCTCAATCAGTTATGGTAATGGCACGACCGATATGATGGGCAATAGCAGTTATCTAATGGTGGATAATCTCAACAACCTAGACACTGAAAAAACCACGCAACTCGATCTTGGTTTTGAACATCAATTCGGCAAATATCATTCTTGGGCATCAGCTTATGCGGGTGTGATTAATGACTTTATATTAGTTCGTTATAATGGCAATACTCGACCGCTTGCTGAGAATATCGATGCAACCATTGCAGGTGGTGAACTTGGCATTGGCTATAACTTTACCGATCGTCTGCAAACCGACCTCAGTGCCATGTACGCATGGGGTGAAAATACCACGGATAATACGCCATTACCCCAAATTGCACCGCTTGAGGGACGTTTCAATCTGCGCTATGTCACGGATAACTATAGTCTTGGGCTATTGTGGCGAGTGGTTGCCAAGCAAGATCGGATTAGCGTGGGTGAAGGCAATATCGTCGGTTATGATCTACAAGAAAGTGACGCCTTTAACACGCTATCGGTCAATGCCAACTATCAAATCAATCCTGCGATTGGACTGGCATTCGGTATAGATAATGTCTTGGATGAGACCTATACTGAACATCTGAATAAAGCAGGCGCATCGGTATTTGGCTATGCCAGCAATGAACAGTTTAATCAAACGGGTCGCAATTATTGGGCTCATGTCAGCATGAAATTTTAAATGATTTTAATTTTTTGAATATTACAAAAGGAGCTCAACATGAGTGACGAATACGCAAAATCAGACAAATCCATCTTTGGCTGGAAAGGTGTCATTATTGCATTGATTTTTGCCGCAATTTTTTTAGGATTCTTATTCCTCTCGATTGCCAATGAGCCTGACTATATGCCAAGCCAAAAGCGCAAGCAAGCCGCCGAAGCTGCCGCACAACAAGCGGCAACTGATGCAAAAATGGCGAATGCGACTACATTGGAAAGCAATACCGAAATGGCAATGCCTGAAGCAAATAGCACAGATGCTACAGCGACAGAGATGAACCATTCTGAGCAACATGCACACTAAATGATTTTTTCAACACCAATAAAAATGCCAGCAATATGCTGGCATTTTCTCGTTTATACGGCATTCAAATTAAGCACTTGGAATGCTCGATAACCTAACGAGTAGCTAGAGTTTCTAGGCGCACCTCGCACAGCAACCGCAGTGTACATAGAAGTACATGAGGATTGCGAGCAAGGCGCAACGCAGAAATTCATCTACGCAGATGGTTTATCGACATTTCAATTAAATGGATGACGTAAAATAATGGTTTCCGCACGATCAGGCCCTGTAGATACAATATCAATCGGACATTCGATCAATTGCTCAATACGCTTCACATACGCCAACGCATTTGCAGGCAATTGATCAATATCGGTTAAACCAACGGTCGACTCTGTCCAACCTGGCATAGTTTCATAAATTGGCTTTAAGCACTCGAATGAAATCGCATCCGAAGAACCCGCACAACCCGAATCCGCTGGCTCATAGCCGACACAGATTTTGATTTCTTCGAGTCCATCAAGTACGTCGAGTTTGGTCAAACAAATCCCTGACAATGAGTTCACTTCAACCGAACGACGTAGAATCTCTGCATCAAACCAACCACAACGACGCTGACGACCAGTAGACGCACCAAACTCATGACCGACTGTACCCAAGTGACGACCGATCGCATCACCTGTGTCTGTCGCTGCATCATAATGAAGCTCAGTTGGGAAAGGCCCTGCACCAACACGTGTGGTATAGGCTTTGGTAATGCCCAAAACATAATCAAGATGCAGTGGTCCCATACCTGAACCTGAACTCACACCTCCTGCTGTGGTATTCGAGCTAGTCACATACGGATAGGTACCATGATCCACATCAAGCAACGAACCTTGTGCGCCTTCGAACATGATCGCCTTGCCCGCTTTACGGTATTGATGCAAGGTTTCAGTCACATCCACCACAAGCGGTGCAAGCACTTCACGCCATACATTGCAAAGTGCCAACACATCTTCAAGTGCAACCGCTTCCACGCCGTAGTATTGGGTCAATTGGAAATTATGGAATTCTAATAATTCTGACAATTGTTGCTCAAGCGCAGCACCGCCACGAATCAAATCTGCGACACGTACCGCACGGCGAGCGACTTTGTCTTCATACGCAGGACCGATACCACGACCTGTTGTGCCGATTTTGGCATTGCCACGTTTTTTCTCACGTGCTTGATCGAGTGCAATGTGGTTCGGCAAGATCAATGGACAGTTTGGAGAAATACGTAAACGCTCTTTCACAGGTACGCCCTCTGCTTCCAAAATATCCATTTCTTTGATCAAGGCTTCAGGGGACAGCACCACGCCATTGCCAATGAAGCACAAGACATTGTCACGCAAAATGCCTGATGGAATGAGGTGAAGAACGGTTTTCTTACCACCGACCACTAATGTGTGCCCTGCATTGTGACCGCCCTGATAGCGCACCACAGCAGCTGCTTGATCTGTGAGCAGGTCAACGATTTTACCTTTACCTTCGTCGCCCCATTGGGTACCGAGTACCACAACATTCTTGCCCATAATAGCCTCATTACATCATTAAAAATTGTCTTGAAAATGCGCACTGTTCATCACATTCTGCGTTTTACATAATGTTACTTGAACAATGGTGCATCACCCGAATTACTAAAACCTTAAAACCATCAATCTTTTACAGAACTTTTTACAGCCACTCGATTAAATCGCTTGAACCTGCCAATCTGCATCAATTTTCACCAACTTGTGCGAAGCCTGTGGCACAGAATCCATCTGATCTTGACCAAGCAGTTGTACCACCTGCTGACCATTCGCACGCACAGATTCAATTGCTTGCAGTAGATCCGTATCACGTCCTGCAGGTGCAACCACGATCTCAATCGCTTGGAATTGATCTGCAACTAAACGATATAAATCACAACTAAATCCTGTCGCCGCTCGTGCTCGACCGAAGTGCTCACCGATGCCGTCATAACGTCCACCTTGCGAAAGTGGCGTGGCATTATTTGGCGCATACACCGCAAACATCAGTCCAGTATGATAGTGATAGCTTCGTAACTCGACCACATCCACACCGACACTGACCTGTGCCCAACGGCTTTGGATTTGTTCAACGGTCGATTTTAAGGTCTCGAACGCATGACTAAAATCTGCATCAGCACGCACGCCAGACGATAGGTTATCTAGTAATTGATCCAAATCACCTGACAAACGACCTAAGGCTTCAAAGTCTGCTCCGTTTTGAATGGTTGCAGTATAGGCTTTGAGCTCTGGCAATGCTTTACGTTGATATAGCTCAGATAAATGATTTTCTTGATCTTGGCTTAAGCCAGCGATTTTCACCAAACTTCTAAAAATACCAACATGTCCGAGATCAAGGTGTAATTTTTCAGTGATGCCGACGCTATTTAATACGCCTAGCATGGTGTCGATCATTTCGAGATCGGCATCGACACTGTCATGTCCAAACAATTCTGCGCCAAGCTGTAAGGGCGCACGAGACGCCGCTAAACCTTGTGGTTTAGTATGTAAAGTCGTTCCTGCATAGCAGTAACGTGCCACACCCGCAATCGGACGCACATGCGCATCAATACGTGCCACTTGTGGCGTCATATCGGCACGCACACCCAGCAGACGTCCTGAGATTTGATCGATCAATTTAAAGGTGACCAAATCCAAATCTTGATTGAGCGCACTTAAGGAAGATAATGATTCTAAATATTCAATAAATGGCGTGTATACGAGCTGATAGCCTCGCCCTGCTAAAAAATCTAAGGCTTGACGGCGCATGTTTTCGATCACTTGCGCTTGTTCTGGCAAAACATCTGCTACACCATCAGGCAGCAACCATGTCTCTGAAATGGGCATGTACGAAGACCTAAATGTAATTTTTTCGACCACATCGACGCAGGCGAATCACCTCCCAAGCGCATTGATTGGCACTGGAAAATTGATTCACCCAAATTTGTCGCATAAAAAAATCGGGCAATACCCGAATTGCACGCTATCTTAGCACGATCTCAAAATCGTTGCACCCACACATTGCACATCCGATCGGAAAATATTGCTACAGCGATTCAGCAACACTTTGCAAAATGTGGATACCAAGCCATATTTCAATCCATGCGTTATTGATCTGCTGCGGTCTGCACCGTCACATAAGGTAGTTTACTTTCCACATGCACTTGTTTTGCAGGTGCGGGAATATGCCCTTCACGGATAATCCCCATGCGTAGGCGCATCACATTGGGCAAATCGGTGCGGTAAGAATACAGTGGCGTACCACAATGCTGACAAAATACTCGTGATTTTTTTGGCGAAGAAAAAAATTCTTTTAGGGCGTCTTTGCCACTTTCAAACACAAACAGTCGTTCATCAATTGGGCTGTTAAACGCAAAGGCTGTGCCATGCGCACGCTGACAATCCTTGCAATGACAGACGATTGTTTCCTCAAGTTCGCCGTCATAACGAAATTTTACTGCACCGCACTGACATTGTCCTTTGATCATTTTCACTCTCCTTTAAACTCATCCTTAAAATCATTGATCAAATTATACGATAATATTTTTCAAGCATTTATATAATTAGCGAAAGGTCACTGACTTATAAATTCAATTGATGCGCATCTTGCATGGCTTTTAAACGCACCGTAATCCGAGATTGCAACGACTCATTGTTCTTTTGCATCGCCAGACGCTCGGCATGGAGCATGCTTTTAATGGCATTTTCCTCTTGACCTGACCAAAATTGCGCCTCTGCACGATAACGTAAGCCATTGATCGCTTGAAATTCTTGATTAATCGCGGTTTTACTACGGACAGTTTCGGCACGTTGTAAGGCTTGCCAAACTGCCACGTCACGTGGATTACTTTGACTGAGTTTATTTAAAATCTGATGCGCTTGATCACCCTGTCCTTGCAAGATATAAATGTCTGCCACTTGCATCGCCAAAGCCCGATGCTCTGGCATCACCCGATAGAGTGGTAATACCGCATCCAGCGCTTGTTGGTATTGTTTATTTTCGACATACCACGCCGACCATGTCAGTTGATACAAAGTCTTTTCCACGGCACTAGGACTGAGATTGTCCAAAATTTTCTTGGCATCGGCATATTGTGACTGCTCGATATAATAATGCGCCAATGCCAAGGCGGCACCATGATTGCGGGTTGCCATACTTTTCAGTTGGGTGAGATTGACATAGCCAGAAAGCACTGCCACTCGCCAGCGCATCATCTCGAATAAGTCTTGTTGCGTATTTTTATGACTGCCTTGATGATTTATCGTGTATTGATTGGATTTATATTGATATTGCCGTGCCCGCAGGCGTGCTTCACTCATACGATCCGTCGTCAGCGGATGGGTCAGCCAAAAGTCAGGCAAAAAACTCAGTTGTGAGGTTTTACGATGCATGGTTTCAAAAAAATCTGCCATGCTTTCAGGGTTATAGCCTGCGATCGCCATATACTGCATCCCAACACGATCCGCCTCTCGCTCTTGTTCTCGACTATAGGAGAGCTGTCGATCAAGCATGGCTGCTTGTGAACCAAGCATCACCGCCGCACCCGCATCTGGCGACTGGCTCGCCACGGCAATGCCCGCCAAGATACCTGCCAAAGTCAGTAAACCCTGCCCTTTAAAGTTTTCCTTGGAACGACTGAAATGACGCTGGGTCACATGGGCGATTTCATGTGCCATCACCCCTGCGACTTCGTCCATATTTTTGGCTGTGGTCAGCAAACCTGCATTGATCGCAAATAATCCACCTGGTACGGCAAAGGCATTGATCTGCTCATCACGAATCACCACTAAGGCGATCGGTGCACCTAAGTTACTTTGACCGTAAATTTCTCCAAATACCTGACTCAGCTCATCTTCTAGCCACGCATCTTGCAACACAGGCAGTTTGGCACGTACTTCACGTAAGACTTTTTCGCCGATTTGTTGTTCTTCATTGCGATTAATCAAACCCACACCACCACCGCCAATATCAGGAATATCCAGATATTGATTCTTGTCATTGGGAATCGTGCTCCAATCATAACTAGAGTTCCGACTAGATAGTGGATTTGGGTAGCGATTTAATTCGATCACAGGGGGTGAGTTTTGCAGATTGACCGTTTGCATTGGCTCAGCCACAGCCACTTGGCTACAGAACATTTCCAGCAAAAAAACATTTACCAATAGCTGTGTTTTGAGTGCAAATCTCGGCACCGTGCTAGGACGATGTGATTGAGAAAACTCTGTCAAATCAGTTGTGTTTTTTCGTGGCATCTCTGTCGACTTAGTAAAGTAACGTGGTCTGTTTTGTGTCATATTTTCTTGTAGCATTCACAGCACAAATACTCAATGTGTAAATGTAAATTGCGTCTTTGAAATCATCCATATATCTACTTTAATATCCACTTTAGCGACCGCCACATTCCAATTAGTACGTGAATCAAGGCAAAAAATGGGACAAAGTTTACTAAAGCATTACAATTCCAATCAGGTAGCCGATGTGAACACTTTTTGATTTGTTCTAAAATAATCAAAGTTTTATCTAAGAATTGTTGATATTTCAACGCTTCATCGCCGTATCGATTTTGATCTTTTTGAGACATTGAGGAACTCACTGTGCGCCGTTTATTTGTAGTATTGCCATGGCTATTGTTGGTTGTGGTAATTGTTGGTTTTGTTGCGTGGCAAAAATTACAAGTCCCTAAACCACCTGTGGCAGCCGACGGTGTCAAGATGCCAGCCGAAAATGTCAAACCCTTGATCGATACCAGTCGTACGGGTGGCGTGGTGTCCTATAGTGGTGCTGTGGAAGTCGCTGCGCCTGCTGTGGTCAATATTTTCACCCTACAAAAAGTCTCACAGCAACAAAGTATGCCGATCAATGAAGAGTTTTTACGAGAATTCTTTGGCGATCAAATCCCTGAACAGCTACAACCTGAAGACCAAAACAGCTTAGGCTCTGGGGTGATTGTTCGCCCTGATGGCTACATCCTCACCAACAATCACGTCATCGCCCAAGCCGAACAAATCGTGGTGGGTCTGCATGATGGACGTAAAGCCAAAGCCACGGTGATCGGTACCGACCCAGAGACTGATCTGGCGGTGATCAAAATCGAACTGAATGATTTGCCTGTGTTGCCATTTAAACTCAGTGGCAATGCGGTGGGTGATGTGGTCTTGGCGATTGGTAATCCATTCGGCGTTGGTCAAACCGTTACACAAGGCATTATCTCGGCGACTGGACGTACTGGACTTGGCATCAATACCTATGAAGACTTTATTCAGACTGATGCAGCGATTAACCCAGGCAACTCTGGTGGCGCACTGATTGATGTTGCGGGCAATTTGATTGGCGTCAATACGGCGATTTTCTCACGTACAGGTGGTTCGCTTGGCATCGGTTTTGCCATTCCTGCGCAAATCTGTCAGCAAGTATTGGATTCGATTCTGGAGCAAGGGCGTGTGGTGCGTGGTTGGCTCGGTATCGAAGTGCGTGGTTTAAATCAAGCAGACCCACTGAATACTGACAGTAAAACTGGCGTACAAGTGATGGGTGTATTAAAAAATGGTCCTGCAGATCAAGCTGGCATCCAAAAAGGCGATATTATCTTATCGATTAATGATCAAACTTTTGAAAACTCAAATCAATTGATTTCATATGTTGGTCGTCAAAAGCCAAATACAGAAGTGCCTGCGGTGATTGTGCGTGGCGATCAGCAGATCGACATCACCATAAAAATTGCCGAGCGTCCAGATAGTAAATCAGGGCAATTTTTACCGATCCCTCAGCAACAGCCTCGATAAGTTTCATATCGAGTTTACTTTACAGAAAAATGGCGTACCTTAACGATACGCCATTTTTTAAAACCACATACAAAAATCAGGCGACAAAGATCACAATACAGCAATCATGCAACAAAGATCAGCGCCACACGCACTTTCTCGTATCCTAAACCCGTTTCACTGACCAGTGGCCGTAGCTTGACACTACCATCATCGTTCAGGTCATCGACTTGATTGCGCTTTTGGATTTTCTTATAGGCTTTGCGCACTTTTTCTAACTCATCTTCTTCAGGACGAATCCGCTCGACGTCGATACTGCCCGCTTTGGCAAGTTTGGATAAATGATTAATCACTGTGGATTTGGTCAGTTGACGCTCCGAAGCAATGTCTTCAATATCGTAATCCGCTTCATATAGCGCCTGTGTTTCTGCCAACGTATCACTACTATAGCTCCGCTTTTGACCTTGTAGCTTCTTCTCTAGTCGAGCGATTTCATTCGGATTGGTAATGCCACCCGTGCGGCGAATAAAGGCTTCATGCTGTTTGCTCAAATCAAGCTCAGCAAAATTTTGCTCTGCTTCATCAGACAGCTCTTTAAAACGAGCATCCGCTTTCACCGCCAAACGATCTAGCACCAACGCCTGCGGATTGAAATCCAGTAATTTTAAGCCTTCAATCGACTTGAGCCGTGACAATGCCACATAGCCCTGACCATTTTCAAAAGTCCGTGCCAGATCAATTTCAGCACTTTCTAGCGTCATACCCTGACTTTTATGAATGGTGATCGCCCAAGCCAAACGTAGTGGAATTTGCGTCAAACTTGCAAGGACTTTACCCTCTTCATTTTCGATCGACCATGTTTCTGCTTCCACCGCAATTGACGAGCCATCATTGAGGCGAACCTGTGGCATCATGCCCAATTCTTCATCTTCGATAAAGCCAATCACCTCGCCGATACTGCCGTTGACATAGCCAAGATCGAAGTTATTTTTGACAAACATCACCTTTGCGCCTTTTTTCAAGATCAATTGCTCTGGGCAACGCACCGAAGATTTTAAGGTTTCCAGTAATTTTTCATTGCCTTCAAGCACTGCATCAAAACGATGCGTCTTTTGACTAATGGTATCGAGCTGTTGTTCGTTGATGCGATCGACATCGAGATTATGTGTATACAGACGAGTCACGATCTCTGTGTCGTGCTGTTGATGTTTGGTATTGATCAGGGTTTGAATCTGCGCATCACTCACCGCTTGGCGACGGATTGCATTTAAGATTTGATCCAATACACTATCCGACTGACGATGCTGTTCACTGAGATAACACACTCGAAACTGAGCTTGCACCCAAGCCTCAGACATAAAGGCAAATTTATCTCGATTCAACTCATCATTTTTACCCACAGGTGGGAGCTGAAAAAAGTCCCCCGATGCAACCACTTGAATGCCACCAAACACCTCTGCTGAGCCTTTGAAATATTGCAATACTTGATTGACGAGATTGAACTGTTTGGCATGGAGCATGGAAATTTCATCAATGATTAAGACTTGTACTTTTTCCAAATGCTCACGCAAATATTTACGCTCTTTCATGCGTTTGAGATCATTTTCAGCGAGCTGATCTTTGATGCCAATCCCAGCCCATGTATGGATCGTCATACCATTCATATGGGTGGCGGCAATACCTGTCGATGCAGTGATTGCCACAGGGATTTTCCGAGCTTTAAGATACTGAATATATTGATTTAAGGTATAAGTTTTCCCTGCGCCAGCGGAGCCTGTGAGGAATACATTTTCTCCAGCTTTGAGTAGTTTTAATGCGGTATCTTGTTTCATAGCTTTGGCTTAATTCACACAGGTTTGACGATCAGGTGGCGACGATTGTAGCTGATCTCACCAAAAAATTGGACACTTACGCCCGACTTCTCAGCACATTTGCACATAAAAATGACCAATTCGATAAAAGTTGGCAAAAGGTAGGTGGTTCATATTTCGATAGATTTGTATGATGCGTTTAAGAAATATCTTCCTCAGATACTTCTCCCAACTTTAGAGAATATTGAATTTGAACCTCAATATTCTTTTTTTTTTGCTTTTTACTTTTGTTGCTTTTTATCAATCGCATGATCATTGATTTTTTAAGACGAAACCCTCGACGAAATCCAACTAAAGAATCGTTAATTCAATCATATTTCGCTTTAAAATTTCGATGTTTATCTACTTCAAACTACTACCCATGAAAACGCAACAGTGTATGTTGCATCGGATGATCCTCAGGTAATAATTCCATCAAACGCTCAACAGCATCGATGGCTTCAGGAAAATGCGACAAATGTTTCAGTAGCAAATCCTTATCTTCAAGTTTAAAAATCACCTCGCTCATTCTCGATTCAATGCAATCTCGCCACGCAATCAAAAATGGACTTTCCGTCCGGGCCAAAAAGATGCCTTGATAGAGTCGCAGTGCCGCATGAATATTGCCCGCATCTAAGGCGTGTTCTAATTCACAGAAATCGGCATGCACATCAAGCAATAGCCGATAAGGACGTGAACCCAACATGCCACCTAAGGTTTCACGTAATTGTGACATTTCTGCCTTGAGTGTGCCCATGCTGACTTTGCGCTCACCATACAATGCTTGGTGAAGTTGATCCAAATTCATGCCTTGCTTACACAACGTGAGAATACAGACGATTTCAAATTGGCGTGGACTGAGATTCAGCGTCTTGCCCTGATATTGCGCTTTGGCGATACCTGAACAGGTCAATTGTAAAATCTGCTGACTTTGAAGCTGTAATGCACCTTGCACAATCTGTGCACAGCGTTCCGCTGCCAAAATACCCAATTGATTATGCTGATCCCACGTGGTGGACAAATCAACCACACCAACCACTTGCCCTGTACTTGGATGATAGATCGGTGCCGCATAGCAGACCCAATCTTGGATCGCATCTAGGTAGTGCTCATTGGAAAAGACACAACTGGATTTTCCTGTATATAGCGACAACGCCAAGGCATTTGTGCCAACCACGTCCTCGCCCCATTGCCCGCCTTGCACAAAATGGACATTTTCTGAGGCGCCTTGCATATGTCGACTGGCTTCAACCCAACGGATTTGCGTGGATTGATCTGCCACTGCCAGCACCATTGATGACTGATGGGCGATGTCTTTTAATTGCGAATCACATTGCTCCAGCGCTTTATCGAGTATCGACACATTTTCTGACACTTTTGCTAAGGGGGCAGCCGTCAGATCACTTGCGATTTGTGCTTTGGTGGAGCGTTGCCATGAATACTGGATCGAACCATTTTCAATATGACCATCAATAGTGGTCTGTAAACATTGATTTTTTAATTTTTCAATATCTCTACGTCGTTGATTTAACTCTTTTTTGAGTGACATGTGATCGTCCTACAGATTGACCGAATCTATTCCTACCTTTTCCCTACCTAAGATTGCTTAGGCTAGTTCAGTGATCCACTGTATCTCTACATCGAAAGCCGTATATACAGTATAGGAGCGATCATAGAAGATATACAATGAACTTTAGTCAAAAGGATGTGAATTATGCGTTATGCAGACCCAAACACAGATGGCTCTAAAATCCAGTTTAAAAAACAATATGAAAATTTTATCGGTGGCAAATGGGTTGCACCAGTCAAAGGAGAATATTTTGACAATATCTCTCCAGTGAACGGTGAAGTCTTTACCCGTGTACCCCGCTCCAGTGCTGAAGATATTGAACTTGCTTTAGATGCTGCACATGCTGCCAAAGCGCAGTGGAACAGCACCTCACCGACCACACGTTCTAATCTCTTATTAAAAATTGCCGATCGTCTTGAGCAAAGTTTAGAAGTGCTTGCAGTTGCAGAAACTTGGGACAATGGTAAGCCCATTCGTGAAACGCTGGCTGCAGATATTCCATTAGCAATCGATCATTTCCGCTATTTTGCAGGTTGTATCCGTGCCCAAGAAGGCGGTATTTCTGAGATTGACGAAGATACCATTGCCTATCATTTCCATGAGCCGCTTGGCGTAGTCGGACAGATCATTCCGTGGAATTTCCCAATTCTCATGGCAGCTTGGAAACTTGCACCTGCACTTGCAGCGGGTAACTGCATCGTGCTCAAGCCTGCTGAGCAGACGCCTGTTAGTATTTTGGTCTTGGTGGAATTAATCCAAGATTTACTGCCAGAAGGTGTGCTCAATATCGTCAATGGTTATGGTGCTGAAGTAGGTCGTCCTCTTGCCACCAATTCCCGCATTGCCAAAATTGCATTCACAGGATCGACCCAAGTTGGTCAGTTGATCATGCAATATGCGACTGAAAATATCATTCCTGTGACGCTTGAACTTGGCGGTAAATCACCGAATGTGTTCTTTGCCGACATTATGGATCAGCAAGACGACTATCTGGATAAGGCACTCGAAGGTTTTGCCATGTTTGCGCTGAACCAAGGTGAAATTTGTACTTGTCCATCTCGAGCTTTGGTACAAGAAAGTATTGCAGATCAATTCCTTGAGCTGGCTGTCGAGCGGGTAAAACGTATTAAAACTGGTCATCCGCTGGATACCGACACCATGATTGGTGCACAGGCTTCGCAAGAGCAACAAGATAAAATCTTGGGTTGTATCAATACAGGTCGAGAAGAAGGTGCACAGATTTTGACTGGTGGTGAAGCACGTAACGAAGTCGGTACTGGTTTTTATATCGAGCCAACCATCTTCAAAGGCAATAACAGCATGAAAATTTTCCAAGAAGAAATTTTTGGTCCTGTACTATCAGTCGCCACGTTCAAAGATTTCGATGATGCGATGAAGATCGCCAATGATACTATTTATGGTTTAGGCGCAGGTGTCTGGGCACGTAGTGGCAATACTGCTTATCGTGCTGGGCGTGCAATCCAAGCAGGTCGTGTTTGGACCAACTGCTATCACATCTATCCTGCCCATGCGGCATTTGGCGGTTATAAAAAATCAGGGATCGGACGTGAAAACCATCGCATGATGCTTGATCATTACCAACAAACCAAAAACTTGTTAGTGAGTTATTCAACCAAACCTGCAGGCTTCTTCTAACCTAGTTAAATACCTCATGCAATGAAAAAGCCGAGATGATTCTCGGCTTTATCTTACAAGTCTAATTTGACTGAATCACAATTTAACAGAACTTTAAATTCCCCCAGCAGTTCGATACTACAGCTTGATGGTTATCCAGTGGTAGATTCTCCAAGGTCAATACCGCAGGTTTCCCTGCCACATCAATGTTACCTAATGGCTTATAGAGTGGTAGACCAAAGAGTTGACCTAAAGCATCGCCAATACCAAGATCAATACGCCCCTCAGGTGTCGCCATATAGTCCGTAATCAGTGTAGCAATTTGTGGTAAGACATCTTGCATCGAAATCGCTTGGGTTGGATTTAATGCGCCAAAATTCAAAGGATCTTGAAATGACATCCACCAACCCGTTTGGGCGATATCATCGCTATTTGCGCCAGGCCAATGAATACTTTCTTTTTGCAAAGAAAGGTACCCACCTGATTCAATTGGCAGATTATGTACGAGATTGAAATTCTGTTTGACCGTTACATTGGCTTTCAGATTGGTAATATAAGTACATGCACCTTGATCATAGGCATTGCTACTATTTAGACAGCCCATTTGCCCAACGGCGATACCCGCATTACGCAAGTTATCATTCCATGTTTTTTGCACTGTACTGAGACCACAAGAGGCTGCTGATGCTGAAACTGCACAATCTTTTACCGTCCATGAATTACTGCCTTCTTCACCCATATAGAATGTCGAGTTATTCACCGTCAAAATATTATCGGTCAAGCGCATATACAACGCACCATCTCCCGCAGCAATCGCAATCGGGTTAATTGGCACACCTTCCACAACCAGATTCAGCTGTGACATACGATTACCCTGAATCGTGGTTTGCGGAAAAATGAAGTTAACTGCTTGCTCTGCAACATTGGTTCCCCAATGGGTTCCAGAAGGTGCTGCCGTGCCACCATTCATTTGTTGAATATTGGAGAATACCGATGAGTCACCTACAAGAGTATGAACTTGTGCATAGATCATTTGATCATAAGTTTTACCAAAAACCGCTGCTTCTGTTTTAGAACTTACTGGGGTATCTGCCACTTGGAGATAACCACTAAAGGATTTAATACCATCTGTCGTAGTTTGTCCCGCACCTAGATTTTCCACGCCAGCAGTCAGTAGTCCACTGATTTGCTCTGCGCTCAAGCGTATGCCTGAAACTTCTCGAAGTGCAGATGAGGTCGGATTGCGTATCGCAAACTCAATAAATGGATTGGTGATTTTCGCACTACTTGAGGGACGACCATTGTCCCATTGCGGTGTGCCATCTGCGGCATAAGAGTCAGGCAATCCACTCAGTGCAACATTTTCCATATCAATATCACAGCCACCTGCACCATTTACCCCGCCACAACCGAGCTGAAGATTTCGGATATTGGCATTGATCTCAAGCTCGCCTTCTAAACCGAGCTTATAAAAGCCAAAATCCGACACACTGCCTTTGGCACCCGTTGGCTCGGTGTAACCTAGATTTAACAATGCCTGACCTTCAGCTTGTGAAAGCTCTTGGTCTGTCAGCGCTTGTAGACCAGTTTGCGCAATACTTTGTGCTGCAAAAGCCATTATGCAACTGGTGATTGCTGTGATCTGAAATATTTTTTTCATCTGCATCATCCTAATACCACGTTTTGCATTCCTTTCATGTCGATATCCATCGATTCAAATTTCAATTTGCTGAAGTGCTATTCTCTAGCATCCACGATCGAACTAATTTCGAGGGGTAATACTCATTTCTACACCAAGTCGTCCACCTGTCATGACCATTTCACCAAGACGTTGACCACGGTTATTACTGGCACCCAGTGGTGGATAAAAGTTTAGATCTTTTACCCGAAAGACATCTGCGGCATTGCGGTTCGGGTTAAAATCAAAGCTATAGTTGAATCCGACATTGTCTTTATTCACTTCGATCGCATTATTAAATCGTACCAAACCAGACATATTATCAAATCCGATCATTGAGCCATCGATTGAATCACTGATCTGAATCGTACCTTCTGTTAAGTCATATTCACCAACGATGGAGAGCTGGTTGCCTCGATTTGCCGAGATTTGATTGTTTGGAATCAAGGCGAAATTCATATCACCTAATAATTTGACTTTTAAGCCCAGTAAAACATCATCAGGTAAATTAAAATTGTTCAGCGGCACATCTGCCCCAGTTGATTTATATTTCGCACCTGGTAGATAACCTGCTGCGATTTCCGCCGCCATGACCATTAATAAATTGGGCAAATTCATATTAAAATTGCCATTTTCAAAACCGACACTGCCCGATCCGCTCAACAGCATATCGATATTACGCAATCCAAAATAATAGTCTGTGGCTTGAATGCCATTGGCGCTATTCCCATCACGGTCACCACCATCAATCACCAAGATTGACGTGGTTTTACTACCGTCCGTATTTTTTCCATCAACGCTCATTGCCAACGAAAAACCAAGACGTTGTGAGTTATTGACGGTACTTTTCGTGACTTGATTGCTGGCGTTGTCCAGCGTAAATACGTCGCCTGAATACTCTGTTGAGTACATCGCCATATTGGCATTTAAATTATAAAACGGTAAACCCAAGCCCCATCGGTTATCTAACCCTTTATCCGCAGCAATGCTGTTCTCGGTCGACACGCCACTACTTGAGGTGAAGCGACCACGTTTAGATAAGGCTTGAAATTCTGCACCACGCACTGCCAACACCAAGCTATATGGATTGACACTCAAATTATGAATTTGTTGAATATAATCGCTCGCCTTGGTCAGATAAGTGTTGCTTGTGCCCCCAAAGCGTGAGTTTTGCAGAACGTAATTTTCTGGTAGTGCCAAATGCTTGGTATTTGCCATATTTAAATAGACATTACCACTATCAAAATAAGCACGTTGATCAGAATTGGCAATCAACGGTTTCAGCTCGCCAAATTCAAAACCAAAGGTATTGCTACCCGCACCACCGATTTCCAGTGTAGTTGCTTTCGAGTTATCACCACCCAGCATTGAGTCACCACTAGCGGTAAACTCACCACGAATGCGCATACCAATGCCAGAGGAACCAATAATGGTTGCATTTGCGCCTGTTGCATTCGGCGCAGATTGATCAGCACGACTTGCAAAACCAAGTACATTATCAGTTGCACCCAAGCCATTGGCATTCACACCACGCACTTGCACTTCACCATTGACAATACGACCACTGGCGCCGACACGTATCAGACCTTTGGCATTGTCTGTAGAGTAGACAGGTGTATTGGCATCAACCACTGCATTGGCTTTGGTCATGAACTCTAAATTAATTCCTGAGCTGGTACCCGCATAAGTGCCTGTGGACGCACCTGTCTGGTCAGGATCGGTAACCCGTTCAAAATCGACATAGCCATGGTTTGCATCAGGGGCTTGTGTCATTGATGCTGTGCTGTTACCAACATTGGTATTCAGTACAAATCCTTCCGCATCATCGATATAAGCAACGCCTTTGCCATAAAAATTAAAATTGGTATTTTTTAAAATCAATTGGTTGTACTGATCAGCAACAGCTGTGGCGAGTCCAGTATAAATATTGATATTTTGTAGTCCGAGCTTCAGCTCAGCTTGAGCATTCCTGTTAAATAATCCATCTGTGGTGACCAAAGCGATCTGTAGCGGAGAGCCTGTTTGCATGGCGAAATTACCAAAACTGGCATTACAATCTACACTCGGTGTTTGTGCACACAGCTGGAAATTTCGAATGGAAACTGTCGATGGTTGTGCAGTAATTTTTAAACTTAGCCCAGTCGCACCATTGGTATCGGCACCCGTATCTATTTCATAACTCGTACCGAGCGAATAATTCCCTGATTGATAATTGGGATTTTTTTGGATTTTCACATCATTGGCAACAGCTCGTAAAGACTGCTCTGTATTGGATGCGGTGCCTGCTTGATCTTCCCAGTACAACTGATCAATCTCAATCTGAGCATATTCAGTTTGCAAAGCAATGCCGTCTTGACCATCGATTTTGCGCAGATCACTTTCTTCTAAGGCTTGTAAGGCATACGCCGTGTGCTGTACTAGCATCAGACTGCTCACTAAAGCGCTCAGCACAAAAGCTCGGCGACTGCGAAATTGACGAATATTAGACTGTTTTAGATTTTTTGTTTTCATGATGGAATCCCTTATTTTTGACTAAAATTTAACAGCGTGCGTGTCCATCGCAGCCAAAAATTTTAATATTGCCACCAATTGCAAGATTGCCATGCACATTCATGCCGATAAATCCTCGTTCACGTGCACTGCCCGTCAGCGGATTATTCGCATCAAATGCACCATCTGCTGCAGTATATTGTGCGGTATGTAAATAGCCCGGTCCTTGCTCGTTTGAACCATCATCACGCTCCAAAGACAATGATTGAAAACCAAAATTGCGGATCTGAATCGGTAATTTCTCATCAAAGCCAAGCTGTATTGCGGCTTTCACTGTGGTGCTTGCACCGTTAGTAAATGCCACATCAGCACCATCCAGCATGATTTTTTGAATATTGATCGTCCCTTGAATACCTTTAAAGACCAACCATTCTTTGCGCCCCGTAGTTGATGCCGTACGGACACCCGTGGTCGGGTCGATAGTATCCAAACTATCGTCATGGTAGCGGTTATTCAAAGAAATCCCGAGCCGACAATATTGCAACTGATCTGGTGGACAGACCGAGGTATCGAACATGGCATCTGCAGTATGATTCAAGGTGAGTTTGAGTGAAATATCCGCACCTGCCTGTGCTTCCACTTGATGTAACTGCCCATCATCAAGTTGTTCAAGTCCCGCCATAGTGGGTACTGAAAAAGCAACAGAACAACCTGCAAGGGCGAAGCTCAACATTAAATTTTTATACATGGCACGCCCTCCTTAATTTAAACCTGTAGTACTAAACTTGAGATGTTGAATCAGCACGCCATCGATCACAGCCGACCCCAAATTATTGCCGATACTTTTTGGTGTGACATTTAAGGTATTGGTTAACGGTACATTGGAAATGGTTTGATAAATTTGCCCATTGGTATTTTGGGTATATTTGGTATTGGCTGTTTGTTGCCAGTTGCCCCAGTTTCCCCAACCGCCATTGCAATTACCTAACCAGTTGGTATTACAACTACGTGTGCTCTGATAGGATTGTTGATAATTTTGCGTATTCGTTGCGGTCAGCCCTGTCGCATTCACCATTTCTCCAAAGGAAATCCCGATCGCTTCGGCGCCGTTATATGCCGTCAGCGTATTGGTTGTCGGGTCATAGACGGTTGAACCGATCGTAATACTGCTATGCGTCGCATTTGAACCTTGGTAATCCTTACCACCATAGCTTTGTGTCGTGCCACATTGATGTACATTACAAGTCGAGCCGAGATAAGATGCATCTTGCCCAGAGTAATCGGTATAGATTTTTTTATAGACATTTTCTTGGTTTGGAATCCGAGTCAATTCCATCGAAAAGTTACTGCCATCATCTGTATTAAAAATAAGTGGTTGCGACAAACTACCTAAGACAATATTGGCATTTAAACCATATAAATAAATCCCATCTGACGTTCCTGTTGCACTGCTTGAGTTAAACACAGGCGCATTGCCACCAAAGGCAGGAGAGCTGCCTGCATCACCAATTTCTTGTGTGCCAATTTTGAGTACACTTGGCAATTGATCAGGCTTCGACCAACTGTTGGTCGCAGTTGCGGTTGCGGTGATGGTTCTCACCCCTTCACGAGTCAAGCAGTGTGCTGAGTTATTGCTACTGGTCTTACCATTATTATTGGTTGAACTACCGCAAAGCTGATTGCCATAGCCATTTTTCACTAGAGGCATATAGGTAGTTTTAAAATCAGCACCCGAATAATTACTGGCTAAGGTCGCATTATTAACAATGGTTGAGCGAGTCACCGAACCTTGCGTCACTTTGGCACGCAGATTTGAGGTATCGCCCGAGTTAATTCGGATCAAGCCTGCCATACCCAGTGTTTTGTTATACGATGGATCTAAGCCCTGCCCAACATTGCCAGCATTCACACCATCTAAGGTACTAAAAATTTTTAAATTACTACCGTTAATCCCAAAGCCATCAAAGGCAAAATTCAAACGCAAACGGTTACTTAACCCTGTTTCTGTATTTAGAACTTCAGCCACATTAGAATCACGTTGATAGGCATCCATCCACATATTCATTTTTAAATTATAGGCAGACTGAGCATCCGATTGGCTGACATTCGCCTCATAAAGTGGCGCTTCGAGGCTGATATAAGGCACGGTATTATTGGTATCACCTGCAAAATTTGCCACATCTGTTGCAGTAACGGTCTTAATCAACCACGGATTATTGGCACTGCCCCACGATGTGATGGCTCGACCGAACGGAGTACCCCAATCATCAGCGGTGCGATTTTCGCCATAATCTGCATTAGATTGTGAAATCGAAAAACCATAAAGATAGACATCGGCCTTTTCAAAACCATCTGCTTTTGCTTCAGCAGTCACAGGACCAACAGGGATTAAACGCACATAACCTGTATCAAGCGTACCTATGCCTGTATCATCCGCACCATTGAAACGCATAGAAAATTCTTGTGGAATTAAGGCAATACCCTCGCCCGTTGACGCAGCAAGCTCTTCTTCTTCTAATTTTTCAAGAGCAAATACGTTGGAACACATCGCAACATAGACTGCAAAACCAATTGCAGAGAATTGAAATAAATCGGTTGTGCGCTTGATCATCAGCTCATCCTATCTCGATGCGTCATGCATCTTTATTGCGTCCTACTTGATGCTTATTTTTGTATTACATCACTTTTACATCTTTACATCGCACAAACCAACTCAGCGACCTTGCCAGCCAGTTCACACCATTCATATTATGCTGAAAAAGTCAGCTTCTGCCACCACTTTTTTGTGCTGACAAGCAAAGATGGGCATTTATTTTTAGTTTTTTATTTTAAAATTTAAATACTTAACAATAATTTACCATTTATCGCAAAGTTAATCTCAAACCAATAAACAACGCTTTATGCAAATCAAACTGTTTTTAAAACTCGCAGCATAATATCCTTTCACAAGGACTTATTTATACCCAAGAAATCACTTCTGACGCTGTTTTGATTTCGGATTTAGCGCTTGATGTGTAGCATTTTCATCCTGTTGTTTTGCATGTTTGAGCAAACGTGCACTCATGATAAATAAACCAATTAAGATCACAATGGACACGAGCAATAATAAGATAATCATAAATTTCATGCCAATTTCCTAATTCCTGTCTAACATTACAATATTGCCGAATGACCAATATTGCAAACTTCAAATAAAAAAGCTCTTAAAATAAAAAAGCTCTATCTGATGATAGAGCTTTTTGCACCTATTGGCGATTAGTTTTCTTTATCTAAGATCGCAAATAGGTTTTCTTGGACTTTTTCGATTGGATCTAAACCGTTGATTTGATCATAAGTCGCCGAATTTTCTTCTTTGCCAGCACGCTCTTGATAGAAGCCAACCAACTGTTCTGTTTCCGCATGATAAGACGCTAGACGTTTACGAATGGTTTGCTCTTGATCGTCTGGACGTTGTACCAAATCTTCACCTGTTTCATCATCTTTACCTTCCACTTTTGGTGGGTTATACACGATATGATAAACACGACCAGAGGCAGGGTGCTGACGACGACCAGAAAGACGTTTCACGATTTCTTCATCAGGTACGCGGATTTCAATCACGTGATCAATGTGAATGCCTTCACTGGCAAGGGCTTCTGCTTGTGGAATCGTGCGTGGGAAACCATCAAAAATACAGCCATTTTCGCAGTCTGGCTGAGCAATGCGTTCTTTGACCAAACCGATGATTAACTCATCAGAAACTAACCCACCATTTTCCATGACAGACTGTGCTTGTTTACCAAGTTCTGTACCTTCACGGATTGCTGCACGCAGCATATCACCAGTTGAAATTTGTGGGACATTATAGCGCTTACAGATCAGCTGAGCTTGCGTACCTTTACCTGCTCCAGGTGGTCCTAATAAAATAATGCGCATCATAAACATCCTCATAACAATAAAATTAAATCAAACAATTATCAAATATTGAACACTGAATTGACGAAATTCAAATTTTTTAATTGTGGCTAGTTTAGCTCGAAGCCTATAAAAATGCCACAAATAAGTGAATCAAACCCGCACCAAAACCCGTGACGCCACCGAGCACAATTAAAATCCACTCGTCCTCATGAAATGCTGGACGCAACAAATTTTGAAACTCGTGCGGGGTTAATAGTCGGATCCGATCTCGAAACATGGTAAAAATCTTTTTCGCCCGACTCGCATTAAACGCAGGATCACTCACAGGAACCATCGTAAGTTCGATCGAACGATCAATCAAGTCAGACTTTAGTTTGGCATATTCTGTAGGACCAATCGCCAATTGTAAGGAAGTACGCACCAAAGGCGTTTCCATCATTTCATTAACATGGCGTTTGATAATTCGGCGAGTTTTCAGATTACGCTTGCCGTACATCATTTCCGTCATGATCGACTTCAAAGTAATTAAATCCGCCGTCACCACTTCCGAAAAAACAATCGACACCTCGTCCTGACGCTTCATAAATGCACCTTGAAAATTATAGGTGCCAATACGAGGCATCACAGGACGAATCCACGGAAATTTCAAACCGTCTGTACGTTTGAATAATTGCGGAAATTTTAGAGGATGAGGATTGATCGGATTAAACACCATCCAAATCGCAATCCAGTTGGTCAGAAATCCCCAAATCGCCGCAAAAAATGGCACTGTCCAATGTTCAGGTACAAAGACATAAACAAACATTTGAAAAATACCAAAAAATGCACCAATCAATGCACTAATATGCCAGATAAAATTAATTTCCTTTTGACCGACTTTCAGGAACATTTTCACCATCAGCTGGCGGTCATTTTCCATTTGGTTGACCACCATACTGCGCATATCGACGAGATTTTCGACATTATAGGTCAGCTCCGTGACCAAATCTTTCATCACATTCGGTAACTGCTGATGCGCCTGCGCATAAATACGCCGTTTAATCGCATAAGGTAGGTTTTCCCAAAGTACAGCACGACGTTCCATCATCACTTCATCAATCAAGTGATCCAACTCATGCCCTACTTGCTCGCCGATGATCCGAGCCATTTCCTCAGGATCCATCGCCTCAAGAAACTCCCGCAAAGAACCGAGCTTCGATAGCGTATTGTCAGTAATAATGCCTGAAATCCGCCCCGCTTTACGTGGCACAATCCCTTGCCAGCCCACAGGCAAAGGGCCGAGATGGAAGCCCCAAAAATGAATCGGATAAAACACCATTTTCAGCGCCATCCATACATGTGCCCACGTCACAAATGCAGTCACGGGGACAATGCTCAAAATCGCCCAAAAATCTGGACGACTACTAAATTCCTGCCAAAGCTGGGCAATCTGCGCTAACATCAACCACTCACAATCAAAATATTCTTAGAATTACAGCCATTCATGATTTTAGAAAACCCCAAAACTTAAGCTATAGGCAAATTGTAATTGTGGTTCGGTCTCTTTCTCACCACCATACTGCCCTTCCACTTTCTCCGCAGCCCCAATCCCAACACTGATGGTGCTAATCCGATTCGCATTCAACATCACATACGCCAAATCTACGCCCACACCTAAGCGAGTATGCGCCTCACTATCCAGCTCGATACTTTCCAAATGTCCCGCATAAACCCCGAAGTAGTAACCATTCTGATCCGTGCCTGTAAAATGATACGGAAATCGAAAGCCGATCTGTCCACCCGCCTCATGATCATCATTGATAAAGACACCTGCTTTTGCATAGGCAATACCATAGGGGTTAACCCACTCGAAATTCCCATGCAATAATTGCTGACTGATCCCCGCTCCGACATAGCCTTTTTTTAAGGTTGGTGCAGACTCCGCAAGTTTGGCATCAGGTAATAGGTCTACCGCATACGCATGTCCAAAACTAAACAACGCACAAAGCGTCAAGAAAAATTTATTCACTTTTTTTATCCCCGCTTTATCCCTAAAGCATTTCATTAAACGCAATCATTATCGAAATTTACAGCACATCATGTGCGATTCAATCTCTTGCAAGACTCTAACAGAAAAACCGAAGATGCCAAAGTGCTGATTTGACAACATTCTTGGTCAATTCGATCAAAATCAAATTAAAGTTTAAAAAAATGATGACACGATTGGCAAAGATAACCATGTTCTACTTTAGACAAGGGAAAACCTAAAAGCATAAATAAAAGATAAGCCACTCTTTTCCCGTGAGTGTGGGAAACAATATGCTGGCTTTGACACTGCGGACAACGTATTTTCTCCTCTACAAAGACTTCATCTACAGCATCGCTAAAATCTTGCTCCAGTAATTTCTTAGCGTCTTCAAAATCACGCTCCAAAACGAGCAATCTCACACCACCTAATGCATTAGAATACAACCAATCCATATTAATGGTATGTTCATTTTCAATCCGAGAATTAATACCAACAGCATACAATTGCGATTTGGCAATTTGCGCCTCACAAGGAAAAGAAAAACTTTGAACTAAGATCCATTTCATCTTTGGTTTCTTTAAAATCTAAGTGAGTGAGGATTTTTCTTCATAAATACCAGACAGCTGATACGGGAATAACGCTGTTCTTTATGGCAAATCATGTACGAATTTTATTCTAACAAAATCGCACACAATAAAAAAAGCCCCCACCTTTTAGGTGAGGGCTTTGGATTTAAAAGCTGGCGATGACTTACTCTCACATGGGTAACCCCACACTACCATCAGCGCTAAGTGGTTTCACTTCTGAGTTCGGGAAGGGATCAGGTG
>NZ_FMYK01000007.1 GCF_900096915.1 Acinetobacter marinus
CACCTGATCCCTTCCCGAACTCAGAAGTGAAACCACTTAGCGCTGATGGTAGTGTGGGGTTACCCATGTGAGAGTAAGTCATCGCCAGCTTTTAATTCCAAAGCCCTCACCTAAAAGGTGGGGGCTTTCTTTATTGCAGAAAATTTCAAAATCAGAATATTTTATAAGTACTACATACTTTGGTCAGTTTTATAGCAATAATAATTAAAATTTTCTTGGATTTACATTTCAATGAGTAAATTAATAATCTGTATATTTATCATGCTATGCACTGTTGACTGTAATCAGCAACAGGGTGGTGGTTTTTTCAGTAAAGCGCCTCATTTTGAGCAATATACTGCAGATGATCCTTTGATCGGAGAATATTTTGTTGGTGACTTCTATCAGGAGTTAGAAAATGGGGTTGCTTTTGAGTTAAATATTAAACCATTTCCCAATGCTGTAAGTAGTTTTCAAGCTATTTTTCATCCACAGGGATTACTTAGCATGGATACAGTTGTTTTGGACGATACTGCACCATTAGATTGCGGTATTGGCGCTTTTCATCTCCGTAGTGGATCTTGGCGCCCAATGAAAAATGATCAGTATCGCATATCATATGAGGGGGAGTATGAGTCTGAGTCGAGGTTTAAGGTTGTTGCGGACTATCAGCTGGTTGAGGTGAATGCATACATGAAAAAATTGCAATTGGTTAAAATCATTCAAAATGATAAAACAGGCGTGTGATTTTAATCTGTTTTTCAATATGTTTTTGAGTTGTATTCGATAGCACAGAATGTTTTTGCTACGAATCACAGGTACTTTTGTTGTAGGTATTGTTTGGTCGCATAATGAAATTACTACAGAACGGAGCTGTTGATATGAAAATGATTAAATTATTTATTGTTGGATGTGTTTTTTCTCTGCTGGTTGCATGCGCTAAACCTCTGCCACAAGATAAATTAAACTACGTCGGTGAGTGGCATGGTTTGGCGATGTCTTTACGCATCACACAAGATGGTAGTGTTGCTTATTATCGACAGCAAGGTGGGGCGGACAAATCAATTAAAGGACCGTTAAAATCTTTTGATGGTGATAATTTTGTGGTGGGTATTGGTCCTGTGGCGACGACTTTTGTCGTGTCAAAACCGCCTTATCAGGAGGACGGGCGTTGGAAAATGGTTGTCGATGGGGTTGAGTTAACCAAACGTAGTGACCATTTCTAGTAGCTTTTAAAATCTGTGAAATTTCAATAAACTTAATCAAACGGAAACGACAACATTATGGCGATCAGTAAGTAAATCGTTTTGCTAAGCAGAATCAGTGAGTGATTATTTTAAATCTAGGACTAATCCCATAAATATCATATTGTGTATTGATGAGTTTTTTGATTAAACTCAGCTTTCCTCCAATAAATGTATAGGGTAGATCATAGTCCGTAATCATTGCCCAATTAGAATCTTTTGCAAATATTGCAGTCGGTTGACATGCGATATTGGTTGCTTTTACTAGGTTAGAATATTGCAATAATTCACCAAAAAACATTTTATCATTTTCTTGATATATAGAGTTATCTAAAACTTTTAGCAAGTCATAGTGATAGAAGACTTCTGTATTCAATTCTAATGTGGAAATAATATTTACTATAAAATCATATTGTTTTGGATGACAATCTCCATTTAGCTGTAAAAGTGATGTGAAAAGTTCTTCTCGCAACTCACTTTTCCACAATTTGGAATCGGCTAGTGCATATGAATCCAAATCGTAAATATCCTCAGATAAGTAAGGGATATTTAATTTTGCATAGATTTCTTGACGAGAGTATCTTTGTGTTTTAGGCAGAGCTCGATCAGTATCAGCATCTGAGTGCTGATGAAGTACAATCGCATAGCTTTCAAAATGATTAGGCATCAATAATGGCATGATTTCCCAAAAACTACCTAAATCAGTCGAATTGGTATGTTGTGTTTTATCTATTGGCAAAACTTCATGTCTGATATTTTGGTAGTAAGTCCAATAAGTTTTATACCAAGTAGGAGGTTTAGTTTGAATTTCTTCTATTCTATAGTTTTTATTCATTTCTGATATTAAGCTAATTTGGGTAGTAGTGATTGCAATATTTTAGTTGTTTCCTAGAGAAACAGCCACATGATCGTGGCTGTTTTTTTTGGGTACTAAATATAAATTAGTACCTTAGGCTTTGCTGGCTAATTGTCGAAGTACATAGTGCAATACGCCGCCATGACGGACATATTCACGTTCCTTCGGCGTTTGGAGCATCACATTTACCTCGAATGATTCACTTGATCCGTCAGCACGTAATGCGGTGACTGTGGCGACTTTACTTTCACCATTGTCTAGTCCTGTGATGGAAAGCACTTCAGACCCATCAAGATTATGACTCTGAATTGACTCACCCTCTTTGAAGGTCAGTGGTAATACCCCCATGCCGACCAAGTTTGAACGATGAATTCGTTCGAAAGATTGTGCGAGCACGGCTTTGACACCGAGTAGAATCGTTCCTTTTGCAGCCCAGTCACGACTTGAACCTGTGCCATACTGTTCACCGCCAAGTACCACCAATGTACGATTTTGATCTTTATATTTCATGGCAGCATCATAAATTGACATTTTCTCGCCGTCGGCTAAGTTGGCTTGATCCGCATTGAAATACAGGGTATTACCGCCTTCTTCGCCATTCATCATCAAGTTTTTGATACGAATATTGGCAAAAGTCCCTCGTGTCATCACCGCATCATTACCACGACGTGAGCCGTAACTATTAAAATCTTGCTCAAGGACGCCACGGCTTTGTAAATACAATCCAGCAGGAGAGTCAGGCTCGATGCTACCCGCAGGTGAGATGTGATCGGTGGTAATCGAGTCGCCAAATAATCCCAAAATGCGTGCCTGCTCAATATCTGGCACACCTTCGGCTTCCATGTTCATGCCATCAAAAAATGGCGGATTTTTGATATAGGTTGATTCTTCATTCCACTGATAAAGCTCTGAGTCAGGTGAGCTGATCGCATTCCATTCCTCGCTACCTTGGAAGACTTCGCCATAATTTTTGTGAAACATATCGGCATCGATATTATTGGCAATCAATTCATCGATTTGTGCACTGCTTGGCCAGATGTCTTTTAAGAAAATATCTTTACCATCTTGATCTTGCCCAATCGGATCATGGGTCAAGTCAATGTCGACTGTGCCTGCTAGTGCATAAGCAACCACTAATGGCGGTGAGGCAAGATAGTTGGTTTTGACATGCGAGTGAATTCGCCCTTCGAAGTTACGGTTACCTGAAAGCACTGATGCCACGACCAGATCATTTTCTTCGATACCTTGTTCAATCTCGTCCAGCAGTGGCCCTGAGTTACCAATACAAGTGGTACAGCCATAACCTACCAGATAGAATCCAACTGCTTCGAGTGCATTCATTAAATCGGTTTTTTCTAAATAATCTGTGACGACTTTGGAGCCTGGTGCAAGAGAAGTTTTCACCCATGGTTTGGCTTTCAAGCCGAGTTTTGCGGCGTTTTGGGCGACTAAGCCCGCACCAATCATCACCGCAGGATTGGATGTGTTGGTACATGAAGTGATTGCAGCAATGACCACCGAGCCGTCTTTGAGCTCAAACTCTTGATCGTCTAAAGTGACCTTAGAGAAGAAGCGCTGTAGCACATTTTTTTCTGCACTTTTTGCAGAGTTCGGAGACGCCGTTAAGTCCTGTGCTTGGGCTTGTTCACCACCTTCACTGGCAAATCGAGCTTCATCATCTTTGCTTTGACGGGATTTACTCATCTCGCCCAATGTCTCTACGAATCTGCTATGCATATCAGACAGTGCAATGCGATGATGCGGTAATTTTGGCCCCGCAAGTGATGGTACAACGGTGCTTAAATCCAGCTCAAGATTGCTCGAATATTTTGCGGTAGGAGAGCTTTCGTCGTGCCATAAACCTTGTGCTTTGGCGTATTGCTCGACCAAGGAAATTTGCGTTTCATCACGACCTGATAAACGTAAATAATCAAGCGCAACTTGATCAATCGGGAAAATACCACAGGTTGCGCCGTATTCTGGTGCCATGTTGGCAATGGTCGCTCGGTCTGCAAGCGCCATATTGTGCAGTCCTTCGCCGTAAAACTCGACAAATTTGCCGACCACACCATGTGCTCGAAGCATTTCTGTCACACGGAGCACGAGATCGGTGGCAGTAACGCCTTCATTGAGTTTGCCCGTAATATTAAAACCGACCACTTGAGGAATCAGCATCGATGCGGGTTGTCCAAGCATCGCCGCTTCTGCTTCAATTCCGCCAACGCCCCAACCAAGGACACCAATCCCGTTGATCATGGTGGTGTGGCTGTCTGTACCAAATACCGTATCAGGATAGGCGTACAGCTCGCCATCTTGCTCAGATGCCATCACCACACGGGCGAGATATTCGAGATTGACCTGATGCACAATCCCTGTAGCAGGCGGGACGACTTGGAAATTTTGAAAGGCTTGACGTCCCCAATGTAAAAATTCATACCGCTCTTGGTTACGCTGAAATTCGATTTGCTTATTTAAATCGAGCGCATCCTCACGTCCGTAGACATCAACTTGTACCGAGTGATCGACGACTAACTCACTGGGAATAAAGGGGTTAATCTGTTCGGCACGACCGCCGAGCTTGACCACCGCATCACGCATCGCCGCCAAGTCGACCACCGATGGCACACCCGTAAAATCTTGCAACACCACACGTGCAGGCATGAATGCAATTTCTTGGCTCGGCTCGGCATTGGCGTCCCAATTCGCCACTGCTTCAATATGATTTTTACCAACACTTTGCCCATCATCTTCATTGCGAAGTAGATTTTCGAGCACGATTTTCATGCAATAGGGCAAGGTTTGAATATTTGAAAATCGCTCGGTCAGCTTGGCTAAGCTATAGTAGCTGTGATTTTTTCCGTCGATTTCTAACTGACTTTTTACCTCAAAAATATCTGACATGTTGGCTTCCTTGTTGTTTATACCGCTAAAAAATGAATCTGATAAAACCTCGGTTGCTAATAAATAGCTTAGCAAATCAGCGCTAGAGTGCAATTTTTATGCTGTATTACTTGGTGGGAAAAATGTAATAGATATAATCTGTTACAGAATGAGTTATTCAAAAAAACTTGAAGCGCTAAAGTTTAAAATTTGGTTTTTAAAATGCTTTGAATGCACTTTAGATATAATGTTGGGGTGCAGATGTTTGTCAGAAAACTGTCATCATTTGATCATAAAATGGTCAAAATTTATACTTAATATCGCAAAATAACAAAACTTAATTCGGAAGTTGAATGAACAATTCCTCTGCAGTCGTGCTGGATTATGCACAAGCAAAATTACAACAGAACAAAAAACAACAGCCTGAGTCGAGCTCACCTGCCCGCAAATTACGCATTGCCATCGTCACCGAAACGTGGCCACCTGAGATCAATGGTGTGTCCTTGTCAGTGATGCAATTAACCAAAGGTTTGCAACGTCGTGGACATAAAATTCTATTAATTCGTCCACAACAAAGCGAAAAAAATCATAGCTTTTATCCCGATCAAGAGTGCGTGGTACGTTCGCAGTCGATTCCAAAGTATAGTCAGCTCCAATTTGGTTGGCCACAGATTTTCAAGATCGGTCAGGCGTTGGATCAGTTTAAAGCGGACATTGTGCATATCGTCACCGAAGGCCCACTGGGGTTAGCGGCACTCAATCAAGCCAAACTACGTCAGATTCCGATTTCCAGTGGATTTCATTCATCTTTTCATGATTTTAGCCGTTATTTTGATATGGCATTTCTGGTTAAACCTGTACGCCAATATCTGAAATGGTTTCACAATCAAACCGATCTCACGCTTGTGCCGAGTGAAGATACACGGCAGGTGCTGAATCAGTTTGGTCTGCGCTGTCCGATGCGCATCATCGGGCGTGGCGTAGACAATCAGCGTTTTAATCACAACTTACGCAGTTCAGGTTTGCGTCATCGTTGGCAGGCGGATGAAAATACCACGGTACTGTTATCTGTTGGACGCGTCTCTCCTGAAAAAGAAGTACCGTTTATCCTGCAAAGTTTTTATGCGCTAAAAAAGCATCAACCGCAACGTAAGCTGAAAATGGTGGTGGTCGGTGATGGTCCAATCCGTGAAGAATTACAGCAACAATATCCTGATGTGATTTTTATGGGCGAGCAAGTCGGTGAATCTTTAGCGATGTGCTATGCCAGTGCGGATGCGTTCTTGTTTGCTAGTGAAGTCGATACCTTCGGCAATGTGGTGTTAGAGGCGATGGCAAGTGGCTTGCCAGTGCTTGCCTATAATTATGCAGCACCTGCGTTGATGGTTGAACAGGCTCGGACAGGTTGGTTGCTGCCTTTTGCGGATAAAGCAGCATGGCAAAAGACGTTAATGAATCTACCATCGCTGAAAGACTTGGCGCATATGGGACAGATCGCCAGTGAAAAAGTGGGTGATTGTGGTTGGGATCGACCAGTTGCAGACTTTGAAGATGCCTTATTGCAATATGCCAAGAAACCGACTATGTATGTGCAGTTTTAAGGTGCGATGAAGCGGAATACCTTGAAATGTTTTGGGAATGGAATGCGTTGGTTTAAAAGTTGCAAGACAAATGAAGACGGCGTTGATTAAGTCGAAACAGGTACAGCAGAAACAGGTAAAGCAGAAATAGATGAAAGTAAAATTGGGTGCGATAAAAGCGTGATCGCACAATGACTATCGAGCAGATCAATCAAGGAGCAGTCGCATGAATAAGATGAAAATTGCGCAAAAAGCGATACTGGATTGGGATTTACGAGGTTGTGTTTACCTCAATCATTGGTCGTCACATCCTTATGTGGCAAAGTTTTTTAAAGTAGTGAGTCGTCTTGGTGATGGTGCATTTTGGTACATCATGCTTGCCATCGTCTGGGGCATGAATGGTTTGGCGTACTTTAGCCAAGTGATCTACATTGTCCTTGCAGGCAGTATCGGGACGTTAATTTATAAACTCTTAAAACGTCATACGGTACGTCCACGCCCTTATCAGGTGCATCAAGTAATTAGTTTGGGTGAACGCCCACTGGATCACTTTAGCTTTCCATCGGGGCATACTTTGCATGCGGTGTTGGCGTGTACCGTGCTGGGAAGTATCGAGTCGATGTTGTTGGCGATCATGTTGCCATTTACCATTTTGGTGGGCTTATCTCGGATGATTCTAGGCTTGCATTATCCAACCGATGTGATCGTTGGGGCGAGTATTGGTTTTGTGGTGGCGATGCTGAGTTTATGGTGTGCGCCGTTCTTAGGTGTCGTGCTTTAAGCCATGCTCGTCAATCCATCAAACCATAAAGACAAATCGTGAAAAACTGGATTGAAGTCGGATAGGCATTGCGTCTGTGTCGAATTTTGTTAAAGTAGCCTGCATTGATCTCGTAAATTGACTTTGTAAATAGAAATAAAGGGTACGCTATGGCACTACGTTGGACAGATTCGATGGATATTGCGATTGAGCTTTATGAGGCGCATCCTGATGTTGACCCGCAATATATCCGTTTTACCGATTTGCACCGTTGGATTTGTGAGTTGCCTGAGTTTGAAGATGATCCAAACAAATCTAGCGAAGGGATTTTAGAAGCCATTCAAATGGCATGGATCGATGAAGCACGCTAATTGCGTCACTCACTCATTTCTCTGAATTTGGCGATTGTACATCTGTATTTGATCGAAAAAGTACAGGCTGAGTCAAAATCAGGACAATTGGCACTATATCTTGTGCCTGTCGCTCGTATATAATGCGCCAAATTTTTCGTTTTCATTATTTATTGTTCTTAAACATTTAAGGAGCCACTCATGGCGATTGAACGTACTTTATCAATTATCAAACCTGATGCTGTAGGCAAAAACCACATCGGCGACATCGTTGCACGTTTCGAAAAAGCTGGTCTTAAACCAGTTGCAATGAAATATAAGCAACTTACTCAAGCGGATGCAGAAGGTTTTTATGCTGAGCACAAAGAGCGTGGTTTCTTCAATGACCTCGTTGCATTCATGACTTCAGGTCCTGTGGTTGTCTCTGTACTTGAAGGCGAAAATGCTGTACTTGCGCACCGTGAAATTTTGGGTGCTACAAACCCGAAAGAAGCAGCACCAGGTACAATCCGTGCAGACTTCGCTGTAAGCATCGACGAAAATGCGGCACACGGTTCTGACTCAGTTGCATCTGCTGAGCGTGAAGTGGCTTATTTCTTCAATGCTGACGAGATTGCGCCACGTACGCGTTAATCTGATTGAGGATAGTCGGCAATAGGGCAATGCACTTTTAAGTCATGTGCCTAGCTGACAAATCTCATCGTTGCAGAGCCAGATTGGTGCTATACTTATCTGGCTTTTTTGTGTTTTTTGCTAGGGGAAATGGCAAGAAACCGCTATAATTTGCGCCCTCTATTTTCTTTAGCGTCCTCGGGTCGCTTCTTCATTTCTACATGGCAGGTTTTGCATGAACACAGCTCAATCCATTTCTACGCTTGCGCAAGATGCGACTTTGCAGGGAGAAGCTGTGCCAAAAACAGTGCAAACGAACTCCTCAAAAGCCAATTTATTGGGCATGACCCGAGCCGAGCTGGAAGCCTTTTTTGAGCAGATGGGCGAGAAGAAGTTTCGTGCAGGGCAGGTGATGAAGTGGATTCATCAGTTTGGCGTGACTGATTTTGCAGACATGACCAATATTTCGGGCAAACTTCGAGAGAAGCTGGTCAATATTGCAGAAGTTCAAGCACCTGAAGTGGTACATCGGCACTATTCTAAAGATGGTACTCGGAAATGGGTATTCCGTGTCGGCGAAGGAGAAGGTTCGTTAGTCGAAACAGTGCTGATTCCTGCCGATGATAAAACGGGTGCACGTAAAACCTTGTGTATTTCATCGCAAGTCGGCTGTGCGCTGGATTGTTCATTTTGCTCAACGGGTAAACAAGGCTTCCAACGTGATTTAACTCCTGCGGAAATCATCGGTCAGCTTTGGGTGGCGAATCAATCTTATATGGAAGATGTACCTGTCGGCGATCGTACTCGTACCGTGACCAACGTGGTGATGATGGGTATGGGTGAGCCACTGCTGAATTTTGATCCTGTAGTGGCGTCGATGTCATTGATGCTGGATGATTTTGCTTACGGGATGTCGAAGCGCCGTGTGACTTTGTCAACTTCGGGTGTGGTGCCGATGATTGATAAATTGGCACAGACCATTGATGTGGCATTGGCGATTTCACTGCATGCGCCAAATGATCCACTGCGTAATGAGTTGGTGCCGATTAATAAGAAATATCCGCTTGAGCAATTGATTGCAGCGTGTCAGCGCTATATCGCCAAAGATGGCAATGAAAGTAGCCGTAAGCACATCACGGTGGAATATGTGATGCTGGATGGCGTCAATGACAAAGCAGAACATGCACAGCAATTGTTAAAGCTACTCAAAGATTTACCAAGTAAAATCAATCTAATTCCGTTCAATCCATTTCCGCATGCGCCATATGGACGTTCGAGCCGTAATCGCATCATGGCATTTCAAAAAACTTTGTCAGATGCAGGTTTTGTCTGTACCATTCGTCAGACACGTGGCGACGATATTGATGCAGCTTGTGGTCAGTTGGTGGGACAGGTTGCCGATCGCACACGTCGTGCTGAGAAATGGAAGCAGAAAGTTGCCAGTCAGCACAATGAAATTTTAAGAACACAAAGTGATTAATGCCGAAGATGTCAGGTCAACGGCACAATTAATGAGGTCATTGCTTGGATGAATGTTGCTCGTTTACGTCAGATTGCGTTAAAAATGGCGATGCTTGGCAGTCTAGTCGCCGTATTGTCAGCCTGTGTGACCACAGGACCAGCGTCAAAACTCGGTGAAAAAGATCCTGAGAAAGCAGTGAAGTTGCGCACGCAACTTGCGGCAGAATATATTCGCTCGAATGAGCTGGACAAAGCCAAGCGAGAGCTTGATCAAGCCTTAGAAACCAATTCCCGTTCTGTCGATGCCAATTTGATGATGGGTGTCTTGTTGCAACAAGAAGGCAGTCCAAGCAATATGAAAAAAGCCGAGGACTACTTCAAGCGTGCTGTCTCGATTGACGGGAGCAATGCGCAGGCAAGAAATAACTACGGCACGTATTTGTATTTGCTGGATCGTTATCCTGAAGCGATTGCCCAGTTTAAAATCGCTGGGGCGACTTTGGGCTATGAACAGCGCTATGCTGCACTGGAAAATCTTGGGCGGACTTATCTAAAAGTCGGTGACACCGCCAATGCGGAAAAAGCATTTACCCAAGCCTTGCAAGCCAATCGTGACTCATTGATTGCACGATTGGAGCTGGCGGAATTGCTTTATTTTCAACAACGCTTTACATTGGCGGGGCAAATGTATGAAGATTACGTCCGCTATACAGGGCAGACCAACCAAGGGGCGAGAGCGTTGTGGATTGGGCTACGTCTGGCACGTGCCCGTAATGATGATTTGGGCATGAAAGTGTTGGTCAATCAACTACGTGCCCAGTTCCCTGATAGTCAAGAATACAAACGTTATTTAGAGTTACAACACAGTTCTGAGGCCGTATGGAAATAGATACGAACACTCCCAAAAGCAATCCATCCACACCTTTAAGCATTGGGAGCGCACAGCGACCTGGCGAATATTTGCGTCAGATTCGTATGTCTCGCGGTAAAGAACTGGCAGAAGTGGCACATGAGTTAAAAATCTCTGAAAAACAACTGATCGCCTTAGAAAAAGACGACTATAACGCCTTGCCTGAAGCACCGTTTATCAAGGGCTATTATCGTGCTTATGCGAAATTTCTCAATGCCGATGCGACAGCATTGATCCAGCGGTTCGAT
Organism: Acinetobacter marinus; assembly: GCF_900096915.1. Taxonomy (GTDB): domain Bacteria; phylum Pseudomonadota; class Gammaproteobacteria; order Pseudomonadales; family Moraxellaceae; genus Acinetobacter; species Acinetobacter marinus. The sequence goes on from NZ_FMYK01000007.1 coordinate 10,881, forward strand.
GAAATTTATAGCAGTGATACAGGGCTGAGCTCAAGTCATGCTTTAAAAGACTCACCGATTAAAATCATGGGCAAGCTCTCAAGTCGTAAGCGTCGTGGTGCTAAAGGCTGGCTGAAAAAACTCATCCTTGCGATTATCGTCATTGCAGTGATTTGGGCATTGTGGTCAGTGGTATCCAACTGGTTAAGTAAGCGTCATAGTGATGCGCCAGCAACTGGTGCAAATAATGCAGTAGAAGTGATCGAGTTTGATAATGCGACTGCGACCACAGCTGCGGGTGCGACCAGCACTGCGGGTGATCAATTGGTGCTTGATTTTAGTCGACCAACCTCAGTCATGATTCAAGATGGCGCAGGCAAAACCTTAGCACAAGGTCGCCAAAGTGAAAGTTTGACATTATCTGGTCAGGCGCCTTTTAGCATTCGGCTTGATGATGCAGAAGCGGTCAAACTGAAACTGAACAATGAAGATATTGGTTTATCCAGTTATACCAACGCCAGCGGTTCTGCTGACTTTAGATTGTCACCTTAAACGTGAACAATAGCAGGATCTGTCCCATTGTCCATTACAGTGCGAAGCGAATAGAGAAGGTAATTTGGCATGATTGAAAATCCGATTCAACGACGTCCGACACGCAAAATCCGTGTCGGATCGGTCTATGTTGGTGGTGATGCGCCGATCTCTGTGCAGACCATGACCAATACTGAAACTTGTGACGTCGATGCCACGGTGGCACAGATTAACCGTTGTGTTGATGCGGGTGCGGATATTGTCCGAGTCTCTGTACCAACCATGCAGGCTGCCGAGGCTTTCGGAAAAATTCGTAAGCAAGTCGACGTGCCATTGGTTGCAGATATTCATTTTGATTATAAAATTGCTTTAGCGGTTGCCGATCATGGTGCGGATTGTCTACGCATCAATCCAGGCAATATTGGCTCAGAAGATAAAATCCGAGAAGTGGTTGCCGCAGCACGTCATCACGATATTTCCATGCGTATTGGCGTCAATGCGGGTTCACTGGAAAAAGATTTGCAAAAAAAATATGGCGAGCCGACAGGTCAAGCCTTGCTTGAATCGGCAATGCGTCATATCGATATCTTAGATCGTTTAAACTTCCATGAATTTAAAGTCAGTGTCAAAGCATCCAATGTGTTTTTGACTATGGATGCTTATCGTTTGCTGTCCAAACAAATTGATAATCCATTGCATCTTGGTGTGACCGAGGCAGGCATTTATCGTACAGGTACAGTTAAATCAGCGATTGCACTGGGCGGATTATTGCTCGAAGGCATTGGCGATACCATGCGGATTTCGCTGGCAGCTGAACCTGAAGATGAAGTGAAAATTGGTTTTGATATTTTAAAATCATTGGGTTTGCGCTCCAACGGCATTAACTTTATTGCTTGTCCGAGCTGTTCACGCCAAGAGTTTAACGTGATCAAAGTCATGCAAATGCTAGAAGAGCGTTTAGAAGATGTGCGTCTGCCGATGGATGTCTCGGTAATTGGTTGTAAGGTCAATGGACCTGGTGAAGCCAAAGAAGCGGATATCGGTGTGGTCGGTGCTAGTCCAAGATCATTGGTCTATCAAAATGGTGAAAAGAGCCATTTGATTGATACCGATCAATTGGTCGATGAAATCGAAAGCATGGTGCGTCATCGCATTCAAGTGGCAGAAGAGGCCAAAGCGAAAGAGATTCTCCGTACCAGTTCTGAGTAATATCAGTCACTGGCTGCAAATTTTGTAGAAGTTGAAACCGTTTACTGAAATCGTATTTAAAAAAAGTGTGTATCAAAGATCATGAGTTCAATCGTCGCAATCAAAGGGTTTAATGATATTTTGCCAAGTCAAACACCTGCTTGGCGCAAGCTAGAAGGGCATTTGTCGGCATTGATGGATGCCTACGGCTATCAGCAAATTCGTCTACCGATCGTTGAACAAACCAACCTTTTTAAGCGTTCAATCGGTGATGCGACTGATATTGTCGAAAAAGAAATGTACACTTTTCTGGACAAGGGCAATCCTCCTGAGTCGTTGACTTTGCGTCCAGAAGGCACGGCGGGTTGTGTACGTGCGATGCTTGAGCATAATTTACTACGTGGTGCGACCCCTCGTGTCTGGTATGTTGGCCCGATGTTTCGCTATGAAAAGCCGCAGAAAGGACGCTATCGTCAGTTCCACCAGTTTGGTGTAGAAACTTTTGGCGTGGCAACACCTGATATGGATGCTGAAGTGATCTTGATGACGGCACGCCTCTGGCAACGTATGGGCGTGGCGGACAAAGTACAGCTTGAACTGAATACCTTGGGTGAAGTCGATGAGCGCACTGAATATCGCAATGCTTTAGTGGCTTATCTTGAGCAACACAAAGATGCACTTGATGAAGATTCACAGCGTCGTTTAAGCACCAATCCTCTGCGGATTTTGGATTCAAAAATTGAGTCGACGCAAAAAATCATTGCCGATGCGCCGAAGTTACATGACTTCTTAAAAGAAGACAGTTTGAACCATTTCGAACAGCTGAAACAGTATTTAAGCGATGCAGGCATTCAATTTGTCATCAATCAAAAGCTGGTGCGTGGCTTAGATTATTACAACAAGACCGTTTTTGAATGGACGACCACACATCTTGGCTCGCAAGGCACAGTCTGTGCGGGTGGTCGCTATGATGGCTTGGTTGGACAGCTCAAAGGCAAGGCGGATCAATCTGTGCCTGCGGTCGGTTTTGCCATGGGGATGGAGCGTTTACTGCTTTTACTCGAACAGCAACTCACTGAATCAACCACGGATTGTGATGTGTTCTTATTGGCGGAACCTGCGTATCAGGGTAAAGCCTTGGTACTTGCTGAGCAGTTGCGTGATCAATTTGAGCAATCGCACAGCACGATTCGCCTGAAAACGGGTTCGCAAGGCAGTATGAAAAGCCAAATGAAAAAGGCGGATCAATCAGGTGCAAAATTCGCCTTGATTTTGGGTGAGCGTGAGTGGCAAGATCAACAGGTTTTGTTAAAGCAACTGGGCAATGGTGAACAGCAACAGCTAGCGATTGCTGAGCTGGCATCATTTTTATCGACTGTTTTTGGCAACTAAATTTTTTGGTATTTAAATTTTTTGACATCACCACGCATTTGCTTGGTGTAAACCCAGATGGGAAAAGGACAGATTCATGGCTGCAATGACTGACGAAGAACAGAAAGAACAACTCAAGTCTTTTATGGGGCGCTATGGCTCGCCGATCGTGATTGGTGTGTTGTTGGCATTGTGTGCTTTTTTTGGCTGGCAATGGTGGCACAAAAAACAAAGCATCGAGTCGGCAAATCGCACCGTGCAGTATCAGCAAATTTTAAATGCGCAGGAACAAGCCAGCGCTGACGATGCCGCTTACAAAAAATTGCAAGCCGATGCCAATGCTATCGTCAAAGAGGCACCAGACAGCGCGCAAGCATTGCAATCACAATTGGTCTTGGCAAAACTCGCCTTTGACAAAAAAGATTATCAAACAGCGAGCAAAATTCTCACTGCAGCACAAAGCAGTAAAGTCGATGATGAGGGTTTAAAAGCCATTGTTAATCTGCGTCTTGCTTATACTCAGATCGAGCAAAATCAATTGGATCAAGCCTTGAAATACTTGGCATTGGTGAAAAATGAAAGTTTTACACCGACGGTTGAAGAAGCCCGTGGTGATATTTATGTGGCGCAGAAAAAAATCGATGAGGCACAAAAGTCTTACAAAAAAGCATGGGATGTCTTGCTAGAACGCAAGCAACCTCGTGAATTATTACAAATTAAATTGGCAAATGTTGGCGTAATGGTAGAAGATCCTGAAATTGAAAGTCCAATTCAAACTTCAGCGCCAGCATCTGCACCGAACAATGGTGCAGATACGGCAAACTCTGATGCAAATGCTGCGACAGAAAACACAGCCACAGACAATACAGCGAGTGAGTCTTAAGACATGAAAAATATGATCAAACTTCCTTTTGCAGCAACGCTTCTCTCGTTAGCATTAATTGGCTGTGCCAGTAAAGGTGGGATCAAAGTCGAAGAGGCAAAACCAAACCCATTGCCAAAGATTCAAGTCACACAAGGTTTGAATCAAGTTTTTTCGAGTAGCGTCTCGTCTAGCCCAAAACATGACTCATTATATTTACAGCTTGATCGTGCCAATAATGTGTTTTATAGCGTCGATCCAGATGGCGAAGTGACTGCCTATGACGGCAAAAAACGTCTCTGGGAAGTGCGTCCAAGCAAAGAATTAACCGCAGGAATTTCTGTGGGTAGCGGAATCGCTGTGGTCGGTACACGTCAAGGTAAATTGATTGCCTTGAATGCACAAACGGGTGAAACCGTGTGGACGCAACAACTAACAGGTTCGATTTTAAGTCCATCGCTGATCGAGCAAAATCGTGTGGTGACCATTACCAATGATGGTACGGTGTATACCCATGACGCTGCATCGGGACAGATGGTGTGGACGTTTGACTTGCCGAATGCACCGCTGAGTGTGCGTGGTTATGCGATGCCAACTTTGCTCGATAGCCGTACTGTCGGTGTAGCAACTGCCAATGCCTATGTTTATGCGCTGGATTTGATTACAGGTGTACCACGTTGGCAGCGTCGTGTTGCGGTGAGTGAAGGACGTGGTGATATTGCACGTTTAATTGATATTGACAGTCGTCCTGTGGTGGTCAACGGCAATATGGTGACGGTGAGCTATCAAGGACAAGTGACCATGGTTGACCTTGCATCGCAACAAGTGCGTTGGTCTGAAGATGCCAGCAGTTTGACTAGCCCTGCAGCGGATGGCAATGCCGTCTATGTGGCAAATAGCGACGGTCGCTTAGTGGCATACAATTTTGCTGATGGCTCAAAGTTGTGGGAAAATGATCAATTGTTACATCGTGGCTTGAGTAATCCAGTATTGCTTGGCGGTGTTTTGGTGGTTGGTGATTATGATGGCGTATTGCATCTCATCGACCCTGCCACAGGTCAGATTCATGGTCGTGCTGAAACCAAAGGACAGGTGCGTGATCTTCGTGTCGAAGACAACCTGCTCTACGTGGCAACCGACAAAGGGCATTATACAGTGTGGCAAAATTTGGTGAATTAATTTCAATCCTCAGCCTGCTGGGGTGAAATAAAGCCAATCTTGCAAAGCATGCAGTCTGGAATGGCTGTATAATGCTTAAAATTCATCAGAATGCGTTTGACGACGTAAAATCGGAGTCAAGCGCATTTTGGCTTTTTAGTTTTTTAAAATTTTTAGCGTGTTCAGTCGTTTATGAAACCAGTTATCGCACTTATTGGACGTCCTAATGTTGGGAAATCCACGCTTTTTAATCAAATCACCAAGAGTCGTGATGCTTTGGTTGCGGATTTCGCAGGCTTAACACGGGACCGAAAGTATGGTGACGCCAGCTATCAGAATAAATCCTTTATCGTGGTCGATACGGGCGGTATCGGTGAAAGCGAGCAGGGCATTGATGCCTACATGGCAGAGCAATCGCAAACGGCGATTCATGAAGCCGACATCGTATTGTTTGTGGTCGATGCCCGTGCTGGCTTGCTGGCATCGGATGAGCAAGTGGCTCGTGAACTGCGTACTTTGGGTAAAAAAGTATTCGTGGTTGCTAACAAAGTCGATGGCACACATGCCGAAGCGGCAGTCGCTGAGTTTTATAAACTCGGACTTGGCGAACCAATTCAAGTGGCAGCCAGTCACGGTCGTGGTATTGCGCAGATGCTTGAGGACGTCTTGGTTGATGTACCAGAAGATGAAAATCCTGAAGAGCTCGATAAGCAAACTGGGCTTCGTTTAGCCATGATAGGTCGTCCGAATGTCGGAAAGTCGACTTTGGTCAATCGCTTGCTCGGTGAAGATCGTGTGGTGGTATTTGACATGCCAGGCACGACACGGGATTCGATCTATATTCCGTTTGAGCGTAACGAACGTCAATATACCTTGATCGATACCGCAGGTGTGCGCCGTAAAGGGAAGGTCGATGAGTCGATTGAAAAATTCTCAATCGTGAAAACCTTGCAAGCGATCAAAGATGCGCATGTGGTCGTGATCGTTATTGACGCCCGAGAAGGCATTGTTGAGCAAGATTTGCATCTGATTGGTTATGCCTTAGAAGCAGGTCGAGCGATGGTCATTGCCATTAATAAATGGGATGGCATGAGCGAATACGAGCGCAAACAAGTGAAGAATGACGTCGAGCGTCGCTTTGATTTTATTCCGTGGGCAAAGATTCATTTGATTTCTGCGCTACATGGTACGGGTGTGGGTGATTTATATCCATCGATTCACCGTGCTTATGAATCGGCGAATCTCAAAGTCAGCCCTGCAAAACTTACGCAAATCTTGAATGATGCGACTGATCAGCATCAGCCACCACAGGTGCAAGGGCGTCGTATTAAAATGCGTTATGCACATATGGGCGGGCAAAATCCACCGACCATCGTCATTCATGGCAATAAAGTCGATAAAACCCCTGCGGATTATCGTCGTTATTTGGAAAATGTCTTCCGCAGAGTCTATAAGCTCGAAGGTACACCAGTACGCATCGACTTTAAAACCTCTGCTAATCCGTTTGAAGGGCGTAAATCTCAGCTCGATGAACGCACTGCGGCACGTCGTCGTCGTTATGTACAAAAATTTAAAAAAGCTGAGAAAAAATATAAGCGTTAATTTTCTTTGCGATCGTACTCAAAGAAGCTGTCTCAAAATCCAATTTTCAACCCCACCTAGCCTCCCCTTAAAAAGGGGAGGAATTTTAACCATTTGATTTTATTGAATGGTCTTCCCCTTGTGAAGGGGAAATTAAAGGGGGTTTTATAGTTTTGAGACAGCTTCTTTTTATTTCGGTTGGTGTTTTAAGTTGATGAGTTGGCTGATCTATTGACCTCGATTTTCTGCTTAATGTATGTCGAGATGTTTGATAGTGCTTGTGCAATATGTTGAAAGGTTCATAATCAAAGTAGAAATCTTGATGTATTTGATCAATTGCCAAGAGATGAATTGACCTGATTTCGCCATTGGCACAGGTTTTCCAAACACGTAATCTAACAAACAATACAAATGTTCACTGAAATAAGTAGACTGAGAATCATAAATAAGGTCGTGCAGTGAACTGAATCGCAGTTGATATAAGGGTATGACATGAGTGCATATATTCCACACAGTAACTTGATTAAGTCCAATGATCAGCAGTTTTTATTTTCCGCACGATTGGATGCTGGCTTAAAAGCCTTTGCTGGGCATTTTCCAAACTGTCCTGTGTTTCCTGGTGTGGCACAAATTGCCATGGTCAAAGCCATTGTCGAAGAACATTTTGCCAATTTTCAAGATTTAGAAAAAATTGAACAATTACGCTTCCAAGGTTTTATTTTTCCTGAGCAAGATATTTTTATTCAGATTGAACCACAAGATCACAGTATTCAGTTTAAAGTCAGCAATGCCATGCAAGAGCCGCTAGCCAGTGGTCGCATGATGTTTAAAACACAATTGGCAGCGCAGTCTACGATGTCAACACAGCACGCATCATCACAAGAATTAATGCATTGAGCCAATGTGGCTGGGCATAGAGAGTTATGAAAATTTTAGGTATACATCATGAGTAAAGAAGCCAGTTTTGCTATCGATCCGCAAAAAGTTGCACAATTGCCTCACCATGCGGAATATTACATTCCACATCGCAAGCCAATGCTGTTGATTGATGAATTGGTCACGGTGACAGAGAAGGGCTGTATTTCCAAAGTGACGATTACCGACCAATTGCCATTCATGCAAGCTGAAGGTCTACCAAGCTGGGTTGGTATTGAAATCATGGCGCAAACCATTGCCATGTATGGCGGGATTGAACAGCGTTTAGCGGGTAACGAACCTAAACTCGGCTTTTTGCTTGGGGCAAAGAAGTTTGATATGGCGCAGGAATTTTTCACAGTGGGCGAGTTGTTGAGTGTGGAAATTCATTTGAACTTCTTAAACCGTCAAAAGATTGGGATGTTTGATTGTAAGATCACCACTGAAAAAGGCGTATCGACTGCATCCCTATTGGTGGCACAGCCTGACGATACCTCTAGCGTACTGCCAATGTAGCTTGGCTATTGTGAGTTGTTTTTAACGGAATATCTTTTGTATCAGTATCGGTTAAATCAGGATCTTTTATATCCGTATTGTTTGAATTGTAATATCTTGTAAGTTTCGGCGACTTTAACCGTCTTGATGCGCTGTTGCGATATACTGCACAGCGCATTTTTATTGCCTTTGTATTTTGTTCTTATTCTATCCGTTATGTCGAGTGTGCATCGTGTCCAATCATGATCTTGCCCAATCCTCCCATTCTTATACTGCGCCAGCAGTTTCCACCAAGATTAGTCGACGATTAATTTGGCTAGGATTTGTGCAATTATTACCGATTTCATTCTTTGTGGTGCTGTTTGGTTGTGCCTTTGGTTTGGCTGCAGTACAAGCACAGCTCAGCAATCCAGAAATCGTGGCGATGAGTGCCTTTGTGTTTGCGGGTGCATCACAGTTTGCAGTGTTGGAGATGTTGCAAAGTAGCTCGATTCCAATCATTCCACTGATCATCACTGTATTTTTTATCAATGCTCGGCATATTTTGATGGGTGCTGCGCTCTATCCGTGGCTCAGTCCGCTCAATCCTGTGAAGCGGTATAGCATGTTGCTGGTACTGACTGATGCCAATTGGGCCTATGCACAGCAGTCCTTTGAAAATAAGGTTTCGGGCTATGGCTTGCTGATTGGTGGCGGGATTGGACTGTGGCTGGCGTGGCTGATCGGGACGATTCTCGGTATGTATTTGGGTGGGATCGTTGCCCATCCTGAGCGCTGGGGACTGGATATGGTGATGGCGTGTTTCCTGCTCGCCATGGCAACAGGTGGTAAGCAAGATTTACGCATGATGACGATTTGGGCGGTGGTCTTTTGCGTGTCGATTTTGGCGTATTTGTATTTGCCAAAAAATATGCATGTTTTGGTGGCGAGTTGTATTGGCGGGGTGATTGGTATGCTCTGGAAAGAAAAACCGACTCAGGACGATACCACTCAAGGCGATTCCACGATCCAGCACGACACGACGACTCAGCATAGCGAGGCGAAAGACTAATCATGTTCTCAATTTTGCAAACCTCAAATATGACCGTGGTCATCGTGATAATGGCACTTGTGACACTGGCAACCCGTTGGGGCGGAGTGTTTATCATGTCATACATTCCACTGAGTGATCGGGTACAGCGTTTTATTCAGGCGATGTCGGCGTCGGTCTTTATTGCTTTAATTGCACCGATCATGCTAGAAACAGATATGGCAGGGCGATTGGCGCTGATCACGACTTTTGTGTTAATGCTGGTGTTTAAGATGCCCATTGTTGCTATGAGTGCAGGGATATTCGCCGCAGCAATGGGGCGGCAGTTTTTATTCTAAACATCGGTAAATTTAAAAGTTGGTAAATTTAAAAGTTGGTAAATTTAAAATCGGTTATTTAAAAAGATCGGTAATTTAAAAAAGATCATTGTTATGATTCATCTACATATACAGCCTTTAGATCACATCGTTGGTGAAGCACCAGCGATGAAACGTCGTCGTTTGGATGAGGCTCAGCGTGCGCAGTTGCGCTCTTATCAACGGCGTTTGATTGCACAGGTGACAGGGAAAGCTGTTGAACAATTGCAGATCGAAGCCAATGAATTTGGTAAACCGATTTTAAAATGTCCAAACACATTTCAGTTTAATCAATCGCATAGTCAGCACAGTTATGCGATGGCGATCAGTGATGAGATTGCTCAGATCGGCGTGGATGTTGAAGATTTACAGCGCCAAGTCCGCTTTGAAGCATTGGCGGCGCATGCCTTTCATCCTGAAGAAATGCACACGTGGCAAGCGCTAAATTATGATCGACAATTTTGGTTTAAGGTCTGGACGATCAAAGAAGCGGTGCTCAAAGCGCATGGTATGGGCATTCGTCTATCACTGAATACCTTAAATACCCATGCCCATCCGACGTGGGATTTTGGTATGGTGGAACACGAATTATTGGGCAGTTTTTATTATCAAAATATCATCACAGCACATACGATGCTGACGGTGGCTTATCCCAGCACACATCTTTTACAAGACATACATTGGTTTTAAAAGAGCACTTCATTTGAGAATCTAGGATTTTAAAAGAAAAGTGATTTTAAAAAGACAAAGTTATTTTAAATTGCCAACCTGATTTTCAAAGAGAAGGCGATAAAAGTTATTCATCATTTGTTTCCGTACTTGCTTCTGCCAATTGTTTTAATCGTTCAATATCTAAAATGTGAATACTTTTAAATTCACGTTTGATGATCTGTGCATCTTCGAGCTCATGGAGTAAGCCGTTAATCCGTTGTCGAGAAAGCGATAGCATCAGCGCCAGACGCTCTTGGGAAAGTTCGATCTGTCTGTTTTGAATGGCATTACGATCATCATAACTGTGCAGAATCATCAATAAGCGACGTGCAAGGCGTTGCGTCAAGGAGCCGTGTTGGAGCACTTCGATCTCGAGTAATAGGGGACGAATTTTTTGGCTGAGTAATAAGGCAATGTGGCGCCAATAATCAGGATGTAGATGTAAAAAATCCAGCAAAATGGCTTTGGGTAAGTGCATGAGCGTGGTGGATTGTAAGGCTATCGCATCATGAGTACGGGGCTTGCCATCGATCAGAGAAATTTCCCCAAACCACAGATTGGCTTCAGCAATCAGCATCAGTGATTCACGACCTTCGGCATCACTAAAACCGAGCTGAATTGCGCCGTTTAAAATCGCATACATGCCATCATCGACATCGCCCCGAAAGAACAAAACCTGACCTTTTTCGAGCTGTACGGTTTTATGCATATTGAGGATAAATTGCTGAAAATCCTCAGGTAGGGTGGCATACCATGCGTTAGCGCAAAGCTGTTGATGTAATGAGGTCGTCATGCAGTTCCTTTGTTGACTTGGCTTACTAAATATTTCGATCGGTCAGAGTTGTCATCCAACTGACAACTGGCACTTCTGCATCGTCATATACTGCCCAGACCTAAGCCAATGTTGAAATACAAGGATGAGCAGATCATGGATAAATTAACACAAAACCTGAGCCAGTATGGTGCCTATCACTTAAGCAAAAAAAATGTTGCCACGCATATCGTGGGTGTACCGCTGATTGTGACTTCGGTGATTTTGCTGTTTGCCCGTTGGCAGTGGAGTATCGCAGGGCTGGAGATGGACTTTGCACAGCTGATGATTGTGATCAGCTCAATCTATTATTTAAGTCTAGATCGGGTGATGGGCGGGATTTTATTTTTGATTTTAATCAGCACCGCTTATCTGATTCAGCCCTTAGCCGATGCGTCGCTCATGATCTGGTTGGGCAGTACGCTTGGTTTATTTGTAGTGGGTTGGATTATTCAGTTTATCGGACATGCTTATGAAAAAATGAAACCTGCATTTTTTGATGATTTAAAAGGTCTGCTCATTGGTCCGATGTTTGTACTGGCAGAGATCATGTTCAAACTTGGCTACCGTCCACAGCTTGAAAAAGACATCACCACACAGGCGGTTCAGATACGCCGTCAGTTGAATGCGACAAGCAAACACGCTGTGTAAATGAACCGAAGCATTTGTAATTTGGAAAAATGAGTGGTTTATGCAAGACATGACATCTATACAAAATTTAGCGCAATTTAAGCAGTTTTTAATGGCGCAACAGGGCAAGACTGCACAAACTCTACATTGGACTCTGGCGCAAATCTGCGAACACTGCGCGCAGACGATACTGTGTTCGATGCAGGGTTATCCTACGCTCAAGCCGTTGTGGTTTCGGCATAGTATCGGAGCCTTGATCTTAAAAATATTTTTGTTTCGTGGCAAGATGAGCCATAATTTGCAAGCACCATTGGTCGGGGCGAAGCCAATAGAAATCAATGCGCAGTCGGCGATTGATGTGCTGTTACAGAGTATTGCGCAATTTCAATCCTATCAAGGAATGTTGCAGCCGCACTTTATCTTTGGGCAGATGAGTCATGCGGACTATGATCGTTATTTTACGTTGCACCTCAAAGATCATTTTTCAGAAGTGCAGTTTTGCAATTAGTGCTAGCGCAGGTGAACGGGGTGACTCGGAGTTGTTTTGATTCATTCCGAGTTTCCAGATCTGCTTTAATCAGTAGCTATTGAACTCGATAGGCTCTGCTCGATATACTAATCAAGTTACCATCAGGGTCTTTGCTATTGGCAAACTGATAGCCATTTGCCTGATGAATTTTGCCAAAATTTAATGTGGACTGTTGGATAAACTGCTCGACATCAGTAACGCTAAAGCTCAATTTTACTGCAACTTGACCGAGTTTGATCGATTTTGCAGCTTGATGAATTAAGATTTGCACGCCAGATTCTGCACTCAATTCAATTAAACCATCCACAATTTCACCTGTGCTGATCAAGCCAAAATGTTGTTGATAAAATAGCGCTGTACGTTGCATGTCTTTGGCATAGATGATGATGGTGTTGAGAATTGCGGTGGTCATAATCTGCGGTTCTTATTGTGATTGGTGAACATTGATTTTAATCAATCATCTCAAAAATAAACATGATTTTATGCTGTGAATGATCAGGGTATTTTCATTTTGCATTTATACAAAAAACTATCAATGAAAAGCATAAATGAAAAGCCCTGACCAATCAGGGCTTTTGTTTTACAGCATGCTTTTTTAATTTCGCCTTACCACGCTTTTTCCAAAATTCCCATTAAATCATCAAGATTGGCTTCTTTGGGATTGTAGATAATCGAACCGTCATCGAGGGCTTTTTTCGCCACGTCGATCAGTTGTTCTTTCTTCACCTTACCCGTTTCTTGCAAAGTCCGTGGTAGCTTGGTTTTACTATGCAACTCATCACGCATGCCACGGATCACCGAGATTGCTTTAGTAGCCCGTTGATCAGCAGGGGTGTGCGCATACACTTCTGCACCTGCAAGTGGCAATAATAGGTCGGCAATTTTGTCGCCATTGACATCTTGGTTGTATTCCAACACATACGGCAAGAATAGATTCATACACAAGCCATGTGGCAAGTGCGCAACTGCACCCAGCGCATGACCGAGCGAATGCACCACCCCAACCATCGAGTTAGAGAATGCGATGCCTGCCATGGTCGATGCTTGAGCGAGTTCAAGACGACCTTGCGCATCTTCAGGGCGTTCCAAAACTTTAAATAAATTCTGACTGACTTTTTTAATCGCCGCCGTTGCATAGGCATCACTGATCGGATTGGCAGCCAAACAGGTATAGGCTTCAACAGCGTGCGTCATGGCATCCATTGCGGTCATTGCGGTCAAATGCGGTGGCAAAGTCAAGGTCATGCGTGGATCAAGAATCGCTGCATGTGGCATCAAATAATATGAGGCAAATGGCAATTTGACATTTTTCTCAGTGTCCGACACCACAGCGATCATGGTCACTTCTGAGCCTGTACCAGAGGTGGTTGGGATCACGAAAAATGGTTTGAGTGGCTTAGGAAGATTGTGCGCACCTGAGTATTTCATCAGATCATCACCGCCTTCGGAGACCAGAATATTGGTCGCTTTTGCGGTATCAATCACCGAACCACCACCAACCGCTAAGATCGCATCGCAACCATTGTCACGGTACATTTTTGCCACGTCACGTACGGTCTGCAAACTACTGTCGGGTGGTACATCATCAAAGATCGCTGCAATCTTGGCATCTGCTTCAGCAAAAGCCGCTTCGATCGGCGTCAATAATCCATTGGCACGAACGCCTTTATCGGTGATGATCAGTGGTTTTTTTGCGCCCAAAGTGGCAAGTTCAAAGGGGATATGTTCTAACGCCGCATTGCCTGCAATGACTTTGACAGGGCAGAAAAATTCGTAATATGGTTTAGCCATTATGCAGTTCCTTTAAAATATGACTGAGCAACTTTCAGATAAATATTCGCTGCACCAGTCAGCTTGTCTTTTAATGATAAATGTTTTGGATATTCTTTCACTGCCAAGTCGGCAATGACTTTTGGCAAGATCAACGCTTCCATTTTGTTTAAGCAACGTACCAACCGAATGGCATGCGACAGCTCTCCATCTGCCACCATGCGGTCATTGGCAAAGGCTTGCGCTGTGCCTTCTTGGAATGAAAAGACCAAAAACGCATGATGAATATGCTTAAAGGTGATGGTTAGATCAGGCTTTTGTTGCGGATTTTTCACCAGATTTAAACGATGTTGTTCATCGACACGTGCCACAAATTGCGGCCCATTAGGGAACACGCTCATGGAAAATGTAAAGTTGGCGGGAAAGCCTGCGATTTCAGATTTGACCTCTGAATCGACTTGGCTCGCCATCACTAAACCTCGCCCGATGACATCCATCATCAGCTTGACATAGCCTTGTTGTAATTGAGGTTTGACGTCTTTGCTATTGATCACATGCAGTTCCTTGTCAAAGATTATGTTTATTTAGAGTAATTACTCTAAATGATTTTGACAAGAACGCAAGTGTTATTGATCAGCTTCTACCGAAATATTTGCAAAAATCTGTTTTTCAGTGATGAACTGCTGACATTTTTCATATAAATCCTCAAAAGAGGGCGCTGTATCTAGCAGGTCGCAAAGTCGCACCATTTCCAATCCTGCATAGCCACAAGGATTAATGGTTTGAAAACCACTCAGATCACAATCGACATTGAGCGAAAAACCGTGATAGCTTCGCCCACGGCGGATTTTAAAACCCAGTGAGCCGATTTTTCGTTCATCGACATAAACCCCTGGCGCATCTTTTTTGGCGTAAGCGTTGATGTCATACTGTGCCAATAACCACAGCATCATTTCTTCAGCAAAATCGACCAAATCCCGCACATGCCATTTCAAGCGATTCAAATCAAACAAAAAATAAGCAATCAATTGCCCACGACCATGCCATGTCACTTGACCGCCACGGTCGCTTTGTACCACAGGAATATCAGAGTGAATCAAGATATGTTCTGCTTTTCCTGCCTGACCTTGCGTCAATACATCGTTGTGTTGCAATAGCCACAGCTCATCGGGAATATCGGCATCGCTGCTTGGCAAAGCACGTTGTTCGGTAAAACGCTTCATTGCTTCAAAGCGTGCAGTGTAATCTTGCGGATCACGACATGTTCTGATGATGAGTTGGGGCTGATTTTGCATAACATTAACTTGGGAAGATGGTTTTAAAAGCATTGATTTGAACGATACGGCTTAGTCGTCATTGAACAACAGTATAGTCGGATGAACCTGTCTGCGATGGTCTATTGTAACGCAGTTTAAGCGCATTACATCCGTTCGATACCACCGCCTGATTTGGGTTTATCGGATTGCTGGAGTTGTTTTAACTTATGGCGGTAATAGAAAAACTGCAATGTATTGATAATGATCATAATGGCGAGGACAAAAGGTAACATTGAATCGCCACGAAGAATTTTATCTAAGCCGATAAAATAGGCGAGAATCGCCAAGATCACTGGGGTCAGGAATAGATTAATCTTAGAGGTTTTGACGAGTGCAGTATATTTCTTGATTTGCTCGGCGTTGGCTTGCCGATTTTCCATCTGATTATTTTCCATTTTTTAACTCAAACGCTTTTGAAAATTTCGGCTTAAGGTTATCAAATTTTTAAACATGACAAAATAAGTGAGAATGAATAAGCACAAAATAAAAAACTCCCAACGGATTGAGAGTTTAGTGATAGGGCATAATTACAGCGCAGTTTTGATATATGGACAAGCTGCCAAATCTGCATACAAGGCATGGACTTGTTCTAGCTCCTCAAAGCGCAACTGTGCGGTGATCGAGTTATATTTGCCTGTACGAGATGGCTGTGATTTCAGCGTCGTTTCATCAAACTCAGGAAAATGCTTGACCAAAATCTCAACTACAGCATTGTTCAGCTCATCGCAAGTTTCGCCAATCAGTTTGATCGGATAGTCCATCGGGAACACCCAAAGATGCTCTTGTAACTCACGAGAAGGGGTGCGATCTATCATTATGCTTCTCCTAGTTTGAAAATGATTAAATAGTTTGATTTGAAACGCCTGCAAAAATGCAGGCGTTTCTGATTTATCTCATGCTTTACTATATGGGGTGTATGGCTTGATTTTCAAGGGCATTACCACATTCTAGCAAGCAGTCAATTAGTCATTTTCCAAGAACGAACGTAAGTGTTCAGAACGAGATGGATGACGTAATTTACGCAATGCTTTGGCTTCGATCTGACGGATACGTTCACGGGTCACATCAAACTGTTTACCAACTTCTTCCAAGGTATGATCTGTTGGCATGTCGATACCAAAACGCATTTTCAACACTTTGGCTTCACGTTCAGTCAAGTTCTCAAGCACTTCACGAGTCGCTTCACGTAGACCTTCTGAGGTTGCCGCTTCTACAGGTGAGGTAATGTTTAAGTCCTCAATGAAGTCACCAAGATGCGAATCTTCATCATCACCGATCGGCGTTTCCATCGAAATCGGTTCTTTGGCGATTTTCAGCACTTTACGGATTTTCACTTCATCCATATCCAAGCGTTCGCCGAGTTCTTCAGGAGTTGGCTCACGTCCCATTTCTTGAAGAAGCTGACGTTGTACACGGTTGATCTTGTTAATGGTTTCGATCATGTGTACAGGGATACGAATAGTACGTGCTTGGTCGGCGATTGAACGTGTAATTGCCTGACGAATCCACCATGTGGCATAAGTTGAGAACTTATAACCACGGCGATATTCAAACTTATCTACCGCTTTCATCAGACCGATGTTACCCTCTTGAATCAAATCAAGGAATTGCAAGCCACGGTTGGTATATTTCTTGGCAATCGAAATCACCAAACGCAGGTTGGCTTCAACCATCTCTTTCTTGGCACGGCGTGCTTTGGCTTCACCAATTGCCATACGTTTTGAGATTTCTTTGATTTGTTTGACATTCAAACCAAGTTCAGACTCGATATCACCGATCTTTTGCTGGAATGCCAAAACGTCAGGGCGGACTTTGTCTAAATGCGGTTTGATTGCATCGTCTGCTGCCAAGAATTGTTCTTCAAACCATGCAATATTGGACTCATTGCCAGGAAATGAACGACGGAATGCATCACGGCTCATACGACCGCGGCGGATCGAATAACGCATGATTTCTCGTTCACTGTGACGGATTTGATCGTGTGTACCACGAATCATTTCTGCGACCAAATCAAATAGACGTGGGGTGAGCTTAAACATCATAAATACTGATGCCATCGCTTCGAGTTGCTTCTGTCCCACGTCACTATGACGACCATGTTCCGCAAGTACTGCTTTGGTTTCATTCCAAGCCGCTTCTAACTCGGCGAAACGCTGGCGTGCGATCTCTGGATCAGGACCTGAATCGCCATCGCTGTCATCAGAATCGTCGTCATCGCCATCTTCGTCGTGATCGTCGTCAAGATTGACGTCTTTTTTGCCCGATTTTTTATCGTCGTTGTCACTCTCTTCGTCATCATCTAATGATGCGTCGTCTTCGATTTCAGGCACTGCTTCTTCAGTTTCAGGATCGAGATAACCTGATAACACATCGGCTAAACGACGTTGTGGTTCTTCTTCTAAGGTTTCTTTATATTCGTTGAGCACGACTTCAACAGTCTTTGGCCAGTAGGCAATGGCATGTAATACATCACGGATACCGTCTTCGATGCGTTTGGCAATGCTGATCTCACCTTCACGGGTCAGGAGCTCAACCGTACCCATCTCACGCATATACATCCGCACAGGGTCAGTGGTGCGACCAGGTTCAGTTTCAACCGATGCCAGCACAGCCGCTGCTTCTTCTGCGGCAACATCATCACCTGCATCAGGTGAATCTTCCATCATCATGTCGTCGGATTCTGGCGCACGCTCGTGCACAGGAATACCCACATCATTCAACATTTGAATGATGTCTTCAATTTGCTCGCTTTCAGTGATAGAGTCAGGGAGATGATCGTTAACTTCTGAATAAGTTAAATAGCCTTGTTCCTTGCCTCGGCTAATCAGTACCGCAATTTGAGAGGTCGTCGGGGATTGCATATCGCTCATCTTGGCTCACTTTATTTATGTTTTGAATCAAAAAAATGCTTGAATCAAAAGGGGTTGAATCAAATGACTGTGAAACAGCGCATCATAGCATAAAAACAAGACAGAAAAATTAGTAGCAATGAATTTTTATCTTGTGATCTACGGGGCACTTTGTGTCTAATATTGATCAATATTGGGCTATTTTTAAAATTTTCAAGCACTGCGGGTAAAACTTGCGCCTTTGTGTCAATGGTTTTTTCCAATGCTTTTTCCGATACTTGTATGTCGAGTGACTTTCTTTAAAGTTGGGGGGAAATATTCAGCTGAGATTTTCGATCAAATTTTTCCTAAAAATCTGTCCTCAAAATCTGCCTTAGTAATCTTCAGTTGAAATTTTTATTTGCAATCTTCTGTTAAAACTTTTTATTCGCAATCATGCCATCTACAATGGAGGTGATAGTAATCGATTTGAAATCTGTACAGCTTTAAAAAATGACTTTTAAATCCAAAATAGTCTGATAAAAAACAAGGTGATAGTAAATACTTCTTGACAAAAAAACGTGGCAATTATAAATAGCGCTTAAAGCTCCTATTTTATTTTCGCTGAGGTGGTTTGCGTGGCAGATACACAAGATTTTGAACTGGACGATAACTACGCCGAAGATGACTCGTCTTTTGATGATTCATCGGCAAAGATTAGCGCCAAAGAATCCTTAGAAAAGCGTCGTCTCATCGATGATCTCTTGGCACAGCGCAAGTTGGAACGCGAGCTCAAAGCATTGGATAATGATTATGACGATGACTTTGAAGAAGATGATTTTGAAGACGCATAAGCTATTCTAGGCGTTATCGTCGACAATGAAAATCGAGCCTGAATCAGGTATGATGGGCACCTTTAAACACGATGATTGAAAAAGGCAACACATGGCAATGCTGGATTTAGACCAATTGAGTGACTACCTCGATGGCGAAAATAATGAGTATGGTTTGGACTTTGCAGCAACACATGGTTTTTTATGTGCCTGTGCGGTGGGTCCTGAACTGAGCGATTGGCTTGGATATTTATTTGATCAAAATCAAAAGAAAGTCCCTCAAGAAATCATCGAACAAATCAAACTCTGGCTCAAAGAGCTTCAATCGACTTTGGCTAATGAGGAATTGATCGAATTTCCATTTGAGATTGAAGAGGCGGATGTCGATTCGAGTCTTGGTGACTGGAGTGTGGGCTTTGTTGATGCCATGTTCGTCAATGAAGAAGCATGGTTTAACGAAGAAATTGAAGAAACTTTAGTCGAACTCACTTTGCCGATTATGGTATTTAGCGGCATTGATGAAGAAGATCCACAAATGGAATCTTTTCGCCGTAATGGTCAGTTGATGGATGATTTAGCTCAAGAAATTCCTGATAACCTGACAGAAATCTATTTACTGTATCATGCGGAGTAACGCTGAACATCGCATGACAGGTTCAGCACAATGCTGATCAAAGAAAAAGCACTTTGACATTTTGCTTGTTTTTTCGAGTAGAATTGCCACAAATTTTTAAAACGCATCATCTCGGTGCGTTTTTTTTAGATGAAACATTGTATTTGTAAAATATTCATTTGCTCGTTGAATCGACATTGGTTAGTCTAGGTTAAGGTTAAATATATTCGTGATAAAAGGATTGGATGAGCGTCTGTATCAAATGTTTAACCTTTTAGCTGCGCCTTATCGGTTGACGTGATCAAACTGGTGAGTATTTTGCATGCTATTTGCTACAGCAGATTGAAAATAGGGAGATTATGAGTGGAATACACTTTTAACGCATATTATACCTTGATCGCAGGCACATTCGTATTGTTGCTGGGTCGATTATTGGTCTACAAGATTCCATTTTTAAGAAACTACAATATCCCTGAACCTGTTGCTGGTGGATTGATTGCAGCGATTTTGGCATATTTGGTGTATTTGGTCTTTGGGGTCAGTGGGAAATTTAGTTCTGAGTTACAAACGGGCTTTATGCTGGTGTTCTTTGCTTCGATTGGTTTGGGTGCAAACCTGTCTAAGCTCAAAGAAGGTGGTTTTGGATTATTTATCTTTTTGTTGGCGATTAGTGCCTACATCTTGATTCAAAACTTGGTGGGTATGGGCTTGGCGAGTGTCATCGGTCTGGATCCATTGATGGGCTTGATCACAGGCTCGATTACATTAACGGGTGGGCATGGTACGGCAGGTGCTTGGGGACATATTCTCGAAACTAAATACGGTCTAGAGGGCGCAACCACACTGGGTATGGCGAGTGCGACTTTTGGTCTGGTCATCGGTGGCTTGATCGGTGGTCCTGTGGCGAAATTCTTGATCGAGCGTCACGGTCTAGCGACTGGTCGTAGCGTACGTGAAGAAATTCGTGATGATAAAATTCCAGTGGCGCCGACGGGTGAACATACGACATTTGAGTTTCCGCATAAGACACGTCTGATTACTGCAGATAATGCGATCAGTACCTTGGCGATGTTTGCTGCGTGTTTGGCATTTGGTAATTTGATGACCGATATTGCCAAAGGCACCAGCTTTGAACTACCAACATTCGTTTGGGCATTGCTCGGCGGTGTGATCGTGCGTAACTTCCTTGAGTCTGTGGTGCGTGTACCGATTTTTGACCGTGCGATTGATGTATTTGGTAATGCGTCATTGAGTCTGTTCTTAGCGATGGCTCTCTTGTCCTTAAAATTGTGGCAATTGGTGGATTTGGCTGGTCCTTTGGTGATTATCTTGTCACTTCAAACGGTGGTGATGGCGCTTTTTGCTGCCTTTGTGACCTTTAAAATCATGGGGAGCAACTATGATGCGGCGGTACTTGCAGCGGGTCATTGTGGTTTTGGTATGGGGGCGACGCCGACGGCGATTGCCAATATGCAAGCAATTACCAATATGTATGGTCCTTCGCACAAAGCATTCTTGATCGTGCCGCTAGCAGGTGCGTTCTTTATTGACTTGGTGAATGTGGTGGTGATCCAGACCTTATTAAAATTCTTTGGCTAATTGATTTTTAACTGAACGAAATCAGCACTGCGATAAGCGGTGCTTTTTTTGTTTTAAATATTGGTATTTAAGTCAAAATTAAGAAAACTCAGGACAATGTACTGCCATCGACGGTGTGCTGATGTGAGACGATGTCAAGAAAATTTATATTGTGCAATGCGCTGATTTTACTTTGTTCAGCATGTGCTTTGCTGTGGCTGATGCCTGTGGGTGGTTCCTTAGATCAGCAGTTCATCCATCCTTTTGTCAATGTGCCTTTGGGTTTTCAGCTGAAAAAATATTGGTGGTATGATCAATTTGCACATGGTTATCTTAAACATTGGCTGACTTTTATCTTGGTTTTTTTGCTAGTGCGTCTGTGTTTGCATCGTATTTTGCCCAAATCGTTACAACTTCGGTATCGTGCGCAATATGCGACCTTTTTGATGATGGCACTCCTGAGTATGAGCGTGGTGTCAATTTTTAAGCACTATTCTAGTCATTCTTGTCCGTGGGATATTTTGGATCAAACCAGTTTGCAGACGTCGGGTATTGTTCAATTTCTACCGAAGTTGGGTGAGGGCGGTTGCTTCCCAGGTGGGCATGCGAGTTTGGGTTATGCGTGGCTGACTGGTTTTTTTGCCTTTTATCCTGTGCAAAAACGGCTTGCATTATTTTATCTGTTCAGTGGGTTGATTTTGGGTACAGGGATGGGGTGGGTACAGACGATGCGTGGTGCACATTTTATGAGCCATAACCTATGGACGATGTGGCTGTGCTTTTTAGTCGGATTTTTATGTTGCTGTGGCATGCTTGTTCGAGCGCAGTATCAAAAAAGAAACACCATCTGTCGCCATAATTTTAAGAGTGTAGCGGAATCCAGAGAGTAACTTTTAAGCCATTTAATGTGGTGCTTTTTTCAAACTGGATTTTGGCATTGAGTTTTTCTAACGATTTTTCGACTATGGATAAGCCCAAACCACTACCAATACCCACATTATTGATGCGATAGAATTTTTGCATGATGTTCGCATACTCATGTTCAGCAATGCCTATCCCTGAATCTTCAATAATCAGCTCAATCATAGATCGCGCTGAAACAACACTCGGTGGGTTGATACTAATCTGCACCTTACCTAGCTCAGGTGTGTATTTCACCGCATTGTCGAGCAAATTGCGTAAAGTTAAATGTAGGGCATGGCGATTGATTAAAAGTTCAATTTTTTCATCTGGTGCCTCGAGCGAGAGGTCAATTTTTTTCTTATGAATCAACGGATAGAGGTCTTGTACCACATCGAGCAGCAGGGCTTGTAGGGTAACTTGCTCCGCATCCAATTGTGTGGTTTCGCCTTGCTTTGCAAGGTCGAGCAGTTGTTGTACCAAATGTTGTAAACGTAAAATACTGCTCATCAGTTGTTGTGCTGTTTTAGAATCAGGCACTTCTTTTTGAAGCATTTTAATTTGTAAATTGACCGCAGTCAGTGGTGAACGTAGTTCGTGCGCAGCGTGGGCGATAAACTCATTTTGTGCGTGCTGTGCAACTTCAATCCTTGAGAATAAAGCATTGGTTTCGGCAATGATTGCAGAAAGCTCTTGCGGATAGTCCTCTTTTGATAATGCGCTAAGATCATGATATTGACGCCGAGAAAACTCACCTTGTAACTGTCGAATTGGTGCAAAAGCACGATCGATCCCCCAGTACAACAGAATAAACAATAAAGGGAGGGCGATGAGATAAGGGATTAACATCGAACCTGCCAATTCGATTGCCAACTCACGACGAACATAGAGGGGCTGTGCGACTTGAATTTGTCGATCGGCAAGAGGAATGATGTAAGCGATAAATTGATGCTGATCTTGTGGCTGACGATACAAGCCTGCTTGTTGTTGCTGTTTGAAAAGTATGCTGTTTTGAGGCGAATTTAATTTGGTGTTGAGGGTAATATCAATAAAAACATCTTCTTCATGATAAGTTTTTGAGGTGTCGAAATGGCTTTGCTGTGGATTGGGTGCATTTTCTGCGATCCACTCTGCCATACTTTGCAGTCGTTGATCGAGGATTTCTTCGGTTTCATGATATGAGATGCGATAGGCTGCGAAGAACATCGCAATAAAAACCAAGAGGCTGATCAAGATACTGATCAACAAGGCACGCTTTCGGATCGAATAAGTGGTCTTGGTCATGCTGTATTTCACCTATCTCACTGTGATAAATCATCGCCCAATTTATATCCAATGCCACGAATGGTTTTGATAAAGTGTTTATCGAGCTTTTGCCGTAGTTTATGAATATAGACTTCGACGGTATTGCTCTGAATATCATCATCTTCTTGGTAGAGTTTTTCTTCTAACTCGGATTTGCTAAAGATTTTATACGGTGTGCTGAGAAAACTTTCGAGGAGTAGCCATTCTTTTTTGGAAAAATCTACCATTTCCATTTTCCAATAGGCTTGATGTGTACTGAGATCCATACGCAAATCGAGGTAGCTCAGACTCTCGGAAATCAATTGATGTTCTGGTCGGCTACGTCGAATAACAGCATAGATGCGGGCAATGAGCTCGTCAAAATCAAAGGGTTTAACCAAATAATCATCACCACCATTTTGCAAAATGTCCAAACGATCACGTATCTGATCTCGTGCAGAAATCACGATCACGGGCAATTGATTGCGCTGTCTGATCTTGCGCAAGACTTCAAAGCCATTCATGCTCGGTAAGCCAATATCTAATAGCACCAGATCAACGCCAAAATGTTGCAGATGATTCAAGCCATCCATGCCATTGTTGACCCAGTGTACTTTCATATTTTCAAGCTCTAACAATTGTTGCACGGATTGTGCAATCAGAAAGTCATCTTCGATCAACAAGATGTTGAGTGGCTGATGCAAAGTGTTCATGTCGCTCATATTAAGCATTCACCTGATGACATTGTTGTAAGAGGTCATATTGTTTTGACTTTACCTGACTATCGACATGCAGTAAGCTCATGACGGTCGAAAATAAATGATCTTGGCTGAGCGCTTGCTGGTTGATGCGATTCAAACATTGTACATCTTGCGCATGTTCGGCTTGCCAAGCGGGTGAAAACCAAAGAATCATCGGCACATGCGTCTGCTGTGAGGGTGCCATCATATAGGGTGTGCCATGTAAATATAAGCCATGCTCACCCGTGGATTCACCATGATCTGATAGGTACCACATCGCAGTCTGATACTGCTTAAACTGCGCCAATGTGTCAATGGTTTGTGCTAAGACGTGATCGGTATAGGCGATGCTATTGTCATAGACATTGATCAGCTCTTGATGGGAACATCCTTGGATGGCATTGCTATGACAAAATGGCTTGAAATATTGATAGGGTGCCGTGCTACGTTTAAAGTAAGCGGGACCATGACTGCCCATTTGATGCAAGACGATGACCCGAGGCTGGCGATCGTCGGCTGGAATCTGACGGACATATTCTTTCAACGTGTCATTCAATATTTCGTCATAGCATTCACCATCTTTGCACCACTTGGTTTGTAGTGCTTTTGAAGGCTGATATTGCTCGATGCGATTGCAGACTTCTTTACAGCCAGAATTATTATCAATCCATGTCACTTTATAGCCTGCTCGCTGTAGAATATCGAGTAAATTTTCCCGATGCCGTGCCAGTTTGGCGTCATAGTCAGCTCTTTGCATGCCCGAGAACATGCATGGTACAGAAACAGCGGTGGATGTGCCACACGAGCTGACTTGGCTAAAATTGATGATGGGTAATTTGGACAGTTCAGGATTGGTATTTCGAGCATAACCATTTAAAGAAAAACTTTCTGCACGTGCAGTTTCACCTATCACTAACACCAACAGCTTAGGTGTAGTTTGACTGGCAGTTTTGACTTGATGCGCATCTACACCATAAGCGACTAGGGGTAAGTTTTTCTTCGGCTGTAATTTTTTATAATATGACCATGAGGAAGCCACGACGTTTTGCGGACTGATAAAACTTTTCAAATCTCGATGTTCTCGAAAAATGGCTGCTAAATCGGCATAGTACATAAAAGCACCTGAGGCAATCACCGCAAAGCTCGCTACCACTATGATCAGTTTGCTTTTTATAGTATTTCCAAGACTATTTTTTTGAATTTTGATCGGTAGAAAAAACATCAGTGGCACAGCCAAAAGCGCCACAACCCACAGTAGCACCTGTGAGGACATCAAGTCCATGGCTTCTCGTGGATCGGTTTCCACTAGATTTTGGATTTGATAGGCGTCGATGCCTACACCAAGGCTATTGACGTAACTGGCTGCACCACCGATGAGGAGGAAAAAAATGGCAAAAAACTTTGCTGTCGGGCGCCACATCAATAGGTTGAAAATGAGGTTGAAATAGGCGATCAGTACGATCACCATCACCACGATAAAACCCAAGGCAGGCAAGCCACCATAAGGTGTTAAAGTATATAGTTTTTGGAAAAAAATAAAATTTAAACTCAAGGTCAACCATATCGAAAACAGCAAAATAAACGTACTGAGTCGAATTGGTTTTTGCCATAAATGAAAAGTTTTTGAAGTAGACACGACAGCCTCGTTACAACGGTATAGAGGCAATGTACGTTTTGAACCTTAAAAAACACTTAAGGCGAAGCAGTTTTGTTTAGTTGAGGTGTGATTTCAGCCAGTCTAACCAGCTGAATGTCTTATTTTGCTGATGAAGTTTTTCACTTTGCTCACGGTTCCAGTCGGCGCAAGGATCAGGAAAAAAACGATAAATATTGTACATTTCTTCTTGGCTGAGCAGTTTGTTGTGATCTTGATCGAGTTCGAGAAAAATTTTATTACGTGTCGGATCAAGGGGATTCAATGGCTCTTGCCATTGATAAGATTGATTTTTAAGCTCTATTAATGAAACCCATTCCACAGTATCGAATTGCTGATCATGATTGCGATCATAGTCTTTGTACAATTGTTCCCATTGCACCGATGCAGGGTCACATGCCCATGTGGCAAAGGTAGTGCCATAGAGCAGGGCAAGCATCAGCAGTTGCGCTGTGTGCTTTTTCATAGAGTCCATTTTTAGAATCATGTATCTCTCCCTACCAAAACCATGATTTCTTTGGGGGCTTTAATTTTGCCAATGCGGCTTTGGCTTTTTCATGATTTGGATCGAGTTTGAGCACGGTTTCAAAATCAGCGATGGCGAGTTGTGATTCACTGAGATTTTGATAACACAGACCTCGATTGTAATAGTTTTGCGCCATGTCTGGTTTCAGTTCAATGGCTTGGCTGTAGTATATTTTCGCCTGTTCATCATTTGCCAAGCGATAATAACTCGAGGCAATATGGGTAATCGCATGATAGTGGTTTGGCTCTAAGTTTAACACCACCTGAAAGTGATCAATGGCTTGTTGCCACTGTTGCCGATCATAGTACAGATAAGCGACATTAAGGTGCGCCAATTTGTGCTGTGGATAATGGGTGATCAGCGTTAAATAGGCAGCAATCGCTTCATCGACACGATTTAATTTCTGCAAGTAAATCGCATGGTTAAATAAAGCAGATTGGTAGTCAGGCTGAATGGCGAGTGCATCTTTGAGCTTTTGTATTGCCAAATCGTGCTGTCCCAAATCCCAGTAGCTAATCGCCATATTGGCATGTGCCATTGCATAGTCTGGCTCAAGCAGCACCGCCTGCTGATAGGCTTCCACAGCTTTTTCAGGTTGTTTCAGTGCATCATAAACATAGCCTAAGCTGGTATAGGTATTTGCGCTCTGATCGTGATGGGCAATCGCTTGGAGAAAATCGGCTTCGGCGAGAGCGTATTGCTCAGCACGGCTGTATAACTTGCCACGTTTATAATAGGCAAAGCCATCCGACGGTTTCAACGTGAGATAATGATTGAATAATTCAAGGGCTTTTTGCGACTGCTTTTGCTGGTCATAAATGCTGGCAAGTTCAAAATAATTGGCGCCGTATTGTGGATATTTCGCAATACCTTGCTGAAAATAATCGACTGCTTGCGCCGTTTCGCCTAACTTTACTGCACTACGACCCAGCACATCATAAAATACATCGTGACACTGAACGATGTGATCGGTGGTCTGCGCCAAAGCCTGTGTCGCAATCCGTTGACTTTGCACATAGTTTTGCTGTGCATACAGTGCCCAAGCGAGATTTTTATAGGCATCATAATAATGTGGCGACATCGCCAGCGCTCGCTGATAATGTGCGATTTCCTGATCTGCCAAGCCTAATTTGCCACAATACACGCCGAGATTATTAAAATATTCAGCTCGTCCAGCATTGCACTGTATCGCAGATTCATAAGCAGATTTGGCATTTTGCCAATCGTTCGCTTGTTCATAAATGTCGCCGATACGCACATGGTTTAATTCAAAATAAGGGTAGAGCATCAGACTATGCTGATATGCGCTGATGGCTTCTGGATTTTTGCCAAGTGCTTGATGCGCCGTACCGATCAGATGATCTAAGTAAAAATGCCGATAGCCTTGATCAATGGCTTGCTGAAAATAATCCAGACTCTTCTGATACGACTGTGCTGTATCGTATAAAGTATTTAACCAACCTAAAGCAAAATAGATTTTGCCTTGATTTGGATATTCCGCAAGCAGTGTCTTAAGCTGGGGCTCAATCTCTGGAAGTTGTTCGCTATCAGCGTCTAGTATCTGTGTAACATAGTGCTGATACTGTTGCTCTAAAGCGTTTGCCTGTGTGGGACTTGTTTCTTGCGCACTCTCCTGTACTTGTGCAAGCTGATCATGTGCAGCCTGCGCATAGAGGGCGAGTCCGCTAGGATCGACATGACTGAGGTCGGAGTAGCATTGGCTTTGATCAAGCTGAAACGGATTTGGTTCGATCACTTCTGTGGCTTCAAGTAGCCCTTTTTGCGCAGTTTTGGCTGCCTGTAATGCCTTTAAAAATACCGCAATTCGACCATGTGAAAAATAAGTCTCTAGCTCTGAGCGAATCATGTTGTCATTTTCATAATCCGCCAAGAGCTGCACCACAGCGTCAGGGCTGAGATAAACACCTGAACTGTAATTTTGACTGATTCGATTTTCAATACGTTGCTTTGGGATATGCTGATGCGTTATGAGTTCTGGACGATTGATAGTTTGTTCTAAAAGGACTGACCACGGCTGGGTATACTGCTGATAATGTGGATAAATTTCCATTAAAAATGTAAACGCACCACCACGCACATAGTTATACGGCGCAAATAGCCCCTGAATATTGGCAATATAATAGCCGTGCGTATTGTCAAAGAATTGCTCAGAGCTTGCCTGCTTCGCAATGTCGATGATCTGTTGATATTTGTCCTGATAAAAGGCATCAATCTGCGCATCTTGGCATAGTGTGCCCAAGCGTTCTGGCTGTGAGAGTACCTCGAAATAGCGAGTCTGTATATCTTGTGCATCGATTGGATGGTAGCTGATGTCGTATCCCATTTTTATTTTTGCCTTATTCTGTGAGTGTTCAGTATTTTTGATCTTCCATGTAATCCATCATAGTCTGCACAGATACAGAGGACAAAGGTGTAAATGTAACGGTTTGAATGCTCAAATTATGTGTTACTGATTTCTATATGCATCTACTATCTGATTAAAAAATACGATCCAAATATTGAGTCGATCTGTTTGATTACATCGAGTTATTTTACAATCGAATTAGGCACCATTCGCATCTTAATGGAATGAGTCTAGAAGCCTTTGAGGTAGCTTCAAAGTGAAGCTGTCTTATGTCTAAGATACTGGGATCAGTCCAGTCGTACTAGTGCAGAAGTGCCAAAATTTGTACTTAAGCAAGCGATTAAAATATAAAATAGTATATCTCTTTGTTTTTTGTGCGGTATATGGCTTTTCTCTCGCCTTAGATGTGCTAACGTAATAAACTATTGAACATTAAGTATAAAACCACAGCGGTTGACCATTGATCGAGGATAAAGAATGAACTCATTGGAACAAAAGTTTCTAAATGACTTAGATGATAAGCTTTGGAAAGCCGCTGATAAATTACGTAGTAGCTTAGATGCTGCCAACTACAAGCATATTGTGCTTGGATTAATTTTCCTAAAATATGTATCAGATGCTTTTGATGAACGTCAGTCTGAACTTAAAGATTTATTTGCTCAAGCGGATGATCACAACATCTATTACATGCCTCGTGATCAATACGACACAGAAGAAGAATATCAACAAGCAATCGCTGATGAATTAGAAATTATTGATTATTATCAAGAAAAAAATGTGTTTTGGGTGCCAAAAGCAGCACGTTGGACAACATTACAAAATACAGCAGCTTTAGCAATTGGTTCGATTATTTGGCAAGATGAACATGGACAAGATGTCAAACTACGTTCTATCTCTTGGTTAGTTGATAATGCTTTTGATGAAATTGAGAAAGCCAACCCTAAATTAAAAGGTATTCTGAATCGAATCGGGCAGTATCAGCTAGATAACGACAAGCTGTTGGATTTGATCAATACATTTTCAGATACAAGTTTTACCAAGCCTGAATACAATGGTGAAAAACTCAGTCTGCACAGTAAGGATATTCTCGGGCATGTCTACGAATACTTTTTAGGGCAGTTTGCGTTAGCTGAGGGAAAACAAGGTGGGCAATATTACACACCTAAAAGTATCGTGACCTTGATTGTAGAAATGCTGCAACCTTATAAAGGTCGAGTCTATGACCCTGCAATGGGTTCAGGTGGTTTCTTTGTGTCGAGTGAAAAGTTCATTGAACAACACGCACAGGAAAAGCATTACAAAGCATCTGAACAGAAAAAGCATATTTCGATTTACGGACAAGAAAGCAATCCAACTACTTGGAAACTTGCTGCCATGAATATGGCAATTCGTGGCATTGATTTTAACTTTGGTAAAAAGAATGCCGATACATTTTTAGATGATCAGCATCCAGACTTGCGTGCTGATTTCGTCATGGCAAATCCACCGTTTAATATCAAAGATTGGTGGCATGCTTCACTGGAAAGCGATGTACGTTGGAAATACGGCACACCTCCTCAAGGCAATGCCAACTTTGCTTGGATGCAGCACATGCTGCACCATCTATCACCAACGGGCAGTATGGCACTTTTGCTTGCCAATGGTTCGATGAGTTCCAATACCAACAATGAGGGTGAAATCCGTAAAAACCTGATTGAAGCAGATTTGGTCGAATGTATCGTGGCATTGCCAGGGCAACTGTTTACCAATACGCAAATCCCTGCCTGTATTTGGTTTCTGACCAAAGATAAAAAGAATGGTTTATCCCTAGATAAAAAGAAAGCCAATCGTGAGGGCAAGACTTTATTTATTGACGCTCGTAACTTGGGCTATATGAAAGATCGTGTACTGCGTGACTTTACTGATGCAGATATTGCCAAAATTACCAATGCCTTACACGCTTGGCAACAAGGTGAAAATTTTGAAGGTGAAGCTTATCAGGATGAAAAAGGCTTTTGTTTCTCGGCTGAGTTAAAAGACATTCAGAAGCATGATTATGTACTGACCCCAGGACGTTATGTGGGCGCAGTCGAGCAGGAAGATGATGGAGAACCTTTTGCCGAGAAGATGGCACGCTTAACAGGGCAACTGAAACAGCAATTTGCTGAAAGTGCTGTACTGGAAAGTGAAATCAAAAAGAACTTAAAAGGCTTAGGTTATGAGTTCTGATCAACCGTTGCTACTTGAGATTCAAAAAGGCGAAAGCAAAACGCTAGAGTTTAAACAGCAGTTACCGAAAGGACAGCAGATCGCCAAGACATTAATTGCCTTTGCCAATAGTAGTGGCGGTAAGTTGATTGTTGGAGTCACTGATGATCGGCAGTTGGTTGGGATTCAAGATGATATTTTTGAGTTGCAAGATAAAATCACGTCCATGATTTATGAGTTGTGTGCCCCACAACTTGCAGCACAAATCTATATTGAGAATATAGATGGTGTTGAACTATTGGTTGTGGAAGTCGCACGAGGTAGTTTATTTCCGTATTACCTTAAATCTGTAGGACGTGAGCAAGGCACATATATCCGCCTAGGTGCGAGTAACCGTGTAGCATCGCCTGAGCATATTCAACAACTGGAATTGCAAAGGTTGAATATCAGTTTTGATGCCTTAGCCAATTATCAATATCCTTTAGAAAAGCTCGATTTAACGGTCTTGGAAGGAGCGTTCAAAGCTGCTGATAAAACACTGACTTTAGAAAAGATGTTGAATCTGAAACTGGTGATTGAAGAGCAAGGACAGCGTTATGCCAGTCATGGTTTATTGATCTTGCTCGGTCAATATGAGCATGTGATGACCCAATGCGCCCGATTTAAAGGCACCAATATGAGCGTGTTTTTAGACCGTAAAGAATATACAGGTGACTTGTTTTCACAAATTGAGCAAGCCGAAATTTTTATTAAAAACCATTTGTCACTACGTGCCGAAATTCGTGGCTTAAAGCGTTATGACTTTTTGGAAATTCCAGAAAATGCCATCCGTGAAGCCTTAGTCAATGCTTATGTGCATCGAGATTACAGCAACTTTGGACGCAATATTAAAGTGGCTGTGTATGATGATTTGGTCAATATCGTTTCCCCAGGTGGATTACCCAATGGTTTAACTGAAGCGGACTTGTTACAGGGACGTTCGGAAATTCGTAATCGGGTATTGGCTCGTGTATTCCGAGAGCTAGGTTATATTGAGCATTGGGGTAGTGGTCTGCAACGGATCAGGCAGATGTGTGAAGCTGAAAAACTGGCAACACCTGAATTTTTAGAAACCAATGATTTTTTTGATGTGAAGCTATACCGTCCTGTGATTGATTTGGAAAGTGGTGCAATAGGTGGTGCAATTGATCATTCAAGTGGTGTAATAGAGGGTTTAGGTGGTGCAATCGAAGCAAATCAACTCACCGAACGCCAACAAGAAATTTTAGTTTTAATTCAGCGTAATCCGAAAGTTTCTTATCGCTCTTTGGCAGAGCAACTTGGCATTAATCAGTCTGCCTTACAAAAGCATCTGAATCATTTAAAAGATGCGGATTGGCTTGAGCGTGTGGGTGGAACTCGTGGCTATTGGGCGATTAAGAAAGAATTTGGGGGTGAAGCGTGAATGATTTTGCTACTTATCAATTAAACGAAATTATAGAAATTATTGGTGGAGGTACACCAAAACGAGATAATCCTAGTTTTTGGGGAGGGGATATTCCATGGTTGTCAGTTGTAGATTTTAATAATGATAAGAGATACGTTGCATCGACTGTAGAAAGAATTACTCAACAAGGCTTAGTTGGTAGTAGTACTAAATTATTAAATACTGGAGATATAATTATATCTGCAAGAGGCACTGTCGGTTGTCTTGCTCAATTATCAATGCCAATGGCATTTAATCAATCTTGTTATGGTTTAAGAGGAAAAAATAATGTAATTATTAATGATTATTTATACTATTTATTAAAGATAAAGGTTAGAGAGTTAAAACAGAAAACACATGGAGCTGTATTTGA
Organism: Acinetobacter marinus; assembly: GCF_900096915.1. Classification (GTDB taxonomy): domain Bacteria; phylum Pseudomonadota; class Gammaproteobacteria; order Pseudomonadales; family Moraxellaceae; genus Acinetobacter; species Acinetobacter marinus. Next base: position 43,460 of record NZ_FMYK01000007.1, read on the forward strand.
TACTATTACTAAAGAAACTTTTTTACATATCAATGTCAATATACCTATATCTATAAATGTACAGAAAAAGATAGCTAAAGTTCTTTCCACTTTAGATGACAAAATTCATCTCAATGATCAACTCAACCAAACCTTAGAATCTATCGCCCAAGCTATCTTTAAAAGCTGGTTTATCGACTTTGACCCTGTCCGTGCCAAAATTACTGCAAAACAAACAGGGCAAGACCCTGAATTTGCCGCTATGTGTGCGATTAGTGGTAAAAGTGAAGCTGAGCTTGAGCAAATGGCAAAGGAAGATTTTGCTGAGTTACAAGCCACTGCCGCATTATTTCCAGATGAGTTGATAGAGAGTGAGTTGGGGGAAGTGCCGAAGGGGTGGGGACTACAATCACTTTATGATACAGCAGAGTTTGTAAATGGAGCTGCATTTAAAGCGAAAGATTTTTCTTCAAATACTAAAGGATTACCAATTATAAAAATTGCTGAGTTGAAGCAAGGATTATCTGCTCAAACAAAATATACGAATTCAACTTTTGATAAGAAATATAAAGTTAGCTCTGGGGACATTTTTTACTCGTGGTCTGGTAGCCCAGAGACTTCTTTAGACGTCTTTAAGTGGTTTGGTGGAGATGGTTGGTTAAATCAGCATATTTTTAAAATCAACACTAAAAATAAAGGACAAACTTATTTTGTTTATTATTTATTGAAATATCTAAAACCTACATTAATTCGTCTGGCTACAAATAAGCAAACTACAGGATTGGGTCATATTACTGTAGCAGATATGAAAAGCTTACAGGTGATTAAACCAGAAGAGCATCTTTTTTTGAGATATGCAAAAATAGTAGCTCCCTTCTATGAAAAAGAATCATTGTTGAAACAAGAAATTATAAATCTGGCAATGTTAAGAGATACTCTATTACCAAAATTATTGTCGGGTGAGGTAGCTCTAGGGGATGTAATTGATGGCTAGAAACCGTCGTGTAAATTCAGTAAAGTTAGAATTAATAAAAAAATCGAGAGAGGCCGCGCTATCTGCTGTACAGATTTTTAATAATCCAAATATTACATTTAAAGCTGAAGCATTCACTGTTCTCATCATAATTGCTTGGACTTATTTGTTACATGCCTATTTCAGAGACAAAGGTATCGAATATAGATTTTTCACCCTAAAAGGGAGGCGCAGAGTCTTTGATAAAACAAAGTACGGTGCATGTAAGCATTGGGAACTTGAAAGATGTTTAAATGATACAGCTTGTCCTATAGATAGGGATGCTATTAATAACCTAAAATTTTTGATTGGGTTGCGTCATGAAATTGAACATCAGATGACATCGAGAATTGATGATCTATTGAGTGCGAGATTTCAAGCTTGCTGTTTGAATTATAATAAGTACATAAAAAATTTATTTTCAAATGACTTTGGAATAGATCAACATCTGTCATTTAGTCTACAGTTTTCAACAATTTCCACTGAACAGAAAGATCTTTTAAAAGATCAAAGTAATCTACCTGGCAATATCCAGGGCTATATCAGAGATTTCGATGAAAGTTTATCTGATGATGAATATGGACATCCTAATTATGCTTATAGAGTGTTATTTGTAGCTAAAACTGCAAATAGAAAAGGGCAGGCAGATAGGGTTATTGAATTTGTGAAAAGTGATTCCCCATTAGCGAGCGCTATTAATAAAGAATATACCGTAATTAAAGAAACTGAGAAGGCGAAATTTTTACCAAAACAAATTATAGATATAATGCAAGGTGAGGGTTATTCAAAATTTACGATGCATAAGCATACAGATTTTTGGAAATTAAAAGATGCCAAGAATAAAAAAAATAATTTTGGAGTAATGGTTGGTGGGAAACAATGGTACTGGTATGAAAGTTGGTTAGATGAAGTCAGAAAACATTGTCAAAGTAAAGGCGAGCTTTATAAATGATAAAAAGTAGCATGCACTCTAAGGTTGATTTATGAACGAAACACAACTCGAAAACCTATGCTTAGACTGGTTCTCCGAAAATGGTTGGGACGTTGTTCATGGTGTCGATATTGCCCCTGACAGCAGTAACCCTTTACGCAAAGACTATAAACAAGTCTTAATTGAATCCGACTTAAATGCTGCCTTTGAACGCTTGAATCCGCATTTACCTGCAAGCTGTTTTGAGCAAGTCTTACAAAAGCTGAATCAGCCTGAAAGTCTGGACTTAGTGACCAATAACCGTGCTTCTCATCACATGTTACTGGAAGGTGTGCCCATCAGCTATAAAAAAGAAGATGACTGGGTGAATGACCATGCTTTTTTGGTCGATTTCAATCATGTTTACCAAAATCGCTTTGTCGCAATCAATCAATTTACTATCCAAGGCACCAAACAACCTAGACGCCCTGACATCATCTGCTTTATCAACGGTATTCCGTTTGCTGTACTTGAGCTAAAAAGCCCCACCGATGAAAATGCAGATATTTGGGATGCCTTTAACCAACTGCAAACCTATAAAGAAGAAATATCCGATCTGTTTATTTTTAATGAAGCCCTTGTAGTTAGTGATGGCGTGACTGCGCGTGTCGGTTCATTGACCGCAAGCCAAGAACGCTTTTTGCCTTGGCGTACCATTAAAAATGAAGATGATAAGCCTCAGTTAGAATGGGAGCTAGAAACCGTCATACGTGGCTTTTTTGATCGTGAATTGTTTTTGGACTACATGCGTTTCTTTGTGTTGTTTGAAACCGATGGCGAAAAGACCATTAAGAAAATTGCAGGCTATCACCAGTTCCATGCAGTGCGTGAAGCTGTTCAAGCCACCATTGCCGCCGCTAATCCTACAGGTAGTAAGAAAGCAGGCGTGGTTTGGCATACCCAAGGTTCAGGTAAAAGTATCTCGATGTGTTGCTATGCAGGCAAGCTACTTCAACAACCCGCTATGCATAACCCGACATTATTGATTGTCACTGATCGTAATGACTTGGATGGACAACTATTTGAAACCTTTAGTCAAGCACAAGAATTATTAAAACAAACGCCAGTACAAGCCAATAATCGTGATGAGCTGAGACAACTCCTTGCTGAACGTGAATCAGGCGGAATTATTTTTACCACGGTACAAAAGTTTGCTTTGCTTGATGGAGAAACTGAGCATCCATTACTGAATGGTCGGCACAATATTGTGGTGATGTCAGATGAAGCCCACCGTAGCCAATATGGACTCAAGGCCAAACTGTCTAATGACGGGACTTATAAATTTGGCTATGCCAAGCATATGCGTGATGCTTTAAAGAATGCAGCCTTTATTGGTTTTACAGGTACGCCTATTTCCAGTGAAGATAAAGACACTCGAGCTGTCTTTGGTGATTATGTTTCCATTTATGATATTCAAGATGCGGTAGAGGATGGCGCAACCGTGCCAATCTATTATGAATCCCGCTTGGCAAAATTGGATATTAATAAGGCTGAAATCGAGGCGCTCTCTGATCAAGTCGATGAAGTGGTAGAAGATGAAGAAGATGTCGGTAATCGTGAAAAGACCAAAGGGGAATGGAGTCGCTTAGAAAAATTAGTGGGGGCAACCCCACGCCTGAAACAGATTGCTGTGGATTTGGTGACGCACTTTGAAGCCCGTACTGAAGCTATAGTAGGCAAAGGCATGATTGTGACTATGAGCCGTGAAATTTGTGTGCATTTGTATAATGAAATTATTGCTCTGCGCCCAGATTGGCATGATGATGATCCGAAAAAAGGAAAAATCAAAATTGTGATGACAGGTTCAGCATCGGATAAGCCATTGCTACAGCCTCATATTTATAATAAGCAAGTGAAGAAAAGTTTAGAGAAACGTTTTAAAGATGTGAATGATCCTTTGCATTTGGTGATTGTGCGTGACATGTGGCTGACAGGTTTTGATGCACCATGTACGCATACCATGTATATCGACAAACCAATGAAAGGGCATAATCTCATGCAGGCAATTGCACGAGTCAACCGTGTTTTTAAAGACAAGCAAGGTGGTTTGGTCGTTGACTATCTTGGGATTGCCAATGAGTTAAAGCAGGCATTAAAAACTTATACTGATGCCAAAGGAAAAGGTGAGCCAACCTTACGTGCGGAAGAAGCCTATGCCGTACTTGCTGAAAAAATGGATGCCATTCGTGGAATGTTTGCGAAGACCAATGACCAAACTGGATTAGATCTAAGTGGTTATGAAACGCAAGCACATCGTTTGATCATTCCAGCAGCTAACTATGTGCTAAGTCTTAAAGATGGCAAAAAACGTTTCTTGGATTTAGTGCTTGCAGTCAATAAAGCCTTTTCATTGTGTGGTACGTTGGATGAAGCCAAAACACTACATAAGGAAATTGCATTTTATTCAGCCATTAAATCGGTGATTAGTAAGCATACTTCTGTTGATCGTAAATTATCACAAGCTGAAAAGGACAGTACGCTTAAACAAATTTTGGATAATGCTGTTGTTGCCGATGGTGTGGCTGATGTATTTGCTCTATGTGGTTTAGATAAACCCAATATTGGTTTGCTGTCAGATGAGTTTTTAGAAGATGTTCGACAAATGCCATATCGTAACTTGGCAGTCGAATTATTAGAAAAATTATTGAATGATGGTATCAAGGCAAAAACTCGTAATAATCTTGTGCAAGAAAAACGCTTCTCAGATCGTTTACAAGAAACGCTAAGGAAATATAACAACCGTGCGATTGAGACCTCTCAAGTCATTGAAGAACTGATACAAATGGCGAAAGAGTTTCAAGCTGAAATGGAACGTGAAGCTTCGCTAGGTTTGAATCCTGATGAAATCGCTTTCTATGATGCTTTAGCAAACAATGAAAGTGCGGTGCGTGAATTGGGTGATGATACGTTAAAACAAATTGCTCGTGAAATCACTGAGAGATTGCGTAAATCGACAACTGTAGATTGGCAAGTTCGAGATAGTGTACGTGCTCAGCTTAAAATATTGGTGCGTCGTACTTTACAACGTTGGAAATATCCACCTGATAAAGCAGCTGAAGCGATTGAACTAATAATGAAGCAGGCTGAAATGTTATCGAATGCTTGGACAAGCTGATATAAGGTTAAGGAGCAGGTTGTTCTGCTTCTTATTAAGAGCATGAATTGTGGATAATTCTGAACTGATCAACATCACATAAAAGTGATGGAAATCTGCTACAATTGCGCCAATTTTAATTTTCATTTTACCGTGCTCTAGTTGGCTATCGCTGACACATGGCGGTATCGCTATTGTAGATTTTACCCATGTCGAATACACAGCTCATTCAAGAAGTTAAATCACGTCGCACCTTTGCGATCATTTCCCACCCCGATGCGGGGAAGACCACCATGACAGAAAAATTACTGTTATGGGGTAAAGCCATTCAGGTCGCAGGCATGGTGAAAAGCCGTAAGTCCGATCGCTCAGCAACCTCTGACTGGATGGAAATGGAAAAGGAACGTGGTATCTCGATCACCACTTCGGTGATGCAATTTCCATATAAAAATCACACCATTAACCTACTCGATACACCGGGGCATGAAGATTTCTCGGAAGATACCTATCGTACCTTGACTGCGGTCGATTCTGCCTTGATGGTGATCGATGGGGCAAAAGGGGTCGAGGAACGAACCATTAAATTGATGGAAGTGTGTCGGATGCGTGATACGCCGATCATCTCTTTCGTCAACAAGATGGATCGTGAAATCCGTGAACCGCTTGAGCTCCTTGATGAGATCGAAAATGTCCTGAAAATCCAATGTGTGCCGATCACTTGGCCACTCGGTATGGGACGTGATTTTGCTGGTGTGTATAGCTTACTCGAAGACAAGCTGTACATTTATAAGGCAGGTTTTGGCTCGACCATTACCGAGATCGAAGTACGTGATGGCTATGACCATGCAGATATTCGGGAGAAAGTGGGCGATCTCGCATTTGCTGCTTTTGAAGAATCTTTGGAATTAGTCCAACTTGCCAATGAACCACTGGATCGTGAATTATTTTTACAAGGCAAGCAAACGCCTGTGTTATTCGGTACAGCACTCGGTAACTTTGCCGTCGATCATGTCTTGGATGCCTTCTTGGAATGGGCGCCCGAACCGAAAGCGCATCCAACGGAAGAGCGTGTGGTTGAGGCAACTGAATCAGGCTTTAGTGGTTTTGTCTTTAAAATCCAAGCCAACATGGATCCAAAACATCGTGACCGTATTGCCTTCATGCGAGTCTGCTCAGGTAAATATGAAAAAGGCTTAAAAATGAATCATGTGCGCATCGGCAAAGACGTGCGTATTAGCGATGCCTTAACTTTCCTTGCGGGTGAACGTGAACAACTCGAAGAGGCATGGCCAGGCGACATTATCGGTCTGCACAATCACGGCACGATTCAGATTGGCGATACCTTTACCAGCGGTGAAAATCTGCATTTCACGGGCATTCCGCACTTTGCGCCTGAGATGTTCCGCCGTGTCCGTTTAAAAGATCCTTTGAAATCTAAGCAGTTGCAAAAAGGCTTAAAGGAGCTTTCGGAAGAGGGTGCAACCCAAGTCTTTATGCCACAAAATAGCAATGATTTGATCGTTGGTGCGGTCGGTGTGCTCCAGTTCGACGTGGTAGCGTATCGTCTGAAGGAAGAATACAAGGTCGATTGTATTTACGAGCCTGTGAATATCAATACCGTGCGCTGGGTGCATTGTGATGATGATAAAAAGTTCAATGAATTTAAGAAGAAAGCGCATGATCAATTGTCGATTGATGGTGGCGGTCATCTGACTTATCTTGCGCCGAGTCGGGTCAATCTACAGCTGATGCAAGAGCGTTATCCTGATATACAGTTCCGTGCGACACGTGAGCATTAATCGAAGTTTGCTTTATTAGGCAAAATCAAGACCGTAAAGTACAAAAAAGAGTGTGACAATACACTCTTTTTTGTTATACATTGCATCGAAACACAAAATCAAAAAATGATACGATTTGGACATGCGAATTTAGAAAAATGTCATAAATTCGCATTGGGGTAACAGGACAACATGCATTTTAAAATATCTAGTCAAATTAAAATATCTAGTCAAATCAATAATAAATTAAAACTTCATCGGCGGGCGCACGATCAACGAACAAGTTTTGATGGGTTTCTGCTGAAAGTTGCAATCATTCCACTGATACTGAACCTCATCGCCTGTAATGAGCCTACAGCTGAGCAGAAGCAGGAAAAAGTCGAACAAGAACAAGTGCAAAAGCAAGGCTATGCCAATTTGGTGGCGATGCCTGTGATTGCCGATTATGCACTGCCGTTTTGTGAAGATGAATATTGTATCGACGTTGAAGTCTTTGGTTTTAAAAGTAAGGATCAATGGTTTAATACTTTTGTCAAAGCGCAAACCGCCGATTTGATCCGTCAGCAATTGGGGATTTCACAGAAGCTCAGCTTACAACGAGCAGTCAATGAATTTGTGCAGCGCTCCGATGCATGGCGTGAAACACAGTTAGCCGAAAATAAACATGAGAAACCGCAAGCATGGTCGATGTATCTCAAGCCACGAGTCGCTATGCAACAGAACGAGCTGGCATTATTGATCATCAATAGTAGCTATCAACTTGGCGAAGACAGCGTGCCTGAGCGGCAATATTTTTACGTGGTGGATCGGAAGGCACAGCAACAATTACGGCTGTATGATGTGATCAATGAAAATCAACGTGTTGCCTTTAGCAACTTTCTACAAACTCAATATCAAGCATGGCGAGACAAGCAATCGACTGCGATCCAAAGCAAACTGCCTGCAAAAATTTATTGGGCAAATCAAGATTGGTTTTTTGATGAGCAGGGTATCGCCATCTATTATCGCTTTGACGATTTATGTAAGCAATGTGAAGAAATACAGGGTGAAGATTTCACGATCTATCTCAACCCTACACAATCACAACAATGGTTCAAAGCAGGGCTACGAAAACAGCTCAATTTTGCACCTTAAAACACAATACTTTACGTGTAATTATGCGCGGCAATGCTATGCTAAATAAAAATTTTATTGCTCTAAAATTAAAAGGTTGACTATGAAACATGTGCCAAGCACAGCGCAAGCATCTCGCCAGCATGCATCACGTCATGGGTTGGCGAACACACAACATGCAACTCAAATGACAAGACAAAAATTTAAACCCTTTCAGCTACTGGCGCTTAGTCTGGCGATGGCGTTAAGTCTCAGTGCCTGTCAAAAAAAGCCTGAAGCAAAACCTGAGCAAAGCACACACACCGAGCAAACTGCCGAAGTCGGTCTACAAGCCAAGATTGAAGATGTGCCAGTTCAAATTCCAGCGTGTGAAGGCGAAGTCTGTCCCGAGATCACCATTCAGCATCTCAGCAGTAATTATCCAAAGCTCGATCAAGCGGTGGATTTGTATATTTTAAATTATGTGAAAAATTTGGTGCGTGGCTTTGATATGACCACAGTCAGCCATCAACAGCGTCAAGATGATCAAAATGCAGATGGTAAGAATCCTGTAGCCGATGCCAAAGCCGCTGAAAGTGCACCGCAACCAGCAGAAAATAAAACGATTAATCGCATCGAGGCTGAGAAAGCAGAAACCCTGACCCAAGCCAATAATCAACCAAATGAGCTGCAACCGTATCTGGATCAATTTTTGTTATTGTCCAATGAAGTGAAACAACTCGGCTCTGCGGCGAAGCTGACCTTGTTCTTGAAGCCCCAAGTGCTCAATCCGAAAGGACCTATCGCAACCGTGGTGGTCAATGCGGAAAACTATGTCGGCGGTGCACATGGTAGTGCTGCACAGCAATATTTTAACTTTGAGCTAGAGACCGAAACCTTATTGAGCTTGGATGAAATCTTAGAGCAAGGGCAACGTGCCAAGTTTAATGACCTTGCGCATCAAGCCTTTGAGCAATGGATCAAATCGACTCAGCCTGATATGGATGTCGATGAATATCAGAAGTTGTGGAAATTCACCTCGACGGATAATTTTTATTTGAGTCCGACAGGATTAATTTTGCAATATGGCGAATATGAAATCGGTCCCTATGTGGTTGGATTACCTCGATTAGTCATTCCGTATGAATATTTACACGGTGTGATTAAAGATCAATATTTGCCGATCCAAGCGAAAGCGGAATTGGCAAAAGCTGAACAGCAAAAAGCTGATAGTACACATGTTCAAGCTGAAAAATCAGCATCGAAATAAAGCCTTGATGGCGGAATCACGATGATTCAACTGTTTGATACGCATACTCACTTTGATGTGGAGGATTTTGACCCAGATCGGCAACAGCTCGCCGAACAGGCGTATCAAGGTGGTGTGCAAGCGTTGATTCTCATTGGCTTTTTACAAAATCGTTTTGCAGACCTTTTGGCGATACATCAATTTTTAGATCAGTTATCGGATGTGCCCAAAAGTTATCTTGCGCCTGGCTTGCATCCGTTCTATATCGAGCAACATCAGCGACAACATTTGGAGGATTTAGAAAATTTTCTCAAACAACATGACTGTGTTGCGGTTGGTGAGATTGGTTTAGACAGCTTTGAAAAACGTCATAAAACCGATGAGGTCAAACAGCTTCAAGCCGAATATTTTTCAGCACAACTGGATTTAGCAACACAGTTCGACAAGCCTGTATTACTGCATATTCGTAAATCACATGGCGATGTCTTGAAAATTTTAAAACAACATCATTTCAAACATGGCGGTATTGCGCATGCCTTTAGCGGTGGCGTGGAGGAAGCCAAAGCCTTTGTCAAATTGGGTTTTAAAATCGGTGTGACAGGGCAGATCACCAACCCCAATGCCAAGCGCTTGCACGATGTGGTGCGTAGTGTAGCGGTTGAAGATTTGGTGTTAGAAACAGATTGTCCTGATATGACACCACTGTGTTGTCAGCTTTCTACAGAAACTAGAACCCGCAATACGCCTGCCAATTTGCCTTATGTGCTCGATGGTTTGGCTGAGGCTTTGGATTTAAAACACTTGAAAATGAACAAAGCCACACTGGCTGCGCAACTTTGGCAAAATAGTTTGGAATGTTTGCATTTATCAAAACCCTAATAGTTCAGTAAAAAATTAAACAAAATAAATTTAAAAAAACTGCTAAAGATTCACCACACTGCTTTTCGACATAGCTTTCACGTATAATCATGCTTCATGTTTTAATGCCTAACTTTAAACTCTACCTATGTCTAACACATTGCCAAGCCCAGAAAACTCAAACCAAGACAATCCAAAGGATTCCAACCTATCAGCAATAGATCAAACGGATTATGAACGCCGTTTTGCAGGTGCCAATAAAATCTATGGCGAATCGAGTTTTCAGACGTTTGAAAACAGTCATGTCATGCTCATTGGTATTGGCGGTGTCGGCTCTTGGGCGGTGGAAGCATTGGCTCGCTCAGGTGTCGGCAAACTGACTTTGATTGATATGGATGTGATTGTCGCATCGAATGTCAATCGTCAACTGCCTGCGCTCAGTTCAACCTTTGGACATGCCAAGATTGACGTGATGGCACAGCGTTGCCGTGAGATTAATCCGCAGATACAGATTGAACTGGTTGATGATTTTCTCACACCTGATAACGTCGCCGATTTATTGGCAGATCGTCCTGATGTGATCTTAGACTGTATTGATGATGTCAAAGCCAAGCTGGCGTTGATGCTACATTGCCGATTTAACAAGATTCCGTTGATCGTATCAGGCGGTGCAGGTGGAAAATTGGATCCGCTGAAGATTCGTGTGGCGGATTTATCCAAAACCGAACAAGACCCGATGCTTGCCAAACTGCGTACACAGCTTAGAAGTAAAGGGATTTGTAAAAAGCCAAAAGAAAAATTTGGCATTACTTGCGTGTATTCAGTGGATAATCCTTTTTCCAATGTAGATGCCTGTGATGTTGATACAAGTGCAGGTTTGCGCTGTGGTGGGTATGGTTCTGCGGTGGTGGTGACCAGTAGCTTTGCCATGGTCGCTGTGGCTGAAGTGTTAAAAAAACTTGCCACGACTTCCAAGAAGTGATTCTGCTTGTTATAAACGATAGCAAAGCGGTATAGATCACGCATAGCCACACAAAGGGAAGATCGCATGACGCAAATACAGATTACAGCAACGGATGAAAGTATTAATCTTGAAGCACAGCATATTGAGCGCTATGCAACCATCACAGAGCTGAGTAATTGGCAAGATATACTCAATGACTATGCCTCAATCAAACAGCAACTCCAGCCGAAAAAGGTTTTGCTGATCTTAGATGACATCCCACAGGCAGAATATACCTCGATGCATGCCATCGAAGATGAAGCCTTGTATTTTGACAGTGAAGCTCATTTTGAGGATGTTGGCGATGACGATGAGGCGTGGGACATTGCCTATAAAAATATTCAGCCCTTAGCTGTTGCACATTATGTTCAGCAATTGCATGCGCAGGCGAATCAAAAACAACTCAAACAGCTTGCTGAAAAAACCAAATACTACGATGCAGACGATATCCAAGCGATTTTACGCATCAACGAGCATCCACTTCCTGTATTAGATACTCAGATCATTGTCAAAGTGGCAACACTTACAGATGATGCTGAAAAAATTGCGATATTTCCCAACGGCTATTTCAGTGCGGATTTTAATAGCTTTGAAAACTTCACATTAATTCGTCATCTGGCAACCTATGGTTTTGAGTTTATCGGGATTGGCGCAAGTTTACTGTACTGGATCAAAACAGAGCGCTTTGATCACAGCAAGGTCGAGACAATATTGCACGACCTTGCGCAAGTGTATCCGCTCGCTGTGGCAGATCAGGATAAACTCAAGACATTGATCTTGGAAAATAATTATTTGATCTTACCGTATTGTGAATCGCCTCAAGCCTATCTTGATGCGTATTCACATTAAACGCATTCAGCACGGTTTAACTTTTTTGATCTTCGATGATTTTATCGAGATTGTTAATATCGGTTTCGATTTTCCACTTTTCCAGATCGTCGACAGGATTCGGCAAGCGACCTTCAAGCCATTCACAAACCACATCAGGTGAAAACTCGGCATGATTGCACTGAATTACCCAAGCGAGAAACTCTTTCGCTTCGCCATTCATATACGGTGGCGGTGAAACAGGCAAAAACTGCGTTGGCAAGCGTTCATTGGTCGACAGATAATTTAATACATGCCCAAGCTCTTGTACCGTCTGCCAAGCCAGTGGATGCTCAACATCAATTTTAAATTTGACCCACCACGCATGCTCACCATCTGCGCCATGTGCGATGAGACCATCATCGCCAATACTCGGAATACGCTTTAAAAAATCCGTAATTTGTTCAAAATTCAACGCTACACCTCTATTTTATGTAGATCAGCTACATTGTTTAACATTTTAATGCATGAACATAACCAATATCCATATTCACTCGGAGATTCTCATTTAAATTGTGCTTATCCAAGAGGAGTGATCTAATGAACAAACAAATTAGCGCAGTACTTTTAAGTTTATCAATGCTTGCAGGGTCAACGGTTGCGTTTGCAGCACCACAAGGTCCTGAACAAAATCAGCATGAGCAACATGATGCGAAAAAGCAGAATTCAAAACAGCAGGATTCTAAAAAGCAGGGCAATGACCATAAAGCACCAGCACAGCATCAAACCCAGCAAAAATCTCAACCAAAACAAAGTGCGCATAAATCACAACCGCAACACCAAGTGAAAAAAAGTACCAAGCATAGCGATTACAAACGTGGTCAAAAGTTGCCGAAGCAATATCGTGATAACCATGTCGACTACAAAAAACACAAATTGCCTAAACCAGGTAAAAACCAACGTTGGGTCAAAGTAGATGGTGACTATGTATTGATATCTGTCGTGACTGGTGTGATTGCGAGCATCATTCTAGGTTCTTAATATCGTTTTTGAATCGTTGTAATATGTAAATTAATCTGGTTGGAACACGAACCAAAGCGATTTGAAAAAGCTGAATGTTTTCGGACATTCAGCTTTTTTGATGCAGAAATGTGCGTATTACGAATTTCCCAAAAGCGCACAGATGAGTGATCTACGTGCTTAAACCATGCCGATTTGATAAATCTTCATGATTCGCCGAGTTTGTACACAGCCTTACATTTCAATGTATCTGCTTAACCAACGTCCATATTTGCTGAGATTTGTTTCGCTATAGTGGAATTATTCCAAGAGGAGAACATCATGAATAAGCCAATGCGTGCCATTGTACTCAGTCTGACCATGCTTGCGGGTTCAACCGTTGCTTTTGCTGCACCGCCATCACATGCGCCAGCGTGGGGCTATGATAAAAATCACGGTGGAGATGATCGTGATGACCATCAAGACCGTCATAATGATCGTGGGCGCTATGATCGAGATGACCGCCGTTTTAGCAAGGGCGATCGCCTACCAAGCCAATATCGTAATAACCGATACTATGTCGATGATTGGCGTGATCATCACTTGTCTAAACCACCACGTGGACATCGTTGGGTCGAGATTGACGGTGAATATATCCTGATTTCCGTGGTAACAGGTGTGATTGCCAGCATTTTGCTCGGTCACGGTTACTAAAATAGCAAAGCATTAAATATGCTGTTTAGATGATGGGCTAAGCCAGCTCGTCATCTTCTGGTCGTGGCGTTTTGCCTAGCGGAAGCTCATGCTCACGATGTTTGGCACGAATCACCGATGGATAGTGCCACGAAGCAAAACGGACGATTAATATCGCCACAGCGAGTAATAAAATCGCCCCAGTGACAATGAGCAAATCCCAATCGGCTTTGTGATCATGTTGAATATCAGCAATGAGCAAGCGAGTCAGCGCAGTGATCGCCACATATATCAAGAAACGTACAGGCATGTGATTGGTTTTAAAGTAAATCCCAACCATTGCCCCCAATTCCAAATAGATAAAGAGCAGTAAAATATCATCAATCGTTGCAAATTTCTTGACGGTAAAAATATCAATCGTGGTGTGTACCGCAGACCAAATCACCATACAGCCAATTAGCGCCAGCATCAGATAATGAAAGGCTTCCACCAGATAGTGCCCGATGTGGTCTAAAGTGTTTTCGACTTTTTTAAACTCTCGTTTCATCGCACTCCAGCATTAAAAAATGCAGTATTCAATTCAATGATGTAAAAGCGTAAGCGAAATATATGCCAATCCTGTGAATTTGCGCTGATTTTTACTTTTCATGGATGTAAAAAAACCTGCTCGTAAGCAGGTTTTTAGGTTTATGGTACTGTCAGTGCAACTTAAGACTGATTGGTAAAGTAGTCTTCATCAAAGCCCATCACCAAATCGGTGCTCGATTGAATACGAACTAAACGTGCTTTGAGATCAGGTAAGATACGGGCAACGAAGTAGCGAGCGAGCTGTACTTTATTGGCAAAGAATTCGCCGTCTTTTTGGCTTGCTGCATTGGCAATTTTTGCAAACATATAGCTAAAGCTGAGTAGACCAACTGCATGGAGATAATCCACTGCCACACCATTTGAATAATCTGCATTTTCTTTCGATTGCTCAAGAATGTATTGTGTGATCGATTCAACTTCAGTCGCCGCATCCAGTGTTGCGTCTTTGATAAAGTTCAATTCAGAGCCGAGTTGATTCACTTCATCACGGATTTCACTGATGTATTCAGCGATGAATGCGCCACCACATTTAATGGTTTTACGACCGATCAAATCTTGTGATTGTACGCCGTTGGTGCCTTCGTAAATCTGCGCAATACGCAAGTCACGGATGCATTGTTCCATGCCCCATTCACGAATATAACCATGACCACCGAACACCATTTGTGCATCCAAAGTCGCTTGGAAAGCGGTATCGGTTAAGTAGGCTTTGGCAATAGGCGTAAGCAGTGCTACACGGTCATTGGCTTTTTTCACTGCTTCGGCATCTGTTGAGAACTTGGTGATGTCGAGCTGTTGACCGACATACACAGCGAAAGCACGAGATGCTTCGTTATTGGCACGCACATTGAGCAACATACGACGTACATCACCGTGTACCAAGATGCTGTCAGCCGCTTTATCAGGCGATTTTGCGCCAGTTGCACTACGACCTTGAATACGATCTGTGGCATATTGTGCAGCGTTTTGATAAGCAAACTCAGAAGCGCCGATGCCTTGAATACCCATCGACAGGCGTTCGTAGTTCATCATCACGAACATTGCAGCCAGACCTTCATTTTCTTTACCAACGAGGAAGCCTTTGGCGCCGTCAAAGTTCATCACACAGGTTGCAGAGGCTTTGATGCCCATCTTGTGTTCGATTGAACCTGGGCCCGCCGCATTGCGCTCGCCTTTAGAACCATCTTCATTGACCAAATATTTTGGTACGATGAACAATGAAATACCACGAGAGCCCGCAGGTGCATCAGGAGTTTTAGCCAAAACAAGGTGGATAATGTTTTCCGCCAAGTCGTTGTCGCCACCCGTAATAAAGATTTTGGTGCCTGTGATGTTATATGAACCATCAGTATTTGGCTCAGCTTTGGTTTTGATAATGCCCAAATCTGTACCTGCATGCGGTTCAGTCAAGCACATGGTACCAGCCCATTCACCTGAGTAGATTTTTGGCAAATAGGTTTCTTTTTGTTCTTGAGAAGCGTAGCTGCTGAGTGCCATACCAGCGCCTACAGAAAGTAGCGGATAGAGCATGAATGATGGGTTGGTGGCGAATAGCATCTCATCTGCAAGCACAGTCAGCATTTTTGGCATGGCTTGACCGCCCCATTCCTCATCAGCACCGAGACCGATCCAACCGCCTTCAGCGTATTGGCGGAAGGCTTCTTTGAAGCCAGCAGGGGTGAACACATCGCCATTTTCCCAGCGTGCGCCTTCTTCATCACCTGTACGGTTCAGTGGCAAGGTCACGTTTTGTGCAAACTTTGCCATTTCTTCTAAGATGGCTTCGGCTGTTGCTGAGTCAACGTGCGCTAATTTTTCATTGGCTTGCCAAAATTGGTCAGCATTAAATACATCGTTCAGGATAAAACGCATATCCGTAAGTGGCGCATTATAAACTGGCATAGTCTTTTACCTATTTTGCATTGCTATAGTTGGAACAATAAAATGTTTGAACACAAGGATTATATGCGAATCAAAATGAAAAAGGCTGACACATCAGTCAGCCTTTTTTACAGTTTTTTATTTCAAGATTTAACAAAAATCAAATCTGAAATTGCAACATCATTATTTAGATAATGAAGTCATCCGCAGCCAAAGCAGCAAGTGGTGCATTACCCGTAGCCATTACCGCAACGTGCGACTTGGTACGTGGCAAGATTTTGCTGAAGTAGAAGCGAGCAGTCGTGACTTTTGCATTGTAGAATGCAGTCTCAGTTGAACCTTCTGCCAATTTTTGCTGTGCAAGGCGAGCCATGTCCGCCCAGAAGTAAGCCAAAGTGACATAGCCTGAGAAGTACAAGTAATCAACCGCAGCCGCACCGACTTCATCAGGGTTTTGCTGTGCTTTGAGTGCGATCTGCATGGTGATCTCACCCCATTCTTTGTTGAGTGCTGCAAGTGGCTCAACGAACTCTTTCATGTCCGCATTGTCTTTGTTTGCTTCGCAGAATTTGTGAATGATCTTGGTGAAGTCTTTGAGCATCGCACCTTGTGATTGCAATACTTTACGACCCAACAAGTCAATCGCTTGAATCTCAGTGGTACCTTCGTATAGACACGCAATACGTGTATCACGAACGATCTGCTCCATGCCGTGCTCAGAGATAAAGCCGTGACCACCGAACACTTGTACACCGTGTTTGGCAGATTCAGAACCTGTTTCAGTCAAGAATGCTTTAGCGATCGGCGTCAAGAATGACAAGATGTTGTCAGAGTATTTACGCTCTTCTTCAGTTGCGCCTTGCTCAACGATATCGGCATGCAAAGACAAGAAGTAAACCAGTGCACGACCTGCTTCAGCAAATGATTTTTGCGTCAATAGCATGTTGCGTACAGCAGGGTGAACGATGATTGGATCAGCTTCTTTCTCAGGTGCTTTAGGACCAGACAACGAACGCATTGCCAAACGGTCACGTGCATAAGTCACAGCGCCTTGGAATGATCCTTCAGAAGCACAAAGACCTTGAATCGCAGTACCGATACGTGCGGTGTTCATGAAGGTGAACATGCAGTTTAGACCACGGTTTTCAGGGCCAATCAAGTAACCTTTGGCTTGATCGAAGTTGATCACGCAAGTCGCATTACCGTGGATACCCATTTTGTGTTCGATCGAACCACAACGTACTGCATTACGCTCACCGAGTGAACCGTCAGCGTTGACATTGAATTTTGGAACGATGAATAGCGAAATACCTTTGGTACCTTTCGGTGCACCAGGTAGGCGTGCTAGAACGATATGGATGATGTTCTCAGCCATGTCATGCTCGCCCGCTGAGATAAAGATTTTTTCACCAGAGATCGCATAGCTACCGTCAGCTTGAGGTTCCGCTTTAGAACGTATAATACCCAAGTCAGAACCTGCATGAGATTCTGTCAAGCACATGGTACCTGTCCATTCACCTGAAACAAGTTTAGGCAAATAAGTGTTTTTTTGCTCATCAGAACCATGATGCTCGACAGTACGTACCGCACCGTGCGATAGACCTGGATACATGCCCCAAGCCCAGTTCGATGTGCCGACCATCTCAGAAATCACATTACTGAGTGATACAGGCAATGCTTGACCGCCATATTGCTCTTCTGCAGCAAGTGACGGGAAGCCAAGCTCGATATATTTTTGATAGGCTTCTTTAAAGCCAGTCGGGGTGGTCACCACGCCATCATTCCAAGTACAACCTTCACGGTCGCCGACTTGGTTGAGTGGTGCAAGTTCATTGACACAGAAATCAGCAGCAGTTTCGAGGTATTGATCAACCAATTCACGGCTTACGGTTTCTGCATATGCAGGCAGTTTTGCGTAGTGATCGTTTGCGTTTAATAATTCATGCAAAACAAATTGCATATCACGTAAGGGTGCGGTGTATTGTGGCATGTCTGTGTTCCTCAATACTGGTTGAACCAGATTTTATTAAAAAAATTGTATTGAACAGGTGGTTTTAACTGATCAATGCGATGCGCTTGGCACAATGTCAAGCACAAAAACGATCAAATTAAAAAGTAAATCCATCGTGCTATATATGACGGGTCTGCACAAGAGTTTCAAGGCATATCCTTGTGACTCCGAAGTCAAACATTCCACGGTTTGACGATATTTTCTGCCCATTAATGTAAAGAAAATGGCATCAAATAGATAGTGAAAATATGTCTTGTAATAATTTAAACCAGTGATGTTTTATCACAACTCTTACGGATGACGCTGGCGACATTTTTTATCTATGCAACAAATTGCATAGATTGAAAAATGGGATTATATTAGAAAAACAGAATGATCGATTAAGATCATGCACAACCTGACGTGGAGAATGAAAATGAACAACACATCAAATAACATGGCATCGCCAGCAGTACAGCAGACATTGCAACGCTGGCATGAAATGGTTGCAACTCGAGACATGAGCGTGCTTGAGCAGATCCTTGCTGAGAGCGTGGTGTTTTATTCACCTGTGGCATTTAACCCATATCCTGGCAAAGCGGTGGTGAGCTTTATTTTGCAAAATGTGATTCAGGTCTTTGAAAACTTTACCTATCATCGCAGTTTTGTGAGTGATGATGGTCATAATGTCGTGCTCGAATTTTCTGCCAATATTGGTGAAGATCAGCTCAAGGGCATTGATATGATTCGCTTTGATGATCAAGGTCAGATCGTAGAGTTTGAAGTGATGATTCGACCAAAACGTGGACTGGAAGCCTTGGCTGCACAAATGGGCGAACGCATTAAAGCCTTTCAACCGCAGTAAAAAAATTGCTTTAAAAGATCAACATGGCATCGGTATTTGATTCTTGCTGAGTGTCATGTTTATCATGCGATGTTGATTTTTGTTTATCCATCAGATGTATTGGAGCTGTTTTTATGGCGAAGTCGCAGTTATTCTCCCAACTGAAAAGCCGAGTTAAAAATCAAGTTAAGCATCGTATTGATCGGCAACTTTTACCCAAAATTTCCAATCAAATCGAACAATGGGCTGGCGCAGAAACCCCAAAATTGTATTACAACCCCACGGGTACTTTTCAGCATATTACGGATGTTTTACCACAGCTCACCCAGCCTTACCGTCCAACGCCGTGGCTGTCAAATACCCATGCGCATCTTTTATATTTTGATGTAATCCGTAAAAAGAAGGTGCAACTCCAATATGATCATATTGAACAATTGCAGATGCACGATGGCGGTGTGACAGCGATTGCATGGTATGGCAAGGATCTTCCTGCGGATACGCCGACCATTGTGTTATTGCATACCATTACGGGCTCGCCAGATTCGATGCGAGAATTGGTCAAAGATTTGCATCGTTATACGGGCTGGCGTATCGCCTTGTGTATTCGCCGTGGACATGCGCAGTTGCCGATGCCTGTGGGGCAGTTCTGTCTGTTTGGTTCAGTGGATGATTTGCGTGAACAACTGGCACACATTACGGCGCTTTATCCGCAGTCGACGTTATATGGGGTCGGTAGCTCGGCTGGCACCAGTTTGTTGGTGCGTTATTTAGGTGAAGCAGGGGAGAATTCGCTATTTCGTGCCGCTTTTGCACTGTCGCCGGGTTATAACTTAGAAACGGGCTTTGATCATATGCATCCCTTTTATAGTCGCTATATGGCAAATAAAGTGCTGAATACCTTTGTCCGCCCGCACACCCCAGTATGGCAATCCAATACAGGACTGTCTCATTTGTTAGCGCAAAAAGAGCTGACCCACGTGCATCGTCATCATTATCAATTTGCAGGTTTTGCCAGCTACGACGACTATGATCAGGCGATCAATCCGATCCATGTGTTTGAAAATATCCAAGTGCCTTTGATGATCCTCAATGCTGAAGATGATCCAGTCTGTCATATTCGCAACTTTGAGCCGTACAAAGCCCAAGTTAGCGCAATGCAAAATGTGATGGTGATCACCACCAAGAAGGGCAGTCATTGTGGCTTTTATGAAGGCTTGCGCCATCCTGAAGCATGGTCAACCAAGTTGATCGCAGACTTCTTAAAACAGTCTCATCACACCGCATCGTGATGCTTAGGAAATCGTAAAAATCGCAGCAAGATACAAAAAAGCATGGAGGAGTCCATGCTTTTTTACACAAATGAAAATGATTATGAGTTACAATTTTGGTGCAGTCAGAATCGCTTCTTTAGAGCCTGGTAGACCAGGTTGTGACTCTGGAATGGTTTCCAAGCCTTCGATTTGCGAAACTACGCCAGATTCGTTAAAGTAAATGCGTAGATGCTGACCTTTGCTTTCAGGAATATCTGCTTTTTTGGCATATGTACCTGGGATAAAGTTATAGATGTAGTCCCAACGCAAAGGGTTTAAAGGATCACTGACTGTTGGTGTGCCCAGTAAGAAACGCACCTGTTGTGGTGTCATGCCCACTTTCACTTGCGATGCTTGCGCTTGAGTTAGCGGTGCGCCCTGTGGGATGTCTATCTTATAGACGCCGAGTACAGAACAGCCAGAGATGATGGTGGTCATGAAAATTGACAACAGAATTTTTTGCATTTTGCTACACTATCCCACAAATATTAAATGCGCTAAGATAAAGTTTAGATCATACTTTATCAAAGTATGTTTGCCTATGACCACTTAATTTTGTTGAGAGTTTATATTCATGCCGATTACAAATCAGGATTTGCGTAAAGCTGGGCTAAAGGTGACTTTGCCCCGAATTAAGATTTTAGAACTATTAGAAAATTCAAAACAACATCATTTAAGTGCAGAGGATATCTACAAAACTTTGCTCGAACAGGGTGAAGATGTTGGTTTGGCAACGGTTTACCGTGTGTTAACGCAGTTTGAAGCGGCGGGTATTATCCAGCGCCATCACTTCGATAATAACCACTCTGTTTTTGAAATTATGCAAGAAGATCATCACGACCATCTTGTGTGTCAAAATTGTAATAAAGTGGTTGAATTCACCAATGAAGTGATCGAGCACGAGCAACATGCGATTGCAGATAAGTTCAATTTCACCCTAACTGGTCATTCTTTGAACTTATATGGTTATTGCGATGAGCCAGAATGCCAAGACGCATTGAAAAAGAAATGATCTTTTTTTGATGTATTCATCAAAGCAAAAAAGGTGCACTGTTTCAGTTACACCTTTTTTTGTTTTCAAGCGGTCTGGCGGGCGGTCTAATCGTGCTGGATAAACAAGCCTTTCCCGCTTTCTTTGAGTAGCGAATTCGCATCACTCTCTGCCAATTTAATTTGTAGACGCAAATCGTTCGGAGAGTCCGAATGCTTCAGCGCATCTTCGTAGGTGATTTCACCTGCTTTGTACAGATCAAACAGAGCTTGGTCAAAAGTCTGCATACCCAGCTCACGAGAGCGTTTCATCAAGTCTTTGAGCTCATGGATTTCACCCTTACGGATATAATCCTGCATCAGTGGCGAGTTAATCATCACCTCAATCGCTGCACGGCGACTTTTGCCATCTTTGGTCGGCACCAGTTGTTGGGCGATGATCGATTTCAAATTCAAGGACAAATCCATGTAAAGCTGGCTGTGACGATCGGCATCAAAGAAGTGAATAATACGATCCAGCGCTTGGTTGGCGTTGTTGGCGTGCAGTGTGGCAAACACTAAGTGACCTGTTTCGGCGAAAGCCACCGCATAGTCCATGACTTCACGAGAACGAATCTCACCAATCAGAATCACATCAGGCGCCTGACGTAAGGTATTTTTCAATGCGATTTCAAAGGAATCAGTATCAATACCGACTTCACGCTGGGTAATGATACAACCTGCGTGTTGATGCACATACTCGATCGGATCTTCGATGGTAATGATATGACCACGAGAGTTTTGATTACGATAGCCAATCAGCGATGCCAATGAGGTCGATTTACCTGTACCTGTCGCACCAACGAATAAAATAATGCCACGTTTGGTCATGGCGAGTTCTTTTAAGATTGGCGGCAGTTTCAGCGACTCAGGCGTTGGGATTTTGGTCTCGATTTTACGCAGTACCATCCCTGGCATATCACGCTGTTGAAATGCGCTGACACGAAAACGTGCAGTTTTTTCACGATCGGTAATGGCAAAGTTGCACTCACGTGTGCTGGCAAACTCTTCCCGTTGTTTTTCATTCATGATGGCATGCATCAGCTGAGAAATGATCTCAGGGCTGAGCTTGCTTTTGGTCACGGGTAAGATTTGCCCTTGTACTTTCATCGAGGGTTCAACTTCGGCGGAAATAAATAAATCCGAAGCGTTTTTTTCGATCATCAGTTTGAGTAAGTCATTAAAGTCCATTTTTTCAATTCCTTACATAAATGATTCTGGAGATTTTGCCACATTACGAGCAGCCGCTGCAGTAATCTGACCTTTGGCAACCAATTGTTTCAAGGTCTGATCGAGCGTGGTCATGCCTTGCGCTGCGCCTGTTTGAATCGCAGAATACATTTGGGCAATTTTGTTTTCACGGATCAAGTTACGGATCGCTGGCGTACCGATCATGATTTCATGTGCTGCCACACGACCACCGCCATTTTTCTTGAGCAGAGTCTGTGAAATCACGGCTTGAAGTGATTCAGAAAGCATGGCACGAACCATGTCTTTTTCTTCGGCAGGGAAGACGTCGATAACACGGTCAATGGTTTTTGCTGCAGAGGTGGTGTGCAGTGTCCCAAACACCAAGTGACCTGTTTCCGCTGCGGTGAGTGCAAGGCGAATGGTTTCCAAGTCACGCATCTCACCAACCAAGATAATGTCTGGATCCTCACGCAGTGCCGAGCGCAGTGCTTCGTTAAAGCCGTGGGTATCACGATGTACTTCACGTTGGTTGATCAGACATTTTTTCGAGGTGTGTACAAATTCGATCGGGTCTTCGACCGTCAAAATGTGGTCATAACGATTGTCATTGATATAGTCCAAAATCGCTGCCAAAGTGGTAGATTTACCCGAACCCGTAGGTCCTGTGACCAAGACTAAACCACGTGGATATTCTGCAATATCTTTAAAGGTTTGACCGAGCCCAAGTTGCTCCATGGTCAATACTTTGGATGGAATGGTACGAAATACAGCGCCTGCGCCACGGTTTTGGTTAAATGCGTTAACACGAAAACGTGCCACACCAGGCACTTCAAAGGAAAAGTCGGTTTCGAGTAATTCTTCGTAATCACGACGTTGTTTATCATTCATGATGTCGTAGATGAGACGGTGCACATCTTTGTGCTCCATCGCAGGCAAGTTAATACGCTTTACCTCACCATCGACACGAATCATCGGTGGTAGACCTGCTGAAAGGTGTAAATCTGATGCCCCGTTTTTGACCGAAAATGCCAAAAGTTCTGTAATATCCATGTGTTCCCTTGATATTCAAACTACTTATTTATGTATTAGAATAATACGGTGTTCACTTCATGAAACCAAGCAATTTTGTGAAGAATGACCATAGATTTTCGCATTCATATTTTCAGTTGATTAAACTGTTATTTTCATTAAGGAAAAGCGCATGTCAGATTTTGCCACATCACTTGCACAGGTACAGGGGCAGATTGATCAGGCGTGCCAACAGGCAGGGCGGGTGCGTCAAAGTGTGAATTTGCTGGCAGTGTCGAAAATACATCCCGCCGAGTCGATTGCAGCATTTTATCAATTGGGTCAGCACGCTTTTGGGGAAAATTATCTGCAAGAAGCCTTAGAAAAAATTGAACAATTACAAGATTTAGCCATCGAATGGCATTTTATCGGGCATGTACAACGTAATAAAACCAAACATTTGGCTGAGAAATTTGCTTGGGTGCATGGCGTGGATCGCTTGATTATTGCCGAACGACTGTCAAATCAGCGTCCTGAACATGTCGGCCCATTAAATATCTGTTTACAGGTCAATATTGATGGACAAGAGTCTAAAGACGGCTGTGTACTCAATGAGGTGGCAGATTTGGTGGAAAAAATCAGCCGATTGCCAAATATCCATTTGCGAGGATTGATGGTGATTCCCAAGCCTGAGCATGTGCAAGCCTTTGCAATGACCAAGCAATTGTTTGATCAAGTCAAGCAATATCATGCACAGCCTGAGCTTTGGGATACTTTGAGTATGGGCATGTCTGCGGACATGGCTGAGGCGATTGAAGCGGGCTCAACCATGGTGCGTGTCGGGACTGCGCTGTTTGGTGCAAGAGACTATTCGTAATAATTGGTCGTAATAATTGGTCGCAATAGCAAGTATTTCGCAATCGTCTGTTTTTCTGCTTTCAGTTTACGAATCGAATTTAAGCCTCAAGTTTATGGATTTGAGGTTGAATTTTGAGTAATTCCGCTTGTCCAAAGAACGATGCAAAGGGCACATCTTTGGCATCTAAGCCTGTACCAACACGAACAAATTCTTCAATCGGTCCCATTTTGGTGGCATCGAATAAGACCCATTGCTGTCCAAGATACACTTCAAAAATTGCATGAAAATCTGGCATGGCTTGATAAAACGGCATATAGCCAAATACAAATCGTGCAGGAATATCCAAAGCACGGCAGATCGCAATCGCCAAATGCGCAAAGTCTCGGCACACGCCTGCACGACTCACCAAAATATCTTTGGCTGAGGTAGTGTGATCCGATGATCCAGACTCATAAATAATGTGTGCATAAATCCAGTCGCAGATGGTTTGTACTCGTTGATAGCCCGTCGGAATATGTCCAAAGGTACGCTGAGCCATGCGTTCGAGTAGATCCGACTCGCAAAATCGACTCGGTGCAAGATAGTAAAAAGTCTCTGACGGGAGCAAATGAATGGCATTTTCTTCAGCGTCGATCGGTCGAGTGGGAATGCTTGTTTCCACGTGTGCTTGATAATGCAGGCGAAATAGCTGTTCTGCGGGTGCGGATAAGCGTGCAAAACGGTTCACGCCTTGATCACGATCAAAATGTTTGATGGCGATGGCAGGCATCTCGGACATTGCCTTGGACATCGAGCTGATGACGATTTCTTCATGCAAAATGTTCTGCCAAGCATGTTTCGAGGCTTCAACCTGAAAAATAAATTCGGTCGGCTCATGGACTTGATATTCGAGGAGGCAATCAATTTGAAATGTTGGCATAGGCAAACGCTCGTGTTGTATTCACATCATAAATCACCAAGCAAGGGCAATGCCAAAATGCTTTGTAATAAATTAAGATGAAAAGATTCGGTGTGAAATGAGCGCAAATCGTATCCTAAAATCATGACAAATAAACGAAAGATAATGCTTAAAAAATGAGGGGCTTAGAAAGTTAAGCTATAGATCGCTAAGTTATTGCTTTGATTTGTGGCTCTAAAAACTTCGCCATCAACCATGCAAAGGCAATACAAATCGACATGCTAATGGTCAGTGAAAAAATAGAAAGCCCGATACTGTGCATATAACTCT
Source organism: Acinetobacter marinus (assembly GCF_900096915.1). GTDB lineage: Bacteria > Pseudomonadota > Gammaproteobacteria > Pseudomonadales > Moraxellaceae > Acinetobacter > Acinetobacter marinus. Next base: position 68,922 of record NZ_FMYK01000007.1, read on the forward strand.
GCGGAAACACACCCATAATAAACAGCAAAATCGGAAAATGAGTGACATATAAGGTATAAGAAAAGCGTGCCGAGCTTACCCAGAATGGAGTAAAAGTGCGTTGTTTTTGATAAAGCTGTAGCAGAAAAATCGCAAAGACAATACCGACACACGGATTGAATAGGGTGAAGAGGTTCGCTTGGTAGGTTTTGACTTGATCGATGATGAAGAATTGATAGGCATCATACATCGCAATACACAGCGCAAAAATGCCAAAAATCCATTGTATGATTTTTAAAGCATGGACATCTAAACGACGGCGCACTTGATCAAATGAAAAGGCAAATGCCAATAGCCACACGCCAAAATAGACTAAGAATTGCAAATTCAATAAGGACAAAATGATTAAAACAATCACCAAGGCAGCTCGTGCAAAGGCGTATCGCCACATCGCCATCAGTCCAGCGAGAACATAAAACCAGACTTCATAGCTCAAACTCCACAGTGGCGCATTGGCATAAAGCGTTGGCGTCAGAAATTCATTGACAAAAAATACCGAGCCAAGCAACTCTACCCATGAAAAATCATACGCTGTGCGGATCATCAGGGCGGGGATTAGCTCGAAATCATGACTTCCAGTCGCAAAGCAATAGGGCGCCAGCAGATATAGCAACAGCATCCAACACAGCGCAAAAATAAACGGGGGCAAAATACGGCGAAAGCGCTGTCTGGCGTATTTTCTGATTGAGAAGGTATGATTTTGCAGTAAGTTTTTCTGAATCGAATGTCCAATTAAAAAGCCACTGAGGATAAAGAACATCATCACCGCAGATTGACCGAGCAAACGCACAATAGAATAAAAGGTCACATCTTGCGGGGCGATAAAGGCTTGAAAGGCATGACTAAACAGCACCACGATGGCACTGAGTCCACGTAAACTTTCCAGTTGCAAGCTGAATGTTTTGTCTAAGGGCAGATCGCTTGCTGATTTAATGTTTAGCGAGTGGATGTTTTCAAGCATGTTGATTCACCCTATTAGCCGACCACGTGAATTTCACTGGCACCCGAACCTTTGGCTTTGACTTGGATTTTGACGGGAATACGTTCATGCATCTCTTGAATATGTGAAATCAAAATCACTTTTCGTCCTTGTGATTGCAAGCGATCAAGTGCATCCATCACGATATGCAACGAGCTTGGGTCAAGCGTGCCAAAACCTTCATCAATAAATAACGATTCCAACTTCATATTGCCTGATGCCATATTGGCGATGGCAAGCGCCAAAGCGAGCGAGACCAAAAAAGTTTCACCACCTGATAAGGACTGTACGGGGCGGGTTTCATCATTCATATCATGATCAATGATTGCGAGTCCAAGACTATCGGGAATACGTTGTAGCTCATAGCGTGGGGCGAGCGGTTGCAGCTGCTGATTGGCGTACTCTAGTAAAATATCCAAGTGATGATGCTGTGCATAACGCTGAAATTTCGCACCGTCACGACTGCCAATCAAGTCAGAAATCTTCGCCCAACGATTGGCTTCCTGTTGTTGTTTCTCGACCTCGGCTTGGTATTTGGCATAGGCTTTTAGCTGTTGTTCATGATGAATCAGCTGACTGCGCAAAGTTTCAAGTTGTTGATTAAGTGCTGTTAATTTTTCATTTAAAAGACGTTGTTGGTTGTCTAATTGCGCCAATTCCAACGTTGGTTTTGAGGATTGGTGTGCGACTTGCAATTGTGCAATTTTTTCTAAATCATTTTGACACAGGAGCAAAGCATTCTCGAATTGTTGTATCTGTTGGCGTAGCTCTACAAGGTCATTTGGGTTCGAGTTTTGACATTGTTCAATCAGCTGTTCATTAAAATGTGGATGCTGTGCGAGCCAAGTGGTTTTTTCAGTTTCGGCTTGTTTGGCTTGCTTGCGATAGACGTCGAGCGCACTTTGGATTTGATCTCGTTGCTTTTGTTGTTGTTGCCAAAGCAATTCTGCATCTTGATAAGATTTTTGAGCGTGCTGACGTTGATCGATCAAGCGCTCTAAGTCTTGGTTTAAGTCTTTAAGCCATTCATTGGCTGAGCTGAATGTTTTAGCCGAATGCTTTTGCACGATTTCAGCAAAGTGTTGACGGTTTTCTTTGCCTTGTGTGGTGATGCGTTCGAGTTCGTTGTTTAACTTTGCAATCTGCGTATCAAGCCATTGCACTTTGTCACGTAAGGCATGTTGCTTCTTCTGTAAATCTTGTAGCGCATGTTGATGGGTTTGCAACGCATTTTTTACGTTGACACGTTGTTGAATTTGCACTTTTAATTGTTCGGCAGAGTTTGTCGAATCTTGTTTCCATGCCATTTCCCACGTATTATCCCCAGCCTCAGACAGTTGCTCGAGAATACGATGTTCAGCAATTTCCAATTGGTTGAGCTGATCGGCAATGCGCTGTTGTTGTTCCAATTGATGGCGCAAATGTTGATAGTTGGCAAGTTGTGCAGATACGGTTTTGGTATGCCGTTCTGCATCATGCTGTTGTTGTTTTAGCGTATTCAATTGCGCATCAAATTGCTGTTGTCGCACATCACTGTCGGTCGACAAATCAAGATGAAATTCGATTTTAACCAGATCAGTTTCAAGTTGAGATTGCAGTTGCTTGAGTTGCTTTTCTAATTCTAATAATTGCGTTTGCATTGAATCAATCTGATGTTGACATTGCAGATAGTTCTGCTTGCACAGTTCAAATTGTTGCAGTTTTTCCGTTTTGCGTTGTTTGGCATCTACAAGTTGTTGATCTTGCACTTGATTTAAGGCTTGCTGAAGTAAATCGCTGTGATCAACAAAAGGATGCGTCGAGCTACCACAGACCATACAGGCTTGCTCAGGCTGAAGTTGTGCACGCAAATTTTCAATATGTTCACTGTGCAAAAGGCGTTGCTCAGCCAATATTTGTTGTAGTTTTTCCAAATTTTTTTCAGCTTCAAGATGTGCTTTTTCAGCGGATATTTGATTTTCTTTAAGCTGTTTCAGTGCGCTTTGCTGTTGGGTGAGATTTGCTGTAAGTTGCGACTTTTTCTGTTGTGCGTCTTGGCACTGCGTAAAAAGTCGTTGCGTCCCGTGCGCATGAATATTGCGTTGCTCAATCCGTTGAAATTGCTGTTTTGCCTGTTCGACGATTTGAGAAAATTCGGCGAGTTCACCGAATTGATCTTGTTGTTTTTTGAAGTCTTGGGATAATTTATTGAGTGATTCACGAAACTTTTCTCGATTAAAATTATCGACATGAAAATCAGCAACCTTAAAATCATCAATACTTTGTGTCAGTTGTAGCAACTTCTGTTGCTCATGTAAAAACGCATCAATTTTTTCCAAGCTCGCTTTTGGCTCAAGGGTAAAGCTGTCGATGTCTTGGGTTTGTTTTAAAATCGTATTGGCTTGATCAAGCGATTTTTCAATCTTGGATTGGTTTTGTTCAAGTTGCAAAAGTTCGCTTTGCTGGATTTTAAGATTGCTATTATGTTGTTCTAGTTCAGGTTTTTTCTCTTTAAATGCAATGGCGAATTGGCTACGCTGATTATCCAGTTGTTGTGCTTGCTCAATATCAGGCTGTAATTGTTTGATCTGCTGTTGCCGATCTGTCACCGATTTTTCAGCTTGATTGAACATTTCAAAACATCTCGTTTTGTCTTGTTCAGTTTTAGCGAATTCAGTTTGATTTTTTTCTAGGCTTTGATTTGCCTGTTGAATGTGCTGTTGTGCCTGTACAAATTGATCAAAACTGGCTCTAATCTGTTGGAATTGCTCCAGTTGTTCAAGCCATGTTTTGTCTTGCTCGATTTGCGGACGTTGCAATTCAAGTTGTTGTAAGTGCTGATTTTGTGCCGTGAGTTGTGTTGCAAAATCTTGTTGTTTTACAAACCATTGCTGTGCCTGTTCCAGTTGTTTTTGTTCGAGTTGTAGCGTGGTGCGTTGCTGTTGATTTTCCGCTTCGTCAGCTTTTAATTGTTGAACCTGCTCCTCGCTGAGTAGTTCAATATGTCCGATCATTTGTTTGAAATTATTTAGCTGATCGCTCGCTTCTTTGGTTTTTTCAAAAGCCACTTGGCTGACTAAGCGAAAAATATTGGAATTAGTCAAATATTCCAATAAATCAGCACGTTCTTGATCTTTTGCCTTAAGAAATGCGCCGACTTCTGACTGAGCTAAAAGCACAGCCCGTGTGAATTGTTCAAAGGTCAGCCCAATCAAGTTTTCCACAGTCGGTGTGCATTCTGACTTTTTCTGGGTCAGGACACGTCCTTCTTCCAGCGCAGTGACTGAGCGATCGACCAATAAGTTGCCGTTGATTTTTCCTCGTGCACGACGCACTTGCCAGCGTGCCAGGTAACGCTTTTGATCGAGTGCCAAAAATTCAACTTCAGCAAAGCCCTCCGCTGTACCACGACGCAGAATTTGGCTACTGTCTTTGATGGTGATGCTTTTGCCACTGGCATCTTGTAGCTGACCTTCGGCACTTTTGAGGCGTGGAATTTGATCGAATAGGGCAAGACACATCGCATCCAAAATGGTGGATTTGCCTGCACCTGTTTTACCTGTGATGGCGATCAAACCAGCGTGCGCTAGTGGCTCATCTTCAAAATGAATCACTTGTTCATCGGCAAGTGAAGCGAGATTATTTAAGCGTAATGAGAGAATTTTCATGGTGTTATTCTTATCAATTAGGATTCATGTGATTGGTATTGACGTTGTTGTGCCTCATCAAGCACGCTTTGAAAATCCTGTTCCACTGCTTGATCTGCGCTAAAACCTTGTTTTGCCCAGATGTGCTGAAATAATTCCGTTGGTGTTGGCGGAGCGAGATCGATTTTTGAGGTTGCTGTACTGGTATTCGCATTTTGTGCTGTGGTTTTACGCTGAATCCGTAGTAGTCGGTAACAGTTAGCTGGTAATGCCTGTTCAATCTGCTGGCGTAAATCAAGCGGTGCAGGGCGGTCACTGATGTATTCGATTTCTAGAAAATCCCGTAAATCATCTTTGCCATTTTCACACTGCTTCACCTCAGCGGGGAGAGTGCGAAGTTGTTGCATGACATCATCTAGCTCACCTGTAATCCGCTTTAGGTCGATAGTGCGTGGTACTTTTAAGGCGTCGATTTGCAATTTTTGCGCATCAGATTTGTTTGGGTCAAGGGTGATATGTAGCACTTGATGAGGGTAGTTGCGCTCACTAAAGGAAAGCGGAATCGGTGAGCCACTATAGCGAATATGATCTTGCCCGACTTTTTGCGGTTTATGCAGATGCCCAAGCGCCACATAGTCGATGTCATCACCAAACAGATCACTGGATAAGGCTTCTTGATTGCCGACCACGATCGGACGTTCCGATTCAGACTCTTGCCCGCCTTGCATGTGGGCATGCGACATGATGATCAAGGCTTGATCGCCAGTTTGGCGTTGCTTGGCTTCATTGATCAGTTGCTGATGGATATAGCGAATGGCAGATTGATGGTCTGTTGTATCCGCATTAAATCCTGTAATTTCTGCGGGACGTAAAAAGGGCAAAGTCACACACCAAGCGACGATTTCTCGTTGATTTGATTCCGTATTAAATTCATAAATCGGTTGAATCAAGCGCTCGGCATTTAAGGTTTTGTCTTCATGCCAATGCACCAAACCCACTGTTTTTGCATTATATTTTTCGAGTAATGGCTCAATCTGCTCAATGCGATAGCCTGAATCATGATTGCCTGCGATCAGCAAGGTTTGCATCTGCGGGGCAACTTCATGCGCATCGGCAAGGAAGCGATTTAGTTGTTTTTGCGCTTGAGAACTTGGATTGATTACATCGAAAATATCACCTGCGATCAGCAAAGCATGCGGTTGTTTCTCTTTGATTTGCACGATTAACCACGCCAAAAATTGGGTATGTTCGTAGTCACGTGGATAGTTATGGAATAACTGCCCAAGGTGCCAATCCGCAGTATGAAAAAACCGTACAGTCATCGAAGTTACTCAGCCCAAACCATAAAAATCACTGATGCTAAATTAACATAAATTGCTTGCTGAAAAGAGCTTTTCACAGTGAAGTGCGACATATTCAGTCGTCATCATTTTTTGTTATTCTGAAGTGGCAAACTGGCAAAAGTGCTTAGTCTTACTTCAACTGGTCAAAATGTTGAGCGACGACTTTGAGCTCGGCAGTTTCATGTGACCAACGATATACCGTATCATCCAATTGTTGTTCATTAGTTTGCATATTGCTCTGTACATTTTCCAATTTTTTAAAAATCAGTAGATCACCTGAACCGTTGCTGGCGATGGCAATCGCATCAGTGGGAAATCCGTGCCATTTTTGCGCTTGTTTGGTCTCCACAGTAATATGGTTGCAGGTGCGTTTGATACGTTTCTTATCCGCTTGATCGAAGAAGGGAAAGAGTTGCCAAAGGTCATCATCGGCGATGACTTCACCACCGTTCGTTTGGATCATTTTTGCTTTAAAACAGGGTGGGAAAATCAGTCCGAGCTGGTGTTCTGTTTGTAGAATATATTTTTCATCAATTGGAAATGGCATAGATCGAGATTCTCCAAGAGCGATTTCAATTCATTTTCAAGCGGTCAATTTATTGCGCCGACTCATCGACTTCAAAAATCCCAAACACATTATTGTCCAAATCAACAAAATAACCCTGCCAACAACGTCCTGCGATGGCGAATTTTGGCATAGCTTCAAGTCCTCCCAATTCTAAAATCTTCTGCGCTGTGGCATCAAAACTTTCCACTTGGATCGAGCAGGTATAAGCATTGGTGCCATATTCCACAGGCGGGACTTGGCAAGGGCGTTGTAACAGTCCGCCGTGCATGCCATCACTTTCAATCCGATAATATTCAATCGGCAAACCCTCGACTTTTTCAAAGCGCCAACCGAACACCTGCTGATAAAATTCAGCATCACGAGATGGGTTAGAGGATTGGATTTCAAAGTAAGCGATCGAGTTCATTTTATTTTCCTTGTCGGCTAAAAATGCCGTGGATGGCTTTTTCAGGATAGTTGAAATAGGTTATGATTCGTTATTCATTTTTTAGACCATAACATTACGATGCAACCATTTGTCCTGTATAACTCTGAGCAACGTCAAAAAGCCCCATTCCAACCGCTACGTGAAGGCGAAATTAACCTTTATGTCTGCGGGATGACGGTCTATGACTACTGTCATATTGGGCATGCTCGGGTGATGGTTGCATTTGACTATATTACACGCTTCCTGCGCATTCAAAATTGGAAAGTGAACTATATTCGCAACATCACCGACATCGACGACAAGATCATCAAACGTGCTAATGAAAATGGCGAAACGATCAATCAATTGACCGACCGTTTTATTACTGCGATGAATGAAGATGCGCATGCGCTCGGCTGTCTTGATCCTGATCAATCGCCACGTGCCACGGATTATATTCCGCAGATGCAGGATATGATTAACAAACTCATTGAGAATGATGTGGCATATCCTGCACCGAATGGCGACGTCTATTATGCGGTGGAAAAATTCGCCAAATACGGTCGTCTATCAGGGCGTAAGCTCGAGGACATGCAAGCAGGCGCGAGTGAGCGTGTCGATGTCGAAGTGCAAAAACAACATCCATTTGACTTTGTGTTGTGGAAATCAGCAAAACCGTCTGAACCATCTTGGCAATCGCCGTGGGGCAATGGTCGTCCAGGTTGGCATATCGAATGTTCTGCCATGTCAACGTGTTGCCTAGGTAATCATTTTGATATTCATGGTGGCGGTGGTGATTTGATTTTCCCACATCATGAAAATGAAATTGCACAAAGCGAAGGCGCAACGGGCGAGCAATATGTCAACTACTGGATGCACGTTGGTTTCGTCAATGTCGATGGCGAGAAAATGTCAAAATCATTGGGCAATTTCTTTACTATTCGTGATGTGATGGAAAAGTTTCATCCTGAAGTGATTCGATATTTTATCCTGTCATCACATTATCGTAGTCCGATTAACTTCTCAGATAGTGCACTCAAAGAAGCCAAAAATGCCTTAACTCGCTTTTACCAAACCAATAAAGCGGTGCAAAATAGCGACGAAGTACAGCAGATTTTAGCCTCGATTAAACTCGAATTTGTACAAAGTACGGATGCCTATCAACGCTTTGTCAAAGCTATGTCGGATGACTTTAATACACCTGAAGCTTTATCGATCTTGTTTGAATTGAGTCGTGAAACCAATCGTGCAATCAAAGCTGAAGAGTGGCAACAAGCAGCCAATGCTTATGCAACACTCAACGCCTTATGTGAAATCCTCAATATTGCACAGCATGATACTGATGAATTCTTAAAGTCAGATGTGGGTGCAGAAAATAGCTTATCCAATGACGAAGTCGAAGCACAGATTCAAGCCCGTGCTGATGCCAAGAAAGCCAAAAACTTTGCCGAGGCAGATGCAATTCGTCAGGCTTTACTCGATCAAGGCGTGGTGCTTGAAGATAGTCGTCAGGGGACGACTTGGCGCCGTGTCGATTAACTATAATCAGGCACTTTAACTCTGCTACTGCGTTAACCTCACTCGAAGTACGACATGTACGTCATCGCTCGGTTGCCTTGTAGCAAAATTAAATTGCACTAATTATAGGTGCGAAGGCGGTATTTGATAGAAATTAAACTGTTGTGCTAAAAAAACGCCAGTTAATTGAAAAATGTGAAAAAAGTAATTGACGGTGACAATATGATGACTATAATAGCGTCCACAAAGCGGGAATAGCTCAGTTGGTAGAGCACAACCTTGCCAAGGTTGGGGTCGCGAGTTCGAGTCTCGTTTCCCGCTCCAAATTCTGAAAGCCTCAATCACAAGATTGGGGCTTTTTTTATGCCTATTTTCAATCACTTAGAATGGCGTATTACTCAGCTTTTCTCAATTTTGAGTTTTATTAAAAGTCAAGCCCTGTATCCTGACTTCAAAAAAGTGGCTAAAAGTGACCAAAAATTGACTGAAAGTGTCCACGTCTTTTTTGCTGGTCAAATCACGCCTAAATTATTCTTCAGAATTTTTTTTGAAGCTTAATAAATCTCCGACATCTATGTCTAGAAAGTCGCAAATTCTATTGATTGTTTCAAAATCAATTCTTGTTAACTCATCATTATAAAGTTTATGCAGGGTCGTTTTATTGATCCCTGTACCTCTTATTAGATCAGAAACCTTCATTCTTCGTTCAGCTAAAAGAATAGGTAAGTTACAAATAATCACAATATATTCCTCTAATCCAATGAATAAATCATTGTATTTATGTACATTCAAGGGTAAATTACACACATCAGATGAAATATTTATTTGATGCAATCCAACTTTACAGGAATACATTATGACACAGACCTATCTGACAACCAAAGCGCTATCAGAGCGAATCCATTACAACGAACGAACTATTCGTAATCAGTTGAAGGTTGAGCAGGTTCAATCAATCGCAGATTCTAAAAAGTGCAGAGAGTCCACACCCCAATAGATTTCATCTTGATAAAAGCAGGTTGGTGCGCCAAAAATGCCACGAGCAACGGCTTCTTCAGTCACGTCTTTTAATTGAGTTTTCACCTGTTCATCGCTGAGCCATGTCATTACTTCTCTTTTGTCCAAGCCTAATTCTTTTGCTAATGTTTCAAATTCTGCTTCGTCATTGAGATTACGAGGCTCTCCAAACATGGCATGAAATATGGTTTGAATCGCCTGTGGAAAGGAGTCAGGTTGATACAAATGAATTGCAGTGATTAGACGCATCAATTGTAGTGTGTTGATCGGAAAATAAGGATTCATCTGCATCGGAATGTGCCACAGCTTCGACCAACGCTGTAAATCAATCATGCAGTAGCGTGCTTTGGCAGGAATCACCATCGGTGAATGGTTGCCAGTTGCTTTAAACACACCGCCGAGGAGCATCGGCTTCCACGTGATTTGTGCTTCTGTATTTTTGCAAATTTGCAGTAGTCGATGACATGCCATATAGCTATATGGACTACCAAAATCAAAATAAAAATCAATATTTTTCATCATTCATTTTTCCTTAAATGTATTATTTTTCAGTGTCCATTACCATTTTTCAGACCACGGACGGAGATCCAGCTCATGCGTCCAAGCATCACGAGGTTGCTGTGCAAGATGCCAATAATTTTCAGCGATATGTGCAGGATTTAAAATGCCGTCAAATTCCTTTCGAGCGTACATTTCAGGGAAAGTGGTGGCAATGAAGTTAGTATCAATTGCGCCATCGACTACCACATGCGCCACATGAATATTGCGTGGACCAAGCTCTCTCGCCATGCTTTGTGCCAATGCTCGCAGTGCATGTTTTGCACCTGCGAAAGCTGCAAAGTGTGACGCACCACGAACGCCAGCGGTTGCTCCTGTAAAAATGATCGTGCCTTTTTCACGTGTAACCATGCGCTTGGCGACTTCACGACCTGTTAAAAATGCGCCAAAGCACGCCATTTCCCAGATTTTGAAATATTTACGAGCGGTTTCTTCCAAGATGCTACAAGGTACATTTGCGCCGATGTTAAATACCATGATCTCGATCGCACCGATATTGGCTTCGATGTGTTCGATGAGTTCAATTACTTGATCTTCTTGACGAGCATCAGAGGCAAAGCCATAGGCACGACCACCTGATTGTTCTATCTGTTGGATAAGTGATTGGAGTTTATCTGCGTTGCGTCGGGTCATACAGGTAGTATAACCCCCTTTGGCAAAGCGCTTGGCAATCTCACCACCAGTTGCATCGCCTGCACCGATGATCAGTGCTACAGGTGGTTTGTCTTTTTCATCAGCAGTCATATTCAACTCCATTTGGTGTGATGATCAGGTATTAATCTATTAAATAACGATCGTTACTATAACGAATACTATGTTATGATGAAAATCAGGTCAAGTACAAAATTGAGTCAATCACGATGCGTTACAAACCTGGTTATAAAGAAGCAAAGCGCAAAGAGTTGTTAAAGCTCAGCGGTCAACTCGCTAAGCAACACGGCTTTTCGGCGACTGGTGTAGATGCTTTTATGAAAGAAGCAGGGGTGACCAGTGGTGCGTTTTATTCACACTTTTCATCTAAAAATGAACTATTTAAAGCCTTAGTCGAAGCGGAATTAGAGCAAAGTTTAGCAATGTGGCGTGCGAATCCGAATGACTCGGCAGATGCATGGATTGATTTTGAACTGGAGCGTTATCTCGGTTTAAATCATTTAAAGCGTGCCGGTAAGGGCTGCGCATTGCCTGCGCTTGCAAGTGAAATCGCTCGGGCGGATGATGAAATTAAGCAGGTTTATCAAGATCGCTTGCTTGAAGGGCATACGCTATTTCGCAAATATTTGGGTAGCGATGAAAAAGCATGGGCTGTGATGTCACAATTGGTTGGTGCGATTACCTTGGCGCGAGCGATGGCAGATGAAGCACAACAAATCGCAGTATTAGAAGCCTGTAAAAGCACGGTGAAAGATTATTTGCGATTGGCAAAAATGGCGGGTTGACTGCGCACTGTTGCTTTAAAAATATCAGTTGAAATTACTGCCTGAAACCGATGGGTTCAGTGCGTTTAATAGGTCAATTATTCTGATGATACACATAATATTGCAAGCCTTTGAGTAGTAAATCTGACTCAACAATCGGTTGATATTGCATCAAATGTTGTGCAAAAAATGGCGCATCGCCACCTGTTAAAATCAGTTGAACATCAGGATGCGTCTGTAAACTCTGATGAATTGCACCAAGTAAACCCAGCAAAATACCGTGATGTACTGCATCACTGGTATTACGCCCAACCGCAAGACTTTCAAAGGCTTGATCGGGGATTTTAATGCCTTTGGTGCCTTGTGTGAGGGAATCACGTTGCAGGTACAAACTTGGCAGAATATAGCCACCCAAATGTATTTTTTCTTCAAGTAAATCAATCGTCAACGCTGTGCCACAACCGATGATGCAATAGTTTCCACGATTTTGCGTCATGGCTAAGACTTGGAGCCAACGGTCGATACCGAGCTGATTGGGCGTATCATAACCTGTGATTAGGTCTGCATATTCGGCATGCACTTTGGCAAAATAAATCGGTGCTTTGAGTCGTTTTAAGGTCTTTTCAATGCGCTGATTGGTCGCTTGATCTAAGACGGATGAAATGCCAATTAAGCTGATATTTTTATTTTGGAAATGTGAACTTAGACCCAGTAACAAATCGGCAGGGGATTGTAGGTGCAATTCGGCTGCATGTTCAATGACCTGACCCTGTGCATCACAAAGCCAATATTTTAAACGCGTATTACCCAAGTCGAGCCAAAGTTGATTCATGTGTTTCAGTAAATCTTTATGGAATCATTAGGCGACCATCATAGCAGACAGTATGTGTAGCGTCTGCATCTTGGCGAATCAGCATTGCGCCATCATCTTGAATGCCTTGAAAATAACCAACGAGATCGGCTTGATGTTGCCGTTGAATATTGACCCATTGATTTTTAAACGCAGCAACAGCATTAAAGCGTTGTGCAAGATTTTGACTGCCGAAATTAAACCATTGCACCGCTTGCTGTAATGCCAGATAAATTTCCGCTAAAAACTGAATCCGATCATAGTGTGTTAAGCCAAGCTCTGTAAGGCTGGTGGTCGCTTGCTGAATATCTTTACTTTGCTCAAAAGGCACGACATTAATGCCAATACCAACAATGACCTGATGTGCATTGATGGGTTCAACCAAAATGCCTCCCCATTTGCCTTGTGGGCTGTAGAGATCATTTGCCCATTTAATTTGTAACTGATCTAATTTTTCTAAAGTGGCTGTGTGCAGAATATTTAAACCACATTCCAACGCAAAACGCCCATCAACAGGACGTTCAAGCGAAAACAGCGCACTCAAAAAAATATTGCCTTGTGGAGACAGCCATTCACGTTGATGTTGTCCACGCCCATGACTTTGTTGATGACTGATCACAAGTGCAGATTGCACGCCTTGTTCATGTAAGGTGCGTACATCATCGTTGGTCGAGCGTGTATTGGACTTGCAAATTATCCGCTCTAGCGTAGCATGGTGGCGTTCCAGTAAGGCGCTGAGTAATTGTTGCTCGGTTTCTGGGCTTTGGATGCAAAAGGTTCGATCCATGACTTTACTCATATATTTGTTGATTGGTGCAGCGGCAGGATTTACTGCGGGCTTGTTTGGTGTGGGTGGTGGCTTGACCATTGTGCCGATACTGTATTTGGTCTTTTTACAGCAAGGTTATGAGCCGACGATCGTGATGCATATGGCACTTGGGACATCGCTGGCAACCATTATCATTACCTCGATCAGCTCCTTGTCTGCGCATCATAAGAAAGGGGCGGTGCTTTGGCAAGTGTTTCGCAATCTGGCGCCTGGTTTGATCATTGGGGCATTTCTCGGTGCGGGTGTGGCGGATTTGTTGCCTGAGCATGGTTTGCAACTGATTGTGGGCTTTTTTGCCTTTTGGGTGGCGTGGCGTATGTTTCGTACCGCAAAAGTGGAAATTGATCCAACGGCGAAACTGCCATCCAAAGCAGCACAAATTGGTGCTGGTGCAGGGATCGGTGTGGCATCGGCGATCTTCGGCATTGGCGGTGGTAGTCTGACTGTGCCTTATCTCAACCGTCATGGGGTGCAAATGCAAAATGCAGTGGCGACCTCGGCAGCATGTGGCTTACCGATCGCAGTCGCTGGCGCTTTGGGCTTTATGTGGTTTGGCGCACAAACGGCTGAGCCGATCAAAGGTGCAGTGGGTTATGTGCATATTTATGCTTTTATTGGCATTAGTTGCATGAGCTTTATCACTGCAAAACTGGGCGCAAAAGTGGCACATCAACTGTCACCTGCGATGTTAAAAAAATGCTTTGCGTGTTTGCTTTCGGTGGTGGGTACATTCTTTATTTATAAAGGATTTTTCTAAACAGGCTACGCAGCCATGCATTTTTAGGGAAAAACAGGCAAAAAAAAGCCTAGCCATTGGGGAGGCTAGGCCGAAAAACGAAAATGTTGAATGCAAAAATAAATACAATCTCAATAAAAAATGTACATCACATTCGATAGCTTTATTATCGGTGAAAATGGGTGAAGGGTACAATTGTATTTTATTATCGATGTGATGCAAAAAACCGATATGCATTGTGATGCATGTGGTAAAAAATTCTATAAATGCAATGTGATAAGAGAATCATCATCTGAGCGAAGGCTGTACTTTTGTAAACATCACTTTTGACTAAAGCGATAGACGGTATTCACTATTGAAAATTGTTAGACAAAGTGTCGACGGTTTCATGCTAGACTGGGATAAATACAAAGCACATGCTGTGCAAAATTCAACATGGTACAGAAAATAATTAAACACTCCTGATCTATAGTGCACACCCGATTGAGCTATAGCTTGGGGAATTACCGAATAAAGAGGCGCTATGCAAAACGCTCAATCCGCAGAAGGTCTTTCTGAACAAATCGCCAAACATATTGCTGAGCAGATTATCCTTGGCGAATTGGTCGAGGGCGAGCGTATTCAGGAAGTGCGTATTGCTACTGAGCTCGATGTCAGTCGAGGTTCAGTGCGTGAGGCGTTGTTACTACTTGAGCGCACTTATTTGATTGAGATTTTTCCACGTCGTGGCGCGATTGTGTCGGAGATGTCGAGCGGACAAATTCATTATTTGTTTGAAAGCAGTTTGTTGGTACTCGGCTATTTGGTACAGCAAATCAGTGACTTGTGGCAAATAGATGAGCAAGCACAGATGCAAGCACTACTTGAGACGCTGTCTGGTCTGGTGCGAACAGGTGATTTTGAAGAGTTTTATGAAGCGATTTTTGAATTTTTGACTGCGTATAATCAAAAAATGGATAATTTTTATCTGCGCAATATTTATCAAAGCATTTTGCCGTCGATCCGCCGTGCGTATTATTTGACTTCAAACAGTGCAAAACGTGAGCTTCAAGAGGCATATGCGCTATTTCAATTGGTGATTGATGCGATTTTGCGCAGAAATGCACAACAAGCCACTTTATTTATGGATGATTTTTGCCGACACTTACGCAATCTGGTGCTGGAGTCTTTGGCACGCATGAAACAGGTCGAATTGGCGTGGGCGAGTCGCTCAAGGCGCTAAGATTTGGATATTGGGTTCGAATAGAATATGTCGTATTCATTTTTACAATGGATAAATTTCTATAAAATATGTGGTGCGTGGTGTTGAAAAGAAAAAGCATTTTTTGCAAGGTCTTGTGGTTTACATTCATATGTTAGGATTAACCTTCGGTTCGACTTACCTTACGAAATATATTTCTCATTTCGGGAAAAGTAAGCAAAACCATTTGTCAGGCGCAAACTCGGTCAAGTATTGTTTAGCAATTCAATATCTTGAAAAACAGTATTTTACAAACTATGTGTTGACCTCGAACAATGCGCCTGACACCTCCACGAACCAGATCACTGTTACTCATCACTTATGCCGAATTGAGGTTATATAAGCGATGCGTTTAAGTAGTCTCAAGTTAGCGGGTTTTAAGTCTTTTGCAGACAGTACCACCTTGCAATTTAAGGATAGTCGCTCCGCCATCGTCGGACCGAATGGCTGTGGCAAATCCAATGTTATTGATGCCATTCGCTGGGTGATGGGCGAGTCCAGCGCCAAGCAACTGCGTGGTGGCAATATGCAAGACGTGATCTTTACAGGTAGTGCATCACGTAAGCCAAATAGCGTCGCAAGTGTCGAACTACGTTTTGAAAATACTTTGGGGAAATTGGGCGGTGCATATAACGCCTACACCGAGCTCGCTGTCAAACGCCAAGTCAATCGTGATGGCAAGTCTGAATATTTCTTAAATGGTACCCGTTGTCGTCGTAAAGATATTACTGATATTTTCCTCGGTACAGGGCTTGGACCGCGCTCTTATGCAGTGATCGAGCAGGGCATGATCAACCGATTGGTTGATGCCAAACCTGAAGAAATGCGAGTCTTTATCGAGGAGGCGGCGGGGATTTCTCGCTATCAAGCACGCCGTAAAGAAACCTTGCAACATCTTGAACATACACAAGATAATTTGTCACGATTGCACGATATTGCCTCAGAACTCAAATCACAGATTAAAACGCTGAATCGTCAAGCTGAACAAGCAGAAAAGTATCAAAAACTCAAAACCGATGCACATCAACTGAAAGTACAACTGTGGTCAAGCCAATTTCATCAACATGGTGAACAGGTTGCCAAGCTCGCACAGCAACTTGCTGAGCTGAATCAAAACTATCAAACACAGCACAAAGCCTTAGAACAGACAGAAATCGAAGCGCATTTATTACAGCAAAAACTGCAACAGCAACTTCCGCAGTCTGAACAGCTACAAAAAGCGTGGCAATCTGCCAAAGAAAAATTACAACAAAGCCGTTGGCAACTTGAGCAAGATCAACAGCATATCGAACGATTACAGCACAATATCAGCAAAGCGGAATCACAACAGCAAAGCGCTTTACTGCAATATGATCAACAACAATCTGAACGTGAACATCTACACACGCAATTGGCGAAAGCGCAAGATGCATTGGCTGAATATCAGCAGTTGAGCGAAGAGAGCCGTTTTGATTTATCGGCATTACAAGTGCGCATGACGCAACATGGTGAGGAGTTCAATCAACTCAAGCAATCATTAGGCAACTTGCAACAACAGCGTAATCAATTGCACTATCAATATGAGCAGGTGCAGAAAAATCGGCAACGTGCCGAACAGCAAGCACAACATTTGCAAAGTCAATTGGACTTAGCGCAAGATCAAGAGTTTCAACTGGAGCTGGATGATGTGCAGATCGAATTGGCAAGTGTGCAAATTAAAATTGATGATGAACAGCACAAGCACAGTGAGCAACAAAATCAGCTTGAGCAGTTGCAACAGCAAAAAAATCAACTGGAACAACAGCAACAACACGTCAAATTGCTACATAAAAATCTCGAAGCTGATATTCGCCAAACTGAAAAACTATTGAATGGACTGAATCAAAATACGGCGCATTCTGCCGAGCATCCGTTGCTCAGCCAATTGCAACTGACTGAGCAAGGCAAACAGCACAGTGAACTGATCGAAAAAGTCTTGGCAAAATGGTTACAAGCCAATGTGGTCGATGATTTAGATTGGTCATATCAAGGGCAACGTCAGCTTATTTTGAGTAAAGATTTAGACGTTGCAAAGATTGATGGTTTAGAACAACTCAGTACATGGATTTCTTCAACGATTCATCCGCTGTGGCAAGGGATTTATATTGCCAAAGACTTGACCGATGCAGAGCAAAATTTAAATCGCTTACCATCACATGCCAGTATCATCACCGAAGATGGCTATTGGCTTGGGCAAGATTGGTGGATTAACCTGAATTTGGATCATCAAGATCAAGCAGGGCTGTTGCATTATCATCAACATTTGCAAAGTTTACAGCGCCAATTTCAGGACAATCAACAGCGGATCAAACCGATTCAACAGCAGCTTGATCAAGCCATTCTTGAATTAAAAAATCTTCAAACGGAGCAACACACTCGTCAGCAACAACTGAAAACGTGGCAAAACACACAGCAACAATTACTCACCACGCAAACCAAGCTACAAGCCAAAATCGAACATCAAGCGCAAAATACTGTGCAATATCAAGAGCAATTGCATGTTTTACAACTCCAATTGCAAGACGATGAAGCAGAGCTTGAACAGATTCAATATGACAAAGTAGCACTTGAGTTAAAACTCAGTGAGATGCAACCGCAAGTTGATGCAGGACAGGAGCTTGCAACGACACATCAACAACAATTAAACAGCTTACAAGCGCAGTCCAACGCCGATCAAAAACAACTGCAAGACACCACGCAAAGCATTCAGCAGTTGCAATCGAAACTGGCGTTGATGGATAAAGATCAAGATTTTCATCAAGAGCGAATGGCACAGCTCGATGAACAACAACTGGGTGCAAGACAGCAGATTGCACGTTTGCAAACAGGTTTAGAAAAATATCAAGCCAATGTTGCAACAGCACAAGCGGATGCAGATCAATCGGAAAAAGCATGGCAGATATGGCAACACGAGATTGCAACTTTACAAACTGAACAGCAACAACTGAGCGATCTGCGTCAAAAGCAACAGCAAGACGATCAAGCCTTACGTGATCAATTGGAAAATACACGCTTGCAATGGCAACAGCATAAAACTGAACAGCACCATGCCAAGTCGCAACTCGAAGAGCTTGGCGCACAGGCGACTGATGTTTCCAAATTAGATAGCTCGCAGTTGCAGGGGAATGTGCAGATTTCTCAAGTCAAAGTACAATTGGAACAGCTTGAACAGCAATTACAAAAAATGGGCGCAGTGAATCTGGTTGCCTTTGAAGAGCTTCAAGAAAAACAAGCACGTTTCGATGAACTCGATCATCAAATCCAAGATTTGGAACAGACCGTAGCACAACTGCAAGACGCGATGCAAAGCATTGATCAAGAAACCAAGCAATTGTTTATGAAAACTTTTGATCAGATCAATCGAGAGCTACAAGACTTATTTCCAAAAGTCTTTACAGGTGGTGAGGCGAGCCTCAGCCTAGAAGATGATTGGCAGTCGGGAGTACGTTTGATGGCACGTCCGCCTGGGAAACGAAATAGCACCTTGGCATTGCTTTCTGGTGGTGAAAAAGCCTTGACCGCTTTGGCATTGGTTTTTGCGATTTTTCGCCTCAATCCTGCGCCCTTTTGCGTCTTGGATGAAGTCGATGCGCCACTGGACGATGCCAATGTAAATCGTTTTTGTAATTTGGTAAAAGAACTATCACAACAAGTGCAATTCATTTACATTACACATAATAAACTCGCCATGACAATGGCAACGGATTTATTGGGGGTTACAATGCCTGAAGCAGGTAGCTCAAAACTGGTGGCAGTGAGTCTTGCACAAGCAGAGGCTTACGGGATGACGGAGTAAAGCATGGATCAACTTTGGGAAATTGTTGGTATCATCGTGGCGGTGGTGATGGTGATTATCGGCTTTCGACTGATCATCAAAAAACCAAAAGCAATGGAAAATCAAGAACCTGCTGAGGTGATGATCGAAGCACAAAGCCAGCAACCGATTACCCCACGGCATTTGCGAGATGAACATCGTGATGCGAATGATGCTGAACAATTACAACATGCTGCTAAAAAAGAACAGTTAGAGCAGACTTTTGAGCAACAGCCATCATCGACTGAAACTGCACCTCGTGTTGAGCCAGTCGCTCAAACGGCATCAAAACCAGTTGTTGAACCCGATCAAACCGAAGTTGCTTCTAAGTCGACCACTCCTGATCAAGCGGATGAAATTGAACGCTTTATCGAACAGTTAGATCAAGACTCAGATCCAAGTTTAGATCAAAATTCAGATCAAAACTCAGATCAAAAAAATGTAGTAAAAGACCAGCAAAATGCTGATATTCAAAATCCTCAGAGCGCAGATACTCAAGTTGAAAGCAAGAGCCATGCTACGGATGACAATGCGACAACAGCCACTGTCGCAGAGACTGAAACAGAAACAGCATTAGAAACGGTTGAAATTGAAGAATGGCAGGGCGAAAGTGATGTACTCGATGCGCACCTCAGTGAGCAATATCGCAATGATGAAGAAAGTGCTTTGGCAAAAGCAGAGCAATTGATCGCACTGTATCTTTATCCAAATCCGACGCGAGCTTTGTCAGGGGATCGTGCGCTGAAAACCCTGTTAAAATATGGCTTACGTTTCGGTGAAATGTCTTGTTTCCATCGTTATGAAAACCCTGAAACGGTGAGCCCACTGATGTTTAGTGTGCTTCGGATCAATGATGATGGTGCGCCGACAGGTTTTGATCTTGAAACATTACCGAATGAAGAAGTCAAAGGTTTAGCATTTTTCTTGGCTTTGCCTAATGCGCAGGCAGTACAAGGCTTTGACATGATGGTGAGTCTTGCAGGTTTGATGGCACGAGACATTGACGGTTTAGTGTTTGATGAACAATCCTTAGAACTCACCCCACAACTTCGTGACCATTGGCGTCATTATGTGATTGAATATAAAGCACCTACCGCTTAATACCT
This sequence comes from Acinetobacter marinus, assembly GCF_900096915.1. Taxonomy (GTDB): domain Bacteria; phylum Pseudomonadota; class Gammaproteobacteria; order Pseudomonadales; family Moraxellaceae; genus Acinetobacter; species Acinetobacter marinus. Next base: position 88,984 of record NZ_FMYK01000007.1, read on the forward strand.
CAATCAAATTTGAATATTTAATGCGCATCAAAAGGATGCGCTTTTTTATGCGTTTTTTTATGTGCTAAAAGTTATTTGGGGCGTTGAAATTGTGCTTAACAGGCATTTCCTATTTGGATCATCGTTTAAATCTGACTGTTTTACTCAAATTTAAATGCGAAATGTTGTATCATATACACAGAAATTTTAGGAGTAAGATGTATGTCTAACCAAGTCACAAATTCAACTGATGCCGATCAAATTCCAAACATGATCATCACCCCAACGGCGCAGGAGTATTTGAAAGATTTATTGGCGAAGCAAAATACTCCAGGGATTGGTGTGCGTATTTTTGTTGAAAGCCCCGGTACAGCACGTGCGGAATGCTGTATGGCGTATAGTGCGCCAGAAGATGTGGTGCCGACCGATTACAAGCAAGATTATCCTGATTTTCCTGCATTTATCGACACACCGTCTATTCCCTATCTCAAAGATGCTGTGATTGATTACAACAAAGATCGCTTTGGCGGACAATTAACCTTTAAAGCACCGAATTCTAAAGTGCCACGTGTTGGACCAGATGCATCGATCGAAGAGCGCATTGCCTATGTACTTCAAGCGGAGATCAATCCAGGTCTGGCAGGACACGGTGGGAACTGTAGTCTGCTTGAAGTATATGAAGACAAAGAACATGGCTTAACAGCGGTATTGCAGTTTGGTGGTGGTTGTCAGGGCTGCTCGGCGATTGATTTGACCTTAAAGCAAGGTGTAGAAACCACTTTGCAATCGCACATTCCTGAGCTGGCACGTGTGATTGATAAAACGGATCACACGCAAAATGATGGCGCATATATGAAATAAGCGATTCAATTCAGCAAATTAGAAAGATCACTACGGTGGTCTTTTTTTTATGCATATGATGAGTGAAATATAGCAAAGCGCAGTATTTTAATAACTAGCTTAATGATAAATATTATTATTTAGCTTTACAATGTGAATAAATTTGGTATGATTTGCGTTGTTTTGTTATTCATTGTTCAATTTTTACGGTTTAGATGGGTTCTCCTATGTTGAAGACTTTCTCCAAAAGTGCACTTGCACTGGCAATAACTGCGACTTATTTTATTTCAGCGCCGAGCTTTGCAGCAGAAGATGTGGACAGTACCTCCACAACTGCAGCCAGTACTTCAGAAAATGACGCAAATGGCTCAACAACAGAGGACGTGTCTACAACAGAGAATGCTTCTGCAACAGAAGATAACGTGGTCAAGCTCAATACCATTGTGGTTACCGCAACAGGTTATGAACAAGATTTGGTACAAGCGCCTGCATCGATTACGGTGATTGATCGTGAAGCATTGGATAAACGTGAATATAATGACATTACCGATGTGTTGCGTAATGCACCTGGGGTGGTGGTAACTGGTGGAAATGATTCGCAAGGGATCAGTATTCGAGGGATGTCTTCGGATTACACTTTATTTTTGGTCGATGGTAAGCGTCAGTTTGCACGGGATACCAACCCGAATGGTGATGATTATGGGATGGAAAAGAATATTCTGCCACCGATCGCTGCGATTGAGCGCATTGAAATTATCCGTGGTCCTGCATCGACCTTGTATGGTTCAGAGGCAATGGGTGGGGTGATCAACATCATTACCAAAAAAGTCTCTGATGTCTGGACGGGGAGTGCAGAGGTTGGTGCAACGCTACAAGATCATGGTAATGCAGGCAATATTTACAATACCTCAGCCTACCTTTCTGGACCAATTATCGATGATAAATTCGGTGTGCAAATTGGTCTGAACCGTTTAGAACGTAAAGAAGATAGCTATCTCAACGGATTTGGCGGGCACACTACAGAAAGTCTAAATACCAAATGGACTTATGTGATTAATGATGCTCATGATTTAGCTTTGGACGCCAACTTTGTCAATCAAGACGGCGAGTCTACACCAGGTAAAACGGTTGCTGACACAGGCACATCTTCATCGAGTCGTAGTATTCGGAGTGTCTATGCATTGACACATCATGGTGAATACTCGGACAACCTAGACAGCACGTCATACGTGCAATATGAGGACTCAAAAAACCCAGACCGTGAAAATACCGTGGTTGGCACCAAAGGCATTGAACTTGAAACCATCACCGCAAATAGCCAATGGAACTGGACATTGGGTAATCATACGCTGTCATTTGGTGGCTATTATAAAGATGAAAGCCTGATTGACAAAGCAACCAACCGTAATCCATTGGTACCAGAGTTTAGCGAGTTGACCCGTTGGTCGGCTGCGGCATTCTTAGAAGATACATGGCAGATTACCGATAAATTTAACCTCACTGCTGGTGCTCGATACGACTATGATGAGCACTATGGGGGAAATATTTCGCCACGAATCTATGGGGTATATAACCTCACCGATCAATTCACCATCAAAGGTGGGGTATCTACAGGCTATAAGCAACCTGATATTCGTGCGGTCACCGATGGTTTCTACCAAGTCACAGGTGGTGGTGGCTCGCCATTGTCGACAGGTCGTGCCATTATCAAAGCCAATCCTGACCTTGAACCAGAATCAAGCACATCTACCGAGCTTGGCTTCCACTGGAAAAATGATTATGTCCATGCCTCGTTGACAGGTTATCTCACCAAGTTTGAAGATCGTATTTCAGAAATTCGTGAATGTGACTCAACCACCAATAGCAACTACGATCGCAACGATGCCTCAACGTGGACGTGCTCAGAAAATGGCATTCCATTTGCCTTTATCAGCACCCGTGAAAACATTGATGAAGCAGAGCTTCGAGGCGTTGAAGTGACTTTGGATGCAGATTTGTCAGATTATACAACCATGAATGCGAACTATACTTTCACGGATACGGAAATCAAGTCTGGCAGTTTTAAAGGTCAGCCATTAAATGGGATGCCTGAACATCTATTCAATATTGGTTTTGATCATGAGGTGAATGATGCGTTAAATATCTGGACACGCTTACATTACCGCGGTGAAACCACACCGTATTTGGGACGTTCTAGTATGTCAGAACCATTGCCAGGCTATACTTTTATTGATTTAGGGTTCAACTATAAATTCACCGATTATTTAAAAGGCAAATTTGGCGTGTATAACCTAACTGATAAAACTGCGGAAGATGCAGATGGTGCACAAGTGCTAGATGGGCGTCGTTATGGAATTAGTTTTTCTACGCAGTTCTAATTTGTTCGCTTAAGATTGCTGAAAAGCCTTGTCAATTCAAAGACAGGGCTTTTTTCTTTTCATCATCAAATTTAAGTGGTTGATGAAAGATCAGATCAAAAGCAATCCGCACAAGCCCTAAAAATTCTGCTAAAGTAGCCTACGCTTTTTTCGATTGAATCAAATTCGAAAAAGCAGATCACGCTTACATTTATCCAATTATCGACCCTTATCTAAAAACGGGTAACTAAACGGGTAATGAGTGATTTTTTAGAATATTTAATTAATTTTTTCAATAGGTTGCCTTTAGAATGCTACTCATGATTGATAATTATGACTCTTTTACTTATAACATCGTGCAATACTTTGGCGAGTTGGCACAAGAGGTAAAAGTCGTTCGCAATGATCAAGTGACTTTAGAAGACATCGAGCGTTGGCAACCGAAATATCTCGTAATCGGACCAGGACCTTGTTCACCGACGGAGGCAGGGATTTCTGTGCCTGCGATTCAGCACTTTGCAGGGAAAATTCCGTTACTTGGCGTATGTCTTGGGCATCAGGCGATTGGTCAGGCTTTTGGTGGCAATATTATCCGTGCCAAAACGGTGATGCACGGTCGTCTGTCGGATATGTACCATTCTGATCAAGGAATTTTTAGCAATCTGCCGTCACCGTTCTCTGCGACACGTTATCACTCTTTGGTGATTGAGCAAGCAACGATTCCCGATTGTTTTGATGTGACCTGTTGGACGCAAGAAGCCGATGGTTCGATCGAAGAAATCATGGGCGTAAAACATAAAACCTTGCCGATCGAAGGGGTGCAATTCCACCCTGAGTCGATTTTGAGCCAACATGGGCATCAAGTCTTTCAGAATTTTTTAGAGATTTATAAATAAATGAATATCCAACAAGCACTCAATCACATCACCAAAAATATTCATCTCACCCAAGCGCAGATGGAAGATGTGATGCGCAGTATTATGCAAGGCGAGGCGACCGATGCACAGATTGGTGCGCTGATGATGGGCTTGCGCCTTAAAGGTGAAAGTATTGATGAAATCACCGCAGCAGCTCGCATCATGCGTGAGTTCGCCATTAAAATCGACGTCAGCGATATTGAGTATTTAGTCGATATCGTCGGTACAGGTGGCGATGGGCAAAACCTATTTAATGTGTCTACCGCATCGAGCTTTGTCATCTCGGCAGCAGGGGCAACTATTGCTAAGCATGGCGGTCGTGGTGTATCGAGCAAATCGGGTTCGTCGGATGTGCTTGAGCAAGCAGGGATTCGCCTTGATCTGGATATGGCGCAGACTGAACGTGTTATTCGTGAGATGGGTGTCGGATTCTTGTTTGCACCGAATCATCACCAAGCGATGAAATATGCGGCTGCACCTCGTCGTGAGCTGGGTATTCGTAGCTTTTTCAATCTACTTGGACCACTGACCAATCCTGCGGGTGTGAAGCATTTTGTCATCGGTGTATTTTCTGATGAGCTCTGTGTACCAATGGCTGAAGTGCTGAAACAACTCGGTGCAGAGCATGTGATGGTAGTGCATTCCAAAGATGGGTTGGATGAAATCAGCCTTGCTGCGGAAACTGCCGTTGCCGAGCTGAAAAATGGTGAAATCACTGAATGGACGATCAAGCCTGAAGACTTTGGCATCACTTCACAAACGCTTACTGGTTTGTCTGTCGCAGATTCGGCAGAAAGTCTCAAACTGATCAAAGATGCACTGGGTAAAAATAAATCGGAAATTGGCGAAAAAGCCGCAGATATGATCACGCTGAATGCGGCGGCAGGGCTGTATGTATCAGGTTTATGTAAAGATATGAAGCAAGCGGTTGATTTGGCGCAAGACATTATCTACGGCGGTCAAGCCTTAGAGAAAATGAGCATCGTTGCCGAATTTACGCAAAATCTTAAAGCTCAAGCTACACAACAATCTTCAAGCGCAGAATAAGGTCACGACATGCACGCAGATATTCAAAATACCATCTTGGGCAAAATCGTTGCACGCAAGTTTGAAGAAATCGCTGAAAAGAAAAAGCAATATAGCTTTGCCGATCTCGAAGAATTGGCACAGCAAGCGACTGCAACTCGTGGCTTTGCCAATGCACTGAATCATAAATCACCTGCGATCATCGCAGAAGTGAAAAAAGCCTCACCGTCAAAAGGTGTAATTCGTGCGGACTTCCAACCTGCGCAAATCGCCAAAGAATATGAGCACGCAGGGGCGGCGTGTCTGTCTGTATTGACGGATGTGGACTTTTTCCAAGGGCACCATGACTATTTGCGTATTGCTCGGGAAGCCTGCGCTTTGCCTGCGCTGCGTAAAGACTTCATGGTCGAGCCGTATCACATTGTAGAAAGTCGTGCACTGCATGCGGATTGTATCTTGTTGATCGTGGCATGTTTGAGCGATGCACAGCTCGATGAATTATCCAGTTTAGCTTTTGAGCAGGGCATGGATGTATTGGTGGAAGTACATGACGAAGCGGAAATGGAACGTGCGCTCAAGCTCCCTGAGCAATGTCTACTCGGTGTCAATAATCGTAATCTCAAGACGTTTGAGGTGGATTTAGCGACCACGGTACGCTTAAAAGATATGGCGAGTGGTCGTACGATCATCACCGAAAGTGGAATTAGCACACCTGAGCATGTGCAGTATATGCGAGATCATGCGGTGGATCGCTTTTTGGTGGGTGAAGGATTTATGAAGCAGGCGCATGCAGGGCAAGCGTTGGAGGCGTTGTTTGGGGTTCCGATTTCGGCAAAAGCGGATTTTTCCTAAGATAACTACATCAGCGCAGGATCAGGCTTGGAAGACCTCATAAAAATAAAAAAAACGTCGCACAACCGCATATTGCCCGAATTGGACAGGGAGTTCAATTCGGGTTTATGTTTTTTGTAGTTTGCATTTTTATAAAAATGAATCTTAAACAAGTTGTCTATACTAAGTAGTTTTCATGTGAAAAACTAACAGAGTCAGTATAGTTCACAAGCTCCAAGAATTTAAATGCATGTTTAGTTCAGACACCAAACTTATAACTATAGGTATCTGGACGCACTATTTTTGGCAGTCCTTCTTTATTAATTCCAACTTCTAGTGCTTCTAGAATCAGCTTAAAGCTAGGTATTTCATATTTTTTAAGCTTGTTTAGGCTAACAGCTAAATTCTTTTTATCTATAGGGAATGCATAGGTGTTTGGTAATATATAGTGTTGTTGAATTAATAATTTTTCTCTCAATTTTATACATCTATATAGGGTTGAAACTAGCCAACCATCTAGAGCCTCCAATTGTTTTTTATTATTAACTAAAGGGTAAAAACTCATCACTCCTTTAAAGCGTAGTCTTTTGGATCGTCCTTCAATATAGTTGGTTAATTGTTGATGACTTAAATCTCCGTAAATATATCGCCTGATTTGCATCAGTGAAATCATTAAGTTGTAATCTTTATTTTTTTCAATGTTTGTATATATTCTAAAATTGCCATTTTTTAATGGTTGTATTAAATTTCTATAAAGTAAATATGAAATCTGCTTTTTGATTTTTAATATTGAGCTTTCTCTGAAAGATATTGTATCTACAGATATAGAGTATCCTAAAAAATTAACACTATTTTTAGTGCTATCAGCTGCAAGTTCGGAAGGGTAGTCCTTTTGTATTAATAAACTAATCCCATCTGATTTTTTTGCATTTATGGGAATTTCAGCAGATTGTGAAAAAGAAGTTATAATGTTGAAAGCATTGCAAACTTTTTGATAATCAGTAGACCAAATGAGTGTATCATCTGCATATCGTGCAAATTTCAACCATTCTTTTTCAAGTTTATAATCGAGTTCCCAGCAAGCAAGATTTGCTAAAAATAGAGATATTGATGTTCCTTGGGGAATACCTTTATCTCTGTTTTTAAGGAATGATTGAATAATAAATCTCTCTTCATGACTTATTTTAAAAGCATTTTTATCAAATTGCTCAAATAGGTATGTATGTGAAATATTTCCAAAAAAGTCACTAAAGTCAAATTCTGCTACAAAAGATCTTGAATTGCGATTTAAGTCGATAGATATGTCTTGAATTGCAAAATGTACATTGCGGTCATTTCTGTATGCGTATGAAAATGAACTAAATCGATGTTTATTCTTTGCTAAAAGTCTTTTATAGAATATTTTAGAAACAACAGCATCTGCTATTTGATAAATTATGACTTTTCTTGTTTTTCCATCTTCTTTAGGAACTTCAAGCTCTGATGGTTTTAAAGGCTCATAAGTCTTTTGGGAAATCTTTTTTGCAATTGCTTTTGCGATGGCTTTGATATTTTTCTTTACATGAAATGGATCACACCCTTTATTTGTAGACCAGTATTCGGGTCTTTTTATTATTTTTTTCGGTGGGTTTGTTAATCTTTTTGAACTTCTTACATGCTCAGAGTTCAAATTTTCTAAATAATTATAGTATCTTGCTATTAATTTATTGCACTCATTTAGAATTTCATTATTTAATTGCTTTTCTAGACTCATGATTAAATCTCTTAATTAAAAATAGACCTGCAGAACAGGTCTATTTCGTGGAGAGCTGAGGTAAAATTAAGTTTCAAGTTGATACAACTTTGGGTTGTATCTCAAGGAAAATATTCAGATCCACTAAAGTCCCTAGGACTCTAATGGATATTTTACTGTAAAGCAGATAAATATCAATTAAGTTGTAGGATTTAATAGCGAAAATCATCAAATTTTGAGCTATCCATTTTCCAACTGATACGTCATGCGACACAAGGTTTGTCATTTCTGGTTTATTAACTTCAATGACTTAGATATTGTTGCGACACTTGATGACAAGAATCTGCGACACAACCAATGTCATTTTGGGAATAACACGACACAACCTATGTCAATTTTTGAAAATGTGTTTTCAAGAAGGAGTAACATATGATCCCATTGCAAGAATTCCACTTTTATTTAACTACCGCAAAAAATCAGCCATTCGCTATTATGACTGAAATTAAGAAAGCCAATAGAGGTCAATTTAGTGCATGGACTGGGATGCCACAAGAATTACCAACAGATATTATTGTAGATATAAGTCAATCACCTCTATCATCAGAAATGCATGATACAGCTCTTAATGCTTTTGAGGCTTTATTCGCTAATATTGTAAAATATGCTTAAAAAGATAATTATAACTTTACCAAAATTAATAATCCTTGTAACTGCGAGCTTTTATCAGTTGAAAAACAGAAAAATTTATTAAGTCAATTTAATATTGATGCAGAAGTAACAGTTAATAATCCTTCATCTCTTACAGCGCCATAATTTTATATTAATTTATATAAAGAGAGTTGAATGCAAGTAAAGACAGGGAGATGGGCCATACCTATATAGTTCATACGAGAAAGTCAGAGAGGATGTCTGGCTTTCTTATTGTCTATATTCCAGATGTGTAGTAGGGAAAAATATGACTATAAAAAATCATCGTCAGCTATTTCATAGATTAATACTATGATTCCCCAAATAACAACTTACCAATCCACCAAATAGACTGGCCAAAATTTGAAATAAGTTGTTCACCTTGTCTAAGATAAGACCTATTTTCATCAATTCCAGCTAGCTTCAAAGCATCTCCAATCTTAGAACTCGTCTGATGTGCATCACCATTTCGCATATCATAGACTCCAGCAATCACTCCAAAAATCTCACGAGCTTTATCGTTTCCAACTTTATCAGCTAAGATACTTTCAAGAAGTTTATTTGAACCAAGCTTTTCTTTATCTTTATGCGTTGAAAGCTTACGGAGTTGCTCCTTATTCAAACGCTCAGAGAAAAAACGGATAACTTCCTTTGCTAATCTTAATAATGATGTCTGATCTTTACTCGAAAAACGAGAGATATCCTTAAAAAAGTTTGTATCACTTATATCTTGTGAAAATAACTTAATTCCATATTCATTATGGAACCCTGCTTCTAACAACTTGGTACATTCAAATAGCATAGTTTCAGCAGCGTGTGTAGAAGCAGGTTTTGCCTTAACCTGTGACATTAGTAATTCAGAAGAAACCTTTCCATCTGGGGCTGTGTTATGGCCAGCCCAAATATGTTGCTCCCATGCTTCTAAACGGGCTATATCATAAGCATATACAGTAATGAAATCTAACGAGTTCACTCCAAAATGTATTCTATATCCAGAGGTCGAATGAATAGCTCCGGTTTCTGCCGTATACCATTCAAGAAAAAATCCTCTATAACTAAGCAATTCATTAACAATACCAGAACGAAACCATAGCCAACGACCTATATCTTCATTGTTTAATGAAGCAGCATTCATTCTTGTCCCATCAGTTTCTACAACGAAATTTGGTAATGTATCGTTTTGATCTCTACGAACACGTATACTTTTTCTTTGATGATGAATCCATTCATCCTTCCAAAACTCTCCTTCTACTCGTACACCTTGATATCCACTTTTATGACCTTTTGAAGTTTCATAGTCTGTATTGTCATCATTTTCAGGCCCCATTACTGGTGCATCTTCACCTTCATCTACATCTGTTCTCCAAACTCTAAAAGATGCCCATCCACCTCCAAAAATATCATTTACATTGCGAATAAGTAGCTCAAACCTTCCATCGTTTCGCTGTTCTTTAAAATTTGTTAAATCTGCATAAGCACTACTTGCCAATGATTCAACGTTTTCTACTCTCTGACGATAATATGAGAGTCGAAGTGTTAAACCTCTTGCAGCTAAATAATCTATTAAAAATTCTCTTTTAATTTCTATGAGTACATGATTACCTTTTTCATCAAATACCTCACGAACAACTTCAACAAAATTTTCTTCAGGTCTTATCCAACTTTGACCTTCCTTAATTAAACCCAGAGCAACTATCAAGTCTGGATTAAGTATCCACCTTCTTCCACCAATAACAGGTTGTGGATATTCAAAAACTAAATGGACACCTATAGGTTCTTTATCATTGCGTTCGTACTGATCAATTGGAGAATAATGACCATCATCATATGCATATGGTTTACCAATTGAACTAATACCTATATCACTCCAACTTAAGTCATTTGCTTTATCTACATGCTCTGGTAGAAATGCAACTGATCCACATCCAAAAAAGTCACTTTCAAAGCCTATATTTTTAACAGAGCCTTTTTCCTTGGTCTGTGATGCTCTAAGAGGGACCCAAGTTGAATTATTGAAATTTCTGCGAGTTTCTTGAAGTTGAAGAATCCAATTCTTTTTATCCATATTAAATACTCTATCTGAATAGCCACCAAAATTCTAGACACACATAACCATCTTTTGATGGGCCTTTTCATAATCTAATGGAGAACGCTGACCATTGGAACCATGTCT
>NZ_FMYK01000008.1 GCF_900096915.1 Acinetobacter marinus
TAAATTCTGGAGTATATCGTTTACTGCTCATAAGCACCTCGTTAATTAGCCATTTTATCTAACTAAAAGGTGTCTACAAAATCGGTGGCTATTCAACGTGACTTCTCGGCATCGTTTATTTAAATATCGAAAATCCACGTAAAGATGCCCATATCGACTTGTTATGCTACCCATGTGATTTCTCTCCTATTGCAAACATAAACTGCTAAGATTTGCCAATAATGGTTTGGTCATGTCCTCCTCGATACGCTCCCAAATGTATAAAATTTTACGTCCACCAAAAGGACGAATATAGTGAACACCCTCGATCAAAACCGAATCCTTCAACTGATTACGAATAGTTCGTTCGTTGTAATGGATTCGCCCTGATAGCTCTTTGGTTGTCAGATATGTTAGACTCATGATATTGCTTCCTTATAAAATTTATCACAATTAAGGTAAAAATTAACCTTAAAATGATATTAACACAATTTTATCTCAAAGCAAGTTATTTTTACCACAAAGGAGGTAATTTTGTGATTACTTGTAATTTACCTGTTCTGTTGGCTGAGCGAAGAATGAAAGTTTCTGATTTAGTTCGAGCTACGGGAATGAGTAAAACCACACTGCATAAACTCTATAATGGTCAATCAACGCGGATTGATTTTGAGACACTCGATAAAATTTGCGACTTATTAGAAGTCGAGGTCGGAGATATTTTGGTACATACAAATGATGCACATTCATCTGCAGAATAGTTGCTAAAAAAGACGTGGACACTTTCAGTCAATTTTTGGTCACTTTTAGCCACTTTTTTCGAAGTCAGGATACAGGGCTTGACTTTTGGTAAAACTTAAAATTGAGAAACCCCGAACAATCAGCCTTTCTAAGTGATTGAAAGCAGGCATAAAAAAAGCCCCAATCTTTTGATTGAGGCTTTTAGAATTTGGAGCGGGAAACGAGACTCGAACTCGCGACCCCAACCTTGGCAAGGTTGTGCTCTACCAACTGAGCTATTCCCGCATGCGGCACATCATAGCGCATTGGCGATTTTGGTCAAGCAATTTTCCAGAAGAATCGATTTAAATGCACATTTATTCGTCTGTTATCAAAACTGCCATGCTTTGTTATCAAATTTTATACTTAATTGAGAATATCATCGTTATACACTGTATCCATAAAAGTAAAAATTTCGGAGTTTTGATGAAAAAGGTTTTGACTGCCTCTGTTTTGGCAAGCGCTTTGGCGATTACAGGATGTACCAGCACAACATCTACCAGCACCACGGGTGTAGACCGTAAGCAATTACTTTTAGTCTCTGACAGCGAAGTGAACGCTCTATCTGCACAGAGCTATAACCAATTGAAATCACAAGCCCAATCAAAAGGGGTGCTGAATACCAATAGTGCGCAAAAAGCACGCTTACAACGTATTGCCAACCGTTTGATTCCTCAAGCAAAAGTGCTTCGCCCAGAAGCCGCATCTTGGAAATGGGAAGTGAACTTAATTAAAAGTGATGAGCTGAATGCGTTCTGTGCGCCAGGCGGCAAAATCATGTTCTACACAGGTATTATCGATCGCCTCAAACTCACTGATGACGAAATCGCTGCGATCATGGGGCACGAAATGGCGCATGCACTGCGTGAACATGGTCGTGAGAATGTCTCTCGCCAATATGCACAACAAGCAGGTTTAAGCATTTTAGCGGCAGCGACTGGTCTATCTGAGGGTCAAGCACAACTTGCACAGATGGTCGGTCAGATCGGTATCAGCTTGCCAAACAACCGCACGCAAGAGTCTGAAGCGGATGTGCTTGGTACAGAGCTGATGGCACGTGCAGGCTACAACCCGAATGCCTCGATTAGCCTATGGAAAAAGATGATTGCAGCAAGCAGTGGTAGCTCTCCGCAATTCTTGAGTACCCACCCGAACCCAGCAAATCGTATTCAAAACCTACAAGCCTTGATGCCAAAAGTGATGCCACTGTATCAACAAGCCAAACGTTAAGCGTAAACTTTTAAGTGAAACAGAAAATACCGCATCGTTCATGATGCGGTATTTTTTTATGGCAATAAATTCGGGAACTTGAAGAAAAGATCGCTTTGATTGAAATATGCTATATTTATCGTCACTCATTGCACAGTTTTCGCATTACATCAATATTGAAGGTCGCCTCATGCAACTGCAAACTCAACTTGAAGCATTAGTGCAACAGCTTTCTCCAAGCCATTTGGAAATTTTAAATGAATCCTCTGGTCATGGTGGCTACTTCCCTGGCAAAGAAAGTCATTTTAAAATCACCATTGTCAGCGATGCGTTTCAAGGCTTACGGTTGGTACAACGTCATCAAAAAGTCTATGGCTTAGTTGGTGATTTACTTGCACCATCGAAAATCCATGCGTTGGCGATCCATGCCTATACGCAGGATGAATGGACAGGCGAACGCCCTGACAGTCCAGATTGTGCGCACGCACCAAAGCACACAAGCAATTAAATTTATTTAGATTTCCAGTCGAATTCAAATCCAAATTTTTCATCAGAGCGCCAATATGGATCAGCATCTCATCATCAAAATCATGCACATGTCGATCGCCAGTTTGGTGTTTATTTTATTGATTGTGCGTGCTTTTCCTGTTTTGATCTTAAAAAAGTGGACGGTTGAACGCACCGTGTCCAACAAGATCATCGTCGGTCTACAACATTTGAGCTATAGTGTGTTGATTCTGTCAGGACTGTGGCTGCTTTGGGACAATCAATTTCAGGTTGAAATGTGGTTTTATGCCAAAGTGATTTTATTTTTGGTGATTTTATCTGCATCATTCAAAGCATTTAGTCGCAAGTCAGAGCGCTTATTGGTGCAACGTCAAGCAGGCTTAGTGATTGCGATTGTGGCATTTATTGCGCTATTTGCATTGATCGGGATCAAACCTGAGCTTGGCTAAATACAGCTTGGCTAAATTTTGAATAGATTGTTTTTAGAGATGTCATTACGAACATATTTTTTTGACTGATTTTATTGACTTGTTTTTTGAATTGGTTCGATACAACCAAAAGAAGGAATGGAGAACAACATGCTAACTCGCGTTGTATTTAACCAAAAAGGTGGTGTAGGTAAATCAAGCATTACCGTCAACTTAGCGGCAATCAGTGCCGCACAGGGCTATCGTACCCTAGTCATCGACCTTGATCCGCAATCGAACTCCAGCCAGTACATTCTTGGTAGTGCGCATGACAGCACCCACTCGAGTGCAGAATTGCCGACATTTAGCCCGAATATGTATCATTTCTTTGAAGAAGTGGTGGCACAGCCTCAAAGCAAAGGCATTCTCGGTTCGGCAATCGGTTCGATCTTAAATAATAAAGTCAAAGGCTTAGATGCTGTGATTCATCAGAGTCCATTTCCAAATCTGCATGTGATTCCATCCAGTGCTGAGCTTGGTTCACTTGAACATGCGCTTGAATCGAAACATAAAATTTACAAACTGCGTGATGCACTACAAAAAATCGCATCACAATACGATCGTGTCTATATCGACACGCCGCCAGCATTTAACTTCTTTACCTTGTCTGCGTTGATTGCGTCAAATCGTGTCTTGATTCCATTTGACTGTGACGTCTTCTCACACCGTGCACTATTAACTCTACTTGAAAATGTCGTCGAAACTCGTCAAGATCATAATGATGACTTGGCTGTGGAAGGTGTGATTGTCAATCAGTTCCAAGCGCAAGCCAAGCTACCAAGAGAGATCGTAGCACAGCTACGTCAGGATCAACTGCCTGTATTTGACACCATGCTCCCGCCGTCTGTGATGATGAAAGAATCACACTTGAAGAATCTACCGTTGATTCACTTGGCTGCGGATCACAAGCTGACACAGACCTACCGCCAACTATTTGACGAGATTGAGCGTGAATAATGAATAAATTAACTCTATCAACCGCATTGGCTACTAGCCTATTCCTCGGTGCTTGTGCTACAGGTCCAGTCAAACCTGCCTATGTTTCACCAACACAATATCAATCGTGGAACTGCGCACAGTTGCACACCGAATACGCACGCATTGGCAAATATGTCAGTGACGGTGTTGAACCTGAAAAGCGTACCGGGATGGGCGTTGGGGTCGGACTCGGTGTCGGTGGTTGGGGTGGTGGCTGGGGCATCCGCCCGAATATCTCGGTGAGTATGGGGCAGTCCAGCAACAGCAAACGCACGGAAGTCGCCAAACTCTATGGACAACAAGATGCGATTGCACAGGCTGCACAATTTAAGAATTGTCCGATTCAAAACCTACGCCAGAGCAACTAGCAAATAAATATAACCTATTGTAATTTAATATTATTTAAAACTTATCCGAGTTACATACTCATACTTTGATGCAATTTTCAGCAGGCATGGCTTGGGATTTGCATCATAATTGGGGTAACTTAGCCCCCTGTTCACCAAGATCGGAATCTATGCTCGAATATAGCTTCGTTATTATTGCCCTGTTTGCTGTGATGATTATTCCTGGCCCGACCAATGCACTTTTGGCGAGTTCGGCACAGCACATCGGTATGCAAAAGTCACTACGCTTGATTCCTGCGGAGTTGATTGGCTATATCTATGCCATGGCATTATGGTGGCTGATCGTGGCATTTACCCATGATATTTGGCCTTTATTTATCGATATTTTGCATATCGCCAGTGCGCTCTATGTGTTTTGGCTGGCATTTCGACTGTGGAAAATGAAGCATCTGCACGCCCACAGCCAACGCTTCAAAAATATCAAAGCCATGCAACTGTTTTACTCTACCTTTAAAAACCCCAAAGCAGCGCTTTTCTCCGTCGGCGTATTTCCCAACTCCACATGGAACAATCTTGAAAACTATGCCATCAGCATGCTGTTATTTAGTGCGGTGCTGATCCCTTCGGCATTGTTCTGGATGTTTTATGGTAGCCGTTTGCTCACGGGCAAATTCAAAGGCATCAATCAAGAACAACTCTACCGCAGCTCTGCACTACTGCTCTTGGTTTGCATGCTACCGATCATTTTCCGCTTCTTTAATTAAGCCTTTTTAGATGCGCATCTGAACGAGCACACTAAAATTCGCCACAACTTCACAGCACAACGACACCACTTACAAAAATTGTCACTTTCTACCCTATAGTTACAAAAAACTTTAAAAAAATAGTGAAATAAATCAACATTATTTGTGACACGCTTAACAAAAATAGTAAATAAGGTTTGAAATCCGTCAGTAAGCATAGTATTTTAGTTATTAATGAGAATTTTTAACAACCGTGATTGCACCGCACATTCAAATGCAACAATCACATCATCGGGGGAGTTCATGATGCAATTTAAATCGGTAATGCTAGTGTTAAGCATGACTGCTGGTTTCGCGTCATATTCACACTCAGCACAACTCGAAGCGCCAAAGCAACCACAAGTGCAAAAGCAAGACGTATCGCTGATTAAAACGGTAGCAGATGCAAAGAAAAGTACCGCCACGGCAAAAAATACCAACCAATTGACGGCGCTAGACAAACTCATCGAAAGTGCCAAACTGGCTAAGGCATCGCAACCGTCGACTGAAGAAAGCCAAGCACTTGCACGCTTGAATAACCTAAAATTGAGTGTAGTTTCACGCAATAAACAAATCAGCAATCTGTTTCAAAATCTATTCGGTAGCTGATTTTTGTTAGAACCTACAACATCGTAGTAGGTTCAAAATAAATGTACCATCTTCCTCAAAAAGCTGTCTACGGACAGCTTTTTTCTATTGCAATCGCGCTAAAATTGTATGCACAGTGCGACATGATGATGGATAATGTTAATGATTTTGCTGTAACCGATATGCTCCTGGACTCACGCCTGTCCATTTTTTAAACGCACGGTGAAATGCACTTACTTCATGAAAATTTAACGCCTGACTAATATCTTGCAAAGACAATTGGCTATTTTCGAGCATTGTAATTGCCAAATCTCGACGTATCTCATTTTTAAGTTGCTGATAGCTACAGCCTTCACTTTTTAAACGCCGTTGAATGGTCGCCTCTGACATATTGAAATGAGGTGCAATTTCTGACAGTTCAAGCCATTGTGCTGGCGGTTCTTGCATTAAATAACGTCGAATTTGGGCACTGGTTGAATGCGGATTTTTATAACGAATCAGTAGGATATGTGGGGTTTGTTGAATAAACTGATACCACGATTGACGATCTTGTTTAATTGGTAATTTCAAGTAATTTGCATCAAACTGAATATAGTTTTCGGGCATTTGATAATGAATATTTTCGCAAAACCGCACCTTGTAATCGTCATCATCGACAGGCGCTTCACACTTTAGCTGTATTTGATTGAGACTAACTCGCTGTCCAACCAACCAGCACATCAACGCATGGATCAACATGATGTATGTGGCATAGCTGAACATCCGCTTCGGCTGCTGGCGATCATAGATCATAATATAGGCGTAATTCTCCTGCACCATCAGTTGTGCGGTAAAATCATCCAGTATCAGATTCATAAACTGTAGGATATGATGAATTGCCTGCTCGAGCTGGGTAGTGTATAGCAGGGATTTGGATAAAAACTGAAAACTTCCTCGGCGCATGGCATGCCGATCCATGCCAAAAAACTCATCATCGAGCGCATTTGCCAACTCAGTCCAAAGCTGTGCATATTGATTGACCGATACTCGCGCTTTATTTGCTTGTAATAGTGTGTGGTTAATGCCTGCTTTTTCTAATATTTCTCGCACAGCATAGCCCTGCTGCTGTGCTTCCCATATGGCTTCATGCACTAATGCAATGGAAATCGAGTCTTTATCAGCGCTTGCGTGTTCCATTGCAGTCATTTTGACGTCCATATTTCTTATTCTCTATCCAGCATTGCCCAAAACAGTCATCACGAATGCCATATTTGGAAATTGCACTCAACAGCTTCTATGTTTAAGTTTCTCCTATGGGCGAAGAAATTAATTTCTGATACAAGGCAGCAGAGCGAAGGTGTACAAGTCGTACTACGAGCAAGGTTAACGCTGTAGCAGGATTTAAGTTCTCTGGCTATATCGCTATCTTTCACATCATAAAGGGAAAATAAATGAAGATACAAGGGAAAGTCGTGATCGTCACAGGTGCTGCCTCTGGCTTGGGTGCAGCAACTGCGCAGTATTTGATTGCGCAAGGTGCAAAAGTCATCTTGGTCGATATGAACCAAGCGCTTGGTGAACAGCTCCAGCGTGCACTGGGGGAAAATGCCCAATTTAAACCATTGGATGTGAGCGATGAAAATGCGGTACAACACTTCTTTGATGAGGTCGCCTCTGACTACCAGCAGTTAAATGGTTTAGTCAACTGCGCAGGTGTGGCACCTTCAGCCAAAGTGCTCAGTCGTGACGGCATCCATGCGCTGGCGTTGTTTCAAAATGTATTAAATATCAATGTTACAGGCACTTTTAATATGTTGCGTTTTGCTGTGCAATTGATGGCGAAATACCCACCACAAGCGGACGAAGAGTGTGGCGTCATCATCAATACTGCCTCTGTGGCAGCCTATGAAGGTCAAATTGGGCAGACCGCTTATGCGGCATCAAAAGGTGCCATTGTCTCGATGACTTTGCCACTCGCTCGCGAACTCGCCCGTGAAAAAATCCGTGTCATGAGTATTGCGCCTGGCATCGTTGAAACACCAATGCTCAAAGCAATGCCTCAACATGTTCAAGATGCTTTGGCAGAAATGGTGCCATTTCCAAAGCGTCTGGCACAAGCCGAGGAGTTTGCCAAACTGGTTGGACATATTTTTGAAAATAGCTATCTCAATGGCGAAGTGATTCGCTTAGATGGTGCGATTCGCATGCAGCCGAAATAGGCTGGTAAACAATAATAAATAGGATAGGACAGTCCAATGTTACTCAATGACGAACAACAAATGGTTCAAGACACACTGCGTAGTTATTCGCAAGAAAAGCTCAAACCCACCGCAGCGGCACGTGATAAAACCGCTCAATTCCCAACCGAAGAGCTGCAAGCGCTTGGCAAACTTGGTGCGCTCGGCATGACGGTTTCAACTGAGTGGGGTGGTGCTGGTTTAGATTATATTTCACTGGTTGTTGCACTTGAGGAAATCGCCGCTGGTGATGGGGCGATTTCAACCATTGTCAGTGTACAAAATGCCCTGCCATGTGGCATTACCGAGCGCTATGGCAGTGATGCACAAAAGCAAAACTATCTGACCAAACTGGCAACTGGCGAGTGGTTAGGTTGTTTTTGTTTAACCGAACCACAAGCTGGCTCCGATGCAGCAGCTTTAACGTGTAGTGCTGTGCGAGATGGTGATGAGTGGATAATCAACGGTACCAAGCAATTCATTACCACAGGGAGGCATGCGCAACTTGCTTTGGTTTTTGCGGTCACGGACAAAACCGCAGGCAAAAAGGGCATCTCGTGTTTCCTCGTGCCGACCGATACTCAAGGATATATCGTGTCTCGCCTAGAGGATAAAATGGGGCAACATTGCTCAGATACGGCAACGATCGTCTTCGAAAACTGTCGGATTCCTGCGGATCACTTACTTGGTGCTGAAGGTGAGGGCTACAAAATTGCCCTATCAAACTTGGCGTCAGGACGTATTGGTATTGCAGCGCAGTCCGTTGGTATGGCTCGTGCTGCTTTAGATGCTGCGGTGGAGTACGCCAATCAACGCACAGCGTTTGGTGTTGAAATTGTACAGCATCAAGCAGTGGCTTTTCGTTTAGCAGATATGGCGACCCAAATTGAAGCTGCACGACAACTCGTTTTCCATGCGGCAAGCCTCAAAGATGCAGGATTACCCTGTTTAAAAGAAGCCTCTATGGCCAAACTTTTTGCGTCAACGATGGCTGAGCAAGTGTGCTCTGATGCCATTCAGATTCATGGTGGCTATGGTTATGTTTCTGACTTTCCTGTTGAGCGAATTTATCGAGATGTTCGGGTAAGCCAGATTTATGAAGGTGCATCTGACATTCAACGTTTGGTGATTGCACGTGAAGTAACCCAGCGCTAAACCGATGTGTTTTCGACCTTGGTAGATGCTCAAATCTTGCAAAATGTTTGCGGGTTTTGGAAATTGCAAGGACATTTAAAGCATGGTTAGCTAAGAACTGATTTGAAAAGATATACCGTCAAAGTGGATTTGACCGACTAGAAATGGATGATATGAGGTTGTCATGATGAAAACCCTAGAGCAAGCCCAACAAGAATTTAATTATGAGCAACTGATTCAGGATCAATTGGTTGGTCAACCCAATGCCATCAATGCCTATGTTGAATGCTGTCAACGTTATGTTGGACAACAAAAAATCGCCCTGTTTTGGGAAGGCAAAAATGGCGAGTCGCAACAGTGGTCCTTTGAACAGCTCGACACAGCATCAGCCCAATTGGCAAATTATTTTAAATCCATCGGTATTCAGGTCGGTGACTGCATTGCAGGCTTATTGCCACGGACACCTGAGTTATTAATTACCATCTTCGCAACATGGCGAATTGGTGCCGTCTATCAGCCGCTATTTACTGCATTTGAATCTAAAGCCATTGAACATCGAGTGCAGACAGCGAAAACCAAACTGATCGTTACCAATGCCGAACAACGCCCAAAGCTAAACCACGTTAAAGCGGAACACATTCTCACGGTCAATGCAGGGGCAAACCCAACCGACAATGAAGCTGACTTTTGGCAGGAAGTTCAAGGTCAATCCGATCAATGTGATGCGGTTTTGCGTACTTTTGATGATGATTTTCTGATGATGTTCACCTCGGGAACAACTGGCTTAGCCAAGTCCGTCCCAGTCCCACTCAAAGCGGTGCTGGCATTTAAAGGTTATATGCTGCATGCGGTCGATCTCAGAGAGGACGATGCCTTTTGGAATCTAGCAGATCCAGGCTGGGCTTATGGGTTGTACTATGGCATCACAGGCCCGCTCAGCCTAGGACACAGCATTATCATGGATGAGCGTGGTTTTAATGTCGATCATGCCATCGACGTGATCAAAAAATTTCGAGTGAGTAATTTAACGGGTTCGCCGACGGCATTTCGGATGTTTTATGGGTTTAAAGAGCGCTTTGATACATCGATCAAATCCCACCTGCGCGTCGTCAGTAGTGCGGGTGAGCCGCTCACCCCTGAAGTGATTCATTGGTTTAAAAATGCATTAGATGTCAATATTTTTGATCAATATGGACAAACTGAGCTGGGGATGGTGATTGCCAACCATCACGCCTTAGCCCACGAGAAAAAGGTCGGCTCGGCAGGATTTGCCAACCCTGGACACCGTTTTGCAGTGTTAAATGAACAGCATCAAGAGGTCGAGCGTGGCGAGATCGGGACGCTGGCAATTGACTTTAGTCAGTCCCCGTTGACGTGGTTTAAAGGCTACGGTGGCGGTAACCGAAAATCATTTGTTGGGCAATATTACTTAACTGGAGATACGGTAAAACTCAATGAAATTGGCGGAGTCGATTTTGTAGGCAGAGCTGATGATGTGATTACCACCTCAGGCTATCGTGTGGGTCCTTTCGACGTGGAGAGCACCTTGCTGGAGTGTGAAGAGGTTTTAGAATCCGCAGTCGTTGGTAAGCCAGATTTGGAGCGCACGGAGGTGGTGAAAGCCTTTGTTGTACTCAAGCCACAATATCAGGCCAGCAAAGCCTTGGATGAAAAATTACAAGCCTATGTTCGCTCACGCTTATCGAAACACGCCTATCCGAAAGAGATCGAATTCGTTGAAAGTTTACCGAAAACATCCAGTGGGAAAATCCAGCGCAATCTTTTAAAGCAACAAGAAGTGGAAAAAGTCGCACGTTCACAAAGCAAGATTTAAGCGCTCGTCACCATGAGCGCACTCTTCAACCCGCTTCAACTCTAAATCCTTCATTTGAGAATGCTTGAACCGATCAGCATTCTCAAAGTTTTGCATACTCGGCTTCATCAAAGCCAACCAGCAATTCTGTCCCCGTATCCAATACAGGGCGCTTAATCATACTTGGCTGTGCCATCAAGGTCGCAATCAATTGTTGCTCATCTGCCAAAGCAGCCTCTTGTTGCTCACTACTGAGCTTTTTCCATGTGGTGCCTTTTTTATTTAAGATCAGCGCTTGTCCAGCTTGTGCCAGCCATTTTTTCAAGGTGTCTTCGTCTATGCCTTGTTTCTTATAATCGTGAAACTGATAATTCACCCCACGTTCATCTAAAGCCTGAAATGCTTTTTTCATGGTATTACAGTTTTTTATGCCATAAATCGTGATCATTTGCTTTCTCCAACGATGGGTTTTAAAAATATAAAGCGGTGTTGTGGCGAATTACAGATTTTGCAAATACACTAAGCGCAATTGCAAACTCATTTGCCCACGAAATTCATTTTTTTCTAGGCTGTAGGCAATTCTCACCGTTTTGGCAATATCTTCACCTTCAAGTTGTTCACTAAAGTTAAACCCGATGGCGTCAATGCTGTGATTGTGATCAACCAAAAGTTTTAATTTTAAATGCTTTTCTTTAAGCCATTGAAAATCTGCAACCTGAAAAATCCCTTCAAATATCGGCGCTTCAAAACCCTGTCCCCACGGTGCTAAGCCGTCTAATTTGGCTAAGAATTGTAAACTGAGTTCCTCAGGCTTCAAACTGCCATCGGTAAAAATTTTCGCTTGAAATACATCAGGATGAGCTTGTGCGACCACTTGCCTGAATGCTTCTCGAAACGCCTCAAAATGCTGTTTCTCTATGGTTAATCCCGCTGCGGCAGCATGTCCACCAAAGAATTTGACCAAGTGCGGTTGTTGCTCTGCCACCGCTTCGATGGCATCTCGAATATGAATCCCTGTGATCGAACGTGCCGACCCCTTAAGATGCGTGCCATCTTCATCTAGCGCAAAGACGATACTTGGGCGATGAAAATGCTCTTTTAAACGTCCTGCGACGATGCCAATCACACCTTGATGCCATTCAGGTTCAAATAGTACAATCGCTTCAGGAATCTGATCTTGTGCGATTTGGATGTTTTGCAGTGTGTCAAAAGCCTGCTCACGCATGCCCTGCTCGACTTGGCGACGTTCGATATTGAGCCGATCCAACTGATAGGCATAGGGATACGCACGATTCAGATCAGGCGCTAACAAGCACTCGATTCCGATCTGCATATTGTCCATGCGCCCTGCCGCATTGATGCGAGGACCCAGCACAAAACCAAAATCGCTGGCTTGCAGTTGCGCTGCATTTTTTCCTGCAATCTCGACCAAAGCTAAAATACCCGCACGGCACTGCCCTTGTCGAATGCGCTCTAGTCCTGCCTGTACCAGAATACGGTTATTCACATCCAGCTTTGCCACATCAGCAACCGTGCCCAGCGCCACTAAATCAAGGAATTGGGTCATGCGCACGCTGGATTTACCATTTTTTTGTCGATGCGTTGCCAGCCGAGCCAGCAGATAAAATGCCACCCCCACGCCTGCCAACGATTTACTGGCAAAGGTGCAACCAAGCTGATTCGGATTGACTACGGCTTCGGCATTTGGTGTCGGCTTGGTGGTCAGGTGATGGTCGGTAATGATGACTTGCATCCCGAGTTCATGGCAACGTGTCACCCCTGCATGACTGGAAATGCCGTTATCCACCGTCATTAACAACTCAGGTTGGAAGCGTTCATAGGCAAGTTCTGCAATCGCAGGCGTCAACCCATAGCCATATTTAAAGCGATCAGGCACGATATAATTCACATCTGCACCCATCGCCTGCAAAGCTAAAATGCAGAGTGCAGTACTGGTCGCCCCATCAACATCATAATCACCAACAATTAAAATTTTTGTTTTTTTATCAATTGCTTGATCAAGCAGATCAACTGCTTGATCTATACCCAATAAATCAGGTTGCAACAGATTTTTTAAGTGTAAATCGAGCTGTTCAACCGCCATATTTCGTGCAGACAAAATCCTCGCCAACGTCTCAGAGGCAAGATGTTGGTATTGCGTTAAAGGCTGGTGTAAAGGACGTTGTTCGAGTTGAATCTGATGCATAATTAGTCAATGAACGTGTTTATAATTTTCTTCCAATTCGCTCAACCCTAAGGCATCAAGCGTTGAATTTGCCAAACATCATCCTGCTTTTGATAGCAAATTCGATCATGCAGGCGATTCGGTCGACCTTGCCAAAATTCATAATAATCTGGCACCAGACGATAGCCACCCCAAAAATTGGGTTTATCCAGTTGCGGTACATGTTCAAACTGCTGTACCGCCGCATCAAAGCGTTGTTGCAATGCTTCACGGCTCTCAATCACACCACTTTGCGGGGTGCTGACATGTGCTGCGACTTGGCTGTCCCGTGGGCGTTTATGGTAGTAAGCCGTTGATTCAATTTCTGAAATTTTCTCAACTCGCCCAGAGATGCGCACTTGCTGCTCATACTCTGCCCAATAAAACAGAATCTGCGCTTGTGGATTTTCCGCCAAGTCGAGTCCTTTTTTACTGTCATAATTACTATAAAAATCATAACCTTGCTGTGTTGCACCACGCAGTAAAACCGTTCGCACGTGCGGTACAGCCTGTGCATTGGCAGTGGCTAAGTACATGGCATAGGGCTCATGCAAATTGCCTGTCAGCGCCGTATTAAACCACAGTAAAAATTGTTCATGCGGTGTCTGTGCTACGTGATCTTCATGAAGTTCGCCACGTTGATAACTCAACCGTAATTCACTCAAATCTTTGATCTGATTGCTCGGCTCTGACGCTGTTGACATTATGTTTGACCTTATTTTAAAACGCTGAAATTACAGATGATGCGACAAAATAATCAGCTATCCTCATGACTCGTCATGAATGTTGGCTTGTTTACGAATTTGATCTGCCAAGTGTTTTGCCAATTGACTGACTTCATCCAGATCATCGCCTTCCACCATCACCCGAATCACAGGCTCTGTACCTGATTTACGGATCAGCAGACGCCCTCGCCCTTTGAGTTGTTGCTCAGCTTTGGCGAAGGCATCGACCAACACAGGATCGGCAAAAGGATCAATCATTTGCGCCAAACGGACATTTTCTAACACTTGAGGAAATAACTGAAAACCTTTGACCAACTCATCCAAGCTAGTATTTTGCTCAACCAAGACGCGCATTACTTGCAATGCCGCAATAATCGCATCGCCCGTACTACTGCGATCTAGAGTCAAAATATGTCCAGACGGTTCACCGCCGATAAACCATTCTTGTTCTTCTAGAGCCTGTAACACATAGCGATCGCCGACTTTGGCACGGATAAATGGAATCTCTGCCTTTGCCAATGCCAGCTCGAGCGCCATATTACTCATCACCGTACCGACGATACCTCGTGGTGCTTTCTTGGCTTTGGTGGCGAGAATATACAAAATATGATCGCCATCAATCAGTTTGCCATGACGATCCACCAACATCACTCGATCGGCGTCACCATCAAAAGCGATGCCCAAATCTGCGCCGTGTTTGACCACAGCCTGCTGTAGATTTTCAGGATGGGTCGAGCCACATTGCTCATTAATATTGGTACCATTAGGCTTGTCATAAATACTAATGACTTTGGCGCCGAGCTCACGAAATACCGCAGGACCGACGCTATACGCCGCACCATTGGCAGAATCAATGACGATGGTAAAATCTTGTAGATTCAAATGGTAAGGAAAGGTTGATTTACAAAATTCGATATAACGTCCTTGCGCATCATCCACACGAAAACTTTTACCGAGTTGATTCGGCTTATCGATCACGATGTCTTTTTCAAGCGCTTGATTAATTTGATCTTGCAAATCATCAGCGAGTTTTTTGCCTTCACTCGAAAAAAACTTAATACCATTATCAAAATATGGATTATGCGATGCCGAAATCACAATGCCTGCATTGGCATGTAAGGCACGAGTCAGATGCGCAATCGCTGGTGTCGGCAGTGGTCCGAGCAAATGCACATATACCCCAGCGGCGTTCAAGCCCGCTTGTAGCGCAGACTCCAAGATATAGCCTGATAAGCGTGTATCTTTCCCCAACACCACGATGGGCTTTTTCTTGGGAAAGGCACGTTTTAACACCGTTCCTGCTGCAAAACCTAACTTTAATGCAAACTCAGGCGTAATTGGGGTTTGACCAAACTGCCCACGAATCCCATCGGTGCCAAAATAACTCATTGAACGTCTCTTATATCTTGATGGTTTATGTCGAATTTTCCTCATTTTACAATAAAAAAACAGCCGCCCATAGGACAGCTGTTTTGTTTTATCGTAAAGCATTGGGAGATGACATCATCAGCCCGATCAGCTTCGCAAATTCATCTCAGAATTAGCCTAAACGATAGTTTGGTGCTTCTTTGGTAATGGTCACATCATGCACGTGCGATTCTTTCATACCTGCAGATGTGATTTTCACAAATTTGGCATTTTGGCGTAAGTCTTCTACGGTTGCAGAGCCTGTATAACCCATCGATGAACGCAAACCACCCATCATTTGATGCACGATATTGCCCATTGGTCCTTTGTACGGTACACGTCCTTCGATACCTTCTGGAACAAGTTTTTCCGCACCTGCTTTGGCATCTTGGAAGTAACGATCTGCCGAGCCACTTGCACCCGCCATCGCACCCAATGAACCCATACCACGATAGGCTTTGTAATAACGCCCTTGGAAGAATTCCACTTCACCCGGTGCTTCTTCAGTACCTGCCATGAGTGAACCAACCATGATGGTGCTTGCGCCCGCAGCGATCGCTTTCGACATATCACCTGAGAAACGAATCCCGCCATCAGCGATCAATGGAATTTGTTCTTTTAAGGCATTCGCCACATTATCAATCGCAGAAATCTGTGGCACACCAATACCTGCAACGATACGTGTAGTACAGATCGAACCCGGTCCGATACCGACTTTGACCGCATCCGCACCAGCGTCCATCAATGCCAATGCAGCATCACCTGTAGCAATGTTGCCACCGATCACTTGCACTTGTGGGAAGTTTTGTTTGACCCAACGTACACGCTCGATCACCCCCGCAGAATGTCCGTGCGCAGTATCGACAACGATCACATCGACACCCGCATCGACCAGAGATTCCACACGGCTTGGTGTTTCTGCACCCGTGCCAACCGCTGCACCAACACGTAAGCGACCAAGGTCATCTTTACAGCTATTCGGATACAGTTCAGCTTTGCGGAAGTCAGTCACGGTGATCAAGCCTTTGAGGTTTTGTTGATCATCCACCACCAGCACTTTTTCAATGCGATGCTTTTGCAATAAAGCCTGAATATTTTCTTTTGACTCACCTTCACGCACAGTCACCAAACGATCTTGTGGTGTCATGATATTGCGTACAGGCTGTTCAAGATTGGTTTCAAAACGCGTATCACGCCCTGTCACGATACCCACCACTTTTTCGCCTTCAACCACGGGCACACCGCTGATGTTGTTGGCTTGGGTGATTTCCATCAACTCACGCACGGTGGTCTCAGGGGTCACGGTAATTGGATTTTTCACCATACCCGCTTCAAATTTTTTCACACGACGTACTTCAGCCGCTTGTGCTGCAATATCCATATTTTTATGCAAAATACCAATACCGCCATGCTGCGCCATTGCAATCGCCATACGGGATTCTGTCACCGTATCCATTGCCGCAGAAACAAGCGGAATATTGAGTTGAATATCACGAGTCAGGCGTGTCTTTAGGGAGACATCTTTTGGGAGGACTGTAGAGTAAGCAGGGAGTAACAAGACATCATCGAAGGTTAACGCTTCTTGAACGATGGTCAGCATAATAATCTCACTGGTAATTTCCGTGCGCTATTATAACCAAATTTCGATCTGAATTGCACTGCTGATTACCAACTTTAGATAGTTTTCAAATAAATAATTTATGCTTTTTCCCACATAGTTTGTGCAAACCCACCGTCATCAGCCAAATATAATTTAAGATTTGATTTATATTTCCGATTGTCTAAATCACGGTAAACCACTTCAATCGGAAGTATTTCACATGCTTTCCATGAATCAGCTTTTCCAAGATGCCAAAATGCGTTTTTTACTGACTTTCCATTACCCAATACTGGGATACAAACATTACTGTAAAAACATCTAATTGCATCCTTAGGAATACTTGAATCTACGGATACCTTTCGCACATCACTTTCATTAACATTAAAAACAATATCTATTGCAGGTCTATTGCCAGTATTTTCAACAATTAAATCCAAACTTGTACCGCAGCTACCCGCCGAATGTGTTGTAACCCGAACTATAACTATGGGTCGATTTACATGCCTCAAAGCATAGAGAGCAAAGGATAAAGAGCAGAGTGACAAAATAATTGAAAGTAAACTAATGAGTATGGTAATGGACATTCGATAACCTTTTAAATATCTTAATTTTGCCGATCAATTAAATTTATCATGCTCGTGTATCAAAGATGCAGAGATTGCAAAATACATTTACCGAATCCAACCTGAAAACGCTTAAAAAAAATGTTAAGGTCATCACAAGTAACAATAAATTTGAGGACGTTATGCGTTTGGCATTTTTGAAATTCAACAACATGGCAACAGCGATGATTATGAGCAGTGGGCTGATGGCAGCAAGTTTAACGCATGCACAGCTCACCATTAATGGACAATCCATTCCTGTCACAGGCGCATCCAATACCTACAGCTCGAATAGCATCAGCAATAGTGACTATCAACCCCGAAATAACTTTCAAAGTTGTCTTGCCAACTTGCGCTCAAGCGCCATCGCCAAAGGCGTGTCGGGCTCAACTTATGATCGCTACACGCAGTCGTTGACACCAGACTATTCAGTGATTGAAAAACTCAACTATCAACCCGAATTCAGCACCGATATTTGGGACTACTTATCAGGTTTGGTCGATCAAGAACGTGTCGATGATGGACAAAAAAATATGGCGCAATATCGCAGTGCGCTGAATCGTGCGTCGACACAATATGGCGTACCCGCCGAAACCATCGCCGCAGTCTGGGGTGTAGAAAGTAACTACGGCAATATTTCAGGAAAATATCCACTGATCCAAGCACTCGGTACGCTCAGCTGTGAAGGGCGCCGTCAGTCTTATTTTCGTGGTGAATTTTTCACGACCTTGAAAATTTTGCAACGTGGTGACTTGACTGAAGATCAACTCAAAGGCTCTTGGGCGGGTGCATTTGGACATACCCAGTTTATGCCATCGACCTATGATCGCTTAGCGGTGGACTTTGATGGCGATGGTCGTCGTGATTTGGTCTCTAGCGTGCCTGACGCACTGGCGTCTACAGCGAATTTCCTCGACAAAGCAGGCTGGCAATCGGGCATGCCATGGGGCTTTGAAGTCAGCGTACCCGATGGCTATTATGTTGGCGGTGAAGGGCGTCGCAACAAAAAGTCACTCAGCTACTGGTCTGGCAAAGGCGTGACCCGCATCGATGGCTCACCTGTGATTCAAGGTAATCTGAGCAGCTCAAGTCAAGCTGGACTACTTGCGCCAGCGGGTGAAAATGGACCAAAATTTTTAGTCTTTAAGAACTTCGATGCACTGTATAGCTACAACGCCGCGGAAAGCTATGCGCTTGCCATCGCCATGCTATCAGATCGCTTACAAGGCAAATCAGGCATCCAAGCCGCTTGGCCAACCGATGATCCAGGCACATCTCGTGCACAGCGCCGTGAAATCCAAACCTTGTTGCTACAACGTGGGCATGCGATTGGCGATGTCGATGGTTTGATCGGTGATAAAAGTCGTCAGGCGATTCGTATCGAACAACAGCGTCTAGGGTTACCAACCACAGGACGTGCAGGTCAGCGTATTTTGACTGCGCTTCGTGCCGAAAGCGTGATGGGACAATAGTACTGAACTTTGCGAACTGAATGCGTGGCAACTTAGCCATTCAATCATCTCAATTACACTGTTACAGTGTGTAGCAGTGTAATATTTCTCTTGCGTTCAACCGCATTGAGATTACAATAATTCCTTTCATCCAAATTCTGTATAGAACAAGTATTTTTCACGTGACTGAACAAGCCTCAAGCCCTGCGACGACCTCTACACCATCTGCTTCTCCACGCCGTATTCTAATGATGGCGGCGGGCACAGGCGGTCATGTCTTTCCTGCACTTGCAGTTGCCAAAGCATTGCAACAGCGTGGACATCAGGTGTTTTGGCTGGCGACACCGCACGGCATGGAAAATCGATTATTACAACAACACGATATTCCTATTCATCAAATCGACATCCAAGGCGTGCGTGGCAATGGCATTGTCCGTAAGCTCAAAGCGCCTTTTAAAATCTTAGCCGCCACCTTGGCAGCGATGCGCATCATGAAATCACTCAAGATTGATGCGGTGGCGGGTTTTGGTGGTTATGTCTCTGGGCCTGGTGGTTTGGCAGCTCGTGCGTTAGGTATTCCTGTATTAATTCATGAACAAAATGCCGTAGCAGGATTCACCAATACCCAGCTGTCACGTATTGCCAAAACAGTATGTCAAGCCTTCCCCAAAGCCTTTGCTGGGCTGAATGAGTCGCCGAAATTGGTGACCACGGGCAATCCTGTACGTCAGGAAATCAGTGAGATTTTGTCCCCAAAATGGCGCTATGAACAGCGTGAAAGTGAGCAACAGCCCTTAAATATTCTAATCGTGGGTGGTTCGCTGGGTGCGCAAGCCTTGAATGAACATATTCCTGCCGCACTTACGGCATTAAATGTGCCCATGCATGTGCGCCACCAATGTGGTCAGCAACAGCTTGAAACGACACAGCAACGCTATGACACTTTGCCAAAGTGTGATGGTTTTGACAGCCAAGTTTTGCCGTTTATCGATGACATGGCAGCAGCCTACAGCCAAGCTGATTTAATCATTTGTCGTGCAGGTGCGCTCACAGTGACAGAAGTGGCAACCGCTGGCGTGGCGGCGATTTTTATTCCGCTACCTTCTGCGGTCGATGATCATCAGACGGCGAATGCACACTATTTGGCAGATGTTGGCGCAGCCAAGATTTGTCCACAGTCCACGCTGACAGCCGACAGTTTGCAACAGCTCCTTGCACCACTGATGCACCGAGCAACACTATGCGATATGGCTGTCAAAGCACGCCAACAAGCACAAAGCCAAGCTACAGCGCAGGTCGCCGAGCTGGTTGAACAGTTATAAATCGCACATTGCCCCAAGAGAATTTTTGAGAAGAATCATGACTGAAAACACACTGACTGCGAAACACGCCAAACAACTGATTAAAATTCCTGAAATGCGCCGTATCAAGCATATTCATTTCATCGGGATTGGTGGCGCAGGCATGTGTGGCATTGCCGAAGTGCTGAAAAACCAAGGCTATAAAGTCTCAGGTTCCGACATTCGTGCCTCAAAAACAACGGCACAGCTTGAGAAAAATGGCATTGAAGTGTTTATCGGGCATCACGCCAGTAATATCGATGGTGCCAATGTCATCGTGGTCTCAACAGCAATTGATTTGGAAAACCCAGAAATCCAAGCAGCTAATGAGCTACGCATTCCCGTGGTACGCCGTGCCGAAATGCTCGGGGAGCTGATGCGCTATCGTCATGGCATTGCTGTTGCGGGCACACATGGTAAAACCACCACCACTAGTCTACTGACCTGTATGTTGGCTGAAGAAAATCTTGATCCGACCTATGTCATCGGTGGTTTATTGAATCGGACTGGCGTCAATGCTGCGCTCGGTGCGAGTCGGTATATCGTGGCAGAAGCAGATGAATCCGATGCGTCATTCTTATATTTAGAACCGATGGCTGCGATTGTCACCAATATTGATGCCGATCACATGGATACTTATGGCGGTAGCTTCGATGTGCTCAAAGACACCTTTGTGCAATTCCTGCATAAATTGCCGTTTTATGGTTTGGCTGTGGTTTGTGGCGATGATGCCAACATCCGTGAAATCATGCCTCGCATCGGGCGTCCTGTACTGACTTATGGCTTTGAAGAAGGCAATGACATTCGTGCCGTTGATGTCGAGCAAGATGGCATGCAGTCGCATTTCACGGTGTTGCGTAAAGACCGTGAACCACTACGCCTGACGATTAACCAACCAGGTCTACACAATATTCTCAATGCCTTGGCGGCAATTGGCGTGGCTACCGATGAAGGCGTGTCTGATGCGGCGATTGCACGTGCTTTAGAGAGCTTTAACGGGGTCGGACGTCGCTTCCAAGTACAAGGCGAATACGCCAAAGATGATGGCAATATCAAACTGGTCGACGACTATGGGCATCACCCCAAAGAAGTCGAAGCCACCATCAAAGCAGCGCGTCAAAGTCACCCAGATCGTCGCTTAGTCATGCTGTTTCAGCCACATCGCTATAGCCGTACTCGTGATTGTTTTGATGATTTCGTGGAGGTGTTGTCGCAAGTGGATGCGCTGGTGCTGATGGAAGTCTATGCGGCAGGTGAAAAACCGATTGTTGGGGCGGATAGTCGCAGTCTTGCCCGAGCCATTCGCCTGCGTGGTCTGGTCGAACCGATTGTGGTTGATCCTGTGGAGAGTCAATTGCCAAGCGTATTAAAGAATTTGTTACAAGCCAATGATCTATTATTAACACAAGGTGCGGGCAATGTCGGCACAGTTTCGGTAGAATTGGCACAAAATGCGCTTTACCTCAATAGCTAAGCCTGTAATTACTCGGTTTTTCAATTGTAGGATTGGCTTTTTAGACAAAAATTTGTGGTTTAGTGTTTCATTTAGCAGTTAGAAATAAGGAATTCACCGTGTCTCAGGTGCAAGATAAGTTTGGAAAAGTTGCGGTATTACTCGGTGGAAAATCTGCGGAGCGTCAAGTTTCATTAAATAGCGGTCAATCGGTGTTAGATGCACTATTGCGCAGTGGCGTCAATGCGGAAGCCTTTGATCCACTGACTCGCCCAGTGACTGAGCTGACGGCGTATGATCGTGCCTTTATCGTATTGCATGGTCGTGGCGGAGAAGATGGACAAATCCAAGGGGTGCTGGACTGGCTCAACGTGCCCTATACAGGCACTCAAGTGCAAGGTTCAGCCATTGGCATGGACAAAGTCAAAACCAAACAAATTTGGCAAGGTAGCGAACTGCCGACTGCACCGTATCGTCTGATCACTGCCGACACCAATTTTAATGAAGTCATCGACAAACTCGGTTTACCACTCATTATTAAACCTGTGCATGAAGGTTCTAGCATCGGCATGAGTAAAGTCGAGAAAGCTGAAGATTTTCAAGCGGCACTGTCCAAAGCCACCACGCACGATTCGATCGTCATGGCAGAGCAATGGATCACAGGCTCTGAATATACCGTAGTGATCTTAAATGGTGAGGCACTGCCTGTGATTCGCCTTGAACCACCAAAAGATGTGGCATTTTATGATTATGAAGCCAAATATAAGCGCAATGACACCCAGTATGGCATTCCATCTGGCTTGTCCGATGCTGATGAAAAACATTTGCAAGAGTTAGCGCTTCGTGCCTTCCAAGCGGTGGGTGCATCAGGTTGGGGGCGTATCGATGCCATGCGTGATGCGCAAGGCAATTTTTGGCTACTTGAAGTCAACACTGTGCCGGGTATGACCGATCACTCGTTGGTGCCAAAAGCTGCACAAGCGATTGGCTTAAACTTCGATCAATTGTGTTTGACAATTTTAGAACAAACTTTGGACTAAAGCATTTAAGATATGGCTCAGCTTCCACTTTCACTCAAACGTCGAAAAGCTGCAACGACATCGATACATGACAAATCGCCGACCATCAGCGATACCGTATTGTCGTGGGGAAGTTGGCTGTTGCTGATTTTTGCGATTTTGGTGTTTTTATTTGGTGGTTATGCGCTGTATCAACGCTTTATGCATGCACAAATCGATCATATCGATGTGCTTGGTGTGTCTGCGAACGAACAACGCTTTTTGGTCAATTACCTGAAAGAAGACACCGAAAATGGCTATTTCACCACAGATTTAGAACAAATTCGTGATCATGCTTTACAACTTTCATGGGTGGAAAGTGTGGTGGTCTCTCGAGCTTGGCCTGATGCGATTGTGGTTCGTGTTACGCCTCGTCATGCGGTGGCACGTTGGGGTACAGGGCGTTACTTAAGTGATGATGGCACGGTATTTCAACCAATCGACAAGAACACACAAAAGCAATTGCCGATGTTGCACGGTCCAAGTTCGCAATCACGCATGATGATGAATAAATATCGTGACATCAATCAAATGTTTAGAGCACAAAACATGCACCTCAAAGAGCTCTATCTGACGGAGCGTATGACGTGGTTTATGCAGTTTGATAATGGATTACGTTTGATTGTTGACCAAGATCAAACCATGGGTAAACTCCAGCGCTTGAGCGAGATTGCCAAAACCGATCTCGGCTTGGTCTGGAATAATATTGCAGGGATTGATTTACGTTATCGTAATGGTCTCGCCGTACAGTGGAAAAATGCACAGCCTTTAAAAATTGAAAATGGGCAATTTGTCATTCCACAAATACAACCCACTGCGACACAGCCAAATACGATACAACCGAATCAGGTCAGCCCGTAATGAAATTTACATATATTAGCGCACTGAATATCGTGCAAAACAACTTAAAAAGCGGTAATAA
Organism: Acinetobacter marinus; assembly: GCF_900096915.1. GTDB lineage: Bacteria > Pseudomonadota > Gammaproteobacteria > Pseudomonadales > Moraxellaceae > Acinetobacter > Acinetobacter marinus. Next base: position 23,580 of record NZ_FMYK01000008.1, read on the forward strand.
ACAATGAGTGAAGCTGTGCCATCAGTCGTGGCTATAGACATTGGAACACACAAAGTATCGGTGTTAATTGGTCGTGTCCATGCGCCAGATCAAATCGAAGTCATCGGCATGGCACATGCCCGCAATCGAGGCATGAGCAAAGGCAAAATCGTCAGCCTTGATAAGGTCGTCTCTGCAATTAAAAATGCCGTACAAGAAGCCGAAGACAAAGCAGAATGCCGCATCAATAGTGCGTGGATTTCGATTCCAAGTACAGGCTTACAAAGTTTTTATGCTTCAGGTCGCACACCGATTTCTAGCTTTGATAAAACCATCAGCACCAATGAAGTGGTGCGGGCACTGGAATTGGCAAAAACCAGTCATTTATTACCAGATTATTATCTCGCTAGCGCTGTGCCGCTGGGCTTTGCCGTCGATGACAATGAAGAATGGGTACACAATCCGATCGGCTTGTCTGGACAAACTTTAACTGGACATTATCAGCTGATGATGCTGCCGATCAGCACCATGCAAAACCTTGATAAAGCGTTGAAAAATGCAGGTATCGGGGTGGAGAAAATGGTCATTTCATCTTTAGCGACTGCCGAAGCCAGCCTGCTTAAAGATGAAAAAGAATATGGCGTCTGCTTGATCGACATCGGCGCAGGCACCACCAATCTTGCGGTCTATCTGGGCGGACACTTGGCATTTGCCAGTACGTTACCGCTTGGCGGCGAACACGTCACCCGTGATATTGCAGCGGTTCTGCAAACCACCACCGAAGAAGCCGAGCGCATTAAACATTTACATGGCTGTGTTGACCACAGTGTGATCAAACCCGATCATATGATCCAAGTGCAAGGCATCGATGGCCCACAAACCATTAGCCGTATTGAACTGGCAGATATTATCAAAGCACGCTATGACGAAATCTTTGATCATATCTATCAAGAGCTGAGCCAAAGCGGTGCCATTGCAAATCTATATCACGGCGTGGTACTGACTGGTGATGCCAGCCAAATCGAAGGTGCTGTCAATCACGCACGCCGTAAGCTCGGTGTATCTGCACATCTTGGTAATCCACCGCTACAGGTTTATTGCAAAGATGAAAATCTACCTGCGCTACGACGCTCTCTGTACACCACCGCCAGCGGTTTATTGATGTTTAGCCAAAGTGAAGCACAACAAAGCGTGGTTGAAGAAGATGCGCATCGTGGTTCGGTCTGGGATCGCATGGTCAACAGCAGTAATGATTTGCTCTCAAGGCTAAAGAATTTTTTCTAATACGGAGTTTAGTAAGTTCAGGTTTTTTGTTTGTAATAAATTGAGTATGTGATATTACAAACTGAAATCTGCATGCTAATATTTAACTTTTACATTTCGAGCAGTATACGGGCATAAGTGACTGCTATAACAATTTTGGAAGTCGGAAGGTCATGCCTACAAATTCAATTACTTATATAGACGATGATGAAATGGACAGTTACGGACAAGCACGCTTCACCGTTTTTGGGGTTGGCGGTGGTGGTGGTAACGCCGTTCAAAATATGGTCGAACAAAAAATCGCAGGGGTGAAATTTATCTGTGCCAATACAGATAAACAAGCGCTAGATCGCATGTCTGCACCAAACAAAGTGCAACTCGGCGAACAAAGCACCCGTGGTCTTGGCGCTGGCGCCAACCCAGAAGTTGGTCGTACTGCTGCAGAAGAAACCCGTGATGCCATTCGTCAGCACCTTGAAGGGTCTGACATGGTCTTTGTGACTGCTGGCATGGGCGGTGGTACAGGGACTGGTGGTGCACCTGTGGTGGCGGAAGTTGCCAAAGAAATGGGCTTACTCACTGTTGGTGTAGTCACTACGCCATTTCGTTTTGAAGGACGTCGTCGTATCAAAGCGGCTGAGCTCGGTATTGAAGAGTTAGAAAAGCATGTCGATTCGCTGATCATCATTCCAAACTCTCGTTTGTTGGATGTGTATGGCGACATCTCGATGAAGGATGCCTACAAAAAAGCCGATGATGTGCTACTCAATGCGGTACGCAGTATCTTCGACCTTGTGGTCAATCCTGGTCTGATTAACCTTGACTTTGCCGATTTAAAAACCGCCATGAGCACACGTGGCTATGCGATGATGGGTACAGGTATTGGTCGTGGTGAAAAGCGTGCTGAACAAGCTGCTGAAATGGCGATTCGTAGTCCACTCCTTGATAAAGTCAATATCAGCGATGCCAAAGGCGTATTGATCAACATCACTGGTGGTGAAGACGTTTCTTTACGTGAAGCTGAAACCATTGCTGACTATGTAGCGCAAATTGTCGATGAAGACGAAGTGCAATTATTCTACGGTACAGCAATTGATCCTGACGCACGTGACGAGATTCGTGTCACCGTTGTTGCTACAGGTCTCACTCGCAACAATGAGCCAAGCGCTGCCGTTGCTAGCAAAAAGCCTGTTCAAGCAGCACAAAATGCTCAATCTAATGAGACTGCGGATGCAGATGATGTACCTGCGATTAGCCGTCAAGCGCAAAACAATGCTGCCAATGATCAACCATCGCCTACATCAAACAATGGCTCGCCACGTCCTGCACCAATGAGTATTCAGGATTACCTGAAAAATCAGCAACGTAAATAAATTTTCAATTGATAATAAGGATAGTTCGCAAAAAGCAACTATCCTTATGTTTTTTTACAATCTATTTTGTGCTACCTTATTTACAATTGCTAAACTTGTAAGAAAATATGTTTAAACAGAGATCAATCCGCCGAGTTGTTCGAGCCAGCGGTATCGGATTACATAGTGGGAAAAAAGTCAGAATGAACTTTTTGCCTAGCGAATGTGATACGGGGATTGTTTTCCGTCGCATAGATCTTAACCCAGCAGTTGAGATTCCCGCTGAAGCGATGCTGATCCAAGAAGCCTATATGTGCTCCAACTTGGTGAAAAATAAAGTCAAAATCGGCACCGTTGAGCATGTCATGAGCGCCATTGCTGGACTGGGTATCGACAATTTGATCATTGAAATTGATGCACCAGAAATTCCGATTATGGATGGCAGCGCAGGGCCTTTTATTTATCTGCTACTTCAAGGTGAACTGACCGAACAAGCCGAAGCGAAAAAATTCATCAAAATAAAAAAAGAAATCCATGTTCAAACTGATGATAAAACCGCCTCTTTTCGTCCATTTGATGGCTTTGAATTGAATTTCACCATTGATTTTGACCATCCTGCCTTTGACAAAAAATACCAATCCACCTCAATTCTATTTTCCACTGAAAATTTTGTTGAACAAGTCAGCGAAGCGCGAACTTTTGGCTTCGTCAAAGACCTAGAGCTGTTGCAGGCCAATAATCTTGCCTTAGGTGCCAATCTCGACAATGCCATTGGTTTGGATGAACATGGGGTGGTCAATGAAGGCGGTTTACGCTTTTCGGATGAGTTTGTGCGCCATAAAATCCTCGATGCGATTGGCGATTTATATCTCCTTGGGCACCAGATTATTGCCAAATTTGACGCTTTTAAGTCGGGTCATGCACTCAATAACAAACTTTTGCGTGCTGTGGAAGCCGATGCTGACAGCTATGAAATTGTAACATTTTGTAATCAAGAATCTTGCCCGATTAAATATGTTCCGCTGAGCTAAACACCTGTCAGCAAACAACTTAATGTTATAATATTACAAAACCATCACGCCTTATATACTCTACAATTCCCCGATTTTCATGCTTCGGTAACATTTCATTCTTAGTCTTGGCTTGCCAAACGTAGCAAGGCTTCGCTAAGCTTGGCATCTTTCACGATTCGAGCGGCTTGTTGTATCTCTTCTTGAGTTTGATTTGACAATCGTTTCTTTCGTGTATATTTTTTGCTACTAGATGATTGTGAAACAGATTGCATAACTACTTTGATCTGTTGCACGTCGGCTAGAGCAGGGATTGCTTTTAGATTCCGAATATATTGGCTTTGCAAATAACGCACCTGACTGATCAATGCTTGATTGTCGCCCGCAATAATGAGCAAACCATGTTGATAACATACAACCTGCCACACCGCTCCAGCGGGAAATAAAGGTTGAATTAATTTTGTAAGTTGTTGCCATGCGCCAACTTGCTTTTGTAGAAATGTAAAATTTCCGACTCGTTGTGAAGATGGCTGAAAACGCCCTTGAAATAATGCTTTGGACTGTTGCATAAATTGATCATCTTCGATAGTTGATCTCTCTATGGTAGTGCCAAATTTTTTATACGCAAGTGATTCACGATCGAATTGGGATTCGAGGTTTTTATTTATGCATATTCGTCGTTTTTTACTTGCTTTGTCTTTCGCAAGCTCTGCCATGTCAGTGGCTTTTGCGGACTACCAATCATTAAACTCAATGGAATCGATGGATCGATTAGAACAATTATCACGCACCTTGGGAAAAGGTTCGTATTCTCAGGATGAGAAAACCATTAGCAATGCAACTTTAGTGTCTGCATCGCAAGATAATTCGGTCGAATTCAATAACGCTTCATTAAGTAAATATGGCAGTTCATCATCTAATGCTTGGATGTCTGCACATCCACTGCCTGACTCTCGTGTCAGCTCATCTTACGGCACACGCACCTTACTAGGCACGACTCGTAAGCATTCTGGAATTGATCTTGCTGCACCATCGGGCACGCCAATCTACACCACAGGCGCTGGTGTAGTGACCAAATCAGGCTGGGGCAGTGGTTATGGCTATTATGTCGAAGTCGATCATAACAACGGCTATAAGACACGTTATGCGCACGCATCTCGTTTGATTGCTAAAGTAGGCGATTATGTCAATGCAGGTGAACATATTGCCAATGTCGGCTGTACTGGACGTTGTACTGGACCTCACTTACACTTTGAAGTGGTGAAAAACGATAAGCGTCAAAATCCATCGACTTATCTCGCCTTATTGCCATAAGCCAAATATTGACCTATTTTTAAAGCGCTCAATCGATATTGGGCGTTTTTTATATCAAAATTAGCTTAATTTTTTAACAATTAAAATACTTTTATTTATTATTTTATTTTGTGATGATTTTTTAAGAATCATAGCCTCAACGCACCATTCTGTGTGAATATTTGTTTTTTATCACCTTTTGCCATTTATTTTAAAAATATAAGTTTTATGCTATTTGGTGTCGTCTTTTAGTCTTAGGATAGGCGACTTTTGTGGTGGTTTGTGGAAAGATAAATCAGGCTAAAGAAATAGGATAGGTGGCAAATATGGCTTTTTATGGTGACAAGGATGCTTTGGAAACAAAAGAATGGCAGGATGCATTTGACTCAGTCATCGAACATATGGGAACGGAACGTGCAGCGTTTATTTTAAAAGCATTATATCAGCGTGCAATCGCCAAACATGTCCCTGTACAGCGCTTAAATACCCCTTATTTAAATACTATTTCTGTCAATGAACAGCCTGCAATGCCCGGTGATCCAGATATGGAACGTCGTATTCGTGCCTTGATCCGTTGGAATGCCTTGGCGATGGTGCTTCGTGCCAATAAAGTCGATGATCTTGGTGGACATTTAGCGACTTTTGCCTCAAGTGCAACATTGTATGATGTTGGTTTTAACCACTTTTTCCGTGCCAACAGTGACAATTTTGGCGGCGACATGATTTATTATCAAGGTCACTCTGCCCCTGGGATTTATGCACGCTCATTTTTAGAAGGTCGCCTGACCGAAGATCAACTGGAAAATTTCCGTCGTGAAGTCGATGGCAATGGATTGTCGAGCTATCCACATCCGTATCTCATGCCTGAATATTGGCAATTCCCAACGGTATCCATGGGTCTTGGTCCAATCATGTCGATTTATCAAGCGCATATTCAAAAATACCTGATGAATCGTGGCTTAATCAAAGAAGAAGACCGTAAAGTCTGGGCATATCTTGGCGATGGCGAAATGGACGAACCTGAAAGCCTAGGTGCGATTTCACTGGCAGGTCGTGAAGGTTTGGATAACCTGATCTGGGTCATTAACTGTAATTTACAGCGCCTTGATGGTCCTGTGCGTGGTAATGGTAAAATCATTCAAGAACTGGAATCGATTTTCCGTGGTGCAGGCTGGCGTGTCATTAAAGTAATCTGGGGGCGTCATTGGGATCCATTGCTCAATAAAGATGATTCTGGCGCATTAAAAGCCGTGATGGAAGAAGCGGTGGATGGTGATTATCAGCGCCTACAAGTCAAAGGCGGTGGCTATGCCCGTGAAAACTTCTTTGGCAAATATCCTGAAGCGAAAAAATTGGTTGAACATCTGAGCGATCAAGACATCGATGCGCTAAACCGGGGTGGTCACGATCCGTATAAAGTCTTTGCTGCCTATGCTGCTGCGATGCAAGCTAATGGTCAGCCAACAGTGATTTTGGCGAAAACCGTAAAAGGTTACGGACTGTCCCATGAAGCAGAAAGTATCAACAAAACCCACCAAATCAAAAAACTCCCTGTTGAATCGCTAAAATACTTCCGTGATCGCTTCAATTTGCCATTTAGCGATGAACAACTTCAAGAGCTGCCATTCTTCCGTCCTGCAGAAAATTCACCTGAATTGAAATATATGAAAGCCCGTCGTGAGGCTTTGGGTGGTTATTTACCAGCACGTCGTAAAGAAAGTGAAGCGCTACCAATTCCTGAGCTGAGCGTATTTGACGCCGTGCTTAAAGGCAGTGGTGAAAAAGAATTGTCTACCACCATGATGATGGTACGCTTAATTTCAGCCTTGCTTAAAGAAAAAGCCATTAAAGATCGTGTGGTACCGATCGTGCCTGATGAAGCACGTACTTTTGGTCTAGAAGGCATGTTCCGTCAGCTCGGGATTTATGCGGTCAATGGTCAGCATTATACCCCTGAAGACAATGAACAGTTGATGAACTACCGTGAGGCCAAAGACGGTCACATGCTACAAGAGGGCATCAACGAAGCAGGGGCAATGAGTGCGTGGACTGCTTTGGCGACCAGTTACTCGACCAATGACCTGCCAATGATCCCTATGTACATGTATTACTCGATGTTTGGTTTCCAACGTATTGGCGATTTGGCATGGGCAGCGGGTGATGCACAGGCGCAAGGTTTCTTGCTCGGTGCAACCGCTGGACGCACCACATTGAATGGCGAAGGTTTGCAACACCAAGATGGTCATTCTCACATCTTGGCTGCAACTATTCCAAACTGTGTGGCATATGATCCATGTTTTGGTTATGAACTTGCGGTGATCGTACACGATGGCTTAAAACGCATGTATCAAGACCAAGAACGTGTGTTCTACTACCTGACTGTGATGAATGAAAATTACGAGCATCCTGCGATGCCTGAGGGTGCTGAAGAGGGTATTCGTCGTGGTATCTACCTATTTGAAAAAGACGATCAAGCCACTGTGCAACTGCTTGGCTCAGGTGTGATCCTGCGTGAAGTGATCAAAGCTGCGAAAATCTTGCGTGAAGAATACCAAATCCATAGCAATGTCTGGAGCGTCACTAGCTTTAATGAATTGGCTCGTGACGGTATGGCATGTGAAGAATACAACCGTAATCACCCGCTCAGCGAGGAACCTAAAGAAAGCTGGCTCTCCGAGCAGATGCGCCCATATCATGGCACGGTCGTCGCAGCGACTGACCATATGCGCATGTATAGCGAGCAGATTCGTCCATATTTACCTGACAATCGTCCTTATGCCACTCTCGGAACAGACGGCTATGGTCGCTCAGATACCCGTGAAAAGTTGCGTAGCTACTTCGAGGTGGATGCAGCACATATCGTTGTTGCAACCTTAAAACAGCTCGCTGACGAAGGTGAAGTGGACAATCGTTTGGTTAAAGATGCGATTACCAGCTTTGAAATTGATGTGGATCGTCCAATTGCTTGGCAACCTCAAGATCACGCTGAGATCAAACCTGTGGCTGAATATGTTGAACCAACATCAACAGAGGAGAAATAATCATGCAAATCATTACTCCTGATATTGGTGTAGATCAAGCGCAAGTCACCGAGATTTTAGTCAAAGTTGGTGATCAGATTGCTGAAAATGACAGTATTTTGGTCTTAGAATCTGACAAAGCCTCGGTCGAAGTGCCGAGCACTGCCAGTGGTACAGTAAAATCCATTTCGGTCAATGTAGGTGATACCGTGAAAGAAGGCACACTGTTGATCGAATTGGAAGCTGGAGAGTCATCACAAGCCAATGAGCAATCCGACGCCAAAGCTGAAGCTACACCAGAAACTGAAGCACCGTCAACTGACGATGCAAAAGTAGAAGAAGAACCTGCTAAAGATGCACCTCAAGCCGAAGCACCATCTGAAAGTCGTGAAATCCAACTGAAAGTGCCTGATATTGGCGTGGAGAAAGCCTCTGTTGCCGAAGTCTTGGTCAAAGTCGGCGATGTCATTGCCGAAGACGACAGCATTATCGTGGTGGAATCGGATAAAGCCACGGTCGAAGTGCCAAGTACTGCCAGTGGTGAAGTACTCTCTATCGCTGTTAAAGCTGGCGATATGGTGAAAGAAGGCGTGTTGATGTTGACGGTGAAGTCAACATCAGGTGCAGGCGCACAAAGTGGCGAGAGTGCGACCACAACAAAAGCGCAACAGCCTTCTGAAGAAAAAGCGCAAACGACCTCCGCTGAAAAACCACAGGCTGAATCTGCGCCAGCAGCGTCATCTAGTACTGAACAAAGTACAAGCACCACAAAACTCACTGATGCTGAAATCGAAGCCAATGCCAAAGTCTATGCAGGACCTGCGGTGCGTCAAATGGCACGTCAACTCGGCGTCGTGCTCAGCCAAGTCAAAGCAACGGGTTCAAATGATCGGATCTTGAAAGAGGATGTTTATGCCTATGTCAAAGGTCGTTTGAATACATCGTCGCCGTCAGCAGGCACTGCTGGTGTAGCACAAACCTCAGGCCTACCAAAACTACCTAGTTTTGATGCGTATGGTGGTGCTGAAGTCAAAGCAATGACTCGCTTGCAACAAGTATCCGTACCACAGCTGTCTTTAAACAATTTTATCCCGCAAGTGACGCAATTTGATCTTGCAGATATTACGGCGCTCGAAGCATGGCGAAATGAGCTCAAAGCTGACTTTAAGAAGCGTGGTACCAGCCTAACGATTTTGGCATTTATCGCCAAAGCCGTTGCGCATTTGCTCAAGCAAGAGCCGTATTTTGCTGGTCATCTTGCCGATGATCAAAAATCGGTGTTGTTACGCAATGAAATTCATATGGGTATTGCAGTCGCTACAGAGGATGGTTTGACCGTGCCTGTGCTACGCAATCCTGATCTGAAGTCGATTGCGCAAATTGCCACAGAACTTGCTGAACTCAGCCAAAAAGCACGTGATAAGAAGCTCGCACCAAAAGACTTACAGGGTGCGAACTTCACCATCACCAGCCTAGGCAGTATCGGCGGTACAGCATTTACACCATTGGTCAATTGGCCACAAGTTGCGATTCTCGGAATTTCCCCTGCGACCATGCAACCTGTTTGGGATGGGCAACAATTCCAGCCAAAATTGATGCTACCATTATCACTGTCTTACGATCACCGTGTAATTAATGGCGCTGATGCTGCGAGATTTACCAATAAATTGACCAAATTATTGCAAGATATCCGCTCAATTTTGTTATAAGCCACATAGAGAAACTTTGGTTTTCAGTGAAAATCAAGGTTTCTTCTCTTCATTCTCACGCATAGAAAAAGCCTTAAGACGAATCTTAAGGCTTTTTTATACTGCTTGTGATCTACAACATCCTGTCACTTGGTGCTTCACAGCACATGTTATCGAGAAACGTCCTGTTTCTATGCTTGGATTATTTTTGTCATGTGGCGAGTTCCATTCCCTCATATGCTTCACAGCAAGTTTTGTTATCAAAGACATCCTGTCTGTTGATGTTTGTAGTATAGGGCTCAGATTTCGGTCTGAAAAGTCATCATATACGCCAAAAGTTGTAAGCCATAGCTTACAAAAAATCCAATTTGTTGCATAACTCCTAGTCTTTTTTCAATCAATTTAGCATATGATCATGATTCATGAGATTGTTGGGAATGATGATGCACACTGCTGAAATTGGCTTACTTGAACCACAAGTCGTGTGGCGACACTTTCAAACCTTATGCAATATTCCACGTCCATCGAAGCATGAACAGGTATTGCGTGACTATCTTCAGCAATGGGCAATACAGCGTGGTTTAGACACCGAAGTCGATGAGATCGGCAATTTGGTCATTCGCAAGCCCGCAACGCAAGGTATGGAAAAAGCGATCCCTGTGATTCTGCAGGGACATCTCGATATGGTCACCCAAGCCAATCGAGATACGCCGCATGATTTTCTACGTGATCCAATTCAACCAATCATTGAAGAGGGTTGGCTGGTGGCTAAGCACACCACATTAGGTGCGGATAATGGCATTGGCGTGGCACTTGCTTTGGCTGTACTTGAGTCAGACGATGTTGCACATGGAGCAATTGAGGTTTTGCTCACCGTTGATGAAGAGGCGGGGATGAGTGGAGCTCGGTTTTTATCGCCAAATATTTTACATGGACAATGGTTGATCAATATTGATACCGAACAATGGGGAGAATTGTACCTCGGTTGTGCTGGGAGTCAGGATGTCGAAGTCAATCAAACTGCTCAGTTTATCGCAGCGCCACCAAATTTAGCCTTTTACGATGTGCAAATCCTCGGTCTAAAAGGCGGACATTCTGGTTTAAATATTCATGAGGGGCGGGGGAATGCCAATGTGATTTTGGCGCAATTCTTAGCCAATCATTTAGCAAAATTACACGGACATTTGGTTGCTATGCAAGGTGGAACAGCACGCAATGCCATCGCTCGCGAAGCCTCAGCGACCATTGCGATTCCGATCAATCAATTGGAAAATTTACAAACTGCTGTACAAAACGCTGAAAATATGTGGCGGGAAAGGCTACAAAATACCGATGGTGATGTACAGATTCAACTGCAAAATTCTCCACAAAAACATGCCCACATTTTAGAAGAAAAACAACAGCAACAATGGTTTCACGCCTTAGCCAGTTGCCCTTATGGTGTGGCAAAATTGAGCCAAAGCATCGCTGATATCGTGGAAACTTCCAATAATATCGGTGTGGTTAAAGTCGATCAGAATGGTCTCATTACTTCAATCATGGTGCGCTCATTGGTTAATTCTGATGCTGGCGCATTAGCGGAGCGAATTCAACAGCACTTTATTTCACACGATTGTTATGCCGAGTTGACGCCTTTAGTCTCGGGCTGGACCCCAAATCCTGACTCTCAAGCCTTAGCCTGCTTGCAACAAGCCTACCGAGATGTATTCGGCATTGAGGCAAAGCGTAAAGTGATTCATGCAGGATTGGAGTGTGGCATCATTGCAGAGCATTATCCACATTTGGAAATGGTCTCGTTTGGTCCTGATATACGTGGCGCACATGCGCCTGGGGAAAGGGTAAATATTCACACTGTGGCGCAGTGCTGGCAATTGCTCAAATCTGCTTTAGCCAATGTGCCGAATAGATCCGCTAAAATGAAAGCCTGAGAAAGTAAAATAGATGTTTCACGTGGAACATGTTGAACAGATGCTTCTAAAATTTATCCTAAATTTTAGGCAAAAAAAACGGCAACAGGGGTGTGTTGCCGTATAAAATCAAAAAGGAATTTTACACTTGTCATTATAATTAAATAAGTTTAAATGACAATGCACTTTTTCATATTTTGTGTAGATTATGACCTATCAACCCTACAAAGCAAGATTAAATTTCAATTTGCATATTTTCATTTAATGCTAAAGATTCAGGCAAAATTTGAGATAAAGCACGACACTGTGCTGTCAGCTCATCCTTGGACTTCGGTGTAAGCGTGATGTGACCGAGCTTACGACCTTCTCGTTCGGATTTATCATAAAGATGTAAATGTGCACTATCCAGCGCCAAAACTGATTCAGTTTTCGGATATTGAGAAATAATATTCACCATAACCGTTGGTCGGATTGTTTGCGTAGAACCTAGCGGCAAGCCTGCAACAGCACGAATATGATTTTCAAATTGCGAACATACCGCACCTTCGATCGACCAATGTCCAGAATTATGTACACGAGGCGCCATTTCATTGGCGAACATGCCTTGCTCAGTCACAAACAGCTCAAGCGTAAGCACACCGACATAATCTAAATGATTCAGCAAGCGAGTAATATATTCTTCAGCAATCGGTTGCAAGTGTAAACTATTCGGCGCAGGGACGATGGAATGCGACAAAATGCCATGATGATGGTGGTTTTCCGCCAAATCCCATGTGCGCACTTCGCCATCTTGCCCACGTACCGCAATGATCGATACTTCACGGTTGAACTGCACAAAACTTTCGGCAATTAATGATTTTGCTGCACCAAGCTCAGCCCATGCCTCATTGATTTGCGTTTCATTTTTCAGGACAAATTGACCTTTGCCATCGTAGCCACCTGTTGCGGTTTTCAGCACAATCGGCAAACCCAAATCACTGACAGCCTGCTGTAAACTTTCCAAACTATCCACTGCACGATATGGCGCAACAGGAATGTCTAATTCATCAAATAAAGATTTTTCCAGCAAACGATTTTGCGCAATCGCTAAAGCCTGACGTGGTGGATAAATTTGCTTAGATTGAGTGAGCTGATCTACATCAGCAAGCGGGGTATTTTCAAACTCCAAACTAAATACATCCGCACTTTTCGTAAATTGTTGCAAGCCGTCTTGATCTTGGCTGGAAATCACTTGACCCAATACCGCTGATGGACAATCTGTATTTGCTTCGAAAAAAGTACATTGTATATTCAAAGGTAAAGCCGCTTGCGCCATCATCCGACCCAGCTGACCACCACCAAAAATACCAATCGTCATCTTTGACATGATCTCGTCCTTAAACCTGACCTGGGATGTTATTGTTCGCTACTTTCTCTGTTTGGGCAGTGCGAAAATCTGCGATGTTTTTGGCAATATCGGCACGCTGTAAACCAACAATTTGCGCCGCCATGATCGCTGCATTGGTCGCACCAGCAGGACCAATCGCCAAAGTACCGACAGCAATACCCGCAGGCATTTGCACGATCGACAGGAGCGAATCCACGCCATTTAAAATAGACGATTTCACAGGCACACCGAGCACAGGCAAATCTGTCTTGGCTGCACACATCCCTGGCAAATGCGCCGCACCACCCGCACCTGCGATGATCACTTGAATACCACGCTCACGTGCGGTTTCAGCATATTCAAACAAGCGATCTGGGGTACGATGCGCAGACACCACTTCCGCCTCAAAAGGCACATTGAGCTGTTTCAGCATATTCGCTGTGTGCTCAAGTGTTGCCCAATCAGATTGTGAGCCCATAATAATTCCAACTAAAGGCTGAGCATCGGTGGTATTAACCGCATTCATTGGCATAGTTCCGCTAAGTGATGGCTTAAAAATATTCGGAGAATCAAAAACTAAAATTGGTTGATCGAACCGAATTTTGATGATGAGAAACTGCGCATTATAGCTTTTTTTACACTGAAACTAAATGCAATGGAATTAAATTTAAAAGGCTACTTTTGAATTTAAAAACAATTTCATCTCATTCGATGTTTTAAATTTAGAAATGTGGATAAATCAGACTCATCCAAAATAATTATTTTTTTATTTTCATTACGTTAAGTTGTGGATAAGTTTGTGCACAACTTAAGAAATATCTTAAGCTGCTTTAAAATTTCCATATTTTAAAGATTCAAAGTTTATGGTGAAATTTTGAACTGGACTAGAATTGCACAAAAAGATGCAAAGGGAAAGCAATATTTTTTGCTTTCCGATCAGTGTATTTTGCTTCACAATTTACTGGATAAATTCAAATTAAATACTTGAAAATAATAAATTTATTTTCTCAACACATCTGCAATACTTGGATCTTTATCAAATACAGATTTTGCATAAGGGCAGAGTGGAATAATTTTTAACTGCTTTTCTCGTGCGAATGCCACGACTTTATCGAGTATTTGACGTCCAATACCTTGTCCACGATAGTCTTCAGACACGTCGGTATGATCGATGATAAACATGCCTTCACCTGCCCATGTATATGCCATTTCTCCAGCCAGATTTTCTTTGCCAGTATCGCCATCTAATGCCTGAAATACACCATGTTTGCCATCGTCTTGTTGTTGAATATTCATATTTATTTCCTCTTGGTATTTTTTCATTTTCGCATGAAAAAAGCGCCAAAACTGACGTTTCGACGCTTTGATTTTGACACTTTTCACCGATCAAGTTGTGATTAAAAGTGTAAATCTGTCAAATAAAACAACGCATATCAGGCATCAATATCTGCATTCAGTGCGTTTTCTTCAATAAAGATACGGCGTGGTTCAACATCATCACCCATCAGACAGGAGAACATGCGATCTGCTTCAATCGCATCATCAATGGTGACTTGAAGCATATTGCGGTTTTCAGGATCCATGGTGGTTTCCCAAAGTTGTTCCGCATTCATCTCGCCTAGACCTTTGTAGCGCTGAATCATCATGCCACGACGAGAGTCTTGCAAAATTTGTTGCCACACTTGATGGAAGTTTTCGACGAAAATTTTGCGCTCACCTTTTTCCAAGAATGCGCCTTTTTCCAATAAGTTAAACCAACTTTTTGAATTTTTTAGCAGGCGTGCATATTCGGTTGAGTGAAGTAGCGAACCATCGAGTAAATAATGATGTGGCAGATTGTGCACATACACCGTCACACGTGGATAATACGTCGCCTTCGTTTCGCCTTCGACCTGTACGTCAAACTGCTCCAGCTCAAACTCACTACGCAAACTTGGTTGTAGACGATTCATCACCGCAACCAATTGTTCACTCCATTGTTGCACATAGGCTTGATCAGTTTTTTGCTCAGTGTGAAACGCTTCAAGCTCAAGCAAAGCATCAAGCAGAGTCGCAGGGAAGCGCTGGGTCAAACGGCTAATCGACTTCTGTGACACTTGATAATCTTTGATGAGTTGCTCAAGTGCAGCACCACTGACCGCAGGTGCATCCGCATTGGTATGTAGTGCTAAATCATCAATCGCATTAGAAATCAAATAAGTTTCGAGTGCTTCATCATCTTTAATATATTGTTCTTGCTTGCCTTTTTTCAGCTTATATAGCGGTGGCTGAGCAATATAAATATAACCACGTTCGACCAATTCTGGCATTTGACGGAAGAAGAAGGTCAAAAGCAACGTGCGAATGTGCGAACCATCGACATCCGCATCGGTCATGATAATGATTTTGTGATAGCGCAATTTATCAGGATTATAGTCTTCACGACCAATTCCAGTACCGAGCGCAGTAATCAACGTACCGACTTCTTGGCTAGAAATCATCTTGTCAAAACGGGCACGTTCGACATTGAGAATCTTACCTTTCAGCGGCAAGATCGCTTGCATTTTACGGTTACGACCTTGTTTCGCAGAACCACCCGCCGAGTCACCCTCGACTAGATACAGCTCTGATAACGCTGGATCTTTCTCTTGGCAATCGGCTAATTTCCCTGGTAATCCTGCAATGTCTAAAGCACTCTTACGACGCGTCATTTCACGGGCTTTACGTGCAGCATCACGAGCACGTGCAGCATCAATGATTTTGCCTGCAATGGATTTTGCTGCTTGCGGATTTTCCAAAAGATACGCTGAAAATTCTTTATTCATTGCCTGTTCAACCGCAGGCTTAACTTCACTCGATACCAATTTTTCTTTGGTTTGTGAAGAGAATTTTGGATCAGGTACTTTCACCGAAATGATCGCTGTTAGACCTTCACGCGCATCATCACCCGTGACGGATACTTTTTCTTTCTTAAGGATATTTTCGCTTTCAAGGTATTGGTTTAAACCACGTGTCAACGCTGCACGGAAGCCTGCCAAATGCGTTCCGCCGTCTTTTTGCGGAATATTATTGGTAAAGCACAGTACATTTTCTTGATAAGATTCATTCCATTGCAAAGCAACTTCGACACCAATGCCGTTATCTGCATCCACTGTGAAATGGAAAATTTCATTGAGGTGCGTTTTGCCTTGATTGATGTATTTTACAAACTCAGACAAACCACCTTCAAAATCAAATACATGCTCTAAATCAACACGCTCATCACGGAGTACAATGCGTACACCTGCATTCAGGAATGACAGTTCACGTAGGCGACGTGCCAAAATATCGACATTAAAAATGGTTTGACTAAATGTTTCGCTACTTGGTAGGAAGCGCACGGTGGTGCCTGAATCAGTGGTTGTACCCGTTTCTTTCAATGGATATTGTGGATCGCCGTGACGATATTCTTGTTCAAAGACTTTGCCCTGACGCTTGATCTTTAAGAACAGTTGGCTAGAGAGGGCATTGACCACCGAAACACCAACACCGTGCAGACCACCCGATACTTTATAGCTATTGTCATCAAATTTACCGCCTGCGTGCAGGATGGTTAAAATCACTTCTGCGGCAGACACGCCTTCTTCAGGATGAATCTCTGTAGGAATACCACGACCATTATCCGATACGCTCACCGATTCATCATCATGAATGGTGACTTGAATCTCATCACAATGTCCTGCTAAGGCTTCATCAATGGCATTATCGACGACTTCAAACACCATATGATGCAGACCAGTGCCATCATCAGTATCACCGATATACATACCTGGACGTTTACGTACCGCATCGAGTCCACGCAGGACTTTAATACTTGAAGAATCATACGCCTTTTCAGCAACAGGTTCAGGTGCTTGATGTGCTTCTGTATTGCTGATTTGTTCGTTATTCACGTGTTCACTTTTATTTGCATCACTTTCTGCATTATTTTGCGCTGAACTCATGATTTCTCCCTGAATTTTTCATTGCCAAATGGTTTCGATCTATCAACATCGCATAAGATTGGTTTAGATTGAAACCGAACGCACTTGCCCAGATTCGACACAATACAATTGATACGGCAACTGGATGTCATCCATATAGTGTTGCACGGCTTGTTGATCTAAAGTGGTGAGGAAAACCTGACTACCTAATTGATGCAAACGGCGTATTAATCGTTGTTGTGCCTGCGTATCGAGCTCTGCGGTTAGATCATCCAATAATACCACAGTTTCCTTATTTGAGCGATTTAAAAGGGCAATTTGCGCCAGTTTCAGCGCCACGATCAGTAGCTTTTTTTGCCCACGTGACAACACTTCTTCGGCATCACCAATTGGCGTTTTAAAGCGTAAATCGGCACGATGCACGCCATAATTTGTAGTACGTCGATCAATGTCTTTTTGTAGACTTTGCGCTAGATGTTCAGATAATCCTAACTCAGTCGAAAACCCTGCCACATATTCCAACTCAATCTCTAAATGTGGCAAAAGATATTTGAGTTCTGCCTGCACATCCGCTTGCCATTGATCCACGATCAATTCACGTAATAAATGAATCTGCTCGCCAGAAGTCGCTAAGAGTTGATCCCATGTTTTGACTTGTTCACGGCTGACAGGGTAGCTTTTTAGTAGACTATTACGTTGTTTCAACGCTCTTGCATAGTTCTGCCATACCGCAAAAAAATCAGGTTCCACGTGAAACATAAGCCAATCCAACATTTGCCGACGAGGCTTTGCGCCATGATCGATAATGTCGGTACTTTGTGGCTCGATCACTTGTACAGGAAGTAATTTTGCCATTTGACCTTGCGTTGCCACACTATCGCCATTGACCCGCATGGTCTGTTCACCACTACTGAGCTTTTGCAAACCAATACGATATTCCTGCGACTGCGCATAGATCATGGTGTCGGCTTGATGATATTGAATATAATGCTTTGGAATATGGGTGCGAAAAGAACGCCCTGTGGCAAGCAAATGAATAGCTTCGAGAATTGAGGTTTTGCCTGAACCATTTTCGCCGTAGAAAATATTAAACGGCTGCAAGTCATGCATTGCAACCGTTTGAATATTTCGAAGTCGTTCGATACGCAGTTTTTGCAACAGCATTGTGTGCTTAGACTCGCATTGGCATCACGACATAAGTTTGCGCAGGCTGATTTGGATCTTGAATCAATACCGATTGATTGGATTCTGACATTTGCATTTGCACATCATCGCCATCCAACACATTCACCACATCAAGCAAATATTGCGCATTAAAAGACATTTCTAAAGTATCACCTTGATACTGCATAGCGAAGTCTTCAACCGCCTCATCCTGCTCGGGATTATTGGCTTTAAGCTGTAATACGTCAGCATTGAAAGTCAGGAACACACCACGCAATTTTTCATTACTTAAAATCGCCACACGTTGCAAGGTTTGTTTGAAGGCATCGTGCGCCAAAGTTGCAATTTTATCGCCACCTTTTGGAATCACACGACGATAATCAGGGAATTTTCCATCAATGAGTTTAGTCGTAAAACGTACTACGATTGCTGATTCATTGTCTTTGCTTGGCTGTTCAATGGTCACATTGAGTAATTCACGCCCAATCAAAATCGTTAAAGGTAAATCTTCCACCGTTAACAGACGCTGTAACTCACCGACTGCTTTACGAGGTACGATGGCTTGCTGTACTTCATTGGTATTCGCCTGCGCAGTCGCTTCAGACAAAGCCAAACGGTGACCATCAGTGGTGACCGCACGCAGATGGTTTTGCTCGATTTCTAACAACGTCCCCGTCAGATAAAAACGCACATCTTGCACCGCCATGGCAAACGATGTTTTTTCAAACAAATGCTTTAACGCCACTTGGGAAACCTGTACTTGCGTGCCTTGTGTTGCTTCATTGGTCAGCAATGGATAATCTTCCGCAGGCAAGGTTCCAAGGACAAAGCGACTTTGACCCGACACCAAAATACAGCGCTGATCATCGGTCACTTGCAAATCAAGTAACGCTGAATTCGGCAACGATTTACAAATATCCATTAGCTTGCGTGCAGGTACAGTGCTTTCACCCGCTTGCACACATGCGCCAGCTTCCAGCGCAGTACTTGCTACCAGCTCCACTTCAAGATCTGAACCTGTAATGGTTAATTGACTTTCACTGACTTGGATTTTGATATTTGACAGAATATTCATGGTATGGCGACGTTCGACAGCCCCCATCACATGGGTCAATACATTCAATAATGTTTCTTTCGCTATGTTTAATCGCAAAGTGGTCATGAGTCAAAATCCAAAATTTCAGCAAGGTGTAATCAATATCGAACGTTTAAAAGTGTTTGATGTGACTTGATAGAAATGAACGCCCAATCTAATCATATTCGGCGAAAATTAACAATTGAAAATTTATTGCATTTCCGCACAAGAAACACAATAAATCATTAAAAATCAAAAAATTAAATAACTAAATTAAAATTAAACAGCATCATCCATTAGCTTTGTAATAGTCGATGCAGATTTTTATAATCTTCATTAAAACCAACATCTTCATTGCGCAGGCTTTGTACTTTTTCACAGGCATGCATCACGGTACTGTGATCACGTCCGCCAAATGCCATGCCAATTTCAGGATAACTATCACCTGTCAGCTCACGTGCAAGTCCCATTGCCATCTGACGAGGGCGTGCGTAGATTCGAGTTCGTTTTGGTCCAGTCAATTCTTTAAGGGGAATGCGGAAATATTCGCAAACCACTTTTTGGATATTTTCTACGCTGATATTCCGTGCACGAATTGCAAGCACATCTTTGAGTGACTCACGCACCACATCCAGATCAATCGACGAACCACGAAAACGTGCCGTTGCAACAACTCGGTTTAATGCGCCTTCGAGTTCACGCACATTGGCAACCACTTGCTGTGCGATAAACAATGCACAATTTCGAGGCAAATCAATCTCATTACTTTCTGCTTTTTTCAGCAAAATTTCGGTGCGTGTTTCAATATCTGGCGGTTCTACACCAACCGATAAGCCCCATGAAAAGCGTGAAACCAGACGTGGATCAAGCTCAGTCAATTCTTTAGGATAACGATCCGAAGTTAGAATAATTTGCTTAGATTCATCAAGTAGCGCATTAAAGGTATAGAAGAATTCTTGTAGACTCTTCTCTTTACCAGCCAACAAATGAATATCATCGACTAATAATAAATCTAAAGAACGACAGTGTTTCTTAAATTCTTCCATTTTTTTGCGTTGTAAGGCACTGACAAAATCTTCAACAAAACTTTCTGCCGTCATGTACATCACTTTGGCATTGGGCTTTTGCTGGAGTAATGCATTGCCGACAGATTGCATTAAATGGGTTTTACCCAGTCCAGTCGGTCCATAGAGGAACAGCGGGTTGTGCTCCGCTGCGCCAAGTTGCGTCAGTACTTTTCGGCAAGTATCTGCTGCCATACGGTTTGAGCGCCCTTCAACAAACAGATTGAAGGTAAATAATGGATTGAGCTGACGCTTTTTACCTTGTTTAGTCGACACTTCATTCGAGGTCGCTTTAGGAATGACAGGCGGACTTTGTAATGCAGAAGTGGTGGTCGCAGGTGTTTCTTGCTTGGTTAAAATATCTTTACCTGGACTTGAGCCCACCAACACTTCAACTTGACGTACACGCCCTTCAGAAATTTGCTCCGCCATAATTGAAATCAACTCTTGATAGTCTTTTTCAATATGACTTTTCCAATACGGGCTCGGTACATACAGCTTTAAACAATCTGGATGTTCTTCTGCCTCAAGCGGTCTGATCCACATGGTAAAGTGGTTATCAGACACATGCTTTCTTAAGCGTTCTAAACATTCTGCCCAAAGCATCGATGTCTCCCGATCCATAATCAATTTAAATTTAAAAAAATGCTGTCGCCCGTTGAAGGGGTCGCCATTCTACCCAAGATCACCCACGCTGTCATAAGGCATCCTGCTCAAGTGTGCAATTTATCCACAACCACATCAAATTTAAATTTATAAATTCAAAAAATCACTGCTGTGGATAACTATTTTCCCAAAGTGTGGATAAAATAACACGAAAACTTATCCACAATTCATTATTTTTAAATAAACAAAGTTACCAACAATACAACCACATGAATTTTATAAAAATATACCCACTTTCCGCAGAAAAACACGATACTAATAACAATAAATTTAAATTTTAAATTTATAAATTTAAATTTAAGTCCCATTGAGTTGTGCACAAGATCAGTAGTTTAAATTTAAATTCAGTTTGCGCAATATGAATTCAAAAAAATCAGAATTGATAACGATAAGAACTTACACTTTCTCATCTTTTGTAGAAATTTTAGACTGATCCCCAATAAGAAAACTTTAAAAGTAACTTGACCAAAGCAAGTAATAAAGGAGTTGTAGTGAGAATTGGTAAGGAATAAGCACATTGAGTAAGATGAAATACAACAAGCATCATCAGTTTTGATAAACTTTGAATTCAAACTAAAGCAGAACACACATCACTATACTTTGTGAACTTTTGAATTTAAAACGCTAGCCGTATTCTTGTTTGGTTTTGAATTTAAAAAATTGTCCGTATTGAGCTTGCATGTAGCATGGGCTTTGTATTTATCAATAGAATGAATTTAAAAGCGCTTAATTTGAATTCATTTTGATTTGGTGATGCGATTTTTGAATTTAAAATTAAAAAATGATGGTTTTTGTGGAAAACTTGCGATAGTTCTTTATTTTTTGCATTGACAGTTGGCTGATAGATGCCTAAAATTGCGCACCTTAAATATAGTACATTGATTTGGAGTTTCAACATGAAACGTACATTCCAACCAAGTGAATTGAAACGTAAACGTGTTCACGGTTTCCGCGCTCGTATGGCTACTAAAGCTGGTCGTCAAGTGCTTGCTCGTCGTCGTGCAAAAGGTCGTCACAGCTTAACAGTATAATCTTGCATTATACTGTTTTCTGCTGATGAGGTTGTATGGCACTTTATACGTTTGGTGCAGATCAGCGATTACTTTGCGCCAAAGATTATGAAGGTGTATTTAATGCAACTTTGTTTAAGGTGCACCAACCGAGCTTTTTGATTCTCGCTACTGCAAAGTCTCGGGATGCTTCGGCACGTATCGGCTTAGTGGTTGCTAAAAAGAAAGTGCGCCGTGCACACGAACGTAATCGCGTCAAACGTATTAGCCGTGAAAGTTTTCGTTTACATCAACGAGATTTGGCTGGCTTAGATATTGTGGTCTTGCCCAAAGTCGGTATAGAACACATTTCTAATGCAGACTTGCATCAACAATTACAATTGGCGTGGCAAAAGTTATCGAAACAATTTGCTAAACATCGGCGCCAAAATTCTCCGCTTCCTGCTTCGACTCCATCTGTCTCGACTTCTTCTGTTTCGAATCAGTAGAGTATTAGCCAATGCAAAAGTTTCTTCATTGGTGTATTCGTTTTTATCAAATTGCGATTAGTCCTCTACTTGGACCACGTTGTCGTTATATTCCCACCTGTTCTCAATATGCGATTGAAGCGATTCAACTTCATGGTGCAACAAAAGGTGTGTATTATAGCGCCAGACGGTTGTGTCGATGTCATCCTTGGGGTGGTTCTGGCTATGATCCAGTGCCGAGAAAGCCTTTTCGATGTATTTCGTTGCACGTTTCGGATGCTCAAATTTCTTACGTTTATGTACCCTTGCGTAAACGTCAAAACAATTCAACTGCTTTTAATCAATTAGGGTAATCATTATGCAACAATGGGCTCGATTTGCGATTCTCGGTGCCATGTTTGTGACTGCTTATTTGCTGATTTTGGCTTGGCAAAAGGATTATGGCGCTCAGCCAGACGCTCCTCAGCAAGCTGCGGTCGCACCAGCTACAAATTCTGCCTCTGATATTCCAACGCAAAATACTGCGACGACGGATTCAGATATTCCACAAGCCAATAATGCAGCAGCAAATACACCAAGCGTATCAACTAGCAGTAATTCACAGCAATTGGTGTCTGTAAAAACAGATATGTACAATGTCTGGATTGATCCAAAAGGTGGTGATATTGTTCGTTTAGAATTGCTGTCACATGATCAAAGCAAAGACAGCGATCAGCCTTTTGTGATGTTGCACAATGAAAAAGGCACTTTTGTTGCAGAATCAGGTTTGATTGGCGCCAACGGTATCGACAGCAGTGGCAAACGCCCAAATTATGAAGTCGATAAAATGGCGTATACTTTGGCAGATGCCAAAGCAACCAGTACAGAAAATGGCGAAGCGCATAAAGTCCTTGAAGTGCCAATGGTCTATAAGACGGCTGATGGCGTAGAAATTTTCAAAATTTTCAAATTTACTTCGGGTAAATATCCGATCCAAGTCACGCATCGTATCGTTAACCGTAGCGCAAGCAACTGGCAAGGTCAGATGTTTGGTCAGCTCAAGCGTGACAGTGCACCTGATCCAGGCAAATCTGCACAAGGGATTTTCACTTTAGGCACGTATTTGGGTGGTGCTTGGGGTACGCCTGAAGAGCACTATAACAAGCTGAAATTTGCCAATTTCAATGAAGAAAAATTGAACCAACAAGCCAAAGCAGGTTGGGTGGCAGTGGTTCAGCATTATTTTGTCTCGGCTTGGGTGCCAGATCAAAGCTATACCGCACATTTAGAATCACGTAATAGCGGTGATTATCATATTATCGGCTTCCGTTCGCCATTGGTGAATGTGCCAGCGGGTAAACAATATGAAATCTCTGCAAGTCTGTATTCTGGTCCAAAAATTCAATCTGAACTGAAAGAATTGGCAACAGGACTCAATCAAACTGTAGATTATGGTTGGTTGTGGCCGATTGCAAAACTCTTGTTCTGGGGCTTGGATTTCTTCCATAAAATCGTCGGCAACTGGGGCTGGTCAATTGTTCTATTAACCTTGTTGGTGAAATTGATCTTGTGGCCGTTATCGGCAAAAAGCTATCGTTCTATGGCGAAAATGCGTGTCATCGCACCTGAAATGCAACGCATGAAAGAAGAGTTCGGCGAAGACCGTATGCGCTTCTCTCAAGAGATGATGGCACTGTACAAGCGTGAACAAGTCAATCCATTGTCAGGTTGTTTGCCATTATTACTGCAAATGCCGATTTTCCTTGCCTTGTACTGGGTATTAATGGAAAGTGTGGAACTGCGTCATGCACCGTGGATGTTGTGGATTCAAGATTTGTCAGCGATGGATCCGTGGTTTATTCTGCCGTTGATCATGGGTGCAACCATGTACTTCCAGCAGATGCTCAACCCACAACCCACTGATCCAATGCAAGCCAAAGTGTTCCGCTTGATGCCGATCATGTTCACCGTGTTCTTGTTGTTCTTCCCTGCGGGCTTGGTTCTGTACTGGATCGTCAACAACTTGATTACCATCGCACAGCAATGGTTTATCAACCGTAGTGCAGCCAAACAAGGTCTCAGCACTGCCAGCAAATAATCTCATCCTAGCGATCATTCGCACAGATGAGCAACCGCCTCAGATTTCGATTTGAGGCGGTTTTTCCATTCTAAGATATGCCATCGGCTCTAGCCTTTCCTGCCAATTCATGAAAAAATTCCTCAACTTCTTTTATCGTACATCAAGCGAATCTCATCATGAGTCAATACAACACGCCAATCCAAGCCACTCAACCCACGATTGCAGCCATTGCAACGCCGTCGGGACGAGGTGGTGTCGGCGTGATTCGCTTATCAGGCTCAAAATCTTTTCAAATCGCTGAAGCACTGACACAGAAAAAATTACCTGAATTACGCATGGCTGGATTTCGTCAGTTTTATGATGAATCAGGTGAAGTACTCGATGAAGGGTTGATTTTGCGCTTTGCCAATCCATCTTCATTCACAGGCGAAGATGTGGTCGAGATACAAGGGCATGGTGGCGTAGTCATTCTCAATACCTTGTTAGCCCGAGTTTTGGCGCTTGGTGCAACCGCTGCCAAAGCAGGTGAATTCTCCATGCGTGCTTTTGAAAATGGCAAAATGGATTTAGTCCAAGCCGAAGCCATTGCCGATTTGATTGATGCGACGTCACAGGCGGCGGCACGTTCTGCGGTGCGCTCGTTACAAGGTGCGTTCTCACTACGAGTCAATGAAGTCTTAGAAAAACTCATTCATCTGCGCTTACACGTTGAAGCAGCGATTGATTTTCCTGAAGAAGAAATTGATTTTCTCGCAGATGGCAAAATTTTGGCGTTGCTCGAAAATGTACAATCTTCGGTAAAACAAGTGCAACTGTCCGCCAAACAAGGGCAATTGCTCCGTGAAGGTTTGCAAGTGGTGATCGCAGGCAAACCCAATGCAGGAAAATCAAGCCTACTCAATGCTTTAGCAGGCAATGATCGTGCGATCGTCACCGATATTGCAGGGACGACACGTGATGTATTGCATGAAAAAGTTAGCTTAAATGGTTTACCGATCACCCTGACCGATACCGCAGGATTGCGTGATACAGGTGATGAGGTGGAGCAAGAGGGTATTCGCCGTGCTTATAAAGAGATTGCACAGGCGGATTTGCGTTTGTTTGTCTATGACATGAGTGCTGAGCAACAACCGATTGCATTAGCACAGCAATTCTTTGCGGAATATATGGATTCGAAGCATCTGATCCTGATCGCCAATAAAAGTGATCTCACTGATGCCACACCACAAGTGGACAGTTTGGATGGTTACAAACGGGTAATTTTGTCGGCGAAGCAACAGCTTGGTATTGATGGATTGATCGAGGTCATCACGCAATATGCAGGCTTCCAACCTGAGGAAGATAGCTTTATCGCTCGGACACGGCACTTAGATGCCATGCAACGTACACAATCCTATCTAGCAGAGGCTCGAGAACAGCTTGTAGAGTATCATGCGGGGGAATTGGTGGCTGAGTCACTACGACTCGCTCAAAATGCCTTAGGTGAGATTACAGGTGAATTTAGCGCTGATGATTTACTTGGGAAAATCTTTGGATCGTTTTGTATTGGGAAGTAATTCGCGGTTATTCTTTTACTTTATGTTGATCAGTAATTTTGCTTTTCCTATCTGCAAAAACTCAGACGTCCTTTGGATTATAGATGTTTAAATTAGAAGAACATATAGCAAAGTCTAATTCTAATAAAACATAACTATATGATTTTATTGATTTATTAAATTTAAGAAAGAACTGTATATTAATAAGCAAGTTTTTATGTCAATATTATGTTGTTGTTTTATATGGATTAAATTTGCATAAGCAAGAATTTTAAAAAATTAAGCAAGCATCGGGTTAGATACTTGGGTACTATTCCTCAATCAATTTTATTTTGATAAGCAAGAATTTTAAAAAATTAAATAATTTTTTTATTTATTGTATCTTATTGCTTTTTATGGAATTATTTATTCTAAGTAAGATGTAGTCCAAAATAAGCAAGGTATTGGTATGCAAACAGTTTTTTCTAAGTTAAATACAATCATTACTAAAGAATATTTACAACAACAGAGAGAAAATCAGTATTTTGAGAGAAAAGGCTTAGGGGAAAAGGAAATTAAGCCGACTAAAATTGCAGAAGAACTGATAGGAATGCTAAATGCAGATGGTGGAGTGTTGGTTTTTGGTGTATCTGATAGTGGTGAAATTCAAGATCTAAAAAGTTTAAATAATTTAGAGTCATACCGAAAACTGGCGTTCGATTTTATTGAACCTCCTTGTGCGATTGAATTAGAAGAAATTGAAATTGATGGAAATCTAGTCTTTCTATTTCATGTAGAGCAAGAGTTGGAGCGAGTATTTCAAAGAAAAGATAATCAAAAAGTATACCTAAGGGTATCTGATGAGAATCGTGAGTTAGATAGAGAAAGAGTAAGAAAATTAGAATATGATAAGATGATCCGTCATTTTGAGGAGGAAATAGTCAGTAATTTTGATCAAAATGATTTAGATGAAACACTATTAGCAACGTATCAAGAAAAACTCAATTATTCTAAAGGAAGTTTTTTTGATTTATTGAATAAGCGTCACTTAGTAGATAAGAAAGAACAGAAGTATCAGTTTAAAAATGCAGCGATACTTTTATTTGCAAAAGATCCAGAAAAATACATTCCTTCAGCATCTGTTAGGTACATTAGATATCAAGGTACTGAAGCAAAAGTTGGTGAAGAGCATAATGCTATAAAAGATGAAAGATTTGAAAATAATATTCCCAACTTAATTGATGAGTTACGTGTATTTTTGAAGGCATCATTCAAAGATTATTATTTTCTAGACATTACAGAAGGAAAATTTCTAAAAGTACCTGAATATCCTGAAGCCGCTTGGTTGGAAGGTATTGTAAATGCTCTTTGCCATCGTTCATATAATGTTCAAGGTAATTCTGTCTACATTAAACATTTTGATGATCGAATTGAAATAAGTAATAGTGGACCTTTACCTGCTCAAGTCACAATCGAGAATATTAAAACAGAAAGATTTGCTCGTAATCCAAGATTGACAAGAGTACTTGAAGATTTAGGTTATGTACGTCAACTCAATGAAGGTGTGTCTAGGATTTATGAGTCAATGGAAAGATCGATGCTTTCTTTGCCTGAGTACAAAGAAAGAAATGGAAGTGTCATTCTAACTTTAAAAAATAGAATTAGTGATCACACTAAAACTATTGATACCTCAATTATGAAAGAAATTGAAAGAAATTTTTCTAAGTATAATGAAACGCAGAAAAATATATTAAATTATTTGTTTCATAATGGAAGTGCTACAGTGTTAGAGCTATCGGAACACACAAAAATTAATGAAAATACAATACGAAGTTATTTAAATGCATTTATTACCGAAAATTTAATAGACCGACAAAGTGTAAAAAAGCGAGATATAAATGCCAAATATATTATAAAAAAAAGATAATAGTTAAGTTCTATATTCTACTTGAAAAAGGGAGATCGGAAAAGAAAATTTAATTATGTGCTTTTTTTCAACGCCCTCGGCGTCATGCCAAACCAACTTTTACAGGCACGGCTCAGTGCAGATTGTTCTGAAAAACCAAGTACCGAAGCGATTTGACTCATCGATACCTGTGAGTCAGCCAAATACTGCAGATGACAGACCGCCAGTCCTAAATCCATAGATTGCCGTTTGGTGTGTATAGCGTCTAGATTGATTGAATGATTGAGTTGTATATCAAAAATAATCTCGACCACATCATGACTATTTTCAAACAATTGATCAGTCACGTGTTCATTGATATACAGCCGTAGCGCAGAACCATGCAGAAATAATAAATCTGAACTGTATTTAATCACTTCTCGAAGCGTGGATGCGCTTTGTAAAATGAGCCCAAGCATCCCTAAAATCCCAATATCTTGAAAGCGTGAGATGCGCAATCCCAAATCCGCACAATTGGATTGTTGCGCACTGTCTTCAAGCAAATAAATCATCGCACTGTGTGCAATCCACGCGTTATCATCTTGTAATTGTTCAAGGCTGATGCCGTGTCTTGTAATGATTGGAAGTGGATCCGTGCCGAGCTGGTGCATGACATCAAGATAGCCACGCAGCGCTGAGCTATGCACGCGATCTTCATGGTGACCTTGGGTAAGCGCTTGCGCAGTGAAATGTTCCATATCAGCAATCCATGCTTTGATTAAATCGTCTCAATAAGTCAAAAAAAAGACTCATTAAGTCAAGTTATCAGAAAAAATCATCGACACAATGGGATTTGATATCTTTTTTGCGATTAAGCGATTGATTGCCTAGAAACATTGTATGGTCTAGAAAAAATGTCGTTTAACACAATGATTTTACTGAATGATTTTATGGAAAGAACAGAAGGACTTTGTGATGAATTTTAAACAGATTATGGTGGCAGGTAGCGGTGTATTGGGCTATCAAATTGCATTTCAAACCGCATTTCATGGCTTCAAAGTCACTGTATATGATGTGAATGATCAAGTGCTTGATAAGGCAAAAGCCAAATTTCATGAATTATCAACGTGCTATCAACAGGATATGCAAGCGAGTCAGGCACAGTTAGATGCCACTTTTGCTAATCTCAGCTATCAATCGGATTTGGCGCTTGCTGTACAAGATGCAGATTTGGTGATTGAAGCGGTGCCTGAAGATCCGTCAATTAAACGTGATTTTTATGAAAAATTGGCCAAAGTTGCCCCTGAAAAAACCATTTTCGCCACCAATACCTCGACCTTGTTGCCAAGTCAGTTTGCTGAATTTACCGGTCGTCCTGAGAAATTTTTAGCATTGCATTTTGCCAATCGTATTTGGAAAAATAATACTGCGGAAATCATGGGACATCAGTCTACAGATGCACAAGTGTATGCGGATGTGGTTGAGTTTGCCAAAGCCATTGGTATGTTGGCATTGCCACTGCATAAAGAGCAACCCGGCTTTATTATCAATACGCTGTTAGTGCCTTTTCTTGTTTCTGCGCTCGAGCTTTGGGTGAATGACGTTGCCGATCCTGAAACGATTGATAAAACATGGATGAAAGGTCTGGGTAACCCAATGGGACCATTTGCGATCATCGATATGGTGGGGATTACCACGGCGCATAATGTGGCAAAACTGCAAGCCGAAGCGACGCAAAGCCCAGTGATGCAGCGTATCGTCGATAAGCTCAAAACAGAGATGATTGATCAAGGGAATTTGGGTACACCGACAGGCAAAGGGTTTTATAGCTATCCGAATCCTGCATTCGAACAGGCAGATTTTTTAAAAGATTGATGTATATCAGATGATTTGACCAAAAGATCGTCCATCACCAATCGAATCAAGAGTAGCAATCGTGCTGCTCTTTTTTTAATTAAAAAATGAAAATTAAACACAAGTAGATCATGAATATTCACAAAGTATTGACTCAATATGTCAAAAAATAGACTCGAAATGTCAAGATATCATTGAAATTCAGTTGCAGAATAAAGGTTGAAAAATAGACAAACTCGTTTGGCAAGGAGCCATCACATGAAAGCGAATTATGATGTTGTGATCATCGGTGCAGGTATTTCAGGCATTGATATGGCATGCCAGCTCAGCATGTATCATCCGAATAAACGCTATATCATTTTAGAACGCCGTCAAGATCTCGGCGGTACATGGGATTTATTTAAATATCCAGGCATTCGCTCGGATTCAGATATGGCGACTTTTGGGTTTAAATTCCGTCCATGGAAAAAAAGCAAAGTCCTCGCTGAAGCGACCGAAATTAAAGATTATCTCAAAGAAACAGCGGAAGAATATGGTGTACTTGAGCATATCCGCTATGGCACAGAAGTGTCTCAACTTGATTTTGACAGTCAAAGCAGTTGCTGGACGATCAGCATCAAAGATGTACACACAGAGCAAAGCGAGAAATTCAGTGTGAATTTGTGGTGTCATGTACAGGTTATTACAACCATGACGCAGGTTATCAGCCAAAATTTGAAGGTGTGGAAAATTATCAAGGCACCTTTATCCATCCGCAATTTTGGCCTGAAAATTTAGATTACACAGGTAAAAATGTAGTGGTGATCGGTAGTGGCGCAACCGCCGTGACGTTGATTCCTGCAATGGCTGATAAAAGTGCGCATATCACTATGTTACAACGCTCTCCAAGCTATGTTTCTGTGATTCCAGGTCAAGATAAATTGTCTGAGCTTTTGGCAAAAGTCTTGCCTGAACAGACACTGTATAACTTTACCCGTAATAAAAATATTTTGATGCAACGTGGGATTTATAAATTGTCACGTCGCTTTCCAAAACAGATGCGCCAATTTTTACTGCATGGTGTGAAAAAACGTGTCGGTGAGGATTTTGACATGGCGCATTTTACCCCGAGTTATAACCCGTGGGATGAGCGAGTGTGTGCTGTACCTGATGGCGATTTCTTTGATTATATCCGTGATGGCAAAGCCTCTGTGGTCACCGATCACATTGATCATTTCGATGCGGATGGCATTCAGCTGAAATCAGGTAAACATCTGCAAGCGGATGTGGTGGTGTCTGCGACAGGTTTAAATCTACAGATTTTAGGGGGAATGCAACTTAGCGTTGATGGGCAGGCGATCGATATTACCCAAAAGATGATGTACAAAGGGGTATTAATTCAAGATATTCCAAACTTTGCTTATATGGTCGGTTATACCAATGCCTCATGGACACTGAAAGTGGATATGGCAGCAGAATATGTCTGTCGTCTACTTGCTGAAAAAGATCAGCGCCGTGCGCAAAGCGTGATGCCAGAAGCGAGCCAAGGCGAAGCGATGGACAGCAGCATCGTCTCAGGTCTGAACTCAGGTTATGTCAAACGTGGCGAACAAGCAATGCCACGACAAGGACGCACCAAGCATTGGATGGTTGCACATCATTATGAGAATGACCGTGACATGCTCAATGCACCGATTGCAGATCCTGCACTACGTTGGGTGAGTTAAGCGACGCATTCACAATGTGTAAGATGAGTCGCTGATGTGATCGATCACTTTTATGATCAATGAATACGGAAAAATCAAAGGAAAATAGGATGTTTAAGAAAAAACAATCAGCAGTCAGATGGATCGTCGGTGGAAGTAGTGGTATCGGCTTGGAGTTAGCAAAACGCTATCTACAAGCAGGCGATAAAGTCTGTATTTTTGCCCATGCAGAAGTCGATGAGGCAGTACAACAACTGAAAAAATCGGTTAAAAATGCCAAACAAGCCGAGCAAAACATTCAAGGCTATACGCTTGATGTGCTGAATATTCCACAGATCGAGCAACATTTTGCACAAGCCAACCAAGACATGTCATTACCAATGACCGTGATCAACTGCGCAGGAATTGTTTATGCTGTACCGTTTGAAGAACAAACATCTGATCAGTTTGAGCGTCAGATCAACATTAATCTGAGCGGCAGTCGCAATGTAGCATCCGTAGCATTGCCGTATCTCAAACAAGCCCGAGGACAAAGCAAGCAAAATCCTAAATTGGTCTTGGTGGCTTCGATGGCGGGCATACTGGGCTGTTATGGCTATGCAGGCTATTGTGCCTCGAAGTTTGGTACGATTGGTTTGGCGGATGTACTCCGTTTAGAGTTGAAATCGCAAAACATCGATGTGGCTGTGGTCTGTCCGCCTGAGATCGAAACGCCAATGGTGTTTGAAGAAAGAAAAATTGGCTCAAAAATTACCACGCAACTCAAACAGATGGGTGGCTCGCTCAAAGTCGAACCTGCCTGCAAAGAAATCATGGCTGGGATTCAGAGCGATGCATTTTTTATTATTCCAGGCAAACAAGCCCGTGTGCTGAAACGCTTGATCGGTATGTTTCCGATGGTGGCTAGACAGCAAGTCGATAAACAATTGGCTGAAATCATGGCGAAAAGTGCTTAAATAATTCAACCTAAACCCATCGTATGATCAATATTGTACGATGGGTTTTATATTTTGGATACTCACAGTGTTAAATCAGGCTGTGCTTCATGATCCATCTCAATTTTTTGTAATTGCTCATGTAATCGTTGTGCCAGTAATTCAGGTTGTATGGCTTGCGGTACATGCCCTGTATCCATTGTGATTACTGCATCTACAGGTTGCAATTGATACATTAGACGTTGCATGCGAATGTCGAGAGATTGATCTTTTAAGGCTTCGACATATATTTTTTTCACCTGTGCAAAGCGTTGCGCTGTCAAAATCGGTCGCAGATCACGTCCTGATTCAGGCTGTGGCTTAAGCTGTGCGATGAGCTGTTGTGCCAGCTCAGACGCACAATCTTGCAGGAATATTTTCTGTGCACCTTCGGCACTAACCATACTTTTGCCATCTTCAAAGCGGAGATACGGCGCAATGCCTTGAAAATTCATCTGCGGAAATGCTTTTTCACAGTGTTGGATAAAATCTAAAAAAGTACTGCCCGAAGGTAATAGCATGCCCACCAGATAGATGAGGCATTCAATTTTTTCGGGAATCATTTCTGCGACTTGGCTAATGGTCAGACCACCACCACTATGCCCGAGCAGAACAACGGATTCACCGAGTTTTTCAATATAATCACAAACGTAGGTGCTGTAACCCTGTAAATCTGCGCTGTAGTGAGTATATTTTCTCAGCTCAGATTGTATTTGATATGGCTGTTGGGTGTTCAATGGTTTGCTATGGTCATGATCTGGTGTAATAAAACAGCCATTTTCTGGCAAATCCAACGCATGCACCAGCCAGCCGATTTGTTCTAAATATGGCGTCAATAGTGCAAATGACCAACTGCCTTGCCATGCGCCGTGCACCAATACGATATGCTTAGCCATACGTTCTCCGATACATTTCGATAAAGTGTTGTTCTACCGTGGTCGCTGGATATTTCGCAGTTTGTGTGTCATCAAGACAGCAATTTAAACAGGACACTTGATAATCTGGATTGCCTGCAAAGAAAAAGGGCACAGAATAACGCTCTCGTCCTGAACGATTGATGACACGGTGTAGCGTGGATTTGTAACGATCATTGGTCCAGCGAGCGATTAAATCCCCAAGATTGACCACATAAGTGCCTTCGATTGGCGGGGCATCGATCCAATCTTGATGCTGATTATCCCAAACTTGTAAACCACCATTCTGATCTTGGAGCAATAAGGTGAGTGCGCCAAAGTCGGTATGTGCACCGCAACCTTTTTCATTAGGTTCGGGATTGGCAGGTTGTGGCGGATAGTGTAATAAACGCAGAGTAATCAAGGCATCCTGACTAAAAGTGTCAAAATAAAACTCATCTAAGTTTAAAGACAATGCCAATCCTCGCATCAAGGTTTTGGCGAGCTGTTCGAGTTGGGCTTGATACGCCATCATGGTGTCGGCAAAGCCATCCAGTTCGGTTGGCCATTGATTGGGGCCATGATTGAACTTCTTTTGGTGCACTTCGATACTATTTGGTGCATATTCACGCCCACAATAGAAGCCTTCTTTCAAATCTGCGGGTGTGCCAGCTTCCAAAGTTTGGTTTTTCAGTGGCTCATAACCTCGATTGGCGATCGATAAATTTTTATGAATTCGGTTTTTTTGCTGTTCATCTAAGGCAAAAAATTGCTGACTTTGTGCAAAAACTTGCTGTTGTAAATTGGCATCAATGCCGTGGTTTTGGATATAAAAGAATCCTTTGTCCAGACAGGTCTGACCAATAGTTTTAGCAACCGCTATTCGCTCACTTTTTTGTTCGCTAAATAATCCCGCAATATCGATGACAGGAATGCTTTGCATGATGTATTTCCTTTTGTTTAAAAATATAAATGACACAAGCTATAGAAGCAATTTGCATACCATGTAGCGCATTTGAACCAAGCATAAAAAATAATTGGCACAACGCTTGCATTGATCAATAAAAATGCACTCCCAGCATCTGAATATTGAACAATTGAGGTAAGACCATGGATATTGCGGATACAAAACGCTCCCCCGAGCATGAGCAACTCGGTATGGCAAAAAATCTGAGCTTCGGCTTACAACACGTATTAACCATGTATGGTGGTCTGATTGCAGCACCGATGGTGGTTGGGTCAGCGATTGGTTTGGAATCTGCGCAGATCGCCATGTTGATCACGGCATCGATTTTGATCGGTGGTTTGGCGACTTTACTTCAGACCTTAGGTACCAAGTGGTTTGGTTCACAGCTTCCGATCGTACAAGGCACCTCATTTGCTGCCGTGTCAGGCATGATTGCGATTGGTACGACGGGGGGCGGTTTTCAGAGCATCTTAGGCGCAGTGATGGTCAGCTCGGTGTTTGGGATATTGATCGCACCGTTCTTCTCAAAAATCGTGCGCTTTTTCCCGCCGATCGTCACAGGTTCGATCATTACTATCATTGGTGTGTCGCTGATGCCTGTAGCGATTCGCTGGATCATGGGCGGCAATCCCAAAGCAGAAACATGGGGTTCGCTGGCTAATCTCGGTATGGCTGGTCTGACCTTGGTGTTTTTATTATTACTGACTAAATTTGGGACACCTGCGATTAAACGCTTATCGATTTTGATTGCGATTGTACTTGGGACGGTTGCAGCCTTGTTGATGGGTTATGCTGATTTTTCTAAAGTCGGTGAAGGCTCATGGTTGGCATTACCAAACTTCCTTGCATTTGGCGCGCCAGTCTTTGAGTTATCTGCGATTTTGTCGATGATGGTGGTCACCATCGTAATTTTAACTGAAACCACAGCCAGTATTTTGGCTATTGGTGAGATCGTCGGCACCAAAGTAGATAGCCCACGCATCGCCAATGGTTTACGTGCGGATATGTTGTCTTCAGCTGTTGCACCATTCTTCGGCGCATTTATGCAATGTGCGTTCGTGCAAAATGTAGGTTTGGTGGCGATTACTGGGGTAAAAAGCCGTTTTGTGGTCGCAACTGGCGGTGCGATCTTGGTGGTTCTCGGTCTATTACCAATTTTCGGGCGTTTGGTGGCAGCGATTCCAGCACCAGTTCTTGGCGGTGCGGGCATTGTGCTGTTTGGTAGTGTGGCGGTGAGCGGGATTCGTACCTTATCAAAAGTAGATTATCAACAACAATCTAATATGATCATCGTTGCCGTGGCACTGTGTGCGGGCATCATCCCATTGATTAGTCCAGAATTCTTTAGCCAAATGCCAAAAGCGGTTCAAACCTTCTTCCACTCTGGTGTGAGTGCGACTTGTGTATTTGCGGTGATTTTAAACTTGTTCTTTAACCATTTTAAAACGACTAAAGATCAACAACTTGAAATGAACACTGACAAGCATGAACTTGAAGCACATCAGCCAATCAAACCATAAATAATGTGTTAAACGGCGAATTAAAAAAACAGAAAAGTTAAATCATCAGAAAATGCTCATTTAAGATGTAAAAAAACCGCTGAGATCAACTCAGCGGTTTTTTTGATTTGGCTTAAGTGTTATAGGTGTGACAGATTAGAAACGATGTTTCGCTGCAATACCAAAGCTGTTGTAGTCGTTGTCATTGGTGTCACCAAAGCCAACACGACCTTCTAGGCTGGTATTTTGCGTAATGAATTTACGGGCATTGATACCGAATTCACTGTTGTCGGTTAAATCATTGCTGTAGTAGTCCGCACCAACGCTGAAGCTGTTGTCGATGAAGTAGTCCGCAGCAAGGTTATATTCATCCAAGTCACCAAATGCTGCGCCCGCTTCAAGATTCACTGCATTGTCACCGATTTGGGTCACATATTTGGCACGTAATGTTGGATCTACGCCATCATCATCGTCGGCATCCCAACCACGTGCACCCACTGCGATCAACAAGTTTGGTACAGGTAAATAACCGACTTCTGCGCTATATGTGGTCAGATCATTATCAATGTCTGCATCATCATATTCATAGTTAGTTTTGGCAATGTCACCGCTAACATAGAAGTTCGAATTCGGTACGAAATATTCCACACCAGCGCCATAGGTATTGGTATCTAAGTCGCCTTGATCTTGGAAAGTCGCACCAGCGTGCACATTACTTGCACGGTTGACAAATGCTGCTTCAGCTAAAGGTGCATTCTTGTCCTCAACTGGATTGAAGTAGTAAGTACCACCAAGGTCAAATGCGCTACCAGAATCGCCATTGTCTGGATCGACATAGCCTGCACCAGCCCCAACTTCAAATTGATAGGCATTGGCATTAACCATCGCAAAAGAACTAGATGCTGCAAGGATAGCAGTAGCAAGTGTTAACTTATTCATAAAATCCTCCAAAAATTGGAATTAAAATTTTTTGTTACATTTCTAGTCTAAGAAATATTGCAATTGAGTCAAATTTTCTTAGTTACGTCCTGTGAACTTGTAGGTAGGTTGTGTAACATTGATGAAATATATGCATTTAACTTATTGAAAATTAATAATTAAAAATTGTGTTAAGTTTCATCAATAAATTGTTAATCTCTGTATGTATTTAAATTTTGATTAAATATCATGCAATATATTCAGAAAATATGGACATACTTCGCTGGATTTTGTTGGTGTTTTAGATGGATTAAAAGAGCTAAACAGGCAGATAAAAGACCATATCAAGCAAGGTGAGCTTGGGTGAGTAATGTGCTAAAATGTGCGCTAATTTTTTGTGTTATGACAGTTTATATTATGGAAATTAATCCTTTTGTACTTCGATTAAAAGATTTGACCGATCGTGGCGATATGTTACGGGGGTATCTTTGACTACGATCTGAAGAAAGAACGCTTAGAAGAAGTGTTGCGTGAATTAGAAGATCCAGCGATTTGGAACGATCAAGCGCGTGCGCAAGCCATCGCCAAAGAAAAAGGCGCATTGGAAAATAGTGTCGGTGTCTTAGATCAGCTCGCTGAGCAATTGGTCGATGCGCAGGCGATGCTCGACTTGGCAGTAGAAGCAGAAGATGAAAGCCTGCTCGATGATGTCACTGCAGAACTTGATACCGCAGAACAAGCCTTAGAAAAATTAGAATTCCAACGCATGTTTAGCAATCCGATGGATCCAAATCCGTGTTTCGTCGAAATTCAATCAGGTTCGGGTGGTACAGAGGCGCAGGACTGGGCATCCATGCTACTTCGTATGTATATGCGCTGGATCGAACGTCATGGCTTCAAAGCCGATTTGATGGAAGTTTCTGATGGCGATGTGGCAGGGATTAAGTCGGCGACGATTCGAGTCGATGGTGAGTTTGCCTATGGCTGGTTGCGTACTGAGTCTGGCGTGCATCGTCTGGTGCGTAAATCACCATTTGACAGCAACAATAACCGTCATACCTCGTTCTCTGCGGTGTTTGTGTCGCCTGAGATTGATGACAATATCGAGATTGATATTAATCCAGCTGACGTGCGAACTGATACCTACCGTGCCTCGGGTGCAGGTGGTCAGCACATTAACAAAACGGATTCGGCAGTGCGTCTGACTCATGCCCCAACAGGTATTGTGGTAGCGTGTCAAAACCAGCGTTCACAACATGCCAACCGTGATGCAGCATGGAAACAGCTTCGTGCAAAACTCTATGAACTTGAGATGAAAAAGCGTAACGAAGCAGCCCAAGCGCTCGAAGATACCAAGTCAGACATTGGCTGGGGCAGTCAGATTCGCTCTTATGTGTTGGATGATTCACGTATCAAAGATTTGCGTACCAATATTGAAACTTCAAATACTAAAGCGGTATTAGACGGTGACTTGGATAAATTTATTGAAGCGAGTTTGAAGCAAGGATTGTAAAAAAATCCGTGTGAAATTCTTTTTCACAAATTAAATATTAAATAAATTCAGCACCTTGAATTTATATCGTAAAAAATAGATTTAAATATCGAAAAATTACGATATAGTGTATTCAGGTGCTGAATTAATTGATTCATTTCGATCATTGATAGAGATTTATGGATACCGAGGCAATATTCAAGGCGTTGGCAAACCCAGTTCGTCGGCAGATTTTACAGTGGTTACGTGCCCCAGAGCAGTATCTACCCGTAGAATTACACGACTGTATCGTGCCTGGCAGTATGTGCGCAGGGCATATCGAACGCCTTGGTGGTGTGTCGCAATCGACCATGTCCAACCATCTCTCGGTGTTACAACAAGCAGGTCTGATCACTGTGCACAAGCGTGGACAATGGTCATACTTCACCCGCAATGAAGACTTAATTCAGCAATATATTGAATACTTAAAAGACGCATTATAAGCCGTCATGTGAGGTCAAAATGGCTGAGTTAAATACACCGTTACAAGTCGGTGATGTAGAGATTTCAAATCGTTTGGTACTTGCACCATTGACACGTGCACGTTCTGGCGAGATTCGTGTCCCGAATGATCTGAACGTCGAATACTATCGTCAACGTGCCAATGCGGGATTGATGCTCACCGAGGCGATCGTGATTAGTCCAACGGCGGTCGGCTATGAACATACGCCTGGCTTATATAATGCAGAACAAGTCGCAGGCTGGAAAAAAGTCGTTGATGCAGTACATGAGCAAGGTTCAAAAATCTTTGCACAGCTCTGGCATGTAGGGCGTATTTCACATCCAGACTTGCTAAATGGTGAAACGCCAGTATCTGCCAGTGCAGTGCAAGCCGATGGTCATGTCAGCTTGCTTCGCCCGAAGCGTCCATTTGAAACACCACGTCCATTGTCGATTGAAGAAATTAAAAGCATTGTCCAAGATTATAAAAATGCCGCAGCACTTGCCAAACAAGCAGGCTTTGATGGGGTCGAACTGCATGCAGCCAACGGTTATTTGATTGATCAATTCTTACAAAGCTCAACCAATCTGCGTGATGATGAATATGGCGGTGCGATCGAAAATCGTGCACGTTTATTATTAGAAGTGGTTGATGCCTTTATCGAGGTATGGGGTGCAGGTCGAGTCGGCGTGCATCTTGCGCCCCGTATGGATGCGCATGACATGGGTGATGCCAATCCGAGTGAAACCTTTGGCTATGCCGTGGAACAACTCAGCCAGCGTGGCATCGCATTTATCTTTGCTCGTGAGTATCAGGCGGAAGACAGTCTAAGTCCTGAACTTCGTGCCAAGTTTAAAGGCGTGTGGATTGCCAATGAAAAGCTCACAGCTGAATCTGCAAAACAGATCCTTGCTGAGGGTAAAGCCGATGCGGTGGCATTTGGCTTAGCCTATATCGCTAATCCTGACCTGTATCAGCGTTTACTCGACAATGCACCATTGAATCGAGTTAATCCAGAAACCTTATACGGACGCACTGCAGAAGGTTATACCGATTATCCTGCACTGGAAAAAGCAGACGCTTAATTTGCATGGGCAAAGTAAAGGGTAGTTAATAACCAAAATAAGCACTCGTTACGATGGATAGCGAGTGCCGACAACAAATTTGAATTTTGCAAAGATTTGGGTGAATATGATGAAAAATTTAACAGGTAAATTAGCAGTTTCTGCATTTCTTTCCGCAAGTATTCTGCTCACACACAGTAGTTATGCCAAAACCGACAATCAACAATCTATAGCAAGTCCAGCTATTGCCAGTAATCAGGTTGCTGGGTTTTATCGTCAGGCATTGGGCGATTTTCAAATCACTGCTTTATACGATGGTGATGCCAAACTGCCATTGGAGCAATACTTTCAAGGACAATCGACGGAAAAAATGAGTGCCTTGCTTAAAGGTTATTATATTGATCCGAGCAAAGCCATTCAGACGTCGGTGAATGCGTTTTTGATCAATACGGGCAAAGAACTGATCTTGGTTGATAGTGGCGCTGCAAAATGTTTCGGTGAAGGTCTTGGCTCGATTGAAAAAAATCTCAATGCGGCAGGCTATCACGTCGAGCAGGTCGATAAGATTTTATTGACCCATCTTCATCCAGATCATGTCTGTGGCATTAGTCCGATCGCAGGGCAGAAGGCGTTCCCAAATGCGACCGTGTACGTCGATCAAACCGAGGCTGATTTTTGGCTGAACCCTACCAATCTCAGTAAATTTCCAAAAGAAAAGCAGGCGAATTTTAAATCCGTATTTGATCAAACTGCCAAGATTATCCAGCCTTATCAGGCTAGCAAACAATTCAAAACCTTTAAAGTCGGTGATCAAATCGCTGAGGGTATCAACATTGTACCAACGCACGGACACACCATCGGGCACAGTAGCTTTTTGGTCAATTCAAAAAATCAGAAAATGTTGATTCTTGGGGATGTGGTACATAGCCATGCGCTCCAATTTGAACAACCTGAAATCAGCTTTACAGCGGATTTTGATGCCAAACAAGCCATACAAACACGCTTAGCTTTGTTTAAAACATTTGCGAAAAATGGTGATTTTATTGCGGCTGCGCATCTGCCATTCCCTGGTGTGGGGCATATTCGTGAAACGTCGCCAAACCACTATCAATGGATTCCAGTGCAATATAATCCGCAGGTCTTACCCGTAGATCAGGTGAACAAAACTGTGAAATAATTCGTCAAATAAAAGATCTTATATCAAAGTCGCTAAATATCAGTATTCAAGCGATCTATTGGTTTGATGACTTTGAAAAGACGCTGAGCTGATGTAGTTCAGCGTTTTTTTACTTTGTAGAATGCTGTTTCACGTGAAACATTGCTGTATGCTCATACGATGCAAATATCGTTGTAAGAATAAAATGGAGTAGCGCACATGATAAAAAAAGGGATCACAACACGTATCAGTCTATTCACCTGCTGTACTTTACTCAGTGCTTGCGCCACAGCACACGATCTGTTGTATCTCGGTTTAGGCTTTAACAGCTATGAAAATACCCCAGTGATTTTGACCCACTATGCGATGGAAATGCCACTGGCAGAAACACCGCCGATTCTGATTGCAGGTGCAGCAGATCAATCCATGTCGGAGCGTAATGGTGGCGGGGCAGGAAATAGTGTGCTGACGCCACCAAAAGACGTCGGTCGAGATGGGCAGTGGCAAGTATCTGCGCAGTGGGTTGAGCTAATGACCAATCGAGCTTATCGTGCCACGCTGAATGTACCAATCAAAGATATTAATATAGAATACGGTGGCTATGTTTTTACCCCGATTTTCGGACCAAATGGCTTGATGATGATTGGCTCGGACAAAGTCGGCTTAGATGAAAGCTATCGTCGAAATATCGTTGCGGTGTGTGGCGAGCGTGTGCCGTCAGCCGATGCAGAATGGAAAGACAAACACGGTATTTTACCCGGCATCGAGATTATTCTGCCGAAAATCCCAAAACCTGCCACTTATACAGACTGTCGGATTCCTGCCTTGACAAAGAACAAATAAAAAAGAACAAATAAAACAGTGCAGATGAAAAAGCCCTGAATTTCACGCATAATGCGCAAGACATTTTAGAATTATCAAAGCCATTTTGCCGATGACTGAACAGACTCAATTCCCTCCATTTTGGTATAACTTGCTTTTAAGTTGTATCAAGCCACTGTATCGCTCTCGGGTGAAAAAACGTTCTGGGCATTTGGCGGATTATCAGGATGAGGTGCGGGAGCGTTTTGGCGGATTTCAAACAGCGAAGAATCAAAACGTGATTTGGTTTCATGCGGTATCGGTCGGTGAAACCAATGCGGCACAGCCCTTAATTGCGCATTATCTCAAGCTCGGTCAGGCGGTACTGGTCACCAATACTACTCGGACGGGGCAGGCTCGTGCCAAGTCTTTATTTTTAGAACACTATCCTGAGTTATTCCAAGCGGTATTTTTACCAGTGGATCAACGTGATTTGAT
Organism: Acinetobacter marinus; assembly: GCF_900096915.1. Taxonomy (GTDB): domain Bacteria; phylum Pseudomonadota; class Gammaproteobacteria; order Pseudomonadales; family Moraxellaceae; genus Acinetobacter; species Acinetobacter marinus. Next base: position 65,585 of record NZ_FMYK01000008.1, read on the forward strand.
TGAACAGTTTATCTCACACTATCAGCCACAGATTTTGTTGTTAATGGAAACCGAACTGTGGCCAAATCTTTTGGCGTGCGTGCATCAACGACAGATTCCCCAGCTGTTATTAAATGCACGCTTATCGGAAAAATCAGCCAAAGGTTATGCCAAGTTTAAGCGTTTAACATCACCGATGTTGCAACAATTAGATTTTATTGCGGCGCAAGATCAAGCGAGCAAACAACGCTTTGTCGATTTGGGAAAATCTAACAAGCAAGTCGAGGTATTGGGCAATGTCAAATTTGATATGAGCATGCCTGAGCAGTTTCTCCAGCAAGCGGAACAATTCAAACAAGACTGGTCATTATATGATCGACACATCATCGTGCTTGCCAGTACCCATGCGCCTGAAGAAGCGCAATTGCTCAACGCATTAAAACCACATTTGCAGCAGAATCCGCAACTTTTATGTATCGTAGTGCCACGTCATCCTGAGCGTTTTCAAGAAGTTTTTAATGAGATCAAAAGCCTTGATTTGAGCGTACAACGACGCAGTTTAGATCAAGCCATTGATGCATCGACTCAAGTCTATTTGGCAGATTCGATGGGGGAGATGTGGTTGTGGTTTGCATTGGCGCAGGTCGCCTATGTCGGTGGTTCGCTGAATGAACCCGGTGGTGGGCATAATATTCTTGAGCCGATCGCAACCGATGTGGCAACCGTACTGGGTAAAAATTATTTTAATTTCCAAACAATCGTCGATGAATTTGTCAGTCATGATGCAGTGTTGGTTGCATCAGACGCCAATCACGCTGTAGCGCACATGATGGATTTAATTAATGATCCGTCACGCCGTCAGCAACAGGTTGATCGAGCACAACAGATTTTACACGCCAATCAAGGCGCTGTTGAACGACACATTACTTTGATTGATCGTTATATAAAAGTAGAAAATCGAAAAGCTGAAAGCACTATGTCTGAGTCGGCATTATGAATTTAGTCTTATTGCCCGAACAAACGGATTCAACGATTTGGCAAATCAATGATGCACGGCAAGTTAGCCATTTAAAGCAACATGTAGATATTAAAATTGGTGATCAGATCAAAGTCGGTGTGCTCAATCAAGCACGTTATCTTGCTGAAGTGGTTGAAATTCAATCTAATCAAATTATTGTGACACCAGTCGAACAACAAGCCATTCCTAATAAATTACCTGTGACCTTGATTTTGGCATTGCCTCGCCCGAAAGTGCTGCGACGCTTGATCATGGATAGTGTGACTTTGGGTGTAGAGAAAATCGTCTTGCTACATAGCTATCGTGTTGATAAAAGCTATTGGCAAACGCCTTTTTTGGAGCAGTTGGATCATTATATTCAGCTTGGATTGGAACAAGCAGGGGACGTGATTGCACCAACAATTTTCTTAGAAAAACGCTTTAAGCCCTTTGTCGAAGATCGTTTATCGGTGTGGAATCACAGCCAACCAACCTTTGTAGCGCATCCATATACAACGGATGCGATGCCGATCAATTTCAATCAACCGTGCCAATTGATGATTGGTCCAGAAGGCGGATTCATTCCCTATGAGATTGCATTGCTCAAAGAAAACGGCTGCCACATTCATCATGTTGGCAACCGTATTTTACGCACTGAAACCGCAGTGTCGAATATTCTTGGGCGATTATTCTGCGCTTGATGTTGGCGCTGCGATCGCTTGCGGTGCCGACATTTTCATCTCTTGAATTGGATACGGAATATTCACACCTTCTTGGTTGAAGGCTTGTTTCACTTCCGCTTGAATCTCACTGGCAGACGCCAAGATATTGGTTTCTTTCAGGTCAATCCACCAACGCACGGTGAGGTTTACAGAGAAGTCCGCCAATGCAGTCACAGTGACCGTGTGTGCAGGATTACCAAGTACATTGGCATTGTTGTCCAAGATACGGTTGATAATGGTTTTTGCTTTATCAATATCATCATCATAACCAATACCCACAACAAATTCACAGCGGCGACGATTATAAGCCGTATTGACTGTGATTGGGCTGGTATAAACCGTGGCATTTGGAATCACCAAACGACGTCCATCATACGAGCGTAAGAAGGTCGCACGAATCTGAATATCTTCAACTGTACCTTCCAAACCTTCGACGATAATGTCATCGCCAATACGGAATGGTTCGCCAATTAAAATCAGAATCCCTGACAATAAGTTTTGGAAAATATCTTTGAAGGCAAAACCGATCGCCACCGAACCAATACCGAGCGCACTGACCAATTGACCTGGTGAAAAACCTGGAATAATAATCACCAAGGCGATTAAAAAACCAAGCGACATAATCACCACGCTACCGACGCGATTGAGCACCAAAACCAAATTTTGGCGAGTGTGTGAACGCTTCATCAGGGCTTTTTTGACAAAGTATTTAAAGACTCTGACCAGTAGCATAAAGATCAAAAAGACAACTAAGCCGATGATGATATACGGGACACGCTCCCAAAAAGCACTGACAAACTTATTCATCATCACATAGGCATCGCTATACTTTTGTGATTCTTCAATGACTTTGGCAGTGGTTTTTTGCCCTGCCTCAAGCAAGACATTGCCAGCCTGTTTGGCTGTTTCCGAGGCTGTAGATTCGTTACTCACAACACGTTCCAGAAAAAATAAAAAGATTTTGCCTGAATTCACATGGTTTTTCAGTAAATGAAATGTTTATCTTTCTATAGATTGTCTTCATATTTTTAGGGTGATTTTTTCAACAATGACACAAAATAGAAAGTTCCACGTGAAACAAATTTAATGAAATTCAATCTAAAGGGGCGCTTAGAAAATGAGACGTTCAGCATAGACAGATTATGTACACGCACGCATTGCTGACAGCGTTATAATAAGTTGAGCATATAAAGAAAAGGAGAAGGTCATGAGTTATCAGCATATCGTAGTGCCTGTCGATGGTTCAGACACAGCGCTTTCTGCGATTAAACAGGCGGCACAACTGGCAAAAGCCTTTGACAGTAAAGTCACTTTGCTCTGCGTTATTTCTGTCGATCCTTTTGTGGGTATTGAGTTCTTTAATGCCGCCGAAATCTCTGAGCAATACCTGACCCAAGCTCGAGACAATGCGCAGCGTATTCTGGCGAAAGCACTACAATCTTTTGCTGAGTTCGATATCCAAGCGGATCAAAAAATCATTGAAGGGCAGATTATCCACGAAGAAATCGTGCAAGCGGCAGCCGATCTCAACGCTGATTTGGTGGTGATCGGATCACATGGTCGCAAAGGACTGAAAAAAATGATGCTCGGCAGTGTGGCGCAAAGCGTATTGGGTGAGATACATACCCCAGTGCTGGTCGTGCGAGAATAAATCGATCTCACACAGAAGACTACTCGCATAGAAACTATTCACACAGAGAGTGTCAGCGCAGTCTGATACGGTCAATCAGACGCTGTAAAACAGATGTCGATATCTGCGCTTTAAAGGATTTCTCCAAAGTCACTCCCTGAGTTGGTGGCTTTGGGGGGAAGGTGCTTCTTATTTTATTCATTGTTTTGACTTTATTAACAAAATCTCACTGGCAGATTCTCAGCTGTGAGGGCATGATTTTCCCGTGATCAACACAACATCAGATCGAGAAATAAATCATGTTAAATATCTCTTTTGCAAAAAAAATTGCCACACTTAGCGCAGGGTTGTGCGCTGTGTTATTGACGCAAAGCGCTTTGGCGGATCAGCCTGAGCATCGCATTATCAATCTTCAGGCGGAAGCGACACGCTCGGTCGCCAATGATGAAATGCAAGCCACCTTGTACACCGAACTCAATGAAAAAGATGCGGCGACGTTAGCAGATAAAATTAATCGCATTGTCAATCAAGCCATGAACACGGCAAAAAGCTATCCAAAAGTGGAGATCAAAACAGGTGGTCAAAATACTTATCCTGTATATAACGATCAGCAGAAATTGGTCAATTGGCGTGGGCGTGCCGAAGTCGTGTTAAACAGTAAAGACTTTAAACAAACCAGTGACTTAATCGCTAAGTTGCAAGAAAATATGCAGCTCGGTAATGTCACTTTTGACGTGTCAGATGAACAGCGCAATCAAGTCGAAAGCGAGCTGTATATCGAGGCATCAAAAGCCTTCCAACAGCGTGCCAAATTACTGCTCGCACCGTGGGGCGCATCGAATTATGAGCTGGTCAATTTGCAACTCAATGCCAGTGCCAATCGACCAATGCCGATCTATGCGGCAGCTCGTGGTGCATCATTTAAATCGGCGAGTGTAGAAAGCCAAAGTGTCGAAGCAGGCAATAGTGATATTACTGTGGTGGCGAATGGTAGCATTCAATTGAAATAATTGATTTGAGCACCTCAGTATAAAAGAAGTGTCTCAAAACTATAAAACCCCCTTTAATTCCCCCTTAACAGGGGGAAGACCACTCAATAAAATCAAATGGTTAAAATTCCTCCCCTTTTTAAGGGGAGGTTAGGTGGGGTTGAAAATTGGATTTTGAGACAGCTTCTTTTGTTTTTGATACGAAATTTTTCCTGCGAATGATCAGATTATTGATCAAGCACATCTAAAATCACTTGGGTGACATCTTGGCACAAATCACGGTCGTTAAAAATCTCATAAGCCGTGATGGTCACATCGGTATTGGATGGCAACAATTTTTGTTCTTCTTCGATCAGGTGTTCGATCGGTAAAATGGTTTGTTTGATGGCAAACAAATCAATATCTTCAAAGGCGATTTCTTCCTCATCGACCAGTAGATGATCTTGAATCAAATAGGGACGAATAATGCTCGGGATGATCGATTGAATATCGGTAATATCGAAAATACAAATATCTCGTTCTTCATCATTTTTGCCGAGGTTTTCACGAGCTTCGATGACGACATGATAATAGGGCATTTCACGATCCTTTTTACGAGCATATAACCTATTACTATGCGAAAAATCTCGCCTTGACGCAAGTAAATTTACGGTTTTACCGTTTAAGTTTACAGCGCAAGACGAGCGATGGCATTTACTCAAATGCTCAGCTTAGAATCCTGTGGCATAGCCATCTTTTGGATATTTAAATTGATATTGAATATTGAGTTGCCATGTTTGATTCGGTGCCAGTTGTGGGCGCCATTGGTAAATATTGTCTTGTCCTTGCCACTGGGTCGCGACTGGATTTTCACTAAACTGATGCGAGACTTTGAGCGCATCATTTTGACTTTTTGGTACGCTTTCAAACACCAATAGATCGATCGCTTGCTGATGTAGATTTTGAATCTGATATTGCTTGGTCAAGACTTCAACCACACTTTTACTAAAGCCACCGGTTTGATCTTGATTGCGTTCATCATTAAGCACTTTGACCAAGACTTGTTCATCTTCACCAAAGTTAAAATGCATTTGATCCGCCGTTGGGTTTTGCCATTGGCGGTGTCCAATATAGTCGCCATCCCGATAGATTTTCACCTCACCACTTGGCCAATCACCTGTCACCCGTGGAATCTCAGCCGTGAGATACGCTGCTTGGCGTTGCTGTGGAATCACCCATGTACTGAGTTTGGCAGCATAGGATTGTTGATCCCGTGGCAATGAAATTTGCTGTTTACTGCTTGGAATGGATGCCCGTGTGGTGGTGGTAAATTGCGTGCTATAAGTCTGTTGTACTTGCTCGAACTGCGGAAAAGATGGTGCTTGAGCCTTGCGCATTTCAACCCCTGCGCTGTCTGCTACTGACGCTGCTTCTATCGCCACAGGTTCTGGCGCATACATCGGTTCATCACGCCGTTCATAATAATTCACCCACCACGGATTGGGTTGTACTTGTTCAATATTCCCTTGCGGGCTAGAAGTCGAAAGTGTCAGTTGCACATTGTCCCAGTCTTCACCTGTTTTTTGTGCGATCATCGCCATGCGAGTTAACGTGACTTGTTGTGTGGCACTGTTCAGCTCCGCTTTATAGCTTGGGCGCCATGTCGCATAAGGCACAAGATAGCCGATCTGAATCGCCCCTGAGGATGGCGCATTGACATGGAGCTGTAGCGTACGTTGATTAAAACGATGGTCGCCGATTTGGTTGAGATCCTGATTCAGCTCTGCTAAGCGTTGCTCGAGTTGCTTTTTCTCTTGGCTGGCGGTGGAAATGGTGAGATAGGCATCGTAGGCTTGCTGACGGACGGTGGTGGCGCTGCCTTGGGTGATATTTCCTAAAAATTTATTTTGTAATTCAGCAGCTTGTATTCTCGCATTGACTTTGGCAATGTCGGCTTCGAGTTGTTTGATTTCATTTTTAAGTGCGGTAGATTCACGACCAGCAGGTTTGTCTAGTGCGCTATCGACGCTGGTGACGGCGGTGACGTCGACATTCTGCCCTTGTACTTTGATGGCAGAAACATCGAAGTTGGCGGGTAGGCCGTCTAATTCAATCAAGCGTTCGCCCGCACGAACAGGAATGCTACGCTCAACCAAAGCGCCATTTGGATAGACAGTGACATGCTGGATGGGTGAATCCTTCAAACCCAATGCCCAACTTTGCTGTGCCAAACACCCCAAAACACATAGGCTCAATATGGAATATTTCATGATGTCCTCATTTATTATGATGTTTAAATAATTAAATCAAAAAAATTAAAATGACACTATGCATTTTGACTGCGGAATACAAAATACACACAACCCAAAAGACAGCAACCCGCCCACAGATAATCCAGCTTAAAGGGTTGTTTAAACAGATAAATCATAAACGGCACAAAGACCATTAAAGTCATCACTTCTTGAGTGATTTTCATCTGTCCGAGTGACCAACCTTGTGCATCCAAGAGCCGTGTGGCAGGAATCATAAAACTGTATTCTAACAGTGCAATTGCCCAGCCGAATAACACTGCTTGCCATAACGGCGCATCATGTAGAAATTTTAAATGACCATACCACGCCAAGGTCATAAAGCAGTTGGAAATAATCAGTAGGATAAATGCAAAGGACATCTGGCAACCGCTCTAGCGCAATCAAGAATGCCTAGTATATCGCCTAAAAGTCTGTATGTGATGTCCTGTGTACAGCACGATTTTATGGGTGATTAATTGCGTAGCTCATCGGTCTTACAGCCGACGGTTTTACATTCACGAATGCGTTCGATCAGCCAATGATTGCGCTCTTGGGTTTTCTCAAGACGACATTGCACATCGACCGAGCTATCACTGGTCATACACTGCTCATCACGCTCATGAATCCAGTTGATTTGCGCTGATTTTAAAATACTTTTTTGCGTGCTGGTGAGGTATTTACGCAGTGCTTGATAGTTTTTGTTGAGATCGTTATCTGCGCTGGCATAGACTTTATTGACACAATAAATATCGTCAAAGCCATTGCGGGCATTTTCACAATTATCGGCAAAAGCCAGTGCAGGGCTGAATGCCAAAGCAATGAAGCAGAGTTTTCCGAAGTATTTTCCACGTTTCATGATTTTCTCCATGTTATTTTACGCGCCATTTATTCTTTATTCAGGTAAATCTTAGCAAAATATAATCTATGAAAAGTAGCTGTTGTGTATCTACATCAGGGACAAAAAGCACTATCTTTTCAATCTCAGCCTTGTTATCTTGCTAGCCTCATTCAAATCCTCAGCGCCATCAAAGTCGCTGATAGAAAGACATAGCGCAAGAGAGAGTAAGACGGATGCATCTGCATATTTTGGGTATTTGTGGCACATTTATGGGTTCATTGGCATTACTTGCTCGTGAGCTTGGGCATACAGTGACAGGCAGTGACCAAAATGTTTATCCGCCAATGTCGACCCAGCTTGAAAATGCAGGCATTACCTTGATGCAAGGTTATGATCGCAGCCATCTCCAGCCACATCCTGATCTGGTGATCGTCGGCAATGCCATGAAGCGTGGCATTGATGCGGTGGAATATCTGCTCGATGAAGGGCTGGCTTATACTTCAGGGCCGCAGTTCTTGGCAGATCATGTGCTCAAAGATAAGCACGTGCTTGGTGTCGCAGGGACTCATGGCAAAACCACCACCACCACTATGCTGGCGTGGGTACTCGATCAAGCAGGGCTCAATCCAGGTTTTCTGATTGGCGGTGTTCCGCTCGGTTTTAGCGAAAGCGCACGTTTGGGTGGTAAATATTTTGTGGTGGAAGCGGATGAATATGATTCTGCATTCTTCGATAAGCGCTCGAAGTTTGTACATTATCATCCACGCACAGCGATTTTGAATAACCTTGAATTTGACCACGCTGATATTTTTGATGATTTGGCAGCGATTCAAAAGCAATTTCATCATCTGGTGCGCACCATTCCAAGTACAGGTCGCATCATTGCACCGATTACCGAAACGCATATTGATGAAGTATTAGACATGGGTTGTTGGACACCTGTGACACGCACAGGTTTTGCGGTCAACGATCAAGTGGAGCTCTCAGCAGAATTGATCTCTGAAGATGGTAGCCATTTTAAAGTATTGCATTTCGGCATAGAGAAAGGCGAAGTGCAATGGACGATGACAGGTCAACATAGTGTCGCCAATGCATTGGCAACCATTGCCGCAGCGGAGCATGTCGGGGTGAGCATTCAACAAGCCTGTGATGCCTTATCTAACTTCGGTGGGGTGAAGCGTCGAATGGAGCTACTCGATACTATCAATGGTATTGAGGTCTATGATGACTTTGCCCATCATCCAACTGCGATTGAAACCACGCTAGATGGTGCACGTAAGCGACTGGGCGAACGCCGTCTGTGGGCGATCATTGAACCACGCTCGAACACCATGCGGATGGGTAGTCACAAAGCAGGACTTGCGCATTCGGCACGTGTTGCTGATGAAGTGATTTGGTATCAACCCGAAGGTTTGGATTGGGATTTACAGCCTGTGGTTGAAGCCTCAACTAACTCAGCACAAGTCAGTCAATCGCTGGATCAAATCATTTCACGTGTAAAAAATGAAGCACAATCAGGCGATGCAGTGGTGATCATGTCCAATGGTGGCTTTGGTGGATTGCATCAAAAATTGCTTGCGGCGTTGAAGGCTTAAGTTTTTAATTTTTTCATTCGCCGTTCTAAAAAATCAGCATCAAGCTAAGGCAGAATCCTGTCCTTAGCTTTTTTATTGCACCTTTATTACACCAAGATTTTGAAAAGTTTTGAAATATAATTCAAGATGATAGCGTATTTTCCTTTAGACTTTGGTCGTGTCGAAAAATCCCAATAAAAGCCTCAACTTTGTTTAAAAAATAAAATTATTTCAATTGGTTATATCTGTTTTTTGAATTTTAAAATCAGCATAATTTTACAATGTAGACCAAAGCATGATTGTCCCTTGTTTTAAAGCACGCTTTACTGAGTTTCAGAATAAACATCAATATGATGCCTATTGAGTGGTTTGCATTGCTCCCAATCGTGTAAACAAATCCTCAGAATTTCGGACATTAGGAAGCTAAGGGAAAAAGCCAAATGAATGAACTTTATCCAGTACCAGAACAATTCGCCGCTACGGCTCGCACCAACCTCGCAGAATATGAAAAGCGCTATCAACAATCGATTGATGATCCAGACGCATTTTGGGCGGAGCAGGCACAAATCATCGACTGGATTAAACCCTTTACCAAAGTCAAAGATACCAATTTTGACCGAGAAAACTTTAAAATTGAATGGTTTGCAGATGGCGAGCTAAATGTCGCTGCCAACTGTCTTGACCGTCATCTCAAAGAACATCCACACAAACCTGCGATCATTTGGGAAGGTGACCATCCATCCCGTCATAAGATCGTTTCGTTTAAAGAATTGCACGATGAAGTCTGCCGTTTTGCCAATGTCTTGAAAAAGCGTGGCGTTGGCAAAGGCGACCGTGTGGTGCTGTATATGCCGATGGTGACAGAAGCAGCGGTTGCTATGCTCGCCTGCGCACGGATTGGTGCGGTGCATTGTGTGGTCTTTGGTGGCTTCTCGCCTGATTCTTTGGCGAGTCGTATTGAAGATTCCCAAGCAAAATTGGTGATTACTGCCGACTCGAGCCTTCGTGGTGGTAAGCAGTTACCACTGAAAGAAAATGTCGATGCAGCGCTCGAAAAAGCAGGCACAGAATGTGTTGATAATGTCATCGTGGTCTATCGCAATGCCAGTCCGATCGAGATGAAAGAAGGGCGTGACCTGTGGTATCACCTTGAAATCATGGAAGTCAGTGCCGACTGTCCACCTGAGCCAATGAAAGCGGAAGATCCATTATTCATTCTCTATACCTCAGGCTCGACAGGTAAACCAAAAGGCGTATTGCATACCACAGGTGGCTATTTGGTCTATGCCACCAGTACCTTTAAAGAGGTTTTCGATGTCAAGCAAGACGATGTGTATTGGTGCACCGCAGACATTGGCTGGATTACAGGACATTCATACTTAATTTACGGCCCGCTTGCCAATGGGACAACCACACTAATGTTTGAAGGTGTACCACAATATCCATCGTGGGCACGTCTTGGGCACGTGGTTGACAAACATAAAGTCTCGATTCTCTACACTGCACCAACAGCGATTCGTGCCATGATGCGTGAAGGCGATGCCTATGTACGTGAAAGTAATCGTAGCAGCTTACGGATTTTGGGTTCGGTCGGTGAACCGATCAATCCTGAAGCATGGAGCTGGTACAATGATGTGGTCGGTGAAGGGCGTTGTCCGATCGTCGATACTTGGTGGCAGACTGAGACAGGCGGGATGATGATTGCGCCATTACCAGGTGCGATTGACCTGAAACCAGGTTCTGCGACCAAGCCATTCTTCGGGGTAAAACCTGCGTTGGTTGATGCTGAAGGTCAAGTGATCGAAGGTGCAGCTGAGGGAAATCTCGTTATTCAAGACTCATGGCCAGGTCAGATGCGTGATATTTGGGGTGATCATGAGCGGTTCCTCGAAGCCTATTTCTCCACTTTCCCAGGCAATTATTTCACAGGTGATGGCGCACGCCGTGATGAAGATGGTTACTACTGGATCACTGGACGGGTCGATGATGTATTGAATGTGTCAGGTCATCGTCTGGGTACAGCAGAGATCGAAAGTGCTTTGGTATTGCATGAAGCAGTTGCTGAAGCTGCAGTAGTCGGTATGCCTCACGAGATCAAAGGGCAAGGCATCTGTACATTCGTGACCTTACAAGCGGGTGTCGATGAGAGCGAAGAACTACGTAAAGAGCTGATCCAGTGGGTACGCAAAGTAATGGGGCCTGTTGCGAGTCCTGATGCGCTACACTGGGCGCCTGCACTACCAAAAACCCGTTCAGGGAAAATCATGCGTCGTATCTTGCGTAAGATTGTTGCCAATGAACAAGACAGTATCGGTGATACCTCGACGTTGGCTGAACCGCAAGTGGTTGAGCAATTGATCATTACGGTGCATGGGCAGAAGTAAGTGCTCACACTTAAATTGGTAGTAAATAAAAACCAGCTTGATCTTCAAGCTGGTTTTTTTGCAGATCTAACACTTCATTCGACTATTTCAGATGAGCTTTGAAGAACGTATTCAACTTTTCAAATGGAATTTTTCCAGCTTGGTTGTCATACAAATCAACATGTGTGGCGTTCGGTACGATATACAATTCTTTGTCTTTGTTGCCCAGCGCCTTGTAGGCATCTTCGCTAAAATAGCGGGAATGGGCGTTCGCACCGTGAATCAGCAAAGCAGGTGTACGGTTTTCCGATGCATATTGCAAGATCGGCATATTGATCAATGACAAATTGCTGGTAGTTGCCCATGAACCGTCTGGATTCGAGTTTACTGCACGTGGATGAAAGCCCCGTTTGGTGGTGTAATAATCGGAATATTCTTTGACGAATTGCGGTGTTTCGGCGGTGAATAGTTCTTTACGTAAATTGTTGGCAGGCTGCAAATCAGCATAGCCATTTTTGGCGGCTTGCCAACGTGCCTCGTTTATGGTTTTTTTCATTTGGTAACGTGCCTCGGCATCATTGACATCATTGTAGCCGTTTGCTGTCACACGCGTCATATCGTACATCGTACTGGTTGCCACGGCTTTGATGCGTGTGTCGGAAATCGCAGCGTTGAGCGCAAACCCGCCCCAGCCACAAATGCCCAAAATGCCGATTTTTTCTCGATTGACATTGTCGAGCGAACCCAAATAGTCCACCGCTGCTGAAAAATCTTCGGTGTTGATTTCAGGCGATGCCATATTGCGAGGATAACCGCCACTTTCACCTGTATAAGATGGATCAAAAGCTAAGGTGACAAAGCCGTATTCTGCAAGGGTTTGGGCGTATAAACCACTGGATTGTTCTTTGACTGCGCCAAAAGGACCACTGACGGCGATCGCTGCATATTTTGTGTTACTTTGATCTTTGGGAAGGTATAAATCCGCCACTAAGGTAATGCCATAGCGATTTTGAAAGCTGACTTTGCGGTGTGTCACTTTGTTGCTTTGCGGGAAAGTTTTGTCCCATTCACTGATCATTGAGACAGGTGTATTTGGATTACGATTTTCTGCAAAACTCATGGTTGAGGCTCCTGTGATTGCGCTACCTAAAATAATTGACGTGGCGAGCGGTAAAAGATGTTGCTTAATTAATTTCATCAGATGACTCCTAAAAAGTATGACGGGTTCGATGTGAATTTTTTTAAAGTGGTTAGATTATAATCACAACAATAATGAATGATTAGAGGGTAAATTTAGATAAAATTCATGCGTATTTGTTATAAATTGATTTCAAATACCAGTGCTTTTGCTACAATGATTCTAGTGTCCCTACAATGCGGTGAAAAATGAGCAGTCGATATTCTTATAATGATTTGCATACTTTTATGCTGGTTGCACGTGAGGGCAGTTTTACCAAAGCAGCAACCAAACTCAATGTGGCGCAGTCTAGTGTCAGCCGAACCATTCGAGCCTTAGAAAAAGACTTGGGAGTGCAGTTATTCACACGGACGACCCGCAAGATGTCACTGACGCAAGCAGGAGAACAGCTTTATCGAACTACCCACGACAGCTTTCAAGCATTGGATCAGAGTCTATCGATGCTGGCTGATTATCGGGATACACCCTCAGGTACGGTTCGAATTAATGCCAGTCAACACGCCATTGACAAGGTCTTGCTACCGAGGTTGTCTGCATTTCAACAGCAATATCCTGAGATCAAATTAGTGTTGATCAGTGAAAATCGTTTTGTTGATATCATCACTGAGCAATTCGATGCAGGTGTGCGCTTAGGTGATGATGTCAGTGACAACATGATTGCCGTTCGATTGACGGAAGATATGGAAATGGTGGCTGTGGCTACACCAGCGCATTTTCGCCGCTATGGATTTCCTAAGACACCGCAAGATTTGCAAGATCATCCGTGTATCGCTTATCAGTTTGCCGATGGCAAAAATTACCAATGGGAATTTATTGTTAATGATCAATCGGTTTACCATGATCCTGTGGGGCAATGGGTCTTTGCCGATAGTTATATGGAAGCTGCTGCCGCAAAGCTCGGCTTGGGTTTGGCTTATGTGCCTAAAGATTTGGTCGCTGATGCGCTTGATCAAGGGCAGTTGATACAGGTATTGAAGGTCTATAGTTGTCGTTTTGAGGGGACTTTTCTATATTATCCGCACCGCAATGTCACACCCGCACTGAGAATGGTGATTGATGCTTTAAAGTTATAGTTTCAATGCTTAACTACGCAATGCGTCCATCATCTGCCGTGCAACCTCAAAATCTCGAGCCTGATAGCCTGATACTTGATTTTGTACAATCAAACCCTCCCCTAAGAGAAAAATTTGGGTCAGCTGAGGTTCGGCGATATCATGCTTGGCAAGCAATGCTTTGACATGCGCTTTATGCGTTTTGGCGATCTGATGTTGTTCACTTTCATGTTGACTATATTCAGCACTGGCATTGATAAAACTACAGCCACAAAAATCAGTCTGTTGTACCCAATGTTCAATAAAATCAAGATAAGCAAGGATGGCTGACTGCCCCGTATGTGTCGATAGCGCCTGTTGCATCTGCTGTAAAAACACATCATCACGATACTGAAGTACTTCAATAATCAGTTGCTCTTTGCTTTCAAAATAGCGATATAAGGTTTTTTTTGTGATGCCCAATTGCTCACGTAATTCTTCGATGCTAGTCGCATGAAAACCGACACGATTAAACAGTTGCCAAGCCTGCTGTAAAAATAATGGTTTTTTGTCCACAAAGCACCTATTCAAGTATTTTCTTGACACAAGTATACCAATCGGTATACTTTTGCAATATCGCTTTATTGTAGAGAAATAATCATGCGAATTAAACCATCAGCTGCGCCAGCACGAGCGCCATGGCAGGCGATTATGGTGGCATTTTTAGGCAGTTTTGCCTGTATTGCTGTATTAGTCGCACTCACGCAAGTCCATCAGACCTTATGGATCATGGCGCCATTTGGTGCGACCTGTGTTCTGGCATTTGCACTACCAGAGTCTCCTTTGGCACAGCCAAGGCACATTATCGGTGGGCATGTGATTACGGCGTTGATCGGTTTGTTGATGCTACACAGTTTTGGGGAAGCGCTATGGAGTACGGCGTTGGCTGTGGCACTTGGAATCATTGCGATGCAAATCCTGAGAGTGACGCACCCACCCGCAGGTGCCAATCCATTGTTAATTTTTAGTCTACATGCATCTTGGTCGTTCTTAATTCATCCTGTTTTGATTGGTTCGGTGATGATTGTGCTGATTACTTATTTTTGTCATCGTTTGGCAGGACAGAAAAAGTATCCAGTGTATTGGTGGTGATTCTGTATCATTGCATTTAATATGCGACGACGCAGGAATATACAAAAAAACGCCCTAAATCCGTTGCTAAGCACAGCAATCCACGTCACAAAGTGCTACCATTTTGCCAGTTTAAATTTTCACAATTTGGAAGCGGTATGCTGATACAACGTGGCGGATTAAAAGTAGTCGCAGGACTTGGAATCTCTGGAGTTTCTGCAGTGAATTATTTGCATCAGCAGGGCTATCAAGTCGCTGTGACCGATTCACGACCGACGCCGCCGGGCATTGAGCAGATTCCTGCCGAGATTCGTCAAAGTTTTGGTGTGCTAGATCAAGAGTTACTCTTACAAGCAGAAGAAATTATTCTCAGTCCTGGACTTGCGCCACAGCTTCCTGAGATTCAAGCGGCGATTGCACAAGGCATTCCAGTGGTTAGTGATATTCAGCTCTTACGTCGTGCGACCGAGGTGCCGATCATTGCCATTACAGGTTCGAATGCCAAAAGTACCGTGACCACATTGGTCGGCGAGATGGCAAAAAATGCAGGGAAGAAAGTTGCTGTCGGTGGCAATCTCGGTTGTCCTGCCTTGGATTTATTACAAGATGATCCTGAAATGATCGTTTTAGAATTATCCAGTTTTCAGCTCGAAACCACTACGCATCTCGGTGCTACTGTCGCTGTCGTGCTGAACATGAGTGAAGACCATTTGGATCGACATGGCGATATGGTCGGCTACCATGCAGCGAAGCATCGCATTTTCCAAGGTTGTCAGAGCTTTGTCTTTAACCGTGATGATGGACTGACTCGTCCATTGGTAGCGGACAATATTCCATTTCTCAGTTTTGGTTTGAATGCGCCTGATCTCAAGCAATATGGCGTACTGCGTGATAGTCAGGGTAAAATGTTCTTGGCAAAAGGCACGACACGTTTGCTCGATAGCAGTGAGATGTATATGCAGGGTAGTCACAACGTGGCGAATGCTTTGGCGTGTTTAGCTTTAGGAGAATCAGTGGGTTTGCCATTAGAAGTGATGCTCGACACCATTAAACATTTCAAAGGCTTGGAACATCGTTGCCAATATGTCGATGAGAAGCAAGGTGTGCGCTACTATAATGATTCCAAAGGCACCAATGTCGGCGCAACACTTGCGGCGATTAATGGTTTAGGTCAGGCACTTCAGCCAAATCAAGCCAAAGTCGTGGCGATTCTTGGCGGTCAGGGTAAAGGGCAAGATTTCAAACCATTATCCAATGCATTATCACAATATGCTCGCCATGTGGTGTTAATTGGGGAAGATGCTAATAAGATTGCCAGTGCGTTGGCGTCGGGTATTGAGGTGAGTTTTGCCACGAGCTTAAAAGCTGCGGTCAAAGAAGCGCAAAGTCATGCCGAGCAGGGCGATGCGGTATTGCTCTCGCCAGCCTGTGCAAGTTTTGATATGTTCAAGAGCTATAATGATCGTGGTGAGCAATTTGTACAATGCGTTGGACAACTGTGAAATTGACATCAAGTGCATTGCAATAACTAAGTGAAATAACCAAGTGAAATAAAACATCGCTATGAAAGAGTTTATCTATCCCAAGCTACAGTGGATGCAACATCGGATCGATCTCGGGTTTAATCGGCTGTTGGCGTTTTTACCTGCGGAAGTGACGGCACGCAATACTTTATTGTTTTGTGTGCTGAGTCTGCTATGTATCGGTACGGTGATGGTGGCGTCGGCATCGATGCCCTATGCTGAGCTGTTACATGAAAATCCATTTCACTATGTCTCACGGCATGCCTTATATATTGTCTTGGCATTTATCGCAGGGATTGCCGCCTATAACTTTCAGTTGAAAAACTGGTTTGGCAAAGCCCCGATTTTGTTATGGATTGTGACGCTGATTTTGCTGTTATTGGTACTGGTGATCGGGCGAGATGTTAATGGTTCCACACGCTGGCTGAGTCTGGCGGGATTTACCTTCCAGCCGTCGGAGTTTGCCAAATTCGCCATGACCGTGTTTACCGCAGATTATGTGGTGCGTCGTGGTGGTGAGGTGCGAGAGAGCTTTTCCAGCTTTGTACGGCTCTGTATTCCTGTCGGTACTACAGTCGGTTTGATCATGCTTGAGCCTGATTTGGGGGCGTCCGCGGTGATTATCATGACCATGTTTACCGTGTTCTTTTTGGCAGGTGCGCCGACACGGGCATTTATGGTGCTGTTTGGCGTGGTGGTGGCATTGCTGGCGATGTTTATCGTGATTGAGCCTTATCGTTATCGCCGTTTGATGTCGTTTAGTGATCCGTGGCAAGACCCGCAAGGCGATGGCTATCAATTGGCGCAGAGTTTGATAGCCTTTGGTCGTGGTGAATGGTTTGGTACGGGGCTTGGGCATAGCGTGCAGAAGTTATCGTATTTGCCTGAAGCACATACCGACTTTATGCTGGCTGTGACTGGTGAAGAATTGGGTTTCTTCGGCATTAGCATTATCTTTAGTTTATCGTTTTTGATGCTGGCAAGTTGTATGCGTATTGGGCATCGTGCGCTGGCGAATGGACATTATCGTAGTGGTTATTTGGCATATGGTATTTCGGTGATTTTCCTATTACAAATCTGCGTGAATGCAGGCATGAATATGGGCTTGATTCCAACCAAAGGACTGACTTTGCCATTTATTAGTTATGGTGGTTCATCGTTGTTAATTTGCGCCTTTATGATCGGGGTGATGTTCCGTATTGATAAAGATACCAAGGGCAAAGCAGAGCTACGAACCGATACTTGATGAACTTAAAATATATCATCAAGAGTATGAAAATATCTTAACCAAGATCTTGTTGTTTAAACTTATTACCCTGTAATTAACCTTCGGTTCGACCTACTTTCCTTTCGGGGAAAGTAGGCAAAGCCATTTTGTCAGTCGCAAACTCGGTCATACACCAAAATTAATCTAATACCTTGTAGAACGCCACTTTACTAAATCTTGCGGAATATATTCCTCATGCCCTCGAACAATGCGACTGACGTTTCTACGAATTAAAAAGCGTTTACTCATCCAATATCGAATTTTCGTTATTGATAAACTTGCGACAAGGTCATGCTGTGTGGAATGCGCTCAAGTTTCCACTGAGCTACCGCTTGCGCCAACATGGTGGATGGACGGTCTAGATCAAGCGGGAGCTGATTAAGTGCTTGTGCTGCTTGGGAGAGCAATGCTGAGGCATTGTTTGGATCAAGTGGCTGTGCAAAGTTTTGTTTAGACAGCTTGCGTCCATCGGCATTCATCGCCAGTGGTAGATGTAAATAATTCAGCTCAGGATAGCCTAGACAACGCCCTAGCCAGATTTGACGTGCGGTGTTGTCCAGCAAGTCCGCACCTCGCACCACATGGGTCACCCCTTGCAAATAATCATCGACCACTACCGCTAATTGATAACTAATGATGCCATCACGGCGTTTCAGCACAAAATCGCCCAGATCTTCCGCCAAGTTGCTACATTGTCGACCTTGTAGGGGATCATCAAAGCAGGTGGTTTGGTCGTTCACTTTTAAGCGGATGGCTTGATTGGCAAAATCGAGGTTTAAATCTCGGCATGTCCCTGCATAGATGGCATTACTGCCGAGCATTTTTCGGGTACATTGGCAGGCGTAAATATGGTGTTGAGATTTCAGTTGCGCTAAAACATCTTCATAAATTTCAAGGCGATCTTTTTGAAAGAGAATCTCGCCATCAGGCGCAAATTCAAATGCATCGATACAGCGTAGAATGTGCTGTTCGCTGTCGGGATAAATGCGGGGAATGTCGGTATCTTCGATACGAACTAGCCATCGTCCTTGATTGGATTTGGCTTCGCAGTAGCTCGCTAATGCGGTGATCAACGAGCCGAAGTGTAGTGGTCCTGTGGGTGATGGCGCAAACCTACCCACATAATCCATCCTGTTACCTCCCTCCTTTTGTAAAGGAGGGGTTGGGGGAGGATTATTGAACAGCATGATTAACCGTTATTTTGCTTCTCTTTGATCTCTGCAAGCGTTTTGCAGTCGATACACAAAGTCGCAGTTGGACGAGCTTCTAGACGGCGTAGACCGATTTCGATACCACAGGTTTCGCAGAAGCCATAATCTTCATCTTGAATCGCTTGCAGAGATTGCTCGATTTTACGAATCAACTTGCGCTCACGATCACGGGTACGCAGTTCAATCGCAAATTCTTCTTCTTGCGTGGCACGGTCATTGACATCAGGCAACGCCGAAGATTCATCTTGCATCGAGTTTAAGGTGCGATCCACCTCAGACATCAGTTCTGCTTTCCATGCTTCTAAGATTTTACGAAAATGATCAAGCTGTCCTTCAGACATATATTCTTCATTTTTCTTTTCTTGATATGGCGCAAAACCGAATAGGCTCGCAGCGCTTGCCATCTCTGTGGTTTTCGCTTTTGCTTTACGTGGACGTTTGGCAGCAGCTTTCTCCGCAGTTGCCACATCTTTTACATCTTCCAATTGAGTTTGGTCTTGATTCGCCATTCGGGGCATTCCTCATCGAACTAGTGTATATCTATACGCAAAAAGTGAGGTAAAAAGCAAGTAGTTTACGATCGACTTGCCTGAATATTACTCGGGCGCACATCATATAGATTTTTTGCAAAAGATGGTAGTCCCAAAACGTGTATAAATATGGCGAGGATGGTCAATTGATTAAAAACAAGGAGTTAGTATGCTTTTAATCAGAATGTATTGATCAAAAAATCGCAAATTCGACACATTATCGTCGAATTTGAAACGGGAAGCGAAGGGCTTAATAGGATTTGAGTTCCATATCGACAGCACCGATTTGTGCGTCGATACGATGTACCGCAGTTTCAAAATGTCCATCAGGATACAGCGCCAAGGTACGATAGCCAGGTGGCAGATCATCTAAGCGAAATTCTGCACTATGCGGCTTAAATTGAATGCTGGTCGAGGGGCAGGACAAGAACGTGGTTTGCCCATGTTGATAATGAAACTCTTGATGCACATGCCCAGAAATCACGGCGCGGACATTGCGATGTCGTTCAATACAGGCAACGAATTGCGCACTATTTTGCAGTTGGTGTGGGGCTAACCATGCACAGCCCACGTCAAAGGTGTTGTGATGAAGCGCCAGCAAAACGTGAAAATCTTGATATTTGGTGAGCAGTTGCTCAAGTTGCTCAAGATCATAGCCATCAATATGCCCTGAAACTTGATGATTTTCCTGACTATTCAAAAGAATAATGCACCAGTTACCCGCCAAAATCACATTGGGATGATCATCTTGATTGAGGGATGGAAAGTTTTGATTTTCATCATGATTGCCACGAACCCAGTAATGCGGGCGCTTTAACTGTTTGACCGTTTCCAAATACAGATGATATGCCTCTGGAACAGGCTCTTGCGCAATGTCGCCTGTGTTGAGAATGCAGTCAAAGGCAACATGCTGTGTGGCATGTGCCAGCACCGCTTGCAAAGATTTCAGTGGCAAAATACCTGCAAAAGTCTGATTTGGGTCAGACATGAGGTGGCAGTCGCTGATTTGTAGGATGTGAAAAGGGCGCTGCGAATCAAATCGCTTGGGTGGGACAGATTGATTCATCAAGATCCCTCCGTGACTGGAGCTGTGAGATGATGCAATTGATGTTGCTTAAATAAGTAAAACTGCAACCATTGCAGAGCAATGATCAGTGAGGCATTGCTCAGACGATCACTCTGCATCAGCTCATCAAGCTGTGCATAGTCAAATACATGCACCAAAATGTCTTCGCCTTCCGAGACCTCACCATGTACTCCACCTGCTTGACTGAGATCAGCGGTGGCGACATAGAGATTGTAGATTTCATCGCTGGCACCCGTCGACGGGTGATAGCGATAGAGTAATTCTAATTGTGAGATGGCACAGCCTGCTTCTTCCAGTGCTTCACGTTGCAAACAAGTCGCAGCATCTTCACCGTCATCGATTAGCCCCGCGATAATTTCTAATTGCCATGGTGTGCTTTTTGCATTGAGCGCACCTGCACGAAACTGCTCGATCAATAGAAATTTCTGCAAGGCAGGATCATGCACGATGACCCCCGCCGCTTCACGACGACGCACAATTTCACGTTGAATCACTGTGCCAAAATCTTGGCTGGCAAATAGGCGATGACGAAGCGTTAAACTTTCTACAGACACAAAACCACGATAACGTTGTTGTCGATCTAGGACTTCAACATCATCATGGCTAAAACGTGCTTGGTAAAACCGTTCTGAAAAAAAAGAGGTTTTCGACATCGGCTTATAAATACATCAAAATTCGACACTTATAAGCCTATATGGCGATTTGGAAAAGATCAAACCTTTTGGTAGAGAGATTTGCCCTGCTGTCGATATTCTTCACTCATCTGCTGTAGACCTTGTTCACGCTCTGCGTCAGTTTCTTGCTGAGCTGCGTAATCTCTGACATTTTGTGTGATTTTCATCGAACAAAATTTCGGTCCGCACATCGAACAGAAATGCGCAGATTTGTGCGCTTCTTTCGGCATGGTTTCATCGTGCATGCTTCGAGCCGTATCAGGATCGAGTGCCAGATTGAACTGATCTTCCCAGCGGAATTCAAAACGTGCTTTAGACAGCGCATTGTCACGCGCCTGTGCACCTGGATGACCTTTGGCCAAATCGGCGGCATGCGCTGCGATTTTATAGGTGATAATGCCGTCTTTGACGTCTTTTTTATTTGGCAGACCGAGATGCTCTTTTGGTGTCACGTAGCACAGCATTGCCGTACCGTACCAACCAATCATCGCTGCACCAATGGCTGAGGTGATGTGGTCATAACCCGGTGCGATGTCAGTGGTCAGTGGTCCAAGGGTATAGAACGGTGCTTCTTTACAGACTTCAAGTTGCAAGTCCATATTTTCTTTGACCATGTGCATCGGCACGTGCCCCGGTCCTTCGATCATCACTTGCACATCATGTTCCCATGCACGGTGCGTGAGTTCGCCCAAAGTTTTCAACTCGCTAAATTGCGCTTCATCATTGGCATCTTGGATACAGCCTGGGCGTAAACCATCACCTAAGCTGAATGACACGTCATAGGCTTTCATGATTTCGCAGATGTCATCGAAATGGGTATACAGGAAGTTTTCCTCATGATGGGCAAGACACCACTGTGCCATGATTGAACCACCACGTGACACAATACCTGTTAAGCGATTTGCCGTCATCGGCACATAGCGTAGCAATACGCCTGCATGAATGGTGAAATAGTCCACGCCTTGTTCAGCTTGCTCAATCAGCGTGTCTTTAAAAATTTCCCAAGTCAGGTCTTCTGCGACGCCATCGACTTTTTCTAAGGCTTGATAAATCGGCACAGTACCAATCGGTACAGGTGAGTTACGGATAATCCATTCACGGGTTTCATGGATATTTTTACCTGTCGATAAATCCATGATGGTGTCTGCGCCCCAACGGGTCGCCCACGTCATTTTTGCCACTTCTTCATCAATGCTTGAGCCAAGCGCAGAGTTACCGATATTGGCGTTAATTTTCACCAAAAAGTTGCGCCCAATAATCATCGGTTCGCATTCAGGATGATTGATATTGGCAGGAATAATCGCTCGACCTTCAGCCACTTCTTGACGGACAAATTCAGGGGTAATTTCGGTTAAATTTTTTGCACCAAAGTTTTGTCCTGCGTGCTGACGCATGTCTACACCGTCACGTTGACGCTGATTTTCACGGATCGCAATATATTCCATCTCAGGCGTGATAATGCCTTGCTTGGCATAGTGCATTTGGCTGACGTTTTTGCCAATTTTTGCACGGCGAGGATTTTGAATATGCGCAAAACGAATTTCAGCGGTACGAATGTCTTTGAGGCGTTCTTGACCGAATTTTGAGCTTAAACTGTCTAGCTTTTCACTATCATCACGTTCTTCAATCCACGTTTGGCGGATCGATGGCAAGCCTTTATTTAAATCAATTTTTACATTTGGATCGGTATAGACACCAGAAGTATCATAAACACGAAGCGGTAGATTTTTTTCACCGCCCAAGCCTGTTGGGGTATCGGTGAGGGTGATTTCACGAAATGGCACTTGAATATCACTGCGTGAGCCTTCGACATAGACTTTTTGTGAAGCAGGTAAAATGCGGGTTAAATCTTTGGCATCTTGTTCGTGCCGTGCGTTAATTTCATTTTGAGCGGTTGAACTTGATGATGAATTGAGATTCGAGAGTTGGTTCATGGCTGTATCCTTTGGCAGAACAATCACGAATCAAGCAGAACTAAAACAGCGATAGAAAATACGCAGGTGATAAAGAAATTTATCATACATTTTCAGTGGATTAGCGAGCTTGATTCCTACGCAGGTGCTAACCTGATCAGGTTCAACGGTACTCGTATTTAAACTCTTTTAACTTCAAAAATTTTCCATTCTGAAGCCATGATTAAAGACTTAATACGATCTCAGCGAGTGCTTACTCGCGCTCCGTCAAGCAATGCTTCAAAGAGTAACAGAATTTCAAAAATTTGCTTGGCTATTTTCTCTGCATAATCGTTGCTAAGGTGTTAATAGCGCACATCATAGCAAAGCGCATCTTCATGACATTCACGGTAGCCATGCTCATCATTCCACGGTGAGCGCAGATTGAGCGCCTTTCGCAGTTGTTCATGCGCAATGCTAATAGAAGATTTCTCATAGCCTTCTTGATCGACATCGGTGACAGGATATTGCGCTCGACGTGCCGTCGGTGTGGTCTCAATGAACTTTAAAAAGGTTTGTGCCTGCTTTGCCAGTGCCGTGTTTGGGCGCTTTGCCAATGCTTTAATCTGTTTGAGTGCATCTTCATCGATCCATGCATCAGTGCTAAATTCATCCGATACAGGCGAGTTATCTGTGCCGACAAAAATCAAAAATTGATATTCTTTAAACAAGCGATTGGCATCGGTTTTATACGGGCTTTTCGGATATTTCTTCAGATAACTTTCCCAAAATAGAGCGCGTTCAACTAATTCCGCCCACGATATGGAAATCGCTGCATCATTATAAAGTAGCGTTGCATTATCTTCTGCCATGTGAGTGATAAAAACACGCTGGTCTTCGGGGAGCGCATTAGCAAAAATGTCTTTTAGATAGGCTGGATTTCGCCGAAAGGTAAACATGCCTTCACCTTGATAATGTAGCTCAATGTAGGCTTGTCCTTGATGTGTGAGCAGATATTGATCCCGAACTGCGAGTTTTTTAAATAACTGTTCATCGCCTTTATTTGGAAAGGGTTTGCTCGGGTCATGCGCATTGCCTTGATTTGCCTCTAACAGGCTGAGTCCGTATTGCTCAAACGCCTCATATTTTTGTAGCTGTATTGGATCACCCGTTAAAAAGCGCTGATACATT
The DNA here is from genome assembly GCF_900096915.1 of Acinetobacter marinus. Lineage (GTDB taxonomy): Bacteria > Pseudomonadota > Gammaproteobacteria > Pseudomonadales > Moraxellaceae > Acinetobacter > Acinetobacter marinus. Next base: position 89,682 of record NZ_FMYK01000008.1, read on the forward strand.
GCGCTTGATGCATCCATCCATGCCATGCGTTGGGCTTGCTCTGATTGAGGCAGGCATTGTTTGAGTTGGGTATTTACCGTGTCTAGCGCCTCAACCGTACTTTTTGCATCAATGTCGGTCATGGCTTGACTGAGCTGAGTACAGTTGCGCTTTTCTTCAGTCGAAGTGATCTCACTTTGCCCTGAAGTCGTTGTTTTTGTCGCTGATTCTTTTTTAGGGGTCGCAGGTGTTTCCGCTTTGGGTTGGCAAGCACATAGTGCGCCTAAGAGTAAGAAAACGCTAGAATATTGCAGGGCTTTGCTCATTTTTGTCCTCTATTTTTCTGATTGTTGCGTGATCATGATCTGATTGTGCTGAGCATAACCCATTGTGCGCATTGGATGAAAGTCAAGCATCATAAACTCACTCGCATGATCACTCCTTGGCTATCTTGATGCGTTGATTATGATGACCTGTATCCATTTTTTTGCAGAATTTGCATATTCACACAGCAGAAAGATTAGATTTCGTCATCTAGTTTGTTTAAAATAAACTGCTTTACATTCGTATGGCTATCTATCCATGTCACAAGTTACGCAAATGGAAGTTATGATCTCGGCTGATGAGATCCAAGAACGCACTTATGAGCTTGCAGCGCAAATCAACCAAGACTATAAGAATAATAATAAGGAGTTGGTTTTAATCGGTTTACTGCGTGGCAGTATCATCTTTATGGCGGACTTGTGTCGTCAGGTCGAAATTCCACATGAACTCGACTTTATGACTGCATCGAGCTATGGGAGTGGCACGTCATCGACTCGTGATGTAAAAATTCTCAAAGACTTAGATGGTCAGATTGCTGGCAAAGATGTATTAATTGTCGAAGATATTATTGACTCAGGCTATACCTTGAGCAAAGTCGTTGAAATTCTTCAAACACGCTCACCACACAGCATTGAAATTTGCACGTTGATTTCTAAGCCGTCTCGCCGTATCATCAATATCCCTGTGAAATATGTCGGTTTTGAAATTCCAGACAAATTTATTGTCGGTTATGGTCTGGACTATGCACAGAAATATCGTCATCTGCCATACATTGGTCATGTGCTGGGTATTGAGTAATTCGGTTGCACAATATCGCTACATAAAGCGCCCAAAGACACCATATATTCCTACATATTGTCGATAAATAATAAATGAAAACAAAGACAAGGGAGTAGCAGTATGCTATCACTGATTTGGGCTATTATTGTTGGTTTTATCGCTGGTTTGATTGCACGGGCACTGCATCCAGGCGACGATAAAGCAGGCTTTATTGTGACCACGTTGCTGGGTATAGGCGGATCGTTATTGGCGACCTATGCAGGGCGTTTACTTGGTTGGTACTCTGCCAACGAAGCGGCAGGCTTCATCTTCTCGGTGATTGGTGCGATTATTGTCTTGGTGATTTATAATTTTGCACGCAAAAAAGTTTGAGTTTCGGCTCAAACTTTTTCTAGATTTTCAAACTAGACGTTCAACGAAATGCCTTCAAGCTCACTATGCTTTAAGGCATTTTTTATTGCTTAAAAACATTTTTACTGATGTACAACCGCAATTAACTCGCCATCGCATTCTGATCGATCTGTTCCAGACTGGCATTAATCACCGCCAAGAGTTCATTGAGTTGTTGGCGACTGATGCGTGTTTCAAATAATGAAGTGAGCCATTTACTTTGATGCTGGCGAAGTTGTTGGGTGCTTTCTGCTTCTGCGATCGCAACGACCAAACGCTTTGCCATCAAGCCCGCATATTGCTGTAAAGTGTGTTGCATCAAAGTTTTCACCTCATCAAAACCGATGGTGTGTATTTTCGCTTTTTCACTGTGTTGATCTTTAGCTACATCATGCTCGGCTAAGTTATTTTCATGCTGCTTAATTATTGTTGGTGCTTTAAATGGCGAGGGCGCTTCTGGCTGTGCTTGAGCTGTGTCAGACTGAATATTGGTGCTGGATTTGGTAATGTGACTTGTCGATTGATTTGCGCTGAATTTCTCTGAATCTAATTTATCAATGTGATTGGATGCATGTGCTTTTTGAATGAGTTGTTGAGATGCGTTTGTCGCACTAGGACTAGACGGAATAATAGATGCTGTCTCTGATCCTGCAATATTGATAATGAGCCCTAAATCTAATAAATTTTGAAAATTTTCAGTACTTGCGATTTTTCCACGTGCGTCGAAGCTGAGTTGTTTTAGTTCATCTTTTTCGAGTAATAACAGCAGGGTACGAGTGCGTGCATTGAGCTTTTGCTGGCGCTGCGTGAGTTCTAAATTTCCTGCATCAGTTCGCTTATAATCACTTAAATGGATCATCATGTCACCCCCCCCAGAAATAAGCGTTTAAAATATCAGGATAAAATGACAAAATCGTGACGAGAATAGGATGCAATCGCAAATACAACCGTTGAGATAATGCATGGCGTGTTGGTGGATTAAAGAGGCTCGAAATTTCCGCTTTTTTCTACTATGATGAGAACGCAAATACAGGAGATAAATACATGGAAAAATTATATTTAGAAGATTTGGCAGTGGGTCAAACCTATCGAAGCAGTGAATACACGCTAACCGAAGACAATATCAAGCAATTCGCATCAGCTTACGATCCGCAACCTTTTCACTTAGATGATCAAGCGGCATCGGCACACCCTGTATTTCAGGGGTTGGCGGGTAGCGGATGGCAGACTGCCGCAATTACCATGCGCCTTTGGGTGGAGAGCTTCCCTGTAGCGGGCGGTTTGGTTGGGTTTGGTGCGGATGTACAATGGAAGCGTCCGACCAGACCGAATGATGTATTACATGTTCAGTCTGAAATTACCGATTTGCGCCGTTCACAGTCGAAGCCGAATCAAGGCATTATCACGCTATTTAGCCAAACCATAAATCAAAATAATGAGGTCGTTCAGGAGTCGACCACGAAAATCTTGGTGTGGAGCAAAGATTCAGGCGTGCTATAGCGGTTACCTTTCGTATAGATGCGTTCATAAGATGGTTACTGGTGCATGCTGGCAAGTTGCTTGCGAGGCGGTTTATCCCGATCGTGGGACTTGTTTGGACGTTGATACAGTGCCAAGCCCATCTTCTGCATGCGCCGACCTTGATTTTGTAAATACTGATGCAGTTTGGGGCTATGTTTGGCGCCCGTATACAAAATCAAATTACGAATGAGTAAGTAGTAGGCAAACCATGAGGCAGGGCGAGTGTCTAAGCCAAGGTTTTGCATGCGCTTTTTACCAATGAAAAACTGCGTAATTTCTAAATGCTGTCGATAAGCGAGTTTTTGTTGTAAAGGACTAAAGTGAAGATATTCTCGATAGAAAGGTTCTTTCGATAAACTGCGCCCTAACGCTGAGCTGGACTGATCAGCAGCAGGATGTGAGAATTGTAGCCAATACAGCCAGCGCCAAGCCACGGATTCCTTTTGTACAGCCCAATGTTCTTCCACACCCATGAGCCAGCCAACGTAGCGCCAGAAATGTAAATAATCATCGACCTCGCTTTGATTTGGAAAAATGCCCAAAGCACGAATACCCAATAGCACCACACTTGAAAAGGCAATATTGGTCATTGCAAGATCATATTGGTTGATCGGGACACCCCATGTTTGACTGTCCCAACGATCAGATTTTTTTAATTGATGACGGACTAAAGCGTGGATAAATCGCACATAAATCGTTGAAGTAAAGCCTGCATTAAAGCGTTGCAAGCCATTCATTTCAGTAATATCAATCCACCATTTTGTCGTTTCAGCCAAACGCACATTGACCTGTTGTTTCAGTGCACCAGTCATCACCAGAGGTTGATTGAAACCAGGAAATAAATAACCTGCCATCAAAGAGACATCACGCAAAATAAAACCATTATTGATACCAAGACGATGGGTAAATTGAACGGCATTGTTAATTTTTTGCGGATCAAGCCAAGCGGGTGTTTGCTCTAGGTGCGCAAAAAAATCATATAGAATCTCGATACCATCCGCCTGCAACCCAGTCACATCATCTGGTAAATGATCAAAGCCTTGAAATAGTGCAATTTCAAAGCATTTACGACGAACTTTAGGCGCCTGCATCACCCATTCAATGACCGCATCCATAGGTGAGTCGCCAACATTTAAATCCCGTCCGATCTGGCAATGCTCAGCATAATTGGGCTGAACTGGTGCATCGCAAAGGTGATTTAAAATCTGCGTGAACCAATTACTATGTTGAGTATGCTCAAATGCAATCAGACGAGTCGGAGAGGTTGGTGACATGACTTTTTACTCTGTATACGTTTTAATCATATGCTAATATGAATATTTATTTGCATTCAATTCGCATTATCAAAAGGAAATTGATGAACCCAAGAAATGCGTAGCGAAAATGGCAGAAGCCATACAATGAAAGCAGGGAAGATATGAGAAAAAGACCGCAACAACAGCGTGCCAAGCGCATCGTTGATGATATTTTGGATGCGACTTTGCGCTGTATTAGTCGACATGGCGTGCAACATACAACAACACCTAAAATTGCTGAAATATCAGGTGTCAGTGTCGGTTCTATCTATCAATATTTTGAAAATAAAGAACAAATTATTGCTGAGTTGCTACTGCGTAAAAGTGAAAAGCTGGGATTGGCGTTCAAAGCCTTAGTGATCGAAGAACAACATAAATCTATTCAAGAAGTGATTCGAAGTAGCATTGAGTTCGGCTTTGAGTCGCTTAAAGCAGACCAAGGCTTTCTCATAGAAATCCTAAAAAACTGGCACGAATACACTGAAACCAAACCAGCACAAATACTCGAAAAACACTTTTATGAGGTCGGCATCTATGTTTTTAATCGCTTTTATAGCCACTGGAGTTTTGAAACCTTGAAGCATAAATCATTTGTCATTATCAACAGCACCCTATTCACGATGATGCGCTTTGTGAGCCACAATCAGTTTATGATTGAAGAAGCCCGCTTAAAAACAGAATTATTCAGCATGCTCTTGGCTTATCTTGATCAGCCAGACACAGCATAAAGCCAAAAAATAGAAAAATTGGCGTAGAATTGAGCGCTAAAGTGGCAAAATGAACATTAAATACGCACCCGATAAAAAAGAATAAGAAATGGGGTTGCGTTGGTTTTGGAATGGTGTAGAATGCGCACCTATCGGCGGAGATGCAGATTAAAAATTATTGATAAACAATGACTTA
>NZ_FMYK01000017.1 GCF_900096915.1 Acinetobacter marinus
GCCCTGAAAATGCCGACCATGGAAAGGATTCATATGCTGCACCTTTAGCTAAAACAGTCTTCAGCTTACCATTCGTGGTTATTTGCAACAGTGCCAAAGATAATGCATATCAATATGCAAACTGAAATGAGCCAAGATCATTGTTTAGATCAAGCACAGCAAGTCACTCAACATGGTATTAATCACGAAGTACAGACGAATACCGATTGCCATAATCATTTAGCTCTTAATCAGAATATAGATCACAAAAAGTGTCAGGAATGTTCTAGCTTATCCTGCCAGACACAGATCTCATGTCTTCATTCTTTGCAAAGCTCGCTAGATCCCCTAGATACCTTCTATTCTATAGATCAGCCTAATTTTTATTACCCCAACCAATATCTAAATGGGTATTGGCAAGAAATTTCACGTCCTCCTAAAATTTAACCAATTTTTTTAAAATTTATTTATTTTTCAAAAATTAAGGTTAAGTTATGTCTCATAAAATTAGTTCGTACCTATTAGCAGGTATTTGTTTTGCATCGTCGCCTTTGGTTTTTGCCGAAGTGCGTGAATATCAGCTTGTTATTGATGAAGCAGTGGTCAGCCCAACTGGAAAGCCTGTAAAGCGCATTACCGTAAATGGTCAATTTCCTGCGCCTTTGCTTGAGTTTGAAGAGGGTGATGAAGCCATCATTCGCGTGAAAAATAATTTAAAAAACCAAGATTCTTCTATTCATTGGCACGGACTGTTGTTGCCGGGCATTATGGATGGTGTACCGGGATTTAATGGTTTTAACGGTATTAAGCCTCAAAGCGAGTATGTTTATAAATTCAAGATTCGCCAAAGCGGGACTTATTGGTATCACGCTCATTCTAAAGGACAGGAACAGGACGGCTTATATGGTTCTTTTGTGATTTATCCAAAAGGTAAAACACCATTGGCAGCACATGAAAAAGCTGAACGTGACTATGTGGTGATGTTGTCAGATTTTCATGAAAAAACCAGTGATCAAATTCAGAAAGATCTTAAAATTTCAGCTGAATATTATCAAGATCAGCGTGAAACCTTGGGTGATGTTTGGAAGCAGGTTAAACGTGATGGCATAAAAGCGACATGGTCTGACCGCAAAATGTGGAATCAGATGCGTATGCTAAAAACCGACATGTCGGATGTTACAGGTTATACCTTCCTCATTAATGGCAAAACACCTGAACAAAATTGGACAGGAATGTTTAAACCGAATGAAAAAATTCGCCTACGTTTTGTGAATGCATCTGCGATGTCTTTCTACGATGTCCGTATTCCTAACTTGAAAATGACTGTGGTCAGTGCTGATGGTCAGCCTGTAAAACCTGTTGCTGTGGATGAGTTTCGTATTGGCACAGCTGAAACTTATGATGTGATTGTGGAGCCCAAAGGCGGACATTATCAAATTGAAGCTGAGTCAATTGACCGTGCAGGCTATGCGATTGGTACACTGCACAATGAATTAAATCCTATGACACATGGCATTCATATGCCTGCACCACGTCCACGCTCACTTTTGACCATGGAAGATATGGGACATGGTGGCGGTGATCATGCAGGAATGGATCATTCGAAAATGAACCACGGCAATATGCAAGGCATGGATCACTCGAAAATGGATCATTCACAGCATGGCACAGCAAAACCACAAGAAAATGATCAAGTGGTTTATGGTTGGGCAAATGCATCTACACCTGCGGGCAATAAAGCCTTGCAATATAGTGATTTAAAATCTTTAGAACCGCAAAAAGATACTCGTGAAGCTAGCAGTGAATTAGTAGTGCGTTTGGGCGGTACTATGGAGCGTTATATTTGGACGATTAACGGTAAAAAATTCAGCGATGCTGAGCCATTAAAAGTGAAGTATGGCGAGCGTATCCGTATCAAATTTATTAATGACAGTATGATGGCGCACCCCATGCATTTACATGGCATGTTTATGCAGTTGGAGAATGGTCAAGAGTCGGTAGATATGCCGAATAAACACACATTGATTGTACCACCGGGTAAAACAGTGACTGCTTTATTAACTGCGGATGAGTTGGGCGAATGGGCAATCCATTGTCATTTGTTGTATCACATGAGTGCAGGAATGATGAACAAGTTGATCGTGGCAAATGTTAGCGATGAACAAGTGTCTACAACGCCAATTCAAGGTACAAATTCGACTCAAACTCACCAAGTAACTGAGCAAAAAGGAGCTGGACATGCACATCACTAATTTTGTATTTAAAGCGTTTTTTTCTGTTGCGGTATTGAGTTTAACAAGCTTAAGTTTGGCGCACGAAGGGCATCATTCAACTGCTCAGACTGATGGAAAAAATGTACCATCAATGAATCATCAAGCGATGTCTGAGATGGATCATTCACAGCATTCTCCACAAGAGCATGCACAACACATGCAGATGATGGGGAAAATGAATCATGCTGCACATTCAGCACCGATGAACCATCAACATGCAGGTCATCAGCCAATGCATCACAAATCAACAGAGAAACAGCAAGATCAAAAAGTACAGAAAGGAGATCAACATGCGCACCATTAATCTTTTTTCTAAAACTGTTTTAGCAAGCTCTTTGTTGATGGTCAGTGCAGTGAGTTTGGCACATAATGGTGAAGATCATAGTGCGCCTGAAAAAATGACAGTTGCTACATCTTCTAGTCAAAATCAGCCGATGCAAATGGATCGCTCTCAAATGAACCATAGCCAAATGAATCAGGCACAACATCAGGCAACATCTACGGTTAATCATTTACATCATGTACCAGATGCGAATGCTCAGCAGAGTTCGCATTATGATCATCGCTCAGAACACGGTGCGCAAATTTATGCGATTACGACAGTGGACAATAAGTGGCTTGTCAATGAAGATGGCACAGGTGATTTAAAGTCAGAGTTTGAAACCGTATTGGCACAGATGAAAATAAGGTTTTATTAAAATTCATGCCGATAAAGAAGAATCGCATGATGCACATTATGATGCCAAACTTTTATATAGCCGTATGATTTCAGACTTTTGGGATACACAGATTGGTGCACGTTATCGTAGTGAAAAAGTTGAACTCAATGATCATCGCAAAGACACCGAAGAAAATGTTGATGCGGTGATTGGCTTACATGGTATGGCGCCATATTTCTTTGAAACTGATGCTTATCTCTATGCGGGAAAAGACAATTATGCGGGCTTTAGCCTAGAAACGGAACGTGATTTTCTGATTACGCAAAAGTTGATTATTCAACCTTATTTAGAGTTGGATGCTATCTTTAGTGATGACTCTAAATATGCGAAAAAAACTGGTTTAAGCAGTGCAACCGCAGGGTTTGAAACTCGCTATGAAATCAGTAAAAAGATCATGCCGTATATCGACATTGCCTATGAGTATTCAAAAGGTAATGATGAAACGTCGTGGCAAATAGAATCAAACTCTGAGAAAGGTTGGTTATATGGAGCTGGTGTTAGATTTAGATTTTAATTAATTTAATGATTACTAAATAGCTTTATTTAAATAAAACTCTAGCTTAATGTGGCCGGAAGCAAAATGTTAACTTATTTTGCTTCCTTATGATTTAAAGGACGATAATCCCAATGAAAAAATTCCTTTTAGGAGCTGTTGCCGCATCTGTTTTGGCACTTTTCAGGTAGTGCTATGGCCAATTTTGTGGCAGGTCAGGACTATCAGGTGGTTGCAAAACCAGTTAAAGTCGAAAAACCGGGCAAAATTGAGGTACGTGAATTCTTCTGGTATGGCTGTGGTCACTGTTTCGCGCTTGAACCACATATGCAGGGCTGGTTGAAAAAATTACCCAAAGATATCCGTTTTGTACGTACACCTGCTGCAATGAACCCGCTTTGGGAACAGGCTGCACGTGCTTATTATGTTTCAGAAGCCCTGGGTGTGCGTCAAAAAGCACATTTACAGTTATTCCATGATATTCATGACAAGCAGCGTCCAATTTTAGAACAGGCACAATTGGCCAAGTTCTATACCCGTTATGGTATTTCTGAAGAGAAATTTAACACGACTTATAAATCATTCCCGATTTCGTCAAAAATTGCTCAGGCAAAAAATTTGACTGCTCAATATCAGTTAAGCTGTGTACCAGCGGTGACCTTGAATGGTAAATATATTGTGCAGGGCAATGATGCCAAAGTAATTCAGGTGGTGAATTACCTGATTGAAAAAGAGCGTAAAGCCAAATAAGACGCGATTGATTATCTCTAAAAAAAACCTGCATCGAATCTGCAGGTTTTTTTATTTAAACTGGAGGAATGGTTATTTACGTCCTGACTGCCGGATCTGGTGTTTCTATCGGCGGGCGATACCAGTGTAAAATTCCTCGGAATAAGAGCTGCATCTGCAACACGCTTTGCGCTTTAAAGTCATGGGATTGAATATGAATCGTGGATTGTATCTTTACCAGTTCATACCTGATATCTTCATTCAGAAAATGAATTTTCCTTTCTATTTCAACACGCAGAATTGCCGAGGCGCCCCGACGCTCTAAAACAAACAAAGGTGGTGTTTCAAAAAGTATGCTGAAAACGGGTAAGCGGATTAAATGGTTGATCTTACCTTTGCATGAGAGTGAGGCAAACCGGCATCTCATCGGATTATCTGGTTGGCACTCCAACCTACTGCTGATGCATGCTTCCCTCGCTAATTCCAGCAAGAACCCCACACGCCTTAACTTCCCGGTCATCGTTGCAACGCGCTCTTAGTGAAACGAGTTGTTTCTCAAGCGCCTGTAGAGCGGTTATCTGCGAGCGCACATGAGAGATGTGATCATCGAGCAAGGCATTGACAGCGGTACAGGACTGATGAGGGTCGTCCTGATAGCACTTTAGTTCGTGAATTTCTGCCAGTGACAGATCCAGGATGCGGCAGCGACGAATAAAGGCCAGCCGCTCAACGTGTTTCTCGGTATAGACACGGTAACCGTTCTCCTGCCGACCAGGCGGCGGCAACAAGCCCTGCCGTTCGTAGAAGCGGATCGTCTGTGTATCTACCCCTACTGACTGTGCCAACTGACCAATACGCATCGGGTTCCTCCGCAACGGATTCTCTACGCTTTTGACATTATAGCTACTATATAGTTTTAAATGAAAACCCGATCACATTCAAGTGGAGTCATATCATGAGTAAAAACTGCGGAGGCCCTTGTGGCGACCATGCAAGGCCTGCGGCGGATACCGATATGCAGGCCTCCTCCGATGCGTCGGGGGAATGGGTCAGTGTTTATGCCGTGCCGAAGATGGACTGTCCATCAGAAGAGCGCATGATTCGCCTGGCCCTGAACGGCGTTGAGGGGATTCGGGCACTGTCCTTCGACTTGTCGAACCGCCGGTTGAAGGTCGTGCATGACGGTGAGGTCGAGCCCGTCACCTCGAAACTGAAGACCTTGGGGCTAGGCGCCTCGCTTCAGGAAACCGTCGCTGCAAATCCGGAGACCATCAAGGCCGCCGAGTTTTCGGCAGCTTCTGCTAAGCAAGAATCCGGGACCCTGCGCTGGTTGCTCGGCATCAATGCACTTCTGTTCGTGGTGGAAATGACTGCCGGTCTGATCGCCCGGTCCACCGGCCTGATTGGAGAATCCCTGGACAATTTTGCCGATGCGGCGGTGTACGGGCTTGCCCTTTATGCGGTTGGACATAGCGTGAAAATGCAGGTACGTGCCGCGCATCTTGCTGGTGTACTGCAACTGATCTTGGCTGTGGGCGTACTCATAGAGGTGGTGAGACGCTTTGTATTCGGTAGTGAGCCTGAATCGCTGGTGATGATGGCTATCGCATTCGTCGCATTGATTGCCAATACCAGTTGTCTGCTGCTCATATCCAAACATCGGGAGGGCGGGGCGCACATGAAGGCAAGCTGGATATTCTCGGCCAACGACGTGGTGATCAACCTGGGGGTCATCACCGCCGGCGCTCTGGTCGCGTGGACCGGGTCCAATTATCCGGATCTGATTATCGGCACCATCGCGGGGGTAATTGTACTTAACGGTGCTAGACGCATTCTGGCGCTCAAGGATTAAGCAATGTCCATTTTTGGCAAACATCTGTCACCGTACGCTCTGTTGTCCATATCGGGCCTGCTGGCAGCGTCTGATCAGGCCATAAAATGGCTGGTGCAACAATCAATGGCATATGGCGAGTCTATTTCAGTGACCTCATTCTTTAACTGGGTACACGTATGGAATACCGGTGCCGCATTCAGTCTTTTTGCGAATGGTGGAGGCTGGCAGCGCTACTTTTTTATCGGAATCGCGGTAGTGGTCTCGATTTTTCTGATCAAGCTGATCCTTGAAAATCGTCATAAAGGAGAAGCCATCGCTTACAGTCTTATCCTCGGTGGCGCCATGGGCAACCTGATTGACCGGGTCTTTCGCGGCTATGTTGTGGAATTTGATATCAAAGGTCTCTTTGATAACATCGACCATGATTTACTCATGCGTGCACTCAAGAAACACTGTGAAATTCCATGGATTCTTTTATATGTGCAACGTTGGTTAAAAGCACCAATGCAACACATAAATGGCCATCTTTTAGAAAGGAATCGCGGCACACCACGAGGTGGTGTTGTGAGTCCTTTATTGGCGAATTTATTTATGCATTATGCTTTTGATATGTGGATTACGAAACATCTTCAAAGTGTACGGTTCTGCCGTTATGCAGATGATGGCGTAATTCATTGTCGGAGTTTATCTCAAGCCAAACTTGTTTTACAAAAGATCGATGCACGATTTCGTGAATGTGGTCTCGAATTGCATCCAGACAAGACAAAGATTGTTTATTGCCAAGATATTAATCGTCGTAAAGCATATCCCGATGTTCAATTTACTTTTCTCGGGTACACGTTTAGGCCCCGTAAGGCTGTGGACAAGTATAAAAGAGTTTATGTAAATTTCTCTCCTGCAGTCAGTCGTGATGCACTTAAAGCAATGCGACAGACTATTCGGAAATGGCATCTACATCTGATGTGTAATCGCGAATTAAGTGATTTATCTGCAATATTCAATCCAATTCTTCAAGGTTGGCAGCAATACTATGGTCGATTCCATGGTTCAGCAATGTCAGCGATCTGGCAACACATGAATGCTTATCTTATACGCTGGATGAGGCGTAAGTATAAAAACTTGGCCCGTCATAAAAGACGTGCTAGATATGCCTTAGGGCGACTTGCGCGTGATTTTCCAAATGCCTTTGTGCACTGGAAAATGGGATGTTTACCATCGGTTGGATAATGGGAGCCGGGTGAGCTGAGAGGTTCACGTCCGGTTCTGCGAGGGGCTAAGGGTGAGATTCCTTTGGTCTACTCACCCCTATATTCAAACAAATTCAGGCTGGGTCTATACAGCCTTTATTATTGATGTGTTCTCACGAGCAATTGTTGGCTGGAAAGTATCTACACGAATGAATACAGATATGGTGCTCGATGCATTGGAGCAAGCATTGCATGATCGAGGCATGCCAAAGAATGTGATTCATCATTCCGACAGAGGTGTGCAATATCTTTCCATTCGCTATACCAATCGTTTAGAAGCAGCAAATTTACGAGCATCAGTCGGTACGACTGGTGATTCATACGATAATGCTCTGGCTGAAACGGTGAATGGCTTATACAAAACAGAGGTGATTGAATATTTAAAAGCAGATTGGTAAGGTTTAGTAGATGTACAACTTGCGACACTAAACTGGGTAGATTGGTTCAATAAAAAGCGTGTACACAGTGCACTGGGTTATGTATCGCCTTTTGAGTTTGAAGCAATGTACTATGATAAGATTAACCCGTTAGGTCAGGTGGTCTAACTTAAATAAAAAAGTCTCCGACAAACCCGGTACGGTTCAGATTTACTCATGCGCGTTCAATCAAAGTACTCTCTTTGGATCGAATCGCAAAAACAATGTCCACAAATTCAGCCATTTTTTGCGAGTTGTTAGTGGTTTGACCCACTAACAACTAACACGTTGGCTATTCATTGAGTAAATCCTAAACTCAACTAATTCTTTTATTTATCAGACAAGCATTTTTTGACATTCGACGGCACATTCACGGCAAGCATCAGCACATTGCTGGCAGTGTTGATGCTCATGTTGGCTACATTCATCTGCACAGTATTCACAAGCCTTGGCACAAAGCTCACAAATTTCTTTCATAAAAGGAGATTCATTTTGCTGCATACGAGCACAGAGCTGACAAATATCTGCACAATCTAGACAACGCTGAATACATTCTCGCATCATCTCCAGATTTTCTTCTTTTAGACAGGCATTTGCACAACTGGCACAGGTAAGGGAACAGCTCATACATGCCTTTGCGCAATCTGAAAATTGGATATCGTTCATCATACTTACCTAAAGTCACTTGATTTAGGAATAAGCTAATCAAAAAAAAAGATATACACTAGGACGATTAGGTAAGGGAAAGTAAAATAGTTATAGATTTTGTTAAATGGTTTTAGATGCTGGCTTTGAGTGATTTAGCTTCTCATGTATTCAATACATATAAAAATATGATCTACTTTCATTCTTATTTTTCTATAGTTTTTCTAAAAGGCACTGTTGCAAATAGAGATTTGAGTCGATGATGTTCCCTTTAAAAAGTACTTAGAGACCGAAAACCCTGTTGATTAGACACACTTCACCCTGA
>NZ_FMYK01000012.1 GCF_900096915.1 Acinetobacter marinus
CAATTTAGCTAAGTCATTGTTTATCAATAATTTTTAATCTGCATCTCCGCCGATAGGTGCGCATTCTACACCATTCCAAAACCAACGCAACCCCAAATTTTAAGTTTATTTATCAAGTGGGTGTTTTTTGGGCAATTTGGGTTATTTTATCCATTAAATGCGCAAATTTTAGTTGAATACGGCTTAATTACCGTACTCAACCATTTTGTCTTAGCTTAAAACTTATATTTGAAAGTTAAAGTTGTATTTCGAGGCTCGCCATAATTCATACTGTTTGCACCGATGCCATCATAATACTTTTTATCCAAAATATTTTTCATGTTGAGTTGCAGGCTGTAATTCGGATCAAACTGATAACCTAGCATGGCATTAAATAAAACATAATCATCCTGCTCAACAAGGTTTGCGCCTGAACCATTTGAAATATCACTAAAATAATTCAGTCCAGCCCCTGCTCTCCATTTTTCATTTTTATATTTAACAAACAGATTTGATGTAGTTCTGGCGTTATTTGTATTGACCTCTTCACCATCTGCATCTTCTGCATCAAAGTGCGCCACGCCAAAACTCACCCCCCAGTTATCGTTGATTTCGCCGTCGACTTCGAGCTCCACACCTTCACTGGTTACCCCATCAACACCACGGTAGGCTTGCTCTGTAGTTTGCACACCATCAACTGTGACATAGGTTCCTTCAATCGCCTCAGCATAATTGGTTTGTTCAATACGGAATAATGACAGCCCAGCGTTCATACGCCCATCAAATAGCTCACTTTTAAATCCTGTTTCATAATTTCGCCCAACGATAGGGTCAAGATAGTTGGCATTTGCATCACGTCGAGTTTGCGGTGTAAATATATCAGTATAACTTACAAACCACGTGTGGTTAGGCAAGAAGTCATAAACTAAACCGACATATGGTGTGGTTTCGTTTTTAAATTCACGCTCACCACTTTTCCAGTTTGATAAGCGTGCACCTGCGACAATCTTTAGTGGATCTAAGATTTGAAATCGCCCTGCAACATATGCCGCATTTTGCTCAACCTCAGTAAGTGCCAAATCATGAGGTGTTGTAATCGGTGTCAGCAAGGTGGTATTCATATCTGTAAAGTCAAGCGCATCGACGTTGATTGCCAAATCTTGATATGCAGGCTGAATACTTCCAAAACGATTGTATTTCTGCTGATTGCGGTTCCATGAACCACCCACAATAATTTCTTGCTCACGACCCGCTATTTCAAATGGTGCATTAACATAAACATCGACATTATCTTCGACATTTTTCACCGCAGATGAATAGACCGAAATTGCTCCAGCACTCAGATTAGTCGCTTTATCTACTGCGCCTGACACATACAAGAGTGCCGTATCAACCACTTCTTCTCGATTGGTATACGCCACGTTTAAGTTGATGTCATCATATATTTTTTGTTTTAAATTTGCGAAGAATGCGGTGGATTCAATATTCCAATACGTCCAATCCGAGCTCACAGTGAGTGAACGATCAAACTTAGTTCGAGTGCCATCTGTATAAAATGCAGGTGTGCCACCCCAACGAATGCCGTCACGGTCGAGGTCTTGATACATTGCTCCCACTGAAAGATAGGTACTGTCCGTCAAATCGTAGTCAATCGTACCATAAGCCACTTTGCGTTCACGTTGATAAAAATCCATAAAAGAATCTTCATCTGAATATTTGGCATAGATTCGACCACGCAATGAACCATCGGCATTCATTGGAAATGCCAAATCCGCTGAAGTTGAATAACTATCCCAAGAGCCTGCTGACGCTGAAACCTGCCCTTTAAATTCTTTTGAGTCTGCACGCTTTCTGATAAAGTTCAGACCCATTGCAGGACTACCTGCACCCGTCATTAAACCATTGGCACCTTTGACCACTTCCACTCGATCATAAATACCCAAGTCAAAATCACCCGTACCTAGGTTCAATGTACTTGGCATGCCATCCATAAGATAATAGTCCACACGAAAACCACGCGCATAGACTGACTGACGCTCGTCCGTACGAGGTGCGCTCACCCCTGTGATATTACCCATCAACTCTTGAAATGACTCAATATCACGATCGTCCAAATATTCTCGTGTATACACTTTTACGGTTTGCGGCGTCTCTCTGAGCGACAATGCCAACTTGGTTGCTGTATTACTACTTTCCGCTTTATAACTCCCCGTCCCTTCCGTGGTGCCATTACTTTCAGTCGCTTTCACTGTAATCACAGGCAAAGTTTGCACGGTTTGACCGTCAGTTGATTCTTCAGCATAGCTCTGCGCACTATAGATCACTGAGGTTGTAGCCAAAAACATGAAGCCCAAGTGAACAGCACGTGCTAATTTTGTTGGTTGAAATTTCGGGAGTGTAAACATTTTTGTTCCATCAAGAATTACAATTCAATACAAATTATAAATGATAATTAATATTATTTACATAGTTAATATCAATATTGTCGTATTTTAATCTCATTGCCCGTGTTTATACACTTTTATTTACTTTTAAAACAAATAGATAAGATAAATATAGATAATCTAGAAATTAATTTTTGGGTGTTCTTGCTTGGATGCCTTGACTCATTAGCTGGTAAATCGTTTGCCACTCGGTGTGATTAGTTAACATCAGTTGGTGCATCGCCAATATCTGCTGATCATGACGCACGGCAGGTCCTGTTTGATTTTCGACGGCACGAGCACGCTTCAATTTTTCGGCAGTTGCGTCGATCAAAGGTTGCAACAAATCGACATCGACCTGCTTTTCATCCAAAATTTGCTGGGCAATGTCATAGCAATAATTACTAAAATTGCAGGCAAATACTGCCGCTAAATGCAATGATAAACGCTGTTCCGAGTTGTATTGATAAATTTTTGAGCTAAAGTTTTCAGCAAAGATTTCTAATTTGTGTAAAGCATCTACTGACTTCGCTTCGATAAAAATCGGTGTGCTTTGCCAATCTATCTTTTGTTCAAAACTAAAGGTTTGCAGTGGATAAAACACGCCTGCGTTTCGCCCCAAATTGCTTAAAACGCTTAATGCTGTACTTCCAGATGTATGCGCAACCAGACCTTGATAATTGATTTGCGATAGCTTCTCCGAGATCTGTGTAATTGCCGAGTCACTCACACAGATTAAGAGAATATCTGTATCGTTGATCTGCGCTAAATCATCAATCGCTGTCGCATGAACTTGATCTGCCAAAACCTGTGCCTTTTCCACACTGCGATTAAAGATGTACTGAATTTTTTGATTTTGCTGATGCAAATGTAAGGCAAGATGCGTTGCTACCCGCCCTGTACCGATAATGGAAATTTTTAATTGCTCGTGATCAGACACTGTTTTTCTCAAATCTTCTCGACAAGTCTTAGTAATATTGCCGTTTATACTTGGCATGTAGAAATGCAGGAATCAAACCTGTCAAAGCGGCACGAATATCTTCACGCTCATTGATGAGCTGATGTGAGCCTTCTTCTAATATTAAGGACGTCTGTAAGCGGAATTTTCGGCGAATAAATTCATGGTTATAACGCCAATCTACCGTCTGATCGAGCGCACCTTGCGCCAACCAAACAGGAATGCGACAAGGCGGACGAGCCTCCATGACAGGCATCCAACGTGCCAACGCCAAAATCCAATCCACACTCAATGATCGAGGTTGTAGCGGGTCTTGTAAACGCACGAAGCGCAGAAACTCAGGATTATGATTATTGCGTTTAAACTTGCGAGGCACCTGCCGAGTAATTCTGCGGACAATACCAAGCCCAACCGTATTATGCCACCATGATGATTTCGCTGGTCGAATCAATGGCGACAACAACAACACTCGATCGATCAAAGGTAACTGACGATTTTCTGCATATTCCAATAAATGATGCATCCATATCGCCCCGCCCGTACTCTGCCCAATCCCGTGCCACGGTTTAGGCAATGCTTTGGCGTCACCGACCACATCGGCAATCGCATGCAGCACTTTTTGATAATCTTCAAAATCATCAATGCCTGCAATAGTACCATTACTCAAGCCATGCCCTGGCAAGTCGAATGCCAAGACACTAAAGCCTTGCTCCAAGATTTCTTTGATAATTGGTTGGTAAATGCCACTGTGCTCGAGATAACCGTGAACCAACCACACCGAACCTTTCACCTGTTGCGGTTCATCATGCGAATCATCATGAAATTTTGGCTCATAGACTTGCACGTGAATCCGAAACTGATCGACTTCCACCATGCCCTGCCAATGATAACTGTCCAACTGATCTAAAGCATATAAACGTCGATAACCCTCAAGCATGGGGTTCAGCAAGGTCGGCTCAGACAAATCCAAATGATTCAGCGCCTTTGGTGTTTCGACTGGATCAGGAATAGGTAAGTCTGTGGCGCTGAGGAGCGCAGGATTCATAAATGGAATATTTGCCATGATTAAGGAATCTCCCGACAATTACTTTCGCCAAACCACACATCACGTAAGGTCGCTAAAATTTCATAGGTCACACGACGACTATGCATCAAATTTTGCTTGCTCGGTTGCCAGTCAGTCATTGTGTTTGGTAAAGGCGCAGTGACTGGAATGGTGGCAATGCCATTGATGGCAAACAGGCGTTTGGCACGTGCCATATGATAGGCATCAGTCACCAAAAATACCGTTGGTGCGCCACCTTGTTTTTGTAATAACAGTGAACTAAATCGTGTATTTTCACAGGTATTCATGCTGCGATTTTCAAGAAATTGCGCATGAATCTGATGTTGTTCTAGCCATTTTTGCATATAAGGTGCTTCCACACCGCTGAGCACGATCGGCAAATGATGGGTCTGATAAATCTCAACCGCTTGCTCAAGTCGCTTCTTGGTATAGGCATTGACCACGATTTCGCCCTTTTTCTCACCACTGGTCAAGCCCCCACCGAGAATCACGATCGCATGTGGCTGATGGGTTGGGCGCTGAAAAATAAATGGCGTATGTGAAGTATTTTCACTCTCCGCTTGGCTGTCCTCGAGTTGAATTTTGCTTTGATCATCGGTCAAAAACGCACGATACTGCGCAAATAATGGCTGATTTTCATCACTCATCATCTCGCTGTATAAAGTATCTGCATCGAGATCTTGGCGAGTAGCTTGTGCATTTGCAGATGTACTTGGTGTTGTTTGCGATGGCGCTGAATTGCTTGAAGCTGTTGAATTGCTTGATGCTGCTGAGCTGTTTAATGCTGCAGCATCGCTAGATGGTGTGGTTAACAAACTTCTCGCTTCTTGTTCAACCTCTGCCGTTGAACTTGCTGTTTCTTGGTCTTCTTGTTGTTGGTCAAGGTTTTCTTGTGGTGCATTGTTGGCGAACACTTGCAATTGATGGTTCAACTCATCTTGCTTTTGTTCTTCGATCATTTTCAGCAACAGATTGTAGCGTTGTTGCAGTTGCAAAAACTTGGATGCATCATTCTGATCAAGGCTGTGATTGACCTCAGCCAAATACGCCTGCCGTGCCACCCACTCTTTGGAGCCTGGTTCGAGCTCATTTTCGGCGCTGAGTTGTCCATTTTTTTGACTTTCTGCCGCCACAGGATCGACTTTTTCACTGACAAAACGATCAAGCAACCAAAGACCACTTTTGGCGTAGTACGGACTATAAACAAAGGCAATAAGCGCCACAAAGACAATTGCCAATGCAATCATCCAAAATAGCATACGTCGTACCTTTGTTGCTTTAGCCATTAACATCCTTTCATTCGAAGTAATACCGTCATTGATAAAAAGTCATCTGTAATCCGTCTGGAACTTATTCATCTGAATGCTCATGTGAACAGATCATGTGAACGAATCGTGCCATCTTCGCCCAATAATACGGGTTCAGGCTCCAGACGAATAGCGAATTTTTGATATATATCGTGTTGAATTTGTTGATATGTGCGTTTGACATCCTGTTGATCTGCAACCGCATAATTGACCAAAACCAATGCCTGACGTTCAAACATCCCAACCGAACCTAGCCGTTTGCCTTTCCAGCCCGCTTGCTCAATCAGCCAGCCCGCTGCGACTTTCACTGCCGTATTGGCTTGCGCAGTTAATTTATAATGTGGGGCATTGGGGTGTTTTTCAATAAACTCGGCAAACTGCACTGCATCCAACACAGGATTTTTAAAAAAACTGCCTGTATTTGGAAATTCTTTTGGATCAGGCAATTTGGCTTGGCGAATCGCCACAATCGCATCAAATAACTTTTGCGGACTTGGCACATCACCAACACGTTGTGCCACATCGGCATAATTCAGTTTAAATTCTGCTTTTTTCAATAAACGAAAACTCACCGCATAGACGATATATCGTCCTGCATTGCGTTTAAAAAGGCTCTCTCGATAGCCAAATTGACATTGATCCGCATCAAACACCACATGACATTTTTGCGTTAAGTCATAGGCGAAAATCTGCGCAATAAACTCACCGACTTCGACACCATAGGCACCGATATTTTGAATCGGCGATGCACCGACACAACCAGGAATTAGTGCGAGATTTTCTAGACCATGATAGCCATTGACACAGCACCACTGTACAAACTCGTGCCAATTTTCACCTGCTTGGACTTTAAGTAATACCGTGTGATCATCTTGTTCGACAATGTCTTTGCCCATGTTTTGCATGCGCACAGTCAAGGTCTGCATTTTTGCAGGAAGCACAATATTACTGCCACCAGACAACACAAAAATGGATAATTTTTCAGCCTCGGCAAATTCAACAATCGCTTCAATTTGAGATGAGTTTGTCAGTGCAATGTAATGACTACTTTGTGACTGTAGCGCCAGTGTATTGAACGGACTTAAGTCAAAATCTAACTGTACATTTTGATTGATATTGTGTTGTTTTGAAGTCACTGATTTTCCAAATAATGCTGAATAATGTGGATATAAATATCTAAACCATATCTTAAGTCATTTCTATGATATTTTACCCAATACCTTGCGATTGCCAATATTTCACCCATGCTGCACTGCTCGATTCACACTGAGCAATCACCCGCTCAAAGCCATCTGCCCCGCCATAATAGGGATCGGGTAAGGCTTGTTTTGGATAAATAGCATCATGCGCACTCATTAAAGCGACTTTTGCATTCACTTGGTCTGCTTGCGCTTTCAAACGTAGAATATCAGCATAATTGTCATGATCCATTGCCAAAATGAGATCAAAATCCTGAAAATCAGCCAATTGTAATTGTCTTGCTCGTAAGTGACTCAAATCATAACCATGCGCCTGCGCATGACGCTGACTGCGTGAATCAGGTGTTTTATTCGGATGATAATTACTGGTGCCTGCTGAATCCACCTGTATGTCTAATCCTGCACGTAATGCCTGTTGTTGTAAAATCACCTCTGCGGTTGGCGAACGACAAATATTGCCCAAGCACACGCACAGCACTTTATATGGAGCTGAGATTTTTGAAGCACGTTCAGGAGAGTTGAATGGTTTCGACATGGCTGTCCAAAGTTGAAATGTACATGAATGTTGAAATGCGCAACGTGTGAAAATAAAAAAATCCATAAGAAATTAATGCATGCAACATTAACAAAATCAAGCGAAATACAAAAGTGTCGCTTTGCAAAAAACCATCATTCGATCTCACGATGTTCTACCATAAAACATCATCGAAAATGCGAAATCCTCCATTCATGTCGCATCACAGACTGAAAGCAAACGCTGCATATGAATGGTGTCATACTGTGCAATCCACTCTCGTTTTATCTGCTGAAAACCTTGTTTTTGCCAAAAATATTCTGCCGCAGGTAAAAACGGATGGGTATGCAAATAAAGCTGTTCAATCTGTGCAGCTTGCGCATGCTCGAATAAACACTGACACAGCGCATTGGCAATACCTTGCCGTCGATAGTCAGGATCGACAAATAATTTCACCACTTCGACTGTGCTGAGATGCTGTGACATAGGAAGCTGAAAACGACGATCATAAGCACGATAAGCAACACTGCCAATAATTCGATCTGCCGACTTCGCAACCACGAAACATCCCAAATCATGCTCAAGATATAAACCCTGAAAATTCGCAATATCGTTAGGAATCGCTGATTGATAGACTTCTGGAAAAAGTAATAACCGACTTGCCAAAGCGAATTGTTTGGCTTGTTCAATATCGGCATCTTGTAAGCATTCGATTTGTATTGAGCGATTCATGTTGCTTGTTCATCTCGTTAGTGCTGATGTTTTAAGTTTTGCTGAGTAGGCATGTGCACTGTTCAAAACTTATAGCCACGAATGATCAGGCACCACAATGGTTTTGTCCTGAATCATCGCCTCATGAAACTCCACATCATAAACACTCTTTAAAAATACAGGATCAGTCAGTCGAGCATGATCATCAGGCTGAATCACTTGATATTGACGCATAAAAAATAATTGATCGGCAAATAAAAATGCCAGATTGGGATCGTGCATAATCGCAATCACGGTAAAATTCTGCCGTGATAGCTGCCTGAGCTTTTTCATCAAATAAGACTGATAATACACATCCAAATGGTTGGTGGGCTCATCCAACAAAATCACTTTAGGCGCTTGTACCAAAATCCGTGCAATCATCACCAGTTGACGCTCACCACCTGACAGTTCGGTATAGGAACGATGCTTAAGATGCTCAATATCAAGGTCAGCCAATGCTTGATCGACCAGTTGCCAATCTTGACGTGACGGATGAAAGCGACTAAAGGCAGCACGCCCCGTGATCACCACATCTTTGACTTGGAACGGAAAAACGGTTTTATGAAACTGTGGTAAAAAACCAAGCAAACTCGCCCGCTGTTTGGCTTTGTATGCTGACAGTGCTTGACCTGCATAAAGGATTTGTCCACTTTGCACTGGCTCAAGTCCAGCCATGAGTTTGAATAAGGTCGATTTTCCACAGCCATTACGCCCCAAAATCACCGAAAACTGCTGCTCAGGAAATTGCAAATCAATGTTTTTTAACACTTGCTTTTGCCCATAGGCATAATTCAACTGTTGAATCCGTATCATGACCAATTCATCCGTTGGGTTTTCATCAAGATTAAGAAGAATGGTGCGCCAAGTAACATGGTAAAAATTCCAATCGGAATTTCAAAGGTCAGCAATACCCGTGAAAAATTGTCAATCAACAATAAACAACTGCCCCCCAAAATCATATTGGCAGGAATGCTTGCCCGATGATCAGGTCCCACAAGCATCCGTACGATATGTGGCATAAACAAACCATATAAACTGATAATCCCAGCTGCTGCCACCGAGGTCGAGGTACACAGTGTCACCAGCGCAATTAATATCATTTGCTCCCATTTCGGATTGACACCAACTGCTTGTGCTTCTTCTGCGCCGAGTGCCAACAGGTTGAGTCGCCAGCGCATCAAATATAAGCCGATCAAACCGATAGCAATCGGCACGATGGCATAATGCACTTTTTGCCATGTGGCTTGATGCAGATTGCCCATCGTCCACTGCACGATGGCTTGTAGCTTGAGCGGATCACTTAGATATTGAATGATGGTTAATCCCGCCAGAAATAATCCTGACACGATCATGCCCGACAAGATCACCATCACCAACGAGGTCTGACTCTCATGCTTTTGAAAGGCAAATAAATAGGTCAACAGCACCGCACTCAACCCAAAAACAAATGCCGACACATTCGCCGACCAGCCACCGAGTGATAATGCCAATGCTGCTCCAAAGGCTGCACCCGAAGAAATGCCAAGCACATATGAATCCACCAAAGGATTGCGAAACAGTGCCTGCAAACCATTGCCTGCAGTTGCCAATGCCGCACCGACCATAAAGGTAAGTAGAATACGAGGCAAGCGCACATTAAAAATGATGTTTTGCATTAAGGCAAATTGCTCGGCATCAAAAAAATGCGCAACACCAAGCCACTGCATAAACCACTGACTATATTGCCAAGCACTTAAGGTCTTAGACGGTCCGATCAGCATCGAGATAAAAATTAATACAATGGGTAATGGATAAAACCAATAGGCTGGGAGCTTTGCTTTGACCTCTGTGACCAGCAACTCGGCATGACTCATGACATCAGCGCCTTGGCAATCGCTTCGCCATATAATTCAGTGAGTATTTTCAATTGCAAAGTCGCCACAGGCAAATCTGCCGAATCTGGATAAATGCTATGATTCAAAGAAATCGCCGTCACAATAATTTTGATGGTGTGTGGATTATAAATAAATGCAGGGGTCAAATTAAACACTTGATGGGTACGCACTGCTTTGAGTTGTTGCAACTCCTCTCGTTGATAAATCAACTCAGGATCACTATTCCACAGCACAATATTATCAGGATTCCATTCGATCAAAGTTTCAGGGTTGACATTGGGCTGGCTGGCATCGGTTTTGAGGATGTTCACTGCGCCTGCCAGTTCGATGAAATCATTGGTGATGGATTGTCGCCCTGAGGTTGAAAAAATCCGTCCACCCGACCACGCATAATAAATACTTTCCTTATTGGCTTGCTTGGCAGTATTAGCCGCCACTTTCGCAAGCTCACGATCGGCAAAGCGCAGCAATTGATTCGCTCGGGCTTCTGCGCCAGTCAAGATGGCAATTTCAGCGAGTTCCTCTTTGACCTGTGCATAGGTACTCGACTCCATCACGTACACAGCGATATGGAACTTGCGCAGTAAGTCGATGGTTTGGGTTTGACCACTGCCAACAATGACTAAATCAGGCTTGAGCAAGACCAAACTTTCGATATTGGTGGCATTGGCACCTTGTGATGGCGTCGCCAATTGTTTAGCAGCAATACGAGGATCGAGCTTGGAATAGGCTTGGTACAATAAGGGCTGTAAATACACCTCAGCAGGAATTCCGACCACTTTATGCCCTTGTTGCAACATATATAAGCCGTCTAGTGCCGACTCAAACAAAGACACCACCCGCATCGCATGATGATCCATACAGACGTCGGTTTGACTACTATCCAGCACACAAATCGCTTGCTTTGTGGCAAGTTTAGACGCTGGATGTGTGCCATTTTGAAATTGCACGCTAGGAGGTTGCAGCGCTGTGCTTTTCTCATCTTTTGGCACATCTTGCTGTGCATTGAACTGACTATCACAGCCATAACACAGCATCAGCACGCCCAGTGATAAGTTGCGAAGTACATTCGTTCCAATCATATCGACTGCACGCTATGCTGTGACAAAATGCTTTGCCAAATTACTGATTTTAAAATTGCCATGCAACACTCAAAGATGCTTTTAAAGGTTCGCTAGGTTGTACCCATAGACTACTATAGCTCGATAAATAGTATTCTGTATCAAATAGATTATGCAGATTGAGTTGATAACGCACTCGAGGACTCGCTTGATAATAACCTGATACATTGAACAAAGTGTAATCTGGCAAGGTAAATCCGTTACTGGTACTGGTCGGACTATCACCACTACGTGAGCCAACATAGCTGACATTGGCGATCAGACCTGCACTTTGCAAATCATGTTGCCAAAAATCATAATTCAGATTGAGATTGGCAGCATGCTTTGGCACATTGGTCAGCGGTGAACCTTTGGGCAAGTAATTGTCTTTGGTCACTTCGGCATCGGTATAGCTATAATTCGCCGACATAGCGAGCTGATCCGTCCAACGATGACGCACATCAACTTCCACACCACGGCTACGCACTTCACCAGCAGTGGCTTCATAGTTACTATCCACAGGATCGACCATCAACACATTTTTCTTCTTCATGTCAAAAACCGCGACGCTCAGCTCGCTGTCATCTTGCCACTGAAACTTACTGCCAAGCTCTACACTTTTCGACTCCTCAGGATCAAACGTTTGAAAATCTCGTCCCATGCCGTTATTCATAGCAAATGCTGTGCCATAGTTACTATAAATAGACCACGAGTCTGTCGGGCGATAGGTGATGGCGATCCGTGGGCTAAATTGATTGTGTGTGCGTTGATCACGACTGTCATTGAGGTGATTTTCAAATGCTTGTTTGACATGATCAAGGCGCCCACCGAGCACTAGATTCCATTGATCATTAAAGAATATTTGATCTTGTAGGTTCAGCGCCATATAGCGTTGTCTTTCATCTGAGTCGGTAAATAGTGCCATTTCAGGCGAGAACTGCCCATAAACTGGATCATAAATATTGATCCAATTTGGATATTCATTGCTATGATTACGGCGTAATTGTTTTTGCTTAAAGTCATATTGCCCTGCTTCAGTCGCGATGACCAATTCATGACGTGCCCAATCTTGATCAATCGTACCCAATAACTCCGCCTGCCACATCAAATCTTCAGTTTGATAGTTACGATAACGGCGTTGTCGCTCAAGTGTTTCGCCATCTGCTTGGATTCTTCTCGGCTCTGTCGAAAAACCGACCATTTGCGCATCTTTATAACTGATTGCAGAGCGTAATTTCCAGTCGGGATTGAGCGCATGGCTCAGACGCAATTGATACCAATAATCCTTAACCCGCATATCACCGTCGCTCGGCTCACCTGTAAACGTTGAGCTATCCATGGTCAAACGATTATTGACCGCAGAAATGCCCCGATCAAAAGTTCCTAAATGCTGCGTAAACTCAGTATCCAAATCAATTTGCGTGGCATCACTCAAACGCCATGACAATTGTGGTGATACAAACAGTTGCTCACTGCTAACATGATCTCGAAAAGATTGATTATCCTCATGGGCGACAGCGATGCGATACGCAAGCTGATCATTGATCGGCGCAGTACGCTCTGCACTGACACGATATTCCTCTTGGCTAGAGGCACGCAAGGTGACCCGATTCTCAGTGTCCCATTGTGGTTGTTTACTATTAATGTTGAGTACGCCACCAACTTCGCCCCGACCATAAAGCGCTGCACTAGGTCCTTTTAAAAATTCCATCGACTCAACATTGAGCATATCTCGAGGTGCAGAAAATCCTCGACTAACACTCAAGCCATTGCGGATAAATGTAGAACCTGTATTTGGATTCCCTTGAAAACCACGAAAAGAATAATTTTCCCAAAAACCGCCACCAAAATTACTTTGATGAAATACACCACTCACTTGGCTTAAGGCGTCATCAATGCGTTGAATATCTTGTGATTCAATCAGTTTCTCAGAGAGATAACTGCGGCTAAATGGCACGTCCATCAGATCATGACTAAATTTGGTTGCTGAAGCTGTCGCTGTCTCTGATGTTTCTTCATCGCTGGCTTGTACTACAATGGTATTGAGCTGATACACTTCATCGGTCGTATCAGAGTCTGCTGCATAACTTAATTGACTCAAAATCAGCATAGAAATCGCCAAACTTAAATAGCTTTTCACAGCACGTCTGCCCACTATCTCAACGGCGCAATTATATTTCAGCATCATACTTCCCCAGATGGTAAATTTATGCAATATTATAACATTTCATCAATTTAGCAAGCATTTTTTATGCTTAACAATATAATTTTAATCACTTTTTAATTTATTAATGGCTACAAACAAATCATCTAAAATATCATTTTGGGCTTATCCTTAAAACTCACTTTTATGGTTAGAGCCTACACTTGCTCACTCGTAACCATTCAATGAAAAACAATAATTGGTGCATGACGTCATTTATGTTAATATCTTTTTAATAGTGATTATTTAAGTAGCTGAGCGTAAACCATGAGCCAAAAAATTGTCAATGAAACCTGTCCAATCGCACGTAGCTTGTCAGTGTTTGGCGACACATGGAGCATCCTTATCCTGCGTGATGCGCATGCAGGTTTTACACGTTTTGATCAATTTCGCAAACGCCTGAATATCGCCCCAACCATGCTGACCAAGCGCCTGAATAATTTGGTCGAAGATGGCTTACTGGAAAGAAGCCGTTATTCAGACAACCCACCACGTGAAGAATATCTGCTCACCCCAGCTGGGCAAGATTTTTTACCGATTTTGTTTATGCTTGGAGATTGGGGACGTAAATACAAACCGCATCAACAGCCTGAATTAATGCAGCAGTTTTATGATGAGCAAGGCACAGCAATTGAGCCGATTGTAATTGACCAATGTACAGGTGCGAAAATCGGCTCTCGCAAAATTTTAGCGAAACCGCCGATCACGGAGAAAAACTGAAATATGTCATCAAACTGAAAACTTACTGCGCTAAATTGGTCAGCACAACATGATAAGAATAATTTTCTGATAACAGCGCAGAAAAATAAAAACAGGATAAAACCCAAGGACAGACAAGCGTTCAAGGGCGAGCAGGCAGACACAATGATAACGACACTCGACCAATCAACTTTTGAAGCGGAGTTGATTGGTTTTTTATTGCTTAGATTTTATAAATCATTTTATCCTGCACCTTTCACTCGGCTCAATGCTCACTGAACCAGCATACACGACATAAAAAAGCACCACCGAGGTGATGCTTCAAACTCAAAATGAAACCGAATATCCTGTCTAATTGCGAATCTAATCGTTGATCAAAAATCAGAACTTAGCCAAGAAAAGCATTATACATCCACACCAGTTTCTCTTGTTCAAGCACATATTCAGTGACTAAGTCCGAAGAGCCCTGATCGTCCACTGCCTCAGCGGCTTCTGACACTTTACGTTGTTCCTCAATCAAACTTTGCAAACCCGAGACCACGCCTTGTACACACTGCTTACCATCATGCACGTTCTTATCTTCTTTGATCGATGCATTCTCAGAAAAGTCAGAATATGCGTGCAAAGGTGTGCCACCGAGGGTCAGGATACGCTCTGCGATTTCATCAATTTGCAGTTGTAAATCAGTATATAGCTCTTCAAACTTTTCATGTAGGGAGAAGAAATGTTCGCCTTTTACATTCCAGTGATAGCCACGCACATTGATATAAAAAATGTGATAGCTTGAAAGCAGGTGATTCAATTTATTGATAATGTCTGTCATGTCTTTTTTTTCAAGACCGATTTGATTTGTATTTGCCATCTGATTCATTGTCCTCTATCTAAATTTAAAAAAATTTCGATATATCTAACTTTGCAAAACAATTCACATGCAACACATGTAAACAAGCACGGCATAAAAGGCAAAGTCAGACAGATCATCAATTGCGCAAAAATACTCTAGCAAATCCTTTTCACCGACTGTGTATCAGTGATTAATGCTTTGTTAGCAAAATGTTATTTTATCTTTTTTGAAGTAAACGAATGCTTTTGAATCCTCAATTCACCCCGCAAACCAGCAAAATAACACATTGATTTTGCTGGTTTGCATGACTCATTTTTTCAGAATTGTTTTTCTAGCTCACATTATCCAAATTTGGATAAATCAAATGTACCGTTAGATTTTTGCATTTAATACCTGTTTCGGCACTCTCGTCTGCCAATTATCCTTTAAACTCGGCACATAAAACTGCGCACCGACCTCGACTAATTCGGCATCCAAAAGACTGTGTACAGTGAGCAAAAAGATGTAATCCGCATGCAGTGGATTGAGCGTATTTTGTTGTTGCAGAAACTTTTTGCGGGTTTGCTGTGCCTGAGTCACCAGTTGATTGGCAAATTGTCGATCTTTCAATTTTGTCATCGCAGTCAAACGCAACTCCACTGTCGCCCATTCTTGAATCAATTTCTGGAAAATATCAAACTCTCGGCGACTACTCTCCCATGTCAACTGCTCAAGCGCTTCGCTAGATTCAGGCAAAATCGGCAATAACAAGTCCATGGTACTTGGAAAAATTTTCTTAAAATTCATCATAAACTTGACAGGATCATCACCTGGATAATCATTAAACTGCACGGTCTGCTGACGATCTGTTAAGAAAATAGTAAACATAATAGCTTGGGCTCAAATCTACAAAGGTGCCTATTGTAGTGTGTCTTGATGCGAAAGACTATCTTCACATCCAGTGCTGGACTTTTTAATCACGACTTCACTTTTTAGCTGATAATGATTTTCAATCTATACCCTTCATATTTTATTCATTATGTGGATATCTACTGGCAATATTTGTCACTTTTTGCCAATAACAATTATCGATACAGATGCAATAAGTTTGCATCATTCATTAATTATTTTAAAAAAAATACAGAAAACCATTTAAATTACCTAAATTATTAATATTTTCTCATCAAAACAAGATTATATTAAGATTTATTTTGCAATATTTACTTAATATCTCTTTAAGTAATGATTCATTTTGCACATCACATTTTCATAAAAAATGTTAAACTCAGTTCACATAATTATAAAAAACCTAGCTGTAAAGCAACCTTCCTCCAGAGCAAGGTTAGTGTTCAGTGCTGATGAACACTAACCTTATTTTTTTGTCTTAACAATTACTTTACTTCGATTTCAATAAAAATTAACCAATGAATTTTTACATCGGATTTATTTCAGAAACCGCTTTCCCACCCAAAAACTTTTCAATGATTTCTAACGCCTGCTGATGAAGTTGTTTAGCACTTTGAGAAGCATCAAGACGAATGATGCGCTGTGGATGTTGTTCCGCTAACTGGCGATAGCTCGCTTGAATACGCTGAAAAAACTCTATCTTTTCCTGTTCAAACCGATCTAGCGCACCACGATTCTTGGCACGTTGCATGCCTTGCTCGACTGGTAAATCTAACCAAAAGGTCAGATCAGGCATTTTTGCGACAAAAGTATCGGTTAAAAGATCAATCTGGGATTTATCCATGCCCCGCCCACCATGTTGATAAGCCACACTGGCATCGACAAAACGATCACAGAGTACGATTTTATTTGCAGACAATGCGGGTACAATCACTTGGTCGAGATGTTGCGCACGGGCTGCATAGATCAATAGTAGTTCTGTGGCAGGATTCATCTGCTCCTGCTTTGGCGTCAATAATAACTCACGGATCTGCTCCGCAAGCGGTGTGCCACCTGGTTCTCGGGTTAATACCACAGCGGACTTTTCACTTAGGCTTTGATTCAAACTGGCGATCAAAGTACTTTTCCCAACGCCCTCGGTGCCTTCAAAACTGATAAACATACTTATTCCTTTTTAAGTCGATACTTTTATAGTCAAAGCAGTTTATTCCTGATACAAGGCAACCGAATGAATATGTACATACCGTACTTTGAATGAGGTTAACGCAGTAGCAGAATAAAATGCGACGACTATATCATTGATTACGATTTTTTCGCAGTTGCGCTAGATAGTCTTTCACCGCTTGATTATGCTCATCCAATGTCGTGCTAAATGTGTGCCCACCATTGCCCGTCGCCACAAAGTAAATCGCCTTACCATCATCAGGATGCAAAGCTGCATGGATCGACTTTTGACTTGGTAAGGCAATTGGTGTCGGCGGTAAGCCATTGATCGTGTAGGTGTTATACGGTGTCGGGGTGGTTAAATCACTGCGACGAATATTACCCTTGTAGCGATCGCCCATGCCATAGATCACAGTTGGATCAGTTTGCAGACGCATACCAATGTTTAAGCGACGTACGAAGACACCTGACACTTGCTCAAGCTCTGCATCAACAGACGTTTCTTTTTCCACGATCGACGCCATGATGAGCGCCTCATAGGCATTGGCATACGGTAAATCTGCACTGCGCTTTGCCCATTCTTCTGCCAAAATTTTCTGCTGACGTTGATACAAATCTTTCAGAATCGTTAAGTCAGTTTCACCTTTGGCATAAAAATAAGTGTTCGGCGCAAATAAACCTTCTGGATGCGTTTCGCTTGCACCGATGGCTTTTAAAATCGCCGTATCTGGCTGATTAAGCACGGTGTTTTTTACATATTGATTATTTTTAAGTTGTTGTTTCAGTTGTTTAAAGGTTGTACCTTCAATCACTAAAATGCGAATCATCTGTGCATTTTCAGCATTACTCACCATATTCAAAACGGATGCAATCGATGTACCTTGATGCACTTCATAGACCCCTGCTTTCATCGTGTCGTTAATCAACAATCGCTGATACAGTTTCAGCACAATTGGAAATTTAACTTGATCATTTTCAGCAAGTTGCTCAATAAATTTGGAATAGGTCTGCCCTTTTTCCACCGATAACATTTGCACTTTTTTATCCGTAGGATAATCTTTCCAAAGGCTTTGTGAGAGCACATAAGCACAAATAAGCAATCCAATCACGCAAACTAGTGCGATGACTTTTAGAAATTTTTGATTAAAAAAACCAGACTTATTTTTTGCAGATCGATTCGACGTTGCTGGTTTGCGCTGAGTTTGCTTTGCCATAAAAATGCTTAATCAATAAATATTGGGAAATGCAACTCGGTTAAAAATCATGGAGTTGCAATTGCTGAAATAGCTGCTCACAGAGATGATGATCAAGCGTTTGCTGTACCTGATCAACGATCAATGTGTGGACAATTTGCATGGGATGTAAGGCATTGCATAAGAAAATTGCCTGAACCGATGCCAATTCCGAGCGGCTAATTTTACGGATTTGGTGCGCAATTTGAAAGTGTTGCATGCGAGATAAAATCTCTTGGCGCATCACACCATCAATGCCTGCCAATGCCAAATCTGGCGTATGCCATTGTCCTTCGAGATAGACAAAACAATTGCTGGAAATACCTTCAACTAAATGCTCATGTTGATCAAAGCATAATGCTTCTTGCCAAGCCTGTTGGTTGGCTTGATGTTTCAATAGCACTTGCTCTAGTCGATTCAGACT
Organism: Acinetobacter marinus; assembly: GCF_900096915.1. Lineage (GTDB taxonomy): Bacteria > Pseudomonadota > Gammaproteobacteria > Pseudomonadales > Moraxellaceae > Acinetobacter > Acinetobacter marinus. The sequence goes on from NZ_FMYK01000012.1 coordinate 18,625, forward strand.
TTTAATGCCACGCAGTTGTTGCATTGGCGTAGATAAGGCTTGATCTATCAATCCAACTTTTTCTAAGGTTGGAATTTCGGTGGTAAATGCCGTTTGAGGATAAAAGTAAAAATACAAATCGGCATCTTGATCAGGTGGTGCGTAGCCACGTTGTCCCTGCCCACGACTGATGAGAACTTTTATAGTGCCTTGTGCATTTTCGCCATATTGCGCTGATATTTGATCTAAGCACTTTACTTTAGCTGTATTGATGCGATCCATATCACAATTCAAGCAAAGCGCAGAAATCGCCTTTTCAAAGCGTGCAAGATGACCTTGCCAAAGCTGAATTTCACCTCGGATAAATTGTGCTGTACTAAAGCATCCATCCCCATATAAAAAACCACGATCTTCAATAGAAACAAGATGTTGATGCTCATGATCAGAGATCATTTTGGCGTTTTTTTGAATCAGCATAATCAGTTGTTCTTCGGCGATACGTGCATCATTTCAAACTATTCATCGTTTTAAAACAACTTATAAATCATTTTTTTTCATATGAATTGCGTTTTTAATTATTTTTTATGCTTTAGAAAACTACCTATGCTTGCCTTATCGAAAACAGCGAATACTTTTGCACACATTCAATTTTCATATTTTGGAGAAGATTCATGAAATTTAACCGCATTAAAACAGGTATTGCCATCGCACTTTTAGGTTTAAGTAGTGCGACTTTTGCCAAAGATTTTCTCAATGCGTCTTATGACCCGACCCGTGAGCTATACACCGAGTTTAACAAATCTTTTGGCGACTGGTGGAAAGATCGCACCAAGCAAGATGTTAATTTTAAACAATCACATGGCGGTTCAGGTAAGCAAGCCCGTGCTGTGATTGATGGGTTGAATGCCGACGTGGTGACTTTGGCATTGGCAGCGGATATTGACGTGATCGCTGAGAAAGCAAAATTACTGCCTGCAAACTGGCAATCCAAACTGCCAAATAACGCCACACCATATACCTCAACCATCGTGTTCTTGGTTCGTAAAGGCAATCCAAAAGGTCTGCAAGATTGGGGCGATTTGGTAAAAGATGGCGTCGAAATCATCACGCCAAATCCAAAAACCTCGGGCGGTGCACGTTGGAACTATCTCGCCGCTTGGGCTTGGGCGAAGCATCAAAAAGGTGGTAACGATGCCAAAGCACAAGAGTTTGTCCGTCAGATTTATAAAAACACCAAAGTACTGGATTCAGGCGCTCGTGGTTCGACCACAACCTTTGCAGAGCGTGGTATCGGCGATGTACTCCTCGCTTGGGAAAATGAGGCGCATCTTGCGATTCGTGAACAACCGGGTAAGTTTGAGATCGTAACACCAAGTCTGTCGATCTTGGCTGAGCCACCTGTTGCGATCGTGGAGAAGAATGCCAAGAAAAATGGCAATGAAAACCTTGCCAAGGCTTATCTGAACTACTTGTACTCCCCTGCAGGACAAGAGATTGCGGCGAAAAACTATTACCGTCCACGTAATCAAGCAGTGCTGAAAAAATACAGCAATGTCTTTAAACCGTTGAAATTGGTCACTATCGACAAAGAATTCGGCGGTTGGAAAAAGACCCAGAAACAACACTTTGATAATGGTGGCGTATTCGATCAAATCGTTAAAGCCAACAACAGCAAGTAATGCAAATTTTAATAGGGCAAATTCCAACTTTGCAATGAAAATCAACCAAGAGGTGGCGCAGATGAGCAAGTTACAACATTTACATAGCATCATCGTTCCAGGTGTAGGCGATAGTGATGCCAATCATTGGCAATCATGGCTCGCCTATAAACTGGGCGACTCCTCTCGAGTTGTGCAAGAGGATTGGCACAAGCCTATGCTGAATCATTGGGTGCAACGCTTTTATCAGCATGTCAGCCAATTTCAACGTCCGATCCAGCTCGTAGCACACAGCTTTGGTTGTTTAACTACCATTGCAGCCTTGAATCAATATCCACAGCTAAAGCAATGGGTTGAACAAGTGATTCTCGTTGCACCTGCCAACCCTGCACGGTTTTCTACAACAGGTTTTGCAGAACGTGCGAACAGCAATGATTCATCTACAGACGACGCTTATACAACGGACTCTTATGCGACAGACTTTTTGAAATACACGCTCGATTTACCGACCTTACTGATCTTAAGTGAAAACGATCCGTGGCTCGCATTTGACGATGCTATCACCTATGCCAAAGCGTGGGATGTACCGTATATCAACCAAGGGCTTGCAGGACATATCAATGTTGAATCGGGTTATGGCGCATGGTGGCAGTTGCTTGATTATTTACATGTGATGCAACAGCAACCGTTTTTATTTCAAAAGAATACCGTGTTGCAAAGACGTTTTAGTTTGGCAGGTTAATTCGCATTCTTTTTTTGTTTTTAGATTTTGAGCGTTTTTTGTTTTAAAGGTATCTCTTATGGCACGACAGTCCCGTGTGATCGCAGGTTTTGGTTTATCTCTTGGGATTACCTTAACGTATTTGACCTTGATCGTGATTTTGCCCTTATCTGCAGTGTTTATCCATTCCCTCGGGATTGGATGGGATGGATTTTGGGAGATTTTAGGCTCAGAACGTGTGTTGAAATCCTTACAACTGAGCTTTTCTACCGCCCTATTTGCTGCGGCGTTAAACCTTGTGTTTGGTTTGATTTTGGCATGGTGCTTGGTGCGTTATCAATTCTTTGGTAAGCGTCTAGTTGATGCCATGATTGATTTGCCGTTTGCCTTGCCAACAGCGGTTGCAGGGATTGCCTTGACCGCACTCTATGCGCAGAACGGTTGGATTGGTCAGTATTTTGATCGAGTTGGGATTGAGATCGCCTATACACCGATCGGGATTACGTTGGCTTTGGTATTTATTGGGATTCCTTTTGTGGTGCGCACGGTACAGCCTGTACTTGCCGACTTGGAAACGGAGCTTGAAGAAGCCGCCAGTGCCTTAGGTGCAAATCGTTGGCAGACCATTACAAAAGTCATTTTCCCGATTTTACTGCCTGCGTTACTTACTGGTTTCGCCCTCGCCTTTGCACGTGGTGTCGGTGAATATGGCTCGGTGATTTTCATTGCAGGGAATCAGCCCTATCAAACGGAAATTGCACCGCTGTTGATTATTTCTCGCTTAGAAGAATATGACTATGCAGGCGCAACCACGATTGCAGTGGTGATGTTAGTCATTTCATTTATTTTCTTATTGATTATTAACCTGTTACAAGGTTGGGCAAGTCGCCGTACAGGGAGAACCGTATCATGAACGCCAATCATTCTTCAACGGCATTGGCACTGCGCTTACAGTCGCAAGATGCCACTCGTGAGCCAAGCGCTGTACGTTATGTCTTGATCGGTATCGCCCTTTTATTCTTTGTCAGTTGCTTAATGTTGCCTTTGGTTTTGGTCTTTGTTGATGCCTTCCGTCAAGGTAGTGCAGTATTTTTTGCAGCATTGGTTGAGCCTGATACTTTATCTGCGGTGAAACTCACCTTACTCACCGCTGCTGTGGCTGTACCGCTGAATGTGATTTTCGGTGTCGCTGCGGCTTGGGCGGTGACCAAGTTCCGATTTAAAGGCAAATCTATTCTGACCACGTTGATTGATTTGCCATTTTCAGTATCGCCTGTGATTGCAGGTCTAATGCTTGTCCTACTGTTTGGTACGCAAGGTTGGTGGGGTGAATGGTTACAAGATCGTGATGTGGCGATCCTCTATGCCGTGCCAGCAATCATCCTTGCGACTGTATTTATCACCGTGCCTTTTGTTGCTCGTGAGCTGATTCCACTAATGGAAGCGCAAGGTACAGAGGAAGAAGAAGCGGCGATCGTACTGGGTGCTTCAGGTTGGCAGACGTTCTGGAAAGTAACTTTGCCCAATATCAAATGGGGTCTGCTCTACGGTGTGATTCTGTGTAATGCCCGAGCGATGGGTGAGTTTGGTGCGGTATCAGTAGTGTCTGGGCATATTCGTGGCGAAACCAATACCCTGCCACTGCATGTCGAGATTCTCTACAACGAGTATAGCTACAGTGCCGCATTTGCCGTAGCAACATTGTTAGCGTTACTGGCAATCGTGACCTTGATTATCAAGACGTGGGTTGAGCTTCGTCAAGAACGACAGTAAGCCATATTCGTTTAGCCATACATTTATTTAGTCACAATTTTAGCCAAACTAATCAGTAATTTATCAGCACAAATTTTAGGAATTCGACATGAGCATTCAAGTAAAAAACATCGACAAACATTTTGGAAATTTCCACGCACTCCAAGACATTAGCCTTGATTTCCCAGAGGGCGAATTGGTTGCCCTGCTTGGTCCATCGGGCTGTGGCAAAACCTCACTTCTTCGCATCATCGCAGGTTTAGAATCGGCGGATTCAGGTCATGTACTTTTAGAAGGTCAAGATGCGACTGATGTACATGTACGTCACCGTCAAGTTGGCTTTGTCTTTCAGCATTACGCCTTATTTCGTCATATGACTGTGTTTGATAATGTCGCATTTGGCTTACGTGTTCGCCCTCGTAAAACACGTCTAAGCGAAGCGGAAATTAAGAAAAAAGTCACTCGATTACTCGACCTTGTACAGCTTGGCTTTTTGGCAGATCGTTATCCTGCACAGCTCTCGGGTGGTCAGCGTCAGCGTATCGCCCTTGCTCGTGCTTTAGCGGTTGAACCACGTGTGTTATTACTCGATGAACCTTTTGGCGCACTTGATGCCAAAGTGCGTAAAGAACTGCGTCGTTGGTTGCGCAATCTGCATGATGAGTTGCACATTACTTCGATCTTCGTCACCCATGATCAAGAGGAAGCACTGGAAGTTGCCGATCAAATCGTGGTGATGAATAAAGGACAAGTCGAACAAATCGGTACACCACGTGAAGTCTACGACTATCCTGCGAGTCCGTTTGTATTTGATTTCTTGGGTCAGGCAAATCGTTTTGACGGGAACGTCAAGCAAAATACCTTACAACTGGGTCAGTCCAATTTGATTCTGCCTGATCATCAGGCACGTGCTGAGGGTCAAGTGATTGCCTTTGCTCGCCCAAATGAATTGCACATTCATACCACACCACAGCACAATACCATTCAGGCGCATTTTCAACGTGAGCTGTGGATTGCGGGGGAAATTTTGGCGGAGTTTCGTGACAATGATGGACGCTTGATTGAAATTCGTTTGAGCCCTGAACAAGCGGGTCAATTACAACTGCGAGCGCAACAGTCGGTGTGGATTGCTGCATCGAATTTACATATTTTTGATGTGGCAAAATCAGCTTAAGGCTTCACATTAATCAATTGCTTAAAGATTAGTAGTCATAAAGTTGCTATACTGATCGCACGAAACAGGCTTAATCTACTGAAATGATTAAATATTTATAATATACTTAATCACCCATTTTTATGCTCGGCTTAGATCAGTCAAATGGCGACTTTGCAGTATTCACGGAGATATTGAGTGAATTTCCAACAATTAAGAATTATCCGAGAAACAGTACGTCAGAACTACAATCTGACCGAGGCATCCAATGCCCTCTACACCTCGCAGTCTGGGGTGAGTAAGCACATCAAAGATTTGGAAGATGAGCTTGGGGTACAGCTTTTCGTACGCAAAGGCAAACGCCTACTTGGTCTGACTGAACCTGGACAGTCACTACTTGGAATCGTTGAGCGCATGTTGGTCGATGCGGATAATATCAAACGCCTTGCCGATGACTTCAATCTGGTTAATGAAGGCACACTCACGATTGCCACTACGCATACCCAAGCACGCTATGTGCTACCGCCGATCGTCAGTCAATTTAAAAAATTATTTCCGAAAGTCCATCTGGTGCTACAACAAGGCAGTCCAGTAGAGATTACTGAAATGCTATTGCTCGGTGAGGCGGATATAGGTATTGCCACGGAATCATTGACCACTGAAGATGCTCTAGCAAGTGTGCCCTACTATCAATGGCAACATTGCATCTTGACACCGAAAGATCATCCGCTGACCCAAGTTGAAGAGTTAAGTCTATATGATCTCGCCGAATATCCGCTGATCACCTATCACGGCGGTTTTACAGGACGTTCGAAGATCGACCAAGCCTTTCAAGAAGCTAGCCTTGACGTGGAAATCGTCATGTCTGCGCTCGATGCCGACGTGATCAAAACTTATGTCGAGCTAGGCATGGGCGTGGGTATCGTCAATGGTGTAGCATTCGATGCTGAACGTGATCACCGTTTAAAACAGATCAAAACCTCACTATTTGGCACCAACACCACATGGATTGCAGTGCGCAAAGGACATTTACTGCGAGGCTATGGTTATGATTTTATTTCACTGTGCTCGCCAAATACGGATATTAAAGCCTTAAAGAAAGCGGCTTATCCAGAGTAAGTGTTACAGTTTGGAAAATGCCATCGTTTATAGTGTCTGAATTAGACGGATTATATAAACGGTGGCTTTTTTGTACTTTTAGATTAACCATTGAAAATGTATGAAATATCCACTATTTTCTAAACATGCAACATCAAAAAAATTGAATATTTGTCTTTAAATCTTGGTCAAGGAATGACGATGCTAAAAATGAAATCTAAATGTGAAAAATGCCAACAATCGTTGAGCCATGAATCTTTAGCCTATATCTGCTCTTATGAATGTACTTTTTGCGAAATATGTAGCACTGCGATGCAACACATCTGTCCAAACTGTTCAGGCAACTTGTGCGAACGTCCAAAACGCACCAAACAACCTTTAAATGTGATTAAAGATCAAATAAAACAGAAGTTTTTTAAATAGTATATTGATAAATCAATGCTTCTTTTAGATTCAAACTAAAGAATAATTAAACTTAAAAAAAATAAGCAGTATCGGCACGCATATTATTATATTTATCAAATACTGCTTTGAGCGACTTCTATATTTATTTGGCTTTTTTAATGATTTCTATTTTTAGAATTAACAGTCTAGGAAGAACATTATGCAAAATTATTCCCACATCTCACATGCAGAAAAATTTACCATACAATTCAGCTCACCACGATTATAACGAATATGCTTTAATGTCATGCCTTACTCCACTTAGGCTACTTGCCTGTACTTGATGGTTTTTAATATCTGATTGTTAATATAATGCTTTAACTTTTACTTGAGAAATAATTGATTAAGCTATTGATATTCATATTTATGAATTACAATCATTTAATTTGACTTGCTTATGCAGTTTATAGATAACTTTTTCAGAATGATTCATTTCATCAAAATATAAATATTGACTATATTCCAAGAATGAAAATATACACACATTGAGGATATTATGCGTTTTTCATCATTACTACTTAGATCAGACAAAGCAATTTCAAACAACGCATTGCAACGAAAATCCCTACTTGCAATCGGTTTGGCATTCGGGCTTTCTTTTGGTGCAACTTCATCTTTATACGCCAAAGATTTTTTAAATGTGTCTTATGATCCAACCCGTGAGTTTTATCAGGAATTTAACCAATCCTTTAGCCAGTTTTGGCAAAAGCGCACAGGTGAAACCGTTGATTTTAAACAATCACATGGTGGCTCTGGTAAGCAAGCTCGTGCCGTTGCCACAGGTTTAAAAGCCGATGTAGTGACTTTGGCACTTGCCAATGACATCGAGGAAATCGTCAAAGCAGGAGCGATCGAACCCAATTGGCAAAAAGAATTTCCGAATAACTCTGCACCCTACACTTCGACCATTGTATTTTTGGTACGTAAAGGCAATCCGAAAAATATCCGTGATTGGAATGACTTAACTAAAGATGGTGTCGAGATCATCACACCAAATCCAAAGACTGGCGGTGCGCCACGTTGGATCTATCTGTCGGCTTGGGGATATGCGCTCAAACAGCCCAATGGTAGCGATACCACGGCACGAGAGTTGGTCAAAAGGCTCTATCATAATGTCAAAGTCTTAGACTCAGGCTCACGTGGATCACTGACCACCTTTGCTGAGCGCGGTATTGGCGATGTGCTGCTTTCTTGGGAGAATGAAGCTCTACTCGCTACGCAAGGTTTTGGCAAAGGCAAATATGACATTGTCTATCCGTCGATCTCTATCTTGGCAGAACCTTCGGTTGCGATCGTTGATCAGACCGTTGATAAAAATGGTAATCGACAGCTTGCGACAGGCTACATCAATTATCTGTATTCACCACTTGGTCAGGAGCTCGCAGCGAAATATAACTTCCGTCCACGAGATGCCAAAGCTGCCAAGAAATATACCTCAAAATTCCCTAAAATACAGACTTTCGATATCAATACAGTATTTGGTGGATGGGCAAAGGCACAGCAAACCCACTTTGTAAATGGTGCAATCTTCGATCAGCTTTATAATGATAGAAAGTGATTTTCATATAAATTTTGTATTCGAGCTATTATCTTTCAATGTAATAGCTCAATATTATTCATCTATATCCTCTAATTTAATTTTTTCAAAAGAAAATTGCTTAACCTTTTTAGGTACGGATTTTGTACCATTTTCAATTCTCTTTAAAAAACTATAAAACTCTACATCAAAAAATCTTATATCTCTACTTCTATATTTTGGTAAATTATCAACAATTGTTTCCACTATTATACTTCGTTGTGATGTAGTTAAATTAGAGAATTCATTTCAATTACTTTCTAGATCCAATAATATTTCAAAATTAGAAAATAAAAAGAAACTATCTTTTTGATGCAAAACAATTGGCTGATCAAAAAAAATAATATCTAGAGACTCCAGCCATTCGGCTGATTTACTAGAAATATCATTATTAGAAAAAATATCAGTTTTAGATATTATTTTCAATTTATTTGATAAAAATTCATCCCATGTAATCTTAGCATCACCAACTAAAAAGTCTATAGAATGGATATTTAATTTATCAAGGCTCTAGACTAGCAGAATAACCATGTTAGTCTAGAATCATGATAGAAAACAGTAAATTAAGTCGCTACAAAATTAAAAAAATAATTCAATGC
>NZ_FMYK01000009.1 GCF_900096915.1 Acinetobacter marinus
TAAATTCTGGAGTATATCGTTTACTGCTCATAAGCACCTCGTTAATTAGCCATTTTATCTAACTAAAAGGTGTCTACAAAATCGGTGGCTATTCATCATATCTATAGAACTATAATTACATAGTGCTTTCCCCACAACTTTTATATACTGTCATCGTCAAATTTTCACCGCACAAAATCGTTGTATTGAGTATCCATTTTGAAAAAACATTTACGGTCACAGCCACACCAAAAGCCAGTTGATCGCCGTTCCCGCCAAAAAACTACAACATCTCAAACGCTTTCATCTGAGCCGATCGCATTTCATGTGACGAGCTTATCGCATGAAGGGCGTGGCGTTGCCATGTATGGCGCAAATGAAAATGACTTTGCTGAGAATGATTTAAGCCAAAAAGAGAGCACACAGGCAGGTAAAAAAGTTTTTATTCGCTACGCACTTGTAGGGGAAACCGTCCAAGCCAAACTCACCAAATCACATAAACGCTTTGACGAAGCGGAAATGGTGGAATTACTCAGTGCACCTTCAAAAGATCGCATTCAACCGAGTTGCAAACATTTTGGGCAATGTGGAGGTTGTGCGCTACAGCATTTGGGTGTCGAAGCGCAGTTAGCACATAAACAACAAGTATTGGCATCGCATCTCAAACACTTTGCCAATGTTGAGCCTTTAGAGTGGCTCGCAGCAATTCAAAATCGCAAAGAAGATTATCGTCGTCGTGCACGTTTGGGTGTGCGTTGGCTTGCCAAATCTCAGCAATTGATTATCGGCTTTCGGGAAGTACAGAGTAATCATCTCTCGCCGATTTCAGAATGTACGGTTTTGGATCAGCGTGTATCCGCACATTTAGACGCACTGCGCAACTGCCTCAGTCAGCTTGATATTCGAGAGAAAATCACCCATTTAGAGTTTGCGCTCGGTGATGAAGATGTGGCATTGGTGCTACGTCATACTGTTGATATGCCACAGCAAGACATTGATAAATTGTTAGATTTTGTAAAATCTCGGGTGTGGCAACTGTATTTGTTGCCAGATCGATACCAAAGCCTAAGGCGGATTGATCAGCCAGATGCTATAATGCGCTTGCACTATGCGTTGCCTGCGTTTGATCTGAAGTTGGCATTTTCGCCGATGGATTTTACCCAAGTCAATGCCAATGTAAATCAGCAGACTGTGTCGCTGGCATGTCAGTTGCTTGATCTTAAGGCAGGTGAGCGCGTGCTAGATCTGTTTTGTGGATTAGGTAATTTTAGCTTTGCTTTGGCGCGCTGTGTTGGTGCAACAGGGCAAGTGGTTGCGGTAGAAGGTGTGGATGAGATGGTGCATCGTGGTTATGAGAATGCCACACTCAATCAGATCGACCATGTGCAATTTTATCAGCAAGATTTGGCAAGCGACTTTTCTGATCAAGCGTGGGCGAGGCAGGGTTTTGATGCATTATTGATTGATCCACCAAGAGCAGGCGCTTCGCAAGTGATGCATTATGTGGCGAATTTTCAAGCCAAACGCATTGTTTATGTCTCTTGTGATCCTGCAACCTTGGCTCGAGATACGGCGATATTGATTGCGCAAGGTTACCAATTGTGTAAAGCTGGCGTAATGGATATGTTTACCCATACCGAGCATGTGGAGTCGATTACATTATTTAAGCGCATTGATGCGACGATGGTTGATGCGATAACGACAGATTCGAATTTGATGTAAATCGATACGATTAATCTAAATGATATTTTTGCTGTAGAAAGTTGTTGCTCTAAAAGTTGATGTAAAACAGTTTAAACGCAGGATTGGTACAGTATGTGTACGGTCTTGAAGTGATGTGAAATGGAATGTGCAATCGAGCATCATGCTCAATTGAATACCAATCACAGCACTTTTGATTATTGAAGAACGAATGGAGGATGGTATGGTCACAGTACGGGAGGAGCTGCCGAGTAGACTCAATGAGTCGGTCGCAGTGACCACTGGGGAGCATGCCGCAGAAACTCAGATTGACTTGATGGCGTGGTTGGCACGCATTGAGCAATTGAATGGTTCGCATCAGCTTGATTTATTGAGTCAGGCAGGACATGCTGCGCTCGAGCTTGAGCTGAGTAGTGCCGTTCGGCATCGCACCAATTCCTTTGCCATGGGTGTCGGCATGGCAGACATCTTGGCGCATCTGCATGTGGACGAGCACACTTTAGTCGCTGCGATGCTGTATCGTAGTGTGCGTGAAGGCTTTATCGATTTACAGACGCTTGAGCGTGATTTTGGTCGGGATGTGTTGCAGTTGGTGCAAGGCGCACTGGCAATGGGGAAACTCTCTGACCTGATCGAGCAAAACGAACATTTAGAAGATCATTTTAATAATAATAAGCGTGAACACCTGACGGGCATCTATAAGATGTTGATTTCGGTCACTGAAGATGTGCGTGTGGTATTAATTAAATTGGCGGAGCGGACATATAGCTTACGTCAGCTCAACCAAGCATCCAAAGAACGTCAAGAGCGGGTTGCTCGAGAAGTTTTAACGATTTATGCACCGCTTGCGCATCGTTTGGGTATCGCTCAACTGAAGTGGGAACTCGAAGATCTGGCATTTCGCTATCTATCTCCAGATCGCTATAAAGAAATTGCATCTTTACTCAATGAAAAACGCACCGAGCGTGAGCATTATATCCAGCATGTCATCGACAGCTTAAAGCATGAATTGGCTGAAAACGATATTCAGGCAGAGATTACTGGGCGTGCCAAGCATATTTATTCGATCTATCGCAAAATGCGCAGTAAAAATCTGAGCTTTGATCAGCTCTATGATATTCGTGCACTGCGTGTCTTGGTGAATAATGTGCCTGAGTGTTATCACGCTTTGGGCATCGTACATCAGATGTGGCGTCATATTCCGCATCAGTTTGATGATTATATTACCAACCCCAAAGCCAATGGCTACCGTTCATTGCATACTGCGGTCATTGCGGAAAATAAGTCGCTTGAGATTCAAATCCGTACACAGGATATGCACCAAGAGGCAGAACTTGGCGTGTGCTCACACTTTAACTATAAAGAAGGCGAGAAGCGTACCGATCAAAGTTTTAATCATCGTCTGCATTCACTGCGTTCTGTGTTGGAAAATTATCAAGAGCGTAAAGAGGCGCAACCTGAAAATTTGGTCGATGAAGATGAGCAAGATCAGGAAAATTTAGAAGCACTGCAAGATTTTGAAGGTTTTGAAAAAATCTATGTGTTTAGCCGTGACGGTGATATTAAAGAATTGCCACGTGACTCGACTGTGCTGGATTTTGCCTATCATGTACATACCGAAGTCGGTAATCGTTGTTATGCTGCACGGGTCAATCAGCGTTATGTGCCACTCACCTATGTATTAAAAACGGGTGAACAAGTTGAAATTCTGACCAAAAAAGATCGTGAGCCAAATCGTGATTGGCTGGTCAATTCACTCGGCTACATCAAAACTGCACGTGCCAGAGACAAATTGCGTCATTGGTTTAGACAGCAAGATCGCACCAAAAACATCGAGGTTGGACGAGAGACCTTACACAAAGAGCTGACTCGTCTGGCGATTCATCCGAAAAGCATTGATTTAAATGACTATAGTCAATATTTCAATGTCAAATCAGGCGATGATATTTTGGTAGCGCTGGTGACTGGTGATATTGGCTTACATTCGCTGATGAATCAGGTCAATAAACAAATGCACTTGGATGCGGATGAGCCTGAATTGGTGCTCAAGCCAACACTGAATCCCCGTGCCAGCCATACCTTATCGGCTCATGGTATTTTGATTGATGGTTTGGATAATGTGGAGCTACACATTGCACGCTGTTGTCAGCCTGTGCATGGTGAATCGATCGGCGGTTATATCACGCTTAATCGTGGTGTCAGCATTCATAAAATCGCATGTTCAGATTATTTGCGCATGATCGAAAATGAGCCTGAACGTGGCGTCGAAGCCGACTGGGAAATGCAGCCAACTCGTGGTCAGAGTGTGCAAATCATGGTCGAGGCTTATGATCGTCGTGGTTTACTCAAAGACCTAACCCAAGTCATCTTTGCGGATCATGTCAATATCCGTCAGGTCAACACCTTGTCAGATAGTGATGGCATTGCTAACTTAAAACTGTTGATCGAAGTCAAGGGCTTGGCACAACTGTCAAAACTGTTGGCTCGGCTTGAGCAACAACCAGGCATTATCAGTGCACGACGTTTGGTTCAGGGCAGTTAAATCGCTTCACTGAAACCTTTGCAATTTTAAAAGGCTTGTATTAACAAGCCTTTCCTTTGCTTTCCCAGCTAGTCACGATCTGATTCTCAAGATGAAAAATAATGTCACAAGTCATCTGCATCTGATAAGCATTGCGTGATGTGGGCAGTGAGGTATTCATTCTTGAGCCATCGATGGTGGGTTCAAAAATCGGAATAGGTACTGTCACAGGTCGATAAATCGAATAGTGCACCATCGTTTGATCTTGCTTGCTCAGTTTGGTTTTTGATGCATCAAAACCAAACTGCTGAAAGTTAATTTCTTGCTTGAGCTGTTCTTGAGTTTTACCTTTAAATTGATCAAGATAGCTGATGAAATTTTGTCGCTTGGTGAGTTGCGTTTGTCCTGTACAGCCAGCAATGCTGAATGCGACTACACATAAAGATAGCGCACATAATGCGCTAAGGCTTGTGCGATACGATAGTTTCATTTTCTTCCCTGTTGTATTGGTTTTATGGTATTTAATTGTTGAATATACGGTTTCGCCACAAAAAAAGCCACACCATTCTTTGATGTAGCTTGATTTTAATTTCAGCGTTTCAGATTTTAGAAAATGCTGAATGCTTAAACGTGCGGTACTGATCTGGCGTGCAGATTAACGCGCACGATAAGTGATACGACCTTTCGACAAATCGTATGGTGTCATTTCGACTTTGACATTATCGCCAGTCAAAATACGAATATAGTGTTTACGCATTTTACCTGAAATATGAGCGATAACTTCGTGACCGTTCTCTAAACGAACACGGAACATTGTATTTGGAAGCGTTTCGGTGACAACGCCTTCAAACTCAATGAGTTCTTCTTTATTGGCCATGGCCTACCTGATGGGTTGAAAAATAGTGGTGCATAATATAGCAAAATTCCCACAAAATCTCAAGTCATGTGCGGTGCTATTCTAAAAATAAGCAACTTACAAATATTGATATGGTTTTAGGATGGCTAGATGTGGATTAATCCTATGTATGAATATTGAACAAACTCTAAAAAACTTGTAAAAATGCACCGAGTTGCATTGTCAGTTCGGTCAATTGACGCTAATCTAAAACGTGAAAAACGATAAACACAAAGGATGTATTTCGTGGGTCAATTAACAGATGCGTCAGTGATTTTACGCTTAGGCTATCAAGCAATGCGTCGGGCAGGTTTGCCAACTGAGGAGATTCTTGCCAAAGCGGGTGTTGCACAAAGTCAGATGCAAGCCAATGCAAGAACGCCACTCAGCGCACAACATGCATTTTGGTCAGCATTGGTACAAGTCACTGGCGATGAAGATGCAGGGCTTCATCTTGGTGAACATTTGCCTTTATACCGTGGGCAAGTGATTGAGCACTTGTTTATGAGTAGTGCCAACTTTGGCGAAGGTTTACAGCGTGCTTTGGCGTACCAGCGTTTGATTAGTGATGCGCTCAGTGCAGAGCTGGTGATTACTGAGGCACATTGTTATATCACCAACGGCATGCAAGAGTTTGTCGATCCGATGGTCAACCGCCATTATAGTGAATGCATTTTTTCGGGCGTGTTGCGCTTTTTTAAATTTGTCACCGAAGGGCGCTTTGCACCGACGTTTATTGATTTTAATTTTGAAGAAGGTGCCAGCGAAGAAGAATATTTACGGGTGTATGGTTGTCCTGTGAGTCTTGGGCAAAATGAAACACGACTGTATTTTGATCCTGCAATTTTAGATTTTCCAATGTGGCAGGCTGAGCCAGAGTTATTGCAATTACATGAGCAGTTGGCACTAGAAAAGCTACAAGAATTAGCACGTTATGATTTGGTCGGTGAGGTGCGCCGTGCGGTCGGCTCGACCTTGGAAAGCGGTGAAACTACGCTGGAAACCGTGGCGGCACAGCTCAATATCACTCCAAGACGTTTACGCACACAACTGAGCGAGGCGAATACCAGTTTTCAGCAGATTCTTTCGGATTATCGTTGCCGACTGGCGAAAAAACTGCTTGCCAGCACCAGTGAAAGTATCGAGCGAATCGTTTATCTCACAGGGTTTTCAGAGCCAAGTACATTTTATCGGGCATTTAAACGCTGGACAGATGAAACGCCTGTGGAATATCGCAAGCGTAAACAGTTGATGAATAACAATTAAATTTCAATAAAATGGCAATTAGGTAGTAACATGAGCGCCTTTAAAATTATTCAGGCAAATTAAGCCAGAGTGGACCAAGTGCTGTTTTTGGCAATTGAAATTGTTCTGGATAATAGGCATTAATAAAATATAAACCGTGTGCAGGGGCGGTAATCCCTGCGGCTTTACGATCTTGTGCTGCGAACATGGCGTCAATGTGCTCGACCTCATATTGTCCTTGTCCAATTTCCAGCAAGCATCCGACGATATTGCGCACCATGTGATGTAGGAATCCATCTGCCTGAATATCTAGCACTAAATAAGCGCCGTGTTGAAATAGTCGGCAATGTTTGACATGGCGTACAGGTTGATTGGATTGGCAGGCAGCCGCACGGAAAGTTTCAAAATTATGTGTGCCTTCAAATTTGAGTGCGGCACGTTGCATTTTTGCCACATTTAGCGGGTAGTGGGCATGGGTGACTTGCCCCCAGAGCAGTGCAGGTCGACGAGGTGCATTATAAATCACATAACGATAGCGCCGTGCGCATGCCTTAAAACGGGCATGGAAATCCTCACCCATCGGTTGAATCCACTGTAATGCAATATCTTTGGGCAGTTGTGAATTTGCGCCCATCATCCAGCCACGTTCGGGACGAATCGCCTGCGTGTCGAAATGAGCAATCATATTGGTGGCATGTACACCCGCATCAGTACGACCTGCACCGTGCACGATGATCGGTTCATCGGCGATTTTACTCAGCACAGTTTCGATGGTTTCTTGAATGCTACGCACGCCTGCTTGCTGTGTTTGCCAACCTTTAAAGCGTGTTCCGCAAAATTCAATACCAAGTGCAAAGCGTTGCATAAGAAATCATTCACCTAAATTTTAAAAATATACCAAGCATCAGTACATCGCATCAGGCTGTACTTTGCATTAGACAGTACATTGCATTAGACAGTCCAATGTTGTTGCCAGTCGACTTGATCGGCAAATTGTAAATACAGTAGCACAGCTCGAGCGTATAAATCTGCCTGACTATAATGCGGATCGATCACCACACCAAGTTCTGCAAGCCAAGCGGCAACAGCATACTGATTGGATAATTCGCCGAATAATACCTGACTGCTGATGATCACCCAACATTTTTTTGCAAGTAGATCCTCAATTGCTGATTTTAATGACGCAGAATACGCCAAATTGCCAGCGCCAAAAGTTTGTAGAATCAATAGCTGTGGTGGCTGATGTATCAAGGCTTGGAGTTGTTTGGCGAGCAGATCGGGAGATGATGGCGTGCAATACAGATTCACTATATTAATTAAAGCAACTTGGTCAATCCAAGCGGAGATTTTTATGGCATTTATGTCCTGTACAACACTAGAGCATGATCGTTGCGCTGGATTGCTGTGAAAGGCATTGAATTCGGTCGTATGTGCCTTAATACTCAGGTTGGCGTGGTGTAATTGTCCATCAAAGGCAATAAAACAGCCTTTGGGAATTTGTTGGATGTGTTTTAAGCTAAACTGAAAATTAAGCCAAGCATCGCTGTCAGGATGAAGGTGAGTGCTAGATTGCTCAAGCAATGGATATTGGCTTCCCGTCACGATGATACGGAGCCGATCAGCAAAACAATGCGATAAAAAGGCTGCAGCATAGTGCAGGGTATCGGTGCCATGAATAATAATAAAATGCTGAAATTGTCTGGCGAGTTGCAGAATCTGCTGTGTAAGTTTGAGCCAGTCGCTAGCGGTGAGTTCACTACTGTCTTTGATGCTGAGTGCTTGAAAAAAATGTAAATTTGAATCGTAATGATGCAGACAAAGCGCCTGCAACTTGTCTATAAAATCTAATGCAGGCATCGGGTAAAGTGGCTGTCCGATACTACCAAAGGTTCCGCCCATATAAATCACAGCAATATTGGAAGTATTCATATGAAAAAAATAAGCAACTCGAAAGTTGCTTATTTTAGCGTAAATTGCGTATTAAAACGCTTCTTTTGAATGTTTGCTTAAGCAATCTTTTGCAAAAGCTGTTGCACTTTTTCGGCTTGTTCAGTGTTTAAATGCGCTTGATCTACCGCCAATAATTGCTTTGCAGCGGCAATTTCACCAAGACGAATATATTGTTCTGCAAGCTCAATGTCTAATGCCACTGGATCGACTTGTGCGAGAGCAGGGAATGCCTGAATGATTGGATCATCTGCATCAGCAAAGGTTTCAGTTGCTGTGGTTTCAACCGCTTCCTCTGCGACAGGTTGCTCAATGTCTAAAGTAGGCGCTTGTGGTGTATCTAAATCGAGAGTCGGTGTAGATTCAAGCGCAGGTGTATCCGTTGGTAATGGTGCTTCGCTTGAGGTAGGCGTATCGAGGCTAAAATCGAGACTATTTGTTGTATCCGCTGGTGCAACAGGTGTTGGTTCTTCCAGTTTAAATTCTAAATCTTGGGTTTCGGTTTGCGGGGCAGTAACGTCTTGATCAAGTTTAAACTCAAGAGTTGGTTCTGTTGGTTCAACTGGCGCTGGTGTTTCTTGAGATAAGTTAAATTCAAGTGGTGCATTATCGGTGCTTGATTGAGCTGTTGGTGTGTCAACATCAAGCGTCAGCTCATCAAAACTAGACAGATTATTGTTTGGCTTAGTTTGGAGAGTATCACTTGGCGCATCGAATTCAAGTGGTTCAACAGCAACCTGACTTGGTGTGTTGGTCGTTGTGTTGAGTGCATCAAAATCAGGTGTAGGCGTCTGTTCTGTTGGTGTGAATTCGATCACGCCTGACTTTGTTGGTTCAAGTTGATTTAGACGTTGTTGTTCTTCAAGGTAGGCTTCTTGCTCATTGAAGAGGGTTTGATAGGTGCTATTCAGTCCTTGTGCTTTGACGTTGTCAAGCAGTTGCTTAATCGCAAAATCATCATGTTGGAGCTGATAAATAGATAGTAATTTTGGATAAAGTGCTTCTAGCGAACCATCTTGATTTAAAGTTTGGTTAATAATGCCTTCCGCTTTGGCGAATTGCTTGTCGGCAATCATCACATCGATCTGAGACAGTAAATTGTCCACATCAATGGCAGGTTTTTTTTGTGTTTTTGGTTTTTCTTCAGCCTTTTGCTCTGTTTTGCTTTCGCTTGCAGTGACTCTTTTGCTGGTTTTTGCGTTGCTCTTTGAGCTGGTGCGGCTGCTTTTTTTTTGTTTTGGATCAGCTTCAGCCTTGCCTTGGCGTGAACGCACCACAAGTGCAATGACGAGCATGAGTCCACAAAGGACGAGGATCGCTGTAGACATTATACGGACTCCTGAAACTGAGCAAGATGATATTGATAAACTGATGGATTCGTGTGTATCGGTGCATGTAATGCAGTATAGTTTTGAGATGCTATCGCTTGATGCGCTTTAGACTGTGAGCTGGTCTGAGATGTATTTTTCTCAGCTGACTGCGATTTACTTTTGCGCTGTTTGAGTTGCTGTTCAATCTCAGCAAGTCGAGCATTGAGCAGGGCAATACGTTTTTCTTTTGCCACCAGTTCACGGTCTAGTTTACGCACATTATTTTGCAGGTTGAGTGCATTTTGGCGTTGTTGTTTCAACTGTACCGTCAGCTCATTTGATACTTTTTGATCACCACCTTTGGCTTTGCTACCTTGTGTGGTGCCTTTACTATCTCCTGCAACGATACTCATATGTGCTTGGCTTTGCTTTTCTGCTTTGGCAATCGTAGTTGGAGCCTGTGGCGCTTGCACTGGTTTTGTCGCTGGCTGTTGCGTTGGTTTATTCACTGCAGCAACGGATTGATACTCATACGGTATATTTAAAACAGCACCTTGTTTCAGCTGATTGGCATTGCCACCGATAAAAGCATGCTGGTTATTGGCTTGAATCTGTTGCATGACTTGCCCAACAGGAATATTTTGCTTTTCTGCAATCTGATTGGCGATTCCCCAAAGCGATTCATTGGCTTTGACTTGATGTTTGCTCTTGGCTGTGGTTGCTGACTGTTGTGATTTTTTCGATTGTACTTTTTCCTGTGATTTTTTGATCGGCGGTTTTACCTGTGCAGTTTGCTTTGCTACGTTTGATTTTTTTGTGACCTGCTGTGAAGCTGTTTGTGCAACTTGTTTTTGTACAATTGGCTTTTGCGCAGTTGGCTGAGTTGTTGGTTGTGGCTTTGCTTGATTCGCTTGCACTGTGCTGACATTGTTTTGAGATGCAGTATCCGCATGTCGAGTGACATTAATCGTTAATTGTGCGGGTAAGATATCTGCGGCTGAGCGCATTGGCGTCATCGATGGCGCGGTTGTGCGCTGTACGCTTGTTGGTGCGGTTGCTTGTTGTGATACAGCCTGTTGGTTTGCAGTTTGTGCCACATTATTTTGTGTTGTCTGAAGAGGTGCAGTTTGTACTGCGACAGCTTGTGAGTTTGTTGTTGATGCGGTTGTGACCGCTGGACTTGGTGTGGTGGCGAGATTTTGTGCCTGTATCGGCTTGCTCGCCTGCATCATCGGTGGCGCTGAGTTGGCAATTTGCAATTGCTTTTCATTTTTAAGCGGTGTAACTTCAGGCAATTTTAATTTGATGTCTTGATCGTTGGCAACGTAGCGTGGCTTTAATGGCGTATCATTTAAGCTGGTTTTGAGGCGATCGATACGTGTTGGCAGCGCCGCACGCACTTGTTGCATGCGCACTTGACCTGCATCATCAATTTTTAGCATCAAATCGACACTATTGGCATCAATCACACGAGTTGACGTAATGACAATTACACCATCGCCTTGCGGATTTTGACGTACATAAAAATTTAAATGTGAATATTGTGCTTCGTCCAGTACAGCATTGCGACCGACTTCAAAAGGCTGTGCAATCGAGACCTTAATTGGGGTTTGGCTTTGTGCATTGCGAAAGGGAATTTCGGCGTAGAGTGGTTCACCACGAGAAGAGTCAATATGGACAGGATCAAAATTTAACGCATGACTCAGTAGCGGTGCGAACAAATTTAGCCCCAAACCGATCTGTATAAAAGTCACCCCGAATTTATGTTGCAATCTCATGATCGTTCCATCTTATTATCTGTTACAGCGTGGCGAAATCCAGTAGAGGTAACGCCTGCAATAGGTGCCAACCATGACACCGTATTGTTTTGAATAATGTAGAACAAGCGAACTTGTTCTACATAAGGTAAACGCTTCATTGCACTAAGGCAAGTCAAGAATACTCAAAATTTAAAATAAGTTTTGGGTAGTAAAATGATTAAGATTTGTAATCAATCAAAATGCGCAACATACGGCGTAAAGGCTCTGCTGCACCCCAAAGTAACTGATCGCCCACGGTGAATGCGCCGAGATATTCTTTACCCATGTTCATTTTACGCAAACGACCCACAGGGATCGACAGGGTGCCAGTCACCGCCACGGGGGTAAGATCGGTCATCGATGCTTCACGTGTATTCGGCACGACTTTCGCCCATTCATTCGATTTGGCGATCATGTCTTCGATTTCATCTAATGGCACATCTTGGCGAAGTTTAATGGCCAATGCTTGAGAGTGGCAACGCATTGCACCAATACGCACACAGTGCCCATCGATTGGGATAATGTGAGAATTGCCCAAGATTTTATTGGTTTCAACCTGACCTTTCCACTCTTCTTTGGATTGACCGCTCTCAAGTTGCTTGTCGATATAAGGAATCAATGAACCTGCAAGTGGCACACCAAAATTGGCTTTCGGAAAATCATCGCCACGCTGTAATTCAGCGATTTGACGGTCAATGTCTAAGATTGCAGATTTCGGATCATCCAGTAATTCTTTGGTATTATTGTACAAATAGCCCATGCCAGTGATCAGCTCACGCATATTTTGTGCACCAGCACCTGATGCCGCTTGATAGGTCATTGCAGACATCCACTCGACCAAATTGTTTTGGAACAGTGAACCAAGACCCATCAGCATCAGTGACACCGTGCAGTTACCACCTGCAAAGGTTTTGACGCCGTTTGCCAAGCCATTTTTAATCACATTGGCATTAACAGGATCGAGCACGATGATTGCTTCGTCTTCCATACGCAATGTACTTGCCGCATCAATCCAATAGCCGTTCCAGCCTTCTTTACGAAGCTGAGGATAGACCGCTGAGGTGTAATCACCACCTTGACAGGTCACAATCACATCCATCTGCTTCAAGCTGCTAATGTCATTGGCATCCATCAAAGCAGGGGCTGACTTTCCACCCAATGTAGGGGCTTCACCACCTGCATTACTGGTCGAAAAATAAAATGGTTCAAAATGCGCAAAATCATTTTCTTCAACCATACGTTGCATCAGAACGGAACCAACCATTCCACGCCAGCCAACCAAACCTACTTTCATGTCATCTTGCCTCAGGTTTTGTAATTAAAAAATAATTAAATAAAGGGCTTAAAGTGTAGCAAATGCCTGACCTTCTGCACAGCATTTATCATCTGAAGTCGTAACAAATCTCTCTATCAATTCGGCTGATCTGGGTATTGGTGTTTATTTTGAAAAGGCAATGAAATAACAAAAAAGTGATGCATCAATGTACCATGATTGGTTAATATCAAGACCTTATGCGCATTCAAGCGATGAAAATGAAAAACAGCTTTGGGGAATGACAGCATGCTTTTGTTTGTAATTTTGGCATTATTGGTAATTTGGCTGACGATATCGTCACGGATTCCACGAGATGAGTGGTGGTTTCGTATTGCTGATTTTCCTCGCTTACAGATTTTATTTGTGGGGATTTTAACTTTAGCAGGGCTGATTTGGTGGCCAGCCGAATGGACGATCTGGCGGGAATTATTGCTGATTGCTTTAATGGTAGCGATCACGTATCAAATGAAAATGATTTTGCCTTATACCTTTATCTGGAAAGATCAGGTTAAATTGGTACGTCAAGAAGACCTCAACCCTGACAATCAAATCTCCATGATCGTCTCCAATGTGCTCACACCCAACCGTAAATATCAAAAGCTGATTGATCTGGTCAATGAATTACAGCCTGATTTATTGCTCACTTTAGAAACTGATCAAGCATGGCAAAATGCGCTGAGTGTCATTGAAGCGGATTATCCGTATCGTGTCGCCGTGCCCTTAGATAATTTGTATGGCATGCATTTGTACAGCAAACTTGAGCTAAAGGATATTGAGATTAAATACTTGCTCAGCGATGAAATTCCATCGATCCATGCCTCGGTGATTTTACGTTCGGGCAATGAAGTGGACTTATATTGTTTACATCCGCAGCCACCTAGCCCAACTGAAGCCGCTGAATCGACTTTACGTGATGCTGAACTGCTGATGGTGGGTGATGCGATCAAAGACATCGATCAAAGCTGTATCGTCATGGGCGACCTGAATGATGTGGCTTGGTCCAAGACAACACGGCTGTTTCAGCGCATCAGTGGCTTGCTTGATCCACGGGTTGGGCGCAAATTTATCAATACCTTTCATGCCGACTATCCCTGCTTTCGTTGGTCATTAGATCATGTTTTTCATAGTACCGATTTTGCATTGGTGAAAATGGAGCGCTTGCCACACATTGGTTCGGATCATTTTCCAGTGTATACCGTACTGCAAACGGATCGCATGTATGAGCATATTCACGAGGAAATAGAAGAGGAAGCGGGTGATCAAGCAGAAGCAGATGAGAAAATCCAAGAGGGGATTGCTAAATCTCGTGAGGAAAATTTAAAAAGTACAAGTCATGTTGGGCACATTGAAACGCCCTAAATTATGCGATATGACCAGAATTACAGGATGTGGACTGCACCATATGGCAAAAATGATCCTTTGTACGAAATAGCTTACATGGACTGTTGTGATTTGCGACTTTCGGAAAAAACGGATTTTTCTTAATATAACTACATCAGCGCAGGATCGGGATCGGAAGCCCAAACTAAGGATAGACTTTAGCTGAACGGAAAAGCATCACGGAACAGATGTCGTCAGGAAGACGAAACAAAAACAAAAACAGTCGCACAACCGCATATTGCCCGAATTGAACAGGGAGTTCAATTCGGGTTATGTGTTTTTGGCATTTGAAAAAAATAATTTTGAAAGTTAATTATTGATTAATAGTTTGATTTTAAATAAGAAATATATTTTTTAATTTAGCTGTGTAGATACATACCAAATACCTACCTTCACCTT
This sequence comes from Acinetobacter marinus, assembly GCF_900096915.1. Classification (GTDB taxonomy): domain Bacteria; phylum Pseudomonadota; class Gammaproteobacteria; order Pseudomonadales; family Moraxellaceae; genus Acinetobacter; species Acinetobacter marinus. The sequence continues at coordinate 14,492 of NZ_FMYK01000009.1, forward strand.
GTTATGGTCAAAGCATCTGCATCATCAGCGATGCAGATATCTAGGACATGGAGATAACAAGATGGAAACAATGAAAGCGGCTGTCGTGACAGCATTTAATCAACCTTTAGAAATCAAACAAGTCGACATTCCCAAAGTCAGTGCTGGCAAAGTCTTGGTGAAAATGATTGCGACGGGTGTTTGTCATACCGATTTGCATGCGATGCACGGCGACTGGCCTGTCAAACCAACCGTCCCATTTATCCCAGGACACGAAGGCGTGGGTGAAGTGGTCGAGATTGGCGAAGGCATTCATCACCTCAAAGTCGGCGATAAAGTCGGTGTACCTTGGCTATATTCTGCTTGTGGACATTGTGATCATTGTTATGCAGGCTGGGAAACCTTATGTAAGGAACAGCAAAACTCGGGCTATTCGGTGAATGGTAGCTTTGCAGAATATTGTCTTGCGGATGGTGAGTATGTTGGCGTGATTCCAGACGGTGTAGATTTGCTTGAGATTGCACCGATTTTGTGTGCAGGTGTGACGGTGTACAAAGGGCTGAAAATGACCGAAGCCAAAACAGGGGATTGGGTTGCTATCTCTGGGATTGGTGGTTTGGGTCATGTTGCGGTGCAATACGCCAAAACCATGGGCTTTAATGTCGTGGCGATCGATGTCGATGATTCCAAGCTCGATCTTGCTAGAAAACTCGGTGCTGATGTCGGCATTAATGCGCTGAAACAAGATGTCAAAGAAGCGGTGATGGCTGCCACAGGTGATGGTTGTCATGGCGTTTTAGTCACCGCAGTGTCGCCAAAAGCCTTTGAGCAAGCGGTGCAGATTATTCGTCGTGGTGGCACGATGGTGTTAAATGGTTTACCACCAGGCAAATTTGACTTGTCGATCTTTGATATGGTGCTCGAAGGCATCACTGTGCGAGGTTCGATCGTGGGTACACGCCTTGATTTAAAAGAGGCACTGGATATTGCTGCACGTGGTAAAGTCAAAGCGCACATTAGTGTTGAGCCATTAGAAAACATCAACGATATTTTTGATCGGATGGAAGCAGGTAAAATCGATGGGCGTATCGTGATCGATATGTCTTTATAACATTTGAATAATTTCTTTAAAATTTGCATAAAATGCCTTCAGTCCTGAGGGCATTTTTTTGTGTCAGTGGATTGCCTGAATCAAGCAAAACAATATTTAATAATCTGAATTGATCAAAAAATACTTAACTCTTTTGCTCAGGTATTCTGCTTAAATTGTTTATTTAAAAAGAGAAAATTTGAATTCTCTGTAAAATCCTCAATCCTGACTAAAATGCTTGTTTTTATTTAAGATTTTTTGAAAGTATGATGCATTTAGATTAAGTGCATAGAAGGATTGTGTCATGGCGATGCAATGGTTAAGTGAATACAACACAGGTATAGAAGTCATCGATGAACAGCATAAGCGCATCGTGGAATATATTAACGTGTTAGAAACAGTGCTGGACAATCCGCATTATGAACGCTTCCATGTCTATGATGTTTTAAACGATATTATCGACTATACCCAATCGCATTTTGCTTTTGAAGAAAGTTTGCAAGAGCAGGCGGGCTATCAATTCTTCATTCCACATAAGCGGGTACATGATCTATTTATCCGTAAGATTGAGAGCTATCGTGAACGCTTTAATGCGGGAGAGTCGATCGAACATGAGTTGCATCAATTGCTCTGTAAGTGGCTGATCAATCATATTCGTCATGACGATGCGGACTATGTGGGTGCGGTCAAAGACAATATGATCCAGCACATTCAGCAACAAGAAAAGAAAAAGGGTAAAGGTTGGTTTGCACGATTTTTTGCCTAGTGATCTAGAGATCGATTCGGTTCTGATAACAGCGACGCAGAAAATATCAGCATGAATAGAATATGATCAATGCTTAAAATAAAGCGATGCAAAACGAAAACAGACAGCAAAAATAAATGAACTGAATCTGCGACTTTCCAAAAGCCAAGCCCACTGGGTTTGGCTTCTTTTTTTGTGTAGTTCAAAAATGATCAATGATTAGTACAGATAAAAACAGCAGAAATAAAAACAGCCCAAGCAATCAATTTGCTTGGGCTGTCAGCTAAACGGATGTTGTTACGTGCTTATGAGTTGCTTGCTGGTGCTGGCGCATCAACTGGCGGTTCGCCCATAGGCGGTTGTCCCATTGGTGGCTGACCTGCTTGTGGTGCTTGTTTTGGGTCTGGACGATTTGGTTTGAAACGCACTTCACATTTGCCATCAAAGGTTTGCTCGCCGATTTTCACAGAAATCGCTTGTCCCGCTTTGCCTTCACAGGCTTTTTCAAGCGCTTGCATGGTGGCTTTGCGTTCTTCATAGCGTTTTTTCATTTCTGCTTTTTGTTCAGCAGTCAGTACCTTACGTTTTTCACCACGATGTTCGCCACCTTTCTTATGGTGCATTTCACCACGCTCTGGACCACGATGACCGTCTTTTTCTGGCGCCGCTTGTTGGCTTTGACATGCAGTTAATCCAAGAACCGAGACTAAGCTGATGGTGGCAACAGTGGCTTTTAACATATTATTCATATCTCACTTTCCTCAAAATATCTTCGATGTGCAATGAACGGCACATGAATTGTTGTGGCTGTTCGTTGATGAGAAAAGATTAAACAAATAACATGTAGAAACAATGGAGAGAGTTTTGAGGAGATGTTGGTTACAATAGTGATTATGAAGACATTTTTGCTCAGTCGATGGGGCAGAGGACGATGACCATGTTGCGGTGGCGAATTCCCATTGCATTAAAGCTATTTCTAGCGGTGCTATGTACGGTATTGCTGATTACCACGGTGAGTCTATTCGTCTCGCAGTGGACGATGCAAAAGAATTTCTCGCGCTATGTGACGCAAGTGGAGATGCAAAAGCTCGATCATTTGAATAATAATTTGGCGGAAATTTATCAGGTCTATGGCAGTTGGAATAACGCCATTGAAAACAGTTTAAGTCGACTGGATAAGCGCTTTGATGCCGATCGTAAGCAACACATGGCGCAGATTTGGTTGCTCAAACAATATGAAATTGCTCAGCGTCAGAATGATTTGATCAAAAATCCTTTGCTGTTCCAACAGCGTGCTGAAGGAAATGATGTTGTGCAAGAGTTATTTATGCCGTCGCATTTTAATCCTTTTGCCATGCCGCCTGAGCATATTCTCCCAGAGGTATTTGATGGCAAACCACCACAAGGACAGCCACCTGAAGGTCAACCTCCGACACCAGAACAGCACAACAGTCTGCAAACCCAAAATGCGAATGTGCAAGATCAGTCCAAAGATCAAGCAAAAACACAGCCTCCCAATGAGCCTAATCGGCGTCGTTGGTTATTTCCAATGCCTGATCGCTTGGGCTATGGCAGTCGCTTGTCGTTATACGATGCCAATAAAAAATTGGTTTTAGGTGATAACACGCCTGAAGTCCCATTACAAAAAATCATGGTTGATCAAAAGGTGGTTGGTTATCTTGGCTTGCGTCCAGCGATTGATATGGATGATGCACTGAGTATCAATTTCTTTAGTAATCAACAGCGTTATTTATTATTGATTTATAGCCTATCGATTTTGGCGAGTTTGGTGGTGGCATTGTTGTTAGCCAATACCTTTCGTAAGCCGATTCAACAACTATTACATGCGGCACAAGAATTGAGCTTGGGTAATTATCAGCATCATGTTGAAGTGCGTAGTAATGATGAGCTGGGTGATTTGTCCAATGTGATCAATCAATTGGCACAAATTTTAGATCAGCACGAACAGTCAAGGCGCAAATGGGTTGCGGATACCTCGCACGAGTTAAAAACGCCACTTAGTGTACTGCAAGCGCAAATCGAAGCCATGCAAGATGGTGTACGCAAAGCCACACCAGAACATTTGGCTCGGATGCAACAGCAAGTCATGAGTCTAAAAAAACTTACCCAAGATTTGGCAGATTTGGCGCAAGCCGATGCACAGCAGTTGACGTGCTACTTTAGCCAGATTCAACCGTGGCAACTGGTGCTGAATGAAGTGATTAATTTTAGTTCACAATTTGAGCAGAAAAAACTCAAGGTCACGGTGGATGAAGACGACATGAAGCCTATTTATTTGTCTTCTGATCCAGATCGTTTGCGCCAGATTATCGTCAATTTGCTCAGTAATGCCGTGCGCTATACTGATGTTGAAGGGCAGATACATATTCATCGGGAAGTGACTGCCAACGAGTGGATTTTGCATATCGATGATAGTCCGCTTGGCGTGAGTGATGAACAATTGGTACAGCTTGGACAGCGTTTTTATCGGGTAGATGATTCACGCACACGTAGTACGGGCGGAACAGGGCTGGGGTTGGCACTTTCGAAGCAGATTGCGCAAATTTTGGGAGGAGATTTACAGTTTTCTCATTCCCCTTTGGGTGGTTTGCGTTGTACAGTGCGTTTAAATCGACAATTTCAAAAGAATGATTAAAGCCAGTCATGGCGCTAGATAGAGGATGAGGATTAAAACATGAAACAAATCATGTTGGTAGAAGATGAAGTAGAACTAGCTGAGCTGGTGAAGGATTATCTCGAAGCGGCTGGCTTTGAAGTGAGCATGTTTCATGATGGTCAGGCGGCGTTTGATGCGTTTAATCAGAAAAAGCCTAGCCTGATGATTTTGGATTTGATGGTGCCACGCATGGATGGCTTGACCATCTGCCGAAAAGTGCGTGAGCAGTCTGATCTACCGATTATTATGGTGACAGCACGCACGGAGGAAATTGATCGGGTGCTTGGCTTGAACATGGGTGCGGATGATTATATCTGTAAGCCATTTAGCCCGAAAGAATTGGTGGCACGGGTACAGGCGGTGATGCGTCGTTTGGAGCGTAAGACTGAACCTGAAACAATTGATCTCTTTCGTATCGATGCGGCACAGCAACGCATTTGGTATCAGCAAAAAGCCTTGAGCTTGACACCAACAGAGTTTCGCTTATTAGAACTATTTTTAGAGCATGTCGGCAATGTTTATTCACGCACGCAATTGCTCGATCATATCAATCCTGACAGCTACGAAGTGGCGGATCGGGTGATTGATAGTCATATCAAAAACTTGCGCCGAAAAATCAGTGATGCGGCTGAAACAGGCAATCGTCATGAATGGATTCAAGCGGTGTATGGTGTGGGTTATCGCTTTGAATATCCTGAAGAATAATGTGTTGTTCTTGCTCAGTAAAAATATGATTTGCTGAGCAAGACAAAATATAAGCGCAGAATATAAGAACAACCGACGAGCACACCAGATGAGCATAAAAAGATGAGCATAAAAAGATGAGACCAAGACAGCATCATCGCGAGCAGAATTATTATATGCGACGGGTCATTGCCATGATCGCTTTTTTTAGCGCATGGTTTTGTCTGATTCAATTTTTTATTGGTGGGCGTGAGCACTATTATTTGCTGTTATTGATGCTCGGGCTTTTCATCACTGCATATTTTGTCGCACCCTATGCCAATGGTAAAAATACTGCTGTGCCGAGCGCATGGGATATTTGGACACTGGAATTTTTCTTCGATGTGGTGTTGCTACCTATTCGAGGCTTACTGTATGTGATTCGTCATGTGTTTGATTAATGACTAAGTCCAGACGTTAAAGTCAAAAAAAATCCCATCGGTACATGACCCATGGGATTTTTTATACAGGTTGAAAGACTTAAGGAATTTCAACCTCGTCTTCATCAAACTCAGGTTTGACTTGGACGATAAAGTCTTGACGGTTGAGTCCACGCCATAGGGCATAGGCTGTACCGATGTAGATCGATGAATAAGTTCCGACCACCACACCGATAAACATCGCAACTGAGAACCAATGTAGTCCATCACCACCCAAAATCATCATGGCAACCACCACCAACATCAAGGTGAGGGAGGTATGCATGGTACGACGTAAGGTTTCGGTCAGGGAAATGTTGATCACTTCACGAGGCGATGCATCACGAATCTTACGGAAGTTTTCACGGATACGATCCGAGACCACGATGTTATCGTTCAGAGAGAAACCAATAATCGCCAAAATCGCCGCCAATACGGTTAAATCGAACGGCCATTGGAACAAAGCAAAACAGCCCAAGATGATGATGATGTCATGGAATAGTGACAACACCGCACCGATCGCCAGTTTAAACTCAAAGCGAATGGTCACATAGATCAGCATCAGCACCATCGCCAGCGCCACCGCACCTGCAGAGCGGATATACAGCTCGTTACCCACTTGTGAACCAACAGAGTCGACTTTGAGTACCGATACGCTATTGTTTGGTAAAGTGGCTGCTTGTTGGATATGCTTCGCCAAGTTCTCTAGAGATGCATCCTGCGGCGGCATACGCACCAACATATCACGCTCAGTACCTAGCGTTTGTACCACAGGATCTTGGAAGCCACCTTGCTCTAAGGCATTGACCACATCAGCTTGGCTGGCGGCTTGGCTATAATTCAACTCGGCAGAAATACCACCTGTAAAGTCTAAGCCAAGGTTTAAGCCTTTGGTTGCAACGAAGAAGATACTGGCAATGGTCAGTAAGATCGAGATGATCGCCATTGGTTTGGCGATCTTGATAAAGTCGATGACTTTCTCATCAGGGCGACCATATTGCTTTGGATTGCCGTGATTTTGCTTGTCGATGTCTTCTTGGCTGTTGTTGTGTTGAGTCATTTCAGTCGTCATGTGCTACTCCTTAAATGCTCAATTTTTTTAAGTTACGGCGTTTGCCATAAATTAATTGAACGATGGCACGGGTCACAGTGATTGCAGTAAACATCGAGCAGACGATACCGATCATCAGCGTGACAGCAAAACCTTTGATAGGTCCTGTACCGATTGCAAATAAGATCAATGCTACGATAAATGTGGTCAAGTTCGAGTCAAAGATGGTGTTATAGGCACGATCATAACCCGCCACAATGGCTTGTTTGGGCGAGGCACCCCAGCGCATTTCTTCCCGTATTCGTTCACAGATCAAGACGTTGGCATCGACCGCCATACCAATGGTGATGACAATACCTGCAATCCCCGGTAAGGTCAGGGCAGAGCCCATCAGCGACATCACTGCCAAGATCATGGCAAGGTTTAACACCAAGGCAAAGTCAGCAATCAGACCAAATAGACGGAAGAACACCACCATCCAAATCGCCACCAGAATAAAGCCAATCTGAGTTGACAATAGACCTTTGTCAATATTGTCTTGACCAAGACTTGGACCAACCACACGTTCTTCAACGAAGTACATTGGTGCAGCCAACGCACCCGCACGAAGCATCAAGGCTAATTCAGAGGCTTCTTGTGGCGAATCCAGACCAGTAATACGGAAGGATGAACCGAGCACTGCTTGTACCGTCGCTGCGTTAATAATCACAGATTCGGTATATGGCGTGCGCACTTCACTTTGCGTACCTGTTTCAGGGTCGGTGACATAGCTAATGCGTTGTTTATTTTCAATAAACAGTACCGCCATGCGTTTGCCTACAGCATTCCGTGTGGCAGCCGCCATCAACTTACCACCAGCGCTATCCAAGGTGATATTCACCTCAGCACCGCCAGAGTCCTGACTCATGCCAGAACGGGCATCTTGTACACGTTCACCTGTCAAGATGCGTTGACGTTGCAATAACAATTGCTTGCCACTATCTAGACTTTCATAGGCAAAAAGTTCAGTGCCCGCAGGAACGGTTTGACCGTTATATTGCTGGGTATATGGATCGATCAGTTGATCATTTTGATCAGCGACCAAACGGAATTCTAAGTTGGCTGTACGACCAAGCACACGTTTTGCTTCAGCAGTGTCTTGCACACCTGGCAAATCGACCACAATACGATTGCTACCTTGACGTTGTACCAACGCCTCCGCCACACCGAGTTCGTTAATACGATTACGCAAAGTGGTTAAGTTCTGCTCAACCGCATAAGTTTCGATTTCTTGGCGCTTGGTGTCGCTATATTGCAGTTTCAGCACGCTCCCGTCCGCAGTTGCAAGCGCTTGCTGTGCATATTCGTTGCCATTGCTACGCAGAAAATCCATCGCTTTGTTGCGATCTTCATTATTGGCAAAACGTACGGTAATCTCATTTTTAGCCAGACTGAGCTGGTTGAAATTGATTTTACTTTCACGGAACTGGCGGCGTAATTCAGTCGCCGAGGTTTCCATACGCTGGCTAATCGCCTTGTCCATATCCACTTCTAGCAAGAAGTGTACACCGCCACGTAAGTCCAAACCGAGTTTCATTGGTTTGGCGCCGAGGCTTTGTAGCCACGCTGGTGTGGTTGGTGCAAGGTTCAATGCCACAACATATTCATCACCAAGACTACGGCGCAATACTTCTTGTGCTTTGAGCTGAGTTTCTGCTTTGTCATCAGACATGCGTAGTAGGGCAGCATTGTTGGTGAAGGTATTGTCATGAGTGGCAATATTGGCTTTTTGCAGCGCTTGTTCAGCACGTTTGACTATCGTGTCATCGATCTGCATACCTGCTTTGGAGCCTGAGATTTGCACCGCATGTTCATCGGGGTACAAACTTGGCAAAGCGTAAATGGTACTAAAGGCAATGACAATGAGTATCAGCACATATTTCCATGCAGGATATCGCATTGTGTTTCTTCTTTAATTGGGCTTTTTTATCGCAGCGTAACACGCTGTAACAACAGCTTTTTTAAAAAACCAATGCCGTGATGTGATCACTGCACGACGGCAGTCAACACTGATCACGACATCATTCGGATACAAATAATTCGGATTACAAGTTATTCAACGTACCTTCAGGCAATACCGAGATCACCGATGCACGTTGGATTTTAACTTGATTGCTTGGATTGAGTTCGATCACTGCATATTCGCCATCGATACGGACAATACGCCCCATCAAACCACCCGCAAAAACCACTTCACTGCCTTCAGAAAGTCCTTCAACTAAGGCACGGTGTTCTTTCATGCGCTTAGACTGTGGACGAATCAACAAAAAGTAGAAAATCGCAATCATGACCACGATCATGATCAAAGACATATACGGGCTACCTTGTTGAGCGCCCTGTGCAGCGTGAGCAGTGGAAATCAATAAACTCATGGTTTTTCCTAATTGGTTAACAAATGGCGTAATCTCGCAATCATCTGCGAATAAAATGACCTAAATTCTTAGCACAGCAATTTACCTTGTATTGCCGTTGAGCGCAAATGATTCATGGTGTCAGAATGTCATCATCTTAGTCGACATCTGCCATGTATGATGCATGCTAAAGTGCATTTCGAACTTCATTTTTCAAATGTGTTTTTAAATGCAGTTTAAGCAATTTGATCATGAGGGCATTCAGGTACTTCTAAACCCCGTCGCTGATAAAAATCTTGCACATAAGCATCAAAAGTGCCTGCATCGAGTGCATCACGAATACCTTGCATCAGACGTTGATAGTAGCGCAGGTTATGAATTGTCCCGAGCATGGCACCAAGCATCTCGCCACATTTCTCCAGATGGAATAAATAAGCACGAGTAAAGTTCTTGCAGGTATAACAATCACAATGCGGATCAAGCGGCTGTTGATCGTGGCGATATTGGCTGTTGCGAATCCGCACCACGCCATCGGTAACGAAATAATGCGCATTGCGTGCATTACGTGTCGGCATCACGCAGTCGAACATATCCACACCACGGCGTACCGCTTCGACGATATCTTCAGGCTTACCAACACCCATCAAGTAGCGTGGTTTATCTTCAGGCATCTTTGCAGGCAGATAATCCAGCACTTTAATCATTTCTTCTTTTGGCTCACCAACAGATAAACCGCCGATCGCATAACCATCAAAGTCGATCTCTAACAGCCCTTGCAAGGACTCATCACGTAAATCTTCATACATCCCGCCTTGGATAATGCCGAATAATGCGTTCGGGTTACCATTTTCGGTGTGTGCAGTTTTACAGCGTTTTGCCCAACGTAGTGACAATTGCAGCGAATCCTGTGCTTGCTTATGCGTTGCAGGATATGGTGTGCATTCATCAAAAATCATTACGATGTCAGAATTCAACACTTGCTGAATTTCCATTGAAATTTCAGGAGAGAGAAATACTTTTGAACCGTCGATCGGTGAGCGAAAAGTCACACCTTCTTCTTTGATTTTGCGCATTTCACCGAGGCTAAAGACTTGGAAACCGCCTGAATCGGTCAGAATTGGTTTGTCCCATTTCACAAATTCATGCAATCCGCCGTGTTCTTTGATGACTTCTAGACCTGGGCGCAGATAAAGGTGAAAGGTATTGCCTAAAATAATGTGTGCACCAATGTCTTCAATGTCACGAGGCAACATGCCTTTGACCGTACCGTAAGTACCAACTGGCATAAAGGCTGGTGTTTCCACCTGACCGTGATTGAGCGTCAATCGTGCACGGCGGGCACGACCTGATTGATTTAACTTTTCAAATTTCATAAAAATCCTAAGCTATACGTCATAGCTGTGTTTGCAAGGCAAGGGCGAAAAAACAGTTCGCTGGATAGGGCGCTATTGTCTTAGATTTTGTGGGAAAGTGCTAGGGTGTTTTGAAATACCTAAATCTTAGTAGGATTTTTAGATTGATCAATTTCGTATATGCTATGTTTGCAAAAAATCAATCTACAAAGATCGTGTTATGAAAAAGTTTTTAAATAATTTTATCAAAGATTTTAATTATTCATTCTTTCAAATTTTTGGTTTACTTAGTTTTTCTGTGATGCTAAGCAATTATTTTCTTGATCAAGCATTGATGCCAAAGGGTGCTTTTATCATTTTAGTGCTTATTGCAGCGATATGCTTTATTTATGGTATTTATCGCCGATATAAAAAATCCCGACAGCTTTCCCATCAGATTGATAGCTGAATTCACCCAAACTTCATCTTCAGTTCACCAAATCACATCATTTTCATTGCACACTCAATCAAGTCCATCAATCAGTTGAAATAAGTGTATGAAAAAATTTATCCTGTTGAGTCTAGCGGTGGTCGCATTCTTCGGGATATTGAATGCCAAGACTTTGGCGAAGTTTTTACCGAGTGCAGAAGAGCAAAAAACCACTGTGCAAACCGTGGATTGGTCAGCGGTGCAGATTGATCGGGTCGAAGTCTATAAATCCAAGCGACTGTTACAGGTTTTAGATGATGGCAAAGTGATCAAAACGTACAAAATGCGCTTAGGCTTTGCACCGATAGGACATAAAACCACCGAAGGCGACGGCAAAACCCCAGAAGGGAAATATGTACTGGATTGGCGTAATCCGAATAGCCAATTTTATAAATCACTGCACATCTCTTATCCCAATGCAGACGATCTCGCACAAGCCAAAAGCCGTGGCGTGAGCGCAGGTGGTGATGTGATGATTCACGGTTCAGCGAAGAATCTCGGTGGATCAGAGGGTCAGGCTTTGTATGGTTACATGCCAAAATCAGATTGGACGTGGGGCTGTGTCGCCGTGTCCAATCAAGATATGGATGAGCTATGGAAATATGTCAAAAATGGCACAGTGATTGAGATTTTTCCTTAATATTTTAGAAAAGTGCTATTTTTTATAAATCTTTTCATAACCTTTCGGTTGAGTCTTAAAGCGACGGTGAAACCACATCCACTGGGTTGGCGCACGGCGCAGTTGCATCTCTAATAACTCATTGACACGAGTCGCATCGGCGATTTCATCATTGGTTGGATAATTCTCTAGTTCAGGCTCAATGATGATTTGATATTTTGGGTCAGCTTCCCCGATTCGATAAAAATGCACCGACAATACTTTGGCTTTACTGACTTTCACTAAACGACGCTGTGCAGTCACCGATGCCGCAGGCACACCAAAAAATGGTGCCATCACACCTTGCTTTAAACCAAAATCTTGATCAGGCGAATACCAAATGATGCGCCCATCTTTCAAGCGACGGATTAAAAAGCGAATATCATCATGGTCGATCTGCTCACCATAGATCGGCTCACGTGCCCGATAAATTAACCAGTCTAAAAATGGATTATTCTGCGGACGATAGACCACATCAGGATTAAAGTATTGACTGCAAATATAACCACCCGCATCGAGCAAGGTACTGTGCGAGCCAATTAGGATAATACCACTACCATCGGCTTGGGCTTGCTGTAATGCATCTAAACCTTGAATCTGCACACGTCCTTTAAACCAACTTGGCTTGTACCATGCGTTTAAAGTTTCAAAGACACCAAGCATCATATCGACGAAGACTTGTTTGGCTTGCTTTTCGACTTCGGTTGGTGACCATTCAGGAAAACAGACTTCCAGATTTCGAATCGTGGTGATACGACGAGATTTCAAACTTTTCCATGACAAACTCGCAAGCGCATACGCCAATTGCCGTTGAATAAACCACGGCAAAATCGTGAGAAACATCAGGAATGTTAATGCAATCCAAATGCCCCAATACTGAGGCAGAAGGAAAGACCATTGAAATTCGGGGCGTGCAGAAGTGTGCTGTTGCATTGAAACTTAAGCTGAATGGTTGTCAATCGGCAATTTTAACTGAAATCACCGATTTAAACAGCATATTAAGGGCAGTTTGCGTTCTGCCATGTTTTGCGTGCGTTACTATCCGTTTGGCTCAAATCAAAGGTGCTTGGCAATTCAGACGTACTATTGGCTAGCTTCTGACCTGGTATAGACAGCGATTTGAGTAGTGTTTGCAGTTGATTGCGTGATTGTGTTGCATCGCTCCCTGTGATTGGACTGTTGAGCTGTACCACGTAGGCATAGCCATAACGACTCAAGATCGCCAGATCAATATTGTGACTGTCACTGCTTAGACGTGAAAAAACCGCATCACCAAGCAAGACTTTTTCAGTGTTGCTATCGCTCGCAGTCGCCTGATAGGTCGCTTCATATTGCGCCAAAATTTGTGGACTGACTTCTTCGAGCGTACTCTTTAGTGTGCTACCGAGCTTTACATTGTTATTTAGATTTAAGGTGTCGATACGCACTTGCTGGTTGAGCTGATCCATAATGTCGAGGCTTGATCCGTCGACACTACAAAATTCTTTGAGGTTCAATTCACCACGAAGTACCGTTGAGCCGAGATCAAAGTCGTAGCTTTGCGCTGCACCGTGATAAATTTTTTGCGTTAAAAACTGCGGTTGATTTTGCACTTTGGTGGAGTGGCAGGCACTCACACCAAGACAACAACCCAACGCGATCCATGCGATTAGTTTCATGGGTATTTCTTTCTCCTTAGAGTTGGCTCTCCAAAGCCGTCCATCGTTCTAGTTTTTCCAGTAACTGTTCTTCTATTTCCGCCAAGCGAGTGGCAGCTTGCGAGGCTTGATCAGGTGCATCAACGAACCATGACCCATCAGCAAGTTTATCTTCCAAAGTTTTTTGTTCAGCTTCAAGTGCTGCAATCAACGCTGGAAGTTGTTCTAACTCTCGTTGATCTTTATAACTTAATTTTACTTTTTTCGGTAGCTTCTGCGCAGTATTTTCTGCTTTTTCCACTTTATTTGTGGTTTTCGCTTGATTTGCTACTGCTTTGGCATCTAGACGCTCACGTTGTGCCAAATAGTCTTGATAGCCACCGATATATTCTTGAATGCCACCTTTGCCATCAAATACCCACGTTGAGGTGACGACATTATCCATAAAGGCACGGTCATGGCTGATGAGAAGTAAAGTGCCTTTGTATTCGGCGAGCATTTCTTCTAACAGCTCTAGCGTGACCATGTCGAGGTCGTTAGTTGGCTCATCCATCACGATTAAGTTCGATGGTTTAAGTAGTAATTTTGCCAAAAGCACACGGTTACGCTCACCACCAGATAAGGCTTTGACAGGTGTGCGGGCACGTTCAGGCGCAAATAGGAAGTCTTGTAAGTAACTCAAAATATGACGACGGTTGCCATTGATATCGACAAAGTCAGAGCCCTCACTGACATTATTGGCGACTGATTTTTCCAAATCGAGCTGATTGCGCAATTGATCAAAATAGGCAACTTCCAGTTGCGTACCGACTTTTACCGTACCTGTATGTGCCACATCACCGAGAATGGCTTTGATCAGTGTGGTTTTTCCGACACCATTATCACCGACCAAGCCAATGCGATCGCCACGCATGACAATGCTTGAGAAATCATTGATCAGTGGTTGCTCATCGTAGCTCACAGCAAGATGTTCAATTTCAAACACCAATTTGCCTGATCGAGATGCCTCTTGTACACCCATATTGACTTTGCCTTGTTGGAAGCGACGTGCTTTGGATTCTTCACGTAAGGCTTTTAGGGCACGCACACGACCTTCATTACGGGTACGGCGAGCTTTAATCCCTTGACGAATCCATACTTCTTCTTCGGCTAGACGTTTGTCGAATAAGGCATTTTGCTTTTCTTCAGCTTCAAGCTGTTCCGCTTTAAGCTCAAGATAGCGTGCGTAATTGCCTTCAAAACTGCGTAAAGTACCTCGATCAAGTTCGACAATACGAGTCGCCAAACGATCAACAAAAGAACGGTCATGTGAAATAAACAGTAAGGTTAAATTTGGTTGATCAAGTAAGAATTGTTCCAGCCATTCAATGCTTTCTACATCTAAATGGTTCGTCGGTTCATCAAGGAGTAACACATCAGGTTGGGTGAGTAGCGCACGAGCAAGAAGTACACGGCGTTTACGACCGCCAGACAGTTCGGCAAGATCGGCTTGTGGGTCGAGTCCCATCTTGGCAAGAATGGTATTGACTTGATTTTCCAGTGACCAGCCATCGAGTTGATCGAGTTGATGCTGTAGCTCACCCATTCGATCACAAGCTGCCATATCACCCGCAACACAGGCATTGCTCGCTTCGTGATATTGACGCAGTACATCGGCAGCTTTACCAGCCCCTTCAGCGACAATATCTGCGACCAAACCAGAACTCATCGGTACATCTTGCGCAAGCATGGAGATACGCACACCATTTTGGATGGCGACTTCACCTGTATCAGGTTGTAATGAACCGTCAATCAGCTTGAGTAGGGTGGATTTGCCCTCACCATTGCGACCAATTAAACACACACGCTCGCCACGTTCTAGCGTAAAATGAGCGCCATCGAGCAGAGCTGGTCCACCGAAAGCCAAGTGAACATCTCTTAAAGTAATGTAAGCCATACCAACCCTATTTGTGTGCCGAAAAAATCGTATTAAAAAATTGTGAGGAGAATCCAATGTCAAAGCAGCCATCCCAAGATGACTATGCGACATTTTCCCAAGTCGTCGAAGATTTGCAAGTCAGAATTGCATTTTTAGATGAATTAGTTGATCAGTTGAACGATCAAGTGGCGAAACAGAACAGCGAAATCGTCGATTTGAATAAAAAAATGCAAATTCTCTATCAACGTGTCGAAGCATCGGACTTGTCAGAAGGTGTTGCGCCATTCGATCCATTGACCAATAAACCGCCACATTATTAAACCGAAATGCTCATTTTTCAAGGATGAAAACATGCCCATTCAACTGAAGCGAATTTATGACGAATTATCTGCAAGCGATGGAAAGCGCATACTGGTTGATCGGCTGTGGCCTCGTGGCATCAAAAAAGAAGATGCCAAACTCGATCTTTGGGCAAAAGAAGTTGCGCCGTCGAATGAACTACGCAAATGGTATGCACATGATGAGGAAAAATGGGATGAGTTCCAAGTACGTTATCGTGCTGAACTCGACGGAAATGCCAAACTTGCCGAGCTGAAACAATATATCGGCAATGAAAAAGTCACATTTCTCTATGCGGCGAAAACCACTGAATACTGCCATCCCCAAGTATTAATCGCTGTACTTGAAGCATTATAAGTTGTGATTTTATACAATTTGATTTTGTGCAAACTGCGTTAGGCGCACGGTAGGGCGTATCCATCCTAAGCCGTGCGAATGTCTCTGAGGAGTCTACTTAGCTACTTAGATATTCCACTCGACAAAGTTTTTCAGTAGTTGCAAACCTGCCGTATGACTTTTCTCAGGGTGGAACTGCGTGGCGAATAAATTGTCCTGATGAATTGCCGTACAGAAATTTAGCCCGTAATCACAAGTCGCAGCAACCAGCGATTGATCCTGTGGTTCAACATAATAGCTGTGCACAAAATAAAAACGGCTACCTTCAGGAATATTTTTCCACATCGGATGGCTTGGATCGAGTTGATGTACTTGATTCCAGCCCATATGCGGGACTTTCAGGTGCTCAATCTCTGGGAAATGTTTGACTTGCCCTTGAAAGATAGCTAACGCATCGGCACCGCCATTTTCTTCTGAGCGTTGCATTAAGGCTTGCATGCCAACACAGATTGCCAGTACAGGCTTATTAAATACAGACTGCTTGACCACTTCATCAATGCCAGCCTCACGCATTCCATGCATGCAGTCACGCATCGCCCCCACACCTGGAAAGACGATTTTATCCGCTTTAGCGACGAGCTTTGGATCATTGGTTACATCAACGGTTGCCCCCACATGTTCGAGTGCTTTGGCAGCGGAATGCAGGTTGCCCATACCATAATCGAGTAGCGCAATACGTGTCATTACAAGCTACCTTTGGTCGAAGCGATGGTACCTGCTGCACGTGGATCATGCTCACACGCCATACGCAGTGCACGCGCAAAGGCTTTGAATGTACTCTCGATCTGATGGTGGCTATTTTTGCCTTTTAAATTATCAATGTGCAACGTCATCAAAGCGTGATTGACAAAACCTTGGAAAAATTCTGAAAACAAATCGACATCAAAAGTACCGATACGGGCACGGGTAAATGGAATATCCATAAACAGCCCTGGACGACCAGAAATATCCACCACAACACGAGACAAAGACTCATCTAATGGTGCATAAAAATGTCCGTAACGACGGATGCCTTTTTTATCGCCTAATGCCTGTGCAAAGGCTTGCCCCAAGGTGATGCCACAATCTTCAACAGTATGATGATCATCGATTTCAAGATCACCATCACAATGAATATCTATATCAAATAAGCCGTGTCGTTTGATCTGGTCGATCATATGATCAAGGAAAGGAACGCCAGTATTGAGTGTGCCTTGACCAGTCCCATCTAAGTTTAAACGGACTTTGATTTTGGTCTCATTGGTATTTCGAACCACTTCACTGATACGTTGCGTCATCGACACATTCCTTAAAACATTGAACAATAAAATAATCGGTGCTAATTTGAAGACACTGTCACGATGCAACATCAAGATCGTATCATTCACATACACGTGAGATCGATGTGTGAGTTCCATTGCGTACAGCGGATATAGTTTAGCGCATCTGATCGGAGATATACAGAACGATCGGGTACATCAAATTTTGTCTATACGCCTGAGTTGTAGCGCAGGCAAAATTTATCCATCGTCGATTGAACCACAAGCGACACCACCACAGGAATCTACTCATGCCAATCAATGTCGAAGCTGTCAACAATTTATCTGATGCCATGACCCGTAATCAAATTGAGCGACTGTATGAAACCAGCCCTGAGTTTAGCGATGGACAAGATGCAGTGAATCAACTCGATACCCTGCTAGCGGAAGATACCGTGCTCTATACAGCGATTTTTAATGACAAGATCATCGGCGCAATCTGGAGTGTCGGCACAGGCTCGCATCGACTCTTGCAAAATATCGTCGTGCATCCCGCCAATCGAGGGCGAGGCGTAGCTGATCGTTTGGTTGGTGAGGTGTGCCGTATTGAAGAAGAAAGTGGGGTGAAAACCTTCAGCCCAGGTTGTGGGGCAATTCATCGTTGTTTGGCGCATTTGGGCAAAGTCACTTCGGCATAAATGATCTCAATCATTTTTTATAAAATACGGTAAGCCATTGGTTAAGTAAGCGTTTTTGAAAACTTTATGGGCTTTATGCTTTAAAAATGTGCAACTAAAAAGAATAATCCAAGATTTACCTTGACCTTTGCCCGAGAAATCGCTTTAATACACGCCATCGGCGCGATAGCTCAGTCGGTAGAGCAACGGATTGAAAATCCGTGTGTCGGCAGTTCGATCCTGCCTCACGCCACCATATATTCACATACATGTATTGATTTTTGCATATTGTGATTTCAAGCCCTGATCCCATCAGGGCTCTTTTTTTGCCTGAAATTTGGCATTTTATTTAAATTGATGATTTTTGGGATAATTGATCGATTGTTTGGTTGAATTGCAAGCAGAGTGGCTTGACCTTTGCCTGATAAATCGCTTTAATACACGCCATCGGCGCGATAGCTCAGTCGGTAGAGCAACGGATTGAAAATCCGTGTGTCGGCAGTTCGATCCTGCCTCACGCCACCATATTTAAAAAGCCCTAGATTTTGATCTGGGGCTTTTTTTATTCCTTTTTTAATCCGCTTTTTAATCTACTGTTTGATCTTCTTTGTTATTTGGCTTTGCTATTTTGCTTTGCTATTTCGTTTTATTGACCATCAAAAAAAACGACCAAAACATAAAGTAATGGTCGCATTGGGAAGGGTGAATCGATTTTGCTCGAATCCGTTTTTAGGCGTTGATTGTGCCTGTTTTAAGCGGTTTTGGCTTGGGCTTGATCGGCAAGCATGTGCCCGTTTTCTTCAAGGTTGATATGCCATTGTAGCGCTTCACGCAGAATATGCGGCGTATGTCCACCACGTTCACAAGCACGCTCAAAATAGCTGAGTAGCGGCGCTTGAAAGTCTGGATGGACACAGTACTGGATAATCACTTTGGCACGTTCTCGAGGCGCTAGACCACGTAAATCCGCAAGACCTTGTTCTGTAACCAAAATATCGACATCATGCTCATTGTGATCGACATGACTGACCATCGGCACGATCGAAGAAATCGCACCATTCTTGGCAATGGATTTGGTCACGAAAATGGCGAGATGCGCATTACGTGCGAAATCACCTGAACCGCCAATACCATTCATCATCTTGGTGCCACAAACGTGAGTCGAGTTGACATTGCCGTAGATGTCAAACTCAAGTGCGGTATTGATGCCGATAATGCCGAGGCGACGTACCAGCTCTGGATGGTTGGAAATCTCTTGTGGGCGAAGAACCAATTTATCTTTGTACTTTTCAATGTCAGAGAATACTTTTTCATTGAACTTTGGCGACAGGGTAATCGAGCTACCTGAGGCGAATTTCATTTTGCCTGCATCGATCAATTCAAAAGTTGAATCTTGCAGGACTTCAGAGTACATGATCAGGTCTTCAAAATCTGAATGCATCAGACCTGTCAGCACGGCATTGGCAATCGAGCCGATGCCTGCTTGCAGTGGTGCGAGATTTTTTTCCAAACGACCAGCTTTGACTTCCTGTTCAAAGAACTGAATCAAATGATTGGCAATGGCTTGCGTGTCAATATCAGGTTCGGTGACATTGGATGGCGAGTCTGAGGTGTCGTTAAAGACAATCGCAGCGATTTTGCTTGGATCAATCGCAATCGCAGTAGTCCCAATGCGATCATCGACTTTGGTCAGCGGAACTGGCGTACGTGTCGGACGATAGGTCGGGATATAAATATCATGCAAACCTTCTAATGCTTCACTGACTGAGGTGTTGATTTCCACAATCACTTTCTCTGCAAAAATCGCAAAGCTGGCAGAATTCCCCACCGAGGTTGTTGGGACGATATGCCCATCTTCCGTGATGGCGACCGCTTCAATCACCGCAATATCAGGACGTTTTAATTGTTTATTACGCATCTGTTCAACAGTTTCAGACAAATGCTGATCAACAAACATCACTTGTCCCGCATTGATTGCCTTACGCAAGGTATTATCGACTTGGAAAGGCATACGACGTGCCAATACGCCAGCTTCAGTGAGCTGCTTATCGAGATCATTACCAAGACTTGCGCCAGTGATCAGGTCGATCTTGATCGGGGTGAGTTTGGCACGGTCGACCAAGGCTTTTGGTACCGCTTTGGCTTCGCCTGCACGGGTAAATCCACTCATCCCCACGGTCATATTGTTTTCAATCAATTCGGCGGCTTGGGCTGCGCTCATGACTTTTTGATGGAGGCTTGGGAGGCGAATACGAGAATAGGACATGATTTACCCTTTAAAATGACTATAAATCTTAATGCGAATCGATTGTAGCGAGAATTTTTAATAAAAAGTGTTAGTCTACATCTAAGGTCTAATAGGACTATAGTTGAACATCGATTGAAAAATAATCGGCGTGATTCAGTGACAGGATCATTGAAGTGCGTTGATTTTGAAGTGATTAAAAATAAAAAACCTTTTGAGTGAATGGATCAATCAAAAGGTTTTAAAGTAAGTGATAAATCAACAGCGTGAATGTTGTTGATTTTATTGGTTTGGATTGTGACGACGAAAACCTTTATTTGCATTATTGTTGAAAGGTCGCTTCTTACTGAAGCCTTGTTCGTCAGTTGGATTGGTTTCGTTATCACGGCGTTGTTGGCGCAAGTAGCCTCCACGACGTGCTGGTAATGGATTTTCTTTCATTTTTTCGGTACGACGCTTCGCCATACCGTATAGACCTGTACCTTGACGTGGTTTAAGTTCAACCGACTTGGTCAAGTTGTCAATGTCGTGCTTATCCAGTTCGATCCAACGACCTGTACGCAGTTCACGTGGCAGGATCACCGAACCATAACGAGTACGCAATAGACGGCTGACTTTGAGTTCTTGTGATTCAAATAGACGACGGACTTCACGGTTACGTCCCTCTTTGACCACCACCTGATACCAGCGATTAATACCTTCACCACCAAGATCGGTGAATGATTCAAACTTTGCAGGACCGTCGTCCAGTTCGACACCTGCAAGTAAAGTGTTACGAATCTGCGGTGTCACTTCACCCATGACACGCACAGCATATTCACGCTCGATTTCATTGGAGGGGTGCATCAAACGATTGGCAAGTTCACCGTCATTGGTAAATAGCAATAAACCTGTACTGTTAATATCTAAGCGACCAACCATCACCCAGCGATCATTAGCGATCGTCGGCAGATTATCAAACACGGTTGGACGGTTTTCGGGATCATTCTTGGAGCAGATTTCACCTTCGGGCTTGTAATACACCAAGACACGGCGACGAATATCATCTTCAAGCTGATAGTCTACTTTACGCCCATCAATGCGGAGTTCATCACCATGTTCGATACGTTGACCGACTTCAGCAACTTTACCATTGACGCTGACACGACCAGCAGCAATCACTTCTTCCATATAACGGCGCGAGCCCAGTCCAACACGGGCGAGGACTTTTTGTAGCTTTTCACTCATAACAGCACAACCTTAAAAATAAAAATCATCAACATCACCCTTTAGCACGGACTTGAATGTTCAAGTGCGGCTAAGCCCTCCTTGTGATCTTGAATAACTGGGAGATCATTTAACGATGCTAAACCAAAAGCATTTAAAAAATGTGGCGTCGTAACCAATAACGCTGGGCGACCGGGCGCATCCCGAAAACCTGACTCTTTGATCCAACTCCACTCAAATAAAGTACGTAAGACTTGACTATTATTACTCACCCCACGGATTTGCTCAATATCAGCACGTGTCACAGGCTGGTGATAGGCCACCACAGCGAGGATTTCTAATAGACTCGGTGACAGCTTTACAGGGCGCTCAGGCCATGCTTGCTGGATAATATGACGATATTTGGCACGGACTTGTAGACGAAAGCCTTGTACCGTTTCGATCAGCTCGACTGAACGACCATGTTGGAGCAATGCCAATTGCTGCAGCAGTTGACGAATTTGACTACTGGCATATTGCCCACCAAGGGCTTGTTTGATACGAGCGATGGTGACAGGACTATCGCTGGCGAATAATAAGGCTTCGATTTGCATCAATGCTTCATGATGTAAATCATCAATGGAATGATGCGTCTCAGGAAAAGGATGTTGCATACGCTTCTCCTTGATCTTGAGTATTTTCAAAGGCTTTGCTTTGAATTGCCTTGCTTTGGATTGCTTTGCTTTGAATAGCTAAAGTGCGTTCGACACCATCATGCACAATCATGACATGTTGTTGCTTCACCAATTCTAAAACAGCAACAAAAGTCACCACCACACCCATACGACCTTGATTTGGATTAAGTAGGCGACCGAACTCCAGGCATGCACCATCCGCCAATACCGACTGAATAAACTGCATACGCTCTTCGAGCTGTACCGCTTCATGTTCGACTTGATGGACGTGTGGATCGGGGCGCTGGAAAATACACAGCAGGGCATCATGCAAATCGGCAACATCGAAGCGATCAATCACTTGGTGGCGCTCACCGAGACTTGCCTGTGCCACAAATACATCACGTTCCAAAATAGAATGTGCCGCAAGTCGCTCAGCAGCTTGTTTGATCTTTAAATAATGCTCAAGACGATCAATAAGTTGCTTTTTTGGATCATCTTCAAATTCGATGGCGCTTTCTGGAATCGGGAGTAGGAGTCGAGATTTGAGGTCAGCAAGTAGGGCAGCCATCACCATATAGTCTGCGGTGAGCTCAATATTTAGCGACTTCATTTGCTCCATATAGTGCAAATATTGTTTGGCGATCGGTGCGATATCGAGATGTGTGAGATCAAAGCCGTTCTTTTGCACGAGGTAAAGTAAAAAATCTAAAGGCCCTTCAAACTGTGATAACAAAATCGCAAAGGCTTCTGGCGGGATGTACAGATCCTCAGGGATATCCTGATAATATTCATCCAGCACACGAATCGCTGGACGATCTAGGCTAAGAGTGGCGTCAATCGTCATGTCAAATTCAGACCAAGTTTTGTAGTTGCTATATCCACGCGAATTTTCAAAAGCATGCGGTTCCGATTGACTTTAAAAACGGCATATCGGAAATTTCGGTCAATTGTAGTCGATTTACGCAAAATAATGAACTGTAAAAAGCAAACGCAATGGTTAAAAATTGCAATCAATTTTCTAAATAATCATAAGACGATTTTTGCTGTATAAATAACAACATCGCTGTATAAAATTGAAATTTGCGTGCCAATTATAAGGCTAAAGTCTAATGCGTCTAGTGCTAAAGTCGTATGGAGCGTTATAATGTTGCACTGAATTGTGCGGCATTTTTATCTTAATTTTGGATGTGAATTTTAAAATTTTGATAAAAATTAATATAAGTGAATGAAAACTAAGGATACTTTGATGAAAAAGTTTCTGAAGATTCTAGGCATCCTGATTTTAGTGGTTGCCATTATTGGACTGATTTATTTGTTTAGACCGATTGCATCGAAAAAGGTCGAAACCAAAGCTGAAGATCCAGTCACCGATGTTGTGTTGATCGGTGGCGGGATTATGAGTGCAACGCTCGGCACGTATTTGACTGAGCTTGAGCCAAACTGGACCATTCAAATGTATGAGCGTCTGGATCAAGTCGGTGAAGAAAGCTCGAACGGCTTTAATAATGCAGGTACAGGTCACTCAGGCTTTATGGAGATGAACTATACCTCTGAAAAAGACGGTAAAATGGACATCAAAAAAGCCATTGATGTGGCGTCACAGTTTGAAGTGGCGAAGCAGTTTTGGTCGTATCAAGTCAAACAAGGTGTTTTGGGTGATCCAAAAACCTTTATTAATCCTGTAGATCACATTGCCTTTGTCTGGGGCGATGAAGTGAAATTCTTGGAAAAACGTCATGCGGCAATGATTCAAAGCCCATTATTCCAAGGCATGGAAATCACTGAAGATCCAGCGGTCATCAAACAGTGGGCGCCTTTGGTCATGCAAGGTCGTGATGCAAAACAAGCGGTTGCTGCGACACGTATGGATGTCGGTTCGGATGTGAACTATGGCTCGATCACCAAGCAGTTGGTGGCGAATTTACAAAAGCACCAAACCTTTAAACTCAATGTTTCGACTGAAGTGACTGGCATCAGTCGCAATGATGACAAAACATGGTCTGTGCAGTTCAAAGATCTCAAAACGGGCAAATCATCTTATGTGAAAACACGTTTTGTCTTTATCGGTGCAGGCGGTGCGGCGATCAAATTATTGCAATTGACTGGACTTGAAGAGTCGAAACAATATGCAGGCTTCCCTGTGGGTGGTGAATTCTTGATCACAGATAATCCTGCGATCACAGCACAACATACGGCTAAAGTCTATGGTAAAGCAGAACTTGGTGCGCCACCGATGTCTGTACCACATATCGATACCCGTTATATTGATGGTAAGAAATATGTCTTGTTTGGACCATTTGCAACTTACTCGAATAAGTTCTTGAAAAATGGTTCACAGCTTGATTTGTTTAAATCAACCAATAAAAATAACGTGCTGCCGATGACTGCGGTTGGTTTGGAAAATCTGGATTTGGTCAAATACTTGATGAGTCAAGTCAGCATGTCTGATGATGACCGCTTGAACGAGCTGAAAAAATACTATCCTGAAGCGAAAGCAGAGGATTGGCGTTTAAGCCAAGGTGGTCAACGTGTACAGATCATCAAAAAAGAAGCGGATAAACCTGCGAAATTGCAATTTGGTACAGAAGTATTTGTATCGAAAGACAATAGCGTATCGGCGCTACTTGGTGCCTCTCCAGGTGCATCGACTTCGCCTTACATCATGCTGACTTTGCTTGAAAAAGCATTCCCAGCACAAGTGGCAGGTCAGTGGAATCCGAAGTTGCATGAGATCGTGCAATCGTATCAACAAGACTTGAATGCTGATCCTGCATTGCTCAATCGTATTCGTTTGGATACCAGTGCAACACTTGGCTTAAATTATAAGCCACGTGTCGTCGGTGCAACTGCGACACAAGCACCAGCGAGTACAGCGGACAAAGCGCCAGCAAATGACGCAACAGCACCTGCTGAAGCATCAGCTACGCAACCTGCGGTAAAAGCATCATAAATTAGATTTTCAGTGAGGAAAATTTCCTGACTAAGATCGCAAAAAAATAGGCTGATTCGTCAGCCTATTTTTATATGTTGAAAATGTATTTTTAGATATGTGACTGATGGTATATGAATTGGTGACGTAAAAGGTTAAGAGAATGAAATATCAAAAACTATGTGTAGGGCTGAGCAAGGTGGCGATCATTGCATTTATATTGTTTCTCGGATTTCAATCTTTATACATCATGATATTGGGCGGTCAGGTGGTCTATCTGTTTTTAAGTTTAGTCGTGATCGTTGTACTGACGTATTTTGTGTTTAAACAAACAAAAATAATTAGATTGCCTCACTATGCTTTAATCTTTGTGCTTTTGGTCATCTTATCTATTGTTCAGCATCAAGCCTTGCTGAAGATCAAGCACCACAACGCACAATTTACGACGGATGAAACATGGCAACAATATGGTGCGCTGTAAGGGTTGAAAATATCAAGATGTACAAACAATTTGCATATTCGGCGAGTTATTGAAGATGTATAATTAATCCAATAATCGTTTGAGTATTTTACTCAATACGGTTTTGTCTGATTTTGCTCAAGGAGATCGCATTGGCACATTGGCAAGTACAACAGGTGATCGATGGTTTGCAGCAGGCTCGTCATGATTGGCGAGATTCACAGCATCGTGCCAAGGCATTTGGTGGGCGAGAGCTTCCGTCTAAAAATGCCCTAAAAGTCATTGTGAATGAGCTGTGTGGCATCTTATTTCCGATGCGTCTTGGTCCGACCGATTTGCGTCAAGAAAGTGAAGATTTTTATATTGCCTATGCCTTAGATAAAGTGCTGAATGCGCTGAAACATCAAGTAGTTTTAGCGTTGTCCTATGACCATCGTCGACTACAAAAAACGACCGATCTGGCTCAACTACAAACCTTGGCGCATCAGATCGTACAAGATTTTGCCGATCAACTGCCAAGTATTCGCCGTTTGCTCGATACCGACGTGATCGCCGCGTATGAGGGTGATCCTGCTGCACGCAGTGTGGATGAGGTCTTGATTACTTATCCAGGCATGTTAGCGATTACTTATCATCGTTTGGCACATTTGTTATATGCTGATGTGCCGTTATTATCTCGGATGATTTCTGAGCAAGCGCACTCTGCTACAGGGATTGATATTCACCCTGGTGCAACGATTGGACAAGGTTTTTTTATTGATCATGGTACAGGTGTGGTGATTGGTGAAACCTGTATTATTGGTAAAAATGTACGGATTTACCAAGCAGTGACCTTGGGTGCCAAGCGTTTTGAAGTCGATGAAGCGGGCAGTTTGAAAAAAGATTATGCACGTCATCCGATCGTAGAGGATGATGTGGTGATCTATGCAGGGGCGACCATACTTGGGCGAGTGACCATTGGTCAAGGGTCTAGCATCGGCGGGAATGTCTGGCTGACACATAGTATTGCGCCATATAGCCAAGTGTTACAACAAAACTGTGATCAGGTAAAATCTCAACAGCAAATCTAAAAATGAAAAATTATCAAAAAAACAGAGTGAATGAATATCAACAACCAATCGGTGAGCTTGTTGATACAATACATTTTCAAATGATTGACGAAAAGGTGTTGAATGGTCAAAGTCAACTACGCCTTATTCCTTTTCAAAGATTAGATGATGTGGGAAATAGAATTGCTCAACTTTTTCAGGTGATTGAGAGAGAGCCTGATGAGCGTTGCTGGACATATTTACCATATGAAAAGCCAATAGATGTTGAACAATTAATAGAACGCTTATCTCAAAATTTTGGATTTGAAAATTGTATTCATTACTTAATAGAGGTTGATGGTCGATTGCTGGGCTATATTGCGTTAATGAATGCCCGTATGACAGTTGGTGTAATAGAAATTGGCAATGTTTATTTTTCACATGAGCTACGTCGTCAGAAAGTTTCAACAGAAGTCATTTATCTACTGCTAAATACGAGTTTTCAATCGGGTTTTCGGCGAGTCGAGTGGAAATGTGATGACCTAAATCAGCCATCAAAAAATGCTGCATTGCGCTTTGGTTTTAGTTATGAAGGTCTATTTCGACAAGATCGGATTTATAAAGGACGAAATCGTAATACTGCATGGTTTTCTATGTTGGATGATGAATGGTTGCTTATTCAAAAAGGATATGAGGCTTGGTTGGATGAGCAAAACTTTGATACGAATGGCTTGCAGAAAAATAAAATAAATGACTTGATTCAAAAGTATTTAGATTCAAATATGGCTTAAATTCATTCAAAAGCACTCACATCACCCAAGCCACGGCGTACCACCACAGGGTGATCTTGTGAAAGGTCAACAATGCTGGTGGTGGCAAGCATACCAATACCACCATCAACAAAGACATCAATGCGTTTACCCAGTTGCATTTCGATATCAAAAGGGTCATCCAGTGGATCGGTTTGATCAGGCAGAATCAGCGTACTGGTAATGAGTGGCTCACCAAGCTCTTTGAGTAAGGCTTGCGCAATCGGGTTACTTGGAATGCGAAGCCCAATGGTTTTTTTCTTTGGGTGCATCAAGCGTCGTGGTACTTCACTGGTCGCAGGTAAAATATAAGTCGTGATCGCAGGGGTATTGGCTTTGAGCAAACGATACATGGCATTGTCGACTTTGGCATAGGTCGCGATGTCGGATAAATCCTGACAAATGATCGCATATTGATGCTTATCGGAAAGCTGACGAATCTGTGAAATTCGATCCATCGCTGATTTATTACCAATCTGACAACCAATCGCATAGGCCGCATCAGTCGGGTAGACCACCACATCACCTGCACGGATGCGCTCAACCGCTTGGGTGATCAAGCGGGCTTGAGGATTGTCGGGATGGATGCGTAGATGCAACATGGTCATTGTCCAGAGATCAATAAGTGTTAATTATAGCACTTTTCAATCGATAAAATTTAGATACATCACAATTGATTGAAAACTAAACATTCTTAGCTGTGAAAAAACAAACATCAAAACAATCAATTCAAATCCGTGCGTTGAAACTCGCCAATTTCTAAAAATTTTCCATCTCGAATTTCTACACATAAATGTTGGATGAGTGCCAAGCCATCTTTAGGAATGCTTTGCGGATCATTTAAAAAAGCCTGTACTTGCGCAAACACATTGTCTTTAAAGGTTTCGCCGTCACCGCCTTCACCCGTCAGATTATCAAGTGACACGCGAAATGGTCGTCCACAAGACTTTGCAAATAACCATTCTAAGGCTTGCGGTTTAACTTCGACCTGTTCGAATAAGGCTTGCTGTGCTTCACTACGCCCATCAGGCGCATACCAATAACCGAGATCAGATTGCGTACGACGCTTGGCACCTGCGATGCACCAATGGCTGATTTCATGTAGCGCACTATTAAAAAAACCATGCGCAAACTGAATTTTTGCAGGAGAATCCGTAGTCGCAGGAAAGTATTCAGGTTCATGCTCACCACGGACTAAAATCACATTGTGGTGGGAAAACCATTGATTAAAGTGTAAAATTAGCCAATCCACTTGCATGACTTCGCTGTGACAGCGAGACCACGTGCTAAGTGATTGAATATTTTGAGCCGAAGACGTTGTAGAAGCGACCTTTTTCGCTTGCGACGGATTCATAATGACTAATTTCTCTCAAACAGTACAAAATTTAGATGCGAAATTGTATCTTAATCTTTGACATTAGTTTGATGAATTTGTAGAATTGCGTCCCTTAAGGGTCTGCTGACAGTTCAAATATATTTTGCGTTGCAAAGTAAATTGTCGCAGACGAGGCATGAAACGAAGATAATGGTATTTCCTTATCAAGTTTCATAACGAAGTATGAGACAATCTTACTTGCAACCCGAAGGGACAGGATCATTTTTTGATGCTACTGCGTTAGGTCTTGCTGATTTAGAATAACTAAATTTCGCAATCCCTGTCTTGTATCATCTAAAAAATGATCACTGTCGCAACTAGATTTGAACTATCAGCAGACCCTACTATGTCAGCAAATACCTTTCCGACACAGATTGAGCCATTTAAATGGGCAGAGCAAGGTTATTCATGGTCAGGTCAACTGCCATTATCTCGCTTTACCCGTATTGCACATGACGCGATTGGATCAATTGATGATCGATCGGTTCAGGTCGAGTGTAAGTTATCATTAGATGCTTATCATCGTATTGTTTGGTTGATTGCGCATTTAGAAGCAAGTGTACCGCTTCGATGCCAGCGTTGTCTGGATCAAGTGGATGTTGCACTTGAAACTGATGTGCATGTCGCCTTAATCGATGATGATCGTGAGTTAGATTACTTGGATGAGGATGCTGATTTCATCATTTTGGGTGAAGATCTTGGAACGACCAAAGGGGATATGAATGCTCCTGCGACCATCGATCTGATTACTTTGCTTGAAGATGAATTGTTATTGTCGATGCCAAACTCACCTAAGCATGATGCTTGTGAACACAAACATCGACCAACTGTTCAGACTGAGGAAAAAGCCGAACGTGATAATCCGTTCGATGTTTTAGCAGGTTTGAAGGGTAAATTGGGCTCATAATGTGCTATACTTGCGCCCGTTGATTGTTTGATCCATTTTTGTATTTGTAAAGGAGCCACTCATGGCTGTTCAGCAAAACCGTAAAAGCCGCTCTCGCCGTGATATGCGCCGTTCTCATGATGCTTTAACTGCGAGCACTCTAACTGTAGACCAAGCTACTGGTGAAACGCATCGTCGTCACCACGTAACTAAAGACGGTTTCTACCGTGGTCGTCAATTATTCGCTCAGGCAACTGACGCAGAGTAATGGTTAGCATGTAATGCAAAAAGGGAGCGAAAGCTCCTTTTTTAATGTCTGTTTAAATCTCTCAGGCTGAGGATGAGATGTGTAATCAAACATTACAAATCATCTTTTTTGCCAATTTCGACATTTTTGAAAAACCATAAAAAGACAGTTTTGGTGCTAGACAAGCCAAACCAAGTTGATAAGCTAGAATAATTTTATACGTTGATATAACACGGATTCTTTATGTCATCATCACCATCTTTATTTTCAGATTCACAGCAACACGCTACGCAAACGGTTTTCGTTTTTCCAGGACAAGGCTCACAAAAAGTCGGCATGTTAGCGGAGCTTGCTGAAAAGTATCCAACGATTTTGAGTACCTTCCAAGAAGCATCTGATGCGCTTGGTTTTGATCTTTGGCAGATTGTCCAGTTAGGCGAACACTCAGGTCACCAGCTCGACCAAACCGAATTTACTCAACCTGCACTATTGACTGCAAGTATTGCGCTTTGGCGTGTGTGGCTGGAGCAAGGCGGTGTGTTGCCAAAATATATGGCAGGGCATTCACTGGGTGAATATAGTGCACTGGTTGCAGCTGAGGCGATGACGTTGGGTGATGCGGTTAAATTAGTCAACCGTCGTGGACAACTGATGCAACAAGCTGTACCGCCAGGTCAAGGTTCGATGGCTGCGATTCTCGGTTTGAGCGATGCGCAGGTGATTGAGCTGTGTGAAGCATCTTCACAAGTCGGTGCAGGGCAAGTCGAAGCGGCGAATTTTAATGCCAAAGGTCAAGTGGTGATTGCAGGGGATGCCGAAGCGGTACAAGTTGCCATCACCAATGCCAAGGAAATGAGCGGAAAAGCCATTGTCTTGCCAGTCTCTGTTCCTTCACACTGTCGCCTGATGAAAGGTGCGTCGGAGCAATTTGGCGAGGCGCTGAATGCTGTTGCACTGAAATTGCCAAAAATTGCAGTGATTAATAACGTCAATGCAGATGTGGCAACAGACATTGATAGCTTAAAACGAGCGTTAGTTAACCAGCTCTATCAACCTGTGCAATGGACAAAGACTTTGGATGTGTTTGAGCAAAATGGCATTCATTATTTGTTGGAATGTGGATCGGGTAATGTGCTGAGCAATTTGGCGAAACGCTTGCCATTTGTAGAGAAGGTTTTTCCGACTGATACCGTGGCTCGTTTTGATGAAGCATTACAGCAGGTGAATGCGATCGAGGTTTAAGTGCGATTGCGGCTCAGTAATTGAAGCATCAAAAAAGATTTTATTTTTTAGAAGTTTTTAGAAACTGTAAAGTGTTTAAATAGAAGGAATAATGCATGAGCGACACGAAGAAAGTAGCTCTCGTGACAGGTGCAAGTCGTGGTATTGGTGCGGCAATTGCAGCACAGCTTGCCCAAGATGGATTCTTTGTGGTGGGCACAGCGACCTCTCAACAAGGCGCAGATGGCATTAGCCAAAGTCTTGCAGCGCAAGGTGCGAATTGTGGCGTGGGCAAAGTGCTGAATGTCTGTGATAAAGATGCGATCGAACAAATCGTTAGTGACATTGAAGCGGAATATGGCAATGTCTTGGTGTTGGTCAATAATGCAGGCATTACCAAAGACAATCTATTGCTTCGTTTGAATGAAGATGATTGGGATGAAGTGATCAATACCCATCTCAAAGCGGTCTATCGTCTGTCGAAGCGTGTGCTTAAAGGCATGACCAAAGCACGCTTTGGGCGCATTATCAATATTAGCTCGGTGGTTGCGCACTTTGCCAATGGTGGACAAACCAACTATTCTGCAGCAAAAGCAGGCATTGAAGCCTTTGGGCGTAGCCTTGCACAAGAGATGGGTAGCCGTCAGATCACGGTCAATGCGATTGCCCCAGGATTTATTGCCACAGACATGACCGATGCTTTGGCAGAAGATGTAAAGGCGAAAATGATTGCCCAAGTCCCTTTAAATCGTTTGGGTCAACCCCAAGATATTGCGGACGCAGTGAGTTATCTCGCCAGTGATCGTGCAGGTTATATTACAGGTACGGTATTACATATCAATGGTGGCATGTACATGAGCTAGTGACAGAATCACTAAGCAATTGGCTTTGACATTATAAATTTTTAATCTAAACTAAGGCGAAAACAACGCCACAAGCAATGAGGAGAATTCCTGTGAGCGATATCGAACAACGTGTGAAGCAAGCAGTTGCAGAACAACTCGGTGTAAACGTAGAAGACATCAAAAACGAAGCATCTTTTATGGATGATTTAGGTGCTGATTCTTTGGATCTAGTTGAGTTGGTTATGTCATTTGAAAATGATTTTGACATCACGATTCCTGATGAAGATTCAAACGCAATCACTACAGTTCAGTCTGCAATTGATTACGTGACAGAGAAACTTGGAAAATAATTCAAGTGTCTGTTTGTTTAAAGGTCGCATTTTGCGACCTTTTTTCATTTTAAGGCATCAATAAAATATCCTATATTGTGGGATGATCTTACAAAACATTACACGAAATCATGCGGAGTCAACTTGAGTAAGTCTTTGAATCACGTTAAAAAATGAGAACCAATTTTGGTATATTAAGAAAATGGAGATCCATCATGGGCTTTTTTGATTTTGTTAAAGGTATCGGCAAAAAGAATAATGCACAGCCAGTAGAACAACCAAGCACACCAGCAGCAACTGAACCAACAGCTCAAGAAACCGCAAATAAACTGCTCGGCTTAGTGAAAGGATTGGATTTGGGGATTACAGGGCTATCGATCGGCTATAACAGCACCACCGATCTGGCGACCATCAAAGGTGAAGCACCCTCGCAAGCCGCGCGTGAAAAGGCAATCCTCGTGGTTGGTAATGTCGATCATGTGGCACGTGTTGACGATCAAATGACTGTAGCGACCGCAGAACCTGAAAGTAAGTTCTATACGGTCAAATCAGGCGATAACTTGTCGAAAATCGCCAAAGAAGTGTATGGCGATGCCAACCAATATCCAAAAATCTTTGAAGCAAATAAACCAATGCTTAAAGATCCTGATGAAATCTTCCCAGGTCAAGTTTTGCGTATTCCTGCATAAGTGAATGTAGATATACCTAAAGGGCATCTTCGGATGCTCTTTTTTGTATGAATCATTGATATAAAATCGACCAAATATTTAAATGATAATCATTGCTAACAATTCTAATTATAAATACAATCTAATGCTCCGTTCTAATTCGAATTTCGAACGTGTAATTTATTAAAGTTGAACCACTATATTTAAAAATATGACATTTCATTTGGGGATATATTTTGAGTAAAATATCAACGATTAGCAGTTTATTGATTTTATCGACGATATGCCACGCACAGACGGATACAAACCAGTTCACATCTGAGCAAGCGTTTCCACTCAGCGAGCAAGCATTACAACAATTAATGCAATCAACACAGATTTCGTCAGAGCAAACAGTTGAAGCTGATCAGGCGGAGCCCATTGTCATTGCATATCGGGCGAAACCACCCTTGAAATATCCGAAGAATATGCAGGATTTTGGGAATCATGGTCGTGTTCTACTAGAAGTTCAACCGAATGAGCAGGGTGATGTAATGCAAGTAGTGACAAGGTATGCGATACATCCTGATTTAGAGCAGGCGGCGGTACAGGCAATGCTTCAAGCTAAATTTGAACCCATGCCACATTTAATTCAAGCTGTGATGCAGACAATTGATTTTAATATTCATCAAAGTGAATTTGTGATCAATCAAACAACAGACCCATTTAAAATTCCAAAAGCATCCAAGAATTTACCTGAAGATTTGCAATACGATAAGGCGCCAAGAATCAAAGTCGCCGCACCAGTGGTTTATCCTTATGAATTGTTAACGTCTAAAAAGACAGGTAAAGCCAAAGTTTATATTTTGATTGATCCAAATGGCGTCGTGCGTAAAGCAGAGATTTTGTCTGCATCAGCACCTGAATTTGGTCAGGCATTGCTTGCTTCATTTCGGTCATGGCAGTTTTATCCTGCACGTAAAGATGGGAAACCAAGTTGGTCGGCATTAGCCAAAGAGCAACGATTTAATTTAACTCATCGTGATACACGTCTTGCAGAAAGTGCACAGAACATATTGAGAGAGCTTAAAAAGGAAAAAGCCGAATATGCAACATTGAATCAACTTGATCAAATGCCAAAACCACTGTATTCACCCATGCCAAATAATATTTCTACTGGAAAGAATCAAGTATTGGTTGAGTTTTACTTGGATCAAGATGGCTTTGTCCAACTCCCTACGTTAGTTTCATATACGAACGAAGAGCAGGCATGGGTTGCATTGACTGCACTCAAGCGCTGGCAGTTTACTATTCCTAAAGTGAACGGAAAGCCTGTCATTGCAAAAATTCAACTTCCATTTGAGTTTGATGCAGAAGAAATCAAGCAAAATTAAATCAAAAGAAAATTGCGCTCTTGAAAAGGTAATCTTTCTTTTCAAGAGTGTGCGATAATGGTATTTAACTAATTGAATTATAATGAAAAACTATTTTATAAAACCAATGGATTGATTACTACCTTTGCTTTGTTTGGCTTGATCTCGATAGCTGGTAAATCCAGTACGCATGTCTTCCGACCAATTCGCCGATTTGCGTTCCCACGGCAGACCACGCACAGGCCAGTTGCAATATTGTTGGTAGAGTTGCCACATTTCATGGCGAGTTTGGGTTTTTTCAAAATTTTGCGACCAATAGGCATGTCCGAGACGCAAATTATCAAAATAGGCTTCTTCGCTGTCAAATAGTGAATAAATTAGATTTGCCGCTTTTTCCATATCTTGCCACGCCTGATGTTCGGAAATATAGCCTGCCATGTAAGCATGACGCGCCATTGGAAAAACACGCCACAAGTCAAATCCCCAGACCAAATGCGGTGGGTGTAGCGTTGTGGATTGTAAAGCGTCGATGACGAACTGTGATGGTTTTTCAATCAAGCCAGCAAGTTGATGCAAATAGTTGAGATTTTCATTTTGACGGGCTGATTTGGTCTGTTCATCCATATAGGGATCGGCATATTTATCAAAATGAATCACATAGTCCAAATCTAATGCAAATTCTTTACTATGCATGCCTTCAAACAAGCGACTGACCATCAGTTGATATTGTTCGCCACTGACAATTCCCCAATCCTGATTGAGCGCTTGGCGGTAAGTCTGGGCTGGCTCAATGGCAAAGGTTTTCGGTTTGAACGTGGTGTTGGGTAGGCGAGTCGCACATGGATAATATTCAAGGGTCTGACTCCACAGCCCATGATAAAAATCATTTGGCGCATCTAGGCGCAACGTTTTTAATTGTTCGAGCGTAGGCGCAGTGATTTGCGCTAAATCATAATATTGGATTTGTTCTTTGATCCCAAGATTGCGCTGTCTCATCATCAAAAACAATGCCAATAGCACCAAGCCAATAAAACATAGCGCCGTAACGATCATCAAGGTGCTCACAAATGGCTGTTCTGCAACTAAAGGATTGACACTGACCTTGCGGGCAAACGCATCTTGAAC
The DNA here is from genome assembly GCF_900096915.1 of Acinetobacter marinus. Classification (GTDB taxonomy): domain Bacteria; phylum Pseudomonadota; class Gammaproteobacteria; order Pseudomonadales; family Moraxellaceae; genus Acinetobacter; species Acinetobacter marinus. The sequence continues at coordinate 49,631 of NZ_FMYK01000009.1, forward strand.
ACTCATATACAGCATCACGGCACTGATGATGAGGCCCATGATAAAGAGGTAAGTGATCGCAGGCGCATCTTGTAAAAAATCATAAATGATGCGAGTCAATGGCTTGGGTTGCACAGGAAATTCACGATGATTTGGTGCATTTTGTAAGCGAGCATCCGACATTTAAGGCGCTCCTGTGAGCTTATGTTCAGCAAATTGATTTGCTCTTACCGCATCTTCCATCTGCACATCATCGTGAATGCTTCGGAACGTCACTTTTTTAATCTTCTCATCGATTTTATATTTCACTTCAAATTTTGGTCCAGTGAAATTTTCATGCTCGACATCGGCAATGTTTTCGGGTGAAGAGACCACTTCGCTACTGAGCTGAACGGTGGCGTGATTCTCAGGCTGTACATCCAAGACTTTGACCCAAGTTGAGCGGAGCGTTCCACCCTGATTATATTCACCGCCAAACAGATTCATATAATAGCGATCACCAGCTTTGGGTGGTGTAAGAAACATTGCCAAGCCTTGTTCTTTATTGGGTTTGGTCACGCTAAAGAAGTAAACCGCCATCGCCACAAAGATCGCAATAATCGCCAAAGCTAAGCCGACAAAGATTTTACCCGCAGTCGACATGCGATAACCTGACTTTTCAGGCACAGGATGCGTGGCAATATTTTGCGTGGCGTAGGCGAGCATTTCCTTCGTCCATTGGCGCTGTTTAATCTCTAAGCCTTGTGCATCATAAAAACGGGCAATCGATTTTTTAGAATAAGAGTCACCAAAATAAGATGAATCATGACGCTGTGCGAGGGTAAATCGTAGCTGCGTCGGTGAATGAGAGCCTGCGGTGGGGAGGTAAGGTCGATCCTCAAAAAACACCAATTCTTCAAAAGACAGAAATAAAATCATTCGAATTCACTATATAAATAAATGAAGATGATTTGAGTATAGTGATGAATTTCTATGCACAGCAAGCTCAATTCTTGCCCTTTTTGTAGGAATAATTTAATCAGAATCAATGCGTACTTATGTGGTGTCGTGTTTGTGCTAAAGCGTTTATTCGGTTTTAAACAGCCAAACTTTCTCTAAAATATCTGCATCATTGCCAATTCGGCTATTGAGTCGGTCATTTTGAAGTAATTCATTCTGTAGACATTGTTTCTGATCAAAGTGCGCATACAGTTGCATCAGTTCACTTTCATGGACTGAGAAGGGCGGGCCATCCATCAATGTTTGGTCATATTCATAATGAATCAGCAGTTGTGGCGCCGATTGAGTCAGTGCGATAACCTGTTTGGCGTAGTCCGCACGCATCTGCTCTGGGAGTGCAACCAAAGCCGCTCGATCATAGACCGCATCGACCTGACCGAGCATCTCGGCACTGAGCTGGAAAATATCGCCGACAAAAATGTCGATGTGCTGTGCAGAGTAATGTTTAAACCCTGCTATAGATTCAATCTGTGGTTGAATATTCAGCGCTTCAAAAAGCTGTTGAATGGCAAGCTCAGACAGCTCGGCGCCGCAGACCGAATAGCCTTGATGTAATAACCAGTGAATGTCCACAGTTTTACCACACAACGGCACAAATATTCGTGCAGGTGGCGTGAGCTTAAGTGTAGGGAAATAGTTGGTCAGTAAAGGATTGACTTCAGAACGGTGAAATCCAATCTCTTGCTTTTGCCAACGGCGATGCCAAAATGCAGTATCCATAATCCGACTATTCTTTTTCGCTATATTGAAATCGTCTTTGAGACTAGCACTTTTAATGTCAATAAAAAAGCCACGACATGCGTAGTGGCTTGATGGATATTTTTATAAAAGCACTCAGAACATTAATGAGCGCTTAGGATATTGATTATAGACGTTTGCGTTTTGCTGCCACGATTTGTGATTGGCGCATACGGAAGCTGGCTTTTTTCATATCGCTGGTTTTATCGATACAGTGCAAGCAAGACACACCATGCTCATAGCTTGGTAGGGCACGTTCTTCTGGCGTGACTGACCAACCACAAGCATGACATTTTTCATTTTGACCTTCTTCAAGTCCGTGTGTGATTGCTGTACGTCCATCAAAGACAAAACATTCACCTTGCCACAAACTTTGCTCAGCAGGCATTTCTTCGAGGTATTTTAAGATACCGCCTTTGAGGTGATAGACTTCTTCAAAGCCTTCTTGCAGAAGCAGTGATGTAGATTTTTCACAGCGGATGCCACCTGTACAGAACATGGCGACTTTTTTGTCTTTGTGTTCAGCGAGTTGCTGTTTGACGTATTCTGGAAATTCACGAAATGTTTCTGTTTTTGGGTCGATTGCCCCTTTGAACGTACCCGCTTGGAATTCGTAATCGTTGCGTGTGTCAATCAGAATCACATCATCACGGCTGATCATCTCGTTCCATTCTTGTGGATTGAGATAATGTCCAACCAAGTCACGTGGCTTGACGTCCACACCGAGGGTGACAATTTCTTTTTTAAGTTTGATTTTCATCTTGCGAAATGGTTTGTCTTGGCTTAGCGATTCTTTATATTCCAAGCCATTAAAGCCTTCATTGAGCAAGAATTGATGCACTTGATCGATTGCATCACGATCACCTGCGATGGTGCCATTAATCCCTTCATCAGCAACAATGAGTGTGCCACAAAGATTGATGCGTTGAACCAAACTGAGCAGACGCTCACGTAACTCGGCAGGATTTTGAACTTGACGAAATTGGTACAGTGCGGCAACAACCCAAACGGTATTTGATGCTGGCTCTGCGACAGGTGCAAGCTGCTCTACAGTAGCGTTCATGGGATGAATACTCCAATCTAGTTGATAAAATTTGATGGTGCGGTATTCTAACGGAATCCTACTCAGAAAGCGATAATCCCTTAAAGAAAATAGGGGTTAATTGAGCAAAATATTATGTCGAGCCTGATCATCAAAGCACAAACCCCACTTGTTCTCACTCCGTGTGCAGGACGCTGTTCGACCGTGTTTGGTGATAGTGTCTGTCGTGGCTGTCGCCGTTTTAACCATGAAGTGATTCATTGGAATCGATATAATAATGAAGAAAAACAAGCGGTTTGGACACGGCTCGATGCCCAGCTCGATCAAATCTTGGTGCCACTATTACCACAACATCAGTTGATCAAAATAGAACATTTCTTGAGCCATAAACGGATACGACTGATGCCCAATGCCAGTCTTGGGCGTAAGCTCTATCATGCGCTGAAGTTGTGTGAAAAAAATATTCATTTTGCAGAGGAAAGCGGTTTAGGGATCGATGCCTCTCAGATTAAAGCGACATGGAAGTTGTTTGAAGCACGGGTATTAAACTTAGCGCAAGCCAGCTATGAAGTGGCATGGCTTCGTGCCAATTTTATCCATCAAAATGTCAATGATTTTGATCCAGACTAAACTTCAGCATAGATACTCGGGTTAGAGTTTGGGTTAGATGAACGGATTGAAATTTATACATTGGCATCACTGACAACAGCTCTGTGTCAAATCAGCTCAGCGTAAAAATTGAGCATTGCCTGATTTTGTCATGATTCAGTCATCTCGCTAAATTAAGTTGAGCGCAGTTGATTGTCTAGCAAATATTGAGGTGACACTGATGCAAACTCCCGCAAAAAAAATTCTTCCGATAATGACTACAAAAAAACTCACGACGATGATCATGACAGCCATGTTGGTCAGCCTAAGCGCATGTAGCCATCAGCCTGTAAGTACATCCGCATCGCTACAAAGTACATTGATCACACCCCAAGCCAAAGGACAACCTGATGCCTTTGGTGGGGCACGCCGTTTGAATCAAGAGCACAGTGCCATCTTGAAGGCATCAATCGATGATGCACATGCCAAAAATGTGATTTTGTTCATTGGTGATGGCACCAGCGACTCTGAAATTACCATCGCACGCAATTATTTGGTCGGCGCATCAGGTTATCTCAAAGGCATCGATGTATTGCCTTTTACAGGTAGCTATACCACCTATTCGATCGATCGTGATGGCAAGGTCAATTATGTGACTGATTCTGCCGCATCAGCCTCAGCATGGGCGACAGGCACCAAAGCCTATAATGGCGCATTGGGGCTTGATCGACATGGCAAGGTGCACCAGTCTTTACTCGAGCTGGCGAAAGCCAATGGTTTGGCAACGGGCAATGTCACTACCACTGAAATCCAAGATGCAACCCCCGCATCATTGTATGCGCATATTTCTGCACGCAAATGCTATACCCCTGCCAAAACAGCAGAGCTGTGTCCAACGGAGACTGTACAAAATGGCGGTCTTGGCTCGATTACAGAACAATTACTCAAAAATCATGCGGATATTACCTTAGGTGGTGGTGCGCAGTACTTTGCAGCAACTGCCACAGCAGGGCAATATCAAGGACAAACCTTATTGCAACAAGCCAAGGCAAGGGGTTTTCGCATGGTCAATAATTTAAATCAATTACAAGCGATTGATGCGGTCAGCCAGCAACAGCCTGTGATCGGTGTATTTGCGCAGGGAAATTTACCTGTGATTTGGTCAGGACCAAAATCGACTTTGGGCGGTAATCAGAAACCTGCGGTATCTTGTCAGGAGAATCCTGAATTTGTTGCAGGCACGCCATTACTCAAAGAGATGACGGCAAAGGCATTGTCATTATTGTCCAGCCACCCAAAGGGCTTCTTCTTGCAAGTAGAAAGTGGCTCGATTGATAAACAAAATCATAAAGCCAATGCCTGTGGTCAGATTGGTGAAACCAAACAACTGGATGAAGCCATTCAAGTTGGACTGGAGTTTGCAAAACAGCATGGCGATACCTTGATCATTGTCACAGGCGATCATGCACACACCAGTCAGATCATTCCGATCAAAGCCAATAGTCCTGGCTTAACCGTTGCCCTGAAAACGCCAATTGATCAATCAGTCATGGCAGTGAACTATGCCACGGAAACTGGAGATAGCCAAGCGCATACAGGCGTGCAAGTGCGTACTGCAGCGATTGGGCCTCGCGCGGCGAATATTAACGGTTTACTTGATCAGACTGATATCTTTTTCATCATTCGGGATGCGCTCAATCTCGAATCGATTCAAAAGTAAAAAAGTTGAGGAATGATCTAGGCACAGGTGTAAAAATGCCTTGCACAAATGATGTAGCAAGGCATTGAACATTATAAATTTTAAAAAGTTGTAGAGCTTGGGATTAACACTGATTTTGCTGACGATATGCCACGATGTCTTCGATAGTCAGTACGGTTAGCTGATGTGTTTCTGCATAGGCTAAGACCTGAATGCCTTTTGCCATCGAGCCATCGGCATTGGTCAGCTCAACCAGCACACCAGCAGGTGTCAGCCCCGACAAACGTGCCAAATCCACACTGGCTTCGGTATGCCCTCGGCGGGTAAGTACACCACCATCACGCGCACGCAAGGGGAAAACATGCCCAGGTCGATTCAGATCATCAGCAACTGCACCTTGGCGCACGGCGGTGTGTATCGTCGTCACACGATCGGCAGCAGAGACGCCTGTGGTCACACCATGTTTGGCTTCAATGGTGATGGTAAATGCAGTTTGATAGGCACTCGAGTTATTCGTCACCATTGGTGTTAGCTCAAGATGGTCAGCTAACTGCTCGGTCAGGCATAAGCAGACAATGCCTGAACCATCTCGAATCATTTGTGCCATTGTCGCCGTGGTTAAAGTCTCAGCAGCGACAATCAAATCGGCTTCATTTTCACGATCAAAATCATCCATGACAAGGATGGGCTTGCCTGCTTGTAAATCAAGCAACGCTTGCTGGATACGTTGTGCGGATGGTGGGAGGGCAGAGACGAATAACTCTGCAGCAAATAAAGTAGACATATGAAACGCTCTCGTCATTTAAAAAATACGCAGAAACATTTCAGGACATAGAAAAATAGGCTAATACTGCGATCTGGACAGATCACAGTGATATGGTCTTCTTTCATCCGGACTATACCGTCGGCTTTGGATTTACACCAAATCTGCTTCATGAATATCATGTCGCTCGTGGGCTTTTGCAATTGCAATTTACCACCGGTGAGGAATTACACCTCGCCCTGAAGATGGCACTATTCTAATGACATTATGTGAATGAAAGCAAGGAGAAGCACAATTAATATCAGCAATAAAAAAGCATCCCGTCGGATGCTTCTTTAGAAATTTAGTTGTAAATCTGAGTCTAAGCAACTTGTACAGGAATGCAGTTGGCAGTGTGGCTGACGGTATTGTCTGGGTTGGCATAGACTAAGCGAGGTTGATGTCGATTGGCTTCGGCTTCATCAAAGTTGCCAAAGGTCGCAATAATAATAATATCGCCGACATCTGCCTGATGCGCTGCGCCACCATTGACAGAGATAATGCCAGAATTGTCTTCGCCACGGATTGCATAAGTTGCAAAACGTTTGCCATTGGTGACATTCCAAACGTGAATTTCTTCGTATTCACGGATGCCAGCCAAATCCATCAATGCGCCATCAATTGCGCAAGATCCCTCATAATGCAGCTCGGCTTGAGTGACGATTGCACGGTGGATTTTGCATTTTAATAAGCGGGATTGCATGGGAGTGCTCCTCAACAAGATGTCATGATCAGAACAATCATGAGCTCATATTCTTTAAGTTGTGCATTTTGCAATTTTTACAAGGAGAATACAAGCCGATTTCACATTTTGATTAAATATTAAGCAGGTTTAAAGGCGTTTATTGCATTCATGGCTGGCTGTACTTGCCCTTGAATCAGTGCTTTAGACTGTGCCAAAGCATGATCAATCGCTTGATCCATCAGTTGTTGTTCTGAACTCGGTGCTTTACTCAGCACATGACCAGAAACACGTTCTTTACTGCCGGGGTGTCCAATACCAATACGCAAACGTAGGAAATCTGCGCCAATGTGCGGGACAATATCTTTTAAGCCATTATGACCACCATGACCGCCACCATTTTTAAGGCGAATCACCCCTGGATTCATATCCAGTTCGTCATGTGCAATCAAAATTTGCTGAGTCGCTATCTGATAAAACTTGGCAAAGGGAACCACACTTTGACCAGATCGATTCATATAGGTGAGGGGAAGGAGTAAACGAACGTCATGTCCTTCGATAGTGCCACGTCCAGAGATGGCGTGGTATTTGCTGTCATTTTTCAGTGGGATGTTGTAGCGCTCAGCGAGACGTTCCACATACCAAAAACCAGCATTGTGTCGGGTTTGGGCATATTCCGAACCGGGATTGCCCAAACCGACAATGAGCGATAGCGAGGTTTCACGATCACTCATCAGGCGATTACTCGTCTTTTTTCGCTTCAGCGTCGTCAGCAGCTTGTTCAGCTTCTTCTGATTGCTCTTCAGCAACTTCAGCCTCAGCTGCTTCAGCTTCAACGTCTTCTGCTGTTACACGAACTTCAGTGATTGACGCAACAGCTTGGTCATGACCTTCGCCTTGCTCAAGCGCAGGAATAGTCACGCCTTCTGGAAGTTTGAGATCTGACAAGTGAACCACGTCACCGATAGCCAATTCTTGAACGTCAACAGTGATTGACTCAGGAAGGTTACGCGGTAAAGTTTTTACTTCAACTTCGTTCAAGTTCACCATCAACATACCGCCAGCTTTAACGCCTACAGCAGTTTCTTGGTTTTCGAAGTGTAAAGGTACATTTACAGTTAACGCTTCGCCCGCTTTCACACGTAGGAAGTCTGCATGCATCGGGGTGTTTTTCGCAGGATGACGTTGCATCGCTTTGATAATCACTTGCTCATCTTTACCATCAACTTTGATGGTTACGATAGAAGAGAAGAATGCTTCGCTTTCAATCGCTTTAACCACTTCACGAAGTGCCAAAGTAATTGACACAGGCTCTTTGCCAGCACCGTAGATGATTGCAGGAACTTTTTCTTCACGACGAAGGCGGCGGCTCGCACCTTTCCCTTCATGTGCAGTGTCACGTGCGTTTGCATTTAATACAAAATTGCTCATTGAGATATCCTCAAAAAGTGAAAGACATGTTGAATTTGCGACCAATTCAACGATAAAAAACCCGATGAATCGAAACTCATCGGGCTCGAAAGCGCAGTATTATATATAACTATCGAACATTGCGCTAATAGATTCTTCATTATTGATGCGTCGAATGGTTTCAGCCACCATTGAAGACACCGAAACTTGACGAATATTTGGCAGTGCTAGAATCTCTGGTGATAATGGAATAGTATCGGTGACAACCAATTCATCGATCACAGAATTTTTCAGATTATCCAGTGCCTTACCTGATAAAACAGGATGCGTTGCATAAGCCACAACACGGCGTGCGCCAAACTGTTTCAGTGCATCAGCAGCTTTGCACAATGTACCCGCCGTATCGACCATATCATCTACGATAACACAGTCACGGTCTTTGACATCACCAATCAAGTGCATCACTTGTGATTCATTGGCTTTTTGACGGCGTTTGTCAATGATCGCCAGATCAATATCACCCATTTGCTTGGCGACCGCACGTGCACGCACCACACCACCCACGTCAGGTGATACCACCATCAGATTGTGATATTGCTGTTGACGTAGGTCAGCAAGTAAAGCAGGCGTACCATAGATGTTATCGACAGGAATATCGAAGAAGCCTTGAATCTGATCGGCATGCAAGTCGATCATCACCACACGGTCAATACCGACGGTGGTGAGCATATCTGCGACGACCTTCGCCGTGATCGGCACACGAGCAGAACGTGGACGACGGTCTTGGCGTGCATAACCGAAATAAGGAATCACAGCGGTGATACGACCAGCACTTGAGCGACGCAATGCATCTGCCATCACCAAGATTTCCATCAGGTTATCATTGGTTGGGGCACAGGTAGGCTGAACGATAAAGACATCTTTACCACGGACATTTTCCGTGATTTCGACTGAGATTTCCCCATCAGAAAAGTTGCTGACTGAAGCAGAGCCTAGCGGAATATGGAGATGGCTAACAACTTTATGGGCGAATTGTGGATGCGCATTTCCACTAAAAACGACAAGATTGGGCATGTAGCACCCTTAATGTGTTTGGCTGGATAAGGAATATAAATAATGGCAGGGGCGGCTGGATTCGAACCAACGGATGGCGAGATCAAAACCCGCTGCCTTACCACTTGGCGACGCCCCTAATGCGTGTGCACTTTATAGCGAAATCATCAATTTGTCAATTCCAGATTCGCAGTGCTTATCGGCTTATGCGTTGTATCGATCACTTGAAAATACTGAATGATTTTGCAAGGATCAAAAGAAATGGCAGGGGCGGCTGGATTCGAACCAACGGATGGCGAGATCAAAACCCGCTGCCTTACCACTTGGCGACGCCCCTAACACATAAGTTATCAATCAGAATCATGTGTCTGAATAATCGAGAAAATGGCAGGGGCGGCTGGATTCGAACCAACGGATGGCGAGATCAAAACCCGCTGCCTTACCACTTGGCGACGCCCCTAATTCTTTCGATCAGTCAGAATCTCTTGAATCACGTTGAATATAATCAAATACAGGTGAATGATTGATTCCATGTGCAATATATGCCTGATAAGGGGCATGTCTTGCAATGTCTTTTGCATCAATCTGCTCTGTACTGACATCATCAGCGAGCTCAAGAAAAACACAAGCACCTGTTCCTGTTAACCGTGCTTGACCGTATTGATTTAAATACTGAAAAGCCGTTTCAACTTCTGGGTATAGCGATCGAGCCAATGACTCGAAGTTATTCCCGAACAGTGATGTATTCTGTTGATAGGCGGCAAATTTAGAGGGCTTTGTATTTCTTGTCAATGTTTTTTCAGAAAATAGCGCTTGAGTGCTGATAAAACAGTCAGGTTTAATGATCACATACTGTTTGCACGGCAATGTGTCGAGCGGTGTAATGATTTCACCGATGCCTTCTGCCCACGCATTTTTTCCGACGATAAAAATCGGCACATCTGCACCGAGCGATGTACCAAGCTCGATCAGTTGATTTTCAGTCAATTGACATTGCCATAATTCATTTAAAATTAATAAGGTAGTTGCTGCATTGGATGAGCCACCGCCAAGTCCCGCACCCATCGGAATACGTTTATCCAAACGGATTTCACAGCCTGCATTTTGTAGCTGAGCAAAGGGTTTAATCGCTTGAGCGGCACGATAGATCAGATTTTTTTCTATTGCCACATCGACCGCATTGCCATCACTGAGCGTAATCGCATCACTTTGATTGACTTGAAAATAAAGATCATCATGTAAATCAATGAGTTGAAAAATAGTTTGCAACTCATGATAGCCATTCTCACGTTGCCCAGTGATATGTAAAAACAGATTCAACTTGGCAGGTGAGGGTACGCAGAGGGTCGGGTTGGCTGTGTTCAACATGGAATGGTTTATATTGGTGCTGTTCACGTTCGGATTGTTCACGTGTTGTATGCTCACATTCAATTTATTCGCGACTTTGAATGGTTAATGTGACACGATTTTGTTTGGTATCATCAATCAAATTCAGTTTGTTTGGATATTTTGTAGCCTCATTTTCATAGTTGAGCGTGGCAGACCATCCGCCTTCTTGAATGGCGATGTTGCGACCTTGAGCATCTTTTTCGGTTTTGGCTGATGCGGTCACCGCTTGACCATTGACCCAAGAAATCAAGTGGGTAATCGGCGCTTGCCAACCTGTGGCTTTAAATAGTAATTCCTCAGGTGTTTGGGCTTTGAGGGTGCCTGTTTTACTGCTGGTCAGTGTCACATCCCCTGATTTTCCACGAATCGACGTCTGTCCAATACCAAGTGCGCCTGTTAAGTCGATTGCGAATTGTTCACCGACTTGCGTCCAACCATAAAATGCCGAGCCATTTTGCTTGGGTGTGCGAACCCCGATTTTGCCTGTGATTTTAAATTGCTGTGCAGCAGGTACTTGACTATTGCCTGTGATATTTGGTGCGGTTTTGATACTTTGGCAACCGATCAATCCAGTGAGGCTTAAGGAGAGAAGTAGTGTGCTAAGGTGTTTATTCATCATGGAAAATCGCTCATGTCGTTCAATGTGGTTGCAGTAAAGTGTTTTGATCATGACTTCTGGTTGCCAATTCAAAAGCATAAATTGATGATCTTTAATTCTGAGTGGTAAATTCAGGATGGTGGATGTGCTGTGCTCGCATTTAGGTCGATTGTATTTCGGGTGTTGGTGCTTCTGTCACTGGCGTTGCGCTTTGCGGGGCAAGCATCTGCTGTAATTGCTGGAGTTCGTTGGCATTCGGATAGCTGACTTTTAGCTCTTGATAGATTTGTTGAAAACGATCGATATTACCATGAATATACAGCGCTTTTGCATAACGTATGCCGATGCCCAGACTCGGCGCTAGTTGATACGCCTGCGCCAAGGCTTGTACCGCCACATCATAATCGCTTTGTAAATATGCCACGTAACCGAGTGTATCCAAAATCGAGGCTTGTTGCGGTGCATAGACTAAGGCTTGCTCTGCATAACGTCGTGCCAAGTCCAGTTTGCGATTTTGCTGGGCGAGGGTGTAGGCATAGGCATTTAAGAAGGTTGGGCTATTTGGCTCAATTTCTAAGAGTTTGTTTAAAGCATTGTCCAACTGATCTCGGTCTTTCGCTGGATCGAGCAACAGCACTTGACTATAAATCAACTCTGCATCGTCAGGATCTTGTTGCAATGCTTCATCCAAAACCATCAATGCTTGATCTGTATTACCAATACTTTGTAAGGTTTGTGCTTGTAGTTGATACAAAAAACTCGACTGACTTGGATGGCTGACCCGTTCTTGGGTGAGCAGTTGTATCGCTTCAGTGGATTGATTTTGTTTCAGATATAGGCTCACCAAGTTTTTGCGTGCTACTGGGTAGAGGTTGCCGTCGACCGCCTTGTATAGCGCAATGGCGTCATCAATGTGTTGGTTACGCTCTGCACCGACCGCCAAATAATAATTCGCCTGATCTTGATATTGCGCTGAGTTTTGCAATCGCTTGAGATAATGTTCAGCATCCTGATATTGCTTGGCGTCAATGCTGGTAATCCCTGCTAAAAACTGCAATTGTTCGTTGTCTGGATATTTGCGGGCAGTACGGCGCAGTTTACGCAAGGCTTTTTTGGTTTGATTGTTTTTTAATAAATGCTGAATCTGATAGAGGTCAACATCTGGATTGTCCTGAAAAAAACTTTTCCATGATAGCCAGCGCATGGCACGAGCCTCTTGGTCTGAGGCAAGATATAGCTTGGCTTTGAGAATGATAAAGCTGGGTACACGTGGACGCTGTTTTAAGGCAAGATTGACCTTTTGTAAAGCGGCAGGATATTGCTGATTTTCTGCTTCCAAACCTGCGATCATCACCAAAATTGATGGATTATTATTTTTCTCAATCAGGCTGAGGGCACCCAGCAACTCCTGACGAGCTTCAGGTGATTCAGGATAAATCCCTGCCAAAATGCCCTCAATATTGGCATTGGAATCAAGCTGGAGGATACGATCCAGTGTTTTTGCCGCCAGCTCGTATTGATGGGCACGTAACGATAAATGCGCCAAATAAAACAATGCTGGTGTATCTTCTGGATAGCGCTCCACCCAAATTTTGGCAATATACAATGCCCGTGGAATATCATTGGCCTTGAGTGCCAAGTCCAGCGCACGCTCGTTAATCATCGGTTGATTATATTCATCCACCAAAGATTGATAGGTGCTTAAAGATTCTTCAACCTGATCTTGGCTCAGTGCAAATTCTGCGACAAAAACAGGTAAAATCACATTGTTGCTATCAAAGCGATTGCTTTGTCTTGAAAGCTCTACGCTGGCACTTTGGTTAGCATCCGCGGCCAACGAGGCTGTTGCATTCGTTTCAGTGGTGCTGGTTTGAGGAATACTTGCTTCAGAAGCATCCGTTTGTGTTTGATTTGATGGGGTGTCGGCTGTTTTTAGATCAAGTTGTGGCTGATTGGCTTTGTTTTCCGCCCAAGAATAGGATGCATAGGCTATACTTCCCAAAATCAGGAATGTGATAGAATGCTTTTTTGCTAAGCGTCGCCACTTTCCTTGTTCAGGTTTTTCTTGCGCTTGGCGTGTTTGCGACGAGTCTTTTTGCGCTAATTTGTCTCGCATTAAGTCCACATTTTGGGTCATGGTTTATTTCATCTATGTCTATCTTTTTATCACAACTTTGCTGATTGAAGAAGTGCTATGAATTTTGTTGCAATCGGCGTCAATCACCATACAGCTTCCGTGCAGATGCGAGAAAAGATCGCATTCAATGCTGAACGCTTGCGTGCGCTCTTTGCTCAGAACCAAAATCAAGCGAATTTAAATGATCTTGTTGTGGTTTCAACGTGCAATCGAACCGAAGTCTATGCCATCACTGAGCAACCTGACCAAGTATTGAACTGGTTAGCGCAGTCTAATGGTTTTGAGGTGTCGGCGCTGTTACAACATGTATATCGTTATGAAGATGTACAAGCCATGACTCATTTGATGCGGGTTGCGGGCGGTTTGGATTCGTTGATGCTCGGTGAACCACAAATTCTCGGGCAGGTCAAATCGGCACTACAACTTGCCAAAGACAATGATGTGGTGTCGAGTAACCTTAATCGCTTATTTGAATTTGCCTTCTATGCAGCGAAACGTGTTCGTACCGAAACAGCCGTCGGTGAACATGCGATTTCGATGGGCTATGCTGTGGCACAGCTTGCCTCACAAGTCTTTAGTCATGTCTCAGCGCTGACCGTATTGATTGTGGCAGCAGGCGAGATGAACAGCTTAGTCGCAAAGCATTTGGCAGAAATGGGTGTGGCAAAGATCATTATCTGCAACCGCACCCGACAACGTGCAGAAAATCTGGCGCAGGAAATCGGCGCTCGTGTGTCGGTGGAAGTGGTTGAGTTTGATCAATTGGCAACGCAATTACATCGTGCCGATGTGGTGTCGAGTTGTACGGGCAGTTTGCATCAAGTGATTCATTATGATGATGTGAAAAAAGCCCTAAAACAGCGAAAATATCAGCCCATGCTGATGGTGGATTTGGCGGTTCCTCGTGATATTGAGGATAAGGTCAATAAGCTCGATGGCGTGTATCTATACGGTGTTGATGATCTGCAAGCGGTCATTGATGAAAATATGGTGCAACGTCGCCAAGCAGCGCTCGATGCCGAAGTAATGGTCTCGCAACTCGCCTCACAATTTGTGGTCAATGAAAAGATTCACCAAGCAGGACGTGAGATTCACCATTATCGTGAAGTGGCGGAGCAACAGCGTCAAGCTGAGCTTGAATTTGCCCTTGAACAACTCAAACACGGTGCTGAACCTGAGGCATTGTTAGAAGCGATGTCCTACCGCCTCACCAAGAAAATGCTACACATTCCCTCAAAATTGTTTCGAGAAGCGGCAAAATCGGAAGACCCAACCCATTTTGAATGGCTCAATCAAACCGTACTGGATATTGAGCAACATGCACGAACGCTCAAAGAAATTAATAAAAAAGATTAAAGTGCATGATCGAGCATTTATTGGAATGATGCAATCCGCTGATTAAAAGTTTCTTTTTAAAATGGTTATTTAAAACAACGGGTTAAAAATAAGCGCACAGAAAATCTGAGATGAACATTTATAGTGCCACACGAATCTCTGAACTACTGAGACGTTTATAGGCATCATTCAGTTGTTGTTTGAGATTGTGAATTTCTTTAATCGATGCAGGCTGTTTTAACTTTTTCCGTAAAAAATCGACCTGTAAACGATGATGTAAATCTTCGGCATGTTGATGAATATCTTCTGGATGATCCATGCCAAGTTGCGACAATTGGATTTTATTGAGCAAGGGTAAAAGTTGCGGATGCAGGTGGCTACAAGCGCCCAAGACAAACATGCGACAGGCTTCAACATCTTGTGGAAGTTGTTCTTCGATCTGATCCAAAGTATCCAAAAAGTGTTTAATCAAAGATTGTTCAGGCAGTAGGGCACGCAAGGTTTCAAACTCGGAATAGAGTTTTGGAAAATGCAGGAGTAGCACCAATAATAGTTGACTATGATCAATCCCACCAAAGCTGAGATTTAAATCATTGCTACTGGCTTGATGATCGCGTCGCCCAAAACCGAGCCGATCTTTAAAAGATTGTGACAGTAGATATTTATACGAGCCGTTCGGCAGTTGCTGGCTGAGCTGACGCAGTTCGCCCATGACTTGCCCCTTACCTTCGGGTGAGGTGATGTCGAAACGCTGGGTGAGCTGTGCGTAAAGAAAATCTGAGAGTAGCGGGGCTTGCTCGAGTTTCTCCAAAAAGGCTTCCTGTCCAATCGCTTGAATCAATGAATCAGGATCGTGTTGATCGGGCAGGATAAAGAAATGCAGTTGACGCCCATCTTCGAGGAGCGGTAGGGCGATTTCGAGCGTTCGCCAAGCCGCCTTCTGACCTGCGTTATCGCCATCAAAAGCAAGGGTCAGGCTATGATTCTGCCTGAATAACATATTTAAATGTTCGGCATTACTTGCTGTACCCAAAGTTGCTACAGCACCGTGAATGCCAGATTGGTGTAAGGCGATCACATCCATATAGCCTTCGACCATCAACCATTTTTCTGCTTTGGCTTTGCGCCCTTCATACAGCCCATATAAAAGTTGATTTTTATGAAACACTTCGGAGTCAGGTGAATTGATGTATTTGGGCTTAATTTCATCATTTAAGGCACGACCACCAAAACCCACGACACGCCCTTTGCTATCACGAATCGGGAAAATGACACGATCACGAAGCAAATCAAATTGTTTGCCTTGATCACTTTCTCGCACCAAACCAATCAGCTTTAAGCCGTCAATGTCTTGTGGAAAGGCGTGTTCTAAATGTTGCCAATCGCTTGGAGCATAACCCAAACGCCAATTGTCTTGGGTCTCTTGGCTGAGACCTCGATTTTGGAAATAATTTTGTGCATGTGGTGCGTGCTTGAGTTGTTGCTGATAATAGCTGGCAACATTTTCTAAGAGGTCATATAGGCTGGCTTCTTGCGCAGCTTCAGGCATGCCAAAGTGCACATCATCAGGATAAAAAAAGCCCTCAGCTGAGAATTGATCAAAAGCCTGATCTTGAAAGCTCGAATCTTGAAAATCCGAATACTGATCTTCTGGATAGCTGTCAAATGCTTGTGGAGAATGTTGATCCTCACCTTGAGGATGACTTTGTTGATTGCCTTGTGAGTTAGTTTGTGCGTTGTTTGGCTGATTTGGATTGATAGCTTGGGCAGATGGCTGTGCTGTGTTTTTTGCAACTTTGGCAGGTGTGGCTTTAGCAGGTACGGCTTGGCGTTTGTAGGTTGCCGATTTTGCAGAAAAATTATCTTTGGGTAGCTCAATGCCTGCATGTTGTGCAAGGTCTTTGATCACATCAATAAAGGGGCGGTTATCGATTTCCATCAAAAATTTGATGGCATTGCCATTGGCTTGGCAACCGAAGCAATGATAATAGGCTTTGTCACGATAAACGTGAAATGATGGGGTCTTTTCTTGATGAAAAGGGCAGCAGCCTGAATAGGTACGTCCTGATTTTTTCAGTTTGACCCGTTGATTAATCAGCTCGACAATATCCGTGCGATCGAGGATTTGATCAATCGTATGCTGTGGAATTGCCATAATTACTACTTAAAATAGAATAATCGGGAGTATCGGTATTGTGATCAGCGCCAACCAGAAAAGCAAGTCCAGAAAAGCAAGCCGAGAACAGGATGTGTTAAAAGCGACCGAATGAGAAATAGCAAGGTGAAAATGCAAAAATCCCCAAACATCAGTTCAGGGATTTATGTGCCAATAGACTTGAGTGTAGAAAACAGTCTTACTCAGCAGGAGTTTCTTCACTCGCATCTACAGCACTATCTTCTACGCCATCATCGGCGGTGGTTTGATTTGTCGTATTGTCATTTGCTGTACTGTCTTGTACCGCATCAGCTGTTGTGGTGCTCGCATCGGCAATACGATCACTTGCTTCTGCAATGTCAGTATTTGTGGCTTCTGTGGCACTTGCACCATCATCACCAATCAAACCAAAACTTAAACGATTCATCAAACTACGTTTTGACTCATCAGACTCAGCAGTCGTGTTCACGGTTTGTGTCGCATTAGTTTCGGTCGCATAGTTATTATTTGCCGAACGACCAAGCACACCAAGTGTCATTTTGTTGAGTAAACTGCCTTGGTTGCGCGCAGCACGTAGATTCACTTCACCATCTTTATTGATCAAGCCCGGATAGTTGGCTTGCAGCAGTTGCTTATATTGGTTCGCTGTGTCTTGGTCACCAAGCTCATCATACGCATAAGCAATGGTTGCGATCGCTTCTGGGGTTTGTGGCACTTGTGGATAATATTCGAGTACCCAGCGACCACGTTGTATCGCTGCCACCCATGCTTTACGTTTGAGGTTGTAGCGGGCGATGTTCATTTCACTTTCAGCGAGTTCTTCGCCGATGTATTGCATACGCTGTGCTGCATCGACTGCATATTTACTGCTTGGGAAGCGACGGATAAAATCGGCAAAGTTGGCATAAGCCACTTTGAGATAGCTGGTGTCACGATGTGCTTGCTTGAGCGAGGTATAACGAATTAGACCATCATAGTTTTGTTCCATGTTCGACACGCCACGCACATAGTAGGCATAATCAACTTGTGGATGCTGTGGGTAAACTCGGATAAAGCGCTCTGCCAGCGTGGTCGCTGCGGTATAATCTGCTTGTTTAAAGCGGGTATACATCAAGTCAAGCTGTGCTTGCTGATTGTAACGTCCAGTTGGGAAATAGGTGTCTAGGGCTTGCAGTTGTTCGCCTGCTTCACTATATTGCCCACGTTCTAGTGCTTGTTGTGCCTTTTCATAGTAGGCTTGTTCGCTGGATTTTGGTCCTGTATCAGTGACTTTGCTTGGGTTGCTACTACAACCGACCAAAGCTGCTGAAACGCCTAGCGATAGGGATAATACCAAAACATTCAAACGCGGCAGCGACATAAAAACTCCTCTAGACTGGGCAATCAGCTACAATAGGCGTATTAAACCATTTTTATTGAAATGTGAGCAAATGACTTCAACGCAATCTGCACAAAATTCTTCACGTGATCTACAAGATCTTCCTGCGCAACATTCTCAAGATTTTGAGGATGAGGTTCACGACGACACACTGGATCAAGCGGGTGATCAAGCACAACATTCGCAACATCACGCATCGGATACGCAAGCTACGCATATTCGTCGGCAATGTCAATTGGATGATTGTTTTCTTGGACAGCGTTTTGATCAGATCGCTGCGCAGGTCTGGGATGATTTTTCCCGTGAAAAATTAAAAACATGGATCGCCGAAGGTGCTTTACTGGTCAATGGTCAGCAAGTCAAAGGCAAAGCACGTAGCGATGGCACGGAAGTGCTCACACTTGATGTCGAGCTGGCACCGCAACTCAGCAGTCAGCCTGAAGATATTCCGCTAAATATCGTCTATGAAGATGATGATATTTTAGTGATCAATAAACCTGTCGGCATGGTAGTACATCCTGGGGCGGGCAATCATACAGGTACTTTAGTCAATGCCTTACTGCATCATTATCCAAAATCTCGTGAATTGGCACGTGCAGGCTTGGTGCATCGTATCGACAAGGATACCAGTGGTTTATTGGTGGTGGCGAAAACCTTAGAAGCACAGCATCATTTGACACGACAATTGTCCAAAAAATCGGTGTATCGGGTTTATGATTTGGTTTGCTATGGGCATGTGATTGCGGGTGGTACGGTGGATGCACCAATTAAACGCCATCCTGTAGATCGCACCAAAATGGCAGTCGTGAATGGCGGGAAAGACGCCGTGACGCATTATAATGTGCTGGATCGTTATACCCATTTTAGTTTGATTCAAGCCCAGCTTGAGACAGGGCGTACCCATCAGATTCGTGTGCATTTTAGTCATATTGGGCATCCATTGGTCGGTGATCAGACCTATGCTCGGTTAAAATTGCCAAAAGGTGTGTCTCAAGAACTCGCGCATTATCTACAACACTTCAAACGCCAAGCCTTACATGCCCGTGCTTTAGGATTGGTGCATCCACGTACCGAAGAAGAAATGGAATTTGAGGCGGAATGGCCAAGTGATTTTGAACAATTGGTCAGTTTGTTGGAAAATGAAGGTCAATTGAAAAATGACTGAGTTTGAGGGCGAAATGTCTGATACAAATTTATGGCTCACAGCGGAAGGTCTTCCAAGCAATGTCTATGCAGGACAAACGCTGTCGATCATTAATGCCTCGATGGATCAAGTTCAGCCCTATTTGCAATTCAATTTGGCATTGCATGTCGGTGATGATGCGGCGCAAGTACAGCAAAATCGTCATCATTTATTAAGTGCATTGGCGCCTTTGGGTGCAACAACACTGCATTGGCTGAGTCAAACCCACAGCATCATCGCCCATCGTATCGATGCCAACATTACGCCACAGCTTTTAGAAGGGGATGGCTTAGTCACCTCAGAACACGGTGCGGTATTAATGATGATGACTGCGGATTGTCTGCCGATCGTACTGAGTAATGCAGATGGTACGGAAGTGGCGTGTCTACATGCGGGTTGGCGTGGACTTGCCAATGGTATCATTGAAGCAACGGTCAAAAAGATGAAATCACAGCCGACACATGCTTGGATGGGGGCAGCCATTAGCCAACAGCATTTTGAAGTCGGTGCTGAAGTGAAAGCGACATTTGTCCAAGAAAATGCTGATTTTGAAAATGATTTTTTAGCGCAGGCTGATGGCAAATTCTTAGCGGATTTGTACAATATTGCGCGCAAAAAATTAAACGCTTTGGGTGTGGACAATGTCTCAGGTGGCACACAGTGTACTTATGCCGAAGTGGATAAATTTTATTCTTATCGACGTCAATCCATCACTGGGCGAATGGCAACCTTTATTTTTATTCCCACAAAAGATGCTACACTGAATCTATCTCTCTAAAGTTATTTATTTTTCATGTCGCTCATTGAATCAGCTGTGCGTGGTGCCTCGGTCAAAGTGTGTATCGTTTTTCACAGTGCCTATGGACATACCGAAAAAGTCGCACAACATATTGCACAAGGCGCCGAGTTTGCAGGTGCAGAGGTGGTAATGATGCCAACCAGTGCGGTGCAATGGGAGGCTTTAGATGAAGCGGATATCATCATCATGGGTTGTCCGACCTATATGGGTAGTCTGACTGCGGATTTAAAGCAGTTCATGGAAGCGTCATCGAAGCGTTGGCTTGCACGTGCGTGGCAGGGCAAAATTGCCGCAGGTTTTACCAACGGTGGTGGGCTGAGTGGCGATAAGTTGGCAGTGATTCAATCGATCAATCTTTTTGCCATGCAACATGGCATGCTGTGGGCAGGCTTACCATTTATGCCGACAGGGCGCAGTCCGAATGACATCAATCGCATGTCCTGTTTTTTAGGGTTGATGACACAATCCGATAATGCCAGTGTAGAAGTGACGCCACCCGAAGGTGATTTGGAAACCGCAGTCAAGTTTGGTAAATATTTGGTCAGTTTAAAGCAGTAACAATTTCAAAGCGTTTTCTAAGGTTCGGCGTAAAAATTAGAAGGCGACAAATTTTTCATCATCATTTCTTCTATCAGTTTAGTGCACATCAAACACTGAATCCTGCGCATCAAATCGCCAAGTACGGACAATACGCAGTTCGCTAATGTCTTTCATTTTTGTATCAAATTTGCCGAAGGGCATGGCTCGACGTACAGAGGCTTTAGCCGCTTCATCTAAAACAGAACTGCCTGAGCTTTGTAATAGGCGAATGGCACGGATACCGCCTTGTGCATTTAAAATCACCATAAGACGTACTTCACCTGATAGCTTCTGCTGTTTGGCGGCTTCTGGGTAATAGCGATTCCCAAACATTTCCACTTTTTGGCGGAAGCGATCAAGATATTCCGCAGACGCATCGGCTTTGGCTTGAATGCCTGTGATGGTTTTGACTTTTTGTTTTTTGGCGTACATCTGATGACGCTGTGCATACTGCGCTTCGATGCTGGCGACCATGGCGGCACGAGATTGTTGCTGGCTTTGTAGCTCATCGACTTTCTTTTTACGCTCATCTTCTTGGCTTTGTTTTTGCCAACTGAGCGTGGTCATCAGCATGCGTTCTTGGAAGTCGAGTTGCTGTTTTTGTGAGAGTTGTTGCAGCATTTCTTGTTGTTGTTTGCCTTCTGATGCAGCGGGTGTGGCATTGGGAATCGGGCTGGTTTGCGCATGTAACTCTTTGAGCTCACCGTCGCCCGCTTGGTCGTGTTGTGCGACAAAGTCACTGTCTTTGATTTTTTCATCATTTTTATTGAGATGCACAGCGATGGTGACATCTTTGGTTGCCATCGGGGCAGCATTACCTGCAACAAATTGAATGCTGATAAAGGCGAGGTGTGCCGCAATCGCAATGATGAGCGCTGTAATAAAAAGTGGATCTTGCCACCAATGCGTCAGCTTGGTTTGTGTGTGGATAAACTGGAAGTAATCCCGTTTGCTTTGACTCACCCCTGAATCCTTCATTGAAATGGCGATTTGTAAGCCTTATTGTCGTGATAAAAATCGAAATAATGACTGTAACGACTTGAGTATATGCCGTATTTTAAGCACAATCTTGACTATTGCCAATGTATTTCCGAACTTTGGGAAATATACTTCGCCCGATTTTGAGTTTAGAGCCGATTTATGTCTAGTATTGTGTCAAAAATTGCGACAGTTGCCCGTAATCTGTATCAGCAGACGGAAGACTTTATTGAAGAGGAACGGAGCTTTACCGTATCGCAAAATTTACTCAATGCAACTTTTCAAAAATACGTGACAGACAATGTTGGCTTGCTCAAAGATTTGCATGCAGATATTTATGATGATTGGCTTCGACTCTATGCCACGGTCAATGTCGCAGGCATTTATGCGTCACTCTCCGTTGATCTCAAACTGGTGCAAATGGTGTTCAATCAAAACGAACAATATTTGGTATTTGAGCAAATCTCCAAAACTCAAGTCATCGAAGCACGCATACAAGGCAAACTCAAAGATATGGCGGTGCGTTTTGCGCTGTATTTTTATCAGCAAGTCTTAGATAAAGATCCACTTGGTCCGATTTTGCAGAAATATCGTATCGTGGAAATGAAACACGGCATGCTGTATTTAAGTCTTAATCGTTGGTTGGGGCGTTTGCGTCCTGTCACTGATACGCTACGCAAAGTACAGGTCAATCATGGTGTACTGCGTGAAACCAAGCTGATTCTAAAAACCAATGTCAATCTCGATGCGGTGCTCAAGCGTGGTCGAGAGCCAAAATTGTTTGAGGATTGGGAGCTTGAACAGCTCGATGATGACCAAATTACCCCGATAAATGATTAAAACACTACATTTTGCAACCTACGTCACAATTTGAAACATATATCTCATCGTATTCTATCGATAGCGCCCCTACATTAAACAGTATCGATATGCTTTACAGAATAGATCATAGAGGTTGGAATGACATTGAATAAATTTGCAATAAAAACCTGCGCTGTGACTGCGCTGAGTCTAGCGAGTATGACGGCGATGACCGTGACGCATGCTTTGGCGCCATTTGAAGCGACCTATCAGTTTAGCTATGGCAACAAAAAAATGGGTGATGCGACACGCAAACTCAGCAAGGTGGGCAATCAATGGCAGTATCAATTTAGCTCAAAAATCCCTGTGATCGGTAGTGCCACGGAGACCAGTAAGTTTGGCTTTCAAAATGGCTCGATTGTATCGAGTCAGTACACTCGAAATACCAAAATCCTCGTGCATAGTGATACGGTGAAGATGAGCTTTAACCCGTCACAAAAAAATATCAAAACCTCTCGCAAAGACACCAACCGCACGTTGACATGGAAAAGTGGGGTGCTCGATGACCTGAATGCTGAGCTCCAAGTCCGTGAAGACCTGAAAAAAGGTGGCTTAAAATCGAGCTACTGGATCGCAGATTATAAAGAAGTTGAAGCGCGTCAGTTCGTCAAAGAAGGCACGGAAAAAGTCAAAGCTGCGGATGGCAAAACCTATGACACGGTCAAAGTGCGCCTAAAACATGATCGTGCGACCAAGAATACCATCTTTTGGTTAGCACCGAGTTTGGATTATCTGCCAATCAAAGTGACGCATCAAGATGATGATCAAAGCTATGGTTTATTGCTAAAAACCAAGAAATAATCAAATTCAGTATATAGAAATTGAAACGGGGGTAGTCTTAATGATTGCCCTTTGTTATGTTCGGTTCACTGTGATGTGGCACGGCTTTTCTGCTTCAAGTAGTTGAATATCGCAATCCATAAAGCGCTGAATCATCTGCGCCTGTGTGCGTGTATGTTCGCTGATATGCGAGGCTGTAAATGAGCCACCTGCACCAAGCGCCAGCGGGAGTAACAATTGATCTGCCAAATATTCATCTACCATCGCACCTGTGCCCAAATATTGGCGGACTTCGCTCGCCAGCCCATTGGCGACTCGCTCAGCACTGCGATTCATCGTACCTAATGCAGTAAAAAGCTGTTGATGCGCCGCAAACTTGACCAACACTGCTAAAGCATTGCCCTGACTGACACCGTGCATATGCATCTGATGAGCGTGGTCAATATTTAATTTCTTCGACAAGGTATCGAGTTCACGTTGATTAATATCGGTTTTATCCAGATTTAAGCAGCCTGCAAAACTCTCAATGCGTTGTACATCGCCACGCTCACAGAGATTTAACGCCTTGCGGTCGAGCCACGGATGAATGCTTGCACGAATCTGACCTGCGCCAATCGGCATAAATCCAACTTTTTCCAATTGAAAATCGACCTCAACGCCGATCTTTTGCAAGGTCGGTAAAAAGCACATCGAGATAAAATCAGCACTTGGTGCAAGCGGATTGTGCGTACCACCTTGAATGCTGATCTGACTTGATTCATTTTGTAATAGTAGGGCAGGTAAAATGGTTTGCAACACCAAAGTCGTACTGCCCGCCGAACCAATCTGAAAATGATATTCGCCTGCTTGTACCTGTTGTGGCTGAAAAATTAACTCCTGACTGCCCAGCATTGCACCTTCGACCTTGGCATTGCTGATCTGCTGTGCGGATTGCACGCAGACCAAATGTTGGCGCATCAATCCTGGTTTTTTACGTCCTGCACGGATGTTGGTGAGGGTAAAGGCTTTGCCTGTAATCATCGAGAGGGAAAGGGCAGTGCGTAAAATCTGTCCGCCACCTTCGCCTTGTGCGCCGTCAATTGTAATGATTGAATCTATTAAGCTATTCATTTTTCTTAGAAATAACCTTGTTTTTTATGGACTTCTAAAGTCCCAATTATTTGACCTTTATCAGGGGAGTTTTGTTTTGCATGTTCTCTGACAGCAAATACAAATGAAAAAATTGCTGATCTGGTTAGTTGAAGTACATGAGTTAGACTCTCGATAAAGTCATTTTCATTTACAAATGTAATTTGTTTTGTGAATCCCTTATAGCTTCCGTATAAATCTTCAGGAGATTTATTTGTGTGAATTATCATAAAGTCATGTTCTAGTAAGTTTCTCCATTTTTTATAAAATGAAAGTTCACCTTGATCGGTTTTTGTCGAATTGAGATCATTAGCAATACTATACAAGGCAATTAGACCGTAATTTTGAATATTTTGAAACAAATTAAATCTCTCAGGTGTCTTTTTCCAAAAGCTATGAAAGTAAATCATTTCATTTTTTTCTCTTTTTAATTTTAATAGATCAAATATTGCTACGCCAATTTTGTCTAAAATTCCAAAACAAATTCTAAATGCAGTCCTCACTCTCTCAATGTTTAAACCTAAAACCTCATCATTAAAAAGCTCTGAAAAACTTTGCTCAATATCATTTTTTGTCCAATCACTACTATTTAAATATTCATAATAGAGATGTCGTGAAAATCCAAACTCAGACTTTAGTCGATTGAGCACAAGCTCCATGCTTGCAATAGTTTGATCACCTATGACATTCTCCATAATTGTCAGATTATCGGTACCACTTTCGATACATTTGCAATATAGTCCATGTTCTGTAAGGCTTAAATGTCTGTCTAGGCACCATTTTCTATATGAGCTGAGGTCATTATATTCATTTTGAGTTAGGAGGGCATCTTCATGATCAGTCTCATCTATTTCATTAGAAAGCTCATTTATATGTTTCGAGATGGAATCTGAACGACTTTTATAAAAGGGATGCCAAATTTTAGGAACATTATTTGATTTGGAAGCAAATAAATAGCCTACTCTAATTTCTTTTAACATTACGATAGATAAAGAGGAAGTAATCTTATTAAGTATAATTAAAGCCTCACTCCTATTAGTCCATGCTTGAGGAAGATCTCTATTTTTTTGATTTACTTGATCATAATATTGTAATGCCTCTGTTATGCGGTATTGCGATTTTAAAGAATTTGCGAGATTGACGAGATACTCATCAGGAACTGTGTTGTGTTGTTTTTGAACAGACTTAATTGCTTTCCAATACATTCGTTTTGCATAATTAAGATTTTCAACATTTTGAAAATTTACATAGTCTAATAAATCCTCATTTTTTTGTGTATAGCTTAGAGCATTAGCATAAAAATAGTAAAAGTAATGTCCTTTATATCTCTCAAAATTCTGGCGGTTATCTTCTAAAATTTTTAACCCTTTTAAAGTAGATTCTGAGTTTCTCCCCATATGTCCTACATCAATGAATAGTCCTGAGATTGCAAATAAATGGTCAAAATACTGTTTATTTTTTAGTAATCTTTTAACTCTAGAAAAAGCAGTTTTAATGGCATCGAATGCTTTTTCAAATTCACCATTATCGATTTGCTGCGAGATAATTGATAATTCATCTTCAATATTTAACAAAATCATAATATGCTTCCTATTTATGGGTAGCTCCAGCACAAAAGGCTATAATTGGGTTGGAGCGTATTTGTTTGATTTCTAACCCTTCACACACACCACTTGACGCAAAGTATAAACCACCTCGACCAAATCGCTTTGTGCTTTCATCACATCCTCGATCGGCTTATACGCCGATGGAATCTCATCAATCACCGCCGCATCTTTGCGACATTCCACACCTTCGGTCTGCGCCACCTGATCTTCCACGGTATAACGACGTTTTGCCTCAGCACGGCTCATCACCCGACCTGCACCATGCGAACACGAGCAGAACGATTCCTGATTCCCAAGACCACGAACGATAAAAGATTTCGCCCCCATCGACCCTGGAATGATCCCGTATTGACCGAGCTTGGCACTCACCGCACCTTTACGGGTGACCATCACTTCTTCGCCATAATGTTGCTCTTTTTCCACATAATTATGGTGACAATTCACTGCTTCCAGTTTGGCATTAAATGGCTTTGGGATGATCGTTGCCAAGGCTTTGATCGCCGCCTGCATCATGATTTCACGGTTTTTCATGGCGAAGCGCTGTGCCCAACCCACCGCAAACCAATAATCATCAAAATGCTCCGTACCTTCAACCAAAAACGCCAAATCTTTATTCGGCAAGTTAATGAAATGCTTTTGCATATCTTTGCGAGCCAGCTCGATAAAGTGATTGCCAATCGCATTACCTACGCCACGAGAGCCAGAATGCAACATGATCCACACATGATCGTGTTCATCCAAACACACCTCAACGAAATGGTTGCCAGTACCCAATGTGCCAAGCTGTTTGCGGTTGTTGGTATTTTTTAAACGTGGATGTTTGGCGCAGATCAACTCAAAATCCGCCACCAAATCCGCCCAAGTCTGATCAACCAACTCAGGTGGGTTTTCCCATGAACCACGGTCACGTCGCCCACGACCTTTGGTCATGCCATGCGGAATCAAACGCTCAAGTTCACTCCGCAAACCATGCAAATTATCAGGTAAATCCGACGCCGTTAGATTGGTGCGTGTCGCCATCATCCCACAACCAATATCCACACCGACCGCCGCAGGAATGATTGCGCCTTTGGTTGGAATCACGCTACCAATGGTTGCGCCGAGTCCAAAATGCACATCAGGCATCACCGCCATCCATTTGTAAATAAACGGCATTTGTGCAGTTTGAAGTAGTTGCTTTTTAGAATTGTCATCCACGACGACACCGTTCGTCCACATTTTAATGGGCAAACCTTTATCGTCATGGAGCACTTGATAATGACGTTTAGGTTGCGCATCGTCCAAGTTGATTTGCATATTTCGTTCAAGATCTGCTTGTGTTTGGATTTGTTCAATAATTGACATGATTTTCTTCCTCTAAACCTGCCTGCCAATCTGTAAGTGAAAATTACGAAAACGATCCACTTGCAGGCAGGTGATCATCACAGTATTCCGATGATGCTGTGTGCTATCAATATTGCGAGGAGCGTGCCAAGTTTTCATTTTATTATTTTAAAATAATTTAATTATTTGAAATAAAAGGAAAATAAAATATTAATATGAAACTTTATAGATCGATCTTTTAAAATTTTTCATAAAATAAATATCTATAAAAATAGAAAAATATCCAAATTTATAGTAAAAATAACAATCAATACTTGTGTAATCTCATTGAAAGTGAAGCAATGAACAAAAAAACCATCGTCATCGGCTTCGTCGGTTCAACTCTCGATCAAGGCAAACGTCCTGAGCGCTGGCAACGCTGGCGTCCAAGCATGAGCTTGTTGATGCATGAGGATTTGATCGTGGATGAGTTGGTGCTGCTACATGACCGTCAGAGCAAAAATCTCGTTGATCATCTGCGTGAGGATGCAAGGCAGCTGTCCCCGCAAACCCAAGTCACAGGGCAGAAAATCGTGATTCGTGATGCGTGGGACTTTGCCGATGTGTATGGTGCGCTGTATGACTTTGTGAAAAGTTATCCCTTTGATATTGAAAAGAATGATTATTTTATCCATATCACTACGGGGACGCATGTAGCGCAGATTTGTTGGTATCTTTTGGTCGATGCCAATTATTTACCTGCACAATTGATTCAAAGCTCGCCTGCTGGCAAGCAACAGCCACAGGGGGATTATCGTATTATTGATTTGGACTTATCCAAATATGATGTGTTAAAACAACGCTTTGCCGATGAACAACAGCAAAACTGGCAACAGCTCAAAGCCAATATTGCTGCGCACAATCAGGCATTTAACCAATTGATTTCTGAAGTGGAAATGGTCGCTACTCGATCCACTGCGCCGATTTTGATTTTGGGTGCAACAGGTGTCGGGAAATCGCAATTGGCAAAACAAATTTATCAATTGAAAAAGCACAAGCAACAACTCAAAGGGCGTTTTGTCGATGTGAACTGTGCCACGTTGCGTGGTGATAGCGCCATGTCGAGTTTGTTTGGTCATGTCAAAGGGGCGTTTACAGGGGCGGCGAGCACACGACAAGGTTGGCTCAAAAGCGCCGATGGCGGGATTTTATTTTTGGATGAAATCGGTGAGCTGGGCTTGGATGAGCAGGCGATGTTGCTCAAGGCGCTAGAGGATAAAGCATTTTTTCCTGTAGGCAGTGATCAGGAAGTTTCTGCTGATTTTCAACTGATTGCAGGGACGAATAAGGATTTACGCCGAGAAGTACAGGCTGGGCGCTTTCGAGAGGATCTCTGGGCAAGGCTGAATACATGGACTTTCTTTTTGCCAAATTTACGTGATCGGATCGAGGATATTGCCCCGAATATTCAGTTTGAATTGCAACGCTTCGCCAATACCCAGCAACGCCAGTTAAGTTTTAATAAAGAAGCATTGACGCAATATCTGCATTTCGCCCAATCTGCTGAGGCAACGTGGCAAGGCAACTTTCGTGATTTGACAGCGAGCGTGACACGGATGGCGACTTTGGCGCAGGGCAATCGTATTAATGTCGATCAAGTCAGCCATGAAGTGGAAAAATTAAAACAGCTTTGGTGTGTTGGCACAATCGAACCACGCCAAACCGAGTTAAATGATGAGGCGTTTTTGGCGCAATATTTGAACCCAACCCAACGTGAGGCATTGGATGAATTTGATCGAATTCAATTGCTTGGTGTGCTCAAAGTCTGCGTAGATGCTAGGTCAATGGCGGATGCAGGTCGACAGCTCTTTGCCGTCTCTCGTCAGCAACGACGTTCAAATAACGACAGTGATCGGGTAAAGAAATATTTGGCAAAATTTGGACTGGCTTGGCAAGATTTACATGAATCTTAGTGTGAATGTTTTTAAAATTTTGTTGGAATAAGTATTTGATATTAAGTAAAAATAAGGCGATGCTTCCAAGGTCACAGCGCCTCATCATGTTATAGATTAATCGCTGTTTTGGCAGTTTCTGCTTCTTTACTGTTGGCGTAATTTTGGATTAATTTCAGATAATACTCACGCGCTCGAGGAATGTCTTGATCGACATTTTTGGCAATTTCGCTTAGGCGATATAGCGAAGCAGGGGCTTTATTGGACTGTGGATAGTTGCCTGCGACAATTTCAAAATTATCTTTGGCTTGATTGTAGTTTGGTGGGGTAAGTGACAGATTAAACTCACCGAGCCAATAGTAAGCATTGCTGACATAGGCGCTGGTCGGATGTTGTTGAATGAAGTTTTCCATCGGTTGGATGGCGCTGGCTGCACCACCTTGTTTGTAGGCATCATAGGCGAGGGCATAGGCATCTTTATCGCTTAATGGCGCTTGAGGTACTTGCGTCTGTTGATCTGCGGTGTTTGTCGGTGCTGGTGTGCTCTGTGGCTCAGATGGTTGATTGTTTGTAGGTGCTGTATCTTCATCAGGTTGCGCTTCAGCATCGGGCTCAGCTAAATCGCCACTTTCTGCATCGACTTTTTGATTGAGTAATTCTAAGCGTTGATCCAAATCGGTATAGCGATTTTTCAAATCATTTTGCATTTGTTCGATTTGATTATTCTGTTCTTCGATCTGCCCACGTAAATCACGAATCTGATTTTGTAGTTGGCTGATGGTTTGGCGCATATCCCATAACAATGAATTTTGCTGATTTGGCTCAACCACAGCAGTTTGTGCGTTGGATAAATTACGCTGTTCAATCGGGGCAGCGTGGACAAAGGTGCTCAGTGCTAGACTGCCGAGCAGGATTGATATTTTTTTCATAGTACAGACTCTTAAAACTGAAAATCATTCACATCTGCGCTGAGTATAGCGGGGTCTCTGCATTGACTCTATCTTAACGAGGAAAAAATGTTAGCAATTTTGTTTAAATCGACAGCGTATTGTGGGGAAAATGAGCACTAAATGCAGGTCTATGGTTTTTCAGCTTGCAAGCCGAATAAAAAACGATATACTTGTCGAGCAATGGTAGCCCTGCTGGTGGCTTCGCAATTGTACTCTACGAACCCCGCCAGGACCGGAAGGTAGCAACGGTAGTAGAAATATGATGTGCCGAGGTATTGCTAGTAGGGTTGCCACCCAATTTTTCAAAATAATTTCAATCTAAAAATAAAAATCTTTATTTGAAATTATTTCTGTTCTCTTAAATTCTATTTTATTGTTTTGGTCGAGTAGACCCAAATGTCTTCACTTACTAAATCGATTGTGTGACCTGTAGATACAATTTCATCAAAATGATCGTCCATTAATTTTTTATTAAGTAAAGGATGTTTGTTTTCTATGTAATGTTGAATAAATCCCTTTTCAGCCTGATTTAATGCACGTCCAATATCGGATCTAGTTTTGACTTCAGCAAAAATTAGTTTCTTTTTTCCTTGTTGAGACTCTTCTAATCCTTCGATTAAACTTAAACTATTGAAATGAGACTTTATTCTTGTGCGAATGTTTTCAGACTTTCCAACATATAGTGCTTTTTGTTGTTCACCATATTCACGATAAAAAATATAGATACCAGAAATTTCAGGGATATCTTTTAAATTAAAATTCTTGATTTTTTCTCGAAGGGTAGATGAGCTGCCTAATTCAATTGGCTCATGCCAGCTTAGTGTGATTTTCATATGATTGATTTCCTTTAATTACGTTACTTTAGTTTTGGCATTTAATCGGATACTAGTAGTATTGTGACTATACTTATGTTGGTTTAACTCCACTTTTTAATCTAGATATGCCTTAATCTATATTGCTTTTGATTATAAGTAAATAAATCAATCATCACATTTGATCGCTTTTGCAGGGCTGATATTCTTTGCAGAGAGTAGTTTTGCGTAGTCAGAACCTTCGGATTCGACAATAAAAATGTCGTAGTTTTTAATACGTACAGTGGCTCGTCCTTTATATTCGCAATAGCCTGATTTAATCTGATCGGGGATGTTAAAGGTGGCTTTTGCAATTTTGAAGTTGCTAAAGCAAAACCACACCGAGCGCATGTCATCCTTGTCTCGAGGAATCAACTTTGCTGATGTTGCGTCAGGATAGAAGCAGATATTGTCGCCCATATAATCCAGATATTCCTGTTCCAATACTCGAGAGTACTGTCCTGTGAGCGTCACTTCGCCCTGATATTTTTTATATTCATCGTCGGTGCTGTGATAGGTGAATCCTTGTGCGTGGGTGAGCATAGGCATGCATGTTAAGAGGCATAACATTGAAATGGATTTGTTCATGGGTTCTCGTTCCTTTATGGATGTGATTTTAGTGAATTGATCTTCTTGAATAGATTTTATTGAATTAACCTTATTCGTACTTATTCTTTGCGACATTAAAGTGCTTGGTGTCTACGACATTATAGGGCTTAACACGGTCGTGATCATTGGAATACTTTTTGCCAGTGTATTTGATTTTGATCGGGTAATAATCGCTTTTGTCCTTGATCACGGTCATTTTGCTCGAATAAGTATATGCTGAAGGGGATTTCTCATCATAGTTGCCTAAGTTGTCTCCACCCGCATCTGCAACATAATACAATTGAATGTAGTTGTTTTCGGGCAGATGCAGTGCTTCCCACCATTGTTCAGTTTCGCCAGTATTGGAGAAACCATTTTGAGTCATCATGCCCACTAAGTTTTGACCGAGGGCTTGTGCAGGTTTGGATAAGTCCACGTGCACTCGCCCAAAGCTCCCCGCAAATTCAGCATCTGGAGTGGAGCGACTGACCAATTCAAATTGTCCATTGCTGAGTTGTTTGAAGCTATAAAGATCTGCTGTACCGACGCAAGCATGACAGTTATCGAGCTGACCTTGTGCAGTCATATTGACCATTTCAATCATCACTAAAAAGCGCTGTTCTGCCGCTGCATTTTTGTAGGTGACGATGGGATGCATTAAGGCGACCAGTTGTTCGACCGATTTATCGCCTGATTTCAATCCGATATTGGGATAGCTACGAATGAGTTCATCTTCAATGCGCGGTTGAATCAATTTCCCTCGATAAAAAGTTTGCATAATCTGCTGAAATTCGAGGGTGGGTAGCTGGATGTGTTGCTGTTGTAATGTACTAAAGCCATTGTCCTTTGACCATGCGGATGTGGCGATACTTGAAATGAGTGCTGCGCTGAGCAAAAGTGGAATGAGTGGCGTTTTCATCATTGTAATTGTCCATTCTTATCAGAAATTTTTGCGGTGAATATCAGCAATCGTTTGGGTGAAATCTGATCTCGATCTCATATTTACTACCAGTGTACTTTAAATTTAAACTAACGTGTCGAGTGTTCGACATAGCCTTGTTTTTGTTGGTCATAAATAAATTGTGTACGCTGGAGGGGTGAGGATGTGGATTGGTCGCTGTGGTAGTAGATGACTTCAATCGGATAATACGTGCTTTGGTTGTCAATGAGTTTGAGTGTGGAGTAAATCGAGGTCGCCAATGCTGGGCGATCCGCATAGAAACTACTGGTATCACGACCTGCAGCACCAATTTCCACGGCTTGAACTTTACCTTCATCGGGAAGATGTACCGCAAACCAAATCGAGCTTTCATCTCCACCCGCACCGCTATAGCTGGATAGTACATAGCTTCCCATCATATTCTTACCGAAGGGTTGCAGATTTTTTTGTAGATCAGATGCATATTGATATTGTAAATGCCCGTTAGCACTTGGGACCTGTGTTTGATCTAAGGCGCTATTCACCAGTTGATATTGCCCAGCCTCGTGTTTATAAATCAAAAAGTCGGCTGTGTTTTGACAGGCACGACAACTTGAGATGTAGCCATTATTGATTTGCACTTTTTCCACAATAATTAGGTAGCGTAATTCGCCTTGAGGATTGTTATAAGTGATCGTGGGGTGTATAAAACCAAGTACATCAGGTGTTAACTGATGTGCGCTAAGTGTCTTAAAGTAAGGATCTAAATCATTCGGTTCGACATATGCTATTGCTTCTGTTTGGGTGCGTGGATAGGCAGTTTTTAAGATTGTCGTATGATCAAGTGTAGTGATTTCGGTTTGCTGAACATGATTCGCCTTCAGGTGCTCTCGGGATTCTGGCGAAACACTCATACATGCAGTCATCAGCACACTACTGAAGATAATGGTGCAGAGTTTGTTTATGCTCGTCTTGTTTATATGTTGCTGAGTTGTGCGCTGTTTATCCATCGTGCTGTCCTGTTCTGTTGTTTATTGGAATTGCTTGTTGCTTTCATTATTGCTGAGAATGATGCTGAGGGGAATGTCTTTGATGGATATTTTAGGGTGGGGCAGTTGAGTGAATGTAGAAATTAAATATAACAAAATCAAGCATTAGAATTTTGTGAGAAGCGCTAAAACTAGCGCTTTAGTGCAGAATCAAATGTAAATTAGTGCAGAATGTGCCGAAAACTTACGCCAGTATGTGTATTGATTGGGTCAAATTGTCCCAATTTTGACCCAGACTATGCAAAAAACAGGGTCAAACAACATAGGATGAGATCGGATAAACAGGCAAATAAAAAAGCCTTTAAATATTGTATTTAAAGGCTTTTTATACTTCAGTGAATTTCACTGGAGGAAAATGTGGTGGGGTGGCGACTACCATACTCACAACATAACTAATTGATTTGAATTAATTTAATTGTTTATAAAATTTTAGGGATACAAAATAGGATACAAAATAAGTCGTGCTAGGGCATTTTACGCACCCTAATCCGCTTTTTGAATTATCAACTTTCACAGCAAGATTGTAATAAGTGCAGGGTAGTTATTCAGTCCAGTAGTGTGCGCTCATTGATTTATTATTACGACTAAACTTTAGCTAATTATAGCTAGATTACAGCTAGTTTTTATTTCACCTCCATGTCTGTACCCAGCTCATTAAAAAAGTCTGTTAAATTTTCCAAGCGTCCTAAGTTAGATTTTTTCGGCTTGGTAGCTTCTTCCATCAGGTCATCAACAAATAATTTCTCGTTGGTCATTTTAGGGTCACGTTCAATGAGTGAATCAAGGTACTGGTAATTTTTCACATTTTGCTGAGCAATGTATTTTTCACAAAGTTTGACCTTGTGCATCATTTCCTTAATGACTGGATTCACTGCATTGTGATCTAAACAATGTTGAATCAGTTTTTTATTAAAGTCGATCAGTGAATAGCCACCAAAATTCTAGACACACATAACCATCTTTTGATGGGCCTTTTCATAATCTAATGGAGAACGCTGACCATTGGAACCATGTCTGC